>NZ_AP023359.1:5365000-7765000 GCF_018324255.1 Polymorphospora rubra
GTCGTAACAAGGTAGCCGTACCGGAAGGTGCGGCTGGATCACCTCCTTTCTAAGGAGCGCCTGCCGGCGAAGGTCGGCTAGGAGCCCGCGGCCTGCGGATGTCGGGTCGGGGTTGCTCATTTGGCGGAGACACTGGTGAGTTTTCTGCCGGCAACGGCCACATGGATCTAGTACAGCTCCGAGTTTTCGGGGTGGGAACGGTGGTGTGGTGCGGCTGGTGGGGGATGTGAGCATCCTGTTGGGTCCTGAAAGAACAAGCCACGTGGTGGGTTGTTGTTTCGGATGGTCCAGGCATGGCCTGGTGCCGCATACCGCGCGATGTGGTCTCTGTGAAGGGGCTGGGTTGTGGTCTGGTGTGGTGCTGTGGGTTGTGGGTTGGTCGTTTGTTGAGAATTACACAGTGGACGCGAGCATCTTTGTGGTCAAGTTGTCAAGGGCGGACGGTGGATGCCTTGGCACCAGGAGCCGATGAAGGACGTGGGAGGCCGCGATAGGCCTGGGGGAGCTGTCAACCGAGCTGTGATCCCAGGGTGTCCGAATGGGGAAACCTGGCATCAGTCATGTGATGTCACCCGCACCTGAATGCATAGGGTGTGTGGAGGGAACGCGGGGAAGTGAAACATCTCAGTACCCGTAGGAAGAGAAAACAATAGTGATTCCGTGAGTAGTGGCGAGCGAAAGCGGATTTAGGCTAAACCGGTTGCGTGTGATACCTGTCAGGGGTTGCGTGGTCGGGGTTGTGGGACTCTGCTGGACAAGCTGACACTTGTTCGAGAAGTTATAAAGCCAGTTGCTAGCCGAATGGTGTGGGAAAGCCAACCGTAGTCGGTGATAGTCCGGTAGGTGAAAGTGGCTGGTCTTCTGTGGATGTTCCCGAGTAGCGGCGGACCCCTGTAATCTGCCGTGAATCTGCCAGGACCACCTGGTAAGCCTGAATACTTCCTGGTGACCGATAGCGGACTAGTACCGTGAGGGAATGGTGAAAAGTACCCCGGGAGGGGAGTGAAATAGTACCTGAAACCGTTCGCCTACAATCCGTCGGAGCCTTTAGGGGTGACGGCGTGCCTTTTGAAGAATGAGCCTGCGAGTTAGTGGCATGTGGCGAGGTTAACCCGTGTGGGGTAGCCGTAGCGAAAGCGAGTCTTAATAGGGCGTTTAGTCGCATGTTCTAGACCCGAAGCGGAGTGATCTAGCCATGGGCAGGCTGAAGCGCGGGTAAGACCGTGTGGAGGGCCGAACCCACCAACGTTGAAAAGTTGGGGGATGACCTGTGGTTAGGGGTGAAAGGCCAATCAAACTCCGTGATAGCTGGTTCTCCCCGAAATGCATTTAGGTGCAGCGTTGCGTGTTTCTTGCCGGAGGTAGAGCACTGGATGGTCTAGGGGGCCTACAAGCTTACCGAAATCAGCTAAACTCCGAATGCCGGTAAGTTAGAGCGTGGCAGTGAGACTGCGGGGGATAAGCTTCGTAGTCGAGAGGGAAACAGCCCAGATCACCAGCTAAGGCCCCTAAGCGTGTGCTAAGTGGAAAAGGATGTGGGGTCGCATAGACAACCAGGAGGTTGGCTTAGAAGCAGCCACCCTTTAAAGAGTGCGTAATAGCTCACTGGTCAAGTGGTTCCGCGCCGACAATGTAGCGGGGCTCAAGTACACCGCCGAAGCTGTGGCATTCACATTTTTACTTCGCCTGGAGCCTTTGGTTCCGGGTGCAGGTGTGTGGATGGGTAGGGGAGCGTCGTGCCGGGGGTGAAGCAGCGGAGTGATCCAGTTGTGGACGCGGCACGAGTGAGAATGCAGGCATGAGTAGCGAATGAAGGGTGAGAAACCCTTCCGCCGGATGACCAAGGGTTCCAGGGCTAGGTTAATCCGCCCTGGGTGAGTCGGGACCTAAGGCGAGGCCGAGAGGCGTAGTCGATGGACAACGGGTTGATATTCCCGTACCCGCGAAAGAGCGCCCATGATGAACCTCGTTGTGCTAACCATGTGATCTGGTGGAGGTCTTCGGACTGATGCTGGTGAGCCTGGGAACCTGGCGGGTAGTAGTCAAGCGATGGGGTGACGCAGGAAGGTAGCTGGACCCGGCCGGTGGTTGTGCCGGGGTAAGCGTGTAGGCCGGTGTGTAGGCAAATCCGCACACCTTGTGGCTGAGACGTGATGCCGAGCCGATTCAGGTGAAGTCAGTGATCCTATGCTGCCGAGAAAAGCCTCTAGCGAGTTCTTAGCGGCCCGTACCCCAAACCGACACAGGTGGTCAGGTAGAGAATACCGAGGCGATCGGGCGAACTGTGGTTAAGGAACTCGGCAAATTGCCCCCGTAACTTAGGGAGAAGGGGGGCCGGACGCGTGAAGGGACTTGCTCCTGGAGCGTGGTATGGCCGCAGAGAGCAGGGGGAAGCGACTGTTTACTAAAAACACAGGTCCATGCGAAGAAGTAATTCGATGTATATGGACTGACGCCTGCCCGGTGCTGGAACGTTAAGGGGACCGGTTAGCTCTTCGGGGCGAAGCTGAGAACTTAAGCGCCAGTAAACGGCGGTGGTAACTATAACCATCCTAAGGTAGCGAAATTCCTTGTCGGGTAAGTTCCGACCTGCACGAATGGCGTAACGACTTCCCCACTGTCTCAACCACAGGCCCGGCGAAATTGCATTACGAGTAAAGATGCTCGTTACGCGCGGCAGGACGGAAAGACCCCGGGACCTTTACTATAGCTTGACATTGGTATCTGAATTAGCTTGTGTAGGATAGGTGGGAGCCGGTGAAGCTTGTACGCCAGTACAGGTGGAGGCAATCTTGAAATACCACTCTGGTTGATTTGGGTATCTAACTTGGGGCCGTGATCCGGTTCAGGGACAGTGTCTGGTGGGTAGTTTAACTGGGGCGGTTGCCTCCTAAAGGGTAACGGAGGCGCCCAAAGGTTCCCTCATCCTGGTTGGCAATCAGGTGTTGAGTGTAAGTGCACAAGGGAGCTTGACTGTGAGACTGACGGGTCGAGCAGGGACGAAAGTCGGGACTAGTGATCCGGCACTTGCGTGTGGAAGCGGTGTCGCTCAACGGATAAAAGGTACCCCGGGGATAACAGGCTGATCTTCCCCAAGAGTCCATATCGACGGGATGGTTTGGCACCTCGATGTCGGCTCGTCGCATCCTGGGGCTGTAGCAGGTCCCAAGGGTTGGGCTGTTCGCCCATTAAAGCGGTACGCGAGCTGGGTTTAGAACGTCGTGAGACAGTTCGGTCCCTATCCGCCGTGCGCGTAGGATACTTGAGAAGGGCTGTCCCTAGTACGAGAGGACCGGGACGGACGAACCTCTGGTGTGCCAGTTGTTCCGCCAGGAGCATGGCTGGTTGGCTACGTTCGGAAGGGATAACCGCTGAAAGCATCTAAGCGGGAAGCTCGCTTCAAGATGAGGTATCCCACCCACTTTGGTGGGGTAAGGCTCCCAGTTAGACGACTGGGTTGATAGGCCGGAGATGTAAGCACGGTAACGTGTTGAGTTGACCGGTACTAATAGGCCGAGGACTTGACTACTAAGCTGCTACGCGTCCACTGTGTGATTCCCGACAAACGAACACCCGACCCCCCGCCCAGAAATTTTGGGTGGTGTTGGGGTGGTGTTTGATAAGTCGATAGTGTTACGGCGGTTATGGCGGAGGGGAAACGCCCGGTTACATTCCGAACCCGGAAGCTAAGCCCTCCAGCGCCGATGGTACTGCACTTGTGAGGGTGTGGGAGAGTAGGACACCGCCGGACTTCTTATAGTTGAGGGCCGCCCCTTTCCCAGGGGTCGGCCCTTAACTGTGTTACGCCCGCCGTCGCCGACGGCCCGAGGAAGGACATAGCTGTGAGTTCAGGACCGGAGGGCGGCAACCGCCCTCGTCGCGACGACGACCGACCCGAGCGCGGCCGCGACCGTGACTGGTCTTCACGAGGCGACCGTCCGCCGTACCGAGGTGACCGGGACCGGGGCGGAGCGGGTGACCGCGGCGGCTACTCCGGCGGCCAGCGCGGTGGCTACCGCGACGACCGGGACGGCGGCCGCCAGGGCGGCTCCGGCCAGGGCGGCTACCGGAGTGGGGATCGGGACCGTGGCCCACGTGACGGAGGTTCCCGTGAGGGTGGCTTCCGTGGCGGAGACCGTGATTCCCGCGGTGGCGGCTTCCGTGGTGGTGACCGGGACCGTGGCCCGCGTGAGGGCGGCTTCCGCGGTGGTGACCGTGAGGGCGGGTTCCGTTCGGGTCCGCCGCGTGAGGGTGGCTTCCGTGGCGGTGACCGGGACCGTGGTCCCCGTGAGGGTGGCTTCCGTGGCGGAGATCGCGACCGTGGCCCTCGTGACGGGGGTTCCCGTGAGGGTGGCTTCCGCGGTGGTGACCGCGACCGTGGTCCGCGTGAGGGCGGGTTCCGCGGTGGTGACCGTGACGGTGGATACCGTTCGGGTCCGCCACGTGACGGCGGCGACCGCGGCTTCCGGGGCGGAGACCGTGATTCCCGCGGTGGCGGGTTCCGTGGTGGTGACCGGGACCGTGGTCCGCGTGAGGGTGGTTTCCGCGGTGGTGACCGTGAGGGCGGGTTCCGTTCGGGTCCGCCGCGTGAGGGTGGCTTCCGCGGTGGCGACCGCGACCGTGGCCCTCGTGACGGGGGTTCCCGTGAGGGTGGCTTCCGCGGTGGTGACCGCGACCGTGGTCCCCGTGAGGGTGGCTTCCGTGGCGGTGACCGCGACCGTGGTCCCCGTGAGGGTGGCTTCCGTGGCGGAGATCGCGACCGTGGCCCTCGTGACGGGGGTTCCCGTGAGGGTGGCTTCCGCGGTGGTGACCGCGACCGTGGCCCGCGTGAGGGTGGTTTCCGCGGTGGTGACCGTGAGGGCGGGTTCCGTTCGGGTCCGCCGCGTGAGGGTGGCTTCCGTGGCGGTGACCGCGACCGTGGTCCCCGTGAGGGTGGCTTCCGTGGCGGCGACCGCGACCGCGGCCCTCGCGAGGGTGGCTACCGGGGCGGGGATCGTGACGGGGGCTTCCGTTCGGATCGCCCGCGTGGCGGGGACCGGCCGGGCGGGTTCCGTGGTGGTGACCGGGACCGTGGCCCGCGTGAGGGTGGTTTCCGTGGTGGTGACCGTGAGGGCGGGTTCCGTTCGGGTCCGCCGCGTGAGGGTGGCTTCCGCGGTGGTGACCGGGACCGTGGTCCCCGTGAGGGTGGCTTCCGTGGCGGCGACCGCGACCGCGGGCCCCGCGAGGGTGGCTACCGTGGCGACCGGGGAGGGGACGACCGGCGTGGCGGGTTCGACCGAGAGCAGCGCCGCGACGGCGGGTACCGCGACCGCGACGAGCACCGCCCGGCGACCGAGCCGGAGCGGGTGTCGGCGCCCGGCGCGCCCGAGTTGTCGGACGAGATCGTGGCCAGCGACCTGGACAAGGACGTACGGGCCGAACTGCTCTCGCTCGCCAAGCCGGTCGCGGAGACGGTTGCCCGACACCTCGTGGCGACCGGTCTGCTGATCGACGAGGAGCCTGAGGAGGCGCTGGCGCACGCGCTCGCCGCCCGTCGGTTGGCGTCGCGGATCGCCGCCGTACGTGAGGCGGTCGGGCTGGCGGCGTACCGGGCCGGGGAGTGGCAGACCGCGATCGCGGAGCTGCGGACGTACCACCGGATGAGCGGGCGGCAGACGCACCTGGCGGTGCTCGCGGACAGTGAGCGGGCGCTCGGCCGCCCGGAGCGGGCGATCGACCTGTTCCGGGGCGCGGACCGCGACGCGCTCGACCCGGCGACCGCGATCGAACTGCTCATCGTCGCGGCCGGGGCGCGCGGTGACCTCGGCCAGGGCGAGGCGGCGGTCGCGATGCTCCAGGTCCGCGAGCTCAGTGGCAAGGCGACCGAGCCGTGGGCCGGCCGGCTGCGGTACGCGTACGCGGACTCGCTGCTGGCGGTCGGGCGTCGGGACGAGGCCCGGGAGTGGTTCGCCCGGGCCGTGGAGGCCGACGAGGACGGTGAGACGGACGCGGCCGAGCGGCTGCTCGAACTCGACGGCGTGCAGATCGAGGGCGACGACGAGGAGCTCGAGGACGGCGACGAGACGGCTGTCGACGACGAGGCCGAGGGCCTCGGGGACGACGACCCGAACGCCGCGGCGGACGACGACACCGTGCCCGCCGACCGGGAGGTGGCAGCCGTCGAGACGGCCGCCGCCGTACGGGGCGACGACGGCGACCGGCCGGAGAGCGACGCCACGCGGGTGGACGAGACCGGGCACGGCGACGACGACAAGGACCTGTCGTTCGAGCCGGACGACGAGCCCTCGGCCGTCGCGTCCGGTCCGGATGCCGACGTCGACCGGTCGACCGGCAGCGACTCCGCCGACGGCGACGGTCAGACCGGTGGCGACGTGGCCGGTACGACCGGTGAACGGCCGGGGCCGGCCGGTCAGTGAGCGGGCCGCGGCAGGGTCGGCTGGTCGACGCGTACGACCTGGTCATTTTTGATCTTGACGGGGTCGTCTACCTGATCGACGAGCCGATTCCCGGTGCCGTCGAGGCGATCGGGCGGCTGCACGACGAGGGGCGGTCGGTGTCGTACGCGACGAACAACGCCTCCCGGCGGGCCGCCGACGTCGCGGAACTGCTGACCGGGATGGGGGTACCCGCCGGCGCTGACGAGGTGGTCACCTCGGCGGGGGCGGCCGCGGCCGTCCTCGCCGGGCGGCTGGCTCCCGGGGACCGGGTGCTCGTCGTCGGCGCCGACGCGTTGCGGGACGAGATCGGCGAGGTCGGTCTCGTCCCGGTCGGCCGCGCCGACGAGGAGCCGGTCGCGGTCGTCCAGGGCTACGGGCCACGGGTCGGCTGGGCCGAGCTGGCCGAGGCGGCGCTCGCGGTGCGGGCCGGCGCGATCTGGGTGGCGACGAACACCGACCGCACCCTGCCGAGCCCGCGCGGGCCGCTGCCCGGCAACGGGTCGCTGGTGGCGGTGCTGCGTACGGCGCTGGACCGGGACCCGGACATCGTGGTCGGGAAGCCGGCGCCGGGGCTGTTCCGTACCGGCGCCGAGCGGGTCGGTGCGTCCCGGCCGCTGGTCGTCGGTGACCGGCTCGACACCGACATCGAGGGTGCGGTGCGGGCCGGCATGGATTCGCTGCTGGTGCTGACCGGGGTCAGTGACGCCCGGGAGTTGCTGGGCGCACCCGCGGAGCGCCGACCCACCTTCGTCGGGTACGACCTACGTGGACTGTTCGACGTGGACGGTGTGGTGCGGGTGCCGGCGGGGGAGCCGGCGAGCGGCGGCTGGCGGGTGACCGGCGACGGGCTGCGGCTCGACGGGTCCGGGTCGACGCTCGACGCGCTCGCCGCCCTGTGCGCGGCGGCCTGGTCGCGGTCCGTGGCGCGCGAGGTGGCGCCGGCCGCCGGCTCGGAGCCGGCGCGGGCCGCGTTGCGGGAACTCGGCCTGACCGGCTGACCGGCTGCGGCGGGCTGGCCGTCCTCAGAGGAGCTTGCGCAGCTTCAGCAGGTCGAACGGGCTTGCGCTGATCGAGATCCGGCGGGTGCCGACGGCCCTGGTGACGTCGAGTTCGCCGCGGACGAGGGCGATCAGGTCGTCGCTGGAGGTGGTCAGCGCGATCTTGGCCTTCGGGTCGTCGCCGTCGGCGAGGTCGACCAGGTGGCCGTCGGTGAGCCGGCCGTGGAAGGCGGTGTCGAGGTCGGTGACCCGGCAGGCGAGGGTGCGGTCGAGGTCCACCCGGTCGCGTACCTTGGCCGCGTTCGCGGCGAGCCGGTCCGCCAGATCGTGCAGAGCCTGCCGGCACTCGTCAACCGTGGCCACCTGTCGCCTCCATCGTCGTCGTGTCGCCGGCCGGAGCCGCGCCGGCCGGGCGGGAGGTCGTGCTCCGATCGGCGTACGTCGTCACGGCGCGCCCGTTCTGCGCACCGTACCGCACCGTCCCGGTGGCGGCGCCCGGTAGCGTGACACCCGGAGGATTCGCGATCGGGAAGGGGACCGGGCATGCCGGACGCGTGGCGGGCATACCTCGAGATGGCTCTCGGGCTGACCGAGGCGTCGAAGAAGAAGGCCGAGCGGGCGGCCCGCAACCTCGTCGGTGCCGGCGGGGCGACCGCCGCCCAGCTCCAGGCGATGGCAGAGGAACTGCTGACCACGAGCGCGGCCAACCGGGAGGCGTTGACCAAGCTGGTCCGCTTCGAGGTGGACCGGACGCTGGGCGCGGTGGGGCTGGCCACGGCCGAGGAGGTCGCCGACCTGACCACCCGGGTACGTGATCTGGAGCGCGAACTGATCGAGACCCAGGCCCGCGCGGATGCGGCCGAGGCGGCCGGTGCCGCGTTGCTCCCGGCCGCCGGCGCACCGCCGGCGGCACCCACCGCCGCGAAGCCGGTGGCGAAGAAGGCCGTGGCCAAGAAGCCGGTGGCGAAGAAGCCGGTGGCGAAGAAGGCCGTGGCGAAGAAGGCGGTCGCGAAGAAGACCGTGGCGAAGCGGTCCGAGGTGGGCCGGGCGGTGTCGCCGCTGTTCGAGCCGGCCCCGGCCGACCTGGTCACCGAGCCGCCGGTCAGCCGGGCATCGGCCGTCGAGGCGCCGACCGAGGTGGCCGCCGCCCCGACCAAGGGGGTCACGCCCAGGCGCGCCGCGGCGAAGAAGGCGGCTCCGGCCAAGAAGGCGGTCGCGAAGAAGGCTGTCAAGAAGGCGGCCCCGCCGGCCGGGAGCGCGGAAGCGTGACCGTACCCGGAAGGCCCGGCCCGCCTCCGGGCGGTGCCCGGCCCGGCCCGCCGCCCGGTGGTCCCCGGCCGGCCCCGCCCGCCGGCGGCTTCCGACCGGCCGCGCCGGGCGACGGCCGGTGGTCGGCGGACGGGGACGCGTTGGCACTGCCGACCGTCGCCGGGGCCGGCGGCTCCGGCCACCCGGCGGTCGACGCCGCGATCCAGGCGATGGCCAACGCCGCCGACCTGCCGCCGGCGGACCAGATCGCCCAGTACGAGGCGGCGCACCGCACGCTCCAGGAAACCCTCGCCACCATCGACCACGGCTGACCGCCCGCCCTCCCGGAGACACCCATGGCTCGCCGTACCCGGCTGGACGCCGAACTCGTCCGTCGTGGCCTGGCCCGTTCCCGCGAACAGGCCGCCGCCCTCGTCGAGGCCGGGCGGGTCCAGGTGCGCGGGGTCGTCGCCCGCAAGGTCGCGGCCATGGTCGACCCGGCCGACCCGGTCCGGGTCGTCGGCGACGACCCGAAGCAGGAGTACGTCTCGCGCGGCGGCCACAAGCTGGCCGGCGCGCTGGCCGCGTTCGGGCCCGCCGGGCTGGCGGTGACCGGCCGGCGGTGCCTGGACGCGGGCGCGTCGACCGGCGGGTTCACCGACGTGCTGCTGCGCGCGGGGGCGGCCGAGGTCGTCGCGGTCGACGTCGGCTACGGCCAGCTCGCCTGGTCGCTGCGCGGCGACGACCGGGTACGGGTCTTCGAGCGGACCAACGTGCGGTCGCTGACCCCGGAGCAGATCGGTGGCCCGGTCGACCTGACGGTGGCGGACCTGTCGTTCATCTCGCTGCGGCTGGTGCTGCCGGCGCTCGCCGCGTGTACGCGTACCGACGGCGACCTGGCACTGATGGTCAAACCGCAGTTCGAGGTGGGGCGGGAGCGGGTCGGCGCGGGCGGGGTGGTCCGTGACCCGGCGCTGCGGGCCGAGGCGGTGCTGGACGTGGCGGCGTCGGCCGCCGCCCTCGGACTCGGCCTCGCCGACGTGGTGGCCAGCCCGCTGCCGGGGCCCAGCGGGAACGTGGAGTTCTTCGTGTGGTTGCGCCGCGGCGCGGCGGGGATCGGTGCGGAGCGGGTGCGGGCGGTCGTCGCGGCCGGGCCCGCGGGGGCAGCCGACGGCACCGACCCCGCCGAGGCGGACGGCGTCCCCGGGCCGGCCGCACCCGGCCCCGACGATCCCGGTCCGGCTCCCGGGCCGGGTGGTTTCGACGGTGCCGGGGTCGGCCCGGTGGCCGGTCGGCCGCGTACTGGGGAGGAGGCCCGATGAGTCGGGTGGCCCTGCTGGTGACCCACACCGGCCGGCGGCGCAGCACCGAGCACGCCCGGACGGTGGCCGCCGACCTCATGGAGGCGGGCTTCGAGGTTCGGGTGGTGGCCGACGAGGCCGAGGACCTCGACCTGCCGGGGATCGTGCCGGTCGACGGGGACACCCCGGCCGACGGGGCCGAGATCGTCTTCGCGCTCGGCGGGGACGGCACCTTCCTGCGCGCCGCCGACCTGGCCCGTCCGGCGAAGGCGCCGCTGCTCGGCATCAACCTCGGCAAGGTCGGCTTCCTGGCCGAGGCCGAGATCAACGACCTGGACCAGGCCGTACGCGACGTGGTCGACCGGGCGTACACGGTGGACGAGCGGTTGACGCTGGACGTGCGGGCGGAGTTCGACGGCGGGCCGACGATCGAGTCGTGGGCCCTGAACGAGGTCAGTGTCGAGAAGGGCGAGCGGGCCCAGATGCTGGAACTGCGCGTCGACGTCGACGGCCGGCCGCTGTCGAGGTACGGCTGCGACGGGGTGGTGTGTGCCACCCCGACCGGTTCGACGGCGTACGCGTTCTCGGCCGGGGGCCGGTGGTGTGGCCGGAGGTGGAGGCGCTGCTGCTGGTGCCGATCAGCGCGCACGCGCTGTTCAGCCGGCCGCTGGTGACCGCGCCGACGTCGACGTTCTCGATCACCGTCGACCCGTTCACCACGCTGGCCGTGCTGTGCTGCGACGGCCGGCGGGTCTACGACCTGCCGCCGGGGGCCCGGGTCACGGTGCAGCGGGGGCGGTGCCGGTGCGGATCGTCCGGTTGCGGCCCCGGCCGTTCACCGACCGGCTGGTCGCGAAGTTCGCCCTGCCGGTCGCGGGCTGGCGCGGGAACCGGGGCTGACCCGCCGTTCGGGGCCGGGCCGGGTGGTCGGGCCGGCGGTGCCGGCCGGTCCCACCGGGTGGCCGGGGTCCTTGATCGGCGACACGCCCGGGACCGCGGGCGTGGCCGGGGCGAATCCCCGGTCGGGCCACCGGTGGAGGCGTACGGCACCGTCGGCTGGCACGTCCGTGGCTGGTCAAGCGTCGGACCGCGCCACTACTGTCATTGCCTGTGTTGGAAGAGCTTCGAATCACCGGGCTGGGCGTCATCGAGGACACCACGCTGCCGTTGACCGGCGGCATGAACGTCATCACCGGTGAGACCGGTGCGGGCAAGACGATGGTGGTCACCGGGCTCGGACTGCTCTTCGGCGGGCGGGCCGACGCCGGCCGGGTGCGCGCCGCGCCGGGGCGGGCGGTCGTGGAGGGGCGGTTGCGGCTGTCCGAGCCGACCGCCACCGGGGTGCACACCCGGGTCGCCGACGCCGGCGGGGAGCCCGACGACGACGGCTGCCTGCTGTTGAGCCGTACGGTGACGGTCGAGGGCCGGTCGCGGGCGCATGTCGGGGGGCGCGCGATGCCGGTGTCGATGTTGGGCGAGATCGGCGAGCAGGTGGTGGCGGTCCACGGCCAGTCCGACCAGTTGCGGCTGCTGCGGCCGGCCGAGCAGCGGGCGGCGCTGGACCGGTTCGCCGGGCCGGAGCACGAGAAGCTGCTGGCGACGGCGCACGAGTCGTACGCGCAGTGGCGCCGGGTCGCCGACGACCTGGCCGACCGGCGCCGTAACGCGCGGGCGCGCAACCAGGAGGCCGACCTGCTGCGGCTGGGCCTGGACGAGATCAGCCGGGCCGATCCGCAGCCCGGTGAGGACGAGGAGCTGAAGGCCGAGGCGCAGCGGCTGGAGCACGCCGAGGGGCTGCGCACCGCGGCGCAGTTGGCGTACGTGTCGCTGGCCGGTGCCGGCGACGTCGCTGACGAGACGCCCGACGTGACCGGCCTGCTGGGAGCGGCGCGGCGCACGCTGGAGGCGCAGGCGGGTGTCGACCGTGTCCTCGGTGACCTCGGTGGTCGCCTCGAGGAGGCGGCGACCCTGGTCGGTGACGTCGCGGCGGAGCTGTCGTCCTACCTGGACTCGCTGGACGCCGATCCGGCCCGGCTCCAGGCGGTCTACGAGCGGCGGGCGGTGCTGCGCGGGCTGACCCGCAAGTACGCCGACGACGTCGACGGGGTGGTCGCCTGGGCGGAGCGGGCGCGTACCCGGCTGTCCGAGTTGGACAGTTCCGACGACGTGCTGGAGGAGTTGGAGCGGGAACGGGTCCGGCTGTCGGCCGAGGTCGCCGATCTGGCCGCGCGGTTGACGGCGGCGCGGCGGGCCGCCGCGGCCCGGTTCGCCGACGAGGTGACGGTGGAGTTGGCCGGGTTGGCGATGCCGCACGCGCGGATCGAGATCGCGGTGCTGCCGCGGCCGGTCGGGCGTGGCGAGCCGACGGTGACGGTCGACGGGGTCGAGGTCGGGATCGGGCCGGACGGCGCCGACGAGGTGGAGTTGCGGTTGCTGGCCCATCCGGGCGCGCCGTCGCTGCCGTTGCAGCGGGGGGCGTCCGGCGGTGAGCTGTCGCGGGTGATGCTGGCGATCGAGGTGGTGTTCGCGGGCTCGGGCGGGCCGCCGACACTGGTCTTCGACGAGGTCGACTCGGGTGTCGGTGGGCAGGCGGCGGTGGAAATCGGTCGCCGGTTGGCCCGGTTGGCGCGTAGCCACCAGGTGCTGGTGGTGACGCACCTGCCGCAGGTGGCGGCGTTCGCCGACCGGCACCTGGTGGTCGCCAAGGACACCGGGGGAGCGGTCACGACCAGCGGGGTGCAGGTGGTGGAGGACACCGAGCGGGCCCGCGAACTGGCCCGGATGCTGGCTGGTTTGCCCGATTCGGACCTGGGTATCGCACATGCCGAGGAACTACTGGCGGTGGCGGCTCGCGAAAGGCGCCACTGAGCATTCCGTGTGACAATAGCCACACGGATTCCCGCTCTGGTGTGCTTCCCTGGAGGTTGCGACTCTGCTCGGGGCATGTCGCAACAGGAAACTGTGCCTCACATGCCAGGATGGTGCCGATGCGTCTACCCACCTTGCGCCGGACCCGGACCGTCGAACCGGGCATCGTCACCGGCACCGCACGCCTCGACCGGCGGACGAAACGCATGGTCGGACGATTGCGGCCGGGTGACATCGCGATCATCGACCATGTCGACCTGGACCGGGTGGCGGCGGACTCGCTGGTCGCCGTCGGCGTCGCCGCGGTTCTCAACGCCAAGCCGTCGGTCTCCGGCCGTTACCCCAACCTCGGTCCGGAGGTGCTGATCGAGGCCGGCATCCCGCTGCTCGACGACCTCGGCGAGACCGCGTTCCAGGCGATCCGCGAGGGTGACACGGTCCGGATCGACGGCAACACGGTGCTGCTGGACGGCGAGCCGGTGGCGCACGGTGTCCGGCAGGACGCCGAGACCGTCGCCAAGGCCATGGCCGACGCCCGGGAGGGCCTGTCGGTGCAGTTGGAGGCGTTCGCCGCCAACACGATGGAATACCTCAAGCAGGAACGTGACCTGCTGTTCGACGGGGTGGGCGTACCCGAGATCGAGACCCGTATCGGCGGCCGGCACTGCCTGATCGTGGTCCGCGGCTACGACTACAAGGCCGACCTGGACGTGCTGCGCCCCTACATCCGCGAGTACAAGCCGGTCCTGATCGGCGTCGACGGCGGCGCCGACGCACTGGTCGAGGCGGGCTACACCCCCGACATGATCATCGGCGACATGGACTCGGTCACCGACGACGTGCTGCGCTGTGGCGCCGAGGTGATCGTGCACGCCTATCCCGACGGGCGGGCCCCCGGCCTGGCCCGGGTGCAGCAGCTCGGCCTGTCGGCGGTGA
This sequence comes from Polymorphospora rubra, assembly GCF_018324255.1. GTDB lineage: Bacteria > Actinomycetota > Actinomycetes > Mycobacteriales > Micromonosporaceae > Polymorphospora > Polymorphospora rubra. Next base: position 5,378,789 of record NZ_AP023359.1, read on the forward strand.
CGTTCCCGGCCGCGGCGACCAGCGAGGACCTGGCGATGCTGCTCGCCGACGAGAAGGGCGCGTCGCTGCTGGTCGCGGTCGGCACCCACGCCACCCTGGTGGAGTTCCTCGACAAGGGGCGCGGCGGCATGGCGTCGACGTTCCTCACCCGGCTCAAGGTCGGTGGCAAACTGGTCGACGCCAAGGGCGTCAGCCGGCTCTACCGGCAGAACATCTCCGGATCGTCGCTGCTGTTGCTGGTGCTGTCGGCGGTGGCCGCCATGGCGTCGGCGGTGGCCGTGTCCACCGTCGGCAAGACCTATCTCGGGGTCGCCTCCGAATGGTGGGACAATCTGGTCTTCCAGATCGGACAGCTGCTGGGACGGCTCTTCTAGTCCCCCGTTGCTCAAGGGGCTTCAGGCGTGATCAATTTCCGGTACCACGTGGTGTCGCTCACCGCGGTGTTCCTGGCGCTGGCCATCGGGCTGGTCGTCGGCACCGCGGCGCTGAACGGACCGGTGGCCGACCAGTTGAACGACACCGTCAACGGACTGCGCAAGGACAACCAGCAGTTGCGGGAGACGGTCAGCAGCCTCCAGCGGGAGGTCGACCTCGAGGAGGACTTCGTCGCCGAGGCCGCTCCGGTCATGCTCGCCGGCAAGCTCACCGACCGCCGCGTCGCGCTCGTGGTGCTGCCGTCCGGCCAGGACCACGTCGAGGGTGTCACCGCGATGCTCGAGACCGCCGGAGCCAGCGTGACCGGCAGGATCGATGTGCTGGACAAGTTCGTCGACCCGGAGAACGGCACCGAACTGCTCGAACTCGCCACCCGCGCGCTGCCGACCAGCGTCCCCGCCGCCGACCTGCCCCGCAACAGCAACGGTGTGGAGACATCCGCCGCGTTGCTGGCCAACGTGCTGCTCGAACGCCCGCAGGGCACCCCGCCGGTCGTCGAGGCCGACGTCAAGTCGGTGCTGAGCGCCTACCGCACCGCCGGCTACATCAACGCCGACGAGCAGATCGGCACCCCCGCCCAGGGGGTCCTGCTGGTCACCGGTCAGCCGTACGTCGACCGGGACTTCGCCAAGAAGGACTCGGCGGTGGTCACCATCGCCGCGCAGTTCGACCGGGTCGGGCCGCTCGTCGTGGCCGGCACCGGCGCCAGTGGCGGCAACGTCGTCGCGGTCGTCCGCGGTGACCCCACCCTGTCGAAGACGATCTCGACCATCGACCACGCCAACACCCTGCAGGGCCAGCTGGTCACCGTGCTCGCCCTCGCCGAGCAGTTCATGTTCAACCGGGCCGGACAGTACGGCGTCAACAGCGGTGCCGCCGGTCTCGTACCGAAGATGACCGAGTGAACGCCCGACGTCTCGCCGGCCGCCTCCTGGTGGCCGGCGTCGGTGTGCTCGCCGCCCGCGCCGCGCTGGGCGCGGTGGCCGCCACCCCGCAGGCACCGGCCCTGGACCGCACCAACTTCCGGGGCCGCACCGTGACGCTGGCCGCCGGACCGGCCCTGGCCGTCGGGGCGTCGGTCGCCGCCGCCGCCGGAGCGCCCGGGCCGGCGTCCGGTGCCGCCGCCGCGGTCGCCGGACTCGCCTGCGGCGCAGTCGGCCTCTACGACGACGTCGTCGGCGCCCGCCCCGACCAGAAGGCGGCCAAGGGCTTCGCCGGCCATCTGCGCGCCCTGGGGGACGGCCGGGTCACCAGCGGCCTGCTGAAGATCGTCGGAGTGGGTGCGGCCGGACTCGCCGCCGCGAGCCTGCTCGCCGCCGACCCGACCGTACGGGCCCACCGGCACCGCCGTGGCCAGCGCCGTACCGGCCGGGTCGTCGACACACTGCTCGGCGCCGGGGTCGTCGCCGGCACCGCCAACCTGGTCAACCTGCTCGACCTGCGGCCCGGCCGGGCGCTGAAGTCGGGGCTGCTGCTCGGCGCCCCGCTGGTGTCCGGGCCCGCCGGCGGGTTGGCCGCCGGACCGGTCGGTGCCGCCGCCGCGCTGCTGCCCGACGACCTCGACGAGCGGGTCATGCTCGGCGACTCCGGCGCCAACGCGCTCGGTGCCCTGCTCGGGGTGGCGCTGGCCGCCCGGACCGGGCCGCTGGGGCGGGCCGGGATCCTGGCGGTGCTCACCGCGCTGACCGCCGCCAGCGAGAAGGTCAGCTTCACCCAGGTGATCCAGCGCACCCCGGGGCTGCGGGAGCTGGACGCGCTGGGCCGGCGTAGCGCCTGACGTGGGCACGCCGGGTACGGCCACCGGCGCCGGTCGGATCGCCGGCGCCGCCGCGCTGATCGCCGTCCTGACCGTTGCCAGCCGGCTGGCCGGGTTCGCCCGTACCGGGGTGTTCACCTGGGTCGTCGGCGACACCGACCTCGGCGGCGTCTACGTGATCGCGAACACCGTCCCCAACATCATCTTCGAGATCGTGGCCGGCGGGGCGCTGGCGAGTCTCGTCGTACCGCTGCTGGCGGGGGCGATCGCGGCCGGTGACCGGGGCGCGGTCGCGGCGACCACCGGCGCGCTGCTGACCTGGACGGTCACCCTGCTGGTGCCGCTGGCGGTGGTCGTCGCCGTGTTCGCCGCGCCGATCGTCGCCGCGATCGCCAACGACCCGACCCCCGCCGAGGTCGCCGTCGGCGCCCGGATGCTGCGGATCTTCGCCCCGCAGCTGCCGCTGTACGGCGTCGGGATCGTGCTGACCGGTGTGCTGCAGGCGCACCGGCGGTTCGCCTGGCCGGTCATCGCCCCGCTGCTGTCCAGCGTCACCGTCATGACCGCCTACCTCGTCTTCGCCGGCACCCAGGGCCGCGGCGTCGACATCGCCGGCGTCGACCTGGCCGGCGAGCTGATCCTCGCCGTCGGCACCACCGCCGGGGTGGTCGTCCTGTCGCTGTCGCTGCTGATCCCGCTGCGGGCGCTGCGGCTGCGGCCGACACCGACGTACGCGTTCGACGCCGACGCCCGGCGTCGCGTCGGCGGGCTGGCGGTCGCCGGCGCGGTCACCGTCGCCGGGCAGCAGGTGGCCCTGCTCGTGTCGCTGAACCTGGTCTCCGGCGGGGCGACCGGCGTCGCCGCCGTCGTGCCGTACCAACTGGCCCAGACGATGTATCTGCTGCCGTGGGCGGTGCTGGCGGTGCCGCTCGCGGTGGCCGCCTATCCGACGCTGGCCGCCGCGCACAGCACCGGCGACGACGACGGCTACCGGGCCACTCTCGCCCCGACGGTCCGGCGGGTGCTGCTGCTGAGCGCGCTCGGCGCCGCCGCGCTGACCGCCGTCGCCCGCCCGGTCGCCCAGTTCTTCTTCACCGGCGTGGCCGCCGAACAGACCGCCGCCGGCATCGTCGGGTTCGCCCCCGGACTGCTCGGCTACGGCCTGTTCGCGGTGCTGTCCCGGGCGCTGTACGCCCGCGGCGACACCCGGGCCGCCGCGGTGGCGACCGGGCTCGGCTGGCTCGCCGTACCGGCCGCCGCCGTACTGCTGGCCGCGGCGCTCCCCGACGACCAGCGGGTGCCGGCCGTGACCGGTGCCAACTCGGTCGGGATGGTGGTGCTCGGCGCGGTACTGGTCGTCGCCGTCGCCCGGCGGGCCGGGCCGGGCACGGTTGCCGGCCTGCCCCGGGCCGCGGGCGTCGCCCTGCTCGCCGGCGGCCTGGCCGCGCTGGCCGGTACGGTGGTGGTCAACCTGCTGGCCGGAGCCGGCCCGAGCCTCTGGCCTGCGGCGGACGCCGGCGGCGCCACCCCGACGCAGACCGGTGCACTGCTTCAGGGCATGCTTGCCGGAGCCGTCGTGGCGCTCGTGTTCTCCGGTGTCGCCTACCCGCTGGACCGTCACGACCTGCGGCCGATGGTGGCGGCGGTCGGGCGCCGGCTGCGCGGGCGCCGCCGCGACGGCCCCGACCGGCACGACGACGCAGAGGGGACGGATCCGCGGTGACCGAGGCGGACGCAACGGTTACGCCCTTCACGGGCGCGGTGGCGCTCGTTCTCGCCTCCAGCACCGGCGGCGTCGGCCAGCACGTCGCCTCCGTCGCCCGCGGACTCGTCGACGGCGGCGCCGCCGTCACGGTCTGTGGTCCCGGCGCCACCGAGGAGCAGTTCCGGTTCACCGCGGCCGGAGCCCGCTTCATCGCGGTGGAGATCCCGGCCAACCCCACCCCGGCCGACGGCCGGGCCGTCGCCGCGCTGCGCCGGGTGCTCGCCGGACCGGTCGACGTCGTACACGCCCACGGGCTGCGCGCCGGCCTGGTCGCCGCGCTGGCCCGCCCGGCCCAGCCGCTCGTCGTCACCTGGCACAACGCGGTCCTCGCCACCGGCCTGCGCGGGCAGGTGTCGAGGCTGGTCGAGCGGGTCGTCGCCCGCGCCGCCCGGGTCGGGCTCGGCGCGTCGCAGGACCTCGTCGACCGGGCCCGCGCGCTCGGCGCCCGCGACGCCCGGCTCGCGCCGGTCGCCGCGCCCGCGCTGCCCGCGCCGCGCCGCAGCCGGGCGGCCGTACGCGCCGAGTTCGCCGTCGCCGCCGCCCAGCCGCTGATCGTCTCGGTCGGCCGGCTGCACCCGCAGAAGCGGTACGACATCCTCGTCGACGCCGCCGTCCGCTGGCGGTCCCTGGACCCGCCGCCGGTCGTGGTGATCGCCGGCAGCGGACCCAGCTACATCCAGCTCGCCGCCCGGATCTCCGCGGGCCGGGCCCCGGTCACCCTGCTCGGCCACCGCACCGACGTCGCCGACCTGCTCGCCGGCGCCGACCTGGCCGTGGTCACCAGTGACTGGGAGGCGCGGCAGCTGTTCACCCAGGAGGCGTTGCACGCCGGGGTACCGCTGGTCGCGACCGACGTCGGCGGCATCCCAGAACTCGTCGGCGACGCCGCCGTGCTGGTGCCGCCCGGCGACGTCGACGCCGTCGACGCGGCCGTACGCGACCTGCTCGCCGACGACGACCGCCGCGCCGACCTGGGCCGGCGTGGCCGGCGGCGGGCGGAGACCTGGCCGCGGGAGGCGGACACCGTCGCCGCGCTCGCGGCCGTCTACACCGAACTGGTGCCCGCCACCGGGACGGGTGTGACCGGCCGGGCGACCGGCGACGGCGGCACGTCCGGGGGGCCCGCCTGATGCTGCGCCGCGTCCTGCCGATCCTGCTCACCGCCCTGGTGGTGGTCACCGCGATCGCGGCCCTGGTGGTGCGGCCGGCCACCGGCGCGCCGCAGGGCACCGCCGACTACGCCGTCGTCGTCGGGGTCGCCGGGCTGCGCTGGGACGACGTCAGCCCGGAGAACACCCCCACCCTGTGGGCGATGGCCGAACGCGGCTCGATCGGCTCGCTGGCCGTGCGCTCGGCCCGTAAACCGACCTGCCCGGTCGACGGCTGGCTCACCCTCGGCGCCGGCAGTTACGCCGCCTGGGACGCCGATGCCGTCATCGGGGAGTGCCCGCCGCCGGACGTGGTCGTCGAGCAGCCCGACGGCATCGGCGCCAACCTGCCCGACCAGCGCACCGCGGTCCGCTACAACCAGGAGCGGCTGCCGTGGGGGACCATGCCGGGGGCGCTGGCCGAGTCGATGCGCTGCACCGTCGCGGTCGGCCCGGGCGCCGCCGTCGCCGCCGCCCGCCCGTTCGGCCGGGTCGACCGGTACGAGCCGGAGCTGCCCGCCGACCCGGGCGACCTGCTGGCGTCGTGCGTACTGAGCATCGTCGACCTCGGCACCGTCAGCGGCGAGGATCCACAGGAGCGGGCCACCGCCGCCGCCCGCGCCGACGCCGAACTGGCCCGGGTCCTCGACGCCCGGCCGGACCGGTCGCTGGTGCTGGTCGCCGGGGTCTCCGACACCGACCAGTCGTCGCGGCTGCACGTCGCGGTCGCCGACGGGCCGGGCTGGGAGGCGGGCTGGCTCACCTCGGCCAGCACCCAGCGCGACGGCTATCTGCAACTGGTCGACATCGCCCCGACCGTCGTCGCGGTGCTCGGCCGGCCCATGCCGGAGCGGCTGTTCGTCGGCCATCCCGCCAGCAGCGTCGTCGGCCGGCCCGCCGACCTGCCCGAGGCGGTCGTAGGCCCCAACGACGCCGACCGGGAGGCCCGGGCCCAACGGACCGTCGCCGACTGGTTCTTCGGCCTGCTCGCCGTCTTCCAGGTGCTGCTGGCCGTCGTCGTGGTGCCGCTGCTGCGCCGGGCCCGGCCACACGGCGGGCCACCCGGTCCGGCGCCGATTCCGGCGCGGGTCGTGGCCGTGGTCGAGGTGCTGCTGGTCGCGGCGGCGCTGGCGATCCCGGCCGCGCTGCTCGCCGACATCGTGCCCTGGTGGCGGGCCGGGCACGCCGGACTGCTCTTCGGCGCGGTCGCGCTGGTTACGCTGGCGCTGGCGACCGCGGTGGTGCGGTTGAGCCGGCCGTACCCGACCACGCTCGGACCGATGGGGACGGCGGCGACGATCGCGGCCCTGGTGGTCGGCGTCGACGTGCTCACCGGCGCCCGGCTCCAGCTCAACGGCGTCACCGGCTACTCGGCGCTGGAGGGCGGCCGGTACGCCGGTGTCGGTGTCGTCGGTCTGGGGGTCTTCGTCGCCGGGGTGCTGTTGGCCGCGGGCTGCCTGGCCCAGCAGGTACGGCGTACGTGGCGGCCGGCGGTCATGGTCGCCGTCGGCGGGATCGGCGTGGTCGTCGTCGGCAGCCCCTATCTGGGCGCCGACCCGGTGGGTGCGGTCGCGTTGACCGCCGGGGTCGCCATCGCCGCCGCGATCAGCACCGGCGGCTGGCTCAGCCTGGCCCGGGTCGCCTGGGCGACGATGGCCGGGCTGGCGGTCACCGCCGGGTTCGCGGTGATCGACCTGCGCCGGCCGGCCGCCGAGCGGGGCAGCCTCGGCCGGTTCCTCAGCGCGCTCGGCGACGGCACGAGCGGGATGACCGTGCAGCGTACGGCCACGGCGAACGTGGAGGCGCTGGTCGGCAGTTCGCTGACGGTGATCGCGCTGGTCGGCGCGGTGCTGGTCTGGTTCGCGCTGCTGCGTACGTGGGGTGGTCTGAAGCGGCTGTTCGGCATCTACCCGGCGGTCCGGGCCGGCATGGGTGGGATCGCGGTCGCCACGGTCATCGGCGGGGTGATGAGCGGCTCGGCGTTCAACGTGGCGGGTGCGGCGGCGGCGTCGACGGTGCCGTTGGCGGCGTTGGCGGCGCTGCGGGTGCTCGGCCATTCCGCCGACCGGACCCGGCCGCCGGTGCTGCCGCTGGTGGACGGTGCGGAGGCGGCGGCCGTTCGCGATTCCGGCGGTACGGGCGTGGTCGCGCCCGGTCGGGCGGCGGGGTCCGCCGACGACGGTCCGGACGGGCCGCGGCCCGACGCCCCGACCAGGGACGTTCCGGTCGGATCACCGTGAGCGACGGCCCTGACCTGCCGCGAGGCGGGCGCGAGGGGACCTGTCCGAGGTGTTAGGGTGGAATCCCGTGGATGGCGTGATCACATTCCTGATCCGCTGGTCTGCATGACTGCAACAGACGACCACGGGAGCAGGCGTTGGCCCCTTCAGCACGGACGACCAGGCACATTTTCGTCACCGGGGGCGTGGCCTCCTCGCTCGGAAAGGGCCTGACCGCCTCCAGCCTCGGAAACCTCCTCACCGCCCGTGGGTTGCGGGTCGTGATGCAGAAGCTCGACCCGTACCTGAACGTGGACCCGGGCACGATGAACCCGTTCCAGCACGGTGAGGTCTTCGTCACCGACGACGGGGCGGAGACCGACCTCGACGTCGGGCACTACGAGCGGTTCCTCGACCGGGACCTGTCCGGCAAGGCGAACGTGACCACCGGCCAGATCTACTCGGCGGTGATCGCCAAGGAGCGGCGCGGCGAATACCTCGGCGACACGGTGCAGGTCATCCCGCACATCACCAACGAGATCAAGGCCCGCATCCTGGCGATGGGCGAGCCGGACGAGGACGGGCGAACACCCGACGTGGTGATCACCGAGGTCGGCGGCACGGTCGGCGACATCGAGTCGCTGCCGTTCCTGGAGGCGATCCGGCAGGTCCGCCACGACCTCGGCCGGGACAACTGCTTCTACCTGCACGTGTCGCTGGTGCCCTACCTGGCGCCGTCCGGCGAGCTGAAGACGAAGCCGACCCAGCACTCGGTGGCCCAGCTGCGCAGCATCGGTATCCAGCCGGACGCGATCGTGTGCCGCTCGGACCGGGAGATCCCGGACAAGCTCAAGCACAAGCTGTCGCTGTACTGCGACGTGGACCGCGAGGCGGTCATCGCCGCGCCCGACGCGCCGAGCATCTACGACATCCCGAAGGTGCTGCACCGCGAGGGCCTCGACGCCTACGTCGTACGCCGGCTCGGGCTGTCGTTCCGCGACGTGGCCTGGAGCGGCTGGGACGACCTGCTGGAGCGGGTGCACCACCCGCACCACACGGTGACGGTGGCGCTGGTCGGCAAGTACGTGGACCTGCCCGACGCCTACCTGTCGGTCAGCGAGGCGATCCGGGCCGCCGGGTTCCACCACCGGGCGCGGGTGCAGCTGCGGTGGGTGCCGAGTGACGACTGTGTCGACCCGGCCGGGGCGGCGGCCGCGCTGTCCGGTGTCGACGGGATCGTGATCCCCGGCGGGTTCGGTGTCCGCGGCATCGAGGGCAAGGTCGGCGCGGCCCGCTTCGCGCGCGAGAACGGCGTGCCGATCCTCGGGCTGTGCCTCGGTCTGCAGTGCATGACGATCGAGGTGGCCCGCCACCTGGCCGGTCTGGACGGCGCGAACTCGCTGGAGTTCGACGACCGGGCGGCCCACCCGGTGATCTCGACCATGGCAGACCAGACCGACATCGTCGCCGGCAAGGGTGACCTGGGCGGCACGATGCGGCTGGGGGCGTACGACGCGAAGCTGGCCGAGGGGTCGATCGTCGCGCAGGCGTACGGCGCCACGAAGGTCAGCGAGCGGCACCGGCACCGCTACGAGGTCAACAACGCCTACCGGGACGCGTTGACCGGGGCCGGGCTGCGGATCTCCGGCACCTCGCCGGACGGCCGGCTGGTGGAGTTCGTCGAACTCGACCGCGACCTGCACCCGTTCTTCGTGGCCACGCAGGCGCATCCGGAGCTGAAGAGCCGGCCGACCCGGCCGCATCCGCTGTTCGCGGCGTTCGTCGGCGCGGTGGTGACGTACGCGTCGGCCGACCAGCTGCCGGTCGACCTGGTCGGTCCGCGTGACACGCGGACCGGTGCCGAGGCCGCGGAGCCGGCGGCGGTGCCGGGTGCGGTCGACCCGCGCAGCGGGGCCGCCGCCGACGGGTCGGTGGAGTTCGCCGGCCGCAACGGTGCCGCGAAGCCGGCGAAGGCCGGCAGGTGAGCACGCCGGACGGCGGACACGTCTTCGAGGTCCGGTCCAGCGTCGAACGGTTCCACGGGCCGGTGTTCTCGGTCGTCACCGACGAGGTGACGATGCCCGGTGGCGGGGTCGCGGCCCGCGACTACGTACGGCACGTCGGCGCGGTCGGTGTGGTCGCGCTCGACGACGACGGCAGGGTGGTGCTGCTCCAGCAGTACCGGCATCCGGTGCGGCGGCCGCTGTGGGAGCTGCCCGCCGGGCTGATCGACGTGCAGGGGGAGGGGCTGCCCGAGGCGGCGCTGCGCGAGCTGGCGGAGGAGGCCGACCTGCGGGCCGGCCGGATCGACGTGCTCGTCGACCTGCACACCACGCCGGGCTGTTCCAACGAGCTGATCCGGGTCTTCCTGGCCCGCGACCTGACGCCGGTACCCGACGGGGAGCGGCACGTGCGGCACGGCGAGGAGGCCACCATGCGGCTCGCCCGGGTGGACCTCGACGAGGCGGTGGCGATGGTCTTCGCCGGCGCGGTGACGAACGCGGCGGCGGTGGGTGGTCTGCTGGCGGCCGCGCGGGCCCGGGACGCCGGGTGGGCGCCGCTGCGGGCGGCCGACGCGCCGATGCCCGGGGCCGGTGCCGACGAGCGGTAGGGGCGACTACAGCGGGGTTCGCGCCCCCGGGGGTCGACGGTTTCGGCCGTCACCCCCGGGGGCGTGTCGCGTCAGTCCCGCAGGGGGCGCCCCTGCGCGTCGGTGCCGCCGTTGACAAGGATGAGAATGCCGTCGATGAGGCCCCAGAGCGAGCCGAGACCGCAGGTGATGAGGGTGACGACGAGCTGGAGTACGCCGGTCTTGGTGTCGCCGATGTAGAACCGCCCGACGCCGAAGCCGCCGAGGAAGATGCCGAGCAAGCCGGCCACCAGCTTGCTTTTGTCCGAGTAGCCGCCGGCCGCGCCGGGGTACTGACCCGGGTATTGAGGGTTAGTCATGAGGCGGGAGCATAGTGATCTAGCCTCTCCGTGTCAGTGTGGAAATGCGGCACGTTTCCTGAATTGTTAAGAAGATCCCAGTACGGTTCATGTCGGATGGGCGACGCGAACGCCCGTGACCTGCCGCAAAGGGCTTGCCGACGGGCCGTCCCCCGCCCGGGTGGCGACACCCCGACCCGGGTAACAAGATGTCAGGCGACGGGGCGGTTGGATACCAGCCTGATGCCCGACCGGCGCAGGCTATCGGTTCTAGACTGCCGCGGTCAGGTTCGGCGCAGACGGGCAACGAGGCGCGTCCGCCGCACGGATTGAGGGGTGTGCGTTGTGAAGGTCGGAATCCCGCGCGAGATCAAGAATCACGAATACCGCGTGGCGATCACCCCGGCGGGGGTCCACGAGTTCACCCGCAACGGCCACCAGGTCTACGTCGAGAGCGGCGCCGGCCTCGGCTCGTCGATCACCGACGACGAGTTCGCCGCCGCCGGTGCGACCATCGCCGCCAGCGCCGACGAGGTGTGGCAGACCGCCGAACTCGTCCTGAAGGTCAAGGAACCCATCACCGAGGAGCACCACCGGATGCGCCCCGGCCAGGTGCTGTTCACCTACCTGCACCTGGCCGCCTCCAAGGAGTGCACCGACGCCCTGATCGACCGCGGCGTCACCGGGATCGCGTACGAGACCGTCGAACTGCCCGACCGGTCGCTGCCGCTGCTCGCCCCGATGTCCGAGGTCGCCGGCCGGCTCGCCCCCCAGGTCGGGGCGTACCACCTGATGCGCCCCGGCGGCGGACGCGGCGTGCTCATGGGCGGCGTGCCCGGCGTCTACGCGGCCAAGGTCGTCGTCATCGGCGCCGGCGTCTCCGGCATGAACGCCGCCGCCATCGCGCTCGGCATGCAGGCCGAGGTGCTGCTGCTGGACAAGAACATCGCCCGGCTGCGCGCCGCCGACGCCGACTACCGCGGCCACCTGCAGACCGTCGCCTCCAACGCGTACGAGATCGAGCGGGCCGTCATCGACGCCGACCTGGTCATCGGCGCGGTCCTGGTGCCCGGCGCCAAGGCCCCGACCCTGATCTCCAACGAACTGGTGTCGCGGATGAAGCCCGGCAGCGTGCTGGTCGACATCTCCATCGACCAGGGCGGCTGCTTCGAGGACTCCCGCCCCACCACCCACGCCGACCCGGTCTACAAGGTCCACGACTCGCTGTTCTACTGCGTGGCCAACATGCCCGGCGCGGTCCCGCACACCAGCACGTACGCGCTGACCAACGTCACCCTGCCGTACGCGCTGGAACTGGCCAACCGCGGCTGGCGCGAGGCGCTGCGCCGCGACCCGGCCCTCGCCCTGGGCCTGAACACCCACGACGGCCAGGTCACCTACGGGCCGGTCGCCGAGGCGCACGGCATGGCCACCCGGCCGCTCGCGGAGGTGCTCGCCTGACGGCGTCGACCACGGCCGCGCAGGCCGGTGACCGGCCACCGCCGGCGCCGGCCCTGCGGCGTGCGGTCCGCACCTACCTCGACCACCTGACCGTCGAACGCGGACTGTCGGCGAACACCCTCACCTCGTACCGGCGGGACCTGGACCGCTACCTCGACACGCTCGCGGCCGACGGCGTCGACGACCTCGCCGCGATCGGGCCCGCGCAGATCGCCGCGCACGTCGCCCGGCTGCGCGAGGGCGACGCCGACCACCCGCCGCTGTCGGCGGCCTCCGCCGCCCGGGCCGCCAGCGCCGTACGCGGGCTGCACCGCTTCGCCGTCCGCGAGGGCATCGTCGGCCACGACGCCAGCCGCGACGTACGCCCGCCGGCACCGCCCCGCCGGCTGCCGAAGGCCCTCGACGTCACCGAGGTCGTCGCCCTGCTGGAGGCCGCCGGCCCGGACGGCCCCGACCCCGGCCCGCTGTCGCTGCGCGACCGGGCCCTGCTGGAGTTCCTGTACGGCACCGGCGCCCGGATCTCCGAGGCGGTCGGTGCCGCCGTCGACGACCTCGACCTGCCGGCCGGCACCGCCACGCTGCACGGCAAGGGCGGCCGCACCCGGCTGGTGCCGATCGGCGGCTACGCCGTGGCCGCCCTCGACACCTACCTGGTGCGGGCCCGGCCCGGCCTGGTCGCCGCCGGCCGGGGCACCCCGGCGGTGTTCCTCAACGCCCGCGGCGGGCCGCTGTCGCGGCAGAGCGCCTGGACGATCCTGCGCCGGGCCGCGCGACGTGCCAACCTGCCCGTCGACGGGCCCCGGGCGGTGTCACCGCACACCCTGCGTCACTCGTACGCCACCCACCTGCTCGACGGCGGCGCCGACGTCCGGGTGGTGCAGGAACTGCTCGGCCACGCCTCGGTGACCACCACCCAGGTCTACACCCTGGTGACCGTCGACCGGCTACGTGAGGTGTACGCCACGTCCCACCCCCGCGCCCGCGGGTGACCACCGGCGTAACCGGCCCGGTGACCACGGGCGGAACCCGAATCACCGGAGTGTCGACACGCCGACCCGGTACCGGCGGAGGGCCCCGGACGTGGCGTACAGTCGCAGGCGGCGCGAGCGTCGTCGGTGGTGGCAACGGGAGGCTCGCCACGCCGTGAAGGTCACCACCGGTACGAAGGTGACACCGCAACGACGGTGGCACCGGACCCCGGGGGTGCGGGCACGGCGGCGGGGTGCTCCTAGGCTCCGTTCGGGGCCGACGCGCGGCGGTCGTCGGGAGGGGGCGTGACGTTCAATGGCTGGCAACGGTGACCGGGCCGAGGCGTGGACCTCCAGCCTCCGAGAGCAACAGTCCGGCCTGGACCTCGGCGCCGAACTCGGCCCCGCCGACCCGGCCGCCTACACGATGCGCAAGCCGATCCCGGAACCGATGCCCACCGACCGGCACGGCCCGGCCCGCATCATCGCGATGGCCAACCAGAAGGGCGGCGTCGGCAAGACCACGACGACGATCAACCTGGGCGCCGCGCTGGCCGAATACGGCCGCAAGGTCCTGCTCGTCGACTTCGACCCGCAGGGCGCCCTGTCCGTCGGCCTCGGCGTCAACCCGCACAACCTCGACCTGTCGGTCTACAACCTGCTGATGCAGGACGACGTCACCGCCGAGGACGTCCTGATCAAGACCGATGTCGCCGGCCTGCACCTGCTGCCGGCCAACATCGACCTGTCGGCGGCCGAGATCCAGCTGGTCAACGAGGTCGCCCGGGAGATGGCGCTGGCCCGGGTGCTGCGCTCGATCCGCAAGGAATACGACTACATCCTCATCGACTGCCAGCCGTCGCTGGGCCTGCTCGCCATCAACGCGCTCACCGTCGCCCACGGCGTGCTCATCCCGCTGGAGTGCGAGTTCTTCAGCCTGCGCGGCGTCGCGCTGCTCCTGGACACCATCGACAAGGTGCGCGAGCGGCTCAACTTCGACCTCGAACTCGAGGGCATCCTCGCCACCATGTACGACAGCCGCACCACCCACTGCCGGCAGGTGCTGCAACGGGTCGTGGAGGCGTTCGGCGACAAGGTCTACCAGACCGTCATCACCAAGACCGTCAAGTTCCCCGAGTCGACCGTCGCCGGCGCCCCGATCACCACACTCGACCCGGCCTCGTCCGGCGCCCGCAACTACCGGCAACTCGCCCGCGAGGTGATCGCGCAGCAGTCCGCCCGTTGACCACAGCGGAGGCCCCGATCACAGTGCACTACGGTCAGCAGATGACCGCCCCCGACGCCGTACCCGCACCGCCGCCGGGCACCGGCCCGCCGGCCGGGCCGGGCACCGACGAGGCCGGCACCGGATTCACCGTACGGCTGGAGAACTTCACCGGCCCGTTCGACCTGCTGCTGCAACTCATCGGCAAGCACAAACTCGACGTCACCGAGGTCGCCCTGCACCGGGTCACCGACGAGTTCATCGCCTACATCCGGGCGATGGGCGACGAATGGGACCTCGACGAGGCCAGCGAGTTCCTGCTGATCGCCGCGACGCTGCTCGACCTGAAGGCGGCCCGGCTGCTGCCGGCGGCCGACGTCGAGAACGAGGAGGACCTCGCCCTGCTCGAGGCGCGCGACCTGCTCTTCGCCCGGCTGCTGCAGTACAAGGCGTTCAAGGAGGCCGCCGCGCACATCGCCGAACTCGAGGCGGTCGGCGCCCGCCGCTACCCGCGGGCGGTCACCCTCGAGGACCGGTACGCGCAGGCGCTGCCCGAACTCGTCCTCGGCATCGGCCCGCAGCGGCTGCTGAAGCTCGCCGTCAAGGCGATGACCCCGAAACCGGTGCCGGTGGTGTCGATCGCGCACATCCACCAGGTCCGGGTCAGCGTCCGCGAACACGCCGCGATCCTGCGCGACCGGCTACGGCTGGCCGGCACCGCGACCTTCGACGTGCTGTGCGCCGACTGCGAGTCGACGCTGGAGGTGGTGGCGCGGTTCCTGGCCCTGCTCGAGCTGTACCGCGAGGGCCTGGTCGACTTCACCCAGGTGCAGGCGCTGGGGAGCTGACCGTGCGGTGGGCCGGCGGCCAGGACGCCGGCGCCGACCTGGACATCGACGAGTACGCCGGCAGCCCCGCCGACCCGGCCCCGGGCGACGACCCGGCCGCGGGCAACGACCTGGCCGCGGGCGACGGCCCGGCCGCAGGCGACGGCCCGGAGGCCGCGGCGCCGGTCGGTGGTGGCGTCGACGGGCGCGGTGGGAAGGAGTCGCGGTGAACAGCGACGAGCGCCGGGAGTCACTGGCCGAACAGGCGGCCGCGTGGGTGCCGCCGTGGGAGCGGGCCGCCGCCCCCCGCGAGACCGACGAGCCGGCCGACAGCGCTCCAGGCGACGACGTTCCGGGCGACGGGGGAGCCGACGACACGCCTGCGGGCGCCGGCGACGGGCCGGCCGACGCCGTACCCGCCGACGAACCGACGGGCCTGCCCGCCGGGGCCCGCCCCGGCACCGACGTCGACGCGGACCCCACCACCGGCACCGCGACCCGGCCGACCGGACCGGTCGAGACACCCGAACCCGCCGTCCCGGCCGTACGGGACGAGCCCGCGGTGCCGGACGAGCCGGTGCCGGCGGTGCGGGACCGGCCCGCGGTCGAGGACGGGCCGCCGGCCGGTGAGCCCGAGGCGACCGGCCCCGGCGGAGACACCGCGCTGGCCGCCGAACCCGCCGAACCCGGCCCGCCGGCGCAACCGGCCGCCGGACCGGAGCCGGCGGTGCCCGTACCGGGAAAGAAGGGCAACCGGACCGCGGCGCGCGACCGGCGACCCGAACCCGAACTGCCGGCACTCGCCGACGACGCCGAGCTGCGCGCCGCCCTGGAGGCGATCCTGCTGGTCGTCGACCAGCCGGTCGCCGACGTCGTCCTCGCCCAGGTGCTGGAGCAGCCCACCGCCCGCGTCACCGCCACGCTGACGCGGATCTCGGCCGACTACACCGCGGCCGGACACGGCTTCGACCTGCGCCGCGCCGCCGGCGGCTGGCGGCTCTACACCCGGCCGGAATACGCCCCCTACGTCGAACGGTTCGTGCTCGACGGGCAGTCCGTCCGGCTCACCCAGGCCGCGCTGGAGACCCTGGCCGTGGTCGCCTACAAGCAGCCGGTGACCCGGTCACGGATCTCCGCCATCCGGGGTGTCAACTGTGACGGGGTGCTCCGTACCCTGGTGACACGCGGACTCGTCGAGGAATGCGGCACCGAGTCCGAAACCGGGGCGTTCCTCTACCGGACGACCGTGCTGTTCCTGGAAAAGCTGGGACTCGACACGGTCGACCAACTGCCGCCGCTCGCCCCGTTCCTGCCCGACGACGTGGAAGAGATAGCCGATGCCCAGCGATGAGACCCGCGGCCCCGAACGCCTCCAGAAGGTGCTCGCCGCCGCCGGGGTGGGATCCCGCCGCGCCTGCGAAGACCTGATCTTCCGCCGCCGGGTCACCGTCGACGGGCGGGTGGCACAACTCGGCGACAAGGCCGACCCGAGGGTCGCCGAGATCCGCGTCGACGGCGAACGACTGATCACCGACACCCGGCTGGTCTACCTGGCGATGAACAAGCCGCGCGGCGTCGTCTCGACCATGGACGACGAGAAGGGCCGCACCGCACTCGCCGACTTCCTCGACCGGGTCGAGGAACGCGTCTACCACGTCGGGCGGCTCGACGCCGACAGCGAGGGACTGCTGCTGCTCACCAACGACGGGACGCTGGCCAACAAGCTCATGCACCCGTCGTACGGGGTACAGAAGACCTACCTGTGCGAGGTGGCCGGCCCGGTGCCGAAGAACCTCGGCAAGCGCCTGATGGCCGGCGTGGAACTGTCGGACGGACCGGCGAAACTCGACGCGTTCCGGGTCATCGACAGCCTCGGCCGCACCACCCAGGTCGAGGTCACCCTGCACGAGGGCCGCAAGCACATCGTCCGGCGGCTGCTGGACGAGGTCGGCCACCCCGTCTCCCGGCTGATCCGCACCTCGATGGGGCCGATCCGGCTCGGCGACCTGCGGCCGGGCCGCAACCGCCGGCTCACCAACGCCGAAGTCGCCGCCCTCTTCAAGGCCGTCGGCGACTGACCTCCACCACCCGGCCGCCGGCCGGCTGCCCTCGTGCCCCGCTGACGTGCGGCGACACCGCCCGACCGACCCCCGGCGCCCGCCCGGCAACCGACAGCCGGTGGCCGGCGTCGGTGCGTCCGGCGTACCGGGGCATGATGGACCAGGGAAACGGGCAGTCCGTAGGTGTCGGAACCGGCGAGTCCGTGGATGTCGAGGGTGACGAGGAGGAACGGTGGCGGAAAAGGTACGGGCCGGGCGGTGTGTGATCGCCCTGGACGGGCCGTCCGGTTCGGGGAAGTCCACCGTCTCCCGCCGGCTGGCGGACGCGCTCGGCGCCCGCTACCTCGACACCGGCGCGATGTACCGGGCGGTCACCTGGGCGGTGCTGCGCAGCGACGTCGACCCCCAGGACGCCGACTCGGTCGCGAAGGTGGCCGCCGAACTCGACCTCGAGATCGGCACCGACCCGCACGTCCCGCACGTACGCGTCGACGACACCCCGGTCGAGACCGACATCCGCGGCCCGGAGGTCACCGCCGCGGTGTCCGCGGTGTCCGCCGTACCCGCGGTCCGCAAGCTCATGGTCGGCCGCCAGCGGGAGATCATCGCGGGGGCCGGCTGGATCGTCGTCGAGGGGCGTGACATCGCCTCCGTGGTGGCGCCCGACGCCGAGCTGAAGGTCTACCTGACCGCGTCGGCCGACGCCCGCGCGCGGCGGCGCAGCACCGAGTACGCGACCGACGTCGACCTCACCGCCGCCGACCTGGCCCGCCGCGACCGGCTCGACTCCACGCGCGCCGCCGACCCGCTCCGGCAGGCGGTCGACGCCGTGGAACTCGACACCACCGAGATGGGCATCGACGAGGTCGTCGCATACCTCCGCCAGCTCGTGGCCACCAAGGTGTCACTGTGAGCGGTTTCGCGGCGTGTGGTGCCGCATGGGGACGGAGCGAAGGTATGGGTGGGTTCGGGCGTCGTCATGCGTCCGCTGAGCGGAGCGGGGCTGACGGGTGACCGAGCGGAGCGAGGGATTAGGTGGGTTCGGGCGTCGTCATGCGTCCGCTGAGCGGAGCGAGGCTGACGCATGACCGAGCGGGATGAGTGGGTCGAGTTGGGCGAGTGGGTCGAGATGGCGGAGCCGGAGGAGGCCGAAACCGGTGAGCCGGTCGGGCCGGTGCCGGTCGTCGCCGTCGTCGGACGGCCGAACGTCGGCAAGTCGACCCTGGTCAACCGGATCATCGGACGCCGGCAGGCGGTCGTCGAGGACACCCCCGGGGTGACCCGCGACCGGGTGCCGTACGACGCCCAGTGGATCGGCCGGCAGTTCACCGTCGTCGACACCGGCGGCTGGGAACCCGACGCCAAGGACCGGGCCGCCGCGATCGCCGCGCAGGCCGAGATCGCGATCGGCACCGCCGACGTCGTGGTCTTCGTCGTCGACGCCGTCGTCGGCTCCACCGACGTCGACGAGGCCGCCGTACGGATGCTGCGCCGCAGCGCCAAGCCGGTGCTGCTGGTCGCCAACAAGGTCGACAACGCGGCGCTGGAGGTCGAGGCGACGTCGCTGTGGTCGCTCGGGCTCGGCGAACCGCACCCGGTGTCCGCCCTGCACGGCCGCGGCTCCGGCGACCTCCTCGACGCGATCATCAAGGCGATGCCGGAGGCGCCGCCGGTCAGCGAGCCGGGCGTACGCGGCCCGCGCCGGGTCGCCCTCGTCGGCCGGCCGAACGTCGGCAAGTCGAGCCTGCTCAACCGGGTGTCCCGGGAGGAGCGGGCGGTCGTCGACTCGGTCGCCGGCACCACCGTCGACCCGGTCGACAGCCTGGTCGAGATGGGCGGCCAGCCCTGGCAGTTCGTCGACACCGCCGGGCTGCGTAAGCGGGTGAGCCAGGCCAGCGGCACCGAGTACTACGCCAGCCTGCGTACCGCCGGCGCGATCGAGGCGGCCGAGGTCGCCGTCGTACTCCTCGACGCCAGCGAACCGATCAGCGAGCAGGACCAGCGGATCCTGACGATGGTGATCGAGGCCGGCCGGGCACTGGTCATCGCCTTCAACAAGTGGGACCTGGTCGACGCCGACCGGCGCTACTACCTCGACAAGGAGATCGACCGGGAGCTGAAGCGGATCCCGTGGGCGATCCGGGTCAACGTCTCGGCCAAAACCGGCCGGGCGGTCGAGAAGCTCGCACCGGCGCTGCGTGCCGCCCTGGAGAGCTGGGAGACCCGGGTGCCGACCGGGCAGCTCAACCAGTGGCTGACCGCACTGGTGCAGGCGACCCCGCACCCGGTACGCGGCGGCCGGGCGCCCCGGATCCTGTTCGCGACCCAGGCCGGGGTGGCCCCGCCGCGGTTCGTGTTGTTCACCACGGGGCCGCTGGACGCCGGCTACCAGAGGTTCGTCGAGCGCAAGCTGCGCGAGGAGTTCGGCTTCGCCGGCAGCCCGGTCGAGGTCTCCGTACGCCCCCGCAAGCGCCTGGGCCCGGGTGGCCGAGGCAAAGCCCACGGCTGACCCTCCCGCCCTTCTGTACACCGCCCTGGCCCTTGATCCGCGTGATCAGGGACCAGGGCGGGCGTGTCTGCGTACCGCCTCCTTGAGCATCCTGATCAGGGAGGCGGTGTCCCGGTTCTACACCTAGCCTCCTAGGATGCTCTAGGGGGTGTGGTGTGGGTCGGTAACGTGCGGCGCGCAGAGGGGATGCGGATGCGCGCGGCCGAACGGGTCTGCGCTACGCTGTACCGGCTGCCGCAAGGGGGACCATGCGACAGCAACGGGACGTGGCGCAGCTTGGTAGCGCACTTGACTGGGGGTCAAGGGGTCGTCGGTTCGAATCCGGCCGTCCCGACAAACAAAAAGCCCTGACCAGCGACAATGCTGGTCAGGGCTTTGACTTTCTTCTATGAGGTTTTGAACCGCCCCCGAATACCCCCGATTACCCAGGGCGGCAACCACGTTTGTCATCGGTGTGCATCGCCGTGTGGTGCTGGTGTGGGTCGGCCGTCCGGGGCGGCGCCGAGGCGTTCGAGTACGTCGGAGACGTCCGGTGCTTGGATGGGCTTGGCGATGTAGTAGGTGTCGGTGACCTCTTCGCTGGAGTGTCCGAGCTGGGCCGCGGCGCTTTGGTGTCCGTCTCCTGCTTGATGAGGGTGGCGACGGTCTTGCGGAAGGTGTGTGGGGTGACCCAGGCGAGGTCGGTGTCGGCGCGGGCCTGGCGCCACTGGCGGCGGACGTTGTTGGGTGACAGCCAGGTGCCGCGGCGGGAGGCGAAGATCGCGTCGTGGGGGTTGTCGGCGGCGGCGAGTTTGCGGTCCAGGATCATGCCGACGGCGAATCGGGGGAGGACGACCATCCGGTAGCCGGCGTCGCTTTTGGTCCAGGGCTGTCGGAAGAAGCCTTTGCCTTTGACGAAGACCAGCGTGCCGCGGATCGTCAGGGTTGGTCGTTCGGCGGCGAGGTTCAGGTCTTCCCAGCGCAGGGCGAGGATCTCGCCGATGCGGGCGCCGGTGGCGAGCATCAGGTCGACGATGTCGGCCAGGTCGCCGGTGTGTCGAGGTCCGGGCTTGCCGGGGATCGGTCGTTGCCAGTCGCGGATCGCCGTGCGGACGGCCTGGAGGTGTTCGTCGGAGAGGGCTACGACGGTGCGGCGGGGTTTGCGTAGCCGGCCGGTGTCGCGTATGGGGTTGGTGGGGATCGCGCCGTGGCGTACGGCCAGTGCGAACATCTGGCCCAGGACGACCTTGGCGCCCTTGGCGGCCGAGGGGCGGTCCTTGGCGATGTCGCGTAGGAACCGGTCCAGGCGTCCGACGCTGGCTTCTCGGATCCGGAGGTTGCCTAGGGCGGGCAGGATCGCGGTGCGCACGCTGGTCTCGTATCGGTGGATGGTCTGTGGTGCGATCCGTTCCTCTGTGGTGATCTCTTCGATCCATAGTTCGGCGAGTCTGGTGACGCGGGTCTCCCGGGTGATCTCGTCGTCGTTGGGGGTGGTGCGGTCGCGTAGCTTGACCTTCAGGGCCCGTTCGGCGGCGGGTCCGGTGGTGTCGGTGGCCTCGATGTCGCGGGTCTTGCCGTCGTAGTCGCGGAACCGGGTCCGTGCGCGGAACCGGTTGGGTCCCAGCTTTTCGGTGCGGATTCTGCCCCAGGTGCCGATGGGTAGTTCGGGTCGGGCCATGGCTCACCGCTCCGCGTCGGTGTGGTTGTCGAGCCAGCGTTCGACTTCGCTGCGCCGGTAGCGCAGGGTGTTGCCGACGCGGATGGCGCGGGGTCCCTTGCCTCGGCTGTGCCAGGCGTAGAGGGTGTTCTTCGGCTTGCCCAGCCAGGCGGCGAGGTCATCGATGGTCAGCAGTGGATCAGGCCGCCAGTCGGGGACAGCCGGGCCGTTCATCGCCGGCCTCCCTTGTTGGCCGCACCGCGCCGCTGGCGCGGTGCGGTGCGGCCGGTGGATGGCCGGTGACTGGTGGCATCTGCTGGCACGGATCCGGGGTCGGATTGCGGGTGGGGCGGGCATGGATCGGATTTCCTTTCGGGATTCCGGCCTGGCCGGGGCCGGGGGCCGGTGGCGCTGCCGCTGCTATGGACGGTTGCGAAATGCGCCAGCTGTGGATGTCGATCCACCCGTTGCCGCGCAGGGGTGTCAAGGTTGTTGCCGATCCCTGTCGTGGTGGGATGCTGTGGAATCTGCGGCCCGTGCCGGCGGCAGTTCCTGTCCTGACTCTTCAGGTCGTTGGTCGGCGGGTGAGGGGTGCCTCCGAGGTATCTGTCCGGCGTTTGTGCGATACCCCGCGAGCTCGTTGGGGCGGTGAACGGGCGGGAGTGCTTCTGGCTGAGCGGATCGCTTGTCGGGGCTTCCTGCGTGGGTTCGATGTGGTTTCGGGGATTCTGAAGCGTTTGCACGGTGGTTGGCCTTTCGGCTGTGTCGGTGAGGTGGGTGCTTGGGTTGGCGCTGGCAGCGGTGCGGGCCCTTCGGCAGCCGGGACCGGTGCCAAAGGTCGAGCTGTTGAGGTTCGGAACTGTCGTGCTGGCGAACACGGAAGCGGCCGGCGCGGAAGGCGCCGGCCGCCGATGGTTCCGGGGCCGGAGTTGAGGTGGGTGTCGGATGGCCGGCTGCCGGTCCGGGACATGCGAAGTTTCTGTACGTCTTCAAGGCGGCCCGAGACGGGCCGCCCGGCCGCCGTCTGGACGCGCGTCCGTTGCTTCGCTGGCGCTCAGAGTCCGGCCACGCAACACGCCCGACGGCTGGCGCGGAAGCGGAAGGCCCAAACGGGCCGCCGACGACGGCGCCGGATTTTCGGAGTGGTTGGGGTGGGCCGGCCGGCAGCCGGCCACGACTGGGACCAGGCCGACGCGCCCGACGACCCGGTCGGCGTCGACGAGCGGGGTTGGGCTGGCGTTCCTCGCCGACGCCGGCGTAGACCCGCTGACCGAGGCCCGCCATCGCAGCGACCGCCACCCGGCCCCCCCGCCTGGCCGCCGTATCGGCGATCTACGCCTGGATGATCGCGAAGAGTTGTCCGACCGGGCCAACCCGGCCGCGATCGACCCCAAGTGCAAGCCCCGGGTCAACCCGCACCGCACCACCACCTCCGGCCTGTCCCGTGAGCAGGCGATGGCGCTGCAGGGCACTGCCGACGCCGACACCGGCCCGCAGGCAGCCCGGACCGCCGCGATCGTCGGGCTGCTGCTGTACACCGGCATCCGCGTGAGCGAGTTGGTCGGCGCCGACGTCGACCAGCTCGGCCACGACGGTGGCCACCGGGTGCTCCGGTTCACCGCCAAGGGCGACGACCCGCACCTGGTCGTGCTGCCGCCACCGGTGACCCGTCGCCTCGACGCCTACCTCGCCGGCCGGGCGGACCTGGCCGGCGACCGGCTACCGGTGCCCGTCGGCGGTGCCGGCGCCCGGGAACGGCGGCCGCTGGTCGTCACCGACAGCGGCCGACGCCTGGACCGCGGCGCCGTCTGGCGGCTGCTGCGCCGGCTGGCCAAGACCGCCGAGATCCCCGTCGTGATCAGCCCGCACGTGCTGCGCCATACCTGCGCCACCCTCGCCCGCGACGCCGGCGCCCGCCTGGAGGACATCCAGGATCAACTCGGCCACGCCGACGCCCGCACCACCCGCCGCTACGACCACGGCGGCGCCCGACTCGACCGCGCCCCGGCCTACACCCTCGCCGGATACCTCAGCTGATGGGACCAGTCGCACCAGCCGTCGAAAGTAGTGTCGCCGTCGCTCGGAGTGGATGCGGCAGACTCTGCCGATGATCGCGCCGGCTACCTACCTACGGCGTGGCGGATGTGTCAGGTCCGGGTGGGCGAGGGTTGGGGTCGGTGGTGGCGAGGGCTACAAGGTGTTGCAGCGCTGCGACGTGGGAGCGGAGAGCCCTACGCCCTGCCTTGGTGAGTGACAGCCACGTCCGCGGACGGCGGCCGATGTGACCTTTGCGTATTGCGACGTAGCCAGCGGACTCGAGTGCTGCGGCTTGCTTTGAGAGCACGGAATCACTCAGTCCGCTGGCATCCCGCGCGGTGCCGAACTCCAGTTCGGTGGCAGATGCAAGGACCGCCATGATCGATAGCCGGGTTGTGGTGTGAATGATGGGGTTGAGCTCCCCCGCCGCCTGGCTCACCAGCGCCCCTCCGCGACGCGCTTCTGATAGATCGCAGCGACGCGGCCAGTCGTCAGATGGGCGGCCACGACGGCGACGAGCCCAAACGCCATTCCGGCAAGCGTGAACGGAAGTGGGATTGCCGATGCCTGGAGCCAGAGCCCAAGTAGCGTAGCGAGTACATAGAGGACGGCGACGCTGGCGAAGGCGACGACGGCGATGCGGGGGCCGAAACCAGCGGGCAGCGGCCTGCCTCTCCGCCAGGCGATTCGACTAAAGACGATCCAGGTCGCCAGTGAACCGAACATGACGAGTTGACGCAGGAACCATCCTGCGTTCCAGGTCGACAGGGGAATGTCGTTGCCCGCGCCGAAGGCGGTCGCCAGGGCGCAGGTGAGCACGAGGTACCACAACGGCAACCGCAGTCGGGCCGCCGTCGCTCCCAGGTGAAGACGCTTCTGAGTCTCGGCCAGCTTGTCCGCTGCGTCCGCCGCGGTGTCCTTGTCGTTCACATCGACCTCCAGACGGAAAATACTTTCCATCTGGAAACTACATTCCGTGCGAAGAACCCGCAAGCCTTCTGGTGATCAGTGGCGCAGCTGTCGGCGGCCGCCCTGCCTGCGCAGGGCGGCCGCCGAGGTGTTCGCGGGGAGCCGTCGATTCCGGTCAGCTCAGGGGATCAGGAACTCGCCCAGCCGATGCAGTAGCTGACGGCGAAGCCGTAGGCGCCGGCAGCACCGGTGAGGCAGACGAGGCAGCCTGCCCCGGCAGAGATGGCGCAACCGATGCCGCAGGCGATACCGATGCCGGTAATGGCCCAGCCCGGTACGGCCATGATGTTGGACAGGCAGTACTGGAAGTCGTCCCACCAGCTCTGAATGGTGATCGGATTGTTTGCGCTGGGGGCAGGGCTGTGGGCCGGCGTGGTCGCGCCGGTGGCGTCAATGAGAACATTGGCCTTCAGTTCGCCGTTGAGCCAGACGGCAACGGTGCCAGAGGTTGCGCTCTTTTCCTGGTAAACGGCCTCCAGGGTCCCGGCCACAGCGCCCTTCGCATCGAACACAACGGTTAGTCCGCTGGGCTTGACGAGCGAGCCGACGTAGGGCAGGAAGATCGACCGCTCGCCGGTCTTGCTCAGCCAGACCTTCGCGTCCGCGCCGGCGATCGTGGCCCCGGCCGGAAGGTGGACCGTGAGGCGGCCGGCGGCCACCTCGTCGCGGACCTGAGAGACAGCCGCCGCGCCGGCGGCCGACGAATCCTCGGTGAAGGTGGCGTTGAAGTCCTCCAGTCCCGAGACCAGCTTCTGGCTGGCCTCCCGCGCGTCGGCGGGTCCGGCGGTCATCAGGGTCTGGCCGACCCCGACGCTAGTGTTGGCGTAAGAGGGTGCGGCGCTGAGAGTCATCGTCCCGAGCGCTAGGACCAAGACCGCGGCGGAGCGCGCGGTCAGCCGGCCCAGGCTGGTGCGAAATAGGCGCATTTCTGATCCTTTCGATACGATTTCGTCAAGCGCGAGCACCGCTCCAGTGTGATAACAGCCCAGCACCTGACGGCAACGTCAAATATCGCGGCATCCACGAGTGGAGTCGCGAAGAATTAGGCCCAGCCAGAGGAAGGCGGGCCAGCAGATTGGGCATCAGTGCAACGAGTCGACCCCAGTGCCTCCATTCCCCCGTGAATAGCAATGTGACTGGAGCGGGCTGGTCGGAGTCCATCATCCCGCGCTGTCGAGCATCAATCCATATTGCGCGTGTAATAAGGCGCCGTTTTTGTATTGGCGATAGTGTATGTCAAAGGTATGCTCGCCGACTGCAGGTCGCCGGCGTACGCGGCGCGGGTGTTCGCCGACCACGGCGGTGCCCGGCTCGACCGCTCGCCCGCCTACACTCCGGCCGATTCCTCGCCGAGTAGCACCGACCAGCCCGACCAGGCCACGGCGTCCGTCGATGGCCTGGTGGGCAGGGTTCACACGTCTTATGGGTTTACAGGTCCGCCGGCTGTACCCACAGGACAGCCCGCAGGGGGTCAGGTTGGACCTGACCCCCTGCGGGCTGTGGACCTCGGCCGGTCAGGCAGCCGGTGAGACCGCCGGAGAGGTTGGGGCGGTGGCAGTAGACGGCGGCGCAACGGGCACCGCAGTGACCGCGTCGATGCCGTCCACGTCCGGCCTCGGCTTGAGTTCGCCGGTCATGCAGCTCTTGACGTACGCCTCCTCCACCTGGGCACGCCACGCCTGGCTTGGTGCCGTCCCGTCGGTGTCGGCCGGCACCTCCGGATTCGAGGGGGGTCGTATCCGATCTTGCACGCCTCGGCGGACGGCTCCGTGTCCTGCTCGTAGAGCTTGATCCGGTAGTCGATCCCCTTCTGGGCGACCTCATCGAGCTCGTCTGACAGACGCGGTCCGCTGCTGACAGGTCGCTGTAGGGTGTCGCCGTCGCGGTTGTTGGTTGCCGATTGGTGTGGACCCGATCGGCAACCCGTGACAGCGTGTTAGCCCAGCACAGGGCCACCGTCCAACCTGTCTGCCGGCAGGCGACTGACACAGTCTGTGTCACCGGTGGTGGCGCCATAGGCGTGCTGTGGGAGGTCGAGAGCCGATGGCGGGCAGGAGCACCAGGTCGCTCGTCGAGCGGCTGCGTACCTCGGGCGGCCCGTCGCACGACCTGCTGGTCCTGCTGGACACGTACCGGGTGATGACCACCGACCAGTTGGCCCGGGCGACCGGCGCCCCGGTCCGCACGGCCAGGTATCGGCTGGAGCGGCTGCGGGAGGCGGGCCTGGTCGACGCGGTGCGGCCGGGCCGGGAGTCGGGCTCGGCGCCGCGGCACTGGTGGCTGCGACCGACCGGTGCCCGCCTGGTCGCGGGGACGGCGGCCGGGCAGGGTCGGGCGCCGTCCGGCATGTTCGTCGCGCATCAGGCGGCGATCGCGCAGGTGTGGCTGGCGCTGCGCGACGAGGGGCCGGCGGCCGGGCTGGTGCTGCGGGACTGGTGGGTGGACCGGGCCGGGCTGGCAGGAGTGGAACGCCCGCCACGGGTATGGCAGCCGGCGGCGTCGGATCACGCCGGACGCGGTCGCCCTGGTCGACGTCGACCACGCCGGCGTGGTCGGCACCGCCGCGGTGTTCATCGAGGTCGACCTCGCCAGCATGACCCAGGTGTTGCTGCGGGAGAAGGTCGGCCGGTATCTGGCGTACGCCGCCGATCGGGCGTGGGACGGCGTGTGGCCGAACTGCCCGCCGCTGCTGCTGCTGACCACCACCGCGTCCCGGGCGGCGACGTTCGTCGCGGCGGCCGGCAAGATGCTCGCCGCGAGCCGTCGGGGGAACGTGGTGTACGGCGGTCAGGCCGGCCGGGACATCGCGGCCGCCGAGGCCCTCGTCGTCGCCGCGTGCGGCCTGGTCCGCGACCCGGACACGGCTGCGGGCGACGTCGTCTGGATGCTGCCGCAGGAGGAGGCGACGCTGGTGTCGCTGCCCGAACTGCTGGCCGAGCGGATCGAGGCGCAGGCCCGCGCCCGACACTGGCTGGCCGAAGCCGACGCCGCCGCCGACCGGGACCGGCTCGTCGACGAGCTGCGCGCCGTCGACGTCGACGACGTCGGCCGGCTCCTGGCGGCGCCGGCCGCCGCCGCGATGCTCGAGTTCCTCGCCGGCTCCGACCCCGGCCGGCTCGTCGACGAGCCCGAACTCGCCGAGATCCTGCTCGCCTGGTGGACCGACCGCGACGACGTCGCCGGCGACCGGCTGCGGCGGCTGCTGACCGACCGGCACGCCCGCGAGTGGGCCCGCCAGGTCGACGCGCTGCTGACCGCCGTCGACGCACAGGGCGACCAGCCCCGGCTGTGCGTGGCCGCGACCCGGCTGCTGCGACACCGGTTGTTGTCACGCATCGACGTCGACCTGCTCGGCACCCCGCTCGGTCGGACCCGCGAGCAGCTCCAGGCCGATCTACTGGACGGCTACCAGGCCGACCGGGACGCCGCCGCGGCGGCGGCGTACGCGCGGCTGTCGCGGCGGGCCCGGCGCACGACCAGCGTCGAACAGCTCGCCGGCGAGCACGACCAGGAGCACCTGCTGGTGTGCGACGTCTGCCGGATCGTGACCCGCCGGCCAGCGCCGGGGGAGTGGCCACCAGGCGAGTTCTGCACGTACTGCGGCGACGGCGAACCGGTGCCGTACGAGCGCCACGACCAGGTGCCCACACTCGACGCCCTCGTCGACGAACTGCGCGCCGTCGCCGGCAACCAGACGCCCGTCGCGGACCCGCTTGTTGACGGGCTACGGGCCGCTGCCGACAAGGGCCACCCGGCGGGAGCAAGCTAAAGCACAACTAGTAGTTAGCGGCTGAGGCGGCCTGTCGCCGACCCGGATGCGGCGTCGGTCGGGGAGGTGCGGAGACGATGTGGAAAATCGATGCGACGTCAGGGAACGAAACGACGGCGGCTTGTCGTGAGGAGGGCATGACAGCGGCCAACACCACCATGACGGATGAGATCATGAGCACCGACTTCGACGATCCGCTTGACGAACTGCTGGACCCGACTCACGAGGACGCGTCGCCCGACGAGTACCCGCGGCTGACGAACATCTCCACCGGGTTCATGTACCGCGCCGTGGTCCGGGCACAGGATCCCGCACCTCCGGAGTACGTGACCGTCCCGCTACCCGTCCGCCTAGAGGATCCGAGGTCGACTGTTGCGGTGTCGCAGTGGAACAGCTTGTGGGAGTCCGCGCAGTTCCGCCGACGCTTCTTCGACGAGGAAACCCTTCCGGCGCCCCTGTACAAGGTCGCCGACCGCGGCGACCTGAACGTGGTCTTCGTCCCGCGTACCCGTTCGAGGTACTACGAGTACGCCCCGCTGTTCCACCTGCTCCCGAAGTCCGCACTACAGCGACACGGCTTCCCGTTGTTGCGTTGCGGGGACTGGCCGTTCTCGGCCCAGCTGACCGACATCGACGCGTACCTTCCGGCTGACTTCGAGACCCGGCTGTCGCGGGCCTGGGCCGGCGCCGTATGGAGACACCTCATGCCGCAATACAAGTCCCCGATCAGCGGGTTTACGAAGGACGATCCGATCCGGCTGCTCGCGCACAATCTCGACTTCTGGATCCCACCGGTGACCGAGGTGATCCAGGACATCCTGCGAGACTTCCCGGAGGTGGACAAGGGCATCACCCCCAGCCCCGTGCACCTGCAGGACGGTTCCGTGCTGGAGGGAACCGTGGCGGCGAATCCCCGTATGGGTGGAGACGTGTGGCGGGGCGAAGAGGAAGCTACGGATGTCGTGCGCTGGACGGTCGAGGCCGCTGACGCCGACGGCCGGCTGCGCGGCATCCTCGACGCTGTACGTTCGCACCGCTGCGAGGACGACTTCTCGTCCCGGTGGACCGGCGCCCGCGAGGACTTTGAGCGCAAGCTGTACAGCAAGCGCTCGAAGGTGAAAGTCCGGTTCGTCGAGCTGACCGACACCATCCCAGTTCACGGGCCGGAGACGGAGGTCGTCGGTCGAATGCTGTGCGGCGACTTCCTGGCACTGCTCGACGAGCGCGACCGTACGGTAGTCGTCCTGCTCAGCAGCGGCGTGACCAAGCTGACCGAGGTCGCGGACATCATGGGGTACCACAACCACAGCGCCGTCTCGAAGCGCCTGGACAAGATCCGTCAACAGGCTGCACGCTTCTTCGGCTGACGACACGGTGGTCAACTGGCAGGGGTGCGCGGGTGCACGACGCCACC
Organism: Polymorphospora rubra; assembly: GCF_018324255.1. GTDB lineage: Bacteria > Actinomycetota > Actinomycetes > Mycobacteriales > Micromonosporaceae > Polymorphospora > Polymorphospora rubra. The sequence continues at coordinate 5,407,915 of NZ_AP023359.1, forward strand.
GCCGCCCGCATGGAGGGCATTGACGTCCTGCTCGACGCCTACCCGCAGGTGAAGGTCCTGGTCGACACCGGCTACCAGGGCCTGACAAAACCAATCCGGCGCAGGTGGTCGCACCGCCGCTGAAACTGCGGCCCGGAGCGGCCGAAGCGCGACAGATCGCCTGGGAAGCCGAACGCAGACGCCAGTCCTCACGACGGATACCGGTCGAACACGCCATCGCCGAACTGAAGTGGTGGCGCCAGCTGCAGCGCTTCACCGGACGCCGCGAACTACTACCCGAGACCATGAACGCCGTCGCCGGACTCGTGTCCGACCGCATGATCACCTGGTGACGTCACGCCAGTCAGTCCTCAGCCCTCGCTACTGCGCACAAGATCGTTAGCTCTGGAAGACGGTGCCTCTGTTGCCCCGGGTGGGATGATCGGTGGCGCTCTCCTCGACCCACTCGGTTCCCTGGTCCGGTTCCTCGCCGATCGGGCGGATGTGTCGCATCAGGACCGTGCTCAGTACCGCGACCACGCCCAGCAGCGCGGCGCTGACGGCTGCGGCCACGTTCATCCCTTGAGCGAACGCCGCCTGCGCCGGGACGAGCAGCGCTTGGGCATCGGACGGGAACTGCTGTGCTGCGGCTATCGCACCGGCCAGGGTCTCTCTGGCGCTGTCGGCCGCAGCGGCGGGGATGTCCGCGGGGACGGCGTCGGCCATCTGGCTCCGGTACACGGCCATGCCGACGCTGCCGAGCGTGGCCACGCCCAGCGCGCCGCCCAACTCTCCGGCTGTCTCTGACATCGCTGCGGCGGAGCCTGCTTTCTCCGCGGGAGCCGAGCTCACGACCAGGTCGGTTCCCAGGGCGAGGAGTGGACTGATGCCCATCCCCAGGACGACCTGCCCGATGACCAGCAGGGTGAGCCCCGAACTCGCGTCGATCTGCGTGAGCGTCCCGAACCCGAGCACGCTGAGTCCGAGCCCGCCGCCGATCACGGTGCCGGGGCGAATCTTGGCCGCCAAGGCGGGAGCCACCAGGAACCCGACCATCATGCCCGCGACCGAAGGAAGCAGCCACAGGCCGGCCTGGAGGGGCGAAAGCCCCTGGATCATCTGGAAGTACTGTGTCACGAACAGCATGACCGCGCTCATGGCCATCACGCCGAACAACATGCTGCCCAGGGCCGTGCTGAGGGTCCGATCCTTGAAGAGCGCCATGTCCAGCAGGGGGGCGGCAAGCCCCCGCTGTCGAACGATGAACAGCGCGCCGATGCCAAGGCCGAACACCAGAGCCAGGACGGAAAGCGCCCCCAGCCCGTCGGAGGCGAACTCCTTGAGGGCATAGATGATCGGCAGGATGGTGACCAGAAGCATGACGGCGCTCAACAGGTCCAGCCGGCCCGTGTTCGGGGCCCGGTACTCCGGCAGCAGGAACGGTGCGGTGACTACCAGGAGCACCATGACGGGAACTCCGATGAGAAACGCGGCGCCCCACCAGAAGTACTGGAGGACGACGCCGCCGACCAGCGGCCCGATCGCCATGCCGCTCATGAAGCACATCATCCAGATGCCGATGGCCGCGGCGCGCTGCTGCGGGTCCGCGAACATGTTCCGGATGAGGGCGAGCGTGGACGGCATCAGAGTGGCTCCCGCGAGCCCGAGGAGGGCACGGGTTGCGATGAGCATTTCGGCACTGACCGAGTAGGCCGCGACCACGGAGGCGACGCCGAAGACCACTGCTCCGATGAGGAGCAGCCTGCGCCGACCGATGCGGTCACCGAGGGCGCCCATCGTGACCAGGAATCCGCCGATCATGAAGGCGTAGATGTCCAGGATCCACAGCTGTTGGGTACTGGTGGGCGCGAGGTCCGCGCTCAGTTCGGGCAGGGCCAGGTACAACACGGTCATGTCGATGGACAGGAGCAGCGTCGGCAGGGCCAGGACAGCGAGGCCGATCCATTCCCGCGGGCCCGCACGAGCGCTGTCGGAGGCCTGCATGGTCACAGTGGCCCCTCCCTCTCGGCGGTGATCTGCCAGGCGTGGCCGTCGGGATCGGCGCAGATCGCGGTGTAGCCCCACTCCTGCTGCTCAGGGGCGGTGATGACCTCGCCGCCCGTGTGCCGCACCCGGTCGACGAGCGCGTCTACGTTGTGCGCCGTATCCAACGTCAAGCCGAGCAGGCACTCGCTCACCGCGACCGGCGCGAGCTGACGGCTCCCGAGCACCCAGTCGAGACCGTCGGAAGGAATGAGCGCCAGCAGCGTCCGACCGGCGAGTCGGTACTGCAGGGGCTCGGGCAGCCCATCCTCGGTCGGGGTGCCCACCGGCTCGAACCCGAACGCCTCCCGATAGAAGTCTGCCGCCCGCTGCCTGTCCGCGATGGGCAGGCTGACGGTGAATTCAGATGCTGTGGTGGTCACGGTGCCCTCTCCTCGCTCGCGGTCAGGGACTGAGCCTGTCGGTCATGGGGTTTCGGCGGGCTCCGCCAGAGGGACGTGGAAGGTGCGGGCGAAGCGCTCGAACGCTTCGGGCGGTCCTTCGATCTGGATCGCGCCGCCCGTGAGCGCGGCAGCAGGTGCGAGGTTGCCTGCGAGCAGGGCACGCAACTCGGGGCCGCTACGGATCGTCAGATCGGCCACGAAGCCAGGCACCCCTGCGCCGACCGTGACCGAATCCGGCGTCGTGTCAGCCCACGCGGTGGCAGGGCCCGTGTGAACCACGTAGCTTGTGGCGGTGTCCGTGACGCCTGGCCGATATCCGGCACGTAGCGCGGCAGCCAGGGACATGTCGGTGATCACGTCGTCGGGTTCCGGAACGGTCATCGTTTCCGCTCCCCACCTGCCGAGCGCATCAAGGATGGGCTCCAACGCGTGACCGTGCGGCGTAAGCGTGTAGAGCACGCCACCGCCGGGCCGCTCACCGGCCACCCGCGTCACCACCCCGGCCGCCTGAAGATCACGCAACCTGGCCGTCAGTACGCTGGTCGGAATTCCCGGCAGCCCCTCATGCAGATCCTTGAAGCGGCACGGCGCCACACTCAGATCCCGCACGATCAACAGCGACCACCGCTCACCAAGCACGCTGCTCGCCTTGGCGAGCCCACAGAACTGACCGTAATCCCTGCCCATGACTTCACATTACGAAGCAGGCTTCGTTAATGCAAGCGCAGAAGCGTGACGGGTCTACGAAGCTGACGCTTCGACTGCGAGGGCAGATTGGAGGGGAAGGACGCCGGTGCGGGCCGCAGGCCGGTGTCGTTTCTCAAGACCCTCACTCCGGCCCGCCACGAACGTACGTCTACCCAAGCCGATGGATCATGGCGGCTGGGGGCGCGGGAAAGCTGCGGTGGCCCGGGTGGAGTCCGGGCCGTCTGTTCGAGACGTGGTCTGGACCGGATCCGACCACCTGGTCGGGCTCCGTTGAGCTGCGAAGATTCGGCACCCGGCGGCGACGTCCGGAAGCCGCACGGTGGCACGGGCAGCTATCCGGATCAGGTCACGTCCACGGGAGTGGTGTACGACGGTCGGGTCCTTGACTCGCCCGTAACGAGATGAACGGCCATCGGATTGATCCTTCAGAGACCGACCAAGATCTTGAAGGAGACCGCACCGATGACCGCATTAGAGAGTGTGAACCCTGCCGACCTGCTACGCCAGCAACTGGCCGAGGGTGGCCCGGACGTGTTGGCGGCGATGGTGACCGCGTTCGCGAACGCGTTGATGTCCGCCGACGCCGACGCGGTCTGCGGGGCCGACTACGGCCAGCGCAGCCCGGAGCGGACGAACTCGCGTAACGGCTACCGGGCCCGACAGTGGGACACCCGGGCCGGAACGGTCGAGCTGGCGGTGCCGAAACTGCGTCACGGCTCGTACTTCCCGGACTGGCTGCTGGAACACCGACGCCGCGCCGAGCAGGCCCTGGTGACGGTCGTGGCCACCTCGTACCTGCTCGGGGTGTCGACCCGCAGGGTCGAGAAACTCGCCGAGCAGCTCGGCGTCACCAGGTTGTCGAAGTCGCAGGTGTCACAGATGGCGCAGCACCTCGACGCCCAGGTCGAGGCGTTCCGAAGCCGGCCCCTGGACTCCGCCCACTACACGTTCGTGGCGTTGGACGCGCTGACGATGAAGGTCCGCGAGGACGGCCGCACGGTCAACGTCGCCTGCCTGGTAGCGGTCGGCGTCAACGCCGACGGCCACCGCGAGGTCCTCGGCCTCGACGTGTGCGCCAGCGAGGACGGCGCCGGCTGGATCGCGTTCCTCCGCGGCCTGACCGCCCGCGGCCTCAAAGGCGTCCGCCTGGTCATCTCCGACGCCCACCGCGGCCTCGTCGACGCGATCGGCTCCGCCCTACCCGGCGCGTCCTGGCAACGCTGCCGCACCCACTACCTACGCAACCTGCTCACCAAGGTCCCCAAAAGCGCCCAACCATGGGTGGCGACCATGGTCCGCACCATCTTCGACCAGCCCGACCCTGGCGAGGTCCGCGCCCAGTACGCCCGCGTCGTCGACACCATCAACGCCAAGTACCCCACCGCCGCCGAACACCTCGACCAGGCCCGCGAGGACCTACTCGCCTTCACCAACTTCCCACACGAGATCTGGCGCCAGATCTGGTCCAACAACCCACAGGAACGGCTGAACAAGGAAATCCGACGCCGCACCGACGTCGTCGGGATCTTCCCCAACAGAGCCGCCGTCATCCGCCTCGTCGGAGCCGTCCTGGCCGAACAGACCGACGAATGGACCGAACAACGCCGCTACATCGGGCCCGAATGAGCCACCCCCGCTTCCATGGAGCCTCTTGATCATGGTCTGATGGCCGTGGGGAGGAAGTCGTTCGTGGTAGCACCGAAGAAGTACCCCGACGAGCTGCGTCAGCGGGCTGTGCGCTTGTATCGCGAGTCGGACCCGAAGCCGGTGATCCGGCGTTTGGCCGAGCAGCTCGGCGTGCATCCTGAGGCGTTGCGGAACTGGATCCGGCAGGCCGAGGCCGACGCGGGTGAGCGGCACGACCGGCCCACCAGCGAGATGGTTGAGGAGAACCGCCGGCTTCGTGACGAAGTGGCCGAGCTGCGGCGGGCGAACGAGATCCTGAAGGCGGCGAGCGCGTATTTCGCGGCGGAGCTCGACCCGACCCGGCGACGGTCATGACGTTCATTGATGAACATCGTGACCAGTTCGCGGTCGCGCTCCTGCTACGGGTCCTGAACATCGGTGCCTCGACGTACTACGCGTGGGTCAAGCAGGTCGAACAGCCATGCGACCGCGACATGGTCGACCTGGGCCTGATCTCCAACATCCACGAGATCTGGACCGCGTCCGGGCATACCTACGGCGCGGACCGGGTGCATCGGCAGCTACACCGTGACGGGATCCGCGTGGGCCGCAAGCGGGTGGAGCGGCTGATGGCCGACCAGGGTTGGCAGGGCGCGTTCCTGCGCCGGGGCTGGCGCGGCGGCTCCACCCGGCAGGACCCTCGGGCGACACCGGCGCCGGACCTGGTCAACCGGCGGTTCACCGCTGCCGGGCCGAACCGGCTGTGGGTCGCCGACGCCACCCGTATCCCGTGCGGCGAGGGCGTGTTCTGGCTGGCCGCGGTCCGCGACGCCTTCTCCCGCCGGATCGTCGGGTGGAAGACCTCCGACCGCTGCGACACCGACCTGATCCTCGCCGCCCTCGAATACGGCATCTGGTCCCGCGACGTCCGCGACGGCCAGCTCATACATCACAGCGACAGGGGCTCGAACTACACGTCCTTCCGCTTCGCGGAACGCTTACAGGACAACGGGATCCTGCCGTCGATGGGATCCGTCGGCGACTCGTTCGACAACGCGCTCATGGAGAACTTCTGGTCCACGCTGAAGATCGAACTCGTCTACCGCACCTCCTGGCGGACCCGCGACGAGGCCGAGAACGCGATCTTCGCCTACATCGACGGCTGGTACAACACCCACCGCATCCAGAAGGAACTGGGCTACCTCAGTCCCGACGAGTACGAAACCGTCTGGCACACCCGCCAACACAACCGAACCGAGCCACCTATCGCCACCCCTGCGCCAGCCGGCAGCAGGTAACCACCGCTCCATCAAAGCGGGGGGAACTCAGAACTCCTCACCAAAGCCCGCCAGGAAACCCCCGAAGACCAACAACCCGACGCCGTGCCGCAACCCAAACCCGCACTGACCACCGCATAAGCTCATCCCAGGATCAACCGGTGGCCGTCAGCTCATACACCACCACCGTGGACGTGACCGGTTGCCCCTGCCGTCTGTGCAGCTCAGTGTCCACCTGTGGCAAGTAATGACGAGTTCGGAGTGGCTACGGTTGGTAATAAGGGGTCGTCGGTTCGAATCCGGCCGTCCCGACAGCGTGAGGGTTCTCGCAGGTCAGAGACTTGTGAGGGCCCTCTTTTCATTGCTTGGCATGGATGCCTGGTCTAGCACGCCGCTGTTGGACTCCTTGACTCGGGCAGGTTGCCATGCCACAACTCGATCTTCAAAAACTCACCGTCGGACTGTCCCGGACCTGGGCCGGATACCTGCGGGACTGGGACCGGTCACTGCGCGCCGGGAACTATCCGGAGACGACCCGCTACAACTACCTCCTCGCTGCCGCGCAGCTCGGCCGGTATCTGGGGGAGTGCTCCCCGGATCCCGACGCCGACGAGGCGGCCGACGATCCGTGCGCGGTGACCAGGGGGCACGTGGAGGCGTTCCAGGCCTGGATGATCGCTACCAGGTCCGCGTCGACCGCCCTGAACAAGCACAAGGGACTGCAGCAGTTCTTCAAGTGGCTCCTGGTCGACGAGCAGGCCATCGACCGGACGCCGATGGAGCGGGTACGGCAGCCGAAGACACTCCGCAAGCTGATCCCGGTCATGAGCGACGAGGACACCGGCAAGCTCCTCGACGCCTGCAGGGGCAAGGGCTTCACGAACCTGCGCGACGAGGCGCTTATCCGTCTGTACTGCAACACCGGCGCCCGCCTGTCCGAGGTCGGCAACCTGTTGGTGGCCGACGTCGACCTGAACACCGAGTCGGTGCACTTCCACGGCAAGGGCGCCAAGGACCGGCGGGTCCGGTTCGGACCCAAGACCGCTTGGGCGACCGGGACCACATCGAGGTTGGAGGCACCCCGGGTACGACCGGTCGGGGCGGTCAGCGGTTGGTCGGGGTGAGCCGGCCGTCGACGGCGGTCGGGAATGCGTTCAGGTTGACGGGAGCGTTCGTCGTCGCCTCAGCGGTCGATGGTGTAGCGCAGGTGAGCGGCACCGTCCCAGATCTCCTGGCCGACCTGGGTCAACTGGAGCGTCATGCCCTCGGGGACGAGCGGCGTACCCGACCCCAGTGCCACCGGGGCGACGAACAGGTCGAACTCATCGAGCTCCCGGGCCGCCATCAGGCCGTGCATGACGGCGAGGGAGCCCCACAGCAGCAGTGTCGCGTCGTCACCGTCACGTCGGCGCTCCCGAACGTGGGACACCGCATCCGCCACGATCGTCGCCGGCTCGTACGTGCCCCAGGGCGCGGCGTCGAGTGTCCGGGAGAACACCACCTTGTCGATCCGGTTCACCCGCTCGGCGATGGGTTCGTCCGAGGTGGGCCAGAACTGCGAGAAGGCTCCGTAGGACCGACGCCCCAGCAGGACCGAGTCCACCTCGTCGAGCAGCCGGTCGTTCCATCGCTGGCTCGCCGCGTCGGCGCCAGGCCGAACCGCGGCGAAGATGTCCTGTTCCCCGCGCGGCCCGGCCGCGTATCCATCGACCGAGACCCACTGCTGCGCCACAACCCTCATGCGGCCGTTGATACCACCCCGGGTGGTGCGACGGCTACCCGACGGACCGCCCGCGCGAACCCGTCATGACACGAAGCCCACAGGACCGCCCGTCGCGGCCGACCACCACAGGCCGGTGTTGTTGCGCTACCCCCGATACACCGGGAACGGCCGCACCGGCGGCACCAACTCGAACCTGGGGCATGGCCAGCGACACCGACAACGCCATCAGTCTGGTCGGGGGTCCAGCCGATCCAGTCGCGTCCCATGAGGTCGTCCGGGCCGACTGGGCGGGGGGTGCCGATCGGGCTGCGCCTCAGGTGCATGCATGTCGAGTCGATCAGCGTGGTGAGCTGCGCCGTCTTCCGACGCCCTGGCCCAGCCGTCAGGTATGGACGTAAGCGGAGCTCGGTGACACCGGCATGTACGCAGCTGCTCGTCCGAAAAATCCCTTCTGGGGCACTAGGTCCCCTCGCGCGACGTGAGGGTGGCGCGATGTTTCGGGACTGTTGCCTTCATCACGGCCCGACGGTATCGTCCGACCATCACGTCGAATGTCGAACATTAGGAAGCCGGTATGACACACGCCGTGGCCACCACCACCAACACGGTCCCCCTACAGCCAGCAAGGACTCCGTCCGCAAAGTCACGGTCGCCTCCATGGTCGGGACCGTCATCGAGTGGTTCGACTTCAACCTCTTCGGCGCCATGGCGGCGCTGGTTCTCGGGCCGCTCTTCTTCCCCTCCGACAACCCACTGACCAGCACACTGCTTTCCCTGGCGACGTTCGGCGTCGCCTTCGTCGCACGCCCCTTCGGTGGCGTCCTGTTCGGTCACTTCGGCGACCGGTACGGCCGCAAGAAGGCGCTGGTTCTCGCGCTGCTCATGATGGGCGTGGGTACGTTTGCTATCGGGTTGCTCCCTACCTACGCCTCGATCGGAATCGCGGCGCCGATCCTCCTGGTCACCCTCCGTCTGCTTCAGGGTCTGGCGCTCGGCGGCGAGTACGGCGGCGCGGTGCTGATGGTGGTCGAGCACGAGGGGGCGGCCAAGCGTCGAGGCCTTCTCGGAGCCTGGATGGGCAGCGCATCGCCGATCGGATACATCCTCTCTGCGGGACTGATCGCCATCACCTCGGCGCTGATGCCCGAGGATGCCTTCAACTCGTGGGGCTGGCGCGTTCCGTTCCTGCTGAGCGCCGTCATGGTCATCGTCGGCCTCTACATCCGCATGTCGCTCGAGGAGTCGCAGGCGTTCAAGGACGTCGTCGAGCAGTCGAAGACGCCGGAGGTCGTCAAGATCCCCTTCGTGGAGATGTTCAAGCGCTACCCACGCAGCGTGTTCTCCTCCATCGGTGCCGCGCTCGGCATCCATGCCGGCTACTACCTGTCCATCATCTTCGCCCTGGCGTACGCCCGTAACGACGTGGGCTTCAGCGCTACGTCCAGCCTTGTGATGGTCCTGATCGCATCCGTCTTCTACTTCTTCGCGATTCTGGCTTCAGGACATATCTCGGACAAGGTCGGCCGGAGGGCTCCGATGCTCGTGGGCGTCATCGGATTCGCTGTCTGGGTCTTCGCGCTGTTCCCGTTGATCGCCACCCATAACGCCCTGCTAGCGGGCCTGGGCTTCTCGGTGGGCCTTATCTTCCTCGGGGCGCTCTTCGGCCCGATGAGCACCTGGCTCGCCGAACTGTTCGGAACGCAGGTCCGATACACCGGAATTTCGTTCGGATACACCATCGCGGCCGTCATCGGCGGCGGTATCACGCCGGCGCTGGCCGTTGCGCTCATGGACCGCTTTGACAGCACGATCCCGATCTCGGTGTTCGCCGCCGCCATCGCTGTGATCGCTTTCCTCACCATCCTGTTCACGCGTCACGGGCTGTCCCACAAGGAGGAGGACCTCAACAATGTCTGAACCCAACAGCGCCAAGCCGGGAGTGTTTCTCGTGCGGGCAGAGGTTCGTGACGATCTGCGTGACGACTTCGACCACTGGTACGAAACCGACCACCTCCCACTGGTGATCAAGACGCTGGGGGCGACGTCGGGACGGCGCTACTGGAGCGTGACCAACCCCGGAGTCCACTTCGCGGAGTACGAGTTCGACGATCTCGACTCCCTTGTGGAGGTGGTCGGGTCGCCGAGGCTTCAGCCGCTGCTCGATGAGTTCGACTCCCGGTGGCCCGACGGGGTCGTGCGCACCAGGGAGATCCTCGAAGCGGCCGGCGCAGGACGGTGACTAGCTCCGGATGAACGGATGACGACGGAACTTGTCGGCGTCGACAGGCCGACGCGGCGGCGAAATGCCCGCCCCGGGAGTCCGGCCACGGGCAGTTCAGCCAGTTGGCCAGTGGCGCAGTGCAGGATCCACGAGCCCAGCCCGGCCCGACCGTCATCGGTCGGGCCGGGCTCCGCCGTGCGGGCGGCGGTCACGGCGTGCCCGGCGTGGGCGGTCACGGCGTGCCCGGCGTGGGCGGTCATGACCAGCACGGTGCGCCGCATCGAAGCAGGCCCGAGGCGGTCGAAGTTGGGTCTTCCGCGGTGGGCGCGGTGGGCGAGATGTGCCAACCCACCGTGCAAGGCGGATGTGAATGCCCGTCGGCCGCAGATCCTGTCGACAGGACCTGCGGCCGACGGGACAGCCACCGGAGCCGGGCGCCCGACAGGGGCGTGACCGGGGCCGGCCACGCCGCCGCTACCGGTGGGTCCCCGTGGAACGCAGGTGATCCGCGAAGAGTGCTGGCTGGGGAGCGGAGTGTCCACCGTACTGATCCGCGTGGCGTTGCACGTGCATCAGCGGGGCGGTCAGGAACCCGCCATCGACCACCAGTTCCTGACCGTTGACGAACGCGGCGGCGTCACTTGCCAGATACGCCACCACGCTTGCGATGTCGGACGCGGCGCCTATGCGACGCACGGGGGTGAGTTGGGTTCGCAACGCGAGCAGATCCGGGTCGGCGTAGTGAGCCGCCGACATCTCTGTCCGCACGAACCCGGGACTGACCGCGTTCGCCCGTACCCCCAGCGGCCCCCACTCCACCGCTGTGTGTCGCGTCAGCGCGACCAAACCGGCCTTCGAGACGCCGTAGGTGGGGGAGGTGTTCGGCGAATGCGCACCTACCGAGGCGATGTTCACGATGGCGCCCCGACCGTTGTCGATCATGAGGCGGCCCAGTTCACGTGTGCAGAGCATCGCGGCGGTCAGATTCACCGCAAGGGTCGCGTTCCACGCCGCCGTCGAGAGTGAGGCCAAGGGGCCGGGAGCGCCCAGGATGCCAGCGTTGTTCACCAGCACATGGCACGTTCCGAACCTGGCGGCCGTCGCCTCCGCGAGGCCGATGACGACGTTCTCGTCGGTCAAATCCCCGGCGTAGGTCATGACGCGCTCAGGAGAGCCGATCCTGCGGGAGACCTCGCTCAGCCGGTCGGCTTCCATGTCGACGAGCGCGACGGCCGCGCCGGATTTGATGAACTCGCCCGCGATCGAGCGGCCGAGTCCTCCGGCCGCGCCGGTCACAACCGCTACCTGCCCCTCGAAGCCATCCATCGTGTGCTCCCTGTATCGACTTTTTAGGACGGCACGATTATTGTCCGACAGTTTGCATCCGGGCAAGATGATGGCGATGACGACGGCGACGTTTCCGGATGGTGGCGGGAGCGGGACCTGTCGGCTCAGCGGCGCTCCGCGGCGACCGCCCTGTGTGCCTGCAGGTAGCGAAGGTGCGTCACCATGGCCTCCTGGGCCGCGTCCGCATCGCCCGCCTCGATCGCCTTCACGATCTGCAGGTGCTGAAGCACGGTCTCGGTGCCGACCTCTTCGGAGAGATCGAGGAACCGCACCGGCATCGTCTGTTCATGCAGGGCCTGGACGAACGACCCCAGCACCCGGTTGCCGGACGCGCGGGCAATCGCCGAATGGAAGTCGACGTCGAGCTGAGGCACGGACGGGTGCGTCACGCGGACCAGCTTCTGGCGCTCGATGATCTCGTGCAGTCGGGTCAGGTCGTCCAAGCTGCGGTGGTCGGCCGCGAGTCGGACCGCCGGGACTTCAAGGTACTCACGCACCGACTGCACCTCGTCGGCTTCGATGCTGCCGAGGGTGAGCAGGTTCTTCATGGACTCGGACAGGATCTCGCCGAGTGCCTCGTGATCCACCGCCCGAACGAAGCTGCCCCCGCCTGCACCCGGCACCTTGTCGATGAAGTTCTGGGCCGTCAGCGAGCGCAGCGCCTCCCGTACGGTGGTTCGGCTCACCCTGAACTGGCGTGCGAGTTCCGCCTCCGAAGGAAGGCGTTCCCCGCGCTTTAGCTCGCCATCGAGGATTGCCCGACGGATGCGGTCCTCCACTTGCTGACGCGGACGCGCAACCGCGTGCCCGAGGGTGCGGGCCTCACCACTGGTCTCCATCGGGGCCTCTCGTTTCCGGGGCGATAAGTGTCCTACACCGGTCGACCGACCTAATTGGGAGTCTACCTGTTCCTATCCGGCCGCCGCCGGGTGGAGGTGACGGTGCGGCATCAAACTTGCCTGGCCGGCGAATGTCCGACATTATTGCTTCCTGGTCTTCGCGTCGTGGGCGTGGTCGACTCGTTCCGGAGGGCGTCGGAGGCGCGCTGCGCGGTGAGGAGCAACAGCATGTCGGGTTTCCCGGATCTGGCCGGCCGAAAGGCCGTGGTCACAGGTGCGAGCAGGGGGATCGGTCGAGCGATCGCGAAAGCGCTGGCGGCAGCCGGCGGCACGGTCGCAGTCGGTGGCCGGGACGCCACGGCGCTGAGCGCGGTGGCGGACGACATCGCCGCTGACGGCGGCACCGCCCACCCGTATGTCGTCGATGTCTCGGATCACGACTCCATCCAGCGCTTCGTCGCGGCGGCAGTAGCCGACCTCGGCGGACTGGACCTCCTGGTCAACTGTGCGGGTGTGCTCACACCAGGTTCGCTCCTGGACGCCGGTGACGAACCGTGGACCTTGGCGTGGCAGACCAACGTTCTTGGCACCGTGCGGATGACCCGCGCCGCAGGGGCTTTCCTCACCACTCAGGGCTCTGGGCGGGTTGTCAACGTCGCCTCGAACTACGCCTTCAAAGGCGTCGCCGAGCACGCGGCCTACTGCGCGTCGAAGGCGGCCGTCGTGTCGTTCACGCGCAGCATGGCAGTCGAATGGGCGCCCTACGGCGTACAGGTCAACGCTATCGCCCCCGGGTTCATCGCGACCGACCTCAACGCGGGCATCCGCGCGGATCCCGAACGCAGTGCCCGACTGGTAAAGGCGGTGCCCGCGCGTCGGTTCGGGGTGGTCGACGACGTTGTGGCCGCCATCGGTCCGCTGTGCGATCCCCGTAGCACGTTCCTGACCGGAACGGTGCTGACCGTTGACGGGGGAGAGACCGCGCGTTGAGCGGTCGAGGAACACACCAACCAACTAGGAGCGCATCGTGAGTTTGCAGGACCTGCCCGCGGCGGGCGAGCACCCGGGCGTCCGCCCGGACAGCAGGCTGACCCCGGAGTTGGCGACCGCCTACGAGTCCGGCGGCCAGTGGACCCCCCAGACGCTGACTTCCCTGCTCGCCGACGCGGCTGCCGCCCATCCCGACCTGGCCGCGGCGGTCGACGCCGCCGGACCCGGTGGAAGCCGCCGGGCGATGACCTACGCCGAGCTCGACGCCTACGTCACCGATCTCGCCAAGGGGCTACGAGCCCGGGGAGTCGCCGAGGGCGACTCCGTCGTTGTCATGTTGCCGAACTGCATCGAGTTTGCCGCACTGATCTTCGCCATCAACCGCGCTGGCGCCGTCTACACCGGTATCCCGGTCGCATACGGCACCAAGGAGGTCGGGCACATCCTGGCCTCGACCGGCGCCAAGGTGGTGGTGACGCAGGAGCAGGTCGCAAGTGCCACCCCACTGGCGGTCGTACGGGCCTCGTGTGGGGAGGCGGCGCCGCTGATCGCAGTACGTGGCGATTCGGGCCGTGGCGAGGGCGAGATCACGCTCGAGGATCTGGCCGAACCCTCCGCCGCCGAAGTGCGGCTCCCCGCCGTGGATCCTCGCGCTGTGTGTCACATCGGATTCACCTCTGGCACGACGGGTGCGCCAAAGGGCGTTATGAACACCAACCAGACCCTGATCGCGGTGCTTCGGAACTGGTTGGCCTACTTCGGAGCGGAGAATCTCGGCGCTTCGGTCGTCAACGCAGTGGTCTCACCGGTCGGCCACCACAGCGGGTTCCTGTGGGGAGTCCTGATGACCGCATACCTCGGGGGAACGGCCGCCTATCTTGAGAAGTGGAGCCCGGCGGCGGCCGCGACCTTCCTGCGTACGGAACGGGCCACGGTGTTCTTCGGTGCCCCGACGTTCCTCCAGGACCTGCTCACCACCGACCTCGTCGGTGACCCGCGCTGCACGCTGCGTGCCGTCATCACGACGGGTTCGCCAGTCCCACGTGCGCTCCCCAGTGCCGGGCGCAGTGCCTTCGGCTGCTGGGTCGGGTCTGCCTGGGGAATGACCGAGATCGGCATCGGGGTCTCCTGCCGGCCCGGCATGTCCGAGTCCGAGCTGGCCAGTGACGGCCGGGCCGTGCCCGGCGTCGAGGTCCGTGTCGTCGCGGCGGACGGTGAGCCGGCGGACGCCAACACGCCGGGACGAATGCAGATACGCAGCGCGGGGCTCTTTCTCGGTTACGAGGGCCTGCCCGACCGGACCCACGAGGAGATCGACGCGGAGGGCTGGTTCGACACCGGCGACACCGCCCGTATCGACGAGAATCAGCTGGTCCACCTCGAGGGGCGCAGCAAGGACATCATCATCCGGGGCGGGGAGAACATCCCCGTGGTCGCCGTAGAGAGCGTGCTCTACACCCACCCTGACGTCATCGACGTCGCCGTTGTCGGTGTTCCCGACGAGCGCCTCGGTGAACGGGCCTGTGCCGTAGTGCACTCCCGTACAGATGGGCTGTCCCTCGCCGATCTCGTCCAGCATCTCCTCGACAACGGCGTGTCCAGGCACTTCCTTCCGGAGCGTCTGGTGCTGGTGTCGAGCCTGCCCAAGACGCCCAGCGGGAAGATCCGCAAAGCTGAACTCCGCGAGCGGCTGACATCGGTGACGACGGCCGCGCTATGACCGAGACCTGGGACCGGGCAGCGGTGCTCGCCCGGCTTGCCGCGCTACAGCGTCGGCAGGAACTGTGGCGGACCCACGATGTCATCACGCTGGCGAGCGCGTCCGGCCACGCCCGCCTCAGCGGCGTGCCGCCCATCCGAGCCGACAAAGCCGACCCTGGTGGGGAAGGCCCCGTTGCCGGCCAGGAGGTGCTGCCCAGCCTTGCGGCTGCCCTCACGATGCGCGCCGTACTCGGCGTCCTGCACGATCACCGCCTCGACCTGCCGTTCGACCACAATGTCCATGCGGCGCAATCCCTGGCCTGGCACGCGGCTGTCACCGTAGGCGCCTCGATCGAGACTCGGGCCTGGATCGGCCGGATCAGGGAAGCCACACGCGCCGTCTTCTTCGATGTGGAGACCGAGTCGGTCACCGAAGACGGCCGGACATGTCTACGTGGCACCAGCACCCAGGCTCTGCGTCATGGGTGAGGTTCCGGTGCCCGCCCCCCTCGTATGGGAGCCGACGGCTGGCGTGCCGCGCGACTACGCGCGGGTCTCGGGGGACCGAAGCGCCGTGCACCTCGACGGGGAAGCGGCACACGGCGTCGGCCTGCCCGGCGTGATCCTGCACGGCATGTACGTCTACGGATACGTGGCCACCTATCTCAGCCGCCATGCGGTCGATCATGGAGGCCACCTCGCCTCGTTCGAATGCCGGTTCCAGGCGCCGATGCTTCCGGGCAAGCCGATCACGGTGCAGTTTGAGCGCGGCGACGCCGGGGCTGCCGTGCGGGTCGAAGCCCACCAGTCGGACCGCTCGGTCCTGTCCGGGGTCGCGCTCGTGCTGCCAGGCCGGCCGCACGACGCGCGCTGAGCCTGAGTGGAGCAGCCGGATTGACCGATCAGCAAATGTCCAACATTATTAGGGGGTGACTTCCTTGGACAGTAGCAATGGATTCGCGGGCGAGTCGTCGCCAGGGCCTCTCGTCGGCGTACGCGTGGTCGACATGACCACCTCCTATGCCGGGCCCACCGCCGCGATGTACCTCGCCGACCTCGGAGCCACAGTGATCAAGGTGGAGCGCCCCGGCGGCGGGGACGACGCCCGGTCCTGGGGGCCGCCGTTCATCGACGGAGCCTCGGCATGGTTCGCCTCCGCCAATCGCAACAAGCAGTCGGTTGTCCTCAACCTCAGCACCACCGAGGGGCGCGAGGCGCTCCTGCGGCTGCTCGATACCGCCGACGTCTTCCTGCAGAACATGAACCCCGCCAAGCTCAAGCGCATCGGAATCGATGGCGAAACCCTCCGGCGCCGCAACCCCCGACTGGTTTACTGCGCTATGTCCGGATTCGGCCTCACCGGTCCCGACAGCGAACTACCCGGCTACGACCTTGTCGCCCAGGCCCGATCCGGCCTGATGTCGGTCACCGGGGAGAAGGGGGGCGCCCCCCAGCGGGTATCAACCGCGCTTTCCGACGTGGCGACGGGGATGGCCGCGGCGATCGCGGTCAACGCGGCGCTGGTTCGTCAGTGCCGTACCGGGCAGGGGGAAGTCATCGACGTGTCCCTGCTCGACACCGATCTAGCCTTGATGGCACCGCGTGTGGCCGCCTACTGTGCCGGCGAGCCGGAGCCGGCGCCCAGCGGCGGCACCGACTCGGTTCTGGCGCTGTACCAGCCGTTCGAGGCTGAAGACCGCACCATCGTGATCGCCATCGGTAACGACTCCATGTGGCAGCGGTTCTGCACCGCCGTCCAGCTTCCCGAACTGGGTACGGACCCACGGTTGTCGGACAACGCCGGCCGGCGCGCCAACCGTTCGCGGATCACCGAGCTGGTGGCACAACGACTCGCCACGAGACCCGCGGCGCAGTGGCTCCGACTTCTTGCCGACGTCGAGGTGCCGGCCGCTCTGGTGCAGACCCTCTCCGAAGTCACCAAGGACCCCCAGGTCGTGGCCCGCGGCGCGATCCTTCCCGTCCCCGGGTTCCACGACGACCTCGTCACGATCCGTAGTCCGTTCCGGCTCGCCTCGCAACAAACACCGCGTAATGAGCGGTTCCCGACCATGGGGGCGGATACCCGAACAACCCTGCTCGAACTGGGGTACACGGAGGAGCAAATCGACGAACTCGCCGAAGCGGGCGTCGTCGGCCTGGCGGCAGCGGAGATCGCATCATGACCCCACCCGAGACCGTCGTCGTCGAGCGGACCGGCCCGGTCACGACTGTGACCATCAACCGCCCCGAGGCGCACAACGCCCTCGACGCCGAGGTCCTGCGTCGGCTGCACGCCGCGGTCCTCGACGCCGAAGCCGACCCCGCGATCCGTGCCGTCGTCGTCACCGGCAGCGGCGAGAAGGCGTTCTGTGCCGGCGCCGACCTCAAGGAACTCGCCGGGATGAGCGCGGACCGCGCACACAAGACGCTTCGCACCGGACAGCGGGTTCTGCGAGACATCGAGCGGGCGGCGGTACCCGTGATCGCAGCGGTCAACGGCGTCGCACTCGGAGGCGGCTTCGAACTCGTGCTCGCCTCGACATTCTCCGTGATCTCGACCCGGGCGACCCTCGGCCTGCCCGAGTCCGGACTCGGGCTGATCCCCGGCTACGGCGGCACCCAGCGCCTGCCCCGCATCGTCGGCGCACCCACCGCCGCGCATCTCATGCTCACCGGAACCCGGCTCGACGCACAGCGCGCCCACCAGCTGGGGCTCACCCCGATACCCCCGGTCGCGCCCGCCGACCTCATGGCCACCGCTTCGGCACTGGCGGAGAAGATCGCCGCCCAGGGACCGGGTGCCGTCCGCTCCATCCTCACCGCCCTCGACGCCGGCCGCGACGCCCCGCTCGATGCCGGACTGCGGCTGGAGACCGGCCTGGCGGCACTCGCCGTCGCAGGCGCCGAGTCCGATGAAGGCATCGCCGCATTCCTCGCGCGGCGACCGCCCCGGTTCGCCGATCCCGCACCCGTGCGCGAGGAGTCGACATGAGCGTGGAGCGACTCGACATCGACGGCGATTCGAAGGCCTACCTGGCCCTGCACGAGCTGCTCGACGAACCCGTCGTCGACGCGGGGCTGAGCGGCCGGGAACTGGAGGTGCGCGCCCTCACGCGAGACGTCGTCTCCCGCGAGGTGGCACCGCGGGCCCACGACATCGACCGTACCCACGCCTTCGTCCACGACAGCGTGCAGGCGCTGGCCCGGACGGGTCTGTTGGGCCTGATCTTCCCGGCGAGCCTGGGCGGGACCGGAGACACCAACGTCGCCTACGCCATCGCCGTGGAGGAGATCACCGCCGGCTGCGCCGCCACGTCGCTGGTGTTCATGACGCAGACGCACGCGGCGTACCCCATCATGATCGCCGGAAGCGACGACCTGGCACGGCGGTACGTTCCCGGACTGCTCGACGGATCGGTGTACGGGGCACTGGGCATCACCGAACCGAATGCCGGCAGCGACGTGTCCAGCCTGCGCACGACTGCCCGACCCGTGGAATCCGGCTACCAGCTCAACGGGTCCAAGACCTTCATCACCACCGGTGATCGGGCCGGCGTCGTCATCTGCTTCGCGACCACCGACAAGACCCTCGGTCGCCGCGGCGTCAGCGCCTTCGTCGTCGATGGCGGCTGGGACGGCGTCCGCCCCGGCAAGCCGTTCGACAAGATGGGCATGCACGGCTCCAGCACCGCCGAGCTCTTCTTCGACGACGTGCGGGTGCCGGCCGACCACCGCCTGGGTGCCGAGGGCGAGGGCTGGCGCGTGGTCATGAGGTCGGTCGTGAAGTCGCGGATCAGCGCGGCGGCGCAGGGTGTCGGGCTGGCCCGATCCGCCTACGCCCGGACCCTGGCCGCCTTGACCCGGATGCACGGCACGCGACTACCGGACGAGCATCTCTTCGCGCTGGCCGACCTGCGCGGCCGCATCCTGCAGGGCCGGCTGCTCCTGCACGCGGTGGCCCGCCAGGTCGACGCCATCGGTGACATCTCGACCGGGCAAATCGGGATGATGAAGCAGGCGTGCACCGACCTGGGCTTCACGGCGGCGGTCGAGGCCACCCGAATCCTGGGTCCGTACGGCGACCTCGCGACACTGGGCGTCGAACGCTGCCTGCGCGACGCCAAGGTGACCCAGATCTACGACGGTACGAACGAGATCCAGCGGATTCTGATCGGTCGTGAGATCACCCGCGCGATGGAGGACTGGCACAAACGACCGGCACGGCAAGGTCGCGATCGCCCCGATGTCATGGCGAGGAACCGCCAGACCGTCCGATGACCATGCCACAGCCCCAGCAAGGAGACCACGTGAGCAACGAGAGCAGGACCGTCGGCGTGCTCGGCGCCGGCACCATGGGCTCCGGTATAGCCACCGTGATGGCGCGAGCCGGTCACCGCACCATCCTCTTCGACGTCGACGAGAACAACCTCAAGCGCGGCCTGAAAACCGTTCACGGCTTCTTCGACAAGAGCGTCCAACTCGGCAAGCTGGACGCCGCCGCCGGGTGGGCCGCCAAGGACGCCCTCGTGGGCAGCACCGACCTAGCCGACCTGGCGCCCTGCGACGTGGTGGTCGAGGCGGTCTTCGAAGACCTGCGGTTGAAGAAGGACATCTTCGGCCGCCTCGACGAGATCGTGTCGGACTCGACGCTGTTCCACACCAACACCTCGACCCTGTCGGTCACCGGCATCGCGTCCGGGTCGCGCCGGCCGGAACGGGTCGTCGGCACGCACTACTGCAACCCGGCGCCGCTGATGAAACTCGTGGAAATGGTCGACGGACGGCACACCGCCGACTGGGCGCACAAGGCAACCGAGGAGTTCCTCGGGTCCCTCGGCAAGGTAGGCGTCGTCACCAAGGACCGTCCGGGGTTCATCGTCAACCGGTTCCTGATCCCGTGGGAGAACTCGTGCATCCGGGCGCTTGAGGCCGGTGTGGCCACCAAGGAAGACATCGACGCCGCGGTGCTCGGTGCCCTCGGCCACCCCATGGGGCCCTTTCGGCTGCTGGACATCGTCGGCCTCGACATCCACCAGCAGGTCGCGATGCGGCTGTACGAGCAACTACGCGATCCACGTTTCTTCCCGCCGCCAATGGTCGAGCGGATGGTCGCGGCCGGCGACCTCGGCCGCAAGACCGGTCGCGGCTTCTACGAGTACGACGACACCCGGCTGTTCGGATCCTGACGGAGGCAGACGATGAATCAGTTCCACAGGATCGCAGTGGTCGGCCTGGGAACCATGGGCAGCGGTATCGCCCAGGTGTTCGCCGCGTCCGGCCGCGACGTGGTCGCCCTGGAGACCGACCAGGTACGGGCCGAGGCGGGCATCGCCGCCATCAGCGCCTTTCTCGACGGCGGTGTGGCCCGCGGCAAGGTGAGTGCCGACGAGAAGAAGGCCACCCTCGCCCGCATCACCACCGGTACCGCGCCGGACGACCTGGCCGACGTCGACCTCGTCGTCGAGTCGGTGACCGAGAACCTGGAGGTCAAGCGCGAGATCCTCGCCGCCGTCGCCGCGGCTGTCGGCGACGGAACCCCCATTGTCACCAACACTTCGGCGCTGTCGGTGACCGCACTCGCCGCCGCCCTGCCCGACCCCAGCCGGGTCGCCGGGCTGCACTTTTTCAATCCGGCGCCGGTGATGCGTACCGTCGAGGTGGTCCGGGCCCTGCAGACGAGCCAGGACCTCGTCGACCGGCTTGTCACGCTCGTGCACAGCCTGGATGGCAAGCAGCCCATAGTCGTCAGGGACCGCCCCGGGTTCCTGATCAACGCCCTGCTGCTTCCGTACCTCAACGACGTCATCCAGGAGTACCACGACGGGCTCGCCACCGCCGAGGACATTGACCTGGCGCTCAAACTGGGGCTGGGGTACAGGTCCGGCCCGCTCGAGATGCTCGACATGATCGGCCTCGACGTGCACCTGCACGCCACCGAGAGCATGTACACGGCCACCTCGGACGCCCGCTACGCACCGCCTCCGCTACTGCGGCAGATGGTTGCCGCCGGCCACCTCGGCACCAAGAACAGCAAAGGTTTCCGCACCGGAGAGAAGAAGACGCGATGACCGCACCGAACTACGACGACATCCTGATCGACCGCGACGGCCCGGTTCTCACCCTCACCATCAACCGGCCGGACGCGGGAAACAAGCTTCGCGCCCAAACCTGTCTCGAACTGTTCGACGCGCTCCAGCGGTTCCGCCTCGACCCCGACCTGCGCGCCGCGGTCCTCACCGGGGCCGGAGGCAAGTTCTTCTGCATCGGCGGTGAGCACGACCCGATTACATCGCTGGACCAGTCACAGGTCCTCCCGATCGTCGACGTCTACCAGGCGATCGACACCATCCCCAAGCCGGTGGTGGCTGCCGTGAACGGATTCGCGGTCGGCGGCGGCAACGTGCTCCACACCGTGTGCGACCTCACGATCGCCTCAGAGAACGCGGTCTTCCGGCAGGTCGGGCCGATGGTGGGCAGCTTCGACGCCGGTTACGGGTCCTGGTACCTGGAGGACACCATCGGGCGCAAGCGCGCGAAGGAGATGTGGTACCTCAACCGCAAGTACTCCGCCGCGCAGGCACTGGCGATGGGGCTGGTCAACGAGGTCGTGCCCGTCGCCGAGTTCCGTGACCGGGTCGCCACCGTGATGCGTGAGATCACTTCCCGAAGTCCGATGGCCATCGCCGGTCTGAAGGCCGCGTTCTCGGCCCGGCACAACGGTGTCTCCGGCCAGGCGCGAATGGCCCATGACCAGCAACTGACCTTCTACCTGCAGACCCGCGAGGCCCACGAACTCAACGACTCGTTCAGCGAACGTCGCGAACCGAGAACCGAAAGCTACTGGTCGTGAGCTGGCTCGGCCCCGCCCTCGCAGAGGAGCAGCGCGACCTGGCAACCATGCTCGACACCTTCACCGTCGATCGCGACGTGGTGCTGACCGACAATCCCCACGTCGTCGGTGCGCTCGCCACCGAACTCGCCGAACTGGGCATCTGGACCCTCGGCACCGAAGAGCGGCACGGCGGCGGGGGAGCCGACCGGGTCACCACCGCGGTGGCGATGGAACGGCTGGGACGTACGTGGCCGGCCCTCGGCTGGGCGGCCACCCAGGCACACGCGGCGATCGACGTGCTGGGCGGCGACGACCGATTCTCCGACGTGGTCACCGCCGTGCACACCGCGGATGCTGCGGTCGCCGTCGTGGACACGACGTCCCGGCACGTGCGACTGGTCAGCTCCGCCGGGCCACTCCACGGATCGGTGGACCGGATCGACCCGGCCGCCGAGGCTCCCTACCTGCTGCTGCTCGGGACGACGACACCGCGATGCTGGTCGAACGGGAGGCGATGACCACCCGACCACTGGACCGGACCGGGTTGGGCGGCGCCCTCACACGATCGGTGCGGTTCGCGGAAGCCGCACCGGCGGCCACTGTTCGTCGCCTGCGCGACGTCGACGTCGCCGCGGCCCGCGCACGACTGCGCCGCGGCGCCGCGGCGGTCGCCGCCGGCATCGCCGGAGCCGCCGCCGACGCCGCAGCCGCGTACGCCGCCGAACGCCACCAGTTCGGTGGCCCCCTCACCAACCTGCCCACCGTCCGGCAGTCGCTGTTGGACCAGGCCACGCGGACCGCGGTAGCGCTGACGACTGCGCTCGGGACGGATGACGGATCGGTACAGACGTTGGCCGCGATGCGCCACGCCTGCGACGCCGCGATCGAGGTGGCCGCCGCGGCTTTGCAGTCTCACGGCGGTTACGGCTATCTGACCGAGTATCCCGCCGAACGGTACCTGCGAGACGCGGTCTCACTTCGTGCGGCAACAGACACCCACGCGGCAGCCGCCCCCGCCTTCCGCGCCCTCGTCGGGCCGGGTCCGCGCCGTGAGGACGGCATGTCGTGACCGGCTCGCAGCGGCAACTCCCCCTGCACGGCGTGAAGGTCCTGGACCTCTCCACCCTGCTACCCGGGCCCCTCGCGACCCTGATGCTGGCCGACGCGGGCGCCGACGTCGTCAAGCTCGAACGGCCGGGCCGCGGCGACGAGATGCGCAGCTACGAGCCGCGCTTCGGCGAAGCGAGTGCGAACTACGCAATACTCAACCGTGGGAAGCGGGCGTACGCCGTCGACTTCAAGGACCCCGCCCAACGGGACCGGGTACTCGACCTGGCCGCCGAGGCCGACGTCGTGCTCGAGCAGTTCAGACCGGGCGTCGCCGACCGGCTCGGCCTGGGATACCAGCGCGTACGTGCCGTCAATCCCGATGTCGTCTACTGCTCCATCAGCGGCTACGGGCCGACCGGTCCGCGGGCCACCCGCGCCGGCCACGACCTCACCTATCTCGCCGAGTCCGCCCTGCTGGGAGTGTCCACCGACAGCACGGGCTCACCCGGCCTGCCGGTGACCGTGCTCGCCGACATCGCCGGCGGCACCTATCCCGCCGTCGTCAACATCCTGCTGGCCCTGCGACAGCGCGACAGCACCGGTGAGCCCGTCCACCTGCAGGTCTCGATCACCCACAACCTGCAGGTTCTCGCGTACGGCTACTTCGCCACCCATCAGGCCGGCGGAGGCTGGCCCCGCCCGGGTGCCGAACTCCTCACCGGCGGCAGCCCGCGCTACCGGGTGTACGAGACCGCGGACCACCGACATGTCGCCTGCGCGGCGTTGGAGCAGAGGTTCTGGGACCGACTGGTCGAGCTGGTGGAACTCGATCCGAAGCTCCACGACGACCACGGCCAAGAGCAAACGGTGATCAGCGCCCTGGCCGAGCGGTTCGCCGCCGAGCCTGCCGATCACTGGCGGGCACTGCTCGACGGTGAGGACGTGTGCACCGTCGTCGTCGCGACATGGGACGAGGCGGTCCAGGCGGCCCTCGTCGACATCGACGCGCCACAGCGGGTGTCCGCACCCGGAACGCAGGACTCGTTCGCCACCCTCCCCAGCCCCATCTCACCGGCGTTCCGTCCCGGCCCCGGCACCGCGCCGTACCCCGCACTCGTCGACCTGGGCGACGAATCGCCCTGGTCCTGACCCTGATCAACCGAAGGAGGCAGTTATGCGTGCGGTACTCGTCAAGGAGTTCGGCCCCCCGTCCAGCCTCGTCGTCGAAGATGCGCCCGACCTGGTGCCAGGCCCGGGCGAGGTCGTGATCGAGGTCGGTGCGGTCAGCGTCAACTTCCCCGACATCCTCGTCGTCGAGGGCACCTATCAGAACCTTCCGGCGCGGCCGTTCAGTCCCGGCAAGGAAGCGGCCGGACGCGTGAAGGCGGTCGGGGAGGGCGTCGAGCGAATCCGGATCGGCCAACGGGTCCTGGCGCTGGTCGAGTTCGGCGGCTACGCCGAGCAACTGTGCGTCCCGGAGGAACTGGTCATGGAGTTGCCTGACGCCATCTCCTACGAGTCGGCGGCCGCCTCCGGGCTGGTCTACTCCACCGCCTACTTCGGGTTGCTGCGCCGTGGCCAGATGAAGCCGGGGGAGACCGTTCTGGTCACCGGCGCGGGAGGGGGCGTTGGCTCCGCCGGCGTCCAACTCGCCAAGGCGTACGGCGCGCGGGTGATCGCGTTGGCCCAGGATGCCGCGAAGGCAGAGCTGGCCCGCCAGCAGGGCGCGGACGTCGTCCTCACCTCCACCCCGCAGACGCTGCGCGACGAACTGCTGGCCGCCACCGACGGCAAGGGCGTCGACGTGGTGCTGGAGATGCTCGGCGGTGACTTCCTGACCCAGATTATCCGAGCGACCGCCTGGGAGGGCCGCATCGTCATCGTCGGATTCGCCTCGGGAGGTCAGAACCCCATCAAGCCGGGACACGTCCTGGTCAAGAGCATCAGCATCGTGGGACTCCAGAGCAGTGACTACCGCGATCGGATGCCGGACCTGATGCGCTCGACCATGGCCGAGGTGTTCCAGCTGTTCGTCGGCGGAAAGGTCGACGCGGCGGTCGACACGACGTTTCCGCTGCAGAAGGCCGGCGATGCCCTCCAGTACGTCAAGGACGGCCGGGTCAAGGGCAAGGTCGTGTTGACGACAGGCCTCGGCTGAGCTGTTCCGCACGATGAAAGGACTCCAGGGGTGACCGCCTCGTTTCTCTATTCCGCCGTCCGTACGCCGTTCGGCCGCTTCGGTGGTGCCCTCGCCGAGGTACGTCCCGACGACCTCGCCGCGACCGCGCTCACGGGGGTGCTCGACACGGTGCCGGCGCTGGACCGCGCACGGCTCGGCGATGTGATCTACGGCAACGCCAACGGCGCCGGCGAGGACAACCGCAACGTCGCGCGCATGGCAGTGCTGCTCGCCGGGCTGCCCACCTCGGTGCCCGGATCCACGGTGAACCGCCTCTGTGGCTCATCGTTGGACGCAGCGATGACAGCGTCCCGGCTGGTCGAGACTGGCGACGCTGAGGTTGTCGTGGCCGGTGGTGTCGAGTCGATGACCCGGGCCCCGTGGGTGCTCCCCAAGCCCGATCGTGGTTATCCCGCAGGTGATGTCAGGGCCGTCTCCACCACGTTGGGATGGCGGCTGGTCAACGACCGTATGCCGAAGGAGTGGACGGCCTCCCTCGGCGAGTGCAACGAACAGTTGGCGGACAGGTACGCCATCTCCCGTCAGCGGCAGGACGAGTTCGCGGCGCGCTCGCACCAGCTCGCCCACACCGCCTGGGAATCCGGGTTCTACGACGACCTGGTCATTCCGGTCGGCAACACCGGGCTGACCAGGGACGAAGGCATCAGATCCGACTCCACCCCCGAGACGTTGGCCCGGCTGAAACCGTCGTTTCGAACCGATGGTTCGATCACGGCGGGCAACGCGTCGCCCCTCAGCGACGGGGCGGCTGCCCTGGTCGTCGGGTCGGAGCGGGCCGGATCGCTCATCGGATGCGACCCACTGGCCCGCTTCGCCGGCCGGGGCGTCCATGCACTCGATCCCCAGGACTTCGGATTCGCACCGGTCGAAGCGGCCAACATCGCTCTGGCGAGGGCAGGGATCGGCTGGTCCGCTGTCGGCGCGGTCGAACTCAATGAGGCATTTGCCGCGCAGGCACTGGCCTGCATCGACGCCTGGAAGATCGACCCCGACATCGTCAACACCAAGGGCGGAGCGATCGCGATCGGGCACCCGCTCGGCGCCTCAGGCGCACGCATCGTCGGCACACTCGCCCACCGCCTTGCCGGCGAGGGAAAGCGATGGGGTGTCGCGGCCATCTGCATCGGCGTGGGACAGGCCCTCGCCGTCGTACTGGAAAATGTCATCGACACGGGAGAGTGGTCATGACCCCGCCCAGCAGCGCACCAACGATGGTGGGCGTGTATGGAGGCGGACGCATGGGCTCGGGCATCGCACACGCGTTCCTCCTGGCCGGCGCGACAGTCCGGATAGTCGAAACCTCCGATGCCACCGTTCAGGCCACCCGCGTCCGGGTGGAGAGCAGCGTGGCGAAGGCCGACCAACGTGGAACGCTGCCCGCGCCCGCGATCGAACTTCTCTCGAGGCTGACCGTCACCACCGACCACGCCCGGTTGCAGGCGTGTGCCCTCGTGATCGAGGCGGTTCCGGAGGATCCCGACCTCAAGCGGCGAGTGCTGCGCGGCGTTGAACACGTGGCGCCCGAAGCGGTGCTCGCCACCAACACCTCCAGCCTGTCGGTCGACGATCTTGCTCGAGACCTGGCCCGACCGGAGCGCTTCGTCGGTCTCCACTTCTTCAACCCCGTGCCGGCCAGCGAGCTGGTGGAGATCGTCGTCGGCGCCAAGACCGCACCGGATCTAGTGGCGAATGCGCAAGCCTGGATCACGGCCCTTGGTAAGACCGCGATCACGGTAAGCGACTCGCCAGGGTTTGCCAGCAGCCGACTGGGAGTGGTTCTGGCCCTGGAGGCCATGCGGATGCTGGAGGCGGGAGTCGCATCGGTTGATGACATCGACACAGCCCTGACGCTGGGCTACAAACACCCCCTGGGGCCGTTGAAAACAACCGACATCGTCGGGCTCGACGTTCGGCTCGCCATCGCCGAACATCTTGCCCGCGAACTCGGAGACCGTTTCGACCCTCCGAACATCCTGCGCGAGATGGTCGCCGCAGGACACCTAGGACGGAAGACGGGCAAGGGGTTCTACGACTGGCAGTAGTGCTTTGTTGGGTTCGGGACCGTTTGTTGCGGTGTAGCGGTTCACGAGGTGGTGGCAGAGGGTGCAGGCGCCGGTCCAGGTGTGAGGATTCGTTGGAGTTCGCGGACGGCGGCGTACACCGGGCAGGCCGGCGCAGCCGCCCCTGGGTCCAAACGTAGTTCGGATAGGCAGCGAAGGCGCTCGTCCTTGCACCGACACGACAACCCTCACCGAAACGGGCGGACCAAGGACTCCCCTGTAGGAATGGTGGTCAAGCCCCTTGCCTGTTTCGTTCCTTGTGGTGGTGTTGGCGGTGCGTCCTCGTCAAGACTGCCGGCGTGCGGGCGCCAATGCGATCGGTACGAAGTCCGGCTCCGGTGTCATCTAAAAGGCCGGAGCCGGGTACCTTCGGTGGAGCCGTTCGATGGTGCCCTCGGCTGAGGGACACCGACCTTCTGTCCAGGCATGGACACGGTAACAGCCGCACGCAGTCCATCTTGTGGCGGGCGCTGTGGGGGCGACGTCCGTCGGGCGTCGATGCCGAGATCGACGGTGCGTGGCAGGGCGGTCGGCGCGTTGATCGTGCGGGTGCGGTTGCAGCTCATCTGCTCGCGGGCCACGGTTTGCTGGCGGTGATCAGTGCGAAAGTGTGCGAACTGGCGTCACGGTTCCCGGTGCGGTGCGGTGCGGTGCGGTGCGGAGCTGGCTGTTGTCGCCGTAGCCGGCGTCGGCGGCCAGCAGGGGCGGACGCAGCCTATGGCCGGCGCCGGGTTACGGCCGGGCGGCACGCAGTTCGGCGCGTACCTCGGCCGCTTCGGGTAGCTTCAGGTCGGTGAACAGGGCTAGGGCGAGCCGCAACTGTTCGACTCCGCGTCCCGGATCGCCGTGGGCGCACAGTATCCGGCCGGCCCGGCGTAGCGCGAGGGCCTCGCCGTGCCGGAAGTCCGCCCGGCGCATCGCGTCGACGGCCAGTTCCGCGTATTTGATCGCCGGACCGGGCCGTCCCGTGCCGAGGTAGGCGTCGGCGAGGGTGCCCATGATGCTGCCCCGGTTGCGTTCGTTGGCCGGCACTCCGGCGATGGCCAGGCTGCGCCGCAGGTACCGCAGCGCCGAACTGTAGCGGCCCAGCATGCACTGCACCTCACCGAGATTGCCCAGCGCGTTTACCTCCACTTCGGGGGCGGCGGCCCGCCGGGCCAGGCTCGCCGCCGCTCGGCAGTGCCGTACCGACTCCTCTAGGCGGCCGGCGAGGCGGTAGGCCATGCCGATGTTGCCCTGGGCTGCGGCGCAGGACCGCTCGTCGCCGAGCTTGCGGCGCAGCCGCAGGCTGTCCTTGAAGAATTCGGCGGCCCGTTCGTAGTCGCCGGCCATCCCGTGCAGCACACCGAACTGGTTCAGCGCCCTGGCCCGGCCCTCGTCGTCGCCGGCGGCTCGGCTGATCAGCAGACTGTGCTCCAGGTGTCGGGCCGCCTCGTCGGGGCGGTGCAGGTAGAAGTACGCGGCCGCGAGGTCGTGTCGCAGGCGGGCCTCGGTCACCTGGTCGTTGAGCCGGACGGCCGCGTCGATGCCGGCCCGGTCGACGGTGAGCCAGTCCGCCACGTGCCCGGACATCTCGAAGAAGAGGTACAGGCTGTCGGCCAGGTCGGCGCCGCGGCGGGCGTGTGCGGCCGAGCCGGCGGCCTGCACGGTGGCCGCCACCAGGTTCGTCCGCTCGATGGTCAGCCAGGCCAGCGCGGTGTCCGCGTCGGCGAAGCGCGGCGGGCCGGTGATCGGGGGCGTACGGGTACCGGGCCGCAGCAGGCCCAGCGCGTGTCGGGTCAGGTCGAGGTGGTGGGCCAGCATTCGGTCCACGGCCGCGTCCCGTTCGGCGGGTGGTTCGTCGTTGGCGCGTTCGCGGGCGAAGAGCCGGATCAGGTCGTGCATGGCGTACCGCCCGGCCGCGGTCTCGTCGAGTAGCCGGGCGTCGACGAGTTCGTCGAGCGCGTCCAGGGCCTGCGGTGGGTCGACGTCCAGCAGCACCGCGGCGACCGGTGCGGTGACGTCTGGTCCGTCGACGGCACCGAGCAGCCGGAACAGCCGGGTCGCCATCGGGTCGGCCAGGTGCTGGTAGCTGACGAGGAAACTGGTCCGTACCGCGATGTCGCCCAGGCGCAGTTCGTGCAGCCGGCGCCGTTCGTCGTGCAGCCGGTCGGCGAGCGTGGCCAGCGTCCAGTTCGGCCGGGCGGCGAGCCGGGCCCCGGCGATCCGGATCGCGAGCGGCAGGCCGCCGAGCCGGCGGACCAGCAGCGCCGCGGTGTCGGCCTCCGCGGCGACCCGGTGGCTGCCGGCAAGCCGGACGAGCAGCTCGACGGCGTCGGCGTCGGCGAGCACGTCGAGTTCCAGGTGGCTGGCACCGTCGACGTCGATCAGGTTGCGCCGGGAGGTGACCAGGACGGCGCAGCGGGTACCGGCCGGGATCAGTGGGCGTACCTGGGCGGCGTCGTGGGCGTTGTCGAGGACCAGGAGTAGCCGCCGGTCGGCCAGCAGCGACCGCAGGCGGGCCGACGCCTCGGCCACCTCGGTGGGGACTGCGTTGTCCGCCACCCCGAGCACCCGCAGGAACCGGCCGAGTACGTCGATCGGCGCGGCCGGCCGCAGCCCGGCGGTGGCGCCACGCAGGTCGGCGTACAGTTGGCCGTCGGGGAATGCGTCGGCGACTTGGTGGGCTGCCCGTATGGCCAGGGCCGACTTGCCGACCCCGGCCGGTCCGGTGACCACGCACAGCGGAATCGCCGGTCCCGGGCGATCGGTGAGCCGTTCGCGTAGGACGGCGAGTTCCCGCTGGCGACCGACGAACGCGGCGACGGTGTGCGGCAACTCTCGCAGCGCCGGCTCCCGGGGCCCCGGGACGGGCGGGTCGGCCGAGCCCCGGGCCAGTTCACCGAGGCGTTGTAGGACCGGGCCTGGCCGCAGCCCGAGTTCGTCGGCGAGCGCCCGGCGGCACCGCAGGTACGCGTCGACGGCCGCTCCCCGCCGGCCGAGGTGGTGCAGCGTCGTCACCTGTTGCTCGGCGAACCGCTCGTGCAGCGAATAGCGGGTGACCAGGTCGTCGAGCAGCGGCAACACGGCGTGGTGCCGGTCCAGGTCGAGTTCGACGTCGATGTACTCCTCGTACGCCGTCAGGCGTGACCGGTCCAGCCGGGCGGCACCGGCGCCGAAGGTGCCGATCCCGGCGACGTCGGCCAGCGGCTCGCCGCGCCAGAGGTCCAGCGCCGACCGGTACAGCCCGCCGGCCTGCTCCGAGCGGCCGGCGCGGACCTCCGTCCGGGCCGCGCGGAGCAGGTCCTCGAACCGGGCGACGTCCAGGTCGGCCGGGTCGACCGCGATCCGGTAGCCGGGCGGGCTCGACACCAGGCGGTCGCCGAGCAGCTTGCGTAGGCGCCACACGTACAACTGGACGTTCTTTCGGGCGGTGCGCGGTGGCCCGGCGTCCCACAGCAGGTCGACGAGTTCGTCGACCGAGGTGACCCGGTTGGCGTGCAGGAGTAGCGCGGCCAGGACCGCACGCTGCATCGGTGGTCCGAGCACGACCGGCCGGTCGCCGGCCCACGCCTGTACGGGGCCGAGGAGACCGAAACGCAGCCGATCCTCCATGGCATCGAAGCATAGCGATCAGGTGCGCATATACCAGCCGTAGAACGGTGCCCGGAACACTCCACGACACCCCCATGGAGAGGAGAACGTCGATGTCCGACCGTCGTGCCCGGCTACCCGCCTGGGTTCCGGCCGTATGGCTCGCCGTGCTGGTCGCCGCGCTGCTCGTACCGGCCGGCCCGGCCGCCGCGTCCCACCCGAACCCCAGCTCGCAGCGGCACCTGCACAACATGCACTTCGCCACCGCCGGCTCCGGCGCCGGCACCTACGACGAGCAGTTCTGCGTGGAGTCGCGGGACACGTCCAAGGTCAGCCACGCCGCCGCCCGCTCTTTTGTCAACCAGACCCTGACGCAGATGGGATCCGGCAGGGTCTGGGACGGCCTCGGCGAGTGGCGGATCGATCTGTGGCCGACCGACAGCCACTGCAGTTCGTACCCGGCCGCGACCCGGAACAGCATCGAGATCGAGGTCCACTACGCCTGGGACTGGAGCGGCCGGTGCGGCGGCCCGGCGAACTACTACAACTGCGTCGTCCACGACAGTCCGGTGTGGAACGCCACCCACGGCCACTACGACAGCCGGTGGGCATACGTCTACCTGGTCTTCAGCTCGGGCGGCCGGCTCGACAACACCGGTCGGGCGTTCATCAACCACGAGTTCGGGCACGTCTTCGGTCTGACCGACGACAACGGTGTCTGCAATCCGCCGAGCCTCATGCACAGCACGATCGTCGGCTACGGCTGCGGCAACTGGACCAACTGGTATCCGAGCCCGTCGGACTTCCAGTCCGTACGGAACCTGATGGGCTGACCGTGGACCGGCGCTTTCCGCCCAACCGGCTGCTGACCGTGCTGACCGGGGCGGTCGTGGCGGCGCTGGTCGCCGGCGGGATCGCGGTGGCGGCGACAGGCCGCGACCGCGACAGCGGCCACGACCACGCCGACCACGCCCACCTCGACACCGCCAGCGGACTGCTCGTTACCACCCGGTCGGACCTGCGGATGTGCGTCGAGACCGGACCGCGCTCGGGTGCGCCGGACAGCGTCCGGACCGTCCTGCTCACCGCGCTGGACCGGGCCCGCCAGGCGCCTGGCTGGTCCGGCGCCTACGGCCGGTTCGGGTACGACCCGGCGACCGCGGTTCACCTCGGCTGCCCCGCACCGGCCCTGCCGGAGCGGTACGACCGCACCGTACTGGCCGGTCCCGGGCTGACCGACGACCCGAGCGCCTACCGGGTCTGGGTCTACGTCCTCGACGACCCGACCGCCGATCGGGTCCTCGGCCCCGACCGCCCGGCCGGGGCCGGCACGGCCGAACTCATGCGGGAGGCCGGCAACCTCTTCCCGGTCTCCACGGCACTGCTCGTTCGACAGAGCCGGTTCGCCGACCCGGCCGCTCTCGCCCAGGACCTGCGCAAGGCACTCGGGCTCGAACCTCGGGCATCGGACCAGCTCGGGTGAGCCCGCTCCCGGCCGGTGGCGATGCCGGCCGGGAGCCCCGACCAACCTGCGAAGGAGACGCACATGTCCCCACCTCGAGCACCCGGACGCGGCTCCCGGGCCGTCCGCCCGACCCTGCTCGCCGGACTCTGCGCGGCGGCGCTGGTGACCGTCGGCCCGCCGCCGGCCCTGGCCGGCGGCGAGCCGGCCGCCATCGCCGACCATGGCATCCACACCGTGCGGACCGCCGTCGGCTACGACGTCCGCGTCGACGGCGTCACCCGCGCCACGGTCGCGGTCAGCGACCCCGGCTTCTCGGTACGGGCCGTGCTCGACCCGACCGGGAAACACGCCGCCGTCATCACCGACTTCGACGGCCGGTACGGCGCCGACCTGCTCGCCCTCGACGTCGACAGCGGACGGCTCACCCGGGTCGCCGCCGGCCGGGTCACCTCCGCCGCGTACACCACGGACGGCCGGCTCGGCTACGTGCTGGCCGGAACCGACTCCGGGCAGTTGCGGCTGCGCCCGGCGGAAGGTGTCGGCCCGGACCGCGCCGTCGCCCGGCTTACCGGCAGTGACGTGCAACTGCTCGGCTGGGGCACCGGCGGGGCGGCGCTGGTCACCCACCGGCTGGCCGGGCCCGGGGGCGGGCCGTCGCTGAGCCGGGTCGACGTGGCCACCGGCACCCACCGCACGGTACTGGCGAGCACCGGCGGCACTGTCTACCGCGACCTGCGCACCGTGACGGTCGGCGGGGCGGTGCGGGTGAGCGCGATCGTCGCCGACCACGTCTACCCGTGCGCCGGCACCTCCGCCAGCCTGCTCCTCGCCGACGAGCACGGTACGACGCTGACCCGGACCGGCACGACCACCGACTCCTACCGCGAGGCGGTCTGGAGCGGCGACGGGCGGGTCGCGTACGCCATCCAGGGCTGTGTCTCTCCGGACGAGAAGGCGGCCAGCCGGGGCAAAGCGCTGCAACGGCTCGATGACCTGAACGGCGTCTACGTCCGCGACCTGAAGACGGGCGGCACCGAACGTGTCGTCGCCGGCATCACCGCCAACTACCGCCTCGACGGATTCGCCGGCATCGGACTGCGGCTGGCCTCCGAACGCCTCGGGGTACGAGTGGTCGGCGCGACTGGCGCGGTGACCGCCGCGCTACTCGACGCCGCCGCCACCCCCACGACGATCCCCACCGTGACCAGCGGCGCGAAGGGCACCGGCGCCGGCACCACCGGAGGCGCCGGCGTGCAGGCGAAGATCGTCCCGTCGACCTTCATCCACCAGCTCTGGGATACCGCCGACAACTTCAACGGCAACTCCGCCTGCGGGCCGACCAGCGCGGTCATGGACCTCGCCGGCTACCAGCTCGCCAACCAGAACGGCTACTACGTCAGCACCCCGTCGCGGCACTGGTCACCGTACGGCGGATACATCACCCACCGATACACCGCCTACGGCACCACCTACGACGCGGTAGCCCCGGACCCGAACTGGAACTACTTCGCCGGCGCCTACGGCTGGCTTGTGGAGACCCCCAGCGTCGGCACCCTGCACTACTGGCTGCGGGACTACCTCGACCGGCACGTCTCGTACGCGGTCGCCGAGACCGGCAACGTCACCTGGTCCTGGATCAAGTCCAAGATCGACGCCAACCTGATGGTCGTCGTCAGCGGCAACTTCGCCTACGGACGTTACGGCCACATCGCCCTGATCACCGGCTACCTCGACGACGGCCGGGTCTACGTCAACGACCCGTACGGCGCCGGCACCGACGGGAGCTGGGACGGCAAGAACACGATCTACACGCTGGACTACATGAGGGGGTGGTACGCGTGGGCCGCGTGATCCGTACCGTGGCGGCGCTGGTGGCCGTACTCGGGCTGAATCTGACCGTGGCCGGCGTACCGGCCGCCGCGAGCCCGGCCGGAGCGGAGACGGTCGCGGCCGGCACCCGGACCGGGGTCGGCGTGGGTGTCCAGGCCAGTGCCCGTTCCGTACGCTGCGCCCAGCCGGCCCGCGCGGCCGGCTGGACCGGCGAGAATCTGGTCGTCGCGGTAGCCGTCGCCCTGGCCGAGTCCTGGTGCACCGCCGGCGCCCAGAACCGCAACGGCCCGACCGCCGGCTGTCCCAACGGCTCGCTGGACCGCGGCGGTTGGCAGATCAACAACTGCTA
Source organism: Polymorphospora rubra (assembly GCF_018324255.1). Lineage (GTDB taxonomy): Bacteria > Actinomycetota > Actinomycetes > Mycobacteriales > Micromonosporaceae > Polymorphospora > Polymorphospora rubra. The sequence goes on from NZ_AP023359.1 coordinate 5,442,132, forward strand.
CCACGCCTGGGTCAGCGACGCCTGCGCCTACGAGCTGTACTGCAACGCCCGTGCCGCCCACGACATCTGGGGCTGGTCCGGCTGGACCGCGTGGGCGACCTACACCAACGGCGCCTACCGCAACTACCTGGCCGAGGCCCGCGAGGGGGTCGGCAACCCCGGTGGCGGGGTCTACGGCACTGTCAACACCGGCGGCGACGCGCTCAACGTGCGCTCCGGCCCCGGCACCTCGCATGCCGTGATCGGCACAGTCGCCCACGGCGCGACCGTGCAGATCATCTGCCAGACCCGAGGCACCCGGGTCTGGAGCGACGTCTACCAGTACTGGACCGACATCTGGGACAAGATCGGCGACGGCCGGTACGTCTCCGACGGGTTCGTCCACACCGGATCGTCCGGCACGGTCGCCCCGAACTGTTGAGCGGAAACCCGGGCGGCCCGGTGGGGAGGACTGGGCCGCCCGGACCGACGCCCCCACGACGTGTCAAGTGGTTGAGGCGGGGGTTCGAGGCGTCGGTGAAGCTCTGGCCCGATGTGGCGCTTGAGGCAGGGTTTGATCTCACGGTCGGCTGCCTCGGGGCGCGGCGGAGGGGCGGTCGCTGTGCGACGCCGGGGTGGGATCACACCGACCCAGTCGGGAGGCGGACCGGCTGGGGCGACGGTCGGGTCTGCTGCACCGGTAGGTGACATCTGAGATGGCTTGCCCTGGTGGCGGGCTGGAAGGATGTTGCTGTGCCCAAGCCCAACACTTCAGATGACGTCACGAGATTGCATCCGTCGCGGCCTTTGAGGTCCAACTGAAGCTGATAGGTGAACGCGAGCAGAAGTTCCCGGTTGGGTTCTGGTTTGTGTTGCCCGCCGACACGAACCCCTGCCTACGGCGAGTCGCGAGGGGTAGGCGCACGTCGTCCTCGTATCGAGGGTGCCCAGAGGGGGCGGGGCGCGGTGGGATCCTGGCGACGTGCTGTCGGCGTCCCCCCGTTTACCCCTCGAAAACCCTTACCTGCGGTTGACAATCAGTGACAAGAGGCGATCATTGCTTGATCGCGTCTGTGCAGCCCAGCGCCAGCTTCGATAGTCAGTGACAAGGTTGAGATTGCTACTTTCGGTAACCGCGGGTTGTCGACTCTTGTCGACGTTGCGCAACCTCGTGCACGAGAGGTCCTCCCGCATGGAAGCGGCCACCGAGCCGTCGCGCCGCTCGGCGTAGGACTGCGAGCAGCGGGCCGCCGAGCACGTACGTACGGCGTGGTCCTGAATCCACGTCGGACGCGGCCCGTGATCAGGACAATGATCGCGTGCCGAGAAAGGTCCATCCGTGGCGCGTGCTCCCGGAAACGCTGCTGTTTCCGCTCCGTGCGTACGCCGTCAACCTTGACACCCGCACACTGCACAGTGAGATGCAGCTGCGGTACTGACTGGCCAGGCTGCTCCGGCCCGTCGATGGAGCTCGGCACGATGCACACCGTACGGTCCTGCGTCTCCCGTCATCAGCTGCCCACGGCCGCCGAACGCAACCGTAGTCTGGAATGTCCATCGGATAGGCCGGGGCCGCCGCATCGAGGATGATGAAATGCGGCGAAAGCAGGAGGTGTACGTGTCCCTGGTCGATACCATCCAATCGGGCTTGCGGACCATGGCTGCCGGCATTGGCCGCGCAGAGCAGGAGACCGCTGCAGCTGATCATGGCGCGCAGCAGATCGCGTTGCATGCGGCGGCGTCGGGCTTTCTGGGAATCGCACAGAACTTGGCAAGGGTCCGTGAGGTGATCGGCCAGGTCCAGGCGGGGATCGGTGGCCTGGCCGTGCTGGCAGGGGAGGTCGCGACGGTTCTGGCTGCCGTTCCGCAGCAGCCGACCGCGCAGAAGACCATCGCGACGCTCGCCTCGGCGATGGAGAAGCTGCACGGCATCCATGACGGGGTCGGTGGGTGTATCGGGCAGGTCGGCCAAGCCAAGCAGATCACCGCGACGATTCTGCAGGGCGGAGATCCCGGAGTCTTGCTGGCGCGGCTAGACGCGATCATCCAGATCCTGGCAGCGGTCGGTCAAGCCGGCACCGCCACCAGGCAACAGGTCGAGGCGGCGATCGCCGAGGCGAGGCAGACCGGTAGCTCGGGAAACTGACACCGGGTGGCGGGCATAGGGACGTCCCGCCACCCGTGACAGCACCGGCCCGGATACCACCGAACCGGTCCGCAATCGAAGAGATTCGCCGGTACGCCGGACGGGACGTGGCCGCAGGGCGCTTGTACAACGTGGACGGACAACCGCTGACACCGATCGTCGGACCGGGCGACACCGGTGCCGCCGAAGGTCTCGCCGAGCCGCGCCAGTCGATGCGGTTCGTCCACCACGTGGAGTCAAATGCGACCGCGTACATGCGTCGGCGCGGCGTGCGGTCGGCGGTCCTCTACATGAACATGCGCCCCTGCCAGGGCGAGGACGGCTGCACCGAGAACCTCAAGGCGACCTGCCGGTAGGTTATCGGGTGACCGTCTACCAGGTGTACGCCAACGGGTCCGTGCGTCTGTGGGACTTCAAGGGCACTGGAGAAGGGCTGACCGATGATCGACGCTGATGACCGCGAGGTGCAGGCCGACCTCGCGACAATGGCCGCCCTCAACGAACGGGTGCATGACCTCGATACGCACGAACTGACGACGTACGCCACCTCGCTTGGAGTCCGACCCCCAGACGACCGCCCTGGCTGGTACATCGTGCTGGAGTACGCCCCCGACCTGACCGAGCGCGGCCTGTTCTGGGTCGGCCCCGACGACGAATAGCGTCACATCGTCCAGACAGACCGCGACACGGAACCCGGCCGCTGGTGCCGCGGTCGTTGCACCAGAACATCCGGCCCGACATGGGGGCCGCGGTGAGTGCTTTGAGGTTCCCCGGCAGCTCGGAGACTTTCGATCATGGTCTGATAGGCCCTGACCAGGAGAATCCCTGTGCCCGCCTGTCGGCGACGCGTGAGTTCGGTCCCTTGATCGACAGGTGAATCTGGACCCCTGTTTGAAGGTTGTAGGGGTGTTGAGCATGGAGGACTGGGCGGAGATCCGTCGTCTTCACCGGCTGAGGGGATGCCGATCAAGGCGATCGTCCGCAAGCTTGGGGTGGGTCGGAACACGGTGCGGCGGGCGTTGGCCGCGCAGGGGCCGCCGAGGTATCAGTGTCCGGTGAAGGGCTCGATCGTAGGTACGGTCGAGCCGCGGATCAGGGTGTTGTTGCGGGAGTGGCCGACGATGCCAGCCACGGTGATCGCTGAACGGATCGGCTGGACGCGGTCGTTGACCGTGCTGAAGGAACGGGTGCGGCAGTTGCGGCCGTTGTTCATGTCGCCGGATCCGGCGCAGCGCACCGAGTACCTGCCGGGTGAGGTGGCGCAGTGTGACCTGTGGTTCCCGCCGGCGGATGTGCCGCTGGGGTGGGGACAGGTCGGCCGGCCGCCGGTGTTGGTGATGGTGTCGGGCTATTCGCGGTGGCTGTCAGCGGTCATGATCCCGTCGCGGCAGGCACCGGATCTGTTGACCGGGCAGTGGGACGTGTCGGCGGGGTTGGGTGCGGTGCCCCGGATGCTGGTGTGGGACAACGAGTCCGCGGTCGGGCAGTGGCGTGGCGGACGGCCCCGGATGACCGAGGCGATGAACGCGTTCCGCGGCACTCTCGGGATCCGGGTGTTGCAGTGCCGGCCCGCTGATGCGGAGGCCAAGGGTCTAATTGAACGGGCCAACGGCTATGGAGACGTCGTTCCTGCCGGGCAGGGTGTTCACCGGCCCGGTGGACTTCAACGCCCAGCTCACCCGGTGGCTGGTGCGGGCGAACAACCGTCAGCATCCCAGTCGAGTGGCCCACTTTGGGAAGAGCGGCAGCGCTCTACTCGGAACCATCATTATTCAATGGATGCCCAATGGGGCTTATCACATCCGATAGGTGTCTGTCCATTGGTGTCTTTCATTTGGCAGATGGTTGCGTTCGGTAGTTGGCTACGTGCAGCCTGTTGGGCTGGGCGAGCCCGAGGAGGCGCAGTGGCGGACGCCGTGTCCCCGACAAGTCCTACCGTCAGACGACTGACTCAAAGCCTCGTGGCACATCTGCTCGAGCAGGTGAAAAGCAGTGAGCGGCCGGATCGCGACGCCATCGACGACTCCAACACCTACTGGTTTCGTAGGCCCTCTCAAGAGAACTCGACCTATCCCGGATCGGTCGTCATGCAGGTCGGCTACCCTCCACCACCTGAACCACCGGTACCTCCCACAGCGTTTCGGGACCTGCTGGACATGACGGAATACGGCAACGTTGACGGCCCGCCACCCCAGCTCACAACATCTGATAGTGCGCGTTCGGCCATTGGTCCAGCAATCTCCGATTCTCTACGACGGGCGTACGAGACCTGGCTCGCTGTGTGGACGAAGTGGGCCGAGCACGAGCGCAGCATGAGGGAGCAGCGTGCGACCTACACCCACCTGGAGCGACTTCAGCGACTGGCACAGCAGCGCGGCGATGCAGAGGAGCTTGTGCTTGGTGTCGGTCTCCTTACCTCCAGCGCCGCCGGCCATTGGGCTATCCGCCGGCACCTTCTGATCTGGAGCGCGGCCATCGTTGAGGACCCGGCCACCGACAGCTTGCAGGTCGTCTTGTCCCTCGACCAGCGGATGAAGATCGAGGACCAGGACTTCCTCACGTCTCACGACGGACACCGCGCCAAGCGTTTCGGATCACCCTGGTTCGACACCGAAGCGCAGCTGCACCCCTTTTCGCCGGAGGTGGTGCGTCTGTTACAGCTGTGGCGGCGCCGTTGCTGGGACCGCGCCCTCCACCTTGCTGACGATCGGTGGGAGCCGCCACTCCTCGACGAGGCAGACACGACACGGCTGACCCTCGCCCCAGCCCTATTCCTCCGCCGCCGGGACCGCAAGGGACTGGAGCGGATCTACCGCACCGTCGCCGACAGCTTCGAGGGCACAGACGCTCCCACCCCACTCGGTCTGGCACAACTGGTGACCCCGATCGAGCCAGCGCAGCGCCGCAACTGGCTCAAGGACGCAGCCCATGATCGCCCGGTCAACAGCGACGACCCGCTGTTCCCTCTCCCCAGCAATCGGGAACAGCGCAGGGTCTTGGCCAAACTCAGCGACGACACGACCGTCGTCGTCCAAGGCCCACCAGGCACGGGCAAGACACACACAATCGCCAATCTCATCTGCGCGCTGCTCGCCGACGGCCAGAGGCTGCTCATCACGAGCCAGAAGGATCAAGCGCTGCGCGTGCTCCGCGAGAAGCTGCCCGAGTCGGTGAGGCAACTGTGCGTACTGATGACCGGTATGCAGCGGACCGGCACAGACGAACTCGACCGCAGCATCACCGCACTTTCGGAGCTGTCCTCCACGATCACCGTCGACGAGCTACGCAAAGACATCACCCAACTTCGGGAACAGCGCGCCGATCTCAATACTCGGCTCGAGCAGGCCATCCGCAGCCTGCACATGGTTCGGGAACAGGAGTACACGACGCACCCGCAGATCGCCGATGGCTACGGCGGCACGCTCGCGCAAATCGTCGAACAACTCAACGCCGGCCGCGATCAATACGGCTGGATCGAACCCCTGCCTGCCGGCGCTTCCGGCGACCCGCCCCTGTCGAACGACCAGGCCCAGCAGCTCCGGCAGCTTCTCACCTCCGCCACATCACAACGCGCCGCACGAGCCCAGCAATTCATCCCCGACTCCGAGCATGTCCCGAACGGCGCGGACGTCGCCGCCATGATCGCCACCATCGCTCACGCCGAGCAGATCCTCGGCTCCGACCACACCACTACCGCGTGGTCACTGACCGCCCTCGATGACCCCACCCTTACCGAGATCCAGCGCCACGTCGCGGTTGCCACCGATGCTCTGGCGGCCTGCGGCCTATCCGACACGATCACTGACTGGGACCCCGCAGACTGGCGCCGCAGTGCCGCCGAAGCGCTCCTGGCCCGGCGAAGCCCTGCCTACTGGGAGGCACTATTCGCCGAACTGCGAGAGGTGGAGCCCCACGTACGTGCCCTGACGGCGCTCAACGAATACGACATCGACCTGGGCACCACGCCCCTGACCGCAGCCCACCTCAGCCGCCTCTCCGGCCAAGCCAAGCGTCTGCGTAAGCATCTGGCCAATGGCCGACGCCTACGCCGCTACCTGCCCGCACGTCCTCAGCTCGACGCCACCGACCTGCTGCAAAGTTGCACGGTTGACGGCGCCCCGCCCACCACCGTCTCAGAGCTGACCGCGCTGTCCACCTTCCTGCAGGCGGAAACAGCCGTCACCAACGCCTTGGAAGCCTGGGCCCAGGTCGGAGTTCCGACCCTCTACGGGCCGCTACGCCGTCGAGTGGCACACCTCCACGACATCTCACACAACGCCTCGGCCCTGCGCACGCTCGCCGCAGCCCGGGACACTGTCGAGCGCCTCCTGCGCAGTCACGGGATCCGCTTCGCAGTCCGCAGTCCGGAAGACTGGGACCTATTCGTCCGCGTCGGCCACAACCGGACGACCATCACCGGGGCTCGGCGGGCATCCGTTGCTATGACTGAGCTCACCAACACCGTGCTGACATGGTGCCGGAACCCAGACGTCGCCCCCGAAGTCGCCGATCTCAGCGCCGCCCTTGGCCGCGGCAACATCGACCGTTATGCCGCAGCCCGCCGACAACTTGATCTGGCCAGGAACGACAAAGACTCACAACAGCGCTGCGAACAGCTGCTCCAGAGGCTTTCCGTCGCCCACCCGACGCTTGCCAAGCAGGTCAGCGAGAACCTCGACGATCCAACCCGGGGACTCCGCCTTAACGACATCGAAGCAGCATGGGCCTGGGGGCCGCAGCCGCCTACCACCAGATCATCCGGCAGACAGACATCGAGCAGATCCACGAGCAGCGAATCGACGATATTGAACTGGAGCTCAACCGAGTCACGGCAGAGCTGGCCGGCAAACAGGCTCTACAGCACTGCCTGGAACGCATGACCGAACGGCAGCGCCAAGCCCTACAGTCCTACAAGACCAACATGGGCGCCTACGGCCGCGGGCAGGGCAGGAACAAGGACCGGTACCTCACCGCAGCGTTCGAGGCGATGAAGCACGCCCAACAGGCCGTCCCCGCCTGGGTCATGCCCCTGTCAGCCGTGACCGACACCATCCCGCCACAACCCAACGCCTTTGACGTCGTCATCGTCGATGAAGCCAGCCAAGCCAGCGTCGACAACCTCTTCCTCCTGTGGCTGGCACCACGAGTCATCGTCGTCGGCGACGAAAAGCAGTGCGCACCCGGCGCCAATTACCGAAACAACGATTCCGAGGCCGTCCAAGAGAGCCTGGACCGGCACCTAGCCGACATGCCACTCAGCCTCCGCAACGGCTTCCTCCCCAGCTCCAACCTCTACGAACTCCTCGCCTCCCGCTTCTCCGATGTCGTCCGGCTCTCCGAGCACTTCCGATGCATGCCCGAGATCATCGGATGGTCCTCAGCGCAGTTCTACGACAACAGACTCATCCCTCTCCGCCAGTTCGGGGCCGACCGCCTCGACCCCCTCAGAGTCGTACACGTTGACGACGCCATGGAGGAGGGACAAAGGGCAACCCTACGCAATCCGGTCGAAGCAAACGCCATCATCGATCACGTTCAAAAGATCATCGACGACCCGATGTGCCGTAACAAGACCATCGGCATTATCGCGCTGCAGAGCGGCAAACAGACACAAGTCCTTGAAAAGATGCTCTATGAGCGCATCGACCCGGCCGACATACGCCACCGACATATTCGAGTTGGCCAACCACCCGACTTCCAAGGCGACGAACGCGACATCATCCTGCTGTCCATGGTCGTAACCAAGGCCAAGAAGGCGCTCACCGGCCGCACCGAGCAGCGTCGGTACAACGTCGCTGCCAGTCGCGCCCGCGACCAACTCTGGCTGTTCACCTCGGTACCCCAGGCCAGCCTCAACCCCACCGACCTCCGCCACTCCCTGTTGACCTACATGCTTCACCCTCCAGCGGCCCTCACGATCGATCCCGAGCTCGACGATGTCACCCCCGACGCCCGAGCCGAGCCATTCACCTGCCTGCTGCAGCAACACGTCTTCTTGGAGCTGCGCCGCCGAGGCTACGCCGTGGTCCCGCACTACCCCGTCGACCACCGAGCTATCGATCTTGTTGTCGTCGGCGACAACGGCCGGCTTGCCGTCGAGTGCGATACACCGTCGCGGAACCGAGAACCTGAGCAGGTCCAGCAGCAACTGCACCGCGAGCGGGAACTACGCCGGGCTGGCTGGCATTTCATCCGTATCCGAGACAGCGAGTATCTGCATGACCCAGCTGCCGCCCTCGAACCGCTCTGGCAGCAACTACAGCAACGAGGCATCGAGCCCCGTTCGCTGCCGGCAGCATCTCGCCAGCAGCCACGTTGGAGACCAGCACCGCTTTCCGACAACGAAGACGACCTCTAGCTAGGAGACCCGCGTGCTCGAAGGTATCGACGACAACAGCCTCGACGAGATCGCCCGAATCGCTTGCGGCGGCGACGATTACCCCGTGTACCGGCGTGCGGCCGAGCTGCCCAAGCTTCTACAACATGCCGGCTGGGAGAATATTCCTCCATACAACGGCGAGCAGCGCCGGAGCTGGCTCACCGATCAACTCCGTCGACGTCGAGACACACCCGGGCCATTGACGCGCTCGTCTGCCGCCTTGCCGATCGGCGCGAGTACGTCCATCGCAACGAGCCTCTAGCCGCCGCCGAGGTCACCAAGCTACTCAACAGTGTCCTCGTCATCGAAGGCTTTGAAATTGCGCACAGTCAGGGGCGACCCGTCATCCGCCCCTACAAGCAGCCAGAGGATCAGGAACAACAGTCACCAGACGTCATGCTCCATGTGGCCATGACAGACATCGTCCGTGACGCCGACTTCGCCATCGTCCTTGAGAGCCGACTAAACGAGGCGCGCATCTGCGACCGTAACGGCGCCTACACCAGCGCGATCATCATGCTCGGCAGCCTTCTGGAAGGCGTTCTTCTCGACGCGGTCAAGGCCCGCATGCCCAACTCTGGAAAACCCCTCGACAAGTGGACCCTGCACGAGTTGATCGAGACCGCCCACCGCGAAGAGTGGATACAGGCCGATGTTCGCGGCTTCGCTGGAAAGCTGCGCGAATATCGCAACCTCGTGCATCCCAACGCCCAAGTTAAAATCGGCCACGCCCCAGACCGCGACACCGTCAGCATGTGCTGGCCCGTGATCAACGCAGCCCTCAATGACTTGGCGGCTACCGCAATGTGATAAATCTCAGATACCATTTACAGTCCCTCTGTGCAAGGAGGTGACGACTTCGCGCGCGGTGGTTTGCATGTCGGGCAACGCGCCACAACAGTATTCGATCATGTGGTTGAGGGTGGGGATGTGCTGTCGGAGTCCCCCGTTTACCCCCCCCCCCCCCGAAAACACCTGCCTGCGGTTGACGGGCAGTGGCAAGAGACGATCACTGCTTGATCGCGTCTGTGCAGCCCAGCACCAATTTCTGATTGCCAATGGCAAGGCTGGAATCGCTACTTTCGGTAACCCGTGCGTCGCAGGTTCGAATCCTGCCGGGGGCGCCAGACAGATCTTGTGCAAACCAACCCGGACGGCGCCGCCGTCCGGGTTGTCCGATTTAAATGCCCACACAAATGATCAACCTGCTGTCGGTCGGATGGACCGGTGGGGTAGTGGTATCGATCGCCCCTCGAACACAGATTTTGCGCATCGATGCGCAGTTCTCTGTATTGGGTGTTCAAGTGTTTTGAACACCCAATCTGTCGTTTTCCGTTACTGCGGGTCACCGGCGTGGGGGAACGGGAGTGGTCGTGGTCGGTCGGGCCACGGTGCGCCGATGGCTACACCTCGCCGCCGGTGACCGGGTACTCGTCGGGGCTGACCCTGCTGCCTGGGTGCTCTGGACCATGGTAGAGGTCGCTCGACCTACCTGCCGAGGGCTGGCCTCATAGTTGGCGAACAGTCGGGTTTCTGGGGCAGTGGGCGCCGCAGCCGCGCGGATAGCCGACCGATACAGTTCGTATATGGATATCGACGCCATGGCCGACCGGCTGGCCGGTCGTGTTCGGTACGCGTTGGCGCAGTTGCGTTCCCGAAACGGCCACCACATTTTCGAAGATATCTGCCGAGAGCTGAGTCGGATCCGCATTACACCGAACATTCTTCCAGCTACTGGGCCTGTCAGTAGCGGCGGCGATCAGGGCCGTGACTTCGAGTCCTTTCGCGGCTTGGGTGCAGGCCGGATCGCGTTTGTCTGTACGCTCCAGCAAGATCGACTTAAGGAAAAGATTCAAGCAGACATCGCCGCAGTGATGGGGGCGCACCGGTCGAGGCAGTATACGCCTTCTGTGAGGCTAACCTTCCCGTTTCTCGTCGCCACGAACTCCAGAAGTGGGCGGCAAGGACCCATGAGGTCGAACTGGAGATCATAGACGGTAACGCGCTGGCCGAGTTGCTCGCGGCGCCGGATGCGTATTGGATCGCTGTCGCGTACCTGGGTCTACCAGCTTCGCAGGGCGGAATCCGGTCCGATCCGGTGCCTCCGGCGCAGCTTCCGGCTGCGAATGCCGACTTCACTGGCCGCGAGCGTGAACTGACGGATTTGCGGGAGCGGTGCAAGGCTGGCGGGCCGCGTCTTATCGTGGTCAGCGGAGCGCCCGGTGTCGGCAAGTCGGCGTTGATCGTCCGTCTCGCCGGAGAACTCCGTAGTTCATTCCCCGACGGGCAACTCTATGCTGATCTGCGTGGGGCAGATCGGCAGCCGTTGACTGCCGGCTTCGTCCTCGGGTTGTTCCTCGGTTCGCTTGGCGTGGACGCGATCCCGGACGATCTCGAGGCGCGGGTGGGTGCGTACCGCACGATGCTTGCTAATCGCCGCATGCTGGTGGTGCTGGACAACGCGACGAGCGAGGCGCAGGTGCGGGCGCTCGTGCCAGCGGCGGAGGGCTGCTTGGTCCTGGTTACAAGCCGCAGCCCGTTGCCAGCGCTGGACGGGGCAGAACCATACTGCCTTGGCGCCCTTGATCCAGATGAGTCGTTCGCGTTGCTCGGGGCCGTTGCTGGGCCTGGCCGCATGGATTCTGACCCCGACGGCTGCTACGCGATTGTCAGGCACTGTGGAGGGCTTCCGCTCGCGGTTCGCATCGCGGCTGGACGGCTGCGAGCTCGTTCCGATTGGACGCCGACGCACCTAGCGCAACGCCTGGCTGACACGCGGCGCCGGCTCGACGTGCTGCACATCGGCGACCTTGATGTCCGCGCCTGCTTCGACCTTTCGTACCGGGATCTGGACGCAGAGTCGGGGTGTCTTTTCCGGCGGCTGTCGGTGATCCCGGGGCCGACCTTCTCAACTGAGCTCGCCGCCGCACTAGTTGGACTACCCACTGTGGAGGCGGAGGAACTGCTGGATCGGCTTGTCCTCGACCAGCTTGTGACCTCGGCAGGAGCGCCCGGCTACTACACCATGCACGACCTGCTGTGGCTGTTCGCCACCGACTGCTTCAAGGAGGCCGGTGATGACGCACAACACCATACGACGGTGGTCCTCGACTGGTATGCCAGGTGGCTCGTTCGGGCTAACACCGATCGCCTCAAACGGATATCCCGAGATGATTGGTGGGCCGCGCCCGACCAACCGTTACCTGCCGAGGAGGTCGCCTCGGTGGTCGCATGGCTAGACGCCGAAGCGATCAACCTCAATGCTGTCCTGCGGTGCAGCGACCGGCTTGGGCTTGACCGATACACAGCAACGTGCGCCGTTCCTGTCAGCCGATTCGCCCACCGGCGAGGGCTGGGCGTCGAGTGGGCAGAGGCGATCGACATCGGGCTAACGGCGGCTCGGCGTAGTGATGACAGCGTTGCACAGATACGGCTTCTCTTCGAACGGGGTGAGTTGTTTGCCTCGTCTGGCCAGTGGGAGCAAGCGGTCATGCACTGGGGCGAGGCGGTCGAACTCACAGACGATGCGACACCGCCAGACATGGTTGGAACGCTGCACACCCGGCTCGCCCACACGTACATCTACCTGGGGCTTAGAGAGGACTCTGAGCGAGAAATCGCTGCGGCCCGGGACGCCTTCGCGAAAATCGATCCGGCACTAGCCTCGTTGTCGTACGCCGTATTCCGCAGCGGAGCCCTAGGCTCGGCTGGGCAAACTGAGGACGCAGTAACCCTTCTGGAGCGCGATGTCATCCCGAACTGTGACCGTTTATCTTTCCATAGTCAGGTCGAAGTGAGAAGCCGGCTGGCCAACTCTTACTCGGCGTTGGGGCGCCACGTCGAAGCGCTACAACAATTGCGGATTTGCCTCAACCTGTGCCGGGACCACGGCCTGCGCGCGATTGAGCCCGTCATTCTGCTCTTGCTCGGCGAGGAGTACGAACATCTTGGAATCCAGGGTCGGGCTGTCAAACTTTGGGAAGAAGGGCTGGTGATGGCTCATCAGGAAGTTTATCCGGCGACGGCCGGAGTCCTGGCGATGCGGTTAGGACGATCGCGATTCGCGAGTGGCGACCTTGCCGGGGCCCGCGAGCTCTTTGCCAAGGCGGTGGATGGGTTTGGTACTGCCGTGCACGCCCACCAACGTGCCATCGCCTGGCACAGCGTTGCATCCGCGCAATGGCGCCTCGGAAAGTGGGACGATGCCGAGGCCGCTTGGACGTGGGCGTTCGCTGCCTTGCAGGAGTACGCGGACCGAACCGAGGGCGACCGGTACAGACGCTCGATCGAGCAGGCGCGTGCGGCGCTGAAACGCGCCTCCGAGTTCGTTCAGAACCCACCGCAGGTGGGGCCCCACCTTGACCTTTAACCTGCGGAGGGCCTCTCCTCGGCGATCCTGCGTGGACTCGGCAAGTCGTGGTGCCTGGAGCGTGAACGCCACCCGCCAGGGCACACCGATCAAGTGCTTCGCCGGCAGCGGCGAGCCACTGCGGTCAGCGGTCGGCCCGTACGGGGGCCGGCAGCGCCTCGGGTGCCGCCGGTGTAGCTGTTCCCGAGATTGAGCCACAGCGTGCCGGGCGGTGAAAGAATCCGCCCCGCCTCGTCGAACACGGCCACGAGCCGGTCCACGTACTCGTCGATGGTCGGCTCGAGCCCGTACTGAAGATCGCCCCACACGGCGCCGCACCGGCGACACGACGCGCCGTCCGTGCGCCGTTCCGCTGGCCGATGTGTGCACGTAGGGTCGCCGTCGCGTCACCGCCGGTGCCATAGTCACGCAGTGACCAGAACGGCGGGCGGGTGACGATGCAGTCGACGTTGCCGTCCGGCACTGCGGCGAGGACCTGCCGAGCGTCGCCGAGATACAACTCGACCGCGCCGATCCGGTGGTACAAGTAGCGGTCCAGTGAGGTGGGTTCGGTCATGCCGGCACCGTCCACCGGTGCGGGCACAGCAGCAGCCCGCAACGCGGCGACCGCCTGTTGGGGGACGACGCCGTTGCCGAGGACCCGTAGCGCGAGGGTGCGGGGCAGGTCGAGCTCGGCGAGCACGCGCCGCCTGGCGAGTGATCCGCGCCCGGCGGGAACATGGTCGCTGGTGGCAATGTGATCAGGAAGGATGCGACCATGACCTATCCGTCGTCCCTGCCGGACCCGGGAACTGACACCATCCGCCGCTACGTGATCACCACACGCGCTGACGACGAGGGTCGATACGCTCGATATCTGGACCTGCTCCACGGCAACTTCATCGACCGCCCTGACGGAGGCCAAGCTGAGTTCATCAGCGCTCTGAAACACGATGCCGAGCAGGTCAGCGACGCTGAGCTTACCTTCCTGCTGCAAATCGGCGGCTTCCCGGAATGGCGCGGGCGGCTCACCGCCGCATGGCTTATCGGCCTTGGTCAGAAAACCCAGTTCCGCGACAGTATCGGCGAACTGCTGTTGGAAAGCCGGGTCTGCTTTAGCGGCCAGGGCTACTGCGTCGCGCTGGCCGCCTTCGGCACTCGGCGCGACGCAGAACTCCTGATTGGCTACCTCGACCATTACCTGCCACAGGTCGACCTGCGCTACGACCAGCACTGGGCCCTCGGCGCGCTCATGCACCTCGACACCAGCCTCGGCACCCGCCACGCCGACCGATACGTGGCACCCGGTGGACTCTGGGACATCTGGAACAAGCGCTACCCCTCAGGCCAGATAGACCCGGCCAGCTATCAGCACCTCATCGCCACAGCCGTTAGCTTGTGACGTCGAGCACACCGGTCGAAAAATGTCCAGTTGAAGCAGGAACAGCCGGTCGCGGCGTGGGGTGCACTGATGTCGGATGCGCGTAGGCATAGCCAGGATGTCGACCGGGGCGACCTTCGTCCAGTCGACGGTGCGGATGTCGCCGAGGTTGGTGATCCCGGGCCAGCGGTAGGCCAGGACGGTGGTCGCGTGCCGGTCGGTTTCGGCGTACCAGGCGAGCCGGCCGCCGAGCACCAGCTCGACGGCCAGGTCGAGGCCGCCGTACCCGCTGTACACCGATCCGACCCGGGGCCCGGCCTGTGGGGTGGGGCGCTCATTCACGCCACCTTCCGCACCTGTCCGCCACCGCCGCCCGGCGGGGTCGCCTCAGGCGGTTGCTCGTTCGGGTGGGGCAGGTCCACGGACCGCACCCCGTTGCCGCGGCCCTTGGCAGGTGCCCTCGCCCGACAGAAGCACGGTGGGGCGTGGAAACCCGATCGTCGGACCGCCAGAGCCAGGCGGCGATGTCGGAGACCGACGGGACCTCGGCCGGGAGGGTGCCCGAGCCGGACAGCGCCTCCCAGCGCCCGGGCAGCGCTGCCGTCAGCAGGGTGGGTCTCATCGGCTACTCCGAGACCTGTTGACGTGGTCATCAAGAGCATGCCCTCCTGGGTCCCCCCGCCGGACGAACCATCCTGACGTTCGGTAGGCCCCTGTGGCGACACGCTGGTGCGGCAGACGCCACCAGGCGTCGCCGTCGACCAGTGTCGCGTAATCGTGATCTGGCCGCGCCGAGTACCCCGCAGCCGGGGCACGGCCAGCAGGTGGGGCGCCAGGACATGTACCAGGTCACGCAACATCGGCCTCGACGGCCGGCCGAGGTGCGGTGGCCCTCGCCGCCGCTCACCACCGTCCGGCAGCCGCTGGCCGAGATAAGCATGCTCGCCGCCCACACCGTGCCGCGGGCGGCCCGGGCCGCCGGCTGACCCCGACGACCGGGCCCCGGGGCCACGGGTCAGGCCGCCACTCGGCTCTGCAGGGCGGCGAGCAGCGGCGCCGCCAGGTCGGTCCGGCACACCAGCAGGTCCGGCAGCTTCGGGTCGGTGCGGTTGTACGTTAGCGGTGCCCCGTCGATCCGGGACGCGTGCAGCCCGGCCGCCGTCGCCACCGCCACCGGCGCGGCCGAGTCCCACTCGTACTGGCCGCCGGCGTGGATGTAGGCGTCCACCGTCCCGTCGACCACCGCGGCGATCTTCGCGCCGGCCGAGCCCATCGGCACCAGTACCGCGCCGACCTCGTCGGCCAGGGCGGTCAGGAACGCCGGCGGCCGGCTTCGGCTCACCGCCAGCCGCACGGCCGTGCCGTCCGGCGGCGCCGGTGGGTACGGCGGCGCGCTGTCGGTGGCCAGGACCCGGTGCTGGGCCGGCAGCGCGACCGCCCCGGCGGCCAGCCGGTGCGTACTGGTCGCGGAGCGGCTCCAGAGCGCCACGTGCACCGCCCAGTCGGCCCGTCCCTCCTCGGAGAACTCGCGGGTGCCGTCGAGCGGGTCGACGATCCAGACCCGGTCGGCGGTGATCCGGGCCGGCCCGTCACCCCCGTTCCAGGACCGCCGCGCGTCGTCGTCCTCCTCGGACAGCACGGCGTCGGTCGGTCGGTGCCGGGCCAGTTCGGTACGCAGGAACTCGTGCGCGGCCCGGTCGCCGGCGACCTTCAGCGCCGCCGGATCGGCGTGCCCACGGGCCGCCCGTACCTGTAGCAGCAGCTCACCGGCGCGGCCGGCCAGCCAGTGGGCGAATGCGTCGTCGGACTCGGGAGGCACGACATCTCCTCGGGAGGACGGGGCGGGCGGTTGCCGGCTCACTGGACCGCCCGCCGGGCGAAGCAGCGGACGCTGACCCAGGTCAGTACGGTGGCCACCCCCGTCAGCACGAGCAGGCAGAGCCACGCCGGCAGGTGCGGTACGGCCGGCAGCAGCGCCCCCCGCACCCCCTCCGACGCGTACGTCATCGGGTTGGCGGCGGTGACCGCCTGGTACCACGGGGTCGTGTCGAGTTGGGGCCACGGGTAGTGGATGCAGCCGGTCCAGATCAGCGGCGTGACGATCACCGAGAACGTGACGTTGATCCGCTGGACCGGCAGGATCGTCGCCAGCGTCATCCCGATTCCGCCGCCGATCCACGCCCCGAGCAGCGCGACCAGCAGCACCTGCGGCAGCCCGGCCGGCCGCCACGGCGCCGAGCCGACGACGAGGGCGCCGAGCGGATACATCAACACGGCGGCGAGCAGGCCCCGGATGGTGGCGACGACCAGCTTTTCCACCGCGACCAGGTCGGTCGACAGCGGGGCGAGCAGCCGGTCCTCGATCTCCCGGGTGAAACCGAACTCCTTGACCAGTGGCAGGGCCACGCTCTGCAGGGCGGTGGTGACCGCGGCGAGCGCGATGACCCCGGGCAGGAACAGGTCGGCGAACGACCGTTCGACGATGCCCTGCCCGCCGAGGATCGTGTCGAAGACGAAGAGCATGAACAGCGGGGTCAGCCCGACCTGGATCAGGATCACCCACGACTCCTTGCCGGTGACCATCAGGTCGCGGCGCAGGATGGCCAGGAATACCGTGGCGGCACCCGGGCGGCTGCCGGCCGCCGGCCTCGGACTGTCCAGGGTGGTCACCGCGGCTCCCTTCCGGTGAGTTCGACGAAGACGTCCTCCAGGCTCGGCGTGCCGATGTGGACGTCGTTGAGCTCCGCCGACCGGCCGGTGAGCACGGCCGTCGCCGGTGCGAGCAGGGTGGCGGGGGCGGCGGCCACATGCAGCCGGATCCGGAGCCGGGCCCGCCCACCCTGGGCCGGCAGCCCACCGCCGGGGCCACCACCCGGGCCGGTGCCGGCCGCACCTGCGCGCGCCCCGCCGGCCGCACCGGGCGCCCACGGACCGCCGCCACCGGCGGCTAGGGCGGCCAGCACCGCCCGCCGGGCGGCCGGACCGTCGGCGCTCCCGGCCAGACCCGCGAACGCGCCGCCCCCGGCCCGTACCGCCGGCCCGGCCGGCAGCGCGAGCCGTTCCGCCTTACGTACGCCGTCGACCTGCCGAAGCGCGGCGACCAGCCCTTCCGCGGTGTCCGACGGGGCCGGGGTGACGGTCAGGTCCAGGATCGACTCGCCGGCCAGCCCGCGTACGAGGTTCTGCGGGGTGTCGAGGGTGAGCAGTCGGCCGTGGTCGACGATGCCGACCCGGTCGACGACCGCGGCGGCCTCGTTCATCTGGTGCGTGGTCAGTACGACACAGACCCCGCGCCGTGCCATCTGCCGGACCCGCCGCCAGATGAGCAGCCGGGTCTGCGGGTCCAGGGCGTTGGTCGGCTCGTCGAGGAAGAGTACCGCCGGCTCGTGCATCAGCGCCCGGGCGATCATCAACCGCTGGGCCATGCCACCGGAGTAGACGTCGATCCGGCGGTCGGCGCGGTCGGCCAGCCCGAAACCGTCCAGCAGGTCCGCCGCCCGGCGTTCCCGTTCGGTCCGGCGTACGCCGTGGTAGGCGGCGTGGTAGACGAGGTTCTGCCGTGGTGTCAACGCCCGGTCCAGGTTGTTGTGCTGCGGCACCACCGCCAGTTGGGCGCGGGCGGCGACCGGGTCCCGGCCGACGTCGACCCCGCCGACGAGGGCCTGCCCGCCGGTCGCCCGGATCCGGGTGGTGAGGATGCCGACGGTGGTCGACTTGCCGGCACCGTTCGGGCCGAGCAGCCCGAAGATCTCGCCCGGTCGTACCGTGAAGGACAGCCCGTCGACCGCGTTGCCGCCGCCGCGGGGATAGCGCTTGACCAGGTCCCGGACCTCGACCGCGAGGTCCGGACCGTCTCTGCTGGGCATCTGCCCCTCCTGATTCTGCCCGTGCCGGGAAGCCGGTCCGACCGCCGGGGCGGGGCAGCCGACCGGCCGCCCCGACCCGGTCAGCTGCCGGCCTGCCGGGGATGTTCGCTGAAGAACCGCCAGATGGTCTCGGTCGCGTCCAGCGCGGTGGACGGTGGATCGGCGTTGCGGAGCCGCTGGGCGGCCGCGCCGGGCCACTGGTGTCCGGCGTCGGCGATGGTGACCAGTTCGACGGCCCGCCCGGCCGGGCAGGCCGCGACCGACCGGGTGACCGGGGTCTCGGTGGTCACCGCCGGCTCCGCGCAGCCGGCCGCCTCCCGCCAGAGCGCGTCGAGTTCCGGGATCGACAGGCCCTCGATCCGTACCGGGTTGCGGCCGGTCCCGCCGTTGTCGAGGCGGCCCGGACCGCCGTCGTACCGGATCACCTCGTCGAGCCGGCCCTGGATGTGCAGCACCGACGTCGGCGCCGGGTCCGGGCACCCGCCGACCAGTTTGGTCGCCACGGCGCCGACCGCCGCGAAGATCTCGGTGTCGCAGGCGAGCCGGTACGCCAGCATCCCGCCATTGGACATCCCGGTGACGTACGTGCGGGCCGGGTCGACCGGCAGCGTGTCGGCGATGTCGTGGACGACCTCGCTGACGAACGCGACGTCGTCCACGCCGTCCCGGGCCGGCGGACCACAGCAGTCCGGGGCGACCGCCCAGGACCGGTTCAGCCCGTCGGGGAAGGCGACCAGGAAACCGTCCCGGTCGGCCTGCGCCGGCCAGCCGTACGCCTCCTCGGCCTGGCTGCCGGTGCCGAGCGCGCCGTGCAGCATGACCACCAGCGGCACCGGCCCGGTCGCGGTGACCGACGCCGGCCGGTAGAGCCGGTAGCCGCGTTCCCGGCCGTCGACCTCGAGCGTGTGGGTCGTGGTGCCGACGGCCGGCGACGGCGGACCGGACGGCGGCGGGTCGGACGGCCCGGGGGCGGACCGGTCGCCGCCCGTGCAGCCGGCGAGGACCGCGACCAGTCCGACGGCCAGCAACACCGGCAGCGGGCCGCGCGGCACGGTCCGGCCGCAGGACAGGGTTGAAGGCATCATGCGCATACTTTCGCCCGTGGAAGTTGGTGACCTGTGAACTTCTGCCACCTTGTGTCAGGTGTGCACCGTTGCCCGTACGGCGGCTGCGACCGCCGCCGTACGCCGGTGCCGCTCAGTACCGCCAAGCATTGATCTTCAACAGCTCCCAGCCGCCCTCGGGAACGTCGTCGTCCGGGTCGGTCCGCAGGTTCATCGGGTTGGCCATGCCCAGGTAGACGGTCGACCCGTCGCTGACCATGTTGCGGACGCCGTAGTTCAGGTAGTTGCCGAGCCCGGTGTTGTTCACCACCTCGGCCGGCCGGTTCGGACCGAGGAACGCGAACAGGTCGGCGCCGTACACCGGATCCGGTCGGGGTGGCGGGGCGGCCGACACGCCCGGCGTCGCCCCCAGGGCCGGCGCGGCGGCCAGCGTCGCCGCCGTCGCCCCCGGCAGGTCGAGCCGCGCCGCCGTCTGCTGGCCGAGCTCCTTGGAGATGTAGCTCCAGTCCATCGTGCCGACGAAGAGCTTCCCGCCTGCGACGACCATCTTCCAGGTGTAGTTGTTGTATGGGTTGCCCATCCCGGAGGTGCCGTGCTTCGGCGTGTAGCCGGTCGACGCGGCACGCCACGCGCCCGTGCCACCGTTCGCCGCCGGATCGAAGGCCGGCAGCTCGACGGCGCCGTACAGCAGCTCCACGTTCTGCCACGGGGTGCCGAGGTTGCGGCCCTGGAAGACGCTGATCGCCCGCTGGGTGTTCTGGACCGTCGCCCGGACCCCGGCCTCGTTCTTCGGCGGGTACGCCGCCAGGTGGACCGTCGTCGCCTTCAGCGGCACGTGCATGGTGCCCCAGAACAGGTAGCCGCCGTACGACGCCAGGCCGCCGAGCGCGTAGGCCCGCGCCACCACCGGGTCCGGCTCGTACGACGACACGTTCCACACCTGCTGCCACGAGCCGGCGTCGGCGGTGGTGAGTCCGGGGTCCCCGACGAACAGCAGCGGACTCATCCACACCGCGGCGAAACCGGGCGTCGGATCCTCGACCGCCGGCGCCGGAGCGGACAGCGTGTCGTCGCTGTCACCGGGCCACGTCGTCACGAAGATCCGGCCGGCGTGGACGGTGAGGTCGGCGGCCTGGGCGGGCAGGTCGGCGACGACCGCGAACCGGAACGGATCGGTCTTGCTGCCGGTCCAGCGCAGCACGTGCCCCCGGTTGCCACCGTTGGCGCCGACCCCGACCCCGGCGTACAACTCGCCGTCGGCGACGACGAAGTGCCGGATGTTGCCGTACGCCGGCAGGTTGACCGAGCCGAGGAAGCCGCCGGTGTCGGTGTCGAACGCGAACAGGTTGATGCTCTCGCCGAGCGCCGGCCCGCCGACGAAGGCCACCCCGCGGTGGGTGCCGGCGGCCCGGATCCCGGCGGTGGTGGTCAGCCGGTTCGCGTCGTCGGTGGACGCCTCCCGGATCAGTCCGGTCTTCTCGGTCAACCGCTCGGCCCGGGTGTCGTAGGTGTAGATCCGCGGCGGCCGGTGGTCGCCCAGGGTCGGCGGCAGCGTCGGGTTGCGCTTGGCGATCTGGCTCTCGCCGTACTCGCAGACCCAGTCCTCGTTGAGGTTCGGGGTCGTGTTGCGCAGGTTGCGGCCGCTGGTCAGGCAGTTGACGTTGGCGCCGGTCCCGAACCACAGGTCCTTGCCGGCCCGGGTGATCCCCCATAGGTACGACTGGTTCACCTTCGCCTGACCGCTCGCACACGGCGGGCCGGGCGGGTACGCCATCCCGATCCCGTCGAAGCACTCGTCCACCTGGGCCTTGGCCAGCAGCTCCCAGGCCTCGTGAGGACCGGACGTGGCCGGGCCGGGGTCGGCCGGCGCGGCCAGCGCGGCTGGTGCTCCGGCCAGCGCCGGCAGCAGCCCGAGGACGGCGACGGCGGCCAGCAGCCGACGCGCGGAGATCCGGAATCGATCCACCGACTACCTCCCTTTCCACTCTGGGGTGCGGGCCCGCGCCCGCCCTCCTCCTGCGATGCGGATCTGCGTCCGGGCCGGGCGGCCCGGACGGTGGCCGGAACGACGAACAGTCAGGCGGTGGCGGCGGCCGGCCGGCCCCGCGCCGGGTCGACGACCCGGTCGGCGACCCGCCCGGCCCACTCCGCCGGGTCCTCGAAACCCAGGAAGGCGCCGACCCGGGTCAGTTCCCCGACCGGGTCGGCGACGAGGTCCTCGTACCGCATCCGGTGCAGGTGCCGCGGCGGCACGTCCGCCAGCGCCTGCTCGGCCTGACTGGTCATGAACGCGCACAGGCCGAGGTAGCGGCGGATGTCCTGCCCCCGCTCGCGCAGCGCGTCGGCGGTCAACCGGTCCGGCAGGAAACGTTCCAGCTCCTGCGGTACGGCCTGGCCGGGCTCCACCCGGAACGGGTCCAGCCCGCACCGGCCGAGGAACTCCACCCGCAGCTGGATCAGCTGGAACGACGGGTGCCGGCTCATCGACCGGGCGGTGTCCTCCCGGTTGCGGCCCAGGTAGACGATCCGCGCGTCGGGAAACCCCTGCAACAGGTACGGGGCGACGTGGCTGGAGCCGCCGGACCGCTCCACCCAGCGGGCCCGGCCGGTCAGTCCGGCCAGCAGGTCGAGGAAACTCTGGTGGTGCGCGGCGACCGACTGGGTGGGGAAGTCCGGCACCCGCTCGGCGAGCCGGTCGAACAGCGCGTCCGGATCCGACGTGAGCTTGGACAGGGTGATCGCGAGGATCCGGGGCAGCTCCGTCATCCGGTCCGCCCACCGGCCGGTCCGCGGGTAGCGGACCTCCTTCGGCGGCAGCCCGATCCGGAACAGCGTGGCCAGCTCCGGCTTGGGGCTGGCCAGCACCGCCCAGTAGTCGGCGCCGCTGATCACCTCTGCGCTGCGTGCCCACGGCGCGACCGACATGAAGAACTCCTGGGCCGACAGCGTCCGCGGCTCCTCGGCGATCAGATCGGACAGCAGCGTCGAGCCGCACCGCCCGTTGCTGATGACGATCGACCGGCCGGTGATCGGGCTGTCCATCGCAGACCTCCTCTGGTTCACGGGGTGGTGGGTAGGGCCAGGTCGAGCGCGCACTCCCGCGCCAGCCAGGCGAAGACCGGTCGGCGGACCGCCTCCGGCCGGTCGACCAGGACGGAGTGCTTCTCCTCGGGCAGTACGACGGCACGGGTCTGCGGCAGCAGCCGGCGTACGGCCGGCAGCAGCTCCACCACCGCCGACCGGCCGCCGTAGACGCAGAGCACCGGGCAGCCGATCGCGGCGAGCCGGTCGGTGGCCGGCAGCCGGCTGTCCGGCAGTTCGCGGGCCAGCGAGGTGGCGGCCAGCAGTTGCCGGGTTCCGGCCGCCCGGCGCCCGGCCGTCGGCCCCCGGCGGGCGTCGATCTCGGCCACCGCCCCGTCCTGCGGCAGGCGGGCGGCGACCCGGTCGAGGCGCCGGCCGACCCGGGCCATCCACGACGCGGTCGGCGGCGCGGACTCGACGGCCACGATGCCGGCGACCCGCTCCGGATGCCGGGCCGCGAAGCCGAACGCGATCGTGCCGCCGAACGAGTTGCCGAACAGCAGCAGCGGGCCGGCGACGTCCAGTTCGGCCAGCAGCGCCGCCAGGTCGCCGACGAAGTCGTCCAGGGCGTAGCCGGTCGCCGGCCGGTCGCTGCGGCCGTGCCCGCGCAGGTCGTACAGCAGCACCGGAAGCCCGGCCCGGGTCAGCGGCTCGGCCATCGTGAAGTACCAACTCGCCATCGTGTCCGAGGCCATGCCGTGGATCAGCACCGCGGTCGGGACCGGACCGGTGGCGCGCGGCACGTGCGGATCCAGCCGCTGCACGTGCTGGATGATCCCGTTCGCCCGGACCAGGGTCACCGGCCGACCGCCGCGGCCGCGGTCCCGGCCCCGTCCGCGCCGGCCCCGGGTGCCGTGAGCGACCCGGCGATGTAGTCGACCAGTTGGCCGACCCGCAGCTCGCCGACGGTGGCCAGGTCGAGCTTGGCGACGAAGTGCGCGAAGTTGACGCTGTCGCCGTACCGGGCCTGGAGCCGGCCGGCGAGCGAGACGACGTCGATGCTCTCCATCCCCAGGTCGTCCCGGAAGGTGGTGTCCATCGTGATCGTCTGGTCGGCCACGAAGTCGCCCAGCACGGCGTGGATGATCTCGGTGAGGTCGGCGAGAATGCTGGCCTTGGCCGCGGGCATGGTCGGTGCTCCTTCTGGTCGTGAGATGGATGGTTGGTCGGAGCGCGTCACCGGACCGCCCCGCCGGGCGCGGCGGACGGCTCGGAACCGGTGGCCGGCTCCGCACCCGTGGACGACTCGGAACCGGTGGCCGGCTCCGGGCCCCAGGTCCAGGCGACGACGTACCGCCGGGCCGGCAGGTGCTCGGGGTTGCCGACCTCCCGGTACGCGACCCGGTAGGTCCGGCCGTCGACGTCGACCGCCAGGCCGGCGGCGTTCGCCGACCGCACCACGAACCGGTGCGGCCGGCCGTCCAGCCCGGTGCCCTCGGCCTTGCCGGCCGCCTCCTTGGCGGCCCAGAACCGGGTGAACCACAGCCACCGCAGGTCGGGGTCGGCGCCGGCCAGGGACGCCAGGAGCACCGACTCGGCCCCGGTGAGCGCGAACCCGACAGTGCTCTCCGGATGTCCGGTGACCTCCGCGACGTCGATGCCGACTCCGGGACCGCCGGGTGCCGCCCCGGGGACTCGCCGCCGGGCGATCGCCACCCCGATCTCCGCGCAGTGCGCCAGCGAGACGTCGCAGTCGCCCAGGCCGCGGCCCGGCCGGCCGCGTACCCACGGCCGCCCGGCTCCGTCGTTGCCCACGGTCAGCTCGATCGGGTAGATGTCGGTGTGGCCGTCCTCCCACAGCCGGGACCGGACGGCGTCCTTGACCGCGATCCGGCCGAGCAGCCACTGCTTGCGCAGCTTCGCCGGCTGCCGTTCGTAGTCGGGGTACCCGGCGCCGCCGAGGATGCCCCGGGCCGCCATGCCCAGCGTGACCAGGTCGGTCCAGCAGTCGAAGGCCATCGTCCAGCCCTCCGGCTGGAACAGCGACATCGGATACCGCTCCGGGAACCGCTCCGCGACCCGGGCCTGCGGGTGGCTGTCGAAGCGCCGGTCGACCGCGCCGTCGATCTGTGCCCAGACCCGGCCCTGGTAGCTGAGCTGGGTGTCGGCGACGAGCTGACCGTCCGCTATGGACTGTACCCGGGCAACGCACTCGAACTCCCGGCCGACCGGCGGCGGCGGACCGAAGAAGCGGACGTGGCCGAGCCCGACCGGCAACGCCACCGTACGGAACGGCTGGGTGGTGATCAGCCAGTTGCCGATCACCTGGAGGGCGTTGTCGAGCAGCGCACCCGGCGGCTCCGGCGCCCGTACCACCCCGCGTACGTGCATGTCGCCGATGGCGTGGATGTGGGTCACCCCCTGGAAACGGGGGCCGTGGAACATCAGCCGCTCGGCGTACATCTCGTCGGCGGGCAGCGTGGTCGGCCGCTCGGTCGCCGGGTCGTGCCACCACACCTGCGGCGGGTCGGCCGGGTAGCCGTCGGCGACCTCGACGGTCGCCCGCGCGTACGGGCCGAGGTTGACCGCGTACCGGCCGGGGCCGGCCGCCTTCACGATGATCTCCACGTCCTGGCCCGGCTCGGCGATCAGCCAGCGGTTGAACCGGGCCTCGTGGACCGCCACCACCCGCCGGCCGGGCAGCAACTGCTCGGTGGCGTCCATCATGTGCTGCACCAGCGCGGTCGCCGGCACCACCGGCCACCGGTCCTCGACGACCGGCCAGTCGTCCGGCTGGACGAAGAAGCAGTGGTCCAGCAGATACGGCATGGTCTCGATGGAGACCCGCAGGACGACCCGGCCGACGACCTCGCCGGTACCCCCGGGCCGGGCCGTACCACCCGCCGACCCGCCGGCCGGCCCGGTCGCGGCACGCGGCGCCGGCACGGCGGCCCCTGGTCCCGGGGGAGCGGTCCGTGGTGCCGGTACGGCGGGCGGGGCGCCGGTGGTGCGTGGTGGCCCGGACGGTGGCGGTGCCGGCCGGGTCGGTGCCGGCCGGTCCCGGACCGGGGTGCCGGTGGCCGCTGACAGGACGCTGGCCGCACCCTCGGCCGTGTCGCGCAGCAGCGCCGCGAGTTCGGCCGCCGCGCTGGAGTGCCCGGCGAGCCGGTGCAGCGCGGCCAGGGCGGCGGCGTTCCCGGCCGGCTCCGGGACCGGCGGGGTGGCCGGGGGCGTCCCCGACCCGGCCGCGGGCGCCCCGGTGACCGGCCGCGCGACCGGCCCGGCCGCCGACGTCCGGGCGGTGGCACCTGCCGTGGTGGCGGCGGGCGGCGGGGCGGCACCGTCCGGCATCCGCGAGGTCGCGGTGAAGCCGAGCAGCCCGGCGGCATCCGCGCCCAGCCGGACCAGCGGCCCGCCGAGATCGAGCCGGACCACCGGCCCGCGCCGGCCGGTCCCGCCAGCCGGCTTCGCCGCCGGCGGTGCCACCTGCCCGGCCGGCGATGGCGGCCGTCCCGCCGGCGACGGTACGTCGAGCGCCCGCAGGTCGGGGGCACCGCCCTCCACCCACAGCGCCGTCGCCACCCGGCGGAGCTGGTTGAGCCCGCTGCGGGCGGCGACGTTCACCGGCATCGCCAGGTGGTCCCGGCCCCGCAGGTTGTCCCCGATCAGCGAGGCGAGCTGGCCGGCGCCGACCTGGAGGAAGACCCGGACCCCGGCGTCGTACATCGCGGCGACCGTCTGCCGGAACCAGACCGGTTCCATCATGTGCCGGACGAAGAGCCGGTTCACCTGCTCCTCGTCGGCCGGGAACGGGGCGGCCAGCGTCGCCGACCAGACCGGCATCCGGGTCGGGTGCACCTTCCAGCGGCCGAGGGCGGCACCGATCGACCGCAGCCCGTCGGCGAAGGCCGGGGTGTGGAACGCCGACCGGAACGGCAGCTTCTGGCAGAGGACGTTGCGCGTACGCAGCGCCTCGACGAGCCGGTCCACCTGCGGCTCCGGCCCGTTCACGACCGACTGCGCGGGCGCGTTGTCGTGCGAGAGCACCACACCGGGAAAGTCGCCGAGCAGCGGCGTGACCCGGTCGGCACCGGCCCCGACGGCGGCGAAGACGTACCCCTCGACCTCCACCGACCCGGCGTCGAACATCGTCAGGAACTCGTCCATCGCCGCCGTGCTGATCTGGCCGCTGACCGCGGCCGCCGTCCACTCGCCGATGCTGTGCCCGCCGACCGCGTCGGGGCGTACGCCGATCCGGTCCAGCGCCTCGGCGAGCAGCTTGCCGACCTCGATCAGGCCGGCGCCGTGCCGGCCCAGGTCGGCGGCGGACCACGGCCGGTCCGGCAGGCCGAAGTGACGGGCCAGGTCGGCGGTACGCGGAGAGAACTCGGCCTCCAGTCCGGGGAAGACGAAGGCGAGCTTCCCATCGCCGGCGAGCAGCGGCTCGGGGCTGAACCAGATGTCCCGGCCACCGCGCCAGGCCACCCCCGGGCCACCGCCCTACGGGCGACGGCGAGCAGCCGGTCGGTCGGTCCGACGATGCCGAGCCGGGCCCGTTCGGTGCCGTCCGCCGGCTGTTCGCCGCGGGCCCGTTCGACGCCGAGCCGGCGTACCGTCGGGTCGTCGGCGGCCAGCAGTTCGGCGAGCCCGGCCGGGCCGGCGGCGGCCAGCCACAGCACCTGGTCCGGCTCGTCGACGGCGACCGCCGCACCGGCGGCTCCCGGGGGCGCGGGAGCGGGCCGGCCGGCGGCCGGCCCCGCGGCGAAGGCCGGGGCGGGGGCCGCCCCCACCTGCTCCGGGGCCTGCTCCACGATGAGGTGGGCGTTGATCCCGCCGAACCCGAACGCGTTGACCCCGGCCCGGCGTGGCCCGTCGCACTCCCACGGCCGCGCCGTGGGGATCGGCGCGAATCGGGTGCCGGCCATCTCCGCCCGCGGCGTCTCGCAGTGCAGGGTCGGCAGCAGCACGCCCCGGTGGACGGCGAGCACCGCCTTGATCAGGCCGGCGATACCGGCCGCCGGCATGGTGTGCCCGATCATCGACTTGACCGACCCGATCACCGGCCGGGGCCCACCGCGGTACGGGCCGAAGACCTCGGCCAGCGTGGTCAGTTCGGCGGCGTCGCCGGTCGGCGTGCCGGTGCCGTGCGCCTCCAGCATTCCCAGCGCGTCCGGCGCGGTCGGGTCGAGCCCGGCCGCTGCCCAGGCCCGCCGGATCGCCAGCACCTGGCCGGCGACCGCCGGGTTGAACATGCTCGCCGACCGGCCGTCGCTGGAGACCCCGCTGCCCCGGATCACCGCGTAGACCCGGTCACCGTCGCGCTGCGCGTCGGCGTACCGCTTGAGCACCACCATGCCGGTGCCCTCGCCGATCAGCAGCCCGTCGGCACCGCTGTCGAACGGCCGG
Organism: Polymorphospora rubra; assembly: GCF_018324255.1. Classification (GTDB taxonomy): domain Bacteria; phylum Actinomycetota; class Actinomycetes; order Mycobacteriales; family Micromonosporaceae; genus Polymorphospora; species Polymorphospora rubra. Next base: position 5,469,722 of record NZ_AP023359.1, read on the forward strand.
ATCTCGCCCCGCCGGGACAGCGCCCGCAACTGGCTGAACACCGACCAGAAGCTGATGTCGTGCACGTGGTGTACGCCGCCGGCGAGAACCGCGTCCAGCCGGCCGTTGACGAGTTCGGCGATGCCCTGGTCGACCGCGATCAGCGACGAGGCGCAGGCGGCGTCCAGCGTGTACGCCGGCCCGCGCAGGTCGAGCCGGTTGGCGACCCGGGACGCGGCCAGGTTGGGCACCAGCCCGATCGTCCCCTCGGGCTGGTGCGGGCCGAGCCGTTCGTCGAACTTGCGGCGGACCAGGTCCAGCCGGTCCTGGTCGAGGTCCGGCATCAGGTCCTTCAGGATCTGGATGACCTGGCTGGACATCCTGACCCGCTGGGCGTACCGGGCCTGGGCGGGACTCAGGATGCCGCCCCGGCCGAGGATTACGCCGACCCGGTCACCGGCCGGCAGCCGGTCGGCGCCGCCCGCGTCGTCGATCGCGGCCGCCGCGACCTCCAGCGAGATCAGCTGGTCCGGTTCGATCTCGGCGATGGACGCCGGCATCACCCCGTACCGCAGCGGTTCGAAGGTGGCGTGCTCGTCGACGAACCCGCCCCGGCGGCAGTACAGCCGGTCCGGCCGGTGCGCCTGCTCCGGGTCGTAGAACTCCTCGTCCCACCGGTGCGGCGGCACGTCGGTGATCGCGTCGATCCCGTCGACCAGGTTGCGCCAGTAGCTGGAGATGTCGGCGGCGGCGGGCAGGACCGCGGCCATCCCGACGATCGCGACCTGTCCGGTCCCGGGGGCCGGCACGCTCACCACCCCGACGCCGTGTAGACGACGGAGGTGACCGACGGGTCGGCCCAGGCGAGTTCGCGCAGCAGGCTGAGCGCACCCTCCTCCGGGTCGATCAGGCCGATGCCGCGCCGGGCGTACTCCCGGCTCAGTTCGGCGGTGACCATGCCGCCGTGCCCGGCACCGGGCGCCCAGGGTCCCCAGTGGATGGTGAGGCAGCGGTTGCCGGTCCGCGCCGCCCACCGCGTGCCGATCGTGTCGAGGGCGTCGTTGGCCGCCGCGTAGTCGGCCTGTCCCCGGTTGCCGTACGCGGCGGCGACGCTGCCGAAGAACACCACGAAGCGGGGTGCGCCGGGCAGGTCGTCGAGCCCGGCGAGGATCGCGCGGGCACCGTCCACCTTGGTGTCGAAGACCCGGGTGAACGACTCCGGGTCCTTCTCCGCGATCAGCTTGTCCTCGATGATCCCGGCGGCGTAGACCAGGCCGTCGAGCCGGCCGTACTCGCCGTGGATCTCGGTGACCAGCCGCCGGGTCGCCGCGGCGTCGCGGACGTCGAGGCTGTGGTACCGCACCTCGCTGCCCAACTCGGTCAGCTCGGCGATGGTGGCCCGGACCTCCCGGGCGGCCAGCACCGCCTGGGCCGTACGGTCGATCTCCGCCGGCGACCGCAGCCCCTGCCGGGCCAGCGCGGCGACCAGCGCCGCCTTGTCCCGGGCCCCGGCCAGCTCCACCGGCTCCGGCCGGTCCGGCAGCGGGGTACGGCCGACGAGTTCGATCCGGCACCGGCTGGCCGACGCCAACGACCGGGCGATCCACGGGGTGATGCCCCGGGCGCCGCCGATCAGCACGACGACTGAATCGGTCGACAGGCCGACCGCGGCCGTCTCCGCGACCCCGTCACCGGCCGGACCGACCCCGCCGGCCACCAGCGCGCCCAGCTCCACCTGCACCAGGTCGGTGGCGTACCGCAGTTCGCCGCGCCGGTGCACGACCGGGGCCTGGCCGGCAGTCAGCAGCTCGTCGAGCAGTTGCCGGGCGACCACCTCCGGCCCGGCGGCGGCGTCGACATCGACGTACCGGGCGGCCAGGTCCGGGTACTCCCGCGCGACGGTACGGAACAGGCCGGGCATCCCGTCGGCGGCGGCGGTGCCCCGAGACCCGGCGGCGAGCAGCCAGTGCGGCCGGGCGGCCAGCACCCGCCGCAGCAGCGGGAAGACCGCCGGCAGCAGCGGCTCGTCGAGGTCGGTGAGGCCGTCGAGCAGCAGGACACCGTCGAAGCCGTCGAGGTCGGCGGCCGCCTCCCCGCCGAGGACCCCGAGCTGCCCGCTGGCGCCGTACGAGGCGAGCAGCTCGGTCAGTCGGGCGGTGACCGGACCGCTACCGGTGATCAGGAAGTGGCTGCCGCCGAGGACGGCGGCCGGATCGCCGGGTGCCTCGTCGGCCGCCCGCTCCTTCCCGACGAGGCGCTTCGGCGCGACCCCGACCCCGGCACCCGCCTGCGGTGCGGCCGGTGCCGCCACCGGCCCGGCCGGGACCTCGGCCGCCGGCAGCGCGACCGGTTCGGCGACCGCCGCCACGACGGGGCCGGCCGGTGCGCCGATCATCCGCTGGTCGAGCCAGCCGACCATGGCGCGTACGGTGCGGGCCTTGACGAGGTCTTCGAGTTCGGATTCGTCGCCGTCGGTGGTGAGGCGTAGGCGTACGGCGACTTCGCCGGCGACTTCGGCGCGTTTGATGGAGTCGATGCTGAGGTCGGCTTCGAGGTCGAGGTCGAGTTCGATGAGGTCGACGGGGTAGCCGGTGCGTTCGCTGATGACGGCGAGGATCGCCTGCTGGAACTCGGCGCTGGTCACCATGGCACCGGCGGTTGCCCCGGCGGTCGGGGACCCGGCGGGTACGGCGGCCGGTACCACCGCCGGCGGCGCGGCCGGCGAAGCGGCGACCGCCGCGGTCTGCGCACGGTTGTCCAGCCAGCCGACCATGGCGCGTACGGTGCGGGCCTTGACGAGGTCTTCGAGTTCGGATTCGTCGCCGTCGGTGGTGAGGCGTAGGCGTACGGCGACTTCGCCGGCGACTTCGGCGCGTTTGATGGAGTCGATGCTGAGGTCGGCTTCGAGGTCGAGGTCGAGTTCGATGAGGTCGACGGGGTAGCCGGTGCGTTCGCTGATGACGGCGAGGATCGCCTGCTGGAACTCGGCGCCGGTGGGTACCGGCACGACCGGTGCGGCCGGTGCCGGCGGTGGGGGAGCGGTGACCACGGCGACCGCGGAGCCGCCGTTCGGCACGGCCACCGCACCCGAGCCGCCGTTCGGAACACCGACCACCGCCGGCACCGGGACCGGGGCTGGTACGGCCGGGGCCGGCAGTGCCGCCGCGGCCGGCAGGGCGGCGGTCGGGTGGCCGGCGTCGAGCTGGCCGTCGGCCGGATGCCAGACGTACCGGCCGGCGGCACCACCGTCGCCGAGGAAGGCGAGCATCACGTCGCGCTGCGACGCGATCACGTCCCGGGTGGTGCGCAGGAACTCGCTGAGAAGTTCGCCCCTGCTGTCGTGGCCAGCGCTGGTGACGCCGTTCGAGGGGGTCATCGACAACTCCTTGATCCGTCGGGGAGGGGTCATGCCACCGGGCAGGGTGTTACCGTCCTGGTCCCGTACCAACTGGCCGTCGACGGTCCAGACGGGACGGCGGGCCGATCCGGTGGGGGTCGGGCCGGCCGGCACCCGGCCGTGGAAGAGCCAGTCGGTGCGCACCGGGGCGCCGGCGCAGGCCAGCTCCCCGATCGAGATCAGGAAGCCGCGCAGACCGTCGGCCGGCCCGCGCTCGCAGGCGACCGCCCGGTGTGGACGGTCGCCGAGGACCGCCCTGACCAGCCGGGTGAGTACCTGCCCGGGACCGGCCTCGACGAACACCCGGGCCCCGGCGGCGTACATGGCCTCGATCTGCTCGACGAACCGGACCGGTGCGCCGATCTGCTCGGCGAGCTGGTCGCGGACCTGTTCCGGGCCGCCCGCGTACGGTGCCGCGGTCAGGTTGGACCAGACCGGCATCCGGGGTGCGGCGATCCGCCGGCCGGCGAGGACCTCGGCGAACCGCTCCACCGCGCCGGCCACCACCGGGCTGTGGAAGGCGCAGGCGACCCGCAGGCCGCGCGCGGTCAGGCCGGCGTCCTTGAGGGCGGCGACCGCGGCCCGCACCTTGGCCGTGGGGCCGGAGACCACCACCTGGTCGGGGGCGTTCCGGTTGGCCAGTACGACCTCGCTGCTCAGCCCGGCCGCGGCGAGCACCCGGGCGACCTGGTCGGCGTCGCCGGTGACCGCCGCCATCGTCCCCGGGTCGTCACCCGCGGCGGCCAGGATCGCCGCCGCCCGTTCCCGGCTCAGGTCGAGCAGCGTCGGCGGGTCGAAGGCACCGGCGACGCAGAGCCCGACGAGTTCGCCGTAGCTGTGGCCGGCCGTCATGTCGGGGCGGACCCCGAGCCGGCGCAGCAGGTGGTCGACGGCGAGTCCGCCGATGCCCAGCACCGGCTGGGCGACCCGGGTGTCGCGTACCCGCTCCTCCTGCCCCGCCCGGCCCGCCTGGTCGAAGGCGGCCGGCGGGAAGAGCAGGTCGGCGGCGTCGCGGTCGAGTTCGAGGTAGTGGCGCAGCTCGGGGAAGGCGACGAACAGCTCGGCCAGCGACCCCGGCCGCTGGCTGCCCTGCCCCGGGAAGAGGAAGGCCACCTTGCCGGGTTCGCCGTCCGCCCGCTCCGGCGGCTGGACGAGACCGCAGGCCGGGTCGTGCTCGCCGGCCAGGGCCCGGCGCAGCAGCGTCGACAGTTCCGCGAGGTCCCGGGCGACGACCGCGACCCGGGTCGGGCCGGGCCGGACGGCGGCCGAGCCGGCGGCCGCGGCGGCCAGTTCGGCCAGCCGCCCCGGCCGGTCGGTGCCGTCGGCGGCCAGTGCTTCGGCGAGCTGTCGTACCGCCCGGTGCGCGGCGGCCCGGTCGGCGCCGCGGAAGCAGAAGAGTTCGGCCGGCCAGAGCCGGCGGCCGTGCCGGGGCTCGGGCGCGGCGGCGTACGCGGCGAGTACGACGTGGAAGTTGGTGCCGCCGAACCCGAACGCGCTCACCCCGGCGACCCGTTCCGCGGCCGGCGCCGTCCATGGGCGGGCCTCGGTGAAGAAGGCGAACGGGCTCCGCTCGGGGTGCCAGGCCGGGTTGGGGCGCTCCAGGTGGATGGTCGGCGGCCGGACGCCGGTGTGCAGCGCGAGGGCGGTCTTGATCACCCCGGCCAGCCCGGCGGCGCACTTGGTGTGCCCGATCTGCGACTTCACCGAGCCGAGCGCGCACCCGCCCGGCTCGGCCCCGGCCTCGGTGAACAGCCGGGTCAGGGTCTCCAGTTCGGTGCGGTCGCCGACGACGGTGCCGGTGCCGTGCGCCTCCACCAGTCCCACCTGGGCCGGCGAGACGCCGCTGCGGCGGTAGGCCCGGTCCAGCGCCCGGCGCTGCCCGTCCGGGCGGGGCGCGGTCAGGCCGAGGGCCCGCCCGTCGCTGGCCCCGCCGAGCCCCTTGACCACGGCGTAGATCCGGTCGCCGTCGCGTTCGGCGTCGGCGAGCCGCTTGAGTACGACGCAGGCCACCCCCTCACCGAGGGCGATCCCGTCGCCGGTGCTGTCGAAGGTCCGGCACCGGCCGGTCGGCGAGAGCGCGTGGGCGGAGGTGAACATGAGGTAGTCGTTGATGCCGTTGTGCAGGTCGGCGCCGCCGCAGATCATCAGATCGCTGTCGCCGCCCGCCAGCTCCTTGCAGGCGGCGTCCATCGCGGCCAGCGACGAGGCGCAGGCGGCGTCGATGGTGTAGTTGGGACCGCCCAGGTCGAGCCGGTTGGCGACCCGGCCGGCGATGACGTTCGCCAGTACGCCGGGGAAGCTGTCCTCGGTGACCCGGGGCAGCAGCGCCTCCATCTCGTCGGGGACCTCACCGAGGTACGCGGGGAGCATGGTCCGCAGCGTCTGCGCGTGCCCCATGTCGCTGCCGGCCTCGGCCCCGAAGACCACCCCGGTACGGGAGTGGTCGACGCCCGGATCGTCGTAGGCGTACCCGGCATCCAGTAGCGCCCGGTGGGAGACCTCCAGGGCGAGCAGTTGGGTCGGGTCGATGCTGCTCAGTGCCGCCGGCGGGATGCCGTAGCGGATCGCGTCGAACGGCACCGGCTCGATGAACCCGCCCCACTTGGAGACGCTGATCCGGCCGGTCTGCCCGGGGCCGACCTCCGGGGCGTAGTAGTGGTCGGTGTCCCACCGGTCGGCGGGGACCTCGGTCACGGCGTCGGTGCCGCTGAGCACCGTACGCCAGAAACTGTCCAGGTCCGGCGAGCCGGGCAGCACGCAGGCCATGCCGACGATGGCGATGTCGAGCGGCGCGGGTGCCTCCTCGACGTCGCCGGCCGCCGGGGTGAACCGGTCGCGCAGCCGCGCCAGCCGGTCGGTGTGGAAGGCGGCGGCGGCGCCGGTGACCTCGTCGTGCAGCCGGGCGACGGTCGTGGTGCCGTCGCGCAGCAGCGCCACCTGCCCGGCCATGAAGAGTCCCTCGGCGGCCTGGACGTCCTCGCCGACGTCCTGGATCGTGTCGCCCTCGCGGCGGCGGCCCTTACTGGCGATCCGCAGCCGGCCGACGTTGAGCAGTTCGAGCTGTTCCCACACCTGCCGGCTCTCCACCCCGGCGGCCTCCAACTCGACCCGCAGCCGGTGGAAGTCGTCGACGAACAGGGTGTGCAGGCACCGGGTGGCGTGCCCGGGGCCGTCTCCAGCAGCGCGGTCCGGTCGGCGTCGACCGCCATGCGCTGGAACAGCGGCTGGATCGCCCCGTGGGTGACCGCCTCCTCGGTGAACAGGTAGGCGGTGCCCATCAGCACCCCGATCCGGGCACCCCGGCGGGTCAGCGGCGCCGCCATCGCGGCGACCATCGCCGCCGAGCGGGCGTCGTGGATGCCCCCGGCGAAGAAGACCTCCACCTGGCCGGCGGCGGACGGGTCGCCGTCGAGGTATTCGTCGAGCACCAGGAGCTGGGCCTCCCACAGGGGGAAGCTGGCGCGGGGGCCGACGTGCCCGCCGCACTCGGCGCCCTCGAAGACGAACCGGCGGGCTCCGGCGCGCAGGAACTGGCGGAGCAGGCCGGGCGACGGTACGTGCAGGAAGGCGCGGATGCCCTCCGCCTCCAGCGCCTTCGCCTGGGGCGGGCGGCCACCGGCGATGATCGCGCAGGCCGGGCGGATCTCCCGGATGACGTCCAGCTGGGCGGCCCGGATGTCGTCGGGGGCGAAGCCGAGCACGCCGACGCCCCAGGGCCGGTCGCCGAGCAGGCCGGCGGTCTCGGTCAGGATCCGGCGGGACTGTTCCGGCCCGTTCAGGGCCAGGGCGACGAACGGCAGCCCGCCGCCGCCGGCCACCGCGGCGGCGAATCCCGCCTCGTCGCTGACCCGGGTCATCGGCCCCTGGGCGACCGGCATCCGTACGCCGAGCGCCTCGGCCAGCGGGGCGCCGGGCAGCAGCGGCTCGCCGGCCGAGTCGTCGGCGAGCGTCGCCAGCAGCGACTCGCGTATCCCCCGTACGGCGGCTGCGGTGTCCGGCCAGCGTTCGGCGAAGACGGCGGCCAGCCAGCCGTCCTGGCCGATCGGCAGCAGTTCGGAGGTCTCGTCGTGCGGGCCCCCGCGCCGCAGTCCGCGTTCGGCGCCGACGAGCACGGTCTCCGAGCCGTCCATCCGCCGGATCGCGGCCTGGACGTCCGCCGGCAGTTCGGCTTCGGGCATCAGGGCGAGCTGGCTGTCCAGCAGCACGCCGGCGGCCCCGCCGACGAGGCAGGCGCCGGCGGTGCGCGGGCCGATCCCGCCGGCCACCCAGACCGGCAGGTCGCCGGTGTCGCCCGCGACGAGCTGCTGGAACAGGATGAACGAGCTCTGTTCGCTGACCCGGCCGCCGGCCTCCATGCCGCGGGCGACGAGTCCGTGCGCACCCGCTGCGGCGGCGGCCCGGGCCTCGGCGAGACTGGTCACCTCGACGAGCACCCGGTAGCGGGCGGCGACGTCACCGACCTGCCACGGGGCGTCGGCGGTGAGCAGCACCAGGTCGACGGCGCCGGGCGCGGCGCGCTCGACTTCGTCGACAGTGGCGGTGCAACCACCGGGCACCCGTACGCCGATCGGCCCGGATGCCCAGGTGGCGGCCTGGGTGAGCGCTTGTAGCACCCAGTTGCCGCCGCCGGCCAGGTCGAGCAGGCCGGTACCGCCGCCGGCACAGGCGGCAGCCGTGATCCGTGGACCGGGTTCGAGGGCGCCGGCCGGATTGACGGCCAGGACCAGGTCGCGCATGTTCGGTGCAGCACTCATCGGGGCTCCCACTCCGGTTGCGGCGGCTTCGCAATGGGACAGGCTGGGTCGGCCGGCCGCGCGGGCGACCGACTGAAGATCGAATTGGTGCGTATCGATGTTGCGCTGGGTCACAAAGTAGCTGCGCTTAGTTTCGGCTCAGTTAAATCTGACCAAGTTGACCAACGTGGTGAACAATCTCTTTCGGTAGGCGTCGGTCGCAGATTGGGCGGGCGGTGGCGGAATGGCAAGTCACAGTTCATGATCGAATTTGTCATCCCTATTCGCGCGCGTTTACTTGATGTCGCAGCGCGCGTCAAGCAAACGTGCGAGTGATTGCGCTTCCCGGTATGTGGAACGGCTGTTGCTTCCTATTGTTGGCGGCCCTAAAGATTTCTATCTATGCCTGGCCGGCATTTCCTATCGAGTAACTCTGACTTCCTCGGGGCCGTTGACGAAATCTGAAGGTGATCGTCAACATCTTCACGTATTGGCTCTGAGCTGGGCAAACGTGGTCGCCGAATCGTTCGACTCGGCGAATCCCGTGCAGTTAACGATCGTTTCGATCCCGCCTGGACCTATCCAGGCGCCCCCACTCTCACTCGGTGGTTCACTATGCGTAAACTTCTTCTTCTCGCCCTGGTGGGGCTCGGAGCGCAACTCGTCGACGGTAGTCTCGGTATGGCCTACGGTGTGACCTCCACCACACTTCTGCTGGCTATCGGCGCCAGTGCCGCAAGTGCGTCGGCAACCGTTCATCTCGCGGAGATCGGAACGACCCTGGCCTCCGGTGTCGCACACTGGCGATTCGGAAATGTCGACTGGTCGGTCGTTCTGAAGGTCGGCGTGCCCGGCGCGATCGGTGCTTTTGCCGGCGCCACCTTCCTGAGCAGCCTCTCCACCGAAACCGCAGTGCCGATCATGTCGTGCATCCTGTTCACCCTCGGCATCTACCTGCTGGTCCGGTTCACCGTCGTCGGCTTCCCCACCGGCCGGACCGGTCCGCCGCTGCGTAAACGTTTCCTCGGCCCGCTCGGTCTGGTCGCCGGCTTCGTCGACGCCAGCGGAGGCGGTGGGTGGGGCCCGGTCGGCACCCCCGCGATCCTCGCCAGCGGCCGGATGGAACCCCGCCGGGTGATCGGCTCGATCGCCACCAGTGAGTTCCTCGTCGCACTGGCGGCCAGCGTCGGCTTCCTGGTCGGGCTCGGATCGGAGAACGTCAACTTCGCCTGGGTCGGCGCCCTCCTGCTCGGCGGGACGGTCGCCGCACCGATCGCCGCCTGGCTGGTACGCAAGATCCCACCCCGGATGCTCGGCTCCGCCGTCGGCGGCATCATCATCCTCACCAACAGCCGTACGCTGCTGCGCAGCGAGTGGATCGACGCCCCGGCCGGCGTACGCTATGCCGCCTACGCGACCATCCTCGCGGTCTGGGCGGGCGCGGTCGCCTGGTCGCTGCGGCAGCACCTCGCCGAACAGGCGCTGACCGCCTCGGCAGCCGGGGCCGCACCCGAACCGGGTGACGCCGGTCGGTCAAAGTCCGAACGCCCCGAACTCGCCGACGAACTGGGCTGACCGGCCCGCCCGGGTAAGGCCGGCGCCCACGTTGAGATCGCCGAACAGGACCGCGGGCGACGGCACGACGGTCGAGCATCGCCACGACCCTGACCGTGAACTGTTCGGCGACTGGCCAACATGGCAGCCGACGTCCCCGACGCCCACCTGCTCCTACCGCTACGGGACTCCATCGCCCCGATCCGCGGCCGGCGTGGCCGACCCCGGCAGCGGTCCGACAAGCTCCACGCCGACAAGGCGTATGACGTCCGCGCGCTGCGGGCCGAGATCCGCCGCCGCGGCATCGCCGTGCGTATCGCCCGCAGGGTCCGGACATGGTGGCCCACTTCCGGTCGGCGAGGCGGTTCAGGACGGAGCCGATCGCCCCGGAGGACCTGCCGGGCAGTTCCCGGCCGAGGTCGCCGATGGAGAAGGCGCGGTGCGGTTCGGTCGCGAGCAGGGTCAGGACCGGCGCGAACATGGGGCGGGGCTTGGCCTTCGGCTTGGCGGGCCGAGTGGGTGAGGTCATCGGGCACCTCCGACGATGGCTGCGGTCAGCGTGCAACCGATACCCGCGGTCCCGGACTTGATCAAGTCGTATCCGCCCAGCTCCGGCGGTGTGTGGCCGGTCAGCGTCTGGCGGATCGAGATTCGTGTCGAGTGCGACATGAATGCTCCTTGGCGAAATGAAGCCGCCGCGCGCCCCGTCCCCGGGGGCGCGCGGCGGCAGTGGTGCGCCACAGCGGGGCGGGAAGAGCGCGCGTAGCCGTACTCGGCTACGCGGAGCGGTGCTCAGGTCGGGCGCCTACCAGTTCGGCGGCGCGGGCGGGTCAGGCAGTGATGTCGGGCCGGAGTCAGGCCCGGGCGGGGTGTTGCAGAGGACGGTCAGGACGGCCAGGGCGAGCATGGCCAGGGTGATGAACCGGTGCCAGCCGGTCTAGCCGCGGACCTGGTAGTGGCCCAGGCCGACCTGCCCTTTGCCGGTCTGGGACAGCTCCTCGATGCTCCAGCGTGAACCGGCGACTCGCACCCGGGTGTGTAGCGGCACCGGGCGGGCGGGTGGCCAGCACAGGTAGAGGGTCAGTTCGCTGTGGCCCGGCTTTGGCGGATGAGCAGCCACCGGTATTCACCCGGCTGGGTGGCCGTGGTGATTCACGCCCACGGGTAGTGCGGGGACCTTCTGCTTCCGGCCCGCAACTGTGCACCTGCCACTCGCGGCTGGGGAATCCGGTCGGCGAGGTCGTCAACCCGCACGAGGGTACGGCCGTCGTTGACGTGCTCGCGTCGGTCGCAGCCGACGGCAGGAGGTAGCCGAGCCCGCCGTGTTCCAGGTCAGCGCGGAGGCCCGGGTCGGCGTCGTAGACCTCGTCTTTCGCTCATCCGCCCGAACAGGACGCTGGCGCCCACCGCGGCGGCGATCATCTGCCGGGCCAGGGCCGGCTTCGTGGCGAACCCGACGTCATCGGGTACGCCGGCGGCAGCGAGGCGTTCGGGCTGGTCGCACCGGGCCGCCTGGCGGGTCTACGCTGTGGTACACAACCGTGCGTGCCCCGGGAGGCGCGGTCCACCGCGCGGATCTGCTCGGTCAGCGAGCCCTATCCAGATCTTGGACAAGCTTCGCGACCGACGTTGAGTAGATCGAGGACCTTACGACGAAACTCGGGCGGGTATCTTCCCGGCACGTCTCTCCTCGACAGGCGACGAGCCTGACCAGTCAACCAACCCGACTCCACCGAACCCGGGGAACACTAGACACTTGAGACCGGATCAGCTCGGGCGTCAGAGATTTGGACGTGCGCATATCCGACAATGACGCGTCCGATTGTCGTCACATGATCCCTCTGCCCACGGCCACTGGAGAAATGCAGGAGAAAATCGGGACGGCGAGGGCTGCGTTGTCGGGCAGAATGTGTTTTACTGGCGCCACTGATTTCGACGTATCCGGAGCGCGGGGTGCCTTAAGGGGCGCCGGAGTAATCCATCCATCCATGAAGTAAAACGAGGCTTACTGTGGCGGCAATTGAGAAGGTTATAGCGGGATTCACGGGTTCAGACGACAAGGCTGTACAGGTTAAGGAGCGCCTGGAGTTCATAAGGAGTGCCGCCGAGGCGCATCTTCAGCTCGCCGAGGACCGTATCGGGGCGATGCTGCACGGGACGGGGGGCGGAATCAGCGACCTGTTCATCGTTCCGGGGTCAGTGCAGAACTTTCAGCAGGGATACACTGTCTCCTCGGGCGAGGCGGCCACCGCCGGCATCGATGCGGCGGTAGATCAGTTCTTCTCCGGGCAGTACAAGGACGGCCTGAAGACCGTCGTCCACTCCGCTATCGACACCCTGTTCAGCGATACGACGGCCGGTGAGACCAAGAGGGACTTCTACTTCGTGACGATGGAGCACAATGCCTTCGTCCGCGTCGATGTGTCCTTCTGGAAATACTATTTCTCGCAGAAGAGCATCACGGATACCGTCGAGCAGGCGTTCTGCTACACGTTCGTGAAATCTGTCGTCGACCACAAGAAGGTCCCGCTCGACACCATGATCTACCTGATCTCCCAGTACGTGGGGGACGATCTTGCCAAGGTTCACGACTTCCTTCAAGGCATGAGGGAGCTCTACGAGGACCTGAGCAACCAGGATCTCGCCGCCGCCGACCCCGCCAGCGTCACGAGTCATTTCGCCTAACACTCCAACGTCACTTGGCTCGGCGGTTGGGAGTGGCGTGGGCATGAGGACGGCCACCGCGTTGATCATCGATGGTTTGTGAGGACAATCGAAGATCGTGCGGTGGCCGTCTGCCACAACGTGGACCCGCCAGGTGGCGGGTCATCCTGGACGAGTGGGCCTCGTAGTGCTCGTGCTGCTCAAGCAGGACGGTCACGATGCGATCGGTGAGCCGCGGGCACGCGTTCACCGGGTCTCCCTCACGAAGAAAGCCGTGGCCCCGTTTGAGGATGTCGACGTCCTTACGCACCCGCCGGTTCTCCCGACGCAGCCGCGCCAACTTCTCCCGCTCCACGCTGGTCACAACCCGTCCGTCCGAGTGCCGGAATCGAGGTCGGCCTGCTTCACCCAGTCCCGCACCGCCGTCTCGGTCAGATCGAAATCCTTCGGACCTGACCGACCGTGCGGTCACCCCGCCGGCACACCTCGACGATCTCCGCCTTGAACTCCGGCGTGAACGCCCTCCGCGGCCGTTCCCCATGCCTTCCGTGATGAACATCCTTCCCGAGGGCACACAGCCCCACGGATCTGCGATGTCCGTCAAACCGGGTCAGGCCCAGACCCGCTACCGGAACATTCGACCAGAGACAACGACAGCAACCATCAGGTAACCCAACACTCAGGCGGGTACGAGGTCGAAGATGGCGCCGCGGTCGGGGTGAGGCCGGCGGGCATGGTGCCGGCTCCCTGGAGTACGGCGATGGCGCGGGCGATCCGTTCGGGGTCCAGGACGCCGGCGCGGGCGTTGGACAACGGGTCCACCCACAAAGACCGGCAGTCGAGGCTTATTTGTGCACATCCCACAGCGGCACCCGCCGAGGACGAACCGCGCCCCGGCGGCGGCATGGCCGTCACGGCGAACCCGGCCGGCGGCCTCACGACGCCCGGAGGCCACCCCCATCGCTGGGAGGTGGCCTCCGGGCGTGATCACCCGCTGCGGCTGGCTGCCGTGCCGGCTCTACGGCCTCACCAGTACTTGGGCAGCTGGTAGAAATCGGTGTGGTTCAGGTTGTCGACGGACCCGTCCGCCATCCGCTCGGCGATCCCGACGATGCCGGCCTCGACGGCCGCGGTCAGCTGGCCCTTCTGCTTCTGGCCCCAGGCGTGGGACTGGCCGCGTACCTCGAACAGGACGGTCGCGCTGCCGTTGAGGGCGAACGCCGACCGGGCCTGCCCGGCGTAGTCGCGGTCGAAGCTGTACCCGTCGGCGACCTGGTAGTGCACGTACTGGCTGACCCCGCCGACGAACGGCGAGTTCTGGGCGTTGCCGTTGCCGCCGTGCTGGATCATGCCCTGGGCGGCGGCAAGCGCGTGCCGACGGGAGCTGTCCTGGTCGAGCAGCGGCCAGTCGGCGTACCGCGGGTTGCCGTCGATCTCGGAGCCGAGCGGCGGAAAGTCCAGGGCCACCGTCACGTACTGGTCGCTGTCGTTGTTCTGGCTGCACGGGCCCATGTGGTGCAGGTCGACGTAGGTGTCGACCTTGCCGAACTCGTTGCGCAGGTCGACGTACAGGTCACGCAGCGCCCGGGACTCGTTGGTCACGAACATGCCGGGGAGGGTCTCGTTCGACGGCCGGGTCGCCGGCGACGGCTCGGCGGTGAGGTCCGCACTGAAGTCGCGGTTGACGTCGAAGCCCTGTGCGCCGTTGCTGTAGTAGTACGGCGGGTTCGTCCCGGCCAGCTGCGGGAACTTCTCGACCGCCTCGCTCCACGGGAAGTCGTTCTGCCGACGGTTCAGCTCCGCAGCGTCGGGGTTGAACTTCGGGACAGCGACGACGGTCAGGTTCTCGCGGATCAACTGGGCCTGCGGGCTGCCGCTGGACCCGAGGGTCTTGAGCATGCTCAGCAGCGCCTCGGTGCCGGTCTTCTCGTTGCCGTGGATCTCGCTCGTGATCAGGAGCACGCGGTCACCGGTGCCGACCCGCGCCGCGTAGATGTCCCGGCCCCGCTGGGACTGTCCGATGACATCCACGTCGACGCGGCCGTGGCTGGTCGCCTCGATCTGGGCGAGTTGCTTACCGAGCTCCTCGTAGTTCGTCCAGCCGGAGGCAGAACGATTACCGGGCAGATTCTCGCAGTTGGCGTTTCCGTTCTCCGCCGCCGAGGACGGCGCGAACAGGGTTACGGCACACATTGTTGCGACAGTTGTCGACAGCAAAAGACGTCGGTTCACCAGATCTCCTCTACTTGAAGAAGTGCAGTTCCCGGTTCATCATTCGGGCGTCATTCGGTTGCCCGGCTTCCTTGATTAACCTGCTCCTTCTGAGTGACGTATCGCCTGCGTAGGTGGGCCGGCTGTGCCAATTGGGTATGGCAAACCTAAAGTCCTTGGTGAATTGGAATCGCTCCCAGGCGGAGCCACTTGAGGGAATCTTGAGGTTCATGGCGGTCGTGGTGGTGTCGCGTCGGTTGATCCCGGTAGGACCCCAGGGCTCAGGCCCAATGCCGCTTCCTCAAGTTCAGTGTGGTCTATGGTCTTCCGTCGCGGCTGGGGGACTCGTATCGTCAGGGCGGCGCGGGACAGGTTGCCGGATCGGGTGGCGATTGGGGTGTTGACCAAGACGCGTCGAGGGCGCCGGCACCGACGGTCCGCCGGCGGCGAGGATCTAGGTGGGTGGCGGGCTGGCGGTGGCTGGTAGAACTCGGTGGTGGCGCGTTCCGATGTGACGGATGCCGAGTGGGCGTTGATCGAGCCGTGTCTGCCGGTGGCGGCTACGGGGCCGTTGCCTTGGCGGGTGCGGGATCAGTTCAACGGGGTCCTGTGGCGGTTTCGGACCGGGTCTGGGTGGCGTGATGTTCCGCAGCGCTACGGGTCCTGGTCCACGATCTACTCCCGGTTCAACGCGTGGGCCAGGGCGGGGGTGTTCCAGGGCTTGATGGACGCGTTGATCGCTGAGGCCGGGTCGCGTGGGCTGGTCGGGTTGGAGTTGGTCGGTGTGGACTCCGCCGTGGTGCGGGCGCATCAGGAGTCGGCTGGTCTGGCGGTCGCCGGTGAGACCCTGGATGCGCTGGAGCAGGCGTTGACGGAGAAAAGAGAGGCTCCGCTGGCGGGTCAGCCGCCCGTGCTGCGGGTGGTGCGTCGAAGGCCCGGTCAGGTGCGGGCAGCGCGGAAGCGACGGGTCAGGATCGTGTCGCCCGGCGGCGGCGCAGGGCCCGTGCTGCGGTCGCCGGCCTCGGCCGGTCCCGGGGCGGACTGAGTAGCAAGGTTCACGCCGTGGTCGACGCTGCCGGGCTGCCGCTGGTGTTCGTGCTCACCCCGGCCCGGCGGGAGACTGTCCGCGGTTGCCGTCCCTGCTGGACGGGATTCGTGTTCCCGCCCCGGCCGGTCGGCCCCGCACCCGCCCCGACGCGGTCGCCGCGGACAGGGCCTACTCGTCCAGGGCCAACCGCGCCCACCTGCGCCGACGCCGGATCACCGCGGTCATTCCGGAGAAGACCGATCAGCAGGCCAGCCGGAAGAGGAAGGGGGTCGGCAGGCGGACGGCCCGCAGCCTTCGACCCGCAGCGTTACAAGAAGCGCACCACCGTCGAACGCTGCTTCCAGAAGGTGCCGGACTTCCGGGGGTGTGTCGTCAGGACGTTGCCGACCCGGTCGCCAACTGCCTGGTCTGCTGTGCCGCCCATTGGGCGGCTGCCGCGGCGACCGGGATCGTCGGGTCCACCAACCACGCGGCCTCGAGGCCGTAGCAGAAAGCGATGATCTCCATTGCCTTGAGCTGCGGGTCGATGTCCTTGCGCATCTCGCCGCGCTCTTGTGCGGACCGCAGGGTGGCTGTCACACGGTCGATCGTCGTTCGGTAGCCATCGACCAGCCGTGGGTGGAGGTCGGTGTCGGGGCTGACGTTTTCGCCGAGGACGACGGTGTTCATGCCGAGCAGGCTGGCCACCTTGCCGTCGTGCTGGCTGGGCCAGCTGGCCATGTGCGTGGCGATGATGTCGACGATCTTGATGCCGGGGTCGGGTCCGTCGCCCCACAGCCACTGCTCGGAGAAGGCTACGTGGCGGTCCATGACGGCGTTGAGCAGGGCCTCCTTGCTGCGGAAGTGATAGAGCAGCCCGGTCTGTGACACGCCGGCCTCGGCCGCGATGTCGGCGAGGCTGGTGCCGCGCGCTCCGTTGCGGGCGATGAATCGTACGGCGACGTCGACGATGCGGTCCCGTGTCTCGAGGCCCTTCGCTGAGGTCTTGGGCTTCTGGGCAGGGGACACGGTTGATCTCCTCGCGATGGTCGGGACGGTCATCGCCGAGTATAGACAAACCGACTGAGCACTCGGTAGCTTCTGCGAAACAGACTGAGTGCTCAGTCTTAACATTGGCGAGAGGTGCGATCGAATGGGTGCAGCTTTCCGGCGGGGAACCCCGGTCGTCCGTGAGGAAGACAATCCGCTGCGGCCGCACGAGCAGGTTCAGGCCTTCCTGGACAGCTCCGGATCATCACCCGACCCGTGGGCCACCGACATCGCGGCCGTGCGGGCGGACGCACGTGCGAAGGTCCTGGCCGTGACTGGCGAGCCGGCGCCGGTGGCCTCGGTCGAGTCGGTCGACGCGGACGGCGTACCGGCTCGGCTCTATCTGCCCACGGGTGCGGAACGAGAGGTCCTGGTCTGGGCGCACGGCGGCGGCTGGATTCACGGAGACCTCGACACCGCCGAGGGCGTCGCCCGGGCACTCGCGAACCGGGCCGCGTGCGGGGTCCTGTCCATCGACTACCGGCTCGCGCCCGAGCACCCGTTTCCAGCCGGCTTTGACGACACTTGGACGGCCGTCACCTGGGCACGCCACCACTTCGGCACCGTGGCTGTCGGTGGGGACAGTTCGGGCGGCAATCTCGCCGCGGCGGCCGCGCTCAAAGCGCGTGATGAAGGCGTTCGGTTAGCCGCCCAACTCCTCGTCTACCCGGCACTCGACAGCGTCGAGAACACCGACTACAAGGTCGCGTTCCGGCGGCGGTACGAGACCTTCGCGGGCCGGTCGGGTTTCGGCTCCAACAGCTACCGTCGGCTCCAGCACATCTGGGCGACGTACGTTCCCGACCCGGCACACCGCAAGGCGCCGTATGTATCCCCGCTGCACGCTGAATCTGTGCGCGGTGTCGCGCCTGCGACGATCATCACGGCCGAACACGATTTCCTCCGCCGCGAGGCCGAGGACTATGCCCGGCGTCTGGAGGCGGCCGGCGTGCCGGTCGAGCTGACCGAGTACGCGGGCAGATCCATGGCTTCTTCGAGATGTTCGCCGTGATGACCGACGCGCATCACGCCGTTGGCAGGGCTGGCGACGCTGTACGCCGCGCGTTCCAGTCAACCCACACCATCGAGCCTTAAGGACTTCTCGTGCGATCACTGATCCATTACTGCGGAACCTTCCGGGCGGCCGGCGTCGCCGCGGCGGCTGCCCTGCTGCTGGCCGCCTGCGCACCCGGCGGCAACTCCGAAGCCGGCCCGGTGCCGTCCAAGCCGATCTCCACCAGTATCGGCAGCGAACCGGTCACCCTGAAGCTGCTCGTCACCAGCGGCGTCGACGTCCCGTTCTACACCGCTCTCGGCGAGCTGTTCCGCGCCAAGTACAGCAACGTGACCGTCAAGGTGGAGAGCCAGGACTACGCCACCTTGACCACGACCATCGCGCGTACTCTCGCCGGGGACAACGTGCCCGACCTCGTCCGCGTGCCGCAGTTGGGCAACCTGACCAAGAACCACCTGCTGATCAGCCTCGACCCGTATGCGGAGGCGTACGGGTGGAACGAGTGGCCGCAGTCGCAGTTCGCCTCCACCCGTGTCGGCCCGGACGGCAGACAGCGGGGGACGGGCTCGTTGTACGCCGCGGGCGCTG
The DNA here is from genome assembly GCF_018324255.1 of Polymorphospora rubra. Classification (GTDB taxonomy): domain Bacteria; phylum Actinomycetota; class Actinomycetes; order Mycobacteriales; family Micromonosporaceae; genus Polymorphospora; species Polymorphospora rubra. The sequence goes on from NZ_AP023359.1 coordinate 5,487,940, forward strand.
GTTTCGGCCTGACCGGGGTGTATTACAACAAGGCGCTTGCGCAGCGGATCGGTATGACGCGGCCGCCGGCGACTGTCGCCGAGTTCGAGCAGTTGCTCGCCAAGGCGAAGGACGCTGGGCTGCAGCCGATCATGACCAACGGCAAGGACGGCGGCAGCGTCTATCCGCTGCAGAACCTGGCGATGTCGTACGCCGGTGACGCGCAAGCCGTCCAGGACTGGAGCTACACCAAGCCTGGCGCGAGTATCGACACGGCGGCGACGGTCAAGGCCGCCACGACATTGCAACGCTGGGGCAGGCGGGATACCTGCCGGCCGACGTGAACGACATCGACCAGACCCGGGCACCGGCCGAGTTCATCAAGGGCAACGGTGTGTTCTTCCCGAGCGGCAACTGGCAGGCTCCGGAACTCGACAAGACCGGATCCGGTCAGTTCGGGTTTTTCCTGTTCCCGTCCGACGTTGCCGGTGGGCCGCCGTACGCGATGACCGCTGCCGCCAACCTGGGGATCCCGGCGAAGTCACCCAATGCAGACGTGGCGGCCGCGTTCCTGGACTTCGTGCAGACGGACCAGCAGGCGCGGCAGGAGACGGTGACTCTCGGCGGGCTGGTGCCGGCGGGCCCGTCGGACGCGCCAGCTCCGACCGCGCCCGAGGGGTCGGCGGTCGCCGCCACCGTCAGCGCGTTCCAGGAGTTGCTGAACAGCAACGGGCTGGTCGGCTTCATGGCTGACGCGACGGCTTCGATGCACGTCAACAGCCTCATCCCGCAAACGCAGCTGCTGCTGGCCGGCAAGACGACGCCCGAGGCGTTCGCGGCCAAGGTGCAGTCCGACTACGAGCGCGATCTCGGGCGATGATCGCGGCGAGCCGACCCAGGGGTGATGCGGTGCCGTCCGTCTCGACCCCGCAGGCGATGCGGCAGGCTTCGGCCATGACCGACCCGTCGAGCGTTCCTGCGGCACGACAACCCGCCGCACGGCGCCCATCCGCACGCCGGCGGCGGAGTTGGAGCGCGCTCCTCTGGGTTGCGCCAGCGTTCGGCATGTACGCCGTTTTCGTGCTGTTCCCGATGCTCCAGTCCGTGCAGTACTCCTTCTACCACTGGGACGGCATCGGGCCGGCGACGCCCGCCGGACTGGACAACTGGAAAGCGATCTTCACCCGGCCGGAGCTGCTGCAATCCGTGGTGAACGCGTTCGTCCTCATCATCTTCTACACGGTCCTGCCGGTCGGGCTCGGTCTGGTCGCCGCGTCGTTCATCCGCGAACTGAAGCCCGGCGCGTTCAGCACCACCGCCCGGGTCCTACTGTTCGTCCCTCAGGTGCTTCCGCTGGTCGCGGCCGGTATCGCGTGGACGTGGATGTACTCCTCGGACGGCCTGGTCAATCAGGTCCTGCGCGCGGTCGGCCTCGATCAGTACACGCGGGCCTGGCTCGGTGACTTCACTTTCGCTCTGCCCGCGGTCGGTGTGATCGGAGTCTGGGTCATGCTCGGCTTCTGCACGGTGCTGCTACTCGCGGGCATCGGCAAGATCGACCCGTCGCTGTACGAGGCGGCCCGGCTGGACGGGGCCGGGCCGGTCAGAGAGTTCTTCGCCGTGACGCTGCCCGGGTTGCGGCGCGAACTCGTCGTGTGCACGACGTTCACGATCATCGCCGCGCTGGCGAGCTTCGACGTCGTCCAGATCGCGACGCAAGGCGGTCCCGGCTACCAGACGATGGTGCCCGGCGTGCAGATCTACCGGTTGACGTTCCTGCAACAGCACGTCGGCCAGGCCTCGGCGCTCGCGGTGTTCCTGACCATCGTCGTGCTGCTGGTCATCTGGCCGATCCAGCGTCTCGGGAGACAGAAATGACCACATCGGGCCTCGCCCATCGAGTGACACGCACCGGGATCCTGCTCGCGCTGATGCTGTTCGCCGTGGTGCCGCTGCTGAGCATGTTCACCACGGCACTGGCGGCGCCGGGCAGCACGCCGCAAGGCCTCAGCTGGCCCAGCGACCCGCACTGGCACAACTTCGTCGACGCGTGGAGCACCGCGAACTTCGTCGCGCTGTTCCGCTCGAGCACCCTCATCGTGCTTGGCGTCGTGCCGGCCACGGTCGCGATGGCCACCGCCGCGGGCTACGCCCTCGCTCAGCTGAAAGTGCCCTTCGGCAAGGCGATCTACGGTCTTCTCCTCGTCGGACTCACCCTGCCGTTCGAGGCGCTGATCACCCCGTTGTACTACGACCTGCGCAGCATGGGACTACTCGGGACGCGGCTGGCGATCGTCCTGCCGCTCATCGGACTGCTCATGCCGTTCGGCGTCTTCTGGATGCGCGCACACTTTCTCGGCACCGAGCCCGCGCTCACCGAAGCCGCGAAAGTCGACGGCGCCAACACCTGGCAGACGTTCCGCCGCATCCACCTGCCGCTCGCCACCTCGGCGTGGTCCGCACTATCCGTGCTCTTCTTCCTCGCCAGCTGGAACCAGTACCTGCTACCCCTCGTCCTCGTCGACGACCCGACGAAACGGACCGTGGCCGGCGGGCTGGGCGCCTTCCAGGGCCAGCACGGCACCGACATCGTGCTGCTCTGCGCCGGATCCCTGCTGATCATCCTGCCCTCGCTGGTGATCTTCCTGATCTTCCAGCGCAACTTCGTCAAGGCGCTGATGCAAGGAGCCGTCAAGTGACTGCCCGAGTCTCGCACCTGGAGGTTCCATCGCATCCGGTCGACCGACTGCTTCAACGACCCGGCAGGCCAGGCCGCCGCGGCCGCCGCCTACGAAGCACGGTGACCGCCGTGCCGGGTGGGTCGGGCAGGGCGCGTACCAGCCGCGGTACGCTGCTGCGGCTGGGTTCTCGTCGGCACCGGCAACGCAGATTCTGGGCCAGGACGGCACCTCAGCCCAGCAACTTCTCCGTGAGGTCCATCAAGCGTTCGGCGTTCTGCGGGTCGAGCGTGGGGAAGCTGGGCGGAAGTCGCTTGTTCCGGTCAACGGCGGTCAGCGGCGCGGCTGGCGGCGCGTCCAGGAACTGGTGAATCGGGGCCACCGCGTCCGCGACTGGGCGGGCCACCACCGATACCGCCGCTAGCAGGCCGCGGACGACCAGCGGGAGCGGGCTGCGGTCGCCGCTCTTGGTGAAGCCGGGATGATAGAGCACGTATCGGGCACGGCTGCCGGACCGCTGAGCGAAGCCCACGCCGAGCAGGTCGTTGGCTCGACCGGCCTGCAGTTGTGCGGTGACGACCGAGTAGCCCGACGTCAGTTGCGGGTCGGCCCAGCGGACCCCGCCTTTGGTGACGCCGACGCCTGCGATGTTCACGATTACCGGCGCGGTAGCCCGGTCCATCGCCTCACGCAGGCCAAAGCTGAGTAGATAGCGACTGAGGTAGTAGAGCGCGAACGTACGCTCCAGGCCCTCGGCGGTCTCGATTCGACGCGGCGCCACCGCGTTGGCGAACAGCGTCAGCGCGTCCACGACGGGGTACTCGGTGAGGATATGCGCGACGACCTGTCGCGTCTCGGTCACGCTGGAGAGGTCGACGGGAAGGAAGGTGACAGATCCGCCCGCCAGCGCCTCACCGCGTTCGCGGTTGCGGCCGAGCACGAGGACCCGGTCACCGCGTTCGGCCCGTCCGAGGGCAAATGCGCGTCCCATTCCGTTGGTGCCACCACTGACCACCACGACTCCCATGTCGCCTCCGTTACCGTTCTCCACTGACCGTGCTCATCCTGGGCAGATGATCGACGGAGGCGAAAGAAGGCACTTTCATGGCCACAAGGAACACCGGTGTGCGTACCACGCTCGACAGCCACCGGTTGCCGATTCCCGTTCCAATCGACGAATACGAGTGCTGTCCGGTCACCGACGTGCTGCGGCGGGTGAGTGACAAGTGGACGTTGTTGCTGATCACCCTGCTCGGCCGGCAGCCGTACCGGTTCAACGAGTTGCATCGGGCGGTGGAGGGCATCAGTCAGCGGATGCTCACCCGGACGCTGCGCGTGTTGGAGAGCGACGGCCTGGTCGAACGGGAAGTGTTTCCGACATCGCCGCCGAGTGTCGAGTACCGGCTGACACCGCTGGGCGCCAGCCTGCTGGAGCCACTTTCGGCGCTGGCCAGCTGGGCGGTCGACCACCACGCCGAGATCGCTGCGTCCAGAACCGGTACCGGGTGTCCAGGGCCGGCAGGCCGGTCCCCGGCAGGGTTCCCGCCGTCACCTCTTGATCGTCCCGGCCGGGGATCGTTCGAGCGTCGAACGGATGAGCCGTCGAACTGAGCTTGTTCTTTACCTTGCGCGTTGATTACGTGCGGTGATGCTCAGGTCGCGCTTGCTTGTTTTGCCGACGTCGTGGCGGGGTGCGGGTCTGTGGTTGCGTGAGCCGGGTGGGCGTCCGGGGCCTGGTCGAGTGGGTTTTGGGGCGCTAGCTGGTCGGGCGCTCTGCGGATGTTCCGGAAGGCTCGGCGGACGTGGGCGGGGGATGTCGTTCTCGACGGCGTGGCGTAGCCGGTAAAGCTGCCGGTCGAACGTGGGCGGACGGCCACCGCGGGAGCCTTTGGCCTTGCGGTGGGCGTCCTGGTCGGTCTTGCTCGGGATACAGGCCTTGATCCCACGTGAGCGCAGATATCGGCGGTTGCCGCGGCTGGTGTTGGCCTTGTCCGCCAGGACCAGGTCGGGACGGTGCGGTGTTACCAGCGGCGATTCGCCCGTAGTGCGGCGAACGAGTCCAGGTCGGGCACGGTCCAGCCGTCGAGGTCGTACTCGGCCAGGCACTCCTCGGCGTAGCCCTTGTACTCGTCGAGCTGGCCGGATGCCTGTTGGGCCATCATGATGTCCGTGCGCACGGACTCGTGGTTGCCGGAGTAGTTGCGTTCGTACAGCTCATGTCGGCCGCCGAACTCGGTGCCGACGGCGTCCCACAGCAGCTTCATCAGCTTTACCCGGCTTACGGCGTCGACGCCGTTGGATCCGCGCACGTACTTGTCAAGGTACGGGCGGATCTCTGGGTTCTTGAAGTCTTCGGCGCTGGAGTTGACGTAGATCAGGCCGCTGGCGACGTCCTGCTCGATGATCTCCTTGATCCGCGGGTAGCCGAGGGTCATGAACCAGCGGTAGGCCATGCCGTAGTCCAGGTGGGGTAGGAACGAGCCGTCGCGCCACGGTTGCGGGTTGCGGGCGGCCGCGTCGCTGAGTGCCCAGAACATGTTGCGCCAGGCGAGTACCTCGCCGACCCGGGCCTGCACTCCCCGGAAGTCCTTGGTGCCGGTGGTCTCCACGGCCTTGAGTAGCAGGCCGGCGATAAAATCGATCTTGACGGCGAGCCGGATCGAGCCCTGGAACGTGAGCCGCTCCAGGAATCCCGAGCGCGGCGCGAACCCGTTGACCTGCTCCGGGTCGCCGTACATGAAGATGTTCTCCCATGGAATGAGTACCTTGTCGAGCACGAGGATCGTGTCGTTCTCGTCGAGCCGGCTGGACAGCGGGTAGTCGAACGGGCTGCCCATCACCGCGGCGGCCGCGGCGTAGCTCGGGCGGCAGATCAGCTTCAGGCCGGAGCTCTCCATCGGTACGGTCGCCATCAACGCGAACTCGCGCTCCTTGATCGGCAGGCCGTGGTGTGAGATGAAGTTGAAGTTGGTGATCGCCGACCCGGTTGCGACGACCTTGGCGCCGCTGACGATCACGCCGTTGTCGGTCTCCTTCTCGACGTGTACGAACACGTCCTTGACCTGCTCGGTGCCGAGGTGGCGGTCCACCGGCGGGTGGATGATCGCATGGTTCCAGAACAGGACCTTCTCCTGCGACTCGCGATACCAGCGGCGTGCGTTGGCCTGGTACGGCGAGTAGAAGTCCGAGTTCGCGCCGAGCGTACCCAGGAACGCCGCCTTGTAGTCGGGGCTGCGGCCCATCCAGCCATAGGTCAGCCTGGCCCACGCCGTGATCGCCTCGCGGTCCCGTACGACGTCCTCGACGCTGCGCGGCGTGCGGAAGAACGCGTGGGTGAAGCCGTCGCTGCCGGTGTCGGTGGGGGCGGTCAGCACATCCCGCCGGGCCGGGTCGTGCAGGGCGTCGTACAGCCGGGCAGTCATCAGTGCCGAGTTCCGGAACGCCGGATGGGCGGTGACGTCCTTGACCCGCTCGCCGTACAGGAAGACCTCCCGACCGTCGCGGAGACTCTCCAGATATTCGTTGCCGGTCATCGGTCGGGTCACGCGACGCGCGACGTCCGGCGGTGTGGCTTCCAGGGTCATGTCAACCTCTCGTCAGGCGGATGTCATATCAAGGGCCCACATGCCGTCCGCGGGGCAGTCGAAGGAGCCCTGCCAGGCGCTGGGCGGCGGTGGGGTGGCGAGTTCGTGGAAGGAACCGCGGTGATACACGAGCGGGTCGGCGCCCAGTGTCGCGAAGGAACAGACTCGGCCGAGGACGACGAGGTGGTCGCCCCCGTCATACAACGCCCACGGCTGGCAGGACAGGAACGCGGTGGCACCGGAAAGCCTGGGGGTGTCGTCGGTGGTGTCCCATCCGATCGGTCCGCTGCCCGAACCGCCGGTGGCCGCACCAGCGAAGTGCAGCGCCAGGTCACGCTGGCTGGCGGCCAGGACGTTGATCCCGAACGGCTGTCCGTCGATGCGGCGGCACAGCCGGCTGCGCCGGTCAAGGACCACCAGCACCAGGGGCGGTTGCAGCGAGACCGACGTGAACGCACTGACCGTCGAGCCGTGCACGCCCTGCGCACCGCCGACGGTCACCACCGTCACCCCGGAGGCGAACTGTCCCAGACAATCCCGAAAAGAACGGACATCATCGATCACCGCGTACCTCCGGATGCTTGTTCGACATGCTTCCACTAAGCGCTGAAGAACGAGGCGAGCGCGGGCATCTCTGAGCGACTGAAAGCTACGGCGAGAGATCGATGAGCGACAGAGTTTGAACTGGCGTCACGGTCGTCTTGTAAGTACGTTGGTGGACCGGGGAATACATCGATCGCGCCCGGGCGCACCGCGCCCATCCGATTCCCAGGAGGCTTTCATGAGAATTCAGGTTGACCTGAGCAAAGAGCTGCAGGATTACGTCACCGCATCCTCGCTGCGTGAGCCGCAGATCCTCGCCGAACTGCGGGAGTACACCTCTGCTCTGCCGTTGCACCTGTTGCAGATCTCCCCCGAGCAGGGACAGTTCCTGCGGGTGCTCGTCAGCGCGCTGCGGGTGCGAAAGGCCGTGGAGATCGGTGTGTTCACCGGCTACAGCCTGCTGTGCACCGCCCTGGCCCTGCCGCCGACCGGCACGGTGGTGGCCTGCGAGATCTCCGAGGAGTGGGCCGCGATCGCCATCGACCACTGCAAGCGGGCCGGTGTGGCCGACAGGGTCGACGTGCGGGTCGGCGACGCCCGCGTCACCCTCGACGCACTGCTGGCCGAGCCTGGTGCCCGTGGCTCGTTCGACTTCGTCTTCATCGACGCCGACAAGGAGAACTACGAGGCCTACTACGAGGCGGGTCTGGAGCTGCTGCGTCCGGGCGGGCTGGTGCTGGTGGACAACGTCCTGTGGAAAGGCGCCGTCATCGACGACGAGGCCCAGGACGACGAGACCCGGGCGTTGCGCGCGTTCAACGCGAAGGTGCGCGACGACGACCGTGTCGATCTGAGCATGCTGCCGTTCGCCGACGGGCTGACCTTCGCCCTCAAGCGCTGACGCGACCGGCGACCGCGACGCCTCCGGTTACCGTCGGGAGCCGTCGCGGTAGTGCGTTGGGACGGCGTCCACCAGCAGTTCGGCGGCGCCCAGGTAGTTTGCCGGGGCCGGCAGGTCGGCCAGCTCGGCGTCCGTCTGCGTCAGCAGCGTCCGTACCGCTTCCACCTCGAGCAGCGCGGCGGCGAACGGGCGGTCGTCGGGGCGGCCGAGCGGGTGACGTCACCGAGCAACGTCTTCGCTGCGGACCTGCGCCGGTGACGAAGCTCAGCCCCGCCCCGAGGCCGGCGTCCGCAGCGCGTGTCACGGCAGCTGGTCTCCGACGCGATCTACGGTGCCGGATTCAACTGATCGCCCGGTGCTCGTTGGGCCGGGGTCTGGTGGCGACGGTCGGCCGCAACGTCTGTGCCGTGCTGCTGGGCCGGGACCCCGCCCGCGTTGCGGTCGCGGCTGTCCCGCCGGTTCCCGTGGGCCGAGGTCAGCGACCCGGACCCGCCGCTGTGCAAGGTGGTACTGCGCGCGGTCCGCCGTGCCGAACTGCCCGCGGACAGCCGGCAGCGACTGCTGGACGAGCAGGTACGCACGACCGCGTTTCAGGAGCGGATCCGTCAGGAGTCACGGGCCGGCGTGAATTGTGGACGGGTTAGGTCAACTGACGGCCGGGTACAGGCCGGAGCTGCCGCGGCGGTGGCAGCCCAGCAGGTGGGTGTCGACCATCCCGATCGCCTACCGACCTGCCCCACCCGGTGTCGTGGTAGGCGGAGCTGAGCGGGTGGGTCACCGCCCACGGGCAGCGGCCGAGCCCGTCAGCGCCGGTCACGGCGGTGCCGACGGTGTCCACGGGTCGGCGTCGTCGATGTCACAGGGGCTCCTGTCGAGGGTCGAACGGTCATTCGCCGAGCGTGGGCTGCAGGGCGCCTTCGAGGCCGAGCAGCTGCCGTTTGCGCTCCACGCCACCGGCGTAGCCGGTCAGCGAGCCGTTCGCTCCGATGACGCGGTGGCACGGGCACTCGACGAGCAGCGGGCTGGCGCCGATCATCCGGCCCACGGCACACCGCCGCGGGCGGCAGCCCGGCCGTGGCTGGCACGGTCCCGTAGGTGGTGGTGCTGCCGTAGGCGATCGCGTCGAGTGCCTGCCGGACCGCGAGCTGCTTCGGGCTGCCCTCGATGGCGTAATCCAGCTCGAACGTTGTCCGGGCGCCCGCGAGATATTCCTCGAGCTGTGCGGTGACCGCGGCGAGCCGAGCCGGTGCCCGCTGCCGGTCCGGCCCAATCGCGGGGTCGTTCTTCTGCGCTGGGATGGAGACCGGGATGACCTGGACGCCGTGCCGGCCTCGGGCGCCGTCCGACCGGCAATCAACAGATCTCCGACCGGGTGACCGCATCGATGTAGATAATCATGGATTCCACCATCCTGTACCGACTTAAACTCCGGTCACCTGGCGCCGCGATTCCTGAGTCTCAGGCGGATTTCAACAATGTGCGTGGGCTTCTTGACATGTGAATCTGTCTATTTTTAGGCTCGAATCAAACCCGGAAGGAGGCGTGTCAATCGACGTGCGCCCGCTGCGCGCCATGCCGGGGTGTCTCTCGATGCGGAGGTGGTTTGTTGTCTGCGGCAGCCGTCCCCGAGCCCCCCGGCCTCTCCACGGGCCCGAGACCTCTGAGGTACCGCTCACGGCTGCACCTACGCATCCTGGGCCGCCTGCAGGTGCGCGACGCCTACGCCGTCGACTTCACCCCGACGGCCGGCAAGCCTCGGCAGCTGCTGGCCTTCCTGCTGCTCAACGCCGGTGAGCTGGTACGCGTGGAGGACTGCATCTCCGAGCTCTGGGGTGCCACCCCGCCGCGCAGTGTCAACCACACGCTCCAGACCTACGCCCGGACCATCCGGCAGGCCCTCACCCGGGCCCTGCCCACTGAGCGGGCCCGGCTCGTCACCGGTCAGTCGTGCTACCGCCTCGTGGTCGAGCCCGACCTGCTCGACGCCGCCGTCTTCGAGCGGGTGAGCCGCCTCGGCATGGCGGCCGCGCGTGCCGGGGACCACCACACCGCGGCCGCCCTGCTGACCCGCGCTCTGCAGGACTGGGGCGGCGAGGTGCTGGCCGACGTGGAGTCCGGCCCGCTCGCCAAGGCCTCGGTCGTCCGGCTGCGCGAGACGCACCGCGCCGCGCTCGAGCAGCGCATCGACAGTGACCTGCACCTTGGCCGGCACTGGGACCTGGTGCCCGAGTTGGCCCGGCGCTGCGCGAAGCACCCGACCTACGAGTCCCTGCGCGCCCAGCACATGCTGGCGCTGCACCGGTGCGGGCAGGACGACGCCGCCATCCGAGTCTTCGAGGAACTCAAGGTGATACTGGCCGACAGGTTCGGAATCGAGCCGGGACCGCGGGTGATGTCGTTGTATCGCGCGATCCGCTCCGGCGATACGTGACCTGTACGGCTGCGAACTCGCGCTCATCCGCCCCGACCCGTACGTGGCCTGGCGCGACGACAAACGCCCGCCGATGTCGACAAGCTCGTCAAGAAGACGCTGGGCTATTGATCAAAAACGATCCGTCAGGAGTGTTGCCGCACCGTGCACACGGGAGTACTACTGTGAAACTCGGCGTCCTCGGCCCACTGACCGTCGCCGACGGTTGCACGGACCGCACCCCGACCGCACCCAAGCAACGCCAGTTGCTCGCCCTACTGCTACTCAACGCGAACACGACCGTGCCGGTTCCGCAACTGGTCGAGGAACTGTGGGACTCCGACCCACCGCCCAGCGCGGTGGCCGCCATCCAGACCTACGTAAAACAGTTGCGCCGTACGCTGCAGGCCCGCCACGACCCGGTGAAGCGCAGCCCTCTCATCACCCGCGGCCGGGGCTACCTGATCGAGGTCCAGCCGGGTGAGCTGGACCTGGAACGGTTCCGGCACATGGTCGACCCGTTGCATCTGGTCACCGACCCGCTCACCGTCGCCCGCACGTACAGCACCGCGCTCGCCCTGTGGCGCGGGCCGGTCCTGATCGACGTGAACACGGGTCCGCTTCTACAGACGGCCGTGGCGAGGTTGGAGGCAGAGCGATTCGAAGCGGTGGTCCGGCTCTTCGCCGCGCAGCTCAACCTCGGCCTGCACCGCGCACTCATTGCCGAGATCAGCGCCCTCACCTGCCGACATCCCACGTCGGAGGCGCTCTCGGCGCAGCTCATGCTGGCGCTCTACCGGTCCGACCGGCGCGCCGACGCGCTGGCCGAGTATCACCGCGTCCGGCGCACCCTGCGCGCCGAGATGGGCGCCGCACCCGGCCCGGCGCTGCAGCGACTCAACACCGACATCATCATCGGCAGCCCCCAGCTCGACCCGCCCCGGCAGATCCGGACCATGCTGAGCCCCGAGCACCTCATCGGATTCGCCACGGGCAGGGCCCAGCTTCCGAGCGACCCCGGCGTTCGCACGCCGGGGTCACCGAAGAGCGTGCGGCAACTGGTGTTACGCGAGCCTACGGGTGGTAGGTCGGGTGTCCCCACGGTATGGCGTGCGGGCGCGGCAGATTGAGTTGACGAACCGCGGGAGGGGCTGGGACCTGGACCGGGCGGGGTGCCCTTGCGCGTAATGTGGGCGTTGGAGCCCGGTTCGACGAAGAGGTCCCGGCTCGGGCCAGTCCAGGTCAGCCGGGCTCCTCGCACCGGACACCGACGTTTGCTATCGCCCCGCTGCGGACGAGTTCGCGAATCGCCGTGACCATGGCCGACACGCCCGGCTCCGGCACGATCAACTGATCAACGGCCCAGAAGTAGCTGCCGTTCGCGACCTCGCCGGTCTCTTTCCACTTCGCGAGCAGGCGACGGACCTCATCGACGGTGAGGATCGTGAGCGCCCAGCTGGAACCGTCAGGGAGGTCGACGAAGGCATCCACGTTGGCGACCGACTCCTCGGTGTCCGTTCCGGGATCGAGAAGGAGTCGTGCCACGAACGTCGGTTCCGTGACGGTCACATATGGATCGACGGCAGCCATGATCGCCCATTATGCGGACCGGGGAGCATGCCAGCGAGTACCGTGCCGGCACGGGCGGCCACAATCGCGGGCGGGCGAGGATCTGATTCGTGACATGTGTGCCGATCACCCGTGACCCGGCTACCGCACCCGACACGATCGGCGCATGTACGACGACGGCCAGTCTTTCGGCCGCGTCACGGCGCCCTCGAGGACGGTGCCGCGACCGGGTCCGACGACTGGGGTAGTGCCAAGCGGTGGTACACCCCGCTGCGCCGGTTCGACCACGACGGCGGCGGTCACACCGATTCGCAGGTCTGTTCGCCGGCACCAGCGAACAGGAGGCCGCGGTCGGTCGACAGCGCCCAGGCATGCCGTTGGATGGTCGGGGCGATCCTCATTACGGATCGCCCCGCCGTTGTCGTGCGTTGGCCCGGTCAGTTGTCTGGTGGCAGGACAAGGTCCAAGAACTCGATGTGTAGGCGTTCTCGTCGGGCAGCTTGCCGTCCAGGGTGAGGGCCTGGCGCAGGGAGAAGCCGGTAACCGTCGGCGGGATGTTCAGGCCGCGCTCGGCCTCGCCGACGATCTCCGCGACGACGGCTCGGGCCTGCTCGGGCTTGTGCTGTCGATGCCATCCGATACCTCGACCACAACAGTTGCGTCTGGCGTGCGCTGCCGGTCGACTTCCCGCCCTGGTCGACCGTCTACCACATCATCTTGGTCACCACCGGCGCCGTATGGGACGCCACGCAGCCCGACTGCTGCTGTGGGCCCCTGCTGGCTTGACTCGGCAGAACTACTCAGCGATAGTTGAGTCAATGAACGCTGAGTCTTCTTCCCTTGTTCGGCGGGCCAGGATCCACGCCGCCCTCGGCGATCCGGCACGCCTGGCGATCGTGGACGCGCTGACCCTGGGCGACGCCTCTCCTGGGGAGATCGCCCACACCCTCGACATGCCGACGAACCTGGTCGCCCACCATGTCAAGGTCCTCGCCGACGCCGGCCTGGTCGTCAGGGGCCGCTCCGAGGCAGACCGGCGCCGCACCTACCTGCGGCTACGCCCCGAGTCGCTGGCGGCTCTCGCCACCCCGCGTCTTGCCGGCGTCGGTCGGGTGGTGTTCGTGTGCACCCACAACTCGGCCCGCTCGCAGTTGGCCGCCGCGTTGTGGAAGCAGCGCGCTCACGGTGAGGTCGCCTCCGCTGGCACGAAGCCCGCCACCCGGGTGCATCCCCGGGCGGTGGCCGTGGCCCACCGCCACCGCCTTGACCTCGACCCGACCGGCACCGCCCACGTCACCGACGTCGTCCGCCGCGACGACCTGGTGATCGCCGTGTGCGACAGCGCCCACGAGGAACTGACCGGCCCGATCCGCCCCCGACTGCACTGGTCGGTCCCGGATCCGGTGCGCGTGGACACCGACGAGGCGTTCGAGGCCGCGTACGCCGATCTCGCCGACCGTGTCGACCGGCTCGTCCCCGCCATCCTGCCCAGAGGCTCCCGATGATCGACACCGCCTATCCCCACCAGGAGATCACCCTCGACCGGCATCGAGATCAATCCCTGCGTGACTGCGGCGATGGCCGAACGCGGCATCGAAATCTGCGAGGAGTCTCCCAAGCCGTGGAGCGATGAGGGCCGACGTCGTGGTCCCGATGGCGTGCGGGCGACGCCTGCCCATCTTCCCGGCACCCGCTGCCAGAACCCGATAACCGCCCTGTCCGACGATCCGGGACAGCAACACCATGGGAGAGACAGACCGATGACCATCGCACTTCGGCGGCGTCTGCTGGCTGAGTTCACCGGCACCGCCCTGCTGGTCACCGCCGTGGTCGGCTCCGGCATCATGGCCACCACCCTTTCCCCCGGTGACGTGGGCCTGCAGCTGTTGCAGAACTCCACCGCCACCGCGTTCGCCCTCGGCGCGCTGATCCTGATCTTCGGGCCGGTCTCCGGCGCGCACTTCAACCCCGTCGTCTCCGCCGCTGACTGGTTCCTCGGTCGCCGCGCCGGAACCGGCCTCACCGCCCGCGACCTGGGCGGCTATGTGATGGCGCAGGTTCTGGGCGCGATCGCCGGATCAGTGCTGGCGAACCTGATGTTCGACCTGGCCGCCGTCGACTTCTCCGACAAGGACCGCACCGCCGGTCATCTGTGGCTCGGCGAGGTCGTTGCCACCGCCGGCCTGATCCTGCTGATCTTCGCCCTCGCCCGCTCCGGTCGCGCCCCGGCGGCGCCCGCCGCGGTCGGCGCCTACATCGGCGCCGCCTACTGGTTCACCTCGTCCACGTCGTTCGCCAACCCGGCGGTCACCATCGGTCGCGCGTTCACCGACACCTTCGCCGGTATCGCCCCCACCTCGGTGCCCGGGTTCGTCATGGCCCAGTTCGTCGGCCTCGCCGTCGGTGTCGGTCTGTTCGTCGCCCTCTACCCCGACGCGGGCGACGCCGCCGACCACGTCGTCGTGCCCACGGATGAGGTCGCCGCCGTCGACCGCCGCTCGTGACAACACACCGCACCCACAACAACAGCGGCGCTCGGCCTGGCCCGGGTTCCGTCAGTCGCCGCAACCGGACTCTCGACCGCAACAGCGACCCAGTCCACCCGTCTCAAGGCCCCGCGACGACAAGCCGATCAACCGGCCCTTGCAGTGCATCGAAGGAATCTGATGAGCGACAAGCCCAGCGTCCTGTTCGTCTGCGTCCACAACGCCGGCCGGTCCCAGATGGCCGCCGGCTGGCTGCGCCACTTCGCCGGCGACACCGTCGAGGTCCGCTCCGCCGGCTCCGCCCCCGCCGAGACCGTCAACCCGGCCGCCGTCGAGGCCATGCGGGAGGTCGGCATCGACATCACCGACCAGACCCCCAAGCTCCTCGAGTACGAGACCGCGGAGTCCTCCGATGTCATCGTCACCATGGGCTGCGGCGACGCCTGCCCCGTCTTCCCGGGCAAGCGCTACGAGGACTGGAAGCTCGAAGACCCCGCCGGCAAGGGCGTCGACGCCGTCCGGCCGATCCGCGACGAGATCCGCGCCCGCGTGGAGAAGCTCCTCACCGAACTTCGTCCCAGCGCCTGACCCCCAGCACCGCCCGCCCGCCGGCCTGACGGATCCAGAGGGCTCCCGCCCGAACAAACTCACGATGATCCAACCCTCGTTTCGCCGGCCTACCGACGGTGTTGCTGCAACCATGCAAGACGTGGGATCCCCGAAGATTACGACGCCTGCCATCTCGCCCCTTGCCGGCGAGCCGATCAAACGTGCCGACGCCGAGCGACTCGCGGGAGTGTTGAAGGCCTTCGCCGACCCGGCCCGGCTGCGACTGCTCAGCTTGATCCAGTCGTCTCCGTCGGGGGAAGCGTCGGTGAGTGACCTTACGGCGCCGCTCGGGCTGTCCCAGCCGACCGTGAGCCATCACCTGCGGATCCTCACCGAGGCCGGCCTGCTCGAGCGTGAGAAGCGCGGCGTCTGGGTGTACTACCGCCTGCTGCCGTCCGCGATTGCGGGAGTCGCCGATCTGTTGACGCCGCCTCGCAAGCGGGCGATGAAGAAGGCCCGCTGACCGACACTCGCCAGGAAACGCGGCAAGCTCCAGCGGCAGGACCCGGCCGCAGTTGACGTGATGCCGAAACTGCTCGCCGTTCTCGCTTGCGGGGATGTGCTGGCCCATGACGCCCTTCGCGACGCTCTGGACGCGCAACGATTTCACCACCCGAGCCCACTCGCCGGTGAGCCGGGAGGGCTACCGGTCGGGCGCTCTCGTATGCCATACGACCGATGGAACCGAACTGTGCGCCTTGGCAGTGAGCCAGACGGTCGCGACGACGAGCCGTGCGAGCGCGACGAGGGACGCCGGCTGGACGCGGTCGGGAGTGTCAGTGGGACTGTGGTCGTCGCCCACGCCGGCGCCGATCCCGACCGTCGCGAGCCCGGCGGCGGCGTACCGGCGGTTGTGCGAGATCATCGGGCGCGGGGACAGGGTGAGGCCGACGTACCGGCCGGCCTGGTCGACGGTCGCGAGCAGACCGTGTGCGTCACCACCGGCCTCGACGTGTGCGGCCCCACGAACCAGCCCGGCGCCGTCGATGCTGATCACCAGCGGCCCGGCGCCATCAGATGCCAGCGTGGCGGCGTGATGGGCGGCTCCAAGGCCGCCGAGCGCTTGCGCGTCCAGCAACGCCACCCGCAGCGCGGTCCGTGGGGGCGGCGCTGCGGCCAGGACGCGGGCCGCCTCGAGTACGACGGCGACGCCGCCGGCATGGCTGGCGGCCGGCTGCCGCACTCCCGCCATGTCGCCGACGCCGTCGTAGTGCGCGGTCAGCAGGATCTCCAGGTCGGCATCCCGGGCGGCCGGGAAGATCCCGTGGAGGTTGGCTGCCGTCAGGTCGAGCCGGCGGATCGGTGCGTTCGCCGACCACCAGCCGCGCTGCTGTGCGGCAGCGTCATGGACCGCTGCGTGAAGGTCCGGTTCCAGGGTGAGCATCGGTAGGGGGCCGGCATCGGTGCCGGCCAGCGTCGTCGTGAGCCACCCGTCGATGCCTGTCGTCCCGGGCAGAAGGAGGCCGCAGGAGCGGTCGGCGTGTCCGTACGCGTCGAAGATGCTCATCGCGGCCGGGACGACCAGCCACCGGCCGGTCGGATCGCCCTGTCCGGCGACCGCCAGTTCGCCGTGGCGGATCAGTGGTGTGTCGGACGAGGTCAGGTGCAGGCCGACCTCGCGGCCGAACACCGGCTCTCGCAGTGCACGGCCGTCGTACCAGCGCACCTGCGGCGCCGCGTACACCTTCGGTACGCGGGTTGCGGCGAACGGGGCGAGGGTGACGGTCGCACCAAGTTCTGCGACCTGGCCCGCGAGCCATGCCCGTGCTCCGGCGCCGCCGGGCGTGCCGGCCCGGCGGCCGGTGAACCGTTTGTCGGCGAGGAGGTTGACTGTGGTGGCCATGCGCTCGGCGGATGTCTGTGCCAGCACGAGGTCGAGGTCCCGGCCGGTGTTCGCCGTCAGGGTGGGAGCGTTCACCGGTGACAGGGGACCGTGATCCGTTGGCTGTCCGCAGGCGTGCCCTGATGCGTCAGGAGGCCTGGCGAGCCCATCCGTGCGCGGTGGAACGGTGCGCCTGGGCGAAGGCGTGGTGGCGGTGGGCGCCTCATCCGGATCCTCGGCTCGCCTCATGGTCGGAACCCGGTCTCGCTGAGGACGCTGGATGGGCCATGGCGAAGGATGTCGGGACGGCGGTCGTGCGGCGAGGCGGTGGTGGGCTCCGCGTGGTTGCTGTGGAACCGTGCTCCGGCCGGCCGGCTGTGTGGGCAGCGGGTGAACCGGTCCATGGCGGCCCTCCCTCGCAACTCTGGCTGTCTTGACGATCCTCTAAACAACCGTTGCACGCTGATTCGAGAACTGTCAACCTAGACCTACGTCGAAACAAGTGTCGTGGGTGCTTCGGTGCCTTGCCTGCGACGCCGAACGACACGCGAGAGGTCGCGTCGCGAGCTGCCGCTGGTGCGGCTCCGCCCGAGCGGAGCCGCACCAGCGGTTCAGGTTCCACGACTCGCGTACCCGGGTGGCTGGAGCCGGCCGTTGCGATACGTGATGGTCCGCGGCCAACGGCCGTGGTCCTCCCTGGGATCGCTGTGGGGTGCGGGGACTCCAGCCGGCCGTCGTGACGTCGACGGCGCCTGCTGAGAAGCCGGGCTTTCAGGCGGGGGTGCGGCAGTTGCCGGCGGTAGCCGGGCTACTGGCGGGCTGCTCCTCGGCGGCCGGGGTGCAGCAGTCGCTTTCGGAGGCCTTCTGCAGGTGGGGGAGTCGGCCTTGACGGTGTAGACCTCCCAGGGTTCGTCGCCGGGGCCGCGTACCCAGACCTTGTCCTGCAGGGCGTAGCAGCATTCGGTGCTGTTCTCCTCCAGGGTCACCAGGCCGGCGTCGGTGAGCCGCCGGGTGGCCGCGTCCACCTGTTCGGTGGTGGCCACCTCGACGCCGAGGTGGTCCATGACCGTGGGCTGGTCGGTCTCGCCTTCGAGCAGGACGAGCTTGAGGGGCGGGTTCTCGACGGCGAAGTTGGCGTATCCGGGGCGGCGCTTGGCCGGCTCGGTGTCGAACAGCTTGCTGTAGAAGGCGATAGAGCCTTCCAGGTCGGATACGCGTAGGGCGAGCTGAACGCGGGACATGGGTTTCCTCCCAATGGTCGTGCATCGACGCGCGGCGGGTCGCCGCGACCACCTGCTTATCTAGATGCTTTTCGAAGCAGGCTTACTGTTGCACACTGTTTCGAGAACCGTCAAACTAGGGGGATGTCGAAACAACCGGTGGTGGACCCCGACCTGGTGGCCTGCTGCCCGCCGATCGCGACCCGCCGTCTGGAGGCGAACCAGGCGGAGGTCATCGCACCGATGTTCCGGGCCCTGGGTGACCCGGTGCGGCTGCGGCTGATGTCGATGATCGCCTCGGTGCCAGAGATCTGCGTCTGTGACCTGACGCCGGAGTTCGCGCTGTCCGGGCCGACCATCTCCCACCACCTCAAGGTGCTGCGCGACGCCGGCCTGGTCGAGTCCGACCGGCGTGGCACGTGGGTCTGGTACCGGGTCAGGGCCGACGCGTTCCGCCAACTCGGCGCCCTGCTGCACATCCCCGCGCCCACAGAAGCGTCGGCGTGAACCACGCATCGCAGACCGCCGTCATAGCCTTGCCGCCGCGACCGGTCGGCCTCCGATGACCTATCAACCCGGTACCGGTGAGGTCACGATCGCCCCAATGACCGACGCGCACGCTGACGCGGTCCTGGACATCTACCGCCTCGGGATCGCCACCGGCAACGCCACCTTCGAGACGGAACCACCGACCTGGGACCGGTTCACCGCAACCCGGATGCCCAACCACCGGTGGGTCGCCGCTGACGGGACTGGCTCCGTCCTGGGCTGGAGTGCCTGCTCACCGGCGTCCGAACGGCGCGTCTACGCCGGTGTCGTCGAACACTCCGTCTACGTCCACCCCGACGCCAGCGGCCGTGGGATCGGACGAGCTTTGCTCCTGGCCCTGATCGCCTCCACCGAACAGGCCGGGATCTGGACCATCCAGTCCGGCGTGTTTCCCGAGAACGCCGCCAGTCTCGCCCTGCACGCCAGCTGCGGCTTCCGCATCATCGGCGTACGGCAGCGCATCGGCTGCCATCACGGCATTTGGCGCGACGTCGTCCTCACCGAACGTCGCAGCCCCACCGTCGGCTGACCGACACGACAACGCGCGTCGGCTGTCCCGACCCACGAAGGTCGGGACAGCCGACGCGCGTTGACCACCAACGGTCATCGTGCCGGCAGAGTCGGGTCCTGCTTCCGCGACCAGCACCCTTTGTGCCCCTGACGAGCCCGGAACCTGGACCCGTCCTACCGCCAGGCTGCGCCGGACCGAGGGCGCCGCAGTCGACGGCTGGTGGTCGTCACCGGGACGCCACGGTGTCGGCCGACATGTCTGGCGCGTCCGTCTTGCTGTCGTCGGTCGCGCCGCGTTGACGGACGATTCGGGCGGCCCGGGCCGGTGCGTCGGGGTAGAGCAGCCGGACGAGGGCGTAGGCGAGGCCGCCGCCGACGAGCTGCATGAGGATGAACGGCAGCACCGACGACGGTGTGATTCCCGCGAAGGTGTCGGAGAACATGCGGGCGACGGTGACGGCCGGGTTGGCGAAGCTGGTGGAACTGGTGAACCAGTATGCGGCGGTGATGTAGCCGGCGACGCCGACGGCGATGGTGTTGGTCCGGCCGGACCGGGCCATGCCGAAGATGACCATCACCAGGCCGAGGGTGGCGACGACCTCGCCGAGCCACAGGTTCGGTGTGTCGCGCTGGGTGCCGGAGATGCTGACCGCCGCAAGGTCGAACATCAGGTTGGCCACGACCGCGCCGACGAATCCGCCAACCAGCTGCGCGGCGATGAGAACGGCGGCGGTCGTGGCCTTGACGGCGCCGAGCGCGAGCTCGACGAGCGTGACCACGGGGTTGAACGCGGCCGACACCGGTTGCAGCGCGAGGATCAGCGCGACCAGGATGCCGCCGGTGATCAGGGAGTTCTGCAGCAGTTGCAGGCCCACGTCGTTCGGTGACAGGCGGGTGGCGGCGATGCCGGAGCCGATGACCGTCGCGACGAGGAAGGCGGTACCGACGAGTTCGGCGACCGCGGCGCGGATGACCGGCGTCATGCTGTGCGGCTGCGGCCGGTCCGGGCCCTGGTCAGACATCGGCGGCGGCGAGTCGGTGGATCGGACGGGGGTAGCCGGGCTTGAACGAGTTCGCCTCGGCCGCCCTGGACCGGGTTCCGGCGATGCTGTCGGCGTGCGCGACGGCGTCGAGTACCGCCCGGTCGAGGACGGCGGGCTCGCAGGCCACCCGCGCGTTGACCGTGGCTGTGGCGGTCGTGGGGGAGCCGGCGGCGGTCAGGTCGACCGACGGGGTGGTGCCCGAACCGGTGATGCTCATCTTGGTCAGTTCGCCGTCGCTGTCGACGGTGAGCTTGGCGTGCCCGATCTCCGCGCCAGCGGCCTGCATGTTCTCCGCCAGGTGGGTCAACAGGCTGCTCGCCCACAGGTGCGGGGAGAACCCGGCGCCGTCGCCGTCGATGACGAACTCCTGGTTGAGCCAGGCCAGCTGTGCCTCCGCCGCCGCGTACCGGTCGTAGTCGATGTCGAGGTCCGCGGCCCAGCTTGCCGGCTGCTCCCACGCGTGCAGCAGGTCGGTCAGGCCGGTGCCGGTCTTCGCCGAGTAGCCGATGACGGTCGCCTCCGGGTAGGCGCGGCGCAGGTCGCCGATGATGCCGTCCTGGTCCTCCTGCCCGATGAGGTCGATCTTATTGACGGCCAGGACGTCGGATTCGCGGAGCTGCTGGCTGAACAGGTAGGACAGGTCGGACTCCGGCTCGCCGCGTTCCGCGGCGCGGGTGAAGGCCCGCAGCCGCATCGGGTCCACCACGGTCGCCAGCGGCGCGACGACGAACTGGTCGCCGTAGAACTTGCGTAGCGGCCGGACCACGGTGGCCTGCAGATCGGTGCAACTCCCGACCGCCTCGGCGATGACGACGTCGACGTCCCCGCCGGCGATGAGTTCCTCGACGACCTCGATCAGGTCCTCGAACCGGCAACAGAAGCAGCCGCCGGTCACCTCGGCCACGGAGTCGAGGCTACTGCGGACGAGCTTCGTGTCGACCAGCTCCGTCCCCTGATCGTTGGTGACGACCGCGACGCGCTTTCCCTGCTCCTGCAGGTGCCGGGCGGCCGCGACCAGCGTCGTGGTCTTGCCCGCGCCGAGAAAGCCGCTGAGTGCGATAAATGTGATCACGGGGCCTCTTCCTTCGGTCGATACGCCGGGATGGCATGCGGAATACGGCGACACTGACTCCGGCCCTGAATGGCCGTTGCGGACTGTGGTCGGTCAGTAATCGCTTGACCGGAATGATCCCGGCGCCTGTAACACTTGTCAACGGTCTGCTATCGACCTGATACGCGGTGGTGTGTCATGCCTTGTTTCGGGCGCGTCGAATCGGCGGGCCGACGCAGTTCTGATGTCGGCCCGAATGGTGGATGGTCCTCAGATCGGTTTGTATTCCAACTCGATTATGTCGTGAGCGCGTTCGAGTTCGGCGTTCGTCTGTTCCACCGAGTCCGCCACGGCGATCACGTATCCGTACCGGGAGAGGAACCCCCGCGGTGGCAATGCCAGATCCTGACCCGGCTGTCCGGTCGCCACCGCGGCATGCACCTCCGGACCGAGCAGGTCAGTACGTACCCGCAGGTCCAGGATGCGGCAGTCGACCGGCGGGTACAGGAACCGGATACCAGCCACCCGTCGACGGGTCGGACGGCTGGTGGAATAACACCCAGTGGCGACCTGCCCGGCGGCGACGGCGAAGTCGACACCGGTTGCCAGCTCTCCGAGGTACGGGATGAAATCGCCGCTGAGCCGGGCGTTGATCTCAATGAGACGTGGACCGTCACGGGTCAGCCGAAATTCGGTGTGGGTCATGCCGTCGGTCAGGCCGAGCCCGGAATGAATACGGTGAAGCTGGTCGTTCAACGCCTCATCGGCCAATAGCGGATCGGCGCCGTCAATGAGGTGAACGGTTTCCTCGAAATACGGAGCCAGTCCCGTCTGTTTGCGGGCCAGGGCGAGCGGAATGACGTTTCCGTCGACGACGGCGCTGTCGACACTGATCTCCGGCCCGTCGAGATACTCCTCGACGAGCACATCCGCGCCGTCGCGGACGACGCCCGGAAAGACCACGGCGTCGGCGGCCCGGTACGCCGGCACCAGCCCCTGCTCGTCCTCGACCCGTTGCACGCCGATGCTGCCGGCCAGCCGTCGCGCCTTCACGACGACCGGGTAGCCGATCGAGGCGGCGGCCTCCACCGCCTCGACCTGGCCGGTCACGGCGACCGACCGGGGTTGGTCGACGCCGTGGCCGGCCAGGATTCGGCGGGTGGCCGCCTTGTCACGGCAGGCGGCGACGGCCTGCGGCGGGCTGCCGGGCAGGCCGAGCTGTTCGACGGCGATGGCGGTGGCATCGATGACCCACTCGTCGTAGCTGAACAGGCCGGCGACCGGTGCTACCTCGGACCCGATGCGGCGGACGGCCCCGACCAGGGCGGCCGGATCGTGGGTGTCGACAAGGGTGAATCCGGTCAGGTACGGCCGGTGCCAGCTGGGTTCGATGGCGTCCAGCAGCCACAGCCGGAAATGCGGTGCCAGCGCGGCGAGGATGTACTCCCGGTAGCGGCGGTCCCCGCTGCCGACCAGCGCGAGCAGCGGGCCATCTGGTCCGGGACTGCTACTCCTGTCGCCCATGTCGTCGGTCTCCGATGTCGAGGTGCGGCCACGCCGGCAGCGTCGGGGTGGGTGCGGGGGAGCGACCCATCACGACGTCGGCGGCGGTCGGGAACTTGGTGATGCAGCTGTGGTTGACCGAGTAGAGCCGGGAGGTTCCCTCGCGGGTGTAGGTGACGAAGCCGACCGCGAGCAACGCCTTGAGGTGGTGCGAGACGAGGGACTGGCCCAACCCGAGTTCGTCGACGATGTTGCCGACCGAGACGGGTTCGGTGCGGCGGCTCAGATAGCTGAGGATGATGATGCGGGTCGGATCCGACAGCGCCTGGAACCAGCGGGCGTACGTCTCGGCGGTTTCCCGGTCCAGGGGCTGGTCGTCACCGGGCACCGGGCCCGGCTCGGACGCGGCGCCGTTGTGGCTGGTGCCGCTGCGCGACCAGACGCCGCCGGACCGCTCGGCGGCCGGCCGACGGTCCGCGGTGAGGTAGATACCCGGGCGGTGTCCGGACGGCCACCCACGCGCCGCGATGATCATGGCTGCCAGCGCCACGGCGGCGAACTGGTAGGCGACCAGAGTGGTGTCGAGCACGGCTTCTCCCTCGTCCGGCGGACCGATCCTGCGCTGCCGCTTGTTCAAGACAGCTGATCGGTGGGCGCTATGGGGAGCATGCCTGTTAAGCGGAGGCGCTGTCATCTGAGGTGATCGGTGTCGCCGGTTTCCGGGCCCGGATGATGGCCGCGTGCATCCCGTCGGCGGCCTCGTGGGTGAAGACGACCTCCGGGTCCACCAGGCCGGCCCGGGTGAGTACGTCGCGGTACTCGCTGACCGACAGCGCACCCGCGACGCACTCGGCACGGCTGCCCCGGGCGGCGCGGTCGTCGGCGGACAGCCGATCCTCGGCGACGACGTCACTGATCCCGATCCGGCCACCGGGCACCAGGACCCGGCTCATCTCCTGACAGACCGCCAGCTTGTCGACCGACAGGTTGATCACGCAGTTGGAGATGACCACGTCCACGGTCTCGGCCGGCAGCGGGATCGCCTCGATGACGCCCTTGAGCAGCACGATGTTGTCCAGCTCGGCGTCGGCGATGTTGCGCCGGGCCACCGCGAGCATCTCCTCGAGGAAGTCCAGGCCGAAGACCTGCCCATCCGCTCCGACCCGGCGGGCGCTGAGGATCAGGTCGAGGCCCGCCCCGGAGCCCAGGTCCAGCACCGTCTCACCCTCGCGCAGCTCGGCGACCGCGGTCGGGTTGCCGCAGCCGAGACTTGCCAGCAGCGCCGGATCCGGCGCCTCACCCGGGCCGATGCCCGCGTAGTTGACGGCGCCGAAGGCGGTATCGGTGTCGTCGGCGCAGCAGGCCGAGCCGGCCGCGGCCGTACGCGCCTTGTCCCGGTAGTAGTCCTGGACATCCTGTTGCGGTGCAAGCGTCTCACTCACGGAAACCTCTTCCAGATCCTGGTGTTCAGCCGCCGGAGCAGCAGGCGCTGCCCGAGGCCGTGGTTTCGAGCAGGGGCAGCGGGCTCGGCGCGACCACGTCACCGAAGGCGACACGGCGGGCCGCACCGAAGGCATCGAGCAGGGCATGGGCCCGTTCGCGGTGGGCGGCGTCGGCCAGCACCAGACTCGTGGTGATCCGGCGCGAGCTGCACCCACGCAGGACCTTCGCCTGATGGGCGCCGGCACCGAACTCCACCTGGCGCAGGCCCTCCCGGTAGGCGTCGCGGACCGGGGCGTTGAGCACCAACGGGAAGTACAGGCCGCTGCGCTCACCGAGCCGGGCGTAGTCGAACCCCGCCCACTTGGTCAACAGGCGGTGTCCCTTGCGTATCACCACGCACGAGGCGACCAGTTCGCCGTCGAGACTGCCGGTGTAGGCACGCAGGTCGGCACCGGCGTCCAACAGTTCGGCGAGCATCGTCTCGATGTGGGCCGGATTCTCGCCGGCACCGTTCTTCTCCCGGTTGAGGCAGGTCAACTCCGCGATGCGGGGGATGTGCGGCCGGATCGCCGCACCGTCGAGCCGCTGCATGGTGACGCCGGCGGCGGCGACCCGGCGTTCGTCGGTGACGACCCGCTGCCGCTTCTTCTTCGGCAGCGCCACCAGGTGCTCGTCCCAGCTCGCGGCGGCAAGCGGGATGTGGTCCTCGAAGCCCCAGAAGATGCTGTGACCGCCTGCCGCGTCCAACGCCTCGGTCAGCGCCTCGTTGCCCGGCCGGTCCGGCACCCACGGAGCGACCACACTGCGGATCCCGGCGCCGAACGCCGCCGGGACGAGCTGCTCGACCATCGTGGCGAACAGCGTCGGGGTCCAGAAGTTGTAGCCGATCTCGGTGCGGTAACCCAGCGGGGACCCCAACAGCAGCGCGGGGAAGAACGCGTCCTCGCCCAGCGCGTCGACCTCGTCCGAGACACTCGGGCCACATCCACCCCGCAGCACACGCTGTCACCCGACGGCGGCTGCCAGCCCAGATACGTACGGGGATCGTGGTCCACGGCCGGTGGCGCGGTCAGCACGTACCCGGGAAGCAGCGCCAGCTCGCCCCGACCCCGCGTGGCCACCGTGTGCCACGGCTTCGCCTCCGGCAGCGCCCGCTCCGAGGCGGCGAGAAACGTCGGCCCCACGTACGGCCACACGTCCGTGAGGTCCGCGGACTCCTGGGCCCAGTCCATCTCGGGAAGCTGCTCGCCCGTACGGACGACGACGCGATGGGATCCACTCATACCTGTTGCCTCCTCCTACCGGCTGCCCGGCCCGTCAACACTTGACACAGCAGCGGACGGCACCCGCGTCCTCGGCTTCACTGCGACGCTGCTGCCACAGCTCCTCCACCCGCCGGTCGGGATGGGTCCAGTCGAGGTGGAAACCCCGGTCCACGAGATCGACGTCGGTCAGCCACGGCGACTGCAGCAGCGGGGAGCCCTTGAACAACAGCAGCCTCGTCTGCAGCGCCGTCGGCTCCACGACCCGAGCAAGGCCGGTCTCGACCAGGAAGTCCTCGAAGGTCAGCAGTTCCTCGTAGCGTACCCAGGGAGTGAACGGGATGAAGGTCGGATTCAGCTCGAAACCGATCCGGTCCGCTTCCGCGATCGCCGCACGCATGTGGGCGACATCGATTCCCTTGTCGAAGATCCGCAGGATGCGGTCCGACGGGAACTCCAACGCCGACGTGACCCGCCGCAGCCCCAACGACACCAGCTCTTCCAGCAACTCCGGATAGTCGAGGATGTGATCGACCCGGGTGGTGAACTCGAACGTCGAGCCGGGGAACTCCGCCGCGATCTGCCGTACCACCTCCACCCGAGAGTCCGCGAGTTGAAGAACTCCGCATCGATGAAGAAGAAGTGCCGCACACCGTCGTCGGCGAGCTGCCGCGCGTCGGCGAGGACCGTCTCCAGCTGGTACGGCGCCACGCCGCCGTCGTACGCCCCGTACACCGAGCAGTAGGTGCACTTGTGGTGACACCCGCGGGAGACCTCGATGTTGCCCATCAGCCCCAGGCCGGTGTGGTGCGCCGGGTAGTGCACCAGCGACGGAAACAGGTGCCGCGCCGGCGCCGTGGCCGTGATCCGCCGCCGCGGTGGCCGCGCGGTCATCTGGCTCGCCGTACGCAGCGCGGGAACCTGCGGCAGCGGGAGCTGCCCGGTGGCCGCCTGGCACAGTTCCTGTGCGATGCGTTCCGGCTCGTCGAACGCGACCGCGTTGACCCTGGCCAGGAACTCGGTGCTGTTCATCTGGGCGTACTGGCCGAAGGCGACGATCGGCGCGTCCGGATGGGCGGTCCGCAGCCTGGGGGCCAGGTCCACGGCCCGGTGCAGGCCCTCGAACTGCTGCACCGACAACAGGACCAGGTCCACCTCGGCGTCGGGGAGGCGGTCGGGGAACGCGTGCGCGTCCCAGGCCGTCACCGCCGCGCCCTGGTCCTGCAGGGCGGCCGCGACGCAGGCCGAGGCCAACGGTTGCAGTTCCGCTTCGAAGGAAGACACCACAAGCACCCGGGGATCAGGCAACGTAGCTCCCTATGTTCGCGCCAATGACCGGCGGCAGCCGACGATCGTCGGAGGCGACGAAGCATCCGTGTTCATCAGCTGGGTACCGCCGACGATGGCACCTTCACCAATCCGTGTCAATAGATTGATGGAGTCGAAATGTCCGAATCGGAAGCCTTTTCGTGATCTTGTAGCGGTTGCTGTCACAGCCCCTGGCCTGCGCGTTTCGCGTCAACGCACCAAACTCGATCTTTCGGGATGAGTCCGGGACGATTGCGGTTTGAAGCGATCGGACAGATCGTCTGACGTTTGTCCGAATTAGGATTGTCCTGCCAGGTGGCCCTCCCGTCGTCAAAGCACGAGCTGGGCGCCGAAGCCGATGATGATGCTGCCGAACACGCTGATCCCCAGATACGTCAGGAAGACCCGGTTGGTCACGACGCTACGAACCGCGACCATCGCCGGAACCGTGGTCACGGCACCACCGAGCAGGAACGTCACGACCGCCCCCGGCGCCATCCCCTTGGCCAACAGGCCGTCGATGATCGGAATCGCACCGACACCGTTGAGGTACAACGGCACACTGATCGCCGCCGCGAGCGGGATCGCCACCAGTGGATCCTTCCCGAGCAGGGTCGTGATCAGGTCGCCCGGCACGTACATGATGATCAGCGCCTCGGCGACACAGGCCAGAACCAGCCACTTGCCCAGGGTCACCGTGTCCCGGCCCATGTTCCGGAAGCTGATCAGCCAGTTCCGCCGGGTGCGTAGACTCGCCTTCGCCGCCGGCCACCACGGCCTGTCATCGTCCTCGTCAACGTCGGCCGAGCCACCAGAATCCTGCGCCGCCGCCTGCGAGCAGGCAGCGGTCGCCTGCACGGTGCCGCCACCGGCGGCCACCAGCGCCGGCTCCTGCGTGCGCTGCTGATCCTGGCCACACTGGGGAACCTCGAGTCGCTCCTGCTTCTCGTATCCGCGCCGGAGAACGTTCTTGAACATCCCCCGCCGCTCCATGAGCAGGACGACGAAACCGGCCCCGACGCTGAGCATCACCGCGCCGACCAGGCGCGCCGTCGCCAACGGCATGCCGATCTGGGCGGCCGTCATCGCGAAGATCTCCG
This sequence comes from Polymorphospora rubra, assembly GCF_018324255.1. Classification (GTDB taxonomy): domain Bacteria; phylum Actinomycetota; class Actinomycetes; order Mycobacteriales; family Micromonosporaceae; genus Polymorphospora; species Polymorphospora rubra. Next base: position 5,515,510 of record NZ_AP023359.1, read on the forward strand.
GATCCATCGCTGGCGAGGCCACCCAGAAGGCCATGACCGCCGACAGGGGGATGCCGCCGGCGAGCAGCTTGCGGATGAGGGGGATGACGGTCAACGAGCAGAACGGGCTGAACGCGCCGATCGCCGCGGCCAGTACCACGCCGACCCAACCGCGGCGACGGAACGTGCGCCGCGCGATGATGTCGAGATACAGCAGATCCACCATGGCCGAGATGAAGATCGCAAGAGCGAACCACGGCGCCAGGTGAACCAGATAGACCAGGGTGAGTCGCGCAACCTCCACGACATCTTCCACGGCCCCTCCTCGCGGACGCGCTTCGGCCGGCACGGGCGGCCACCGAGCGCACTCTATCAACCAACAACGATGATAGATAGAGTCGCGCCCCGAACACCGTCACAGTCGGAGGCGGTCCCTACAGGGCACGCTCGTGGCCCTCGGCGGCCGGCCCTGCCGCGGGGTCGCTCGACCCATCCGGCCCGGCGGAGACGGGTCACGCATCGATCGGGCGCCGCCGCGGCGGGGGAGTGGACACCGTGGGTGAAGGCGCCGGAGACACCCGAAGGCGTACGGCACTACGACGAGCACGAGGGACACGGGCAAGGGATCCCGCCGTGACGTTCGCCGTACTGTGGCGCCCCAACACCGCAGTCCCGGTCGCCGCCGTCGAGGAACTCGACACCGTGTGAGTGACGGATTGGGGGCGTGCTCATCACGGATGGGTGGAGCGGTAGCGGGCGGCTTTGGCCTGGTTGCCGCAGGTCTTCATGCTGCACCAGCGGCGCCTGCGGCCGCGGGATGAGTCGATGAAGAACCAGCCGCACCGGTCGCAGGCGCGCACGCCCTGCGGTGGTGGGTCGAGCGCGAGCGTGATAGCCCTCAGTGCCACAACCGCGAGCGCACCGTGTGCGTCGCGCGAAGGAGTTGACCCGTCAGGGTGAACGGCCAGATCTGCGACGGAGCGGCGGGCCGTGTCCAGCAGGCCTGCAAGGGCGCCTGCGGGGATGGTGTGACCGTCCTTGTGCGCATCGAAGGCCGTCCACAGTAGCGCTCGTAGCGCGCGAGCATCCTCCAGAGCCGCCTCGGTCACGCCGGATTCGCCGTCTGCGAGCAGCCGTGTCCGGGTGAGCCAGTTGGCCAGTGCGTCGGTGTCGGTGAACAGGTCTGGGCCTGGGTCGGGCCAGCGGCGGTAGACGGTGTTGGCGAAGTCGAGTGCGAGATTGCCGGCGATGAAGTGGTCCTCGACCCATTCGGTGGTGGCGGTCATGGCAACTGGTACGCCATGACGGGTCGGTCGCGCCCGGGCCGGGCGACCGCGGTGAACCTGGCGGCGGTGAACGCGCTGGCGATGCCGGTCATCGCCGCACGCATGGCCGTCTCGAAGTCGCCCCACGTTGCCGGTCTGAGCGGCTTGACTGTCAGAGCCGGCGCGTTCATGTGGCCGCCCCTGCACGGTCGAGGACGTCGCGGGTGAAGGTGACGAGCAGGTCGGCGACCTCGGCGGCGTGGGTCTCCAACAGGAAGTGTCCGGCGTCGAAGATGTGCGCCTCGAACGTGGTCAACGCCTGGTGGTAGGCGACCACCTCGGCGATGTCGAAGGTCGGATCGTGCCGGCCCCACAGCATCAGGCAGGGCGGCTGGTGGGTGGCGTGGTACTCGGCGATCTCACCGAAGCGTGCCACGTGCTTGCGGTAGTCGTAGAAGAACTGGAAGTACACGTCGGTGTTGCCAGGCCGCGACAAGCGCTCCCAGTCCAGATGCCACGACTCCGGCGGATGCAACTCTGCGACCTCCGCGCGCAGGCCGCCCAAGTAGGTGTCCCTCGTGCCCTCGAAGGTCAACCAGTCCGGCAGGGCGGCCTTGTTCTCCTCGGTCGGCTCAGCCCAGTACCGGCGGCCCGAGTCCCATGCCTCACCCAAGCCGGCTTCGTGCGCGTTGCCGTTCTGCACGACCAGGCCCAGCACCCGGTCCGGGTGCCGGGTGGCCAGGAAGTAGCCCACCGGTGTGCTGTAGTCCGTCACGAACACGACGTACCGCTCCACACCAAGGTCGTCGAGCAGCGCCTCTATCACGTGGGACAGGCCCTCGTAGGTGTATTCGTACTCTTCGGCCGGCGGGGCGTCGGAGAATCCGAAGCCTGGGATGTCAGGCGCGACCACATAGGCATGTTCACCCAAGGTCGGGAGCACCTCGCGGAAGGAGTAGGACGAGCTCGGGGCTCCATGCAGCAGGACGACAGCGGTCGATGAAGGTGCCCCCGCTTCGCGGTAGCGCACCCGCAAGCCCTCCGCATCCCGATAGCGATGCCTTGTCTTGGCTACGTGCCGCACGGCGGACTCCTCTCGACTTGCTGACGCGTGATCTCAATTGTAACCCCATTAAGCGGCTAAAACGGTTACCATGAGATCGTGGGGGTGGGGCGGGCGCCCCCGGAGATGGTGGGGTCTGCGCTGGCGTCTCTTGGGGGCCATCCCAGATGGTGATGTGCCGGCCTGGCTTGCCATCCTCTTTTCCCGATGGTCAATGTGGACGACATGGTACTGACCTGGGCGCCAGACGACTTCTGGTCCGGATCTAGTTGGCCACTTCTGGGATGTCGCCTTCGTCGAGTTGGATCCAGTGGGTGCGTCCGGGGTGGCTATGGCCACGCGCGCATGGCGGCCTGTGCGACGGCCTCGAGCTGCGCCCGGGTCGCGCCGTCCCGAGCCTGTTGGGACATGCCCTGCAAGGTCACTGCGGTGAAGGTTGCCAGCGCGCGCGCGTCTGTCTCGGGGGGTAGCGCCCCGGCTTCGGTGTCGGCGCGGATCCGGTGTTCGATTTCGCGGACGTTGGCGTTGCGCTGCCGCCGTAGAAGTTCCTCGATGTCGGCGGAGTCCGGGCTGCAGTTGGTCGCGGCGCTGATGACCAGGCAGCCGCGAGGGTGTTGGGGATCGGTGTATTCGGCGGCAGCCTCCTGGAGCATGCGCGCCACTCCCTGGCGCACGGTGAGCTCCTCGGCGAGCGCCCGCATGGCGAACGCGCCGTGGGTGCGCCCGTAAGCCTCGACGACCTCGCGGAACAGTGCCTTCTTGTCACCAAAGGCCGCGTAGAGGCTGGGCGCGCCGATCCCCATGGCGCCGGTCAGCTCGGCGATCGAGGTCGCCTCGAAGCCGTGCTCCCAGAACGCCCGCATAGCTACGGCGAGCGCCCGGTCGCGATCGAAGGCCCGGGGGCGTCCGCGTCGTGGTGTTGTCGTGGTCACACCACCATTCTATAGCGCTCGCTAGAGAATGTAGTTAGCTTTTCTCTAGCGAACACTACAGAAAGGCATGGTTGTGATGGGTCAGCTCAACGGCAGAACCGCGCTCGTCACCGGCGCCAGCCGCGGCATCGGGCGCGCGATCGCCCTCCGCCTCGCGGCCGAGGGAGCGCTCTTGGCCGTGCACTATGGCAGCAACGAGGCAGCGGCCAAGGAGACGATCGAACTGATCGAGGAGGCTGGCGGTCGCGCGTTCGCCATCCGCGCCGAACTCGGCGTACCCGGGGACGGGGCCACTCTTTGGACCCGCTTCGACGCCGGGCTGCGCGACATTGGCGCCGAGGCCGGCCTCGACATCCTCGTCAACAACGCGGCCATCGCCCGTTCGAAGGACATCGACGGCGTCACGACGGAAGAGTTCGACGCGCTCTTCGCCGTCAACGTCAAGGCGCCGTTCTTCATCGTCCAGCAGGGTCTGGGCCGCATCCGCGATGGCGGCCGGATCATCAACATCTCCTCCGGGGTAACCCGCATCGCCTACCCCGAGACCATCGCCTACTCAATGACCAAGGGTGCGCTCAACGCCTTCAGCCTCACTCTCGCCAAGGCGCTCGGCGCGCGGAACATCACCGTCAACTCCGTCTCACCGGGCATCGTCGACACCGACGTCAACGCCGACTGGCTACGCGACAACCCGGACGTCTGGGCACACGTCGCCGCGTACTCAACCTTCAACCGGGTCGGCCAGCCCGACGACATCGCCGACATCGTCGCCTTCATCGCCTCAGCCGACGCGCGCTGGATCAGCGGCCAAAACATCGACGCCACCGGCGGATCACAACTCTGAGCCGACAGCGGACCGAGGCGGGCGCCCCAGAAAGGCGGGACCGCTCCCGCCGCCCGCAACATTCGCGGCTCCCGCCGGTCGCCTACCACGAGGCGCGGGATCGGTGGGAGCCGCAGGTCGACCCGGTTGGTGCGATACCGAGGCGGAAGCGGCCCTGGGCCGGCCTCTGCCCGGCGCATGGCGAAGCCACCTCCAAGGCGAATCATGGTTCCGGCGAGGGTCGGATGACCATCGGGGCATATGTGTGGCCGGAATGGCGGCGCAAGTCAGGCCAACCCGCGTCACCGCCCTGAACAAGCACAAGGGACTGCAGCAGTTCCCATCCGTAGCCGTCTAGAACCGCCCGAGCGAGTCGATGCCCGCAAAGGGTGCTCGACGCGGCCGGCGTGCCGTGTCTCGCAAAGTGGGGGGCCTCCAGTTACTGCCGGAGGTAGGTGAGGACGGCGTGGACCCGCTTGTGCGCCGTGTCGTCTGTGCCGAGGTTGAGCTTGGCGAAGATCCGGTTGATGTGCTTGGCCACGGCGGCGTCGGTGATGACCAGTTCCTTGGCGATGGCGGTGTTGGTCCTGCCTTCGGCCATGAGTGCGAGCACTTCTGATTCGCGTGGCGTGAGCTCGTCCAGGCTCGATCGGCGGCGGAGGAGCTTGCGGACGACCTCGGGGTCGATGATCTCACCGCCGGAGGCGACGGTCTCGAGTGCACGTAGGAACTCGGCTATGTCGCCGACGCGATCTTTGAGCAGGTATCCGATCCCGCCGTCGCCGGTGGTGAGCAGGTCGGCGGCGGCGCGGCCGGAGACGATCTGTGAGAGCACAAGGATGGGTTCGGCCGGGTTGAGCAGTCGGAGTGCGTGTGCGGCTCTTATACCTTCGTCGGTGTGGGTCGGCGGCATCCGGACGTCGATGACTGTGAGGTCGGGGCGATGGGTGCGAACCGCGTCCAGGAGGGTGTCGCCATCGGAGACGGCGGCGACGACCTCGTGACCGGCCGTGGTGAGCAGGCGGGTGAGTCCTTCCCGCAGGAGTGCGGCATCCTCGGCTATGACGATGCGCATGGGACCTCCAGGGTGATGCGGGTGGGGCCCCCGGTGGGGCTGTCGATCTTGACGTGGCCACCGAGGGTTTCGATGCGGTCGATGACTCCGAGGAGTCCACTGCCGTCGGGGCTCGCGCCACCCTGTCCGTTGTCCTGGACGGTGACGTACACGCCGCCTTGCGGTGTGTGGTGCGCGAGCAGCAGGACCTCGGTGGCGCGGGCGTGTTTGGTGACGTTGGTGAACAGTTCGCTGGCGGCGAAGTAGAGGCCGACCTCGACCTCGGTGGGCAGGCTGGCCGGCAGCTCGATGTTCACGGAGGTGGTGAGGCCGGCGGTTTCCGCGCGTGCGGCGAGTTCGTCGAGGGCGTCCGCGAGGTCGTGTTCGTTCAGCGCCGAGGGGTAGATGCCGTGCACGATGTCGCGGAGTTCGTCGACAGCGTGCTGTGCGTCGGTGCGGGCCTGGTCGATGAGCGGTGTGATGTCGTCCCCGCGGTGGTGTCGGTATTTCAACGCGCCGAGCGTCATCACGAGCGAGGTGAGGCGTTGTTGGGCCCCGTCGTGCAGGTCGCGTTCGATGCGCCGCCGCTCGTCATCGAACGCCGTGGTGATGCGTGCACGGGATCGGGTCATGTCGTCCAGTTGCCTGGCGAGCTCGGTGTTCGGCTCGCTGACGAGTAGGCGGGTCAGGTATCGCTGGCCTTCGGCGGCGAGGGTCACGGGATAGAGCCCGAGGCCGAGCATGATCACTCCGAGCACGGCGAGCCCGAGCTGCGCCAGCGGGTTCTCGTTGACAGGCGAGGTAGCAAGGTCTGGCACGGTCGTTACGGCGGTGGGGTCGATGCCGAGGACGAGGATCACGAACAGTGCGACGCTGCTCGCGAGGATCGTGGCAGGGACGAGCAGTACGACCGAGAACAGGGCGAAGTTCAGCAGGGACAGCGGGACGAGGACGATCCCGTGCAGCAGCTCGGTCCAGGTGGCTCGCTCGCGGACCCGCAGTCGTACCCAGTCGGCGAGTCCCGACGAAGTGTCCCGGGCGTGCGGATTCGGGGCAGGGCTGTGGTCGACCCAGTGCAAACGCCATCGTTCCACATGACCGAGAGGTACCCCTGCGAGCGCCAGCAGCGGCCAACTGGTGAGCGCCCATACCGCTGCGACGACTGGAGTGACCGCGAGGTAACCGAGCGATCGCCACGGCCAGGAGGTCGCCAGGAGACGTATCGGGTGATGACGCAGGGCCGTGCCCGGGGTGCCGACCGTTGGTCGCGTCGGTGACCCGGTTCTGCGCGCGGCCTTTCCCATACCCTCCATCTTCGCGTGCTCAGCTGGAACGTTCGGCGTCACCATGCGCGCACTCCTTCCAGCGGGTCCGCCGTCATGGCGGTGCGGGCCGGTGCGAGGGTCCCGATGAGGGCGGCCAGGTAGGCGCACGCGACGATCACGAGGAAGGCCGAGCCGATGAACGGCAGCCAGATCGTGTCGGTGAGCAGGTATCCGTAGCCGACCATCGTGACCGCCGCGATGGCGGTGCCGGCGGTGGCCGCGGTGGTGCCGACCAGGAGGCATTCGACCAGGAGCGCTCCGGCGATCTGAGGGCGGCGTGCCCCGGCGAGTCGGAGCAGGGCGAATTCCCGCCTGCGCGACATCGTGGACGCGATCAGCACATTGATCGCGGATACGCCCGCGTAGCCGCCGAGTATGACGACCACCATGAGGATGATCCAGTTGTCGCCGCTGGCTTGCGCCGCCACCTGAGCCAGATGCTCGTCACGGTCGGTGGCTCGTGCACCCGGGGCGACCACCGTCAGCGCATCGTTGATGGCGGTCACCGCAGCGCGCTGGTCGGTGCCCGGTTCGAGGGCGACGTACACGGCGGAGGCGAAGGGCTCCAGGACGTGCGGGGTGAGCGTGTCCAAGGGCAGGATCATGTCGCTGATGCCCATCGGGTCGTGGTAGGTCGTGCTCAGGACCGCGCTGCCGGGGGTCCCGTCCGGGTAGCGGAAGCTCACCGGGTCGCCGATCTGCCAGCCCTTGTCGTCGGCGACGATCTGTGACACGGCGATGCTGCGCGCGGTGAAGTCCGCCCAGTTGCCGGCCGTGACCTCGTAGTCGAGCACCTGATCGAATCCGGCGGGGTCCACGCCGGTCACGGTCCCGTTGGAGCGCATCGTCGGCGGATCGGCGATCACCAGATGCGAGGAGATGCTGCCGGATGCCGCCGCGATGCCCGGCACGTCTTCGAGCGCCTCGACGGCGCTGAACGGTACACCGAGCTGAACTCCGCCGGTCACCACGACTTCGGCGGTCACCTGCTCGGCGTAGACCTGGGACCGCGCCTGGTAGTTGGCGCTGTCCTGGAACAGCAGCACCGCGCTGACGGCGACCAGCAGAGTCAGTGGCACGCAGACCCCGGCCGCGCGGCGCAGGTCGGAGCGGATCGACCTTTCTGCGATGAAGCCACCGAACCACCGGCGCAACGGCGCGCCGAGTGGTGCCAGCACACCTCGCAGCAGGATCGGTCCCAGGAGGACCGCAGCGCCGATGAACAGAGGGAATGCCGTCACGATGAGCATGAGCGCGACCCCGCCGCCCAAGGTCGTCACCGGGCCGCCGAGGGCAAGGGCTACCGCGAGGCAGACCGCGGCCGTCGCCAACAGCATCCACCCGAAGATCACCCTGCCGCGCCCTGGTGCGCTCGCGGGCACATCGGATTCACGCAGCGCCTCCAGCGGCGCGATGCGCGTAGCGCGTCGTGCGGGAAGCCACGCCGCCACGAGCGCCGCCAGGACCGCGGCGCCGACCCCACCCAGCACCGCGAGCGGCTCCGCAGACACCACGGCCCCGCGCGCCATCAGCCCCTGTGCGACGAAGAACCGGCGGGCCAACTCGGCAAGCGCGACGCCGACACCCGCGCCGACGAGGCCGCCGAACCCGCCGATGACGGCGGCCTCCCAGGTGACCATTCGGCGGATCAACCGTGGCTTGGTGCCGACGATGCACAGCATCGCCAGCTCGCGTCGTCGCTGCCCGATCGAGACGGTGAGCGTGCTGGAGATGACGAACACGGCGATGGTCATCGCCAGGAACGCGATCACCATCAGGAACTGGCTGGACCCGCCTGCGAGCTCGGCCTGGCGCAGATCGAGTTGAAGGCTTCCCGCCCGTGCCTCGCCGGTGAGCACCTGGAAGCCGGGGACGGCGTTCTGCAACGCCCCGGAGTCCGTGGTGGAGACCAGCGCGGCGACCGGGGCGCCACCGAACTGCGCGGCCGTCTCCGTGGTGAAGAACAAGGCGTGCTCGAACTGTTCCCCGGGCCGTCGTACGACGCCGGTCACCGTGAAGTCCTCGATGCCGGAAGCGAGTGCGACCCGGACGGTGTCGCCCACGCTGATGCCGGCGACGGCCGCGACGGACTCATCGACCGCCACGTCGCCCGGCCGGCCCGGCTCTCCGCCGGCGACGAGCGACGCGGTGTCGGCGAGCGCCGTTGACCACGGATGCCCCCAGGAACGTGTGACGGCGTCGCCGGTCACCGTGCCGTCCGAAGCGACCACGTAGGCGGGGAACGGCGACTCCAGCGCGACCGATGACACGCCGGGCGCATGGCGGATGGCGTCGATCTGCTCGCCGGTCAGCCGCGGCATGGACGGCAGATCGAGCGCGAGCCCGCTGTCCAGGGTGATGCTCGCCGGCGGCTTGACCACCGCATCGACGCCATCGAACCGCCAGCTGGTCACGCTGGCGGCACCCTGCTGCTCCTGTGAGCCCGCGATGAGCAGGGTCGCCGTCACCAGGGAGGAGCCCACGACGACCGCGAGCAGTGCCGCGAGGATGGCGAGCTTCCGTCCCGCCAAGCTACGCCAGGCCAAGGCGATCATGCCGCCGACCCCCTCGGCGCGAGGCGAGCCAGAATATCCTCGGTCGACGGGTCAGGCAGCTCGCCCTCCACCTGGCCGTCTCTCAGGAACACGACTCGGTGCGAGCACGCCGCGGCGGCGGGATCATGCGTCACCATCACAATCGTCTGACCGAACTGCTCGACGGCCAGTCGCAGGAAACGCAGCACCTCGCCACCGGTGTGCGAGTCCAGGTTGCCGGTCGGCTCGTCAGCGAACACGACCGCAGGACGATGCGCCAGCGCCCGGGCGATCGCCACCCGCTGCTGCTGCCCGCCCGACAGCTCGCTCGGCCGGTGCCGGAGACGGTCGCCCATACCGAGTACCTGCACCAGATGTGTCATCCACTGCCGATCGATCCGAGGCCCACCGATGCGTTCGCTCAGCGTGATGTTCTCCTCTGCCGTCAGGGTCGGAATCAGATTGAACGACTGGAATACGAACCCGACCCGGTCCCGCCGTAACGTCGTCAGCTGTCCATCCGACATCCGTGCCAGATCGGTGCCCGCGACGACGACCGATCCGGAGGTGGGCCGTTCGAGACCCGCAAGACAGTGCAGCAGCGTCGACTTGCCCGAACTGTCCGCGGCCAGTGAATGATCCCCATAGGCGGCCATTTACCGCCCCGCTGATGGCCAGGGTTCTCCCCGTGGACGGCCAGATATCTCCCCGCTGATCACCATCGGATGCCGGTCGGCGAGGGTCGGCGGCGTGAAGAGCGGCAGGGAGATCGTGGAAATCTTGGAGGCCTACGACCTCACGGGTAGTTACCGTGCGGCGGCCGAGCTGGCCGGGTGCGACCACCACACCGTGGCCCGGTATGTGAAGCTGCGGGCGGAGGGCCGCAGCCCCGAAGAGCGTGCGCAGCGGTCCCGGCCGATCGACGACTTCATGGACAAGATCGAGGAACTGGTGGCCCGCTCCGGTGGCCGGATCCGCGCCGACGTGGTGCACCGGCGGATCACCGCGATGGGCTTCGCCGGCGGGGAACGCACCACCCGCCGGGCGGTCGCCGCGGTGAAGAAGTCCTGGCAGGCCGGCCAGCGGCGGGTGTTCCGGCCTTGGATTCCCGAGCCGGGACTTTGGATGCAGTTCGACTGGGGCGAGGGACCGCGCATCGGCGGGCGGCGGACCACGTTGTGGTGCGCGTGGCTGCCCTGGTCACGGTTCAGGGTCGTGATCCCGGTGCTGGACAAGACGCTGCCGACGATCGTGGCCTGTCTGGACGCGACCCTGCGCCGGCTCGGCGGGGTCCCGGCCTACGTGCTGACCGACAACGAGAAGACGATCACGGTCGAGCACATCGCGGACATCGCGGTCCGCAACCCGGAGATCGTGCAGGTCGCCCGGCATTACGGGACGACGATCCGCACCTGCGTGCCGGCGGACCCGCAGTCCAAGGGCGGCGCCGAGAACACCGTGAAGATCGCCAAGGCCGACCTGGTTCCGACCAGCACGAACCTGCTTGAGCAGTACCGAAAGTTCGCCGACCTCGAGGCGGCCTGCCGCGATTTCACCGACCAGGTCAACACCCGGATCCACCGCGACACCCGCCGCCGCCCGGCCGAAGCCCTCCTCGAAGAGCAACAGCGTCTGCACCCGCTGCCCGCTGCGCCGTTCACGGTCGCGTTCGGCACCACCCGCCGGGTGAACTGGGACTGCACCATCTCCGTCGAGGGCGTGCGCTACTCGGTCCCGCACCATCTGGTCGACACCCGGGTCTGGGCCCGCTTCCACGGCGACGAGCTCATCGTCACCGCCGTCACCGACACCGGCCCGACCGAGGTCGCCCGCCATGAGCGGGCCCAGCCCGGGCGTCCGTCGATCGTCGACGAACACTATCCGCCGAGGTCCCGCCAGGCCGACACCGACGAGCGGGTGCCGCGGGCCCGCACCGCTGAGGAGGCCGCGTTCCTGGCCCTCGGCCCTGGCGCTGCGGCCTGGCTGGTCGAAGCCGCCGCGGCAGGGGTTCGTGGGGTCCGTCGCAAGATGACCGAAGCCGTCGCCCTCGCCAAACTGCACGGCCCGGCCGACGTCGACCGAGCCCTGGGCACCGCCGCCCTGGCCGGCCGGTTCGCCGACAACGACCTGCTGCGTCTGCTCGCCCACCAGCGCGACGACGACGCCGCCCCGACCCGCGCAAGCGAGACCCACAGCCTGCAACCAGGCACTTCTGCCTGGTCCACGTTCGGCACGACGACTGGAGAACAGTGACCACCACCCCGCTGCGGGTCACCGGCACCGCCGGTGACCCCCTGACCGAAGCGATCGAGCTGACCCGCCGGCTGAAACTGCCGCACCTGCGCCGGGCCATGGCCGACCTGGTCCCGACCGCGAAAGCGCAACGCTGGGACCCGGCCGAGGTCGTTCGGGTCCTGCTCGCCGAGGAAGCCGCCGGCCGTGACCAGGCCAACCTGCGGACCCGCCGCAAACGCGCCGCGTTCCCGTCCGGCAAAACCTTCGGCGACTGGGACGAACAGGCGTCCTCGATCCCGCGGCCGACCCAGGACGCGTTACGCAGCCTGGAATGGGTCCAGCGCAAGGAGAACCTGTCGATCTGCGGGCCGTCGGGCACCGGAAAGAGCCACTTCTGCGAGGCCCTCGGGCAGGCCGCGGTCGAGGCCGGCATGACCGTCGCCTGGTTCACCATCGAAGACCTCGGCGTCATGGTCCGCCGGCACCGCCCCGACGACTCGGTCACCCGGGCGATGAGCCGGCTGATCCGCACCGACCTGATCATCATCGACGACATCGGACTGCTGCCGGTCTCACCGGACGCCGCCGAAGGCTTCTACCGCCTCGTCGACGCCGCCTACGAACGCCGCAGCCTCGCCGTCAGCTCGAACCTGCACCCGTCCGGCTTCGACGAAATCATGCCCAAAACCCTGGCCACCGCCACCGTCGACCGGCTCCTGCACCACGCCCACGTCGTCGTGACCCAGGGTGACAGCTACCGCTTCAACCAAGCCACCGCCGGGCAAGGCGTCAAAGCCCTGCACTGACCCAGCACCACCCGCGGCGGGGAACTCATCTGGCCGCCAGCGGGGAGAAACCATGGCCGCCAGCGGGAACAACTACTGGCCGCCTACGGGGCGATCTCAATGGCCATTGACACCGAACCGGACGGTCCCATGATCGAGGTGAACCGGCCTGCCGCGAACGCCACCGAGACATGATCCAGCGCGGCGACCGCCGAGCCTTGCCTGCCGAAGGTCTTGCACAGGTCGACCGCGTACACGACCGGCGCCAGCGCACCCGCCGCCGGCTGAGAAGCGTGTGAAGTCATGCCTCGATCCCACGTCATCGACCAGCGAGGGTCGATGACGTCAGCAACCTACTTCTAGGTAACGCAGGCGTTACCTAGAAGTAGTGCCGAGTCGGCGGCCGGGCGCCCCCGACCACCGTCGAACCCGCGGCGCGGAAACCGTCCGCAACGGCGACACGGCCGCGCAAGTCTCGCCCCGGCACGGTCCGCGGCCACCAGGGGCTCAGCGAAGTCGTTGGGTGCTGCCGACGTCGGTAGCGCGACCGTGGTGCGCGAGGCGGGGGGCGAGCCGCTCGGCCATGAGGCGGTAGCCGTCCGCGTTCGGGTGCAGGCCATCCGGCAGCAGGTGGGCGTCCTTCGGTCCGAGCACGCTCGGGCCGTCGACGAGGTGCAGCCGCGCCTCGCCGCCGTGCCGGAGAGCGGCCACCGCGTCGCCGACAGCGCCGCGTACGTCCTCGAGGGTCATGGTCGCCGCGTTGGGCAGCCGCTCGCGGCTCGGCGAGGTGATCGGCGAGATCACGACGATCGGGACGCCGGGATGGGCGTCGCGGACCGTCTCGATGAATCCGGACACCTGGCCGGCGAGGGTACGGGGACCGAAGCTCCCGCGACCGTAGACGTTGATGCCGAGGCACAGCGAGATCAGGTCCGCGCGGGTAGCTGCGATCGCCCGGGCGGCGACCGGATCGAGGTGGCACTCCCCACTGAAGCCAAGGCAGGTCAGCTCCCACCCGAGGCGCCGGGCGACCAGCGCGGGCCAGGTCTCGCTCGGACCGGAGGCCGTGCGGCACTGTGTGATCGAGCTTCCGTACGTGACCCAGCGGAAGTCCCCGCCGCCGGTGACGTCGGCGGTTGCGGCCCCGTGCAGGACCAGCGGGCCGATCTGGGCCTCGCCGTACTGGGGCAACCAGACCTCGACGACCTTGGTGCCGGGTGGCAGGGTGACGCGGATCGTCGACGTTCCCGCGGCGAGTGGCTCCCGTCGCCACAGCGCTCCGTCCACGACCACGTCCACCGGCGCCATCTCGTCGTCCAGCGCGATGACCCGCAACTCCAGCGCGGTCGCGTCGGTGCGGACGGCTGCCCGGACGCCAGCCGCCATCCGCGCCCTCGCGACCAGGTCAGGGGCGTGCGCGGTGTGTATCCGGTCCGGCGGCAGCCGCCACGGCTGCCAGGCGCCGCCCACCGGGGTCCAGGCCAGGCATCCCCGCCAGATGCCCGGGACGTCCGGGTCCAACCGGATGGCCGTCACACCGAGGTCCGGTGGGCCGGGAATGCCACGTCCTGCCGGCGACTGTCCATTCCGGTTGACGCCTGCCTCTCGCTGGGGCGATCTCGGTTGCCGGTGTTCGTGCTTCCGGCACCGTGTGGAGATCATATCGGCCGTGCGGCTGCCGACCGTAAGGATGATCATGTTGATTCGTCCCGGAAACGTTCCGACAATGGACAGCAGGTCCGCCGAACCACGTTGCCCGGACCACTCCGGCACCAGAGAGGAGGCCGGCGGCATTGAGTCTGTGCTGCGGTCCCCCCAGAGAACCCGGACAGCCGACGCTGGCCACCGTCGACTTCGACATCCCACGGCGGGATCCGGCCCAGGTGGCCAGGGGCATGATCGCGATACCGGCCGGGTCGTTCTGGATGGGCGGCGACGACCGGGACTCGTTCGGCGAGGACGGGGAAGGACCGGTGCGAGAGGTGTCCGTGTCCGCCTTCCGCATCGATCCGAAGGCGGTGACCAACGCCGCCTTCGCCGCGTTCGTGAAGGCCACGGGTTATGTGACGGAGGCCGAGCGGTTCGGCTGGTCGTTCGTGTTCTACCAGTTCGTGGGCGAGCGGGCACGAGATGCGGTGATGGACGCCCAGGTACCGGGCGCGCCGTGGTGGCTGGGGGTGCGGGGCGCCGATTGGCGGCACCCGGAGGGCCGGGCACGCACGTGGGCGAACGCAGCAACCACCCGGTCGTGCACGTGTCGTGGGCCGACGCGTCCGCGTACGCCACCTGGGCGGGCAAGCGGCTGCCGACGGAGGCGGAGTGGGAAAAGGCGGCCCGCGGTGGCCTGGACCGCAAGCGGTATCCCTGGGGCGACGAGTTCACCCCGCGCGGGCAGCATCGGTGCAACACCTGGCAGGGGCGGTTCCCCACCGAAGACACCGGCGCGGACGGATACCGGGGGACGGCGCCGGTGGACGCCTATCGGCCCAACGCCTTCGGCCTTTACAACATGTCCGGCAACGTGTGGGAGTGGTGTGCGGACCGGTTCAGCGCCGACTGGCACGCGGCACCGTCGGAGGCCACCCGGGTCGACCCCCGGGGGCCGTCCACCGGTGACAGCAGGGTGATGCGGGGCGGCTCGTACCTGTGCCACGCCTCCTACTGCAACCGGTACCGGGTGGCCGCCCGCACCCACAACACCCCGGACAGTGCCAGCGGCCACCTGGGGTTCCGGTGTGTCATCGACGAACCGGACGGCACGCCCGTGGGCCCTACGGGGTGAACGACGGTCGTACCTCCGGAAGTCCGGTGGAGGGACGACCGCGTCCACTCGAACCGCGCTGGCCGTCGCGGGCGATACGGCCCCGGATCAGGGTGTCGGCTGGTTGGTGTCGTCCAGCGGGAGGTGCAGGGCCAGTCCGTTGGTAGGTGTGGTGTTGTTGACGCGCATCGCGTCGAGTTCGGCGGCCGACAGCGCCCGGGTGTGTATATGCGCAACTCGTCGAGGGTGCCGGTGAGCGGGTCGGTGCCGTCGAGCTTTTCGCCGAGGTGGATGCCTCGAACGCCGTCCGGGTAGCCGGCGGTGAGCGATCCCGTCGGAGCTGGCGCGGTGCCGACGTCCTGCCCGTCGATGGACAGGATCAGTTGACTGTCGGTGCGGCGCAGGGCGAGGAAGTGCCAGGCGTTGTCGGCGTACGCGTTGTCGGTGTTGATCCGGACCACGCCGTTGGGGGTTCTGGCCGAGGTGGTGATGCTGTTGTCGGCGGGGTCGGCGCGGATCCACAACTGGCTGATTGCCTCGTTGACGCCGTAGCCCCACAGCAGGGTCTGCCTGGCGGTGCCGCCGGAGTATTTGAACCACGTGCTGATGGTGAACGGGGACGATCCGAGGTTCGTCGCGTTGCTGTACGGGATGTGGACCCGGTCCTCGACGCCGTCGAAGGTCATCGCGTTGCCGAACCGGCCGGGACCGGGCACCGCCTGCCGGACGAAACCGTCGTTGCCGTTGGGCGAGGCGTCGTCGGTGGTCTTGAAATTCGAATGGAACGGCAGCCGCAACAGTGCTCCGGCGACGTTGACGGCGTTGGTGGCGTGGATGCGGGACGAGTAGCACGACGGCGGTGGATGGCTGGCAAGGGCGCCGGATCCAGCCGCAATGCGGCACCGGGACGCAGAGGTGTCGGTTGCGGTGGGCCGGGCTCCTGCCGCCGTCAGTGCGGCAGGTAGGCGGTCAGCCGGTCGGCGAGTTGCGTCGGGTGACTCAGTGCCACCGCGTGGCATCCGTCGATCTCGTCCGGGGTGACGCCGAGCCGGTCGGCTGCCACCCGGCGCTGGAAGTCCGCCGGGAAGAACCGATCCTCGCGGGCAATGAGCACCTTCGTCGGCACATCCGGCCAGGCGTCCAGCGGCCACGGCTCGTTCCACTCCGCGCTGACCTGCTCCCGGCCATGCGCCGCAGCCTCCGCGACGACCTCGGCCGGCACACCGTTGTAGAACTGCTGCTCCTCGCTGAGCCCCTCCGCGCCGCGGAAACCGGTGTTGCCCCACCAGTCCCCGGGCCTCTCACCGGGCACCGGGACCATCGGTGTGAGCAGGACAATCAGCCGCACGGGCAGCTTGTCGGCGATCAGCGGCGCGGTGAACGCACCGTACGAGTGTCCGACGACCACAAGGTCGCTCCGGTCGCCGATCGCGTTGACGACCGTCTCGCAGAACTCGGCGAACCCCGCCGACCTGTCCTCGATCGGCAGCTCCGGCACCACCACGTCGTGGCCGCGGCTGACCAGCTCAGGCGCCAGAAGATGCCAGTCCCAGGCGCTACCCCCGCCGCCATGGATCAGAATGAACGTCGCCATGCCCCGAAGCCTCACACACGGGTACGACAGTCAGCCGCGCGGCCCGGTTCGCCCACACCGGGTCGGCCGTCGAAGACCCCACCCGGCAAGACGGCGCCGCGCCGTCAGCGCTGTCCCTCACGTGAGGTGAGGTAGGGCAGCACCGGCTGTGTGCCGGTGCTGCCCTGCGTGCCGCGGAGGGGGGCGTGCCCGGTGCGTCGGGCGCGGCGGCGACGCGGGGGAGGTCCCGCAGATGCGGGTGGGCCGGCTCGGTACCTTCTCGTCAGCCGGCTGAGAAGGGATGGCCATGGCGGAGGACCCGATCCAGCGGAGCTTTCCGGAACTTGACTTGGACACGTTCTGGGACGACAACGACTACGCGCTGCGTGCCTACGTCGACAGGCCGCCATCTGACGAATTGATCGCATCCGTCGAAGTGGAACTGGGTTACCGGTTGCCCGCGCTGTACGTGGCCCTCATGCAGGTGCACAACGGCGGGATGCCCCGCAACACCTGCTGCCCGGCGCCGAACAGGACCACCTGGGCCGAGGACCATGTCGCCGTATCCGGGATCATGGGAATTGGGCGGGAGAAGCGATATTCGCTGGCGGGTAGCGCTGGTAGCCACTTCTGGATCGCCGAGTGGGGTTATCCCGCCATCGGGGTGTACTTCGCTGACTGCCCCTCTGCGGGGCATGACATGGTCGCGTTCGACTACCGCGACTGCGGTCCCGGCGGCGAGCCGCGCGTGGTCCACGTCGACCAGGAAGTCGACTACCGGATCACCGTGCTGGCGCCGGACTTCATGAGCTTCGTTCAGGCCCTGCGGCCGGAAGCGGACTTCGATGTCGAGGACTGACTGCCCCTCGGTACCGGCGTTACGTCACACCTCACCCAACTCGCCGAAGGCGATCAGGTCAGGGTGGCCAGCAGCGGGCCCGACGCGTTGCCGCCCGACAGCAGTACGCCGACCGGGCCGCTCGGCGGACGCCCACCGTCGACGTCGGCCTTCACAGCGGCGACGGCGATCGCACCGGCTGGTTCGACGATCAGCCGCGTATGCCGTATCACCACAGCCATCGCGGCCAGAGTGGCCCCATCGGGAACGGTGACGACCCGGACGTCGGCGGACGCGATCAGGCGCAGGTTGAGGAAGCCGGGCGCGGGAGCGGTGAGCGCGTCGACGATCGTGTCGATGCCGCTGCGCGGACGGGGTTCGCCGGCGGCGAGCGAGGTGGCCAGGCTGGCCGAGCCGTCGGGTTGCACGGCGATCAGCTCGATGTCGACGGCGGCGGCCCGCATCGCCAAAACGGCGCCGGCGAGCAGCCCCCCGCCCGAGCACGGCACGTACAGGCGGGTGAGGTCCGGACACTCGTCGAGGAATTCCAGGGTGGCGGTGGCGGCGCCGGCGATGACCATGGGGTCGTCGAACGGGTGCAGGAAGGTCAGATCGTTCTGGGCCCGCAGTCGCGCGGCTCGCGCGAACGCCGCGGCGGCGTCGGCAACGCCGGCGGTGATGACCGTTGCCCCGAGCGATGCCACCGCCTCGACCTTCTCGCGCACCGCGTTCTGCGCCATGACGACGGTCAGGCCAGCTCCGTAGAGGCGTGCCGCATGGGCCGCGCCCAGCGCCGCGTTGCCGGCGCTCACGGTGATCAGTCCCCGGTCGCGGTCGGTCGTGCTCAGCGTACGGATCCGGTTCAGCGCCCCGCGCACCTTGAAGCTGCCGGTGGGCTGCAGCACTTCTGCTTTGGCACGGACGGGGGCTCCGGCCCACGCGTCCACCTCGGCACAGGCCACGACGGGGGTGGGCGCCAGATGCGGCGCGAGTGCCGCCGCCGCCTCATGGACGTCGGTGACGGACGGTTCAGTTCGGTGCGGGACCGACACGGTAGACCACCTCTCCGGCTCGAGAATCGCGTGCTGTCACGGTGTAGGTGACCGGCGCCAGGTCTTCGCGCAGCTCGACGACGGCCGCGGCGGCTCCCAGGACGCCGATCAGTCGTGTCGTCTGCGGGTCGAAATCGATTCGGGTGACGATGCCGGGCGCGACGTACACCGGTACGGCGTCGACGGTGCCGTACCGTTCGTGATGCAGATGTCCGCACAGTACGGCGCGGACGTCGGTGCCGGCCAGGACCCGCGAGAACGCGGCGAAGTCGTGCAGCAGAAGGCTTGCCAGGGGGTGACGGGGCAGGACGAGTGGCGGGTGGTGCAGAGCCACCACCGTGCCCCGGGGGGCGGGTGTCGCGAGAACGTTCCGCAGCCAGGCAAGCTGTTCGTCGCCGACAAGGCCGTGGCCGGAGCCGGGAACCAGGCTGTCGAGCGTGATCATCCGAAGGCCCCCCAGGTGGCTGACGGCGGCGCAGGTGCCGGACGGACCGCGAGCGTCGGCCGCATCGGCGCCGTCGGCGGTGAGGTGGCCGCTGCCGAACACCTCCGTGAAGGACGACCGTCGGTCGTGGTTACCGGTCGTGTATATGTGCGGCACTCCGCGCCGGCGGGCGAAGCCGCCCACGGTGTCGCGGAATCGCTCGCAGCCCGCGACCGACCCGTCATCGGCGATGTCCCCGGTACTGACGATGAGATCGAGGTCTTCGACCTCCCGCACCGTCGTCATCAGCCTGCGTAGCGCCCGAGCCGCGTCTACGCCATCTTCGTCGAACCCGCTGGCGGTGAGGTGCGGATCGGACAGGTGCAGGATGCGAATGGCCGTCATCAGATTCCTTCCGTGGATACTTCGGCCTTCCGGCCGGAGAGGAAACGGAATCCCTGCGGAGCAGGGCAGGAAAAGCCGATCCGCAGCCAAGGCGATAGGCGTCCACCCGCGCGTCACCGCAAGGTTCACTCGTTGGCTTGCTACGACGTCGGCCAGGCTGTCAGCGATGATCCGTACATCGGGCAGGTGCTGGTTGTGCTGATGACCAGCAGACGCAGATCCCGGCGGCCCGGGTTCGCTATCTGGTGCGGGGTGTCGGGCGGAACGTGGACGCCGGATCCGGCCCGGAGAGCGACCTCGCCGTCGGCGGTACGCATGGCCGCTCCGCCGTCGAGGACGTAGATGAACCGGCGGGAGCGGTCCGCCGCCGGTCTGTTCTCGACGGTGCCGGGTGGCAGGCTTTCCTCGATCACCGACAGACCCGCGGGATCGACCAGCCGCCACCCGTCGCATCCGCTGTCCCACCTGTGGTGCGGCGCGTCGGCAGCCGGGATCGCGCGGTCCGGGCCGGGGTGGTTCCCGGCAGGCGAACGCAGGATGTGCCCCAGGAGCGCGGTGTAATCGAGGTCGCCGAGACCGGCGGACTCGGCATCGGTCAGCCAGCTCAGCGTGGCACGGGCAAGGCGCGCGTCGACGCCTCCGGCGACGACCAGATCGGCGTCTTTACGGGCCAGCGAGAGTGGGAACCGCGGCGGGAAGTCGTCAGCTTCCAGTGCTGTGCGGCGCCGCGCCGCCTGGGCGGCCAGCGACGTGTACGCGAGGAGCCGCCACGTCACCTCGCGGGGCAGGCCCAGGCCGTCGGCGACGGCCAGCGACTCACCGAGCAGACCGACCGTGCCGAGCAGGGCGAAGTTGGCGACGAGCTTCGCCGCGGCGCCGCTGCCCGACGGCCCCAGATGGATCGGATCGCCAAGCAACGACAACACCGTACGCATCGACTCGACGGCGGGCTCCGGTCCCCCGATCAGTATCGTCAGCGTGCCCTCTTCCGCCTCGGCCAGGCTGCCGAGAACCGGGGCGTCCAGCAGCGTGGTCGAGCAGGGCAGGACATGTGCCAGCCGGCCGACCGCCGCCGGACCCACCGTCGACATGTCGATGACCGTCGTTGCCTTGCCGAGACCGGCCGCGACCCCGGCCGGTCCTTCGACCACCCCGGCCAGGGCGGTCGGGTCGGCCAGCATGAGGAAGACCACCTCCGCGTCGCGGACTGCCGCCGCCGGCGTCGGCGCGACGCGGGCGCCGACGGCGGCCAAAGCCCCGGCGCGGCCAGGGGTACGGTTCCACACGGTCAACGAATGCCCGGCGGCCGCGACCCGTCGTGCCATCCGGGTGCCCATCCTGCCCAGTCCGATCCAGGCGACCGTGGTCATCGGCCCCGGCTCCGGCCGTCCCGCAGCCAGTCGAGCACCTGACGAGCGTGCCGATCAGGTGATGAGACCGGGTAGAAGACGTGCTCGACCACGCCGTCGTACACGATCATGGTCAGCCGCTCGTACATCGTCGTACCTCCTGCGTCGAAGGTCGGCAGACCAAGTCCGACACACATGTCAAGGCCCGGGTCGGCGAGCATCGCGAAGGGTAGTCGCAGACGTCCGACCAGCTCACGCTGATAGTCCTCGGCTTGCGTCGACAATCCGAACACCCGGGCGGCTCCGGCCTCACGCAGCTCGTCGTGATGGTCGCGGAAACCACACGCCTCGGCGGTGCAGCCCTGCGCTCCGGGAATCGACTCCCAACCCTCCGGCAGATCCACGCCGGGCCGTCCCGTGAGCGGATAGACGTAGAACACGGTGCGGCCCGGGCCCAGGGTCCGCAGATCGACGGACGACCCGTCGGTTGCCGGCAGTCGCACCGCGGGCATCCGTGAGCCAACCAGGCGGCTGATCCGAGAACCATCACCGGAAGGTGACCGGCGGCGGACCGAACCCGCCGCCCCTTGGCGAGAACGGGTGGCGGCGGACGGCACAGCACGACCGGCCGCGGCCTCCAGGTGCCGTGCCAACCCGTCGCGGCACCGCGCCAACCGTGCCATCCGCTCGTCCAGGTCAGCTATCGCCCGACGGTAGGCGGCCAGCGACGAAGGACATTCGTCACCCGAATCGTGCCCCTCGGCCAGGCACTCGACGAACGGACGGGTTTGCGCCACCGACAGCCCCAGGCTCGTCAGCTCCCTGATCCGCTCGACCTGACGGACCGCCACCGGGTCGTACTCGCGGTAGCCGTTGGGCAGCCGGGTCGGCATCACCAACCCGGCCTTCTCGTAGTAGCGCAGCGCGCGCAACGTCACTCCCGCCCGGCGCGCCAACTCTCCGACTCGCACGGCTCGACGCTAAACCCATACCCGTAGGTCCGGGTCAACCGTCGGAGTCGCCGGAGCGGAAATGGTCGAGACATCCGAATCAAGGAATCAGCTGCCTGAACGGATGACGGCAGCTCCGAAAAGGTCTGGTTGCAGTCCTTGTACCGACCCGTTCGGCGGCTCCAGCGTCCGCGGAGGACATCCGCCGGCACTGGCACACTTCCCCGCATGAGTTATGACCTGGCGGTGTGGGAGGGGGCCGCACCCGCCGACGACGAAGCGGCCGGCGAGGCGTACGACGCCCTGTATCAGCGGTATTTCGAGAGCGAGGAGCAGTTGCCCACGCCTCGCATCCGTGCCTACGTCGACGCCGTGGCGGCCCGATGGCCCGACCTGTACGGCCACGACCGCCAGCTCCACCCCCTGTCGAACGGCCTCATCGACGAGGCATCCGGCCCGATGGTCTACTTCACGATCCCGTTCGGCCGGTCCGAGGAGGTCTCCTCCGCGGCTGCACGGATGGCCGCAGACCACGGGCTGGTTTGCTACGACCCGCAGTGGGGACACCTTCGTCCCGCTCCGGGTCACGACGACCGAACCTGAGTGACGTCGGTCAGTGGCGCTCGACGTCGTCCTTGAGCCGGGTGAGCGTCTGCCGCATGCCTTCCCGGTTGGCCGCCGGCCGGACCGTCGCCACCTTGCCGGTGAAGATGCGGCCGAGCACCATGGCCGCCCGGTTGCGCCGGTCGTGCCAGTATTCGGTCACCTCGGTCCCTCCGTCGGCCGGGGCGAATCGGTAACCCCAGCGCGCGACCGGCTGGCCGAAGGCGGTGACGTCGAAGGCGAACTCGCGGCCGGGCTCCGCGACGACGATCCGTCCGGTGGTGAACCAGAGGAACGGGCCGCGCCGGTTCCAGCCGACGAAGCGGCTGGGACGGCCGCCGTCGCGGGCGGTCACCCAGATCGCGAAGCACTCCGGGCTCCACCGGGTCATCCGCCGCAGGTCGGCGACGGCGGCATAGGCGGTTTCGGCCGGCACCGCGACGGTGATCCGCTCCGCGAGTTCGTCGATCATCCCGCCACGGTAGGCGTCATTCGCTGTCACGGCGAGCCCTCGGCACGTTTTCCCAGGGCAGGTAGCCGGGCAGGTCGGTGCTGACCCGGCCCGGGAAGGCGGGCTCCCGGCGTTGCCGGAAGGAGTCGAAGCCCTCGCGGGCGTCCGCGCTGTCGAGGCTGTCGGCGGCGAGCCGGGAGTCCAGGCGCTGCACCGGGTACGGCGAGTCCAGGGCGCTCATCCGGTAGAGCAGTTGCCGGATGACGGCGACGGAGACCGGTGCGGTCGTGGCGATGATGGTGCGGGCGAGCTGGTATGCCTTGTCCAGCAACTGCTCCGGCTCGTGGACACTGTGGACGAGGCCGGCGTCGAGCGCCTCGGCGGCGTCGAAGGCCCGCCCGCTGATCATCCAGTCGAGGGCGCGGCCCATCCCGACCAGCCGGGGCAGGAACCAGGCGGAGGCGCCTTCCGCATAGATGCCGCGTCGGCTGAAGACGTACCCGAATCGGGCGTCGGTGGCGGCGAGCCGGTAGTCGGCGGGCAGGACGATGGTCGCGCCGGCGCCGACGGCCGCGCCCCGGATGGCGGCGATGACCGGCTTGTTCATCGCGTAGATGCGCATCGAGCAGCGGCCGGCGGGCTCGTCCCAGTCGCCGGCTTCGCCGTCGGCCGGCGTGTCGAACTCCGATATGGACAGGTCGAGGCCGGCGCAGAAGTGTTCGCCGGCGCCGGTGAAGACGACCACGCGTACGTCGTCGTCGTGGTCCGCCCGGTCGAAGGCGTGCGCCAGTTCGTCGGCCATCCGTACGGTGTAGCCGTTACGGGTATCGGGCCGATTCAGCGAAATCGTCGCAATCCGGTCCGCGACCTCGTACTTGATCTCGCCGTATGCATCCACGCCGGAAACCATAGATCGCCCGCGCCGGACCGGCAATCGTCGGCCCGGACGGCCGTGCACCAGGCTTCTTTCGGGCTGTGACCTTGCCGGCTGAAGATCGTTCGGGCAGACTTCCGCCGTGTCCCCCGATGTCCTCGAACTCTACCGCCGGCACCTCGGCGACGGGCAGGGCCGTGTGGCCGCGATGCTCAACACGCCGCTGGAGGTCGGTGCCACCGGCTCCGTCGTGCACACTGAGGACGGCCGTGACCTGCTGAACTGTGGCGGCTACGGAGTCTTCTTCGTCGGCGCCGGCCACCCGCGGGTGCTGGCCGCCGTGCGCGACCAACTGGAGCGGCAGGCACTGTCCACCCGGGTGCTGCTGAACGAGCCGGCGGCCCGGGCGGCCGAGGCACTGACCTCGGTGGCGCCGCCCGGGTTGTCCAAGGTGCACTTCTCCAACTCGGGTGCCGAGGCGGTGGAGACCGCCATCAAGATTGCCCGGGCGAACGGGCGGCACCGGCTCGTCTCCATGCACAGCGGCTACCACGGCAAGACGACCGGGGCGCTGTCGCTGACCGCCCGTGCGCTCTACCAGGATCCGTTCCGCCCGCTGCTGCCGGAGGTCGGACACGTCCGGTTCGGCGACCTGGCCGGCCTGGCCGAGGTCGTCGACGGCGAGACCTGTGTGGTCGTGGAGCCGGTGCAGAGCGAGGGCGGGGTGATCATTCCCGAGCCGGGCTATCTCGGCGCGGTTGCGGCGCTCTGCCGCGAGCGCGGCGCCCTACTGGTCCTGGACGAGGTGATGACCGGGCTGGGGCGGCTCGGCACCTGGTGGGGCGCGGACCGCGACGGCGTACGGCCGGATCTGCTCCTGGTCGGCAAGGCGCTCAGCGGCGCGCTGGTGCCGGTCGCGGCGACGCTGGCGACGGCGGAGGTGTTCGCCCCGTTCGACAAGGACCCTTATCTGCACACGTCGACGTTCTCCGCCAACCCGTTGGCGATGGCGGCGGTCCGGGCGACCGTCGAGGTGATTCGCGACGAGGGACTGGTCGACCGGGCCGCGGGGCTGGGCGGTCGGTTGCTCGCGGCGCTGACCGGCTCGGTACGGGTGATCGGGCACCTGGTCGCCGAGGTGCGCGGCGCCGGGCTGTTGATCGGCGTGGAGTTCCACAACGGACAGCATGCCGCCGAGTTCCTGATGGATCTGCTCGACAACGACGTGGTGGTCAACCATTCGATGAACGCCCACCCGGTGCTGCGGCTGACCCCGCCGGCGACGATGACCGCGGCCGACGAGGCGCGGCTGACCGCCTCCTTCGACCGTGCCTGTGTCGCGCTGTCCACGCGTTTCCCGGCCCCGGGCGTCGCCGGATGACCGGCCGTACGGTGCTGGTCACCGGCGCGAGCGGGGTCGTCGGGACCGCGGTGCTGCCCGAGTTGGCCGACTACGACGTGATCGCCGGGGTGTTCCGGCGGCTGCCGACCGGTTCGGGCCGGGCGGTCCGGCTCGACCTGCACGCCCCGTCGCTCGGGCTGGACCGGCGTGCCTACCGGGAACTCTGCGCCGAGGTCGACGTCGTGATCAACTCGGCGGCGATCGTGAACTTCTCCGCCGACCAGGCGGAGGTCGACCGGCTCAACATCGAGGGCCTGGGCCGGGTGATCGAGTTCGCCGCCGAGGCGGACGCCCTGGTGATGCAGGTGAGCACGGCCTACGTGGCCCGGCACGGAAAGGCCGGCGGCGGCGAGCGCCGGGGCACCGAGAAGGCGTCGGCACGGACCGACGAGTACGTGGCCTCGAAATACCTCGGCGAGGTGATGGTCCGCGACAGCGGCCTCGACCACGTCATCGTCCGGCCGGCGATCGTCATCGGCGATTCGGTGACGGGGGTGATCCGGCAGAACCAGGCGGTGCACACGCTGGCGGAATACCTGCTGACGGGGCGGCTGCCGTTCATCCCGGCGCACCCGGGTACGTATTTCGATCTGGTTCCGCAGGATCTGGTCGCCAAGGGCATCCGCGCGGTGCTCGACGCGGACCTGCGCGCCGGCGAGTTCTGGTTGACGGCCGGTCCCGCCGGGGTGCCGGTCGAGCGCTACCTCGAACTGGTCACCGAGACCGGCCGGGAGTGCGGGCTGGACGTCCCGGCCGCCCGGGTCGCCGATCCGTCGATCGTGGACCGGCTGGTCCGGCCCGCGTTCGCGGACGTGTTGCCGGCGGAGGACCTGGCCCGGTTGGACTCGGTGGTGGCGGTCTGCGGGCTGGTCATCATCCCGGAGCTGTTGCCGACGTCCTTCGGCGCGCTGCCCGGCGGTCCGGCGGCGTTGACGCCCGCCCAGGTCGAGGAGGCCTGGCGATGCTCGATCCGCGAGCTGATCCGCGGCCTGCAAAAATGATCATTTACTCGAGCTGAGGAGCCACGATGGAGTGCTCGGTCGTCGTGCACGCGCTGCTACCCGGCGCCGACGCCCAACGGACGTTCGACCGGCTCGCCGATTTCGGCGCGTACCCGGAGTTCACCGATGCCGTGCGGACGGTCGCGGTCACCACACTCTCCCCGACCCAGGTCGAGTCGGCGTGGGAGGTCAACTTCCGCAAGGGCATCCTGGTCTGGACCGAGCGCGACGACATCGACCCGGTGGCGCGGCGGATCGACTTCGCGCAGACCAAGGGCGACTTCTCGGTCTTCACCGGCTCCTGGCTGGTGGTCGAGGAGGACGACGTGGTCCGGGTGGAGTTCGCCAGCCGGTTCGATCTCGGCATCGCGTCGTTGGCCAGCCTGATCGACCCGGTGGCCTGCGCGGCGCTGCGGGACGCGGTCGGTGACATCCTGCGTGGCCTGTTCGGCGCGGACATCGAGATCGACGCGGTCGAGGCGGCCCCGGTCGCCGTATAGGTTTCCGAGCCGGCCGGCGCCGGTGCGGCCCGCTGGCCGCCCCGGCGCCGGCCGTGGTCAGTCGATCAGGTCGTAGAAGTCGTCCTTCGACGCATCGATCTTGTCACCGCTGGCGTCCACGAGGGACATGAGCCGGCCGAGAGCGTCGGCCACCCGCTTGCGGGACACCCCGTCCATCGCCAGGTGGGACAGGTCGGACTCCAGCCGGTCCAGGTCCTCGAGCACCCCGAGCGCGGACGCGGCCCGCTCCGGCACCAGTTCGCCGCGCAGGTAGGCGACCAGTTCGTGGACGCCGGGGTGGTCGAAGACCAGGGTCGCCGGCAGGGTGAGGCCGGTCACGGCGGCCAGCCGGTTGCGCAGCTCGACCGCCGTCAGCGAGTCGAAGCCGAGCTCGGGCAGGCTCCGCGCCGGATCGAGGTCGGCGCTCGACCGGTGGCCCAGCACCACCGCGACCTCGGTGAGCACCAGCTCACGCAGCACCCGGTCCTGCTCGGCGGGATCGAGCCCGGGCAGGGTACGGGCCAGGTCCGGCCCGTCCGACCGGGCCGCGCCACCGCCGGCACCGACGCCGACGCCGGCCACCGCGCCCGGCTGCGCCGGGAGCCGGGCTCCGCCGGCGGGCTCCACCGGCAGCAGCTCGTGCAGCAGGCGTGGCAGCAGCCGGCGGTCCTGCCCGCGCAGCAGGGTCAGATCCAGGTCGGCGAGGACCGGCAGCGGCGCGTTCGCCGCCAGCGCCCGGTCCAGCAGGGCCAGGCCGGCCTCCGTGGACAGCGGCGCGAGCCCGGCGCGGCGCATCCGGCCCAGCCCGGCCGCGCCGACCTGGTCGGCCATCCCGTCCGGCAGTTCCCACAGGCCCCAGGCCAGCGACTGCGCCGGCAGGCCCTGCGCACGCCGCCGGGCGGCCAGCGCGTCGAGATAGGCGTTGGCCGCCGCGTACCCGGCCTGACCCGGCGAGCCGAACAGGCCGGCGGCGGAGGAGAAGAGCACGAACGCGGCGAGGTCGATGTCTCGGGTCTGCTCGTGCAGGTGCCACGCGCCGGTGGCCTTCGGCCGCAGCACCGCCGCGATCCGCTCCGGCGTCTGCGCGGCCACGACGCCGTCGTCGAGTACGCCGGCCAAATGCAGTACGGCGGTGAGCGGGTGCTCCTTCGCGACGCCGGCGAGCAGTGCGGCGACCGCCGCCGGATCGGCGGTGTCGCAGGCGACGACGCGGACCGAGGCGGCGCCCAGCGCGTCCAGTTCGGCGGCGAGGTCGGCGGCGCCCGGGGCGTCGGGGCCGCGTCGGGACGTCAGGAGGAGGTGTCGGGCCCGCCCGCGTTCCAGCAGGTGCCGGGCGACGAGCCGGCCGAGGGCGCCGGTGCCGCCGGTGATCAGCACCGTGCCGTCCGGGTTCCAGGACGCGGCCGGGGTGGCAGCGGCGTCGCCGTCGCGTAGGCGCGGCACCAGCACGTCGCCGTCGGCGAGCGCGACCTGCGGCTCGTCGCCGCCGGCGGCCGCGGCGAGCGCCGCCGGCGGGGCGGGCGCGTCGCCGGTCACGTCGATCAGCGTCAGCCGACCCGGATACTCCGACTGCACCGTGCGGAGCAGCCCGCACGCCGCGGCGTGGCCGAGGTCGACGGGCGAATCGCCGGTCGCGCCCCGGGTCACCACGGCCAGCCTGGCGGCGGCGAACCGTTGATCGGTCAGCCAGCGCTGCGCCAGCTCGAGCGCGGCGGTGACCGCGCCGGCCGGCTCGTCGCCGCCCGGGGGCAGGGCGGCGAAGACCACATCGGGCACCGCGGCGTCCGCCGACAGGTCATCGAGCCAGCTGATCGCGGCGTCGTCGCCGGCCGGTATCCCGGCGCCGGCCGGCACCCAGCACAGCTCGTGGGTGCCGTCCGACGGCCGGGCGGCCAGCTGGTCGGGGTCGACGGGCCGCAGGGCGAGCTGGCGGATCGAGGCGACCGGCGCGCCGGTCGGGTCGGCGAGCATGACCTCGATCCCGTCCGCGGTGCGGGTCAGCCGGGCCCGAACGGCGGCGGTGCCCCGGGCGTGCACCTGCAGCCCGGTCCAGGAGAACGGCAGCGCCAGCTGGTCACCGGCGTCGGCACGCAGCCCGAGGGCGTGCAGTGCCGCGTCGAGCAGGGCCGGGTGCAGCAGGAAACGGTCCGCCGTCCCGGCCGCCTCCGGCGGTAGCGCGACGTCGGCGAACGTCTCGACACCGCGCTGCCAGGCACGGCCCAGGCCCTGGAAGACGGGCCCGTAGTCGTAGCCGGCGGCGCGCAGGCCGGCGTAGCAGTCGGTGGTGGACAACTCGGCGGCCCCCGGCGGCGGCCAGATCCGCAGCCGGGTGGCGTCACTGTCCCGGATCGGGGCGACGGTGCCGGTGGCGTACCGGGTCCAGGTGCCGTCGGCCGGGCGGGCGTGTACGGCCAGCGGCCGTGCGCCGTCGGCGCCCGGCTCGCCGACGACGACCCGGGTCTGCACCGTGCCGGCGTCGGGCAGCGTCAGCGGCGCGTGCAGCAGCAGCTCGGCGACCTCGGGGCAGCCGGCCCGGTCACCGGCGGCGGCCGCCAACTCGGCGAGCAGGGCACCGGGTACGACGACGGTGCCGCGGATCCGGTGGTCGGCGAGCCACGGCTGGGCGGCCAACGACAGCTCCCCGGCGAACAGCAGCCCGGGGCGGCCGGCGGCGGCCGGCAGCTCGACGGGCTCGTCGAGCATCGGCCGGGTCGGTGGGGTGAGCCAGTACCGTCGGCGCTGGAACGGATAGGTGGGCAGCTCGGCGCGCGGTCCCGGGCCGACGACGGTGGCCCAGTCGACGGCGACGCCGAGGGTGAACAGGCGGGCCAGCGCCTGCGTGAACGATTCCGGTTCGGCGCGCCCGGTCCGCAGCAGCGGTACGGCGACCGGTCCGGTCGTGGCGTCCGGGGCGTCGCCGACCGAGTCCAGCACCATGGCAGACAGCGTGCCGCCGGGGCCGACCTCCAGGAACCGGGTCACGCCCTGGGCGGCGAGCCAGCGCACGCTCTGCGCGAAGCGGACCGGCTGCCGGACGTGCCTGGTCCAGTGCGCGGCGGTGAACTCCTCGACCGGTTCGCCGGTCTCGTTGCCGACGACGGGCAGCTGCGGCGCGGCGTGTGCGACGCCTTCGGCCAGGTCGCCGTACTCGGCGAGCATCGGCTCCATCAGTGGCGAGTGGAACGCGTGGCTGACCCGTAGCCGGGTGGTCTTGCGGCCCTGCCCGGCGAAGGCGTCGACGAGCCGGTCCACCTCGGCCGCCGGCCCGGCGACGACGACGGCGGTCGGCCCGTTGACCGCGGCGACGCCGGCCTGCCCGGCCGGGTCGAGCAGCGCCTCGACCTCGTGCGGGGCGGCCTGCAGGGCGGCCATCGCGCCACCGGCCGGCAGGGCCTGCATCAGCCGGGCCCGGCCGGCGACGAGGCGGGCGGCGTCGGCGAGGGAGAGTACGCCGGCGACGTGGGCGGCGGTCAATTCGCCGATGGAGTGGCCGAGCAGGTAGTCGGGGCGTACCCCGGCGCGCCGCAGGCGGCGGTAGAGGGCGACCTCGACGGCGAACAGCGCGGGCTGGGTGTAGCCGGTCTGGTCGAGCAGGTCCGGCTCGTCGTCGATGACGGTCCGCAGCGGACGGTCGAGGTACGGGTCGAAGGCGGCGTAGACCTCGGCGAGGTCGGCGGCGAATTCCGGGTCGGCGGCGGCGAGTTCGCGGCCCATGCCCTGTCGCTGCGCGCCCTGGCCGGGGAAGACGACGGCGAGCTTGCCCTCGGCGACGGTGCCGGTCACCACCGCCGGGTGCGGCCGGCCGGCCGCCAGGTCGGCGAGGCCGGCGGGATCGAGCACGACGGCCCGGTGCGCGAACGCGGTGCGCGCGGCGGTCGCCACGGCCACCTCGGGCAGCGGCTGCTCCGGCCGGCGACGCAGGTGGCTTTCGAGCTGGCGGGCCTGCTCGCGCAGCGCGGCCCCGGTGCGCGCGGAGAGCACCAGCGGCGCCGGGCCGGGCCGCGCCGGGGCGGGGGAGGGGGCCGGCGGTGCCTCCTCGATGATGACGTGCGCGTTGGTGCCGCTGATCCCGAACGACGACACGGCGGCGCGGCGCGGTACGGCCCCGGCCGGCCAGGGCTGGGCGTCGGTGAGCAGCCGCAGCGGGCCGGCGGACCAGTCGACGAACGGGGTCGGCTCGTCGACGTGCAGGGTGCGGGGCAGCTGATCGTGTCGCAACGCGAGCGTCATCTTGATGACTCCGGCGATGCCGGCCGCCGCCTGGGTGTGTCCGATGTTCGACTTGACCGAGCCGAGCCAGAGCGGTCGTTGCCGGTCCGGGCCGTACGCGTCGAGCAGGGCCCGGGCCTCGATCGGGTCGCCGAGCCGGGTTCCGGTGCCGTGTGCCTCGACGACATCCACATCGGCCGGTCGCAGGCCGGCGTCGGCGAGCGCGTCGGCGATCAGGCGCTGCTGGGACGGCCCGTTCGGGGCGGTGAGTCCGTTCGACGCCCCGTCGGAGTTGACCGCGCTGCCACGCAGGACGGCCAGCACCGGCCGGCCGTTGCGGCGGGCGTCGGAGAGCCGTTCCAGGACGAGTACGCCGGCCCCCTCGGCCCAGCCGGTCCCGTCGGCCGCCGCCGCGAACGGCTTGCACCGGCCGTCCGGGGCGAGGCCGCGTTGGCGGCTGAACTCGGTGAAGACCAGCGGCGTTCCGATCACGGTCACCCCGCCGGCCAGGGCGAGCGAGCACTCGCCGGCGCGCAGTGCGCGGGCGGCCAGGTGGAGCGCGACCAGCGACGACGAGCAGGCGGTGTCGATCGACAGCGAGGGGCCCTCCAGGCCCAGCGTGTACGACACCCGGCCGGAGACGACGCTCGACGCGTTGCCGGTCAGCAGGAAGCCGGCGACGTCGGACGGGATGCCGCCGAGGCGGGGGGCGTAGTCGGCACCGATGACGCCGGTGAAGACGCCGGTGCGGCTGCCGCGCAGCCGGTGCGGGTCGATCCCGGCCCGTTCCAGCGCCTCCCAGGTGGTCTCCAGCATCAGCCGCTGTTGCGGATCGGCGGCCAGTGCCTCGCGTGGGGAGAGTCCGAAGAATCCGGCATCGAAGTCACCGGCGCCGTAGAGGAAGCCACCGTGCCGGGCGTAGGTGGTGCCGGGATGTTCCGGGTCCGGGTGGAAAACGTCTGGATCCCAGCCACGGTCGATCGGGAACGCACCGATCCCGTCGTGCCCCTCGATGAGGTTCGCCCAGAATTCGTCCGGAGTGGACGCATTTCCGGGAAAGCGGCACGCCATCGCCACGATCGCGATCGGGTCGGCCGACGGGTCGGATTCGGCGGCGGCCGGGTCCGGCCGTGTCGCGCCGGTGACAGGCGGGTTGGTTCGCGCGGCCAGGTATCCGGCCAAAGTGGCCGGATTGGGATAGTCGAAGGCCAGCGTGCCCGCCAGGTCGAGGCCGCTCGCGTCGGCGAGCCGCTCGGCGAGTTCCAGCGCACTCAGCGAGTCGAAGCCGAGCTCGGCGAACGCGCCGTCCGGGGGCACGTCTTCGGGTGCGCGGCCGAGTACCGCCGCCACCTCGGCGCGAACGACATCCAACCATTGCTGCGTCTCGCGGTCACCCACGACTGCCACCTTCCGGGGAGATCATCCACCCTTGGTTTCCGGCATGTTACTGCCTAGGCTGTCGTCATGATCGTGACTGGACTGACGTGAGCCGTTTCGTCGAGGCAATGGTCGACGCCGCCGCGCGATCGGAGCGCGGCATGGTCACCGGGGCACCCGCGGCACCGTCGCGGCGCACCTGGGGGCAGCTGCACACCGCCGCGCTGCGCACCGCGGCCGAGCTGGTCGAGAGTGGACTCTCGCACCGGCAGGCGGTCGCGATCCTCGCCGGCGAGCCGGTGGACGTCGCCCGCGTCGTGCGCGCCACCTGGCTGGCCGGCGGCAGCGTCACCATGCTGCACCAGCCGACGCCGCGTACGGACCTCGCCGTCTGGGCCGAGGACACGGTACGCGTACTGCGCATGATCGACGCGCGGCTGGTGCTGCTCGGCGCGCCCTTCGAGCCGATGGCCGCCGTCCTGGAGGCGCAGGGCATCGCCTACCGGATGATCTCCGACCTGGACAGCGACCGGGATTTCGAGATCGTGCCGGCCGCCGAGACCGACACCGCGCTGCTGCAGCTGACCAGCGGCTCGACCGCCGAGCCGAAGGCGGTCCAGATCAGTCACGGCAACCTGTACGCCAACGTCTTCGACACGATCGCGCACATCGAGTGCGGCGACGACGACGTGATGGTCACCTGGCTGCCGCTCTTCCACGACATGGGCATGGTCGGCTGCCTGGTGGTGCCGATGGTCTCCGGCTTCGAGCTGGTCAGCGTCA
Organism: Polymorphospora rubra; assembly: GCF_018324255.1. Lineage (GTDB taxonomy): Bacteria > Actinomycetota > Actinomycetes > Mycobacteriales > Micromonosporaceae > Polymorphospora > Polymorphospora rubra. Next base: position 5,548,057 of record NZ_AP023359.1, read on the forward strand.
CCCCGCCGGAGTTCCTGCGCCGGCCGCTGCTCTGGGCCGAACTGATGACCGAGTACGGCGGCACGATCACCGCCGCGCCCAACTTCGCGTACGCGATCCTGGCCCGCCAGCTCGCCCGGGCCGAGGCCGGATCCCTGGACCTGTCCCGGATGCGGATCGCGTTCAACGGCGCCGAACCGATCGATCCAGCCTCGGTGGAGGCCCTGACCACGGCGGGGGCGCGCTTCGGACTGCGCCCGACAGTGATCAACTGCTGCTACGGCGCCGCCGAGAGCGCCCTGGTCATCTCGCTCTCGCCGCTCGGCGACCCGATGGTGCTCGACACCGTCGACGCACTGGAACTGGAGAAGAACCGGCGTGCGGTGCCGGTCGGCGGCGAGCCCACGGCCGCCGTACGCCGGCTGCCGCTGCTCGGCCCCGCCTTCCCGACAGTCACCGTCCGGGTGGTCGACGAGTCCGGCGCCGAACTCGGCGACCGGGAGGTCGGCCGGCTGCAACTGCGCGGCGAGTCGGTCACCGCCGGCTATCTCACCGAGCAGGGGCCGGTCGCCGCACTCGACGAGGACGGCTGGCTCGAGATCGGCGACGAGGGCTACCGCGTCGACGGCCAACTCGTCGTCTGCGGCCGGGCCAAGGAGGTCATCATCATGGCCGGCCGCAACATCTACCCGACCGACATCGAGCGGGCGGCCGCCACCGTCGACGGCGTGCGAACCGGCAACGTCGCGGCGGTCCGGATGCTGGCCGGCGAGGGCGTGGACCGCGAGTCGTTCGCGGTACTCGTCGAGTCGCGCCTGGCCGGTGACGCCGACGCCGAGCGGAACCTGCGCGACGCCGTGGTCACCCGGGTCGTCGCCGAGATCGACGCCCGGCCGGCCGCCGTCGTGGTGCTGCCCCCCGGCTCGCTGCCGAAGACCCCGTCGGGCAAGCTACGCCGGTCGGCGGCCCGCTCCCTCGTTCCCTGACCCGACCCCGGAGGAACTTCGATGCGTTCACTCGATCAGGCCCGGACCCTGTGCGAGTCGTACCTGCCGGGCCTGATCGACGGGCTCACCGAACTGCCGTTCGACCGGCGCGAGGCGCCGGGCGGCGCCACCCTGCCGGTCTTCCGTAACGCGGGCGGCCCCGGTCTGGTGATCCCGAAGGACTACGGCGGGCTGGGCGCCACCCCGCTGGACGCGGTCCGGGTCACCCGGGCGATCGGCTCCCTCGCCCCGTCGCTCGCGGTCGCCACCACCATGCACCACTTCTCGGTGGCGACGCTGTTCACCTTCGCCGAGAGCATCAAGAACTCCGGCATGGAGTGGGCGCTGCTCGAGGCGATCACCAGCCGCAACCTGCTGGTCTCCTCCGGGTTCGCCGAGGGCCGCCCGGCGCAGGGCATCCTCGCCCCCACCATGACCGCGACCCCGGTCGAGGGCGGCTACCGGATCAACGGATCCAAGAAGCCGTGCAGCCTGACCCACTCGATGGACCTGCTCACCGCCAGCGTCTCGGTGCCGGCCACCGGCGGCGGGACGCAGACGGCGTTCCTGCTGATGCCGGCGACGCTGCGTGGGATCAGCCGGCATCCGTTCTGGGGCAGCAGCGTGCTCGCCGGGGCGGAGAGCGACGAGATCCGGCTGACCGACGTCTTCATCGAGGACGAGCTGGTCATCCCGACCGAGAACGGTCCGGACGGGATGCTCGACGATCTGCAGACCGTCGGGTTCATCTGGTTCGAGCTGCTGATCACCGCCTCCTATCTCGGGATGGCCAGCGCGCTCGTCGAACGCGCGCTGACCGCCGGACGGGGCGGGACCACCGAGCGGGCCGCGCTCGCGACCAGGCTGGAGACCGCCACCCAACTGATCGAGGGAGCGGCCCGCGCGCTGATGGCGGGTGAGACGGACAGCGGCGCACTGGCGCAGGTGCTGATGGCCCGGTACGGCGCACAGGACGCGCTCACCGACGCCGCCCAGCGGGCGGTCGAACTGCTCGGCGGGATGTCCTTCATCGGCTCCCCGGACGTGGCATACCTGATCGCGGCCTGCCAGTGCGTCGCGTTCCATCCGCCGTCGCGCGGCAGTGTCGCGGCGTCGCTGCTCGACTATGTGGACGGAACCGGACCCTTCATCTTCTCCGACACCCGGCCGAGCGACCCGACCGCGCCGCGACCCGCCGACCCGGCACGGCCGACCGCCCCGATGCCGACCACCGCGGTGCAGGCCGAAGCGGTGCCGGCCGAGCCGGTACGGGCCGAGCCGGAACCGGCCGAGCCGACGCCGGCCGAGCCGGCGGTCACCGGGACCGCTCCGACGGCCGGGGCGGCCCGACCCGCCCCCGAAACCGAGAAGCCGGCCGCCGTCGCCCCGGCCCCGGTCACCGTGCCCGCGCCGCGGCAGATGGCGGAGCCGGTGGCCGTGTCGTACGACCCGCGGCCCGTCACGCCGCGCACGGCCACGCAGACCTCGACGGCGACGGCGAGCGACGCGGCCGACTGGGACCAGGCGATGTCGCTCTTCGACGGCGCCGAGGGGATCCGGCTGACCCCGGCCGACTGCGACCTGCGCTACTGGTTCGCCAACGTGCCGCAACGCACCCTGCGCGGCAACATCGTCGGATATTCCCCCGACCTGGTCACGCCGGACTTCCTGCGCGAGCCCGGGCCGCTGCGGGAGGCGCTGGTCCAGGAGGTGGCGTTCCGCGCGCTGGCCGAGGAACGGGCCGCCCGCGCGATCGGCTACCTGGTGGCGTGCGCACCGGACTCCGCCACGGTCGAGTTCTACGCGACCCAACTGATGGACGAGACCCGGCACTCCATGATCTTCCGCAACCACCTGTGCAACCTCGGCGTGGACGCGAGCGACGTGGACGCCGTCATCGCCGCGCAGACCGCGACGGACCGGGCGGCGATCCTCGACCCGCTGGAGGAGTTGGGCATCCCGATCGTCCGGGAGCGGCGCGACTTCCTCGGCGGCGTGGTTTTGCTGACGATCCTGATCGAGGGCTTCCTCGCCCCGTCGTTCGAGCTGAGCGAGCGCAAGTGGCGGCCGCTCGATCCGCGGATGGCGGACATGGAGAAGGGTGCCGGGATCGACGAGGTACGACACCTCGCCGTCGGTACCTCGATCATCCGCGACGCCGTCCACCAGAACGCGGAGGAACGCGACCGGCTCGTGGAGATCATCCGCGACGGGATGCGGCTGTGGGAGCAGTTGCCGGTCGGCGACCAGCTCACCCGGTGGGAGAACTGGTTCCAGGAGGGCATCGTTCCGCACCGCGAGCTGATCGGCGACTACGAGGCCTGGGACGGCCGCCGGCTGGTCGACACGACGGCGCAGGAGCGGATCCAGAAGGCGCTCGAGGTGACCAGCACCGTGCACTCGACCCGGCTCACCGACATGGGTCTCGGCCGGGCGCTCATCTTCTGAGCAGCGCGCACGCAGCCGGGCGGTCCTGGACCGCCCGGCTACGTGTCAGCCGTTCTCGCGGATGCCCCAGCGGCGGTAGAGCGGGCGCAGCGGGCCCGGTAGCCACCAGTTGAGGTCGCCGAGCAGCCGCATGGTCGCCGGCATCAGCAGCGCCCGGACGATGGTGGCGTCGACGATGACCGCGATCGCCAGCCCCACCCCGATGATCTTCACGACCAGCACGCTGGACGTCGCGAAGGACACGATGACCACCACGAGCAGCAGGGCGGCGCTGGTGATGATCCGGCCCGAGCGTTGCAGTCCGATCGCCACCGCCTCGGTGTTGTCGCCGGTCAGGTCGTACTGCTCGCGGATCCGGGAGAGCAGGAACACCTCGTAGTCCATGGAGAGCCCGAACGCTACCGCGAAGATCAAAATCGGTTGTACGACGTCGATGTTGCCGGTGGAGGTGAACCGGAACAGGTCGGCGAGGTGACCGTCCTGGAAGATCCAGACCACCGCGCCGAACGCCGCGGTGAGACTGAGGATGTTCATCAGGATCGCCTTGACCGGCAGGACCAGCGAGCCGAAGGCGAAGAAGAGCAGCACGAAGGTCGTGGCGATGACCAGCAGCGCCATCCAGGGCAGCCGCTCGGTGAGCATGTCCATCAGATCGGCGAAGCCGGCGGCGTCGCCGCCGACCAGCACCGTGCCGCCCGGCGGCGGCTCGACCGCGCGGACCGCGTCGACCAGTTCCCGCCCCTCGGCGGAGATCGGCTCGACGTCGGACCGGATGGTGATCCGGGCGGTGTCGCCGTCGGCGCCGGTGACGTCGGCCTGCCCGACGCCGGGCACGGCCGTCACCCGCTCCAGATAGCCGGCGAGCTGCTGCTGTCCGGCCGGCTCGCCGACGGGTCCGGCCAGCGTGACGATCGCGTCGGTCGCGCGGGTGACACTGTCCGGAAAGGACTCCTCGAGCGCGACCTGGACCTGCCGGCTCTCCGCACCGGCCGGCAGCACCCGGGTGTCCAGCCAGCCGTACGAGATCCGCAGGAACGGCAGGCCGAGCAGCACCAGGAGGACGACGACGCTCGTGGCCACCAGGATCGGCCGGCGCATCACGGTCCGGGCGATCCGGGCCCAGGCACCCGCGTCGGGGTCGGGCGCGGCGGCCGTACGGCGACGGCGTTCCCGCAACCGCGGGCCGAGCAGGGCGAGCATGGCGGCCATCGCGGTCAGCGAGAAGAAGCCGGCGAGCAGCACTGCGGCCACCCCGCCGATGGCGACCGAGCGGAGGAAGACCTGGGGAAACACGGCGAGGCTGGCCAGGGCGAGGGCGACGGTGACCGCGGAGACGACGATGGTCCGACCGGCGGTGACCATGGTGCGGCGCAGGGCCTGCGGAACCGCCTGGCCGGTGCCGAGTTCCTCCCGGAACCGGCTGACCATGAACAGGCTGTAGTCGACGGCGAGGCCGAGGCCGAGCAGGGTGACCACGTTGACGGCGAAGATCGAGATATCGGTGAACTGGGCCAGCAGGCGCAGACCGGCCAGCGATCCGACGATCGCGAGCACCCCGACGAGCACCGGCAGCAGCGCGGCCAGCAGGTTGCGGAAGATCAGGATGAGGAGCAGGAAGAGCACCGGTACGGCGAGCGCCTCGGCCCGGATCAGGTCGGTGCGGCTCTGCGTGTTGACGTCGTCGAAGACGGCGAGCGGCCCGCCGACCGAGACGTCGAGGTCGGGGCTGGTCAACTGCTCCTTGATGGCCAGGAAGTTGTTCAGCCGGTCGTTCTCGGTCTCGCCGGCGACCTGCACCGCCGCGAACGTCGCCCGCTGGTCGGCGCCGACCAGGGTGCGCTCGCCGGTCCGCCAGTAGTCCACCACCCCCTCGATCCGGTCCGGCGGAAGCCGGTCGAGGACGTTGCGGGCCGCGTCCCGGTACGCCGGGTCGGCGACGGTCCAGCGGTCACTGCGGAACAGCACCACCACGTCGGCGTCGTTGCGGCCGAGCCGGTCCCGTTCGACGTCGGCGGCCCGCGAACTCTCGCTGGCGGCGTAGGTGAACCCGCCTCCCGCCAGATCGTCGAAGGCATTCGCTCCCCAGGCGCCCGCGGCGACCAGGAAGACGGCCGAGGCACCGATCAGCCACCACCGCGCCTGGTGCGCGAGCCGACCGAGCAGGTCCAACATGGGTGTTCCCTTCGCTCGACCGCGCACGGTCGCCGGACCGGCTGTGGCGCCGGCCGCGGGGCCGGCGCCACAGTGGCGTCTCAGTGTGCGGCGGTGCTCAGGTCCAACGTCCGATGCCGATCGCCTGGGAGCCGGAGAACAACTGCTCCCGCAGCGCCACCCGGCGGATCTTCCACGTTCCGGTACGCGGGAACTCGTCCCACCGGATCTGGATCGGCTCCGCCATCGGGCTGAGGTCCGCGACCGCGCGCGCCCAGTCCTCCTTGGACAGCGGTACGTCGTCCAGGGTGCTGACCACCGGCACCGGCAGTTCCCCGGCGCGAGGCAGGACGACGACCTCGGTGGTGTACTCGATCCGGTCCAGGATCAGGTCCTCGAACTCGATCGCGCTGCCGCCGGGGATCCGGTCGATCTCCCGGTCCACGATCCGCACCGCGCCCCACTTGTTCATGATCCCGAGGTCACCGGTGTTCCACCAGTTGCCGTTGACCTTCAGGTCGTGCCGGTCCTGCTCGCCGACGTAGGCGAGGCACCGGCCCGGCTGGTCGATCTCGATCAGGCCGACCTCGCCGCGCGGCACCTCCTTGCCGGTCACCGGGTCGATCGCCCGCATCTTGGCGTGGAACGGCATCGGCCAGCCGATCAGCTGGGTCGGCGGCGGCCGGTGCCCCTTGCGCTTGACCACGGACCGGAAGAACGGCCGGATCGCCAGTGCGCCGTTCTCGGTCTGGCTCCACGACTGGACCCAGATCGGGAACTTGTGCTTGGTCGCGGCCATGAAGGTCCGGATGGTCCGGGTGTGGATCGCGTCGAACGAGTTGACGTACTCCCGGACGTTGTGGAACAGGCCGGCGGGGTCGCGGGCCAGCGGCTCCCAGGCGAGGTAGATGTTCGGCAGCGCCTCGACCAGGGTCGGCTTGTGTTCCAGGATCAGTTCCCGGACCCGCGGCGAGAGCGGGTCGGACAGGAAGATCACCTTGGGGCCGATCGCCGCCATCGCGAGCTGCATCGTCGCCAGCCGCTCATGCGTGTACGGGTCGCAGAACGCCACCGTGTCGCTGCGCTTGAGCGCGAACCCGGGCCACCGCTCGACTTCGAGGATCGCCAGCGAATAGATGGACTCGGCGGAGTGCATGACCAGCTTCGGAATGCCGGTGGTGCCCGAGGTGTGCGTGATGACCATCGGCTCGGAGAACTCACGCATGCTCGGCTGGACCGGGGGAGCGTCCTTGAAGTCGTCGAGCTGCAGCACGTCCGGCCGGTCGGCGACCGGGTCGACGCTGATCGTGCGGACCGTGTCCTGCTCCGTCACCTCGGTGGTGATGCCGCACTTCTCGATGTGGTGCCGGTCGGTGAGCAGGAACGGCCGCTCCAGCCGCTTCAGCATCGGGATCATCGCCTCCGGACCGTACGATCCGGAGAACATGCAGGGGATGGCACCGATCCGGGCGATGGCGCACTCGAGGATGACGATGTCCATGTGGTTGGCCTTGAGGACCGCCACCCGGTCCCACGGCCGTACGCCGGCCTGGTGCAGCCAGGCGGCGGCCCGGTCGACCAGCGCGGCCCACTCGGTGTAGCTGCGGCTCACCGGCCCGTCCGGGTCGATGTCGAGGGGGCGGTCGGCGATGACGAGTTCGTCCGGGGCGGTCTTGGCCGCCACGTGCCAGGTCTCGCCGATCTTGGAGTGCTTCGGTAGCCGGGAGAAAGGACTGAGCCGGCGGCGGTAGCGGGTCGGCGTGAAGTGCGTAAGGAAGCGCGGTATGGGCCGCGGCGACTCGACGCCGTCGCCGGTCGCTGCCTTTTCGGCAGATGAAGTCACGGGATCCTCCGGTTCTGCGGGGGCAGAGGGAAGTCGGCGGCCCGTCGGTTTTACCGGCAGCCAACTTGCCGGTAACAATATCGAGATCGTCCTGTGGAGACCACGGGTGATCGTGATCTTCCACTCCCGACCCAGCGACAACCTGCGCAATGTGGACAAGTGCGCCGTCCGTCCCGCCGTCCTCCCCAGCGAGCGACGGGGCGGTACGCCGACCGGCTCAGCCCGCTTCGGCCACCTCGTCCCAGAAGCCGCACTGGTGTGCGGTCCGGATGTCGATCGGAGCGACGCCGCCCGGCCGGGGCGCAGCCGCAGTGTGTTGGCCTTGGCCGGGTCGTAGCGGGGCCAGCGTCGCCGCCGCCAAGTGGTCGACGTGTACGTGAGCGGCTACTGGTCCTGAGGCTCGCTCTCGGTGACTCCTGTCGTTGGTCGTGGCGGATTCACGATCTGCTTGAGCATGGCCCGGGTTGCGGGGTCGGTCGAATAAACGACCATGCCTTTCATGGCGCGGGTGAGGAGCACGCGATATTGGTTTCGGACCGGGCCTCCTCATCAGGGGCCTTACGGCAGAGCTGGACCAGCTTGGTGTAGTGGGAGGCGCTCATTTGTACGGTCATCCGTTTGGTGGCATCACTCCAGACCAGGTCCGGGCCGACGATCACCCCGCAGCGGTCGAACTCGAATCCCTGGGCAGTGAAGAGCGAGCCGACCTGTTCGGCTCCGCGAGGGTCGTGTGCCCAGGAGGTGTCCCTGGGGAAGCCGTCGATGCTGTGGCGGAGGTTCCAGCGTTTCTGCCACCCGCTGATATCGATGTCATAGGGAATGTCGTTGATTGTGGAGGGGGACTGGGGCCAGGGCAACCACTCCCAGCAGAAACCGGCCATCAGTCGTGCCTTGTCGCCGGCCGGCCCCCCGAAGACCAGCTTCTCCAGCTCTTCTGGCGAGTCCGCCACCTGGACCGTGAAGGTGGCCTCGTCATGCCAGACGACGGGGCTGCCGTCGACCAGCGCGTCGACCCAGGCCTCATAGGCTTGTGAGCCACCACTTCGGTGCTGCTCCTGCAGTTCTAGTTCCTTGAACGAGGCGCCGGTGCGGTCGGCGATCTCGCGTGCCCGTTCGACGGTGACGAAGTCACGGTAGGTGGATGCCTGATCCTCGTCGATGAAGAGAACCAATACCTTCGCCGACTTCTTCAGCTCGAACAGTTGGGTGATGTTGTGGGCCTCCAGGTGCTGTTGGATGTGACGGGGGTTGTTCTGTGCTCGCCGGACTGTGTACTCCTCGAGCCGGTGGGCTTCGTCGATGATGAGCACGTCGAGTGGCTGCTGCCACCGGGAGTCGTCCCAATACGTTCGGGCCGAGGTGATGAGCTTGTCCGCAAGCCCGGCGCCGAAGATCTTCCTGAAGTTGGCCGACTGCCGCAGCGCCTGGCGTAGGGAGGAGAGGTTGGTGGCGTAGCTGACCTGTCGGTTCGCGTGTGCGTTGGCAGCGAGGAGGTGCAAGGCGATCCACGTCTTTCCGGTGCCTGGGCCACCTTTGACCACGATCACCGCATGGTTGCGGTCTGCCGTCACGCTCAGCGCTTTAGAGACGGCATTCTGGATGGTCGCGAACACGTCGTCCTGTTCATCCGTGAGCGGGTACTGGGTCCGGTCGCCGAAGATTCCGGCAGCGGCCACAAGAACCGAGTGGCTCTGCGCGTAACCGGCATCCAGCAGACGATCCTTGGCGGCGCTTCCCGTGCTGCGGGCGTCGAAGATGCTCTCGAGGAACTTTCGAAAACGTTGCCGGCCCATCCCACCACCGCTGAAGGTACGCCTCCCGCGTGTCTCGCCAGCCGCGCGAAGAGCACCGATGGTTGTCTCGGTGGCGTTGTGTAGGTATGCCGCTGCTTCGATACGGACCGCCGCCTCGTCATGCATGCCGGCGGTGAAGTTCCGGATGAACTGGCCGTAGTCGTGGGCTTGGTCGTAGGGGTGGCGAAGGTCGTGGCTCCTCTCGTACCGTGCCCCGGTGCCCGTGACGCGTTCGTGTACGGCATCCCACTCGGCCGCCTGCCACTGCTTCAGCTCGATGACCAGGTAGGTCGGCCGTCCGTCAGGTCCGACCCCGATGACGATCGCGTCGGCGCGACTCGATCCCGCCTGGAACGGGGTGTACTCCAGCGCTACCCACAGCAGTTGGAGTCCAGACTCGACCAGGAGATCCGCCAGTGCCGGCAGGCTGCGCGCCCACGATCCGGTCTCACCCTTCAAGTCCCAGTCAGCCGGGAGAGTGGAGCCGTGGAGGTCGCGAACGAGACGTTCGAGTGTCTGCGGCCGCGTCGCCTCGGCGAACTCCATGACGGACCTTACGTATCGTGCTCGACCCACGGACTCCTCCTACGGCGTGATCAGCCGGCCTCGCACGACAAGGTACTGACTCGCACCGACAGATCGCGTCCCAGGCCGTTTAGGACCAATCCCGCGCGGCAGCAGTTGCGTTCAGTGCTGAACCGGAGCGCATGGGTACCGGTCCGGTAATCGACGCACTGCGGCGGCGGCGGAGTTACCGCGCCGCGTGCCGTCTCCGTGCCGCGTATCCGCGGATCGACGTGCTCGCCAACAACGCCGGCGGAGTGTTCGGCGCGCAGACCAAGACGGTGGACGGCTTCGAGACGACGTTCCAGGTCAACCATCTCGCGCCGTTCCTGCTCACGCGGCTGCTCCTGGACACGCTCATCGCGTCACGGGCGTCGGTGCTGCAGACCTCCAGCACGGTGCGGTTCGCCAAGGAGGTCGACCTGAACGACCTCGACCACGACCGCAACCACGACCCGGTACGCGCGTACGGTGCGGCGAAGCTGGAGAACATCCTGTTCACCACGGAGCTGCACCGGCGTTACCGCGCCAGCGGCCTGTCGGCGGCGTCCTTCTACCCGGGCAATGTCTGGACGAACTTTGCCTCCGAGACCACCAGCCCGGTCATGCGGTTCGTCCGGTTCCTCGGCTCCAATCCGCTGATCCGGCGCGTCCTGCTGTCCACGCCCGACCAGGGAGCGGACCAGATCGTGTGGCTCGCCGAAGGTGTCCCCGGGACGGACTGGCAGTCGGGGGCGTACTACTTCCGGCGCCGGGCCAGCACGCCGCGAAACCCGCGGGCTCTCGACGCTGATCTCGCCCGTGGACTGTGGGAACGATCCGAGGAACTGCTCGGGGGACGACTTTCCGCGGCGTAGGGCACGGCTACGGCCGGAGTGCCAGCAGGCGGCGGGCGTTGCCTCCGGCGACCAGGTGGGCGTCGTTCTCATCCAACCCGGCCTGGGCCAGGACCGTCTCGACCCGTTCGCGGGTGGCGTCGCGGAGCCCGATCGGCCAGTCGCTGCCGACCAGCACGTGGTCGGGGCCGAGGAGGTCGGTCGCGAATCTGATCGCGGCCGGGGCGAAGCCCATGGTGTCGAGGTAGACGTGGGCGCGGCGCGGCGCCGGGGCGCGTGCGGTCATGATCTCACCCTCGTCGGTCGCGGCGGCGAGGGACAGGCCGGCCATGCCCAGCATCGGGAAGATCACGTGCAGGCCGGGCAGCTCCTCCAGGACACCGTCGTGCAGCAGGGACAGCAGGGCGGCGGCGTTGATCGTGCCCCGGGCCAGTGACGTACCGAACCGGCCGAGGCCGGCGAACGCCCTGGTCATCGAGTCCGGGCTGATCGGGTGTGCGAGAACGGGCACCCCGAGTTCGGCGGCGGCGGTCAGGGTGGGGCGGGCGGCGGGGGAGCTGAGGAGTTCTCCCTCCGTGGCGCAGTCGACGACCAGCCCGGACAGGCCGAGTTCCCGGACCGACCGGACCGCCTCCGCGGCGGCGGTGTCGCCGCCGAACGCGTCGATGGTGGCCAGGCCCCGGATCCGGTCCGGTGCTGTCGACACCGCCTCGGCCAGGTGGTCGTTGATCCGTCGCAGGTCGGCCGGGGCGGACCGCTCGCCGTACGCCGTGACCAGCGCGGGCGGTGCGCTGAGGACCCGCAGGTCGACGCCGTGGCGGCCGGACTCGGCGAGCAGTCCGTCCAGGTCGGCGATCCGGCGGGCCAGCGACGACCACCGGTGCGCCAGTGCCCGCGCCGTGTTCCGGGGCGCCAGCGCCGGATAGTCCGGACAGGCGTAGTGGGTGTGGACGTCGGCGATGTACCACCGCCGGTCGCGGTACGGGTCCATCAGACCTCGATGAACGTGTACGTGAAGCCGCGTTCGGCCCGGTGCACGTACCCGGCGGCCGGGAACGGGAAGTGGGCCGGCACCAGCAGGTCGCCGGAGTCGGCGGCCCGCTCGAGCAGGCGGCGACGCTGGTCGGCCGAGTCGCCCGGCACGACGCAGTACCGGATGCTCCACTCCGGACGTTCCAGCTGCACGCCGTGGTGCAGCATGTCGCCGGCGAACAGCGCCCGCCGGCCGGCCGACTCGACGACCAGGTAGACGTTGCCGGGTGTGTGGCCGAAGGCCGGGACCAGGTGGACCTCCGGCGACAGCACGTGGTCGGCCTCGACCAGGTCGAGCACCCCGGCGTCGCGCAGCGGCAGGATGCTGTCGGCGATGTAGTCGCCGGTGCGGCGCAGCGCCACCGCCCCCTCGGGCCCGGTCCACCAGTCGAACTCCTCCCGGACGACCAGGTAGCGGGCGTTGGGGAAGGTCGGCACCCAGCCGCCGGCCCCGTCCGAGCTGGTGGCGAAACCGACGTGGTCGACGTGCAGGTGCGTGAACACCACCGTGTCGACGTCGTCGACGGACACCCCGGCCCGTGCGAACTGCTCCAGGAAGGGCCGGTCGGCGCGGTCGAACACCCCGCCGTTGCGGGGCTTGCCGTTGCCGCCGCCGGCGTCGACGAGGATGAGCCGGTCCCCGGCCTTGAGCAGGTGGGCCTCCTGGTTGAGCACGATCCGGCCGTCCCTGGTGAACGGTTCCCTGGTGTAGAACGCGCCCTCGGTCCAGGTCTCGGATTCGAGCTGTGGGAAGAAGTCGGTCGGGACGGGGAAGTAGTCGACCTCGCGGATGGGGAAGACCTCGACGTCGCCGACGTGGAACGACCAGAGCGGTCCCTCGCCGCCGCCGGTGTCGGTCCAGCGCGGCACGCCGGGGTCGGCGTGCTGGTGCGGTTCCTTGCTGTTCACGGGGTCACCTTCTCCAGGTGTGGCGATGTCGGGGCGTCGGTTGTCGGGGCCCGCCGCACGTGTGCGTACACGCGGGCGCGCAGCTCACCGAAGCGGGACGTCGAGCGGGTGCCGAGCTGGTCGCGTTCGGCCGGCAGGTCGATCGGGAACTGGGCGATGATCCCGGCCCCCGCCGCGCCGAGGACGACGACGCGTTGGCTGAGGTAGACGGCCTCGTCGATGTCGTGGGTGACGAACAGGACGGTCATCGGGTACCGCCGCCACAGGCGGGCCAGCAGATCCTCCAGGTCGCCGCGGGTCTGCGCGTCGACCGCGGAGAACGGTTCGTCCATGAGCAGCAGGCGGGGCCGGTAGGCGACCGCCCGGGCGATCGCGACCCGTTGCTGCATGCCGCCGGACAACTGCCACGGGTACGCGTCCGCCGCCTGCGCCAGCCCGACGGCCTCGAGGGCCTCCACGACCAGATCCCGGCGCTCGGCGCGGCCGATCCCCCGGTGCCGCAGCGGCAGTTCGACGTTCTGTCGGACCGTCTTCCAGGCGAACAGGCTGCGGCCGTACTCCTGGAACACCACGCCGAGGTCGGGCGGCGGTTCCATCACCCGCCGTCCGGCGAGGACGACGTCGCCGGACGAGGCGGGCAGCAGCCCGGCCACTATCTTCAGCAGCGTGGTCTTGCCGCACCCGGACGGGCCGACGACCGCGACGAACTCGCCGTCGCGGACCGACAGGGTGATCCCGGTCAACGCGTCGACGGTGCGCTCCCGGGACCGGTACGACTTGCGCAGGTCGACGATCCGCAGCAGGGCGTCGTCGGATTCGGGCGGTGTCACCTTGACTCCTCTCGTCCGGTGGCTCCTCGGTGCCACCGCAGGGCGCGGCGCTCGACCAGTTCGAAGAGCTTCGCGAGGACGAACCCGAGCGCGCCGAGGAGCAGTACGCCGCTCCACATCTGCGGGATCGCGAAGGTCCGCTGGAACCGGATCACGGTGAAGCCCAACCCGTCGGTGCTCATGAGCATCTCGCTGACCACCATGACGATGATCGAGATGCCGAGGGCCTGGCGGGCGCCGGCGAAGATCTGCGGCGTGGCGGCCCGCAGGATCAGCCGGTGCCGGGTCCAGGCCGGCAGCCGGTACGCGGCGGCGGTCTCCAACTGGACGTCGTCCACGGCCCGTACGCCGTCGGCGGTGTTGAGCAGGATGGGCCACAGCGCGCCCATCGCGATGACGATCAGTTTGGTGGCGTCGCCGATGCCGACGGCGACCAGCAGCACCGGGATCATCACCGGTGCCGGAAGCACCCGGAAGTAGGCGAGGATCGGGCCGGTCAGCGCACGGACGACCGACCAGCGACCGACCACGTACCCGACCCCGACACCGACTACCAGCGCCGCGGCGTACCCGACGCCCAGCCGCCACAGGCTGGGCACGACGTCGCGTACGAAGGTGTCGGAGAGCCAGACCTGGCCGAACGCCTCGACGATGGCCCGCAGCGGCGGCAGGAAGATGTTGGTGCTGTCCGCGCTGGCCACCCACCAGACGGCGAGCAGCACGACGGGAAGGCCCAGCGTGCGGCCGGCACCGGCGACGCCGCGGGCCAGGACGGTGCGCGCCCCGGCGCGTCGACCGCCGCTCACCGGACCGTCTCCCGCCGGGTCGCGACGTGCCAGTGCAGCAGCCGCCGCTCGCCGAGGCGGGCCACCGCGTCGAGCGCGATGCCGACGCCGCCGGTCAGCAGCACGAGCGCGTACATGCCGGCGGACTCGCCCGACTCCTGACTGCTCCAGATCATCTCGCCGAGGCCCGCGCTGCCCATCACCAGTCCGCCGGTGAGGGCGAGCGCGAGCGCCACGGAGACGACCAGCCGCAGGGCTGTCCCGAGGTACGGCAGCACCGTCGGCCAGGTGACGTGGACGATCCGGCCCCACCGGCCCAGGCGGAAGCTGCGGGCGGTGTCGACGGCCACCTGGTCGACGTCGCGCAGGCCGTACAGCACCTGGAACAGCACGATCCAGAAACAGGAGACGGCGACGAGCAGGATGGTGATCTGACCGACGTCCAGGACGAGGACGAGCACCGGGATCAGCACGATCGACGGGACCGGACGCAGGAAGTCCAGAGTGGACGAGGTGATCCGCAGCAGCCACGGGACGGAGCCGATCGCGAACCCGAGGACGATTCCGGCGGCCACCGCGATGAGCAGTCCGGCGGCTGCCGCCAGCAGGGTACGGCCGGTCGCGGTCCAGAACCGGGCCTCGGTGAGCAGGCCGAGGGCTTCCGGCACGATGGCGGTCAGCGGCGGTACGTGGACGGGCGAGAAGAACGCCCGGGTCACCGCCTCGTACGTCACCGCGGCGGCGAGCAGACCGACCACGCCGAGCCCGCGCCGGTGCCCCGCGCCCCGGACGGTCCACCCCCGGCCGGAAGCCGTCACGTGGCTGCCGCTGGTCACCGCAGGATCAGTTCGTCGAGGTTCGGTGGGCTGCTGATCAGGCCGTCGCGCTGGGCGTAGCCGGCGAGCTTCTCGGCGGCCTCCCGGCTGACCTCGTCCCGCCAGCCGGTGATGGTGATCCGGGCCGCCACCTCCGGGCTGATCTGGGTGAACGTCGGGATCTTCGCGCGGATCTCGTCCTCGTGTTCGCGGGCGTAGGCGTACGCCTCCCGGATCGCGTCCCGGAAGGCGGTGACGACCTCCGGCTTCTGCTGCTGGAAGGCGCCGGACGTGTACCAGGCGGAGACCGTCAGGTCCGGGGCGAGGTCGGTGAATCCCCAGCCGATCGGGACCGCGCCCTGGGCTTTGGCCGCCGACAGGAACGGCTCCACCACCCATGCGCCGTCGACCCGGCCCTCGCTGACGGCGGCCGGCACCTGTGGGAACGGGATCTCGAC
The DNA here is from genome assembly GCF_018324255.1 of Polymorphospora rubra. Classification (GTDB taxonomy): domain Bacteria; phylum Actinomycetota; class Actinomycetes; order Mycobacteriales; family Micromonosporaceae; genus Polymorphospora; species Polymorphospora rubra. The sequence continues at coordinate 5,563,486 of NZ_AP023359.1, forward strand.
GAGCTTGACCGACTCCGAGTCGCCGCCGGCGACGCGGATCGACTCGCGGGCGGCGGCCGAGGCGATGTTGGTGAGGATGTTGACCGCGACGGTCTTGCCTTCGAGTTGTTTCGGGCTGGTGATGCCGGAGTCGCCGGCCACGACGAGGGCGCCGTAGTCCTCGCCGGCCTTGCCGGTCGACGCGGACGCCGGCACCACCGCCTTGACGTCGAGGCCCTGGGCGCGGGCCACGATCAGGGTGGTCAGGTCGCCGGTGGCAAAGTCGACCTTGCGGGCGAGGACCGACGGTACGGACGTCAGGTCGGAGGTCTCGGTGTCCACCTCCACCCGCAGGCCGTGCCGGGCGAAGACGCCGTTGTCCTGGGCGAGGTAGATCGGGGCGAGGTGGCCCAGCGGCGCCGAGGCCAACGTGACGGTGGTCAGACCGTCGTCCGCCGCGGCCGGGTCGTCCGCCTCGCCGCAGGCGGCCAGCGGGGCGGTGAGCAGGACGGCGGCGAGTACGCCCGCCACCCGGTGACGGGTCGTGCCGGTGCGGCTACGGGAGCGCGATGTTCGGGATGACACGGTCGGTCTCGATTCTCGGTGAGGGGGTGTCGGGGTGGTGGCGCCGGTTCAGAAGCGCAGCCGCAGGTCGAGGTCCTTGACGTAATCGGGGAACGGGACCGGGCCGCCCAGACCGAGGGCGCCGATGCTCGACACGGCCGCCTCCTCGATCGCCACGACCAGCCTCGCCGCGTGTACGGCCGAGTCGCCGGCGACGAGCAGGCCGTGGTTGCCGAGCAGGACGCCGTACGTCTGCGGGTGGGCCTGGTAGGTCTCGGCGATGGCGCGTACCGCCTCGGCGGTGCCGCGGGGGGCCCACGGGGCGACCGGGATGTCGACGGCCTGGCCGTGCACCAGCAGCGCCTCGTACCGTGCCGGCAGGCTGACCGACGCCAGTGCGTAACTGGTGGCGTACGGCGAGTGGGTGTGGATGACCGCGTTGACGTCCGGCCGGGTCCGGTAGACGCCGACGTGCATCTTCAGGATCGCGGCCACCGACGGGCTCGGCGTACCGGCCACGACCTCGCCGTCGAGGTCGACGACGACGACCTGGTCGTTGACGGTGCGCAGACCGGGTGCGGCGACGCGGAGGTCGCCGGCCGGCCACGGCGCCAGCAGGTCCCCGGCGTTGACGGCGAGCAGGTTGGGGTGTCCGGGGAGCCGGACGCTGATGTTTCCGTGTCCACTGGCGGACATCGCCGAGGCGGCGAAGATCCGGTTGATCCCGGTGGTGAGGTCGGTTCGCGCGGCGTCCAGTTCGTCGGAGCCGAACGGGCTGCTCCGGTGCGGGGTGCGGGCAGGATCAGAATCGGTCATGGCGAGACAGCCTTTGTCGTAGGTGGGGGGTCGTGCGTGCCCGTCGACGGAGCGACGGGCGACAGGAGTCCGCGGGGCGGCCGCGGGCGGGAGGTCAGCGGGGGCGGGAGGGTCGGATCGGCGTACGGTGCCGCCTCATCGCCTGGTGGGCGGCGTGCGGATGTGCCGCCGGCACGCCGGTGGGCGGCTCAGCGGCTGCGACAGAGCGCGCTTTCGGTGAGGCCGTAGTCGACCGCCCGCCGGGCGGTCAGGAGCGCTGACATAACCCTAGTATGCCCCTAGGATTTGTAGGTCTTCAAGATGTGATCGCGTGATCTACCCCCTACGGTGCATACCCGCGACCAGCCGTAACAGGAGCCATCCGTGCCCAAGGTGAACGTGTACCTGCCCGACGCCCTCGCCGACCGCGTACGGGAGGCGAGGCTGCCGATCTCGCGCATCTGTCAGGCGGCGCTGACCCGGGCGCTCGACGGCACCGACGGCATGACGCGGAGCGCCGATGCCGAGACCCCGTTGCCCGAGCCGATCGGGCTGACCCCGCAGCCCAACCACCACGTCGCGGCGATCCTGCGCCAGTCCCACGACATCGCCGCCGGGCGGGGTGCGGCCACCGTCGAGCCGGTCGACATCCTGCAGGCGTTTCTCGACGAGGGGAGAGCCTCGTCTGGAATGCCGTCGAACTGCTGGGCTTCCCCGCCGCCTCGATCCAGGCCGCGATCGACGACGTGCTCGGTGACCGCGCCGGATCCGCCGGGGAACCCCGGCCGGCCACCCCGATGCTGGCCGACGGCTCCCGCAGGGTGCTGAGCGTCGCCGCGGCCGAGGCGGCCCGGCACGGATCCGCCGTGACCACCGGAAGTCACCTGCTGCTCGGCCTGATCGCGGACACCGGTACGGCCGGCGAGGTGCTGCGGAACCTGGGCCTCACCAAGGTGATCACCCCTGACGTGCTGTCCGCGCTGTACTACGGAGCCGCCTACGGCCAGCTGAGACTGGAGCGGGACACCGACACCACCGCTCTGCGGATCATGATGCTCGACGTGCTCGACCGCCTGGACCGGCTGCAACAGCAGGTCGCCCCGCCCGGCGGAACCCGAGGTCTCCGGGCGGGCGCGAACGGCAACCCGCGTAGGCGCGCCTGATCAGTGCGGCGTCCCGTTGTCCCACCACTTCGCCCGCAGTCCGAGGCCTTCGATCCGCTCGGCGGTGTCGTCGGCCAGGTCGGCCCCGACCGCCAGGAGGATCCCGCCGGTTTCCGGTTTCCGGCGAGCGAGCGCGCTGGTCAGGCGCTCGACCGGTTGCAGGTGGACGCCCTGGTGACCGAGGCTGGGATAGGTGTCGGCGATGGCGACCAGCGTCCCGCGCCGGCCACGGATAACACCGGCCGGCATCGCGAAGTGCCCGGTGCGCCACGGGTGCGGTGCCAGCCCGCTGCCGTCCCCGGTCTCCAGGTACCGCTGGAGACCGGGCCGGTCGATGCTTTCGGTCAGTTCCGCGGTGTCGAGGTTGGCGACGGGCACCGCGGGCAGCCCACCCTCCAACAACGCCAGCACAGCGGTGAGTCGGGAGACCGTCCACTCTCCGGTGACCGGCACCGCGGCCAGGACTCCCTGAGATGCCGCGCCGACGGCGGCGCCGACTCCCTGCGCTGACGTGCCCGCACGGCTGAACGAGTCCGCGCGGGGCAGGCCGGGCCAGGCCGACATCGCCGGGGGCTCACCGGCCGGCCGGCTTGCCGGCAGGTCGTGGGGCCAGATCCTGGTCCCGGCCGCGAGCGCGCAGGTGCGTACGTCGGTGCCGGTGGCGAGCGCCGCCCAGAAGGGGCCGCAGAGCTGGTCGGGCTGGGGCAGCGCCCGGGCGTGGTGCTCGAGAACACCCGCCACGCCCGGGAACCACCTCACCTGTTCGATCAGTACTTCCACAGATGTGCCTCGACGACCTCCTCCGCCGGGCGCTCGGCGGCCCAGGCGCGGTCGGCGTCCCGTACGGCGCGGAACGCCCCGTAGGCGGCCGGGCCCAGCGCGGCCCGGAGCAGGGTGCTCGCCTCCAGCGCGGTTGCCTGCTCGGCGGGGGTGGCGGGAAGCCGGCGGACATCGGCGGCCGCCCGCTGTTCCGCCGACCAGGCGCCCGGGTTGTCCTGGACCGGTGCGGGCAGCGAGAGCTTCTCCTCGATGCCGGCCAGCCCTGCCGCGATCACACCGGCCAGCGCCAGGTAGGGATTGGCGGAGGCGTCCGACGGTTTCAGCTCGACGTTGGCCTGGTCGGCGCCGAGCAGCGGCGTACCGGGGATGTAGCGCAGCGCGGCCTCCCGGTTCTGCACACCCCAGACCGCGTACGCGCTCGACCAGGCACCTGGACGCAGCCGGGCGGTCGACGGCACGCTGGGGGCGGTCAGCGCCGTCAGTGCGGGCAACTCCCGGAGCAGGCCGGCCAGGTATCCCTCACCCTCGGGCGAGAGGCCGTGGTCGCCGGTACCGGGCAGAAGGTTCCGGCCGTCCCGCCACACCGAGGAGTGCAGGTGCCAGCCGTTACCCGCCCCCTGCGTGGTGACCATCGGCGCGAAGCTCGCGCGCAGGCCGTGGGCCCGGGCGGCGGCGTGGATGGTCTGGCGGGCCAGCAGTTGATCGTCGGCGGCCCGCAGCGGGTCGGCCACCGCGAGGCTCAGTTCGAACTGGGCCGGGCCGTACTCCGCGTGCAGCTGTCCGATCCGCAGACCGTTCGCGTCCAGATCACGCAGCAGGTCGGCGGCGAACTCGTCGACCGACAGCAGCGCCGCCGGGCTGTACGCGGGGCTGGCCGGTAGCGTCCGGGCGTCCGACGGGAAGAGGACGAACTCCAGTTCCCAGCCGGCCTGGATCCGCAGTCCGCGTTTGGCCGCCGCCGCCACCTGCCCCGCCAGAATCGACCGCTGGTCGTAGGGCCACGGCGTACCGTCGGCGGCCACCTGCCGACCGACCGCCCAGGCGAAACCCGGCTGGCCGCGCAGCGCGACGAGCCGGTCCACGACAGGTATCAGCCGGACGTCCCCAGACGGTGTGGACAGTCCTTCGTAGGCGAAGGTGATGCCGTCGTGGGAGTCGAACACCGGGAAGACGGCGGTGACGCCGACACCTCGTTCGGCGACCTGCTCCAGCGCGGCGATCGGTACGGTTCGTGACCGGGGGATGCCGTTGTTGTCAGCCCAGACGATCGTGACACCGACGACGCCCTGCCGGCGTAGTTCGGTGACCCGGGCCGCGAGATCGGGCGGGTTATCGGGCATGCGGTTCGCTCCTTCGATGGTGCACATCCGTCGGTGGGCGAGGACCCGACCGCCGCCCCGTCGGCGGATCACGGTCCATTGTCGATGCTGCCCTCAGTCTGTGGGTTGCATCGGAACGAGCCAAGGCCCCGCCCGGTCAGGTGGGGCCACCGGTGCGAGGAGAGTTGCCGGCGGACACGGGGTGTCGAGGTGCGCACGGCGTCGCGGTCGGTGGTCCGCGCTCGGATCAGCCATCGCCTGACCAACTTCTCCTACAGGTTTAGGGGGTCAGGATAGGGAACCGGGCCACCCGCGGCAAGAAAGCGGTGCGGTCACTGGTGTTTCGACCGCTCCGGACGCCCTCGGTCAGCCGTCGGACCCGGGTCGGTGAAGAGCTCGGCCGTGCTCTGGACGCCGACCAACTGGTTCCCGGCGGGGGTGCGGTAGTAGAGCACCGACCGGCCGGATCGGCGTCGCCGTACGAGGCGCGCGTCCAGCAGGACCTTGAGATGCCGGCCCACCGTGCCCAACCCGTATCCGTTGAGGGCGACGAGTTGGGTGGTGCTCTTCGGGGTGTCCAACTGGCTGAGCACGCCGGCCCGGACCGGACCGAGGAGCGCCTTCAGCGCGTGCGGCACGGTGTCCTGCCCGATATCGCAGAGCAGCCCGGCACAGGGGTAGACCACGGCGTACCGCTGCGGTTGGTCCCAGGCGACCCAGCCACGCGGGGTGGTGCTCGGGATGAACAGCAACTGTGCGTCGCCGAGGTCCCGTGGTGGATGGTCATGTGTGTTGATCTGTAGTCGGCCGTCGCCCAGCCAGCGCATTCCCTGCCGCATGCCGCTCAGCGCGGCGGCCCAGCCCCCGGTGCTGATCTGATGTGTGCGGGCCACGATGTCGGCCTCGAAGACTCGCCGGCGGTTCGGCCAGTCCGGTCGGACGGTGTGGCTCCACACCCAGTGGAGCAGATCGGCGACGCGTATCGACAGGTCGGGCACGGCCAGCTCGGGAGGAACTGCCTCACCCGGCGCGGTCGCCAGTTCGGCGAGAGCGACCGCGGCGGGCGTCTGGCGGACCCATCGGATCTCGTCGTGGAACGTCCGGTCCTCCGGACGCGGCGGCGGGCTCATGAAGTCCGGGATCCAGTTCCGCCTGAGCGCCGTTCTCACGAACGAAGCGACGACCGGGTCGGCGGCGAGCCGCGCCCGGTACCCGGCGGTCTGGGCGGCGGTCGGCAGCCTTCGCCCGGGAACGGTCCTCCGCTTCTCCAGGGCGTGGAAGCTGGCCAGGGTCTCCGTCAGCGCGGACACGGTGAACCGGCTCTGCGCCAGGGTGTCCGTACCGATGCGCCACACGCCCATGTTTCGCCTCCACGCGAAACTGTACGTACTCACGCCGGTCGTATCGACACTGTCCGGATGCGCACCTACCACCAGCTGTTTCGGGTCACCGACTTCACGCCGCTCCTGGCCGCCGGCGCGGTGCAGATCGCGGCGATGACCGTCAGCGGCCTGGCGCTCAGCACACTGGTCTACGCGGCCACCGGCTCACCGCTGCTTGCCGCACTGAGCCTCTTCGGCTCGTCCTTCGCCCAGGTCGTGGGTGCCGCCACCCTGCTCTCCGCGGCGGACCGGTTGCCGCCGCGGGCGGCGCTCGTCACGGTGGCGCTGCTCTTCGCGGCGGGTACGGCCGGAATGGCCGTTCCAGGGGTGCCGGTCTGGGGTCTGTTGCTGATCATGTTCAGCCTGGGCCTGGTCAACTCGGTGACCGGCGGAGTGCGCTGGGGGCTGCTGGGAGAGATCGTGCCGGACGGCGGCTACGTCCTCGCCCGGTCGGTGTTCAACATGCTTGTCGGCGGCATGCAGATCCTCGGGTACGGCATCGGTGGTGTGCTGGTGGTCGTCATGTCGGCCCGGCAGGCGCTGATGGTCAGCGCCGGTCTCTACCTTGTCGGTGCGGCCGTCGCCCGGTTCGGGCTCACCGCCCGTCGACCGCGGGCCGCCGGCCGGCCGTCCGTCCGCGAGACCTGGCGGGTCAACCGGCAACTGTGGGCGCTGCCGGCCCGCCGGCACGTCTATCTCGCGCTGTGGATTCCCAACGGCCTCGTCGTGGGATGCGAGGCGCTGTTCGTGCCGTACGCGCCGGCCTCGGCCGGGGTGCTGTTCGTGGCGACGGCAGTGGGCATGCTGGCCGGCGACACCCTCGTGGGCCGTTTCGTGCCCCGACGCTGGCGGTCCCGTCTCGTCACCCCGCTGCGCCTGCTCCTCGCCGCCCCGTTCGTTCTCTTCGCCCTGCCGCTGCCCCTGCCGGTCGCGGCGCTGGTCCTGGCGGTGGCCGCGGTGGGGTTCAGCGCAGGGCTGCTGTTGCAGGACCTGCTCGTCGCGTTGACCCCGGCCGACGTTCGGGGTCAGGCGCTCGGGTTGCACACGGCCGGCCTGCTGACCATGCAGGCGGTCGGCGCGACGATCGCCGGCGTCGTCGCGCAGTACGTGCCGGCCGGTACCGCGATGACGGTAATGGCCGTGGCGTCGCTGTCGGTGACCCTCGTGCTCACCCCGGCGCTCCGCGGCGCCGGGGTCCGGGCACTCACCGACGAGGATCAACCGGTACGCGTCGGGGTGTCGGCGATGCCGATCGGGCCGTCGCGTGGTCCTTCCGCCGAGGCGGGCTGCACCGCCAGCGACGGGAAGTCGGCCAACTCGCCCTCCGGCTCGGCGTCCCACTCCGGGAAGACCAGATCGCCCTGGAGGTAGAGGCAGAGCAGTTGGGTGAGGTGGCGCAGGCCGTCCAGGTGGGTGCGTTCGTGACCGTGGGTGGCGTCGACCCCGAAGCCGATCAGCGCCACCCGGGCGTGCGCGCCCGCCTCCACCGCCGCGGCCACGTCCGAGCGGTAGTAGTCGAAGACGTCCCGGACCAGGTCCACGTCGTACTCGGTGGCGATCGAGGCCAGCTTGCGGGCGAGGTGGTAGTCGAACGGGCCGACGCCGTCGCCCATGGCCAGCGTGGCGGCGTTCTCCCTGGACTGCTGACCGGGGGCGACAACCGCGGCGTCCACCGAGACGATCTCCGCCACGTCGGGGTCGAGGCCGTGGCTGGCGCCGTGCCCGATCTCCTCGGTGACGGTGACCAGCAGGTGTGCGGTGACCTTGGGCTGGATGCCCGCGTCGACGATCGCCTTGAACGCGGTGAGGACCGCCGCCACGCCCGCCTTGTCGTCGAGATGGCGGGACTTCACGTAGCCGCTCGGCGTGATCGTCGGGTTGGGCAGAAAGGCCACGAAGTCGCCGGCGTCGATGCCGAGCGCGCGGAGTCCGGCGATGTCCTCGACCGGTTCGTCGACCCGTACCTCGACCTGGTCCCAGCCGACCCCCTGGAGGTCGACGGCCTCGTTGTAGCGGTGTCCGCTGGCCTTCAGCGGCAGCACCTGGCCGGTGATCACCCGTTCCAGGTCGTCGGTGAAGATGCGTACGTGGGCGCCTTCGGCGAAGCGGGCGCTGTGGGTGCCGATCGACTTCAGTTCGAGCCGGCCGTTCTCCTTCAGACGCTTCACCATCCCGCCGATGGTGTCGGTGTGCACGACGATCGCCCGGTCGGCGCCGGTGGCACGGGGCCCGGGCAGGCAGGCGCTGAGCGCGCCGCGCCGGGTCAGGGTGGAGGGGATGCCGAGGGCGGAGAGCCGCTCGCCGACGTACTGCTGCACGTGGTCGGTACGCCCGGACGGGCTGGGGATCTCCAGGAGTTCCAGCAGCACCTGCCGCAGGTAGTCCAGGTCGAGCGGGAGTGGTACGGGTCGGGCGTCGGTCATGCCGTCGAGGATGCCGCACCGGCCGGGGACCAGAGCCGTTGCGGTGCCCGGGTGCCGGGGAAGAGCAGGTCGACGAAGCGTTCGGCGGTGGGCTGCGGCTCGTGGTTGGCCAGTCCCGGTCGTTCGTTCGCCTCGATGAAGACGTGCCCGGGCCGGTCGGGGGAGTCGACCAGCAGATCCAGTCCGGTGACCGGGATGTCCAGTGCCCGGCTCGCCGTGACGCACGCTTCGGCGATCTCGGGGTGCAGGTCGGCGGTCACGTCGTGGATGGTGCCGCCGGTGTGCAGGTTCGCGGTCCGCCGGACGGCGAGCACGGTCCCTTCCGGCAGTACGTCGTGCAGGCCGTGGCCGGCCTCGGCGATCACCTCGCGGGTCATGTCGTCGACCGGGATACGTGATTCGCCGCCGGTGGCGGCGGCCCGGCGGCGGCTCTGCCGCTCGATGAGTTCGGCGATGTCGTGCCGCCCGTCGCCGACGATCGAGGCGGGGCGGCGGACCGCGGCCGCGACCACCTCGTGGCCGATCACGATCACCCGGAGGTCCTCGCCGGTGCACAGCTCCTCGATGAGTACGTCCGGGCAGTACCGGCGGGCCAGCTCGACGGCGGTGTGCAACGCGTCGGTCGTGCGTACGCCGACGGTTATCCCGTTGCCCTGCTCGCCCCGGGCCGGTTTGACCACGACGGCGCCGGCGTCGGTCAGGAAGGCGGTGTCGGTGTCGTCGCCCAGAGCGGTCCGGCCGCGTGGCACGCGCAGTCCCGCCTCGGCGAGGATGCGGCGGGTGACCCGCTTGTCGTCGCAGCGGCTCATGGCGACCGCCGAGGTCAGCTCGGACAGTGACTCGCGGGTCAGGATCGTGCGGCCGCCGGTGGTGAGCCGCAGCTCACCCCATTCGGGGTCGGTCACCTCGACCCGGATGCCGCGTCGCATCGCCTCGTCGGCGACGATCCGGGCGTACGGGTTGAGCCGGTCGTAGCCGTCGGGCAGGGCGGGCAGGAACAGCCGTTCGTTGATCGGGTTCTTCCGCTTCACGCAGAGCGTCGCGGTGCGGTAGAAGCCGAGTCGTTCGTAGAGCCGGATCGCGCCGTCGTTCTCGGCGAGCACGGACAGGTCGACGTAGGCTCGGCCGCGGTCGGTGAGCCGGGCGGCCAACTCGGACAGCAGCGCCTGCCCGGTGCCGGGTGGGGCGTGGTTGAAGTCGACGGTGAGGCACCACAGGCTGGCGCCGTTCTCCGGGTCGTCGAAGACCTCGACGTGGTCGACGCCGGTGATGGTGCCGACGATCTCCCCGGTGCTGGACTCGGCGACCAGGTGGAGGAACCGTGCGGTGGCGGCGTTGGCGACCAGCACGTCCACCGGACTGGTGACCATGCCGTTGCTGGCGTAGATCCGGTTCACCACGTCGGCGTCCGCGGTGTCCCGCAGCGGTCGGATACGCAGTCCGGGCGGCAGGTCGCCGGCCGGGTCGGGCGCGCGTTCACCGCGCAGCGGCAGCCGGTACGTCAGGGACGGATCGATGAACAGTTCGTCCGGTAGCCGGGACACCAGCACGTGCGGGTCACGAAGGTAGATGCAGATGTCCCGGGAGCCGGCGGTCTCGGAACGCAGCACGTCGGCGACGGCCGCGGGGTCGTGGAACGTCTGGCCGAAGACCAGGCGTCCCCAGCCGCAGTCGAGCACCACGTCGCCCCGCGGGACCGGCGGTACGCCGGTTTCCGGACCGGTCGACGTGCCGGTCGGGTCGCCCTGGGCGATCGGGTCGCCACCCGGGCCGACCCGTTCCCGTCGGCGGGCCGGCTCGCCGTCGGTCGGCGCTGTCTGTGTCACCCGCATGTCGGTCACGGTCAGGCGATTCCGTGCCTCTGGAGCCACATTTCCAGGAGTCCGATCTGCCACAGCTTGTTTCCGTTCAGCGGGGTGAGTTCGGCGTTCGGGTCGGCGAGCAGGGCATCGACGTACTCGGTGCGGTAGAGGTTGCGGCGGCGGGCCTCGGGGGCGTGCAGCGCGTCGCGTACCCGGTCGAGCACCTTGCCCTCGAGGTGGGTGAGGCCGGGTACCGGGAAGTAGCCCTTCGGCCGGTCGATGACCTCGTGCGGCAGGACCCGGCGGCCGATGTCCTTGAGCACGCCCTTGCCGCCCTGGGCCAGCTTGAGTTCCGGCGGGCAGGTGGCGGCGAGTTCCACGAACTCGTGGTCGAGGAAGGGAACCCGGGCCTCGAGGCCGTGTGCCATGGTCATGTTGTCGACCCGCTTGACCGGGTCGTCGACCAGCATCACGGTGGTGTCGATGCGCAGACCGGCGTCGACCGCGGTCTGCGCGCCGGCGCGGGCCAGGTGGGCGGCGACGAACTCACGCGCCGGGTCGCCGTCGGCGAGCCGGTCCGGGGCGAGGATGCGGGCCAGTCCGGCCGCGTCCCGGTCGAAGAACGCCCGCGCGTACGTGTCGAGCGCGTGTTCGCGGTCCACCCCGGCGAGCGGCGGATACCAGTGGTAGCCGCCGAGGATCTCGTCGGCGCCCTGCCCGGACTGGACGACCTTCAGCTTCTCCGACACGGTTTGGCTGAGCAGGTAGAACGCCACGCAGTCGTGGCTGACCATCGGCTCGCTCATCGCGGCGACGGCGGCCTCCAGCGGCGGCACGAGGTCGGTCGTGGCGATCCGGATCTGGTGGTGGTCGGTGTCGAAGGTCTGCGCGACCAGGTCGGAATAGCGGAACTCGTCGCCCTCCCGGTCGCCGACGGCGTCGAAGCCGATGGAGAAGGTGGCGAGCCCGCGCTGGCCCTGTTCGGCGAGCAGGGCGACGACGAGGCTGGAGTCGAGACCGCCGGAGAGCAGGACGCCCACCGGCACGTCGGCGACCATCCGGCGACGTACGGCGGTGGTCAGCGACTCGCGCAGGGCGTCCTGCCAGTCCCGTTCGGACCAGTCGGCGCGGTCGGGGTGGCGGGTGAACGGCGGGTCCCAGTAGACGCGTTCGGTGACCCGCCCGTCGGGTTCGTACGCCCGGACGGTGGCGGGCGGCAGTTTGCTGATGCCACGCAGGATCGTGCGGGGTGCAGGTACGACACTGTGGAAGCTCAGGTAGTGGGCGAGCGCCACCGGGTCGATGGTGGTGTCGACGCCGCCGCCGGTCAGCAGCGCCGGCAGGGTGCTGGCGAAACGTACCCGGTCCGGGGTCTCGGTGACGTAGAGCGGCTTGATGCCGAGCCGGTCGCGGGCCAGCAGCAGGCGTCCGGTGTCCCGTTCGACGATCGCGACGGCGAACATGCCGATCAGGTGGTCGACGAAGTCGTCACCCCACTGCGCGTACGCCTTGAGCACGACCTCGGTGTCACCGGAGGAGAAGAACCGGTGCCCCCGGGCCTGCAACTCCTCGCGTAGTTCGCGGTAGTTGTAGATGCAGCCGTTGAAGACGCCGGTCAGTCCTGCATGCGGGTCGACCAGGGGCTGCCCGCTGGCGGCGGAGAGGTCGATGATCTTCAGCCGTTGGTGGCCGAGGGCGACCGCCCCCTGCGACCAGACCCCGCCGTCGTCGGGACCGCGGTCGCGCATCGCCGCCGCCATCCGTTGCACCGCCGACACGTCGGCGCGTAGGCCGTCCCGACGGAGTTCCCCAGCCAGTCCGCACATGCGGAGCCATGTTGCCAGAGCGGGGCCGACCTCGCCTGTTGAGCGGATGGTCGCGTTGGAGGGCATCCGGTAGGATGCGCGCGGGCCAGCGGGGTGGTGTCGATCAGGTGGAAACCGGTGTCCCTCTCCGTCGTTGATGACCCTTTTGGTCGCTGGCCGCGCTGTGACAAAGGCCGCAGCTTTTCTTCAGCGCTGCCGGTCCCTCCGGAACCTCCTTATCGCCGTCATCCGGTGCTGAACGGAACGAACTGGGCGACCTCCCGCATGCCCAGTCCCTCGTAGAGTCTGCGGGGCACCGGGTATCCGGGGTCACCTCGAGGGCCGACGACGGCCTGGGTGGCACCGAGGTCGCGGGCGGTCCGCAGGATCGCGGCGCACAGGGCGCGGGCCAGGCCTCGCCGTTCGTGGGCCGGGTCGGTTCCGACGGGTTCGAAGAGTACGGACCCGGACGTCACGTCGAGCCAGCCCAGTCCGAAAGCGGCGAACGATCCGTCGGCCGCGACGGCGACCAGGTCGAGTTCGCCACGGTAGACGGGGGTGTTCGTCACGGCGTGATGCTTGTCGGTCGAGTAGCTCGATCCGGGCTCCGCGCCGGTCACCGGCAGGCTCAGCAGGGTCCGGATACGTGCCGGGGCCCAGCAGCGGCGATGTATCCCGACCCGGGCCGTCAGCTCGTCGGGACGGACGGGACGGATCGAATAGCCGTCGGGGACGGGGTGGGCCGCCAGATCGGAAAGGTCGGTGAGGCCGCGCCACAGCTGCGCGAACCAGGGCCCGCCGGACTCACGGAGGCCGCGCGCCGTCAGGGCATTCACGAGATCGGTGTGTTGCCGGGAGACGTCGACCGTGATCCGGGGAGTGAGCTGGAGCAGGTCGTCGACCGCGGCTGCCAGTCGGGTGGACGTCGTCTGCGGCGTCAGGTGGAGTGACGCGGTCGCCGGTTGGTCGTCCGTGCCCGACGGCTTCCAGATGTCGGCGAAACCGGTGAGGGGGTCACCCCACGCGAGCGTGATGTCGGGGACCGGAGTGCCGTCGCCGTGCGCGTCGGCCCAGGCGACGTTCCCGACGTGCAGCCGCTGCCGCGGTGTCCAGGTCCGCCTGACACAGGCCAGACGGGCGGCGAGATCCGCAATCTCCACGAGGCAGGTTCGCCCGGGCCGTTCGGTGCGTCAAGCGATATCGGTCCGGTGGTTACTCGCGCTCGACCCTGCGTAGCCCGTGCGTGGGCGTCCACCACTCGACGACGAGCATCTTGGCCGCGTCGTCGAGGTGGGTGTGGACGACCTCGGCGATGTCGGCGTGGAACTGGTCGCCGTCCGGTCCGGTGCCTTCTCCGGCGGCGACCGCGCGGCCGGAGATCTTCGCCTCGCCCGGCCACTGCGCCTCGGCACCCTCGACCGGGTCGACGGTGGCGCTGTGCAGGGCGAACCGGGGGTCACGGCACAGGTCGGCGCCCTTGCGCGCGTTCGGCATCGAGCCGAACGTCAGTTCGCCGTTCTCGAAGACGACCTCGATCCCGGAGATCCGCGGCGACCCGTCGGCCCGCAGCGTGGCGATCGTCTTGTGCCGGTGGGCGTCGAACAGCGCCTGTACGCGCCGCGCGAACTCCGGGGCCGCCTGTTCCACGTCCTGCCATGCCGTCATACCCACAGGATGGCACCGATGGCGACCGGACGCGCGACGGTCGGGGTTACGACGGCGAACCCACCGAGGGCACGGCGGTCTGCGGGGTGAGCGCGCGGATGCCGAGCAGGCCGGCGACCGAGATCGGCGCGAGGGTCACGTGGCACAACGCGAGCGCGATCTTGCCGGCGGTGTCGAGGTCGGACGGGAGTGTCATGGCCGGGATCGAGAGCAGGGCCAGGACCGGGGCGACGACGAGCGCGGCGGGAGTGACCCACCGCCACCACCGGGACAGGACCACCGCGGCCGTCAGGCCGACGGCCAGCGGCACGGCGGTGAAGCCGACGAGGGTGAGCGCGGCGACCTGTGTCACCTCGTCGCCGGCGGTGAAGGTGTAGGTCGCGCCGGCGGCGTGGCCGACGGCGAAGATGATCAGGTTGACCACCACGGCGAGCACGACGGTGGCGGCCACGACGCCGGGTCGGCCCAGCCTACGGGCGAGCGATGCGAGGGTGTCCATGACTTGGCCTCCTTGGTCAGGCTCCGGTCTACGGGCACCAGAGACGCCTCGATGCGGTCGAGTTCGCCGGCCCGGATCTTGCCGGCCCGGACTTTGAAGTATTGCCATGTGGTGATGGCCTGGCAATGGGCGTACCTGTGAAGCGGCTCAGACTGTGGGCGGTGACGCCGCGTTCGGACGTTGCAGCGGGGGGTAGAGCGTTGCGGCGGGTCCCCGCCGGTACAGGTTCGCCGGCCGGCCGGTCGGCGGGTGACGTGTCTCGCCGGTGGACGTGACGAAGCCGGACAGCCCAGTGACCTTGCGGTGGAAGTTGCGCGGATCGAGCGGCACGCCCCAGACGGCCTCGTACACCGCGCGTAGATCACCGATGGTGAACGGCTCCCGGCAGAAGGCGGCCGCCAGCGGTGTGTTCTCCAGCCTTGTCCGGGCCCGTTCGACGGCATCGCGCAGGATGCGGTCGTGGTCGAACGCCAGCGGACGGGTGTCGATCGCGTACCAGCCGGCGGCGGCCGCGTCGGTGCCGGCGACGGGAACGGGCAGGTCGGGGAGGATCGCCAGGTAGGCGACCGAGGCGATCGCGCCGCGTGGGTCCCGGCCGGGGGTGGCGTACGAACCGACCTGTTCGAGGTGGGGGCTGAGCCCGTGCAGGCCGGTCTCCTCGCGGAGTTCACGCTCGGCGGCGTCGGGGAGGTCCTCGCCGTCGCGCAGGAAACCGCCGGGCAGGGCCAACTGACCGCGGTACGGGTCGTTGCCGCGTTCGATGAGCAACACCGCGAGGCGGGCGTCCCGGACGGTGAGGATCACCAGGTCGACGGCGATCTGGAAGGTGGTGGGACGCCTGCTGCGCATGGTTCGAGGATAATCACTAATGATCAACTGTTTGGCGTTCAGCCGTTTCCCCGGCCGCGCCGGCGGGCGGCGCTGTCAGCACGAGCGGGGTGGCGGCTGCCCAGATCTGGTCGAACTCGGCGCCGAAGTGGGCGTACCAGCGTGGGTCGCGGGCGGCTGTGACGGTCAGTGACGGCTCCTGGGCGGTGGGGCGGTGGGCGTACAGGTCGACGGTGACGGAGCCGTGCGGTGCGCCACGGTCGATCACGGTGAGCGCGACATTGGGTACGAACGGGATGAGGCGTATCTCCAGTCGGTCTCCGGCCGCCGGCAGTGCCGCCAGGTAACGCAGCACGTCCACGGTCGTCTGGAGGCGGTGCTCGAACACCGCCGCGCCGTCGGGAACGCCGTGTCTGCGGGCCGCCTCGCCCGGGCCGTCACCGTGGGGATCAACGACGGCGACCCGCACCGTTCCGCCGGACGCCAGGCAGCGTTCCAGGTCCGGTAGGGCGGTACGGGCGGTCCGCCCGAGCGTGACCCCGACGAGTCCGATGCTGCGTGCCGTACGCGTCGCGCCCAGCCCGGTGGCGGGTGCCGCCGCGGTGAGCGTCTCGTCGAACGACCGGGGCCGGCCGAGGTCGCGCATGGCCCCGGCCAGCCCCTGCACGACCCGGTCGGCCCGCTGCGCCTGCCGTCGCCCGCTGACGAGGTCGAACGTGACCAGCGCCAGCACCGCCAGCGTGGCTCCGGAGACGACGGTCTGGTCCACGACGCTGAGCAGCCCGAGCAGACTGACACCGACGGCGGACCCGATGGTCAGGTATGCCTGCACCGAGCGCCACACCGACTCGCGTGACCTGGCGGTCATGACGCCGGCGGGTCGAAGAGCAGGTACGGCAGCAGACGCAGCATCGCTGCGGCGGCGTGCTGGGATGCGAGCTCGTGGTAGCTGTGCCCCTTCTCGGCGTCCGCGGCGTCGGAGATGCCCCGTACGGTGAGCCAGCCGCGCGGTGTGGAATCTCGCCGCATTTCCTCGTGGAACGCCTGCGCGACCCCGGCCGCCTCGGTCTCGACCGCCAACACCTTCTCGTTGTACGTGTGGAGCCAGTGCCGGATCTCCGAGTCGCGGTCGGTGATCACCGCATCGCCGGAGCCGATCGGCCCGCGGTGGACCCGGAAGGTGCTGCCGTCGGATGCCGGCACGGTGTCGCC
Source organism: Polymorphospora rubra (assembly GCF_018324255.1). Taxonomy (GTDB): domain Bacteria; phylum Actinomycetota; class Actinomycetes; order Mycobacteriales; family Micromonosporaceae; genus Polymorphospora; species Polymorphospora rubra. Next base: position 5,579,702 of record NZ_AP023359.1, read on the forward strand.
GGTGGCCGCGAAGAACTCGTTGAGCCGGTGGCCGAGCGAGGCGGCGACGGTCTGGCTCTGGCCCCGGCGGTGTACGCCGTCGGCCGCCTCCCGCCGGGCGTCGTAGTAGACGACCTCGTCGGAGAGCACGACGTCGCCGATGCGTACGTCCCTGCCGACTCCGCCGGCGATGCCGACGAGCAGCACGACCGGCGGCGCGTACTCCTGGATGAGGGTCTGGTACGACAGGCCCGCGGACCGCGGACCCCGGTCGAGGGTCTGTATCGCGGCTATCCGAAGATGTCCGGCCTCCACCGGCAGCCGGGCCTCGTGTGCGAGTGGCCCCGCGTCGAGCCGGCGGGGGCGGTAGTCCCGCTGGGTGCGCAGGACGTTGACGACGGCCCGCATCTCCTCCTTGAGGACGGTGAGGACACCGACGTCCACTTTCGACGCAGCTGCGGGCCGGTTCGGTGCTGCCCAGAAGCTCTGACCGGTGACCGGTCCGTTGAAGGTCATGTTTCCACTGCCGAAGTTGCCGATGCCGACGTTGTCGCCTGGGCCGTGCGTCATGCTGATCGCTCCCGGTAACTGGTCAGGAGGGTGGGGTCTGCGGGGGCAGGTTCTGGCCGGTGACCGACTCGTTGAAGGTCATGTCTCCGCTGCCGAAGTTGCCGATGCCGACGTTCAGTACCGATGCCGCGCGGGCCCGGTATTCGGTGGTGTCGACGCCCTTCAGGTCGAGGAAATCGAGTACGGACGCGACGACGCGGCGTTCGATCAGCCGCTGGAACTTGACGATGTCCTTTGTCTGGGTGAAGTTGCGCAACTCGTCCCGGCTGCCCAGTTGCCGTACGGCGACCCGGGCGCCGTAGTCGTAGCCGGGGACCAGGGACGCGGTGCCGAGGGCACCCGGCGTGCTGACCAGCTCCAGTATCGACCGGGTCAACCTGACCGGGGCCTTCACGATGGTGCTGGGGGTGTCGAGCAGGCTGTCGCGCAGGGTCCGCAGCCAGCCTCGGGTGCCGAGCCGTTCGACGGAGTCGACGATCCGGTACCTCCTGTCGCAGGGGGCCAGGGCGGTGCTGGTGAGTTCGAGGTAGAGCGAGCGGCCTTGGACGGCGATGTGGACGTACACGGTGGTCACCAGCTCGCCGCCCCAGGAGACGACCTGGCAGGCCAGGTAGTGGCGGGCGGGTGTGGTCGGGTGCCGGACGACACCCGCCATCACGTCGGGTGGCGTGTGCGAGCTGAGGTGGCTCACCTCGCTGCCGGAGAGGAACACCCGGTCCTCGATGGTCAGGCCGGGGATCTGCGCCTCGGCCTCCCGCGCGGATGCGATCCTGCCGAGGCCGTCGCGGACGTAGGTGATGATCTCCTGGGCTTCGAACGGCGGCTGGGCGAATTCCAGCTCGCGCTCGCTGGGCCGGTTGTCGGAGTGATCCGTGGGCTGCTTCGAAAGCATCGGACCGTGGGCCGGGCGCACCAGGCGTACGGCAAAACTCGAGCTGCCGATGAGCACGCCGGACCCGACGAACGGTGTGTAGCCGCTGTAGACGACCGTGTTGCCCCGCGACTGGTTGTAGATCTCCGTCAGCCGTGGTGTCGGGGAGGGCCAGGCGGGATGCCGGCCCGGCGCCAACGCGTCGAGTTTCTGGTGTCGCCACATGGCGAAAATGGACGGCAGGGCGAGGAGCAGGAGTCCGAACATGAAACTGACCGTCAGTTCGGCGTCGCCTGTGGTGCCGCCCCGTGACGAGCCGATCGCGACCGGCGCCAAGAGTGTCGAGAAGGACATGAGGGCGAGCGGGAGCACGAAGATCGCCGTTCCCGCCCAGCCGAGGAGGAGCAGGACGAGTCGCATCGAGGTCGTGCCTGAGCTGGCGGGCTCGCCGGTGCGCAGTCCTCCCCGGGTGTCGCGGACGAACCGCCAGGTACTGCTGGTGATCCAGAGGAGGGCGAGCCCCATGGCTGCCAAGGCGAGTGGAAGGACGGTGCAGGCTCCGACCAGGAGGGTGGTGACGATGGCGGCGTCCCGCCAGACTGCCATGTCCCGGGCCTTGAGGGCGTGTCCGATGACGGGCAGCAGGTCGAAGCCGTACGACGGGGCGACCATCCGTTTCGGCTGGTAGTAGACCTCTTGCAGGCAGGCGTCGCGGAAGTCGTCGTCGAGGTAGGCGCCCGCGCACAGGTGGCGCGTCGCGGTCGTCGGATCGCTCGGGTACGGCGGGGCGGGTGGCCGGACCGGCTGGTCCGGCGGGCCGGTGCGCTGGGGAGGAAGATCGGTCATCACGGCATCCGTCTGTCGGAGGAGTCGTCCGGTCTTTTCGTCGATGTGACGTAAACTGACGATAGGGTGACCCGGGAGTTAATGTCAATGCGACGATTTGCCGTGGATGGTCGAAGTGGTCCCGGCGACAGGCTGCGGCCCGGTCGATTCATCGACCGGGCCGCAGCCTGTCAGGAAGGGCGGAACCGCCTACGGGGCGAGCTCCCGGTTCGCCCGTCCGGCGTGCGAGACGACGAGCGTCGCCTGCGCCTCGGTGAGGATCCCCGCCGCGACGAACGCCTCGGCGAGTTCGGTGACCTTCGAGACGAACTGGCCGTGGTTGCGGAAGGGTGCCTGGTCCCAGAGCAGGTCGAGGAAGGTCGGGCCGTCGGTGCCGGGCGACGGGATGTCCGTCACCGGTACGTCGTAGTTCGGCAGGCCGTCGTTCCGCTTATGGTTGGGCACCCCGGTGTCGATCGTGCCGAAGACGATCGTCGGCTCGACCCGCCGGAAGTACGTCGAGGCCGCCTGGGTGTCACCGATGTAGTAGGGCCGCAGGGTGAAATCGTGGGTGGTGAAGAGCTTGTCGCCGGTCGCGTTGGTGCTCGCGTGGGTGATGGCCGAGCGGCCGTAGTCACCGTCCCGCTTGAGGTAGCGGTAGAGGGACAGTTCCCGGTAGCTGCCACCGCCGGGGTTGCCGAGGATCTGCAGGACGACCGGACCCCAGAAGACCGCCTGCGTGTCGGGGCGGTCCACGGCCCGTTCGATGCGGATGCTGAACGGCATCCGGATCTCGACGACGTCGCCGGACGTCCAGGTCCGGCTCAGCGTGACGTACCGGCCCGACTTCTGGTTGACGTTCACCGGCTCGCCGTTGAGGTTGACGAAGAAGCCGCGCTGGGTCCAGCCCGGCACCCGCAGCTTGAGGTTGAGCCGGCCGTTGCCGGTCACGGTCAGCTTGACCTTGTCCTCTCGCGGGTAGGTCGTCTCCTGGGTGATGGTGAAGCCCTTCTCCGCCCAGGTCAGCGTCGAGGGTGCGTAGAGGTTGACCCACAGCGTGTTGCCCTGGGCGGACTTGAAGTAGATCGTCTCCTGGTACTTGGTGTGGTTCTCGATGCCCGTACCGCCGCAGCAGGTGCCGGTGTTGCCGTAGCTGCGGTTGGCGCCCGGGGTCAACGGCTGGAAGTAGGTGACCTGCGGGTTGCTGACGCTCGCGCTGTCCGAACGCGAGCCGAGGATCATGTTGAGCAGGCCGCGCTCGTAGTAGTCCATGTAGGTCGCGTCGTGCTCGTGGAGGAACAGGTTCCGGGCCAGCTTGATCATGTTGTAGGTGGTGCAGGTCTCCGCGCCGCCCTGGGCGATCGCGTTGGCGATGTTGCCCCGGTTCTGGAACATCTCGATGTTGTTGTTGGAACCGGGGTAGTTGCCGCCCGTACCGCCGTTGGCGAACATGCGGTGCGGGACGACCATGCCGAAGAAGTTCTTCGCCGCCTGGAAGTACTCCTGATCGCCGGTGTGCTCGTAGACGCTCAGGTAGCCGATGAACTGCGGCACGTGGGTGTTGGCGTGCAGCCGGTCCGGGCGCCGGCGGCCGGGCCTGGTCTCCGGGGTGGTGACCAGGATGTCCCGGTTCTCCACGGCGGCGCCGAACAGCGACTCCCGGTTGTCGAAGGTCTTGGCGGTCGCCAGGTGCTTCTCGTCGCCGGTGAGCTGGTAGATCTCGGGGAACACCTCGTTCGCCCCACCGAACTCGCCGGCGATGTAGAGGTCCCACATGTAGTTCAGGTTGTCGCGGGTGAGGGGGCCCTCGTAGTCGGGGTGGTTCTTGTCCCCGATGGTCAGTGCGAGGTGGGCCCAGTCGGCCATCTTGGTGACGACCTCGAGCGCCTTGGCGTTGTCGGTGTGGTAGTAGGCGTCGAGCAGACCGCGCATGATCTTGTGTTGGGTGTACCAGGGCGCCCAGGTGTTGGTGTCGGCGTTGCCGCCGTAGATGGCCCACCGGGGGGGCCCGAGCCGCAGCACCGCGTCTTCCGGGATCGCGCCGAGGTAGCCGGGGTGGGTCGGCACCCAGAGCGCGGAGCCGCCGTCGTCGGCCGCCACGATGCCGGCGTCGCGGCCGTTGGGCGAGGAGTCCTTGAGGGTCGTGCCACCCTCCTCGTCGAACCGGTACCAGGCGATGCTTCCGCCGCTGGTCGACCCGGCCGCCGAGTCCTGGAGCGACTGGATCTCCGGCTGGCTGAGCGCCCGGTCGAAGATGTGGAACTCGTCGAGGGTGGCGTCGAGGAACGGGTCGCCGTACTGCGACCGCCCGAGCCAGCGGTTGGCCGGGTTGCTGAGGTTGGCCGGGGTGAGGGTCATGTTGGTGTTGCTGCCGGCCACCTGGCCGTTGACGTACAGCGTTCCGGTGTTCTGCGACAGCGTGACGGCCAGGTGCACCCACTGGCCGATCGGCAGCGCGGCATCGCCGTTGATCTGCTGTTCCTGGGCGGTTCCGCCGACGGTGATGGCGAACCGCGGGGCGTTGCCCGCGGCGCCGGAGCGGGGGGTCAGGAACATGTTGACCGTGGTGTTCTGACCGAAGTCGAACAGCCGGCTCCAGTTCTGGGCGGACGCCAGGTTCACCCAGGTGGCGATGGTGAAGCTGGTGAGCTGGCTGATCGTCTCCTGGGGCAGCGTCACGTACTGGGCCTGGCTGGGGCCGTTCAGGCGCAGGGCGCTTCCGAACCGGCCCGGCACCCGGCCGATCTGCGGCGCCTGCGGATCCTCGCCGCCGGGGCCGCCGGTGCCCATCCGGGCGGTGATCGCCGCCTGGCACGCGGCGAGCTCGTCGACCATCCAGTCGAGCTTGCTCTTGAAGATCGGCTCGCCCTGGTCGGCGTAGCTCTGGGCCAGGGCCGTCATGAAGTGGCCGGCCCAGTGACCGCTGAGCAGCCCGCCGTTCTCCCAACCGCCGGGCGTGGACACCCCCGGCGGGTTCGGGCGGCCGGCCTGGTTGTTGAACAGCACGAGGAAGCGCCGCTCGTCGAACTGCCGCAGGTAGTTCTTCATCCGGTCGCGCTTCTCCTGGAGCAGGCCGTCGCCCAGCGTGACCTCACGCAGCTGGAACGGCCGGACCGGGGCGGTGCCGCCGGGCCCCTTGCCGGGCGCGGCCGGTCGCGCCGGGGTCGCGCCGGTTCCGGCCTCGGCCGCCGGTGCCGCCTGGGCGGCGGTCGCCGGGAGCGTGCTCGCGGCGGCGACCGCCGCCGCGCCGATGGCCGACGCCTGGAGGACCTGGCGTCGGCTGATGGGGAGCTTCTCGGTTTGGGCCACTGAGGACCGTCCTTCCAGAGGTGGGTTGCGGGGTGACCGCTCGGCCGGCCGCCCGCGTCCATGGGCCGGCTCCGGCACGTGGTCGACCGTCCGTCCACCATGGACGGAGCTGGCGACGGGCAGCGGATGGCGGCGGATGGGCGGCGGTCGGGCATCGGGGGTGGATGTCGCTGGACAGGTCAAGGCGGTGCGAGGTTCCGGCCCGCCGGTGGTCGGGTACGCGGAGGCCCGATTCGTCGGCAGCGATGGTCGTGGTGGTGGGGGTCCGGCCGCTGCCGAAGTGTTACGTACTTCCCGCCCGTGGACGGGACGAGGATCATCACTGGATGCGTACTATTGCAATTGCATCAGATCTCCTTGTCAAGCGCTGATCGACGGCGGTGGGTGCTCGTGGAACTGCTCCGGAAGGGACTGACTCAACGGCGGCGTCACCTGTGATGTGCAGAGAGTGTGAACGCTAACCAGGACACGGGTCAATCCCTACAGTTGAGTAAGTGTTCATGCTTGACACATCCTGGTAACCGACCTATGTTAACGCTCACATCCCGCTGTCCGGTGGTGGGCCGTTCGCGCCCCGGCCGGAGCCGCGCCGCGCCGACAGGAAGTCCACCGCGCACTCAAGGAGGGGCAACGTGGCCGCCGAGTTCGGCATCTCGGAGTTGTGGGACCCGACCGTTCGCCGCGACCCGCACGGCTTCTACGACCGGGTACGGAACAACGGCGGGCCGGTGCTCCAGATCGACCCCACGGGTGCCCGGTTCTGGGTGATCGCCGGACACGCCGATGTCCTGGACGGACTGCACCACCCCGCGATCGGACACGAGGTGCACCGGCACTGGCCCGGCAGCCGGCAACCTGCCCCGCACGAACTCTCGGAAGTGGCGAGGATCGAGGCCCGCCAGCTGATCAGCCTCGACCCGCCCGACCACACCCGCCTGCGCGGACTGGTCAGCAGCGGCTTCACGGCCCGGGCGGTGGCCCGGCTGGAGCCGTGGATCGCAGACCTCGCCGACCGGCTGGTCGCGCGGGCGCGCCGGCAGGGACACGTCGACGGGGTCGCCGACCTGGCCGACCCGGTGCCGGTCAACGTCATCGCCGAACTGGTCGGCGTACCGGAGTCGGACCGGTCCCGGTTCCGCGCCTGGTCGGCGGCGATCGTGTCCGGCAGCGTCGACGGCCCGGCCGCCACCCTGGAGTTCGGGGCCTACCTCGACGACCTGGCGGCCCGACGCCGGGCGGCCCCCACCGACGACCTGATGACGCAGCTGGTGGCCCTCGAGGAGCAGGGCGACCGGCTCGACCGCGACGAGCTGGTGGCGCTGGTGCAACTGCTGCTCGTCGCCGGCCAGGAGACGACCGTCGACCTGATCGTCAACGGCATCCGTCTCCTGCTCACCCATCCCGAGCAGTGGCAGGCGGTGCGCGACGATCCGACGCTGGCGGCGGCGGTGGTCGAGGAGACGCTGAGATTCCGTGGACCCGTCGAGATCGTGCCGCCACGGTTCGCGTTCCGGGACGTCGAGATCGCCGGCGGACGGATCCCCGCGTTCGACCGGGTGGGACTGTCGCTGTGGGGCGCCAACCGCGACCCGGCCGTGTTCGACCGCCCGCACGTGTTCGACATCCACCGCCCCGACGTACGAAAGCACATCGCCTTCGGGCACGGGATCCACTTCTGCCTCGGCGCCCACCTGGCCCGGCTGGAAAGCCGGATCATGTTCGAGCGGATCGCGCGAAACCTTCCCGACCTGCGTCTCGCCGTCGATCCCGCCGAACTCGAGGGCTTTCGGCTGCACCAGGACGGACTGCCCCTGCGGGTGGGACCGCGCGACCTCGCCCGGACCTAGGCACGGGCCACCCGGTCGAGCGCGCGGGCAGGGCGGCCGTCAGGCCCGGGTCGCACAGATGCCGTCGAGAAGGTATGTCAGTCCCCGGCCGAAGTCGGCGTCCCAGTCGTCGACCACGGAGTCCCGCGCCGCCAGCAGCGGGTACCTGTCGCGGTGCTGCTCCAGGAGCCTGGTGGCGGGCTCGTGCACGTCGTCGCCGTCCCGGCTCTGCCACGCGGTCTGGCTCAGTGCGGAACCGATGACAAAGCCGGCGAGCGCGTTCGCCGCGGCGGTGAGATGCGGTTGCCGGAATCCGGCGCCGGCCAGCGTGGCGTGCAGGAACTCGGTGCGGGTCAGGACATTGGGCCCCAGCAGGGGGCGCCCCAGGAGGGCCGCCGACCACGGGTGGCGGAGCATGGCGGCGCGCCAACCGGTCAGCAGCGCGACGGCCGTCGCCCGCCAGTCGGACGGGTCGGGACGGGGCAGCTCCACCTCGGCGAACAGTTCGTCGAGTGCGAGGTCGAGCACGTCGTTCTTCGTCTTCACGTGCCAGTAGAGCGTCGTCGAACCGGCGCCGAGGCGTTCGGCCAGGCGCCGCATGGTGAGTCGTTCGACCCCTTCCTCGTCGAGCAGTTCCAGCGCGGCGGCGACGATGCGGTCCCGGGAGAGCGGTGGCGAGTCGCGCAGCACCCGTGGTGGACGGAACCAGACGTCGCCCGCCCGGCCGTCCGAGGCCCGGGTGCGGTCCGGGCGGGTCCGTCCGGCGGCGGCGCTGCTGTCTGACATGTCGGCAGTCTAGTATCTTGGGCGTGGTATCGAACAATGAACGATTACCGGATCAATGTTCGAGAAATCGCCGCTCGACGATCGGGAGAGGTTCGGGCGAATGGGCTACATCGACGTAAGTCACCTGACGTACGTCCTGCCGGACAGCCGTCTCCTCCTCAACGACGTGTCCTTCCGGGTGGGGGACGGGGCCAAGGCGGTGCTCGTCGGGCCCAACGGCGCGGGGAAGACGACCCTGGTCCGCCTCATCGCCGGTGACCTCGCGGCGGCCGACGGGAAGGTGACCCAGATCGGCGGGCTCGGCGTGATGCGTCAGTTCATCGGTGACATCCGCGACGACCGGACGCTCTACGACCTGTTGCTGTCCGTGGCTCCGGACGCTGTCCGGTCGACGACCGACCAGCTGCGCCGGGCCGAGGCGGCGATGGCCGAACGCGGGGAGGAGGAGGCCACGCAGATGGCGTACGCCCGGGCGATCGGTGACCACACCGACGCTGGCGGCTACGACATCGAGGTGGTCTGGGACGCCGTCTGCACGCAGGCGCTCGGATCGGCGTACGAGGCGGTGAAGGACCGGCCGGTGACCACCCTCTCCGGCGGCGAGCAGAAGCGGCTGGTCCTGGAAGCGCTCCTGCGTGGTCCGGACCGCGTGTTGCTCCTCGACGAACCGGACAACTACCTGGACGTGCCGGCCAAGGAGTGGCTCGGCGAACAACTGCGGTCCACGTCGAAGACCGTGCTGATGGTCTCGCACGACCGGCAGTTGATCGCGGACGTCGCCGACCGGATCCTCACCGTCGAGGCCCGCACCGTCTGGATCCACGGCGGTCGTTTCGCCACGTACGCGCAGGCGAAGCAGGAGCGGCGCGACCGGATCGTGGAGCGTCGCAGGCGCTGGGAGGACGAGCACGCCCGGCTCCGGCACCTGGTGCACACACTGCGCCAGAGCGCGACGAACAGTGACGCGATGGCCTCGCCGTACCGGGCCGCGCAGACCAGGCTACGACGGTTCGAGGAGGCCGGTCCGCCGGAGCGGCCGGCGAAGCAACAGAACGTGCGGATCCGGCTGCGTGGTGGGCGGACCGGCAAGCGTGCGGTCGTCTGCGAAAGCCTGGAGCTGGTCGGGCTGATGCGCCCCTTCGACACCGAGATCTGGTACGGCGAACGCGTCGCGGTGCTCGGTTCGAACGGTTCCGGCAAGTCGACGTTCCTGCACCTGCTGGCCGACCTCGGTCGCGACGAGACGCCGGCCGTCCGGTACGCCGGCGGGGTGAGGTTGGGTTCCCGGGTCGTGCCGGGGCATTTCGTGCAGACGCACGCCCGACCGGATCTGCACGGCCGCACCGCACTGGAGATCGTGCTGGCGACTGTTCCGCAGACCCTCAACGACGCGATGTCGGCGCTGGCGCGGTACGAGCTGGCACCTTCGGCCAACCAGTCGTTCGAGACGTTGTCCGGCGGCCAGCAGGCGCGGTTGCAGATCCTGCTCCTGGAACTGTCCGGCGCCAACCTGTTGCTGCTGGACGAGCCGACCGACAATCTCGACCTCGCCAGCGCCGAGGCGCTCCAGGACGGACTCGCCGGCTTCTCCGGTACGGTTCTCGCCGTCACCCACGACCGCTGGTTCGCCGCCGACTTCGACCGCTACCTGGTCTTCGGCGCCGACGGCCGGATCTACGAGAGCGCCGACGCGGTGTGGAGCGAGGGACGGGTCGACCGCGCCCGGTGACGCCGTCGCGGGTCGGGATACGTCGGTCCGCGTGGCAGAATATCGACCATGACGAGCGACAAGCAGGTGAAGGCCAGCCACCGTAACGTACCCGGAAGCGACGCGTTCCGCGCGTTCATCGCCTCCGGTTGGGCCAGCCGGAGCACGGAGCCTGTGCCCCGCGTCGCGGTCGCGGATCACGCCGCCGATCGCCGGGCGGCCGTGTCGCAGCGGTTCCCGGGCGAGCGTCTCGTCATTCCCGCCGGCGGCCTGAAGGTACGCAGCAACGACACGGACTTCACATTCCGGGCGCACACCGCGTTCGCGTACCTGACCGGCCTGGGCGCGGACAGCGAGCCGGACAGCGTCCTGGTGTTGGATCCGAAGCCCGACGGCGGCCACGAGGCCGTCGTGTTCTTCCGGCCGCTCGCCTCTCGCGACAGCGAGGAGTTCTTCGCCGACGCCCGGTTCGGCGAGTTCTGGGTCGGGCCGCGCCCCACGATCCAGGACATCGAGTCGCGGCTCGGCGTCTCCGCCCGGCACATCGACTCGCTCGCCGACGCGCTGGCCAAGGATGCCGGCGCGATCCGGCTCCGGGTCGTACGGGCGGCCGACGAGCAGGTGGCCCGCCGGGTCGACCAGGCCCGAGGCGGGACGGCGACGTCCGAGGGCGCGACGTCCGGGGCCACGGCGGAGCCGAACGAGGCGGACGAGGAACTGGCCCGTTTCCTGTCGGGGATGCGGATCGTCAAGGACGAGTGGGAGATCGGCGAGATGCGGCGGGCGATCGCCGCGACCCACCAGGGCTTCGACGCGATCATCGCCGGGCTGCCGGAGGCCGTCCGCAAGGGCCGCGGTGAGCGCTGGGTGGAGGGCCTCTTCGGCCTGTACGCCCGGCACGAGGGCAACGGGCTCGGCTACGAGTCGATCTGCGCCTCCGGGGACCACGCCAACACGATCCACTGGACGAAGAACACCGGCCAGGTCCGCGAGGGCGACCTGATCCTGGTCGACGCCGGGGTGGAACTGGACTCGTTGTACACCGCCGACATCACCCGGACCCTGCCGGTCAGCGGCCGGTTCAGTGCGGTGCAGCGCAAGATCTACGAGGCGGTCCTGGAGGCCCAGGAAGCCGGGATGGCGGCGGTGAAGCCGGGCAACAAGTTCAGCGACATCCACGCCGCCGCGAACCGGGTCATCGCCCGCAAGCTGCACGAGTGGGGCCTGCTGCCGGACGGGGTGACGCTGGAGCAGACGCTCGACCCGGAGAACGGTGGTCTGCACCGGCGGTGGATGGTCCACGGCACCTCCCACCACCTGGGCCTGGACGTGCACGACTGCCAGATGCTGCTGCGCAAGGACTACATGGACGGCGAACTCAGGCCGGGCATGATTCTCACCGTCGAGCCGGGGCTCTACTTCAAGGCGGACGACCTGGTGGCGCCGGAGGAGTTCCGTGGCATCGGGGTCCGGATCGAGGACAACGTTCTCGTCACCGAGGACGGTCACGAGAACCTGTCGGCGGCGATGCCGCGTACCGCCGACGACGTCGAGGCGTGGATCGCCGCGGTGCAGTCCGGCGCGGGCGCCTGACGGCAGGTCGGGCTGATCGGCGGGCACCGTCGGCGGGCGACGCCGGCAGTGCCCGCCGCGGTGTCAGCCGTCGTGGAAGGCGGAGTGGAAGGCCGACGCGACCGCCGCGCCGCCGCCGAGGCTGACCACGCCGACCGTCGGGTCGGTACTGCCGCGTACGAAGCAGCCGGCGTATCCGTCCTCGCCGATGACGTCGCGGTCACCGAGGTAGATTCCCCAGTTGAGGTAGTGGTCGTGCGAGCCGCCGGCGCCGTCGGGAAACCGTTCGGCCGCCGGCCGGATGCGGCGTTGCAGCACGTACGGGCCGCCGACCGCCGAGGTGAGCCGGGTCTCCCATTCGGGTGTGTCGACCTGCCATCCGGCGACGATTCCGCTGCCGCCGTGCAGCAGGGTCGGCTTGAGGATGAGGTCGGCCCGGTGGGCCAGGGCGTAGCGGAGCAGGTCGACCTCGGTGCCGCCCGGGTCGGTGATCCGCGGGCGCACGTACCGGGTCCAGGGCAGGATCCGGTCGACGCAGGCGAGTTCGTCGGCGTCGAAGAGGGCACGGTGCCGGTCGTCGGAGAGCATCGCCAGGGCCGCCTTGTTGCCGTACAGTTCGGCGTCCAGCCGGCTGAACAGGCCGACCCTCTCCTCGGCGGCGGCGGCCAGCAGCGGTTCGAGTTCGGCGGCCGACGCCGGGTCGGCGAGGTCCTCGGCGAGGAAGTACCGGTAGACGATGTCGATGGTCCGGCCGGCGACGGTCGGCCGGCCGTCACGGTACGTGAGTTGGCCGGGATGGCAGGCGATCGCCTCGATTCCGTGGTCGGCGAGCCGGGCGGCGAAGACCTCCAGCCGGGGCCCGACGATCGCGAAGTTGTCCACGGTGTCCAGTACGGCGACGAGCGGTGACCGGTTGGCGGGGACCGCGGCGGCGCACTCGGCGAGCATCGTCCGCGCCATGCAGCCGAGCGTGTCGCGGTATCCCAGCCGGTGCCGGGCCACGAACTCGCGCAGCGGTGGATAGGTCAGCATCGCCCGGTTGATGTCGGCGTTCTCGAAGCCGCCGAGCGCACTGGTGATGTTGAACTCGAGCAGGCTGAACGTGGTGCCGTCGTGGTAGAGGTCGGCGCGCCCCAACGGGACGAGTGACCCGGTGCGGGCGCTGCGGGTGATCAGTTCCGTCTGCCGGGTGTTCATACCGACGGCCTGCGCCAGTGCGGCCAGACTGCCGTCGAAGATCCGGTCCGGCAGGGAGCGCAGCAGGTCGTGGATCGTGCGCAGGTCACGTGTGACGGCGCGGCGTTCGGTGTCGCCGAGGAAGGCGGGGCCGGTGAGGAACCGGCCCTGGTAGGCCAGCGTGAGCGCGGCGGACTCCCGGGCGGCGGCCGTCGGATCGCCCGGCGTGGGGTGCCCGGCGAGGTGCTCGACGTACGCGGCGCCCAACGGTGAGCGGTGCCCGCAAGTGATCATCGGTCGGCCTTTCCTGGGTGTTCGGCGGGTCCGGTGTCGGTGCTGCCCGGCCCGGTGGGTGCCGGGCCGTCGCCGGCGGCCTCGTTGGCCCGCTGTGCCTGTACGGCCCGGGTGATCCACTGCCGGCGGGCGCCGCGGACGAGGATCACCGCGATGACCGCCATGACGGCCGCGCCGGCGCCGAACACGGCCGGAGTGCCGGCTTCGGCGGCGACGAAGCCGCCGGCTGCCGCGCCGACGGGCAGGCCACCCCAGGCGATGAGCCGGTAGACGCTGTTGGCCCGCCCGAGCAGGTGTCGGGGTACGAGGGTCTGCCGCAGGACCACCACGACGACGTTCCAGGTCACGGTGCCGCAGGCGAAGAGGGCGAGGGCGGCCCCGGCGGCGTACGGCGACGGAACGGTGGCCAGCACCGCCTCGCTGGCGGCGATCAGCGCGGCGGTGGCGACCAGTGCCCCTTCGCGGCCGAGCCGGTTGGTCAGCAGGGGAGCGATCCGGGCGGCGAGGACAGCGCCGACGGCCTGGCAGGAGAGCATGACGCCGTACCCGAACGCGCTGAGTCCGAGGACCACGTTGCTGTGTACGACGAGGACGGCGAGCATCGCGCTGCCGGCCAGGTTGATCAGGCAGGAGAGCAGGGCGAGGCTGCGGAGCAGGTGGTGGCGCCACAGCCATTTCGCGCCGGCGAGCATCTGCGGCAGTACGCCGCTGGCGTCCCCCGGCTGCGCGGGTCGCGTACGGCGCATCCGGGCCAGGAGCAGGGCCGAGCACAGGAAGGTGGCCGCGTCCACACCGAACGGCAGCGCGACGGCGACGCTGAACAGCAGGGCACCGAAGAGCGGGCCGACGAAGCCGGTGCCGGCCTCCTGGGCGGCCATGATGCGCGCGTTGGCGGTGGACAGTCCGGATTCGGGGGCGACGTAGGGGACGAGGACCTGTGCGGCGTTGCGGCAGAAGACCTCGGCGACGCCGAGCAGGAACATGCAGACGTAGAGCAGCGGCAGCCCGCCCCAGCCGCCGAGGATGCCGACGGTGAGTACGGCGAGCAGGACGGCGCGGGCGAGGTCGACCCGTACCAGTGCCTTCCTGATGTCGACCCGGTCGATGAGGAGTCCGGCGGGGATGCCGAAGAGTACGAACGGGGCGGTGAACGCGACCGAGACGCCGCCGATGAGGCGGGGGTCGTCGGTGAGTTGGGCGGCCAGCAGGGGACCGGCGGCGATCGTGACGCCGTCCCCGATGGCCGAGATGGCGGCGGCGGACCACAGTCTGGAGAAGTCGCGGCCCAGGTGCTGGCGTCGTCCGGCTGCGGCGGTGGGTGTGGCCAGCCTGCTCATGCCGGGGCGTGGGGGCCGGTGGCGGGCCTGGACGGGGCGGTGGTGCGTGGCGGGTGGTGACCCTGCCCGGCCCTGGCCCGGCGCGGCCGACGATCCATCGTGTCCCCTTTCCAGCGGTGCGTACGGCGCGACTTCGACCGGGCCGCTGTCCGCAATGCACACTCATGCGAGTGTGATGAGGATAGTCGAAAGGGACGCGCCGGCAACGGTTACGCAGTGTCGCCGCCGACCGGTGGCGACGGCCGCATTCTCCGGCTTGACGGATGGTGTTTTGAGTTTGTATAGGCGTACGCGGGTGGTGTTGTGGACCGCCCGGCGAAATGCTGCGTGAGTCGGATCGGGCCTGGTTGGCGGCGCTTTGTGGCTGACTGCCGGCGCGGTCGCGGGCCTCGCGCGGCCGGCCGTGAGCTGTCACGAGGGTGACCCAACACGCAGGTCCGATACCCGCAAATATCTGGTACCGTCGATGGCGGTCAACCGTCGGTTGGTCGTGACGGTAAGTCCAGCATTGCTGGATATGAATGTCATTGGGAGTGCTTTCGACTACTGCATTGGAATCCCTGAGATCAGTCCCATGTCCGTTTGACGCATGACGGTGCCGCGCGTGACCGAATGACCCTGTCGAATGGGAGTTTCCGGTCGCGACGCGATCCGTCCCCCGCGGACGTTCTGTTTCTCGGTGACCGCCGACGGCCCACGGGGGGCCGTGCCCTCGGATGGCGTGGCGGACCGGGTCCGACCTGGATGGACAGCCGGCGGCGCACCGCGGGCGGGTGCCGCGCGCCTCCCGTCGTCACCGCCGGAACGTCGCCGGCCAGCTGGCGCCGGCGCATCGAATGGTGAGGACGACGTACATGAGAATCCCCGATCCCAGAGCCGGGCGCCGGTCGCCCCGAACCCACCGATCCCACCCACGGCGTTTCCGGTCCGGAGCCGGGCGGTGAGCCTCGCCGCGGGGGTGACCGGCACCGGCCCGGACGTCGTCGAGCCCGCCACCGTCGCCGTGATCGGCACCGGAGCGATCGGCCAGGACCTCATCAGCAAGATCGACCGATCCCGGGCACTGGACTGCCGGCTGGTGGCCGGTCGCAACCCCGGCTCCGCGGGACTACGGCACGCCGAACGGCTCGGCTTGCCCACCACGGCGGCCGGGATCGACGCCGTCCTGGCGGCCGAGCGCCCGTTCGACATCGTCTTCGACGCCACCAACGCCGCCTCCCACCTCGAACACTGGCGGCTGCTCGAGCCGCTCGGGACCCTCGTCGTCGACCTCACGCCCAGCGGGGTGGGGCAGATGGTGGTGCCGGCCGTGACCGGCGTACGGGTGGCGGCCGGACGCAACGTCAACCTGATCAGCTGCGGCGGCCAGGCGTCGGTCCCGGTCGTGCACGCGCTCGCGACGCGCTTCCCGGTGACCTACCTCGAGGTCGTCTCGACCGTGGCCAGCACCATCGCCGGCCGCGCGACCAGGTTGAACCTCGACGAGTACGTGGCGACCACCGAGCGCGCCGTGACGACGTACTCCGGGGTCGGCGACGTCAAGGCGATCCTGAACATCAGTCCGGCGGTGCCGCCGGCGACGTTCCGCACGGCCGTGCACGCCCGGATCCCCGGTGCCGACGCGGCGGCGGTACGGGCGGCGGTCGACGAGGCCGCGGCGCGGGTGCGTACCTTCGCCCCGGGCTACGAGGTCACCGCCTGCACCGTCGTCGACGACCGGGTGACGGTCGCGGTGCAGGTGCTGGCCCACAGCGACGTCCTGCCCCGCTACGCCGGGAACCTCGACATCATCAACTCCGCCGCCGTCATGGTCGCCGAGCAGCACGCGACCGCGATCGGTCGCACCGCCCGGGCGGAGGTGGCCCGGTGAGCGACGTCGTCATCTACGACCCGACCCTGCGCGACGGGCAGCACGCGGTCCGCCACCAGCTCGGTGTCGACGCCCTGCGCCGCTATGCCGAGGCGGCGGACGCGGCGCGGATCCCGGTGGTCGAGGTCGGCCACGGCAACGGGCTCGGCGCCTCGTCGCTGCAGGTCGGGCTGGCCGCCGTCAGCGACGAGCAGATGCTGTCGACGGTCCGCGAGGCGTTGCGGCACAGCCGGATGGGCGTGTTCATGCTGCCCGGCTGGGGCACCTCCACCGACCTGCGGCGGGCGATCGCCCACGGTGCCGACGTCGTACGCATCGGGGTGCACGCCACCGAGACGTCGCTGGCCGAGCGACACCTGGGGATGCTGCGCGAGGCCGGGGCCGAGGCGCACTGCGTGCTGATGATGAGCCACATGGCGACCCCGGAACAGTTGGCCGAGCACGCCGCGCAGGCCGTCGGGTACGGGGCGCAGGCGGTGGGGATCATGGATTCGGCGGGCTGGTTCCTGCCCCCGGACGTCACCGCGCGGATCTCGGCGATCCGGGCGGCGGTCGACCGCCCGGTGATCTTCCACGGGCACGACAACCTCGGCATGGCGGTGGCCAACTCCGTCGCCGCGGCCCAGGCCGGCGCCTCGATCATCGACGGCTGTGCCCGTGGCTTCGGTGCCGGGGCGGGAAACACCCAGCTCGAGGTGCTGGTGCCGGTGCTGGAACGCAGCGGCTTCACGACCGGCATCGACCTCTACGCGCTGCTCGACGCCGCCGACCTCGCCGAACGCGAACTCATGCCCGCACCGCCGGTGACCGCGTCGATGACCATCGTCAGCGGCCTGGCCGGGGTGTTCTCGGGATTCAAGCACCGGGTCGTCGAGCTGTCCGCCCGCGCCGGCGTCGACCCGCGCGACGTGTTCTTCGAGCTGGGCCGGCGGCAGGCCATCGCCGGCCAGGAAGACCTGATCGTGGACGTGGTGGCAGAGCTGAGCGCCCGGGACGGGCGCGTGGCGGCCCTTCAGAAGTAAGGACAGGCGACATGGCGAATCCCGATCCGACAACCGGCACGAACGCGACGGCGGGGGTACCCGTGGCCCGCATGTCGTTCGACCAGTTCATGGCCACCGGTCCCGGCGACCTGTTCCGGTCCGACGTGCCGGTGGTGATCAAGCTGCCGGAGAGCGTGCAGGGGCTCGGCCGCGACGGAGTGGCGGCCCGGCTGGGCAACATGCTGGTCACCCTGTTCACCGAGCCGGGCGACAAGAACCACCCCGGGCGCTGGGAGACCCGCGACATCCGACTGCGCGAGTTCTTCGCCGACGACAAGTACATGACCAGCCCGGACACCTGGCACCGGATCGTGTCGAACATCCGCAACAGCCCCGCCGACGTCAACGCCGTCGTCGGGTTCGACGCCGAGAAGTTCTTCGGGTACGGACGCTCGCTGTACGCGGCCAACCTGTGGATCAGCCACCGCGGCGTCTTCACCAAAAGCCACTTCGACGAGTTCGAGAACTTCAACATCGCGCTCGAGGGTCGCAAGCGGTTCATCATCGCCCCGCCCGGATCCCGGGACTACTACCCGCGATCGGTGCTGCGCGGCTTCGGTGACAAGTCGCAGGTGTTCGACATGGACAACGTCGACCCGCAGCGCTACCCGAGGCTGGTGCCGAAGCTGGCCCAACGGCGCGACCTGATCCTCGAGGCCGGCGAGATGCTCTACCTGCCGCTCGGCTGGTGGCACCAGGCCGAGTCGCTGGACGAGGTCAACGTCAACGTCAACTTCTGGCTGAAGTCGTCGAAGATCCTCCGCCGCCCGCACGTGCTCGGCGTGGCGCTCTACACGTACGCGTACCGCAAGCTCACGCGCGTCTACTCCTACAAGCCCACCGAGGTGCAGTCTTCATGAGCGAGCGCAAGACCATCACGCCCGCCCACCGGTACCGCAACAACGACAAGCTCGTCGGGATCGGGAACAGGTTCTGGAACATGAGCGAGGAGCACGGTGTCGCCGGGATCGTCGGCGACCTGAACGACGGTGTGCTGCGGACCGCCGACGGGCACGAGTTCGTGAACTTCACCGTCTGCTCCTATCTGGACCTGGACACCCATCCGAAGGTCATCGACGGGGCGGTCGACTCGCTGCGGCGCTTCGGCGTGCTGGACCACTGCATCCCGCGTACCCGGGTCCAGACACCGGTGCTGCTGGAGCTGGAGGACTCACTGGGCGAACTGTTCGGTGCCGAGGTCGTCACCGCGATCTCGACGGCGGCGGCCAGCACCGGCCTGCTGCCGCTGATCGCGTCCGGGCACCTCGGGAACGGGGTTCGGCCGCTGATGGTCTTCGACAAGAACGCCCACGTGTCGCTGGCCAACGCCAAGCCGACGTGCGCCGACGAGACCGAGGTCGTCACCAGCCGCCACCACGACCTCGACTTCCTCGAGGACATGTGCCGCACCTACGAACGCGTCTGCTACGTCGTCGACGGCTCGGACAGTCTCGGCGGCTACGCCCCGGTCCGGGAACTGGCCGAGTTGCAGGACAAATACAACATGATGGTCTTCTACGACGACTCGCACTCGTTGTCGGCGTACGGGCGGCGCGGCATCGGCTACGTCCGCTCGCACTCGCCGGCGCTGGACCAGCGCACCGTGACCGTCGCGACGCTGAGCAAGGGGTTCGGGGCCGGCGGCACCGCGATCCTGCTCGACGGATATCCGAAGGAGACGCGGCGGATCATCGAACGCTTCGCCGGGCCGCTCGGCTACTCGCAGAAGATGAACGCGGCCGCGGTCGGCGCGGCGATGGCGTCGGCGGAGATCCACCGCACCGAGGAACTCACCGAGCTGCAGAACAGGCTGTACGCCAACATCGCGCTGTTCGACTCGCTGCTGGCGACCGAACAGTCCGGCAGCACGTACCCGATCCGGGTCGTGCCGATGAGCGACGACACGGTCATCGACGGGGCCCAGCGCGTCTTCGCCGCCGGGTTCTACGTCTCGCCGGTGTTCTTCCCCATCGTCGCCCGCGGCACCGCCGGGCTGCGGGCCATGCTGCGCGCCGGCCAGACCGAGGAACAGATCCGCCGGCTGTGCGAGGTACTCGTCGAAGCGGGGGCCCGCCCGCCCACCGCACTGCCCGAGCCGGTGGCCCCATGACCGAGCGCAGCGAGGGAATCAGCAAGCTCAGGGCATGTCATGGGCCCGCCGAGCGGAGCGAGGTGGGCGCATGACCGAGCACAGCGAGGGAAGCGGTACGGCGGGGATTCCGCGGAGCATCCTCTACACCCCGGCACTGTCGCTGGACCGGGTCGTGAAGGCGTGGAACTACGACGCCGACGTGCACCTGATCGACCTGGAGGACTCGGTGCCGCCGGCCGAGAAACCGGCCGCGCGCACCGTGTGCCGGGCCGCGCTGGAGAAGGCGCCACGGCCGGCGAACATCGCCGTACGGATGAACGAACTGGGCAGCGTCGCGGCGGTGCAGGACCTGGTGCTCTTCACCGAGTCCCCGGTACGGCCGGGAATCGTCATGATGACGATGGTGAAGTGCGCGACCGAGGTGACCCTGGTCCGCCAGATGCTGGCCTCGGCGGGCGCGCGTCCGGAGATCTACGTGACGGTGGAGACGGTCGAGGCGGTCGTCGACATCGACCCGATCGCGCGGGCGGCCGACGGCCTGGTCCTCGGCTCGGCCGACCT
The DNA here is from genome assembly GCF_018324255.1 of Polymorphospora rubra. Classification (GTDB taxonomy): domain Bacteria; phylum Actinomycetota; class Actinomycetes; order Mycobacteriales; family Micromonosporaceae; genus Polymorphospora; species Polymorphospora rubra. Next base: position 5,599,521 of record NZ_AP023359.1, read on the forward strand.
GGCCGCCACCCTCGGGGTCGAGATCACCTGGGAGGCGATGCTCGCCGCCCGGCAGGCGATGGCGCTGGCCTGCGCACGGTACGGAACCGCCTGCATCGACACCGCGAACTTCCGGCTCACCGAGCCGGCGGTCCTCGCGGAGGAGACCGCCCGTGTTCGGACGCTCGGCTTCCACGGCAAGGCGACCGTGCACCCGGGCGAACTCGACGTGATCAACCAGGCGTTGCGGCCGAATCTCGACGACCTGCGCCTGGCCCGTCGGGTGACCGAGGCCGTCGGCGCGGCCGGCGGCGGGATCGCCGTGCTGGACGGGAACATGGTCGGCCCGCCGTTCGCCCGGCTGGCCCGCGACACGGTGGCGCGCGGCGACGCCTGGACCGCCCGGTTCGGTGGCGGATGACCGGGCCGGTGACGGTCACCGCCGCGGACATGGCGGGCACCCGCCGCATGACGCGGGTGATCGACGTACTGGGGGAGATGTTCGTCGACCTGGCCGCCGGTCGGACCCGGTCCCCGGCCCGGACCGTCCTCGAGCACGGCCCGCAGCGGGTGCTCCTGGTCAGCCCCGCGATCTGGGAGCGGCGTGGGGTCGGCAGTGTCAAGATCACCACGTTGACCCCGGACAACCGGGAACGCAACCTGCCGCTGATCCACGGGGTCGTCGCCCTGACCGACCTGACCACCGGGCAGATCACGGCCCTGCTGGACGGTGCCGAACTCACCGCGATCCGTACCGGCGCGGTCGCCGCCCTGGCCACCCGTTGGTGCACCGCCGACGACGCCGACGACCTCGCCGTCATCGGGGCCGGGGTGCAGGCCCGGTCGCTGGTCCGCGCGGTCGCGGCGGTACGCCGCATCCGTACCGTGCGGGTGTTCTCCCGGACGCCCGCGAGGGCCGACGAGTTCGCCGAGTGGGTCCGGGCCACCGCGTCCCACCCGGTCCGGGCGACCGTCTGCGACACGGCCCGGGCCGCGGCCGCCGACGCGCCGATCATCTGTACGGCGACGTCGACCGGCGACGACAAGCCGGTACTCGAAGCGGAGTGGGTGGCGGCCGGGGCGCACGTGAACGTGATCGGCGGTACGCATCCGGACGCGATCGAGGTCGAACCCGCCCTCCTCGCCGACGCGACGGTCGTCGTCGAGGACCGGACGGCGGCCCGCGACGGCGCCGGTGAGGTGCGGGCCGCCCTGGCCGCCGGACTGATCCGTTCCGACGATCTCGTCGAGCTGGGTGCGCTGGTGGCCGGCGGGGTGCGGGCCGTCGACCGGACCTCGGTCCTGCGCAGCGTCGGAATGGCGATCGAGGACACCGCGGCCGCCGTGGCACTGTACGAGCCGGCCGCGGCCGGCGGATAGGGTCAGGAGTGGTCGCGGCAGCGGACCATGAAGGTCCGTTCGAAGACGATGACGGTCTCACCGGTCGACTTCGCGCCCGTCGTCTCGACCGTGACGATCCCGAGGCCGGGCTTCGACCGGCTCAGCCGCTTGTCGAGGATCCGGCTGGTCGCGTAGAGGGTGTCACCGACGAACACGGGGTCGCGCAGCCGGACCTTGTCCCAGCCGAGGTTGGCCACCGCCCGCGCCGACAGCGCCTGCACGGTCATTCCGCCGACCAGGCACAGCGTGATTCCGCTGTTGACAAGGACCCGTCCGTACTCGCTGCCCTTGCCGTAGTGCTCGTCGAAGTGCAGCGGATGCTGGTTCATGGTGAGCAGCGTCAGCCAGGTGTTGTCGGTCTCGGAGATGGTCCGGCCCGGCCAGTGCCGGATCACCATGCCGGGCTCGAAGTCCTCGTAGTCGCCGCCGTGCTCCTCGCGGTATTCGTTGCCCTGGACATGACGCAGCGTCATGGACACCTCCGGCTCGACGCGTCGGCCGGCTTCACGCGTCGGCACGGCCTGCAGCATATGAATGCTAGTCTATTGATCTTATCGTCCTGGATGGATCGGTCCGCCGGGCCGACCCCGCAGCCAGCTTCCGGGGAGCGCCACATGGTCACGCTTGACGGTGTACGCACCGGATCGGCCGGGCACCCGTGGTTCGGCGACCACCGACTGGCGCCGGCCGCCCCGTCCGACACGATCCGCCACATGCTGCGCCACGAACTGCGCGACACCGGCTGGCCGTACCAGCGGGTCCTGCCCGCCGCGCCGATGGCGATCCCGCGCGCCTCGTACGCCGAGGTGTTCCGGGCCTCCGCCGCACTGCTCGACCTGCTGCGCCGCACCGCCCTGGAGACCGCGCCGACCACCGAGGGCAGGCTGGCCGCCTACCGGATGCCGGCCACCGAGAACCGGCTGTGGGTCGCCGACCCGTTCGTCGAGGAACGGTACGCCGACAGTGTGGTCCGGCCGGACCTTGTCATCGGGCCCACCGGGCCGCGGATCGTGGAGTTCAACGTCAGCGCCGCGCTCAGCGGCGTCCTCGAGACTTATGCCCGGCTCGAGGTGTGGCGCCACCTGCACGCCGACGGGCAGGGCCGCACCCCGTACAGCTCCCCGGATCCGTTCGCCGTACGCGCCGACATGTTCCGGGCGTTGTGCGCCGAGTTGGGTACGGCGCCCCGGGTCGCCGTCGTCGGCAGCGCCCGCGTCCACGGTGTCGAGAGCCGCTACTTCCAGGTCGAGGTGGAGCACTTCAACAGCCACGGCCTGACCGCACGGTTCTTCGAACCCGAGGAACTCGTCGAGGCGTGGGACTGCGCCCCGCACCTGCGCTATCCCGTCGGACTGCGCAACTTCACCATTCCGGACTGGCTCGACGCGGGGCTGGACACCAGCCCCGTACAGGACGCGCTCGACAACGGGTGCCTGCTGGTCGGCACCCAGACGTCGACGTTCCTACACAGCAAGCTGACCATGGGGCTGCTGTCGGAGGGCCGGCCCTGGATGACCACGGCCGAGCGGGCCCTCGTCGACAGATACCTGCCGTGGACCCGGATCCTCGCCGACCGCGGCACCACCCGCGACGGCCGCGACGTCGACCTGCTTCCGTACGTGGTGAAGAACCGCGACCTGCTGGTGCTCAAGGCCGGCCTGGGGGAGAGCGGGAAGCAGGTCGTCATCGGCCGCGACGTCGACCAGGCGGCATGGGAGTCCGCGGTCGACGCCGCCGCCGACGGCAGCAGCATCGTGCAGGAGTTCGTGGCGCCACAGACGTGCCGGGTCGCGCTGATCGCCGACGACAGCGACGAACCGTACGAGGCCGAGGTGGCCCCGGTGCTCGGGCCGCTGCTGTTCGGCGGCCGACCGGCGGGCCTGTTCTGCCGGTTCTACGGCGACGGGTCCGCCGGGATCGTCAGTGTCCGGGCGGGTATCAGCAGCTCCGACAACTGCATGGTGGCGGTCTGACCCGGCCGCCGTCAGCGCGGGGCGGGGCGGTCGCGTCGGGTCAGCACCGCGTAGCCGGCGGCGAGGACGATCACGGTGGTCAGACCGGCGCCGCCGGCGTTGGTGACGGCCAGGAACACCGTTCGCCGTAGTGACACCTCTTCGGTGAGTGCCAGGGCGGCTCCGGCGACAGTGGCGAGCCCGATGGCCGTCCAGGCCGTCGCCACGAGCCTTCGGCCGGCCGGCGGCCGCTGCTCGGCCGCGTTCCGCGGCGGCGCCGTACGCCACCAGTGGAACAGCCAGATCGCCACGGCGACGCCACCGACGACGGTGCTCGCGTACTGCGCCCAGCGGTAGCCGGCCATCCCGAGGTGCGGGTCGGCCAGCCAGCCGATGTGGGTGGCCCCCACCCCCCGTCGTGGGTGAACGAGTCCCACAGCACGTGGGTAGCGGCGCCGACCGCCAGCGAGGCGACCAGCATGGCCGCGAGAGGGGCCGGCCGGTGGCGCGGACGGCCGGGCCGGACCAGGCGCTGGCGCAACCGGGCCGGCGAGATCGCGGTCAGGAAACGGGCCAGCAGCCCGTGCCACAGTGCCAGCGCCAGCAGACCCAGCAGCACGTCGACGCCGAGAACGCCGGCGACCGAGTGGGTCAGCGACGCCGACACCGGCAGCGGCAGGTAGTAGGGCAGATCGGGAACCATGCTCCCGACCACCAGGGCCGACGGCACCAGCCACGCGGCCCGCGCCAGCGGCAGTACCGCCGCGATGTGACTACCGGTGAACGGCATGTCTGTTCCCCTGACGTGCTGCGACGGCTAGCGCCGGGACCTCGCGAAGACGATCAGACCCGCCACGACGGCGGACACGACGAGGAGACACAGCAACGCAAGAACGTGCACCGGTCTGATCGCGTCCACGCGCGGACCCTAGCAACGGGACGTCGTGCCGGGTAGCCCGCGTGCCGGTCGTCAGGAGCTGTCGCGGACGTCCGCGAGCGTCGACGGGTCCAGCGTGACGTCGGTGAAGGAGACGGTCAGCCCGTCGCCGGTCGGGGACTGACTGCTCACCCCGACCCGGTGGCCGTCGACCGGGCCGAGCGTGAAGAGCCGGGCCAGCGACCAGCGGGCACCGTCCGCGGAGTGGTGGAAGGCGTAGACCCCGCCGACGCGGGAGACCCGCAGCCAGGTCTCGCCCGGCACCGGTACGGCGACGCCGTTCGCGTCGTCGGAGACACCGCGGGTGACCACGGTGACGATGGTGTCGGCGCCCTCCGGGGACCGTTCCAGGGCCAGTTTCGCCCAGGTGTCCGGCCCGCCGTGCACGAAGAGCGCTCCGGCGTCGAACGTGGCGCTCAGTTGGGCGCGTACGTGTGCCTTCAGTTGGAAGTCGCCGTCGGGTGCGACCAGGCGCAGTGGTGCGGTGGCGGTCGCGGCCCCGGTGGCGGGATCGATGAACCAGTCGGTGCCGGCGTCCGCGCTGAGCGGTCCCGTCAGTGTTTCGATGTCCACGTCCATCTCCTCGGTATCGCCGCGCCGGCGGATTTCCGGACTGCCGGGATCCGAGGCGCCGCGCGGCAGGATCGAGTATCGACGGCTGGCGCGAGGACGTCCAGAGTGGACAACCGCGGCTCATCGGTCGGCGGGGCCGGCCAGGCGCTCCAGTTGGGTGCGTGCGATCCGGCGTACGGTCTGGTCCGGGTCGTCGGTGTACCGGTGCAGGACATCGGCGGCGGCGTCGGGTGCGAGGTGCCGGACCGCGAGCGCGACCCGTTGCCGGACCGGCGGATCCGGGTCGTTCGCCAGCCCGACCACGAGCGTGGCCAGGTGTGGCGATCGCTTGCCGGCACCGGCGAGCCCGCCGACGGTGGCCGCCCGTACCACCGCCTCGCCGTCCCGTGCCAGGGTCGTCAGCGCGGGGATGACGCGGGGATCGGTGTCGACGGCCTTCGCCAGCGCGGTGGCGGCCCGGCCCCGTACGTCGGGGTCGGGGTCGGCGGCGAGGGCCAGCAGCGGGTCGACCGCGGCCGGCCCGCCGACCGAGCCGAGGGCGTTGCGGGCGGTGTCGCGGACGTGCCGGTCGGGGTCGCGGTGCAGCCGCAGCAGCGCGGGCGTCGCCTCGTCGCTGCCGAGCTGCCCGAGGGCGTACGCGACCATGGACCGTACCCGTGGGTTCGCCGCGGCGGCGGCGATTGCGGCCAGCGGGGTGACCGCGTCGACCCGGCCGGTGCCGCCGAGCCGGCTGATCGCCGACATCCGGACCTGTTCGTCAGCGTCCCGGAGCGCGACGACGAGAGTGCGGAACGCCCGGTCGTCGCCGGCCGGATCGTGGATCGAGCCGATCGCCACGGACCTGACCCGCGGGTCGGGGTCGGTCGCGGCGGCGGCCAGCAGCTCGGTGTCCCGCGCGTCGACCAGGAAGCCGAGCGCCCACAACCCTTCGCGGCGCAGCTCAGCGGTGTCCGCGCCGGCGAACTCGACCACCGTCCGGCGGGCGGCGTCCGGATCGCCGTGCAGGAGTTCGGTGATCTCGCTGCGCAGGCCGTCCTGGTCGTCGCCGAGGTCGCGGCCGGCGGCGCGCAGGAGGACCGGGAGCGCGGCGACGCCCTGGATGCCGGCGAGGATGCCGGCGACCAGGTCACGGCCGTAGAAGTTCCCCTTGTCGAGGAACCGGTCGAGGGCTTCGCGCAGCGGGGGTACGAGGGTGGTGTCCCCGGATTCGGTCAGCGCGGTGACGGTCGGCTCGATGTCGTCGTAGTCGGCCTCCGGGTCGACGGCATGCCGGATCACGGCTGCCAACGACGCACGCCTGTCGATCATCCGGGCAGCCTGCCACAGCCGACCGCCGGTGTCTCGCCCGGTGCGGTCAGTCGGTACGGGCGCGGGTGAAGGTCTGGCGGTAGACGGCCGGCGGTACGCCCAGCTGGTGGCTGAAGTGGCGGCGCAGCGTGGTGGCGGTGCCCATCCCGGTGCGGGCGGCGATCTGCTCGACGCTGAGGTCGGAGGTTTCCAGCAGTTCCTGGGCGCGGCGGATCCGTTCGGTGTGCAGCCAGCGCAGCGGGCTCGTTCCGGTGACCGCCGTGAAGTGCCGGGTCAGGTTGCGGGGGCTCATGCCGGCCTGTCGGGCGAGGTCACGGACGGTCGTCGGCCGGTCCAGGCGGGCCAGGGCCCAGGTCATCAGGTCGGCGAGGACGTGGTCGCGGCCGTGGGCGACCGCGGCGGGGATGTACTGGGCCTGCCCGCCGGGCCGGTGCGGGGGTACGACCAGGGTGCGGGCGAGGGCGTTCGCGACCGCCGTGCCGTGGTCGAGCCGGACCAGGTGCAGGCAGAGGTCCATGCCGGCGGCCTTGCCGGCCGAGGTGAGGACGTCGCCGTCGTCGACGTAGAGGACGTCCGGATCGACCTGTGCCGCCGGGTACCTTTCGCGCATCAGGGTGGTGTGCGCCCAGTGGGTGGTCGCCGGCCGACCGTCGAGCAGACCGGCCTCACCGAGGACGAAGGCACCGGTGCACAGTGACGCGATCCGTGCGCCGGCTTCGTGGGCGGCGCGGACGGCGGCGACGAGCGCCGGGAGCGGCGGTTCGGCGGCGTCGCGGCACGACGGGACGATCACCGTGTCGGCGTCGGCCAGGGCGTCCAGGCCGCGCCTGATGCCGGCGTGCAGCCAGCCGCCGACCCGGGCACCGTCGTCGCCGCAGATCAGGAAGTCGTACCAGGGGTCCGCGAGCCCACGGTCGATGCCGAAGACCTCGCAGGCCGCGGCCAGTTCGAACAGCGGGGTGCCGTCGGTGACCGCCAGTGCGACCCTGTGCATGTCCGAAACTGTACGGGTCGTGGCGTTACGGACGCTCGTACGGGGGCCGGATCGGCGCGAGGCTGGACCGGTGAGCAAACACATCGCGGTGCCGGGCGCTGCCGGCCGTACCGGACGGTTCGTCGTCGCCGAGCTGCACTCCCGGGGGCTGACCCCGATTCCCTGTGACCGCACCACCGACCTCGACCGGGCGCTGCACCGCGCCGATGCGGTGATCAACTGTGCCGGGCCCTTCGCGGCCACCGCCGAGCCCGTCATCGCGGCCGCGGTCCGCGCCGGCATCCCGTACCTCGACGTCACCGCCGAACTCGAGGTCGTCACCGACACGTTCGCCAACCATGCCGGGGCCGCCATCCCGATCGTGCCCGCCGTCGCGTTCTACGGCGGGCTCGGCGACCTGCTCGCCACCGCCGCGCTCGGTGGCGCCCGGACCGCCGACGAGATCGTCGTCGCGTACGCGTTGAGCAGTTGGCGCCCCACCCCGGGGACGCGGGCGACCGGGCTCGTGTCGGCGCAGCGCCGGGGCGGACGCCGGATCGTGTACGACGGCGGGCGGCTGCGGTACCTCGACGGTGCCGCGCCCCGGACCACGTACCCGTTCACGATCGGCGCGCAGGCGGTCGTCGGCGAGTTCACGATGGCCGACAGTGTCACGATTCCCAGCCACGTCGACGTGGCGCGCATCGAGACGTACATGACGTCGAACGCGGTCGACGACCTGCGCGCCGATGATCCGTCGGGGCCGGTGGCCGTCGACGCGACCGGCCGGTCGGCGCAGACGTTCCACGTCGAGGTCGTCGCGCGTACCGGTGGGGTGTCGCGGCGGGCGACCGCGGCGGGCCGGGACATCTACGCGGTGACGGCGCCGCTGGTGGTCGAGGCGGCCGTGCGGATCCTGGCGGGGGAGGGGGCGACGGCAGGGGTCGCGTCCGCCGGTGCGCGGTTCGATCCGGCTGACTTCCTCGGCTCGCTCGGTCCGCACGCCCTGGCTTTCGGGCCGGTGGAGACGGTGTGACGGTCGCCAGGTCCGGACCTGATCGGCGAGGTGGTCACTGATCTGTCCGGCGATCCGGCTTCGCGCCGGCCGTGGAATCGGGGGCGGCGCGCAGGGCGAGACCGACGACGACGGCGACCAGGTGGGCCGCGGCGATCAGGCCGACGCCCACCGCCGCCCCGGAACCGGCGACCAGGGCGAACGCCGTCGCGCCCAGCGCCGCTGTCGAGGTCTTCAGGCCGGTGCTGATCGTGAACACCTGGGTGCGTAGATGTGCGGGCGCCTCGGTCGCCCGGATCTGCAACAGCGAGGTCAGCAGCGGCCCGTCGAACACACCGGCGACCACGAACAACCCGACGGTCAGCGGCCACCACGACGGCCCGACCGCCACCGCCGCCAGGGCCGCGCCCGTGCCGCCGATGCAGACCAGCACCACCGTGAACGGAGGCCACCGCCGCACCGGGAATCGCGCCACCGACAACGAGCCGACCAGGGCCCCCACCCCGAACGCGGTGACCAGGTAGCCGCCACCGGTCGCATGCCCGGAATCGATCCCGACCAGCACCGCGGCCGGAGTCAGCGCGCCGAGCCCGAACTCGGCCAACACGCTCGCCGCGGTGGTGGCCCGCAGGATCGGCCGGGTCACCACACAGGCCAGGCCCGCACGCAAGGTGTGCACGAACCCGGCGGCACCGGGGCCGGCCGTCGGCGTCCCGCCCACCGTGAGCAGGATCGCGGCCGCGCACCACGCGGTGACGGCCAGCACGACGGCGGCGGTGGCGGCACCGAACAGCCCCGTGACGGCCGCTCCGGCGGCCGGCCCGGCGATCTGGGCGACGTTGTACGTGGCCGCGTCCAGACCGCGGGCATGCGGTCGGCGGGCCAACGGTGTGACGTCGTCCAGCCGGCTGGACAACCCGCCGAGAATCATCGGGCCGCAGCAGCCGGCGGCCGCCGCCAGAAGCAGGATCACGGCCAACGGAGCCCGGCCCAGCAGCAGCGGCACCGCGCCGACGCACACGCCGAACACCGCGACGAACAGGGCGTGGACAACTCGCGGGCTCGCCGCCCGATCGGTGGCGACACCCGCCAGGGGGCCGGCGACCACGTGCGGGACGAGCAGAGCGGCCAGGACGATGGCGCCCTGTGCCGGACTTCCGGAACTCTGCACCGACGCGAGCACGATCACCACGGCTGCCGCGGCGTCGGCGCCGCGCGCGAGGGCCGCCGCGACCAGCAGTCTCCCCAGCGCGTGCACCGGGTCGCCCGGGATCGCGTCACCCGCCGATTCGGGTGGTCGGGTCGGCACGCAGGGCCAGGTAGAGGACTTCGAGCCAGCGTGACGGGATGCCGTTCGCGCCGTCCCGTGGCTTCTCGGCTGTGCGGCTCGCGTCTGGTGCCTCAGCTTGCATCGTGACCCCGTTTCGGTGGCGGCGTCGTCGGGCCGGCCGGCGGGAAGGAGGTGCGGCAGTTGCCGACCGAGGCCGTGCGGATTGCCGGTCGGGAGGCTGTGGTGCGAGGTGGACGCTACATCAGGGCGCACCCGGCCGGCGGCCCGCCTGATCCGGGCAGTCGGCCGATCCGGCCGCCCGCCGGTCCGCGGCGGGGTTCGGGTCACGGGCCGGCGAAGGCCGAGCCGACGTCAGCGCTTGCGGCGCCGGTCCTGGTGGAAGCGGTGGTCACGCTGGATCAGCCCGACGATCCGCGCGCGGTCGTCGGGGCTCAGCGGTGTCGCCCGCTGCCACATCTGCTCCAGGAGGTATCCGGTCCCGGTGGCGACGACATCGACGGTCAGGTTGTCGCAGCGGCCGATCTGCGCCTGTTCGTGCATCACCATCACCGCGGTCCGGACCGGCACGGCCTGGCCGTTGCGGTTCAGCCACGCGGCGAGGTCGCCGGCCACGTCGGTCACCTGCCGGGCCCAACTCCGTCCGCTGCGGTCGGTCGCCGGCCCGGAGTCCACGACGTTTCCCCAGCGGTCCAGCTTCTCGAACCACCAGTCGTCGCCGTCGGCGTGGACCCGGACCCGCCGCAACTTCACCTCGATCGCCCACACGCCCTGCGGCCCGACCAGGACGTGGTCGGTCTCGCCGCGCCGGTTGCGGTAGCCGCGCAGCATGATCCACTCGTCGGACAGGCCGGAGAGTTCGAGAGCCAGGGCGTCCTCGCCCGCCACGCCGGCGGCCCGCTGCTGTACGACGTGGTCGATCTGCTGCACGTTCTGCCGGGCGTGGAACGCCTGCTGCCGGGCCTGCGTCCGGCGGGCCCGGGCGGCGTTCTCCTCGGCGGTGGCCACGAACAGCAGCCGTTTCCACAGCGGCTTCGCCCGGCGGGCCGTCCGCAGGTCCGTGCCGGCCCGGACGTCGGCGTCGTGCCAGGAGGCGAGGCTGGTTCGCGCGTGGAGCAGTTGCTGCTCGGCCTGACGCAGTTGTCGGCCGCCGTGGTCGGACAGGTATTCGACCCGCACCCGACACCTCCTCGGCCCTCGGTCGCCTTGTGCCAACTTCTACCACAGCCGCCGACGGTCGGCGTGGGAACACGCCTCCACAAAGGACCTAACCTGGGTCAGAGCACGCCGTTCTCCCGCGCGATGGCCTCGTTCTTCAGGTGGTCCTGGTAATTGTCGGCGAACGCCGAGCGGCCCTCCTTGTCGATCGCCACGAAGAAGGTCCAGTTGCCCGGCGGTGGGTCCATCGCACCCTCCAGCGCCAGCTTGCCGGGGTTGTTGATCGGTGTCGGCACCAGGCCGCGCAGCTTGCGGCTGTACGGGTTGTCGGCGCCGAGTAGTTCGTCCTGGGTCATCTCGGCGGAGGTCTTGGTCGGCTTGCCGGTGACTTCCAGCCAGTAGTTGACCGTGACGTCCATTTCCAGGCACCCGCAGTCGAAGTCGCCGTAGACCCGGTTGTAGGCGACCCGGGCGACCTTGCCGAGGTCCTCGGTGGTGCCGGCCTCGGCCTGGGCCAGCGAGGCGACGATCAGCGCCTCGTACGGTGAGATGCCACCGCGTTCGGCCTCGACGCGTTCGACGAACCGCATCTCCTCGGTGACGGTGAGGAAGTGCTGCACCATCATCTTGAGAATGCCCTCGGCGGTCACGTCCTCGCCGAGTTCGTAGGTGTCCGGGTAGAGGAAGCCCTCCACCGAGCGGGTCACCTTCTTGCCGTCGCTGCGGGTGAACCACCGGTCCGGCACGCCCAGGGCGACCGGATCCTCCGCCGCCTTGCGGAAGTCCTCCACCGGCAGGCCGGTTTCCTTGGCGAGCAGGTCCAGCGTCTGCTTGGTGCTGCGTCCGTCGGGAATGGTCACCCCGTTGAGGATCTTGTTGTCGAGGTCGAGCAGCATCGCCAGCGCCGCCTCGGCCTTCATCTCCCTGCGCAGCGTGTAGCGGCCCGGTTGGATGCCCTGGCTGCGCGGGTCGTCGCGGGCGGCGTTCACGAACGCCTTGGCGCTCTTGACGACACCGGCGGAGACCAGGGTGGCGGCGATCTCGGTGGCGCTCTCGCCGGACCGCACCTCGATGCTCACCTCGTCGGCGCCGGCGCCGCTGAAGTCCGGGGCGGCGAGGAAGCGGTTGAAGCCGTACCAACCGGCGCCGCCGAACAGGACCAGGGCGACCACCAGGGTGGCGGCGACCGGAAGCCGGCCGGCCGGGCGCCGGTGCCGGCCCTTGCCGGTACGCCCGTCGTCGTACGCCCGGTCCAGTTCGTCGATCATGTACGTCCGCCTCCGCTTTTGCGGTGAGTGAACCCGTCGGGTCTTCACCGTGCCCGCCCGGTCGACCACCGCCCGTCGGCACCTGCCCCGGGCGTTCCGACGGGACAGCGTACGAGAGGCGACGGGCGCCCGGTGCAGAGGCACCTTGCCGGTGTCTGCAATGCTTTGAGCGGTGACGACCGGTCGAGCCAACGGATTTCCTCCCCGCCGACGCGGGATGCGGGTCGCCCACGTGCTTCTCGCGCTCGGTGCGCTCGGCGCCGTCCTCGTCGTCGCCGCACTCGTCGTGCTGCTGCGTCCGGCGGGCCCACGGCCGCACTTTCAACTTCCGGTCGCCTGCGGAGAGCACTGGCAACTCGGCACCTATCCTGGCCACGACGACTACGACGTCGACCTCTTCCCGATGGACGGGGAGGTGTGGGGGCGTCCGGTGCTCGCGTCGTACGGGGGACGGGTCACCGTGGCGGGCATCAACGGATCCCTGGGCGGACGTACGCCGGAGGACCCGGACGGTCCGCGCGGGCGGGGCGGCGGTTACTGGGTGAAGATCGACCACGGCGGCCGGTGGGAGACGCAGTACCTCCATCTGCTCGAGCCGCCGATGGTGGAGGTCGGCCAGCGGGTCGCCCAGGGTGAGCAGATCGGGCTGGTCGGCAGCACCGGCAACTCCGGCGCGCCGCACCTGCACTACGAGCAGCGCCGGGGCTGGCAGAAGGTCGAGACGTACTTCGACGGCGTGCCGTCCGGCATCACCCACGACGACAGCGAGTACACGGTCACCCGGACGAGCAACAACTGCGTCGCGGGTCGGCCGTAGCCGGCGGCCGTCCGGCACGCGGGCGGGCGTGCGGACGGCCGCCGAGGCGGGTCAGGAGGCCGTGGCCGCCGCTACCGCGTCCCGGATGGTCCGGGCGTCCGCGGGAGTGCCCTTCGGGTCCTCGAAGGCGCCGTACGGGGTGACGTAGACGGGGGTGTCCCGCTGGGTGCGCCAGTTCTCGGCGAGAGGGCCGATGTCGACGGCGTCGTAGCCGATGCTGTCGAGGAACTCGACGACCGCCTGCTTCGCGGCCGGGTCGTCGCCGGCGATCGGCAACGCGGTGCGGTCCGCCGTGCCCGTCGGGCGACCCAGTGACGCCAGGTGCGCGAAGAAGATGTTGTTGAAGCCCTTCACCACCCGGGCGTCGCCGAGGTGCCGCTGCAGCAGTTCCCCGGTGGTGGTGGAGCCGTCCTCGAGTTCGGCGATCCGGCCGTCGCGCTCCGGGTAGTAGTTGTTGGTGTCGATCACCACCTTGCCGGTGAGTGGCCCGGCCGGGACGTCGCGGTAGGCCTTCAGGGGCACGGTGACGACCACGATGTCGCCGGCCTCGGCCGCGTCGGCGGAAGTGCCGGCGCGAGCCTTCGGGCCGAGTTCGTCGACCAGGTCCCGTAGCGTCTCGGGGCCGCGCGAGTTGCTCAACACCACGTCGTGGCCGGCGGCGACCGCCAGTCGTGCCACCGTGCTGCCGATGTATCCACTGCCGATGAGTCCGATCGTCGTCATGTCCGTGCGAACCCGGTGCCCGGGCGCGGGATTCCGGGCTCGGACCGGCGTGTGACCGACGACACAGCCCGCGCATCCCGCGGGCATGGGTGGCCGCGGATTCCAGTCACGGCTGCCGATGCCGCCCGGTCGGGCGCGCCAGGATGTGATCGCTAACATAGCTGTCGCGCGGCCGGCAGGCAACCCCCTGTGGGGCCTTCTCTTGGGACGGCTTCGTCGGGTCGGCGGTCTGTCCGAAGGCTCTCGTCTCTTTGATCTTTTTGTCCCGGGTGAGGCGTGCCCCGCGCTGGGGCTCCGTTACGCAGATGTTGCCGGAAGGTGTCTTGACCCGTTCGTTGTGAGCGCTAACACTGAGCTTCGTCAAAGGGTTGGAGGTGGACATGAGCGATGTGGACGGGCCGGGCGACCGGTATGTGGTCGGTGTCGACTACGGCACCCTGTCGGGGCGCGCGCTGGTGGTCCGGGTCAGCGACGGTGCCGAGCTGGGCACCGCCGTGTACGAGTACGCCCGGGGGGTCATGGAGACCGCCCTTCCGGACGGGGGACGGTCCCTGCCGCCGGACTGGGCGTTGCAGGACCCGGCGGACTACGTCGGCGTGCTGCGGTACGCCGTACCCGCCGCCCTGGCCGACGCCGGGGTGGATCCGTCCCGGGTCATCGGCATCGCCACCGACTTCACCGCCTGCACGGTGCTGCCGACGCTCGCCGACGGCACTCCGCTGTGCGAGGTTCCCGACCTGCGCGACCGGCCGCACTCCTGGGTCAAGCTGTGGAAGCACCATGCCGCGCAGGCGCACGCCGACCGGATCAACGCGCTGGCCCACGAGCGCGCCGAGCCCTGGATCAACCGGTACGGCGGCAAGATCTCGGCCGAGTGGCAGTTCGCCAAGGGGCTCCAGATCCTCGACGAGGACCCGGAGGTCTACCACCGCGCCGAGCGCTTCGTCGAAGCCGCCGACTGGATCGTGTGGCAGCTCTGCGGCACCGAGACCCGCAACATCTGCACGGCCGGTTACAAGGGCATCCGGCAGGACGGCCGGTATCCGTCGGCCGAATACCTGGCGGCGCTCGACCCCGGCTTCGTCGACTTCGTCGGCAAGCTCGACGGTCCGCTGATGGCGATGGGGGAGCGGGCCGGCTCGCTGACCGCGCGGGCCGCGTCGTGGACCGGGCTGCCGGAGGGGATCGCGGTGGCCGTCGGCAACGTCGACGCCCACGTCACCGCGGCCTCCGCCCAGGCGCTGGAGCCGGGACACCTGGTCGCGATCATGGGCACGTCGACCTGTCACGTGGTCAACGGCGCCACCCTCGGCGAGGTGCCCGGCATGTGCGGCGTCGTCGAGGGCGGGCTGAGCCCCGGAATGTGGGGCTACGAGGCCGGGCAGAGCGGTGTCGGGGACATCTTCGGCTGGTTCGTCGAGCACGCCGCGCCCGCCGGGGTCGCCTCCCACGAGCGGTTGTCGGAACTCGCGGCGGCCCAGCCGGTCGGTGCCCACGGCCTGGTCGCCCTCGACTGGTGGAACGGCAACCGCTCCCTGCTGGTCAACCACGACCTCAGCGGCCTCATCGTGGGGATGACGCTGGCCACCCGGCCCCAGGACGTCTACCGGGCGCTGCTGGAGTCGACGGCGTACGGGACCCGCATGATCATCGAGGCGTTCGCCGACGCCGGGGTGCCGGTGCGGGAACTGGTGATGGCCGGCGGCCTGACCGCCAACCCGCTGCTGATGCAGATCTACGCCGACGTCACCGACCGGCCGTTGAGCATCATCGGCTCGGCCCAGGGCCCCGCGCTCGGCTCGGCGATCCACGCCGCCGTGGCCGCCGGCGCCTACCCGGACGTCTACGCCGCGTCGAAGGCGATGGGCCGGGTGCACCGCAACGTCTACCGGCCACAGGCCGACCACGTGCGGGCGTACGACGCCCTCTACGCCGAGTACCGCCTGCTGCACGACCACTTCGGGCGTGGGGCCAACGACGTCATGTCCCGCCTGCGGGCGATCCGTAACGCCGCCGCCAACGGGGCGGCACCGGCCACGATCCCGTCGGAGGTGGCGGCATGAGCGGCCAGTCAGGACAACAGATCGCCCGGCTGCGCGAGACGGTCGCCAGGCTGCACGGCGAACTCACCCGGTACGGACTGGTCGCGTGGACCGCCGGCAACGTCTCGGCCCGGGTACCCGGACGGGACCTCATGGTCATCAAGCCGAGCGGCGTCGACTACGACGACCTCTGCGCCGACAACATGGTCGTCTGCGACCTGGACGGGACCGTCGTCGAGGGCGACCATTCCCCGTCCAGCGACACCGCCGCGCACGCCTACGTCTACCGGGCCATGCCCGAGGTCGGCGGCGTCGTCCACACCCACAGCACCTACGCCACCGCGTGGGCCGCCCGCGGCGAGGCGATTGCCTGCCACCTCACCGCACAGGCCGACGAGTTCGGCGGAGAGATACCGATCGGTCCGTTCGCGCTGATCGGCGGCGACGACATCGGCAAGGGCATCGTCTCGACGCTGACCGGACACCGTTCGCCCGCCGTGCTCATGCGCAACCACGGCGTGTTCACCATCGGTCGGGACGCCCGGTCGGCCGTCAAGGCCGCGGTGATGTGTGAGGACGTCGCCCGTACGGCGCACCTGGCCCGCGCGCTCGGGCAGCCGCTGCCGATCGACCCGGCCGACATCGACGCGCTCTACGACCGCTACCAGAACGTCTACGGCCAACGGGCGGCGTCGCCGACGACGACCTAGCCGTACGGCACCCGCGACACGGCCGGCGCACCGTCGCGCGGCCCGACATCCGACAGCACCTGAACCGCACCACCCGTGCCGTCCCCCGTCCCTGCGCACGGACCGGTGCACCACCCCCGGAAGGAGATCCGATGAGAGGCACGAAGAGGTTCCGCCTGGCCCGACCTGTCGCCGCGGCGCTCGGCGCCGTACTGCTCGTCGGCGGCCTGGCCGCCTGCGGCAACAGCGACACCGGCGGGGCCGCCGACGACGGCAAGATCACCCTGGGCTTCTCCCAGGTCGGCGCGGAGAGCGGCTGGCGTACGGCGAACACCACCTCCGTCAAGGAGGCGGCCGCCGCCGCGGACATCGAGCTGAAGTTCGACGACGCCCAGCAGAAGCAGGAGAACCAGATCAAGGCCATCCGCAACTTCATCCAGCAGAAGGTCGACGTGATCGCCTTCTCGCCGGTGGTGGAGTCCGGCTGGGACACCGTGCTCAAGGAGGCCAAGGACGCCGACATCCCGGTCATCCTGACCGACCGGGCCGTCGACTCGGCCGACAAGTCGCTGTACAAGACCTTCCTCGGCTCGGACTTCGTCAAGGAGGGCCGGCTGTCGGGCGAGTGGCTGCTGGAGCAGACCAAGTCCGCCACCGGGCCGGTGAACATCGTCGAACTCCAGGGCACCACCGGATCGGCGCCGGCCAACGACCGCAAGAAGGGCTTCGCCGAGGCGATCGCCGCCAACCCGAACCTGTCGATCGTCGCCTCCCAGTCGGGTGACTTCACCCGGGCCGGCGGCAAGCAGGTCATGGAGCAGTTCCTCAAGGCCAACCCGAAGATCGACGTGCTGTTCGCGCACAACGACGACATGGGCCTGGGCGCCCTGGAGGCGATCACCGCCGCCGGCAAGGTGCCCGGCAAGGACATCATCATCATCACCATCGACGCCGTACGCGACGGCATGCAGGCCCTGGCGGACGGCAAGTTCAACTTCATCGCGGAGTGCAGCCCGCTGCTCGGCCCACAGCTGATGGACCTGGCCAAGAAGGTCCACGCCGGCGAGGAGGTGCCGCCCCGGATCGAGACCGAGGAGACCACCTTCACCCAGGAGCAGGCGAAGGAAGCCCTGCCCAACCGCAAGTACTGACCGGGGTCCGGGGCCGCCCACCACGGCGGCCCCGGGGGCCGCCGCCGGCCCCGACTGGCCGGGCCCACGGCTCCTCTGCACCGCAGGCAGAAGAGGGCGGCGGATCGGCTTTCCCTGCCCTGCACCGCAGGGGTTCCGATTCCTCTCCGGCCGGACGGCCGGAGCATCCACGGAAAGGTTCCGATGACGGATAGCCGTCCGGTCCTGACGATGACCGGGATCAGTAAGTCCTTCCCCGGGGTACGCGCACTCCACGACGTCGACTTCCGGCTCTTCCCGGGCGAGGTACACGCCCTGATGGGGGAGAACGGTGCCGGCAAGTCGACCCTGATCAAGGTGTTGACCGGGGTCTACGGCATCGACGAGGGCACCATCACCCTCGACGGGGAGCAGGTGGCCTTCAGCGGGCCGATGCAGGCGACCGCCGGCGGCGTCAGCACCGTCTATCAGGAGGTCAACCTCTGCACCAACCTGTCGGTGGCGGAGAACATCTTCATCGGCCGTGAACCCCGTCGGTTCGGCGCCGTCCGGTGGGGCGAGGTCCGCCGCCGGGCCCGGGCCCTGCTCGCCCGCCTGGAGATCGACATCGACGTCACCGCGCCGCTGGGGACGTACTCGCTGGCCGTGCAGCAGATGGTCGCGATCGCGCGGGCGATCGACGTACAGGCACGGGTGCTGATCCTGGACGAACCGACGTCCAGCCTGGACGCCGGGGAGGTCGCGCAACTGTTCCGCATCATGCGCCAGTTGCGGGACGAGGGCATCGCCCTGCTGTTCGTGACCCACTTCCTCGACCAGGTGTACGGCATCGCCGACCGCATCACCGTGCTGCGCAACGGCCGGCTCGTCGGCGAGTACCCGACCGCGGACCTGCCCCAGCTCACCCTGGTCGAAAAGATGATCGGCAAGGAACTCGACGTTCTCGAGCGGCTCGAGGAACAGCCGCGCCGCGACGTGGCCGCGCTGGAGAGCGGGACCCCGTTCGTGGAGGTGGCCGACCTCGGCCGCAAGGGCGCGGTCGAGCCGTTCAGCCTCACCATCCACGCCGGCGAGGTGGTCGGTCTGGCCGGCCTGCTCGGCTCCGGCCGTACGGAGGCGGCGCGCCTGCTCTTCGGCGCCGACCGCGCCGACCACGGCCACACCTCGGTCAGCGGCCGGCGGGCCGCGCTGCGCAACCCCGTCCACGCCATCGGCCACGGCATCGGCTTCTGCTCGGAGAACCGTCGGGCGGAGGGCATCATCGCCGACCTGTCGGTCCGCGAGAACATGATCCTCGCGATGCAGGCGGCGCGCGGCTGGCTCCGGCCGATCCCGCGCCGCCGCCAGGACGAACTGGTCGACCGGTACGTCAAGGCGCTGAGCATCCGGCCAGCCGACCCGGAGTTGCCGGTCCGCAACCTGTCCGGCGGCAACCAGCAGAAGGTGCTCCTGGCCCGCTGGCTGATCACCGAGCCCCGGCTGCTGATTCTCGACGAACCCACCCGGGGCATCGACATCGGTGCGAAGGCCGAGATCCAGAAGCTGGTGGTGCAGCTCTCCGACGGCGGCATGGCCGTGCTGTACATCTCCGCCGAACTGGAGGAGGTGCTGCGGCTGAGCCACAAGGTCGTGGTCATGCGCGACCGGGAGATGGTCGCCCAGCTCACCAACGACGACACCGTCGACGCCGACCGCGTCATGCAGACCATCGCCAGCGGATCGCGGCGGGAGGAGGCGACCCGATGAACGACGTCCGCAGCCGCTACCGGGCGCTGATCGGGCACCGGCTGTTCTGGCCGGCCGCCGTACTGGTGCTCATGCTGGCCGCCAACACGATCTACCGCCCCGGGTTCCTGGCGATCGAGGTCAAGGACGGCCACCTGTACGGCACCCCGATCGACATCCTGCGGTTGAGCGCGCCGCTGATCCTCGTCGCCCTGGGCATGACCCTGGTCATCTCGACCGGCGGCATCGACCTGTCGGTCGGCTCGCTGTGCGCCATCAGCGGCGCCGTCGCCTGCGTCTACATCAGCGGCCAATCCGACCAGAACAGTCTCGTCACCGTCCTGACCGCGCTGGCCCTGGCCCTCGGGGTCGCGCTGGCGCTCGGTGCGTGGAACGGCGTTCTGGTCGCCGTCATCGGCATCCAACCGATCATCGCCACCCTGATCCTGATGGTGGCCGGCCGGGGCCTCGCGCAGCTGATCACCGAGGGGCAGATCGTCACGGTCAACTCCGGGCCCTACCGGGCGATCGGGCTCGGCCACCTCCTCACCCTGCCGCTGGCGATCTTCATCGCGCTCGCGGCGGCCCTGCTCGTGGCGGTGTTCACCCGCCGCACAGCCCTTGGCATGATCATCGAATCGGTCGGCGGCAACGCCGAGGCCAGCCGGCTCGCCGGCATCCGCTCCGGCCGGGTGATCTTCCTGGTGTACGTGATCAGCGCCGGCTGCGCGGCAGTGGCCGGGTTCATGATGACGGCCAACGTCTCCAGCGCCGACGGTAACGCCGCCGGGCTGTGGGTGGAACTCGACGCGATCCTGGCCGTCGTCATCGGCGGTACGTCGCTGGCCGGCGGCCGGTTCTTCCTCAGCGGGACGATCCTCGGCGCGCTGATCATCCAGACCCTGACCACCTCGGTGTACGCCATGAACATCTCGCCGCAGACCGCCCTGCTGTTCAAGGCGGTCGTCGTCATCGCCGTCTGCCTCGTCCAGGCACCGGCCTTCCGCGCGAAGTTCAGCCGACGCCGCAACACCACCCCGCCCCGGCCGACGGCCCCGAAGCGGCAGAAGGAGCAGGTGCCGGCATGACGAGTTCGACCCTGACCACCGGCCGCCCCCGGCTCCGGCTGCCCCACCGGCACGTACCGGTCCTGGCCACCCTGGCCCTGCTGCTGGTCATGTACGGCATCGGGGTGTCCCAGTACCGGGCGTTCTCCAACGTCCAGGTCGTCTTCAACATCTTCATCGACAACGGGTTCCTGCTCGTCGTCGCGGTCGGGATGACCTTCGTGATCCTCACCGGTGGCATCGACCTGTCCGTCGGCTCGGTCGTGGCCATGACGGCGATGGTCTCGGCGTGGCTGCTCGAAGGTGGCCTGCCCGCGTTGCCGGTGCTGGTCATCGCGCTGCTCATCGGCCCGACGCTGGGGTTCCTGATGGGCTGCGCCATCCACTTCTTCGAGATCCAGCCGTTCATCGTCACCCTCGCCGGGATGTTCTTCGCCCGCGGGATGTGCACCTTCATCAGCGACCGGTCGATCCCCATCACCGACGGCTTCTGGACCGCCATGTCCCAGGAGCGCATCGGCGACCCCCGGGGCAACTTCGTGTCGATCAGCGTGCTCATCGCGTTCGTCGTCGTGCTCGTCGCGGCCTGGGTCCTGGCCTACACCCGCTTCGGCCGCAACGTGTACGCGATCGGTGGCAACCCCCAGTCGGCGCTGCTGATGGGGCTGCCGGTGGGCCGTGCCCGGATCGCCGTCTACACCATCAGCGGTCTGTGCTCGGCGATCGGCGGCATCCTGCTGTCCTTCTACACCCTGTCCGGTGCGCCGCTGATCGCCGTCGGCATGGAACTCGACGTGATCGCCGCCGTCGTCATCGGCGGCACCGTCCTGACCGGCGGATCAGGGTACGTCTTCGGGACCGTACTCGGGGTGCTCGTCCTGGGCGTGATCCAAACCCTGATCACCTTCGACGGCAGCCTCAACTCCTGGTGGACCAAGATCGTGATCGGCGGGCTGCTCTTCGCCTTCATCCTCCTGCAACGCCTCATCGGCATCCGGTTGAAATGACCGCCCCACTCGTGGAAGGCACATCCATGGCACCCCACCCTGAACCCGAGGTCTGGTTCCTCACCGGCAGCCAGGCCATGTACGGCGAGGACACCCTGCGCCAGGTCGCCGAACAGTCCCGGCAGATCGCCGCGCTGCTCGACGACTCGCCGCACATCCCCGCCCGGGTGGTCTGGAAGCCGGTCCTGACCACCAGCGCCGACATCCTGCGCGTCTGCCGCGACGCGGCCGTACAGGGGGCGGTCGGGGTCATCGCCTGGATGCACACCTTCTCGCCGGCCAAGATGTGGATCGGCGGCCTCGACGCGCTGAACACACCGCTGCTGCACCTGCACACCCAGGCCAACGTCCGGCTGCCCTGGGACGAGATCGACATGGACTTCATGAACCTCAACCAGGCCGCCCACGGCGACCGGGAGTTCGGGTTCATCCAGACCCGCCTCGGCGTGGCCCGCAAGACCGTCGCGGGACACGTCACCGACCCGCGCGTCGTCGCCCGGGTCGGCGCCTGGACCCGGGCGGCGCTCGGCTGGTCGGCGATGCGGTCACTGCGACTGGCCCGTTTCGGCGACAACATGCGTGACGTCGCGGTGACCGAAGGGGACAAGGTCGAGGCCGAACTGCGCTTCGGTGTCTCGGTCAACACCTACGGCGTCAACGACCTGGTCAAGGTGGTCGGCGAGGTCACCGACGCGCAGATCGACGACCTCGTCAAGGAGTACGACGACACCTACCGGGTGGTCGCGCAACTGCGTCCCGGCGGCGACCGGCACGACTCGCTCCGCTACGCCGCCCGGCTGGAGATCGGACTGCGGACCTTCCTGGACGCCGGCGGGTTCAGGGCGTTCACCACCAACTTCGAGGACCTCGGTGGCCTGCGCCAACTGCCCGGCATCGCCGTACAACGGCTGATGGCCGACGGCTACGGCTTCGGCGGCGAGGGGGACTGGAAGACCTCGGTCCTGGTCCGGACCCTCAAGGCGATGGCCGTCGGCGTCGAGGGTGGAACGTCCTTCATGGAGGACTACACCTACGACCTCTCGCCCGGTCAGGAACTCGTCCTCGGCGCCCACATGCTCGAGGTCTGCCCCACCATCGCCGGTGACGTGCCCAACGTGGAGATCCATCCGCTGAGCATCGGCGGACGTGAGGACCCGGTCCGGCTCGTCTTCGACGCGGCACCCGGTCCGGCCGTGGTCCTCGGCCTGGCGGACATGGGGGAGCGGTTCCGGCTGGTGGCCAACGAGGTCGACGTCGTCGCGCCGCCGCAGCCGTTGCGGCAGCTGCCCGTGGCCCGCGCCGTCTGGCGGCCGCGCCCGCACCTGCCCGGCTCGGCCGAGGCGTGGATCACCGCCGGAGCCCCGCACCACACGGTCCTGTCGCAGGCGGTCGGTGTGGAGGAACTGCACGACCTCGCCGAGATGAGCCGGACCGAACTCGTCGTCATCGACACCGACACCGACCAGCGCCGGTTCGCGAACGAGTTGCGTTGGAACCAGGCCTACTACCGGCTGGCCCGCGGGTTCTGACCACGTTGTACCGACGACTCACCGGAGCCCGTCGCCCGGCTCCGGTGAGTCGCCGGCCATTCTCCTTGCGGAGCCGGCCACTGACGTAGAATGCGGTGATCGCTATCCACTCCGACGATGAGCGCTGACGTGGACACCGCGAGAGGAGACTCGGTTCTCAGCCTGCCCCGGTCATCGTCGCCGGGCTGCGACGACCGACGGGCAGGCAGGGGAATGGATGGTCGTGCGCGATCCGGCGATGACGGACGTCGCCCGCCTGGCCGGAGTCTCGCACCAGACGGTGTCCCGGGTGCTCAACGGCCACCCCAACGTCCGCGAGCAGACCCGGCTGCGGGTGCAGGCCGCCATCGCCGAGATCGGCTACCGCCCCAACCCGGCGGCCCGCGCGTTGGTCACCGGCCGTTCGCGGGTGATCGGCGTCGTCGCGCAGAACACCACCCTCTACGGCCCGGCCTCGCTGCTCGCCGCACTGGAGCAGGAGGCCGCCGAGGCCGGCTTCGCCGTCAGCGTCGGCAGCGTACGCAACCTCGACCATGGCTCGATCTCGGCCGTGGTCGAGCGGCATCTGGCCCACCGGGTCGCCGGCATCGTCCTGATCGCCCCGGTCGAGTCGGCCGGGGAGGCGCTGGAACGGCTGCCCAGGGACATCCCGCTGGTCACCATCGACGGTGACCCGAACCGGCCGGTGTCGCTGGTGACGGTCGACCAGGTCGCCGGCGCCCGGCAGGCCACCCGGCACCTGCTCGAGGCGGGACACCGTACCGTCTGGCACGTGTCCGGGCCGTCCGACTGGTTCGACAGCATCGGCCGCATCGAGGGCTGGCGGGAGGCACTGCGCACGGCGGGAGCCGAGGTGCCGCCGCTCGTACCGGCGGACTGGTCCGCGGCGGCCGGGTACCGGTGCGGGCAGATGCTGGCCCGGATGCCGGAAGTCACCGCGATCTTCACCGCCAACGACCATCTCGCGCTCGGCGTACTGCGTGCGCTGCACGAGCACGGCCGGAGCGTGCCGGCCGAGATCAGCGTGGTCGGCTTCGACGACGTGCCGGAGGCCGCGTACTTCATTCCGCCGCTGACAACGGTCCGCCCGGACTTCGGCGCGGTGGCGAGGGCGAGTCTCGAACTGCTGCTGACCCAGATCGAGTCCGGCGGCGACCGCGCGCTGCGCCAGACCATCGCACCGACGCTGGTCGTCCGCGACAGCGTCGCCCCGCCGCCCCGCTGAGTCCGGCCCCGGGTCCCCGACTCGACCGGATCGCCCCGGCCCGCGCCGGAAGGACGTTCGCGAGCTATCCGTTCGGTCCCTCGTTGCCGGGCCCCGGCGGGGAATGGCGGCGGCGTAGCCACACAACGCGGACCGGTGCGGTTGGCCCGTCTTGCGCAGCAGGCTCGCGACGTGCTTCTCGACCGTACGGTGGGACAGGTAGAGGCGGCGGGCGATCTCCTTGTTGCCGTGCCGATCGGCGAGCAGGACCAGCACCTCGTACTCGCGTACGGTCACCCCCCGTTCCCGTAACCGGGTCGGCAGCAGGTCGTGACCGGTGCGGCGTTGCGGGGCCCGGTGCCCGGCCCGGCGGATGAGGGTCCGGCAGGCGGCGGCGACCAACGGCGTACCGATGGCCTGGAAATGGAGTTCGGCCTCGCGAAGCCACGTGGCCGGGTCACCCCAGCCGTGCTCCAGCGCGGCTTCCGCCACCAGCCGCAGTCCCAGCCGGTGCGCGGTGGGGAAGACCGCCGCCGCCTCGCGGGCCTGCGCCAGCGCCACCACCGCGGTCCCGGGATCGCCCGTCGCCCCGAGCAGCGCCGCGTGTGCGAAGTGGACGAACTGCCGGTTCCAGCGCAGCGTCGCGGCGGGATGCGCGGCGACCTCCTCGTACTCTTCGGCGCCGGCGGCCCCCGCCAGTACGTCCAGCAGCAGCGCCAGCCCGTACCTGCCGTACTGGTAGTAGATGGTGCTGCGCCGCTCGTCGAAGGCGTGTGCGGCGTCCAGTTCGGAACGGGCCGCCGTCCGGTCCTCCTCCAGGAGGGCGCAGAAGGCACGGCAGAGGCCGTACACGATCGGCATGTGGTAGGAGTCGACACCGTCCCGGCGCGCGAACTCGGCCAGCGTGGCCTCCATACCGGCCCGGTCGGCGCGGTGGGCGTGGGCGGCCGCCTTGACCGCGAGCGCGTACCGCAGGTTCCCCATCTTGCCGAAGCGGAGCATGGCCGCCTCGCACTCACCGGCGACCCGCAGCGCCTCGTCGTATCTGCCGAAGAAGACGTCGTGCATGGCCAGGCTGGCGTCGGCCTCGTAGCCGGTGTGGACCGCCCCCATCGCCCAGGCGGCGTCGCGGGCCTGCCGGAGCTGCTCACTGTGGCCACTTCGGATCATCCGGTTCGACGCCAGCCGGATCGACGCCCTGACGCGCCACAGCGGTAGCCGGTGTTCCTCGGCCACGCGCACGATCTCCAGCAGGTGCCGGTCCGCCTCGGCGAACCCCCGGCGCCGGGCCATCAGCGCCAGCAGCTGCCGCGCCCGGCACACGACCTCGGGCAGGGGGATCCGTTCGGCCTCGGTCGCCGCCCGCAACGCGACCCGTTCGGCCTCGTCGGCCCGCCCCTGCTGGAGGCTGAGCACGTGCGCGTCCACCACGTCGACGGCGGCGAGCTGTGCGGCTCCGGCGTCCGGCCCGAGCAGCATGCGTGCCGCGGCGATGTGGCTGTCGGCGTCGGCGGTCCGGCTCCCGTGCAAGGCCATCCAGCCCAGCCGGGCGTGCAGCGCGATCGCGTCGGACGTGGGCAGGTCGGGCAGCGCGAGCACCGCGTCGACCAGTCGCTGCGCACGGTCGAACTCGCCGCTCTCCTCCAGGGCGGCGAGCAGCGTCCCCAGCACCGCGACCGAGCCGGTCTGGTCTCCACCGCGTCGCAACAGGTGGTGGGCCCGTTCCAGCAGCGTCGCCGCGGAGTTGACCGCCCCCTGGGCCAGCGCGCGGTTGCCGGCCTCGGTCAGCAGCAGCGCCGCGCCGGCACTGTCGCCGGCGGCGAGGCGCAGGTCGGCGGCGAGCGGACACAGTTCGCCCGGCAGGTCGGGATATCGGGCCGTCAGCGCCCGGGCGGCGGTCGCGGCGAGCCGGGTCCGCTCGTGGTGCGGCAGTTCCCCGAGCAGCGCGTCGGCGACCAGGGCATGCCGGAACGCGTACCAGTCGGGGTCGGCCGGATCGGGGCGCAGCAGGTGCGCGGCCGTCGCGGCGCGTACCAGCTCATCGGTCGCGGCGGGAGGTAGGTCGAGCATCGCGTGCAGTACGGGGAGCGGAAACCGGGCACCGATCACCGCCGCGCCCTCGAGCAGGTGGCGGCCCTGCGGGCCGAGTCGGTCGGCGCGGTCGACGACGGCGCGTACGACCGTCACCGGCACCGGGCCGGCGAGGTCGTGGTCGCTGTGCCACCGGGTGCCGTGACGGCGCAGTACACCGCTGGCGACCATGCCGGCGAGCAGCTCCTCGACGACGAACGGCACCCCGTCGGAACCGGCGGCCAGCCGATCGGCCAGCCGCTCGGGCAGGTCGGCCGGCTCGGTGCGCAGGCACCGCGCCGCCAACTGGCTCACCTGCGTGGACGTCAGCGCGGACAGTTCGAGCAGGGCCACGTCGTGGTCGCGCCGGACCCGGTACGCGAGGTCGAGCGCCGGCGACGGCCCGGTGCGGAGCGTGGCGAGCACGAGGACGGGCATCCCGGCCAGGTTGGCCGTGAGGTAGCCGAGCAGCTCGAGGGTTTCCGGGTCGGCGTCATGCAGGTCTTCGAGCACCAGGAGCAGCGGCTGCTCGCGGCCCAGCACCGCCAGCAGCCGCAGCACCGCTTCGGCCAACACGAGTGTCGACTCGTCCGCGCCGGACCCGGCACCGTCCCCGGTCCGCCACTCGGGGAACAGCCGGGACAGCGCGGGCCGGAACGGTTCGAGTTCCGGCCCGCTGGGTGTCGGGCCGACGCGCAGGCGGGTGTTGAGCGCCTCGACCAGCGGCCGGAACGGCATCGACGTGCCGGCCACGGTGGCCCGACCCGACAACACCGCCATCCCGGTCACGGCCCGGCCGGCCTCCCGGATCAGGCGCGACTTGCCGATGCCGGGTTCGCCGGTCAGGAACAACGCCCGTCCGTGACCGTGCCGGACCTCACCGGCCGCCCGCGTGATCGCCGCGATCTCGGCGTCCCGTCCGATCAGGACGGGCGAGGCAAGCTGGGTCGGGTACACGTCACTACCGTTCGGGAGCCGGACCGCGTCCGTCAGACCGCGCCGTTACCGCAGCCCCCGCAGTCCTGCGGGTCGTCACTCAATGCCACGACGGTCGTCGGGTCCGAACCGGACGGTGCCGGGTTGGTGGCCGCCACGCCGGCGACCGCACCGACGATGACCAGGGCAGCGCCGAAAAATGCGGCCAGTAACCGATGCTTGAGCGTCATTCGTCCCCCTCGATCATGTGCCTGGATCTTTGCGCGCGATCCTAGGACGCGGCGGCAAGCGTCCGGGTTGCCGGCGGACGGGTGGATTGTTCCATCGAGAAATGTGGGTGGTGTGCACCCATGCCTAGGTGGGATGCAGCGATGACCATCAGTCGCATGTCAATTCTGCATACCCCACAGCGGCGCGTGGGCTGGCTCGGCAGAGCCGCCGCGGTCACCTGCGCCGCCGTCATGACCGTTGGCCTGGGTGCCACCCACGCGGTCGCCAAGCCCGCGACGCCGTCGGCGTCCGCGGCCGACGTCACCGAGATGGTCGACGCGATCCTCGCCGACGCCAGCGACGCGATGCGCTACTCGATCGCCGTGGCCGCCGCCGAGCCCGATCGCTCCTGGCCGGCCGGCAGCATCGAGGCGCAGCTCGCGGGCGCGTTCCAGGAGATGCCCGCGCAGCGGCGCCAGTCCTACACCGACGGCGCGAGGTCGATGCTGGCCAAGGCCGACGCCCAGTTCGGCCGGTACGGCAAGGTCGCCCCCGCCGACTACGCGGCGCGCGGTTTCGCCGACGTCTACACCGACACCCCGCTGCCGGTGAACCCGGCCCGGTTGGGCTCGGCGCTCAAGGCCCGCCACGATGCCGAGGTGGCCCTGAAGACGCCCGGCGGTGCGCAGGACGCCCGTTGCCAGGACTGCCCGGACCCGCCGGACGACCCCTGCCGCGACCTGGGTATCTGCGAGCCGCCCCCGGCGCCCAAGCCGAAGACCGGCCTGAAGTTCATGATCAACAAGGTCGTCTGCGTCGACGAGACCGGCAGCGGCGTCGGTGAGTGGGGTTCGGACGAGATCGCCCTCGGCGGCCTGATCGTCAACCCGGCCGGCGACACGATCCAGGTGGGCGCCTACGAGATCCCGCAGGCGTTCGACGACGGGACCATCTGGACGTTCTACAACAACGGCTACACGTTCGGCACCTTCGACCTTCCGACGACCTATCCGGCCGAGTACAAGGCGACGGTGCTGCTGACCGAGGTCGACGCGGGTGGCTTCGCCAGCGTCCTCACCCAGGTGTGGCAGAAGGTGCGCGACACCGTCCAGAAGGAGATCGCCAAGGTCGTCGGCCAGGTGCTCGACCCGATCCTGCGCAGCAAGTTGATCTCGCAGGCGCTCGGCCAGCTGGCCGGCTACTTCACCGGCGAGCTGATCACCTGGATCGTCAACTCCTTCCACGACGACGTGTTCATGCAGGCCGGCACCTCGCAGATCAAGCTGAACAGCATCGACGACGCGCTGACCGGCGGTGTGTTCCGGTTCTCGGACCACGACGGCGTCTACGACGTCCACTACTCCTGGACCTGGCGCCGCTAGGTTCTCCGCCCCGGACCGGGTGGCGACGGCAGTCGCCACCCGGCTCCGTGTTCTGGGCGGGGTCTACCCCGAGGTGCCGCGGCCGGCCACGGGCTGGCCGCAGGATCCGCTACACACCGTGGTGCGGGTGTCGGCCACCTCCGGCCGGTCCGGCATCCGCCGCTCGAGATCACTGATGATGGTGTGCAGTTGCGCCAACTGCTCCCGTACGGACGGCTCCTGCCGGTCGTCGGCGATCTCGGGCCGGCGCCCCTGGGAGGCCGCGGCGCGTTCGTCCTGGTGAGCCTCCTGGAGCGCGGTCAGGACGAGGCCGACGAGCAGGTTCGTGAGCAGGTAGCAGGCGGCGACCATGTACGAGACGTAGTACAGCACCGCCCAGCCGGTCACCCGGCGGCCGGCCTGCAGCGTGTCGGTGATGCCGTCCAGGGACAGCAGCAGGAACAGCGTCAGCATCGCCTGCCCGACGGTGCCGTACCGCTCCGGGTAGGCGGTGCCGAAGAGCATCCAGCCGAGTACCGCGTATCCGTACAGCAGCAGGGCGGTGACCAGCAGGAAGCTGCCCAGGCCGGGAAGGCTGCGCCGGATCCCGACGAAGATCACGCGCAGGCTGGGGAAGAGCCGGAACGCCCGCGCGAGCCGGGCCAGCCGCAGCAGGCGCAGCACCGTCACGTTCTCCCGGACGCCCGGCAGCAGCGGCGCGGTGACGATCACCAGGTCGAAGACGTTCCACCGGTCCCGGAAGAACCCGGCCGGGGCCGTGAAATGTGCCCCGAACCGGACGAGCAGTTCCAGGACGAAATAGGCCAGGCAGGCGTACTCGACCCAGTCCAGCGCCGCACCGGCCCGGGCCACCATCGCGGGGTACGTCTCCAGGCCGAGCGCCACCGCGTTGACGCCGACGACCACGAAGCTGGCGATGTTGAACCAGGAGGCGCTGACCAGCGCCTCGCATGCCTCGGACATCCGATACGACAAAGGGCGGGAACTGCTCGACATGGAACTCCTCGGCCGGCTCTGAACCGCAGTGGAGCCTATGGCATGTTCCGCCGCCGGCCGCGCGGCGGACGGGCCACATAGGAGTTCGGTCGGGCCGTGCCGGGGCCGTCCGCGGGACGCGGGCGGTCGGGTGGTGGGCGCCGGTGCCGGGAGGCCGGTGGTTTCGCCGATGCGGGCCGCCGCGGAAGAGACGCAGACTGACGCACGTCGATACAACTCCTCACGGTAGGGAGTGCAGGGACGTGTCAGTCAGCACCGGACCCACCCGAACCCGCCGGCCCGGGCGTACCCTCGCCGGCACCATGATCGCCGGTCTGCTCGCCGGCGTGGTGGCCGCCGCGCCACCGGCGCACGCGGCCGACAATCCGTACGAGCGCGGCCCGGACCCGACGAACGCCAGTGTCGAGGCCGTCCGCGGCCCGTACGCGACCTCGTCGGTCAACGTCTCCTCGCTGGTCGTCACCGGCTTCGGCGGCGGCGTGATCTACTACCCGACCACCACCGGCGACGGCACCTTCGGTGCGGTCGCCATCTCACCCGGTTTCACCGCGTACTGGTCCAGCCTGGACTGGCTCGGGCCGCGGCTGGCCTCGCAGGGCTTCGTGGTTTTCGGCATCGAGACCAGCACCACGCTGGACCAGCCGGACAGTCGGGGCCGGCAACTGCTCGCCGCCCTGGACTATCTGGTCAACAGAAGTTCGGTGCGGAGCCGGGTCGACCCGTCCCGGCTGGCGGTCGCCGGTCACTCGATGGGTGGCGGCGGCACGCTGGCGGCGGCCCGGAGCCGGCCGGAGCTGAAGGCGGCCATTCCGCTGGCCCCCTGGCACACCACCAAGAGTTGGTCGACCCTGCGGGTGCCGACGCTGATCATCGGCGGCGAGTCGGACAGCGTGGCGTCGGTCGCCACCCACTCCGAACCGTTCTACACCAGCATCTCGGCCGCGCCGGAGAAGGCGTACCTGGAGTTGAACAACGCCAGCCACTTCTTCCCGCAGGTCTCCAACACCCCGATGGCCAAACAGATGATCTCGTGGCTGAAGCGGTTCGTGGACAACGACACCCGCTACTCGCAGTTCCTCTGCCCTGGTCCGGGCGGGCTGGCGATCGAGGAGTACCGGAACACCTGCCCGACCTGATCGTCAGGCGGCGCGACCATGCGACGACCGGCCGGCGGGGAGCACTCTCCGCCGGCCGGTCGTGCGGGCACTGGACGATGGCCGACGCTCGACCATATATTGCACCATCAGTGCAACTAGTCTCATGGGAGGTAGGCGTGTGGAAGGACCGGTTGCCCGGCCTGGTGGCCGAGTTCCTGGCCGGGCACGACCCCGGCCGGCTCGGCCGCACCGACTTCCTCCGGGCCCGGTTCGATGCCGGCCTGGCCTGGATCCACCACCCGGTCGGCCTCGGCGGCCTGGACGCCCCCGCGAGCTGCAGCCGCTGGTCGACGCGGCGTTCGCCACGGCCGGCGCCCCCGACAACGCGCCGCACCGCAACGGGATCGGTCTCGGCATGGCCGCGCCCACCATCGTGCGCCACGGCAGTCCGGCCCTCCGTGAACGCCTGCTGCGTCCGCTCTGGACCGGCGAGGAGATCTGGTGCCAGCTCTTCAGCGAGCCCGGCGCCGGCTCCGACCTCGCCTCGGTGGCCACCCGCGCGGTCCGCGACCCCGGCGGCGGTGGCCGCACCGCCGGCTGGATCATCGACGGACAGAAGGTCTGGACCTCGCTGGCGCACCGCGCCCGGTGGGGGCTGCTGCTCGCCCGGACCGACCCCGACCTGCCCAAACACCGGGGCCTGACCTACTTCGTCTGTGACATGACCGCCCCCGGGGTGGAGGTCCGGCCGCTGCGCCAGCTGACCGGCGAGGCCGAGTTCAACGAGGTCTTCCTGACCGACGTACGACTCCCGGACGACCTGCGCCTCGGCGACGTCGGCCAGGGCTGGCAGGTGGCCCGGACCACCCTGATGAACGAGCGGGTCGCCATCGGCGGTCGGCCGACGCCGCGCGAGGGCGGCATGATCGGCGTACTCGCGAGGGCGTGGCGCGAGCGGCCGGACCGGCGTACCCCCGGTCTGCACGACGAGCTGCTGCGACTCTGGGTCCGGGCCGAGGCGGTCCGGCTGACCGGACTGCTCGTGCGGCAACGGGCCGCCGCCGGGGACCCCGGCCCGGAGGGGTCGGCGGTGAAGCTCTCCTACGCGGCGCTCACCCAGGCGGCCTCCGGCCTGGAACTCGAACTGCTCGGCGCGGACGGGCTGCGGTACGACGGGTGGCACATGCGGCGCCCGGACCGGGTCGACATGCTCGGCCGCACCCCCGGCTACCGCTACCTGCGGGCCCGGGGCAACTCCATCGAGGGCGGCACCTCGGAGATCCTGCGCGACATCATCGCCGAGCGGGTCCTCGGGCTGCCCGCCGTACCCCGTGCCGACCGGAACACCGCCTGGAAGGACCTGCCCCGGTGAGCGTCGACCTGCGGTACGGCGAACTGGAGGCGGAGCTGCGGGACAGCGTCCGGGCGATGCTGGCCGCCCGCAGCCCGTGGCAGTCGGTGCTGGCCAACCAGGACCGGCCCGACGATCCGGCGCTGTGGTCGTCGCTCGCCGTCGAGATGGGGCTGGCCGGCCTGGCGGTCCCCGAACGTCTGGGTGGCGGTGGCGCCGGGCTGCGGGAGAACGCGGTCGTGTGCGAGGAACTGGGACGGGCGGTGGCGCCGGTGCCGTATCTGGCCAGCGCGGTGGTCGCCACCCAGACCCTGCTGGCCGGTGCCGCCGAGGACTGGCTCACCCGGCTCGCGGACGGTGGCAGTCGGGCGGCGCTCGTGCTGCCCGTCGACACCGCGCCCGGGCCGGCCGTGCGAACCGGTGTCGTGGCCCACGGTCACCGGCTGACCGGTACGGTGCCCGGCGTCGCCGATGCCGCCACCGCCGATCTGCTGCTGGTGCCGACGGCCGGCGAACTCTGGGTCGTCGAGGCCACCGCCCCCGGTGCCGGCCGGTCACCGGTGGTGTCGCTGGACCAGACGCGGGCGCTGACCGACGTGACGTTCGACGCCGCGCCGGCGTACCGGATCGCGGCCGGGCGCCGGGCGGCCGGCGCGGTGCACTGGGGGTTGACCGCCGGCGCGGTGCTGCTCGCCGCCGAGCAGCACGGGATCGCCCGGTGGTGCCTCTCGGCGGCGGTCGACCACCTGCGGACCCGGCACCAGTTCGGGCGGCCGATCGGGGAGTTCCAGGCGCTCAGGCACCGGCTCGCCGACGCCTGGGTCGAGGTCACCCAGGCCGGGGCGGTGTCCCGGTACGCCGTCGGGGTGCTCGCCGACGCCGAGCCCGCCGCGGGGCCGGACGCCGAGGCGCGGGTGGCGGCGGCGCTGGCCCAGGCGCACTGCGGACCGGTCGCGGTGCGCCTCGCGGAGGAGTGCGTGCAGTTGCACGGTGGCATCGGGTTCAGCTGGGAACACCCCGCCCATCTCTATCTGAAGCGGGCCCGGACGGCGGCGGTCGCGTTCGGCACGGCGGACCGGCACCGGGCCGCGCTGGCGGGCCTGGTCGACCTGCCGCCGGCGTGATCCTCAGGTCACCCGTTCGTAACAAGGTATTGACGAGCCACGCTTGAAAAGTACACTCCCAGTGTAAATAGCAGTGCCAGTGCAAAAAGTTCCGGGTCGTGACCGGCTGGCGAGTCGAGGAGGGCCGATGGCCGAAACCGCACCTGCGCCGCCGGCCGCCGACGAGGGCCTGGCCCTGCACGGCATCGCCGTACGCTTCGGCGGCCTCGTCGCCCTCGACGACGTCTCCCTGCGGGTGCCACCCGGCCAGGTCGTCGGTGTCATCGGTCCCAACGGCGCCGGCAAGACCACCCTGTTCAACGTGATCTGCGGCTTCGTCCGCCCGGCCGCCGGATCGCTGACGCTGCACGGGCGACCGTTGCATCCGAGGCCGGACCGGCTCACCCGGCTCGGCATCGCCCGCACCCTGCAGGGCGTCGGACTCTTCGCCGGTCTCACCGTCGCCGAGAACGTGATGGCCGGCGCCACCGGCTCGGCCCGGGCCGGCTTCCTGTCGGCCCTGCTCGGCCTGCGGCGCAGCGACCGCGACGAGCGCCGGCTGCGCGCCGAGGCCCTCGAACTGCTCGACGAACTCGGCATCGCCGACCACGCCGACGCGCCACCGGCGACGCTGCCGTACGGGGTGCGCAAACGGGTCGCGTTGGCCCGGGCCCTGGCCGCGCGGCCACGGCTGCTGCTGCTCGACGAGCCGGCCGGCGGCCTCGGCGTCGAGGAGATCGCCGAACTCGGCGAACTCGTCGCCGGCCTGCCCCGACGCGCCAACCGTCAGCCCGGGACCGGCGCCGACGACCCCTGTTCGGTGCTGCTGGTCGAGCACCACATGGACCTGGTGATGTCGGTCTGCGACCAGATCGTGGTGCTCGACTTCGGCCGGGTCGTCGCCACGGGCACCCCGGACCAGATCCGCGACGACCCGGCCGTCACCGAGGCGTACCTCGGCGTCGACGACCCGTCCGCATCAGCGGAGGTCCCACCGTCCGATGAGGACAACAGGCCGTCGGACCAGCGGAGCGGGGCGGCGGCATGAGCGATCGGGATCTTCCGCTGCTGCAGGTGCGGGGGCTGACCGCCGGGTACGGCGCCGCGCCGGTCCTGCGCGGCATCGACCTGACGATCCGCACCGGCACCATCACCGCCGTACTCGGCGCCAACGGAGCCGGAAAGACCACCCTGCTGCGTACCCTGTCCGGGCTGGTCCGGCCCACCGGCGGCCGGATCGTCCTGGCCGGCGAGGAGATCGGCGCCACGCCGGTCGAGCGACTGGTCCGTCGGGGCATGGCCCACGTACCCGAGGGCCGGGGCGTGGTCACCGAGCTGACCGTGGAGGAGAACCTGCGCCTCGGCGGGCTCTGGCGCCGCGACCGGGCCGACGCGAAACGCGCCCTCGACGAGGTCTACGAACTCTTCGCACCGCTGGCCCGGCGGCGACGGGCCAGCGGCCACCAGCTCTCCGGCGGTGAGCGGCAGATGCTCGCCCTCGGCCGGGCCCTCGTCGCCCGACCCAGGCTGCTGCTGCTCGACGAACCCTCGCTCGGCCTGGCCCCGAAGGTCACCGCCCAGATCATGACGCTGCTCCGCGACCTGCGCGACCGGACCGGGCTGACCGTGCTCCTGGTCGAACAGAACGTACGCAGCGCCCTGTCGGTCGCGGACAGCGGCGTCGTCCTCGCCCTCGGGCAGGTGGTGGTCGCCGAAGACGCCGCCCGGCTGCGCGAGGACGACGACCTGCGGCACGCGTATCTGGGCTTCTAGGAAGGGGCACCGATGGAACGTTTCGTCTTCCTCACCGTCGACGGCCTCAGCCGGGGCGCGGTCTACGCCGCGTTCGCCCTCGCCCTGGTGCTGATCTGGCGGGCCGCCCGGGTGGTCAACTTCGCCCAGGGCGCGATGGCGGTCGCCACCGGCTACGTCGCGTACAGCGTCACCGCCGCGACCGGCTCGTACTGGCTCGGCTTCGTCGCCGCCCTCGGCGGCGGGCTGTTGCTCGGTGCCGTCGTCGAACGGGGCGTGATGCGTTTCGTCGACCACCGGGCCCCGCTGAACGCGGTCATCGTCGCACTCGGTCTGATCCTGCTCGTCCACGCCGTGCTCGGGATGCTGTACGGCAACGAGTTCCGGCCGGTCGGCACCCCGTTCTCCCGCGACCCGATCATGCTGGGCGACCTGGCGCTGCTCTCCCGCTACGACCTGTTCGTCTTCGGGGCGGTCGGCGTGGTGGTGCTCGGCCTGGCTCTGCTGTTCACCCACACGCCGGTCGGCCTGCGGATGCGTGCCTCGGCCTTCGCGCCCGAGGTTTCCCGGCTGCTCGGCGTCAACGTCGCCGGGATGCTCACCCTCGGCTGGGCGCTCGCCGCCGCGGTCGGCGCCCTGGCCGGCCTGCTGGTCATCCCGACCGAGTTGGGCCTGCACCCGCACGCGATGGACCTGGTCTTCGTCTCGGCCTTCACCGCGGCCGTGGTCGGTGGCCTCGACAGTCCACCGGGCGCGGTCGTCGGGGGACTCGCGGTCGGCCTGATCCTGTCGTACGTCAGCGGGTACGTCGGCAGCGACACCACCCCGCTCGCGGTGCTGGTCCTGCTACTCACCGTGCTGCTGCTGCGCCCGGCCGGCCTGTTCACCCTCGGCAAGGCGAGGCAGGTATGACGACTCTTCGAATGCGTACCCGGCCCTTGACGTCGTGGATGCTGCCGCGCTCCACCCTGCTGCGGCACCTGCTGCTCGCCGCGCTCGCCGGAGCGGGACTGTTCGCCGTCACCGGGGTGCTGGAGCCGTTCCGCAACTACCAGCTGGCCACGGTCGCCGCCTACCTGTGCGCGACCGCCGGGCTCACCGTCCTGACCGGACTCAACGGCCAACTCTCGCTCGGCCACGGGGCACTGATGGCCACCGGCGCCTACACCGTCGCCCTGTCCCAGAACGCGCTCGCCGACGCCGGCCGGTTCGGCGGCGGATACCTGCTCCTCTCGCTGGCGCTCGGGGTGGCGGTGACCGTCGTCGCGGGTACGGTGATCGGCGCGGCCGCCGCCCGGCTGCGCGGCCCCTACCTGGCCGGGGTCACGCTCGCCGTCGCGGTCGTCGTGCCGGCGCTGACCACCACCTTCCGCGGCGTCCTCAACAGCGAGCAGGGCCTGCCGGTCTATCTGGCCCCCGCGCCGGAGGCACTGGGGCCCTACTTCCCGTACGAGCGGTGGCAGGCCTGGATCGCCGTCACCGGTGCACTGCTGACCCTGGTGCTGCTGTCGAACCTGGTCCGCAGCCGGTTCGGGCGCAACCTGCGGGCGGTCCGTGACGACGAGGTGGCCGCCCGGCTGGCCGGCATCCACGTCGGCCGTACCCAGGTCCTGGCGTTCGTGGTCAGCGCGGGCTGCGCCGGCCTCGGCGGCGGCCTGCTGGCGGTGTTGGCGCAGAGCGTCTCGCCCGGCGCCTTCTCGCTGACCCTCTCGCTGTATCTGCTGATGGCCATCGTGATCGGTGGGCTCGGCAGCCTGGCCGGCGCGCTGTGGGGTGCGCTGCTCCTGGTGGCCCTTCCGGCGTCGACCCACCTGGTCACCGACCTGTTCCAGCCGTCGGCCGCGGTCGCGCAGCGGCTGGACGGGAACCTCTCCCTGGCGATCTTCGGAGTCACGTTGGTCGTCGTGATGATCGCCGCGCCGGGCGGTGTGCAGGGGCTGCTGCGCCGCGTCGGCCGGTCCGTCGGCGCCCGGTGGCGGGTGCCGACCGGGCGGTGATCCGACACCGCACCCGTTCCACCACCATCCATCCCTCGTCATCATCGGTCCAGCGGACCACCGTCGGATCGAGAAAGGTCGGACGATGCACCGCATCGCGCACCGCGCACTCGCGATCGCCACCTGCGCCGTACTGGTGACGGCCCTGGCCGCCTGTAGCGGCGACGGGGCCGGCCCGGACCGGGAGGCGGTCCCCGGCGTCACCGACACCGAGATCCTGGTCGGTACGCACATGCCGCTGACCGGGCCGGCCTCGGCCGGCTACTCGAAGATCGCGCCGGCCACCAAGGCGTACTTCGACCACGTCAACGCCAACGGCGGCGTGTACGGCCGGAAGATCAACTACAAGGTCATGGACGACGGGTACAACCCGGCGACCACCCAGCAGGTGGTCCGCGAGCTGGTCCTCCAGGACAAGGTCTTCGCCATCCTCAACGGGCTCGGCACCCCGCCGCACAGCGGCGTACTGGACTTCCTGAACAACAGCCGGGTGCCGGACCTCTTCGTCGCGTCGGGCAGCCGGGCCTGGAACGCGCCGGAGCGGTACCCGTACACCTTCGGGTTCAACACCGACTACACGGTCGAGGGCAAGATCCTCGCCAACTACATCAGGAACAGTCTCGCCGACCAGAAGGTCTGCTTCCTCGGCCAGGACGACGACTTCGGTCAGGACAGCCTGGCCGGTGTGGAACAGGTTCTCGGCGCGACCGCCGTGGCGGTGAAGCAGACGTACGTCACCAGCAACACCAACGTCGCACCGCAGATCGGTGAGCTGAAGGCGGGCGGCTGTCAGGTCGTCGTCCTGGCCACCGTGCCGGGCTTCACCGCGCTGTCGATCGGCACCGCGGCCCGGATCGGGTTCCGGCCGACGTGGCTGGTCTCCGGCGTGGGCGGCGACTACACGACGCTGGCCGCGCAGCTCGGGGACGCCAAGGGGCTGCTGGAGGGGATGCTCGGGGTGAACTATCTTCCGTCGGCGGCGGCCACCGACGACCCGTGGACCACCCTCTTCCGCAAGATCAATGACGAGCGCAACGGCGGCGCGGCCTTCGACGGCAACATCGTCTACGGCATGTCGGTCGGCTACCTGTTCGTGCAGGCGCTGCTCGCCGCCGGCGAGGACCTGACCCGGCAGGGCCTGGTCGACGCGATCGAGCGGGGCGGGTTCAAGGGGCCCGGCCTGGCTCCGCTGCGTTTCGCCAAGGACAACCACTCCGGGTACGGCGGAATGCGGATGATCAAGGTGGAGCAGGGGAGGCAGGACTACTTCGGGCCCACCTACGAGACCGACTCGGGCAGCGGCCCGGTCAACGAGTATCCGGAGGCGCCCCCGGCCCCGCCCGCGAACGGGATCCCGTCCGTCTGAACGCGGTCCGCCGCCCCCGGGCACGTGCCCGGGGGCGGCGAGCGGACGGGTGACGCACCCACGCTCAGCGCAGCCGCTCGACGATCATCGCCATGCCCTGGCCGCCGCCGACGCACATGGTTTCCAGGCCGATGGTCTTGTCATGCCAGCTCAGCGAGTTCAGCAGGGTGGTGGTGATCCGGGCACCGGTCATCCCGAAGGGGTGGCCGACGGCGATCGCCCCGCCGTTGACGTTCAGCCGGTCCGCGTCGACGCCCAGTTCCTCGGCGCTCGCCACCACCTGCACCGCGAACGCCTCGTTGATCTCCACCAGGTCGACGTCCGAGATGGACATCCCGGCCCGGGCCAGGGCCTGCCGGGACGCGTCGACCGGGCCGAGTCCCATGATCTCCGGGGACAGTGCCGAGAGTCCGGTGGCGACGATCCGGGCCAGTGGTGCGATGCCCAGTTCCCGGGCGCGGACGTCGGACATCACCACCAGCGCCGCCGCGCCGTCGTTCAACGGGCAGGCGTTGCCGGCGGTCACCGTACCGTCGGGGCGGAAGACCGGCTTCAGCGCGGCGACCGCCGCCATGGTGACTCCCTTGCGTGGACCGTCGTCGGCGGTGACCACGGTGCCGTCCGGGCGGGTG
Organism: Polymorphospora rubra; assembly: GCF_018324255.1. Taxonomy (GTDB): domain Bacteria; phylum Actinomycetota; class Actinomycetes; order Mycobacteriales; family Micromonosporaceae; genus Polymorphospora; species Polymorphospora rubra. Next base: position 5,638,198 of record NZ_AP023359.1, read on the forward strand.
ACCGGGGTGATCTCGCGGGCCCAGAACCCGTCGGCGATCGCGCGCTCGGCGCGGTTCTGCGAGCGGACCGCGAACTCGTCCTGCCGGGCCCGGCTCACCCCGCGGAGCTGCGCGACGTTCTCCGCGGTCTGGCCCATCGCGACGTAGACGTCGGGCAGTCCGCCGTCCGCGCGGGGGTCGCGCCACGGCGCCGCGCCCGGCATGCCGGCCCGGCGCGCGGTCCGGTCCATCGCCTCCGCGAAGCGTGGGTTGGTGGTCGCCGGCAGCCCGTCGCCGCGGCCCGCGGCGTAGCGGGAGACGGCCTCGACCCCGGCCGAGACGAAGACGTCCCCCTCGCCGGCCCGGATCGCGTGGAACGCCATCCGGGTGGTCTGCAGCGAGGAGGAACAGTACCGGTTGACCGTGGTGCCGGGCAGGTGGTCGAGCCCGAGCAGGACGGCGACCACCCGGCCCAGGTTGTGGCCCTGCTCGCCGGCGGGCTGCCCGGTGCCGAGCATGAGGTCGTCGATCTGGCGCGGGTCGAGCTGCGGCACCGCGTCCAGTGCGGCACGCACGATCGTCGCGGCCAGGTCGTCGGGGCGTACGTCGGTCAGGGAGCCCTTGTCGGCACGGCCGATCGGGGAGCGGGCGGCGGCGACGATGACGGCTTCGGGCATGGCTTCGACGGTCCTCTCCGGAGAATTAATGTGCACTAAGAGTGCGCTTACCTTGATTCGGCTGTCCATCGAATCTCCGGTGGGAATCGTCACCGTGATTGACTGAGCTGGTCGGCCTCTCTAAAATCCGCACTGTGACTGCAAAATCAGAGCATCCGCGTCTCGCCGGCCGGGTGGCCCTGGTGACCGGCGCCAGCCGCGGCATCGGTCTGGCCGTCGCCCGACGCCTCGTCGCCGAGGGCGCCCGGGTGGTGATCACCGGCCGCAAGGCGGCACCGCTCGCCGAGGCGGTGACCGCCCTCGGCGGTCCGACGGTCGCCCACGGCGTGCCCGGCGCGACCGACGACCCCGAACACCGGGCCCGGACCATCGCCGAGACGACCGAGACCTTCGGCCCGCTCGACATCCTGGTCAACAACGCCGGCACCAACCCGGTGTACGGGCCGCTCACCGGGCTCGACCTCGGCGCGGCCCGGAAGATCATGGAGGTCAACGTCCTCGCGGTGCTCGGCTGGGTCCAGCAGGCCCGGGCGGCCGGCTTCGGCGAGCACGGCGGCGCCGTGGTCAACGTCTCCTCGGTGTCCGCGCTGAAACCCGCCACCGGCATCGCCTTCTACGGCATCAGCAAGGCCGCGCTCAACCAGCTCACCGCCGCGCTCGCCGTCGAACTGGCGCCCCGGATCAGGGTCAACGCGGTCGCCCCGGCGGTGGTGAAGACCCGCTTCGCCGCCGCCCTCTACGAGGGACGGGAAGCCGAGGTCGCCGCCGGATACCCGCTCGGTCGGCTCGGCGAACCCGCGGACGTCGCCGCCGCCGTCGCCTTCCTCGCCGGCCCGGACGCCGCCTGGATCACCGGGCAGACCCTGGTCGTCGACGGTGGACTCACCGTCGCCGACCGGGCCGCCGGATGACTCCCGTCGGGCTCGATCTCGACGGGGCCGTGGTGGTGGTGACCGGCGGCGGATCGGGGATCGGGGCCGCGCTCGCCGGGCGCTTCGTCGCCGCCGGCGCCCGGGTCGTGGTCAACGACCTGGACCCGGCCGCCGCCGAAACCGTCGCGACCCGGATCGGCGCCCCGGCCATCGCCGGCGACGCCGCCGATCCCGACTTCGTCGACGGGCTCGTCGACCGGGTCTGGACCGAACTCGGCGGGCTGGACCTCTTCTGCGCCAACGTCGGCGTCGCCCCCGAAGGGGGAGTCGACGCGCCCGACGAGGTCTGGACGACGGCCTGGCGCGTCAACGTCCTGTCCCAGGTCCACGCCGCCCGCGCCCTGCTGCCCCGCTGGCTCGCCGACGGGCAGGGCCGACTCCTGGTCACCGTCTCCGCCGCCGGGCTGCTGACCATGCTCGGCAACGCGCCGTACTCGGTCACCAAACACGCCGCGCTCGGCTTCGCCGAATGGTTGCGGGCCAGCTACGAGCACCGGGGGATCGTCGTCCAGGCGCTCTGCCCGCAGGGCGTACGCACCCCGATGCTCGCCCGCTCCGGAGCGCTGGGCGGTGCCCTGCTCGACGACGGCGCACTGACCCCCGACGAGGTCGCCGACTCGGTGCTGGAGGCGATGACCGACGACCGCTTCCTGGTGTTGCCGCACCCGGAAGTGGCAGACTTCTATCTCCGCCGGGCCGGCGACCCGGACCGGTGGCTGAGCGCCATGAACCGCCTGCAACAGCGCCACGAGTCGGCGCCCGCCCGCACCCGACCCGGCGCGGAGGGAGCCGTCATGATCGAGCACGGCGAGCCGGCGTCATGACGGGCCTGCCCGGTCTGGACCTCACCCGGCTCCGCGAACACCTCGACCGGCAGGCGCCGGACCTGGTCGCCGGACAGCTTCGGGCCGACCTGTTGGTCGGTGGCCGGTCCAACCTGACGTACGCGGTGACCGACGGGACGTCCCGGTGGGTGCTGCGTCGTCCGCCGCTCGGGCACGTCCTCGCCACCGCGCACGACATGACCCGGGAGTACCGGGTGCTGTCGGCGCTCGGGCCGCTCGGCTTCCCGGTGCCGCCGACCGTGCTGCTCTGTCCGGATCCCGCGGTGCTCGGCGCCCCCTTCTACCTGATGGGGCAGGTAGAAGGGGTGATCCACCGCGACCCCGCCGAACTGGAACGGCTCGGCCCGGACCGGGTACGCGCCCTCGTGCTCGCCCTGGTGACGACCCTCGCCGACCTGCACGCGGTCCCGCCCGCGCAGGTCGGGCTGGCCGACTTCGGGCGCCCGGAGGGCTACAACGACCGGCAGGTCCGGCGCTGGAAACGGCAGCTCGACGCCTCACGCAGCCGCGACGTGCCGGGCATCGAGCAACTCCACGGGCGGCTGGCCGCGGCCGTACCCGCCTGCGGTGCCGGCACGATCGTGCACGGCGACTTCCGGTTGGACAACGTGCTCGTCGGCCCGGCCGGCGAGATCCGCGCGGTGCTCGACTGGGAGATGTCCACCCTCGGCGACCCGCTGAGCGACCTGGCGCTGATGCTGATCTACGCGGGCCGCCCGATGCCCGTCGACGGCGGCCTGACCCGGCCGGCACTCGCCGTGGCCGGCCATCCGGACCCCACCGAGATCGCCGCGCACTATGCGCGCCGCTCCGGGCGCGACACCGGCGGTCTGCGCTGGTATCTCGCCTTCGCCGCGTTCAAGCTCGCGGTGATCCTCGAGGGCGTGCACTACCGGTACGTGCAGGGCCAGACGGTCGGCCCGGGCTTCGACGGAATCGGGTCGCAGGTCGCCCCGCTGGTCCGGCAGGCACACGAGACATTGGACGGAGCATCATGAGCGGGGAAGCCCGGTGAACTTCGAGTTCGACGACCGTACCGAGGAGTTGCGCGGCCGGCTGCTCGACTTCATGGCCGAGCGGATCTATCCGGCCGAGCCGGTCTTCGCCGACCAGGCCCGGAAGTCCGGCTGGTCGCACCCGCCGGTTCTCGACGACCTGCGGGCCGAGGCCCGCCGCCGCGGGCTGTGGAACCTCTTCCTCCCCGGCACGTACGGCGCCGGCCTGACCAATGTGCAGTACGCCCCACTCGCCGAGATCACCGGGCACAGTCCCGGCCTGGCCCCGGCCGCGCTGAACTGCGCCGCCCCGGACACCGGCAACATGGAGGTGCTGGCGGAGTTCGGCACCCGGGCACAGCGCGAGCGGTGGCTGGAGCCGCTGCTCGACGCGCGGATCCGGTCGGCGTTCGCGATGACCGAGCCGGATGTCGCCTCCTCGGACGCGACCAACATCGCCACCCGGATCGAACGCGACGGGGACGAGTACGTCGTCAACGGCCGTAAGTGGTTCATCACCGGGGCGATGAACCCGCTCTGCCAGATCTTCATCGTGATGGGCAAGACCGACCCGGACGCGCCTGCGCACCGGCAACAGAGCCAGATCCTGGTGCCCCGGGACACCCCGGGCATCAGCATCCGCCGGGCCATGCACACCTTCGGCTGGGATGACGCCGACCACGGTGGCCACGCCGAGATCGACTTCGTCGACGTACGGGTGCCGGTGGAGAATCTGATCTCCACCGAGGGCTCCGGGTTCGCCATCGCCCAGGCGCGGCTCGGTCCCGGCCGGGTGCACCACTGCATGCGACTGATCGGCATGGCGGAGCGGGCCCTCGAACTGATGTGTCGCCGGGTCACTGGCCGGCACGCGTTCGGCGGGCCGCTGGCCGACCAGGGGGTGATCCAGGACTGGATCGCCGAGGCCCGGGTCCGGATCGAGCAGGCCCGGCTGCTGGTGCTCAAGACCGCCTGGCTGATGGACACCGCCGGCAACCGGGCCGCCCGCACCGAGATCCAGGCGATCAAGATCGTCGTACCGGAGATGGCGCAGTGGGTGGTGGACCGCGCGATCCAGGCGCACGGCGCGGCCGGGGTGAGCCAGGACACCCCGCTGGCGCGGCTGTGGGCCTCGGCCCGGACCATAAGGCTCGCCGACGGCCCCGACGAGGTGCACCGGCGGTCGCTGGCCCGGCGCGAGCTGCGCCGCTACCAGCCGGTCGACGGCTGACCGCCACTACACTGCTGATGCAGGTTCCGACGGTCGGCAGGAGCAGCATGAGCAACACCGACGCCCCGGTCCGGATGGATGGACGCACCGCCCGGGCGGAACGCACCCGGGCGGCCATCGTCGACGCGCACCTCGCCCTGATCGGTGAGGGCGACCTGCGGCCGACCGGCGAGCGGATCGCCGAGCGGGCCGGGGTCTCCCTGCGGGCACTCTGGACCAACTTCAAGGACATGGAGACGCTCTTCGAGGCCAGCGGCGACCGGGTCCTCGCCGAGCAGCGTGCCGCCCACCGGCCGGTCCCGGCGGGGTTGCCGCTGGCCAAGCGGGTGGACGCCTTCTGCCGGCAGCGCGCCCGGCTGCTCCAGTTGATCACGCCCTCGGCGCGGGCCGCGCAGTTGCGCGAGTCGACCTCGGAGCAGCTGCGCCGCAACCGGGCCAAGCACATCGAGCGGCTGCGCGACGAGGTGGGCGAGTTGTTCGCCGCCGAGCTCGACGCCGCGGGGGCGGGGCGTACGCGGCTGCTCAACGCGCTGATCGCGGCGACGATGTGGCCGGCCTGGTCGATGCTCCGCGACGGGCTGGGGCTCGGTGTCGACGAGGCGCGGCGGACGATGACCCGTACCGTCACCGCCCTGCTGACCGCACCTGACTGACGGGGCAGCGGGCCGGGCCGTCACCGGGCCGGGGGCGCGAGTTCGGGTTCGAGCGGCCGGTTGGAAGGGATGTCGCGCCACTGGCGGATGTCGGTGATCAACCGTGGCGCGGCGACCGAGAAGTCGTCGAGGTCGACGGTGACGGCGACGACGCCGACCATCGGCCCGACGCAGCGCCAGGAGGTCTCCCGCTCGGTGCAGACCGCCTCGTAGTAGCGCATCCGGTTCGATGTGCCGGGGATCAGCCACCGTTGCTCGTACACCTCCAGGCCGCTGACCTGGGCGGACCCACTTCCGTCGAGCCATTCGTCGATCCACGAGCGCAGCCCCTGCGCGATCGTCTGCCATTCCTTCGCCGGCCAGACCGGCCGGACCCGGCCGGCGTGGGCGTCCGGGGGCGTGGCGGCCGCCGGCCAGACCTCGATGGCGTGGTGGAACGTCTCCTTCAGGGCCGTGCCCAACCGCCGGTCGGTGGCCCGCAGGACGGGCGGCAGGTCAGGGTCGGGTCGGGGCAGACCGGCCAGCACGGTCGGGTCGACCAGGTTGACGGCGGGGGCCGCGTCCCGGTCGGGGAACCACCAGTCCTCCCGGCACGGTTGCAGCCGGACCGGCGTACGGTCCAGCGGGCCGGTGGCGTCGTCCGCGGCGATCCAGACCACCTCGTGCGACGGCTGCCCGATCTCGTGGACCGCGACCGGTGCGTAGCCGCAGGGTCGGAAGGCCGCGACCAGCCTGCGGTAACGGTCCGCCCGCTCACGGGCCGTCTGTACGGCGGACCGCAGCTCCTCCTCGTCGACGGTGCTTTCGCGTTCGCCGCCGACGGTCACGACGACCGCGGCGTCGGCGTCGTCAACGAGCGCGAAGACGACCTCGGCGGCGCCGTCATCCGTTGCCTGACGTACGGCGACGAGCCGCAGCTGACCGGCGTGGGTCTCCTCGGCGAGCGCGGTCACCGCCGCGACGGGGTCGGGTCCGGCAGCACATCCGGACAGGGCCAGCGCCGCCGTCACGGCCAGCGCGATCAGGCCGCTGGCCGACCTTCCCGCTCTCCGCCCCATCCATCCCCCCACGGCCTCGGGCCCGTCCGGCCGTCACGGTATCGGCCTGGATCCAGAACCGGTCCGATCCGTCGTGGGCCGGCCGGGGTTCAGATGAGGTGAAATGTCGCCCTCTTCCGATCTCGTTACCTATAGGTAACACTCACTATATGATTGATGCATCGCTAGTGCAAAAATCTGTGCTGCGCGGCCGGGCCGCACCACGCCGGGCGATCACCGACCTGATCGACGCGGCGGCCACCGGCACCGGCGGCGCCCTGCTGCTGCACGGCGAACTCGGCCTGGGCAAGACCGCACTGCTCGACGACGGCGGCGCACTCGCGGCCGACCACCGCGCCGGGTTCACCGTCCTGGCCGCCAAGGGGCTGCCCGACGAGGCCGACCTGCCGTACGCCGTACTGCACCGGCTGTTCGAACCGCTGGCCGGACACATCGCCCGGCTGCCCGTCCGACAGGGCGAGGCACTGCGCCGCGCGTTCGACGGGGTGGCCGGCCCCGAACCGGACCGGCTCATCCTCTGCCAGGCGGTCCTCGGCCTGCTCGGTACCACCGGCGCCGAACGTCCCCTGTTCTGCCGCCTCGACGACGCGCACACCGCCGATTCCCCGTCGCTCGACGTGCTCGCGTTCGCCGCCCGGCGGCTGCGTCCGTACCGGGTCGGCATGCTGCTCGCCGGCGACGCGGCGGGGACTGTCCGCGACGTACCGGCGCTCGGGCTGCGCCCGCTCGAGGAGGCGGACAGTCTGGCCCTGCTGGCCGACCTGGTCCCCGACGGCCTGCCGGCCGACACGGCCGCGGCCCTGGCCCGGCTCGCCCGGGGCAACCCGCAGGCCATCGTCGACCTGGCCACCACACTCACCCCCGCCCAGCGGTACGGCGAGGAACCGCCACCCACGGCTCTGCCGCCCGACGGCGTGCTCGGCCGGTCGTACCGGGACCGGCTACGTCGCCTTCCCGTCGCGACCCGCTGGCTGCTCCTGCTCGCCGCCGCCGACGAGGCGCTGGACCAGTTCGAACTCGTCCGGGCCGCAGCAGCCTCCGGTACGCGACTCGGCGCGCTCGCCCCGGCGGAATCCGCCGGCCTGATCCGCGTCGACGGGCACCGGATCGACTTTCCACAGCGGCTGGTCCGGGCCCTGGCCTATCAGCAGGCGCCGCTGGCCCGCCGGCGCGCCGCGCACCTGCTCCTGGCCCGTACCGTCGGCAGTGGACCCGACCGACGACTGCGCCGGGCCGTGCACCTGGCCGCCGCCGCCGACGGCCCCGACGAACCGCTCGCCGCCGAACTGGAACGGGCCGCCGCGCGGGTGCGGGCCGTCGGCCCCGAGGCCGGCGGGTCCCGCCCCGGCTCCGGCCGATCCGATCCGGTCGGCGGCTATGCGATCGCGTCGGCGGCCCTCGAACGCGCCGCCCAGCTCACCGACGCCCGGACCGGCGACGAACGCGGCGGCGCCGCCGCCGACCACCGACTCGTCGCCGCGGCCCGGTACGCCTGGCTGGCCGGCGACCCGCAACGCGCCCGGCGGCTGCTCTTCCGGGTCGGCGACGGCGGCGTCGACCCGGCCCTGCGGGGCCGGGCCCGGCTGCTGCACGGCGAGATGGCCCTGCGTGCGGGCCCCGCCGGTGACGCGCCGGACTGGCTGCTGGGCGCCGCCGAGGCACTGGCCCCGGCCGACCCCCGGGCAGCCCTCGACGCGCTGCTGCGCGCCGCGGAGGCGGTCTGCTTCGCCGGCGACTACCACCGGTACGCCGAGATCGCCCGCCGCGCCGCCGCGCTCCGCCGGCCGGACGCCACCGACACCACCCTGCTCGCCCACGACCACATCGCCGGCGCCGCCGCGGCCTTTCAGGGACGGCACCGCGACGCGGTCGCGCCACTGCGCCGGGTCGTCGCCCGCGCCGCCCGGCTGACCGATCCGGCCCGGCTCACCGTGGCGAGCGTCGCCGGCCTTCTCGTGGCCGACGACGTCACCGCCGGCCGGCTCGCCGCCCGGGCGGTGACCCGGGCCCGGGCCGTCGGCGACATCGCGGTCCTGCCGCGGGCGTTGGAACTGCTGGGTTACGCCCACTACTGGCTCGACCCGACCGGGCCCGCGGCGGTGGCGGCGGCCCGGGAAGGGCTGGCGGCGGCCCGGGACGGCGGGCAGGACAACTGTGCCGCCGTCCATCGGGGCATGCTCGCGGTGCTGGCCGCGATCCGTGGCGACCGGGCCGTGGCGCTGCGGCACAGTCAGCTCACCGCCGGCGTGCGGTCCGCGGGGCAGCGGCCCTGGGCGCTGGGTCAGTGGGCGCTGGCGGTGGTCGACCTGACCGAGGGGCGGGGCCCGGCGGCCGCCGCCCGGCTGCACGCCCTGGCCCGGCCCGGCACCGGCCGGGGGCAGCTCGTCGTGCAGGTGATGGCCACGCCGTACCTGGTCGAGGCGATCGTCCAGGGCGGTGCCGGGGGAGCGGCGGCGGCGCACCGGGCGCTGGCGGGGCGGGCGCTGGCGGTCTTCGACCGCTGGGCCGACGGCACCGGGAATCCGGCCCGCCGGGCCGTCTCGGCCCGCTGCCACGCACTGCTGGCACCCCGCGGCAGCGGGGCGGCCGAGGACCGCTTCCGGCAGGCGCTGCGCCTGCACGCGGAGGGCGGGTCGGAGTACGAACGGGCGCGTACCGAACTTCTCTTCGGCAGGGAGCTGCGGCGCGCGCGCCGGCCCCGGGACGCCCGGGAGCACCTGCGTCGGGCGATGGAGACGTTCCAGCGGCTCGGTGTCGCCGGCTGGGCCCAGCAGGCGACGGCGGAGCTGCGGGCGGCGGGCGCGGCGGTTCCGGGGCCGCCGGCCACCCGCTCCCGGGTGACCGGGGAGCCGGTCGGCGAGCCACGCCCGACGCCGGTCGACACCACACTGACCCCTCAGCAGTTGCGGATCGCCCGGCTGGTCGTCGAGGGGGCGACCAACCGGGAGGTGGCCGGCCGGCTGAACCTCAGTCCGCGCACCGTCGACCACCACATGCGCAACATCTTCCACCGGCTCGGGCTGCGGTCCCGGATCGAACTGGTCCGTGCCCTGCGCTGAGCCGCCGGTCAGTCGAACAGTACGACGGTCCGGGCGCCCTCGCCCCGGGCCATCCGGGCGAAGGCGGACGGTGCCTCCGACAGTCCACATCGGTCGGTGATCAGCGGGCCGAGGTCGAGTGACCCGGCGAGCACCGCGGCGGCCAGCTCCGGCACGTGCCGGTCCGGGTCCGACGAACCGTAGACCGAGGAGCGCAGGGTACGCGCCGAGTGGAAGATCTCCAGAGCGCTCAGCTCGACCAGGTCGTCCTTGGCGCCCATCCCGATCACGGTCACCTGGCCGCCACGCCGGGCGGCCCGCCAGGCGGTGCGGATCGTGGTGGCCCGGCCGACGCATTCGAAGGCGTGGTCGACCCCGCGTCCCCGGTCAGCGTCCGGACCCGTCTGGTGAGGGTGTCGTCGGCGACCAGGAAGTCGGTCGCCCCGGCGGCCAGGGCCAGCTCCCGCTTGGCCCCGGCGAGGTCGGCGGCGACGACCCGGCCGGCGCCGGCCGACGCGGCGGCGATCACCGTGGCCAGGCCCACCCCGCCGAGCCCGAGGACCAGTACGGACTCACCCGGCGCGACGGCGGCCGTCCGGGTGACGGCACCGACCCCGGTCAGGACGGCGCAGCCGAGCAGCGCGGCCGATTCGAACGGCAGCCCGGCCGGCACGGCGATCACCGCCCGTTCCCCGACCACCACCTCCTCGGCGAGCGCGCCGAGGCCGAGGGTGACGTGCAACGGCCCGCCCCCGGCGGTCCGGCCCCGGGGCACCGACGGGGCGCCCGCCTCGGCGCAGAGCCACGGTTCGTCGTGCCGACAGGGCCAGCACCCGCGGCACGGCGGCGCCCAGTTCAGCACCACGTGGTCGCCGACACCGACCCGGCGTACGTCGGCGCCGACCTCGGTCACCAGCCCGGCGGCCTCGTGCCCGAGCACGAGCGGGTACCCCGGGGTGAGCGTCCCGTTCGTCATCGACAGGTCGGAGTGGCAGACCCCGGCGGCGCGGACCCGGACCCGTACCTCGCCGGGGCCGGGGGCGGGCAGTTCGACGTCGGTGACCGCCGGCCGCGCGCCGACGCCCTCGACGACCAGCGCCCTCACCGTTGGATCGACTTGAGCTGGGTGAACTCGGCGAGCCCGTGCACGCCCAGTTCGCGGCCGATTCCGGACTGCTTGTAGCCGCCGAACGGGGCGAGCGGGTTGAAGGAGCCGCCGTTGACGTCCACCGAGCCGGTACGGATCCGGCGCGCGACGGCCAGCGCCCGTTCCTCGTCGCCGGCGAAGACCGCGCCGGCGAGCCCGTACCGGGAGTTGTTGGCGATGGCCACGGCCTGTTCGGTGTCGTCGAAGGGGATGACCGCGAGCACCGGTCCGAAGATCTCCTCCTGGGCCAGGGCGCTGTCGGGGTCGACGTCGGCGATGACGGTCGGCGCGACGAAGTGGCCCCGGTCGGGGACCGGCGCGTCCGGGCCGCCGGTGACCAGCCGGCCGCCGTCGGCGAGGCCGCGCGTGATGTGTCCGCGTACGCGCTCCCGTTGGGTGGCGGAGACCAGCGGTCCGAGCCGGGTGGCCGGCGCGAAGGGGTCGCCCAGTTGGTATCCGGCGGTGATGTCGACGGCGAGTTCGAGGGCCTGCGCGTAGCGGCTGCGGTGCACCAGCATCCGGGACCAGGCGGTGCAGGTCTGGCCGGAGTTGATCAGGCAGTTGCCGATCCCGGCCTTCACGGCGGCGGCGAGGTCGGCGTCGTCGAGGATGATGTTCGCCGACTTGCCGCCGAGTTCGAGCGCGACCCGGGCGATCCGGTCGGCGGCCAGGTGGGAGATCCGCCGGCCGACGGCGGTGGAGCCGGTGAAGGAGACCATGTCCACGTCCGGGTGCCCGGCGAGGGCCTCGCCGACCACCGGCCCGGTCCCGGTGACCAGGTTGACCACTCCCGGCGGCAGTCCGGCCTCGTCGATCGCGTCGAAGAGCTGGTAGGCGACCAGCGGGGTCAACTCGCTGGGCTTCAGCACCACGGTGCAGCCGGCGGCCAGGGCGGGGGCGAGTTTGGCGATCACCTGGTGCAGGGGGTAGTTCCACGGGGTGATGGCGCCGACGACGCCGACCGGTTCGCGCAGCACCAGGGAGTTGCCGATCGTCTCCGCCGGGGCGGGCTGACGGGCCAGGTCGACGTAGCCGCGCAACACCCGCAGTGGCAGGCCGACCTGGACCCGGGTGGCGAACTTGCGCGGGCTGCCGAGTTCGAGGCCGATGGTTTCGACGAGGGTGTCGGCGCGGGCCGCGAGTGCGTCGTGGAGCCGTTCCAGCGCGGCGGCCCGGTCGGTGGCCGTGGTGTCGGCCCAGCCGTCGAACGCCGCGCGGGCGGCGGCGACCGCCCGGTCCACGTCCGTGACGGTGCCGGCCGGGATCTCGGCGATGGTCTCCTCGGTGGCCGGGTTCTCCACCGGGATCCGTCCGGTGCCGTCCGGTCGCAGCCATCGACCGTCGACGTAGATATCGGTTCGCGTGAGCTGCATCGGGGGACCTCTCACTCGGGTGAGCGGGGCAGCGGTGCGGCGCCGGAGGCGCGATAACTAGCGCTGCAAGTTTTCCTGACTGTAACGCCCGCCGCCTCACCGATCCATAGGTCGGGCGACATTCCCGTACGCGTGCGAGAGGCCGTCGATGAGCGCGTCCAGGCCGAGGGCGAACGCGCCGTCGTCGACGCTGCGCTGGTGCTCGGCGAGCCGGTGCGCCTGCCCGAGGTGCGGATGCCCGTCGTAGAGCGCCGGATCCTCGATGAACCCCTTGGCGAACGAGCCGAGGGTGGAGCCGGTGACCAGGTAGCGCATCAGGGCGCCGATGTGGGTGGCCTTCGCCGGCGGCCAGCCGGCGTCGACGAGTCCGCCGTAGACGGCGTCGGCCATCCGCAGCGACGCCGGCCGCCGCCCCGGCCCCTGGGCGAGGTACGGCACGATGTTCGGGTGCGCGAGCAGCGCCCGGCGGTAGGACAGTGCCCACAGCCGCAGCGCCTCCCGCCATTCGTGCGTACCGAAGAACGAGACGTCGACCTCGGCGATGATCGTGTCGGCGACCGCGTCCAGGATCTCGTCCTTGGTCGCGAAGTGGTTGTAGAGCGAGGGGCCGCGGACCCCGAGTTCGGTGGCGAGCCGGCGGGTGGAGAACGCGGTCAGCCCCTCGGTGTCGATGAGCATGGCGGCGGTGGCCACGATCCGTTCCCGGCTGAGCAGGGCTTTGCTGGGACGTGGCATCGGTGGATCTCCTCCCGGTCGGGCGCGACCAGAACTCTTCCACATCCGGGTCTGGACGGAATAAAACTTGCAGCGCTAGTTTAATTCCCATGGATCTGAGCCTCGCGCCCGAGCAGGCCGCCGCGCGTCGACTCGCGGCCGAGTTCGTCGATCGTGAGGTGGCGCCGTACGCCGCCGCGGCCGACCGCGCCGAAGAGGTCGACCCGGCCGTCGTCCGCAAGCTCGGCGACCTCGGCTTCCTCGGCCTGACCATCGACGAGGCCGACGGCGGCTCCGGCGGCGACCACCTCACGTACTGCCTGGTGCTGGAGGAACTCGGGCGCGGCGACTCGTCCGTACGCGGCATCGTCTCGGTCTCCCTCGGCCTGGTCGCCAAGTCGATCGCCGCCCACGGCACACCCGAACAGAAGACCCGCTGGCTGCCCGGACTCTGCGCCGGCGACCTGCTCGGCGCCTTCGCGCTCACCGAACCCGACCACGGATCCGACGCCGGGGCGCTGCGTACCCGGGCGGTCCGCGACGGCGACGACTGGCTGATCAGCGGCGCCAAGGTGTTCATCACCAACGGCACCCTCGCCGACGTCATCCTGCTCTTCGCCCGTACCGGCGGCCCCGGGCCGCGCGGCATCACCGCCTTCCTGGTCCCCGCCGACAGCGCCGGACTGACCCGCCGCCGTATCCACGGCAAGCTCGGGCTGCGCGGCCAGGACACCGCCGAACTCGCCCTGGACCGGGTCCGGGTGCCCGACAGCGCCCGGCTCGGCGCCGCGGACGCCGGCTTCGACCTGGCGCTGCGTGCCCTGGCCAAGGGGCGGATGTCGGTCGCCGCCGGCTGCGTCGGCATCGCCCAGGGCAGCCTGGACGCCGCCCTGGGCTACGCGGCCCAACGGGAACAGTTCGGCAAACCGATCGCCGGCCACCAACTGGTGCAGCAACTGCTCGCCGGGATCGCCGTCGACACCGCCGCCGCCCGGCTGCTCGTCTGGCAGGTCGCCGACCTGATCGACCGGGGACAGCCCTTCGCCACCGAGTCGTCGGTGGCCAAACTCTTCGCCACCGAGGCCGCCGTCCGCGCCGCCAACAACGCCCTGCAGATCTTCGGTGGGTACGGCTACATCGACGAGTACCCGGTCGGCAGATACCTGCGCGACGCCCGCGTCGCCACCCTCTACGAGGGCACCAGCCAGATCCAGCAACTCCTCATCGGGCGGGCGCTCACCGGCGTCAGCGCCTTCAAGTGACAACAGCAGGGAGAGCCCCGTGAACAGATTCGCCGACCGGGTCGCCATCGTCACCGGCGCCGCCCAGGGAATCGGTGCCGCCACCGCCCGCCGGCTCGCCGCCGAGGGCGCCGCCGTCGCGGTCGTCGACCTCGACCCCGAGCGGAGCAAGGTCGTCGCCGACGAGTTGACCGCCGCCGGCGGCCGGGCGATCGGCGTCGGCTGCGACGTCACCGACGCCGACGCGGTCGAGGCGATGACCCAGCGGGTGGTCACCGAACTCGGCGGCCCGCACATCCTGGTCAACAACGCCGGCATCACCCGCGACAACCTGCTCTTCAAGATGTCGGCCACCGAGTGGAACGCGGTGCTGAACACCAACCTGACCAGCATGTTCCACTGCTGCCAGGCGGCGCAGAAACACATGGTCGCCGCACGCTACGGCCGGATCGTCAACCTGAGCAGCCGCTCCGCGCTCGGCAACCGCGGGCAGGTCAACTACGCCGCGGCCAAGGCCGGGGTGCAGGGGCTCACCGCCACCCTCGCCATCGAACTCGGGCCGTACGACGTCACCGTCAACGCGGTCGCCCCCGGATACGTGGCGACCGCGATGACCGCCGCCACCGCCGTACGGGTCGGCGCCAGCCCCGACGACCACCAGCGGAAGGTCGCCGAACTGACCCCGCTGCGCCGGGTCGGCCAGCCGGCGGAGATCGCCTCGGTGGTCGCCTTCCTGGCCAGCGACGACGCCTCGTACGTCAGCGGCCAGACCCTCTACGTCAACGGCGGCGCCCGCTGACCGTCCGCCCGACGACCATCTCAGGAGGAGACCGTGGACTTCGCACTGAGCGACGACGAACGGGCGATCCGGGACACCGCCCGGGAGTTCGTCACCCGTGAGGTCATGCCGCTGGAACCGGAGCTGCTCCGCCGCGAACGCGCCCACCTGCCCGGCCTGGAACCCGGCCAGCTCCGCGAGTTGCAGCTGCGGGCCCGCAAGTTCGGCTTCTGGGGCCTCGACACCCCCGACGGGTACGGCGGGATGGGCCTGCCGGCCGTCACCCAGTCGCTGATCTGGACCGAGGTGGGGCGCACCTTCGTGCCGTTCCGTTTCGGCGGCGAGGCGGACAACATCCTCTTCCACGCCGACGACGGGCAGAAACGCGAATACCTGCTGCCCACCATCGAGGGCGAACGCCGCTCCTGCTTCGCCATCACCGAGCCCGGCGCCGGCTCCGACGCGGCCAACATCCGCCTCACCGCCCGCCGCGACGGCGACGACTGGATCCTCGACGGCGAGAAGACCTTCATCACCGGCGGCAACGAGGCCGACTTCGCCATCGTCATCGCGGTCACCGACCGCGACCGCGACGTCCGCCGGGGCGGCAGCACCGCCTTCCTCGTCGACCGGGACATGGGCTGGCGCTCGGAGTTCATCCAGACCATGGGCGAGGGCGGACCGGCCTCGCTGATCTTCGAGAACGTCCGGGTACCGGCACGCAACGTCCTCGGCGAGATCGGCCAGGGTTTCGCCCTCGCCATGCAGTGGATCGGCAAGGGCCGGTACGTCATCCCGTCGCACGCGCTCGGCATCGCCGAACGCGCGCTGGCCATGGCGATCGACCACGCGAACACCCGGCACACCTTCGGCCGACCCATCGGCGAGAACCAGGCGATCGGCTGGATGCTCGCCGACTCCGAAACCGAACTGGAGGCGGCCCGCTGGCTGGTGCTGCGCGCCGCCTGGACCGTCGACGCCGGACTCGACCCGAGACACGCCTCGTCGATGGCGAAACTCTACGGCGCCGGCATGGTCAACCGGGTGGTCGACCGGGTGATGCAGGTCCACGGCGGCATGGGCTACACCCGGGAACTGCCGATCGAACGGTGGTACCGGCAGGTGCGGCTGCTGCGCATCTTCGAGGGCACCGACGAGATGCAACGGCTGATCATCTCCCGCGACCTGCTGCGCGGCTACACGAAGCTCGGAGGACACCTGGCGTGAGAACCTTCGGATCGGCCGACGAACTCGCCGCCGCGGTCGGCGCCACCCTCGGCCCAGGACGGTGGCACCCGGTCGCGCAGGACCGGGTGGACCTCTTCGCCGACGCCACCGACGACCACCAGTGGATCCACGTCGACCCGGAACGGGCCGCCGCCGGACCGTTCGGCGGCACCGTCGCGCACGGCTACCTCACCCTGTCGCTGCTGCCGGCCCTGGTCCGCGACGTCTACCGGGTCGACGGGCTGCGGATGGGCATCAACTACGGCCTGAACCGGGTACGGTTCCCGGCCCCGCTACGCACCGGCGGCCGGATCCGGGCCAGCCTCCACATCGACTCGATCACCGCCGTACCCGGCGGGATCCAGGTCGTCAAGACCGTCACCGTGGAGACCGACGGCGGCGACCGGCCGGTCTGCGTGGCCGAGACGGTCAGCCGGCTCCACTTCGCGGAGGAGTCGTGACCAGCCTCTCGCTCGCCGCCGTGCTCGCCGAGTCCGCGCGGCGGCATCCGACGAAGGTCGCCGTCGTCGACGGCGAAACCCGGGTCACGTACGCCGAACTGTGGCGCACGGCCCGGTCCTGGGCGGCCGGCCTGCGCGAGCTGGGCGTACGGCCCGGCGACACCGTGGCCCTGCTCGCCCCGAACGTGGTCGACTTTCCGCGCGCCTACTACGCGGCACTCGCCGCCGGCGCGGTCGTGGTCCCGGTCCACCTGCTGCTCACCGCCGACGAGGCCGCCTACGTGCTCCGCGACAGCCGGGCCGACCTGCTGGTCTGCCACGGCAGTCAACTGGCGATGGGCGCGGCGGCCGCCGAACGGGCCGGCATCCCGCTGGTCACCGTCGGCGCGGTGCCACCGCCGGTACCCGCCCAGCGCCCCGCGACGCCGGTCCGGCGGCTGGAGGACCTGTGCGCCGGACTCGCACCGGTGCCGTCGTACGCCTCCCGTGCCGCCGAGGACCCGGCGGTGGTCCTCTACACCAGCGGCACCACCGGCGAGCCGAAGGGTGCGGTGCTCAGCCACCTCAACCTGGTGATGAACGCGATGGTGAACGTCTTCGACGCCAACGACGCCCGCACCACCGACGTGGTGCTGGGCTGCCTGCCGCTGTTCCACACCTTCGGGCAGACCGTGGCGATGAACGGCACCTTCCGCATCGGCGGCACCCTGGTGCTGCTCGCCCGGTTCACCGGACCGGCCGCGCTCGAGCTGATGGCCCGCGAACGGGTGGACGTCTTCCACGGCGTGCCGACGATGTACATCGCGTTGCTGGAGGCCGCCGCCGGCCGTACCGAACTGCCCCGGCTGCGGCTGTGCGTCTCCGGCGGCGCGTCGCTGCCGGTCGCCGTACTCGAACGCTTCAACACCGCCTTCGACACCACGATCTTCGAGGGGTACGGGCTGTCGGAGACCTCACCGACCGCGACCACCAACCAGCCGGCGTACGGCACCCGGGCCGGCACGGTCGGGCACCCGATCTGGGGCGTCGAGGTGGAGATCGCCCGTCCGGAGGTCCCGGAACGGATCGAGCTGCTCGGGGCCGGTGAACTGGGTGAGATCGTGATCCGGGGGCACAACGTCTTCACCGGATATCTCGGCCGTCCGGAGGCGACCGCGGAGGCGGTCGTCGACGGCTGGTTCCGCACCGGCGACCTCGGCACCCGGGACGCCGATGGCTTCGTCACCATCGTGGACCGGACCAAGGACGTGGTGATCCGGGGCGGATTCAACGTCTACCCGCGCGAGGTGGAGGAGGTGCTCGCCCGGCATCCGGCGGTCGCCCAGGTCGCCGTGATCGGCGTACCGGACCCGGTGCACGGGGAGGAGATCTGCGCGGTGGTGGTGCCGGACCCCGCGGTGGATCCGCGGCCGGACGCGGAGGAGTTGGTCGGCTGGGCCCGGGAGCGGCTGGGCCGGCACAAGTATCCGCGTCTGATCCGGTTCGCCGCCGAGCTGCCGCTCGGCCCCAGCCACAAGGTGCTCAAACGGGAGCTGCGCCGGACGATCGCGGAGGCGCCCTAGGACGAGTCGACCCGCCCGAGCGCGTCCTGCACGGCCCGGCGCAGGCTCGTCGGCGGCCGGCCCAGCACCCGGCGCAGGTCGTCGGTCTGCCGTTCCAGTGCCCCGGCCCGGGCCAGGCCCTCCAGGAAGGCCATCGGCCCGGTGGCCGCCCCGGCGTCCTCGTGGTATTCGACCTTCGTGCCGGTGACGTCCCCGAGTTCCCGGGCGAGCTGCGGGTAGGTCCACAGCGGTCCGGTCAGGTCGTAGCCCCGGCCCAGGTGGTCGTCGTCGGTCAGCACGTTCACCGCCGCCTCGGCGAGATCCGTCCGCAGCGCGGTGTTGAGGCCCCGCCCGCCGGTGCCGCTGACCAGCCGGCCCGCCTCGGCCGCCGCCCGCAGCCCGGCGTTGACGAACGCCTCGGTGTAGAACGGATGCCGCAGGATCGTGTAACCGAGTCCACTGTCGACGATCGCCCGTTCGGTGGCGTGGTGGGCGGCGTTCAGTCCCCCGCCGTCGCGGTCGGCGCCGAGGAAGCTGGTGTAGGCGACGGCCCGTACCCCGCTGGCGACGGCCGCCTCGACGGCGCCCAGTTGCTGCCGGATCCGCCGGTCCGGGGCCAGCTCCGGCGAGGAGATGAGCAGCAGCCGCCGCGCGCCGGCGAACGCCGACCGCAGGCTCGCCGGGTCGTCGTAGTCGCCGTGCCGTACGTCGACGCCGAGCGCGGCCAGGTCGGCGGCCCGGTCAGGGGCGCGTACGGCGGCGCCGACCTGATCGGCGGGCAGCCGGGTCAGCAGTCGTTCGACGACGAGCCGGCCGAGCGCGCCGGAGGCGGCGGAGACGACGATCATGCAAGCTCCCTACCCTGCGCGGGCCACCCCGGCCGGGGCGGCTGCCAGCCAACACCGTCGGCGCCGGTGTGCGCCACCGAATTCCCGGCCAGCTCCCCGACGGCCCCGACACCCGGATCGGCCCCGGCCGCACCCCGGCGACCGTACCGGCGGAAAACCGCTTGCCGTACGGCGGTGGGGTCGGCGAAGGTGTTGCCCATGACGTACTGACGGACCGCACCCTGTTTCTCCGCCACCGCACGGCGCGCCGACCGGCGCCCTCGCGTGCGTGTCGCCGTCCGTCCATGCCTTTCCCCGGAAAGAGAACGTCCTTGTCCCAGGAGTCCCGGCCGCGGTCCGACGCGGCCACCGTCACCGTCTTCGCCTCGCCGACGAGCTGGATCGAGTCCGACGCCGTCGCGCAGTGCCACCAGGTCGCCGCCCTCGACGGCATGATCCACGTCGCCGGCATGCCGGACCTGCACCCCGGCAAGGGCGCCCCCATCGGTGCCGCCATGACGTCCACCGTGCTGTATCCGTTCCTGGTGGGGTCCGACATCGGGTGCGGCATCGCCGTCTTCCCGCTCCGGCTCAAGCGCGCCGTACCCGAGAAGCTCGCCGCCCGGTTCCCCGACCTCGACCGCGCGCTGGATCCCGAACGGGACGCCGACGACCCGGCCTGGGCCGTCGTCGAGGGCGACATCCCGGCCGGCCACGTCGAGGGGCTCGGCACCGTCGGCCGGGGCAACCACTTCGTCGAACTGGCCCGGATCGGGACCGTCTTCGTACCGGACCACGCGGGTCGGCTCGGGCTCGCCGCCGGCGATCTCGTCCTCGTCGTCCACAGCGGCTCGCGGGGGCTGGGGGAGCGGATCCTGCGGGCGCACACCGAGGTCCACGGTGCGGGCCCCGCCCCCGATCCCGCCACCTACCTGGCGATGCACGACGCCGCCGTACGGTGGGGATCGCTCAACCGGCGGCTGATGGCCGCCCGGGTCGCCCACGCCCTGGGCGCCGAGCCGACCGCGCCGGTCGTCGACCAGTGCCACAACCTGGTCGAGGTCCGCGACGGCGGCTACCTGCACCGCAAGGGGGCGGCCCCGGGCGACGGCCGCGACGTGCTGATCGCCGGTACGCGGGGGACGCCGTCCTATCTCGTGGCCGCCCACGCCGGGCCGGACGCCAACCATTCGGTGGCGCACGGCGCGGGGCGCAAGATGTCGCGCGCCGACGCCCTGCGCCGCGGCCGGGCCAAGCACACCGTCGAGGAGTTGCGCCGTACGCCGGTGGGGTCGCTGGTGGTGTGCGGCGACCGTCAGCTCCTCTTCGAGGAGGCGCCGACGGCCTACAAACGCATCGAGCAGGTGATCGGCGACCTCGTCGACCACGGCCTGGCCACGCCGGTGGCCACCACGGTGCCGCTGGTCACCTACAAGACGGCCGAGCCGGGGGCCGCGCCGTACCGGGACCGGCGGGACCACCGCCGCGGACGGGGGCGGCGGTGAGCGTCCACCTGCTCATGTCGGCCGGGCGAGGCCCGCAGGAGTGTGCCTGGGCGCTGGTGGAGCTGCTGAGCCGCCTGGAGGCCGACGCCGTCCGGCAGGGCCTGGCGACCGTACGGGCGCAGACCGTGCCCGGTGACCGGCCCGGCACCTACCGGTCGGTCCTGGTCGAGATCTCCGGGCCCGGCGCCGAGGCGTTCGCCGAGTCGTGGACCGGAACCCTGTGCTGGCAGGCCCCCAGCCCCTACCGGGCCGGCGTCGGCCGGAAGAACTGGTACGTCACCGCCCGCCCCTGCGGGGTCGACGTGCCGCGTACGACGTTCGTCGAGGCGGACGTCGACGTCGTCGCCTGCCGCACCGGCGGTCCCGGCGGCCAGCACCGCAACAAGGCCAGCACGGCGGTACGGGCGACCCACCGGCCGTCGGGGATCGTCGTCGTGGTCGACACCGAGCGGGAGTTCGGCCTCAACCGCGGTATCGCCATGCGGCTGTTGCGGCAGCGTCTGGAGCAGCGCGACGAGGCGGCGGAGCGGGCCCTCGGCACGGCCCGCTGGCGTATCCACGACGAGCTGGTACGTGGCAATCCCACCCGTACCGAAAGGCCGGAGACGTCGGGGCGGGACCAGGCCCGGCCGGAGCCGACACGCCGACGTCGCCGCCGCTGAACCGGCGTCAGTGTCCGCCGTGTGGCCCGACGGCGTATCTGGCCTGCAGGGTGCGGGCGGCCTCCTCGACGACGCGGGCCATCGCCGCCTTGCCGGGAGCCCAGTTGACCAACAGCATGCGGGGCCAGAAGACGTAGTCGGAGATCATGCCGAGGAACTGGGTGGCCGCCAGCTCGGGATCGTCGAGTTGCACGGTTCCGGCGGCCGCCTCGGCCCGCAGGTATCGGCAGACCGAGTCGAAGAAGGGCATCTTGCCGAGCTCGAACTGGGTTCGGCCCAGTTCGGGAAAGCGGGATGCCTCGGCGATGACGATCCGGAACAGGTCGGCCATCCCGGGGCGGGTGAGCAGTGCGACGTATCGGCCGCCGATCGTGGTCAGTCCGCCCCGTAGGTCGCCCACCGCGGGCATGAGCTTCTGCTCGTCCTCCATCTTCCAGTATTCGGTGACGATCGCGTCGAACAGTGCCGCCTTGGTGGGGAACTGCTTGAACAGGGTCGCCTTCGACACGTCCGCCTCCGCGGCGATCTTCGCCAGGGACGCGCCGCCGTAGCCGGACCGCAGGAACAGTCTGGTGGCGGCCTCGATGATGGCTGCCCGCTTCTGCTCGGCCATCCGGCGGTGGTAGGTCGACGGCTCCGTGGTCACCGGACCATTATGCCGCTACTGCGAGGTGAGTCACTTGACTCACCTCGCGAGCGGTGGCTAGCCTGGCGAGGCGAGTCACTCGACTCACTATCGCCCTGCGGGAAGGACCGCGTCATGCGCTTCGACAACTCGACCGTGCTCGTCACCGGAGGCGCCGGAGGTATGGGTGCCAGTCACGTGCGCGCCTACCACGAGCGCGGTGCCAACGTCGTGATCGCCGGGGTCCGTGAGGCTGCCGGGCGCGAACTCGCGGCCCAACTCGGCGACCGGGCCCACTACGTCGGGCTGGATGTCACCGACGAGGCGGACTGGACGGCGGCGGTGACCGCCGCGGAGGGCCGCTTCGGGCCGGTGTCGATCCTGGTCAACAACGCCGGCATCCAGAATCCGGCCGTGCCGCTGGAGCACACCGACCGCGACGTCTGGGACCGCACGCTGGCCGTCAACCTCACCGGCAGCTACCTCGGCATCAAGGCTGTCGTGCCGTCGATGCGGCGAGGAGGCGGAGGTGTGATCGTCAACATCGCCTCGACCATGGCCCACGGTGGCACCGCGCTCTTCGGGCCGTACGTCGCGAGCAAGTGGGCGGTGCGTGGCCTCACCAGGACCGCGGCGATCGAGTTGGGGCGCGACAACATCCGGGTCAACTCCATCCACCCCGGCGTCGTCTCGACCCCGCTGATCAACGAACCCCCGGCGCCGGGGCGGCCGGCGATCATCGAGTCCTACTCGCCGGACGCCTTCGCCGTTCCACGGCTCGCCGAGCCCCGGGAGATCACCGATCTGCTGCTCTTCATCACCTCGCCGCAGGCCGCGTTCGCCACCGGATCGGAATTCGTCCTCGACGGCGGGCTGCTGCTCGGTCCGGCGCTGCGGCCCGAACCCGCCGCGGCCTGATCGCCGGCCCGAACCCGCCGCCGCCTGATCGCCGGCTCGCGGTCGGATGGCGACTCGACACAATCCGCACCATGCTGACCGGGTACGAGATCCTGCGCTCCTTGGTGTCGGGAGGTGCGAGCATGACACTCCAATTGATGGCTTTCAATAGGAGGGGCAATGCGTCTGCGTCCACTCGCCCTCATCGTCGCCCTGGTCGCCGCGCTGGCGACGGTCGTACCCGGCACCGCCGAGCCGGCCCGGGCCGCCACCGCCGACCGGTGGGGCTTCGCCCTGGTCGACAACCCGAACGTCCCGGCCTGGACCACGCTGGACACCAACCGCCAGTGGGGCTCCTGGAAGGCGAGCTTCCCCGGGTGGGCCCAGGGCGGCAAGCTCGGCGCCGGCCGGTTCCAGGTCAGGTTCCCGCAGGTCGGCGCCGGCTCGGACGGGGTCGTGCACGTGACCCCGATCAACTCCAACGGGAACTACTGCACGGTGGTGCGATGGTTCCAGGCCGGCCCCGACGAGATCGTCGAGGTGCAGTGCTTCGCGCCGGGCGGCGGCCCCGCCGACACCGCCTTCGCCGTGCTGTGGACCGTCAGCTCCGGAATCGCCCCGCCCAACAGCGGCACGTACGCGTACCTGCGGGCGGCCTCGCCGGACGACGTCCTGACGTACAACTCCACCGGTCTCCCGGTGTCGATCGGACCGATGGGCAACGGAGGCTACCGGGTCAAGCTCAGCGGCGTCGGTTCGGCGCTCGGGCTCGCGGGCAACGTCCAGGTCACCGCCATCGACGCGGCCGGCGCCGCCCGCCGGTGCAAAATCAGTGACTGGTACGCGTTCAACGTCCTGGACATCGCGGCCGACGTCGCCTGCTACGACTCGGCCGGCAAGCCGACCGAGACCGCCTTCAGCCTGTCCTACCACCGGCAGCGCGCCGTCTTCGGTTCGTTCACCCCGCCGAGATACTTCGGCTACTACTTCCCGTTCGTCAGCCAGGCCAACTACAACAACCCGGGCGGCGGCATGGGCGTCAACACCATCTACACCGTCGCGCCCGGCTACTACCGGGTCCGCTACCCGCTCCTCGCCCTCGCCCAGACCCACGCGCAGGTCGTGGCGATGGGCACCGGGTCCGACTACTGCCACCTCGCCGAGCCGTGGAGCCACCTCGGCCCCACCGCCGAGGTCGGGGTGGCCTGCTACGACAACGCGGGCCTGCCGATCGACCAGCGCTTCCTGTCCACGTTCACCTCGAAGGACTGACCCGCGACCGGCCGGCGGCCGCCACCCGGCGGCCACCGGCCGGTCCGGTCACGGCCGGCGGGGACGGCGGGTCAGCGCGAAGCCGACCACGCCCGCGACGGCGGCCAGGACGCCGCCGATCGCGCTCCAGACCCAGCGCGAGCCGAGGTCCGGCAGCCAGTCGAAGAATCCGGTCCCGTTCTCCTCTTCCTGCTGCGCCACCGGCTCGGCGTTCAGCACCGCACCGGCCTTGGTGTTCGGCACCAGCGGCGCCTTCAGTTCGCCGTCGTCACGCGAGCCGCTGGCATCGGCACTGACCAGCAGCTCCACGTCGACGGGCAGGCCGAGGTCGGCCTCCGGCAGTTCGGTCACCGACAACCGGACGTAGTACGTCCCGGGCAGCGGGTCGGCCGACCACGGCTCGGCCCAGGACCGCACCTGACGCAGCGCGCAGCCGAGCGCCACGCTGGTGGCGGACGCGTCGGCGGTGGGCGTCTGCGCGCCGGCCGTGCAGGACTGCCGCCGGCGCAGCCCGTCGAAGACCTCGACCGTCCAGGTTGACGGGCCGGTGCGCGAATCCGGGAACGACACGGTCGCGGTGATCTCGTGCCGTTCGCCGGCCGCGGCCGGGAACGACCAGTACAGGTAGTCGCCGGTGGCGGCGTCCACCCGGACCGGCTGCCCGGCGGCGATGCCGGTGGCGGTCAGGAACGACGTACCGGCGCGGGTGACCGGGGTGGCACCGGGCGACGGGGTGGGCGCGGCCTGCGCCGGCACGGGTACGGCCAGCAGGACGAGGCCGGCGGCCGTCAGTGCCGCCGCGGTGCGGATCGTCGGGGTGCTCATCGGTTCTCCCTCCAGGTGGCTACCCACCAGCGGGTGAGCAGGCCGGTGACCAGTCCGGTGAGCAGGCCCGCCACGGTCAGCAGCACCAACAGCACCCAGCCCCGCCCCAGGTCGGGCGCTGTCGGGGCGGGCGAGGAGGCGACCACGTCCACGGTCAGCTCGACCGGCATGCCGGGGGTCGCCTGGGTGCCCTGGCGCGGCGCGAACGCGTTGCTCACCACCAGGCAGACCATGGTGGCCTCGACGGTGGTGCCGGTGTCGGGCGTCGGCGACGCCTCGTCCGTCGGCTCCTCACCCCCCGACCAGCGCAGGCCCGCGGAAACCACGTCGGTACGGCCGCTGCCCGCGTCCACCCCGCGGACCAGTTCCCGCCCGTCGGTGGCGGTGGCCCGCAGCAGCACCGCGTAGTCGGGGTTGACCGGCCGGTCCAGCGCCATGCTGACCGACACCCGCAGCTCCTGGTCGGGCAGGACCGGCACCCGGTACCAGCGGTGCTCCGAGAACGCCGCCCGGTCGCTGTACACGCCGGGGGCGAGCAGCGGGGCGCCGTCGCACGCCGACTTGCCGGCGACGACGGCCGGCGCGGCGGTGTGGGTGTCCTTCGCCCGGTCGACCAGCTGTTTGATCCGGCTGGTCAGCTCGTCGGCGCGCTGCACCGCGGTGTACGTGCCGCCGGTGGCCTCGGCGATGCAGAGCAGCTGCCGGCGTACCTTCTCGTCCGGGGCCAGGCCCAGCGTGTCGACGACCAGCTTCGTACCCTGGGCGGCCAGCTCCCGGGCCACCTCGCAGGGGTCCGGCGGGGCGCAGGTGTCCTCGCCGTCGGTGATCAGCACGATCCGGCGGGCGGTCGTGCCCGTGCCGAGGTCCTTGGCGGCCTCCCGCAGGGCCAACCCGACCGGGGTGAACCCGGTCGGCCGCAGCGTCGCCACGGCGGCCTTCGCCTGCACCCGGTCGACCGGGCCGACCGGCACGATCTGCTGGGTGTCCTGGCAGCCCTTCGCCTTGTCGTTGCCCGGGTACGTCGCACCGAGCACCCGGATGCCGAGCTGGGTCTCGTCGGGCAGCGCGTCGACCACCTCGTTGAACGCCTGCTGGGCCACGGAGATCCGGCTGCGCCCGTCGATGTCATCGGCCCGCATCGAACCGCTGACGTCGAGCACCAGCTCGACCTTCGGTGGTTCGGCCGGCGGCTCCTCCTCCGCGAGGGCCGGTGCCGGACCACCCAACATGGTCACCGCCAACAGTCCGATAAGGACGATTGTTGCGCGTTTCTTGTTGATCACCGGCGAAGTGTAGGTTGTGTCCACTTCAGAATGACCCCGGGGTGGCCCCGCCCACCGGTGGCGCCGGGCCGTACGCTGAACCGCCCCGGTCGCCGGTCAGGCCGGGGGAGGGAACGTGAACCGGCGGGTGGCCGGGGCGACGCGGAGCTGCAGGCCGGGTGTGCCGGCCGGCCGGTAGGTGCCCGCGCCGGATCGCAGCGCCGTGGCGACCTCGGTCGCCGCGTCGGCGGGCAGCCGTATCCCGAGAACGTCGAAGCGCCCGGGGGCGGCCGCGAACTCCTCGCCCGGCCCGAACTTCACCCCCTTGTCGAAGGGGTTCACGGTCAGGTCGCGGCCGTACGGCAACCGGAGTGGCAGCAGGCGACCGGCATGCTCCGCGGCGGCCACGTCGAGGGTCACCGTCGTGACGCCGTCCTCGATACGCCAGTTCGCCTTCTTCGCCGGGATGAGCGCCCTGGAGGAGCCGTCCCGCCGTACGCCTTCCTCGATGACGGCGGCGACGCCGGGATCGGCGGTGAGGTCGGTCCGGTCGAGGTCGGTGACCAGCAGCGGCAGTGACGGACGCAGTGCGTCGAGCAGTCGCCGCGCGTCCCACCGGTCGATGACCGCGTACTCCTGCGGGGTGAGGCCGACGATCTGGAGGAACTGCACCGTTCCGTGCGGCGTGTCGATGGTGCCGAGTTCGGGGTCCTCGGCGAACGCCACCGCGCGGATCGCGGTGTCCGGCCGGGCCGTCGAGATCGGCCCGTTCACCTGCAGGTGGCTGCCGGGGACGAACGGCGCCTGACGGGCGTACACGTTGCGGGCCAGGTTCTGCATGAAGCTCAGCGCCCAGGTCGGTGGCTCGTCGTCACCGGCGGCGCGGGCGACCCGGATGGTGAACTCGAAGCCCCACCCGGACTCCTCCTCGTCCGGCGACCTCTTCTCGTGCAGGTCGGACATGCCGTAGCCGACCAGGTGCCAGTGGTCGTCGCGCGGGTAGAGGCTGATGCCGTCGAGCGGGTCCCGGCCACCCGCCGCGTACGGCAGCCCGGAGGCGTGGTGCAGCGGCCGTACGCCGGGATAGCGGCGGTCGAGAGCGGCGTCGATGGCGTCCCAGCCGGGTGAGGTCGGTTCGGTCATGATCGGCGACTGTACCGCTGGTGGGCGACACCGCCGTGGTCACGGGATCGGCATGCCCGTTCTCCATCTGAGGATCGTGGGTGTCGACGGTCGGCGGTCGCGATGCTAGCGTCCAATCGACCAGTTTCGATTGGAGTGGCCATGCGACTGCGCCCGTTCGTCCTCGTCGTGGCGCTGGTCGCGGCACTCGTGCCGGGCGTCGCCGGTCCGGCCCGGGCCGCCGTCGCCAACAGTTGGGGCTTCGCGCTCGTCACCGACCCCACCGTCGCGTCGTGGACCACGCTGGACACCACCCGCCAGTGGGGCAGTTGGAAGACCACGGCGCCCGATCTCTGGGCCGAGGGCGGCAAGGTCAGCACGGGGGTGTTCCAGGTCAGGTTTCCGCGCATCGGGTCGAGCAGCCTGGGGATCGCGCACGTGACCCCGGTGAACAGTGCCGGCCACTACTGCGCCGTCATCCAGTGGTACGAGGTGACGCCGGACCAGATCGTCCTCGTGCAGTGCCGCGCCCCCGGGGGTGTTCTCACCGACACCGCCTTCTCCGTCATGTGGACCTACCGGGTCAGCTACGCGCCCACCGCCACCACCTACGCCTACCTGCACTACCGCGACCAGGAGAACCGCGTCGTGCACTCGCACAGTTCGCTCCAGGGCATGGTCCTGGCGGGGCGTTCGTCGACCGGCACCTATCAGGTCCGGCTGTACCGGGTCGGAGCCGCCGCGATCCCCGCCGGGAACGTGCAGGTGACCGCCGTGCAACGCCAGGCGGTCCCGCGCCGGTGCAAGGTGACGAACTGGATGTTCGAGGGGACCGACATTCTGGCCGAGGTCACCTGTTACGACCAGCAGGGCAGGGTCACGTGGAGCGACTTCACCCTGTCCTACCACCGTGGCCGGTCGGTGACCGCGTCGCTCGGCACACCGCAGAACTTCGGCTACTTCCACCACTGGCGGTACGACGCGAACCACAACAGCGTCACCGGCGTCGGCGGCAACACGATCAGCACCGTCACGCCCGGCCGCTTCACCGTGCGCTATCCGCAACTCGGCGTCGAACAGACCCACGCGCAGGTGGTCGCCGAAGGACCCGGCCCGAACTACTGCAACCTGGCCCAGCCCTGGACGCACGTTGGCACCGACGCCGAACTCGACGTCATCTGCTTCGACAACGCCGGCAACCCGGTCGGCAGCCGCATCATGGCGGCTTTCACCTCGAGGACCTGAGGCCTCCGACCCGGGATAGGGTGGGCCGGACCACTGGCCGCCGACGCGGGAGTTGCCGGATGCACTCGACGAGCGCCGCCCACGCCCCGCCGATCGCCGACGACCCGGGAGTCGGCCGCCCGCTGCTGACCTATCTCGACGGTGCCACCGGCGAGCGGACCGACCTCAGCGCGGCGGCGCTCGGCGGCTGGGCCGCCCGGACCGCGAGCATGTTGCGCGACGGTTGCGGGTTGACCGCCGGTGACCGGGTCGCCGTCCTGCTGCCTCCACACTGGCAGACCGCGGCCGTGCTGCTGGGTGCCTGGTCCGCCGGCATCACCGTGTCGTTCCGGCCCTGGGCGTCGGCCGGGTTGGCACCCCTCGACGCGAGCCCGGAAGAGCCGCTGGACGCGGTGTTCGTGGCGCGGCGTCGGCTGGACAGCTGGCTGGAGACGGTGCCGGCGGCGCGACACCGGTTCGTGCTCGGTCTCGCGGCCGACGGCGCCGCGCTGGACGAGGTGCCCGGCGGTTACCGGGACTACGCCGCCGAGGTACGTCGCTATCCGGACGTCCCGCCGGCGTACCAGGCGATCCGGGGCGATGACCCGGCCAGCCCGGACGGCACGAGCTATGAGGAGTGGGCCCGGTTTGCCGGCGAACTCGCCGCCATGTGGGGCCTACGCCGGGGAGACCGGGTCCTGGTGGACGTCGCGCGGCACGAGGAGCCCGCCAAGTGGCTGCTCGCGCCGCTGTCGGCCGGGGCGTCGATCGTGCTGTGCGCCAACCTCGACCGCGCCGACCTCGACGCCCGCGTCGCCGCCGAGGGCATCACCCGGGTGCTCTAGTCGGCAGACCGCCCACCTTGCGACCGAACGTATGTGGTGAACATTCCGCGCCGTTCTGTATCGTGGCCGCAACGCAACGTACGGGGCGTCTTCGATGGATGACGGGTTTTCTCGGCGGAGGCGATCGTTGTATGAGCTACGTACGGCGGCTTCTCGGATTGTCCGGAGTGTTGGCGATGCTGGCTTCGGTCGGCTGCGCGGCGCCCGGGGGCGGACCTCGTCTCCGACCACGGCGCCGGCCGCGCCTCCCGCGGCGGCCTTCATCACGGTCGTCGGTGAGCGCGTCTACATGCAAGCCCTCATGAAGGACGCCACCCTGGTGGTGACGGACGGCTGCGTCTGCGTGGTTCAGCCGCCGGACACGCCCGTGGTGCACCTGAAGTTCCGGCTCGCCTTTTTCGAAGGGACGACGATGGATGGGGAGACCATCACCATCCCGGAAGGCGGGCAGGCCAGGATCGGGGACACCGTCGACCTCGGAGGTGGTGGATTCTTCGATCTGGAGTCGCTCCCGGAGAACCTCCGGGTTCCCGCGGCCTGCGACCTTGATCTTCCTATCTGGTCGGCAACGGACATGAAGGTCGTCTGAACCGCGCCGGCGGTCCCGCTCACGCCGCCTCGACTGTTGCCGGCTGCCGGGAGACCGTGCCGCGCAGGCAGAGAGAACCGTCCAGGCGGGCGGTGGTCACGTCGAGGTCGGTGGCGCCGGCCCACCGGACCGCGCGGGGCGTACGGGCGATGGTCAGCCCCTGGCCGGCGAGCGTGTTCAGCGCGTTGGCCAGTTCCTTGGCGATCTGCTGCACCACCAGTTCGGTGATCTCCTCGGCGATCAGCCCGAGCAGGAAGAAATACCAGGGAATCTTCGTCTGGTGCGTGCCGGACGGCCGCGGATCCGGCGCGAACGCGATGTCCCGGGTCACCGGGTCGAAGATCAGCGGGTTGCGGGCGATCACCTCGAAGCTCATCGTGATGCCCGCCTTCAGGTCGCAGGTACCGCGTACGTAGGTCTGCACCGCGTCCGCGACCGCCACGACCTCCAGGCCGGTCAGCACCGGCGTGTACGTGATCGCCCCGACGGTGACGGGGTGGGTCGCGATGTCCCGCCGGTTGCGCAGCGAGTGCGTCTGCGGGTCCAGGCGGTAGTCCCCGGGACCGCCCCCGTACGCGGCCGGCAGCACCGGCGCGACGACGTTCGCCAGGAACAGGTCCGCGGAGACGGCGAAGCCGCGCCGCTGCCCGTCCCCGGGGATGATCGCGTCGTCCACGTGCCGGTCGAGGCCGGCGGTCGACCGGTCGCCGGTCACCGACAGCACGGCCAGGAAGCTACGGCTGGTACGCCCCTGGCGCACCAGCGTGTGGCCGGACCGCACCGGCGCCAGCCAGCTGTCGGTGTGGGGTGGCACCAGGTCGATCGTGGCGAACGCGAACGACACCGCGGCCCGCCGTTCGACCAGGCAGGTGGCGATCAGGTGACCCAGCCGGGCCCGGTCGTCGGGGTCGAGCCGGCCCTGCGGGTCCAGCACGGTCACCACGGAGACGTCGCCGTCCCCGTCGCCCACCTGGCGTAGCGCGAGGCGCAGGCCCCGGGTACGCGCGGACGGCTGCTCGTCGACGATCTCCAGCGGTACCCGCAGCACCACCGAGACGCCGGAGAGGTCGGTCTCGTACTCGTCGTCGCGTACCCGGACCCACAGCGTGCCGTCGGCGATCGGCAGGGTGAGGTCGAGCAGGTCGCCGGAGCCGCCCGACGCGACCCGCCAGGCGCCGAACCGGCCCCACGCCCGGGCGGCGGTGGCACCGTCGTACCCGATGTCGAAGTCCTCGACGACCTTGCTCCCGGCGGTGGCGAGGGCGGCGTTGACCTCGTCGACGTCCACCACGTCGACGGTGTCCCAACCGTAGGTGCTGATCATGGCGAGTCTCCTGTCTCCGTGGTTCGCACCGCGTCGGGGCGGGCGGCCCGTGCCGCCCGCCCCGGAGCGCGGTCACTTGATGGCGTACTCGCCGCCGAGCTGGAACGACCCGATCAGGCGGGCCTTGTCCAGTTGGAAGCCGGACGTGCGCGGCCAGGTGATGGGGGCGGTCGCGTTCTGCGCGAGCAGATTGAGCGGGGGCAGCGACTCGGCCGCCTTGCCGCCGATCACGTCCTCGATGAGCTTGATGGTCAGCTCGATCAGGCCGGCGACGATGGCGATCACGATGCAGGCCGCGATCTTCTGGCTGACCTTCTCGATGACCTCGCCGGCGACGGCCGAGGCCACCGCGGCGGCCAGCACGATGACCCACTGCATGATCTCGATGCCGATGTCGGTCTCGATGGTGTGGAAGACGTACGGGTCCCGGCTCTGCTCGTAGTCCAGCGTCTGGGTGCCGTCCGGCTTGTCCACCACGATCAGCTTCTGGTACGTCGTCGTGTCGATCACCGCCCGGATTCCGGGGCTGATGTCCACCTTGGCGAGGGTGCGGATCTGGATCTCCTCACCGACGACCTGGAGCACGAAGGAGTTCACGTACGGCGTGTAGTCGATCGCGCCGACCCGGACGGCCTTCATCTTCAGCTTGCCGACGTTCTCGATGACGTTCTGGCTGTCGTTGAGCCGGAACGACGAGTCGGTCGCGTCCTCGAAGGACTTGGGCAGGCCGGGCTTGACCACGTTGCTGAGGAAGCGGGCCAGGCTGATGGTGAAGCCGGCCCGGCTACCGGCCGGAATCGCCCCGGACGGCAGCGACCAGTTGAGGTTCGTGTCCGGGTTGTTCTGGGTCATGCAGAGGACCCCGAAATAGCTGCTCTCGTCGTCCGTGCCGTTCTGGTACGCGTACCCGTGCGAGGTCGGCGACAGCCACTGGAACTGGTCGTCGGCGGCCTTCGCGTTGAGGTCCACGCTGGCGAACACGTGCGTGAACGCCTCCAGGTGGTTGTTGAACCACTGGTTCAGCGCGCCCAGCATCAGCGCCATCTCGTCCTCGTCCGGATCCCAGGACAGGACCAGGCTGCGGACCGAGGCGGGCGGGTCGTCGTCGGTGCTGGACAGGGTGTTGACCCGCAGGTTGTCCGTGCTCACCGCCGGGTTCTCGGCCGCCCGGGCGCCGTCCTGCGGCAGATACCGCAGCTTGACCGCCACGTACGCGGTCGCGTCGTCCAGCGAGAAGTCGTCGGTGTAGTACGTGACCACGCCGCTGGTGATCCGCACCTTCAGGTAGACGATCTCGCCGCTGCCGCCCCGGCTCATCTGCCAGACGCCGAAGTCGCCGTGCAGGCCGTAGTTCTTCTTCTCGTTGATCACCTGCTGGAAGGTGGCCGGCCACTTGGCCTCCCGCTCGATCACCCGGTTCGCGTCGCTGAGCCGGATGGCGTAGCAGGTGTCCCAGTTGTCGATCAACACCTCCTGTAACCGGGGCGGGTGCACGTCCCGGCGCTGGAACAGCTCCGGGATCTCCTGCCTCGGCTCCAGCAGACGGTACTTGCGGGCCAGCTTCGCGGCGTTCGGGTCGATGTCCGCGATCCGCCGGGCATTGCGTACCGCCGGGGTGGTGGTGATGGTCATGGCTTCCTCTTCTCGTCGTCCGTCGCGGCCTGTGCCGCGGCGGTCCGTCCGGATACGCAAAGGAGAGGGGCGGGCGGACCCGGGAGATACCGGCGGTCGGATGCCTGCCATTTCGGTATCTGCGTGGTCGTGCGATGCGGTGGCGGACGGGCGGGCGCCGCCGCCCGGGACATCGACGGCCGGCGACGAATCCGCAGGTCACCGCCGAGTTTGTGGGGCCCGGACCCTTGCCCCCCACTCCGAGTAGGTGTAGAACTATCCCAGCTAGGTACACACCTAGCTTTCATCTGGTTTGCAACAGTTGGAGGTCTGGCGTGGACCGCCTCAGGATCGGTGTCGTCGGAATCGGGGTCCAGGGACAGCTGCATGCCCGCGCGCTGCGCGACGTACGGCAGGCGGAACTGGTCGCCGTCGCCGACGTGTCGCCGCGTAACCGCGACTGGGCGCAGAGCAACCTCGGGGTCCGCGCCGTCGCGAACCTCGGCGACCTGCTCGACGACGTCGACGCGGTCAGCATCTGCACCCCCGACCACCTGCACGAGGACGCGACCCTCGCCGCCCTCGCGGCCGGCAGGCGGGTGCTGCTGGAGAAGCCGATGGCGCTGTCCACGGCGAGCTGCGACCGGATCATCGCCGGTTGCCCCGACCCGGACGCGCTGATGATCGGCCACGTGCTGCGCTTCGACCCGCGCGTGATCCGGCTGCGCGAGATCGTGCGGTCCGGCGAACTCGGCGACATCTGGCACGTCAAGGTCTGGCGCTGCACCTCGCAGGCCGTCGGCCAGGGAATCTGGGACCGCACCTCGGTCGCCTGGTTCCTCGGCATCCACGACGCGGACCTGGTCCGCTTCGTGACCGGCCGGGACGTCGAGGTCACCGGTGCCGTCGGTCGCAAGGTGCTGTCGCCCAGCCACGACGTCGTGCACGCGACGATCCGCTTCGACGACGGAGCGATCGGCACGATGGAGAACAACTGGACGCTGCCGCACTCCCGGCCGTCGCGCGCCGACGCCGGCCTGCGGATCGTCGGCGAGCACGGCATCCTCGAGATGAACCTCTCGCACAACGACCTCATGTACGCCCGCCGCGACGGGGTGGCGAGTTTCCAGGACACCTACTTCTGGCCGAGCCGCGAGGGTGGCGGCGGCTATAACCTGCGTACCGAACTGGAAGCCTTCGTCGACGCGGCCCTGACCGGCGGACCCACCCCGGTCAGCGGCGCGGAGGGCCGGGCCGCGGTCGCCGTCGTCGAGGACATCGAGGCGGCCCTGGCCGACGGTCCGGCGGCGTCGCCGTCCGGGCGCTGAGGAACCGGCGATGCTGCGGTTTGCGATCCGTCGCCTCGCGATCTCGGCGCTGGTCCTGTTCGGCGCGGCGACGATCGTGTTCTTCGCGATGCGCGAGGTCGACGGCGACCCGGCGATCAACCAGCTCGGACCCGACGCGGACCCCGCGGCCGTCGAGGCGCTGCGCCGCGAGTACGGCCTGGACGCCTCACCGGTGGTGCAGTACGTCCGCTTCCTCCAGCGGGCCGCGACCTTCGACTTCGGCGAGTCGTTCCGGCTCAACGACGCCGCGACGAGCCTGGTCCTCACCCACCTGACGGCGACGGCCGCGCTGGCGGCGACCGCCTTCGCCATCGCCATCGTCGTCGGGTTCGCGCTGGGCACGCTGGCCGCGATCCGCCCGAACGGGTTCTTCGACCGGGTGGTGTCGGTGCTGTCGATGCTGACCCAGTCGCTGCCGTCGTTCTGGGTCGGCATCATGCTGATCCTGATCTTCTCCCGGTTCCTGCACCTGCTGCCCAGCTCCGGTGCGGGATCACCGGCGGCGATGGTCATGCCCGCGGTCACGTTGGCGCTGCCGCTGCTCAGCGTCGTCCTGCGGCTGGTCCGCTCGGGTCTGCTCGACGTGCTGCACGAGGACTACGTCGTCACCGCCCGCGCCAAGGGGCTGTCGGAGACCCGGGTCGTCGGCTGGCACGCGATGCGCAACATGCTGATCCCGGTCGTCACCGTGGCCGGCCTGGAGTTCGGCAGCCTGCTGGGCGGCGCGGTGATCGTCGAGACGGTCTTCGCCTGGCCCGGCGTCGGCCGGCTGATGACCGACGCCATCGCCGCCCGCGACTACTCGGTCGTGCAGGCGTGCGTGATCACCGTCGCCGCCATCTTCATCGTCATCAACCTGGTCGTCGACCTGCTGTACGTGCGGCTGGACCCGCGCGTACGCGAGAGCGTCTGAGGAGGTGGCCGACATGACCGATCCCGCATCCGCGTCCGTGGCGCTCGGGGCACCGGGCCAACCCGTCGAGGTCGAGAAGCCCGACGACGGCGGGCAGCCGGTCGGCACCCCGCGCCGGCGCCGTCGCCGGCTGCGCCTGTGGATCCCGCTCGGGGTGATCGCGGCCTACGTGGTGGCGGGCGTGATCGGGCCGATCCTCGCCCGGTACGACCCCATCGCCACCTCCGTCACCGACCGGCTGCTGCCACCGGGCAGCCGGCTCTCCGACGGCAGCCTGGCCCTGCTCGGCACCGACCAGGTCGGCCGCGACCTGCTGCCCCAGATCATGCAGGGCGCCCGGGTCTCGATCCTGGTCGGCGCGGCGACCCTGCTGCTGGCCGGCCTCGTCGGCGCCGCGATCGGCATCATCTGCGGCTATCTCGGCGGGATCGTCGACGCGATCCTCATGCGGCTGGCCGACATCCAGCTCGCCTTCCCGTCGATCCTGCTCGCCGTCTTCGTCGCGGCCGTCCTCGGCTCCAGCGTCACGAACGTCGTACTGACCCTGTCCATCACCACCTGGCCGATCTTCGCCCGGGTCGCCCGGGCACAGACCCTGGCGACCAGGTCCAGGGATTTCGCCAACGCGGCACGCACCCTCGGTGCCGGCGCGTGGCACGTCGTACGGCACTGCGTGCTGCCGGCGGTCGTCAGCCCACTGCTGGTCATCGCCACCGTCCAACTCGGATTCGTCATCGTCGCCGAGGCGTCGCTGAGCTTCCTGTCGCTGGGCATCCCGCCCGGCACGCCGAGCTGGGGCACCACCATCGCCAACGGCCGCGACTACCTGGCCAGCGCCTGGTGGATCGCCACCATCCCCGGACTCGTCCTGGCCGTCTTCGTCGTCTGCGTCGGCGTGCTCGGCGACGAACTGCGGGACCGCTCCGATCCGAACCTCGCCACCCGGTAACCGTCAGTGAAGTGAGATGACATGAGATCTCTGACCGCCCGCCTCGGTGCGTTGGCTCTCGCCGGCGTACTCGGACTGACCGCCTGCTCCTTCGAATCCGACAGCTCGACCGGTGACAGCACCGGCGCCACCACACTGCGGGTGGCGAACCCGACGCCGGTGGTGTCGCTGAACCCGTTCGCGGCGAACTCCGCCGACCAGCCCACCCTCACCGTCGTCCAGGAGGTCTTCGAGACCCTGGTCGTGCGCGAGAACGGCGAGATCGCCCCGAAGCTCGCCGAGAGCTGGACCAACCCCGACCCGCTGACCTGGCAGTTCGTGCTGCGCAAGGACGTCACGTTCGCCGACGGCACCCCGATGACCAGCGCCGACGCCAAGGCGTCGCTCCAGGCGCTGATCGACGGCAAGGGCCCGCTGGCCGGCCTGTGGGCCACCGTCGACGAGATCGGCACCCCCGACGAGCACACCCTGACGATCCACACCAGCAGCGCGCTGGGCACTGTGCTGAGCAACCTCACCCTGCTCTGGATCGCCCCGGCCGCCAAGCTCGCCGACAGCGCGTTCTTCAACGCCCCGTACGGCACCGGACCGTTCAAGGTCTCGTCGTTCACCGCCGGGCAGAGCGTCGAACTGGCCCGCAACGACAACTACCGGGGCGAGCAGCCGAAGCTCGAAACCATCTCGTACCGCTACATCCCCGAGGTCTCCGGCCGGGTGACCGCCCTTTCGAACAACGAGATCGACGTGACCTGGGGGCTGCCGCCGGACCAGTTGACCGGCCTGCGCGGCAACGACGCGCTGACCGTCGAGTCGTTCCCCACCTACGCCAACTACTACATCTGGTTCAACAGCTCCCGTGAGCCGTTCACCGACGCCCGGGTCCGGCAGGCGATGTGGCACGCCGTCGACTTCGGCAAGATCAGCAGCTCGCTGTTCGACCAGGCCGGCACCCCCGCCACCGGACCGCTGCCCGACGCCATCTTCGGCGCCGCCGGGCAGAACCCGTACGCCTACGACCCGGCCAGGGCCAAGCAGCTGCTCACCGAGGCCGGCTACCCGAACGGGTTCAGCACCTCGATGATGTGGAGCGCCGGCTGCTGCACCAACGGCAACTCGTTCGCCGACGCGATGATCAGCGACTGGGCCAAGGTCGGCATCGTCGTCAAGCCCGAGGAACTGGAACGGGCCACCTGGCTGGACAAGCTGCTCAAGCTCGACTGGGACAGCACGATGACCACCGGCAGCACGATCACCGGCGACGCCGACTTCACCCTGGCCCGGCTCTACCTGTCGACCGCCAACCGCAACGGCTACGCCAACCCCGAACTCGACCGGATCCTGCTGGCCGCCCGCGCCGAGATCGACCAGGACAAGCGGGCCGACCTGTACGCCCAGGCCGGCAAGATCGTCTGGGACGACGCGGTCGGCATCTTCCCGCTCGACCTCAGCGGCAACGTCGTACTGCGCAAGGGCGTCGAAGGGTTCACCCCGACCCCGAACGACCTGCCCGACTTCGCCGGCGTCTCGGTGCGCTGAGCCGGCACCCGCGTCACGTCCCGCCGATTCCGGACCCGGAGGACCCGATGGTCGCACCACCACCCGCCCGCCAGCCACTGCTGGCCGTCGACGACCTCGTCGTCTCGTTCGACGGCCCGCTGGGCACCTACCGGGCGCTCAACGGCGTCTCGTTCCACGTCGACGCGGGCGAGACACTGGCGATCCTCGGGGAGTCCGGGTCCGGCAAGTCGGTCACCGTACGCGCCGTCATGGCGTTGCTGCCCCGGCACAGCGCCCGCGTCGAACGCGGCACCGTCCGGTACGCCGGCGAGGAGATCTCCGCCAAGCCGGTACGCCGTACCCGGGAACTGTCCGCCACCGAGATCGCCATGGTCTTCCAGGACTCGCTGACCGCGCTGAACCCGGTGGTCCGGGTCGGCCAGCAGATCGCCGAACTGTTCCGGGTCCGGCAGCGCCTCTCCCGCCGGGAGGCGTGGCAACGGGCCGTCGCCGGCCTGGACCGGGTCGGCATCCCCAACGCCGCGAAACGCGCGCACGACTATCCGCACCAGTTCTCCGGCGGCATGCGGCAACGGGTCGTGATCGCCATGGCGCTCGCGCTGCGGCCCAGGCTGCTCATCGCCGACGAGCCGACCACCGCCCTGGACGTGACCGTCCAGGCGCAGATCATGGACCTGCTGCGGGAACTGCGCGAGGCCGACGGCATGGCGATGATCCTGATCACCCACGACCTCGGCGTGGTCGCCGACGTCGCCGACCGGGTCGCGATCATGTACGCCGGCACCGTCGTGGAATCCGGCCCGCTGCGGCAGGTGTACGACGCCCCGGCCCACCCGTACACCCGGGGGCTGATGAACTCGGTTCCCGCGCCGGACCGGCCCGGCAGCCGGCTGACCCCCATCGAGGGGATGCCGCCGTCACCGCTGCACCCGCCGACCGGCTGCCCGTTCCATCCCCGCTGTCCCGTCGCCCGGGCGAACTGCCGTACCGACCGGCCGACGCTGCGGATCGTCGCCGCCGGCCACCAGGCGGCTTGCCACTACGCGCAGGAGGTGATGACCGGTGTCGACACCGTCAAGGGCGCGGCTTGAGGTCAGGCAGCTGCGGGTCACCTATCCCGCCGGCGGCGGCCTGCTGAACCGGGGGCCGGACATCAACGCCGTCGACCGGCTCAGCCTCACCGTGACCGCCGGCCGCACCCTCGGCCTCGTCGGCGAGTCCGGGTGCGGCAAGTCGACCCTGGCCCGCACCATCGTCGGCCTGCGTCGCCCGGCCGGCGGCGAGATCTGGTACGACGGCCAGCGCGTCGACGACGCCGACGCGGCCCGGCGGCGCCGGCTGACCGCCGAGATCCAGATGGTCTACCAGGACCCGTACTCGTCGCTGAACCCGCGCAAGAAGGTGTCGTTCATCGTCACCGAGGGCTGGCGGGTGCACCGCGGCCTCGTGCCGCGCCACGAGTGGGCGGACCGGACCGCCGACCTGCTGGCCCGTGTCGGCCTGGCCGCCGAGGTCGCCGACCGCTATCCGCACCAACTCTCCGGCGGGCAGCGCCAGCGGGTCGGCATCGCCCGCGCCCTCGCCCTGTCGCCACGGATCGTCGTCTGCGACGAGCCGGTCAGCGCCCTGGACGTGTCGGTGCAGGCGCAGACCCTGAACCTGCTCGCCGACCTGCGCGAGGACCTCGGCCTGGGCTACCTGTTCATCGCCCACGACCTGTCCGTGGTGCGGCACATCAGCGACGACCTGGCCGTGATGTACCTGGGCCGGATCGTCGAGACCGGACCCGCGGCGGTGGTGTACGACCGGCCCGCCCACCCGTACACCCAGGCGCTGATCTCGGCGGCCCCGGTGCCCCGGCCGTGGGCGGCGCCGCCCCGCGAACGGATCGTGCTCACCGGCGAGGTGCCCTCACCCGCCTCCCCGCCGTCGGGCTGCCGGTTCCGGACCCGGTGCCGGCTCGCCCAGCCACGCTGCGCCGAGGTCGAGCCGGAGCTGCGGACGGTGGCCGGCCGCGAGGTCGCCTGCCACTACGCCGAGGTGAGCCTGTCCGGCGACGTCGCTCTCGACAAGGCGGTGCGGTAGTGGACGCCACCGGGGCGGGCGGCCCCGCACCGGCCCGGCCCGACGTCGTACGGGTCGGGGTCGACCTCGGCCAGGGCGGCTGCCGCGCCGTCGCCCGGTACGGCGCCCGGACCGGCCACGCCGACACCGGCGGCTTCTGGGGTGCCGACCCCGACGCCCGCGTCGTGACGGCGGTACGTGACGCGCTGGCCGACCTCGGCCCGGTCGCTGACGTACCGCTGGCGGTCGGGGTCGGGATGACCGGCCTCAACGGACAGCCGCCGCGGGTGGACCCGATCCGATCCGGACTGCGCGACCTGGGCCGGCGCGGCACGCTGCGGGTCGCCGACGACAGCGTGACCGCGTACCTCGGGGCGCTCGGTCCGGTCCCCGGCGTGGTCGTCGCCGCCGGTACCGGGGTGGTCGTGCTCGCCGTCGGCGCCACCGTCGCCCGCGCCGACGGCTGGGGCGCCGACCTCGGCGACCGCGGCTCGGGGCACTGGATCGGCCGGGCCGCGATCCGGCTGGCACTGCGCGACCACGACCGCGGCCGGCCGGGACCGCTGCTCGAGGCGGTCACCGCGACCTTCGGACCGGTCGAGACGCTGCCGGCCCACTGGCGCGACCAGCCACCGACCCCGGAGGTGGTCGCCGGCTTCGCCACCACCGTCGCCGAACTGGCCCGCGCCGGCCACCCCGGCGCCCGGCGGATCTGGGAGCGCGCCGGCCGGCTGCTCGCCGAGTCGGTGACCGCCGCCGTACGCCGCAGCGGGCCGGTCGGTCCCGAGGTGCCGGTCGCCGGCACCGGCGGCCTCTTCGGCGCCGGCAACCTGCTGATCGCGCCGTTCACCGCCGCGCTGCGGGCCGGCCTGCCGCAGGCCCGGCCGGTACCGGCCGCCGGCGACCCGCTCGCCGGCGCCCTGGCCCTGTCCGACGGGTCGGCCGTACCGGCCCCGCTCGCCGCACTCACCGTCCACGTCGACCTCGAGAAGGTCGACATCGTAGAAGAGGTTGAACCGCGATGAAGGTGGCCGATGCCATCCGTGGACGGCTGGTCGTCTCGTGCCAGGCCCAGGACAGCGACAGCCCGTTCGTGGACACCGCGCACATGATGGCGATGGCGTCCGCGGCCGTGCTCGGCGGCGCCGCCGGCCTGCGCGGACAGGGGATCGCGCACGTACGCGGCATGGCCGACCTCGGCGTGCCGGTCATCGGCCTGGTCAAGCGCAGCACGCCCGGCAGCGCCGTCTACATCACGCCGACCGCGGCGGACGTGACCGCGCTGACCCGGGCCGGCGCGCAGATCGTCGCGGCGGACGGCACCGCCCGCCCCCGGCCCGGTGGGGAGAAGCTCGTCGACCTCGTCGGCGCCGCGCACGCCGGCGGCGCACTGTTCATGGCCGACGTGGACAGTCTCGACGCCGCGCTGGCCGCCGTGGACGCCGGAGCCGACCTGGTCGGCACGACGCTGTCCGGCTACACCGCCGGCCCCGTCCCGGAGTGGCCGGACATCGCCCTGGTCGGCGCCCTGGCCCGGCACTGTCCCGTTCCGGTGATCGCGGAGGGGCGGTACCGTACCCGTGCCCAGGTATCGGCGGCGTTCGCCGAGGGCGCGTGGGCCGTCGTCGTCGGCACCGCCATCTCCGACCCGGTCCGCACCACGCGCTGGTTCGCGCAGGCCTGCCCACACCCCACAGCGGAGCCGTGATGACCACCAAACTGAGCCATGTTCGGGCCGAACTGCGACACCGCGTCTCGGCCCTGGCGCCGCACGCGGCGCTGCCCCGCGAACGGGACCTCGCCGAGGAACTCGGCGTGAGCCGGACCACCCTGCGCCAGGCGCTGCGGGAACTGCTCGACACCGGCCTGATCTACACCATCCGGGGCCAGGGCACGTTCGTCTCCGACACCCGCATCGCCAAGGACACCAGCCTCAGCGGCTTCAGCGAGGACATGCGGGCCCGCGGCCTGACCCCGAGCAGCAAGATGATCGACGCCGACGCGGTCGTCGCCCGCGACGCCGTGGCCACCGAACTCGGCCTGCCCGAGGGGTCGCTGCTCTACCGGATCGAGCGGCTGCGGCTGGCCGACGGCGCGCCGATGTGCCTGGAAGAGGTGCACCTGCCCGCCGACCTGTTCCCGGGGCTGCTGGTCGAGGACCTCGGCGGCGGGCTCTACGAGACCCTGAAGGACCGCTACAGCGTCCAGGTCACCGTCGCCCAGCAGATGATCGCCGCCGTCGTACCGACGCGGCGGCAGTGCGACCTGCTGGAGATCCCGGCGACGGCGGCCCTGCTCGAGGTACGCCGCATCGGCTTCGACGGGCGCGGCAGGGCGATCGAACGCGCCGTCTCCTACTACCGCGGCGACCGGTACCACTTCTCACTGACGGCACGACGAGGCGAGGGCGGCTGATGGGCACGGGTACGACGACTGCCGAGGAGTTCACCGACGTCCTGGTCGTCGGCGGGGGAGTGGGCGGGATCGCCGCCGCGCTCGCCGCGTGCGAGGGCGGCGCCCGGGTCGTCGTCGTCGAACCGTACGAGTGGATCGGCGGTCAGCTCACCTCGCAGGCGGTGCCGCCGGACGAGCACCGGTGGATCGAGACGCACGGCTCGACGCGCACCTACCGGCGCTTCCGGCAGGGGGTACGCGGCTACTACCGCGACTGGTATCCACTGGCTTCGCCGGCCGCCGGCGGGCTGCTCAACCCCGGCAACGGGTGGGTGAGCCCGCTGTGCCACGAACCGCGTGCGGCGCTGGCCGTGCTGCGGGCGATGATCGCCCCGTGGTGCGCGTCGGGCCGGTTGACCGTGCACACCCGGGCGCGGGTAGAGCGGGCGTACACCGACCGGGACACGGTCACCGGCGTCGCCGTACGGCTGGCCGACGGCACCGTACGCCACATCGGCGCCCGACTGGTCCTGGAGGCGAGCGAGACCGGTGAGCTGCTGGCCCTGGCCGGCATCGAACACCGCACCGGCACCGAGGCGCAGGCGCAGACCGGGGAGCCGAGCGCGCCACGCGAGGCGGCGCCGCTGAACATGCAGGCGGCCACGGTCTGCTTCGCGCTCGAACACGTCGACGGCGACCACACCGTGGACCGGCCGGCGGACTACGCGCACTGGCGGAACATGTCGGCGCCGGGCTGGCCCGACCGGCTCTTCAGCTGGACCTATCCGGATCCGCGGACCGGCGAGCCGATCACCGGCAGGTTCGTGCCGAACCCGTCGGCGACGGCCACCACGTCGATGGAGGAGGCGCTGCTCGCCCCGGAGCTGTGGACGTACCGGCGGATCCTGGACCGGCAGGCGTTCCGGCCCGGTCTGCTGGCCAGCGACGTGACGATCGTCAACTGGCCGATGACCGACTATCTCGACGGGCCGCTGTTCGACGTACCGGACGCGGCGCGGCACGTCCGGCGGGCGAAGGAGTTCAGCCAGGCGTTCCTGTACTGGATGCAGACCGAGGCGCCCCGGCCGGACGGCGGCACCGGCTTCCCCGGGCTGCGGTTGCGGCCCGACGTGACCGGCACCGCCGACGGCTTCGCCCAGGCGCCGTACATCCGCGAGGCGCGCCGGCTCGAGGCGGTGACGACGCCGACCGAGCAGGACCTGTCCGTCGCCGTACGCGGGGACGCCGGGGCGGTGCGCTACCCCGACTCGGTCGGCACCGGGCACTACCGGATCGACCTGCACCCGACGACCGGCGGCGACGGCTATCTCGACGTGGCCGCGCACCCGTTCGAGATCCCGCTCGGGGCGCTGCTGCCCCGACGGGTCACGAACGTGGTGGCGGCCGGCAAGGCGATCGGGACGACGCACATCACCAACGGCTGCTACCGGGTGCATCCGGCCGAGTGGTCGATCGGTGAGGCGGCCGGCGCGCTCGCCGCCTACTGCCTGGACCGGCAGACCTCGCCGCACGGGGTACGGGACAGCGCGAAGCTGCTCGAGGACTTCCAGGCCGAGTTGGATCGGCGCGGCGTCGACCTGCACTGGCCGGCCGCCGTCACCGGGGCGGGGGCGCCGGTCGAGCCGCCGGTGGTCTGAGCCGGCCCGGTCAGGTCGGCGCGAACCTGGTGCCGAGCATGGCGTCGGCCCGGTGCCCCAGGTAGCCCAGGGCGTCCCGGAGCGCGGCGGCCATGTGGTCGTCGCTCACGTCGGGCTGGTTGTACGAGTCGGTGAAGATCGAGCCCCGGTGGGCCTCCAGCACCACCACGTAGCCGCGTTCGTCGTACGCCGCGACCATCGAGCCCTCCGACGGCTCGCTCGCGTACGGCGACCACCTGGTGTGGAAGCCGACCGCCAGGGCCGGCCACTCGCCGACGTCGAACGCGGTGGCGTCGGTCCTGGAGTTCTCCTCGGTGTGGGTGCACCGGGTGACGCCGAGCAGATTGGTGAAGAAGCTCTTCACGGTGTCGCGCTGTTCCGGCGGCACGTAGGCGACGTAGGCCCGGGTACTGACGTCGTTCATGCGGCCGTCGGTGCGGCTCTGGTTCGCCAGGAGATAGAGCTGCCGCCGGTCGGTGCGGTCGACGTACGAATCCTGCCACCGCACCGGCAGCTGGTCCTGGCAGGCGTACCCGATCGCCGGCCACCGCGCCGCGGTCCCGTACCGTCGCTCGACCTCGTAGAACTCCTGCAGGTCGGGTTCGACCAGGTACATCTCGGTGCCGGGCGGCGGCAGCACCCGGTCCAGCAGGTTCAGCGGCGGGTCTTGCCGCGCCAGCGACAGCCGGTATCCGACCGGGCCGTTGGTCAGCGCCTCCCGCATGAACGCGGCCACCTGGGTGACGACGTGGGCGTTCTCCCACAGCACCTTCACCCGGTTGAAGACGTTCACGAACCGGCCCGCGTTCTGCAGCAGCTCCGGAAACGCCTCGGGGCGCAGCTTGCGGTAGACGTAGTCGGTCAGCGCCTGCCCGAACGCCTTGGCGAGTGCCTCGACGGCCGGCGAGCAGGTGGCGAGGGTGGCGATGAACCAGCCCTCCAGCGCCTGCAGCGTGCGCTCGCCCTTCTCGACGAACTGCTGGGCGGCGTCGGCGACGCAGCCGACCACGTCCATCATCTGCTGGGCCTTGGCGATGGTCCGCACCACCTCGTCGTCGGGTTCGAGGGGCGTCGCCAGTTGCAGTGCCGCGGTCGCCAGTTCGAGGACCGGCGTCACCACGTCGAGGCGGCCCTGCACCGCGGCCCGCCCCTGGTCGACGTGTGGCAGTTTGGCGGCGTCCACCTGGAGTTTCAGCATGCCGCCACCGGGCAGCACCACCGTACGGTTGCCGGTGTGCAGCATGCGGGCCAGCCGGATCATCCGCGAGTAGGCGTTCGACGGTGCGGGCCGCACCTCCTCGTACGTCACCCCGTCCGGCAACGTCAACTCGACCGGGAAGCCCTTCGTGTTGCTCACGAACAGGTCGTACGTCTGTCGGGTCTCGTCCTCCCGCCGGAACCTGGTGCAGACGACCGTGTCGTCGACGAACTCGTTCGTCTCGACCAGCAGGGTCAACGGCAGCACGGGACAGTGTTCGGTCGGCGGCGTGGCCGTGAGACCGCCGATCGCGCTGAAGATGCCGTCGGAGCTGAACTGGTTGGCGACCTCGTTGACG
Organism: Polymorphospora rubra; assembly: GCF_018324255.1. GTDB lineage: Bacteria > Actinomycetota > Actinomycetes > Mycobacteriales > Micromonosporaceae > Polymorphospora > Polymorphospora rubra. Next base: position 5,683,079 of record NZ_AP023359.1, read on the forward strand.
AAGGCGTCGAGCCGTTCACGGAACCGCCAGGTCCCCAGCCCCCAGGTCGAGAAGACGTCGGTCGCGACCGTCACCGTCCGCTCCTGCGTGTCGACCGAGACCGGCGGCAGTGGGTGCCAGCGCTCACCGTCGTGACGCAGCGCGTAGAGGGCGTCGACCTCCTCGGCCGACAGCGTGTCCGGGTACGACAGGGTGAGGCGGGCGTGCCGGCCCTCGGGAAGCTCACCGGCCTCGACGTCGGTGAAGGCGCCGACCGGCGCCATGTTGGGCAGGCCGGGAAGCTCGGTCGGGGGCTCGGCGCGGGTCAGCGCCACGTCCACGCCGGCCGGCGCCTCGACACTGAGGCCGTCGATCGAGTGGACCGTGGTCCGGTCGGCGGCCCAGCGGACCAGCACGACGCCCGCCACGACCAGGACAGCCAGCGCGGCGGCCACGCCGGCGAGCAGCCGCTTGTCGATTCTCACTCGGTCGCCTCTTCCGGGGTGCGATGGACGGCGCCCGCGTAACGTGCTCCGGCGCGGCGACGTTCCAGATAGGACGGTTCATCCTGTCAGCGTCGCCGCGTCCGGCCCAGCCCCACGCGTACCGGCATCACCACCTGATCGGGCTCCCGGCCCGGTACGGACGGTGAGCCCGGCGCTACCGGTAGGCCTCGGCCTGCAGCTCGTACAGTTCCGCGTAGAGGCCGCCGGCCCGGACCAGGGTCGTGTGGTCGCCGGACTCGACGATCCGCCCGTCGGCGACCACGATGATCAGGTCGGCCATCCGGACGGTGGAGAACCGGTGCGAGACGAAGACCGTGATGGCCCCGGTTTTGTCCGCCAGTTCGCGGGACTGCGCGGCGTACCGTTCGAACAGCGCGTGTTCGGCGGCGGCGTCCAGCGCCGACGTCGGCTCGTCGAGGACGAGCAGCAGCGGCTCCTCGCGCATCAGCGCCCGGCCGAGCGCGAGCTTCTGCCACTGCCCGCCGGAGAGTTCGGTGCCCTGGGGGAGGGTCTTGCCCAGCGGGGTCTCCAGCCCGTGTTCGAGCCGGTCCACCACCTCGGTGGCCTGCGCCCGCTCGAGGGCGGCCGACACCGCCGGCCCGGAGGTGATCCGGGGCAGGTCGCCGACCCCGACGGCCTCGCGGGCCAGGAGTTCGAAGCGGACGAAGTCCTGGAAGCCGGCCGCGATCCGGGACCGCCACCGGTCGAGCGGGATCCGGCGCAGCTCGACGCCGTCGACGAGGATCTCGCCCTGGACCGGCTGGTAGAAGCCGCAGAGCAGCTTGACCAGGGTGCTCTTGCCCGCCCCGTTCTCGCCGACGATGGCCACCGAGGTCCCGGCCGGCAGGGTCACGTCGACGTCGCGCAGGACCGGGGCGGCGGCGCCGGGGTAGCCGAACTCGACCCCGCGCAGCCGGATGCCCTGCCGCAGCCGGCCGGGCGGCTCGGCGTCGGGGGCGGTCCCGGGTTCGGCGGCGTCGATCAGTGCGCGCACCTCGTCCAGCCGTACGAAGGCGTTGGTGATCTGCTGGAACTGCTGCAACTGCGCCACCGCCGCGGCCACCTGCTGGTTGACCTGTGCGGCCAGCGCGATCGACAGCACCACCTCACCGACCGTACGCCGCCCGGCGGCGGCGTCACGGACCACGAGCAGGATGCAGACCACGTATCCGGCGGCGAAGCAGAGCTGCCCGACGGTACGCACCAGGGTCGCGGCCTGGTGCGAGCGCCACAGCCGGCGGGTGACGCCGTCCCACAGTGCCCGGTGGCGGGCCAGCACCTCCCGCTGGAGCCGGAAGACCCGCAGCTCCTTGGCCGGCCCGGCGTCGGTGGTGATCTGGAACAGTCGCTGGGCCACCCGGTCTGCCTGCGCCGTTTCGATCTTGGCCCGGTCGACCATCCGCTCGGCGAACCGGCCGGTGATCAACGGTGGGACCGCGGCCAGCGGGAGCAGCAGCAGGAACGGGTTGACCATCGCCAGCAGCACCGCGGTGAGCAGCATCGCCACGGCCAGCCCGGCGAGCGCGAGCAGCGCCTCCAGGCTGCTGCGCAGCTGCTGCATCTCCCGGCGGAGCACGGTCAGCCTGTCGGCGTAGTCGGCGCGCTCGTGGTGGGCCAGCCCGGGCGATCCGTTGGCCAGCCTGATGATCTCCCGGTCCACGTGGACCACGTTCAGTTCGGACAGTTCGAAGTGTGCGATGTGGGCGAAGTGGCCCAGGGTCAGCGCGGCCACGGCGAGCACCGCGACGGTCACCCCGGCGAGCACCGCGCCCGTCGTCCGCCCCTCGAGGGCGGCGTCGATCAACCAGCGCAGACCGAGCGCGGTCAGCGGCGCGGCCACCGCACCGGCGATCATCAGCGTCACGGCGACGATCGTCTTGCGCCGGTTCTGGTGCCAGCAGATCGACAGCAGCCGCCGGGCGGTGGCGAACAGGTCGCGCATCAGGACGCCTCCACGTCGTCGGTGAACCGGCTCGCCTGGAGCCGGAACAGTTCGGCGTACCGGCCGCCGAGGCGGACGAGTTCGTCGTGCGAGCCCTGCTCGGCCACCCGCCCCTGCTCCAGGACGACGATGTTGTCGGCGTGCCGGACGGTGGAGAACCGGTGCGACACGAGGATCGTCGTCATTCCCTCGGTCAGCCGGACGAACTCGTCGTAGAACTGGGCCTCGGCCCGTACGTCGAGGTTGGCGGTGGGTTCGTCGAGGACGAGGATCGACGCGCCGTGGCGCAGCGCGAACAGCGCCCGGGCGATCGCCACCCGCTGCCACTGGCCGCCGGACAGGTCGACGCCTGCCTCGAGGTGCCGGGCCAGCGGGCTGTCCAGGCCGCGGGGCAGGCCGTCGAGGGTGTCGAGGATGCCGGCCGCGCCGGCCGCCGCCCGGATCCCGTCCCGGTCCGCCAGGTGCTCCACCGCACCGAAGCCGATGTTCTCCGCCGCGGACAGGTCGTGTCGCAGGTAGTCCTGGAAGATGACGGCGATGTGCCGCCGCCAGTCGTCGACCGGCAGCTCGCGTACGTCCACCCCGTCGACCCGTACGCTGCCCTTCGTCGGCTCCTGCAACCGGGTGAGCAGCTTGACGAGCGTGGTCTTGCCGGCGCCGTTGACGCCGACGATGGCGGTCGACCGGCCGACCGGGATGGTCAGGTCGAGCCCGTCGAAGACGGTCCGGTTCTCGCCCTGGTAGCCGAATCCCACGTCGTCGAAGTGGATCGCGGTGGCCGGCCTGTCGACCCCGGTGCCGGCGTCCGTCCCGGTCGCCGGGGTCATCGCCCGGACGCTGGCGTCGAAGGTCCGTACGGCGTCGTAGGCGTTCATCCCGAACTGGGTCGGCACGTCGGACTCCGGGTACTGCTCGCCGAGACGCAGCGCGGCCAGGACCGCCTGCAGGGTCAGCACCAGGTTGGTCAGCGGCAGCGTTCCGGCCGCCTCCGCGCCGACCGCCCCGAGCAGCGTCGCGGTGACCAGCAGGGCCGCGCCGGTCATCCACAGGTGCGGCTTGAGGAAGACCCGCCGGCGGGCGGCCCAGACCAGGACGATCCACTTCATGTACGCGTCGCGGTAGCGGTCGGCCAGCCAGTCGACCAGCCCGAAGACCCGGATCTCCTTGCCGCCCGGCGCGCCGGCGCCGATGTCGCGCAGGTAGTCGCTGCGGCGGCGGTCGGCCGCGATGATCCGGCCCACCTGGGAGTACCTGCGCAGCCCGCCCCGCTGGCCGTGGCGCAGGAACATGACCACGGCGGCGACCGCGACGCCCATCGGCCAGGAGAAGAACAACCCGATCAGTACGACGTAGCCGGTGAGCTGCACGTACCGGGCGACGAGCGCGAGCAGCCCGGCGCACGCCTTGCCGGGGCTGGTGAAGCCGTGTTCGAGTTCGCGACCGGCGTCGCCGAGTTCGTTGAGCAGCCGGGGGTCCTCCAACGGTGCGACGGTCGGGCTGCGCAGGGAGGCCGCCATCAGCATCCGGGTCACCCTGCCGTCGACCCGTCGGGCGACGAGTTCGCCGAGGGCGGTCTGCAGCGGGGCGAGCACCTGCTGGCCGACGAAGGCCGCGGCGGCGACCCAGAAGGCGAGCATCATGTCGGCCCAGGCCGGCGAGTCGGCGCCGCCGGTCACCGCGGCGGGCACCTGGCCGAGCAGCACGCTCGTCGCGACGACGAACGCCACCGGGAGCAGCCCGAAGACGATGTTGAACAGGGTGAGCGCGGCGGCGAGCGGCCAACCGGCGGTGGGGATCAGCTTCGCGATCTCCCACCGGGGCCGGGCGACCGCGCCGGCATGGGCGACCGCCGCCCTGATCCGATCACGCCGCCGGGGGTGGGCTGGGGCGTCGTTGGGCAATTCCGTCTCCAGAACGTGATCGGGGTGCGGCGGCCGTCGCCCGGCGTCGGCGGTGACGGGCCCGGGTCGGCGGCGGTGGCCGACACCGTCCCCTTCGGAACGTCACATCTTCGGAACGTCGCCGCAGCGGAACGTGACGCCACGCCGGCGGCCGGTCCGATCGACGCGTGGCTATCGGACGGACGATACCGCACCGGTGGGACGTCGTGCGTCGTCGTCGGATCGGTCGCGGCCGCGGCTCGTTGACCCCCGTCCGGGGCGACGGTACGCTCCAGGGCCCGCCAGATCATCGATGGCGCCCGCCGATGCGACGACCGGGGACCTCATGCGCGCCATGCCGATCCGCCACCTGACGTTCGACGCCGGTGAGTCCGTCACCGCCCCGCTGACCTGGGGCCAGTACGCCATCTGGAAGCCGTTGCAGTGGTTCGGCGACGCCACCGCGTCGTTCAACCTCAGCCGGTCGTTCGCGCTGGCCCGGCCGGTGACCGGCGAGCGGTTCCTCGACGGCGTACGCACCCTCGTCGAACGGCACTCGTCGCTGCGTACGCACTTCGTCGACGGCGAACAGCGGATCGCCGGCACCGGTGAGATGGCGGTCGCCTTCCACCCGCTGCCGGCCGGCGCCGACGCCGCCGCCCACGCCGCCGACATCGCCGGGACGCTCACCGCCGACAGCTTCGACCTGACCACGGCGTGGCCGGTCCGGTTCGCCGCCGTGCTGTCCCCGGCGGAGCAGGTGGTGGCGGTGGTGCTGGTCGCCTCGCACGTGGCGGTCGACAACTGGGCGGTGGAGAGCCTGGCCGAGGACCTGCGGGTGCTGCTCGGCGCCGAACCCGCGCCGGCCACCGAGCCCGACTCCGCCTGGTCGCCGCTGGAGCAGCTCGGGTTCGAGCGGTCGGAGGCCGGCCGGCAGTTGGCCGCGGGCGCGCTCCGGCACTGGGGGGACCGGTTGCAGGCCGCGCCCGCGACCATGTTCGACTTCGCGCCGGTGCCGGCCGACGGGCCGCCGATCCACCGCTACCGCATGGTGTCCCCGGCGGTCGCGGTCGCGACCCCGATCCTCGCCGCCCGCTCGCACACCTCCATCTCGACGGTGCTGCTGACGGTCACCGCGCTGTGGCTGGCCGCCTACTCCGGCCACGACGCCGCCGTGCTCCAGTTGATCACCGGTAACCGCTTCGACGCCCGGCTGCGCGCCCTGCGGGCACCCACCGCGCAGGACGGCCTGTTCGTGCTGCCACGACAGGACGTCGCGCTGTCGGCGGCCTTCCGCCAGGCATTCCCGGCGGCCGTACGTGGCTACCGCAACGGCCAGTACCACCTCGACGACCTGGTCGCGCGGCAGGCGGAGGTGGGGCTCGCCCGTGGCCTGCACTTCGACCTGTCGGCGTACTTCAACGACGCGCGCCGCGACCGCGACTGGGCGCCGCCGGCCACGGTTCCGGACCCGGCCGAGCTGGCCGGGCTGCGGGCCGCGAGCACCTTCAGCCGGTTCGAGTCGCTGCCCCGGCACGACATGAAGTTCATGCTGAGCTTCAACCGGCCCGAGCCGGACCGGTGCGGGCTGGTCCTGCTGGCCGACGGGCGCTACCTGCCCCCACCGGTCGGGGAGCGGTTCCTGCGTGGCCTGGAGCTGGTCGTCTGCGCCGCCGTACACGAGGAGTTGTCGGTCGCCGACGTGGCCAGGCTGTGCGGGGTCGCGCCGGTCGTACGGGGCCCGGACTGGGTCCGTACCCGGGCCGGCTGGACCCGGCCGGAGGCGGTCCGGCGGCTGGTCGCCGGCCTGCTGCCCGGCGCCGCGGTGACGGCCGCGTGGCGACCGGCGGCCGGGCCGGAGCAGGTCGTCGACCTGGCGGTCTACGTCGCCGTCGACGGGGCGGCGAGCCCCGAACCGCTGCCGGACCTGCACCGCCGGGTGGTCGCGGCGTTGCCGGGCGAGCCCGGTGTCGTCGCGCCCGACCGCTACATCCTGTGTCGGGGACCGGTGGACCCGGACGCGGACCTGGCGCGGTGGGAGGCGCTGCCGGTCATCGACCACGGCACCGGGCGCCCGGTGCCGGTGTCCCGATGAGACGAAAGACGCCGCCCGCCGTGTCGAAATCATTTCGACGGACGCTCCATTGCCGATAACCGGGTTTGCCGGCGGTTTCCTCGTCCGGGTCTCCGGCCGGAAACAGGATTTGTGCACCGGGTGTGGGTGAGGAGTGCCGGATTCGGTCGCCGTCGGATCGAGGGCCGTGCTTGCCCCGTCCGTCGCGGCGTGAATAGCATGGCCGGGTGGGAGACTTCGAGATCCTCTTCGAGCATCACATCTGGGCCACCCGGGCGCTCATCGAGCATTGCCAGACGTTGACGCCCGAACAGCTCGCTCTCTCGACGCCGGGCACGTACGGCGCCATCGTCCCGACGATCACCCACATCATCGCCGAGGACCAGCGGCTCCTGCGGCGGCTCACCGGCGAGGCGGCCGAGGTGCCGGTGGTCGAGGAGGAGTCCTTCACGCTCGCCGAGTTGCACGCGGTGTGGGCCGGGCAGAGTGAGCGGTGGCGCGACGTGCTGCGACGCCGGGAGGAGATGGAGGTCACGCTGCCGCCGCGCGGCCCGTGGCCCGAGGTGACCGGGGCGCGGCCGCTGGTGCTTCTGGAGGCCCTCCAGCACGGCAACGACCACCGGACGCACGTCTGCTCGGTCCTCGGCGCGTACGGCCTGACCGTGCCGTTCCTGTGTGGCTGGATGTTCTGGCGGTCGACCGGTCGGGTGACCGCGGCCGAACCGGCGACGGCGTAGCGCCGGCCGGCCGCGTTCCATCCCGGAATCGGCTGAACGGTCAAGATTCCACACATCTGAGATCTGATTTGTCTGGACGGACAGCCCGCATTCTTCGACGCGTCCGGGCCCGCGCTAATGCGGCCGCCGGTCGGCGTGGGAGCGATCCCGTCGGCTGTCACCAGGTTTGCCCGATATGGATGGCCGACGCTCCCCATCTCGTCGTCGGCGGCTTCTCCATCGGCTCATTTCATGGCCGTCTACATGAGTTACATTGGTTAATGCGCAATGAAGATCATCATTGAGTCCGACGGTGGCCGAGTGGGACGGTGGCTGAGTGGGTGAGCCTGTGTCAGGAGTCGACGACGTCTCGGCGCTGCGAGGCGCGGACGCGACCATCGCCCGGATGCTCGAAGAGGAGCTGACCCGGCAGTCCACCACCATCAATCTCATCGCGGCGGCGAACTACCTCAGCCCCGCCGTGCGGTCCGCGATGCATCCCGCGCTGGAGTCCGTGCACTGCGAGGGATACCCGGGCCGCCGATACCACCAGGGGCAGACGGTGTCCGACGCCATCGAGCGGCTCGCCGTCGACCGGGCCTGCCGCCTCTTCGGCAGCGAACACGCCAACGTCCAGCCCTACCGGGGCACCATGGCGAACCTTGCCGCGGCGATGGCCGTACTCGAGCCCGGCGACCCGGTCCTCGGCCTGCAGACCGCCGCCGGCGGCCACTACTCCACCGGTGGCCCGCTCCACCTCATCGGGCGGATGTTCCGGGTGGTCCCGTACGGCCTGCGGCCGGACACCGCGCGACTCGACTACGACCTGATCCGGGCCGTCGCCCGGCGGGAGCGGCCGCGCGCCATCTTCTGCGGCGACACCTCCTATCCCCAGCTGTGGGACTTCGGCGCCCTGCGCGACGTCGCCGACGAGGTCGGCGCGGTACTCATCGCCGACATCTCCCAGTCGGCCGGCCTCATCGCCGGTGGCGCCATTCCCAGCCCGGCCCGGCACGTCGACATCATGACCGCCGCCACCTACAAGACCCTGCGCGGCCCGCGCGCCGGCCTCATCCTGTGCACCGCCGAACTGGCCGACCGGGTCGACCGGGCCGTCTATCCCATCTGTCAGGGCGGGACGAACGTGCGGATCCTGTCCGGCATCGCCGCGGCGCTCGGCGAGGCGCTGACCGAGTCGTTCCGGGTCTACACCGGACAGGTCGTGGAGAACAGCCGCTGCCTGGCCGACAACCTCATGCTGTGGGGCTTCGACCTGGTCACCGACGGGACCGAGAACCATGCCTGCCTGGCCGACGTACGGCCGCTCGGTGTGACCGGCGACGTCGCGGCGCAGTGGCTGGCGTCGGCCGGCATCCTGAGCAACGGCAACCAGATCCCCAACGATCCGGGCGGCCCCCGCCGTCCCAGCGGACTGCGCTTCGGCACGGCGGCGGTCACCACCCTCGGCATGGACGGGCCGGTGATCGCGGAGGTCGCCGGGCTGGTGTCGCAGGTGCTGCGCAACGGCGGCCGGCAGAACGCCGTCGAGGAACAGGTCCGGGCCAGGGCCGCGGAGATCCGCTACGGCTACCACGCCTGGAATGATGCCTGGCGCGGGATCGATGTCGAGGAACTGGTCTGAGGCCCGCGTTCCGGGACCGCCACGACCGCCACGACTCCGGCTGGATGTCTCATGTCGACAGGGGAACGACCGATGACCGACAAGGAAGCGCTGAAGCGCAGGTACGCGCTGGAGCGTGACAAGCGGCTGCGGCCCGACGGGCCGCTGCAGTACCGCCGGTGGGACGACGGCCGGCCGGACCCGTTCACCCCGGTCACCGAACGCCCGGCCAAACACGACCACGTCACCGTCGCCTTCATCGGCGGCGGCTTCGCCGGCCTGACCACCTGCGCCCAGCTCAAGCAGGCCGGTGTCGACTCGGTCCGCATCGTCGAGAAGGGCGGCGACTTCGGCGGCGCCTGGTACTGGAACCGCTACCCGGGCGTGCAGTGCGACACCGCGTCGTTCGTCTACATGCCACTGCTCGAAGAGACCGGGCACATGCCGTCGGAGAAGTACGCGCACGGGCCGGAGATCCTGGAGCACTGCCGGCGCATCGGCAAGCACTACGACCTGTACGCCGACGCGCTCTTCCACACCCAGGTGACCGACCTGGAGTGGGACGGCGACCGGTCGCGGTGGATCGTGCGCACCGACCGCGGCGACGAGTTCACCGCCCAGTTCGTGGCACTGGGGACCGGCCCGCTCCACGTACCGAAGATCCCACGCATCCCCGGCCTGGAGACCTTCGCCGGACACAGCTTCCACACCAGCCGCTGGGACTACGAGTACACCGGCGGCGACCCGCTCGGCGCGCCCATGGACCGGTTGGGCGGCAAACGCGTCGCCGTCATCGGCACCGGCGCCACCGCGGTGCAGTGCGTACCGCCGCTGTCCCGGGCCGCCGCCGAACTCCTCGTCTTCCAGCGGACGCCGTCCTCGGTCGACGTGCGCGGCAACCAGCCGACCGATCCGGCCTGGTTCGCCGAGATCGCCACCCCGGGCTGGCAGCAGCGTTGGCTGGAGAACTTCACCGCCAACCAGACCGGCTCGGCGCGCGAGGACCTGGTGCAGGACGCCTGGACCGACCTCGCCCGCCGGGCCCGGGACCGGATTCGCAAACTGCCCCGCACACAGCTGACCCGCGACGGCATCAACGCCGCGTACGAGGACGCGGACTTCGAGAAGATGGCGGAGATCCGCGACCGGGTGGATGAGATCGTCCAGGACCAGGCGACGGCGCAGCGCCTCAAGGCGTGGTACCGGCAGCTGTGCAAGCGGCCGTGCTTCTCCGACGAATACCTCCAGTCGTTCAACAACCCGAACACCCACCTGGTCGACACCGACGGCCGGGGCGTCGAGCGCATCACCGCCACCGGGATCGTCGCGGGCGGTGTCGAACACCCGGTCGACTGCATCGTGTACGCGACCGGGTTCGAGGTCAGCACGCCGTTCACCGAGCGCGGCGGCTTCGACGTGACCGGCCGGTACGGGCGCCTGTCGGACCACTGGGGCGAGGGCATGCGCACCCTGCACGGCATCCACGTGCACGGCTTCCCCAACGCGTTCTTCGTGCAGCCGTCGCACGGCGCCCGCCTGATCGCCAACATCCCGCACAACCTGACCGAGTCGGGTACGACCATCACCGGCATCGTCCGCCACGCCATCGCGCACGGCCACGACGAGGTCGAGGTGACCCGCGAGGCCGAGGACGCCTGGATGGAACTGCTGCTGGGGTCGACGAGCAACGTCGGTGCCGCCGACTGCACCCCGGGCTCCTACAACAACGAGGGCCAGGACTCCGGCCCCCGACGGGCGTTCTTCGTCGGTTACCCGCAGGGTGCCCAGGCGTTCTTCCGCTTCATCAAGCAGTGGCGTACGGCGGAGACGTTCGACGGCCTCGAGTTCCGTACCCGGGGTTGACCGGCGGGGCCGCTCCGACGGTGCGTCGACCGGCCGCAGCCCCCGCGCCCTTCGTGACAAGTGGCTGGGGTGGAGTCCCGCCCAAGGAACGAAGCCAGTCAGAACAGGGTCTTCAGGACGGCGAGGGAGCTGCCGACGTTGTCCATCAGCCGGTCGTTGCGGATCATCAGCGGCGCGCTCAGCGCGTCCCGCAGCTGCCGGCCGAGGGCGACGTCGGTGTCCAACAGGTAGGCGTCCAGCCCCACCGCCGACATCGCGCCGACGACGATGTCGACGACCCCACGCGACACCCGCACCTTGAGACTGTTCAGTTCGACGGCGCCGCGGAGCTCGGCGGCCGGACCGGCCGCCGTACCCGGCCGGACCGACACCGCCGCCGCCTGCCGCCGGCAGAACCCGTCGAGTTCGTAGAAGGCCGCCACCTGCTCGGCGTAGCCGCGCGGCAGCGCCGCCCGGGGCCCCCGGCCGGCCCGCCGCAGGTGTCGGCCGGCGGTCTCCAGCGCGTCGGCGGCGATGCCCAGCCACACCGCGGACCACAGCACGTGGCTGACCGGAAACATGGTCTGCGCGAGGATCTCCGCGAAACCGGTCCGCAGGACGCTGCCCGCCGCCGCCCGGGCGTCGACGGTGGCGCCGACGCTGGCCGTGCCGCGCAGGCCGAGCGCGTTCCACGGCCGGGTGACCTCGACCTCCGTCCACTCGCCGGCGGCCGGCTCGCGACGGGGCAGCAGGACGAGGACCTGGTCGGTGGCGGCCGCGTCGGGGGAGCGGCGGGCGGTCAGCAGCAGGGCGTCCGCCTGCTCCCCGTACGACATGGTGCCGACGTCCTTGCGCAGCCGTACGAAGCCGCCGTCGGGCTCGACCGCGGCGGTGCTGGAGCGGATGTCGCCGCCGTGGCCGTGCTCGGAGGTGCCCGACGCGACGAGCAGTTGCCCGTCCGCGGCGCGACGCAGGAACCGGTGGGCGTCCTCCTCGCCGTGGGCGACCAGACAGGCGATCTGGATCTGGTGCATCGCGTAGATCATCGCCGTCGACGCGCAGGCCCTGCCCAGGACCGTGCAGACGTCGGCGATCTCGGCGACGGTCAGTCCGCCGCCGCCGAGTTCCTGGGGGATCAGCGCGGCGAGCAGCCGCTCGTTCCGCAACGCCGCCACCGACTCGTGCGGGAACCGTCCACGCCGGTCGACGTCGTCGGCATGGTGGCGAAGTACCTCCGCCGCCCGGCGTGCCGGCAGCAGCGCCTGCCGGGCGGGCTCGCCGGCTGCCGGCTCACCTGTCACACGTCCTCCACATCTCCTCGGCCGTCAGCCTGTCGGGAGGCCGAACGCCCGCTGCGTGCCGCCGGGCCAGTCCGCCGGATCCGGGCCGTGCTGCAGGAACGCGGCCAGCACGACCCGCTCCAGGCCGAAGCCCACGCACGCCGAGACGGCGGGTGCCCCGTCGCCGCCGATGATCCCGTACGGGCGGGTGAAGTGGGTCTCGTGGTCGTTCACCGACGCCAGCGCGACGCCGCCGTCAGGGGTCGGGCAGACGTATTCCTGCTTGAGGTCACGGTCGAGTTGTTCGCGGGCGAGCATCCGACCACCGGAGCCGAAGAACGGGTCGGTGGCGGCGGCCCGGGTGGCGGCGAGGCCGAAGTCGGTGAACAGCCGCGCGGCGAAGTCGTGCGCCCGCGCCAGGAACGCGTCGACCGTCGTACGGTCACCGACGCAGACGATCTCGTGCATCCGGAACAGCTGCATCCGGAAGGGATCGTCGCTGGGTTCCCGGCGGAAGCAGTAGCCCATCGTGTCGTACCGCTTCCCGCCGCCGACGGCACGGCCGGCCAGGTGCGGATACAGCGGGTAGCAGGCGGCCGGGCACGGGGCCAGGTCCGACGGGCGCAGCAGCTCCTCCCACGCCCCGCCGCGGTGCAGGCGGGCCGCGATCGCCGTCTCCCGGCCCGTGGTGTCCGCGCAGACGCTGATCGCGCCCGCCAGGTGCGGGAACGAGCGCAGGTAACCGACCCGGTGCAGTTCGTCGGCGGCGACGGCCGGCGGATAGCGGACCACCGTCGCGTCGACCTCGGCCGCCATCACGGAGACGGCCGCGCCGACCGCGCCGACCAGGTGCTCGAAACGCCCGTCCCGGCCGTAGACCCCGGCGACGGCGGTGGGCAGCAGGTAGCCGTCCCGGCACAGTGCCTGCCCCAGCTCCTGACGCACGAAGTCAGCGGTCCGGCGGAAGGAAGGGTGACACCGCCGCCCACAGCGTCGCCGGCGTCTCGAAGTTCTTGCCGACCAGCACCTCGTCGGGGAACTCGACGTCCCACTCGTCCTGGAGCAGCAGGACCAGCCCGGTCCGGCCGAGACTGTCCAGGCCGAGCGCGGCGAGATCGCTGTCCGGCGATATGTGGTGACCGCCCGGGGTCTCCGGCAGCATCGAGACGACCGCGTCGGCGAACTCCGGTGGCCAGCCGTCGACGTCCGGTCCGGATCCCTGGTCGTCGCCGGTGTCCGCCGGCGCCGCCGGGTCTCCAGTCGTCTGCACGTGCGGCCTTCCTTCGATGGCTGGACCGGGCCCGGAACGTCGCTCCGGGTCAACGCCGATCGATTCCACTGTGGCATGCTAGTCGTGATCCGCAATGGTCCTTGTGGCATCACGATCCTGCTCAACCAGCCGATCGATGTCAATCACCGCGGGGCATAGGGTGAATCGCGGGCCACCGGGTGAACCGCCCGGTCGGCGACCGGTGGGCGAAGGCGACCAGGGAGAAGCGATGGCGCAGCGGGCGTGGGACGACACCTTCATCACGGTGCTTCGCAAGCACCTGAAGCTGCTGCCGGCGGGTGAGCCGCTGGCGCCCGACGCGAGCCTGGTGGAGTTGGGTCTCGACTCGCTGGAGATGGTGGGGCTGCTGATCGACCTGGAGTCCGTCTACGAGGTCTCGTTCCCGGACAGTGAGATGAACTTCGAGACCTTCGCCAGCGCCGAGCGGCTGTGGGCGGTCCTGACCCGGCTGCGGGCGACGAGCTGATGGATCTGACGACCCTTCGGCACCAGGAGCGCGGCGCGGGCACCCCGCTGTTGTTGATCAATGGGCATTTCCAGTCCCGGGACAGCTGGGACCCCACGGTCGCCCAGCTCTCCCGGCACTGCCGGACGCTGACCTTCGAGTTCCCCAACCAGGGCTCCTCGCCGACCGACACGGGCATGGACACCATCGCCCACTACGCGCGGTACACCGCGGCCTACCTCGACCGGATCGGGGTCGACCCCGCCGACTGCGTGGTGCACGGCTACTCCTTCGGCGGCAACGTCTGCCGCTACCTGCACCTGGAGATGGGCGTCGACTTCCGGGCGATCATCCTCGGCGGGGTGGCCTCGCACCGGCTCGCCGAATACCAGCTGCGCCGGCTGGCCACCTGGCGCGAACTGCTGGGCAAGGGCGAGACCGACCTGTTCGTCCGGACGGTGCTGCTGCAGATCTTCTCCCCGGACTTCGTCTGCCGGCACACCCGGCACTTCGACGTGACCCGCAAGGCGTTCGCCGGCCAGTACGGGCGGCGCCCCGAAGCCGTACTGGCGTTGATCGGCGCGCTCGAGGACTTCTTCCGGCTCGACCGCGACGGGCCGGACTCCTACCGCTGCCCGGTCCACCTGGTCGGCTCCTCGGCCGACCTGCTGACCCCCTGGCAGTACGTCGAGGAATACGCCAAGGAGGTCGGCAGCGTGAGCACCCACTGTCTCCAGGGCGGCCACCAGACCCGGGTCGAACACCACCAGGACTTCGTCGACCTGATGATCGAGCTGATGGCCCAGTATGGGTGAGCCGACGCGGCACGGGGCTCCGTGGTCCGTACGCCTGCACGCCATGCTGGACGATGCCGCGCGGCGGCGCCCCGACGCTCCCGCCGTACGCGACGAGCGGGGCGGTTGGTCGTACGCCGAACTGGCCGACCACAGCCGGCGGTTCGCCCGCTGGCTGCGGCAGCGGGGCGTACGACCCGGCGACCGGGTGCTGCTGCGTACGGCGAACCGGCGTGAGCAGGTGGCGATGGTGTTCGGGACGTCGCGGGCCGGCGCGGTCGCCGTACCGGTGCACCGCGACCTCAAGCCGTTCCTGCTGGCGGACCTGGTCGCCGACGCCGACCCGGCGGTGGTGGTGCTGGAGGACGGCGACACCGACGGCTGGGCGAGCGTCGGTGACCGCGCCGCGATCGGCGTGACCGAACTGTGGGCGGGGCTGGACGGGGTCGGCGACGACGTCCCGGAGCCGGATGCCGTTCCCACCGACCTCTGCCTCATGATCTACACCTCCGGCAGCACGTCCCGGCCCAAGGCGGTGACGTCCAGCCACGCGCAGGTCCACTTCGCGACCCTGGCCATCGCCGAACGGCTCGGCTACCGCGGCGACGACGTCGTCTTCGTCCGGCTGCCGCTGTCCTTCGACTACGGCCTCTACCAGGTGTTCCTGGCGGCGGTGAGCACGGCGGAGGTGGTCTTCAGCGACTCGGGCCCGGACCTCACCCTGGACCGGCAGATCCGGGCCGCCGGAGCCACCGTCGTGCCGCTGGTGCCGTCGGTCGCCGCCACCCTCACCGCGCTGGCCGAACGGGTCCGGCCCGAAACGGCGGACGGCCCGCCACCGAGCCGGATCCGGTTGTTCACCAACACCGGCGCGGCGATGTCGGCGCAGACCGTCGACCGGCTGCGGCGCGCGTTCCCGGGCGCGGCGATCTGCCTGATGTTCGGCATCACCGAGTGCAAGCGGGTGTCCATCCTGGAGCCGGACGGCGACCTGACCCGGCCGAACTCGGTCGGCCGGCCGCTGCCCGGCACCCGGGTGGAGATCCTGACCGAGGCCGGAACGCCGGCCCCGACCGGGGAGGTCGGCGAGATCGTGGTCCGTGGCCCGCACGTGATGACCGGCTACTGGCAGGCGCCCGAGCTGACGGCCGCCCGGTTCCGCGCCGATCCCCGCACCGGCGAACGCCGGCTGCACACCGGTGACTACGGCTACGTCGACGCGGACGGCTACCTGTACTTCACCGGCCGGCGGGACGACATCGTCAAGCGGCGGGGCCTGCGGGTCAGCCTCATCGAGATCGAGTCGGCGGTCAGCCGGATCCCCGGCGTCAGCCAGTGCGCGGCGGTCCACCGCGCCGACGGCGACCACCTCGCCGTCTACGTCACCGGCCCGGTCACCGCCGACGACGTCCTGCGCCAGCTCGCGCAGTGGCTGGATCCCGCCCGCCGACCGGACTCCTGCCACCCTGTGGAGCGGATGCCGGTCACCGGCAACGGCAAGATCGACCGGGCCGCCCTGCGGCGGCGGTTCGAGGAGCTGCCGGCATGACCCCGACCGGCGACCGGCCCGACGGCCCCGCGGATCCGGCCGCGGCCCCGGTGCCCGACCACGTCGCCCTCGCCCGCCGGTTCGGCACCCCGGCGTACGTGTACGACCTGGACGAGGTCGCGCGGTCGCTGCGGGAGCTGCGGTCCAGCCTGCCCACCGGCACCCGCGTCTACTACTCGCTGAAGGCGAACCCCCTCCCGGCGCTCGTGGCGGCGCTGGTGACGGCGGGCTGCCACACCGAGATCACCTCGTCCGGTGAACTCGATGTCGCCCTCGCCGCCGGCGCCGACCCCGCGCACTGCCTCTACACCGGGCCGGGCAAGACGACCGACGCGCTCGGCCACTGCCTCGACCGGGGCGTTCGGTTCTTCTCCGTGGAGTCCGGCACCGACCTGCGGCGCCTCGACACCGTTGCCGCCGGACGCGGCGTCGCGGTCGACTGCCTGGTCCGGGTCAACGGGGCCGCGGCGGGCGGGTCCGGGCTGCGGATGACCGGTACGGCCAGCCAGTTCGGCGTCGATCTCGCCGACGTGCCGGCACTGCTCGACACGGCGGCGCGGTGCCACGCGGTGACGGTCCGGGGCGCGCACTTCTTCCCGATCACCAACGCGGCGACCGAGGACGCCCTCGTCGCCGAACTGTGCGGCAGCATCCGCACCGCCGCCTGGCTGCGGGAGCGGGGGCTGCCCCTGGAAGTGCTCGACATCGGCGGCGGCTTCGCCGCCCCGTACGCCCGCCCGGGGCCGCCGGTCGGCTATCCCAAGCTCGCCGACGCCCTCACCGCCGAACTCGACGAGCGGGTCGCCGGCTGGCGCGACGGCGGTCCGCGGCTCGCGGTCGAGACGGGGCGCTACCTGGTCGGGACGTCCGGCACCCTGCTGACGACGGTGCTCGACGTCAAGGAGAGCCACGGGCGCCGGTTCGCCGTCCTCGACGCCGGGATCAACCACCTGGGCGGCCTGTCCGGCCTGCGCCGGCTGCTGCCGACCTCCGCACAGCCCGTGCAGGCGGTCGCGAAGGAGGCCGACGACGTCGGTGTCGACCTGGCCGGGCCGCTGTGCACCCCGCTCGACATGCTCGGGCACGGGCTCGCCCTGCCGGGGATCTCGCCGGGCGACGTGCTGGCCATCCCGAACGTCGGCGCGTACGGGCTGAGTGCGAGCCTGCTCGGTTTCCTCAGCCACCCGGTGCCGACCGAGGTCGTGGTCGCCGGCGGGCGGGTCGTCTCCGCGTCCCGGATCGAGCTGCGGCGCGAGCACGTTCCGGTGGTGGACTGACCGCACCACCGGGCGTGGCCGCCAACTGGAAGGAAGGTGCCCGTGGCACACATCCATCTGTCCTCGATCTCGTACGTCCACGGCGGCCCGCGCCCCCTCGCGGGGCTCGGCGAGCCCGGGTGCGACGACGAGCTGCTGACCCGCGACGGGCTCGGCAGCTATCGGGAGACGACCGCGTCGTCCCTGGAGATGGCGTGCGACGTCGGGGCGAAGACCCTGGCCGCCGCCGGGGTCACCCCCGATTTCGTCCTCTACGCCACCGAGACGCCGCAACAGGGTGAGACCGCGCTGGCCACCAACGCCGACCTGGCCGTCGCGTTGGGGGTGCCGGGCGCGGTCGTGCTGAACCTGGCCGGCCACGGCTGCGGCAACCTGGGGCTGCTGGTGCAGGTCGCCGACGCCCTGCTGAGCCGGCATCGGGCCGGCTCGGCCCTGCTCGTCACCGCCGACCAGGCCCGCGGCCGGCCCCGGATGATGACCGGCCCGCTGTCGGTGCTCAGCGACGGCGCCGCCGCCGTGCTGGCCACCCGGGAGGCGCCCGCCGCCGGGCCGGCGCTGCGGGTGCACGGCGTCGCCGTACGCGCCGACGCGCAGGGCGGCGCCGCCGACGTGAGCCCCGCCGGGCAGCGCCGTACGGTCCTGCTCGGCCGGTCCGCCGCCGCCGGGCTGAAGGACGTGTCCGGGCTCGGCCCCCGGGACTACACCCATGCGCTGTTCAACAACTACCGACTCTCGTCGCAGCGGTTCCTGGCCGGCGCCGCGGGGTTCGCGGCGGCGCAGCTGCTGCCCGGCCCGGTGGGCGAATATGGACACGGCTTCGCCGCCGACCTGTTGGTAAACTGCGCCCTGTTCTTCAGGGCCGGCGCGTTCGAGCCGGGTGCCAGGCTCGCTCTTTCGGCTACGGGGCCCAACTCCTGGGCATTGATAGACGTTGAAGTCGCCGGCTGATCCGGCAACCGAGATCAAGAGCGAGGGTTGATCGATGACGAAGTTGGAAGGCGTGTACCTGCCGCTGGTGACGCCGTTCTACGAAGGTGCGGTCGACCTGGAGTCGCTGCGGCGACTGGTCGAGCACTACTCGGGTTTCGGGCTGGCCGGCCTGATCATGATGGGCACCACCGGTGAGACCCCGACCGTCGAGGCCGACGAGCAGCGGGCGGTCGTCACCGAAACCCTCCAGGCGGTCGCCGGTGCGCTCCCGGTGTACGTGGGGGTCGGCGGGAACTCGACCCGTCACGTCGCCGCCGGCATCGCGTCGTACGAGTCGCTGGACGTCGCCGGATACCTGGTGGTCACGCCGTACTACAACCGGCCCCCGCAGGACGGCCTGGTCGAGCACTACCGCGTCGTCGCCGGCGAGACCGACCGCCCGGTCATCGTCTACAACGTCCCGTACCGGACCGGGGTCAACCTCTCCAACGACGCGCTGTTCGAGATCGCGGCGGCCGCGCCGAACGTACGCGCGGTCAAGGACTCCACCGGCAACCTCATGCAGAGCCTCGACCTGCTGCACCGGGCGCCGTCGGAGCTGTCGGTGCTCACCGGCGAGGACCCGATGTTCTTCACCAGCCTGGCCAACGGCGCCGCCGGCGGGATCCTCGCCTCCGCGCACCTGGCGACCCGGACGTTCGTCGAGGTCGCCGACGCCGTCGCGAAGCAGGAACTGGTACGGGCCCGGACCGCCTGGCGCACCATCAGCCCGATGATCCCGTCGCTGTTCGGCGAGTCCAACCCGATGCCGCTGAAGTACTGCCTGTGGCGGCAGGGCCTGCTGCGCTCCCCGGAGTGCCGGCTGCCGCTGACCCGGGTGTCGGCCGGGCTGGCCGCGACCCTGGACGAGCTGACCGAGCGGCTCGCCGCCGCGTAGGGCGTCGCCGGGTCCGGGCCGGCCGATCCCCGTCGGGCGCCACCAGCAGGCGGCGCCCGGCGGCGGTCAGATGGCGGTGACGAGCCGGTCCAGTGCCGTGGCGAGGCGCTGCGGATCCTGGGCGAAGCAGATCCGGAACCAGCCCTCGTTGCCGGGGCCGAACGCCGAGCCCGGCGCCAGGCCGACGCCGGCCCGGGCCACCAGTTCCTTGGCGTACGCGAGGTCGTCCTCGACCCCTTCGACGCGGAAGAAGGCGTAGAAGGAGGCGGGCACCGAGGGGGCCGAGACCCGCGCGATCCGGCCGAGGGCGTCGGCGACCATGTTCCGGCCGTGCAGGCAGCGGCCCAGCAGCTCGTCGACGAACGGCTCGCCCTGCCGGATCGCGGCGACACCGGCGTGCTGCACGAAGGTGGCCGACCCGGTGCTGTTGATCGCGCTCAGGTTGCCCACCTGGTGCGCGAGCGCCGCCGGATGCACCAGCCAGCCCAGCCGCCAGCCGGTCATCGCCCACGTCTTGGAGAAGCTCTGCACCACGAAGACGGCGTCGTCGTCGCGGGCCACCTCGAGGAAAGAGGGGGCGGCGAACGAGCCGTCGTACACCAGGCGGTTGTAGACCTCGTCGGAGATGACCCACGTGTTGCGCCGCCGGGCCAGGTCGAGCAGTTCGCGCTGCTCGTCCGAGGTCATCGTCCAGCCGGTCGGGTTGCCCGGCGAGGCCACGAAGATCGCCCGGGTCCGCTCGTCGCAGGAGGCGTCGACCCCGCCCAGGTCCAGCGACCACCGCTCGTCCTCGGCGTCGAGCTGGACGAACCGGACCTCGGCCCCCAGCGCCTCGATCGCGATGACGATGTTGGGCCAGACCGGTGCCACCACGACCACGTTGTCGCCGGGTTCGACGAGGCACTGCAGGGCGATCATGATCGAGGTCATGCCCGACGAGGTCGCCGAGATCCGGTCCAGGTCGATGTCCAGGCCGTGCGTGCGGTGGTGGTATTCCTGGATCGCCGCCCGCAGCGGTGCGACGCCGCGCCGGTCGGCGTAGGTGGTCCGGCCCTCGCGCATGGCCTGCTCGGCGGCCTCCCGGACGACCGTCGCGGTAGGCAGGTCCGTCTCACCGAAGCAGAGGCTGATGGCACCGGGGTGGCTCGCGGTGACCTTGGCGACCTCGACGATCCGTTGGCTGCGCATGTGCGCCAACGCCGGACGGAACGGCAGGGTGTGTGGCGTGGCCTGGACCATGTCGGACTCCTCGGAAACGGCGTGGGACGGACGGCCTCCCGGCCGGTGCGGGTGCGGCGCTCACCTGACCCGGGGCAGACGGATCAACGGCCACGGACTGGGCATGTCGCCGACCGGCACCTCGATCACCGTCGGAACGTCCGGTCGCTCGAACGCGGTGGCGATCTCGGCCGCCAGGTCGTCGGGCGTGTCCACCCGTACGCCGTGGGCGCCGAACGCCCGCGCGAACGCGGGGAAGTCAGGGTTGTGCAGGTCGGTGCCGACCGTCGTGCCGAGGCTGCGTAGCTGCGAGCGGCTGACGTTGGCGTACGAGCGGTCGTTGAAGACGACCGCGACGACCGGCAGCCGCTGCTGCACCGCGGTCGACAGTTCGACGGCGGTGTAGAGGAAACCGCCGTCGCCGGAGATCGACAGGACGGGGCGACCGGGGTTCGCCGCCTGGACCCCGAGCGCGGTCGCGAAGCCGGATCCGAGCGCGCCCTGGTAGGTGACCGGCACGTACGTCGAGTGCGCGTAGATCGGGAAGGCGAACCGGGAGACGTAGCCGACCTGGGTGAGTTCGTCGACGAAGAAACCGTCGTCCGGCAGCGCGGCCCGCATCGCGCGCAGCAGGTCGACCTGGGGAACCAGTCGTGCCACGTCGACCTCGACGTCGTCGCGGGCCTGCTTCACCCGGGCCAGCCAGCCCTCCCGCCGGGCCGGCTCGCCGACCCGGTCGAGCAGGGCGCGTACGGTCAGGGTCGCGTCGGCGACGATCGGCACGGCGGGGGCCGTACCCGGTCGATCTCGGTCTGGTCGAGGTCGACCCGGACGATCTTCAGCCGGTCGTCCAGGCCCCACTCGACCTGCGGACGCATCAGCCGCGTCCCGATGGCCAGGACGACGTCGGTCTCGGCCCACAGCCGGTGGGCGACGGGCAGCGTCACCGCCAGTTCGTGGCGGTCGCTGACGATGCCCCGGCCGCCCATGTCCGCCGTCACCGGGCAGCCGAGACGCTCGGCGAGCTGCCGGATCTCGGCGGCGGCACCGCGGGCGCCGCTACCCACCATGATCAGCGGTGCCTCGGCCGAGGCGAGCACGGCGGCGGCGGCCTCGACGGCGGCGGGGTCCGGGCGCTGGTCGACGGCCGGATCGGTCCAGCCGTGCGGGTCGACGGCCTCGGCGCCCCAGATGTCGGTCGGCACCTCGACCGCCACCGGGCGGGGACGGGACCAGCGCAGCCGGTGGAAGGCCTCGCCGAGCACGGTGTCGATCTGGTCCGGCGTGCCGACGCGGTCGGCCCAGCCGGTCAGCCGGCGCAGGATCCCGAGCTGGTCGGGGACCTCGTGCGGGACGCCGTAGCCGCGTCCGAGCAGCGGTGTGGGGATCTCGCTCGCCAGGCACAGGACGCGGGCGTCGCCGGCGTACGCGGTGGCGAGCGCGGCGGTGGAGTTGAGCACCCCGGGTCCGGAGATGACGGTGTAGACGCCGATCTTGCGGGTGGCGCGGGCGTAGCCGTACGCCATGAAGGCCGCGCCCTGCTCGTGTCGGGTGTGGACGACCCGGATGTCGGTCTTCGCCAGGGCGCCGAAGAGGGCGTCCATCTGCTCGCCCGGCACCGTGAAGAGGACCTCGACCCCCTCGTCGACCAGCTTCCGGACGATGTGCTCGGCTACCCGCATCGGGCGTCCATGGTGGTCGCCGTCTCCATGGTGGTCGCCGTCGATGGTCGCCGAGCTTTCCGGCCGGTCGGAGAGGCTGGCATGGCGGAAGTCTTGCACATCCGATCGATGGAGTCCACGGTGGATGACGGGCAGGTCACCGGCGATGATGGGCGGTGGGCGACCGGTCCCGACGGTCCCGGAACCGGCCCGTGGGCGCGCTCCCGCAGGCATCGAAGTTCGCGATATGATCACCGGCACTCCGCCGGCGTGCACCGGGACGAGCCGTGCGTGGTCCATCACCAGGGGAGTGCGATTGCAGACGAACGGTGTGCTTCTCTTCCGCGACCATGTCGAGGCGACCCCCGACCGTGCGGCGTTCGTGTTCGACGGCGACGGGGCCGACCGGGTGGTGACCTACGCCCAGTTCGACGCCGACGTGCACCGGGTCGCGTCCGGGCTGGTGGCGCGCGGGTTCGCCGCGGGCGACCGGGTGCTGATCTCGGCCCGTCCGGGCCCCGCGCTGTTGCAGGCGATCTACGGGACCGTCCGGGCCGGACTCACCGCCGTGCTCTGCGACCCGGGGCTGCCCACGCCGGCCGCGGAGGCGATCCTGGCCGACGCCGGCTGCGTGGCCGCGGTGGTCGACGGGGGCGACGGCGGCGTCACCGCGGCGGCCGTACGCCGGATGCCGGCACACACCTTCACCGTCGACGGCGGGGGACCGCCGCACTTCGCCGAACTGCTCGACGCGCCCGTGACCGACCTGCCGTCGGAGGTCCCGGACCGCTTCCCGGCGGTCGCCTTCCTGACCTCGGGCAGCACCGGCCGCCCCAAGATGATCTTCAAGACCCACGAGCACTTCCGGCTGCTGACCCGCTACCGCAGCGGCGGCTACACCGCGTCCGCCGGGGCCGCCACGGAGGCCGAGGGTCGCTACCTGGTCGCCACCTCGCTCTTCCACACCTCCGGCCTGAACGCCGGCGTCATGCTGGGGCTGCTGCGCGGCTGGACCGGCGTGATCGCCGACTCCTTCCACCCGGCGAAGATCCTGGTCAAACTCGCCCTGCACCGCTGTGCCACCGTCGTCTTCACGCCCTCGCAGGCCGCCGCCCTGCTGCGGGAACGGGACCTGCTGCGGGCGCTGGACCTCAGCGCGCTGCGCTCGATCCGGGTGGGCAGCGGCCCCTCGACGCCGGGCATGCTGCGCCGGCTCCAGGAGGCCGTGCCGACCGCCGAGATCCTGAACATCTACGCCCTCACCGAGTGCGCGCCCTGTCTCGGCCAGCCGCCCGGGGAGAAGCAGCCGCCGGACAGTTGCGGCCGGCCGTGGGCCGGCGTGGAGGCCCGGGTCCTCGACGAGTCGGGGGAGCCGACCACCGAGGGAGAGCTCTGGATCAGGAGCGACCTCATCTCCGAGGGCACCATCCTCGACGAGGCCACCATGCGTGAGCGGTACGTCGACGGCTGGCTGCGGACCCGCGACATCTTCCGGGTGGACGCCGGGGGTTGGTTGCACTTCGTCGGCCGGATGGACGACATGTTCGTCTGCGGCGGGGAGAACGTCTTCCCCGGCGACGTCGAGAAGCTCCTCGCCACCCACCCGGACGTCGGCGACGTCTGCGTCACCGGACTGCCCGACGAGATCCTCGGCGCGGTGCCGGCCGCCGCGGTGGTGCTGCGCCCCGGTGCCACGACGCGGCCGGCGGACCTGGTCCGGTACGTACGCGACAACGCCCCGGTCCATCTCGTCCCGCAGCGGGTGGTGGTCGTACCCCGCATCCCCACCCTCGGCCCCGGCAAGGTCGACCGGCGGCGGGTCCGCGCCGATCTGATGGACGCCTCGCCGGCCGTGGCGGCGCCGGCCTCCACGGCTGCCGGCGATCCGCTGCACGAGCGGATCGCGGAGATCTGGCGCGAGGTGATGCAGATCGACGACCCCGATCCCGGACTGTCGTTCCTCGACGCGGGCGGGACCTCCGCCCTGGCGCTGGCGCTCACGACCCGTCTGAGCAGCGGCGTCGACCTGACCGTCGAGCTCGGCGACCTGCTCGGTGACGGCAGCATCGACGACCTCGTCCGCCTCGCCGGGCAGGGACGGCCGGACACGCGCGTGCACTAGCCGGTCCGGCCGTCGTACGCCGAAGGGAAGCGGGTCGCGGCAGCCACCCGCGGAGAAAGGAGACGATCCTGCTACCACTGCCCCGCGACTTCGGTCGCGCCATGGTCATCACCGCGCATCCGGACGACGCCGAATACAGCTTCGGCGGCACCGTCGCCCGGCTCGCCGACGCGGGCACCGAGGTGGTGTACGTCGTCTGCACCGACGGTTCGCAGGGCGGCGAGGATCCGTCCATATCAGACGCCGACCTGACCCGGCGACGGTACGCGGAGCAGCAGGACGCGGCCGACCTGCTCGGCGTCGCCGAGGTCGTCTTCCTGGGGCTGCGGGACGGCTCGCTGGCCGCCGACGTGGCGTTGCGTCGCGCGCTCACCCGGGAGATCCGCCGCCACCGGCCCGAGCTGGTGCTGACCCACCAGCCGCTGCGCTCCCTGGTCTTCCCGATCGGCGCGTCGCATCCCGACCACCTGGCCACCGGCGAGGCCGCCCTGTCGGCCGTCTACCCCGACGCCCGCAACCCGCGCGCCTATCCGGAACTGCTGAGCGAGGGGCTGGCCCCGCACAAGGTCCAGGAGGTGTGGGTGCCCGGACACGAACACACCGACTTCCACGTCGACGTGTCGCCCTACCTGGCCCGCAAGCTGGAGGCCATCCAACGGCACAAGAGCCAGTTCGCCGACGACGTCGATCCCGCCGTCGCGCTCGCCTGGGTGGTGAACCGGCTCAGCGGCAACGGGCAGGTCGCCGGCTGCGATCACGCCGAGTCGTACCGGCGGATCATCACCGAGGCGGCGGCCGGCGCCGAAGCGGTAACGGCGGAGGCGACGCCGTGACCCCCACGATCCGGGCGGTGATCCCGGCCAAGGCGTCGTCGACCCGGGTGCCGGACAAGAACTTCCGCCCCTTCCACGGCACCCGGTCCCTGCTCGACATCAAGGTCGGCCAGCTGCTGACGGTGCTGCCCGCCGAACAGATCTACGTCAGCAGCGAGGAGCCCGCCTGCGCCGAACACGCGAAGCGGCTGGGCATCAACTTCCTGTCCCGGGCACCGGAGCTGGCCCGCAACGAGACGCCGTACGCCTCCGTGGTGAGCCAGATCTGCCGGGACACCCCCGGCGACGACGACATCATGTGGTGCCACGTCACCGATCCGCTCTTCGACCAGTACGCCGAATGCCTCGCACTGTGGCAGGAGGCCCGGGACCGCAACGACTCCCTCGTGGTGGTCTACCCCCGCCAGATGTACCTGCTCGACCACGACCACCGGCCGATGGGCTTCGGCTTCGGCCCCTGGCACCGGCCGTCGCAGACCCTGCCGATGCACTACCAGCTCGGATTCACCCTCTCGATCCTGCGCCGCTCCACCGCCACCACGCTCGGCCCGATCGGCGCGAACCCGTACTGGTTCCACGCGGCCAACCAGCCGGTGGACATCGACACGGAGGACGACTTCCGGATGGCTCAAGCGATCTACGCCTACCTGCACGAACATGGGCCGGCCCGATGACGGCCGCCGACCACCCCGCCGACCTGGTCGTACGCGGCGTCACCGTGGTCGATGTCGAGGCGGGCGTCCACCGGCCGGCCCGCGATGTGTGGGTGGCCGACGGGCGGATCACCCGGATCGTGCCGACCGCGGGCGCCGACGGACAACCACCGGCTGCCGCGCGGATCGTCGACGGCAGCGGCCGCTACCTGATCCCCGGCCTGTTCGACTGCCACGTGCACATCGCGTTCAACGGGTTCCTCGGCGTCGAGTCCGACTTCCGCCGCACGCTCAAGCAGATGCTCGTGCACGGGGTGACCCAGGCCGTCGACTTCTTCACCGCCGGCGGTCACTTCCCGGGCTCGGCCGCCGACCGGGTACGCGACGACGTCAACGCCGGCCGGTTCCTCGGCCCGTGGCTGCTGACCTCGTACGGCTGCCTGAACGCGCCCGGCGGGTTCTGCAGCTGCTCGGTCGGGGACGCCGCGAGCGTCGTGGTCACCATGGACGACGTACGCGAGCAGATCGACCGGATCACCGCCGCCAACCCCGACTTCGTGAAGATCGTCTACGACGACGTCTTCGGCACGCTGCCGAACCTGACCCCGGACCTGCTGGCCGCGCTCATCGACGAGGCACACCGGCGCGGCTACCGCGCGGCGGTGCACATCGCGACGGTGGACGACGCGTCGGTGGCCGTCGACTGCGGGGCGGACATCATCGGACACGGGGTCATCGAACCGATGCCGCCCGAGCTGCTGGCCCGGATGGCGGATGCCGGCACCATCCTGATCCCCACCCTCGCCTCGTACGAGTCGCGTTCGCTGCCCCGCTGGCGGATCGCCCTGCCGCCCGCCGCCCCGCCGGACAGCGTCGCGCAGTACCAGCGGCAGCGTAAGTCGATCTACGAGATCAAGGAGCAGATCGACGACTACGCGGAGGCCTACCGGCAGGCGTGCGCCAACCTCAACCCGCTGCTCGACGCCGGCGTCACCGTCGTCGCCGGCTCGGACGCCGGCACCTGGTACACCTTCCCCGGCGACGCGCTGCACCGCGAGCTGGCGATCTACGCCGAGCAGGCGGTCGCGCCGGCCCGGGTGCTGCGGATGGCGACCATCGACGCCGCCCGCGCCTTCCACCTGGCCGACCGGTTCGGCACGGTCACCGAGGGCAAGGAGGCGAACCTCGTCCTGCTCGGTGCCGACCCGCTGGCGGACATCGCCGCCGTCCGCGAGATCGACGCGGTGGTGCTGCGCGGTCGACTGCTCGACCTGGACGCGCTGCGCGCCGACATCACCGAGCCGTACGAGACGCTGCCCACCGAGGTCGACGAGGAGGTCTGCAGCCCGCACCACCTGCGGACCTCGGTGCACTGACCGGGACGGACCGGAAGGGATCACCGTGCTGCGCCGTACCCTGATCGCCGCCGCCGAACAGGACCGGATCCGGGCGGCAGTCCAGGCCGTGCCGGCGACCCGCGCTGTCGTGGCCAGGTTCGTCGCCGGCGAGACGACGGCGGAAGCGGTCGCCGCCGGGACGGCACTGGCCGCCGCCGGGCTGCGGGTGACGTTCAACCAGCTCGGCGAGTACGTGACCGATCCGGGACAGGCCGCGCAGACCCGGGACAGCTTCGTCGCGCTCGCCCGCCGGCTGGCCGACAGTGAACTGGCCGGACCCGGCAGCGAGTTGTCGGTCAAGCTGTCGGCGCTGGGCCAGTTGGACGGTGCGGACGGCGCCGCCCGCGCCCTGGACCACGCCCGGCTGATCTGTGCCGCCGCCGACGACGCGGGTGTGCTGGTGACCGTCGACATGGAGGACCACACCACCACCGACTCCACCCTGGACATCACCCGGGCGCTGCGGCGGGACTTCCCGTGGGTCGGCGTCGCGGTCCAGGCGGCGCTGCGGCGCAGCCCCGCCGACTGCGCCGACCTGGCGTACGCCGGCTCCCGGGTCCGGCTGGTCAAGGGCGCCTACCGGGAGCCGGCGTCGGTGGCGCTGCACCGGCGCACCGACGTCGACCTGGCCTACGTACGCTGCCTGCGGATCCTCCTCGCCGGCGCCGGACATCCGCTGGTGGCGACCCACGATCCGCGACTGATCGAGATCGCCGGTGAGCTGGCCCGGCGGACCGGTCGGGGCGTCGACGGCTTCGAATACCAGATGCTGCGCGGCGTCCGCGACGGCGAGCAGCGCCGGCTGGCCGCCGACGGCTTCGGCGTCCGCGTCTACCTGCCGTTCGGGCCGCAGTGGTACGGCTACTTCACCCGGCGGCTGGCGGAGCGGCCGGCGAACACCCTGTTCCTGCTGCGCGCGCTGGCCTCCCGGCGGTAGCCGGCGAACCCGGCCCGCGCTCCGGAATGCCTTGGCGCCACGCGGTTCCGGGCCGCCACCGCCTATTGTGGATCGACGTCGCGGACATTAGCGTTCATGCATGATTCTCCCGACGGAACCGATCGGAAGTATCCCGCGACCGCCGTGGCTGCTCGCCGGCATCGCCGACCACGCTGCCGGCCGGATCGACACAGCCGCCCTCGACACCCTCTACGACGATGCCGTACGTGACACGATCGCCCGCCTGGAGGCGCTCGGCTCGCCCGTGGTGACCGACGGCGAGCAATCGAAGCCCAGCTTCGCCACCTATCCGGTGCAGGGCGTGTCCGACCTGGCCCCGGACGGGGCGGTCATCCCGTTCGCCGACGGGCACACCCGGCAGTTGCCCCGGTTGACCGCCGGCCCCTTCCGCTACGCGGTGCGGTCCGAGCACTACGTGCGGGCCGCCCGTAAGCACGCCACGGCGCCGGTCAAGCAGGCGGTGATCGCGCCCTCGGCGTTGAGCCTGCTCTATCCCGACGGCGGCATCGCCGGCTACGACCGGCAGGCGTTCCTCGACGACCTGGTCGACGAGGCGGAGGCGGACATCAGGTCCGCGTTCGCGGCCGGCGCGCACTCGGTGCAGTTGGACTTCACCGAGGGGAGACTGTCGGTGAAGCTCGACCCGTCCAAGGGGGTGCTCGACGCGTTCGTCACGCTGAACAACCGGGTCCTGGACCGTTTCAGCGACGACGAGCGGGCGCGGATCGGGGTCCACACCTGCCCCGGTGGCGACCAGGACTCGACGCACAGCCTCGACGTCGACTACGCCGAGCTGCTGCCGCACCTGTTCGCGCTGCACGCCGGTGTCTTCTACGTGCAGCTCGCCAGCGAGCCGGACCCGGACCGGGTGCTGGCGGCGATCGCCAGCCATTCGCGTCCGGACCAGCGGATCTTCATCGGGGTGACCGACCCGATCGACCCGGTGGTGGAGACCGCTGAACTGGTCCGCGACCGGGTGCTGCGGGCCGCCGAGCACATCCCGCCGGACCGGCTCGGCACCTGCGACGACTGCGGCTTCGCGCCGTTCGGCGACGACGTGTCGACGTCCCGCGACACCGCCTGGGCGAAGATCAGGGCCCGGATCGAGGGGACCGCACTGGCGGCGCAGCAGCTCTGAGCCCGGGCCCGGGGTCGGCGGAACGACATCCGTCGACCCCGGCACCGGCCGGCTCAGTCGTCGAACTCGAACCCGTTCGCCTTCGCCAGCTCGACCAGCTCCCGGATCCGTCCGGCGTCCGAGGCGACCGCCGCCATCCGGTCCGCCAGGTCCTCCAGAGCCTCCCGATCGGTGCCGTAGGCGCAGAACATGCCACCCTCCGGGTCGTACGAGAAGCGTCCTTCGAGCGCCGGAGCCTCGGTGCTGACGAGAAGCTGGGCGACGCCCTCCCAGAAGTATCCGTTGGGTTCGTGGCCGAGTCCGGCGATCACGTCGTCGACGGCGGTGGTTCCCGCGTCGAGCAGCAGGGAGTACTTGCCGGGGGACGGCTCGATCAGCCGCATCGGTTCCATGCGGGCAGCCTCGCAGGTGCCGGCCGGCGCCGGCAACCGTGCCCCGTCAGGAGTTCGTGGCAACCCGGCCAGGCGACCGGCCGGCGGTCACGGCACCTGGTTCCCGACGAGCAGGGCCACCTTCCCGTACCCGTGTCCGGTTTCGACGTCGCGGTGCGCGTCGGCGGCCCGGTCCAGTTCGTACGCGGCCCGGATCGTGACCCGCAGGGTGCCGTCGGCGCACCTGGCCAGCAGCTCCGCCAGCCGGGCGGCGGAGCGGTCGCTGCGGAGCGTCCGGCAGCCGAGTTCCTCGGCGAGGTCGAAGTCGACGATGGTGCCGATCCGCCGCCGGTCGGCGACGAGTTCGACCGCCGTACGCAGGTTGTCGTGCCCGGCCGCGTCGAGTGCGAGGTCGACGCCGCCGGGTGCGGCCGCCCGGATGCGGTCGAGTTGGCCGTCGCCGTAGTGGACCGGGATCGCACCGAGCGCGCGGACGTACTCCTGGTTTGCCGCGCCGGCCGTTCCGACGACGGTCAGCCCGCGGGCACGGGCGAGCTGGACGAGCATGGTGCCGACCCCACCGGCGGCACCGTGGACGAGCAGCGTCTCGCCGGCCGCCGCGCCCAACTGCTCCAGCGCGGTGTGCGCCGTCTGCCCCGACGCCGACAGGGTGCCCGCGGTGAGCCAGTCGACCCCGGCGGGCTTGCGTACGACCTGCGTGGCCGGGGCCGCGACGAACTCCGCGTAGCAGCCCAGGACCCGGAACCCGGCGACCTCGTCACCGACCGCGAAGCCGCGCACGTCCGCGCCGACGGCTTCCACGGTGCCGGCGAACTCGTTGCCGACGATCTGCGGGAACGTGGCCGTCGCCCAGGGCGGCAGCGACCCGGACCGGACCGCCACGTCGACCGGTTGCACCCCGGCCACGGCGACCCGTACCAGGACCTCGGTGGGCCCGTACGACGGTCGCGGCAGCTCCCGGGGGCGCAGGACGTCGGCGTCCCCGAACTCGTCGAACGCCGCCGCCCGCATCGACCTGGTCATAACGCCTCTCCTCTGGTCAAGTTCACTTGAGGTAGAGTCAACTTCATCAAGTGAACTTGATGTCAAGCCGAGACGGTCGGGGGACAGGGAACGATGCCGCAACTCGACGCCGACCTCGTCTGGCTCAGACCCGGGCAGGTCGCCGACCGGGCCGGCGTCGCTGTGTCGACGCTGCACTACTACGAGAGCCTCGGCCTCATCCGCAGCCGCCGCACGGCCGGCAACCGCCGTGAGTACCGTCGCGACACGCTGCGCGTCATCGCCTTCATCCGCGCCGCCCAACGGGTGGGGGTGTCCCTGGAACGCATCAAGGACGCCCTCGACCAACTGCCCGACGAGGGTCTGCCCACCAAGCGCGACTGGGCGCGCATCTCCCGGCAGTGGCACGACGACCTGACCCACCGCATCGCCGAACTCACCGCGCTGCGCGACCAGTTCTCCAGCTGCATCGGCTGCGGGTGCCTCACGCTGAGGTCCTGCCCGCTGTCCAACCCCGGTGACGTGCTCGGCCGCGACGGGTCCGGCGCCCGCCGGTTCCCCTGACCGACAGCGGTCGCGACGATCCACCTGCCGGAAAGTGGCCCTTTCCACGGCCGGCCGACGGGCGGTGGGATTGCCGTACGCCGGCCGTTCCGTCGCCGGTGGTCGGACAGTGTGGGAGATGACAGTGGGTCCGTCCGTTGCGGTGCCCGGTGAGGTCGGATTTCTCGGCCTGGGCGTCATGGGCCAGCCGATGGCCGTCAACCTGACGCGGGCGGGAGTCCCGCTCGTGGCGTGGAACCGTACCCCGTCGCGGTGTGAACCGGTCGCCGCCGCCGGGGCGCACATCGCGTCCGGTCCCGGCGAGGTGATCGACCGGTGCGGGACCGTGCTCCTGATGCTCGCCGACGAGGCGGCCGTCGACGCGGTGCTCGGGCGGGCGGAGGGCGGGCTCGCCCGGCTCCGGAACCGGACGGTGGTGCAGATGGGCACCATCGCCGCCGACTACTCGCTCGCGCTGTCGAACGCGATCGCCGCGGCAGGCGGGACGTACGTCGAGGCTCCGGTCTCCGGTTCGCGTGGTCCCGCCGAGGCCGGGCAACTGGTCGGCATGCTGGCCGGCCCGCGTCCCGCCCTGGACCGGGTGCGGCCGCTGCTCGACCCGCTGTGCTCCGCGGTCTTCGAGTGCGGGGCGGTGCCGTCGGGGCTGGTGACCAAGTTCGCGGTGAACATCTTCCTGATCACGATGGTGACCGGGCTGGCCGAATCGTTCCACTTCGCCGAGGAGCACGGGATCGATCCGGCGCTGCTCGGCCAGATCCTCGACGCCGGCCCGATGGCCTCGACGGTGTCCCGGACCAAGGCCCGCAAGCTGGTCGAGAACGACTTCGACGTGCAGGCGGCGATCGCGGACGTGTTGAAGAACAACCGGCTCATCGCCGACGCCGCCCACGCCCGGGGAGTCGCCGCCCCGCTGCTCGACGTCTGTCACGCGCTGTACGGCGAGACGCTGACCCTCGGGCACGGCGCGGCGGACATGGCGGCCGTCGTACACGCGATCCGGGCCCGCACCGCCGGCGCCACCATCCGGCGGCCCTGACCCTCGCCGCTCCCGCGCCGGTTCGCGGGTGTCTCGTGGTAAGCGGGCCACCCCGTCGACCGGCGGCCGGCGGTGGGGCGCGGCTACTCGTCGACCGGAGCCGGGGTGCCGGCGGCCCGGCGGATCAGGTCGATCAACAGGCCCCGGTTGGTCGGCACATCGGCCTGGGTGAGTCGTATCCGGTAGCGGCCCCACCGGGTGTTCTAGGCCAACACGTCGAGCCCGCAGGCGTCGAGTGCCGCGGTGACCCCATCGGCCCGGGGAATGCGGAACTCCACGATGGCGTGCTCACGGCGCGGGCGGACCTGCACGAAGTTGTCGGCGAGGCCGTCGCGGGCCAGACCGATGTAGTGCCGGTTGTACTTGAGCGCCATTCCGGGCGTGACCGCATTGACGAGGCCGAGGACCGCGTCGGCGAGCGCGACCGACGACTCCGAGCCTCGGCTGATCCAATAGGCGCGATCGGTGGCCTGGCCGGGCTCGTCCTCCTCGTCGGTTCCCACCCGGATGTGGCTCAACACGGTCGTCGCGTTCAGCGTGAGCAGGCCACCGACCTCGAGGGCCCGCATCTGGATCGCGATCAGCGGGATCGCCGCGTTGAACAGGCTGATCACGTTGAGGAAGCGGGTGGTGACGTCCTCGGCGACGATGACGGCGACGTGCTCGTACTGCGGATACCGCTTCCGTTCGATGTCCCAGTATTCGATGGTGCGGATGATGTGGGCCTCGTCCGTCGCCCCCAACTGGATCTCGACCTCGTAGCGGGTCAGGGTCTCCGGGTCGTGCAGCAGCAGGTCCAGGCGACCGGCCCGCGGCTGGCGCCGCTCGACGTCCTTGACGACCAGGTCGCCGAGCCCGAGCAGGGAGGGATCCTCGGCGATCAGTCCCTGCAACCACTTCTCGTTCAACTGGGGGTGGTTGCGCAGGCTGACCGGGACAGGCTTGCGGAACTCCATGAGTCAACCCTTCCTCGTGTCGACCGGCTGGTCGGCTTCCTGTCCGTGCCGGAACATCGCCGCCTCGATCGCGTCCGGCCGCACCGGCAGGTCCTCGGTGGACTCGTCCGCCCGCGCGTGGTCGGCAAGACTGTACCGATGCCGACTCCGGCGCCGAGGGGGCTGACTCTTTCCCGACAGTCACGGGTCGACCGTCGGTCCGGCGCCGGATGCCTAGGGTGTGCGTCCGACGAAGGCGAGCAGGCGGGTCTGGGTGTCGGCGTCGTCGGGGACGGGGACCTTCGGCCCGTAGTGGCCGCTGGTGCGCAGCATGTCGTCGGCGGGCTGTATCCCGACGAACATGTCGGCCACGATGCCCTCGTCGAGGCGCTCGTCGAGGCCGGTGGCGCGGGCGAGGTCCCAGGTGTGGATCAGTACGTCGCCGGTGACGAGCATGTCGACGGCCTGTTCGACGGTGAGTTGCCCGGGCGGCCCGGCGTCGAAGCTCCGGTGGGCGACCCCGGGATCGTCGAGTGCGGCCTGGATGGTGTCGGCCAAGCGTGCCCACGCGGTGGCGGGGTCGTCGTCGACCGAGGGGATGTCGGGGAACGTGATGCCGGCGCGGCCGATGACCGAGGGCACCCATTCCAGCAGGTGCCGTACGACGTCGCGGGCGGTCCAGCCCGCGCACGGCGCCGGGTTGGCCCAGGCGTACGCGGGGACCTCGTCGACGCGGTCGGCGAAGCGGCCGGCGACCCGGCGGAACCGTTCGGACGGGGTGCCGGCGACGGCGAGCAGGTCGTCGAGACGGTTGAACGTCATCTGCATGCCACGTTCCATCCCGGAGTGCACGTGACCGTCGCGGAACGCCGTCGTCTGGTGGCGTACCAGGGTCTGCAGGGTGGTGACACCGTCCTGTTCGGTGAGGGTCGTGATGTTCAGCGACTCGGCCTCGGGATGGCCCTCGAACACCTCGGTGGAGATGATCCGCTCGGGTACGACGATCTCCCGGTAGGTGCCGTGCCAGGCCAGTTCGTTGCCGTCGGCGTCGCGTGAGACGTACCGCCAGGTGCCGCCGGGGCGCAGGTCGATCTCGCAGCCGACCAGTGGGTGCCAGTCCGGGCCCCACCAGCGCAGCAGGTGTCTCGGTGTGGTCAGGGCGTCCCAGACCAGGGTCCGGGGCGCCTCGAAGCGCCGGGTGATCAGGATTTCGGTGTCGGACGGCAGGGTGACGGTCGCGGATCCGTGCCGGGTCGCCATCTCAGTCCTCCTCGGCCGGGTCGGGTCCGGCCTGTAGCGCCTGCAGGTAGTCGTCGAGGCGGTCGTAGTTGTCGTTGATCGCGGCGCTGAGTTCGCCCAGCCAGGTCTGCAGCGGTGCCAGACCGCCGCGGTTGATGCGGTAGAGGCGGGAGCGGCCGACCTGGCGGCAGTGCACGAGGTCGACCTCGCGCAGCACCTTCAGGTGTTTGGAGACCTGCGGCTGCGCGCACCCGAGCCGGTCGGCGAGTTCACCGACCGTCGATTCCCGGGTCGCGAGCACGTCGAGTACGGCGCGGCGGGTCCGGTCGCCGACGGCGTTGAACGGGTCGGTGGTCGTAGCGGCACGGGCCATCCACCCATCATATTCCGATATGGGAATGTAGGGTGGCGGGATGTCCGAGAGTGGGGAATCCGCCGCCGGCGTCGTGGCGGCACTTCAGGCGATGCGGTCCGACGCCGAACTGGTGAAGGTCCGCAAGCGGCTCGCTCCCGACGAGGACGCGTTCGGGATGCGGATGCGCGACCTGT
Source organism: Polymorphospora rubra (assembly GCF_018324255.1). Taxonomy (GTDB): domain Bacteria; phylum Actinomycetota; class Actinomycetes; order Mycobacteriales; family Micromonosporaceae; genus Polymorphospora; species Polymorphospora rubra. The sequence goes on from NZ_AP023359.1 coordinate 5,717,839, forward strand.
TCGACGTCGCCCGGGCGCACACCGACCTGCCGCTCGACGAGGTGGACCGGCTGCTCGACCACCCGGCGTACGAGCCGCGGATGGCGGCGATGTGCATCCTGGACTTCAAGGCCCGCCGCCGGCTCGACGACGCCGGGCGCGAGCGGTTGTATGCCCGCTACCTGGCGCGCCACGACCGGATCACGACCTGGGACATGGTCGACCGGGCCGCGCCCCGCGTGGTCGGCGGCTACCTGGCGGGCCGCCCGTCCGGACCGCTGCACGAACTGGCCGTGGCCGCCGATCCGCTGCGTCGGCGTACCGCGGTGACGGCGCCGCTCTATTTCGTGCGGGCCGGAACCGGTGAGGACGTCGCCGAGGGGTTCGCCGTCGCCGGCCGGCTCGCCGCCGACCCCGAGCCGGTGGTGCACAACGCCGTCGGGATCTTTCTCAAGTACGCCGGTACGCGCGATCCGGACGTCCTGCGCCGCTTCCTCGACACGTACGCCCCGTCGATGCCCCGCCCCGCGTTACGCCTGGCGACAGAGAAGCTGACCCCCGCGTCCCGCTGATCCCGCCTCCTGCGCCTCGTTGATCAAGGGGATGTAGCAGGCGAAACGGGTCATGATATTGGCAACAACTCCCTGATCAACGCGGGCGGTCGGGGCTCAGTCCCGTCACCGCCAGCCGGAACAGCCGGTCCGCCCGGGCGGCGGGGTCGGGGTGGTGCTCGGTGGCCCGGACGATGCCGACGATCAGCGTGATCAGGTCTGCGACGGTGACGCCCTCGGTCACCGCCCCGTCCTGCACGGCGCGGCGCAACAGTGGGCCCGCCGCCTCTTCCATCGCCACCGAGCAGGCGTTCTCGTGCACCGGGTCGGACACGCCGTCGTAGGCCAGCGCGTCGGCCAGCCCCCGTACGGAGACGCAGTAGGCGACGACGTCGTCCAGCCATTCCAGGAGTGCCGCCCGGCTGTCGCCGGTGCCGGTCAGCTCGTGGGCGCGCGCGCCCAGCGCCGCGATCCGCTTGTGGGAGACCGCCTCCAGCAGGGCGCGGCGGGTGGGGAAGTGCCGGCGTACGGTCGCCGAGCCGACCCCCGCGGTGCGGGCGATCTGTTCCAGGGAGGCGGCGGCGCCATGGGCGGCGACCTCCTTCTCGGCCACGGCGAGGATGCGCGCGTAGTTGCGCCGGGCGTCGGCGCGCTGGCCGTCGGGCATGGCGTCATCTCCGAACTTGCTAAGTGGCGGGGCCCGCCATATTGTAGCGAGACGTAAACGGCGGGCCCCGCCGTTTAGTTGCCGAGCAGTCGAGGAGCACCATGTCCACCACAGACTCCGCCCCCGTTCTGGTCACCGGTGTCACCGGCCGGCAGGGCGGCGCCACCGCCCGCGCCCTACGCGCGGCCGGCGTTCCCGTCCGCGCCCTGGTCCGCGACCCGGCCACCGACCGGGCCAGGGCCGTCGAGGCACTCGGCGTCGAACTGGTCGTCGGCGATCTCCACGACCGCGACTCGGTGATCCGGGCCGCCGAGGGGGTCCGCGCCGTCTTCTCCGTGCAGGCGCCGGCGGTCACCGCGGCGGGCTTCGACTTCGACGGGGAGGTGACCCAGGGCGTCAACCTCGTCGAGGGCGCGAGGGCGGCCGGCGTGCCGCAGTTCGTGCACACCTCGGTCACCGGCGCCGGTCAGCACACCGAAACCCCCGGTTGGGCCGAGGAGCGCTGGGCTTCGGTGGGGCCCACCATGACCGCCAAGAGCGCGATCCAGGACCGGGTCCGGGCGGCCGGCTTCCGGCACTGGACGATCATCAAGCCGGGCTTCTTCATGGTGAACTTCCTGCCGTCCATGGCGTTCCTGTTCCCGCGCGGCATCGAGGGCGGCCTGGTGAGTGTCCTGCGCCCCGAGACCCGGCTGTCCCTGGTCGCGGTCGACGACATCGGTCGGGCGGCGGCCGCGGCGATCGCCGACCCGGAGCGGTTCGACGGCGTCGAGCTGGAGTTCGCCAGCGACCACCTGTCGATGACGGAGATCGCCGAGGTCCTCTCCCGGGTCCTGGGTACCCCGCTGTCGGCACCGGACATGACCGAGGAGGAGGCGTTCGCCGCCGGGATGCCGGCGATGGGTGCCGGGCACGAGTGGCTGAACGTGGCACCCCAGCCCGGGCGTCCGCAGTACGCCCGGGACCTCGGCATCCCGCTCACCAGCTTCGACGCGTGGGCGCGGGAACACATGCGGGCCGACGTCTGACCCGGTCCTAGCGGCGGGACAGGACGCCGTCCCAGCCGGGAAGTTCCGACGGGTCGCGGTCGGGCCGGCCGACGTAGTCGGCGGACGGGCGGATCAGCTTCCCGAGCCGCTTCTGCTCCAGGACGTGCGCGCTCCACCCGGCCGTCCGGGCACAGGTGAACAGCGGCGTGAACAGCTCCGCCGGTACACCCGCGAAGTCCAGCACGACCGCGGCCCAGAACTCCACGTTGGTCTCGAGCACCCGGTCCGGCTTGCGCTCGCGCAGTTCGGCCAGGGCGGCGTTCTCCAGCGCGAGGGCCACCTCGAACCGGGGGGCGGCCAGTTCCCGCGCCGCCGCCCGCAGGATCCGCGCCCGGGGTCCTCGGCCCGGTAGATCGCGTGGCCGAACCCCATCAGGCGCCGGCCGCTGTCCAGCACCCGCCGGACGTACGCCCGGGCGTCGCCGCCCTTCTCCACGTCCTCGACCATGCCGAGCACCCGTGCCGGCGCGCCGCCGTGCAGCGGGCCGGACATCGACGCGACGGCGGCGGACAGGCAGGCGGCGACGTCGGCGCCGGTGCTGGCGACCACGCGGCCGGTGAACGTCGACGCGTTCATGCCGTGCTCGGCGGCGCAGACCCAGTACCGGTCGATCGCCTCGACCTGGCGCGGGTCCGGCTCGCCCTGCCAGCGGATCATGAACCGTTCGGTGACCGTCCGGGCCTGGTTGACCAGCCGTTGCGGTACGGCGGGCAGCCGCGCCCCGCGGGCGGCCTGGGCGACGAACGACAGCATCATCACCGAGGTGCGGGCGAGGTCCTCGCGGGCCTGCGCGTCGTCGATGTCGATCAGCGGCCGCAGTCCCCAGTACGGCGCCACCATGGCGGTCGCCGCCTGCACGTCGACCCGGATGTCGCCGGAGTGCACCGGGATCGGGAACGGCTCGGCGGCCGGCAGCCCGCGCGTGAAGTCGCCGTCGACCAGCAGCCCCCACACGTCGGCGAAGGTGGCGTGGCCGACCAGCTTCTCGATGTCGACGCCGCGGTAGCGCAGGGATCCGCCCGCGCGGTCCGGCTCGGCGATCTGGGTGTCGAAGGCGACGACATCGGCAAGTCCAGGTTTCACGGTCAGCATCGCTTCAATGTCGTGGCGAGGGAGCGACCCTGTCAATATTGATTCAGTCAATATGGGAGCATGCCCACATGACCGAAGATCACCGGCCGGCGACGGAGGACCGGCTGCTCACCACCGAGGCGGTGGCCCGCCGACTGGGCGTCAAGAAGGAGACCGTCTACGCCTACGTCAGTCGTGGCCTGCTGAACAGCCGACGCAACGGCGACGGCAAGGAGAGCCTGTTCGCCGAGTCGGACGTGGTCACCTTCGCCGCCGGACGGCGCCGGCCCGGACCCGCCCCCGACGCCCCCGCGATCCACACCGGCATCACCCTGATCACCGGCGACGCGCTCTACTACCGCGGCCACGACGTACCGGTGCTGGCCCGGACCGAGTCGTACGAGTCGGTGGCCACGCTGCTGTGGACCGGCGAGCTACGCCACGCCCCGATGGTGCCCGACGACGAGCTACGGACCCTCGCGCGGGCGGTGACCGCGCCGCTGCCGCGCAGCGCCCGCTCGACCGACCGGCTGCGGCTCATCGTGGCGGCGGCCGCGGCCGCGGACCGGCTGCGCTTCGACACCACGCCCGCCGCCGTCGTCGCGACCGCCCGCACCATGCTGGACACCATGGTCGCGGCACTGCCGGTACGGGGCCCGGAAACCGGCCGACCGGCGCGGTTCCCGGTCGCCGACGCGCTGTGGCCACGGCTCACCGCCGTCGAACCGACCCCCGCCGCGATCGACGCGCTCAACGCCGTACTCGTGCTGCTCGCCGACCACGACATCGCCGCGTCGACCCTCGCGGCCCGGGTGGCCGCGTCGGCCCGGGCCCACCCGTACGCGGTCGTGGGCGCCGGCCTGGCCGCGCTCGACGGCCCGCTGCACGGCGCGGCGAGCGGGGTCGCGTACGAGATGCTGGCCGACGCGGTACGGTCCGGCGACCCGGTCGGCACGATCTCCGACCGGCTGCGCTCCGGCGGCGGCGTCCCCGGCTTCGGGCATCGGCTCTATCCGGCCGGCGACCCCCGCGCGGCCACCCTGCTCGACCTCCTGCCGACAATCCCGGACGCGGGCGCCGGCCCGGCCGCGCACACCCGCGACATCGTCGCCGACCTGGCGACGGCGGTCACCCGGCGCTCGGGCACCGCACCCAACATCGACTTCGCCCTCGCCGCGTTCACGCTGCTCAACGGGATGGACGCCGAGGCGGGGGAGACGATCTTCGCCGTCGCCCGGACCGCCGGCTGGATCGCCCACGCGCTGGAGGAGTACGCCGACCGCCCCAGCCGGTTCCGCCCCAGCGGCCGCTACGCGGGTCGACTGCCGGGCGGTGCCGTGCTGCCCGCTCCGACGAGGCCAGGGCGTGTGTCGAAGTCCTCAGCCGGGCTGCGTGGGGTTCGAACGACTACCGGCGGCGTTGCGGCGGGGAACTCTGATCGTGGCGACGGCTCTGTCGTAGAGGTCGAGCATGTCGGCTTCGCCGTTGGCGGCGATCCAGGCGTCGGACGCGGTGTCGACGCAGGACAGTACCGCCGAGACGATCGCTGACGCGGTGAACTCGGCGTCGGGGCCGTCGATACGCCGGGCGGTCAGCGGCACGAGTGCCTCGCGCCAGTGCTGGCGCTTCTCGAAGAGGCGGGCGCGCAGCGAGGGGCTCTCGTGCATCATGCGGGCGATGGCGAGGTCGGCCACGGGATCGTTGAAGGTTTCGGGTTGCGCGGCGATCATCGCGCCGCGTAGCGCGTCCCAGGGGTCCTCGGCATCGGGGCGCTCGGAGAGTGCGCGCGCGACGGCATCGCCACGCGCCGCCAGATCGCCCAGCAGCACATCCTCCTTGCTGCCGAAGTAGCGGAAGAACGACCGCCGCGATATCCCGACCGTCTCGACGATCTGGTCGACGGTTGTCGCTTCGAAGCCGTGCTGGACGAAGAGCGCGCATGCCGCGGCGGAGATCTCCGCGCGGAGCGCCGCGCGCTGGCGCTCCCATGCGGTTATTTTCGCCATGATCCTGACCGTACATGAGATGCCCTTCTGGCACCGAGTGCCAGGTTGGCGTATGGTGTCGACATGGTCATCGCCTACAACGCCCAGACGGTGCTGCTCACCGGCGCGAGTTCCGGCATCGGTCGCAGCTTCGCGATCGCCCTCGCCGCGCGCGGGGCGGATCTCGTCCTCGTCGCCCGGCGCGCCGACCGGCTCGAAAGCCTTGCGACCGAACTGCGCGACCGCCACGGCGTCACCGTGCACACGTTCCCGTTCGACCTGTCAGCCCCGTCGGCCGGCGCCGACCTTCGCGACGCGGCAGCACAGCGCGGCATCCGCGTCACCAGCCTCATCAACAACGCCGGCTTCGGCTCCTTCGGCCCGTTCACCGACGCCGACCCGGAGCACCTCGCCAGGGAAGTCGCCGTCGACGTCTCGGCACCGGTCCAGCTCACGGCGGCGTTCCTACCGCAGATCCTCGCGGCGGGCGGCGGTTTCGTCATCAACGTCGCCAGCATGGCCGCCTACGCACCGTCGCCACGGATGGCCGTCTACGGCGCCGCGAAGGCGTTCGTACTCAGCTTCACCGAGGCGCTCTGGGCGGAGCTCCGCGGCACTGGGGTTACCGTGTTCGCCCTCTCACCCGGCGCGACGAGTACCGAGTTCAACCAGGTCATCGGCACCGACGACGCGACCGCCGGGGCACGGATGCGCACGCCCGAGGCCGTCGTGGCAACCGCACTGGACCACCTCGACCGGCGCGACCCGTCCCCCAGCGTCATCGACGGCCGCGGCAACCGGCTCAGTGCGAACGCCGTCCGCCTACTCACCCGCCGCGCGACCGTCAGCCTGATGCGACGCATCACCGATCCGAGCCGCCGCGACCGCGAACGCGCCCGAGCCGCGAAGTAGCCGGTTGCTCACGTACCCCGACGATTACTGCCAACCGCGCCGCCACTGGGTGAGCGTCCGACAAGCTCGGCAGGCGCGGGCGCCTCTCAGCCGTTCACCACGACCGTGCCGGCCGCGCCGTCGACGGTGATGATCTGACCGGTGCGGATCAGCCGGGTGGCGTCCCGGACGCAGACCACGGCCGGGATGCCGTACTCCCGGGCCACCGTCGGACCGTGCGCCAGCGGGGCGCCGATCTCGGTCACCAGCCCACCGGCGGTCAGGAACAGCGGGGTCCAGCCGGGGTCGGTGGTCGGGGCGACCAGGATCTCGCCGGGTTCGACGTGGGCGTCCGCCGGGTCGCGGACCACCCGGGCCGGTCCGGTGACCGTGCCCGGCGCCGCCGCCATCCCGGCCAGCGTGCCGTCGTCGACGGGTTTCGGCGTACGCAGCGCCTCGACGTCGGTGCCGTCGGAGAGCAGCGCGACCGGGACGTGGGTACGGCGTAGCTCCCGGTCGTACGCGACCTTGCGGGCGGCGACCAGCTCCCGGTGGTCGACCTGCCGGTGTACGGCGGCACCGGCCTCGGCGAGGTCGAGGAACATGATGTCCCCGGCCTCCTTGAGCAGGCCCTGCCCGGCCAGTTCGGCGCCGACGAGGAGCAGTTGCCGGCGCATCTCGGCCAGCGGGTACAGGCCGGCGAACTTGCCGATCTCGCGCAGGCCGCCCAGCTGCCGGGCCCGGCGCAGCAGGAAGATCGCGATCCGGCCGCGTACCGGGCGCCGACGGCGTACCCGACGGGTCAGGTCGGCGAGCGTCTCCGTGGCGGTCCGCGCCGCCCGCGCGAACCTGCGGTCCGGGGCCTGGTCCGGATCGGTGGTCCGCAGGTAGTTCGCGATGGCGGCGAGCACCGGTGCCGGATCCTCGGCCCAGCGCGGCACCCCGATGTCGATCTCGACGGCGGCGCGGTGCCCGAACCGGTCCAGGAACCCGGCCAGTCCGATGTCGGGCAGCGTCCCGGCCCGGTACCGCGCGGCCAGTTCGGTTGCCGGCGTGCCGAGCAGCAGGTCGCGGTGTTCGGCGGCCCGTTCGGCGATGGCCCACAGCGCGAGGTCCATCTCGATGGTGATGTTGTGCGGCATGCCGCCGAGCACGGTGCGGACCTCGGCCTCGGTCGCGATGCCCTTGAGCAGTCCGGCCGGTGCCGCGCCGGAAAGGATGCCGGCCATCAGCGGCCAGATCATCCGTTCCAGGCGGCGGGTCGGCAGTCCGAAGTCCCCGACGAAGCGCAGCCGCTGCGCGGCGGTGTCGAGGCCGGCCGGGGCGGCGGACGCCAACCGGAACTCGTCGACCGCGCGGAACGCCCGGTCCCGGGCGGCCTCGGGGCGGGCCAACGCCCGTACGACGCCGGCGACGGCACGCGGCGCGACGCGCAGCAGCGGTCCGGCGCCGCCGCCGCGGCGGGCCGCGCCGGGATCGGGAGCGAACCGTGGGTCGGCCAGCACCTGGTCGACCACGGCCCGCACCCGGGGCCCGAAGTCGGCCTCCACGAACTTCGGCAGCCACCGGTCGGCGCCGGGGCGGCGGACGGTGTCGGTCAGGTCGAAGTAGAGGCGTCCGGCGATCTCGACGACCGAGCCGGACTCGCGGTCCGGGCCGGGCTCGCGGTCCGGGTTGGATCCGTGGTCCGGGCCGGGCTCGCGGTTCGGACCGGATCCGCCACCGAGGGGCGAGCCACCGGGGGTCGGGCCACCGAAGGCCGAGCCACCGAAGGCCGAGCCGGCGGAGGCCGCGACGGCCCGCAGCGCGGCCACCCCCATCGGGGTGAACGGCCGCAGCACCCCCTGGAACTGGCCGCCGAGTTCCAGATAGACCCGTGGTCCGGGCCGGCCGGTGTCCGGCGGTACCGGGAAGAGGGTGGTGACCGGCCGCGACTGCAGCAGCCAGAGCACGCCGTCGTGGTCGACGGCCCACTCGACGTCCTGCGGCACCCCGGCCAGGTCCCGGAGCCGGCGCCCGGCCGCGTACAAGTCGGTCAGCCGTTGCGGGGAGAGGCAGCCACCGCGCTCGGCGGCCGGGTCGCCGTCGTGCGGGATGTTTTGGTCGGCGGCCGGGTCGCCGTCGTGCGGGATGTTTTGGTCGGCGGCCGGGTCGCCGTCGCGCAGGACGTAGTGGTCGGCGGTGACGGCGCCGTCGACCAGGGCGGCACCCGGGCCCGGCGCGGCGTCGACGACCATCTCGGCGCGGCTTCCGGTGACCGGGTTGGCGGTGAACAGCACCCCGGCCACGGCGGCGTCGACCATCCGTTGCACCACGACCGCCATCGCGGCGGCACCGACGCCGCTGGCCGCGCGGTAGGACACGACCCGTTCGGAGTCCAGCGAGTCCCGGCACACCTCGATCGCGTCCAGCAGATCGGTCAGGCCGGTCACGGAAAGGACCGTCGCGTGCTGTCCGGCGAAGCTGGCGTCGGGCAGGTCCTCGGCGGTGGCGCTGGACCGTACGGCGACCGGGCCGCCACCCATCCGCTCGTACGCCCGCCGGATCTCCTCGACCGGGACCGTTTCGTCGGACAGCGCCGTGGTGGTGACGCAGAATCCCTCCGGCACCCGTTCACCGGCCCGGATCATCCGGGCCAGGCCGGCCGCCTTGCCACCGACCAGGTGGGCCATTCCCGCGTCGACCTCGGCCAGGTCGATCACCGCCAGGTTCATTTCTGCTCCTTCAGCAACTCGGCCATCGTGCGGAGCACCGCGTGCTGTGCCGGCGGCAGCTCACGTGACGTCAGCTCCAGCCACTGGCTGGACCCGGTGTCGTCCAGGCTGTCCACCAGGGCCGTCACCATCTCGTCGGGCAGGTGTGCGGCGAGGTCGGCGGCGAGCGCGGCGATCCGTGGGTCGTCCGGGGCGGCGTCGGCGAGTTCGTCCATCCGCGTGTTGAGGGCGTTTCCCCGCCGCGCCGCGTCCGGCTCGGTCAGCGGCCGGAACAGCGCGGCGAACCCGTGCCGGTCGGCCGGGTCGACCGCGGCGTCGATCACGCCGATGACCTCCCGGTCGAACGCCGCGAAGGGCGATTCGCCGGCCGGCAGGTCGCGCAGGACCTCGGCCAGGGCGGGCGTCATCGTCGAGTCCGGCCCGAGGTCGGTGCGGGCCAGCAGCGCGGCCAGCCGGTCCCGGCGGGCCGCGATCTCCGCCTGCTGGCGGGCCAGGTCGGCGTCCAGTTCCCGCAGTACGTCGCGCAGTTCCCGGTCCGCGTCGTCGGCGAGCACGTCGCGGATCTCGTCCAGCGACAGCCCCAGCTCGGTCAGCCGGCGGATCCGGGCGAGCGTCACCGCGTCCCGCAGCGTGTACTCGCGGTATCCGTTGAGCCGCCGGGCGGGTTCGGGCAGGAGGCCCTGGTGGTGGTAGTGCCGCACGGTCCGGGTGGACACCCCGACCAGCGCGGCCAGTTCGCCGATCCGCATGCCACCAGTAGAAACGTTGTCGCTACGGCAAGGTCAAGCGGACCGGCGAGCCGGCCATACCCTCGCGCCGTTCATGACGTGGCGGTGCGTGGTGATCGTTAGTTGTTCCGCGGTTGATGCACGGCGTGTCGAGCTGCTGGACAGCTGATGATCACAGGTCCCCCGGCGGTCAGTGCTGCTGTTTGGTCAGGTCTAGGCTCCTGGGCACGAGGACGAAGACGGCGACCGCGGCGGCGAGCATGGCCAGTCCGCCGACCAGTCCGATCTGGGTCAGCGAGTCGGTGAAGGCGTCCCGGGCGCGGGCGGCCAGTTCCGGTACGCCGGCCTGCGTGGCGACGTACAGGGCGGCGCCGAGGGACTCCTGCGCGGCGGCGACGAGCGAGCCGTCCACGCCCTGCCCGGTCAGCCCGGCGAGCTGGTTGCGGTAGATCGCGGCGGCGACGCTGCCCAGGATGGCCACGCCGAGCACGTTGCCGAGGTCGTACGCGGTCTCCTCGATCGCGGCGGCGTTGCCGGCCTTGCTCTGCGGCGTGCCGGACATGATGATCGCCGACGCGATCGCCAGGGAACCCGAGCCGGCGCCCAGCAGTGCGAGGGCGACGAGTACCGCCGGGTAGCTGAGCGGCGTGGCGGCGGCGTAGAGCACCAGGAAGCCGACGCCGGCCACGGCCAGGCCGCCGGCGAGGACGGTACGGGCCCCGACGCGTCCGGCCAGGGCGGGCGCCAGTGGCGCGGCGACGACCGCCCCGGCGGCCATCGGCAGCAGGTGCACCCCGGCCTGCAGCGGCGACTGGCCCTCGACCAGTTGCAGCCACTGCGCGACGAGCAGCAGCAACGCGGCCATCGCGAACATCGACACCAGGGCCGCGATCGTGCCGGCGGTGAACGGGGCGCGGCTGAACAGCCGTACGTCGAGCAGCGGGTCCGGCCGGCGCAGGCAGCGCAGCACGAACCAGCCGAGCAGCAGCACCGCCAGGGTCAGCGCCGCCCAGGGGGCCGGTTGGGCCAGGCCGTCGGCGGCGAAGTACTTGGCGAACTGCTTGATCGCCCAGACCAGGGACACCATGCCCACGATCGCCAGCACGGTCGCCACCACGTCCCAGCGGGGTGGCGACGGGTCGCGGGCCTCCGGCAGCAGCAGCCGTCCGGCGATCAGTGCGGCGACCATCAGCGGCACGTTGACCAGGAACGCCGCCTGCCACGAGAAGTGCTCCAGCAGCAGCCCGCCGACGATCGGTCCGACCGCCGCGCCGAGCGACGAGACGGCCGCCCACACCCCGAGCGCGGTCGCCCGCTCGCCGGGGTCGGTGAACACCGTACGGATCATCGACAGCGTGGTCGGCATGATCATCGCTCCGCCGACGCCGAGCAGCGCGCGTACCGCGATCACCGCGTTCGGGGTGTCGGCGGCCAGGACCAGCAGCGACGCGGCGCCGAAGACCGCGAACCCGCCCAGCAGGAGCAGCCGGCGGCCCCACCGGTCGGCCAGCGCGCTCATCGGCACGAGCAGACCGGCCAGGATCAGCGAGTACGTGTCCACGATCCACAACTGCTGGTCGGACGTCGGCGTCAGGTCGGCCGCGAGGTCGGGCAGCGCCACGTTGAGGACGGTCATGTCCATGACGACGACCAGCAGGCTGGCCGACAGTACGGCGAGACAGGCCCACCGGCGGGCGGCCGACAGCCCGGGCCGGACGTCCTGGGGCGCGCTCATCGCCGGTCCCCTTCGGCGCCGTGGCCCATCAGCGCCGTGACCGCCCGGGTGATCGCGTCGAGGTCGAGGATCTCGTCGTGCAGCATCGCGTGCACGGTCACGCCGTCGCCGTAGACCGCCAGCGCCGTCGCGGTGGCCGGATCGACGTGGGCGGACAGCACCTCGACCAGGCCGTCGAACCAGCGCAGCGCCAGTGGGCGCAGCGCCGGTCGCTGGGTCGCGGCCAGGTAGAGGGCGGTGTCGGCCTGCACCCGGATCGGCTGCATCAGGTAGTCGTGCAGGATCTCGGCCAGCACGGCCGGGTCGCCGCCGTGGGCGGCCAGGGTCTCGGCGACCGTCGCCAACCCGGCGTCGATCTCGTCGGCGAGCAGGCGCAGCGCCTCCTCGCTCAACTCCTCCAGGGACGAGAAGTAGTACGTCGTCGCACTCAGCGACACCCCCGCCCGCGCGGCCACCCGGCGGTGGGTCAGGTCGGTCAGCCCGTCCTGCACGATCAGTTCGGCCGCTGCTGCCACGATCGCCCGCCGGCGCCCCTCCGGATCGCGCCGCGACCGCTCGATCGGTACGCCGCTCACATCCATGTCAGGCATCTCCCACCCCGTCTGGTACGGATGTACTGGTACGAGCGTACCAGTACATCCGTACTCAAGTGGTGATGGGCACTCGTGCAGGTGGGTGGGGAGGGCACCCCCGAGCCGCCCTCCCCACCCACCGCACCGCCACCAGACGCCGGTTCCGTATCAGCCCCAGCCGCTGCCACGCATGACAAGCGCCCCTCGTAGCGGAGTGCGGGATGTCAGCTCCAGTCGTAGCCGCGCATGGCGCTCCCCTCGTCGGTGTCTGAAGTAGACACGCCCAGTGCGCCCCGGAGGTTGCATGTGGACCGGTAACGGTCGGGATCGCAGTCGCGGACACCGACGCGGCGTCACCTTCCCGGGCTTGTCCGGGCCACCGCGCGGCCGAGGCGGCGTACGGCCTCGTCCATCAAATCGGGTGGGGCGGCGGCGTAGGTCAGGCGCAGGTGCGGTGCCGGGGGTTCGGCCGCGTACCAGGGACGGCCGGGAAAGACGGTGACGCCCTCGGCGGCGGCCGCGGCGGCAAGGGCGACGTCGTCGGTGCCGTCGGGCAGGCGGGTCCACAGGTGCAGGCCGCCGCGGGGGACCGCCGGCGGGGTGAGTTCCGGCAGATGCCGGCGCAGTGCGGTCAGCAGCGCCTCGCGGCGGGCCCGCAGCGCGGTGCGCAGGGCGCGGCGGTGCCGGCTCCAGGCCGGGGCGGTGAAGAACTCCAGCGTCGCCTGCTGGAGCGGGCCGGCGACGAAGAAGTCGTCGAGCAACCTGGCCGACCGCAGCCGGGCACCGGCCGGGCCGCGGGCGCCGATCGCGGCGATCCGCAGGCCGGGAGCGGCGGACTTGGTCAGCGAGCGCAGGTAGATCACATGCCCGTCGGGGTCGTCGGCGGCCAGCGGTGGCAGGGCTTCGCCGTCGATGGTGAGGTCGCGGGCGTAGTCGTCCTCGATCAGGAACGCCCCGGCGTCGCGTACGGCGTCGGCGACCCGGGCCCGGCGGTGGGCGGCCAGGGTGGCGCCGGTCGGGTTGGCGTGCAGCGGCTGGCAGTAGAACAGTCGCGCGCCGGTGCGGCCGAACGCGGCGGCGAGCTGGTCGGGGAGTACGCCGTCGGTGTCGGCGGGCACCGGTACCACCCGCAGCCCGGCCGCCCGGGCCGCGGCCAGCGCCCCGAGGTAGGTCGGTGACTCGACGAGCACGGTGTCGCCGGGGGCGGTGAGCGCGCGTAGTGCGGACGACAGCGCCGCCTGCCCACCCGGGCAGATGACGATGTCGTCGGCGCGCAGCGCGGCCCCGGCCTCGCGGGCGAACCAGGCGCGCAGGTCCTCGCGTCCCTCGGCCGGCCCGCGCTGCCAGGCGGCGGGCTGGCGGGCGGCGCGGGCGAGCGCGGCGCCGAGTGCCGCGGCCGGCTGGAGTTCCGGGTCGAGGTAGCCGCCGGTGAGCGGGATCGTTCCCGGACCGGGGAGCGCCAGTAACGCCTGCATCTCGTCGGCGCCCGCGCCGCGGGCACCGAGCGCCACCGTCTGCCACGACAGGTCGGGTGCGTGCCGTTCGTCGGGCCGGGCGGCGACGAAGGTGCCCTTGCCCGGTCGGGTCTCGATCAGCCCCTGGGCCACCAGTTGCCGGATCGCCTCGGCGACGGTCACCGGCGAGGCCTGGTGCCGGGCGGTCAGTTCGCGCACCGGGGGCAGCCGTGTCCCGGGGGCGGAGCCGGCCACGAGCGTGCGCAGATCTTGGATAACGCGGTTGGCTGCGTTACCGTCATTCATGAAGGCTAAGAGTAGCGCTACTGTCGCCGGTACGGTAACGGCGGATCGGGTCGTCGGCCTCCTCCTCGGCGCGCTGGGAGTGCTCGCGTTCAGCCTGTCGTTGCCCACCACCCGCGTCGCCGTGCAGCAGCTCGATCCGTGGTTCGTGGCCTTCGGCCGGGCCGTCGGCGCGGCGCTGCTGGCCTGGGCGTACCTGCGGTTCACCGGGGCGCCGCGACCCACCGGTGCCCAGTGGCGACGGCTTGCGGTCGTCGCCGCCGGAGTCGTCGTCGGCTTCCCGCTGTTCACCTCGCTGGCGCTGACCACCCAGACCGCCGCCCACGGCGCGGTGGTCGTCACCGTGCTGCCGGCCACGACCGCCGTGTTCGCGGTGCTGCGGGCCGGCGAGCGTCCACCTGCGCTGTTCTGGGTCGCGAGCGCCGGGGGGCTGGCGGCGGTGCTCGCCTTCCTGGTCGTCAGCGGGGCGGTGCACGGCGCCTTGTCGGCCGCCGACCTGTTCCTGCTCGCCGCCGTCGTCCTGTGTGGACTCGGTTACGCCGAGGGTGGCGCGCTCGCCCGGGAACTCGGCGGTGCCCGGACGATCTGCTGGGCGCTGCTGCTCTCGCTGCCGGCCACCCTGCCCGTCACGCTCGTCGCCGCCTCGGCCCACCCGCCGCGTGCCGACGCCGCCGCCTGGTCGGCGTTCGGCTACCTCACCGCGATCTCGATGTTCCTGGGCTTCTTCGCCTGGTACGCGGGGCTGGCCCGGGGCGGCATCGCCCGGGTCGGCCAGGTCCAGCTCGCCCAGCCGGTGCTCACCCTGCTGTGGTCCGCGCTGCTGCTCGGCGAGACCGTCACGCCCGCCTCGATCGGGGCGGCGGTGGTCGTGCTGGGCTGCGTCGTCCTGATCCAGCGCACCCGCGGCGCGCGCACCGACCGGCCCGCCGCCGCCGGCACCGCCCACGCTCAGTCGCGGGCCAGCAGGCGGGCGAGGTCCCGTTCGGCGTAGAGCCGGTGTTCCCACTCCTCGTTGAGGACGACCAGCAGGCAGTCCCGCACCGGGAAGCTGCGCGCCGGCGGCCATCCCGGTGCGTCGACCGGTCGGGTGTGGCCGTCCAGCGCCTCGTCGGTGAGGCCGTCGACGACCTCGCGGACGGTGGACATCCGGTCGCGGCGCAGCGCGAGCACCGTGTCCAGTGCCGGTCGCGCCTCGCGGTTGCGGGGGATCCCCGGGGTGTCCGGCATCTCGTCCCACGGCAGGCCCAGCGGATCCCACGGGGCAGGGTCGCCGAGAATGGCCCGGCTGACCCAGGCGTCGGTGGCGAACACGAGATGCCGCAGGGTCTCGACGAAGGACCACTCACCGTCGACGGATTCGTGCAGCAGGGCGGGATCGAGGTGGCGGGCCCGGTCGACGGTGCCGGCCCAGAGCCGCTCGACGGTGTCCCACGCCTCGCGGAAACCGGCGGCGGTCGTCGGGCGCATCTTCGCCCGGTCGGGGTGGCGCCGGTCGAGTTCGGCGTCGATCAGCGGGCCGACGTCGACACCGTTGATCGTCAGGTTCGCGATCTCGCCGTAGATGGTGACGTCGACCAGTTCGACGCCGCTCAGCACCGCGCCGTTCAATGCCACGCCCCGGAAGCGGGCGTGGGACAGGTCGCTGTCGCGGAACCGCGTGCCGCGCAGGTCGACGTGTTCGAAGCGTGAATCCTTCAGATCAGCGTCGATGAACTCCACCATGCGGTGACAGTAGCGCCCGCGACCGCCGCGTGCCGGCTGCCCGGCATCCGGCTAGTCCCCACCGCCTCCGCCACCGCCGCTGGCCGCATCACCCAGGACGCTGTTCTCGGCGATGGCCGCGGAGTGCCGATCCGGCACACCTCGGCCTCGCTCGAAGATGTCCCGGTTCGGGCGGGGTGAAGACCTGCGTATCGACCGCGCCGCCCGCATGGCGTCCCGGCGGTGCTCTTCCCGGGTGCGTGGCTGGCTTCGCCGGGAACGCCGGAGCCACACCAAGCAGACCAACACGACGACGGTCACGATGGCGAGGAGTACCCAACCGTACGTCGGCATGACTCGATGCTATAGCTGGTCGCCTAGGGCGGCGGGTCGCCGGCCGCCGCCAGCAGTCGCTGACCGAGGGCGCGCGAGGCGCGCTGGAGTTCGGGGCACTTCACGATCCGGTACGGCACCGGGAGCGCCGCGAGCTGTCCGGCGTACCAGACCGGGTTGCTGGTGCTGGCGACCAGGCGGGTGGTCGCGGCGTCGACCGGCGCGAGCCGCCCGACGGAGCGGGGGAGCCACCGGGCCACGTCGTCGACGGGTGCGTCGACGACGACGTCGACCTCGTACTCCCAGCCGGCGGCGAGGTTCTCCTCCAGCACCGTGACCGGATCGAGGTCGGTCGGCGGGGTGAAGGTGTCGTCGAGCGGTTCCACCGTCCGGACCCGGTCGATGCGGTACGTCCGTACGGCCTGCGCGGGGTGGGTGCGGCACAGCAGGTACCACCGGCCGTGCCGGACGACGACGGCCCACGGGTCGACGTCGACGACCCACTGGGACCCGGCCTGGGTCCGGTAGTCGAGCCGGACCCGCCGGTGGTCGGCGCAGGCCTGCACGAGCGTGGTGGTGTTCGCGGGGTCGGGCCGGGCGGCGGCGCGGTCGGGGGCGGGGGCGGTGGTCCGCCGGACGGACTCGGCCTGGGCGGCCACCGGCTCCGGCAGCGCCCGCACGATCTTGCCCAGTGCGCTGCCGACCGGGTCGGTGGGGTCGCCGGCGTCGTGGTGGCCGTCGAGTACGGCCATGACCAGGGCCAGGGCCTCGGTGGCGTCGAACATCAGCGGTGGCAGCCGCAGGCCGCGGCCGACCCGGAAGCCGCCGTGCGGCCCGCGGGCGGACTCGATCGGGATGCCGGCCTCGCGCAGGATCCCGACGTATCGCCGGGCGGCCCGCTCGGAGACGCCGAGCTTGTCGGCGAGCCGGTCCGCGGTGATGCCGGGGCTGGCCTGGACCAGTTCGAGGGCGAGCAGCGCCCGGGCGGTGGGGCTCGCGTCGGATTTCACGGCACCTCGGCAATCCGGAAGCAGAACGTCCGGAATTGAACCTAGCATGCGGGACATGACCGAGAAGATCGTCCTGAGCACCAAGATCCACGAGCCGTCGATGACCGCCGGCGAGGCCGAGATGCTCCTTTTCGCGCTCGAACGGTCGCGGGCACAGTTCGCCTGGAAGGTCGGCGGCCTGGACGCCGCCGGCCTGAACCGGCCGCACCCGCCGAGCACCATGACCCTGGCCGGCCTGGTCAAGCACCTCGCCCTGGTCGAGGACTACTACACCGCCCGGGACCTGACCGGGGAGCCGATGGGCGCGCCGTGGAACGCGGTCGACTGGGCCGCCGAGCCCGACTGGGCGTGGCGCTCGGCGGCCGACGACCCGCCCGAGGAGTTGTACGCGCTCTGGCAGGCCGCCGCGGAGCGGACCGGTGCCGCGGTCGCCAAGGCGCTCGCCGACGGTGGACCAGACCGTCCGACGAGGTTCGTCACCGGGTCCGGCGAGTCACCGAACCTGCGGCGGCTCCTCGTCGACCTGCACGACGAGTACGCCCGCCACGTCGGCCACGCGGACCTGCTGCGCGAGGCGGTCGACGGCCTGGTGGGGGAGGACCCGCCCCAGTGATGATGGCGGGTGTGCAGGATCCTGTTCCGGCCGACCGGTTCGCCGTCGTCCCCGCCAACGAGGCGTCCTGGGACGACCTCGTCGCGATTTTCGGCACCGCCGACGCGGGCCGGTGCCAGTGCCAGCGGTTCAAGGTCGCCGGCTGGATCTGGCGCGACTCGACGCAGGAGGGGCGCACCGCGCGGTTGCGGGTCCAGACCGGTTGCGGCGACCCGGCCGCCCCGACCACCAGCGGCCTGGTCGGCTACGTCGACGGCGAGCCGGTCGGCTGGGTCGCGGTCGAGCCCCGTACGGCGTATCCGAAGCTGCGTACGTCCCGCGTCCCGTGGAGCGGCCGGGACGAGGATCGCGACGATCCCGGCGTGTGGGCGGTGACCTGCTTCGTGGTCCGCAAGGGCTGGCGGGGGCGGGGCCTGACCTACCTGCTCGCCCGGGCCACGGTCGACTTCGCCCGCGACCGCGGTGCCCGGGCGCTGGAGGCGTACCCGATGATCACCGAGCCCGGGAAGCAGGTCACCTGGGGCGAGTTGCACGTCGGCGCCCGCCAGGTCTTCGAGGATGCCGGGTTCGCGCAGGTCAGTCACCCGACCCTGCGGCGGGTGGTGATGCGGATCGACTTTCCTCACTAGAGTTTGTTTTGAGTCACAACTAAAGCGGGTAGCGGATGGGGACACCGACCGCAGAGGAGGTACGTACATGCGTCTCATCCGCCTCGTCACAGCCGGCGTCACCACGCTGCTGCTGACCGTCGCGACGGCTGTGCTGACCGGCACTCCCGCCACGGCCGCCGTCTGGTCGTCGTCCGACCGTTGGGGCACCTGGAGCAGCGGCGGCTATACGATCTACAACAACATCTGGGGATCCGGATACGGCACCCAGACCATCTCGGCGAACTCACCGGGCAACTGGTGGGTGCGCGCCGACCACCCGAACACCGGCGGCATCAAGTCCTACCCGAACGCCACCCGCCACATCGGACGGAAGGTCAGCGAGCTGGGGCCGGTCACCAGCAGCTTCGACGTCACCGTACCGACCAGCGGGGTCGCCTTCACCACGGCGTACGACATCTGGACCACCGACCACGCCCACGAGATCATGCTGTGGATGAACAGGTACGGTCCGGTGGGGCCGCTGGGCGGATTCGAGACCACCGCCACGGTCGGTGGGCACACCTGGGACATCTACCGGGGATCCAACGGCCACAACCAGGTCTACTCGTTCATCCGGACCGCCAACACCGACACCGGCACGGTCGACGTCACCGCCGTCGCGCAGTGGATCCGGGCCCAGGGCTGGTTCGGCGACGTGACCATCGGCGACGTACAGCTCGGCTACGAGATAACCTCCGCCGCCGGTGGTAGGGACTTCGTCACCAACGCGTTCTCGGTCACCGGCTGACGGGTCGACGGGCTCCCGGCGGGCCGGCACGGCCCACCGGAGCCCGTCACCGGACCGGCTTCATCGGCGCGCCCACCCGGGGGTCGTTGGTGTGCGTCAGATAGTCGGTGTCCGGCAGCGCGCCGTCGGCGGGCCGGGGTGCCTCGGCGGTGGCCGGGTCGATCTCGCGGATCACCTCGGTCTTCCAGCCCGGCTCGTTCCACGAGTTGCCGGCCGCGTCGGGGTCGTCGACCAGGACCGAGTGGCGGAAGTTGCCCAGAGCCAGGTTGTCACGGAACACCGCCGGCGACGACGGGAACGCGAAGCCGTCGCCGGCGTTGCGGAAGGCGGTGTTCCGCTCGATCCGGTGGGTGGCCCGGGCGCCGGCGCCGGTGAAGCCGTGGCCGTTGTTCTTCCAGGCGGCGCTGCGGGTCACCACGTGGGCCGTGGGATCGTCGCCGAGGTCGAAACCGTGGCCGGAGCCGTACACCTCGGGCAGGTCCCACCGGTTGATGCCGTTGCCGAACGACCAGGTGCCGTCGATCGTGACCGGATCGGCGAACCCGTCGATGGCCAGCCCGTCGTCGACGTTGTCGAACGTACGGCACCCGCGTACGACGTTGCCCGTGCCCGATCCGGACCGGAACGCCAGACCGTCGGCGTCCCGGCCGGCGGCGTCGGTGTTGTGGTGGAAGTCGCTGTCGAGGATCTGGTTGTCGCTGGTGCCGGCGCCACGCAGGACGAGTCCGGTACCCCCGTTGTCGTGGACCGACAGGTTGCGAAAGACGTTGTGGCTGCAGGACTGGCACACCAACGGGTCCCGCGGGGCCTTGACGATGTCGATCCCCTCGATGGTCCAGTGGTCGGCGCCCAGAATGAGGTACGGCTCGTTCCCGGCCACCCGGCTCGCGTCCAGGGTCGGCCGTTCACCGGGGAAGTTGACGAGTGTGATCCGCCGGTCGGCGGTGCCGTCCATGTCGATCCGGACCGGCTCGGTCGCCCGGTGGACCCCGCCGCGCAGGAAGATCGTCTGGCCCGGCCGGACCACCGACACCGCCTTGTTGAGGCTGGCGTACGGCTGCGCCCGGGTGCCGGCCGCCCGGTCGTCGCCGTCCGCGGCCACGAAGATCTCGGTCGGCGGCGCGGCGCTGGGTGACGCCGACGGCCGGGCGGTCACCGCCGGTGACGTGGCGCCGCCCGTGGCGGGCGGTACCGGTAGCGGCTGGGCCAGCCCGTCGTCCTCGGCGAGCGGAGGAAGCAGGGTCACGGCCAGTACCGCGACGGCGCCGACGACCGGGGTCGCGACGACCGCGGCCGGTTTGACCGACAGGTGCTCGGCCAACCGACGTACGGCGTCGAACAGCGGCGCCGTGCCGGTGGCGGCCTTGCCGGCCGCGGCGGCCGTACCGAGCAGTTCCGGCAGGTGCGCCGCGGATGCCGGGAGCAGCCCGATGGCGACCACGTGGTGTTCGACGGGCAGGTGGGTGCCGGCGGCGCCGCATGTCGGGCAGTGCCGGACGTGCCGGGCGAGCTTGCGGAACCAGCGGGGATCCGGGCCGCCGTCCCAGCCCCGGGCGGCCTCGGCGAGGCCGGCGCAGCGGGGCCGCAGCCGGCAGGCCCGCAGGACGGTACGGGCCAGCATCAGCTGCGCCTTCATCCGCTGGATCCGGACCCCGGCGTGGGCGATGCTGATGGCCAGCGTGTCGGCCACCTCGGTACGGGTCAGGGTGCCGTTGACCTCCTGCCACCACAGGGCGAGCAGGTGCCGCTCGTCGGTGGTGAGCCACCGGACCGCGGCCAGGAACTCGTGCCGCTCCTCGATCCGGCTGATCCGGTCGACGGCGTGCGGTGCGATGTCGGTGTCGGGATCGGGCGTCTCGGTGTACTCCGTCAGCGGGGTCTGCCTGGAGAGGGCCTGCCGGCGGGCCCGCATCCGGTCCTTGACCTGCCGGATCGCGATGGTGAGCAGCCAGGAGCGGAACCGGGCCGGGTCGCGCAGGTCGGACAGTCGCTCGACGGCGCGCAGCATGGTCTCCTGGACCACGTCGTCCACATCGGAGCGTTCGGGCAGGGCGCGGCCGACCACGTTGTGGACCAGCGGCAGGTGGGCGGCGAGCAGGTCCGCCAGGGCCTGCCGGTCACCGCGTTGGGCGGCGGTCACCAGTTCGACGTCCGCCGTCGTCTCCACGCCGTACCGCCTTCCAGGATCCGTAGGACAGACGAAGGTTGATGTGTGGGAGCGCGACCACGTTGGCACACCGACCCGGTGTTGTAAAGATTCCGACCCGCCTGATCCGACCGATTTGAAGGCATTTCATTGCTTGTCGCGGCGGTTCAAGAAATTTCTTGCCGATGTTGTTATGGGCGGTCCGGTAACCCGTCTGTAACTCGAGGGGCGTCGCGCCCCGCCCCGTCCGGCCCGGCCGATCTCGGCCGGCCGGGCGATGGCGCGACCGCCCGTCGTACTCCGACAGCGGCTCCAGGACAGCAAGGGAGAACTCCGTCACGTGATGACAACCAGACCCCGGCGACGAACGGCGACGATCCTCGCCGCGACCGTCGCCACAACTCTGCTCGGCGGCCTCCTCGCCGCCGTATCCGCCCAGGCCGCGGCACCGGTCAACAGTGGTGTGTACACGTTGGCCAGTGCGTCGAGTGGTAAGTGTGTGCAGGTCGCCGGTGCGGCGACGGGTAATGGGGTGTTGCTGACGCAGGTGGCGTGTGATGGTGGCGCCGGGCATCAGCAGTTCCGGGTGGTGGCGCAGAACGGTGCGTTCGGCCTGGTGAATGTGAACAGTGGTCGTTGTGTGGATGTGCCGTACTCGTCCGGCGTGTCGGGTGAGCAGTTGTGGCAGTGGGGGTGTCACGCCGAGCCGAACCAGACGTGGACGTTCTCGGCGTCGACGGCGAGCACGGACCGGTATCTGATCCGTAGTGCGTCCAGTGGTCTGTGTGTGAGCAACAGGGATGGTTCGACGGCGGGGAACAACCCGATCGTTCAGGAGCCGTGTGCGGACATCGCCCGGATGCAGTGGCGGTTCAACCCCACCGGCAGCACCCCGCCGCCGACCACCCCGCCGCCGTCCGGAACACCGACCGTCGCCGCGGACGGCACCGGCCGGTACCGCACCGTCCAGGCCGCCATCGACGCGGTCCCGACGAACAACACCGCGCGGGTCACCATCACCATCAAGCCGGGCACCTACCGCGAGGTGGTCCGGGTGCCGAGGAACAAACCCCACGTCACGCTGCAGGGCCTCGGCTCCTCGCCGTCGAACGTCGTGCTGGTCTACAACAACTCCGCCAACAGCCACGGCACCTCGGGCAGTGCGAGCATGTTCGTCGACGGCGCCAACTTCGTCGCCGAGAACCTGACCATCTCCAACGACTTCGACGAGAACTCGACCAGCAGCGGCCACCAGGCCGTCGCCCTGAACCTCGGTGCCGACCGGGCGGTGCTGCGCAGGGTCCGGCTCCTCGGCGACCAGGACACGTTCCTGGTCAACGACAGCGCCCGGGCCTACATGGTCGACTCGTACGTCGAGGGCACGGTCGACTTCATCTTCGGCGGCGGCACGATCGTCATCGACCGGTCGACCGTGCACGAGAAGCGGTCGACCGGCGGCCCGATCACCGCCGCGAGCACGGCGGCCGGCAAGGCGTACGGGTTCCTGTTCTACCGCTCCACGATCACCGGTACGGCGAACAACGTGACCACCCTCGGCCGGCCCTGGCGGCCGGACGGGCAGGTCGTGTATCGGGAGTCGACGCTCGGCGCGACGATCAGGACCGCGCAGCCGTGGACCGACATGTCGGGGAACTCGTGGCGCAACGCCCGGTTCTTCGAGTACCGCAACACCGGCCCCGGCGCGGGCACGAACAGCAACCGTCCCCAGCTGAGCGACTCGCAGGCGGCCAACCACACGCCGCAGCGCTACCTCGCCGGCTCCGACGGATGGAACCCGCTGTGACCTTCGACAACCTTTCGGCAGTCAGGAAAACGATGATGAAGAAGATCTCCCTACGGTCCAGGCTGGCCGCGCTCGGCGCGGTGCTGACGGTGGTGCCCGCCGCCGTCGTCGGCGTCGTCCTGTCGGCGTCACCGTCCGCGGCCGCCGTCCCGGTCAACAGTGGTGTGTACACGTTGGCCAGTGCGTCGAGTGGTAAGTGTGTGCAGGTCGCCGGTGCGGCGACGGGTAACGGGGTGTTGCTGACGCAGGTGGCGTGTGATGGTGGCGCCGGGCATCAGCAGTTCCGGGTGGTGGCGCAGAACGGTGCGTTCGGCCTGGTGAATGTGAACAGTGGTCGTTGTGTGGATGTGCCGTACTCGTCCGGCGTGTCGGGTGAGCAGTTGTGGCAGTGGGGGTGTCACGCCGAGCCGAACCAGACGTGGACGTTCTCGGCGTCGACGGCGAGCACGGACCGGTATCTGATCCGTAGTGCGTCCAGTGGTCTGTGTGTGAGCAACAGGGATGGTTCGACGGCGGGGAACAACCCGATCGTTCAGGAGCCGTGTGCGGACATCGCCCGGATGCAGTGGCGGTTCAACCCGACCGGGAGCACCCCGCCGCCGACCACCCCGCCCAGCCTTCCGTATTCGAACACGCCGGACGGGTTCGCCGGCGCGGCCGGCACCACCGGCGGGGCGGGCGGCGCCACCGTCACCGTCACCAACCAGGCCGACCTGGAGCGGTACACCTCCGCCAGCGAGCCGTACATCATCCGGGTCAACGCGGCGATCACCATCACGCCGTACGGCAAGGAGATCCCGATCCGGTCGAACAAGTCCGTCGTCGGTGTCGGCCGTAACGGTCAGATCGTCAACGGCGGCTTCTTCATCGGCGCCGGCACCAGCAACGTCATCATCCGCAACCTCACCATCCGCGACACCCGGATGGCCGAGGACGACCCGGACGACAAGGACTTCGACTACGACGGCATCCAGATGGACACCGCCAACCGGATCTGGATCGACCACAACCACATCACCCGGATGAACGACGGCGCCATCGACAGCCGCAAGGACACCACGAACCTGACCGTCTCGTGGAACATCATCGCCGAGGCCAACAAGACCTTCGGTATCGGCTGGACCGAGAACGTCACCGCCCGCATGACCATCCACCACAACTGGTTCCGTGACACCCGGTCGCGGGTCCCCAGCACCGACAACGTCGCCTACGCCCACCTCTACAACAACTACCTGCAGAACAGCAGCTCCGGAAACCACTCCCGCGGCAGCACCAAGATGGTTCTGGAGAACAGCTACTTCGACCGCGTCACCAACCCCTACTACCGCGACTCCGGCGCCGAACTGCGGCAGAGCGGCAACGTCGTGGTCAACAGCAGCGGCCGACGGGAGAGCAGCGGCTCGGCGTTCAACCCGTCGAGCTTCTACTCCTACCAGCTCCACCCCGCCGCAGACGTACCGAACCTGCTGCGTACGCACGCCGGACCGCAGGCCAACATCGGCCTCTGACCGCCACACCGGGCGGCCGTGCCGGGTTTCGACCCGGCACGGCCGTTCCTGACTCCGCCCGTCGCTGTTTGCCGGCACGGCAACAAAGCTTGCGGGTACGACAGGTGGCGGCGCATGGTTGCCGCGGAGGTGGTCGTGGTGACCGAGCAGTTGGCAGAGAGTTATGACGTGGTGGTGGTCGGTGGCGGAGCCGCCGGCCTGAGCGGTGCGCTGACCCTGGCCCGGGCGCGACGGTCGGTGGTGGTGATCGACGCCGGCGCCCCGCGCAACGCCCCGGCCGAAGGCATACACGGACTCCTGGGCCGGGAGGGAATGCCGCCCGCCGAACTGCTCGAGCGCGGCCGGGCGGAGGTACGCGGCTACGGTGGCCACGTGGTGACCGGCGAGGTCGTCGCCGCCGCCCGCGACGACGACGGGTTCACCGTGACCCTGGCCGACGACCGGACGGTAGGGGCCCGCCGGCTGCTGGTGACCACCGGGCTGGTCGACGAACTGCCCGACATCCCCGGCCTGCGCGAGCGGTGGGGCCGCGATGTGATGCACTGCCCCTACTGCCACGGTTGGGAGGTCCGGGACCGGGCGATCGGCGTGCTGGCCAGCGGCCCGATGTCGGTGCACCAGGCGCTGCTGATCCGGCAGTGGAGCCCCGACGTCACCTACTTCACCCACACCATGGCGCCGCTCACCGACGAACAGGCCGAACAGATGGCCGCCCGCGGTATCCGCGTCGTCGACGGCGAGGTGACGGGGCTGGAGATCGTCGACGACCGGCTGGCCGGCGTACGCCTCGCCGACGGCACGGTCGTCGCCCGCGAGGTGGTGGCGGTCGCGACCCGGCTGGTGGCGCGCGGCGGTTTCCTGGCGGCGCTCGGACTGACGCCCGTCCCGCACCCGGCGGGCGTCGGCGAGCACGTCCCGGCGGACCCGTACGGCCGCACCGACGTGCCCGGGGTCTGGGTCGCGGGCAACGTCACCGACCTGGTCGCCCAGGTCGGCGCGGCCGCGGCCGCCGGCGTCACCGCCGCCGCGCACGTCAACGCCGACCTGGTCACCGAGGACACCCGGCTCGCGGTGGCCGCCTACCGGACCCCGCTACCAGTCTGACCTCTGACCGGCTCTCGGCTGGAGCGTCACAAGGCCGGCGGTTCACGGACTTCGTCGACCCAGGTCGGGCAAGCCGTCAGCTTCGATGGGGACGGCTGGTCGGACGGCTACGTCGCGGTCGTAGGTGACGATCCGGAGAGCGGGCCAGGATCGCCGATGTCACTGCCCAGGCCGAACCCACAAGCAGCGCGCCCACGGCGGCCGGAACGAACGACCACCGTACGCTCTCGACCGACGGCGCCCAGGCTTGACGGTCGTCGGCGAACACACGCAACTGTCGGTGCGACGGCGGGATCTCCACTTCCCATTCATAGTTCGGGTCGGCCTCGAGGCTCTTCGGTTTCCAGGACTCCGACACGGCGATGCCGTTGATCGGTCCGCGGTGTCCGCGACCACCACGAGTCCAGTTGCCCACGCACCGGCTGTGCATGTTCTCCTGCCGGTCGTAGGTGATGTAGCAGCGGTCGACGGTGGCATACGGATCGTCTCCTGGCCACAATCCGAACGCCAGACCCGTCAGGGCACCGCCGAGCACACCGATCACCACGACCGCGACGAGTCGGATCCTGAACGCGGTCACGAAGGTCCCTTCCAGCGGCCGGCGGGGAGTGGCGGGAGCCGTCAGTTTCCGGGGGAGCAACCAGCATGTCAACGGATCCGCACGTCTCGGCCGGATTCCTGAACTGCTCACCGTCGATGACGTAGACGAGCTTGCCCCACACCGGGGAAGGAGACACCCCGGCCCCCTGGGACGGGCTTGCGGCCGCCAACCGTTGCACACACGCGTGCAGGTGGGTAGGCGGCTTCTCTCCGAAGATGTCGGTCCACGATCGGCGGCATGCGTCGACCGGTGTCTCGCCCGCCCGGGCCAGGCCCTCGCCGGCCCGACGCATCCCCGCCGTCGCGCAGACGAAGGCGTCCCCGTCCGCGGGTATGGCTTCTGGGGGCGCGGTGGGCGCCTGGTAACTCCCGATCGCCGCGGTCGCGCCGCCGGCGAACAACAGGCCGACCGTGACCGCCGCCGCGATGGTCAGGGGCTTCCTGCGGGACCGTTTCTCGGAACCCCGCGGCGTGTTCAGGATCCGGGCGAGCGTTCGCTCTCCCTGCGGGCTGGTCGTGAAACCGGCTCGAGTCCTTGGTCGTGCGCGGGTGACCAGCTCTTCGATCCCACGGTCGTGCCGTTTCACGGCAGCCCCCTCGTAGATGCTGTCAAACTGCTGGCCGGCAGCGATTTCGAAGCAGTTGACCCGTCCTCGTAGGTTCTCCGGAATCGGCGTCGGGCCCGGTGCAGCCGTACCGCGAACGTGGCCGTGGTGCACCCCAGCACCTTGGCCGACTCCCTTCCGCTCAGGTCGTACCAGTACCGCAGCAGCAGCACCTCCCGGTCGGCCTCGGGCAGTTTCGCCAGCGCCGCGACGACCTCGGCCCGCTCCGTGGTCGCGGGGTCGGATTCGGAGGCGTCATCGGACCCGGTCTCCGAGAGCAGGCGGACCTGCAACGCGGCCCGGTCCGCACGGTGTCGACGGTGCTGCATCACCAGCCGCCGCGCGACGCCGAACAACCACGGTCGTTCCTCGCCGACCCTGATCTCCGCCAGTCGCCGCCACGCCACGACGAACACCTCGGCCACCAGGTCCTCGGCGTCCTCCCCGCCCAGTCGGTGAAGCACGTAGGCATGGATGGCATCGCCGTGCCGCCGGAACAGGTCGGTGAGGCGCTGTCGATCCGCAGCCGTGCGCCGATCATCCGGCACCGCTCCTCCAGGTGGTGATCTCACACCCGTACTTGTCGCCGCAGCACGGATTTCTTACCCCGAGCGCGAAACCTGTCAGGCTGGCCGACCGGCCGACGCTGAAACGGCCCGGGGGATCGCTCGGGCGAGAACTGATCGCCGAAGCGCACGGATGCTGCACCGATAACCGCCCCTGCATGGATCGGGCATGGATCGGCATCGAACTTTCGTTGGTCGGTGCGGGTCGAGGCGGCAACATTGACCGCGGGATCGGCCGATCCGCAGAAGGTCCTCCTGTGGCATGGGGACCGTGGGGCACCATCAAGCTGAAGGGTTGTTGATGCGTACTGTAATGCGGATCCTGGCCGGTGTGGCGCTGGCCGGGATGTTGACCTTCGGTTCGGCCGCGGCCGCGCAGGCGGCCGCTCCGGAACGGCCGGCTCCGGCCGGCGCGGCCGTCTCCGCACTCGATGCCTGGCAACTGTGGGACGTTTTCACTTCGCCGGGGGCTCCCTCGGTCGCGTACGGCGCCTGCGTCGCGACCGGCGAGGTCGGCCTGGTCCAGGGACTCTGGACGAACTACGACTGCGCGTCCGACGGCGTCTACACCTACTACCTCTACGTCTACCGGCCGTAGGCGACCGGTGTCGAGCCGGGCCGTCCGCCGCACCGGCGGGCGGCCCGGTGTTCTCGTCGACGGTGAACGGTCGTAACGAGTGACGGCCCGTGGCGGCACCCTCGACGGGTGCCGCCACGGGCCGTGTCCGGGCGTCGGGTCAGCCGGCGTTCGCGGCCGCGCTCTCCGATGTGTTGTACAGGCTGTCGCCCTGGTAGCGGGCGGTCACCGGCTGGTCGAGGCCGCCGCTGACGGTGCCCTTGAACTGGGCGACCCCGTTGCGGATCGGCGCGGAGCCGAGGTACTTGTCGCCGGCGTAGAAGTCGACCTTGCCGGACGGCGCGCGGTCGCTGACGGTCACCGAGTCGACCTCGGCGGTCGCGGTGACCTTGACCCGGTGCGAGTTGCCGGCCGGGGTGGTGTCGACGTCCAGGCTCGTGGTGGTGGTACGGAACGCCACCGTACGCAGGTAGTCGTTGAGCATCTGCCGCCAGATGTCCCAGACGTGCACGCCGTCTACGTTGTGCTCGGTGACCTCGATGCCGGCCGCCCGCCAGGCCTCGGTCCGGGCGACCGAGTTCGGGGCGATGTTGGCCAGCCAGTCCTGCAGGCCGGTGCCGACGTGGATGCCGCCGGGCACGGCCTTCAGCCGGTCGATCTGCTCCTGCGTCGGCGTTACCGCGCCGCCGGCCGCGCCCCAGGCGGCGTGGTAGCCGACCAGGTCGGTGTTGTCGTAGAGGAGCGTCAGGGCGCGGGCGCCGCCCGCGGACAGTCCACCGAAGGCCCGGTCGACGGCGCGGGTGGAGACGTTGTAGTTCTGCTCGACGAAGGGAATGACGTTGTTCCGCAGTTCGTCGACGTAACCCTGGTTGCCGTTCGGCAGGCCGTTGAAGTCGGTGGAGACGATGACCATCGACTGTGCCGCGCCGTCCCGTACGGCGTTCTCCAGGATCTGGTGGGCCACGCCCTCCACGGTCCAGTCGGTGGCGTTGCCGCCGCCGCCGTGGCTGAGGTACAGGGTCGGGTACGGGGTCGAGCGCTTCGGGTCGTAGCCGTGCGGCAGGTAGACGACGACGTCGTGCTTGCCCGCCGGGCTGGTGGACAGCGGCGAGTCGTACCAGCGCTGCTCCAGCTTGCCGGCCTTGTTGGCGGCGACCGGTGCCTGGTAGTCGTTGTCGTAGGTGGGGAACCGCTTGCTGTTCGGCACGTAGACGCGGCTGAGCAGGGCGCCGGTGGCCTCGTCGTGGGGCAGCACCTCCAGCGGGTTGGCCGGGTCGGGGTGCAGGGTGCAGCCGCTCGCGGTGGGGCTGGTGCAGTCGTGGGTGAACGCGTACCGGAAGGTGCCGGAGGGCAGCGGCGTGGTGAACGTCCACACGCCGTCGGCGCCCTTCTCCATCGGCAGTGCGCGCCACGGGTCGGCCAGGATGTCGCCCGGCTGCCACTGGCCGCCGTTGCGGGCGTCACCGCAGCCCTGGCAGGTGACGCTCTCCGCCTTGGAGAACCACCACTCGCCGTAGATCTGGACCGACTCGACGCCGGCGGGTGCCTGGTACCGGAAGGTGACCGAGTTGCCGGTCGGCGCCTGGTTGGTCTGGACGACCTTCGGCCCGAGGTTCGAGGCCGGTGCCGCGGTCGCGGCGGGGGCGGCGAGGGCGCCGGCGGCGACCGTCAGGCCGGCGGCGAGCGAGACGGTCAGTCCTTGGCGCAGCCGGCGTGTCGACGCTGGCTGCGGGTGTGCAACGGGCATGTGCTTTCCCTTCATCGGCTGGTCGACCGGCGCGCGTTCGGGGGATGTCGCTCCGGTGACCGGTGATGGACGTGGCGAGGTGACGGTTCGCCCCCGGCCGTGGGTGGGCCGGTCCACATCGTCCGGTGTGGGTGCGGGCGGCCGTTGCCGCCGGACCCGTCGCGATGCGCGGTCGCGTCGGGTCGTCGTGCCTCGTCCACCTGGTGGTTGACGTGATCGTCACACAAAGGTGATACCTTTGTAAATAGAAAGGTCACACCTTTGAAACCTGCTGGAGCCGGTCGGCGGACCGGGACACGGCGGCCCGCCCGCTAACCTCTCCGTAGGACGGAGTGATCGGGGATCCCTTTGATGGCCGAGGCGAGTCGCGACGCGGTGCGGGCCGCCGCGCCCGTACTGCACGATGCCGTGCTCGACGCCCTCGGGCTCGAGATCACCGGCGGACAGCACGCCCCCGGTACGGCACTCACCCTGGAACAGCTGCAACAACGCTTCGGCGTCTCGCGCACCGTCATGCGGGAGGCGATGCGCATCCTCGAATCGCTGAACCTGGTCGCCTCGCGCCGCCGCGTCGGCCTGGTGGTGCAGCCGATGCACCGGTGGCGGGTGCTCGACCCACGGGTCATCCGCTGGCGTCTCGACGGCCCCGGCCGGGCCGACCAGCTACGTACCCTCACCGACCTGCGGGTGGCCGTCGAGCCGCTCGCCGCCGCCGGCGCCGCCCGGCACGCCACCGCCGACGACCGCGCGCGGCTGCGTACGCTGGCGACGCGGATGCGGCAACTCGGCGAGGCGGGCGAACTCGACGCGTTCCTGGCCGCCGACGTCGAGTTCCACGCGCTGCTGTTGCAGGCCTGCCTCAACGAGATGTTCACCGCACTGACCGGCGTGATCGCCGAGGTGCTCGCCGGCCGGACCGAGCACGGCCTGATGCCGAAGTGTCCCCGGCCGGTGGCGCTCGACCTGCACGACCAGGTCGCGACCTGCGTCGCGGCCGGCGACGCCTGGGGCGCCGAGACCGCGATGCGAGAGCTGGTCGAAGAGGTACGCGACGCGATCAGCACCACCCCGTCGGTCGGCACCGTCTGAGTGATTCTGATCGTTGATCGCTTCGTTCACACCGAAGAGGTCACTGGTTCGGGACTTGCGGCGGGCGGTGTCCCTTGCCCTGGGCGCAGCACGGACAGGCCCGGGCCACCTGGTTGATCCAGCTCTGTACGTCGCGCGGCCGGAGCCGGTCGAGCCCGTTGGCGCCGAGGCCGGGGCGATGTAGCAGCGGACGAACGTCTCGTAGGTGGCATAAGGGCAGCGGTGCCCGTACGGTCCGATGATCTCGGCGAGTCAGTTAGGAATGCAACGCGCCGGCGGTCGGGACGCTGGTGGCCACCGGTCCCTGTTTCGCCTGCCGGTGCAGGCCGATGAACTTGTCGTGGACGAGTTTGCTGGTCTTGCCGTAGACGTTCCGAAGGACGGGGCGGTGAAGGTGACGAAGACGACTGGGTGCCGGGCGACCGGAAGCGGACGGCTCGGTCAGCCGTTGCCGCGGAGTGTTGTTGGGGCAGCTTGGTGGCCCAGACGGGTGAGGGAGCCTGGTCGTCGGCGTCCGGCTGCAGTGCCGCAGGCTCCAACACCGTACGATCATCGAATCCAGCCATCATGGACGGTGACATGCCGTGCCGGGCCACTCCGTGGATTCGGGTGCGATCGAGAGCCAGCGGATCGTGATCCGCGTCAGCGGCGGAAGGCCCGGCGGCGCTGGGTCACGTCCACGGGAGTGGTGTACGACGGTCGGGTCCTTGACTCGCCCGTAACGAGATGAACGGCCATCGGATTGATCCTTCAGAGACCGACCAAGATCTTGAAGGAGACCGCACCGATGACCGCATTAGAGAGTGTGAACCCTGCCGACCTGCTACGCCAGCAACTGGCCGAGGGTGGCCCGGACGTGTTGGCGGCGATGGTGACCGCGTTCGCGAACGCGTTGATGTCCGCCGACGCCGACGCGGTCTGCGGGGCCGACTACGGCCAGCGCAGCCCGGAGCGGACGAACTCGCGTAACGGCTACCGGGCCCGACAGTGGGACACCCGGGCCGGAACGGTCGAGCTGGCGGTGCCGAAACTGCGTCACGGCTCGTACTTCCCGGACTGGCTGCTGGAACACCGACGCCGCGCCGAGCAGGCCCTGGTGACGGTCGTGGCCACCTCGTACCTGCTCGGGGTGTCGACCCGCAGGGTCGAGAAACTCGCCGAGCAGCTCGGCGTCACCAGGTTGTCGAAGTCGCAGGTGTCACAGATGGCGCAGCACCTCGACGCCCAGGTCGAGGCGTTCCGAAGCCGGCCCCTGGACTCCGCCCACTACACGTTCGTGGCGTTGGACGCGCTGACGATGAAGGTCCGCGAGGACGGCCGCACGGTCAACGTCGCCTGCCTGGTAGCGGTCGGCGTCAACGCCGACGGCCACCGCGAGGTCCTCGGCCTCGACGTGTGCGCCAGCGAGGACGGCGCCGGCTGGATCGCGTTCCTCCGCGGCCTGACCGCCCGCGGCCTCAAAGGCGTCCGCCTGGTCATCTCCGACGCCCACCGCGGCCTCGTCGACGCGATCGGCTCCGCCCTACCCGGCGCGTCCTGGCAACGCTGCCGCACCCACTACCTACGCAACCTGCTCACCAAGGTCCCCAAAAGCGCCCAACCATGGGTGGCGACCATGGTCCGCACCATCTTCGACCAGCCCGACCCTGGCGAGGTCCGCGCCCAGTACGCCCGCGTCGTCGACACCATCAACGCCAAGTACCCCACCGCCGCCGAACACCTCGACCAGGCCCGCGAGGACCTACTCGCCTTCACCAACTTCCCACACGAGATCTGGCGCCAGATCTGGTCCAACAACCCACAGGAACGGCTGAACAAGGAAATCCGACGCCGCACCGACGTCGTCGGGATCTTCCCCAACAGAGCCGCCGTCATCCGCCTCGTCGGAGCCGTCCTGGCCGAACAGACCGACGAATGGACCGAACAACGCCGCTACATCGGGCCCGAACTCCTCACCAAAGCCCGCCAGGAAACCCCCGAAGACCAACAACCCGACGCCGTGCCGCAACCCAAACCCGCACTGACCACCGCATAAGCTCATCCCAGGATCAACCGGTGGCCGTCAGCTCATACACCACCACCGTGGACGTGACCCCGCGCCGCTGGCGTGCTCGACGCCGCCAGAGTGGCACCGAGTCGCGACAAGGCGGACGGGCCGCAGCGCCGCCGCCTGAGCAAGCGTCCGAGGGTCCGCTGTTGCGCTGCGGCCATGACGCCTGATGCCCGGCAGCTGGCGCGGAGGCGGGTAAGCCCGGAGAGCCGCCGCAGGACGACGAATGTTGAGCGGTGATGTGGTGGGACGACAGTTGGCCTGCCGTGCGCGGCCAAGAGTCCGCGTGCCATAGGAGAACGGACGCCGGCTGCGTCGGCGAGCTGACGGCGGTAACGGGGGTTGTGGCTACTGCGTCTCCGGCGGGGCGCTCCGGCTTCAGGACGGCCGGGGCTCCGCTGGCGGGGGCGGCCCCTGGGGCGGTGGATGGGAGCCCATCCCGCCCACCGTCGACCTGGCAAGCCGAGCAGGCCGCTGCCCGACCCGCCAGCGTCCGTACGAGCCGTCAAGGTCCGCTTGACGTGGCGGGTTGAGCGGCGGCCTCTCCCCAGGATCAGAGGTGAGCCCGAGATTTAGCCTGACGAATTTATCCAGATGAGGAGGGACACCGGTTGCAGTCGAGGTTGTCTTGATAAAAATTCGTAATGCAAAGTCGTAGAGGGGCACATTCCCAATAATGCCCCTCTACGACTTCTCTTGCTTGGTCGTTATGGCTTCGCGTTAGCTGCCGACTTTGCTCGTCCAGCCACCGCCATGCTCAGCGGTGAGGTTAAGCCTGACCCCAACGGTCTCGCTGAAAACGCCTCCACCGGACCGCCAATACGTCCCCTGAGCGATGCACTGTCCAGTGTATCCGTTTGCGTTCCGTGTAATATATTCCAGCTTGGCGTTCGAGAAGCTGCCGACTCCACCGTGAGCAAGCCCGCTGATGGAGTCGATGTAGCAGCCGTACACTGGACCCAAATAGTACCTGTAAGCCGCAGTGAAGTTTACGCTCCAGGTCAATGCGTCCCAAGCAATCCTACAGTTTTGCCAAGCTCTCGCGCCCGTTGCTGGAACGCTCTGGCAGCCCGAAATCCCCATGGGGGAGACTTCGCCCGTAGTCGTGGAAGGGATTTCGATCGTGCCAACGCTAATGGAGCCGTCCTCGTAGCGGTAGATGGTCCGCTCGGCCCCACCGACGTGATCAACCCTGGTCGCAACAGGAGCTGCGCCACTCTGTGAGTCCCACCGCTCGCCCTCGGCGAAAGCCTTAAGTAGCGCCTTCTGAGTCTCTACAGGCACTTCGTACTTGGCGAGCGCTTTGCGAACGTACTCAAGGTCAGCTTTCGACACTTGCGAGTCGGCGGAGGCTGGGGTGCCACCGAAGAGAGTTGCGGTTAACGACGCCGCTAAAGCTAGCGAGACTGCCATGATGGTTTTTCGGAACATTCTTCTCCCTCGGGTGTGAGGTCTCGGATGGGCTAATTGCGCCCGTCTCGCCCATCCTTGAAGGCTTTGACTGCCCGAGAGATGAAGACGCCCAAGGCGAGAATTATTACTAGGACGACGATGTGCCACGGCTTCACAGTCAAGATGGTCTCCCTCCGCACTCGTGCTTGCTCGCCGAGTTGTGGGCTCCTCATCGCTCGTGAGTGAGACACTAATCGTCGAACATGAATGGGTCAAGTTCGAGTGCTGGCTAATTCTAATTGATTGTGGACGATGCAAGGTTGCTGATTGGTGTGGACTTATGATACTCGCGCGACCTGTGAATCCTCCTTTGTGGGCGGGGTCGTTGCTTGAGCATGCGTGCCGATGGTCATGCTGATGGTCGCGTGGACGGGGCTGCCGTCAGCGGTGGGTCGAATTGGGTCGGTGGGTGTCGCAAGCTTGCGGCTGGGGCGTTGAGTCGACGACTGGGTGCTCATTGACTCGGAGGGCGTGACCAATGCGTTGCCTCTGGTGGGGTGTTGGGGGCAGTATCCAGTCGGTT
Organism: Polymorphospora rubra; assembly: GCF_018324255.1. GTDB lineage: Bacteria > Actinomycetota > Actinomycetes > Mycobacteriales > Micromonosporaceae > Polymorphospora > Polymorphospora rubra. Next base: position 5,752,364 of record NZ_AP023359.1, read on the forward strand.
CAGCCGTCGCGGTCGCAGGAAGTGGCCGATGCGCAAGACGCCGCGCGTGCTGTCGGGCCACGGTGCGGGATGGTGCGGCGGGGCGACGGAAGCGATCATGCGGCAGCGGGTAGGGCATGTAGGTGGGACGCGTCCATGATGTGTTGCGGGCGGGAGGCGCGGATGGTCGGCGTTGCCACCGCGGGAGTCATCATGCTTCGCGTGCCACTCCTGACTCGGGTTGTATCGGCGAATTTGATTCAACCACACGTTGGCGGAGTGTGCTGCCCCGCTCACGCTGGGTGGTCTCTCGGGTTGCTGGTTAGCTGCAAGCCGTCGAGCCTATGCAGTGTCCCGGAACACGCGCGGAATGATCAAGCGCATCGCAATGGGGATCGTTGGGCGGATGGCCTGATAGTCCAGGTGTCCCAGGCTGTGTTGATCGAAGAGGCGCCGGCTGGTTGTCCCGGTTCGATGATCTGCTGGCCGTGTCGGCGCCCCGTTCCGGTCGTTGGAGCCGCGAGGGCGTAGCTATCTGCTGGGGCTGTTGTCGCCGATCTCGGACAAGGACGGCTGGACGTTGGCCGAGGCCCTCGGTGACCGGACCCCGGTTGCGATGCAGCGCCTGCTGAATCGGACGGTGCGGGATCCCCCACGCGGTACGTGGGGACGTACGCGACTACATCTGCAAGCGCCTCGACCAGCCCAGCGGGGTCCAGATCGTGGACGAGACAGGGTTCGTGTACGGGCTGAATCCGCCGGCGTGCAGCGTCAGGTGTCGCCCACCCAGGCAGAGGCTCGGCTCACATCGATGATCCGGACCTCTCTCAGGTCAGAAGTCGTAGCTGCGGCGCTTCGTGGCTCTGTGCAATCGGCGCGGAGCAGTGCGGGCAGGTGGCGGATTGTGGCCGGACGAGGTTCGTCTGGGTGTGGAACTCGCCAGATTGATTTTGCTCCGGACAGTAGTAACCGAGATAGTGCTGGACCCAGGGTGCGTGGGTGAGGGCGTGGGCTGGCCGGTCCCGCTTCGCGTCGTGAAAAGGTGCCCACCAGTAGTCTACGACTGCCCGGAGGGTCGTCCGGTCACGCTCGGAGGTGTGGTCGAACGCGGCGATTCTACCGGCGGTGTAGTGCTCGCCGGCTTCGCGGATGCCGGAGCAGACCGCCCGTTCCGCGCCCAGTTCGAAGAGTGTGGTGCGTCCGGTGCGTTCGCAGACGAAGCAGTCCAGGCTGAGGGCGAGCTTGCTGCGCCAGTGCAGGTTGTGGAACGGCGAGTCCGGGACGGCGAGCACGGTCCTGACTTCAACGGATCTCAGCACGGCTCGATCTTGTCAGAAATTCCGCTTTCGCAGACCCCGACTTACTGGACCGGCTGCCCCCGAGCTGACCGGTCGTCTGCCGCTTGTCCGCCACACCGGTTGCCGAGCCAGGCTCGGGAGTCCACTTCGGTGGGTCACGGACGCCCGTGCCGGTGCTAGGTTCGTAGGTCATGGGCGAGACTGCCGACACCGATCAGAGTCCCGCCGTGGCGGCGTTGCAGGACGATGGCTTCGTTGTACTGCCCGCGCTGCTGTCCGATGAGGAGTTGGCTGCGGCCGTCCGGCACGCGGACCGCCTTCTGGACGGGGTCGCCTGGAGCGACAACGACTTCGACGGCCGACGCACCCGCCGGGTCTACTCCCTGCTGGGCCGCCTCGGCGCCTTCGAACCGCTGCTGACCCATCCCTCGGTGCGTCGCCTCGTCACGGCACGCCTGGGCGAGGTCCACCAGTTCGGCATGTTGTTCCTCTCCGCGGTCGACCCGGGCCAGGGATCCCAGCCGCTGCACTTCGACGCCGGCGTCTATCCCCTTCCGCGTGAGGTCGAGGCGGAAACCAACGTCATCTGGGCTCTCGACGACTTCACCGCGGAGAACGGCGCAACCATGATCGCGCCCGGCAGCCACCGCTGGCCCGCCGGCCGGCGCCCACAGCGGCACGAACTGGTGCCGGTCGTGATGTCCGCCGGAAGCGCCGTGGTCTACAGCGGTCGGCTGTGGCACGCCGCCGGCGAGAACCGTGCCGAGACCACGCGCCGCGCACTGATCTGCGAGCACGTCCTGCCGTGGCTGCGACCCGCGGACAATCACACCCTCGCCACCGGAGTCGACCAGTTGCGGAGCCTCCCGCCGGAACTTCGCCGCCTCGCCGGTGTGGCACCCGCGAGCGAATACCTCGGGCTCGTCGGCGGTGAAGACCCCGAGCAGTGGCTGCTGCGGTCGACCCACTCCCACTAGCCCGATGCCGAACGACCGGTCCCCGGGTGCCTGAGGGCACCCGGGGACCGGTCCGGTCCGTGACCGTGCCTACCGGCCGGCCTTGACGGCGACCTTCTCCTCGATCCGGGAGTTGTCGTGCTTCTCCAGGCCCGCGCCCTCGACGTCGAGGGTCGGCAGCCAGCGCAGCCAGCCGGGCAGCCACCAGGCGCTGCGGCCGAGCAGGGCCAGCGCCGCGGGGACCAGGACCATGCGGACCACGAAGGCGTCGACGAAGATGCCGATGGCCAGCGCGAACGCGATGGACTTGATCGTCGGGTCGCCGCTGGGTACGAACCCGGCGAAGACCGAGAACATGATCAGCGCCGCGGCGACGACGACGGGGGCGGCCTGGCGGAACCCGGTGGCGATGGCGGCCCGGGGGAGTGCGCCGTGGCTGTGCGCCTCGTGCATCCGGGAGACCAGGAAGACCTGGTAGTCCATGGCGAGGCCGAACAGGATGCCGATCACCACGATCGGGGTGAGGCTGATCAGCGGGCCGGTGGTGTCGAGGTTGACCGCGTCGGCCAGCCAGCCCCACTGGAACACCGCGACGGTGGCGCCGAGCGAGGAGCCGATCGTCAGCAGGAAGCCGAGCACGCCGACGAGCGGTACCAGGATGGAGCGGAAGACCAGCACCAGCAGGATCAGGGCCAGGCCGACGACCACGGCCAGATAGACCGGCAGGGCCCGGTCGAGGGTGGTGGCCACGTCCAGGCTGACGGCGGTGGAGCCGGTGACGTACGTCGTGGCGCCGTCGAGGTCCGCCAGTTGGTCACGCAGGTCGGTGACGAGCTGTTCGGTGGCTTCGTCGGTGGGCCCGGACTGCGGGATCACGGTGAGCATGGCGGCGGTGCCGTCGGCGTTCGGGGTGGCCGGGGTGACGACGGCGACGTCGTCGAGGCCGGGGATCGTGCCGGCGGCAGCGGTGGCCGCCTGGACCGCCTGGTCGCCCTCGAACAGGACCACGAGGGGGCCGTTGAAGCCGGCGCCGAATCCGTCGGCGAGCAGTTGTTCGCCACGGGCCTGGGTGCTTCCCTCGGGCTGGATGGGTACGAGGGTGGTCTGCATCGACGCCACCGGGATGGAGACGACGCCCAGGGCGGCGACGGTCAGCAGCAGTGCCAGCACCCGGTGCCTGGTGAGCCCGTCGATCCAGCCGCGGTAGAAGCCGCGCTCGTGGGCGTCGGTGCTCTGCCCGACGGCTGCGCGCTGCTTGCGGGGCAGGGCGCGGTGGCCGAGGTAGCTCAGCACCGCCGGGACGAGGGTGATGGCGATGAGGACCGCGACCACGATGGTCGCGGCGGCGGCGATGCCCATCTGGGTCAGGAACGGGATTCCGGCGACGGCCAGACCGGTCAGCGCGATGACCACGGTGAGGCCGGCGGTGACGACCGCCGATCCGGCCGTGCCGACGGCGGTGCCGATCGCGGTGCCGACGTCGGCACCGCGCCGCAGTTCCTGCCGATGGCGGTTGATGATGAACAGGGCGTAGTCGATACCGACGGCCAGACCGAGCATCGTGGCCAGGATCGGGGTCGTGGACTGCAGGTCCATGAAGCCGGTGGCGATGGTGACGCCGAGCGCGCCGATGCCGACACCGACGGCCGCGGTCAGCAGGTTCATGCCGGCCATGACGAGCGACCCGTACGTCACCGCGAGGATGGCCAGGGCGACGACGACGCCGATCACCTCGACCACGCCGCCGATGTGCGGCGGCGTCTGGATGGCTTCGCCGGTGACCTCGACGGTGAGCCCGCCGGCCCGGGCGTCGTCGGCGGCGTCGAACAGCGCCTCCCGCTGCTCTTCGGTGACATCGCCGACCCCGGCGGTGTACGTCACCGTGCTGTAGGCGGTGTCCTGTTGGGCGTTGATCGTCGGCGCGGCGGGGTCGAGCGGGTTGGTCGCCGAGCCGACGCCGGGCAGCGTGCCCAGTTGGGCCACCAGCTCACCGACGGCCTGGGCGTTGTCCGGGGTGGTCAGGGTCTGACCGTCGGGGGCCTTGACCACCACGCGCGCGGACGCACCGCCCTGCGCGCCGAACTCGTCCTGGATCTTGTCCAGGGCGATGGTGGACTCCTGGCCCGGGATGGAGAAGGAGTTCGAGGTGCTTCCGGACAGGGCCACCGCGCCGACGGCCGAGCCGGCCAGGACCACCAGCCACAGCAGGACCACGGGCAGCCGGTGCCGGTGGGCGCCGAAACCGAGTCGGTACAACAGACGAGCCATACGGGATCAGGCCTCCACCTGAGGTGAACTGGACGATGGGTCGCGCCGGTGGTGACCGAGCGCGTCGAGGCAGGTCGCGACGATGTGTGGCCGCCACGTGGTCTTGTCGCCGGCCCGGTTGACCGACAGGCTGAGTACGGCCAGCGCGCTCAGCGCGCCGATGACCCGGACCAGCCGTTCGCTCGGCTCGGCCGCGTCGACGGCGAACGTGGCGAAGACGAGCGCCGCGATGTCGTCGAGATGGTCGGGCTGAGGGTCGGTCGGTGGCGTGGTCAGCGAACTGAACGCCTGGGCGACCAGGCCGGGCCGGTCCAGCGCGACGTCGGTCAGCAGTTCCACCGCCCGCCGGTCGCGGGCCGGGCCGGGCGGCATCTGCGCGACCTGGTCGTACACGCGTTGCCCCTGGGCCCGGACCGACTGTTGGGTCGCCTGGTAGAGGGCTTCCTTGGTCGGGTAGTGGTGCAGGAGGCCGGCCTTGGACAGGCCGACGGCGTCGGCGACGGTCTTCAGCGAGGTGTGGGTGAACCCGTGCTGGGCGAACAGCGCCGCCGCGCGGTCGAGGATCCCCTCGTCGACCAGTTGGCGGTGAACGTGTGCCATGCCGGCGACCCTACACGGGCCGCCGACCGAATCGGTCGGTAAACCATCCGGATCGGTCGGTGACGTATGTCGCACCGACCACACCGTGATGCCCCCGGTCGTCGGGGCTAGTGTCCGCGCGACCGGCCGTACTCCTCGTCCGTGACCAGCGGGCCCCACTCGGTTTCGGTGCCGGCCTGCGGACCTTCCCAGATCGCCAGGTGGATCATGAAAGCGTCCGGTGTGGCGCCGTGCCAGTGCCATTCGCCGGGCGGGGTGTGGATGGTGTCCCCGGGCCGCACGGTGATCACCTCGCTCCCGCGGGCCTGCACCAGGCCGACGCCGTCGGTCACGTGCAGGGTCTGCCCGACGGCGTGCCGGTGCCAGGCGGTACGGGCGCCGGGGGCGAACCGGACCGTGTTGACCCGTACCCGGGAGGGCTCCTCGCCCTTGACGATCACGTCGAACCAGACCTCACCGGTGAACATCTCGGCCGGCCCCTTGACGGTCGGCTGCTTCGTCAGGATCCGCATGATCCTCCTCGTGGGTGCGGTGCGGGCGTCCCCGGTTACCCGGTCCGTGGGGGCCGCACACCGCCGGGTCGGGCCGCGTACCAGGCGGCCCGACCCTGAGTCGGTACGTTCAGCGGCCGCAGGACAGCGCGATGGTGGGCGGTGCGGCGCTGGTCGCCACGAGCAGACCGAACGTCGCCGACCCGCCCGGCGGCAGGGTGGCGTTGTAGCCGGCGTCGCGGACCGCGGGGCCGGTGTCCGTGCTGTCCGGCACCGCGTTCCACGCCGTCTGGATCCGTTCGTCGCCGGGCCACTGCCACCGGACCCGCCAGCCGTCGATCGGTTCGGCGCCGGTGTTGCGTACGGTGACCGAGGCGACGAAGCCGCCGTCCCAGGCGGACGTGACGGCCGCCGTGGCGGTGCACGCCGGCTGGGCGGCGGTCCGGGCCGGTCCGCCGACGATGTAGCGGTCCTGGCGGCCCTCGACGTCACTGAGTCGGAACCAGTACTCGGTGTCGGGGGTCAGCCCGCCGACCGTCACCGTGCCGTATCGCTGTGGTCCCGAGGTCGCCGCGGCGACCGGGGCACGCCACTGCTCGGCGTCGGCCCGGCTGGCGAACAGGCTGACCGTGATCGGCGGGTCGTACCCGCACGGCGGGCTGAGCATGATCGAGTAGCTGACGGTGAGACTGGTCGCGGTCGACGCGGTCACCATCCCGCTGATCGGCAGCACCGGCGGGCAGGCCGGCGGGCTGGTCTGTGCCGGGGCCGGGACGGTGGCCGGCGCGCCGGCGCCGGCGGTCGTGGCCCAGCCGGCCACGACCACCGTGGCGGCGGCCAGGAGTACGCCGAATTTGTGCAGCATCTGTACCTCCCAGGTTGCGGGCGCCGGGCAGGGGGACGGTCGGCGCCGGGGTTGACGACTGGTCGGGGTGCGGCGGTGCGCGGGCGCCGGGGGTGGACCACCCCCGCTCGCTCCCTCGGGCCGGATCGGCTCGCGCGGGCTCCCGGTGCGGCCGAGTCGAATTCTGACATCCGTCGATGGCTGCTACAAGCGTCGTCCGGACCCGCAAAAGCCTGTTCACAGCGGTCTGCTAGAAAGGCGCCCGCGGATTCGTTCCCGCTGCTCCGGAGGATGGTGGTCGCCTTGTCGTCGTTCGGGCAACGGTTGCGGGAGTTGCGGCGGTTGGCAGGCCTGACCATCGAGGAGTTGTCCGAGGCGTCCGGGGTGAGTGCGCGGGCGATCAGCGACATGGAGCGGGGACGCAGCCGGGCACCGCAGGCCCGGACGTTGTCGGCGTTGGCCGACGCGTTGGGACTCGACGGAAGCGACCGCGCCCGGCTGGTGGAGTGGACGCGTTCGAGGCGGTCGGAGAGCGCCGTCGGCCGGCCCCGGGGCGGGGAACTGCCGCGTTCGGTGCGCGAGTTCGTCGGTCGGGTGCCGGAACTGCGGTTGTTGCGCCGGCACGGGACGGCCGGATCCGACGACGGCCCGACCCCGGTGGTGGTCGTGCACGGCCCGCCCGGCGTCGGAAAGACCACGTTCGCCGTCCACGCGGCCGGGCAGCTCCGGGACCGGTTCGTCGACGGGCAGCTCCATGTCGACCTGCGCGGCACCGATGCGGCGCCGATGGACGCGGGCGAGGCGTTGACCCGGCTGTTGCGGGCGTTGGACGTGAGCCCGCGCGCCATCGCCGACGACGAGGCGGAACGGGCCGGCCAACTGCGGGCCGTCCTGCGGCGGCGCCGCTGCCTGCTGGTGCTCGACAACGCCGCGTCCGAGGCCCAGGTGCGCCCGTTGCTGCCGGGGGCGGGGGCCGGGCTGGTGGTGGTGACCAGCCGTCGCACGCTGGGCGGCCTGGAAGGGGTGCTCCGGATCGGACTGCCGCCGCTGGCGCCGGTGGAATCGGCCGGCCTGCTGCGGGCACTCGTCCGCGACCTCGCCGATCGGGCCACGGCACAGGACGTCGAGGCGGTGGCCCGGTTGTGCGGCCACCTGCCCCTGGCGTTGCGGATCGCGGGAACGCGGCTGGCCAGTCGTCCGGAATGGACGATGGCCCATCTGGCGGCGCGGCTGTCGGACGCGGACCGCAGACTGGCCGGCCTCGCGGTGGGCGACCTCGGGGTGGAGCCGGCCTTCGCGCTGTCGTACGCCCAGCTGCCCGGTCCGGCACGGGCGATGTTCCGGCGGCTGGCGCACGTACCCGGCGTGGACTTCGCCGCCCCGCTGGCCGCGGTGCTCACCGGGACCGGTCCGCACGACGCGGAGGACCAGCTGGAGGAGCTGGTCGAGCTGGGGCTGCTGCAGCCCGTCGGGTTCGACCGGTACCGGTTCCACGATCTGATCCGGCTGTTCGCCGAGAAGCGGCTGCGCGACGAGGAGCCGGCCGACACCCGGTCGGCGACCGGGCACCGGATGACCGACTGGCTGCTGGAGACGGCGATCGTGGCCGGTCGGTGGTTCGAGCCCGGGTTCGGCGCACCCCCGGCCGACTGGCGCGGTCTGGTTCCGCTCGACACGGCGGAGCGGGCGCAGAGCTGGTTGCAGGTCGAGGCCGACAACTGGCTGGCCGCGCTGCGCGGCGCGGCGGCGGCCGGGCAGCACCAGCGGGTGGTCGACGTGGCCGAGTCGATGCACTGGTATTCCGACCGGATGACCCACTGGGGGCACTGGTCGGAGGTCTACCAGCTGTCGTCCGCCGCCGCCGCCCGGCTGCCGGACCGCCGTCAGGAGATCACCCACATCAACTACCACGCCTGGGCACAGGCGGTCTGCGGCCGGCGCTACGACGACAGCGCCGCACTGGCGATGGACGCCTATCGGCTCGCAGGAGAGCTCGGCGACATCGGTGAGCAGGCGAACGCGCTGTCCTACGCGGGTGACGCCTGGCGGTTCGCCGGCGACTACGGGCGGGCGCTGTGGGCGTACTGCCGGGCGCAGGAGCTGGCCGACTCGGCCGGCAACCACGACGAGTTCGTCCAGATGGGCCTCGGGGTCGGTCTCGCGCTCATCGGGCTCGGCAGGTTCGACGAGGCGTTGGCGGAACTGCGGACGGTTCTGCGCGAGGTCGACACGCGCCCGGTGGCGCCGTCGCCGAAGAACGCGGCCCAGGTGGTGGCCCGGGTCTTCTCGGCCAGGGCCCTGGCCGAGCTGCGGCGCTGGCCGGAGGCCATCGAGGAGGCGACGGCGGTGCTGCCCGCGGCCACCGGGTTCGGCGCCCTGACGCCGCTCGGCCACCTCCATCTGGCGCTGGGCCGGGCGTACGCCGCGCTCGGCTCGACCGAAGAGGCGCGCGGGCACCTCGTCCGCGCGGGCGAACTGTTCGAGGAAGGCGGGGCGCGCGAGGGCGCGACCGAGCTGGCGAGATCCGCGCTGGCGGCCCTCGACGTCTGACCGCCGTCGCGGGTCGAAGGCCCGGTTCTGCATATTGTTCTGCATGGTTCCGGCCCTCCGTCGCTGGTTGCATATCCGTACGAGCTGATCCGCCCGACGACGCGAGGATCAGCCGCCGACGGTGAGCCGGCCGGGTGATCCCCGGCGCGGCCGATTCCGATCGCCAGTCCGTTTCCAGGCCACCGCCCGTGGCCCGATTCCGCACACCCTCCGCCACCTGGCGGAGCCGTGCCCGCCGAAGGGAAGAAACCGCCATGCCCGCTTCCGCCCGCCGCCGCTCACTGCTCGTCGGTACGGCGCTCGTCGCCGCCACCGCGCTCGCCGCCACACCCGCCGCCTCCGCCCACACCGGGCAGCAGCCGCAGCCGAAGCCGACCGTCGTACTCGTGCACGGCGCGTTCGCCGACGCCTCCGGCTGGGCCGAGGTGACCCGTCGGCTGCAACGCAGCGGCCACACCGTGCTCGCCCCGGCGAACCCGCTGCGCAGCGTCGACTCCGACTCCGCCTACCTGGCCAGCATCCTGCAGACCATCCCCGGCCCGATCGTCCTGGTCGGCCACTCGTACGGCGGCGTCGTCATCACCAACGCCGCGGCCGGCAACCCCAACGTCAAGGCCCTGGTGTACGTCGCCGCGTTCGCCCCCGACGAGGGCGAGACGGTCTACGGCCTGCAGGGCAAATTCCCCGGCACCAAGCTCACCGAGGAGGCGCTGGACCTGCGCCCGTACCCGCTGCCGGACGGCGGCGTCAGCTACGACGGTTACGTCAAGCCGGCCCTGTTCCGCGACATCTTCGCCGGCGACCTGCCGGCCGCCACCGCCGCCGTCATGGCCACCGCCCAGCGGCCCGGTGACGCGCACACCCTCCAGCAGCCGTCCGGCGTACCGGCCTGGCGCAGCGTCCCGTCGTGGTACCTGGTCGCCCGCAACGACAACCTTATCCCGGCGGCCACCCAGCGGTTCATGGCGCAGCGCGCCGGTGCCCGCACCGTCGAGGTCCGGGCCTCGCACGTCGCGATGATCTCGCAGCCCGCCGCCACCACCGACCTGATCAGGGCCGCGGCCCGCGCCGCCGCCCGCTGAACCCCGCTCCACCACCGGCGGGGCGCCGGCCGGCGCCCCGCCACCGGACGACGAAGGGAAGCACCACGATGAGCCATGTGACTGCCGCCGACGGCGCGCAGATCTTCTTCAAGGACTGGGGCGCCGGCCGCCCGGTCGTCCTGTCCCACGGCTGGCCGCTGAACTCCGACAGCTGGGAGGCGCAGGCGCTGTTCCTGGCCGACAACGGCTACCGGGTCGTCGCCCACGACCGGCGCGGCCACGGCCGTTCCACCCAGACCTGGCACGGCAACGAGATGGACACGTACGCCGACGACCTCGCCACCCTGATCGACACCCTCGACCTGCGCGCCGCGACCCTGATCGGCTTCTCCACCGGCGGCGGCGAGGTCGCCCGCTACATCGGCCGGCACGGCACCGCCCGCGTCGCCCAGGCCGTCCTCGTCTCCGCCGTACCGCCGCTGATGCTGCGCACCGACAACAACCCCGACGGCGTACCGGTCGAGGTCTTCGACCAGATCCGGGCCGGCTCGCTGGCCGACCGCTCCCAGCTCTACCGGAACCTCGCCGACGGCCCCTTCTTCGGCAACAACCGGCCCGGCGCGACTGTCTCCCAGGGCATCCGCGACGCGTTCTGGTCGCAGGGGATGCGGGCCGGCCACCGCAACGCCTACGAGTGCATCGCCGCGTTCTCCGCCACCGACTTCCGGCCCGACCTCGACGCCTTCGACGTCCCGACGCTGGTCATCCACGGCGACGACGACCAGGTGGTGCCGTTCGAGGTGGGTGGTCGGGCCTCCGCCGCCCGGATCAAGAACGCCGAACTGAAGGTCTATCCGAGCGCCCCGCACGGCATCACCGACACCCACAAGGAGCGGCTCGGCGCCGACCTGCTCGCCTTCCTCGACACCTACGCCGCCTGACCCCACCCACGAAAGGAAGATCCGCCATGACGGGCAAGCCCGACACCATCGTGTTGATCCACGGCTTCTGGGTCACGCCGCGCTCCTGGGAACACTGGAAGACCCGCTACGAAAGCCAGGGCTACCGGGTGCTGACGCCCTCGTATCCCGGCTTCGAGGTCGAGGTCGAGGCCCTCAACGCCGACCCGACCCCGATCGAGACGGTGACCGTACCGCAGATCATCGCCCGCCTCGAGGCGCTCATCAAGGATCTGCCGACCCCGCCGATCCTGATCGGCCACTCCGCCGGCGGCGCGTTCACCCAGATCCTGCTCGACCACGGGTACGGTGCCGCCGGGGTGGCGCTGAACTCCGCGCCCACCGAGGGGGTGGCGGTGGTGCCGCCGAGCCAGATCAGGTCCCTGCTGCCGGTGCTGCGCAACCCGGCCAACCGGCACCGGGCCGTCGGCCTCAACCTCAAGCAGTGGCAGTACGCCTTCACCAACACGTTTCCCGATGACCGGGCCCGCGCGACGTACGAGCGCTACCACATCCCGGCCCCCGGCTCGATCGTGTGGGGCAGCGCGCTGGCCAACTTCCAGCCCGGCCACCAGGACACCTGGGTCGACTACCACAACAACGACCGGGCGCCGCTGCTGTTCGTCTCCGGCGAGAACGACCACATCATGCCCCCGGTCATCCAGCGCTCCAACGCCCGGCACTACAAGTCCCACACCACCACCGAGGTCGTCGAGTTTCCCGGCCGGGCCCACCTGCTGCCGGCCCAGGACGGCTGGGAGGAGATCGCCGACTACGCCCTGAACTGGGCCGTCGAACACGCCCGGCCGGGTACCCCGACCACCACCGGCTGACCGCCCGCCGGTGGCCGCCCCGACGGTGGCGGCCACCGGCGCGTCCGAGCACCACGAAAGGAATCCGATGACCGACGTACGTGTCACGCACATCGGCGGACCGACCACGCTGATCGAGGTCGGCGGGTGGCGGCTGCTCACCGACCCGACCTTCGATCCGGCGGGCCGGCGGTACGACTTCGGCTGGGGCACCTCGTCCCGCAAGCTGACCGACCCCGCCCGTACGCCCGGCGAGCTGCCCCCGATCGACGCGGTGCTGCTCACCCACGACCATCACGGCGACAACCTGGACGGTGCCGGCCGGGCCCTGCTGCCGTCGGCCGGCACCGTGGTCACCACGACCGCCGGCGCCCGACGGCTCGGCGGCACCGCCCGTGGTCTCGCGCCCTGGGCGGTCACCCGGCTCGAAGCACCCGGCCGGCCGACGATCGAGGTCACCGCCACCCCCGCCCGGCACGGGCCGCCGCTGAGCCGCCCGGTCGTCGGCGACGTGGTCGGGTTCGCGCTGCGCTGGGCCGGCCAGCGCCACGGGATCGTGTGGATCACCGGCGACACGGTGCTGTACGGCGGCCTGCGGCGGGTCCCCGAGCGTTTCCCGGTCAGCGTCATGCTGCTGCACCTGGGCGGCGTACGGTTCCCGGTCACCGGTCCGCTGCGCTACACGATGACCGCGCGCAAGGGCGTCGAGCTGTGCCGTCTCGTCCGGGCGCGGACCGTGGTCCCGGTGCACTACGAGGGCTGGGCGCACTTCGGGCAGGACCGCGACGCCGTCGACGGCGCCTTCGCCGCGGCGCCCGACGACGTCCGGCGCAGCCTGCGCCGGCTGCCGATCGGCGCTCCGGCCACCGTCACCGTCTGAACCGGTCCCCGGGGCCCTGGACGCGGCGGGGGCGTCCGACCATCTGGCGATTTCAGGCCGGTGTCCATCGGGCGCTTTCCCCGGCCGGTAAGGCTGCTCCGAAGCATCATGTCTGACGTTATTCGTGAGGATTCGAACGGGTGCGCAGGGCACCTATTTTGACGATCAATGCGGGCACCCGGGAAGCGTTTCCCGATCATGCCGTCCAACGCCTGGTGAACGGCCGCGAATGCTCCCGTTCATGCGTAGCACGCCGGCCGTTCACACCCGCCTCCACTCACCGTTAGTGCGTCCTTGCAGCATGCCTCTCCGGGGACGAAGTGCCCCGTGTATCCGGCATTTCGGTGACCCGCGCAATATGACCTATCGCGTGGGAGACAAGCCATGCCCGACGATCCGGGGTGGCGGGACGGAGCGCTCGCGTATGGCTGCTGACCGTCGGCCGGTCGCGCAGTTCCGCGTGTACCGCACCTCGCGGGAGTGATCGTCTGGCGGCTGGTCGCCTCGAACAACCGGGTGCTCGGCGTGTCGGCGACCGGCTTCCCCGCAGTTCAGGACGCGATCACCGCGATCCGGACGGTCCGCGACGGCACGTCGACCGCATCGATCGAGGTGCTCCACGTTCCCGACCGGGACTGGACGTGGCGGATGCACGGCGGCGAGGGCACCGTGATCGCGGTGTCCTACCGCAGCTACAAGCGCAGAATCGACTGCCGTCGGGCGACCGAACGCTTTGCCGCGGCCGCGCCGTACGCGGAAGTCGATCCGGCGGTCGGCCGGCGCGGACGATTCTGGTCGGCGGATCAGGGCGTCGACTAATGCGATCTTGAATTGTGGACCGCCGTTTCGCGGTGGTGCGCCCTTTGCGGTGTGTTAACCGGGCGTCGGGACACCGGTAACCGGCACTGAGTTTCCTGAGCTCGATTCCCGCGCGGAATCCCGCGCAACCGGCTGCCGGTTTCCGACAGGAGTTCTCATCGTGCCTCGAAATGCGTCAACGCCGTCGCGCGTACGGGTCGCCCGGCTGTTCGGTAACGCGGCGATCGCCGTCGGGGTGGCGGCGGCCGCCGTACCGGTGCTGGTCGGCCCCGCCGAGGCGGCACCGGTCGGCACGATCACGCTCGAGCCGGCCGCCGGTGAGGTCGCGACGGCGCCGTTCGCCGACTTCACCGCCAGTGCGCCGTGTCCGTCCGGCCACGGCACCGCCGCGGACCTGTTCCTGCGCAACGACGAGGTCTCACCGTTCACGCTGGCCTCCATCGCCGGCCCCGGCCTGGACCAGGCCCCGGTGAGCGGCACCATCAGCGGATCGCTCGCCGAACTCGCGCAGGCCGGTGGCGTTCTCGAACTGCCCGACGGCGACTACGTGCTCGAGCTGTTCTGCTACGACGACGAGTTCACCGTCGCGCCGGACACCCTCGAGACCCGCATCCGGGTCACCGGCACCGGCTGGGCGGTCGTCGCCGGCGGCGAACCGACCCCCACGCCGAGCGCCTCGCCAAGTGCCTCACCGAGCGCGAGCGCGTCGCCGAGCGCGTCGCCGAGTGCGTCGCCCAGTGCCTCACCGAGCCCGTCCGAAGACCCGACCGAAGACCCGACCGAAGATCCGACCGACGATCCGACGCCGGACCCGACGGACGTCCCGCCGGGCTCGCTCCCGAAGACCGGGATCGGGCTCGGCGGCTTCCTGTACGTCGCGGTGCTGCTCATCGCCTGCGGCGCGGCGGCCCTGCTCTGGGCCCGCCGGCAGCAGCTCGCCGCCGCACCGCCACGGCCCTGACCGGGTACGGGACCGGGGGAGCGGCGGTGCGCAGCGCCAAGGTGGACGACGAGCGGCGCCGGTCGACGGGCACCGGCACGGCGCCGGTCGACCGGATCTTCCGGGCCGGTGCCCGGGGCGCCGGCGTGCTCATGCTGTTGATCATGGGTGGGATCGGCGTCTTCCTGGCCGTCCAGGCGGTGCCCACCCTGAGCAACTACGGCTGGGGATTCTTCGTCGAGAGCGACTGGAACCCCGAACGCAACGTGCTCGGCATCGCCGCCGTCGTGGTCGGTACGGCGCTCGTCGCCGCCGTGGCGATCGCCGTCGCCTTCCCGCTGGCCCTGCTGACCGCGCTCTACATCACCGAGTACGCCCCGGCGCGGCTGAAACGACCGCTGGTGTCCACGGTGGACCTGATGGCGGCCGTACCCAGTGTCGTCTACGGCCTCGTCGGGCTGGCGTTCTTCCAGCCCGAGCTGATCCGGATCGCCCGCTGGCTGCACGCGTACGCCGGCTGGCTGCCGTTCTTCGACGTCGGGACGGACGCCGACCCGGTCGACCCGCACGCCGCGATCTGGCCGGAGAGCCGCTACACCTCCTCGGCCTTCGTCGCCGGCGTCGTCGTCGCCCTGATGGTGCTGCCGATCGCCTGCTCGGTCATGCGGGAGGTCTTCGCGCAGGCCCCGCAGAGCGAACGGGAGGCGGCCTGGGCGTTGGGCGCCACCCGCTGGGGGGTGATCCGTTCGGTGGTGCTGCCGTTCGGCCGCGGCGGAATCATCGGCGGCACGATGCTCGGCCTGGGCCGGGCCCTGGGCGAGACGATCGCCGTCGTCTTCATCATCTCGACCGCGTTCGACGTGAAGATCCGGATCCTGGAGAACGGCACCATCACCACCTCGTCGCTGATCGCGGTCCGGTTCGGCGACGCCGACGCCGGCCAACTGTCCGCGCTGCTCGCCGCGGGCCTGGTGCTCTTCCTCATCACGCTGGTCGTCAACACGATCGCCGCCGTCGTCGTCGGTCGCGGCCGCAGCGGCGCCGCGACCGAGATCTGACCGAGAAAGTGAGCAGTCGACCGGTGCAGACCGAAACGACCACGCCGCCGCGCATCGTCGCCCCGCCGGCCAGCAACGGCGGGCCGGCGCGCGGCACCACCAGCGTGCGCGCCGAGCCGCCGCCGGCCGCCACCGAGCCGGCGCCGGCCGTCGAGCCCCGCCGCGAGCTGCGGCCCCGCACCCTCGACGACGTACTGGCACTGGTCGGGTCGGTCCTCGGCGGTCTGTCCCTGGCCTGGCTGCTGTTCCGCCGGCTGCTGCCCACCGACGGCGCCGTCGGCTTCGTCCTGCTGTGGCTCGGCTGTTTCCTGCTGCTCTACGCCGCCGTCACGATGATCCGGCACCCGGCCCCGGTGATCGCCGACCGGATCGCCGCGGCGGTCGTGCACGCCGGGGCGGCCCTCGTCGGCGCCGCCCTGCTCACCGTCATCGGCTACACCGTGTGGCGCGGGCTGGACGCACTGGTCCAGCCGAACTTCTACACACAGGACCTGTCGGCCGCCGGCCCGCTCACCCCGCTCGACACCGGCGGCGCGCTGCACGCGATCGTCGGCACCCTCATCGAGATCAGCATCGCGATCGCCGTGACGCTGCCGCTGGGCGTGGCCACCGCCGTGTTCATCACCGAGGTCGGCGGCCGGTTCAGTCGCCTGGTCCGCACCATCGTCGAGGCGATGACCGCCCTGCCCTCGATCGTGGCCGGCCTGTTCATCTACACGGTGCTCCAGGTGACCCTCGGGTTCCCGCGCTCCGGCCTGGCCGCCGCGCTGGCGCTGTCGGTGATGATGCTGCCGATCATCGCCCGGGCCGCCGACGTCGTGCTCCGGGTGGTGCCCGGCGGGCTGCGCGAGGCGAGCCTGGCCCTGGGCGCCTCGCAGTGGCAGACGGTGTGGCACGTGGTGCTGCCGACCGCCCGGCCGGGGCTGGCCACCGCCCTGATCCTGGGCACCGCCCGCGGTGTCGGGGAGACGTCGCCGGTCCTGCTCACCTCGGGCGCGTCCAACTTCCTGAACGCCGATCCGCTGAACAACTCGATGAACTCGCTGCCGCTGTTCGTCTACTCGCTGGTCCGCAGCGGCGAGCCGACGTACATCGCGCGGGCGTTCGGCGGCGCGGCGCTGCTGCTCGTACTCGTGCTCGTGCTCTTCGTCGTGGCCCGCGTGGTCGCGGCCCGGCGCGACGGCACGCGATGACCGAACGACGTCTGGAGGACCGATGAAACGGCGCGGCAGGCTGACCGGCGCGGTGCTGGCGATACTGGTCGCGGTGACGACACCGGCGGCACCGGCCTTCGCCGTGCCGTACGAGCAGGTCGAGGGGACCGGTTCGACGTGGAGCGCCAACGCGCTCCAGCAGTGGGTGACCGGTGTGCAGGCGACCGGCAACCGGGTCGTGTACACCGCCAACGGATCGTCGGCGGGCCGGCGCGACTTCAGCAACTCCCAGAGCGACTTCGGCGTCTCGGAGATCCCGTACCAGACCCGGCCGGACCCGAGGACGGGCGTCGTCGAGGAGGCCCGCCGCGAGTTCGCGTACATGCCGATCGTCGCCGGCGGCACCTCGTTCATGTACCACATCAAGGTCGGCGGCAAGCTCTACCGCGACCTGCGGCTGTCCGGCGAGACGATCGCCGGCATCTTCACCAACCGGATCACCAAGTGGAACGATCCGGCGATCACCCGCGACAACAACGGCAGGGCGCTGCCGGCGATCGACATCGTGCCCGTGGTGCGTTCCGACGGCTCGGGTACGACCGCCCAGTTCTCGCTCTGGATGGACAAGCAGCACCAGCGGCAGTGGCGCGACTACTGCGACTGCCAGGGGCTGACGTCGTACTACCCGCGCACGGGTCGGCAGGTGGCGCAGAGCGGTTCCGACAACGTCGCCAACTACGTGGCCGCCGGCTCCGGCAACGGCACCATCGGCTACGTCGAGTACTCCTACGCCCGCAACAAGAACTTTCCGGTGGCCAAGATGCTGAACCGGGCCGGGTACTACGTCGGGCCGACCGACCACAACGTCGCCGTCGCGCTGCAGGAAGCCCGGATCAACACCGACCGCAGCAACCCGCGCGAATACCTGACCCAGATCCTCGACGGGGTGTACGCCAGCAACGACAAGCGGTCGTACCCGCTGTCGTCGTACTCGTACATGATCCTGCCGGTCGCGGCCGACGACCGGCGGATGACGCCGGGGCGGGCCCGGGCACTGGCCGACTACGCCTACTACTCGATCTGCGAGGGGCAACGCAACGCCGGGCAGCTCGGCTACTCGCCGCTGCCGCGCAACCTCGTTCAGGCCGGCTTCGAGCAGATCGCCCGGATCGCCAAGCTCGCCGCCGAGGACCGCACCGACAAGGACTTCGCCAACTGTCCGAACCCGACGTTCGATCCCCGTAACCCCAACGTCAACAAGCTCGCCCGCGAGGCGCCGAACCCGCCGGAGTGCGACCGGCAGGGCCAGGGCCCGTGCGGCGCGGCGGGGGGCGGTGGCCCACGACCCACCGGTACGGCGTCCCCGCCGCCCGGCGGCACGCCGCAGGGCGGGGTCCCGTCCGCCGGTCCGTCCCCGTCGGCGTCGGCCGGCACCTCCCCGGTCGACGCCGACGGGGACGGCGTCGCCGACGTCGACCCGGAGACCGGCCAGCCGATCCTGGCCGGCGGGGGCGGGGGCGACCTGGTCGGCTCGGCGACCGAGGTGGCCGCGTTCCGGCAGGACGGCGGCCGGTGGGTGCCGCTGCTCGCCGCCGGCCTAGTCCTGCTCGTGGTGTTGCTGCCGGCCCTGGTCACCCGGTCACTGACCCGCCGGCCGGAGGCCCGGCGATGAGCGTCGCCCGCCGGGTCGGGTTCGCGGTCGCGCTGCTCGCCGCCGCGTCCGTCGCCCCCGGCCTGCTCGGCCGGCCGGCGACGGCGGAACCACCGGCCGACGCCGCCGTCACCCTGACCAGGGAGATCCACCGTGGCGACCGGGAGACCCGGACCGCGACCGTCTCGGTCTCCGAACACCAGAACCTGATCAACCGGCAGATCGTCCGGATCAGCTGGTCCGGTTTCGTACCCAGCCACGGCCTGCCGATCGGGACCGTTCCGCAGAACGCCAGCGCGCCCAACGAGATGGAATACCCGGTCGTCGTGATGCAGTGCGTCGGCGCCGATCCCGCGCAGCGGGACTGCTACTTCCAGCGCCCGATCGCCCGGGTGGCGTCGCGGATGTCGTACTGGGACGCGCTCCAGCCACCGGACCGGCAGGCCGACGGATACGTGGAGCCGTTCAAGGCGGTCACCCGCGACGAGCCGTATCAGCTGCAGAGCGGCGACATGCCCCCGGACTTCGGCACGAACTCCTTCGCCGGCACCACCCTCGTCGAGCCGACCGGCCTCTCCGGTGACCGGACCGACGTCCGGTTCGAGATCCGTGACCAGGTGACGACCCCGAGCCTCGGCTGCTCGGCGACCAGCGAGTGCTCCATCGTGGTCGTACCGGTGATGGACCTGGTCTGTGCCGCCGACGCCGACCCACCCTGCCGGGCCGGGCCTCTCGCCCCGCTCGGGGCCCCCAGCCAGGGCGTCGTCTACAACGAGAGCCTGACCACGCAGGCCTGGTATCTCGAGTCGAACTGGCGCAACCGGTTCGTCGTGCCGATCACGATCGCGCCACCGGAGGCGACCTGCGACGCCACCGACCCGCGACCGCAACGCGCCCTCGTCGGAGCCGAGACCGCCGACCTGGCGATGCGCCGCGTCGGGCAGGACCTCTGCGTCGACCGGTCCGCCCCGAAGATCGCCCACGTGCGACAGAGCGAGGAGGTGGCCCGTGGGTCGCTGGCCAGGGCGAACGGCACGGAGTACGAGGCCGACGCCGCCCTGGTCACCCGCCCGGTGACGAACTCGCCCCGGCCGCTGGTGCATGCGCCGATCCTGGCCACCGGGTTCGCGGTGACGTTCGCCGTCGACGTGCAGGTGCCGGGCGAGGCCCCGTACGAGATGGCCGACCTGCGACTCAACCCACGCCTGCTGGCGAAGCTGTTGACCCAGTCGTACAAGAACGTCGGGTGGGGCAACCACGACCACCCGACGATCGGTGAGAACCCGCAGACGCTGTTCCACGACCCGGAGTTCCACGCCCTCAACCCCGACTATCCGGTCGCCGACGGGCAGCCGGCCAACAGCAACAACGCGGTCGTGGCCCAGAGCCTCGCGGTGGTCACCAACGACTCGGACGCCTACCACGAACTGACCCGCTACGTCGCCGCCGACGGCGAGGCGGCCCGGTGGCTCGCCGGCGAACCCGACGAGTACGGCACCGTGGTCAACCCGCGGTACCGGGGCACGCCGTTCCCGATGGCCCGGTTCGAGCAGCGCGACGACTGGCACCAGGAGGGTGTGCCGTGCGGAGCGCTGCCGGCGCTGACCGCCAGCCAGCACGTCGCGCCGACCCTCCATGACGCCACCTACATGATCGCGGACTCACAGGGCCTCAACCAGGAGTGCGTCAACGGGGGCACGCCCGGGAATCCAGTCTGGGGGTGGGCCAAACCGAACCGTCTCTACTACCCCAACCGGGTCTATCTCGCCGTCTCCTCGGTCGCGTACGCGCGGGCGTACGGGCTGCCGACGGCACAGCTGCAGAGCGGCCGGACGGCCGACGGCGGGCGTACGTTCGTCGACCCGACCCCCGAGTCGATGACGGCGGCGCTGCGGCACACGGTGCGTGACGCGGCGAGCGGCACGCTGCTCGTCGACCACGCCAACCTGCCCGCCGACGCCTACCCGGGCACGTTGCCGGTCTACGCGGCCGTGCCGACCGCCGGGCTGGCCGCCGACGTCGCCGCCGACTATGCCGAGTTCCTGCGTCGCGCTGTCGACGACCGGCGGCAGACGCTCGGCTCCGGAGTGGGACAGTTGCCGGACGGCTACGCGCCGCTGCCGCCGGAACTGCGCCGGCAGACCCGCACCCTCGCCGAGGTGGTCGCCCGGCAGCAGGGGGCGCCGCCGGCACCCACACCCGGGCCGTCGTCGTCGCCGGCCGACACCGGCGGCGGGCCGACCGGCACGAACCCCGATCCGGCCGGCACCGCGTCCACCCCGACCCCGGGTACGTCGGTCCCGACGTCGGCCACGCCGACGCCGAGCGGACCGCAGGTGGTGGTGCCGCGGGCGGCGACCCGCGGCGAGACGTCGGTGCTCGGCCGGTGGGCGCTGCCGGCGGTGCTCGGCACCGGCCTGCTCGTCCTGCTGGTGCTGCCGTTCGTCCTGCTGGCCGCCCAGCCGGACCATCCGCTGCGCCGGCTCGGCCAGAACGCCCGGCGGCTGCTGACCCGGTAGCGCATCCCGAACACCCCGGCCGGGGGCGGCCCACCCGCCGTCCCCGGCCTTTTCCCGAAGGAGCCAGGCAATGGCTGGTACGCAGGTCGACGCCGGGCCGGTCCGGACCGGTCGCGGCGCGATGACGGTGGCGGGGGTGCTGACGCTGGTGGCGCTGCTCGCGTTCGGCTTCGTCGGCTATCTGCTGATGGTCAGCCCGTTGCAGCAGCAGCGGACGCAGAACAACCTCTTCGACCGGATCCGGGGCGAGCTGGCGCAGGCGACCGCACCGATCGGCGGCGCCATCGCCCCCGGCACTCCGGTCGCCGTGCTCAGCATCGGTTCGATCGGGTTGGAGGCGGTGGTGGTCGAAGGGACGTCGGCGGCCGACCTGCTCGCCGGGCCGGGCCACCGCCGCGACACCCCGCTGCCGGGCCAGGCCGGGGTGTCGCTGCTGTACGGCCGGGCCGGCACCTTCGGGGCGCCGTTCCGCCGGGTGCCGGACCTGGTTCCCGGTGCGACCGTCGGCGTCGTCACCGGACAGGGCGAGTTCACCTACCGGGTCGAGGGCGTGCGCCGCGACGGTGATCCGCTGCCGGCCCCGCTGCCGGCCGGCGGTGGCCGGCTGACCCTGGTGACGACCGACGCCACCCGGATGCTCACCGCCGCCGACACCGTCTTCGTCGACGCCGTTCTCGTCGGCGACAGCCAGCCGGCCCCGGCCGGGCGGCCCGGGCTCGTGCCGGCGTACGAGCGGGCGCTGCAACCGGATCCGACGGCCGGCTTCCCGCTGGTGCTGTGGTTGCAGGCGCTCGCCCTGGCGGCCGGGGGACTCACCTGGGCCCGGCACCGGTGGGGCCGGGGCGAGGCGTGGGTGGTCGGCACGCCGATCGTGCTGGCCTGCGGCTGGCAGGTGTACGAGGCCGCGGTGCGCCTGCTGCCGAACCTGCTCTGAAACAGGGACCTGGAACGGGGCCGGACGGTGACGCCGTCCGGCCCCGGGATCAGGGGTTGGGTCAGGGGATCCGGACCGGTACGCCGCAGCTGCCCGCGGCCGAGGTCTTCGGCAGCGTCTGGAAGCCGTGGGCCGCGATGATGGCGTCGGCGGCGGCGGTGCACAGGTAGCCGGTCGTGTTGAACACCGTTCCGACCGTGGCCTCCCGGCTGGTCTTGACCACGTTGTAGAGGAGGCGGGTGGGGTTGAAGTTACCGGTGCCGGTGCGCAGAGCGATGATCTTCTGCCCGTTGACGACCGGGACGTTGACGTTGTAGCGGGCGACCGAGAACGGCGCGATCGCGTTGGCGTTGGAGTTGATCAGGGCCGGGTCGTGCTCCTGCGGGTCGTCGTTGACGCAGAAGCTGCCCGGGCTCTCGCTCTTGGTGACGATCTGCGCCTCGGTCAGACCGACCTGGGCGAGGAAGTAGGAGCGGGTGCCGGAGCCCGGCTGGGGCAGCAGCGGGCGGATGGTGGCCGTGGAGGCGCCGGGGACGAAGTCGCTCCACTGGTTGGCGGTCGCCTGGCACTGGTAGATGGCGGCCAGCCGGGCGGGGGTGAAGACCAGGCTCGCCGGGGCGTTGGTGTTCGGGCTGCCGTCGCTGTTGGCGCGGGCGACGGCGATCGCCAGCCCGTCGCCGGCGAACGGGTAGAACGTCAGCGGGACGGGCGGCGGGTTGAAGCTCCCGGGCCCGCTGGACGAGCGGGCGAAGTCGAGGTAGTCGTCCTCCGGGTTGCTGGTGGGGCTGTTGCCGGCGGCGGCCAGCGCGGCGACGCCCTGGCTCGAGCCGTTCGGGCGGTTGATCACCGGCGCGCCGGCCTGCGGCGTGATGGACGGCGTGACGAGGACGTCCCACGACGCCAGCCGGCGGGTCGGGGCGGGGCTCTGGGCGTTGTGCGCGGTCGCCAGCGCGTTCAGGACGAACTGGCTGGTGTCCGAGCCCGAGCCGACGTAGTCGTCGGAGTCCGGGGCGAACGTCGGGTCGGCCTGGGCGCTGACGGCGAGCGCCAGCGTCATGGCCACCGCGGTGAACGCCACCGCGGCACCCTTCAGGGTGGTCTTGCGCATCTGCGGGATACCTCCGCTGGATTTCGATCAGCCTCGATCTGAGGCCGGATCCCAGCCCACCAGTCGGTGACTTTTGGTGCCACCAACGTCACCCAACGACTAACTTCGCGCGACACGGCCTGCGCGTTAACGCGCAGCCAATCGGGCAAAAGTGCTCCAGATGCCCGGCCATTTCCAGGAGTGTCCACGTTCACCGTTCGGTCGCCGGGAGCGGTTAACGTCCGCGACGGCCGCGCTCGGATTCGAAGGAGTCGCCGATGACTGCCGCCACCACGGAACTCGACCTGGACGGGATCCACGCCACCGGCTCGACGCTGCGTACCGAGAACCTGTCGGCCTGGTTCGGCAACCACAAGGTCCTCGACCGGGTGTCGCTGACCATGCCGGCCGGCGTGGTCACCGCCCTGATCGGACCGTCCGGCTGCGGCAAGTCGACGTTCCTGCGGATCCTCAACCGGATGCACGAACTGGTGCCGTCCGCGTCCCTGGCCGGCGAGGTCCTTCTCGACGACCAGGACATCTACGGGGCCGGCCAGCGGCTCACCGAGACCCGACGGCGCATCGGCATGGTTTTCCAGAAGCCGAACCCGTTTCCCACCATGTCGATCGCCGACAACGTCACCGCCGGCCTGAAACTCACCGGCCTGCGGGCCAACCGCGCCGAGAAGGCCGCGCTCGTCGAGGAATGCCTCACCCGCGCCGGCCTGTGGCGCGAGGTCAAGGACCGCCTCCGGCAGCCCGGCGGGGCCCTGTCCGGCGGACAGCAGCAGCGGCTGTGCATCGCCCGCTCGCTCGCCGTACGTCCCGACGTGCTCCTCATGGACGAGCCCTGCTCGGCCCTGGACCCGACCTCCACCCGCCGCATCGAGGAGACCATCGGCGAACTGCGCTCCGAGGTCACCATCGTCATCGTCACCCACAACATGCAGCAGGCGGCCCGGGTCTCCCAGCAGTGCGCGTTCTTCCTCGCCGAGGAGGGCCGGCCGGGCTACGTCGTGGAGCACGGCGACACCGGGCGGATGTTCGGCGACCCGCAGGACCGGCGGACCGCCGACTACGTCAACGGCCGCTTCGGCTGACCCGCCTCGGCGAGGAAGTCGGTGACGAGGGCGGCGATCCGCGCGGGGTCCTCGGCGACCATCGCGTGGCTGGCACCCGCCAGGTGCCGTACCCGCAACGCGGAATTGTCCACAGTGGCCAGCCGTTCCGCGGTGGCCCGGCGGTACGCGGCGTACAGGTCGTGGAACGGCCGCTGTTCGGGCAGATCCTCGGTGGCGAAGACGAGCAGCAGCGGGGACCGGGTCTCCCGGTAGGCCGGGAGCAGGTCGAGCGAGGACATCGCGACGCGCAGTTGGGCGGTCAACCCGGGATCCGGTCGTAGCCGGCTGCGGCCGTCGCCGCACGGCACGAGGTTGCGTTCGAAGGCGGCCGCCCACCCGTCCGGGTCCGCGCCGTACCGCTGCGCCATCGCCCGCTGCCCGGCCAGTGCGGCGGCCACCTGGTCCGCGCCGAGCGGTTCGGCGAGCATCGCGCCCATCGCGTCGAAGGTCGCCCGCAGCCGGGCCAGGTCGCCCGCCGCCTGCTCAGAGTCCATTCCGGACAGTTGGTCGAGGCGGTCCAGGGTGGGGTTTCCGTCGAGGCTGACCGCGCCCGGGCAGTCCGGGTGGCGGTGCGCCCAGAGCGTGGCCAGCATGCCGCCGAGCGAGTGGCCGACCACCGCCGGCCGGACCAGGCCGAGGCTGTCGGCGACGCCGGCCAGGTCGGTCAGGACGTCGTCCCAGTGCCACGGGCCGTCGCCGGACCGTCCGTGGCCGCGCAGGTCGACGGTCACGATCCGGTACGCCGGCCGCAGCCGTTCGGCGAGCGCCGTCATCTGGGCGAGGTTGCCGCCGGCTCCGTGCAGGAGCAGCAGCGGGTGTCCGGAGCCGCCGAGGTCGCGGGCGGCGACGGGTACGGGACCGGAGTCGACGATCGTGTCAGGCATGTCTGTTTCCCTGCTGTAGTAGCCGGTCGCGTACGGAGGCGGGCACCACGCCGCCCTCCGGGTGGCGGGCCAGCTTCCCGCGGTTGACCAGGTCGTGGACGCCCTGCCGGGTGATGCCGAGCATGGCGCCGGCCACCGCGTACGACACCGACCGGGCGGTGGGGTGGCCCGTCCGCCGGGCGACGACCTGACCGAGCGGGCTGCGCCACCAGTCCAGGGGTGGGTCGAACGGGGCGTCACCGGGATAGAGCGTCGAGATCGCGCGCACGATCGCCCCGACGGCGACCCGGTCGTCGCCGTCGAGCATCTGCGTGGCCCATGCTGCGGCCCGCAGTCGGACGATGTCCCGCAGGGCCACGACCGCGTCGTCGCCGTCGAGCAGGATCTCGAGCGGGTCGAGTAGCCGGATGTCGATCAACCTGACGAGTTGCGCGACGAGGTCTGTGTGGCTCGATGGCAAGGCTGGCACCCCCTTCGTTGCTTGACGACTATCGTCAAGTACTTGATGGTGGCTGTCAAGTAGTTGGAGTTGGGGCAGCGGCCATATCCTGCGCGCATGACGACCGACCTGGACCTGACGATCGCCGCCGCGCAGGCCGGAGCCGCCGTCGTGCGGTCCAGGTACGGGACCCCGCTGACCCGCGTCGAGAAGTCCGGAGGCGACTTCGCCACCACCGCCGACCTCGAAGCGGAGCAGGCGATCATCGACGTCCTGCGCGCCGCCCGACCCGACGACGCCGTGGTGGGGGAGGAGGGCGGACGGACCGGGACCGGCGGGACCGGCCGGGTGTGGCTGGTCGACCCGCTGTGCGGAACGTCGAACTACGCGGCGGGCGGCATGCTGGTCGCGGTCAACGTCGCCCTGCGCGCCGGTGCGCGTACCGTGGTCGCGGCCAGCGCCGACCCGTTCACCGGCGAGGTGTTCTGGACCGACGGCGCCCGGGCGTGCGTACGCCGCGGCGGTGCCGACGCGCCGCTCACCCCGTCGGCCGACACGCGACTGGTGGACGTCAACCTCGACTCGCCGAACCCCCACGACCCGACGCTGCGGGCCGTCGGACTGATCGCCGACCGGCGGTTCATCGAGCGGTTCCGACCGCGCGTGGTATCCACCACGCTGGCGGTGGCCTGGGTCGCGGCCGGCCGGCGGGCCGCGTACGTCACCGACGGCGACCTGCGTGACAGCGTGCACTTCACCAGTGGCATCGCCCTGTGCCAGGCCGCCGGCTGCGTGGTGACCGGCATCCACGGGCAGCCGCTGCACACCGGTGCGGGCGGGCTCGTCGTGGCCGCCGACGAGGAGACGCATGCCGACCTGCTGGCCCTCATCGACGGTCCGGCCGTGGCGGAACAGCGGTGACACGGCACTTCCGGGCTGGCCGGCGGCCCGTTCACCGCAGCGCCTCGTGCCACGCCGTCCGGTGCGCGTCGAGATACTCCGCGGTGGTCAGCCAGTAGGGGCCGTCCTCGGTCCAGATCCGCGCCCACGGCTGGATCTGCCGCCGCGCGCCGTCGCGCAGCAGGTCGTACATCGCCCAGGCACGGCGACCCAGCAGGTCCGGCAGCTGCGCCCGTAGGGCCTCGTCGGCGCCGTAGCCGTCGACGAACGCCCGCAGCCGGGCCGCGGACCGCGGCACCGGACGGTCGGCGCGCAGGCCGGCCATGCTCTGCGCGGCGTACGCGAGATCCCACAGTCGCGAACCGGGTGCGGCGGCGTCCCAGTCGATCAGCACCCAGCCCCGGTCGGACCGGACCAGGTTCCACGGCGCGACGTCGTTGTGGCAGACCATCTCCTCCCGGTCCGGCGGAATGAGCCGGTTCCACGCCGCGCCGGCCGGCGGGACGAACCCGGCCAGTGCCCGGTGCAACTCGGCCAGCATCCGGCCGATCGAGAACAGGTCCGCCGACCGGTACGTGCCACGAGGGTCGCCGACCTCGCCGGGGACGTACTCCAGCACCTGGCGGCCCTGCCCGTCGCGGCCGAGCGGCCGGGGTGCCCCGGTGAAACCCACCTCGGCCAGGTGCTCCAGTACGGCGTCGACCGAGTCGGTCCACGGCCCGACCGGTCGGCGTACGGTGTCACCCACCCGGACGAGGCCGGTGGTGGCGTTCCCGGCCAGCGGCTCCTCTTCGACACTCATCGCGAAGACTCGCCCCGCGAATCAGGGGCAGGGCCGCCGAACCCGCCGTATTCGAGGTGGACGGCCAGAATCTGCTGGGCGGTGGCGGGCCAGTAGCCCCGGTGGTCGTCCAGGAACTCGGCGTCCATCAGCGGCTACTTTCCAAGTCACGAAAGATCGACGAGCCGGGCCACTCGCCCAATCGGCCTATGTCTATGGATCAATGGTGTCGGGACGATGAGGTGGCCAGACCTTTATCCGCTCAGGTGAGGAGTCGACTTGATCCGTTCCGTCAAGGCACTGCTGCTCGGGCTGCTGCTGGCAGTGGCCACCACCTTCGTGGCCACGCCCGCGTACGCGGCCGACTATGATCTCCGGTTCGTCGTGAACGATCCCTGTCACTCGCTCAGCTCATTCAGAAGCGTCCACATTGCCATAGGCAACGCCGGCTCGGGCAACTTCGTCGGAACGTCGGGCACAATCCGTGTGCGCGGAATTTCGAGCGGTGGAGATCGTCGGCAGGTCAGCGTCCAGACCAACTGCAGTCGACCGGGTTCGTCGAAGACGGGAACCTGGTGTCGCTGGTTCTACGGCGACGCGAACTGGACTCTTCATATCCATATGAACGCCTCTTGGAACTGGTGTTGAGGGTTCGACCTGGTGTCGGCAGGTGGGTGGTGGGCCTGGAAGCCAAGGTTTCCAGGCCCACCACCTTCTGTTCGGGTGCCGGACCCGCCAGGTGGCGGTGACCGGCGGCGAGCCCGGCGTGGACGCGGATGCGGCGGCGTCGAGCCGGTCCCGGACCGGTCGGCAGGACGTGGCGTACGACGCCGCGTCAACCGGTCGTCGGGTGCCGGGTGTCCCACTTTTCGCCGGTACTGTTAATTGTTGACGTCGGTCCGGCGACATTCGAGAGCATGGCGGCGCCCGGGTGGCGTGCCGGATGACGGATTCGTGCCCGGCCTGTGACGCTCACATTTCGTACCCCCTCTGAACTGCGGAGACGGCCCGGCGAACCTTGACTCGCCCAGATCCGCGGTCCTAGCCTTTGACGCCATAAGAGAGATCCGCTAATGCCCGGACGGGAGGCGGAAATGGAATCCCCCAAAACCTTCGCCAACCAGTCCGCAAAAGTGGTCGAGCAGGCGGTGGAAGTGCTGTGCAGCATCGCCGGGACACCGGAGGAAAACCTCGGCGTTCGTGAGATCAGCCGCCGGCTCGGCATCGGCCGGAGCACGGCCCAGCGTATTCTCGTCGCGTTGCGCAACAGCGGAATGTTGACCGTCGACGAATATCGCGGAACGTATGCGCCGGGCCGCCGACTCGCCGAACTGTCGACCCTACGCCTCTACCGCGGCAACCTCGTCACCGTCGCCCGCCGCCACCTGGAACGGCTGTGGCGGCTCACCGGCGAGACCGTGAGCCTGTCCGTACAGGCGCACGGCCTACGGGTCACCCTCGACAAGATCGACAGCATCCACGACCTGAGACTGTCCACCGACATCGGAGTCGGTTCGCCGCTGTACGCCGGGGCGGCCGGCCGGGTCCTGCTCGCGTTCCTGCCCGAGGACGAGCGCCGGGAGTACCTGGCCTCGGTCGACATCGCCCGGCTCACGCCGGCCACGGTCGACGACCGGGCCGCCCTGGTCCGCTCGCTGGTCGAGGTCCGCCGGACCGGTTACGCGATCTCGTACGGCGAGCGGGTGTCCGGCGGGGTGGCGGTCGCCGCCCCGGTGACCCGCGACGGGCACGCCGTCGCCTCGGTCAGTGTCTTCGCCCCGGCCCACCGGCTGGACCCGGCGACGGCGGCCGACATCGCCCTCGACGTCGTCCGGGCGGCGGCCCTCATCGAAGGGGACCTTTTCATGAAACAACCCGTGGCCTGATTTCCACCCCCTGATCCGAACCGACATTTCCGCCCGGCCGTTTCGGCGCGGGTTGGTGCATCGTGCCCGCAAGACGAGGAGAAACAACGTGATCAAGACATCCGGTGGTCGGGAGATGTTCGTACTGGACTGCCATGCCCACGTCGGCCACAACTCGCTGATGCGACGTTTCACCGGCGGCAAGCGGGAAAAGCACTTCGCCGACGAGGCGGTAACCAACAGCGGGATGCTCGGCATCGACGCGATGATTGCCTTTCCGGTGTCGAATCCGCACACCGACTACTCCGTCGACAACCAGCGGGTGCTCAAGTGGGCGGAGGAGTTCCCGAAGCAGATCATTCCCTTCATCCGGCTCCAGCCGCATTTCGAGGACAAGGCCGTGGCCGATGTCCACCGGTACGCCGCCGGCGGTGCCCGGGGCATCAAGCTGCACCCGCGACTGGACGGCGGCTACGTCGCCAACGACGACATCCTGGTTCGCCCGATCGTCGAGGCGGCGATCGAGAACGACATGGTCATGCTGTTCCACACCGGCGAGACCTGGAACGCCTCGGCCGGTCTGCTGGGCGACCTGGCGACCCGCTACCCGGAGGGCAAGTTCATCTGCGGGCACATGGGCATGCTCGACAGCTACCACGACGCGGTCGCCTACGCCCGCCGGCTGGACAACTTCTGGCTCGACACCACCGACTTCTGGCCACCGACACTGATCACCAAGGCGGTCCGGGAACTCGGTCCGGAGAAGGTCGTCTTCGGTACGGACACGCCCTACATCCCGGCGCACGCCGAGATGACGAAGCTGATCAGCGGGTGCGATCTCACCGACGACGAACTCGCCCTCGTCATGGGCGGCAACCTGGCCAGAGTCTTCGGCCTGGACACCACGTCGGACTCCGCCGCCGTACCGGTTCCGTCCGCCTCCGCGGCATGACCGCCCTCGACCGGCTGTCCGCCTTCGTCGCCGGCCTCGGTGCCGGCGACCTGTCGGACGCCGCCCGTGACGCGGCGAGCCGCAGCCTGCTGGACACGCTGGTCAACGTCACCGCCGGTGCCGACTTCGGGGTGACCGGAGGCACCGGCGGGGCGGGCGGCCCGGATCCGGGCACGATTCCCGACACGGGGCCGGGCGCCGACGCCTTTCGCCTGGCGGTCCTGGCCCAGGTGCTCGACTACTCCGACGGTTGGCGGTTCGGCGGCAACCACCCGTCGTCGCCGGTCGTGGCAGCCTGCCTGGCGATGGCGGTACGCGACCCGGCGGTGACCACGGCCCGGATCCGTACGGCGATGGTCGCCGGCTACGAGGTCGGCGCCCGGCTCGCCGCGGCGACCCATCCGGATCAGACGCTCACCGGCCTGCACCCGACCGGTACGACCGGAGCGGTGGCCGCCGCGGCGGCGGCCGCCTCGCTGCTGCGACTGGACGCGGCACGGGTCGCGGCGGCGTTGACGATCGCCGCGTCGTACGCGCCGTTGAGCCTGATCGGCGGGGTGCTCGCGGGGGCGACCGCGAAGCCGCTCGACGCCGGCTACGCGGCCCGTACCGGGTTGGAGGCGGCGCTGCTGGCCCGGGCCGGGGTGACCGGCTGGGACGGGGCGCTCGCCGGCCGGCAGGGGTTCGTCGGCACGGTCACCGCCGGCCGGCGGGAGGAGTTGCCGGTCGACGACCTCGCGCACCGCTTCACGATCACGGAGGTCTACCTCAAGCCGTACCCGGCCTGCCGGCACACGCACGCGGCCATCGAGGCGGCGCTGGCGGTGCGGGCGCGGGGCCCGTTCGACGCGGGTGACGTGGTGTCGGTCGACGTCGCGAGCTACGACGTCGCGACCCGGGTCGTCGGCAACCGGACCGACACCGCCAGCAGCTACGTCGCCTGCCAGTTGAGCCTGCCGTACGTGGTGGCCGCCGCGCTGCTCGACGGCGGCTACGGACCGGCGCAACTGTCCGCCGCCGCGATCGGCCGGCCCGGGGTGCAGGACCTGGCGGCCCGGGTCACGCTGCGCACCGACGGCGAACTCGACGCGCGGTATCCGGCCGGCAATCCGGCCACGCTGACGCTGACCCGCCGCGACGGCAGCCGGGCCAGCCACCACGTCGAGGTGGCGGCGGGCGACCCGCGCCGCCCGCTGTCCGTCGACCAGATCCTGGCGAAGGCCCCGCCGACCCGGGCCGGTGACGCGGTACGGGCCGCGGCCGATGCGCTGCTCGGCGCGGACGACCGCGTGGCGGCGACCGCGGTCGCGACCGTGCTGCCGGCCGTGGCGCCCGCCCGGGCCGGCGCACCGGTCGCCGGCTGACCGGCGCCTCCTCTCTGTTCCACAGTGCACCGATCGGAGAAGGACCATGCGTGACATCCACATAACAGACAGATCAGCTACCCGGCGGCGGACACTGCTCGCCGCCGGCCTGGCCACGGCGCTGGCGCTCGCCGGCTGTGGTGGCGAAGGCGGCGGCGACAACCCGGACGAGATCCTGTTCGGCAGCATCGGACCGTTCACCGGCCCCAACTCCGCCCTGGGGGAGCAGTGGCGCAACGGCGTCACCCTCGCCGTCGAGGAGATCAACGAGGCCGGCGGCATCAAGTCGCTCGGCGGTGCCCGGCTGCGGGTCCTGGAAGGCGACCACACCGGCCGGCCCGAGGTCGGTGCGGCGCAGACCGAACGGGTCCTCCAGGAGGGTGCGGTGTCGGTGATCGGCGCCCTGGAGAGCGGGGTGACCCTGGTCTCCAGCCAGGCCGCGGAGCGCCAGGGCATTCCCTACATCGTCCCGTTGTCGTCGTCGACCGAGATCACCAGCCGTGGCTTCACCCGCCTGTTCCGGGTCATCGAGGGCAGCGACGCCGGCGCCCGTACGGCCGCCAGCCAGCTCAAGCAGCTGACCGAGGAGCACGGGCTGACCGCGCAGACGGTCGCGATCATCCACGAGGACTCCACCTTCGGCACGTCCATCGCCACCAACACCGAGGAGGCGCTGCGGGCCGAAGGGCTCAACGTGCTCACCCGCATGCCGTACAACGCCGAGTCGTCCGACCTGACCCCCGAAGTCAGCCGGTTGCGGGCGCTGGACCCGGACATCCTGGTGATGAGCAGCTACTACAACGACGCCGCCCTGATCCTGCGGGCGATGCAGCAGCTCGACTTCAACGTCGACGCCATCTTCGGCGTGCGGGTCGGTCCCTTCACCGATCCCGCGTTCCACCAGCAGATGGGTGCGGTCAGCGACTACGTGTTCAACAGCGACGTCGGCATGGACGAGGTCAGCGAGGCGGGCAAGGCGATCGCGGCGAAGTACCAGCAGCGGTTCAACCGCCCGCTGGCCGTACTGGCCCTCTACCCGTACGTCTCGGTACACCTGCTCGCGGACGCGCTGGAACGGGCCGGCTCCACCGACCCGGACGCGCTGACCGAGGCGTTGCGGGCCACCAACCTGACCGACATGCCGCTGGCGGCCGGCGCGATCCAGTTCGACGAGGCCGGCAACAACATCGGCGGGCTCAGCGTGCTGTCGCAGGCGGTCGACGGCCGGCTGTCGGTGGTGTTCCCGACCGAGTACGCGGTCGCCGAGCCGACGCTGCCGGTGCCGGCCTGGCGAGAGCGCTGACGGGCGGAGGTATCCGGACCATGTTGTACGCGCAGAGCATTGTCAGCGGCCTGCTGATCGGCGGTGTGTACGGGCTCATCGCGGTCGGGCTCTCCACGGTCTTCGGCGTCATGAAGATCATCAACTTCGCGCACGGCACGATCATGATGATCGGGATGTTCGTCGTGTACTGGATCTGGCGAACCCTGGGCGTCGACCCGTACGTGTCCCTGCTGATCGTCGTACCGCTGTTGTTCCTCTTCGGCATCGCCGTGCAGTTGCTGCTGGTGGAACGGGTCATCGACGCCCCCGCCGACCAGCAGCTCATCCTCACCATGGGCCTGTCCCTCTTCCTGCTCGGCGGCGCGCAACTGGTGTGGGGCGCCGACTTCCGCACCGTCCAGGTTCCGTACGGCAACTCCGCACTGGACATCCTCGGAGTGTCGGTCAGCGTCCCGCGTCTGATCGCGTTCGCCGCCGCCGGGTTGCTCGCCGCCGGCCTGTTCGCCCTGCTGCGCCACACCGACCTGGGCCGTTCGATCCGCGCGGTCGCCGAGCAGCCGGACGCCGCCGCCGCCGTCGGCATCAACCTGCCGTGGACCCGGGCCCTGACGTTCGGCATCGCCACCGGCTGTGTCGGCGTCGCCGGCACGCTGCTGACACCGTTCTTCTATGTCACACCACAGGTCGGTGAACCGTTCACGCTGATCGCCTTCGTGGTGGTGGCGCTCGGCGGTCTCGGCAACCCCGCCGGCGCCTTCGCCGCCGGGCTGCTGGTCGGCGCACTGGAGGGCCTGGGCGGCGCGCTGCTGCCCGGGTCCACCCGGCAACTCCTCATCTTCGTCGTCTTTCTGCTCGTGCTCGTGGTCCGACCGCAGGGCCTCTTCGGACGGAGGATCGCGCTGTGACCGCCCACTCCTGGACCCGGTTCGCCCCCGCCGTCGCCCCGGCCATCGTCGGCGCGGCCGTACTGACGATCCTGACCACCGCCCCGGGAATGGGCGGATACCTGCTGACCCTGACCATCTCGGCGGTGATGTACGCCTACCTCGCCCAGTGCTGGAACATCGTCGGCGGGTACGCCGGCCGGTTCTCGTTCGGGCACGCGGCGTTCTTCGGGGTCGGCGCGTACACCACCGCGGTGCTCGGCACCCAGTACGGCGTCAACCCGTGGCTGGGGACGGCGATCGGTGCGGTGCTCGCCGCCGTTCTCGGCGTCGCGCTCGCCGCGGTGTCGTTCCGGTTCGGCGTCCGTGGCCCGTACTTCGCGTTGAGCACCCTCGCGCTCGCCGAGACGCTGCGCGTCGTCTTCACCAACTGGGAGATCGTCGGCGCCGCCCGCGGCGTGATGGTCGACTACCTGCCCGGTGCCGGCTGGGGACAGTTCCAGTTCACCGACCGCCTGCCGTACCTCTACCTGATCATCGGGCTGGCGATCGGGGTGACCATACTGGTGTGGGCGCTCGACCGGCACCGCATCGGCCTGTACCTGCGGGCACTGCGCGAGGACGAGACCGTGGCCGCCAGCCTCGGCGTCGACTGCCAGCGGTACGCCACCTACGCGTCGGCGCTGAGCGCCGGCCTGACCGCCGTCGGCGGCGCCTTCTACACCCAGTGGCTGCTGTTCATCGAGGCGCCCACCGTGTACGGGGTGGAGATTTCGATCGCCATGGTGATCCCGGTCCTGCTCGGCGGGGTCGGCACCGTGTGGGGTCCCCTGCTCGGGTCGCTCGCGCTGGCGCCGATTCAGGAGGGCGCCCGGGCGCTGTTCCGCGACCGTCCCGGCGCCGACCTGGTCGTCTACGGCATCGTGATCGCCGTCGTGATCGTGTTCCTGCCCCGGGGCATCGCCGGTCTGTTCGACCGGGCACCCCGGACCGCCCCGCCCCCGCCCCCGGCGGCCCGGCCGGCGGACGAGCCCGGCCCGGCCGACCCGGTCGTACCCGTCAGCCGTGAGGTCGAGGAGGTGAAACGGTGAGCGCAGCTGTCGCGATGACCGTCAAGGGGGTACGCAAGTCGTTCGGTGGACTGGTCGCCGTCAACGACGTGTCGTTCACCCTCGGCGCCGGCGAGGTGCTCGGCATCGTCGGCCCGAACGGTGCCGGTAAGTCGACCCTGTTCGACCTCGTCTCCGGGGTCCAGCCCCGCGACTCCGGAAGCGTCGAGGTCTTCGGCGAGGCGGTCTCCGGACTGCCGGCACACCGCATCGCCCGGCTCGGCCTGGCCCGCACGTTCCAGAAGCTGCGGCCGCTCGCCGGCCTCAGCGTCACCGACAACGTCATGGTCGGTGCCTACTGCCAGACCCGGAGCAAGGCGCGGGCCCGGGCCATCGCCGCCGAGTGCGTCGAGGCGGTCGGGCTGACCCACAAGGCCGACGACCACGCCGACCGGCTATCCACCGGCCAACGCAAGCGGCTGGAGGTGGCCCGGGCGCTGGCCACCGGGCCACGCGTACTGCTCCTCGACGAGATCACCGCCGGAGTGGACCCGGCCGGCGTACCGCTGCTCGTCGAACTGATCAAGAAACTCGCCGGGACGGATCTGTCGATCGTGATCATCGAGCACCGGATGCGGGTCATCCTCGACGTCAGCGACCGGCTGCTGGCCATGCACCTCGGCGCGGTGATCGCCGAAGGGAACCCGACCGAGGTCATGCGCGACCCCGTCGTCGTCGAACGCTACCTGGGGAGATCCTATGCTGACCGTTGAACGGATGCGGGCCGGCTACGGCCGCACCGGTGTCGTCTGGGACGCCGACCTGACCGTCCACAAGGGTGAAGCCGTCGCCCTCATCGGCCCCAACGGCGCCGGCAAGAGCACCGTGCTCAAGGCCATCTGCGGACTGCTGCGGCCCACCAGCGGCTCCGTCGTCTTCGAGGGCACCCCGATCCACGGGATGTCCTGCAACCGCATCGTCGGGCGGGGACTGGCCTACGTGCCGGAGCGGATGAAGCTCTTCCCGGCCATGACCGTCGAGGAGAACCTGCTGCTCGGCGCCTGGTCCAGGCGGGCCCGCGCCGACCGCAGGAAAAACCTGGAATCCATCTACGAACTCCTGCCACGGCTCGTCCCCCTGGCCCGCCGCCCGGCCCACGTCCTCAGCGGCGGCGAACAGCAGGCGGTCGCCCTCGGCCGCGGCCTGATGTCGCGCCCCAACCTGCTGCTCAGCGACGAACCGCTGCTCGGCCTCGACCCGTCGGCCGTCGACAGCATCAAGGAACTCTTCGTCCGGATCAGGGAGCGGGGCGTCACCATCCTGTTCATCGAACAGAACGTCGAACACGCCCTCGACATGGCAGACCGCGTCTACGTGTTGGAGTCCGGCGCCGTGGCGGCCCACGGACCCGTCGCCGAGATGCGCAAACACCCCCTGATGCGGGAAGTCTATCTAGGAGCGTAGGTGCCGGCGTCGCGTACCAGTCAGCCGTCCGTCCAGGCGAAGGCCACCGCCACCCACGCCCGCCCACTGCTGCTGCTGTCCGTACTCGTCGGAGCCGGACTCGTCGTCTCCCTGGTCAGCACCCTCGGCCAACCGATCATCCCGGCCATCGCCGAGGACAACGACATCTCCGCGGGCGCGGCACAGTGGACATTCACCATCTCCATGCTCACCGGGGTGATGGCCACCCCCGCCCTCGGCCGGCTCGGCGACACCGCCCGGGCCAAGGCCGCCCTGCTGTGCTCCGTCGGCCTCGTCGCCGTCGGGGCGCTGCTGGCCGCCAGCGTCCCGTCGTTCACCGCCCTGCTGGTCGGCCGGGCGTTGCAGGGGGTCAGCCTCGGCATCATCCCACTCACGATGGCCATCGCCCGTCAGCAACTACCCGACCGGCTCGTCCGCCCCGCCGTTGCCGTACTGTCCGTCACCGTCGTCACCGGAGCCGGACTCGGCTTCCCGCTGACCGGGATCATCGCCGACCACCACGGCTACCGGGCCACCTTCTGGATCGGCGTCGCCCTGGCGGCACCCACCGCGGTCGCGGTCGCGGTCGTCGTACCCCGGTCCCGGCGCCAGGCCCGGGGCAGCTTCGCCCTGCTCGAATCGATCCTGCTCGCCGGGGCCTCGGTCTCGTACTGCTCGTGATCAGCCAGGCCACCGCCTGGCACTGGGCCGTACTGACCGGGTGCGTCGTCACCGGCACCGCACTGGTCGGCGGCTGGGCACTCATCGCCGTACGGTCCCCGAACCCGCTGGTCGACCTGCGCCTTTCCACCACGCGACCGGTACTCGCCGCCAACGTCGCCGCCTTCTTCCTCGGCGTCGGCATGTACCTGGCCACCTCCCTGGCCATCCACGTCGCCCAGGCACCGACCGGCCAGGCCGGCCTGGCCGCCACCGTCACCGCGACCGGCTTCCTGATCCTGCCGCTGAGCGTGGCCAGCCTGCTGGCGAACCAGTTCACCCGTACCCTCCTCGGCCCCCGCAGTCCCGTCCTGGGCCTGGCCGCCGCGATCGCCGGCGTGGGCCTGTGCGAGATCCTGCTCGCCGTCAACCGCGGCTCACTGATCGCGATCGCGGTTGCGATGGCGGTGCTCGGCGCCGCCCTCGGCACCGCGTTCGCGCTGATGCCGTTCGTCGTGCTGCAGCACGTCCCGACCGAGGAAACCGGCGGCGCGATGAGCCTCAACCTGGTGTTGCGTCACCTCGGCGGGGCGGTCGGCAGTGCCGGCGGCATCGGTATCGCCACCGCCGTCGGGCTCGACACGCCGGCCGGATACACGACGGCGTTCGCGGTCGCCGCCGGGCTGTGTCTGGTGGCCGCCGGCTACGTCGCGCTCACCGGCCACCTCGAACGGCGCCGACGCCCACCGGCCGGTCCGGTACGCCGGCTACCGGCCCACCTCGACGGAACCCAACCGATGTGATCCGCCGTCCCACCCGTCGCGTTTCCCGGTAACGGCTCCTCGTCGGTACGCCCGCACCCGTCGGGTCGGGTCAGGTCCGGCCACCGGTTCCCGTACTCCTACTGCCGGCCATTACGCTGCTCCTTCGCCATACGCTTCAGCTCCTGGAACGCTTCCACGTTCCCCATCGCGTCGTTGACCGGATTGTGGTCGTGCGGCGTCCGACGGAAACGCTTCCAGCCCTGGGTGTCACCCCAGTTGCTCATCAGTCCCGCGTAGAAGTCACTCAGTCGGCGTCCGCTGTGGCCGAACGGGTTGGGAAGCCCGGCCTCGTCGAACAGAGCGGCCATCCACATGAAGTCGTAGGCCGGATTGTCCGACACGAAGACCGGTCGCTCCCTGCCACCGACCTCGCGCAGCCAGTCGGAGAGTTCCGTGGCCACGGTGACGGCGTCGTTGACGCTCGCACCCACCACGGGAACCGCCGGATTGGCGGGGTCGGGTGTTCCCTCGAACAGCACACCGTGGAATGTCCTGCGCGTCTTCTCGTGGACGGCACCGAACTCCGTCATGGTGCCGTTGACCGGGCTCGCACCGGCCGCCTCCACATCCACGAACACGTAGTTGCTCATCGCTCACTCCCTGCCCGGTGACGCTTTCTCGGGCTGCGTCCCATGTGGGCGGCCGCCAGTGTCACATACGTCCGCCAGCGCGGTGAGCGGTATAAGTCGGCGGCCATCGAACACCTCCGCCTCGGAGGCCCTGAAGGGGCACGACCTGATTCGGTCGGCGGTGCTCTTCGACGACACCGCGCGATGAGGCCGCCGCAAATGAAAAGATGGAAAGGAAGCTAATCGCTCCTTTCCATCTTCAACATATATCGCACCCGGGGGATTGCGGCAAGACCCGGGTCGTGCCGCAGAATCGCCGGCCGAGGCAAAAACCCATGGAAAAGGGGTCACGAGATGCGTGTGTCGACATCCTCGTCCCCCGACCCGGCGAACCCGGCGGGTTCGCCGCGCCACGACCCGGAACAACATCGGAGCTGATCACGTGGACCCGTTGACCACCAGCGCGTTCGATCTTCCCGACCACCTGTCCGCCAAGGCCGACCCGACACTGATCGCCGGCGACGAGCAGCACTTCGCGGCCATCGCGGAGAGCCTCGGGCAGTCGGTCGCACACCTGTCCGACCGTCTCGACGCCGAGCGCAGGGCGCCCGGCGGCCTGGGCCAGGCGGCGATGGACCGGGACCAGGAGGTCCACCGGCTCACCGCCCGGCTGCGCACCCTGCGTCGCTTCGGGCTGGACCTGTGCCTCGGACACATGGTCGGGGCGGACAACCCCGAGCCGGTGTACGTCGGACGGCTCGGCCTCACCGACAGCACGGGCCGCCGCCTGCTGGTCGACTGGCGGTCGCCGGCGGCGGAGCCGTTCTTCGGGGCGACCCACGCCAACCCGATGGGTCTGACGAGCCGCCGCCGCTACCGCTGGACCCGCGGCCGGATCACCGACTACTGGGACGAGGTGTTCGTCCCGGACGGCTTCACCGGGCACGCCGCCGCGCTCGACGACCAGTCCGCCTTCATCGCCAGCCTCAGCAGCAGCCGGTCGGCCCGGATGCGGGACGTGCTCGGCACCATCCAGGCCGACCAGGACGCCATCATCCGGGCCGGATCAGGCGGCGCCCTGGTCGTCGACGGCGGCCCGGGTACGGGAAAGACCGTCGTCGCCCTGCACCGCACCGCATACCTGCTG
Organism: Polymorphospora rubra; assembly: GCF_018324255.1. Lineage (GTDB taxonomy): Bacteria > Actinomycetota > Actinomycetes > Mycobacteriales > Micromonosporaceae > Polymorphospora > Polymorphospora rubra. The sequence goes on from NZ_AP023359.1 coordinate 5,791,394, forward strand.
TACTCCGACCCACGCCTCGGCCACCGCCGGGGCGGCGTGCTGTTCGTCGGCCCGCACCAGCCCTACCTGGCCTACGTCGCCGATGTCCTCCCCAGTCTCGGCGAGGAGGACGTACAGACCTGCACCCTGCGCGACCTGGTCGCCGAGGGAGCCGCGGCGGCGGTCGAGACCGACCCGGACGTCGTACGTCTGAAGTCGTCCGCGGACCTGGTGAAGGCGATCGAGACGGCCGTCCGGTTCTACGAGGAGCCGCCGACCGAGGGGATGACGATCGCGACCGACGAGTCCGACATCCGGCTCAATGCCGACGACTGGGCCGAGGCGTTCGAAGCGCCGGGACCCGGCACCCCGCACAACGAGGCACGCGACGAGATCTGGGAGGAGTTGCTCACCATCCTGGTGGACCGGTACGACGGCGACGAACCGCCCGACCTGATCCGCGCGGCGCTGCTGCGGAACAGGGAGCTACGTACGGCGTTCAACCGCGCGTGGCCGTTACTCGAGGCCGCCGACCTCGTCGCGGATCTGTGGACCGTACCCGCCTACCTGCGCAGGTGTGCTCCCTGGCTCGGCGCCGACGACATCCGCCGACTGCAACGCCGGGACCCCCGGGCCTGGACCGAGTCCGACCTGCCACTGCTGGACGCGGCGCGGCAGCGGCTCGGCGACCCGCAGGCGTCCCGACGTCAGCGACGGCACAGCGCCGCCGTCGCCGCCGAACGCGAGCGCATGACCAGGGTCGTCGACGACCTGATCGAGTCCGTCGACGACGAATACGGTGTCGGCCTGGTGACGATGCTTCGGGGCGAGGACTTCCACGACGCCCTGGTCGACCAGACCGCACTGCCCGGCACCGAACCGGACCGGCTCGCCGGCCCGTTCGCGCACATCGTCGTGGACGAGGCCCAGGAACTGACCGACGCGCAGTGGCAGATGCTGCTGCCGCGCTGCCCGTCACGCAGCTTCACCATCGTCGGTGACCGCGCCCAGGCCCGGCACGGGTTCACGGAGTCGTGGCAGGAACGGCTCGAGCGCATCGGGCTCGACCGGATCAACCTGGCCTCCCTGAGCATCAACTACCGGACGCCGAAAGAGGTCATGGCGCAGGCCGAGCCGGTCATCCGGGCCGTGCTCCCGGACGCCAACGTGCCGACCTCGATCCGCAGCGGCGACGTCCCCGTCGTACACGGGGCCGTTTCGGACCTGGGCTCGATCCTCGACACCTGGCTCGCCGTACACGCCGAAGGGGTCGCCTGCGTCATCGGCGACCCCACGTTCCGGGCGACGTCCCGCGTCCGGTCGCTGACCCCGGAGCTGTCGAAGGGGCTCGAGTTCGACCTGGTCGTCCTCGTCGACCCGGAGGCGTTCGGCGGCGGCATCGAAGGAGCCGTCGACCGCTACGTCGCGATGACCCGGGCGACCCGGCAACTCGTCATCCTCACCAGTTCCTGACGGGTTGACGCTCCGGCGGTCACGAAACCCGGGTCGTCACCGTGGGACGAATCCGACGATGCGGGCCCGGGCGTCGGCGACCAGGTTCGCCGCGTGGGGGCCGGCGGCGTAGCGGGCCGCGTCGACGGCATCGGCGACCGCCGCGACCGGATCCGGGTTCGTCGCCCCGTGCAGCGCGAGCCAGACCCACCGGTGCGCGCTGCGGGCGCCCTGGGACCGTCCGGCCCGCTGGCGCGCCTGTTCGGTCAGGGCGCGGGCGGTGAGGCTGGCGACGACGTCCGGGTCCTCCCCGAGCCCGCCGTGCTGGGCGGCCTGCGCGGCGACCCACCAGGCCAGGTCGCGCAGCTGCGGTTCGGGGATCTCGGCCAGCGCGTCGACGACGGTGCCGAGCGGGTCGCCGGGTCGCGGCCGGCGCGGGCGCAGCGCGGGCAGGTTCGGCACGATCCGGAACCCGACGTCGGCGGCCTCGATCCGGGCCACGTCGTCGGCGCTGACGGTGTGGCCGGTGAACCGCTGCACCGCGACCAGACCCATCTGCCGCTTGTCGCGCCGGTGGTCGGCGAAGTCGAGGTCGGCGACCGCCGGGGCGACCGGTCGTGGCGCGTCAACGGCGTCGAACGGCTCCACCGACAGCAACAGGTCGCCGTGCTCGGCGAACGACAGCCGGGTCACCGCGTTGACGTTCCAGAACATGCTGGCGGCCCGCCCACCCGCCGAAGACCGGGTCAGGACGGGTGCCCGCGAACCCTCCCAGCCGTTGTATTCGACGGCGATCACGGCGTCACCGACATCCAGTACCGCGACCCACGGGTCGATCGACTGCCGGCGCATCAGCTCGTCGTTGATGTCCCGCATCGACTCCGGCCGGGCCGGGTCCGCGCCGAAGGCGCGCAGCACGTCGCCGACGCTGGACCCGGTCACGACCGTGACGGTCGCCGCCACGTCGAGGTTGCTGTTGGACAGCCACCGGTACGCGGTCTCGGGTCGCTCGGTCCGCCCCGGCTCCGCCTCGCCGCGTAGCCGGTAGCCGAGCCGGTCGGCGCGGGCGTACACGGTGTCGGGTGCGGCGGGTGCCCGCCATACCAGCAGCTGGTAGGACTCCCTGCCGCGCAGGTCGGTGTCGTCCCTGCCACGGGCGTGCACCCGGAGCCGGTAGTCGCCCGGCCATGGCGGGGTGACCCGATGCAGTTTCGGCAGGTCGCCCGGGTGCGGCCCGATCAACGAGGCGCCACCGACAGCGGCCCGCCAGCTGACCTCGACAACCTCGTCCCAGTCGGTCGCGACAGCCGGCGGCGGTCCGTCCAGAATGCTCAACGTGACCTGGACGTGCCCGGCCTCGACGCCGGTGCGGATCACCGCACCACCCGGGACCACGGTGACCAGCCCGTTGCCGGCGAAGTCGACCTCGGGGACACTGGTGCCCTCCAGCAGCGCGAACCGGTGGCCCGCCACCGGCGTCGACGTGTGGGTCTGGCGAGGCATCAGGTATTCGGCCCGGGCCCGGGCGAGCAATGCCGCGTCGTAACCGGCCGGCATCGGGGCTTCCCGCAACAGCAGGACCGCCGTGCCGATCGCGGCACCGAGCACGGCCGGTGGTTTCGTCACCAACGGCGCGATACCCACCTGGTGCACGACGGTGGCGGTGGTGGCGACGGCCAGCGCCAGATGTGCCGCGCCGTGCGCCGCGGCGATATCCCGTTCGTCGACGATCCCGGGCCCGACCGTCAGTCGGGCGGCGATCGCCGGTTGGGCGGCCAGCCGGTGGGCGAGCGCGACGACCAGCGGCAACACACCGGGCCTGCTCTGCTCCAGTACGGCCACGCCGGTGACCGCCTCGCTCTGGCCGCTCATGCTGGCGTAGAGGAAGTGGCCGGTGGACGGCTTCGCCAGCAGACCGCCCAGGTCCGGGACGCTGGAGAGGTCCAGCTCCGGCACCGTCAGCTCCAGCGCGCCGAGCAGGCGTTCGACCAGCAACGGCGGCAGCGAGTCCAGCGCGTCGCGTACCGGCGGCAGGCCCGACGCGGGCCGGACCCTGGCGGGTGCCCCGGCCAACGCCCGGGACCCGAACGCCGACTCGTGGACCGGCCAGGTGTCACCGTCGGCAACTGCCCGCAGGCGACCGAGTTCGGCAGCCGGCGCCGCCGGGGTACGGGCGATGATGAGTGGCAGCGCCGCGGCGACCGGCCGCACCAGCTCTGTGACAACCGCATCCGGAACCTCGACCACAACATCCCCCGTAGTTCACTCCATATCGGACGGTGAATTCTAGCCGGGTGCGGTGCCGCTTGGGTGCCACTGGCTCCGCGCTGCGGATTCCTTCGCGGCGGATGCCTCCGCTACCGCCGCGTGCGCTGTTCGGCTGCGGTCAGCCAGTTCAGGTACCCGAGTCGTCCGGGCCCATTATCGGCGTGATCTAGAGTGACGTCATGATCGAGTCATCGCGTCTGATCGTGGTGTCCGGCGGGGGAACTGGTATCGGCAAGCGGACGGCCCGTATGTTCGCGGACCAGGGAGATCGGGTCGTCATCCTCGGACGACGCATCGCGTTGCTGGAGCAGGCAAGCCGCGGCATCAATCGAGCCGTGGGTGTGGGCCGGGTGACTCCGATCAGTGCCGACTTGACGGATCCCATGCAGGTGCGGGTGGCTGCCGAGCAGATCGCCGAATTCGGTTCCGTCGACGTGCTGGTCAACAACGCCGGCGCAATCGTCACCCCGCCGGAAGGCGAGGGGCTCGAGGCCTTGGCCGCCACCTGGCGGCGCGACCTGGATGTCAACCTGATGACAGCGGTCCTGCTCACCAATGCGTTGCTGAACCATGTGAGTCGGCCAGGGGGCCGCCTCATCATGCTCAGTTCGGCGGCGGCCCAGCGGGGCGGTTCCGGGCCGCATTCAGCCGGCTCCTATGCCGCCGCCAAGGCCGCGCTGCACGGATGGGCTTTCGGTCTGGCGCGGCAACTGGGCAGGGACGGCATCACGGTGAATGTTCTGGCGCCCGGCTACATCCGGGACACCGACATCTTCCACGGGCAGGACACCGCGGAATTCGTGCTGGCGAAGGTTTCGGACACCCTGGTCGGCAGGGCCGGAACGCCGGATGACGTGGCAGAGGCGGTTCGGTACATCGCTTCGCCGGAAGCCGGCTATCTGACCGGGCAGGTCATCGGCCTCAACGGCGGCGCCGTACTCGGCCGATGACGCCGCGGGAGAGTCGCGACTCGCATTCGTCCACCATGTCGTCCACGTCGACCATCACGCTGCAGGCCCAACCCACCACCAGCCGGGATGGTCCGTTGGTCAGTAGGTGTCGAACTCGACGTCCACGGACGTGGCACCCCGCAACGTGGCGACCTGGTCGGCCTCGGCTTGTAGCGGCTTCTTGGTCCGAGCGGGCAGGGCGTCGAACGTCTTGATGGTGACGGTCAGCCTCCGGCCACTCTTGCGTGGCCGCCACACACCGATGATCTCGCCGTCGGCGAGGGCCGTGCCCGGGTCGCCGACCGTCTTCCACACGTCCCGGTGGTGCTTCTTGTCGAGAACCGTTTCACGGTCACGCAACTGGGTGTACGGGTCACGGGGTGGGAGCAGGCGTACGCCTTTCGGTGTCGGTGGCGACCGCAGGGCGTCGAGGTCCTCGGTGAGGATCCACGTCTTGCGCCCGAACTCGACCGGCGTCATCTCGTCCTCGACCAGGGTCCACCAGGGGACGGCGTCGCCGGCCCGGACCCCCAGCCAGGCGGCGAAGTCCGCGCGCGTGGATGGCCCGTAGCAGCGCAGGTAGCGGCGAAGCAGGTCGGCGCGTGCGGCTTCCGGATCGGTGTCCGGGATCGGCTTCCCCAACCACTCGTCGACGAGGACGAACGGTGCCTTGTTCCCCTCGCGCGGGGCGAAACAGATCACCCGCCGCAAGGTGAGGATGCGGATGCAGAAGTGCACGACGGCCTCGCCGAGCGGCTGGCCGGCGGCATGAGGACCTTCCTGTTCCCAGATGCCGCGTTGCTTCTTCGACAACTTGCGGGCGATCCGCTCGGCGAGTTCCGCGCCGAGTTCGTCGACGGCGAGCCGGCGCCCCCTCAGGACGTCGCCGATCTCGGCGCCGGTCAGGTCAACGGTCTCGGTGAGGCTGAGACCGAGTTTGTCCACCGCCGGGCCCACGCCGAGGACGAACTGACGCATCGCCTCCTCGGTCGGCGGAAGCACTCCGGTGGTGAAGACCGGTGCGTCCGCGGTCGGGAAATAGAACGGCGAGCCGCGCATGCACCAGCTCTGCATCATGCTCTTGTCCCTGGCGATCGCCTCGTCGACCCGATCCGGCGAGAGGTTGCGCACCCGGGCGTGCAGGGCCAACAGTGCCGAGCCGGGCGGACTGTTCTGGACACCGCAGGCCCCGGCCGCGTCGAGCAGCCCCTGCTCGCCCAGGCGTTCGGTGAGGTGTTGGGCGTGGAGGCGAAACGCGATGATGTCGTCTCTCGAAACCTTCACCGCCATCAACCGAGACTATCGCCGGGCACTCGACACGACCGTGCGGAGGCGGGGAACCGGCTACAGGTCACTCCTGAGCGCCGCCGCGAGTTCGGTGGCGTTCTGGAGTGTCGTGGCCGCACGTTCGGACTCATCCGGGCCCAGCACGACGTGTTCGACACGGGCCAGCATGTCGGTCGCGGTGTCCGGGTCGTGCAGCACCATCGCGAGTTCGGCGCGGTACACGAGGACCTCTACGCGCGCGACCGGATCGTCCCCGGCTTGGGTACGCGCCAGCGCGCTGTCGAGGATTCGAGCGGCCTGCTCGATTTCGCCCCTGGAGTCGGCCTGTACGACAGCGTTCGCCAGCGCCTTGGCCAGGCGTCCCGTTGGCGTGGGTTCCGGGGCGGCGGCCTGGTTGACGACGCGGATCCAGTTGCCGCCGGGGTCGATGACGGTGAATCCGCTGACCCCGTCGGCGTTCTTGCGTGGTCGGGGCCGGGTCATGCGCGGCGTTCCGGACACCAGGACCTTCCCGTATGCGGCGCGCATGCCCGCGGCGAACGCCCGGTGCAGTCCTTCGATGTCCGACGTGAGGACCAGGCAGGAGCCGTAGGACTGCTGCGGGTCGAATCCGGCGAGTTCGAAGAAGTGCAGATGCAGGTCTTCGCGCTGCATCGCCGCGTACGGGTTGGGTTTGCGCTGCCGGTACGTCGTACGGAAACCGAGAACCTCGTAGAAGCCGACGATGTCGTCGATGGAGGCGCAGGGCAGCAGCGGAACGGTCACTTCGTTGGCCATGCCTCCTTTCCTACGCAGGTCGGGGTGCCCGTCGCACATGGAAATAGCCGTTCGTCTTTCCCGGTCGTCCGGTCGGCCGAGGAACCGGGAGCAACCGCATCTCGGGACGAGAGCGGCTCGACGGGTGACGAACCCCCCAAACAGCGTGGAACGAGACGACGAACGAGATTGTTCGGACGGCCCACGGCCACGCCAACGGCGCCCTACTGTCGGCTGCAGGGGGCGTCCTCGCCAGAACCGACGGACAATCCCACTCGACCTCCGGCAGTAGGGAGCAGCGCCGACATGGCTGTCAAGACCGAAGCGCCGACGCGCACCGGACAGATTCGGCCGTTCACGGTGGATATCCCAGAGGCGGAACTCCAGTCACTGCGTACGCGCATCGCGGCCACCCGCTGGCCGGAGAAGGAGACCGTCGCAGACCAGTCGCAGGGTGTGCCGCTCGCGATGATCCAGGCGGTCGCGCGCTACTGGGAGAGCGAGTACGACTGGCGCAAGGTCGAGGCGAGACTGAACGACCTGCCGCAGTTCATGACCGAGATCGACGGGGTGGACATTCACTTCATCCACGTCCGTTCGAAACACGACGACGCGCTGCCGCTCATCGTCACCCACGGGTGGCCAGGCTCGGTGATCGAACAGCTGAAGATCGTCGATCCGCTCACCGACCCCACGGCCCACGGCGCAAGCGCGTCGGACGCCTTCCATCTGGTGATCCCGTCGCTGCCCGGCCACGGCTTCTCCGGTAAACCGACCACACCCGGGTGGGGACCCGAGCACATCGCACGGGCCTGGACAGAACTGATGAAGCGCCTCGGCTACACGCGGTTCGTCGCGCAGGGCGGCGACTGGGGTGCGGTCGTGACGGACATGATGGGCGTGCAGGCGCCTCCGGAACTGATCGGCATTCACACCAACATGCCCGGCGCCGTTCCACCGGACATCGACAAGTTGTTCCAGTCCGACATCACCGGAGCCAACAACGCGCTCGGTTCACTTCCTTCCGATCTCTCGGCCGAGGAGAGGCGCGCGTGCGAGCAACTGGACTTCGTATGGAAGCACGTGGCCTACGCCCTCATGATGGGGACCCGACCACAGACGCTGACCGGATTGGCGGACTCGCCCGTCGGGATGGCAGCCTTCCTGCTCGACCACGACGCGCGTAGTCTGGAGTTGATCTCCCAGGCCTTCGACGGCCGACCCGGAGGGCTCTCGCGAGACGACGTTCTCGACAACATCACGCTGTACTGGTTGACGGACACGGCCGTTTCCGCGTCTCGTCTCTATGCGGAGAACAAGCTCTCCTTCTTCGCCACCAAGGGCGTCTCCACGCCGGCCGCGGTCAGCGTCTTCCCCGACGAGTTGTATCAGGCCCCGCGGACCTGGGCGGAGCGGGCGTACCCCAATCTCGTTTACTACAACGGGCTCGACCAGGGCGGGCACTTCGCGGCCTGGGAACGACCGAAGATCTTTTCGGAAGAGGTTCGCGCGGGCTTTCGGCCGCTTCGTTAGCCTTGGCCGGGATGGCCGTCGGTGACGCCGATGGTCCGGAAGAGCGGCTGGCGCAGGTCGACGTCGACCGAGCGGTCGAGGTTGTTGCTGAAGGTGGCCGTCGAACCGGACACCCCGATCCGCTCGAACGGGTTGCCGTGAAGTAGGAAGACGACCCAGACCAGTTCCTCCTGGCCGCAGACCCGGGCGAAGAAACCTTCCGATCCGTGCGCGCCCGCACCACAGATCAGGGATCCCGAGCCGTCCGGCAGCGCCAACCGTGCCGTCTCGTCGATTTCGGCCAGGTTCTCGGGGTGGGCGGCCAGCAGGGCGTCGACGTCGAACCGTTCGCGGACCCGGAAGTACGACAGCTGTGCGCCATCGACATCCACGACATGCGCCAGACCGTCGGCGCGGTAGTGCCCGCTGACCGCCGGCACGCATCCCTGCCGCCACAGTTCGGCCGTCCGGCTCACTTCTCCTCCGTCGCGGGTCGCTCGTAGGACCTTGCTCCATCTTCTTCCCGACGCCCGGCATCCGTGGTACCGCGCCGTGGCCGTACCGGCGCAGGCCGATGAGATCTACGGCACAGGAGGTCGTGCCCATGTCATGGTGTCGGCAAACGTGGGTGGCCGGACACCGGATGTTGGCCTGGCGGTCCACGGCAGGTCAACAAGCATGCGTAGGCAGAGCAGGCCATAACTGCCGATACCCCCGACGGAGCATTGATGCCTCTCCCATCATCGGCCACCCGGCGTACCCGGGTGCCCGCGGCCGCAGGAGCCCTCGGGCTCGTCGCGCTGCCGGCGCTGGTCGCGCTGTCGCCGGCCGCGCAGGCGGTGCCGCCGCTCGGCGCCGCACGCGCCACCGACGCCCCGGCCTTCCAGCGCCTCGCCACCGTGCCGGCCCACCTCAACAGTTCGGCCGACGACGAGGCCGTCGCCGAGATCAGCGCGGTCAGCGCCGACGGCAACACCGTCATCTCCACCGACGCCGCCGGCCGGCGGGTCGGGTTCCTGAACATCAGCGACCCGGCCAACCCCACGCCGGGTGGGGTGTTCGACCTGCCGGGCGAGCCGACCTCGGTCGGCGTCCACAAGGGATTCGTTCTCGTCGCGGTGAACACCAGCGAGAGCTTCACCGACCCGTCCGGCGTGCTGGTCGTGCTCGACCTCGCCTCCCGCAAGGTGGTGCGGGAGATCGACCTCGGCGGCCAGCCGGACTCCGTCGCGGTGGCGCCGAGCGGCAGGTACGCGGCGATCGCCATCGAGAACGAGCGCGACGAGGACCTCAACGACGGCGAGATCCCGCAGCTGCCGGCCGGATGGCTGACGGTCGTCGACCTGTCCGACGACGTCGACGCCTGGGAGCTGTCACGGGTCGAACTGACCGGCCTGGCCGAGGTCGCGCCCGGCGACCCCGAGCCCGAGTACGTGTCGATCAACGGACGTGACGAGGCCGTGGTCACCCTCCAGGAGAACAACCACCTGGTGGTCGTCGATCTGGCCGGCAAGAAGGTCGTCCGGGACGTCTCCGCCGGCTCGGTCGAGCTGTCCGGTGTGGACACCGTCGAGGACGGCAGCATCGTCTTCGACGACTCCGTCACCGTGCCGCGCGAGCCCGACGGCGTCACCTGGATCGGCGACACCGCGTTCGCCACCGCCAACGAGGGCGACTATCAGGGCGGCTCACGCGGCTTCACGATCTGGAACGCCGACGGCCGGGTCGCCTACGACGCCGGCAACTCCTTCGACCGGCTCGCCGCCGCGCACGGCCTCTACCCGGAGGGCCGCTCCGACGCCAAGGGCAGCGAACCGGAAGGGATCGCCTTCGGCCGCTTCGACGGCCGGCCGTACCTGTTCGTCGCCTCCGAGCGGGGCAACTTCGTCGCCGTGTACGACGTCACCGACCCGGCCGCGCCGGCGTTCGTACAGGTCCTGCCGACCACGAACGGGCCGGAGGGGGTGACCACCGTCGCGGCGCGCGGGCTGCTCGTCGTGTCCAGCGAGGAGGACCTGGTCGACGAGGGCATCCGTGCCTCGGTGCAGATCTACCGGTTCGGCAGGGCCGGCGCCTTCCCGTCCATCCGGTCGGCGTACGAGCCGGGCCAGCCGGCGGCCCCGATCACCTGGGGTGCCCTGTCCGGCCTCAGCGCCGTACCGGGCCAGCCCGACAAGCTGGTCGCCGTCAACGACAACGTCTACACCCCGACCCGGCTGCTGACCATCGATGTGGCCCGGACCCCGGCGTTGATCGAGAAGGAGTTGACCGTCACCAAGGGCGGCACCCCGGTCGCTTACGACGCCGAAGGGGTCGCGGCCCGTGCCGGTGGCGGCTACTGGCTCGCCGTCGAGGGTGCCCCGGCCTCGGACGACGAGCCGGCCACCCCGAACCTGCTCGTCCGCGTCGACGACGCCGGCGCGGTGCAGGACGAGGTACCGCTGCCCGCCGAGGTCGCCGCCGCCATCGGCGGCAACGGCCTGGAGGGTGTCGCGGTGACCGGTGCCGAGGGCGCCGAGCAGGTCTGGGTCGCCGTACAGCGGGAACTGAAGGGCGACCCGGCCGGCACGGTCCGGATCGGCCGGTACTCGGTGGCCGACGGAGCCTGGTCCTGGCTGTCGTACGAGCTCGACGCCGCGCCGTCCGGCGGCTGGGTCGGCCTGTCGGAACTGGTGGCCGTCGACGACGACACGTTCGCGGTCGTGGAGCGCGACAACCGTCGCGGCCCCGCCGCGACCGTCAAGAAGGTGTACGCCTTCGACGTGCCGGACGGGTTCGGTGCCGGCGACGACATGCCGGCGGTGACCAAGCGGCTCGCCGTCGACCTGCTGCCGCTGCTGCGGGCCGACAACGGCTGGGTGCAGGACAAGGTCGAGGGCATGGCGGTCGCCGGCAACGGCCAGCTGTACGCGGTGACCGACAACGACGGCCTCGACGACGCCACCGGCGAGACGGTGTTCCTGCGGCTCGGCAAGGCCACCGACGTCCTCGGTGGCGGCGGTGGTGGAGGTGGCGGACTGCCGGTGACCGGTGCACCGGCGCTCACGCTCGCCGGTGCCGGCGTACTCATCGCGGCCGGCGGGATCTTCGCGGTGGTGCGGGCCCGGCGTAACCGCATCCGGTTCACCGCCTGACCGGCGTGGCCGTCACCCCTGCCGGACCGGCAGGGGTGACGGCCCGGAACGCGTCATGGTCGATCCGGCCGACCCACACGCCGCGCGGTCTCGTGGTGGAACGACACCAACTCGGCCATCGCAATCGGTTTTCGCGACACGACGCCCAGGTCCTCGCCCTCGACGGTCCAGGGTGGTGGCCACGTGTGTATTCCCTGATCAAGCAGCAGTTCCGAGACCTCAGCCTCCCACCCGGGCCAGCGTAACGTTTCATAGAACGCCGTCAGGGACCCGGACAGCACGGCGTTCAGCCAGTCGGCATATCCCTGTTCAAGATCCTGCCAACCGAGGTCGTCCGGCCCGAAGTAGTGGACCGTCGGCGGAACCCCGGGCTCGGGCTGCGACCAGGCGAATTGCCCGCCCAGAACGTCATAGCCCACGACCAGCACGCCGACGGTCGGATCCGCCTCGGTGACGACATCGGGCAGCCGACCGTTGCCGCTGCCCAACACACGTAGCCAGCCGTGGTCAACCAGCAGGCCGCCCGAGTGCGCCATGATCGCACCCAACCACGACCGCGTCGACATCCCGAGGGCCGTCAGGCAGCGTTCCGCCTCTGCGGAATCCGCGGGTAGTACCTCGACGGGATACGGCGCTGCCGCCACCGCGGCCGACACCTCAGGCCAAGCCGACTCGCTCATGCCGAGAGCTTCGCGCAGGCTCCGAATCCCACCTTGGGCCATGCCCGGAACCGGCCCCTCAACCCGGAGCCCGACCCGGCATGACCATGGGCCGCCGCGTACGTCGACGACCCACATCCGACGAGGCCGCTGTCTGTCTAGGCAGGCAGCACCCGGGGCCGGTGAAACACGGTGTTGTCGATGACCACGTCGACCAGCCGAAGGGGGTCCACCTCGGCCAGATAAAGCCGTTCGGCGGCCAGATAGCGATCACGATGCACCGCTTCAGCCTCCGTACCCGCCCACGACCGATCCCGGTGGGTTCCCCGGCGCACCGAGGTCTGCTCATCCACATCGAGCCAGATCCGGAAGTCCCAGTAGGCGTTGATCTCCGGACGGAACGCGAAGACGCCGTCGACGATCAGCACCGCGTCCGCCGCTGCGTGAGTGGCCACATCACGGTGCTCTCGCTGGGTCAGTGGATCGATGCTGCACAGCACACACGCACCGGAACCACCGGGACCGGCCGGTTGCAGCAGCAACCGCACGACGGTGTCGTAGTCAAAGGCGTTGCGGTAATAGCCATCGCCCGACTCACGGTCATACCGGTGCCGGTCCCGCCACGGTCTCTTGAAGTCGTCCAGACTGGCCCGCAGTACCGGTCGACCCAGCATGCTGATCTGCTTGGCCAGCTCATGGCCGAAGCTGGTCTTGCCGGCAGCGGTCAATCCGTCGATGCCCACCCGCAGGCGTCGGTCACCGCACGCCAAGACACGTTCGGCGACGTCAGCGACCAACGCCGAACGTTGCGCCGACGCCATCGCCGGCAACGGCTGCTGCCATGTCGACACCGACATCCGTACCGGCGGCCGGTCACCATCCATGATCTGAAATCTATCCGAACAGATCTCCGGCATCGTCGGCGCGACTCCGACTCCCTCCGCCATCACCCGTCCACCGCTGCCGTCGTCCGCTGTCGCAACGACGCGTCCAGCTTCCGCAACAGCTCTCCCACCCGACCGCGACCTCCCGGGGCGTTCGGGTAACGGGTCAGGACGCTCACCACGGTGGGGCCGGCCAGACCCGCTGCCTTCGTGATGTAGGCGGCGCCGATGTCACGGTCGTCGCCGGCATCGAGTTCAAAGGCGCGGGCCGCGTGAGCGGCCGCTCCGAGGATGTGCAGAACCTGAGTCGCTTTCGCCAGGGGGTGGAGGAACGCCGCACTGGCCGCGGCAACGGCCGCGCGCGCAGCGTCGCTCGCCGCGACCTGTCCGGCATCGCGTGTCTCTTGATACGCCCGGTGCGCTGCCCACGCGCTGTCACGGATTTCCTTGGTCCGCCTGGCTCCGCCCGCAAACGCCCGTGCGGCGTCGAGCGCGGTTCGTGGGCGTGGATCGTCACGACGTATCTGTTCGAAGATCGTCAACGCGGGCTCCGCGCAGGCGACGGCGTAGCCGGTGATCTCGCGCAGTTCGGCCGTGCTGACTTCAATCATGAGGTTCTCGTCGGGAGCCGTCATACCATGAACGGTATCGTTGAACTGCCGGTGGAGACTTTTTCGCGACATTAGCAGGGCAGAGCGGCAATAACCCTCAAGACGGTGGGTGACTCAGGTTGCTCGACACGCGTGATCCGGTTCGAACTCGCATCGGTGCCGAGCACCGCTGCCGCCCGCGAACGGCTACGCGACATATGGACAGGTGTATATTGCCGCCATGGGTCTTCGGGTGCGCATCGCGGTCCTTGCTGTGCTTGGGGTGACCGCCCTGCTGATCGGTGCCGCGCCGACGAGCGCGGCGCCGGCCGCCGCAGCGGCGGACGAGCCTCCACCGGTGTGCCTCATCACCACCTCGACGGTCGCCTGGGATGGCGGCTACCAGGTAGAGGTCACCATCAAGAACGTCAGCTCCGGGCGGATCACGTGGCAGGGCAAGTTGACCGCGCCGCCCTGGACGATCACCGGGTGGGACGCCACGTTCGCCGGTTTCGGTAGCCAGTACACCATCGACCCACCCGCGCACGCTCCCATCCTCGGGTCCAACGCCATCGCCGAATTCGGCTATGTCGGAACGGGCAACGGCGCAGCCTTGCCCACGATCACCTGTAAGCCGTCCAACTGACGACGCCGAGCGGATCGACCTACCGTGACGCGGTTCGGGTTCGTGAGTATTGCGGTTCCGGGTTGTCGCCGCTGGTTGTCGACGACGTGGCCGAGGACTTGTCGTCGTCGGTTCCGGTAGGCCCGTCCGCTGGATCGTGATGCCGCCAGGGCAGTAGCGCGCTCGCCACGAGGCAGAGCACGCCGGCGAGCAGAAGTGCGGGCCGGACTCCGGCCAACGCCGCGACCCCGCCGCCGACAACGATGCAAAGCGGCTGTATCAGCCTGCTGCTGGCGGACCAGGCGGTGCCGACCCGGGTCATGAGCTGGTCCGGGGTGGCCCGCATACGGTAGGTCGCGAAAACCGGATTGAACACGCCTGCGGTGAACAGCAACAGCGCCTGGGACACGAGGATCGTGACCAGGCCGGGGAGGCCCGCGGTCGCGAACAGTAGGAGAAGAATCCAGGGGCCGCGAGCGGCGCCGGACCACAGCAGCGCCCGGCGGGCACCGAGGACGGTGACGATCCTGGGCGACATGGCCGCGCCGAGCAACCCGGCCGCCGCGGGCGCACCGAGCGCGAGACCGTACTGCCAGGCGGACAGTTGGAGGTCGCGGAGCATGAACACCGCAAGTAGCGGCACGGTCATGGTCACCGCCCCGCCGAAGAGCATCGCGTTCGCATACAGTCCGCGAAGTCCACGATGCCGCAGTATGTGACTGATTCCGGCGCGTACCTGCCGGACCATCGGCTCTCGGCTGCCCTCCTCCGGGCGGTCTTCGTGATGCCCGCGGACCCGGAGTAGGCAGAGAATCCCGAGTACGAAGCTGACAGCGTCCACGACCATTGTGGCCACCGCTCCGAAGGCGGAGATGAGGAAACCGCCCACCGATGGACCGACGCTGAATGCCGTCCAGTTCGTGGCCTCCATCCGGGCGTTGGCGGCCACCAGCCGGTCCGGCGCGACCGTCTGCTTGATGAAGGCGCCAGCCGCCGACAGATAGACGATCGAGCCGGCACTCTCGATCGTCGCCACCAGGCAGAGATGGGTGTAGGTGAGCCCGTCGAATGCGAACGCCACCACGACGGAGGCCATCGCCGCGAACTGAACACACTCGGTGGCTATCAGGACGCGACGCTTGGGCAGCCGCTCCACGTACGGTGCCAGGGGCAACGCGATCACCGCACTCGCGATCGCGGCCAGGGCCGCCATGATCGAAACCTGGGCGGCCGACGCCTGGACATACCTGAGGGCAAGGAACGGCAGTGCGCCCATGGCGATGGTGCTGCCGAGAAACGTGACGGTGTAGGCAGTCCAGAGACTGTTGAACTCGGCGACCCGCGAGGATCGAGCGTAGTTCACCCGGACACTATAGGGGCTTCTGCGCGGGGCGTCCGTGCGTCGTCGGCGAGCCTGCCGGGAACACCATCGGCCGGGTCGTCATCGACCTGCACACCATGGTCGGATCGACTTCTCCGGCGGGTGACGAGGACTGTGACAGGGTATGTGCAGACCGAGCCGGACTGGACCGGGCCGGCCGATCGTGCACGTCGTGCGTGCGCGAGCGCGTGATACGCCCGCTCGAGACGGAAGGAAGAACGTTGCAGAACGAGATGCTGATCGTCGACGACCTGATGCTTCTGCTGATCGACGACAAGTCTGGGACGATCGCCGGGGAGGGCACGCTCTACTACACGCTCTGCGGTGCCGTCCTCGTGGAGCTCGCGTTACGCGGCCTGGTCGAGACCGACGAGACCCGAACGATCTTCAACGGTCTCGAGGTGCGCGCGGTCGAAGGGGAGCCGCCCTCGGATCCCCTGCTGCGGTCCGCCTACGACAGGATCGCCGAGCGCCCCCGCGGCGTGCAGACGCTCCTCATCGAGATCGGAACCCACCTTCGCGGGCAGGTCATCGACCGGCTCGTGGAACGCGGTCTCATCCGCCGCGAGCGCGAGCGGATGCTCGGCCTGTTCCGTACGACGAGATTCCGCGCGGAGAACCCGCAGTACGAGGCGGAGATGCTGGAGAGGGTGCGTGCCGTGCTCGAGGACGGCGCGGATCCGGACTCCCGCACCGCTGCGCTGGCGGCCCTGCTCTCGGCAAGCGGCACCCTGCCGACGTTCCACCCGGCGATCAAGTGGTCGGGCAAGGTCTACAAGCGTGCCAAGGAACTCGAGAGCGGCAGCTGGGGTGCTGACGCCGTGAACACCGCCGTCGTCCGCACCGCTGCGGCGATCGCCGCGGCGAGCACCGTCGCCGTCACCACCGCGGTCCAGTCAGGGGGATGAGGTGGCGCCTGTGTCGACCCCCGGCACGTATCCGCCTCCTGGATACTCGCCGCGGCACTCGCGGTCATGATCGCCGTCGCCGCACTCACCGCCATCTCGCCCTGGCTGACGTATCAACCAGGAGGTGCAAGTGCCGCGACGCCCGGATGCGTTGGCCAATTAGGCACGGGGAGCTGGAGTTTCTCCAGGCCACCCCCCATCCGGCCGCCGAGTCGTCCACACCGGCCCACCGTCCTGCGCCTGGTCATCGCCTACGGTCGCTCGCGCCGTCGATCTGAGCGTGAGCGACCTTATCCATGCTCCGTAGGGTCACTCACGCTCAGATCGACAACCCACCGCTTGGCGTCCCGGCCCCGCTGATCAGACAAACGCATCTTTCCCCAATAGGCAGGTCTGACTCCGAAGACCGGATCGCCGAGCGCGATCGCGTTGACGAGATGAGCGCCAGCGGGATTGTTCGGGCGAGGTAACACCCCTCACGTTCAGCTCGTGTCGTCGGTGTTGCCCCAGGGGGTGCCGCACCTTCATGATTGTGCGGTTCAGGCAGCGGTTGGCCGCCGTGTCGCCGCTACCGGTGGGCGAAGACGAAACCGCCCTCGACGTCCGGAGCCGGGCGATGGACCATCTCGGCCGCAACGGTGAAGCCGGCCGCCTCCAACCAGGCCGCAACGCGGGCCGGTGAACGACGATGGACGTAGACGCGCATCGGATGCCCGCCGTAGCCCTCGGTCTTGAGCTGGCTGCCCTCGCCGGCATGGAAGCCGACCAGCAGCACTCCACCGGGCCGTACCACCCGGAAGAACTCGGCGAGAACCGTGGACATCTCGTCGTCGGGGACGTGGATCAGGGAGAACCAGGCGAGCAGCCCGGTCAGGCAGTCATCAGCCAGGTCGAGAGCCGTCATGGACCCGACCTCGAACCGCAAGGTCGGATGATCGCGCCGCGCCACATCGATCATCGCGGGTGAAAGATCGACGCCGAACGCGTCCAGGCCCACACCATGCAGGTGACCGGTGATCCGGCCCGAACCGCAGCCGACATCGGCGACCGGCCCGCTTCCCGCAGCGCGTACCAGTTCGGCGAACAACGCCAGGATGCCCCGCTGGAACGGTTCGCCGTGCAACGCGTCGCGCAGCAGGTCGGCGTAGCTGGCCGCCACAGTGTCGTACGAGGTCCGCGTGTCGTCGAGCCAGCCCGGAACGTGCATGCCGAGCACGATAGCCCGGCCCCGCACGATGGCTCCATCATGGGCTGTCACTCCACCGTCGCCGGCAGGATCGCGGGTCCCAGAACTACGGGCCGGGATACTCCGCGTGCATGTCGCCGTCGAACAGTCGCCAGTAGAAGTCGTTCATCCGCATCGCAGCGGAGGCGTGCCGGGCCAGGATTCCCGCCACGGCCGCCGGCACGCCCTGCGGAACCTCGCCGCCGGCCAATCGGCGCACGTACATGTTGCGGGCAACAGGACCACCGCTGACCGGCACCGGCACCCCGCACACCGTGGTGACCAGCCAGTTCACCAGCCGCATCGCCGCGTAGTCGGCATCGTGGCCGACGTGCCGCGCGACAAAGCCGCGCTCGGCGTCCGACAGGTCGAACCGAGGGGAGGTGGCAAGACCGAAATCGACGAGATAGATCCGATCACCGTCGGCCCGGATGTTGCCGAAGTGTCCGTCCATGTGCAGCACCTCGCGGCTGCGCAGGAAGGCCACGATCTCGAACAGTTGCCGTTCGACGGTCTCGGCCCGGGCGGCCGGGTCGCCCAGCCGGTCAAGCAGCGGATAGGGGAGGTACTCGAAGAACAGAACGAGACTGGAGGCCGCCTTCGCCAGTTCCTCGAGACGGATGCGCACCGCCTGGGAATCACCGAACCGGGCGACAACGGCGTCGACGTCGAGGTGCTCGGACGCGACCGGTGGACGGCCGGGCAGCACCCGCCAGTGGTACAGCAGCGGAAACGACTCCGACTCACCGGCGAGGACCCCCTCGGTGACGACCATGTTCGCGGCCAGCTCACGCCAGGCGCCGAAGCCCGGGCCGCCGATGCCGTACTGGCAGTAGGCCGGCAGGTCGAACAGGTTCGCCGTGCTGTGCGGATGGGCCAGCTCCCGGTCGGTGATCGGGATCCGTTTGGCGAACACCGGCACGCCGTCGACGTCGAACACCGAGGAACTGCCGCCCACGCCCACGGCGCTGGTGGGCACGGCATGAAGGAACGCCGCCAACTCGTCGTCACTGCGGGCGGCGAGCGAGGCCGAAACGCGATCATGGTGGAAACGTCGGGTGGTGAGCATCGCATCCCATCATGCCCTCGGGCCACGGCCGCTCAACGCCGACGCCAACGTCCGGGCGGTGCGGCCGTGGCGGCACGCAACGCGGCTCGGCCCGACCAGTTCTACTTGCCCCAGCACATCCGGGCTGGCATCATTCCGGCCATGATCGACAGAATCGAGTCCTCCGTCCGCCGGTGAGCGTGACGGCCGAGCCTGGATCGCTCGGATCCCAGACCACCCTGTTCGAGCACGCTCTGCGTCTACACCAGCAAGATCCTGACGGTATCCTGCCGCATGACGGCGAGCCGTATTTGGACAACGCACTCCACCACAGCCGGCAGCGACCGCAGACCCGGAACGATCGGCGACTCGACGGCGCCGGCGTGGCCGCCATACTCGACCGGCACTTCGGTAAGGCCGCCGCGGGACCGAGCGAACTCGCCGACGCGTTCCACGACGTCCATGTTCCGATCCACTGGAACACGCACATTGCCGCCGCCGCGTTCCGTGCGGACCGGCATCGGGTGCGGCAGACCGGTCGGTGGCTGGTGCGGCACGGCATTGAGCGATGCGCCGTTACCGTCGGCCTGGCGCTGCTGGCCACGGACCGGGCCGAGGAAGACATCCCGCTGATCCAGACCATCGGCCTGCTGTCGGAGAGATTCGGGCCGTTGGCCGCCGAGGCGCTGCAGCGACGCCGCGGGGGCGGGCCGGCGTTGTTGTGGCTGGCCCAGCGTGTTGCCGGCTGGGGCCGGGTCTACGTCGTGGAGGCGCTCTGTCGACGGAGCGACGATGCCTCGCGTCGGTGGCTGCTGCGCCACGCCTGCGACGGCGACTTCCTCAACGGCTACTACGCCGGTCAGGTCGCGACCGCGGCCCACCTGCACGAAGCGATCGTGGGTACCGAGGTCGACGATGCCCTGGTCGACCACACCGGCCGACTGCTGAAGACCATGGCGGACTGCGGCGGCATGGGCATGACCCTCGAGCGGTATCCGCCGGCGCCGATCGTCCTCGCTGCGCACGCGGCGCACCTTGCCCGGCAGGCGCCGACCGTTCACAGGTACGCCGACGCCGCGGTCATCGCCGACCATCTGGCGGGCAAGGCTCCGCAGCGATGTGGATGCACCACCGAACAGCGTGACCGCATCGTGCGGCAGTACCTGGCGGTGCTCGACCGGCCGGACTGGTGTGACACGGTCCGCGCCGGCCTCGACTCCGACAGCGGGTTCTTCGCCTGGTTCGCCGACAACGTCGCGGCACGGCTACGCCTACGAGCGTTCACCGAACCGACCGGTGACGACCAATGAACTCCCCCGCCGACTGCTGGGGGCGGGGGCACGTCCGGGACCTGACGAGGAGGCGCCTCTGATCACCGCGCTGATGCGACCCGTCGCACCGGCGGTACTGCGTCTCCTGCTCGCGTACGGTGCGGACGCCGACCAGCGGCGTTCCGACGCCACACCGGCAATCGTCGTGGCGGCCCGGCGCGAGCCAGTAGAGGATCCGCCGCGCGATCGCGACGAGCGTGTCCCGTAACTGCCGTCAGGGCTCTGGTAGCCGGTCGAGCGCCCGGCGGAGGAACGCGTCGCGGCGCCTGTTGAGGGTGTCGGCGGTGAGGTCGCGTCTGCCCTGGTCGTGGATGGCGGGGGCGAACACGGCCAGGTCGCCCGGCATGTTGAGCGCGGTGATCGCGTCCCAGAAAGCAACGTCGCGCGCCGATTCCCCCGTCGCGCGTTCCCATCCGGCCAGGACCTGTTCCGCCGCTCCGCGGCCGAACATGAGCGCCGCGTCCAGGCGCAGCGAGCACAGGTCGATGCCGTTGTGGCCGACCCCGGCCATGTCCCAGTCGACGATGCCGGTGAGCGTGTCGCCGGCCCACAACATGTTGCCCTGCCAGAGGTCACCGTGCACGAGCACCTGCCGGCCCGTCGGAATCGGAAGCCGGTTGACGTGCGCGTCGGCCGATTGCAGCAGTGGTGTGGTGTGGTCGCGGCCGAGCCGGCGCTGCCGGGCGAAGTCGCTGGCCGGGATCGGGCGGGTGCGTACGGGCAGGTCCGGCGACGGGACGGCGGGAACGTCGTAGAGCGCGGCGGCCGCGGCGCCCAGGGCGCGGAGCCGTCGCGGTGTCGGCTCGACCGGAATCGTGCTGCTGCCGGGCACGACGGTCTCGAGTACGGTGCGCGTGCCGGTTCCGCTTTCGCCGCTGTCGGACCCGAGGATCGTCGGCGCCCCGACCCGGTGTTCCTCGGCCACGCGCAGCGCCGCGATCTCGGTGGCGAAGCCGGCCGGATCGTCCCGGTCGGCCACCTTGAGCACCGCCTCGCTCGTGCGCCCGTCGTGCCGGATCCGGAGCAGCCACGGGTTGCCGCCCTCGCGCAGTCCTTTGACCACTGCCACTGTCGCCTGTTCGGCCAGCTGCCGGGTGGCCCAGGCGAGCATGGCGGCGGTGGGCTCCGGGCGGCTCATGTTCGAAGCCTGTGCCCGTTCAGGCTACGAGTAGGCGGAGGCCGAGCTCTGCCGCGTCGAGGGCGACGAGATCGCGGTTGCGGTCGGCCCATCGGCCTGACGAAAGGTCTGCGTGGAGTCGGGTCACTGCCCGCTGCTCGGCCTCGGGCCCGACTCTGGTCCATACCGACACCGCGCGGCGCACATGTTCGTCCAGGTAGGCCTCGGGCCGGCGCCAGTAGGCCTCGAAGAAGCCGTCGGCGCAGTCCCACGGGATGAGTACCGGCTCCGCGCGTCCACCGATCGCGCGGGTCAGCTCGGCCAGGGAAGGCCAGCCGACGAGAAGGTTGGCGAACTCGGGCAGGTAGTCGCGGGTGAGCCAGAAGCGTTGCCGCCAGCCGGTGTCATCGGCGTCGTACGTGAACACGACCACGCGGCGGGCCACCCGCCGCATCTCGCGCAGCCCGGCGACCGGGTCCGGCCAGTGATGGACGGTGCTGACCGCCATCGCGGCGTCGAAGGACCCGTCCTCGAACGGCAGGTTCTCCGCGGCGGCGGCCACGCACGGCGCCGCGCCCGCGGGACGCTGCGCCCGCATGACCGCCGACGGTTCCACCGCCGTGACGTCGCGGTCCGGGGGCTCGTACGAGCCGGTGCCGGCCCCGACGTTCAGTACCGTCCGGGCGTCCCCCAGCGCATCCCAGATGCGCGCGGCGATCCGCGGCTCGGTACGCCGCGTCGCCGGGTAGGCGGATCCGATGGCGTCGTACAGCTGTGCGCCGAACACTCTCAACTGCTCCTCCGGTGTCGTCCTGAGCCCCATTGCCCGTGCCTCGAGTTCCCGGTCGATGGCCGTCACCATGGCGGCGGCACGGTCGCGCTGGTCCAGCAGCAGGCCGCGCAATCGGCGTAGGTGCGCGACCGCATCGGTGGCCGGGTCGTCGACCAGATCCGCGATCTCGCGCAATCCGAAGCCCAGCCGCCGGTAGGCGAGCACCTCCCGCAGTCGTTCCACGTCATCCGCGGAGTAGGCCCGATGCCCGGCTGCGGTCCGCGTGGACGGCTGCAGAAGGCCGATCTCGTCGTAGTGATGCAGCGTGCGGACGGTCACGTCGGCCAGTTCGGCGACCCGCCCCACGGTCAGGTGCTCCTCCACGCCACCGACTATGTGGCATGACGCCACGTGAGGAACAAGGCTCGGCGCGACCGAGGTTCGGCTTATCGGCTCCGAGTGCCCTACCGGCCTCGCCGCTTTTGCGGACGTCTGAGATCAGGTCGATCAGGCGTCGGTCCGACCCACCTCTCGGCCCGGCGGTTCGAGGAGGCGTTGCAGCAGCAACAAGCCGCTCTTGAGGTCGGCGCTTCCGTCGAGCAGCCACTGGGTGCTGAGGCCGTCGGCCGCCGCGAGGACGAGCGAGGCCGCCTCGTCCAGGGGGATGTCCGACCGTACGCTTCCCGCCGCCCGGCCTTCCTCGAGAAGGCTCACGATCGTTCGCCTGAGATCGGCGTACCGCTCGGAGAAGTGTGCCCGTGAGTGGTCGTTGCCGGCCTCCAGCGCATGGGCCACCATGCTGTTCAGCAGGGCCATCAGCCCCGGCACCCGCATGCTGTGCTCGGTCGATCGGTGGATCAGGTCGACGAAGGTGTCGTCGTCCTCGGACGGGGCGTCGAGGAAGCGGCGGTCGTGCTCCCGCAGGACCTCGATGAAGAGCTGTTCACGGGTGCCGAAGTGGTGCTTGAGCACCGGATGTGTCACGCCGATCGCCTCGCCGATGGCACGTAGCGAGGTGCCTTCGAATC
Source organism: Polymorphospora rubra (assembly GCF_018324255.1). Lineage (GTDB taxonomy): Bacteria > Actinomycetota > Actinomycetes > Mycobacteriales > Micromonosporaceae > Polymorphospora > Polymorphospora rubra. The sequence goes on from NZ_AP023359.1 coordinate 5,814,300, forward strand.
CCAGCCTGTCGTAGACCGTCAGCACCTCGTCGATGATCTGCTGCCGGCGCGCGAGTCCCTTCGAGTACGGCCCCCGCTTCGGCGAGCCCTCCGGTCGGGTGGGTCGGGTGCCCCGGGGGGCCTGGTCGGTCATGGCATACCTCCAGAGCGGTCGTCGGGCCGGTGGAGCGTGGCCTGCCCGATCCTATGACTACGACCACGAAAATATCCGGCCGGATATTTTCATGCTACGGTCTGCTGAACGACGGATCGCGTCGCCACCCCCAAATCCGAGGGAAGTGACCAGATGGATGCCACCCAAGGTCCGACGACCGCCCCGGCCAGCCGACCCCCGACGAGGGAGCCCCACCAGCCAGGCCCGGAAGCGCGTCCGTCCGGACACGTCGACCTCCTCTCGAATCGCCCCGCCGCGAACGAGCCCCTCGCCGCCGAGCCGACCGCGCGGGTGCCGCACCCGCCCGCCGAAGCCGAGGGAGCGCCCACCCCCGGACCCGGTCGCCGACGCACGGGAGGCAAGGGCATGGCCTGGCAGTTGTTCAGGCTCGGACGCTGGTCGTTCCGACACCGGTGGACCGTGACGGGAATCTGGGTCCTCCTGCTCCTCGTCGTCGCTCTCGGGGCGGCGACCCTGTCGGGCAAGACGAACGACAGCTTCGAGTTGTCCGGTATCGAGTCGACGCAGGCCTTCGACCTGATCAGGGACCGCGATCCCACGGCCGCACCGGAAGGCGCCACGGCGCGGGTGGTGTTCCAGGCACCGAACGGCGAGTCACTGGCGGACCCGGCCAACCAACAGGCCGTGGCCGACGCGCTCGAGGCGCTGAGGACGGGCGGCGTCGTGTCGATCCTCGACCCGTTCGCCGCGGGAACGATCACCGAGGACGGGCGTACCGGCTACGCCTCGGTCAGCTACGCCCGAAGCGCGGTCGATCTGTCGCAGGCGGACCGGGAGGCCCTCGAGGCTGCCCGTGACGTCGCCGAGGAGGCGGGGCTGACGGCCACCATCGGCGGCGACGTGCTCGGTGTGGAGATCGGCGGTGCCATGGCCGAACTGATCGGCATCGCCATCGCCTTCGTGGTGCTGGCCCTCACTCTCGGGTCGCTCGTCGCGGCCGGGATGCCGCTGCTGACCGCACTGGTCGGCGTCGGCATCGGGATCACCGCCATCGCCACCCTGAGCGGGTTCGTCGAGCTCGGCACCACGACCCCCGCGCTCGGCACGATGCTCGGGCTGGCGGTCGGCATCGACTACGCGCTGTTCATCCTGTCCCGCTACCAGGCCGAGGTACGCGCAGGCCGCCCGCTGGAGGAGGCGGCGGGCCGCGCCGTGGGCACCGCGGGCTCGGCGGTGGTGTTCGCCGGCCTCACCGTCGTCATCGCACTCGTCGGCCTCGCCGTGTGCGGCATCGGATTCCTCACCGAGATGGGGCTGGGCGCGGCGTTCACCGTCGCCCTCGCCGTACTCATCGCGCTCACCCTGCTGCCCGCACTGCTCGGTTTCGCCGGAACCCGCGTCACGAAGCGACGTCCGCGCGTCGGGAGCAGGCACACCGCCACCGACGCCGAACCGAACCCCGGCGAGCCGCGCACTCTCGGGCGCCGTTGGGTCGAGGGTCTCGCCCGGTTCCGCTGGCCCGCGCTCGTGGCGGGGATCGCGGCCGCCGCCCTGGCCGCCATCCCGGTGGCCTCCCTGCAGCTCGCGCTGCCCGACGACAGCACCAAGCCCGCGGGCAGTGACGTACGCGTCGCCTACGAACTCATCGACGAGCACTTCGGTGCCGGAGCCAACGGGCCGCTGCTCGTCGTGATCGACACCAGGGAAGCCCCGGACCCGGCCGCCGCGGTCGCGACCGCCACCGAGAGGCTGCAGACGCTGGCGACCCGGAACGACTCCAACATCGTCGCCGTGATCCCGGCCGTCACCAGCGACAGCCCGCAGGCGCGGCAGGCCTACCTGCAGCAACTCGACACGGTGCAGTTCGCGACGCTCACGGTGATCCCGCACTCCGGACCGGCGGAGCAGTCGACCAAGGACCTCGTCGCGGACATCCGGGACACGCTGTCGGACCTGCCGGACCACGGCGGAGCCCGGGCGCTGGTCACCGGCGTCACCGCGATCGGCGTCGACATCTCCAACGAACTGACCGAGGTGTTCCCGCTCTACCTCGCCGTCGTCGTGGGGCTGGCCTTCCTCCTGCTCATCGCGGTGTTCCGCTCCATCTGGGTGCCCGTGAAGGCCGCGGTCGGCTTCCTGTTCTCCGTCGGCGCCTCCCTGGGGGCAACCGTCGCGGTCTTCCAGTGGGGCTGGCTCAACGAACTCGTCGGTCTCGACGCCACCGGTCCCGTGCTGTTCCTGCTGCCGATCCTGCTCACCGGAATCCTGTTCGGCCTGGCGATGGACTACGAGGTCTTCCTCGTCACGCGCATGCGGGAGGCATACGTCCACGGCACACCGGCGCGCCAGGCGGTCATCGACGGGTTCACCCACAGCGCCCGCGTCGTGGCCGCCGCCGCCCTCATCATGGTCGGCGTGTTCGCGGGCTTCACCCTCACCGACGACATCATCCTCAAGACCATCGGCTTCGCCCTCGCCATCGGCGTCCTCGTCGACGCGTTCCTGGTCCGCATGCTCATCGTGCCCGCCACCATGTTCATCCTCGGCCGCCGAATCTGGTGGATGCCCCGCTGGATGAGCAAGATCGTGCCGACCCTGGACGTCGAAGGCGAGGCACTCGCGAAGCACCTCGCGCCACGCTAGCCACCGACCGGTGCCTGCCCCGACGTAGGCACGTCCACGCCCTGGCCGAGTCGTTCGCCACCTCGGCCAGGGCGTGGACACGAAGCCACGCGGTGGGCGCGCGTCCCCGCGTTTCGCCCGGTCCGATACCCGGCGGGCTCGTCCGAGACTTTTCCGCCGCTGCGGGAACTGTCGACCGGATGCCGCGAATCCGGGGTCTTCTTACTCATCCGTGGGTGGGTTGGGGCAGGGTGGGTGGTCGTGTCCGGCCGGGTAGGGTCGGTCGGTGTCCTCCGAGGCTGAGCAGGGCCATCGAGATGAGCGCGTCGATGTTGCGGAAGCCGTACGCCATCCGGATGATCAGGCGGATCTTGGCGTTGGTGCTTTCGACCAGGGCGTTGGACAGGCCGTGGTCCAGTGCCGCGTCGATCGCGTCGCGGTGCCGGACGATCCGTCGTGACAGGTCGACGAACGCCGGGATCCGGCAGCGTCGGGCCCAACTGATCCATCGGTCGATCGCTTCCCTGCCCGCCTGGCCCTTGACCGTGAACGCATATCGCAGGCCCTCCTTGAGTAGGTAGGCACGGTGTAGACGCGAATCGGTCCGGGCGATCCACGCCAGTTGGGCGGTCTGCTTCTGGGTTAGGTTCTCCGGGTTCTTCCACAACGCCCACCGGCAGCGTTTCAACTCCGCTGACACACCCCGCCCACCCGGCCCGCCCTTCGCCGGACCCCGGACCCGGCCCACGGCGTTGTTCCACGCCTGCCTACGCACCACGTCCAACGCGTCCACAGCCCAGGCGACCACATGGAACGGATCAGCACACCGCACCGCCTGCGGACACCGCCTGGCCACCACCCGTGCGATCCACGGCGCCCCATCAGCCGACACCAACCGCAACGCCGCACACCGCCGCGGACCCAGCAGATCGAAGAACAGGTTCAACGTCGCCTCGTGACGGCCCGGATGAACCCACAACAACCGGCCACTGTCATGGTCAACCACGACCGTCAGATACTTCTCACCCCGCCGGTACGAAATCTCATCGATCCCGATCCGGGTCAACCCCGCAAACCGATCCACCGCACCACCGGTGTCAGCCCACACCCGCGCCACGATCGCGCCGACCGTCGACCACGCCACCCGCATCAACTGCCGCACCGCCGACTTCGACGCCACCGTCGCAAGCCACGCCACCATCTCGTCAAACGCCAACGTGTGACCCACCCCGTGCCGTGCCCACGGCACCGCCGCCACCACCACCCCATGCACCCGACACGACACCCTCGGCGCATCCGCCTCGATCACCACCCGAACCGTCCCCAGATCCGGCGCCCTCCACCGACGCCGCCCCTCACCCGGTCATAACCCACACACCGCCGCCGACACACCCCACACCGAGACCTCGCCCCCGCATGCAACCGCACATGCGCCACCACGAACCCGCCCCCATCACCCCCTCCTCAGACCACTCCACCCGCTCCACCACCGCCCGCTCAACCCCGAGCAACCGTTGCCATACCCTGACACCACGCATGCCGTTCCCCGATCCCTGGAACTCGACCCTCGACAAGCCGAGAACCTAGACCGGGAACGGCATGCGCCACACACACCACACCAAACACACCCACAGATAAGCGCGAAGACCCGAATCCGCTGTCCCGTTGCCGGACTGGACGACTGCTGTTCACCCTCCGGTGCCGCCTACTGTGCGGTAGGGCCGCGATGGTGTGGGGCGACGTGCCCACTGACCTGGCTGGTCGGTGGACGCACGCACTGACGAGTGCGAGGCGCTCGTTTACCGTGCAAGGGAGATTCGAACCGTGCCTGTCCCTCGATCGACGCGCCGTTTCAGAGCATGGGGGGTGGCCATCTCGATGGCGGTCGCCCTCACCGCGACGGCGCTCGTTGCCCGGCCACATGCCGCCGCGGCCGAGACCCCACTTCCCGCGACCGAAATCCCGTCGCAGATCTCGATGCTGTACGGCCCGGAGGGATCCGGGCCGGTGTCGATGCGCTTCGCGTGGGTGACCGACCCGGACGTCACCAGGTCGGTGGTGGAGTACGCGACGAAGGCGTCGTACGACGCGACCGGCAGGCTCGACCAGCGCGTCGAGGGCCGCTGGGAGCGTGCCGACATCAACGTGACCACCAGCCAGCCGATCAACGGCCACAAGGTCGAGGTCGAGGGGCTGGCCCCGGGCACGGAGTACGTCTACCGGGTCGGCGACGGCGGCTCGCTGGTCAGCGAGGTCGCCTCGTTCACCACGCGGGAGACGAACGTCGAGGAGTTCTCCTTCCACTGGTACACCGACCCGCAGATGAACGACTACGAGGGCTATGTGGAGACCCTGGTCCCGGCGATGGATCGGGCCTTCGCCGAGGTCCCCGACCCGGCGTTCATGCTGTTCACCGGCGACCAGGTCAACAACAGCTACAAGTCCGAGCAGTGGGACGGCTTCTTCAAGGCGCTGGAGCCCCGGACGGCGAGCACCCCGACGTACTTCACGATCGGCAACCACGAGTACGAGGGCAATCCCGGCGACGGCTACCTCGACTGGGAGTCGCCCGACCCGTACTTCACCAACTTCGCGGCCCGTACCAACGTCCCGGCGAACGGCCCGGCCTACTTCGGTGCCGCCGGCGGCCGGCCGACCGCGGTCGGCGAGGTGGCCAAGACGCTGCGTGACACCGCCTACTACTTCGAGCACGGCGATGCCCTGTTCGTGGTGCTCAACCAGTTCGACCAGCTGACGCTGTCGGAGCTGCGGCCGCAACTGGACTGGCTGAAGACGGTGGTGCAGGCGTCGGACGCGAAGTGGAAGATCGCGGCCTACCACCACGGCCCCTACCTGGGTCGACGCAACCACCCGTCGAACTACCGGGAGATCACCAACGCGTTCGACCAGGCCGGAATCGATCTGTCGATCTCCGGGCACGACGGCATGTACCTGCGTACCCACCCGATGAAGGACGACCTGGTCGTCGGGGCGGGCAAGGGCACGACGTACATCACCGGCGCCGCGGCCGGCGACGGGCAGGGCTACACGTGGAACCCGCAGATCGCGGGTGACTACACCGCGGTCTACAAGGACAACCAGGAAGCCAGCTACCAGACGGTCTCGGTGTCGGCGGAGCGGATCGCGATCACCTCCACCAGCCGCGACCCCCAGACCGGCGCCTACAGCGTCAACGACACCGTCGAGATCACCCAATCCCTGTCCTCCTCGCTGGCGGACTGGGTGCCGCCGGCCTCGCCCGAGCCCGTGCTCGACAAGGACTTCCCGCCCCTGGTCGAGGGCACCTACCAGATCAGCACACCCGAGCAGTTGCGGTACGTGAGCAACAACTTCGGCGACGGGTTCGGGCAGCTGCCGCTCGACGGTCGCTACGCGCTGACCCGGGACATCGATCTGCAGCAGCTGCGCGGGTTCCGCCCGCTGGGGCTGCCGGCCGGCAACGCCGGCGACGCCGGCCCGGGCTTCACCGGAACCTTCGACGGCGCGGGCCACTCGATCACCGGTCTCAACCTCGGATACGACCAGGGTTGGGAGCTCGACGGCAAGCCCTCGCCCAGCGGGTTCGTGGGCCGGCTCGGCGCGGGCGGCGTGGTCCGCGACCTGGGACTCGGCGACGTCAGCTTCCGTGACACCGAGGGTCCGGTCGGCGGCGTCGCCGGCGTGGTCACGGGCGGCACCCTGGAACGGGTCTTCGTCGCCGGCAGCGTCGACGGCGCCCAGGACACCGCGGGCGGCCTGATCGGCGTGCTCGACGGCGGCTCGGTGACCGACTCGTACGCGACGGTGAACCTGGACGGCAAAGCCACCACGGCAGGCCTGGTCGGTGAGATCACCGGCGCGTCGACCGTCGCGCGCAGTCTCGCGGTCGGCGCGGTGATCACCACCGGGAACGCCGGCGGTGCGGTCGGCGACGTACGGTCCGCCGATGCCGTGCTCAGCGGCATCGTCGCGGCGAACCGGGCGGTCACCGGATCGACGGCCGGCATGCTGTTCGCCACCGCGGTCGCCGAGGCGCGTGTAACCGGCAACGTCGGGTGGGCCGACGTGCCGCTGACCGGCACGAAGGCCGAGCAGCGTGGCATCCGGGAGCTCACCCAGGGCGAACTCACCGTCCGGAACACCTACCAGGGTCTCGGCTGGGACTTCGACACGGTGTGGGCGTGGCAGCCGGCCACCAGCTCCGCCGTCGCCTACCCGTATCTCGCCGGCCTGTCCGGTCAGGTCAACACGCTGCCCTTCACCAGCAAGGCGGCACTGGCGGGTCTGTTGGCCACCGTGACGGGGGAGAACGCCCCGAACCCGGCCGGGTACACGCCGTACAGCCTGCAGTTTCTGACGGCGGCCATCGACGCCGCCGGCGTCGTGCTGAACGACCCGTACGTGTCGCAGACCAGGGTCGACGCGGCCGTCGCGGACCTCACCACGGCCATCAGGTTCCTCAACCCGATCGCGGCGCAGAAGCAGTTCCGGGCCGCGAGCATCGCGGAGCTCCGCTTCCGCATCGCCGAGATCGGCAGCGGCGAGGACACGATCTGGATCACCGGGGACATCGTCGCCGACGACAGGGGAGGAGCGATCCAGGTCGATGCCGGCAAGATCCGCCTGGCGGCGGACGAGCCGACCACGCTCACCGCGGTGGGCAACGTCTACTTCAACGTGGACGGTGCCGAGCTGACGATCGGTCCGAAGCTGACGGTCGTGCAGGGCACCGACAGCACCGCGCTGGCGGCGTTCTTCATGCTGCGCGGCAACGCCCACCTGGCGGTCCAGGACGCGACGGTCCGGTCGGACGCCACGATGTCGGGCTCGCAGGGCGTCATCGTCATCGAGGGCTCCGGCCCGACCGTCACGATCGACCGCTCCACCGTCAGCGGCAAGGGCGCCCGCACCACCTACGCCTACAACGCGGGCCCGCTGTTCACGATCACCGACAGCACGGTCACCAACACCAACACCGCGCTCTACCGCGGCGACTACGTGCTGAACGGCACCACGGTGATCACCGGCAGCACCGGTGGCGGTGCGGCGATCCACGACTTCCGCGACAGCGAGGTCGCCGGGACCGTCGCCGACAAGGTCGTCACGCTCACCAAGGCCGGCACCGGGCCGGCGGTGGCCGACCCGACGTACACGATCACCTACGTCGTGACCGGGCCCGGCGCCGCGGCGCCGGTCGACCTCCAGGGTGCCGTCGCCTACACCGAGCCGATCGCCCTTCCCGAAGGAGGCACGGTCTGGGCCGCCCTGACCCACGCGGGCCGCCACGGCATCGTCAGGTCCATCGTCGTCGAAGGACCCGGAGGCCCGGTCGACCCGGCGCCGGACTGCCGTACGGCCCAGGAGCAGGCCAAGACGGCGGCGAAGGCCGTGGACAAGGCTGCGAAGGACGTCCAGAAGGCCGAGACGAAGCTCCTGGACGCCGAGGTCAAGTTCGAGAAGAGCCTGGCGGCCGGCAAGCCGGCCCAAGCCATCAAGCAGGACGAGGCGAAGGTCGCCAAGGCCAAGGTCCAGCTCGAGGAAGCCAACGCCACGCTGGCGACGGCCGAGTCGGCCCATGCGGCCGCTGTCGCCCAGGTGGCCGCTGCCTGTCGATGACACCCACCGCAGCGACGCGGGATCCGGGGCCGTCCACGCCAACGCGTTGGGCGGCCCCGGCCCTTCTGTCCCGGTGGCGGCGGCGCCACCCGGCATGCCGGCCGGGGGCGCGTCGCCGGACCCGGGCGGCATGCCGGCGCGAGCCGGATCAGTCCGCCTCCGCCGCGGCATCCGTCAAGGCGTCGATCAGGGCGCGTGGTACGGGCTGCGCCAGCGAGACCTCCCGCACCGCGACGTGGATCGCCCGCACCGGCTCCGGGTGGCGCACCGGGCGGACGGTGACGCCCGGATGGCGGGTCCCCAGCCCGAGTCGGGGAACGAGACCGACGCCGAGACCGGCGGCGACGAATCCCTGCGCCGTGGCGTAGTCCTCCGACTGTGCCACGAAGTCCGGGGTGAAGCCGGCCGCGGCGCAGGCGTCGATGATGGGTTCCAGACAGGGGCCGGCCGGTTCGCTGCCGACCCACGGCTCGCCGGCGAGGTCGACCAGGTCGATCACCCGTCGGGCGGCGAGCGGGTGTCCGCCGGGCACCACGGCCCGGTACGTGTCGTCGTGCAGGTGCACCACCCGGATGCCCGGGGGAGGGGCGTCGCCGGGGCGGCGGACCACGATGGCCAGGTCGGCGTCGCCGCGCTCCACGTCCGGCAGCGGATCGCCCGAACCGATCAGCCTGGGGTCGATCGTCACCCCCGGGTGCTCGCGCCGCAGGCGGGCGAGAGCGGGTGCCAGCAGGGTCGGCCCGACCGAGGCGAAGTAGTGGATCGTCAGCCGGCCGGTACGCCCCGCCCGCAGGTCGGCCAACGCGGTCTCCGCCTCGGCCACGTACCGGCCGATGACGGCCGCGTGCCCGGTGAGCAGCCGACCCGCGGCCGTGGGCCGTACGCCCCGACCGACCCGTTCGAGCAGCGCGATCCCCACCTCCTTCTCCAGCGCCGCCACCTGCTGGCTGACGGCGGAAGGTGTGTAGCCGAGGTGAGCCGCCGCGGCGGTCACCGACCCACTGGTGACGACCGCCCGCAACACCTGCATACGTCGCACGTCAAGCATGTAGCAGAGCTTAATAGTCGTACAGAATCTTTTGCTTTTCCTATCGGGTCTGATCCGGCACCGTGGCACCGTGAGCAGGCTACGAACGTGGACCCAGGTGGGCGGGCTCGCCCTGCTGTGGGGATCGACCTTCCTCTGGATCGACCTGGCCCTCGAGGCCATGACCCCGGTCCAGGTCACCCTGGCCCGGTGCGCACTCGGAGCGGCCGCGCTGCTGGTCGCGTGCCTCGCCTCGGGACGACGGCTGCCTACGCGGGGAGCGATCTGGGGGCACATCGTCGTTGCCGCCTTCTTCTGCAACGCCCTGCCGTTCGCCCTGTTCAGCCTCGGCCAGCAGACCATCGACTCCGCGGTGGCCGGCGTGATCAACGCGACCACCCCGCTGTGGTCGGTGCTCATCGGCCTCGTCATCGGCACCGAACGCGGCCTGCGGCCGGTCCGACTCCTCGGACTCCTGCTCGGCTTCACCGGGGTCGTGCTGATCCTCGCTCCCTGGCAGTCGACCGGACCGGTCGGCGGCGGTGTTCTGGCCATCGTCGCCGCCGCGGCGAGCTATGCCGTCGGCTTCGCCTACCTGGGCCGCCACCTGGTCGGCAAGGGCATCCCCACCATCTCGCTGTCCGCGGCGCAGCTCGTCACGGCGACCGCCCTGACCACACCGCTCCTGCCGGCCGGCGGCCTGACACCGATCCGCCTCGGCACCCGGACGCTGATCGTCGTCGTGGTCCTGGGCGTCGTCGCCACCGGAGCCACCTTCCACCTCACCTACCGGATCATCGCCGCCGAGGGCGCCACCAACGCCGCCGCGGTCGGCTACCTGCTGCCGGTCGTCGCGGTCGCACTGGGCGTCATCGTGCTCGGCGAGGGCCTCAGCCCCCGGATCATCGCGGGGATGGTGGTCGTGCTCGGCGGAGTCGGTCTGATCCGCCGACACCAGCGGCCGCCGTCGGCACCTGCACCGGCACTGGCCGCGCAGACTGGCTGACCCGCCGTCCCCGGGAACGACCGGTGCAGGAGGCGACGCGTCCCGGCCCGGGGCGACCCGGGCCGGGACGACGTACGTCAGCCGGACCGCTCGGCAGTGCTGCGCTCGACGCAGAACTCGTTGCCCTCCGGGTCGGCCAGCACCACCCAGCCGCTGCCGTCCGGCCGCCGGTGGTCGGCGATCTGCGTGGCGCCGAGACCGAGCAGGCGTACGACCTCCTCGTCCCGGGTGCGGTCGGTCGGCTGCAGGTCGACGTGCAGCCGGTTCTTGACCTGCTTCGGCTCGGGTACCCGCAGGAAGAGCAGTACCGGACCGGTGCCGTCGCCCGTCGGGGAGAGCAGCACCTCCGGATCGCCGGGGTGATCGTCGTCGCCGAGCCGGTAGTCGAGCGCGGCGGCCCAGAATCCGGCAAGGGCGTACGGATCGGCACAGTCGAAGTCGATGTGCCGGATGAGCGAGGTCATGGTGATCCTCCACGTATGGATGGAGCGCCTCGCCGGATGGGCAGGTTGTCAGCGTGGGTGGCGAGGCGCGGGCATGGACTGGCTGAGCATCGACCGCACCTCCCTTCACCGATCATGGCTGACCGGCCATGATCATCGCACAGCGACCGCACCGGCCACGGTCCGGGTCTGGCCCGCGTCCGCCGGCATACCCCGCCCGGGCCGGACCAGTCCCACCTCCGCCCGCCCGGTCGCCGCTCCCCGTTCCGGCTGATCCCTACTCCCCGGTGGAAGCGGTCGGATTCCTGGTGGGAGCGGTCGGAGTCGTCGATGTGCCCACCGCCGCTGGCGTGGCGACGACCGGCGTCGTGTCGGCCGGCGGCACCGTTACCTCCAGGCCGCCGCCGCCGGGCTGCGCGACTCCGCAGACGAGGTCGGTGGGCACCTTGCGCTGAGCCGGCGGCCGGACTGCGCCTCGCTGTAAAGTAAGCGGTTCAGTCGATCAGCTTCCAAATAGGACTTTGTCAGGGTCGGCCCGAGGTTCTACCTCTCCGATCCGTATGGTCCCGCTGGATGCTCGCAGGTCCCGCGCCGCGATGCCGCGCGCCACGGTGACGAGTTGCCGGCGGCGCTCGGCGCCGGCCATCCATCGACAGGAGTGTCATGCACACCCTGATAGTCGTCGTCCACCCCGACGAAACGTCCCTGACCCATCAGGTGGTCGATCGTTTGGTCACCGGACTTGCGCCCCTGAGTACCGCCGTGGCAGACCTGGCCGCCGAGAAGTTCGACCCGCGCTTCACGCTTGACGACCACCTCGCCTACAACGGCGCGCGCGGACTTCCCGCCGATGTCCTGGACGAACAGCAGCGGCTCGAGCGTGCCCAGCATCTCGTAGTGGTGTTCCCGGTGTACTGGTGGTCCATGCCCGCCCAGCTCAAGGGATGGTTCGATCGCGTGTTCGCCGACGGCTTCGCCTATCGAAGCACCGCCGCGGGAGTCGCTCCGGCGCTCCAGTGGCTGACCATGCACTTCGTGCCCATCGCCGCCACGAGAGCAGAGCCCTTCGCCCGGCGCGGGTACGAATCGGCCCTGCGTACCCAACTGGAACACGGCATCGTGGACTACTGCGGGGGCGTACGCGGAACCTTCGCGCTGATCAACGGCTCCCAGGGGACCACACCCCTGGCGATGGTCGACGCCGCCGTGGGTCGGGTCATCGACAAGATCCGGACGGACCCACGTGCCCTGGGGAGGCATGAGCGCGCCCGCGAGGTCTAGACATCGGCGGCAGAAGGTTCGGGCCGTTGCTGCGTTCGGGCGGCGAGTACGGTGCGCAGCCGCAGCGCTGCGCCCATTGCCGGCACGCCAACCAGGGCGAGGACAAGGAAGGTGTCGGAGTAGGCGGCGGCGAGCCCGGTGTCGAGGGGGTTGACCGCCTCGCTCGCGCCTGACTGCCGGACAGACAGGACGACACCGAACAGTGCGGGTCCGGCGCCGGCGCCGAGGAACTGTGCACCTTGGAAGATGCCCACTCCGGTGCCGATGTGTGCCGGCGGCAGTAGCTGGCTGACCGCGCTGGTGACCGGAGTCACCACGAGCGCGAACCCGGCACCGAGGGTGAGGATGGCCAGGCCGGCGAGCACCGGGGAGGCGCCGGCGATGGTGGAGAGCACGAGCATGGAGATCGCGATGACCGCGAGTCCGACCAGTGCCACGGCGCCGCCGTTGACCCCTCTGGCGCCCAGCCGCCCGACCAGTGGCGAGAGTACGGCCAGCGCGATCCCGCCGGGGATCATGACCAGACTGCCCTGGGCGGGGGTGAGACCGTTGACCTCGATGAGCAGCAGAGGCAGCAGCACCAGGGCGGTGAGGTTGACCATCATGGCCAGGAAGATCACCGAGACCGCGGCGAGATAGCCGCGGTGGGCGAACAGCGACGGCGGTACGAACGGCTGCGCGGCGGTACGGGTACGCCAGGCGACCAGCCCTCCGGCCAGCAGACCGGCCAGCAGGGGACCCCAGGACGCCGACCCGGTGAACCCACGGGTGCCCTCGGCCTGGGTGATGCCGAACAGGACCAGTCCCGCACTCGCACCGAGCAGGGTGCCGCCGAGCACGTCCAGTCGGCCGCCACGTCGGGTCGGGGGGTCGGTCAGGACGCGCCGGATCGCCGGGATCAGGAGCACGGCAGCGATCGTCATGATCCAGAACAGGGCGCGCCATCCCAGCGCCTGCCCGAGACCTCCGCCTATGGCCGGACCGAGCGCCGTCCCGGCACCGCCGGCGGCGGCGATGAACCCTACTCCGATCGCGCTTTTCTCCCGGGGCAGCAGCCGGACGGCGGCGACGATGACGAGCACCGGGATGGCCGCGCCGCCGGCACCGGTGAGAATGCGTCCGAGCACGAGAAGCACCAGGTTCGGTGCTACGGCGCAGATGAGGCTGCCCGCCGCGAAGGCCGCCAGGGCCGCGGTGAACAGCAGTCGCAACCCGTACCGGTCGGCCATGCGGCCATAGATCGGAATACCGACCGCGCAGGCCAGCAGGAACCCGGTCACCAGCCAGGCCACCTGCGCGGTCGAGGCGGCGAACTGGTCGGCGATCGAGGGCAGGACGAGGGAGACCATGTCGCTGGTGATCGGGATCAGCAGCATCGCCGGAACCAGTACCAGCAGTAGCCGCGGCAGAGGCACCGTCGCATCGGCGGCCGGATTGACAGGTGAACCCACGGCGACTCCGTTCATCGGCAGAACTGTAACTGCTGGGGTTGCAGTTATGGGTACGGCAAAACCGCCCAGCCGCGGGCCGGGCGGGGGAGGGGTTATCGGTCGGCGGCGGGGCCGGTTCGCTCGCGGCCCAGTACCCGGTCGAGCATGTCCGCGATGCTGGTCTGCGTCAGGCGCTCTTCCATCGCCGACTGTGCGGCGGTGAACTCGTTCTCCAGCAGGGCTTGCATGTGGCGGCCGATCACGCAGTTCCGGCTCGGCGGATGGGCATGGGTCGGCAGGATCGAGGTGCCGTCCTCGACGGCCGCGTAGGCATCACGCAGTGTGATCCGCTCGGCGGACCGGGCCAACTGCCACCCTCCGCCGCTGCCCTCCAGGGCGGTGACAAGACCTTTGGCCTGAAGCATGCCCAGGATGCGGCGCACCAGAACCGGGTTGCTCTCCAGACTCTCGGCGATCTTCGCCGACGGCTGCAGCCCGTCATCGTGCCACCTGGCCAGGAAGGTCAACGCGTGGACCGCGACCGCGGTGCGGGTACTCAGGCTCATCCGATCCCTCTCGTGGCCGATCGGCTCGCCCACGTCATGACCGCGGTTCCGGCGCCGGGGCGGGGCAGGCTGCGCGGCATCCGGCGAGTCAGGCCGTTCACGCGGGCCGCGATGCTCACCTGCGCAACGGCGGCGAGGACGCTCGACGGCTTCACGAACTGACACTAGCACGATTGCAGTTGCCTGCCGACGAAAGAAGACCGGCCAGACGCAGGAATCGTCTGCCGGGCGCCCGTCCGGCCTCGACGGCGTACGGTTCAGGCCCGGCGCCCGCCGCGGCCGCGGGCCAGGGCCGACCCGCCGAGTACGACGCCGGTCAGCCCGAGAAACAGGGCGGCGTAACCACCGACGATGCCGTTGCCGGTGCCGGGACCACCGTCGGCGGTGGCGATCACGAATCCGCCGGCGACGGCGCCGAACGTCCCGGCCATCAAGGCGAACACCGGTCCTCGGCTTCCGCCCCGCGCGCGGCCGGTCGAGCGGGCCAGGGCCAGGCCCCGGTGATCGCTCCGACGAGAGCCACGACCGCGGCGACGGTCGCGATGACCCGGTCGGTGGTCGGCGTGCCCGCGCCGACAGTGGACGCGGCGAGCAGGTGAGTGGTCAGCATGACATGGTCCTCGGCTTCCTCGCGGTGGTCCACGTGACGGTGGTGTCGTCGATCGTGTCCGCCGTACCCGCGACGTGTCGTCGTGCCAGCGACGACATTCGACGCTGCCACGTCCGGGCGATCCCACTGGTACGGACGCGGGCGGCACCGCGGCGGACTGCCGCACGCGTGGTACCGCACCACTGCCGCGTTCGTACGACTCGCCCGTGCCGGGGTGCGGTTAGGGTGCCCGCATGAGCCGCGCACGGATCGACGCCCGGGACTGGCTCATCGCCGCCGGTGTCGCGGTGATCCTGCTCGCCATCGGGGTGTCCGGTCACCGCGAAACAACAGGCGGACCGATCAGCGAGGTCGCCGTCGAAGACCTGCTCGGCCTGGTGCTGCTGGCCGCCGGTGGGCTCGCGCTGGCCTGGCGTCGGCGTGCGCCGATGACAGTGTTGGCCCTCACCGGGCTGTGCGCGCTCGGGTATCAGGCAGCCGGATTCGATGCGTTCGCCGTGGCATACCTGGTCGCGGTGTACGCGGGGCGCCGCATGGTGACCGTGATCATGCTGGGCTCGTCACGCCACAATCCTGGTGATCGGTACGGGTCGCCGATCTCGGCGCCGTGGCTTTACGGGCATCGGTGGTCTGCGGCGGCCGGACTTCCTCACTACCCCTGGGACGACGACCCGGGATCCGTGGGTCTCGCGCAGTAGGCGAGTTTCTCCAGCGGCCTAACTGATCGGCTCGTCGAGTCGCCAGGTTCGTACGACGGTGGGGATGCTGGACGCGTCATGTCCGTCTGCCGCCAACCGGGCGTCCAGCCCGTCGAAGTACACGAGCTGATCGTCGTCGGTCCACCACTCGACACAGAATCCGCTCGCCCTGTCGAGCCGACGCAGGTTCGGATGGTGATCGAGCAGCATCTGTCGGTGGGCGGTGGCGTCGGCCGGCAGTTCGGTGGACCGGAGGTTCTGGCGGCCGGCGTGGTCGAGCAGGGAGTCGCACTCCAGGAAGTGGTCCAGCGACGGGAACACCTGGGCTTCGGCCTCGAAGAGGCCGAACCACACGGTGCCGTCCGGACGGATGAAGCCGTAGCGGCAGCCGTCCGGCGCGGTGTCCGTGATCGCGTAGCCGAAGCTGATCTGTCGCTGGTCACGGTCAATCTCGAACACGGGCTCGAAGACGATCTCGCTGGCGCGAAACGGGCTGCGGTACGTGAGCCCGGAGTACCGCCGCTGGATATCCCGCAGCAGCGTCAACGCGCGTTCGTCGAGGTACCCGAGCGCAGCGCTCATCGCCGCCCGGCACATGTCGTCGTCCGGGCCGAGGTCGACCACCGTCAGCCGCGCATGCTTGGCCAGGAAGGCTCGTGCCCGACTGCTGAGCGGAGCCGCCACCTCGAGAACGTGCGCCACCGTTCCATCCTCCAACAGCACGAGCCGCGGCGAGAACGACCCGGCATGCGTTCTGCGGCATCGGATCAGCGTCGTGGCGCTGATGGCCGAACTTGTCAGGCCGCGATGCGCGCTCTGCGGCCGACTCACCAGGAGCAGCCGTCTGCGATGAGGCCCGAACGACAGATTCGTCCAGCTCGTGGTCGGACCGCCGCGGTCCGACCGACGCGACGGACTCGACGGCGGGGCAGAATCCGATCAAACGCGATGCCGTGGCGACCATCCCGTTGGTCGACGGCAACCTGCGCTGGGTCTTTCCCGGGCTGGAGCACACCGGCGAGGTGCTGGACCTGGTGCGTCAGGCTGATGCTCAGATCCGGCTGCTGGCTGGCCACCTCGGGGGCCGTGCGAGCGGGCCGGGCAGCGGGATCGAGTTCCACCGTCTCGAACTAGGACAGGCCTCGTTGTTCGGCTACGCCGAGGCCGGCGACGTGTCGTTCGTCGTGCAGCTGTGGTTCCCGCGCCGGTGCGCCTGGGACCTGAGCACCGGACCGCCGTGGGAGGTGAACGGTGAGGTGACCGTTCGGTGCGACGCCGGCGTCGACTGCGGACCGCACTTCATCGAAGAGCTGACGCCGCGGGAGTTTGATTCGCCCACGGATGCGGCGAGGGCGTTGGCGGCGGCCGCCAGCTGGCTGCGGCAGCGCGGAACGGCCGAGCCGGTGTATTCGTGGCGAATGCGTGATCCGCGCAGCGGCCACGACTGAGGGTTTGGCCAGAGCCAGGTTTCGGTCCATGTCGCGCGATGGGTGGCTTCCGTACGACGTCGAATGGCTGTGGCGCGTCGACGCGGACACCGTGGGCTGCCAGCGGGTGATTCAGCAGGTACCGCGACTATGGACAGGGCGGCGCCGAGACAGGCGGCCGACGACGTAGGAGGACGGTAGGGTGACGTCAAACTCCTGCAGGACCCCGATGTTGATCGCAGCCGTCCATGTCATCTGACCAGTGCGGCAACGTCACCAGGGCGACATCCACCCGCACCGTCTACGGACTGTTTCGCTGTCCCGGTGACCGCTTCTATCGCCCGAACCTCAGCGCAGGCCGGGCATGTTCGCACCGCATCGTCGCGCCCGAGTGAAGGAGAACGCCATGCGGCCACAGGTCCGAGCCCGGCGAGGCGCACTCGCCGCACTGCTCGTCGTACCAACCATCGTCGTCGCGATCGCCACCCCGGCCAACGCCGCCACCGTCCTCAACCGGTTCGAACGCAGTTGCTATTTCGGCTGCAGCCCTTGGGTGCAGGTCAACGGCCCCTACAACGCATCCGTCGGAAGTGACTGCGTCACGAAGTCGTGGACCGGCACCACCACCGTCCGCAAGCCGGCACCAGGCGCCCGGTGCTGACGACCTTGTGTACGGCAGGGCGCTGAGCGCCGGCCGGTCCGGCGGTGTGGTGCCCGGGATGTGGATCCTGGGCACCACAGGGGTGTCAGACGCCGAACGCGGCGGGGTACCGGATCGTGCCGGCGGCGATCGGGCGGGTGTTGTCGAGGGCCATGGCCATCATGGCCTCGTCGGGGACCTCGAAGGGGGCGCGGATGCCGAAGCGGGAGGCGGGGGTGAAGCCGAACCGCGGGTAGTAGCTGGCATGGCCCAGGACGAGGACGAGGTTCTCTCCCATGGCCCGGGCGGCGTCCAGGGAGGCGCGGATGGCGGCGGAGCCGGCGCCGGTGCGCTGGGCGGACGGCAGTACCGCGCACGGGCCCAGGGTGAGGGCGGGGGCGCCGTCGACGTGGCAGCGGGTGAGTAGCGCGTGCCCGACCGGGGTGCCGTCCGGGGCGGTGGCGATCATGGACAGGCCGTCGATCCACGCCTGCGGGTCGGCGCGCAGCGCGTCGACGATGCCGGCCTCTTCGACGCCGGGGAAGGCGGCGAGGTTGATCGCGCGGATGGCGGGGATGTCTTCGGCGGTCTCGGGGCGGGTGGTCCAGGCGTGCATGGTGGTCCCGTTCTCGCTGGTGGCAAGGGTGCTTTCATGGGGCGGCGGACGTAGACGGCGTACCGGTAGTCGGCCAGCACGTCCACGCGGGGGTCACCTCGGACACCTGGGCCCGGACCGCCACCGGGTTGGCGCCCGCTCTCGGGAATGTCCAGCAGGTCGGCGTCGAACTGGCGACCACGCCCACGGTTCGCCAGAGTACCGCCACCTCCAAGGGCTGACCCCATAGGCGACGGTGCTGGACATGTCTTGCCACGGTCGGTCCGGGAAGGTCGCTCGGCCGGAGCACTCAGCCTCAGCCGCCGCGACGCCACCTGACCCATCGACAGTCCTTCGGGCTGCGATCGCGCGGTGCGGGCGTCGTTTCGGCGCACCGGGACGACGCGGCGGCGGCGCACACGCGCCACCGCCGCGGCCAGATGACTCAGCCCCAGGCGATCGAGCTGACCTCGTCGTGCATCACCCCGATCTGACGCTCCCACGGGGTGGTCCAGGTGAGCCCGAGGCCGAGGAAGTCCCGGTGTTCGAAAAGCGTCACTCGACAGAACCGGTAGGTGCGGAACGAGGCGATCCGGTCGTTCCAATCATTGCCGACGTACGACGCGGAGAAGTCCCACAAGTCGGGTGGATAGGCGCAGTCGCGGTCCGTCGTGTAGATCAACGAGCTGCCACGGAAAGCCGTGTCGTCATAGAAGATGCTGATCGGGGCCTCCGCCATGATGGCCGCGCCGTCCTTCTGGCCGCCGATGGCGTTAATTCGCGCTTCGAAGACCGGGTCGTTCACCGCACCCCGAACATTGTTCGGTGCGTCGGTCACCCGACCGCCGGTCGCGTCGGCGATCGCAAGGGTGAAGCTGTCGTAGCACGTGGTCGGCGTGTGTGGTGCCGACAGGTTCGCTACGCAGTGACGCTCCGTCTCTGCCGTCTGTGCCTGCGCCGGCGCCGCGAGAGACGCCAACATCACGCCCGCGAGGGCGATGGATGCGAATGGGAGCGCTCGAAACCGCATTCTCTCTCCTTGGTCGATGGTGGTAGGTCTCCGTTGTCGACGGGTAATTCGTGGGACCGTCCATCTCTGGGCACGGGACCCGTGCCGGCGCCGTAGCCCTCCAGGCATCCGGCCTTCCATCCTTGCCCTCGTACTCCGGGCGGGAATGGACGATGTCGCCGGCAGCAGGGTTGTCGATGCTCGCGCCGGCGCGACAAATCTATGTGCGTCCGCACGGTGATGTCGTGAGTAGCGTCGTACTCAATCGGAGTGTCCGGAAATCCGAATCAAATCCGAGCGTTCGAGTCGGGCCCCGGTCTCCAGAACTGCAACCTCTGGGTTGCGGCTGATGGGAGGTATGTGTAACCTCCGGGTGACACTAAACCTGGGAAGGTGAGACACCGTGGACCACATCCGGCGCGAAATCTTCATCAAGGCCACAGTCGAGCACGTGTGGGAGCTGATCACGCGGGCCGAGCACGTCCAGGTCTGGTTCGCCTTCGACGGCGCGGAAATCGACCTGCGGCCGGGTGGCGCGCTCGTCCACACCTGGAAGGAGCACGGCTCCTTCCGAGGCGTCATCGAGCAGATCGATCCACCCACGGTCTTCTCCTACCGATACTCGTCCGTGCCGGACGAGGACCCGCGGCCGGGATACCAGACCCTGGTGACGTTCACCCTTGCCGCCGACGGTGATGGCACACGTCTGACCGTGGTCGAGAGTGGGTTCGACGAGCTGGCCATGGGCCCCGAGCAGCAACGCATCCATCTCCAGGGCGCAGCCGACGGATGGGCTGGCGGCCTGTCGGCGCTGCAGGAGCACGCGGCAACGGTCTGCCCCCGTGACGATGACCCGGCCGCGAACTGAGGTACTGGCGGCGTTGGCCGACCCCACCCGCTGGCAGGTTCTGCAACTGCTCGCAGAACGAGGCGAGCAAACGGCCACCCGGCTGGCCGGCTTGCTACCGGTCAGCCGGCCAGCAGTGATCAAACATCTCACCACGCTGCAGCAGCACGAGCTGGTATCCAGTCGCCGGCTCGGTCGCGAGGTGCTCTACAGCGCGAACCCGTCCCGACTGATCGAGACCGCACGGTGGATGGAGACCGTCGGCACGACCTGGCAGGCCAGCCTTCTGCGACTCAGGGCGCTGGCGGAGGGCACCGGGCAATCCAGGTAGAACCTCGACCGGCGGGCGTGACCAGGTCCTCGATCCGACTGGACGTCGAGACGCCGCCCGCCAACCCCCGTTGGGCCAGACGGTCTAGCGGCGATGCGCGTCTCCGTCCGCTGCGGCGATACCGCGGTACGAGTCGGCGACGGCGTGAAAGGCCTGCTTGCGCCGGTATGTGCCGTCGGCGCAGGCGGCCATGACGCCGAAGCCGGCCTTGTCGAGATCGAGGTTCGGATCGGACCGGTGAGGGAAGTCGGGCATGGCGAATGTGAAGACGAAGCAGCCTCGTACCCCTTCGGTGTCGTAGAGGCTGATCAGATCTGCCAGGTAGCGAGCCTGGACGCTCTCGTCGCGGGGATGGTCGTCCGAGACGCGGGGCGGGTCGGCGAACCAGTTGACGATCTGGAAGGAGCCCGCGCCGCGCTGATCGGCTCCGGCGAAGGCGCCGCACCCGAACTCGGTGATCACGACCGGCTTGCCGTGGCGACGAACGAGGTCGCGGAGGCGATCGACATAGGTGGCGGCGTTGCGGCGGGAACGGTAGAAACTGATCCCGACCACGTCGAACAACGTCCAGTCGACGCGTTCCCACCCGGCGCTGGCATAGGTGAGCGGCCCGTCGAAGCGACCCCGCGCGACCGTCACGGCGCGGGTGAGCAGTGTGTTGAGCCGTCGCGCGATACGGCGACGCAGCAGGCGGTGGAACCGGATGATCAGTTGCAGGCGCAGGAACGACCGCGGCCCGGGCACGATGCCGGGGGCGGTGTGCGAGAACTCGCTGCCGACCACGAGCGTGACCCGGCCCGGGTACGCACGGCGAAGGACTTCGGCCTGCGCGGCGGCAGAATCCAACCGTTCCAGCAGCGTCGTTCGAGGCAGGTCGGTGGGATCGGGACGCAGGTAGACATCCAGACCGAGGTCGAGTGCGCAGCCGGCGGCCGCCATCAGCCGCGGCACGTCACCGCTGATGAGCATCACGGTGTTGCAGTGCAGGTCGCGGGAAATGATCTCCAGGTCTCGCCGCAGGTCGTCCGGGTGCGCGTCGCCGACGAGGTAGGAGATGCCGCGTACCTTCAGCATGCGTTCTGTCCCTCTCGGCGCTGACGGCGATCGGTGTACTCAGCCGGTTGTGATGATGCCGCACAATCCAGGCCATCGCGTGGGCGCGACGGGTGGAGTGCCCTACCGGGGGGACCCGCGACGACCAGGCGGTTGTCTGGGCGAGCCCATGTACGGCTACGCGTCGGCCCGGTACGTGTGGCTACGCGGCGAGGCGAACCCGACATGCGCGAGGGGGCAGCTGTGGTCAGTGGCTTCGACGGGCCCAGAAGAGCTGGTGGCCACCGCCTCCTTCGGGAACGAAATGCTCGGACTCGATGTCCAGGCCGGCCTCGGTGATCCACGTACGGTAGGTGGCGGCGTCGGCCTGGCTCCACCACATGGTGGCCGTACCGCCGAGCCAGTTGTCCTCGGCTCCGGTCCACTCCCGGGCTCCGGTGGTCGCCAGGAAGAGCCCGCCGGGCCGTAGCCAGGTGGCGATGCGGTGGAGCAGGCGTGGCTGCGCGTCGATCGGCAGGTGGATGAGCGCGTAGAGGCAGACAACCGCGTCGAACGTCCGGTCGGGGAATGCGACCTGGGTGGCGTCGCCGTGCAGGAAGGTGGCGTGGGGGACGAGTCGGCGGGCACGGTCGATCTGAACCTCGCTGAGGTCGACGCCGGTCACCCGGTGACCGGCGTCGGCGAGCGTCCTGGCGACGGGGACTCCGCAGCCGCAGCCGAGGTCCAGGACGGCGGCGCCGGCAGGGAGGTGTCGCTGCAGGCCGGTGAGATCCACCCGATGGTGCCGCGTCGTCCGGTGGGTCCGCGCAGCGGATCAGGAGTCGGGCAGGTCGCGCATCAGTTTTCGTACCGCCTGGACGTCCGGTCGTGACGGGACGTGACCGTCGCGTCGTGGTGCCGGTTCGCTCGCGGCGCCCGCCGGGTCCATGAGTCGGCGCAGGCCGGTTCGCATCAGCGCGCCGTCCATGGAGGCGATGCCGCTGAGCGTGAGGACCGATACTCCCTGGTCGAACGCGGCCATGAGGTGGGCGACGTCGTCGACCGGAAGGACTTCGCCGGTCGGTCGACCGGTGGCGGCGACCCGCCCGTAGGCGTCGATCATCACCTGGACGCGTTGCCGTAGCGCATCGATGAGCGTGTCGTCGCGGGCGGCGGTGGCGATGAACTCCAGTGTCGCCAGGCTGAACCCCCGCACCATCCGCGCCGCGTCGTCGGTCGCGGCGTCCGGTACGGGCGGGTCGGCGTCACTCTCCGCCGCCGCGAACGGGTCCCAGCCGCCGCCGCGCAGCATCTCCAGGTTGTGGTCCAGCACCGCCAGGAACAGTTCTGCCTTGCCGTCGAAGTTCGAGTAGACCGCGCCTTTGGAGAAGCCGGCCTCGTTGGCTATCCCCTCCAGGCTCGCCGCGTGGTAGCCGTCGCGGGTGAACGCGTTCAGTGCCGCCAGGATGAGCGCTTCGCGGGTCTCCTGCTGGCGCTGTGCCCGGCTGCGCGGCGCGCGGCGCCCGGAGGTCGAGGGGCGGGGAACCATGCCGCGATCCTAGCCAGTTGACCTACCATGCGTATCCAGATACCGTCGGTATTCGAATGCCGACGGTATCTGAGTGGAGGATCCAGGGAGCTATGAGCAGCGCAGTACTGGAGGTGGAGGGCCTGACCAGGCGGTTCGGGCAGGTTGTCGCCAACGACCGCATCGGGCTACGCGTACGCCGAGGAGAGGTGGTCGGCCTGCTGGGACACAACGGAGCCGGCAAGACCACACTGGTCTCGCAGATCGTCGGGCTGCTCCGACCCGATGCCGGATCGGTCCGGGTGGCCGGTGTGGACGCGATCGCCGACCCGGCGACCGCGCGACGCTGCGTCGCGCTGCAAGCCCAGGGGCAGGCACCGCTCGACGGCCTGACTCCCAGGACGGCCATCGAGATCGCCGGCCGGCTTCGCGGGATGTCCCGCACCGACGCGAGAAGCGCCGCGCATGCCCTGGCCGACGAACTCGACATCGGCGAGTGGTTCAACCGCCGCGCTACACCGGACGGTGGCGGCCTGTCCGGTGGCATCCGCCGACTCACCGCGTTCGCCATGGCCGCCGTCGCGAAAGCGCCACTGGTCATCCTCGACGAGCCGACCAACGACGTGGACGCGGCCCGGCGCCGACGACTGTGGAAGACAGTACGCCGGCTCGGCGACGAGGGCGCCGGCGTCCTGCTCGTCACCCACAACGTCGTCGAAGCGGAACGCGTCGTCGACGACCTCGTGGTCCTCGACCGCGGCAGGGTCGTCGCCTCCGGATCACCGAACCAGCTCCGCGGGACCGGCGACCACGACCTGCGACTCGAGCTCGCACTGCAGCCGGACGGCGGCGACCCGTCCGAGTCCTCCGGCGAGGTGCCGATCCCGGTCGTCCGCCGCGTCCGCGTCGGCCGGCGGGTGCTGATGACCATCGACGCGGCCGACGCCGAAGCCGCCGTCGCCTGGGCCACGAGCCTGCGCGCGGACAAGCGCATCGACGGCTACGCGCTGGCCCCCGCCACGCTCGAGGACGCCTACCTCGCCGCCACGACCGACACCGCCCCGCCGGCCACTACCACGCAGGAAGCCACCGATGTCTGAAGTGACGACCGCCCCCACACTCGCGCCGACGCATACCCGCATCCCGCCACGCACCGCCCCGTGGACGACGTACGGGACCCTGCTGCGCTGGACGATCGCCCAGACCGGCGCGATGCTGCCTTTCGTCATCGTCGTACAGGCGCTGCTCGCCGCCGGAATCATCGTCGGGTTCGGGTTCCTCATCCCCGACATCGACACCGCGTCGGCCCGATTCCTGTCCACCGGCGCACCCACGGTGCTGCTCATGGTCGTGGGGCTCGTCATGGTGCCCCAGGGCGTGGCGCAGGCACGCGCCAGCGGCACGTTCGCCTACCTGCGGGCGCTACCGGTGCCGCGCCCGTTGCTGCTGCTGGCCGACCTGACGGTGTGGCTGGCGGTCGCCCTGCCCAGCGTCGCCGTCGCGGTGATCGTGGCCCAACTGCGGTACGGCTTCAGCTACGCCTTCGACTGGCCCCTCCTGGTGACCGTATCCGTCCTGACCGCGGCGACCGCCACCGCGGTCGGCTACGCGATCGCGGTGACGCTGCCCCCGCTGCTGACCCAGCTCACGACCCAGGTGCTGGTGTTCTTCGTGATGCTGTTCTCGCCGGTCACCTTCCCCGCCGGCCAGCTCCCCGCGTGGTTCCGGACGGTCCACGATGTGCTCCCGTTCCGACCAGCGGCCGACCTGCTCCGCGCCGGGCTGCTGTCGGACAGCCACACCGCGAGCCGGCAGGACCTCGTCGTACTTATCGCATGGTGCGCGGTCGGTCTCGCGGTGAGCATCCGCGCCATGGTTCGCCGTGCCTGACGACCGAGCAGCGGGGGAGACGGTCAGGCGGGGCTGACCCGGTCGGCTCCGATCGGCCCCGTCGACGACGGCCACCGGATCGGTCCGACCGCGCGACCACCCGGCCGCGCCCCGACGGTCCCTACGCGGGAAGATCCAGCTGAACCGTGGCGCCGACCGCGTCCAGCCGGCGAGCGAGCAGGCGTATCTCAGCCGGTGTGCCGGTGATGCCGGCGCCGGTCAACCGGCCGTAGGCGTCGGCCGCTTCGCCGACCGAGGCGCCGTACCGTCGGAACATCCTCAGCACCTGTACGCGTAGCGGGCGGTTGACCTCCGGATCCGCGCGCAGCCGGGCCAGACCGACGCGGACGATCAGGGCCCGACGTAGCTCGTCGGGCATCGCACCCCACTCGCTGCCCTCGTCTACGGCACCGCACCCTGCGCATATGGACGAGGTGCCCCAGAGCAACCGGTCCTCGTCGATCGTCTGCGTGACGATGCCGCCGGACGGCGCGCCGCACCACAGGCAAGGCTCGATCACCTCGGGCCCGACGATCTCGGCCTCCCCCACGTGGGCGACAGTAGTGCGAGCCACCCTCATGCTGCCGGCCGGGCAGCGTCGGACATCGCGCAGGCTCTGTGTCCGACCGCCCGATGGCATGGGCCGGACCCACGTGCGGGTTGTCCGTGCCCGCCGCCGGCGGAGCCGATCTCCGGCGACCCGGGCCGGTGCCCGCATCAGTCGACGCGGACGGCGCTCAGGGTCTGCATGGCGTCGCGTTCCCGGTCCGCGAGGTCGGTGAGGATCGCCGAGGCCCGGGCGAGGTGGTCCGGGTCGCCGGTCTCGCCGGCGGCTGCGATGTGCCGGGAGACCTCGGTCCACAACGGGGCGATCTCGGCGTACAGCCGATGACCGAGGCGGAGGTTGTCGTCATCGACGATCGCGGCGCATTCGGCGAGGAAGTCGCGGTACATGGTGCGGAACAGCGCCCCGCCGGTCCCGCCGCGTTCCATCAGCGCCGCGGCCAGCGGAAGGTCACGGGACGGGTCGCTCGAGCGGTCGAGCCACCGCGTCACCTGCCGGGCCGCCTTGGCGATGCCGCGGTGGCCCAGATTGGCGATCGGTGGGTCGAGAAAGGTGCGCGCGTTGTTGCGGATCGCCGTCCGGACGGCGTCGTCCAGACCGGGCCGGCCGGCCGGCCCGGCGATCGTGAAAGACAGGTTACGGGCGGTCATCGGCCCGCGTTCGCCACGGGCCCGTTCCAGGCTCGCCAGCGTCGTCGTCACGGCGCCGCCCTGCTGGGCGGTGTCGACCAGGTAGGCGTGGGTGTCGTCGTAGCCGTACAGCGCGACGAAGTGGCCGCCGAAGTGGACCTTCGTGGTGAAGTACTCCAGGTGGTAGGAGTCCAGTTGCAGGCCGACCGGCCGTCCGGTGGTGAGGGCGGCGGCGACGTTCTGCCAGGCCCTGCGGGGCGAGGCGGTCTCCTGGATGTGCAGCGTCAGCCCCAGCCGGTCGGCCACGGTCCGGATGATCGAGGCCGGCTTGCTCCGGCCGCCGAGGAACGGAAAGTCCATGGTCCTGGCGTCCCAGTAGACGAAGCCCAGACCCTCGCCGAGGCCGAACAGCATGGGCTCGGACAGGTCGAGGCCCTCGTGGCGCAGCAGGGCGCCGAGCGTGGTGGTCTCACAGTGCCGACCGGCGGGGAACGCCACATTCTCGATGATCATTCGATTTCCTGATCTGCTGTCCGGGGCGGGCTGGACGAGGGGTGGACCGGCCAGGCGACCTCCGTGCGGAGTGCGGCCGTGGACACGCCGGGCGCGGGCGGGACGAGGTAGCTCTCCTCGGCCGGGCCCGCCAGCACCCGGTCCTGCTCGGCGATCCAGCGCCCCAGCGACCGGTAGGCGGTGTCGACCTCGTCGTAGCCGCCCTCGTGGACGGTCGCGGCGAGCAGGCAGCCGGCCAGTTTCCCGGCCGCGATCGTCGCGGTCGGCCGGGGTGGGCGCCCCACCGGTACGAACAACTCCACCTCCCACCCCGCCGCGTCGGGGTCGTCGCCGAGGTATCGGGTCCCGGGCGGTCCCGCCGGTTCGATCCCCTGCTCGGCGAGGCCGGCGAACAGGCGCGCGAACCCGGGCGCCAGCGCCGCGGCCAGCCCGCTCAGCGGGGTACGCACCACCGTGCGGGCGGTGGGCTGGGCGGCGCGCCACCGCTCGTACACGTGCAGCCAGCCCGGCACGCGCCCCGGCTCGGCCAGCACGGCCCCCAACCGTCCGGCGATCTCGTCCAGCCGGGCCGCCCGCGCGGCCACGCGGTCCCGGTGCCGCTCGATGACGGCGCGGGCCTGCTCCGGGACGTCGGCCGCCAGGATCTCGGCGATCTCGGGCAACGGCACCTCCATTTCTCGCAGCCGCCGGATCAGCCCGGCACGGGGGAACTGGTCGACGCCGTACCGGCGGTAGCCGGTGTCGGGATCGACCCACGCCGGGACCAGCAGACCGAGCCGGTCGTAGTTGCGCAGCACCCGTACGGACAGCCGGGTCGCCCGCGCGAAAACCCCGATCGTCATCAACCCCGTCACCGACGCCTCCAACAGCCTCGACCCTCTCCCGGGGAGAGGGTCAACCCGCGACCAACGAAACGAAGCATCAGCCGTGCCGTTGCGGCGCGGTGAGGCGCCACGTCGCCCCGACCACGTCGTAGACCGCCGTGCGGTCGACCCGGTCCGGGAGCGGCTGTGCGAGTCGCCACGGCTCGGACGTGGCGGACAGGCTCACGGTCACGGCGTTCCGGGACACGTCGCCCAGCCTCCCGATCCATTGCCGGCTCTCGGCGACCAGCGTCTCGACGAGGGTGTCGGCCGGCTCCGCCACCTCCACGGGTACGGCATCGACCACCAGGGCCGAGCCGGCCAGCAGGGTGAGCAGGCGTCCCAGGACCGCCAGGCAGGGTCCCAGGTCGCTCGACTCCACCCGTACGTAACAGTCGTCGTGTCCGGAATACCACAGACGGCAGCCGGGAAGCGTCGGCAAGACCGGCCGGTCATGACGCGCGGTTCCGACCGCAAGCGCGAGCTCGTCCAGCTGGTCCCCATTCGGCCGGTTCGGAACACCGACCAACGCCAGTTCGTACGGCGACCAGCCGTCCAGGAAGCCGGTCAGCTCGTCACACCGCATCACGAGCATCTCGTCGCCGAGGCCGACAACCCCGGTGGCCAGCGCACCCAGCTGGTGACTCGCGCAGGTGGTGCCCTGTGCCGCCGCAATCCGCGACGGCCTCCATTGCACGTACTCCTCATCGAGAAAGCTGTTGGTCGCGACGTCCACCACGACGATGGTGTCCTTCGCCGCGTGGGCCAGCACGTCCGCGAGTTCGGCGGCTTGCGCCGCCGTCGCATGGACCACCCAGTGGCCAGCACCCTCTGCAAGGCTGAAGCTCAGCGGAAACGGCGCCCGGTCGAGACCAACGCTGTTGACCGAGAATGCGCCGTCAGGCCGGACCGTGACCATCCTGTCCCTCTCCGCCAGTGCGAGAGGAGCAACCTGTTACCGTACGCCCCTCGTGGATGCGCTCGCCATGATCCATCACCGACCCGTACCCGTGCAGGCGGAACCGGGGACGGATCGCGGAAATATGGTGCCGCGGGAGGTGATGGTCAGTGGCGGAACAGTCGGATGCCGGTCCGGATGAGGGTGATGCCGCGTTGCCGGCTCTCGGCCAGGACGTCGGTGGACCGGATGGAGTCACCTGGTTCCGCGATGTACCGGACCCCGTGTCGCGCGGCTTGTTCGACGTTGTCGGGGAAGGGCAGCGCCCCGTCGGAAACGAACGCCACCTTGTCCAGCTGTCGCAGCCACCCGGCCCGTTCGACCGTACTGAGCGGTCCGCCATCCAGGGTCGTCGCACGAATCTGCTGGCCTACGACGTCCTGGACGCTGGCGCTGGCATCGTCGGCGAGTTCTCCGACGATGGGATGACGGCGCAGCCACCAGGTGTCGACCTTGGTGCCGGCGAGCCGCGTGCAGTCCACCCGTGACTGCTGACCCGCCCCGATACCCAGGGCCATTCCGTCGCGAAGGTAGGCCACGGAGTTCGACTGTGTGTGCTTGACTACGATCAGGCCGAGCAGCAGGTCGTCCACGGCAGAGGTGGGCAGCCGCGGGTCCGCGACCAGATCGCGGGTCAGTGCGACGTCGTCGCGGGGCTGGGTGAGGCGCAGGCCGTAGACGTCGCGTGTTTCCGTCGGCGGTGGCTGGAAGCCGGCGTCCGCTTCGACCACGAGGAAGCGGCCGCTCTTCTTCGCCGCCAGGGTCGCGACGACCCCCGGCTCGTAACCCGGGGCGACGATGCCGTCCGAGACCAGTCGGCGCAGGAGATCGGCGAGCTCCGCGTCGACCGGTTCCGAGACCGCGATGAAGTCGCCGTAGGAGCTCTTCGGGTCGGCGTCCCGGGCCCGGACATAGGCAGTGGTCAACGCGCCTGTCGTGGTCGGGTCCAGCCGGTACGTCCGGGCCATGGTGGCGTCGACCGGACCCGCGGTTGCCGCGCCGGCCGGTGAAACGTGTTTGACGGAGGCCGCGGCAGGACGGCCCAGGGCTTTCGCGGCCTCACGGACGAGCTGCCATCCGGCGGCGGCGTCGAGAACGTTGATGTAGGAGGCGTCGCCGTGCAGGAACCGGAACGGGGGACGCGCCGGATCGATGGCCGTGGCGGTCGCCGGACGCTGGTCGGGGTTCATGCCGTAGCGCAGGTTCATGGTGCCTCCGATCGCAGGACATCTGCTTCCGGAGGCGCCCAGGCGGTCGGCGCCACACCCTTGGTACGGCCGGTTCCCCGGTGGTAGCCCACCCGCGCCAGTAGCGGCCGGTGCCACCATACCTGCCCGCGCCCGATTCAGCGGCCGGAAGTGCCGGCCTTCCGACGCCGGCCGCTGCTGCCGCCGGCACGTCCGACGTTCGGTCAGCGCAACCCGGCCCGTTTGAGGATCTCGACCACGACTGCGGCTTTGGCATGCCGGTAGCGCGATGCTGAGAGAGGATGCGCCGCGGCGGCTTCGTACTTCCTTGCCGCATAGCGATCCCGGTCATCGGGGTGGCTGCGAAGCCAGTCACGAAAGATGATGTGGCGAAGGTACTCGTCACAGTCGGGACCGAACACGTGCAGATTGACGTCGTGACCGTCGGTCCACAGACAACGGTGTTCATACCAGTGCGGCTCCCGTGTGCGCAGCACGTATCCCGCAGCGGCCAGATCCGGTACGTAGGCCTCCTCGTCGGCCGGGTCAGCGACGATCAGATCGATGTCGAGGCGGTCCTTCGCGGGCAGTCCCGGCACGGCGGTGGAGCCGACGTGTTCGACAGCGAGGGCGCGGACGCCGAGCGTCGCCCGGATACGGCCCTCTTCGTGTCGGTAGCGTGCCGGCCAGTTCGGATCGTACGGACGGATGCTGATGGGCTTGACCGGCACGTCCAGGGTGCGATCACCGACCGCGCGTCGGGCCATCTGCTCCGGTGTGAGCGGCGCTGACGGGGCGGGCAGTGGGGGCAGGCGCATGGCGTCACCTTTCCGGGTCGACACGGACGTGCCGATGTGCGAATGGTCGATCACGCAGTCTTTCGGATGCGGTGGTGATCGCTGGGTCAGCGGACCGTGGCGATGAGGCGTTGCAGGGCGGCGTGGGCGGGCGGGCCCCGGGTGGGTTTGCCGCCTGGGCGGCCGTGGACGCCGGCGTCGCCGATGAGGATGCCGCTGAGGGCGCGTGCCATCGCCCAGCCGCGGGCGCGGCGCATGGTGGCGGCGTCCGGGGTCGGCTGGTAGGCCGCGTAGAAGTGGTCGATGGTGTCGTCCGGTAGCAGGAGCCACCCGGCGGCGAGGTCGTACGCCGGATCGCCCGCGCAGACATCGCCGAAGTCGATCACGCCACAGAGGGTGCCGTCGGCGGTGAGGACGTTGGCCGGGCGCAGGTCGGCGTGGATCCATAGCGCCGGGCCCGTCCATCGAGGCGCGGTGACCGCGTCGTCCGGCAGCGGATCGCGGTCGACCACTGATCACACCGGTTCGTACGCCGGCGCCGTCGGGCACGAGCTCAGCCGGATGGCGGGACCGGGGACCACACGCCCAACCACTGCTCGGCGCCGTACTCCTCGAACCGCTCCACCTCGGAGAACCGCAGCTTCGCCGCGAGGCGCATCGAGCGGTCGTTGGCGATCTGGGTGCGCAGCACCACGGACTCGTCGGGGAACGCGCCGGCGAACCA
This sequence comes from Polymorphospora rubra, assembly GCF_018324255.1. Taxonomy (GTDB): domain Bacteria; phylum Actinomycetota; class Actinomycetes; order Mycobacteriales; family Micromonosporaceae; genus Polymorphospora; species Polymorphospora rubra. The sequence goes on from NZ_AP023359.1 coordinate 5,845,249, forward strand.
GTCGAGTGCCGCCGCGCACGCCTCGCCGGCGTACCCGTGGCCCCACGCCCGCGGCAGGAACATGTAGCCGAGCTCGGCCTGCCCGGCACCAGAGAGGACGTGACCCGGACGCTCCGTGTCGCGCCGATCGAGCGTGACCGTGCCGATCATCGCTCCGTCGAGATCGACCACGAAATGGCCGGGGCGTCGCCCGGGCACCTCGGGCACCGCGCGCTCGAGCTCGTCACGCGGTCGAGGGCCACCGATGTAGGTGCCCACCTCCGGCGAGGCGAACAGCTCGATGACCGCTGGACGGTCCCGGGCCTCGGGCTCACGGAGCACGAGCCGCTCGGTCCTGATCGGGGCAGGCGGCCAGGCCACGGAGCCGGGTTCAGCCATGGCGGCAACCTATCGCACACCCGTCGGGCGGTGGGTCAGCCGGTCCAGTCGGTGGCTGCGACGTAGTCGGCGAAGTCGCGCGCCGGGCGGCCGAGCGCCCGCCACACCCCGTCGGAGACGTACGCGTCGTCGCCGTCGCGGATCAGCGCACTCAGGCCGGCGACCCCGGCGGCCGCCTCCTGCGGGTATCCGAGACCGGTCAGGTGCTCCCGGTAGGCCTGCAGCGGGAGTGGAACCGGCCGGATCGGCCGGTCGGCGGCGGTCGAGATCTCGGCCAGCGCCTCGGCGACGGTGAGGGCGCGCGGGCCGGAGAGGTCGTAGGTCCGCCCGCCGTGGCCTTCTCCGGTGAGCGCGGCGACGGCCACGGCGGCGATGTCCTCGACGTCGACGAACGGGTGCCGGCCGTCGCCGGTGCCGTGGGCCAGCTCACCGGCCCGGACACCGTCGCTGAAGAACGGTTCCTCGCTGAAGTTCTGCGCGAACCAGGTCGGGCGCAGGATCGTCCAGTCCGCCCCGCAGTCACGCACCGCGTCCTCACGGGCCAGTGCCGCGGTGTCGTGGATGTCCACCCATTCGCGTGCGGACAGCAGCACGAGGCGCCGCACCCCGGCGTGTACGGCGACGTCGGTGAACGCCTTCAACAGGTCGCCGTCGCCGGGGTCGTACGGTGTCACATAGACGGCCCCGGCGCCTTCGACGGCCGCCGGCCAGGTGTCCCGGTCGGTCCAGTCGAAACGGGTCGCCGCGCTGCGGGAGGCCGCCCTCGGCTCGTGACCGGCCCGCCTGAGCTGGGCGACCACCCGCCGGCCGGTCTTGCCGGTGCCGCCGATGACCGTGATCGGTGTGTTCGTCATGCGGTCCAGCAAACCGCCGCCCGCCGCGACGCGGAATGGTCGAAAACCTCAGGTCGATACGCGCGCGTCCAGCGTCGGCGGCGACCGGTCCGGATGCCACCTCCGGCGGGGTCGCCGCGGCGGCAACGTCCATGGCGGCGCCCGGCCCGACGCGGCAGCCGGGGCACGGCGACGCAGTAGGCTACGCCGATGGATGCGCTCACCGGTCTGCTGGACCAGGTCCGTTCCACCGGAGCGCTGTTCGGCCGCAACATCATGGGTTCACCCTGGGCGATCGGGTTCGCCGACGGTGCGCCGCTGACCCTGGTGACGATGCCGCGCGGAGACGGCTGGGTCGTGCCTACCGGCGCCGAACCCGTCCGCCTTGCCACCGGTGACCTGGCGGTCGTCGCCGGACCCGCCCCGTTCACCGTGAGCGGCGACCGGACACCCGACATCGCCCCGCTCTACGTCCTGCACGGCCCGAACGAGTGCCGGTCCGCGGACGGCGGGGAGTTGGCCCCCGACTCGATCCATCTCGGGGTACGGACCTGTGGCGACCGGCTCGACGGTCCGAACGTTCTGCTCACCGGCACCTACCAGGTCGCCGGTGGGCTCTCCGGGCGGCTGCTGGCCGCGCTGCCAAGGGTGCTGGTGGTGCCTTACGATGGCCGGCCCCGCCCACTGCTGGAACTGGCCGAGTCTGAGATCGGCCGCGACGACCCGGGCCAGCAGGCCGTGCTGGACCGACTGCTGGATCTGCTGCTGATCGCCACGCTGCGCGAGTGGTTCGCCCGTCCCGGCTCGTCGCCACCAGCCTGGTACCGGGCGCTGTCCGACCCGGTCGTCGGTGCCGCCCTGCGCGCGCTGCACGACGACCCCGCGCGCCCCTGGACGGTGGCGGCCCTGGCACGGGAGGCACGGGTGTCCCGGGCCACCTTCGCCCGCCGCTTCACCGATCTGCTCGGCGAGCCACCGATGGCCTACCTCACCGGCTGGCGACTCAACCTCGCGGCAGATCTGCTGCGGCGCACCGACGCCACCGTCGACTCGGTTGCCCGGCAGGTCGGCTATTCCACGGCGTACGCCCTGAGCGCCGCGTTCAAGCGGCACTTCGGCACCCGCCCCACCGAGCACCGCGCGACCACCGCCGCGGCCTGAGGGGTCCGCGCCGGCTCAAAGCGGTCACGAGTGCGGGACGTCCCCGGGTACCGGCCGCCGCAGCCCGATCTCGCGCTCGTCGACCCGCAGCGTTCCGAAACTGTTGTGATAGGTCTTGCCCGGCTTCGGATGCGTGAACTTCAGGCCCGCCCATTTGTCGTCGACCCGCAGGCAGACGCTCTCCACCATCCCGAGGTCGTATCCGATCGCGATGACCGACCTCATCGTCAGATCCGTGCCGTGCCGGCCCCCCTTGGGCCACGAAACCCACAGCATCCCGCCGGGACGCAGATGCTCCCGCAAGGTCGGAAAATCCCGCCGCATCCCCGCCTGCGTCACCACGAACAGATGCAGATAGTCGAACGGCCCGTCCAACTCGTTGACCAGCTCCAACTTGGGCAACTCCAACGCGGCGACCGACTCGGCCGGCGCACCCAGCAGGTGCGCTCGACATCCAGGCCGGACACCCATCTTCTGCGCCACCGTCCGCACCATTCCAGGACGGTACCGTCCAGCACCGACAACAAGACCGCCTCCGCGCAGCCTTACCACCGCCGGGGAGGCGGTAGGTGGCGGCACTACCGTCGGCGGTTGGGCATTCGGCCGCGGGCGGCGCGACGCCGAGGGCGGGGCGGGCCGGTGGAAACCTCCGCAGAGGGGACGAGGTCGGCCTGGCTCAGCACCGGGCAGCCGAGGCGCATCGACAGCCATCGACGCTGGAAGCCGCTCAGGTCGTTGACGAAGACAACGGCGTCGACCTTCCTGCCCGAACAGGTCGCCGCGATCTCCGCCAGCTTTCCCGGACCGACGAGGAAACGACGCGACAACGGCGCGGTCATCAGTCGTACCCCGCCGTCGGAGACGCCCCTGCGCTGGACGAACCGGTCCAGCACCTGTCCGCCCTGTGCCGTCACCTGCGCCTCCAGCGCGTCGAGGCGGTCTCGGTAATCACGGTCCTTCGCCGAGAACAGACCGACGAGGACCACGGAGCGGATGACGGCCACGTCGACAGCATGGCAGCTGTCGGCCGGTCACCTGACGCCTTCTTAATGCGGTTGCTGACCCCGCTGGGTAGCCCTACCGTAGAGATCAGCACCAAGACGAACCGACCGGGTCAGGAGACCGACATGTTGTGGCACGCCTTCATCACACCGCAGCGGCTGACGTCGCGCGGCGAGGCCGCCATGACCTGTGCCAGCCGATCCGACTGGTCAGCCGGCAGCGAAAAGAACCACGACCTGGGCCGGTGGCGCAGCTAGCACCCGCTAGCGATCGTCGCGCCGCCCTCCCGGATCCGGGACCGGGCGGCGTTTTCGTTACCGGACCCGGTCAACCAGCTCCCTTCGCTCTACCTACGGGTGTAGCTCAATCGGCAGAGCACCGGTCTCCAAAACCGGAAGATGCGGGTTCAACTCCTGCTGCCCGTGCGTACCCACCCCGGCCCGGCCGGCGGCACGCTCGTTGAAAACTCCACAGTGGATGGCACATCGCCGACGCCGCGCACGCCGTGCGCCGCGTCGACACAACGTCCGGCCGCCGGCAGACCCGCCGGCGGCCGGACGGTCCGGAGCGGGGGAGACGGCAACCCGCGCGCCTTGGGAGCGCGAGACACCCCGTTCGACTCGGGGGTTCCGGACGTATGGGCTTGTGGCGCAGTTGGTAGCGCACCGGTTCGGCAGACCGGGGGTCGGCGGTTCGAATCCGCCCAGGTCCACGAACGGTCGACCAGGACGACCGGCCGGGCGAACCGGTACGGCACCTGAACCAGACCGCGCGGAAGACGGGCCGAATCGACAGGCACACCCGGCCGCCTTCCGTCCAGTCCTCGTAGCTCAGCGGATAGAGCACCGGACTACGAATCCGGGGGCCGGGAGTTCGAATCTCTCCGAGGACGCAATGCCGGTTCGACGCCGGCAGAAGGCAGGGTTCGACTCACCACGGCAGGAGTGACCGGATCCGGCCCGGCACGCACCACGCCGGCGTAGCACGACAGGCCGTGCAGCCGACTTGTAATCGGCAGGCAGCGGGTTCGAGTCCCGTCGCCGGCTCCACGCCCCGGTAGCCCAACGGCAGAGGCGCGCCGCTCAGAACGGCGTCGGTGCGCGTTCGAATCGCGCTCCGGGTACGCAGCATCAGTTCGAGTCGGGCCGACCCGACCTGGAGACGCCAGCCGATGGGCGCCGGCCGCCGCCTTGAAAGCGGTTGGAGGCTTCGCCGCCTCGTGGGCGTTCGACTCGCCCCGTCTCCGCCACGTGCCGCTGGCTCAACAGGCAGAGCAGCTGACTCTTGTTCAGCGGGTTCGGGGTTCGACTCCCCGGCGGCGCACGCGCAGGGTAGAGGAGTTCGGTCGTCCTCGCCGGCCTCATAAGCCGGAGAACGCGGGTTCGAATCCCGCCCCTGCTCCCGTCCCGGTAGCTCAGTAGGTCAGAGCGCCGCCTCGACACGGCGGAGGCCGCTGGTTCGATTCCAGCCCGGGACACGCCACGGCCGTATGCCCGAGTGGTCAGGGGACCGTCTGCAAAGCGGTAGACGCCGGTTCGATTCCGGCTACGGCCTCGAGGATGTGTCATCCACAGTGGAGCAACGTGGGCGGACGCTGGCTGCCGGTTGCCGGGGCTTGCCGCCCGGTGGCCGTCTTGACGCGGGTGGGGTGCGGCGAACGCCGCACCCCACCCGAGGTGTTGTCAGTGTCCGGCCGTCGCGTACGTGGCGCAGCCGATCAGTTCCATCGACACCTGGAGCCGTTCCAGGCTGATGTTCTTCGCGATGGTGTCCTCCGGGCTGTGGTAAGGCGGCTCCAGCAGGGCCGGAGACTCCTCACCACGCCAGGAGAAGTTCGCGCTGGCGATCCCGACCTCCTGGAACGACTGGTGGTCGCTGGCGCCGCGCTGGGTCACCGGCGAGATCCGCGGCTGGTAGCCGAGCCGCTGGGCCGCGGCGGCGACCTCGTCGGTGGCCCGGTTGCTCTGGCCGGTGAAGGACAGCAGCCAGTAGCGCGTCGCCGGGTCCCAGCTCGTGGCGACCATGTCGTTCTGGTAGACGGCGACGATCCGGTCCCGCTCGGACTGCGGCAGCTCGCGGACGTAGTAGCGCGAGCCGATCAGGCCCTGCTCCTCGGAGCCCCACAGGCCGAACCGGACGGTGGCGTTGATCGGAATGGCCTTCAGTACCCGGGCCAGCTCCAGGCACAGCACGGTGCCGGAGCCGTCGTCGTTGGCGCCCGGCGCGCCGATGACCGTGTCGTAGTGCGCGCTGACCATGACCACCGGGCCGCCGGCGCCGGACCGTCCGCGCCGCTCCGCCAGCACGTTGTGCGAGGTCAGCCCGCGGTGTGCGGTGGTGGCGATGGTCAGGGTGAGCGGGCCGGTGGCCAGCAGGGCCCGCAGCCGGTGCTTCTGGGCCTGGGCGACGCCGACCACCGGGATCGCCAGTGGCGTGGGCATGGAGGGGGAGAACGCCGACGCCCGGCGGGGCTCGATCCCGTCGGTCGGGAGGAAGATCAGCCCGACCGCGCCGGCGGCCACCGCGCGGGCGGCCAGCTGTTCGCGCTGGGCGGCGACGTAGTTGACCAGTACGATCTTGCCGCTGACGTCGGCGGTGAAGTCGGCGGCCGCGCCTGCCCCGACGTCGATCACCGAGGCGGTGACGGTGGTGTCCAGGGCGGCCTGTGCGCTGGCGCCGGCCTGCCAGTTGAGGTCGTCGGGCAGACCGGCGGGGGAGCTGAGCTGGGCGAGGAACTTGTCGGCCACCGGGAACGGCTGCAGGGTCGTGTCGTAGCCGAAGTGGTCGAGCTGGCTGGCGATGTAGTGCGCCGCCCGGCGCTCGGATTCGGTGCCGCCGATCCGCGGCCCGATGTCCTCGGAAAGCACCGTGAGGTGGTCGAGGGCCCGCCTGGTGGAGAGTTGGGCGATGACCTTGCGGTCCTGCGGGGTGAGCCTGGGTGGGCGGTGCGCGCCCGGCCGCTGGTCGTCCGTGGCCCACGCCGGCGCGGGCAGCGCCACGGTGGCGGCGCCGCCGAGGGCGACGGTCAGCATCCGTCGCCGGTTGAGCGAGGTGGAGCCGACAGAAGGGGACGAGTCGTGCGGGGGTGTCACGGTTTCGTCGAGCGAAGACAAGGGTACGCCTCCTGAATCGAGGTTGGACCCGGGGTGTCAGGGGTGTTAAGCCCCGGGTTGCAGGGGCTCGAATCTAACCCGTGAGCTGCCGCTTCTCAAGATCACGGATCGATGTACGGCGGTGCTGCCCATGGTCCGGTACGCGGGTTCCCGACGTCACCGAACAGCATGACGGTGAGTCCCTTCGATGGCGCCCTACCTCTGCCGTGCGGCCACGGGACCGGCATGCATGCCCCTTCGTCGCCGTGCCATCTCGAAGACCAACAGCGAGTTTCTACCCGGTCTGCGGCCGGCCCGCTGCCCTGCTCCACGGGGCCACCGGTGGACGTCGGCTGCCGAGTCGGTGCCGGCGGGTGGACCGAAACCGCGTTGACAGTGCCACCGGCCGAGATGCCTACTTACTGCCTCGGCGCGCCGTCGCGCCGGCCCGTCGTCAGCTGTCCGGGCCGGTCGGCGGGCAATCGGCGGCAGCGAAAGGGCAGCGGATCATGGGTGACTCGGGCGTGGACGCGCTGATCTGGAAGGAGTTCGGCGGGGAGCACCTCGCGGAGCTGACCGGTCTGGCCGAGGCGTGCCTGGCCGTCGACGGTGGACTGCCGCTGTTCACCGGCTCCGCGCTGCTGCGGGCCCGGCTGCTCCAGTCCCGTACCCTCGGCGCCTGGCACGGGGGCGATCTGGTCGCGGCCGTGAGCGTCGGTACCGCCCGACAGCCGGCCACCAGCACCGGCCTGGTGCATCCGGACTGGCGCGGACAGGGTGTCGGTAGCCGGCTGCTGAGCTGGGCGGACGAGCAGGCGGGCGACGGCGATCTGCTGCTGACCACCGAGTCGTGGAGTTCGGGCGCGGACGCCCTGTTCACGGCGCGTGGCTTCGCGCGGACCTTCACCGAGTGGGTGCTGCGGCACGAGCTCACCGACCTGCCGGAGGTCGCCCACCCCGACGGCGTGAACACCGGGCCGGTGACGCTCGGCTCCGAGCTGTTCGCGACCTACCGGGCGTCCTTCGCGGACCGGACCGGCTTCGTTGAGCCGGCGGCCGGGGAATGGCTGGAGGAGCTGCGCGACGACGACGGCTACCGGCCGGACCTGTCGCTGATCGCGCGCGGTCCCGACGGTACGGCGGTCGGCTTCCTCAACGTCATCGACAACTGGATCGACCAGGTGGGCGTGGTCCCCGCCTGGCGGGGCCGCCGGGTCGGCGCCCACCTGGTGGCAACCGCGCTGCGGTCGCTGGCCGCCGACGGCGCCCGGGAAGCGTGGCTGTGCGTCAACGACGACAACCCGGCCGCCGGCCTGTACCGGCGGCTCGGCTTTCGCGACGCCGGCCGCCGCGCCCGCTACCTGCACCGCCGGGGGTGACCGGGGGCCGGTCTGCCCGGGACGTCATGCCGGCGCCGGCCCCGCGCGCCGGCGTGGCCGGGTACGGGCCGCCCGGTAGTAGTCGTCGACCGGGATGCGTGCCTCGTCGAACAGTCCGGGCCCCTCGTACGCGACGTCGGCATCGTCGGGGGCGGCCAGCTCCGTCGGCCTCAGGGCGTTCGCCTGCGCGGTGCTGAGGGCGTAGACGACCCGCCCGAGTCCGGAACGGGCGATGGCGCCCGTGCACATCTGGCACGGTTGGCAGCTGGTGTACATCGTCGTGGCCCGGGCTGCGGCCGGATCGAGGTGTCGGGCCGCCCACCGGGCGAGCTTCAGTTCGGGGTGGGCGGTGATGTCCCGGTCGGTGCTGGTCGTGTTGCGGTCCTCGGCGATCACATTGCCGGCGGCGTCGACGAGCAGTGATCCGTACGGCGGATCGCCGGCGTCGAGCGCCGAGGCGGCGAGCCGTAGCGCGGCCCGGAGAAAACGCGGTTCGTCGTTGTTCATTCGGCGGCCCCGGGCGGCGGTGCGGTGCGGAGGACACCTTCGGCGACGACGAGACCGGTACCGCTGATCTCGACCCGGTCCCCGGTGACGTCGACCCGAATACGACTGGGGCGGCCGAGTCGGTAGCCCTGCTCGATCACCGCGGTTCCCTCCGTCACGGCTCCGTCGGCGACGAGGCGGGCCAGCAGCGGCCCGGCGGCCGTACCCGTCGCCGGATCCTCCGAGATACCCATTCCCGGGTTGAAAAACCGCGCGTAGGCGACGGCGTCGGTCGGGTCGACCGGATCGCGGCTGTAGACGTAGCAGCCCTCGCCGCCGGCCCGGGCGACGGCGGCGGCCAGGCGGGGTCCGTCCGGTCGTGCCCGGTCGACCGCGTCCCGGCCGGTCACCGGTACGAGGAGGTGGCCGGCGCCGGTCGACACCACCTGTGGGACGGTGGCGGTGTCGAGGTCGGCGTCGGTCAGGCCGAGCGCGGCTGCGAGTTCGGCCCGGTCGGCGGCGTCGCCCACCGTGGCGCCGAATTCTGGTGTGGACTGGCGCATCGTGACGAGGGTCGCCCGGGGCGGACCGGTCACGTCGACCGGTAGCAGGGCGTCGCCGATCTGCTGTGTGAACGACGGGCGGTCCGCTGGCAGACGGCCGGCGTCGGCGAGCCACAGCCAGGCGCCGAGGGCGTTGTGTCCGGCCCCGAGCACCTCCTCGCCGATCGGGGTGAACGATCGTAGGCGCCAGGTGGCGCCGGCCAGGGTCGGGCGCAGGATGAAGGTGGTCTCGGACTGGTTGAACTCCCGGGCGATCGCCCGCATCGTCGGCTCGGTCAGGTCGTCCGCGTCGGGTACGACGGCGACCGGGTTGCCGGTGAGTGGTGTGGACGCGAACACGTCCAGGAACACGAACGGGATCCGGTCGGGCGGGGAGTTGGTCATGCAGACGATGCTACGAACGGCAGCGGTCGGTCGGACAGGCTGCATCGACGGTAGAACGGGGTCCGGGCCGCAGATGTTGCGGTAGATTCGCGGAATGGCCGGCACCGACTACGTCATGGACGCGTCCGACCGGCGACTGCTCGAGGCGTTGCAGGAGGACGGCAGGGCCTCGCTGACCGACCTTGCCGGCGTCATTCATCTGGGTGTTTCGGCAACCCGGGCACGACTGCGTAATCTCGAGCAGCACGGGGTGATCGCCGGCTACACCGCCCGGGTGGACGCCGCAGTGGTCGGGTACGGACTGCGCGCCACCGTCCGGATGAAGGTGCACGGTGCCCGCTACGACACGGTGCGCCAGGTCCTCGACCGGCAGCCGCAGATCGTGCGATGCCTACGCGTCACCGGCGAGTCCTGTTACCTGATGGAGATCGTCGCGGTCGACATGGCCGACCTGGAACGCATCACGAGCGATCTCGCCCGGATCGGCTCGATCGTCACCGATCTCGTCTACGAGGTCGTCGCCGACCGGCCCGTTCCGGCACCCGTGCGTGAGGGCCGGGTCACCGACCGGCGGTGACCGGCGGCCGAGCGCATCGGGCGGCCCGCGCCGCGGCGACGGCGGCCGGGGCACGGCGCGGTTGTCCGCCGGGGCCACCCGTTCCCGGCCGCCGGGACGGGCGCTAGGATCGGCCGCGATGACTACCGGGGCGCCATCGCGGGCGCGACGACTTGTCCGCCACCTCTGCCTGCTCACCGCCGTCCTCGTCGGTGTCATCATCAGTCACCCTGCCGTGTACGCCATGTGCTCGGTCGTCCACACGAGGTCACTGCCTGCCGGGTCGGCCGCTGTGGCTCTGGACCTTCGTGCCGGTCACCACTGCTCCACGGACTCGTCGGGCCACAGTGCGCAACGGTGCACCACCCTTCCGGCGGGTGCCGCTCTGGCGCCCGAAACCGCCGTGCCCACCGTTCGGCTGCACCAGTTCAGTGCCGAGGTTCCACCCGACGACGGCGGCGCCCCGCCGGGGTTGGGAACGCACCTACGTCCCCGCCTGACGGAACTGGCTGTCAGTCGGACATAACCATGTCTCCAGCCGAGGATCCGCCCGCGCGATCTGCGTCGCGCGCCAGACCTGCCGTACCGGCCCCCGGCCGGACATCCTCCCGGAGACCACGCTGAACACTTCCAAGCACGTACCCGACCAGCTGTTGTCCGCCGGACCACCCGGGTCCGGGCCCGGCCGCAGACCGGGGTGGCGGCACTCGCTCGCCCGTACCCTGTTCCAGGGACTCGCCGCCGCGCTCGCGGTCGTCACCCTCGGCACTCCCGCCGTCGCGACCCCGCCGGAGCCGCCACCGTCGGGGCACGGGACCGACGGCCCGCAGTTGCTGCGGGACGTGCTCGAGTCCACCAACCGCGAGTTCGTCAAAGCGAAGGCCGCCCTCGAGGAATCGCGGGTCCGGCAGCTGCATCTGACTCTCGAGCTGAGCAAGGCCGAGCAGCAGTACGAGGAACTGACCGGGCAGGTGCAGTTGGTGGGCGCGCAGTCCTACCGGGAGGGGCGGCTGCAGGCCGCGGCCGTGATGCTCAACAGCACGGCACCGGACGCCTTCCTGTCGCGCCTCATCATGCTCGAAGAGTTGAACATGGTGAACACGAGGAAGGTCCGTGACCTCAGCCAGGCCAGGTCCCGCGCCCAGCAGGCCAAGCAGGCCATCGACGCCGAGGTCCTCCAGCAGCAGCGGCAGCACGCCATCATGGGCAAGCAGAAGAGTGACGCCGAGAAGGAACTGAGGTCGCTCGGTGGTGCGAGCCTGACCGCCAACGGACTCGTCTCGGCGACCTCGCCGGTTGCCCGCCCCGCCCCGAACGGCGGTAACGGGAACTGGCCGCCCGAGGCCTGCAACCAGAAGGATCCGACGACGTCCGGCTGCCTCACCCGCCGTACCCTGCACGCGTACCACGAGGTCAAGCGGGCCGGCTTCGACCGGTTCGTCGGCTGCTTCCGGACCGGCGACCGCTGGGAGCATCCGAAGGGTCGGGCCTGCGACTGGTCGCTGCAGTCGCGCGGCTTCAGTCCGGCCCGAACGACCGACCAGCGGCTCTACGGCAACAACCTGGCCGCCTTCCTGGTCCGCAACGCCGATCTGCTCGGGATCTACTACGTCATCTGGTACAAGCAGATCTGGATGCCGGCTACCGGCTGGCAGCCGTATTCCGGCGATTCGGACCATACCGACCACGTTCACATGTCTATGTTGTGAGTCATGTCCGGTCGGCCGCGGCCGACCGGACATGACGGCCCGAAAAGCGGGTAGGCGCCGGCGTGGGCCTTCGGCGGCGCGGCGGGCGGTGCGGTGATGTCTGACCGCATCGCCGACGCGTCGTTCCGACCGGCGTCGTTTCGACCGGCGTCGTTCCGATCGCCGGGGTCGACGCCTGGTACGAGCAGATCGGATCCGTGGAACAGGACATCGGGCCGGGTCCTGGTGGTGTCGGCCGACATCGGTGCGGGGCACGACGCGGCCGCCGCGGAGCTGGGCCACCGGCTGTCCGCACACGGGCTGCAGGTTGATCATCTGAACTTCTTCACGGCGCTGTCCCGGCCGGTCCACTGGCTGGTACGCGAGACGTACCGGATGCTGCTGCGCTGGTCGCCCGGCACCTACGCCGGCCTGTTCACGCTCACCGAGCGTTCGCCGTCGATGGTCACGGCGATCCGCGGGCTGCTCGGGCTGGCCCGTGCACGGATGCTGGCCCGGCTGGCACCGGACACCCGGCTGATCGTCACGACCTACCCGTTCGCCAACCAACTGCTCGGTCCGCTACGCCGTACCGGGCGGGTCACGGTGCCGATCGTCGCCTACGTCACCGACATCTCGGTCCATCCCGCCTGGCTGTCGCCCGGCGTCGACACGTACTGCGTCATCCACGACGCTGCCCGACAGCAGGCCGGCGGGTGGGGTGCACGCGACGTACGGGTCGTCGACCCCCTGATATCGGCGCGGTTCGCGCCCACCACCACCGACGGCAAGCGGCAGGCCCGCCTACGGTTCGGTCTGCCCGACGACGGGCGGCTGGCGCTCATCGTCGCCGGATCCTGGGGCGTGGGCGACGTCGTCCGGACCGCCGCGGACGTGCTCGCCGCCGGCGGCATTCAGCCGGTCGTGGTGTGCGGACGCAACGAGCCGATGCGGCGCCTCCTCCGCGGTCTTCCCGGGCACGTCATGGGATGGGTGCAGGACATGCCGACCCTCATGCGGGCGGTGGACGTCGTCGTGGAGAACTCCGGCGGACAGACCTGCCAGCAGTCGCTGGCCTGCGGGCTGCCGACCATCACCTACCGGCCGATCCCCGGACACGGCACAGCCAACGCCGAGATCCTCGACCGGCACGGGCTGACCACCCACGTGAGCACACCACAGGACCTCAAACCGGTGCTCGGAACCCTGACCGCCCCCGTGTCCGTACCCGGGCCCAGCCGGCGGACCGGCGACATCACCGCCGTGGTGCTGGAAGCACTGTACGCGCACGAGCGGCTCCGGCGGTCGTGAGAACCGGGTGATGGACCGGGTCATGACCGATAGCGGGCGACACCGTCTGGGAAATCGAAACGTGGAGTGGCGTCCGGGCGCCGGGGCGGGCCGCCTCGTCGGTGCGCCGGCGCTCCTGGCGGCCGGCCTGCTGGTGCATGCCGCGCCGGTGGTGACCTCGCTGACCGGGCTACGACGTCGGGCGTTCCCGGCGCTTTCCGGCGTCGGGGATCCCGCCGGGATCGCCCTGACCTTCGACGACGGTCCCGATCGTCGCTCCACGCCGTCGTTTCTCCGGCTGCTCGCCGAGCTGGATGTGCGGGCGACGTTCTTTCTGCTCGGTCGCATGCTCGACCGTGACCCCGGTCTGGGGCGCGAGCTCGTCGCCCGGGGGCACGAGGTGGCGGTCCACGGGTGGGACCACCGTTGCCTGTTGTGGCGGTCACCGCGTTCGGTGTACGGGGACATCGCCCGGGCCCGGGATCGGATCGCGGACGCGACGGGGGCCGTTCCGCGCTGGTACCGACCTCCGTACGGGCTGTTGACGGCGGGCGCCCTGGTCACCTGCCGGCGGCTGGGACTCCAGCCGCGGCTGTGGACCGCCTGGGGGCGGGACTGGGAGGCGGGCGGCAGCGCGACGTCGGTCCAGCGGACGGTGTTCCGTACGCTCGGCGCCGGTGGCACCGTGCTGTTGCACGATTCCGACTGCGCCTCGGCCCCGGAATCCTGGCGCGCCACGTTGCGGGCGCTGCCCGGCGTCGTCGGGTGGGCCCGGGAACGGAACCTGTACGTCGGACCCCTGCACCGGCACCAGCACCCGCGTGACGGTTGAGGACGGTTACCGGCGCAGGACGTGCAGCTGCTGCAACAGGAACACCAGGGAGAGCGCGGCGGTACCGGCGGCGACGAGCCAGCCGGCGACACGCAGCCCCCGGGCGATGGGACGCCCGCCCACCAGCTTCGCGTTACCTGCGCAGAGCACCAGCATCACCAGCCCGAACGGCGTGGCGACGCCGGCCACCAGGCTGGCGACGAACAGCAGCCGGATGGGACTCACCGTGCCCATCGCCAGCACGGCGCCGACCACGGCCTGAAGCGCGATCAGCGTGTAGAACCCCGGGGCCTGCCGTGGACTGCGGGTCAGGCCACGCTCCCAACCGAACGCGGACGCCGCCGCGTAACCACCCGCAGCCATGATCACCGGTGCCGCGACGACCGCGGCCGCCAGCAGCCCCACCGCGAACAACTCACTGGCCAGCGGGCCGGCCAGCGGGCGAAGCACCTGGGCCGCCTGCTGCGCGGTGTCGACGCTCTCGTGGTGTGTTCCGAGGGTGGCGCCGCTGGCCACCAGGATGCACCAGGCGATCAGGCAGGCCAGCGTCGCCCCGGTGACGGCGTCGAACTCGCGAACCCGCAGTGACGTGCGCGCCGCCCGCTCCTCGACCTGCTCGACCGTCTGCCACAGGTACATGTACGTCGTCAGCAGGGTGCCCAGGATCGCCACGGCTCCGGCGAGGTGCGTCGAGGTGATCGACAGTGGCGGCAGGAGACTGCCGCGGGCCACCGCCGCCCAGTCCGGCCGGGCCAGCACGACCGCCGCCCCGTAGGCCAGCAGACCGACCATGGCCCACTTCAGCACCCGCTCGACCTCGTCGTACCGACCGACGAACAGCAACGCCAACACCGCGGCGGCGAACACCGGGACCAGCCACCGTGACTCCAGCCCGACCAGCAGGCCGATCGCGGCCGCACCCGCCGCGAGATCGGCGCCGACGGTCACCGTGTTCACCGTCAGGACGGACACCAGCAGCAACGAACCCGCCAGCCGGCCGTAGCCGTCGCGTACGGCGCTCTGCAGGTTGCGGCCGGTCAGCGTGCCGACCCGGGTGGCCAGGACCTGCACGACCGCCACCGCCGGTATCGACAGCAGGGTCAGCCACGCCAGCCCGTACCCCGCCGCCGCACCGACCACGACCAGGGTCGCCACCGTCGTCGGATCGGTGTCCGCGGCTCCCGACACCAGCCCCGGTCCCAGGCGACGCGGACCACGCCCCGCGCGCCGTCCGCCACCGCGCACGCGTGAACCCCTTCCCGCCGCCGAAGAGGCGAAGCAGAACGTGCGGGGGCAGCCCTCTGCCGTGCCGACCGGCGGCACGCCGGCGGGAGTCCGGGCCGCGGCAACGCCGGGGCCTGCCGCCCCGACCGCTGTCTCCATCGTGCCCAACAGTCCTGCCGGATGCGGCGAAGTCGCGGATTGGGGCCGCGTCGCCACCACCGGTCGGGTGACGTACGACAACCATCGGCAACCGGCCGGAATGACCCGGCCGTATCGGGGTAGGCGGCGGCGTGATTCGGCGGCAAGGCGTTGACCTGACTCGGGGCCGGCGCCTTTCCGTCGCCGCGTTCATCGGCCTGGTCGTCGCCTACCTGGTCGTGCTCCACGGGCTGGCGCTGGCGTTGAGCAGCGGTCTGAGGACGAGGTACGCGGCACCCGGCAGCCTGAACGAGATGTGGCGCGCCATCACCGTGCCGGAGGTGGTCTCCGTCGTACTGGTGCTCGCGGTCATCTCGTGGCTCCGCTGGTGGCCGCCGGTGCTGCGGGACGACCGCCCGGTCCAACGCTGGGTGGCCGTCGTTCCGATCGGCATGGCGGTCTGTGCGCTCGTCGTCACCGACTACGGCGCCCTGGCCGACAAGGGAGCCGCCTTCACGTCGACACTGCTGTTCACCGCACTGCTGATCGGTGTCGGCGAGGAACTGATGTTCCGTGGGCTCGGGGTGACCGTGTTCCGTTCCCGCGGGTTCACCGAGGGCAAGGTCGCCCTGTGGTCCACGGTCATCTTCGCCCTGGCCCACGCCACCAACCTGCTCACCGAGGGCGGCGGAGCCTTCGCCCAGGTTCTGACGACCATGGTCGCCGGCTACTTCCTCTATCTGATCCGGCGCCGCTCCGGCGGCATCGCCCTGCCGGTCGTCATCCACGCGATGTGGGACTTCTCCCTCATCTCAGGTCAGGTGATCCCGGGCCGGGTCTACCTGCCCGCGCTGCTGGCCATCGTCACCATGGTCGTCCTGGCGATCATCGTGCTGGTACGCCGGCACCACATCGAACCGGTCACGGCGGGGCAGCGTTGACGGTCGCACCGTCGAGCAGGATGTCCCACGGACGGTCTGCCGGGGATGTCGGCGCGGCACCGGCCGTGTTACGGGACTACGCGCTGCTCGCCGACGGACACCGGGGCGCCCTGGTGGGGCCCGACGGCGACGTGGGCTGGCTCTGCGCACCCGGCTGGTCCGATCCGGCGGTCTTCAGCGCGCTGCTCGGTGGGGCGGGCCGGTTCCTGGTGACCCCGACGGCGGCCCGTCTGGTGTGGGGTGGCTACTACGAGCCGGATTCCCTGGTCTGGGTGAGCCGGTGGGTGACCACGGACGGCATCGTCGAGTCCAGGGACGCGCTGGTCTTTCCCGGCGAGGCGGAACGGCTGGTACTGCTGCGCCAGATCCGCGCGCCGGACCGACCGGTGCGGGTGCGGGTGGTGCTGGACCCGCGTGCCGACTTCGGTCGGGAGCCGATCCGCGACGTCGCCCGGCACGGCGACCTGTGGCTGGCCCGCACCGGCGGGCTGCGGCTTCGGTTCGCCGGCGGTGCCGATCTCCACCGGCAGCCCGACGGGTTCCTCGCCGGCGAGTTGTCGCTGGCGGCCGGCGGGCGGCACGACCTGGTGCTGGAGATGTCGTCCGCCCGGTTCGCCGAGACCTGTCCGGAGCCGGACGAGCTGTGGCGTACGACCGAGCACCACTGGCGGTCGGTGGTCCCGTCCCTGGCCGGCGCCGCGCAGCGGGACGCGACGTTGGCGTACACGGTGTTGCGGGGAATGACGCGTCCGGGCGGTGGCATGGTCGCCGCCGTCACCACCGCGCTGCCCGAGCGGGCGTTGGCGGGCCGCAACTACGACTACCGGTACGCCTGGATCCGGGACCAGTCCTTCGCCGGGCAGGCCGCCGCCCTGGTCGGCCGGTACGACGTCCTCGACGACGCCGTCGCGTTCGTCACCGGTCGGCTGCTGGCCGACGGGGACCGGATGGCGCCGGCGTACACGGTGGACGGCGGTCCGGTGCCGTCCGAGCGGCCGCTGGCGCACCTGCCCGGCTATCCGGGGGCCCCGGTGCGTACGGGCAACTGGGTGGGCGGCCAGTTCCAGCTGGACGTGTACGGCGAGGTGCTCATGGTCCTCGCGGCGGCCCGCCGCCACGACCGGCTGGACAGCGACGCCCAGCGGGCCATGGAGGTGGCGGCGACGGTCATCGCGAACCGCTGGACCGAGGCGGACTCCGGGATCTGGGAACTGCCCGCCCGCCAGTGGACGCACTCCAAGCTGACGTGTGTCGCGGGGCTGCGTGCGGCGGCCCGGGTGACGACGGCGGGGCAGGCCGGCCGGTGGTCCGCCCTGGCCGACCGGATCCTCGCCGACACCTCCGCGCACGCGCTCGGCGCCGGCGGGCACTGGCAGCGGGCGTACGACGACGGCCGGGTCGACGCGGCGTTGCTGCTGCCGGGCGTCCGGGGTGCGTTGCCGCCGGAGGATCCGCGTACCGAGCGGACCAGGCGGGCGGTGCTGGCGGAGCTGACGTCGGACGGTTACCTGTACCGGTTCCGGCCGGACAAGCGGCCGCTGGGTGACGCCGAGGGCGCCTTCCTGCTCTGCGGTTTCACCGCCGCGATCGCCGCGTGGCAGGCGGGCGAGGTGGTGGAGGCGAACCGTTGGTTCGAGCGCTGCCGGGCGGCGTGCGGCCCGCCGGGGCTGTACACCGAGGAGTACGACGTGCAGCAGCGGCAGCTTCGCGGCAATCTTCCGCAGGCGTTCGTGCACGCGCTGATGCTGGAAACCGCGGTCACCCTCGGACAGGTCGACCCGTGCCGGTAGCGGGTGCGGGTGTTCAGGTCACCCGGTAGCGGGCGGCCTGCTCCGGCCGGAACTCCAGGCCGTTGCCGGGCCGGTCGACGACGGCCCGGACGCTGCCGCCGGTGGCCGGTCCCGTGCCGTCGAAGAGCATCGACTCGATGCGTACGTGGTCGTGGAACCACTCCAGGTGCCGAAGGTTCGGGGTGGCCGCCGCGACCGGCAGGTGCTGGTGTGGCGCGCAGTGTGCCGAGACCTCCAGGCCGGCGGCGTCGGCGACCGCGGCCGCCCGCAGGAAACCGGTGATCCCGCCACAGCGGGTGACGTCGATCTGGAGGCAGTCGACGTACGGCGCCATCCGGTGGAAGTAGGGCAGGTCGAAGCCGTACTCGCCGGCGGCGACGTCGGCCCACACCCGGTCGCGGACCTGGCCGAGACCGACCAGGTCGTCCGAGCTGACCGGCTCCTCGAACCAGCGCACGTCCAGGTCGGCGACCGCGCCCGCGACGCGGATCGCCTGCTTGCGCTGGTAGGCGCCGTTCGCGTCGACGTAGAGTTCGGCGTCGTCGCCGATGGTCCGGCGGGCGGCGACGATGCGGCCCAGATCCCGGGGTACGTCGCCGCCACCGGACTCCCCGATCTTGATCTTCACCCGTGGGATGCCGTCCCCGTGCACCCAGTCGGCCAGCTGCCGATGCTGTCGTTCGTCGTCGTAGGTGGTGAAGCCGCCGCTGCCGTACACCGGAACCTGCCGGCGCGCGGTGCCGAGCAGCCGGGCCAGCGGCAGGTCGTGCCGGCGCGCCTTCAGATCCCAGACGGCGCAGTCGGCGGCGGACAGCGCGAGCCCGGCGACTCCCGGCCGGCCCGCGTTACGCACCTGCCGGCGCATCACCGACCAGATCGCCGGCACGTCGTCGGGATCCAGGTCGGTCACCACCGGGTCGAGCAGATCCGTCACCACGGCCGCGGCGGCCGACGGCCCGTACGTCCAGCCGATGCCGTAGTTCCCGTCGGCGTCGGCCCGGACCAGGACGAGGGTGGTGCTGGACCAGGCCAGGGTGCCGTCGCCCTCGGGCGCGTCGGTCGGTATCCGGTACGCGGCGGCGGACAGCCGGATCACCGGCGCCTCCCGGCGGCCCGGGCGGCGAGCACGGCGGCCGGCCCGAGAACGGCGAGCCCGGCCAGCCCCGCGACCATCCGGCCGACCGGCCGCGACGGCGGCGGGGGCCGGTCGCTCCAGCCGGACTCCGGCGGACGCGGTACGGCGTCGTCGTGCAACCCCGCGCGCAGCAGTTCGGCCAGGTGGATCGCCGACCGGCCGCCGGCGTCGCTCTGCGCGACCTGGGTACGGCAGCTGAATCCGTCGGCGAGGATGACGTCGCTGTCGGCGGCGCCGCGGACGGCCGGCAGCAGCGCCCGTTCGGCACAGGCCGCCGACACCTCGTAGTGGCCCTGTTCGAAGCCGAAATTGCCGGCCAGGCCGCAGCAGCCGGAGTCGAGGAAGTCGGCGTCGACGCCGGCCGCGGCCAGCACCGCCTGGTCGGCGGCGGTGCCGAGGATCGAGTGCTGGTGGCAGTGCGTCTGCACCAGGGCGTGTGCCGGCACCCGCGGGGACGCCAACCGGGGCTGTGCTCGTGCAGCAGCTCGGCCAGGGTGACGGTCTGTTCGCGTAGCCGGGTGACGTCGTCGTCGGCCGGGAAGAGTTCGTGGGCGTCGCCGCGGAACACCGCGGCGCAGCTCGGTTCCAGGCCGACCACCCGGGTGCCGGCCCGCAGGTGCGGACGCAGGGTGTCCACGGTGCGCCGCAGCACCCGCTTGGCCATCCCCAGCTGCCCGGTCGAGATCCAGGTCAGGCCGCAGCACACCGCCCGGTCCGGCATCCGGACCCGCCAGCCGGCGGCCTCCAGCACCTCGATGGCCGCCCGGCCGACGCCGGGGTGGAAGTGGTTGGTGAAGGTGTCCGGCCACAGCAGCACGTCGCCGCGGGAGCCGTCCCCGTTCGGGGTCCGACGGGCGAACCAGTGCTGGAACGACTCGGTGGCGAAGACCGGGATGTCGCGGCGCGGGTCGATTCCGCCGGCCCACTTGACGAGCCGGCGCAGTCCGGGTGCGCCGGCGGCGGCGTTGACCGTCCGGGGGCGAGACCGGCGGCGGCGGCCACGACCGGCAGCCAGCCCATCGAGTAGTGCGAGCGGGGCCGCAGCCGGCCGGCGTAGTGGTGGGACAGGAACTCCGCCTTGTAGGTGGCCATGTCGACGTTCACCGGGCAGTCGGCCCGGCAGCCCTTGCAGGCCAGGCAGAGGTCGAGGGCGTCGCGTACGGCCGTCGAGCGCCAGCCGTCGCCGATCGGGCCGCCCCGGGCGGTGCCGTCGAGCATCTCGAACAGCAGCCGGGCCCGGCCCCGGGTGGAGTGCTCCTCCTCCCGGGTGACCATGTACGACGGGCACATCACCCCGCCCTCGTGGTGCCGGCACTTGCCCACCCCGACACACCGCAGTACCGCGTTGCCGAAGCTTCCGTCGTCGTCGGGGTAGGCGAACGTCGTCTCGACCCCGCCGTGGTCGTAGTCGACGCCGAGCCGTAGGTTGCTGTCGAGCGGGTAGGGGGGCAGGACCTTACCGGGGTTCATCCGGTCGTCCGGGTCGAAGATCGCCTTGAACTGTCCGAACGCGCGGGTCAGTCGTTCGCCGTACATTCGGGGCAGCAGTTCGCCGCGGGCCTGGCCGTCGCCGTGCTCGCCGGAGAACGATCCGCCGTGCGAGGCGACCAGGTCGGCGGCGCGTTCGATGAAGGACCGGAACTGCCGTACGCCGTCGGCGGTGCGCAGCCGGAACGGGATGCTGGTGTGCAGGCAGCCCTGCCCGAAGTGCCCGTACAGGGAGGCCTGCTGGTAGCCGTACTCGGCCAGCAGCCGCTGGAAGTCCCGCAGGTAGGCGCCGAGCCGGTCCGGGGCGACCGCGGAGTCCTCCCAGCCGGGCCAGGTGTGGTCCGAGTCCGGCATCCGTGCGGTGGCGCCCAGCGCCGACTCGCGGACGGCCCACATCCGCTTCTCGTCGGCGGGATCGGCGAACTCGTGCACCCGCGGCCCGCCGTCGCGGCGCACCGCGGCGATCAGCCGGTCGGCGGCCGTCCTCGCCTCCCGCGGCGTGTCGCCGCCGAGCTGCACCATCAGCCAGGCGCCGCCCTCGGGCAGGTCGTGCAGGGCCCGCGGGTGCAGGTGTTTGCGTCGTTCGAGGTCGACGAGCTTGTCGTCGATCCCCTCCAGGGCGACCGGTGCGTGTTCCAGGACCCTGGGCACGTCGTCGGCGGCGGTGGCGATGTCGGGATAGCTGAGGAACACGATGGCGTTGGCCTTGACCACCGGCACCAGTTTCAGCCGCGCCCGCAGGACGGTGACCAGGGTGCTCTCCGAGCCCACGAGGGCCTGGGCGACGTGGAAGTCCTTCTCCGGCAACAGGCTGTCGAGGTTGTAGCCGGAGACCCGGCGGGGGATGTGCGGATACCGGGAGCGGATGTCGGCCCCGTACTCGTCGCGCAGTGCGCGCAGCCGCCGGTAGATCTCCGCCGGCCGGCCGCCGCCGCGTTGGATCCGGTCGTAGTCCTCGTCGCCGGTCGCGCCGACCCACATCCGGGTGCCGTCGTAGAGCAGCACCTCCAGTTCGACGACGTTGTCGACCACCTTCCCGGTCCGCTGGGCGGTCGAGCCGCAGGAGTTGTTGCCGATCATGCCGCCGATCGTGCAGTGGTCGTGGGTGGCCGGGCGGGGCCCGTACTCCAGGCCGGTCGACCTGAGCTGCGCGTTGAGCCGGTCGAGCACGATGCCCGGTTCGACCAGGCAGGTCCGCGCGTCGGTGTCGACCTCGAGCAGCCGGTGGCAGTACTTCGACCAGTCCAGCATGACGGCCTTATTGGTGGACTGGCCGGCCAGGCCGGTGCCGCCGCCCCGGGACACCAGCGGCGCGCCGTGCCGGCGGCAGACGGCGACGGCCGCCACCGCCGCCTCCACCGTGCGGGGTACGACGAGCCCGAGCGGCACCTGCCGGTAGTTCGAGGCGTCGGTCGAGTACGCGGCCCGGGAGCCGGCGTCGAAACGGATCTCCCCGTCGACCTCGGCCCGCAGGTCGGCGGCGAGCCCGGCAAGGTCGACGTCGCGGGCCGGCCCGGGTGCGCGCAGCACCGGGTCGGGCAGCCGGGTCACCACCGCGACTCGTCGGTCTTGTCGCCGGCGATCTCCCGCATCCGGTCCTCCTCGTTCCGACGGCGAACAGGTCAGGCGTGGCGGCGAAGACGGCCGACCAGGTATCCGGCCACCAGGGCCGCGGCAACGCCGATCAGCGCCCGCGAGGACATCGCGGCGCGGATCCGGCCGAGTCCGGCGCGCGGGTCGACGACCGCTCCGGCGGCGTCCCCGACGGTGCCCACCGCCGCGTCCGGGAGCCTGTCCAGCTTCACGACACTCCACCGCCCTTCTCGATCGCGGATGCCGCGAGGCCGTTACCCGTCCACGGGTCGACGAAACGGCCGGAACCCAGCTGGCGCCGTCCCGGCCGGCGTCCCCGCCGGCGGGGACGCCGTGCACCCCGGCGGGACGGTGTCGCGGGACGTAGGTGCTGATCAAGGGGCATAACATGCATCATGGTGTTTGACATGTGTCGATTAATATTTTACTGTTCTCTTGCGACGGTCCGGGCAACCGCATAGAAGGCACGCGATCCTGTGCCCCGGGAGCCACGGTGACGCCGTCCGAGATCAACGCTCCTCGCGCTGCCACCACCCTCGTTCACGCCGGACGCCCGACCCGGACACCGTGCGGTCGTCCGGACGGCGGCGGCGCGACGCGGGCAGCCGACGACCGCGACCCACCACCCGCGCGGAGCCGTCCCGCCCCGCCGATCGTCGCGCCCGCCGTTGGCCGCACCGCCTGACCAACCGCTCAACCGATCGCTCACCAGCATCAGGAAACCGAGGTCCGACATGAGACGCGCCATCATGCCCACCGTGCTCGTGCTACTCGCCTCCCTGCTGATCGCGACGCCGGCCCACGCCGCCGGCACGGCCACCGTGGTCGACAGGTTCGGCCGGGTCGTCAACGACTACGGCGTCAAACTCGTCGACTGGGAGGGCTACCTGGCCAACCCGTACATCGAACTGACCGTGCGGCCACCCACGGACGTCCCGTTCCCGGTGACCATCGACCTCAAGGCCGAGGGCACCTCCCGGCTGATGATGGACCTGCCGAGCCAGCTGACGGCGACCGGGGCGACGAAGCGGCTGACCTTCGCCAACTCCGCCGAGCAGAAGACCTTCAAGCTGGCGATCCACTCCAAACGCGGCCCGGGCCAGGACGAGCTGTACACCCTGCGGCTGACGGTGCAGGCATCGAACAACACCACCTACACCCAGACCATGCCGATCCGGGTCCAGCAGGACCAGAAGACCGCACTCGAGCCGACCATCCCGATCGTCTTCGACTACCGGTACGACAACATCACCGGCTACTTCAACAACCCGGCCTTCCGGACCGCCGCCGAGGAGGGTGTGAAGGACTGGTTCCGGTTCTTCGATCTGCAGCCGTTCGACACCGTCGCGGCCGGGGCGGAGCCCAACCACCTGCCCGGCAACGACTGGCAGAACACGATCAACGTCACCAACAACGCCGCCTACAACGGCATGTGGGTGTACTTCCGCGGGATCCAGACGCCGTACTCCACCGGCTATCCGGCCCGCAACGGGCGATACCACGCCCGCAACGGGCAGCAGCTGCCCGGCCCGATCCACCGCTCCACCGCGATGATCTTCGAGTACGACGAGGCCGGCAAGCAGCTGTTCACCTCACTGGCCGACGAGGACTGGTACCGCACCGAGATCCAGGGCTCGGTACTGGACGTCCACGGCCTGGTCATGCACGAGTACGGCCACGCGGTCGCCTTCCACAGCGACTGGGCCGGCATGCGCAACTACGTCAACACCAGCGGCGCCAACGACCAGGACGTCATCGCCTACCAGGGCCGGACCGTGCCGCTGGACAGCAGCTACCACGTTCCCGGCGGCTCGGCGTACTGGGACCGGCTCAGCGGACAGAGCGGCGGCTGGACCCACCTGTTCCCGACCCGCCGGTGGATGCTCACCAAGCTGGCGCTGCTGGTCGCCGAGAACGCCGGCTGGCCGTTGAACCGCAACCTCACCCCGTTCCTGGCTCCCTCCATCGTCACCACCGGCCTGCCCAACGCCCCGACCGGCCAGGCATACCAGCAGACCCTGGTGGGCCGGGGAGGGGTGCCCTTCTACGACTGGCGGGTGACCGGCGGCGCGCTGCCGGCCGGCCTGAGCCTCGACCGCTTCACCGGCGCGATCAGCGGCACCCCGAGCACGGCCGGAACGTACTCGTTCACCGTCGAGCTGCGCGACTACGACAGCCTCAGCACCCCGGTGACCCGTACCTTCCAGCTCACCGTCGGTGGCGGCGTCGGCGGCGGGAACCTCGCCCCGCAGGCGACCGCGTCGTGCTCGTTCACCTCGTCCTGGGAGAGCTGCGCGGCCATCAACACCGGCGGCGATCCGACCAGCTCGAACAGCGGCGCCCCCAACCAGGGCAACCGCTGGGGCACCTGGCCGGAGCAGGGCCAGCAGTGGGCCGAACTCACCTGGCCGTCGGCGCAGACGCTGCGCCAGGCCCAGGTGTACTTCCTCGACGACAACCAGGGAATCGACCTGCCGGCGTCGTGGCGGCTGCAGTACTGGACCGGCAACTCCTACGTGGACGTACCCGGCGCCAGCGGATACCCGCGGCTTGCCGACCAGTACAACACCGTCACCTTCCCCGCGGTGAACACCACGAGGTTGCGGGTGCTGTTGCAGAGCGCGCCGAACCTCTCGGTCGGCCTGCTGGAGGTGAAGGCCTTCAGCTGAACCCTTCGTGCGATCCGTAGCGAGGTCTCCGGTGGATGGTTCAGCGACCGGGCAGAACCCGAACCGGAGACCTCGCTGCCGAGACTTCGGCGTCGCGGCGTCGATCTGTGTCAGCCCGCACCGATCCGTGGGCTGGCGACCTTGGCGGCGTCGAAGGCGGCCGGCACAGTGGTGGCATGCAGATCATCGAGGTGGGCATGCTCGGGGTCCGCGCCAGCGTGCTGCGGCTGACCCGGCGTGACACCCCGCTGCGGTTCGACGTGTTCCCGATGGTGCACATCGGTGAACCCGCCTTCTACACCGCCGTCGCCGACCGGCTACGTCGCTGCGACCTGATCCTCGCCGAAGGCGTGGGCGGAGAATCCGCCAGCTCAGATGCCTCCGGCAGGCGCCGGCGGGCCGCCCGCAGGTCGGTGGCGATCTCGGCGCTGACCGCCGGCTACCGGCTGCCGGCCCGGTTCAAACGCTCCGGACTGGTCGAACAGGACATCCGGTACGAGAAGCTCGGCGTGCCGGTGCGCTATCCGGACATGACCGATGAGCAGTTCGCCGCCGGCTGGCGAAGGGTTCCGTTGTGGCAGCGGGCACTGACCCTGGTAGCCGGTCCGCTCGTCGGCCTCGAGCGGCTCACAGTCGGGTCGCGGCGGGCACTGGCCCGGCATCTGGAACTGACCGACGCCGACTGGCACGACGAGTTTTCCGACCTCGAATCGGTGGACGACCTGCTGGCCCTGTTGGGCGACCAGCGGGACAAGCTGCTGATCACTGCCATGGACGAGATCCACCAGCAGCGCAGGGACGAGGCGATCACCGTCGCGGTGGTGTACGGTGCCCAACACGTCACCCCCGTCGTGCACGGCATGCGCACCCTGCACGGCTACAGCGTGCGCAGTCCCGAGTGGCTGACGGTGTTCGACTTCTGACGGGCCCCGGCCGGGAAACGCCGTTCTGCGGGGGCAGCCCCTCGGGTGTGTCAACGCAGGAAACTGCGCCAGGCTGCCGCTCAACCATTCGACCCTCGAGCGCGTTGGCTGTATATGGAGGATGAAGCGGTGCCTGACAGCTTCGAGGTGTTCGTCCGGACGAGTGGGCCAGGTCTGCTCCGGTACGCGACCCTGCTGTGCGGGAACGCCGCGAACGCCGAAGACCTGCTACAGGAAGTACTGGCGCGCGCGTATCCGCGGTGGAGCCGGGTGAGTACGGACAACCCGGAGGCCTATCTGCGGCGTGCCATGAGCAACAGCGTGATCAGCTGGTGGCGGTCGCCGTGGAGTCGACGCCGGGTGCCCTACCCGGGGGAGATGTCGGAGCCGGAGGACGCGGTCGCGCGCGCGGATGATCGGCAGATGATCCTCGCTGCGCTCGGTTCACTTCCGCCACGTATGCGGTCCGTGGTGGTGCTGCGGTACTGGCTGGGATTCAGTGAGCAGGACACGGCGGCCGAGTTGGGTTGTTCGACGGGCTCGGTCAAGAGCCAGGCCTCCAGAGGGCTGCAGCGACTCCGTGCGGCCCTACAAGTGGATCACGTGAAAACCGGCAACACGCGTGGCGAGGGGTGGATCGGATGAGTGAACGGGATGTGTCGCGCCTACTTGATCGGGCCGCCGGGTCGGGAGAGCTGCCGCCAGGGTTCGTGGAGCGGGTCGTCGCGCGCGGCAAAGCTCGGGCCCGACGCCGGTGGGCGCCGCCGGCCGCGGCTGCGACCGCAGCCGTCATCGTCGTCGTCGGAGTCGCGTACGCGCTGCGGCCCTCCGAACCGGGCGGGTCCCCGCCAGCCCATGGGGTCGCCGGGACCACCACGAGTGATCTGACGGGCGACCTGGTGAGGCGCCTGCAGCAGAGCGTCGGTGCGGAGTTCGCCACCGATCGGCTACTCGTGATCGGCGCCGCGGGCGACGAGACGGTCGCAGTACTTCGCCGGGACGCGCGCCCGGACGAAGCACGCGTCGGTGGACGCGCCGCCGAGGTGTGGGTGGCCCGTGGCCCTGGAGAGTTTCACCGCGCGGTCGACTACATCTCCTACGACCTTGCCTGTACGGCAGATGACTCCGTGTGCGCGAGCATGAGGCCGAATGGCCTCGGGCTCGCCGCGATCAGACGGCAGCCGAGCGGCCGCACCTTTGTCGTCGTCGCACGGACAGGAGACCACGAGGTCACCATTCGCACCGCCGAAGGCGAGACGAAGAACGTGGGGCCACTCCCCACCGGCGGAATAGTCGAGGTGGCCACGAAGCATCCGTGGCAGATCCGGCTTGAGATCGCCACCGCCCCCGGCCGGGCGTACGTGTTGCCGATCCCACCGGGCGGCGTCATCGAAGGCTAGGGGGGCACCGTCGACGTACGGCGGCCTCTAGCGATCCGACGCCGAGAGCCGGGTGTTGCTGGCGCTGGCGGCCCAGGAGGCGAGCAGCGTGAGCGCGTGCGCGGTCGACGAGTCAGGTTCGGCGGCGTAGATGGTCATGGTGAGGTCCGGTTCGGCGCGCAGTTCCATGCTCTCGTACGCCAGCGCGAGGTCGCCGACGATGTGGTGGTGGAAGTGTTTGACGCCGGTGCCGTGGATGCGTACGTTGTGCGCGCCCCAGCGGCGGCGGAAGTCGTCGCTGCGGGTGGACAACTCGCCGACCAGGTCGTGCAGCCCCTTGTCATGGGGGTCGATCCCGGCCGCGGTGCGCAGGTTGGCCACCGTCATGTCGGCGAACAGGTCCCAGTCGGGATAGAAGCGCCGGGCGGCGCTGTCGAGGAACGTGAACCGGGCGAAGTTCGGCGGCGCGGTGGGATCGGTGTAGAAGTCGCTGTGCATGGCCCGGCCGAGCAGGTTCGCGGCGAGCAGATCCGACCGGTTGTTCACCACGATCGCCGGGGTGGTGATGGCGTCCAGCGACCACTGCAGGCTGGGCCGTACGGTCCGCTGCCTCGCCCGTCGGCTCGGCCGCAGCAGCGCGTTGCTGCCGTTCGCCTCCTGCGCGAGGCGCAACAGGTGGGCGCGTTCGGCGTCGTCGAGCTGCAGGGCGCGGGCGATCGCCTCGAGCACCCCGGCCGAGACCCCGGCCAACGAGCCGCGTTCGAGCTTGGCGTAGTACTCCACGCTCACCCCGGCCAGCGCGGCGACCTCGCCGCGGCGCAGCCCGGGTACGCGCCGCCGCCCGGTGTCCGGGATCCCGGCCCGCTCCGGGCTGATCTTGGCGCGGCGCGAGGTGAGGAACTCGTGCACTTCAACTCGGTTGTTCACATCCCTGACCGTACGACGCACCTCGCTGAACTGGGATGTACTGCCGGTACACCTCTCATCAGAGACTCCCGTACGACCTTCCGGCGCGGTTTCCTGGAATCCGGGTAAGTGCGAGAGAAACCCCGGGATCCCGCCTCGGCGCCCCGGTGGGCCAGTGAACGGATCAAGGAGAACACCATGCGCGGTGCTGTCTTGCACGCTCCCGGCGACGTCCGGGTCGAGAACCGCGACGACCCCCGTATCGAACAGCCGACGGACGCGATCATCCGGGTGTCGGCGACGTGTGTCTGCGGATCCGACCTGTGGCCGTACCGCGGCGTCCAGAAGGTGGAGGGCCCGACGGTGATGGGCCACGAGTACGTGGGCATCGTCGAGGAGGTGGGCAGCGACGTCACCGGCGTCACGCCGGGGCAGTTCGTCGTCGGCTCGTTCTGGGCCTCGGACAACACCTGTGAGATCTGCCGCGCCGGCTACCAGAGCGCCTGCGTGCACCGGGTGCCGATGGGCATGCTCGGCTCACAGGCCGAATACCTGCGGGTGCCGCTGGCCGATGGCACCCTGGTGCCCACGCCCGAGGTGCCCCCGGCCGACCTGATTCCCGGCTATCTGGCCGCGTCCGACGTGCTCGGCACCGGCTGGTTCGCCGCGGTGGCCGCCGAGGCCGGCCCCGGCAGGACCGTCGCGGTCGTCGGTGACGGCGCGGTCGGCCTGCTCGCGATCATGGCGGCCCGGCAGCTCGGCGCGGAACGGATCATCGCGATGAGCCGGCACGAGCCGCGGCAGCGGCTCGCCGTCGAGTTCGGGGCGACCGACATCGTCGTCGAGCGCGGCGACGAGGGCGTCGCCCGGATCAAGGACCTCACCGACGGGCTCGGCGTCCACTCGATGGTCGAGGCGGTCGGCACCCAGGAGTCGATGATGCAGGCCGTCCGCGCCACCCGCCCCGGCGGGCACGTCGGGTTCGTCGGCGTCACCCACGACGTCAGTCTGCCCGGCATGGAGATGTTCTTCTCGCTGGTGCACCTGCACGGCGGCCCGGCTCCCGTACGTCGGTTCCTGCCGCACCTGATGGAACTGATCGGCGACCGCACGATCGACCCGGGCAAGGTCTTCGACCTGGAACTGCCGCTGGACCGGGCGGCCGAGGGCTACCGGGCGATGGACGAACGCCGCGCCATCAAGACGCTGCTGCGCCCGTGACGCCACCGGCGGCGCCCGTCCCCACCGAAACTCACCGCACCTTTGTCAGCTCGGATCGACCGGTCACCACCCTGTAACTGGAGGAAACCATTTCCACCGTCAACACTTCCACCGTCAACGCCATCGCGGCGACCTCGGCCACCGAACCGCTCGTGCGCACCACGATCGCGCGGCGCGAGGTCGGGCCGCGCGATGTTCTCATCGAGATCCGCTATGCCGGCATCTGCCACTCCGACATCCACACCGTCCGCGGCGAGTGGGGCGCCGTGCCGTACCCGCTCACCGTCGGCCACGAGATCGTCGGGCGGGTCGCGCAGGTCGGCGCCGAGGTCACCCGGCACGCCGTCGGCGACCGGGTCGGTGTCGGCTGCATGGTCAACTCCTGCCGGGAGTGCGACAACTGCCGCGCCGGGCAGGAGCAGTACTGCCTGAAGGGCAACACCCAGACGTACGCCGGCGTCGACCGGGACGGCACCGTCACCCAGGGCGGGTACTCCACTCACGTCGTCGTCGACGAGGACTTCGTGCTGCGGGTGCCGGAGAACATCCCGTACGAGACCGCCGCCCCGCTGCTGTGTGCGGGCATCACCACGTACTCGCCGCTGGCGCACTGGAACGCCGGCCCCGGCAAGAAGGTCGCCGTGGTCGGTCTCGGCGGCCTGGGCCACCTGGCCGTCAAGATCGCCGCCGCGATGGGCGCCGAGGTCACCGTCCTGTCGCAGACGCTGGGCAAGAAGGACGACGGCCTCGCCTTCGGCGCCGAGCACTACCACGCCACCAACGACCCGGCGACCTTCGAGGCGCTGAAGAACACCTTCGACCTGATCATCAACACCGTCAGCGCGCCGATCGACATGGCCGCCTACCTGAGCCTGCTCCGCCTGGACGGCACCCTGGTCAACGTAGGCGCCCCGCCGCAGCCGCTGCCGGTGCCCGTGTTCACGCTGTTCGCCAACCGACGCTCGTTCGCCGGCTCCGGCATCGGCAGCATCGCCGAAACCCAGGAGATGCTCGACTTCTGCGCCGAGCGCGGCATCGCGCCCGAGGTCGAGGTCATCGACGCCGACGCGGTGAACGAGGCGTACGAGCGGGTGCTCGCCTCCGACGTCCGGTACCGGTTCGTCATCGACATCGACACCCTGCGCTGACTGCGAGCAGGACGGGGTCGGTCCATCAGTGGTGAGCTGGTGAACCGACCCCGCCGGGCACCTGTGATCATCAGTTGTCCAGCAGTTCGACACGCCGTACGGACAACGGCGGAACACCTAACGATCACCACGCGCCGCAACGTCACGCCGGGTCCCGGCGTCACCGCCACCGGGCGGGTTATCGCCACAACGCCAACAGCGGAGTCGCCAACGGTGACTTCGGCAACGGCTGTACCTACACCGACACCCTCTACCCCAAGGACCGGACCTGGGGAAGTAACCAGGAGTACGTCGAGTTCGTCACCGCCAAGGCCAACGCCCTGCGGGTCGACGGCCGCCTGACGGCCGCCGACGTCGACGCGCTGGTCGCCGCCGCCGTACGCGCGAACGTCGGTGGTCGCTCCTGACGGAGTGACGCACCGGCCTGTGGTGGCCGGTGTCCGGGGACTCGTTCCCGGACACCGGCCATCTGTGTAGGTAGTGCGCAATGTGCACCGTCGACAATGGAGCGAGTGCCTCGCCGGGCCCTTGCCGGCCCCGAGTAGCCTCCCCGGGCATGGGAGCTGTTGGACTTACTCTGAAGGTCTCCGGCGAGGGAGACCGCGCCGCCTTGCACACCGCGATCTGGGACGCGGCCCTCGATCTCATCTACCGGTACACCCCGTCATCGGCGGCGGTCAACGAATATCTCTCGGAGGCTCCGTACGACGCCGCGGACGCCGGCATCTGGGGGACCAGGACGGCGAGCTGATCTGGTTCTTCAAGGACTACGCCGGCTGCTGCTCGCGTTCCTCGAATCTCTGGCTGCACTGGTTCGAGCGCGTACTCGCCGCCGACTGGGCCCACTTCACGCACCTGGCCGCCGAGCACGACCTGACGATCACCAGCGCGCCGCCCCTGCTCACCGAACTGCTCGCCGACCGGGCCCGTTACGTCAGGCTCCGGGACGACGTGTGGTCCGTCGACGAACACGGACTGTACGGCGACGACAAACACCTCCCGCTCGACGACCTCACCGCCGACGAACAGGAACGCCACGCCGAAGCCCGCGAGCGGTGCATGTGCGGAATGTGCCAGCTGCTGCGCCCGGATCCGGCCGTCGCCGCGAGCCTGCTGGACGCCCTCGACCACGACTCCGCCGCGAGCGCCGCGTGGTATCTCGCGCGTACCCGAGCCTCCCCGGCGATACTCACCGCACTGGTACGCGCGGGCGACAACATGATGCGCCCACTCGTCGAGGACGTCGAACGGTACGCGTCCCGCGTACCCGACGCGTGGCCGACGCTCATCGGCCTGCTGCCGGACCTGCGTGGCGGCGCACTCGGCCTGGCGTTCTACGCGCTCGCCGCCACCAGCCGCGACGACGCCGACCGTGCCGTGCTGCTGCGTCATCTGCGTACCGCGCTCGCCGGGTCCGATCCGGCCACCGAGGCGGCCGCGGAACTCGTCGGCCGGATCGGTCGAGGCGTGCCCGAACTCCCGGAGAAACTCGCCGAGGTCCTCGACCGCGAGGTCTCCGACGAGGTCCGGCACAGCGTGGTCCTCGGGCTCGTCAACCTTCACCTGCCGGGCAGGCGGACGCCGAGCCCCGCGATCGCCGCGCGGCTCGAACGCGAGGCGACGCGGGACACCGAAGCGGGCCGGCTCGCGAAGTGGATGCTGTCCCTCGGCGTGCCTACCGCCGGGTGACAGGAGCGATGCGGTGCACCTACCGTCCCTGATACAGGTAGGGCGCTCCCGCCAACCGTTTACATCAGGTTCGCAGGCCGGGCCGTACGTTGCGTCGCATGACCAGATTCCTTGCGGCCGTGACGGCCGTAGTCATGGTGGGCGTGCTGGCCGCCTGCACCAGG
This sequence comes from Polymorphospora rubra, assembly GCF_018324255.1. Lineage (GTDB taxonomy): Bacteria > Actinomycetota > Actinomycetes > Mycobacteriales > Micromonosporaceae > Polymorphospora > Polymorphospora rubra. The sequence goes on from NZ_AP023359.1 coordinate 5,877,301, forward strand.
GACCACGACGTCCCCGATGCGGAGACCACCGCCGGTGGCCCGGTGGCACAGTGCGATTCGCGCCTCGATCAGGCGTTCACCGCCTGGGCACGGGCCGGGTTCAGCGGCTCGATCGCGATCTCGACCGGTGGCCGGTTCGACTGCCTCGCCGCGTACGGCTCGGCGGACGACGCCACCAACACGCCCAACACGGTCGACACGGTGTTCGACATCGGGTCGGTCACCAAGGCGTTCACCGCCGCCACCATTCTTGATCTGGTCGAGGAGGGCAAGGTCGCCCTCGACGACCCGGTGGGCCGGCTGCTGCCGGAGTTGACCGGTGCGGTGGCCGGGGTGACGGTCCGGCAGCTTCTGCTGCATACCAGCGGACTGAACGGGACGCCCGGCAGCGATCACGAGCCGCTGGACCGCGACGCGGCGCTCGCCGCGATCGCGGACCTGGACCTGGCGTTTCCGTCCGGCACCGGCCACCTGTACGCCAACGCCGGATACACGTTGCTGGCGCTGGTCATCGAGAAGGTGTCGGGTGCCAGCTACCGCGAATACACGACGTCGCGGATCCTGCGGTTGCCTGACGGGCGGGTCGCGGGTGGCTTCTGGGACGGTACGCCCGCCGCACCCGGGCCCCGTGCTGTCGGCTACCTGGACGGCGGTACGACCGGCGGGTCGGGCGACTTCGCCGGACCGCACTGGGCGATGGACGGCAGCGGCGGGCTGGCGATGACGACGTACGACCTGGCGGCGTGGACGCACGCGCTGTTCACCGGGCAGCTGGTGGCACCGGAGTCGGTCGAGGCCGTCAGCGCACCCGGGCACGATCTCGGCGACGGCAGGTCCGAGACGCCAGGCTGGGTCGCGTCCGACGCGTCGGTGCTGGGCGTACCGTTTCTCGCGACGGCGGGCGGCGACGGCCAGATCGGCCACAACGCGGTCGTGGCATGGGGTCCCGAGCGGCGACGGGTGGTGGCGATGGCGTCCAACAAGCCCGGGGTCTCCGCCGAAGACCTGCTGGCGACGGTGGGACCGGCGCTGCTGGCCGGAGAACCCCTGCCCACGCCGAGTCCACCACCGGCCGGGGCGGGACCGGCCGCCACCGTCGGGAAGTACCGGCTGGACGGGGGAGGGAGCTACGACGTGACCGCCGCCGGCAACCAGATCACGGTCGCCGCCACTGGCGTCGACGCCGTCACGGCCCTGTTCCCGCCGGCCGGCCGCGTCTCGCGCGACGAGTTCCGGGCGCACGACGAACGGGTCCTGGCGTTGCTCGACGGACGGACCCGGGAGGGGCGCAGGGAGCGTGGATCTCTCGAAGAGGATCTCGGGCCGATCCGGGGGGTCACCCTCGCCGGGACCGTGTTCCAGGATGGCGAGGTGCGCACCTACGTCACGCTCGTCGCAGACTCCGGGCCGATCACCGGCTGGTACGCGGTCAACGCCGAAGGAGGCGTCGAAGCCGCCGAAGTCCCGACCGGACATCCCACGCTGAAGCTCGTGCCGGCCGGCGGCGACCGGTACCGTCCGGACGATCCGACCGGCACCGGTCCGAACGTGACCGTGGAGTTCCGCGACGGCCGGATGACCGTGTCGGGGCCGGCCGGCACCACCGTTGCCGACCTGGCCGGCTGAACGGGCGGCGCCATCATGCGGATCCTGCTGGTCGAGGACGACCCCGACCTCGCCGAGGTCGTCGCCCTCGGTCTGCGCAACGAGACGTACGCGGTCGACGTCGCCGCGACCCACGCCCACGCGGAGGAGCTGCTGCGCACGACCACGTACGACGTCGCGTGCCTCGACCTGGGGCTGCCCGACGGCGACGGCCTCGACCTCGTCCGGCGGCTGGCCCGGGACCCGGACCTGTGCCGGCCGCGCCGCACCCTCGTCCTGACCGCCCGGGACGCCGTGGCGGACCGGGTCGCCGGACTCGACGCCGGCGCCGACGACTACCTCGTCAAGCCGTTCCACTTCGCGGAGCTGATCGCCCGGCTGCGTGCCCTCGGCCGGCGCGGCGACGGTCACGACTCGACGCTGCGGATCGGTGACCTGACGCTGGACCTCGCGGCGCGCCGGGCCTGGCGCGCCGGCCGTGAACTCGAACTCACCGCCCGCGAGTTCTCGCTGCTGCGCTACTTCATGCACCACCCCGGCGCCGTGCTCTCCGCCGAGGACCTGCTCGAACACGTCTGGGACGCGCACGCCAACCCGTTCACCGCCTCGGTCCGGGTGATCCTCAGCCGACTGCGCCGCAAACTGGGCGAGCCCGCGGTCATAGTGACGATCACCAACGCCGGCTACCGCCTGGAGGTGCCGTCATGACACGCCGGTGGCGGTCACTGCGGGCGCGGCTGGCCCTGTTCGGCTTCCTCGCCATCTACGCGCCGGCGCTGCTGCTGTTCGGCGTGGTCCTGGCCACCGACACGCACACCACGACCGAAACCCGTACCGGCGCCCCGACCGTGCAGAACACGACCACGTACCGGTCCGGCTGGGCCACCTGGACCGTGCTCGCGCTCAGCCCGGCCGCCGCCGCGCTCGCCTGGTGGTGGGCCGGCCGGGCGGTACGCCCGATCGACCAGGTCCGCGCGGTCGCCGACGACATCCAGGGCGCCGACCTGAACCGCCGGATCGCGCTGTCCCACGGCCCGACCGAGGTCGCCGCGCTCGCGTCGAGCTTCGACGCGATGCTCGACCGCCTGCAACTCTCCGCCGAGACCCAGCGGCGGCTGATCGAGGAAACCAGCCACGAACTGCGCGTACCGCTCGCGGTCCTGATGAACAACGCCGAGGTGCTGCTGGCGCACCCGGAGCCGTCCGTCGACGACTACCGGCGTGGCCTGGAGCGGTCCAGGGCGGCGGCCGAACGGCTCGCAGCCGTACTCGACGAACTGCTCGTCGACGCCCGCGGCCGGGCCCGCACCATCGACCGGCAGCCGGCCGACCTGTCCGCGATCGTCCGCGCCGTCGTCGACGACGTGGACGTCCTCGCCGCGACGAGAGGAAACAGCCTGTCGGCGGCCGGTGCGCCGGCGGCCGTCTGCCCGGTCGACGAGCCCACCGTCCGTCGGGCGATCCACAACCTGGTCGACAACGCCGTCCGCTATTCCCCGGCCGGCACCGCCGTCGACGTCACCGTCGAGGTGCTCGCGTCCGAGGTCGCCGTCGTGGTGACCGACCACGGGCCCGGTATCGCCGCCGCCGACCAGGACCGCGTCTTCGACCGGTTCTGGCGCGGCCGGCCCGACCTGCCCGGCACCGGCCTCGGTCTTGCCATCGCCCGCCAGATCGCCCTGGCCCACGGCGGAAACCTCACCCTGACCTCACCGGGGCCGGCCGGCGACGGCTGCGTCTTCCGGTTCACCGTACGCCGCTGACCGACCTCGTCGAACGCCGTGGGCGGAGCACCGGGGCGGCCACGGAGAAGGTATCAACGATCCGTTTGGTGCGGTACCAGCTATGAATCCGATATGAGGCAGTAGGGCTCTTTGATATCTCTTGTGTGGATGTCTGAGAGTGATCATGGTGGTTGTCATGATGAGCGATGTCTGATTTGTGATTACGGGTTGTGATTGCTATTTACACGGCTGGTGTCGATCTTTAGGGTCACGGCGGAGTATTTGACCGCGATCACGGGGGTTCTCGGTGCTGGCTAGGCTGTCGTCGTGTTGTCCGAAGTGGCCGTTCGGGATGGCGGTTCTGGCTCTCGTTCTTGCCGGGATGTCACTGCCGTCGGCTCCGGTAGCCGCGGCCCCGCCGGCCCCGGCCCCGCAAAGCTCGAGCCAGTCGCAACCCCCGCCCGAGGAACTGGACGAGGCGTCGGCGATGGCGTTGGCGTATCGGACCCGTCAGCCGGTCGAGGTGTCGGCGATGACGTCGGAGATTTCGCGGGTGTGGGCGTTGCCGGACGGGACGTTTCGGGCGGAGCAGCATCTGGCGCCGGTGCGGGCGCGGGACGCGTCCGGTGACTGGGTCGATGTGGATCTGACGTTGGAGGTCAAGCCGGACGGCAGTGTGGGGCCGAGGGCGCACGCGCATCATCTGCGGTTGTCGGGTGCTCGTGGGGTGGAGTCGGATGCGCTGGTGGAACTCGGTACCGGGGTCGATGCGAGTGAGTTGGGGTGGCGGGGTGTGTTGCCGGCGCCGGTCCTCGATGGGCAGAAGGCGACCTATGCCGAGGTGAAGCCTGGTGTGGATCTGGTGGTCGAGGTCGGTAGGAGCGGTTACGAGTACTACTTCCTGGTGAAGAACGCGGCCGCGGCGGCGGGTATGTCGTCGATCGCGATGCCGTGGCGTACCGGGGACGGGTCGACGCCGGAGTCGGCTTCCGGGGCGGGGTTGCGGTTGCGGACGGCGTCGCAGTCGTCGGTGGTGGTGTCGCAGGCGCGGATGTGGGACGCGCGGGTGGCGCCGGAGTTGTCGGACCACGTGCACGCGGCGGATGTGGATGTGTCGGTGGTACCGAGCGGGTCGGGTACGGATCTGGTGCTGACGCCGGACGAGTCGTTCTTCGACGATCCGCTGGTGGAGTATCCGGTGACGATCGATCCAACGGTGACCCTGCGGCCGGCGTTCGACACGTTCGTGCAGAACACGTACTCCAGTGACCAATCGGGTGCGAACGAGTTGAGGTTGGGCTTCAGTGACGATGCCGCCGGCGGTTGTGGCAGCCCGTGCCGGGCGCGGTCGTTCCTGAGCTTCCACCACCTGGGCGAATATCGGGGTGCGACGGTGGTGTCGGCGAAACTTTACCTGTGGAACAAGCATTCGTGGTCGTGCAGGAAGATGGGTTGGCAGGCGTGGCGCACGGACTACGTGACGCACACGGTGCGGTGGAACAGTTGGCCGACGTGGCGGGAGTTGGATGGCACGTCGGACATGACGAAGGGCTATTCGGGGTGTGGCGCCGGCTGGGTCGAGGTGTCGGTGCAGAAGACGTTCCAGCACACCTTCAACACCACCAACTCGTCGACCGCGAACATCGGGCTGCGGGCGACGGACGAGGACGATCACGACGGGTGGAAGAAGTTCAACTCCTCGGAGGCGTCGTCGAACACCCCGTACGTCGAGATGGTGTACAGCCGTACCCCGAACGTGCCGACCGGGTTGACGATCGACTCCTGCTACACCTCCTGCGCCTCACCGGCGGCGGTCCGGACGGGTACGCCCCAGATCAGGGCGACGGTCTCCGACCCCGACGGTGGGGTGCTGCGGACCGAGTACGAGGTGTTCAACAGCGCGGGGACGACGCGGCTGGCGGCGTCCGGTAACGCGGTGACCGGTGTGTCGTCCGGGTCGGCGCGGTGGTGGCGGATCGTGCCGTCGGCCGGCGGGACACTGCCACCGGGCACGTATCAGTGGCGGGCGAGGGCCTGCGACAGTTGGACCTGCGGCGGCTATTCGGGCTGGTTCGTGTTCGAGGTGGTGCCCGACGACCTGACTCTGCCGACCGTGTCGGCCACCCCGTACGCGGAGATGTCAGGCGGGACCTGGAACGGCGGTCCGGGGCAGGCGGGCACGTTCACGTTCGGGCCGAACGGCGCCTCGAGCGTCACCGAGTACGTCTACCAACTCAACGGCGGCGACGCGGTGACGGTGGCGGCGGGCACCCCGCAGGCCGAGCAACTGTCGGCCAACCAGCAGCAGATCTCCACCGGCGTGACCGGCTTCGACCCGGTCAACGTCAACCTGGCCCGCAACACCAGCCTCGGCCACGGCTCCACCGACTCACTGTCGGTCACCCCGCTGGCGTCGGGTGGCAACGCTGGTGGCGCGACGGGTGACACCTACGCCACCCTCGGCGGCGACTACGGCGGCATGCGCGTCGGCATGCAGGCCGGGAAACGGTACGCGATCAGCGGCTGGATCTACGTCCCGGCCGCGACCGGCCTCAACCCGCCCGGCTCCACCGGCGCCACCCGCGGCCTGCGCCTGATCGCCACCTACAAGGTCGGCACGACCTTCACCGAGGTCGCCTCACCGAAAGCCTCCGTCACCGACGGATGGCAGCGACTCTCCGTCGCCATGACCATCCCGTCGACGGCGACCGAAGCGTTCATCCGCCTCTACAACGGCTTCAACGTCGGCTCCGGCAAAACCGTCTACTGGGACGACCTGTCCGTACGCGAGGTCATCGGCACCAGCACCGTCGAATCGATCACCCCGACCCGCGACGGCCTCAACGTCCTGTCCGTACAGTCCCGCAACTCCGTCGGAGTCAGCTCGGACCCGAAGATCTACCGGTTCCTGGTCGCTCCGAGCAGCGGCGCCTGGCACTGGCACCTGGACGACAACACCGGCAGCACCGCAGCCTCGGTTCCCGACACCCGCCCGGCAGCCCTCAGCGGCACCGGCGTGTCCTGGACCAGCCCGGGCCGGGTCGGCGCCGGCGCCGTCACTCTCGACGGCACCGGCCACCTGACCACCGCCTCGCCGGTACTGAACACCACCGCCCCCGCCGGGTTCACCGTCGCCGTCTGGGCCCGGATCACCGACACCGAACAGTCCCGCACCGCCATCTCCCAGGACGGCGTCAACACCTCGATGTTCCGCCTCGGGTTCCGCAACGACCTCGACCTCAACAGCGACACCGAGCCCGACCCCGCCTGGTGCTTCACCCTCACCGGCTCCGACTCGGCCACCCCGACCGAAACCACCGCCTGCACCACCGACTACGTCGCCCCGGCGACTGGGTCAGCCTCGTCGGCATCTACGACCCCACCGCCGGCCTGATCAAACTCTTCGTCAACGGACCACCCGACTTCGGCGGCAGCACCGCACAGGCCGCCTACACCGGCGCCTGGTCGGCCACCGGCGACTTCGCCATCGGCCGCGCCTGGAACGGCACCCCCACCCAGGGCTGGACCGGCGACCTCGACCACGTCTACGCCGCCCAGTCGGTGTGGACCGACTGGGACATCCTGCTTCACGCGGCCATGTGACCGCCTGCCCGTGTCTTCACTGCGGCTCGACCAGTGGAAGGAATCTCGTGGACGTTGTGGCCAGTAAGCCGCTGTTTACCGCGACGGTGATGCGACGAGTGGGACGGATCAGCCGCCGAATCGGTGGCGCCGTCGCGGTTGGGGTTGCCGCCACCCTGCTGGTCGGCACACCGGGTTCGGCGGAGCCGGGCTCGCAGTGGCGGGCACCCGAGGGCAGGGACGTCACAGGTGTGGCGGTGGCGCCGGTCGACCACAAGGTCCGACCGGTGTGGACTGCCGGTGACCGCGAGGTCCACAAGACGCCGCAGGTCGACTGGCCCACCCCCGGCACCGCGACCGTCGACGTCGCCGGTGCGGCCCGTGCCCGCGGTGCGGATGCCATGGGCGCGAAAGCCGGCGACCTGCCGGTGTGGGTCTCCGAGGTTTCGGAGCAGGCCGGCCAGCGCGCGGTCGACGGCACGCCGTCCGTGCCGGTCGGCAAGGTGACGGTCGAGGTCGCGGACCGGGCGAGCGCCGCCCGCGCCGGGGTGTCCGGGGTCGTACTGAGGGTCGGTCGGGCCGACGGCATGCGGGCCGGCGGCGCGGTGGCCGTGGCGGTCGACTACAGCAAGTTCGCCAGAGCGTACGGTGGCGCCTGGGCCAGCCGGTTGCGGCTGGTCACCCTTCCCGACGGCACGCCGCTGGACAGCACCAACGACCTGGCGTCGTCGACGGTGTCCGCGGTGGTGCCGCTGTCCGCGACCGGGGCGTCCGCGGTGGCGCTGACGTCGAGCGCCTCGGGTGACAACGGCGACTACACCGCCACCAGCCTCTCCGCGGCGGGCAAGTGGCAGGTGTCGCAGCAGACCGGCGACTTCTCCTGGTCCAACACGATCCGGGTCGTGCCCGGTGTCGGCGGGCCGGAGCCGACACTGCAGATGTCGTACTCCTCGGGCTCGGTCGACGGCCGAACCGGCGGCACCAACACCCAGGGCTCGTGGCTCGGTGACGGCTGGGAGATGTGGCCCGGCTACGTCGAGCGCAAGTACAAGCCGTGCGACCTGGACAAGACCGCGGTCGGCGGCGTCACCCCGAACAACACCTCCTACCATGGCGGCGACCAGTGCTGGGGCAAGCCGGACGGTAACGCCACGATGTCGCTCAACGGCCGGGCGACCGAACTGGTCAAGTCCACGGGCAACACGTGGAAGGGCGTCAGCGACGACGGTTCGAAGATCGAACTGCTCAAGAACACCTCCTTCGCCAACGGCGACGACGACGGCGAGTACTGGAAGATCACCACGATCGACGGCACCCAGTACTTCTTCGGCCGCAACACCGGACCTGGCGGGGCCAGCGGCTCGGCGGCCACCAAATCGGTGTGGACGCTGCCGGTGTACGGCAACCACCCGAACGAGCCCGGCTACACCGCCGGCAACTTCCCCGGATCGCGCCGCACGCAGGCCTGGCGGTGGAACCTCGACTACGTCGTGGACCCGCACGGCAACACCATGACCTACTTCTACGAGCGGGAGACCGGCGCCTACGCACGCGAGGACGACGTCAACAAGCGCACCACCTACGACCGCGGCGGCCACCTGACCCGCGTCGAGTACGGCAACCGGGCCGACGCGCCGTCGAGCACCCGTGCCGCCGCCCGGGTCGTCTTCGACGTCGCGGACCGCTGCGTCACCAACTGCTGGTCGGGCTCGAACCCGGTCGCCGCGTCGTGGGTCGACACCCCGTGGGACCAGTACTGCTCCGCCGCCCCCTGCACCACCCAGACCGCGCCCACGTTCTGGACCAGTAAACGACTGGCCACGATCCGCAGCCAGGTCTACTCCGGCAGCGGCGACACCTACCACGACGTCGAGTCGTGGAGCCTGCGCCACACCTATCTCCAGGCCGGGGGCAACGAGGGCGAGCCGATGTGGCTTGCCGGCATCACCCGCACCGGCAAGGTCACCACCGCCGGCGGGAACGAGGTGTCCGACCCCGAGATCGTTTTCGACCCCGGCTCCGAAGCACTGGCCAACCGGGTCGACGGCCCCCAGGACGGCCGCTCCAACCTGTTCCGCTACCGGATCAACACCATCACCACCGAGGCCGGCGCCCAGATCGCCGTCAGCTACTCGCCCACCGAATGCACCCGCAGCAACCGGCCCACCCCGCACACCAACACCAAGCGGTGCTTCCCGCAGTACTACGCGCCACCAGGTGAAGAACCGACGCTGGACTGGTTCCACAAGTACGTCGTGACCCGGGTCGACGTCTACGACAACACCGGCGGCTTCACCCACGAACAGACCAACTACGACTACCTCGACACTCCGGCCTGGCGCTACGACGACTCCGAACTCGTCGAGCCGGCAAAGCGCACCTGGGGCGACTACCGGGGCTACAGCCGGGTCCGGGTCCGCACCGGCCTGGAATCCGGAGTCCAGTCCGCCACCGAGTACCTCTACCTGCGCGGCATGGACGGCGACAAGCAACTCTCCGGCACCCGCGACGTGTGGATCACCGACTCGCAGGGCACCAGCATCGAGGACCACGACGCCTACTCCGGCATGCTGCGCGAGCAGACGACCCTGCTCGGACACGACGGCCCCTGGATCAGCGGCACCATCTACACCCCGGTGCGGCAGGGCCCGAACGCCACCGCCGGGCCGCTGAACGCCTGGATGACCAACACCGGCACCACCCGTACCCGAACCAAGCTCGCCGACGGCAGCACCCGCTGGACGAAGACCGTCACGACCTTCAACAGCGACAACCTTCCCACCCAGACCGACGAATTCGGCGACGAAGCCACAGCCAGCGACGATGTCTGCACCCGGACCTGGTACGCCCGCAACGCCAACAACTGGATGCTCGACAAGGTCAAGCGGACCGAGCGTGTCGGTGTCAACTGCGCCGCCACCCCGGCACTGCCCGGCGACATGATCGCCTCGACGCGAACCACCTACGACGACGTCGACAACAACTGGAACGCCGACCTGCCCGAACGGGGCATCGTCGCCAAGGTCGAGAACATCTCTTCCTGGTCCGGCACCACCCCCGTGTGGACGACCAGCGCCCGCACCGAGTACGACGCCAACGGCCGGGCCACCGATGCCTACGACGCTCTCGGCCGGGTCACGTCCACCGATTTCACGCCGTCGACCAGCGGCCCGGTCACCACCGTCGAGGTCACCAACGCGGCCGGCCACACCGCCACCACGACCATGGTCCCGGCCTGGAAACTGCCCGCGACGATCGTCGGCGAGAACGGGTCCCGCACCGACATGACCTACGACGGCCTCGGCCGGCTACTCAAGGTCTGGGGCCCCGGCCGGGCGAAGGCCACCTTCCCCAACGCCCCGAATGCCGAGTTCACCTACCTGCCCCGCACCACGCAGCCGACCGCCGTCATCAGTAAACAGCTCACCCCGTCGGTCACCCCCACGTACTTCACCTCGATCACCCTCTACGACGGCCTGCTACGCGAACGGCAGAGCCAGACCCAGGCACCTGGCGGCGGACGAATCATCACCGACACCGTCTACGACTCCCGTGGCCTGGTCGAGTGGGCCTCCGTCCCCTACTACGACAAGAGCGGCAACGCGCCGGACACCACCCTCGTCGGCGGTGTCGGCACTCCCGCCGTACCCGCGCATACCGAAAACGTCTACGACGGTGCGGGCCGGCTCACCAACGCCATCTTCAAGACGAACCTCACCGAGAAGTGGCGCACCGTCACCACCCACCACGGCGACCGCACGACCGTCACCCCACCCGACGGTGGCACTGCCACCACCGCAATCGTCGACGCCCTCGGCCGTACCACCGAACTTCGCCAGTACAAGAATCCGGCCGCCGCCGGCAGCAACGATCCCAGCACCTACACCTCCATCAGCTACGCCTACAGCCGCCGCGACGAACTGGTCGCCATGACCGACGCCGCCGGCAACACCTGGCGCTACACCTACGACCAACTCGGGCGGCAGGTCAGCGAGGAAGACCCCGACCAGGGCGTCAACACCACCAGCTACGACGCGGCCGGGCAACCCGTCACCCGTACCGACGCCCGCAACGTCACCCTCGCCTACACCTACGACGCGCTCGGCCGGCCGACCAGCCTGCGTGACGGCTCCACCACCGGCCCCAAGCGCGCCGAATGGGTCTACGACACCCTCACCAACGGCGTCGGCAAGCTCACCGAATCCATCCGCTACGAACCCGCCGGCTCGACAAACGCCTACACCACACGAGTGAACGGCTACGACGCGGCGGGCCGACCCACCGGCAGCAGCGTCACCATTCCCGCCTCCGAGGCAGGGCTGTGCGCCGCCGGCACCCTCACCCCCTGCACCTACACGACCGGCGTCACCTACCGGCCCAACGGAGCCCCGGCCACCAGCAGCCTGCCCGCGGCCGCGGGCCTCGCCAGCGAAAACCTCGTCCACGGCTACAACGACGTCGGCCTCGACAACGGTGTGGTATCGACGACCCACATCCAGGTCTACACCGGCATCACCTACAACAAGCTCGGTCAGGTCATCGAACAACGACTCGGCGGCAGCAGTTCACCTCTCGTACTCGTCGACGACTTCGACGAAGCAACCGGCCGCCGTACCACCTCCACCGCCACACCCCACGCCAAGCCACCGGTCTTCGACTTCGCCTACACGTACGACGACGCCGGCAACCTGACCAAGATTGCCGACACGCCGGTCGGCGGCGCCGCCGACACCCAGTGCTACACCTACGACCACCTGCGCCGGCTCAGCAACGCCTGGACCCCGTCCAGCAACGACTGCGACGCCACCCGCACCGTCGCCGGGCTCGGCGGACCGGCACCTTACTGGCACTCCTACACCTACGACGACACCGGCAACCGGCTCACCGAAACCCGCCACGCCACCACCAACACCGTCCACACCTACCAACACCCCACCCCGGGCGGGCCCGCCGGATCGAAACCACACGCCGTCACCAGCATCACCACCACCGGCCCCAACCCGGCAACGAAGACCTACACCTACGACGCGGCGGGCAACACCACCAGCCGACCCGGTCCCACCGGCACCCAAACCCTCACCTGGAACAACGAGGGGAAGCTCGACACCGTCACCGAGGGTGCCGACGACACCACCTACCTCTACGACGCCGACGGCAACAGGCTCATCCGCCGTGACCCCGACGGCGCCACCCTCTACCTCCCCGGCGGCACCGAAGTCCGCAAGGATAACTCCGCCACGGCCACGGCCACCCGCTACTACAGCAGCGCCGCCGGCACCATCGCCGTCCGCGACAACAGCGGAAACCTGAACTGGCTCGCCGCCGACCACCACGGCACCGCCGAAGCCACCGTCGACAAGAACACCCTGAACGCCAGTCGCCGCCGAACCCTGCCCTTCGGCGAGGAACGCGGCACTACCACCGGCACCTGGCCCACCGTCATGGACAAGGGCTTCGTCGGCGGCATCAAGGACGACACCGGCCTCACCCACATCGGCGCCCGCCACTACGACCCGACCATCGGCCGGTTCATCTCGGTCGACCCCATCATCGACCACGCCGACCCCCAGCAGTGGCACGGCTACGCCTACAGCAACAACAACCCCACCACGTACAGCGACCCCACTGGCCTCAAACACGATTCTCCGACACGCGACGGCGGCGGACCGCCGCCGTCGGGAGACAAGCCAACGGGCGGCGGCGGTGAAGGTGGAGGGCCGACCACCGTCACCGACACCAACAAAAACAACAACAAGCCCTGGTGGCAGAAAATCGGCAGCGGGATCTACTCCGGCGCCAAGCAGGCCATTTACGACCCATTCGTTGCGGCATTCAACACCGTTGTAGACGGTTGGACATCGACCATTAACAACGGACAAGCCGTCCTCGACGGTCGCATGACCATCACCGACTTCGCCACCGAAGCCGCCATCACCCTCGGAACCAACTACGTCACGGCACTCGTCAGCCCAGTTGTGGGAGTGTATGACGCGTACGCCGGGCTGCTCGGTACATGGGGACACATAGCTAACGGCGACTGGGAAGGAGCCGCCGAAAGCTGGACCAAGGGCGCAATAGCCGGCGCGTCACTCGCGGCAGGAGGCCGAGCCGGAATCAAGTCACCCGGCTGCGATAACAGTTTTCTGCCCGCGACGCTCGTCCTGATGGCCGACGGAACAACGAAACCGATCGCGGCCCTGGCTGTCGGTGATGAGGTCCTTGCCACCGATCCCGAAGCCGGCGTTACGGTCGCCAAGCCCGTTGCTGCGGTTATCGTCGGTGACGGCATCAAGAGCCTTGTGAAGATTATTACCGACGCTGGTGAGGCTCAAGAGCGAGACGAGATTCTGATCGCCACCGGCGATCATCCGTTCTGGGTGGCAAGTCAAGGCGCCTGGCGTGACGCCATTGATCTGCGATCTGGTGATGAGTTGCTGGCGCCCGATGGAGGTCGGGTTCGCGTCGTCGGTACCGCTGCGTACAAAGAGATCGCTACCGTCTATAATCTCACCGTCGCGGACGTTCACACGTACTATGTGTCGGCCGGTGATGCGCCTGTTCTGGTCCATAACTGCGGAAGCTCTCCAGCTCTAAAAGGGGATCCGTATCACCCTGACGTGGTAGAGCAGCGAATTGCTGATGGAAGGCAGAGGTGGTCGGAGACTCCTAAGGAGGTTCATCTCACGGTGAACGGTATCGAATCGGGCGCCGTTACTCAAAGGGTCACGAGCGCGGGGCGTGACTGGTATAAGGCGAATGGTAATAAGAGTAGTCCGTGGTACGCTGCGACGATCTTTACGGGTGTAGGTTCCGCAACCACGAAAACCCGTGTGCTTGTGCGTAGTGACGGGGCTGTCGGTTTTGTCCTCGGGCATAACTATAAGAATGTGATTGGGTACGGCTATGCGCGACTTCCTCAGAGGTACGTGCAGCCGCCGCCCGGTTGGAGCTAGGGAATTGATCTTCAGAGAATCGGCTGTCGCTGCGGGGCTCCTAATGTTGGAGGGATGTGAAGATCCAGGATGGCTCATTCCTCCCATTGTCACAAGTCAAGCGCCTAGCTGCCCGCTTGGGGAGCGCTGGGCCGAATCGACGAGAGATATTGCAGATCCACTTCTGGTTGACAGGGTGAATGCCGACTGGTATCGGATGTCGGTTGAGGCTGGCCTTTTTAGCGAGGATGGCCGAAGGTTCCTACTAGCGTCTGCCTCAGGGGAAGATGGTCCTTGGCAGTGGACCTGCGTGGAACTACAGGACTCGTGGGACATCGTGGGAATAGGTGCTGCGGACTTGCTTGGGAGTGCGTGGGGTCGCCCCGAGTTTCGCATGCTTTCGTTGGATGGATCAGTGCTGTCCTGCGGAACCACGGGGGAGTCTGAGATCAGCATTTTCACACTGAAGGAACCGAGTCGTTCGGCGACCTTCCGCCGGTTTGCCGAGTGGATTGTGACGAGCGATGCTTTTCATCCTGTGGACGTCGCCGAAGTGTATCGGTGGCTTAAGAGTATCTAGCTATGGGGCTCATTCAAGATGGTGGGGCGTGGTCCGGCTTGCCATCCTCTTTGCGTATATGGTCGATGTGGACAACATGGGTGGACCTGGGCTCCGGACGACTTCTGGTGGGCCAGGCAGCCGTTGATCCCGATCCCGCCGCCCCGGCCAGAGGGCGGCGGGAAGCGGCGGGCTGATGACCAGGTGGCCCTGGCCGCGATCGTCTCCTTGTCCAAGCCGGCTGCTCCTGGCCGAAGCTGGCATTGGTCCTAGTCGGCGTGAGTCGCTTACGGGCCACCGCCGGTTCGACGAAGGTGTTCCGCTCGTACCTGCCCGAGGTTGCGGCGCAGACTCGCCCGCACTGGTTCGCGAGCCGGTCGAGTGCATCAGATTTCCTTAAGTGCTGCGGTTGTTGGCCTGTCGGGTGGCTTCTTGACGAGTCCTGTCGTGGACGCCGGAAGGTTCGGTATGAGTGCGAAGTCTGCAGACGAGATCCTGGGTGCCGAACATGACTGGCTTGGTTGCGACGCAGGCGGCCAGGTGGCCCTGTTCAGCACTGCTGGAGGTGGATATGCCCCGGATGAGTTCCTGCGAGACACAGCTGCACATGCGAAGGCAATCGAGGCTATCCTGGCACGCCGGGCCACAACCGCGGTGCGCTTCGCGCCAGAGTTGGCCCCGCAATATGTCAACACCTGGAGGCTGGTCGCCGAACGTGGGCTGTACGCATTTGATGCCGACTTCAGTGCCGGCCCGTACAGGTTGGTGGCGGCTCCCGTGGTCGCTGCTGGGTTCGACGAGCTGCCTACGGCAGCTGTCGCCGTATTGCGATCTGTCACATTCCGTCAGCTGCGGTTCGCGGACCTGACGGCTGTTCCAGGGCAAGCCCTGCGACAGGGGCGATAATGCGGAAGGCGACACTGGTCAGATCGGCTAATTTCCCCGGCGAAGCAGAGGGTTGAGTAATGGGCCACGCTGAGCGACTCGCTCCCGGCGGCCTGGTCTTCCTGGGGATGATGAGTCTGGAATGCCCGCTCATCCCGCCGACGCTCGCCAATCTTGCTCAGGGATATCCGCCGACGTCCGGCAAATGGCCGAGATCGGTCGTCGACAGCGATACTCCGGACTTCGTCGCCAGAGCGAACGAGGGCTGGCTCGATCTCTCCCGTGAAGGCGGCCTCTTCGGTGACGATCTGGAATTCCTCGTCGCCGTCGAGATCGAGGTCGACGAGGAGGTGACCGACTGGTGGTGGGCGCGCGTCAAGCTGGCCGAATCCTGGGACATCATGGGCGCAGGCTCCGCCGCCGCCCTCGGCGTCGGCTTCGGTGTGCCGGAGTTCGCCATGCTGTCGCTGGCCGGAGACGTCATCGTCTGTGGTACGGCGGGGGAGTCCGCGATCGGCACCGTCCGGGTGAGCGGATTCCGGGATCTTGCCGGCCTTCGCAAACTCGCGGATTGGATAGCAGACTGGCCGACAACGCGGCAGCAGGAGAAGGCGGCTGCCCGGAGATGGCTCGAGTCCATCGGCTACTGAGGGCGATGTCAGCGACTCCCGGATCCAGTCATCGAACGGCCGTCCTTCATGGACGGTAGCGGTAGCCCATTCCGGGCTCGGTGATCAGGTGTCGGGGGCGGGCCGGGTCGTCCTCGAGTTTGCGGCGCAGTTGGGCCATGTACTGGCGCAGGTAGTTGGTCTCGTTGTGGTATTCCGGCCCCCACACGTCGTGCAGCAGTTGACGCTGGCTGACGAGCTTGCCGGGATGCCGTAGCAGCAGTTCGAGCATCGCCCACTGGGTGGGGGTGAGCTTGACCTCGGTGCCGTCGTCCCGGGTGACCACATGGTCGGCGAGGTCGACGGTGTGCGGTCCGATCCGGTGCGTGGCGGCGGCCGGCGGCGCCCCCGGCTCGCCCGGGATCGCGGCGAGGCGGCGGGTGACCGCACGGATGCGGGCGAGGAGTTCGTCGACGCCGAAGGGCTTGGTGACGTAGTCGTCGGCGCCGGCGTCGAGTGCGGCGACCTTGTCGTGGCTGCCGACCCGGCCGGACAGGACGATGATCGGCGCCGAGGTCCAGCCGCGCAGTCCCTGGATGACCTCGACGCCGTCGAGGTCGGGCAGGCCGAGGTCGAGTACGACCAGGTCGGGTGGGTGGCTGGCGGCGGCCCGCAGCGCGGCCGTCCCGCTGTCGGCGACCTCGACGTCGTAGCGGTGGGCCCGCAGGTTGATGCGCAGGGCGCGCAGGATCTGCGGTTCGTCGTCGACGACCAGGATGCGGGTCATTCCGGCCCCTCGATTCCGGTGCTGGCGGCCGGTAGGTGGATGACCATTGTCAGGCCGCCGCCCGGGGTGGGTTCCGGGGTGATGCTGCCACCCATCGCCTCCACCATTCCCCGGGACAGGGCGAGGCCGAGGCCGATTCCGCTGGTGTTGTCGCGGTCGCCGAGCCGTTGGAACGGCAGGAAGACGTGTTCCCACTCGGTCTCCGGGATGCCCGGCCCGGTGTCGATCACCCGGAGTTCCACCTGGCCGGCGTGGGCGCTGGCGGTGATGGTCGGCGGCCGTCCGGGTCGGCTGAACCGCAGGGCGTTGGCGATGACGTTGACCAGTACCCGTTCCAGCAGGCCGGGGTCGGCGAGCGCCGCCGGCAGGTTGGCGGGTATGTCGGTGGTGACGTCGTCGGCGGCGGGGCCGAGTTCGTCGAGGGCCCGGGGTACGGCGTCCTCCAGCCCGATGGCGGTCGTGGTGACGCCGAGTACGCCGGCCTGGAGGCGGCTCATGTCGAGCAGGTTGGCGACGAGCCGGTGCAGCCGGTCGAGGGATTCGTCGGCGGTGGCCAGCAGTTCGTCGCGGTCGTCGGCGTCGAACTCGATCTCGGGGCTGCGCAGGCTGGACACCGCCGCCTTGGCCGAGGCGAGCGGCGTACGCAGGTCGTGGCTGACCGCGGCGAGCAACGCCGTACGCATCCGGTCGGCCTCGGCCAGCGGCCGGGCCGTGGCCGCCTCCTCGGCGAGGCGTTCCTGCCGCAGCGCGACGGCGGCCTGGGCGGCGAACGCCTCGACGACGCGTCGGTCGGCGGCGGCCAGCCGCCGGCCGGACAGTACGACGGTGAGCCGGTCGTCGACCGGCACCACCGTCTCGCCGGCGCCCGGGATGCCCGCCGGTGCGTCGCCGACGGCGGCCACGATTTGCCACGCCTGTTCCTCCCGGGCCCGGCCGGGGCGGCCCTCGGCGTCGGTGGCGAGTTCGAGGACGCTGACGGCACGCAGCGCGAACGTCTCGCGGAGCCGGTCGAGCAGGGCCGGCAGGGGACGTTCGCCGCGCAGGACGTTGCCGGCGACGGTGGCCAGGGTCTGCGCCTCGGCGGATGCCCGGGCGGCTTCCCGGGTGCGTCGCGCCGCGACGTCGACGACTCCGCTGACCGCCACGGCGATCCCGACGAAGACGGCCAGGGCCAGCAGGTTGTCCGCCTCGGCGATGGTCAGCGTGTGGTACGGCGAGGTGAAGTAGAAGTTGAGCAGGAGGGATCCGCCGAACGCGGCGACGAGTGCCGGCCACAGTCCGCCGACTAGGGCCACCCCGACGACCGCCGCCAGGAAGATCAGGATGTCGTTGGTCAGGGTGAGGTCGGGCAGCACCGTCAGCAGCAGGGTGAGCAGCGGCATGCCGACACCGGCGAGGGCGAAGCCGAGCAGGCGGCGCCGTCGGGACAGCGCCGCCGGCACCTGTGCGGCCAGCCGTCCCCGCCCGGCTTCGGGGTGGGTCACCAGGTGTACGTCGATCGGCCCGGACAGTGCCGTGGTGGTGACCCCGACGCCGCGGGACAGGATCTGTGCGAAGCGGCCCCGCCGGCTCGCCCCGAGCACGAGTTGGGTGGCGTTGACGCCGCGGGCGAAGTCGAGCAGCGCGGCCGGGATGTCGGTGCCGAGGACCTGGTGGTAGGTGCCGCCGAGACTCTCGACCAGGACCCGCTGGCGGGCGAGCTGGGCCGGGTCGGCGCCGGCGAGGCCGTCGCTGCGTGACACGTGGACCGCCAGCAGGTCGGCGCCCTTGCTGCGGGCGGCGACGCGGGCGGCCCGCCGGATCAACGTCGCGCCCTCCGGTCCGCCGGTCAGGGCGACCACGACCCGTTCCCGGGCCTCCCAGGTGTCGGAGATGCCGTGCTGGGCGCGGTAGGCGTCGAGCTGGTCGTCGACCTTGTCGGCGAGCCAGAGCAGGGCGAGTTCGCGCAGCGCGGTCAGGTTGCCGATCCGGAAGTAGTTGCCGAGCGCGGCGTCGATCCGGTCGGGGCGGTAGATGTTGCCGTGTGCCATCCGCTGGCGCAGCGCCTCGGGCGTCATGTCGACGAGTTCGACCTGCTCGGCGGCGCGGACGATCGCGTCGGGGACGGTTTCGCGCTGGGTGGTGCCGGTGATCTGCGCGACGACGTCGTTGAGCGACTCCAGGTGTTGGATGTTGACCGTGGACAGGACGGTGATGCCGGCGTCGCGCAGCCGCTGGATGTCCTGCCAGCGTTTCTCGTTGCCGGAGCCGGGCACGTTGGTGTGGGCCAGTTCGTCGACGACGGCGACCTCGGGGCGGCGGGCGAGGACCGCGTCGAGGTCCATCTCGGTGAACTCGACGCCCCGGTGGGTGACGGTGCGGCGCGGCACGACCTCCAGGTCGCCGATCATGGCCGCGGTGTGGCGGCGGCCGTGGGTTTCCACCAGGCCGATCACGACATCGGTGCCGCGCCCGGCGCGCCGCTGGGCTTCCTCGAGCATCGTGTACGTCTTGCCGACGCCGGGCGCGGCGCCGAGGTAGATGCGCAGTTCACCCTTTGGCACGCCACCATCCTCTCTCGTGTCCGGCCGCCGGTGGACGACCGGAGCCGGCGGGCGACCCACCCGCCGGCCCGGCCGGTCAGGACACGGGGAACCGCTGGTCGAGGGCGAGGTTGAGGGCCAGTACGTGGACCGCAGGCTCGCCGATGAACCCCAGCCCCCGGCCGCTGGTGTGCTCGGCGACCAGGTGCCGGACCCGGGCCGGGTCCACGCCGCGCTCGCGTGCGACCCGGGCCACCTGGATCTGCGCGTACGCGGGGGAGATGTGCGGGTCGAGGCCGCTGCCGCTGGCGGTGACGGCGTCGGCGGGAACGGCCGGTTCGGCGGGGGCGTCGCCGCGGATCGGGGTGACGAGGCCGCCCTCGGCGACGTAGTCGTGGCCCGGCCGCGCCAGCTCCACGGCGACCCCTCGTAAACGGCCAGGAACGGGGTGGCGGGCGCGACCTGGTTGACGCTGACGACGCGGGTGGCCGGGCCGGTGAGCCCGTCGGCGCGGAAGACGGCGAGCACGGCGCCGACCCCGTCGGCGGTGCAGTACGGCCGCCGCCCGTCGACGCCGTCACGTGCACCGACCGCCAGGCTGCGGGCGCAGACCTGGCTGAGCAGGCTCCGGGCGGACTCCCGCGGGTCGGTGGCATGGGTGTCGACGACGCTTTCCGGTCCGAGGTTGCTGGCGGCGGTGGCGGTCGGGTCGTATCCGTCGCCGGCGGCCGAGGGACGGGACTGGAAGTAGCGCGGTACGGGGTTGCCGTCGGCGTCGGTGAACGACTGCCCGATCAACGCGCTGCCGACGGTCTGCCCGTCCGCGCTGATCAGCGACCCGTCGGCCCGGCCGTCGAGGCCGGGGATCCGGCCGGCGGCGACCAGGGCCAGCGGGTAGGCGATGCCGAGCAGGACGGTGAAGACGAGTACGGCCCGCAGGGCGGCCAGGTGTTGGGCGAGCCAGTTGGGAAGGCGCATCACGAGATCCCCGGAATGAACTGGACGAGCAGGTCGATGAGCTTGATTCCGACGAACGGCACGACGAGGCCGCCGAGGCCGTACCGCCAGAGGTTGCGGCCGAGCAGTTGGGAGGCGCCGGCCGGCCGGTACCGTACGCCGCGCAGGGCGAGCGGGATCAGCACGATGATCACGACCGCGTTGAAGATCACCGCGGCGAGGATCGCCGATTCGGGACCGGCCAGCCGCATGATGTTGAGCGCGTCCAGGCCCGGGTAGATGCCGGCGAAGATCGCCGGGATGATCGCGAAGTACTTCGCGACGTCGTTGGCGATCGAGAACGTGGTCAGCGCGCCGCGGGTGATCAACAGTTGCTTGCCGATCTCGACGATCTCGATGAGTTTCGTCGGGTCGGAGTCGAGGTCGACCATGTTGCCGGCCTCCTTGGCGGCCGACGTACCGGTGTTCATCGCCACCCCGACGTCGGCCTGGGCCAGGGCGGGGGCGTCGTTGGTGCCGTCGCCGGTCATCGCGACCAGCCGCCCGTCCTCCTGCTCCTTACGGATCAGGGCGAGCTTGTCCTCCGGAGTCGCCTCGGCGAGGAAGTCGTCGACGCCCGCCTCGTCGGCGATCGCCTTCGCCGTACGCGGATTGTCGCCGGTGATCATGATGGTGCGGATGCCCATCCGGCGCATCTCGTCGAACCGCTCCCGCATGCCGGCCTTGACCACGTCCTTGAGGTGGATCACGCCCAGTGCCCGGGCCGGTTCACCGTCGACGTGTTCGGCGACGACCAGCGGGGTGCCGCCGGTGCCACTGATCGCGTCGACGAGTTCGCCGACCTGACCGGTCGGGTGGCCGCCGTTGTCGCGTACCCACTTCATCACCGCGGCGGCGGCACCCTTGCGGATCCGTCGACCGGCGCCGTCGGCAGCGGCGAGGTCGACGCCGCTCATCCGGGTCTGGGCGGTGAACGGTACGAAGGTGGCGTGTGGCATCAGGCCGGGCTCCCGCTCACGTAGCCCGAACCCGTTCTTGGCCAGCACCACCACCGAGCGACCCTCCGGTGTCTCGTCCGCCAGGCTGGACAGCTGTGCGGCGTCCGCGACGGCCGCCGGATCGACGCCTTCGACCGGCAGGAACTCGGCGGCCTGCCGATTGCCCAGGGTGATCGTGCCGGTCTTGTCCAGCAGCAGGGTGTTCACGTCGCCGGCGGCCTCCACGGCCCGGCCGCTCGTCGCCAGCACGTTGCGCTGGACGAGGCGGTCCATGCCGGCGATGCCGATCGCCGACAGCAGCGCGCCGATGGTGGTCGGGATCAGGCAGACCAGCAGGGAGACGAGCACGATGCCGGTGACGCCGCCATCGGTGATCGCCCGGGTGTCGGGGGCGGCGGCCTGGTAGTCCTTGGCGAAGATCGCCAGCGGCTGGAGGGTGACCACGGCCAGCAGGAAGATGATGGTGAGCGCCGCGAGCAGGATGTTCAGCGCGATCTCGTTCGGGGTCTTCTGCCGGTTGGCGCCCTCTACCAGGGCGATCATCCGGTCGATGAAACTCTCCCCGGTCCGCTGGGTGATCCTGACGACGATCCGGTCGGACAGCACCCGGGTACCGCCGGTGACCGCGCTCCGGTCGCCGCCCGACTCCCGGATCACCGGCGCGGACTCGCCGGTGATCGCCGACTCGTCGACACTGGCGATGCCCTCCGCCACGTCGCCGTCACCGGGGATGATCTGACCGGCCTCGACCAGGACGATGTCGCCCGGCCGCAGGTCGGGTGCGGGCACCGCCTCGTCGCGGTACCGGTCTGCCGGCTGACCGGGCCGCCAGCCGACCAGTCGGGTGGCGACGGTGTCCTTCTTCGCCTGTCGCAGCGTCGCGGCCTGGGCTTTGCCGCGCCCCTCGGCGACGGCCTCGGCGAGGTTGGCGAAGACGACGGTCAGCCACAGCCAGCCGGTGATCGCCCACGCGAACACCGACGGGTCGGTGACGGCGAGCACGGTGGTGAACACCGCGCCGATCTCGACGACGAGCATCACCGGGTTGCGCCACAACGTGCGCGGGTCGAGCTTGCGCAGCGCGTCGGGCAACGATCGGAGCAGTTGCCGCGGGTCCAGCAGGCCGCCGCCGACGCGGCTGCCCCGGGTGGCCGGTGTGCCGGGGCCGCCGGCGCTGTGCGGAGCCGGCGCGGTCATGGTCATGTGCCTCTCTCCCATGGTGGTCACAGCCCTTCGGCCAGCGGGCCGAGCGCTAGGGCGGGCAGGAAGGTCAGCGCGACGAGGATCACCGTGACCCCGGCGACCATCCCGACGAACAGCGGCCGGTGGGTCGGCAGGGTGCCCTCGGAGGCGGGCGTCGGCTGCTGACGGGCCAGCGAGCCGGCCAGCGCCAGCACCAGGATGATCGGCAGGAACCGGCCGAGGAGCATGCACAGCCCCAGCGCGGTGTTCCACCACGGCGTGCTGACGGTGATCCCGGCGAACGCGGAGCCGTTGTTGTTGCTCGCCGAGGTGAAGGCGTAGAGCACCTCGGTCAGGCCGTGCGGGCCGACGTTCAGCGCCGTGGCGTTGTTGCCGGTGGCGAAGGCGGCGGCGGTGCCGATCAGCACCAGCGCGGGCGTGACCAGAAAGTACAGCGAGGCGAGCTTGATCTCCCGGGGGCCGATCTTCTTGCCGACGTACTCGGGGGTGCGGCCGACCATCAGCCCGGCGACGAAGACGGTGATCACGGCCAGGACGAGGATGCCGTACAGGCCGGCACCGACACCGCCGGGGGCGACCTCACCGAGCATCATGTTGACCAGCGGGACCATGCCGCCCAGGGCGGTGTACGAGTCGTGGAACGAGTTCACCGCCCCGGTGGAGGTCAGTGTCGTCGCCGCGGCGAAGGTCGCCGAGTTCGACACCCCGAACCGGGTCTCCTTGCCCTCCAGCGCCGCCCCGACCGCCTGCGGCACCGTGCCGTGGCCGGCCAGTTCGAAGACGTTGGTGAGGGTGACGCTGGCCAGGGCGAGGATCGCCATGACCGCCACGATCGCGTACCCCTGCCGGTGCTGGCCCACCATGCGGCCGAAGACCCGGGGCATGCTGAACGGGATCAGCAGGATCAGGAAGATCTGCAGCCAGTTGGTCCAGGGGGTCGGGTTCTCGAACGGGTGGGCGCTGTTGGCGTTGTAGAAGCCGCCGCCGTTCGTACCCAACTCCTTGATGACCTCCTGGCCGGCGACCGGGCCGCCCGGGACGAACTGGGTACCGCCGGTCAGGGTGGTCACCTCGGTGCCGCCGGACAGGTTCTGCACCACACCGCCGAGCATCAGCGCCAGGGCGCCGACGACCGAGACCGGCAGCAGGATCCGCAGGGTGATCCGGGTCAGGTCGACCCAGAAGTTGCCGAGTTCACCGGTACGGCTACGGGCGAAGCCACGGAGCAGGGCGACCGCGACCGCGATACCCACGGCGGCGGAGACGAAGTTCTGCACCGCCAGACCGGCCATCTGCACCAGGTGACCCATCGTCGACTCACCCGAATACCACTGCCAGTTCGTGTTGGTCACGAACGACACCGCGGTGTTCCACGCCCCGTGGGGGATCACGGGATCGAAGCCCAGCGACAGCCACAGATGGTTCTGCAGCCGCTGGAACGCGTACAGGAACAGGATCGACACGGCCGAGAACGCCAGCAGGCTGCGGGCGTAGACGCCCCACGACTGCCCGGCCGCCGGGTCCACCCCGACCACCCGGTAGATCCCCCGCTCGACCCGGGACTGCCGGCTATCGCGGACCACACGGTGCAGATAGTCGCCGAACGGGCGGTAGACGGCAACCAGTGCCGCCACCAACGACAACACGAAAACGGTGCCGGCTGTCGTCGTGTTCATCAGAAACGTTCCGGGAACAGCAGGGCGGCCACCAGGAACACCGCCAGGCCGATCGCCAGCACCAGGCCGACGGAGTTGACGACGCTCACAGTTTCTCCACACCCCGCACCACGAAGGCGAGAGCCGCGAACAGCCCCACCGTCAACAGCACGAACACCACGTCAGGCACGCTGACTCCTCTTGCCGGACTCGCTTCGCGCCCGCTCCGGGTCGCGCAAACAAGAGGTACGCCGGTGTCGCGCGGACCGACAGGGGCCATAACGCGACGATGACGCTCCGGCGGCAATTCTTGACGCCGTTTTCACGCGCCCGGCCGATCGCGCGAGCCGCCGAACGGAATCGCCCCGACGAAGCACGGCAGTGCTCGTCTGGAACAATCGCGCCATGGGTGCGTTCATGACGCCGGAGCAGATCGCCGACCGTGCCGCGCGTGCCGTCGAAGCCGCTGTCCGCGCGGGGCGTGGTCTCGGACTCACCGTGACCGACGCCAAGGTGCTCTACGACGTGTTCTCCGTCGTCGTCCACCTTGCACCATCGCCCGTCGTGGCCCGGGTCCTCACCGTGCTACCGCACTACGCGGACCTCGCCAGCCAGGCGGGCCGGCAGCAGGCGGAGCTGAACATGGCGCGGTGGCTCGCGGCCCGGGGGACTCCCGTCATCCCGCCCAGCCCGCTCGTGCCACCCGAGCCCGTTCAGGTCGACGGACTCTCGATGACGTTCTGGCAGTTCGTCGAGAAGAGTTCGGACGAGGAGCCCGACTACGTGGCGAACGCCGGCCTCGTCGCCGACCTGCACGCCGCCATGCGCGACTATCCGGGCGAGCTGTCGTTCCTGTCCGCGGCCGAACCCCGGTTCATCGAAGACAGCCTCGCACTGCTCGAAGACCGCCGCGACCTCATCGACCCGGCCGACCTGGACCGCGCGCGCCGCGAATGGCGGATCCTGGAACCTGTCGTGCGCTCACGCACCACGTTCGAAAAGACGTTTCCGGGAATCGAACTCCAGCCCATCCACGGCGACTCTCCGGCCGTGAACATCTTTCCCGCGGTGGACGGGCATCTGTACGCCGACTTCGAGATGGTGACACTGGGGCCGGTCGAGTGGGACATCGCCGGCCTCGGCCCCGACTGTGAAGCCGCCTACAACCGCGAAGCACGACGCAAGGGCATGCGGGAGCTGGACGAGGACGTTCTGAGCTTCGTGACCGCCGTCGGGATGCTGCGGGGCATTGCCAGTCTGGCACTCGCGCCGCAACTGCCCCTGCTGGTGGATGCTATCCGGCCGCTCATCGAGCAGTGGCGGTCCATGCCGTTCGCCGCGGGCCTGGCGGACTGACCGGCAGGTAGGGCGGACCCACCGGGCGGGCAGCGGCTACCGGCGCCAGCCGAATCCGCGTCGCGCACCGTGGCGCAGGCCGCGTCGCAGCAACCGCAGTACGATCCACCGACCCGGCCGGCCCCGGCGCCTACCGAACGGTGAGCCGGCGCTCCTCGCCCTGATCCACACGGTTCGCACCCTCCACGACAGCGCACCGGGCCGGTGGTCCCGGCCGCGCTGCCCGCAGCGTAGGAAACGTCGGCCAGATCCCCGGGTACGGCCGCGCTGTCGCGGGCGCCCCCGACCTGACCGGCTGGCCGGACGCTTCCAGGCCGAGATCGCTGCCGCCTTCCCATACGGGCTTCCGGAAGGAGTCCGGAAGGGTCCGGAAGTTTCGGTGCCAGTGACTCCGAGCCTGATCATCGAACTCGCGCCCACCTGTGGCTCGGAGACCGCTCGACCCGCCTCTCATGACGGTGGCCAGGTGTGGAAGCCGACGGATGTCGGCCTGGTCAGGAGAGCGCTCCTGCGGCATTTCCGGAAGTTGTTGACGGGGAGCCGATAGCGGATCGATACTCGGGGCACCCAAGTGCATCGGGTGCCATCGATCGAGCGCCTGTTGTTACCTGGCCCTCCGGTCATCGGACGCATGACGACCGGTCAACCCCAACCGTGATGCCCGCCCATGCGCGGTGGCCGGACCCTGGCCGCCGACCGTCCGCAGGGCCGGATCACGCTGTCTGGTTCCCACCAGCCGTCCCGCGAGAAGGGAACACCCCAATGAACGACACCACCGTCCGACCGAAAAGCCGCAGACGCGGGCTCATCGGGCGACTCATCGCCAGCGCCGGCGCGCTGGCGCTGGTCGCCGCCGCGATCACGCTGCCCGGCACCGCCCACGCGGCCGTGACCTCGAACCAGACCGGCACCCACGACGGCTACTTCTACTCGTTCTGGACCGACAGTCCCGGCACGGTCTCCATGGAACTGGGAGCCGGTGGAAATTACAGCACCTCGTGGCGAAACACCGGGAACTTCGTCGCGGGTAAGGGCTGGAGCACCGGCGGACGGAGGAGCGTGTCCTACTCGGGCAGCTTCAACCCGTCCGGCAACGCCTATCTGACCCTCTACGGCTGGACGAGGAACCCGCTCGTGGAGTACTACGTGGTCGACAACTGGGGCACGTACCGGCCCACGGGTACGTACAAGGGCACGGTCACCAGCGACGGCGGTACGTACGACATCTACGAGACGATGCGCTACAACGCCCCCTCCATCGAGGGCACCAGGACCTTCCCGCAGTACTGGAGCGTCCGGCAGTCGAAGAGGACGGGCGGAACGATCACCTCCGGCAACCACTTCGACGCATGGGCCCGCAACGGCATGAACCTGGGCGGCCACGACTACATGATTCTCGCGACCGAGGGCTACCAGAGCAGCGGAAGCTCCAACATCACGCTCGGCGGCGGTGGAGGCGGAGGCGGTGGTGGTGGTGGCTGCACCGCGACGCTGTCCGCCGGCCAGCAGTGGAGCGACCGCTACAACCTCAACGTCGCGGTGACCGGCTCCAGCAACTGGACCGTGACGATGACGGTCCCGTCACCCGCCGGAATCATCGCGACCTGGAACGTCAGCGCCAGCTATCCCAGCGCCCAGGTGCTGACCGCCAGGCCAAATGGCAACGGCAACAACTGGGGCGTCACCATCCGGCACAACGGCAACTGGACCTGGCCGACGGTCTCCTGTAGCACCGGCTGACCGCTCGCCGGCCACCCGGCGCCGGTGGCCCGGCGGCTCATGGCCGCCGCGTCCCGGCGCCGCGGTCGGTGCCGGTCATGCGGTACGCCGGCCGGCACACCAGGTGCCGGTGACCCTGATCCCGGTGATCCGCGCAGGATCGCTGCCCACCGGGTCCCGGTCCGGCTCGACCAGGTCCGCGGCGGCGCCGCTCCGCAGCGCGCCCGCCTTCCGGCCACGCCCAGGGCCGCCGTGCGGCATCCCTGGTGTATACCACGGATCATGGCGTGCTCGATCCGGACCGGGGTGCCGAGCCCGTCGACGGCGTCGAGCGCGTCGGCGACCGCGCAAGGTCATTTCGGTGATCGTTCATAGGATCATTATTCGATTCGATGTGCATGCTTGACAGATTTATGAATGCCGATGGATGCTCCGTGTGGTCGGGCGACATCCGTGTTTCCGGACGAGCCGACGATCAATCGAATTCTTCGACCGATTCGAGGAGCATCTGTGAATCACTCCGACCAGGAGCCGATCAATCGGCGATCGATCCTTCGCGCGGGCGCGCTGCTCGGCCTCGGGGTGGGTGGCATCCTCATCCCGGGCGCCGCCAGCGCCGGATCCGGCGTGGACGGCGGCGTCCGGATGCCCGACCCGGTCGGGGCGTACGACGATCCGCCCGCACGCGGCGTCGTGCTCCGGCAGCAGCAGGGGACGGAACTCGCCGGACCGCACGGCGAGAGCGTCTCGCCCGGCATGGCCCCGAAGGCGCGGTTCGGCGGCGAGCCTGGTGGCGGCGCGGTCACCAACGTCGTACGACAGCTGCACTTCCGCAACAGCTACGGTCCCCGGATCAGGCTCTGCATCTCGTACTACAGTCCGGGAACCTGCGCCAACCTGGGGCTGTGGGGAACGCGTGGCTGGTGGAGCATCGACCTGGGGCAGTCGGTCCATGTCCTGAACACCGATGGCCGTTGGGCGTACTTCTTCGCCGAAGCGGCGGACGGCGCGTTCTGGGCCGGCGACCTTCAGATCATCCATGTTCCGAACACGTCCCCGTTCGACTCCTGCTTGTACAACCAGAGAATCGGTGACCGCACCCTGGGTTTGCGTGGAGTCGACCTTCGTGCGGATGTCTGGACCGTGAACCTGGTCCCGTAGAAATAGCTGTCCTCGCTGCACGTTTTCTGGAACCGACCGCAATTCCATCCCCATCGGGATCCCATCCGGGTCGCCGTCGCAGTCTCGCCACCGAAAAGGAGATCGATCAATGCGCTCGTGGTCCGTGACGCGTTTCCTGTCGCTGTGCGTCGTGGCGACGGCGGCCTCGGCCGTCGTCCTGGCCGGCGCACCATCGGCGGCGGCGCCCGCCCCGCCGTCCGCCGTTGCCTCGGCCGGGCCGGTGATCACGTCGGCCTACTGCTTCCCGGGCAGCACCTACCTGCTCTCCTGCGAGGCTCGGTGGACTGGAGGTACGGACCCGGCGGTCGGCCAGTGGAACGCGGTGTCCGGTGGGTGGATCTCCAGCTCCCAGACCGACCCGGTGGCGCACGTGACGCTCGGCTCAGGCAACTGCATTCCCGGCTCGTTCTTCGTGATACGGGTGACCATCACCGATGCCGCCGGACTTTCGGACACCAGGCTGGTGTCCGGCCGCCGGTGCGCGATCTGACGCCGTACCCGGAGTGCCGCGGCGCCGACCGGGGGCGCCGGCCCGGTCGGCGGGTCCGCGCGGGTCAGCTGGTGATGATCGATGCGCCGTAACTCCGCACCGAGTTGATGATCGGGACGTAGTACACGTAGTTGTAGCCCGGGGTGTGGATGGTGCCGGGGCAGGCGCTGTTCGGGACGGGATCCGAGCCGGCGGTGATGGTGCCCACGGCGTTGGCCCTGCCGTCGGTCCGGTAGGCGATCACCGGGCCGCCGCTGTCACCGGGCGCGACGGCGCACTGGCCACCGGTCTGCCGGGCCTGGACCAGCGGTCCGACGCTGGGGCACGGGATGCCGCCGATGGCGAGGAACAGGCCGACCGCGGTGACCTGGATGCCGCTGTGCTCGCCGCTGGTGGCTCCGCTGGTGACGACCCAGTTGCCGACGAAGCTGCCGGCGGTCCCACCGATCCCCACGCCGGTGCCCGAGTAGGGGTCGCCGGTGAAGACCCGCCCCCAGGAGCCGGCGCTGATGATTCCGGTGTCCTGGCAGACGTTCTTGCTGTGGATGCTGCCCATGGTGACGCCGGCGCCGGTGGTCACCATCTGGCTGTTCTCGCCGCAGTGGCCGGCGGTGAGCAGTTGCGGGGCACCGGCCACGTAGATCGCGAAGCCGGTGCTGCACGCGCCGACCGGCGACCGGAACCGGGCCCCGCCGTAGTAGTAGAGGTTGTCGGCCTGCCGGTCACGGGTGGCGACCGGCCTCCCTCCGGTCACGACGGAGACCGGGACGGCAGACGCACGTACGGCCGGCGCAGTGCTGGCCCGCGTGGTGTCGCCGGTGACGGTCAGCTGGATGCCGCTTCCGTCGACCTTCGGGACGACGTTGACGACGTTCGGTACGGCGGCGAGACCGCGGGCCGCGCCGGCCAACTCGGCCGCGGAGAAGCGGGCCGGCAGCAGTCGCACCGGGACGGTGCGGTTCAGGTCGGTGATCAGCGAGCCCACCGTGGCGCCGGCGTCACCCTTCCAGTAGACCCGTAGTTCGCGGTTCTCCGGAGCGGCCACGATCCCCGCGAATCCGGTGTTCCTGGCCGAGGCGATCCGCTCCGCCGCGGTGTTGAGCCGGGTCTGGACGTCGATCAGTTCCGACCAGGTGGCGAACCCACCGGGTACGGCGCCGACCGGCCCCGCGCCGGCGGTGGTGGGCCGGCTGTCGACCGCCGGCGGTGCTGCCGTTGCCGGGCCGGCGAGCGACGCGGCGACGAGTACGGCGACGCCCGCCGTGACAAGGGCACGATGCGGCATCGCACGCCCCGTCGAGGATTGTGATCCGATCATGTGCGGTCTCCTCCTCCCGAATCGGAGCGGTCGACCGACCGCCCCGATTCGGGAGTGTTCCGCTTCGGGCCCGTCCCGTCGCCCTCGGTGATGATTCTTTCGCGCGCGTTCACAGTTGCCGTATGCGCCGGTTGTATTGATCTTGTCTGGTGCATATATGTCCAAAATCAACTACCGGGGGCGACGGTCCCCGCCTGATGGCGGCCGGCGGGCGTCAGGCCCGGCCGGTGTTGACGTAGACCCGGTTGTTCAGCCCGCGGGCGAACAGGTGCAGTTCGCCGTCGTACACGTTGGCGGCCGGGCCGCTCGGGGTCGCGCCGTTGCCGGACAGTTCGATCCACCGGTTGAAGGTCGTGCCGTCGGAGGTGAGGGTGAACAGGCGGTCGTTGCCGCCCCGGGCGAAGACGCGCAGCAGACCGTCGTAACTGGCCAGACCGAGCGAACTTGCGGTCCAGCCGTTGCCGGACACCGGGACCCAGCCGGTCCAGGCGCCGTCGGAGTACGTGTTGAGGTAGATGCTGCCGTTGTCGGAGTGCACCGCCAGGCGCAGCGTGCCGTCGTACTCGGTCACGGCGGGCGCGTCGGAGGTGAGGCCGTTGCCCGGCAGCACACTCCAGCCGGACCAGCCGGACGGGCCGTGGACGTTCTCGACCAGCTTGCCGTTGCCGGCCCGCACGATCAGGTGCAGCTCACCGTCGACGACCGCGGCGGCCGGGGCACTCGGAGTCGTGCCACCGCCGGGTACCTCGACCCAGCCGGACCACGCCGTACGGGTGGCCGTGTTGACGTGGATGCGGCCGGCGTCGTCGCGGACGAAGACGTACAGCATGTTGTTGTGGACGGTGACCGCCGGCGCGCTGGGGGTGGTGCGGCCGCCGGGCACCGTGGTCCAGCCCGACCAGTGGGTGCCGGTGCGGCCGGCGTGGACGATCTGGCCGTCGGCGCGGCGGGCGAAGACGTACTCGCCGCCGGCGAAGTTCGTCACCGCCGGGGCCGAGTCGATGAGCTGCCCGCCGGGCACCTCGGTCCAGCCCTGCCAGTAGCGGGTCAAGGTGAGGCCGAAGGTGTGCAGGATCGGCCGGATCGGCTGGAAGTACGACCGGTCGCCGGAATGGCCGCAGGGCAGGTTCAGGCCGCCGGAGAGGACGCCCTGGGCCTGGTCACCGGCGACGTACGGGCCGCCGGAGTCGCCCGGCTCGGAGCAGGCGTCGGTGATGGTCAGGCCGGTGACCACCTTGTCGGGGCCGCCGTCGCGGCCGGGGTAGATGATGGTGGCGTTCTTGGCCAGGATGGTCCCGCACCGCACGCCGGTCGTGCGGCCGGTACGGCAGACCGTGGTGCCCTCGTCCGCCGGTTCGTCGCCGTTGACCGGGCCGAGGCCGGCCACCTCGGCGACCGGCCGCCAGTCGGTGTACGTCCGCACCCAGGCCATGTCGCTGGACGGGAAGGAGTAGCCGCCCCAGACACCCAGCGGCCGCCCCTTCGCGGTGAGCGCCCCGGGCGGCGTCTCGAGAGCGCAGTGCCCGGCGGTGGCGAATCCGGCGTCCCCGCTGAGGTTCTCCGTCACGGCGAACCCGGTCGAGCAGGCGGCTCCGCCGATCAGGAACTCGTTGCCGGCGGGCAGGCGCTCCGACTGCTGCTCTGGGCGTCCGGCGGCCTCGACGACCCGTACCGCGGTCGGCGGCACCCCGTTGTCCTGCGCGAACCGCGTGGCGGTCGCGCTCGTACCAGGCAGGGTCTGTACGACCAGCGTCCGCCCGTCCACGTCCGTGTACCAGCCGGTCACCCCGGCCGGCACGCTTGCCGCCCGGTCCAGCCGGACCTTCAACCGCTCCAACGCCGCGCCGTCCAGCGCCGGCTGTGCCGTCGCCGGCGCGCCCACCAGCATCGAGCCCGCGACGGTCAACGCCGCCAGCCACCCCACCGCGATCCTTCGCAACCCGGAACCTCCTCGTGCACGGCGTCGGGCGGGGGCCCGGCGCTCGGCAGGAAGGACGGCGGAACCGGTGCGGCAGATACGTCCTGTCGGGATCCTGATCTCTGCCGCCGACGGCCGCCGGCGGCAGGTGATCATGGGGAGTTTGGGTGTCTTCAGAGCGGCCCGGGGCGGGCCCGAAGCGCCGGAACGTGCCGGCGGCCCGTCCCGAGTGCCGGAAGGGGCCGCCGCGACGGGCCGTCGGTACGGATCAGTCGGCCGGCTCGAGGACGAAGACGGGGATCAGGCGCTCGGTCTTGGTCTGGTACTCGGCGTACGGGGGGAAGGCCGCGACGGCGAGCTCCCACCATTCGTCGCGCTCGGGCCCGGCCACCTCGCGGGCGACGTACGGGCCGATCGCCGTGCCGTCCTGAAGCGTGAGAGCCGGGTTTGCCTTCACGTTGTGATACCAGGCGGGGTGGTCGACGCTGCCGCCCTTGGACGCGACCATCGCGTACCAGCCGTCGCGCTCGACCCGCATGACGGGGACGTAGCGCTTCGCACCCGTTTTCGCGCCGGTCGTCGTCACCAGCACCACCGGACGGTCCAGGATCAACACGCCATCGGTCGTGCCCTGCGTGAGTATCTGCTCGGTCTGCCTGCGAACCCAGTCGGTCGGGCTCAGTTCGGAATTCGTCACAACCGGCACCAACCGCTCGTTCGATATCACTATTCCGCCGGGTTCCGCCTGCGCCGCGACTATTTCATGGCGGCGAGCTGGATCAGGTTGCCGCAGGTGTCGTCGAAGACGGCGGTGACCACCGGCCCCAGGTCGGTCGCCTCCTGGGTGAATTCGACGCCCAGCCCCTTGAGTCGTTCGACCTCGGCGTACACGTCGTCGACGGCGAACTGGGTGAACGGGATGCCGTCGGCGACCAGGGCACTCTTGAACGGGCCCGCCGCCGGGTGGCCGTCCGGCTCGAGCAGCAGTTCGACACCGTCCGGGTTGGCCGGGGAGACCACGGTGAGCCAGCGGGCGTCGCCGGCGGGTACGTCGGTCTTCTTGATGAATCCCAGCTTCTCGGTGTAGAAGGCAAGTGCCTTGGCCTGGTCGTCGACGAATACGCTGGTGATGTTGATGCGAATCACGGGTTGGGTTCCTCTCGGTTGATGGGCCACCGCTCGACGATCGAGCGCAGCGGGCCGGTGTCGATGTGATGGAACTTGTAACGGCCCTGCCGCCGGGTGTGCACCAGGCCGGCCTGTTCGAGCACCGCGAGGTGCTGCGAGATGGCCTGCCGCGAGGAGGCCAGGCCGTGCTTCATGGTCAGCCGGCCACAGATCTCGAACAGCGTCTGACCGTCCTTGTCGGTCAGCTCGTCCAGGATGGTGCGTCGCGTCGCATCACCGATGGCCCTGAACAGGTCGGGGTTCGCGTCCACCCGCACAGTTATATGCAAGCGGTGACTTGCCTGTCAAGCGAACTCTAAATCCCTGGTCAGCGGATGTGTACAGCACCGATGATTGCGGCATGGCCGCGACCCGACGAGCCGACACGCCCACCGGAACCGCCATGGATGTCACCACTCCCCGACAGTCCGACGGCCACGCCGGTGGCCCCGACGCCACACCCGTGGCGACGGCCCGTGCCCTGGCGAAGGTCGGCGACGCCGCGGCCGTGGTGCTGGTCGAGGGCATCAGCGACCAGATCGCGCTGGAGGCGGCCGCCGTGTGCCGCGGCCGGGACCTCGAGGCGGAGCGGATCGTGATCCTTCCGATCGGCGGGGCACACGCGATCGGCCGCTTCCTGACGATGCCGGGACCGCTGAGCGCCGGGATGCGCATCGCCGGACTGTGCGACCTGCGGGAGGAGGAGCTGTTCCGGCGCGGCGTCGCCGCCCGGACCGGCACGACACCCACCCGCGCGGACATGGAGAACCTCGGGTTCCACGTCTGCGTCGACGATCTGGAGGACGAACTGCTCCGCGCCGTGGGCGCCGCGCGGGTGGAGCAACTCTTCGACGCCCAGGGCGACCTCGGGTCGTTCCGCTCGCTGCAGAGCCAGCCCGCCTGGCGCGGCCGGCAGCCCGAGGCGCAGATGCGGCGGTTCCTGGGCAGCGGCGCGCGTCGCAAGCTGCGCTACGCGCGGCTGCTCGTCGAGGCGGCGGTCGACCTTGGCACCCTGCCCCGGCCGCTCGACGCACTGCTCACCGCCGTCTGACCCACCAGGCGCCCGACACCTCCGCACCCTCCGCGATCGACCTGCTTCGCGTCACCGGTGCCGAACGATTCACCTGATTGTCGGCCACGAATATCCGACCGTGTCGTTGGCCGCCGTTGCTCCGCCGTCCGGTGATGCCGAGTGCGGTTCGAATACGCGAAGTCGCTGCAGGGCGCCCGGGCCGACGAATGATTGATACCCTTCCCAAAATCGAATTTCGTATTGGAGGTCATCGTGCGCCTGCGAAGCATGGTCATGTCCTTCGCTGTCCTCCTGGTCGCCGCCGGGGTGGTCGCCCTCTTCGGCCTGGAGCAGGCTCAGGGGGCATCGAACCTGGCGGGATTCACCTGGTCGAACTAGCACGGGTGACAGCAGCGGCCGCCGGGCCAGATGACCCGGCGGCCCCTTCCATTGCAACGGCTCCGGCGCACCATGTGCTCCCACACAGACATGCTCCGTTCGCCGAGATCATCGAGGCGGCGTGATCCGTTCGGCGCGACGGACAGTAGCTGTACGCCGAGCAGGTTGGGGCTTTCGCGCGTACGGCGAAAGAGCACCCGACAGGTGGCGGCACCGTCGGTCGCTCTGGCGTGCTCGGGATATTCCTTGAGGGCGCACCGTTCCCCATAGTCTGGATCGACAAAGTCCTGGCGGTTGGTATCCGTACGGATACCAACCGTCCATGGCAATCTGCCGACTAGGCGCGCACGTTGAAGTTGTCCCGGTCGATGACCCTGTTGTCGAGGAAGAACGACTGCAGGTCGGAGCCGCCCAGGCTGTTCTCTGCCGTGGGGATCATGCACACGCTGTGGCCACGGTTGGTGGTGCTGCGGTGTTCGGTCAGCCAAGGCACCTGGCAGAGGAGCCTTCCCAACCGGTTGGTGTTGAAGTTGAAGGTGAACCCGGCGGGATTGGCGGCGGCGCCCTGCGCGGTGGAGGCGAAGGGGTACTCGTCGCAGGTGTAGCCGGCCGGGCGCGGGTAGCTCGGGCCCGTGGGGCAGGAGGTATTCCGGTTGGCGTCGATCACGGCGCTGTTGGTCGTTCGGGTGAGCTGCGACGGCAGGTTGGTGGTGCGGATGGCATGCCTGATGTGCGAGGCGTACATGGGATAGCGGCTTTCGGGGACGTCGAGGGTCGGGACGAAGTCCTGATTGGCGCAGCCCGCGGTGCCACCCGGAAGCGCGTCGTCGCAGCGGTGACCTGGGTAGTTGGTCCACAACGTGGTGGTCACCTGGTTGACCGTCGCCGGGTTGACGAACCAGAATCCCCAGTCCGACCTCGAACCCCAGTACTGGCCGGGCAACCGCGGCGAGGTGAAGGTCGCCGAACCGGATAGGACGCTGAGCGCGCTGCCGGTCGGCGGGTTGCCACCCACGATGCTGCAATAGAACATGCAATCGGGTACCGACCAGAGCGTCGGCGTGCCGAGCACACCCCAGGCGCGGACCGGGGAGTACTCGAAGGACTGCGTCCACCGCAGGTCTCTGGCTTGCAGCGTCACCATGCTTGAGTAGTTGAAGTAGATCTCGCCCACGACGCTGCCGCCCTGCGCCACAATCACCTGGTACAGGCCACCACCCGACTTGCACATCACGAAGCGCGACATGTTGACCCAATTGCCATTGCCGCACCCCGCCGGAACCGCCGCGGGTGCGGCGGTCGTACGGACGGAGGCAGGCGCGCTCACCCCGAGCCGGAGGCAGCCCACCATCCCGTCCGGCACGCCCGACGTGGTGCAACCAGGCGGCGGCGCCACGCTTGCGGGCGCCGCCGCCGCGGTCACCGGGCTCACCGCGAAGACCGTGCCCGCGGCCATGAGCAGCCCGACGGCCACGCGTGCGAGCCATCTTGCCGGCAACACGTTCATAGATACCTCCAAACGAAGCGATCCCGCTGGCATGGTGGCCCGGATGACCATCCGAAGGCTCGGTACTCCGTCGATCGACGAACATCAGCGAACACCGGCGAACGCCTTCCACCGCCACCGGCCGTCCGGGTAAGCTGCCGGCACCGGCGTCTATGGCGAGAGCGGCGATGGGACAGGGCCCCGAGGAGCAGCTTCTGGGCAGGGCGGCGGTCGCCGTCACGACCAGCCAGATGGCAGCGCTTCTGCGCGCCCTGCGCCGCAGACACGCCCGGCACCGCCGGGATCGCGAGCTGACCTACCGGGAGATCGCTTCGCGTACCGGATGGTCCACCACGGCCGTCGCCGAATACTTCACCGGGCACACGCTCGCCCCCACCGACCGCCTCGACGCGCTGGTACGCCTGCTCGGCGCGACCTCGGCGGAGCAGGGCGCGCTGGCTACCGCCCGGGATCGGATCGACGAGCACCGGCGCAACGGCCGCCGGACAGTTCCCCTTTCCGCCCGGCCGGCGCTTCGCCAACTCCCGCCCCGCCCCGGCACTTCACCGGCCGTGTCGAGGAACTGGCGCGCCTTGAGGGGCTGATCGACGGCGCCAAGGCGGCGGGCGTCGTGGCGATCGCCGTGATCGACGGTGCCGCGGGCGTCGGCAAGACCACCCTGGCGGCGCATTGGGCGCACCGGACCGCTGACCTGTACCCGGACGGGCAGCTCTATGTGGACCTTCGGGGATTCGACCCGAGCGGCCGCACCGTGACGGCCGCGCATGCCCTGCGGTCGTTCCTGTCCGCGCTCGGTGTGCCGGATTCGCAGGTGCCCGGAAGTGAGGACGCCGCCGCGGCACTTTATCGCAGCGCGCTGACCGGGCGACGGGTGTCGATCCTGCTCGACAACGCCTACGACAGTGCCCACGTGCGCCCGCTGCTCCCCGCGACGGCCACGTGCACGGTGGTAGTCACCAGCCGCAACCGGCTCACCGGCTTGGTGGCCCTCGACGGTGCGCTCCCGATCACCCTCGGCCCGCTCCCGCACGCAGCCGCCCACATCGTGTTCGCCACGCGCGTCGGCGACGGCCGCGCCGAAGCCGAGCCCGCCGCGACCGCCACAATCGTCGGACTCTGCGCCGGCCTGCCACTGGCACTCGGTGTGGCCGCGGCGCGGGCCGCCACCAACCCGCACACCCCACTGCAAGCCCTCGCCGCGGAGCTGAGCGCGGCCCGCCTCGACGCGCTGACCGGCGACGACCTGCGAAGCGATACCCGGGCCGTGTTCTCCTGGTCCTACCAGGCCCTCACGGTGGCGGCGGCGCGCCTGTTCCGGCTGCTCGGCCTGCATCCCGGAACGCCGATCTCGGTCGCGGCCGCCGCGAGCCTCGCCGCGGTGAGCGTCACCGAAGCCGGTGCGGCGCTCGCCGAACTGGTGCGAGGCAACCTGCTCAGCCGTCGCGGCGCCGACCGCTACGTCATGCACGACCTTCTCCGCTGGTACGCCGCCGAACTGGTCCGCGATACCGAACCGGACGACGCGCGGGAGGCGGCAACACGTCGCCTGCTCCACCACTACCTGCACACCGCCCACGCCGCGGCATGCCCGGCCGAGCCTCCGCTCCAGGCACCGCCCGGCGTCGTGGCCGGGGATCCCGGTGACGACGCCTCAGCCTGGTTCGCCGCCGAACACGCGGCCTTGCTGTGCGCCGTCGACATCGCCGTCGCCGACGGCCAGGACGCGATCACCTGGCAGCTCGCCGAGAAGCTCGGCGACTACCTCGACCGGCGTGGCCACTGGAACGACCTGGCCTCCATCCAGGAGGCGGCACTCACCGCCGCCCGGCGGCTGCGCGAACCACTCAGAGAGGCCGGCACCCACCGGCATCTCGCCCGCGCGCACCTCAGACTCGGACACTACGGCCAGGCACGCACACATCTAAGTGCGGCACTCGAACTTGCTCAGCGGCACGGCGACCGGCACGCGGAGGGACGTACCTGGTTGAGTCTGGCTCTGCTCAGCGAGCGGGAAGGCCGGCTGGACGTGGCGCGCGACCAGGCACGACACGCGCTCGGCATCTGCGTCGAGATGGAAGACAGGCCGGGACAGGCCCGCGCGCTCAACGCCGTCGGGTGGTATCAGGCGCTGCTGGGCGAGTACGCCGACGCGCTCGCACACTGCGGGCGCTCGGTGACACTCGCCGCCGAAGTCGACGACCCGATCTGTCAGGCCAGCGCCTGGCACAGCCTCGGCTACTCGCATCACCGGCTCGGGGACCACCACCAGGCGCTGACCTGCTATCACCAAGCCCTGGGCCGCTTTCGTCAGGCAGGCGACGACCACCTCGCCGGGCTCATCCTCACCGACCTCGGCGACGCCCACTCCTGCCTGGGCGATACCGTCGCCGCGGAAAGGGCTTGGCGCGAGGCGCTCACACTGCTCGACAACGTGCGCCATCAAGACGCCGAAAAGGTACGGGCGCGGCTGGTGCGGCGCCGTACTCCGTGACCTGATCTTCGGGGTGGACGTCGGCGGACCGATCACCGCCGACGTCCACCCCGCGGGTATGTCACTTCTGGCAGAACGCCGTGATGCCCATCGTGCTGCGGATCCCGCCCATGACGTGCTGACGGAAGTGGGTGTCGCCGACGAGTTCGGCGTCGGTCCAGGCCGCGACGTCGTGGCCGAGGGTGGTGAGCCAGGCGCGGCCACCGTCGTAGTAGTGGCACCAGGAAACCAGGTGGTCCTTGCCGTGGCCGGGGTGGCCGAGGCTGCCGGTGGTGCCCTCCGCCATGGTCGCCTCGTCGACCCGGAGCAGCGGCTGGACGTGGCTCGGCTCCGGGTAGAGGTTGTACCACTCGTCCTTGAATTCCCACGTCCTGGGCAGTCCGCTGGTGGACGGGTCCCGCTTCGACTCGGTGTGGACCGTCGCGGTCTGGTGCCGGCCGTGGTCGTAGAAGTTCGTGCCGCCGAGCAGACCCTCGTACCACTTCCAGTGGTATTCGGTGCCGAAGGCGTTGTGGATGCCGACGAACCCGCCACCACCACGGATGTACTGCATCAGCGCGGTCTGCGCGTTGTCGTCGAGGGTGTCCCGGGTGGTGCTGAGGAAGATCACCGTGTGGTACGGGCGCAGGCGCCCGGCGGAGCTGAGTTGGGCGACGTCCTCGGTCCAGTCGGCCGCGATCCCCGCCTCGTCCAGCCACTTCACGAGGTTGGCCTGGGCGACGTTGCCGGGGCCGAGTTCCGGGTTGAGGCCGGCGGGCAGCGCGGGGCCGAGGTGGGCGTGCCGGGGCCCGACGGTACGGGTGTACAGCAGCACCCGTCCCTCCCGGGCCGGGTCGGCCCGGTTGCCCCAGTCGTTGTAGCAGCGGTCGTTCGTTCCCCGGCAGACGCCGTAGTCGTACACCGCCTCCAGCGCGCTGCGGGCGTTGCTGGCGTTGCCGTTCCCGGCACTGGCGGTCGCCGGCGGGGTGGCGGCGGAGGAGGCGGTCAGCGCGAGGCCGAGGACGAGCGCGGCGCCGAGCAGGGTCGTCGTGACGGGACGGGAGACTTTCACGGTGGAGCTCCTTCCGGGGGTGGGACGAGCCGGGGGTGAGAGAGCCGGGCGTGGACCGGCCCGGACGGGGGACCGGGCCGGACGGTCAGGGGTTGAGCAGACCGGGCAGCCAGAGGACGAGGCCGGGCGCGAAGGTGACGATGAGCAGGACGGCGATGAGGGGGATGAGGAAGGGCAGCAGCCCCCGGAACACCGCGCCGACGGGAATTCCGGTGACCGAACTCAGCACGTACGCGACCGGGCCGATCGGCGGGGTGATGAGACCGATCATCAGGTTGAGGACGACGATCACTCCGAAGTGGATCGGGTCGACGCCGAACTGGGTGGCCACCGGGAGCAGGATCGGCACGCTGAGCACCAGGGCCGAGGTGGGCTCCATGATGGTGCCGAGCAGGATCAGGATGACGTTGACCAGGAGCAGGAAGATCACCGGATCGTCGGTGAGTCCGGTCATCCACTCGGCGACCATGCCGGGGATGCGCTCCCGGGCGAGGATCCAGCCGAGCAGCGACGTCGAACCGATGATCAGCATGATCGCGGCGGCCGTCACCGCCGCCTCGCGCAGGATCGACGGCAGCTGGCGTGGGGTGATGGTGCGGTAGCAGAGGCCGAGGACGAGCAGGTAGAGGCAGCCGACCGCGGCGGCCTCGGTGGGGGTGACGAAGCCGCCGAGGATCCCGCCGATGATCAGGATCGGGGTCACCGCGGGCGCGAGGGCCCGGACCCCGGTGCGCCGGACGAGTTGGCCGTCGAATCTGCCCGCCTTGAGGAAGGTCTGCCGCTGGCACCAGATCACCACGTAGACCAGCAGGCCGGCGGCGATCAGGAGCGCGGGGATCACCCCGGCGGCGAACAGTGCGCCGGTCGAGACGGCCGCGACGGAGGCGAAGACCACCGCCGGGATGCTCGGTGGCATCACCGGGGAGATGAGGGTGGCGGCGCCGGTGAGTCCGACGGAGAAGTTCTGCGGGTAGCCCTGCTTGCGCATCGCCGGCACCTGGATCGCGCCGAGGGCGGCGGCGTCGGCCAGGGCCGATCCGCTCATCCAGGCGAAGCCGACGCTGGAGCCGACGTTGACGTACGCCATGCCGCCGCGGACCCGGCCGAGCAGGGCCATGGCGAAGTCGAAGAGCCGTTCGGCGATCCCGGCCCGGTTGGCGATGACCCCGAGCAGGACGAAGAGCGGTACGGCGAGCAGCGGCCAGCTGTCGATGCCGTTGATGGTGGTACGCAGGCCGAGTTCGAGCGACTGTCCGGTGGCGAGCAGATACGTCACGCACGGGCCGAGGATCGCGAAGGCGACCGGTACCCGAAGGAACAGCAGCACGACGATGGCGATGCCGAGCAGTGTGATGGCCATGGTCAGATCGCTCCTTCGACCGCGGGGCCGGACTTCGCCCGCCGGTCGTCCACCGGCCGGCCGAACAGGGCCTGGCCGGTGGCGGCCAGGGCGGTCAGGCCGAGCCCGACCACGGAGATCAGGTAGACGATCCGCAGCGACAGGCCCGACGCCGGTGCGGCGCCGACGAACGGCGCGGTGACCAGCCCGTAACCGGCCCAGGTCAGGCCGATGCAGATCAGCGCGACGAGCGCGTCGGTGAGTCGGGTCACCAGCCGCTCGGCGCGTGGACCGAGCCACCGGTCGATGACCTCCAGCCGCAGGTGCAGCCCACGGCGGAGCAGGTGGCCGGCGAGAATGAAGGTGGACCAGACCATGCCGTACTTGGCGATCTCGCCGGTCCACGCCCAGCCGCTGCCGACGGTGATCCGTTGCAGGACCTGGACGAGGACGAGGAGCAGGACGAGGGCGAGGAAGGTCGCGCCGAGGAACCGTTCGGTCCGGTCGATCCATCCGGATATCCGGCGCCAGGCCGGAGGGCCGCCGCCGGATTCCGGTGCGTCACCGGCGGTCGGTGCGGCGTCGGCCGAGGGGTCAGACATTGGTGCACGTCCTTCGAAAAACAGGGCGACACCGGCCGGGCGGCGGTCGACGACCGCCGCCCGGACCGGGTCGTCAGGAGGCGGCGGCCCGGACGGCGTTGTACAGTTCCAGGTCCTGGCCGGAGAACGCGGTGCGGAAGTACGCCTCCGCCTTGGTACGGAACGCGGCCACGTCGGGCTCGACGATCTGCATCCGACCGTCGCCGCGCCAGGTGGCGACGAAGCTGCTCTCCTCTTCCTCGATGCACTGCCGGTCCGTGGTGCGGGCCTCGCTGATGGCCGTACTCAACGCCTCGCGCTGCTCGTCGGTGAGCCCCTGCCAGGCGTTCTCGTTGATGACCGGCATGACGAAGCCGGTCATGTGTCCGGTGAGGTTGAGGTGGCTCTGCACCTCCGGCAGGTTCAGCGAGGAGATGACCGAGATCGGGTTCTCCTGCCCGTCGACGACCCCCTGCTGCAGGGAGATGTAGACCTCCTCGAAGGCGACCGAGGTGGGGGAGGCGCCCAGCGCCTCGGCGTTCTGGAGGAACTGCGGGGTGTCCGGGAAGCGCATCCGTACGCCGTTGAAGTCGTCCGGGGTGCGTAGCGGCTTGTTGCCGGTGAAGTGCCGCATGCCGAAGTACCAGGCGTCGAGGACCCGGGTTCCGGTCTTGGCGAGCATGTCCTCGCGCAGCGCGTCGGCCTGTCCGCTCTCGAAGAAGCCGAAGAGGTGGTCGGCGCCGTCGAAGACGTAGGCGGCGTCGAGGACGCGGATCGGTGCGTACGTCGCCGAGATCTCGGAGGCGCCCTGCAGGTCGATGTCGATGTCGCCGGAGACGACCGAGGCGAACCGCTGGGCGTGCCCGCCGAGGGTGCTGTTCGGGTACACCTCGATCTTGAGTCCGGTGTTGGAGGCGGCGACGGACTCGGCGACCTTCTCGGCGCCGCAGCGGTGGTGGGGGTGGGTGTTGGCGTAGCTGTGGGCCAGGGAGAGGGTGACGGTGCCGTCCTTACCGGCATCCGTGCAGGCGGCGAGTGTGGCGGCTGCCCCGAGCGCCAGGATGCTGGTCAGGGCGGTGGCGATGCGCTTCATCGTGGCTCCTATGGGGGACGGTCTTCGGGGCCGGCGGCCCCGGGCTCAGGAGAATTCGCCTTGGTAGATGTCCTTGATGTTCCAGTGCCCCGGCGTGGGCACCGGCTCGTTGACCATGGGTACGTCGATCACCGCGGGCCGGCGGTTGGCGACCGCCGCGGCCAGGTGTTCGGCGAGTTGGTCGGGGTTGGTCACGGTGTAGCCGTCGGCGCCGCAGGCCCGGCCGAGCGCGGCGAAGTCGGGGGTGTACGGGCGTCCGTCGCGGTCGGTGAAGTCACAGCCGTAGCTGACTCCGTAGTTCGCCGCCTGGAGGTCCGAGATGGTGCCGTGGGAGGCGTTGTTCATCACCACGAAGATCACCGGCAGGCCGCGTTCGACGGCGGTGGGCAGCGCGGCGAGCTGCGCGCTCATGCCACCGTCGCCGATGAGCGCGACCACGGTCCGGTCCGGGGCGCCGACCTGTACGCCGAGCGCCGCCGCGGGTCCGAAACCCATGGTCGACGAACCGCCGGGGGTGATGAAGCGGCCCGCCCCGGGCAGCGGGTAGCACTGGGCGACGCCGTTCTTGTTCCAACCGACGTCGGTGACGAGCACACTGTCGGCGGGCAGGGTGGCCAGCAGGTCGGCGAGGATCCGCTGCGGACGTAGCGGCAACTGCCGGTCCCCGGCGGCGTCGAGGACCTGGGCGAAGGTCGCCTGCCGGCTGACCCGGATCTCCTCGCGCAGTCCGGGCCGGGTCGCCGGGGTGGTGGCCAGCCGGGTGACCGCCCGTCCGATCGCCGAAAGGGCCGTGGTCGCGTCCGCCACCACCCCGATCTCGACCGGGTAGTTCCGGCCGATCTCGGCCGGGTCCAGGTCGATCTGGATCAGCCGGGCCGGCGGGATGCGCCAGGTGTACCGGTCGTCCCACGAGCTGGCGTCGGTCTCGGCGAAGCGGGTGCCGACGGCCAGCACCAGGTCGGCCTCGCGGGTGTACCGGTTGGTCAGTTCGGAGCCCCAGAATCCGGGCATGCCGAGCAGGAGGGGGTGGGAGTCGGGGACCGCGCCCTTGCCCATCAGCGAGTGCACGATGGGTACGTCCAGGTGTTCGGCGATGCCGGTGACGGCGGCCCGGCCCGGTGCGGTGCGCAGTCCGCCTCCGATGTAGAGCAGCGGTCGTTCGGCCCGGACGAGTTCGGCGGCGATGCGTTCGGCGAGTTCGTCGGTGACGGCGGGGGGCGCCGGTGGCGGGGCGGCCGCCGGTACCGGGGTGTCTGCCGGCAGCGGCCGGGAGAACATGTCCATCGGCACGTTCAGCAGGACCGCTCCGGGACGTCCGGTGGTGGCGGTCCAGAAGGCGCGTTCGGCGAACCGGGTCAGGTCCTCCGGCCGGTGTACGGTCCAGGCCCGCTTGACGAAGGGGCGGTAGATCGCCGCCTGGTCGCCGTCGTTGTGGAGGTTGACCTCCTGGTGGGGGTGGCGGCCGTAGTAGTACGAGGGGATGTCGCCGCTGATGCAGACCAGCGGCACGGAGTCCATCGCGGCGCTCGCCACGCCGGTGACGGCGTTCATCATCCCGGGTCCGACGTGGGTGAGCACGACACCCGGCCGGCCGGTGATGCGGGCGTACCCGTCCGCGGCGTGCGCGGCGGCCTGTTCGTGGCGGAACACCACGAACTCGATCGGGCTGTGCGCGAGCGCCTCCAGGAAGGCGATGTTGGTGTGCCCGCACAGCCCGAAGACGTACTCCACCCCGTACGACTCCAGTTGCCGGACCAGGAGTCGGGCGCCGGTGGTCGACTCGGTCGGCGCGGGGGCGGCGGGCCGGGTTCCGGTCGGGGTCTGCGTGGTCACGGGTTGTCCTTCCGGGCGGTGGTCGTGGTCGGTGCTGCCGGGGCGGCGGCGGTCAGCCCCACAGGG
This sequence comes from Polymorphospora rubra, assembly GCF_018324255.1. Lineage (GTDB taxonomy): Bacteria > Actinomycetota > Actinomycetes > Mycobacteriales > Micromonosporaceae > Polymorphospora > Polymorphospora rubra. Next base: position 5,921,840 of record NZ_AP023359.1, read on the forward strand.
ACACGCCCCGCAGGTGCATCGTCTTGGTGATGGTGAAGTCGTCGATCATGTGTGCCGGTGACTCCCGGCCGATGCCGGAATCCTTGACACCGCCGAACGGAATGTGGTCGAGCCGGTGGTTGGAGGGGCCGTTGACCACCAGGCCGCCGACCTCGAGGTCGCGCCAGAGCCGGAAGATGGTCCGTACGTCCTCGGTGAACAGCCCGGCCTGCAGGCCGTAGCGGCTGGCGTTGCAGGCGGCGACGACGTCGTCGAGGTCGTCGTAGCCGAGTACGACGACGACCGGGCCGAAGATCTCCTCCCGGACCACCCGGGCGGAGGTCGGCGGGTCGACGATGACCGTCGGGGTGACCGTGGCGTGGGTGCGTACCCCGGCGACGGGAATCCCGGCGCCGTCGCGGGCCGCCTCCTCGGTCCAGTCCACCACCCGGCGGGCCGCGTCGTCGTCGACCATCGAACCGACGTCGGTGGCCGGGTCGAGGGGGTCACCGACGCGCAGCGCGCGGACCTGCTCGGTGAAGGCGGGAAGGAACTCCGCCATCCGGGACCGGTGGACGTAGACCCGCTGGACGGAGACGCAGCTCTGCCCAGAGTTGCTGTAGCCGGTCCGGGCGCAGGCGGCCGCCGCGGCGGCGACATCGGCGTCGTGGGCGACGATGGTGGCGGCGTTGCCGCCGAGTTCCAGAACGGTCCTCTTCGGACCGGCGGCCCGCGCCACCGCCGCCCCGGCGGCGGCGGAGCCGGTGAAGGCGACGGCGTTGACCTGCGGGGCGGCGCAGAGCGCGGCGCCGATCTCCGGTCCGCCGTGCAGGAGTTGTACGGCGGTCGGCGGCAGCCCGGCATCGAGGGCGATCTCGACGACCACGGCGGTGGCGGCCGGTGCCTGCGGCGGTGCCTTGACGATCGTCGCGTTGCCGGCGGCGTACGCGGCGGCGAGCTTGTGGGCCAGCAGGTTCGCCGGCGCGTTGAACGGGGTGATCGCCAGGACGACGCCGACCGGGCTGCGCCGGGTCAGGACGGTGGTGCCCCGCCCGTGTTCCCAGCCCTCGGCGGGGAGGATCTCGCCACCGAGTCGGCGGGCTTCGGCGGCGGCGATCCGGAAGGTGGCGGCGACCCGGTCGGCCTCGTTGCGGCCGTCGCGTACCGGTTTGCCGAGTTCCAGGGCCAGCCGGTGGGCGATCTCGTCACGTCGTTGCGCACTGAGGACCGCCGCGCGTTCGAGGGCGGCGGCGCGGTCGGCGGGGGTCTGTGCGGCGACGGTGGCGGCGGCCGGGACGGCGGCGGCGGTGGCGCGCCGAACCAGTTCGTCGTCCGCCTGGTGGGCCCGGCTGACCGCCGTCCGGGTGTACGGGCCGGTACGCACCACCTGGGTGCCGGTCGCGAGCCAGGCCCCGTCGACGTAGGCCGGGACGTCCAGGACGTCGGTGGTGCCGGTGCGGGCGGCGTCCGTGCTGCCGCTGGTCGGAGTCATCGATGCTCCCATCGAGGAGTGGTCGAACGGCGGGTGCTGTTCCGCTACCGCACCCGTGGACCACCTGGTGGAATAGCTGGACCGCTTGGCGGACCGATGTTAACGTAAAGTGCCAGATCGGTTTCCGCAAGAGGAAGGCGCAGGTGAATGGCGCGACCGCGACAGACCGGGCCGGACACGGCCGGCGCGGTGGCCACCGGCGCGGAGGACAGACCGCACAGTGGACACATGACAACCACCACCGGCCCCACCAACGAGGATCCGGGCACCGTCCGCGCCGTCCACCGGGCGTTGGAGATCCTGTCCCTCTTCGACGAACAGCACCAGACCCGCACCATCGGCGAGATAGTCCGCGGCACCCGGCTGGCCAAGACCACCGTGCTGCGACTGCTCGTCACTCTCGAATCCGCGCAGCTGCTGGCCGCCACGCCGAAGGGCTACACCGCGGGCCCGGGGCTGTGGCGCTGGGCCTACCTGGTCCAACGCAGCTGGGAGATCCCGGCCGCCGCCCGCGACGTGATGCGCTCCCTGGTGGCGGCCGAACGCGAGACGGTCAACGTGTACGTCATGCGTGGCCTGCACCGGATCTGCGTCGCACAGGAGGAGAGCCCGCTCGCCCTGCGCCACGTCGTTCGCATCGGTGACCAGTTGCCGCTCTGGGCCGGCGCGTCGGCCAAGGTGCTCCTGCGCGACGCGACCCCGGAGGTCCTCGACAAGGTGGTCGCCAGCGCACCGGCCGGCACCATCGACGCCGGGACGCTCCGCGCCCAGATCGGCGCCGGCACCGCCGCCGGCTACCAGGTCAGCCACGGCGAACGGGAAACCGGGCTGTCCGCGGTCGCGGTGCCGGTGACCACACCGGACGGTGCCCTCGTCGTCGCGTCGCTGTCGTTCAGCGGCCCCAGCGCCCGTTTCCCGCAGGAGCGGATCCCCGTACTCGTCGCCCTGTTGCACGCCGCGGCCGGGACGCTCACCGCGCAGGGCTTCGACCATCCCATCCGCAACCCGCTGTAAGCCGAGCCGGTGGGGCACCCCCGCGCGGGGGTGCCACACCGGCGACAACCGGAGGAAGATCGCCGATGACCGCCCGTCCACTGGATGGCGTTCGTGTCCTGGACCTCACCAACGTCCTCGCCGGTCCCTACTGCACCTACCAGCTCGTGCTGATGGGCGCCGAGGTCGTCAAGATCGAGCGCCCGGGGGAGGGGGACCTGGCCCGGCAGCTCGGTCCGGACAGCACCCTCAACGACGCCCGACTCGGCGTGTCCTTCCTGGCCCAGAACGCCGGCAAGCGATCTGTCGAACTCGACCTGAAGAACCCCGACGACCGGGACCGGTTCCTACGGCTCGTCGGTGAGGCCGACGTACTGGTGGAGAACTTCCGCCCCGGGGTGCTGCGCCGCCTCGGCCTGGACTGGGAGGCGCTGCGCCCGGTCAACCCACGTCTGGTCTACTGCGCCATCTCCGGCTTCGGCCAGACCGGACCGTTGAGCCAGCGGCCCGCGTACGACCAGATCGTGCAGGGCATGTCCGGCATGATGAGTGTCACCGGCACCCCGGAGACCGCGCCCCTGCGCGTCGGGTTCCCGGTCGCCGACACCGTCGGCGGGCTGCTGGCCGCGTTCGCGGTCACCGCGGCCCTGACCGGCCGCGAACGCACCGGCGAAGGCGCCTACCTCGACGTGTCCATGCTCGAGGCCGCGATCTCCGCGATGGGCTGGGCGGTCAGCAACTACCTGGGGGCGGGCGTGGAACCGGTCCCGATGGGCGACCAGAACTTCACCGCGGCACCGTCCGGCACCTTCATGGCCGCCGACGGACCGTTGAACATCGCCGCCAACCGGCAGGAGCAGTTCGAGACACTCTGTGAGCTGATCGGCCGGACCGACCTGGTCACCGACGAACGCTTCCACAGCCGCGACATCCGCAAACGCAACCGCGACCAGCTCAACGTCGAGATCAACGCCGGGTTGCTCGCCCGCAGCGCACAGGAGTGGGAGGCGCTGCTCTCCGAACGGGGCGTGCCGGCCGCGCGGGTGCTCACCGTGCCCCAGGCGCTTCGCCTGGACCACCTGCGCGACCGGGGGTTCCTGCACCACGTCCCGTTCCCCGGCCAGCCCGACGCGCGGCTCACCGTGATGGGCAACGGGGTACGGGTCGACGGCGAGGCGTACGGGCCACCCGGGCCGCCGCCACTGCTCGGCGAACACAACGACGACCGGATCGAGACCGTGTGGGGCGCACTGCCGGAAGGAGCCAGGTGATGACCGACGACCGTACGGCCGGACAGCCGGACCTCGCCGGCTGGTGGCAGACCGCGATCAGCCACATCGAACCCGGGACGATCGAGTTCCGCGGTCACCGTATCCAGGAGCTGCTCGCCGAGCGCGGCTTCGTCGAGGTGATCTGGCTGATGGTGCGCGGCGGCCTACCCACCCCGCAGCAGGCCCGGCTGCTGGAGGCGGCCCTGGTCGCCTCCGTCGACCACGGCCCGCAGGCTCCCTCGATCGCGACCGCGCGGATGGCCGCCACCTGCGGGGTGGGGCTGAACAACGCGATCGCCAGCGGGGTCAACCTGCTCGGCGACGTACACGGCGGGGCCGGACAGCAGTGCGTCGAACTGCTGCACGAGATCGTCGCGGAGCACGACACCGCCGACGGGACGTCGATGGTGGCGGCGGCCGGCAAGGTGGTCGCCCGGTGGCGGGCCCGCGGCGACCGGTACCTGCCCGGGTACGGGCACCGCTTCCACCCGGTTGACCCGCGCCGGGCCCCGATCCTGGCGCTGCTCGACGAGGCGCGCCGCGCCGGCGCCATCGACGGCCGGTACGTCGACGCCGGACTGGCGGTCGAGGAGGTCCTGAACCAGGGCCGGTCACGGCCCGTTCCGATCAACGTCGACGGCGTCACCGCGATGATCTACGCCGAGCTGGGCTTCGTCCCGGAACTGGCCCGCGGCCTGTTCGTCCTCGGCCGGACGGTGGGAATCCTCAGCCATGCCTGGGAACAGGCCCAGCAGGGCGGACGGATCAAGGGGCCGATGCCGCCGTCGATCCTGCCCCGCTACACCGGGCCAGCGGCGCCCGCCGCCCCGACCGCCGGTGCGGCCTGACCCGTGAACGACGGCGGGTGCCGGTGGCCAGGCCACCGGCACCCGCCGGAAACGCGCCGGTCACTTCGTGACGACGATCTTCCCGGTGCTCTGCGGGTAGACGCAGTCGTTGTAGAAGTAGGTGCCGGGCCGGGTGAAGGTGTGGGTCGCCGACTCACCCGGTTGCAGCACGTCGGTGTCCCATTCGGACTCGAAGAACGACGACGCCGAGTGCGGCCGGGTGTTGTCGGCCGGGTTGACGAACGTCACCGTGTCGCCCACCCGTACCGTCAGGTGCTGGGGAGCCATCGCCGAGGTCGACACGGTGTTCTCCTGGGCGGCGGGCCGGCGGTTGGCGGCGTCCCAGGTACGGCCGAGGGTCACGGTGAAGTTGACCGCCGACCCGGCGACCGCCGCCGCGGTGATGTCGATGACCTTCGAGGGCGGGGTCGGCGCGGGCGCCGGCGGCACCTTGCCCCCGATCTTGAACGCCCACAGGAAGTCGCCCCTGGGCACGTCCCGGTACGGCAGGCCGTTGCCGCCGGCGAGTACGGCGACGTACTGCTCGCCGTCGACCTCGTAGGTGATCGGCGAGGTGGCCACGCCGGCACCGGTCTGCCAGCTCCACAGCGTCTTTCCGTTGGTGTCGTCCATGGCGTGCAGCACGCCGTCCGGGCCGCCCTGGAACATCACGCCGCCGTCGGTGGTCAGGATGCCGTTGCCGTGCGCCAACGACCATTCGCTCGGCTTGCGCCACACCACGGTGTTGGTCCGCGGGTCGGTGGCCACGATGCCGCCGCCGGTGCCCTGGCCGAACGGACGCGCGGTGTTCACCCGCCCGCCGCGGGTGTTCGAGAACGACGAGTTGATCAGGCCGTATCCGGTGTAGAGCAGGCCGGTACGCGGGTTGAACGAGTTGTGCGACCAGTCCGCCCCGCCACCCGCGCCCGGATAGAGGATCGTGGCCCGGTCCCAGAAGACGTCGTAGAGCCCGCCCCACGGATAGAACGGCACCGGCCGGGTCGGGTTGTCGTACGTCGGGTGGGTCTGGACGAACGGCTCGCCGCCGGGGAACGGCTGGGTGGGCCAGGTCTTCTGGCGCGCCTCCTGCGGGACGGGGCGTTCCTCCATGCCGTGCACGGGTTCGCCGGTGGCCCGGTCCAGTACGTAGAAGTAGCAGGTCTTGCTGCCGTAGATGACCACCTTGCGCAGCCGGTTGCCGATCCGCAGATCGGCGAGCACAGGTGCCATGACGTTGTCGTAGTCCCAGATGTCGTGGTGGACCGACTGGAAGTGCCACCGGCGACGTCCGGTGGCGATGTCGATGGCCACGATGGAGTTGGCGAAGAGGTTCGCCCCCTCCCGGCTCGACCCGTCGGTACGGGGATACGGGTTGCCGAAGGTCCAGTAGACGAGGTTGAGGTCGGGGTCGACCGCCGGGTGGATCCAGGGCACCGCGCCGCCGGTCTTCCACGAGTCGCCGGCCCAGGTGTCGTTGCCGTACTCGCCCTCACCGGGCGCTCCCCAGAAGATCCACTCGATCCGGCCGTCGGTGGCGTTCAGGCAGTAGGCGCGTCCGCGGGCGCCGCCGGTGCTGCCGGCCATCCCGATGAAGAGCCGGTTGTCGTAGTGGATGACCGCGCCGGCCAGGACGCCCCGCTGGCCTCCGCACTGGCCCTGTTCGGGGTCGCAGCCCGCGTCGGGGTCGCCCTCCTCGTCGGCGGTCAGCAGCTGGCGGCGCCAGATCACCTCGCCGGTGCGCTTGTCCAGGGCCCAGACGTAGTTGTCGCCGTCGGTGGTGAACACCCGGCCTTCGGCCAGTGCCACGCCGCGCAGGTCCGCGGTGCGCTCGGAGAGCCGCCGCCGCCACTTGACGGCACCGGTACGTCCGTCCACCGCGTACACGCCCTGCTGTCGGGTCTGGACGTAGATGACGCCGTTCTCCGCCACGGCAGTGCTCTGTTGCGACTGGCTGGTGTCGCCGCCCTCGAGGTCGACCCGCCATGCGCCACGCAGGCGGGAGACGTTCTGCCGGGTGATCTTCTTCAGGGTGGAGTGGTTCTGGTTGCCGTAGTCGCCGCACACCTGCGGAAAGTCGGGCCCGGTCCGGCCGAAGCTGCGCGGTTGCGCGGGCGCGGCGCCGGGGGTTCCCGCCGCCGGCTGGGCGGGCGCGGCGACGGCCGGTGTCGCCAGCTGGGTCGCGGCCAGACCGCCCAGGGCGAGCGAGGAGGCGCCGAAGGTGAAGGAACGGCGGCTGATCCCGGTCATGCGGCAGCCCGCTCGGCGGGGAAAGGGGGCGGCTGGGTGCTGGGGTGCTGGTGGTGGTTCAAGGATTTCCTTCCGCTGTCGATCGACAGGTCCATCAGCCGGACCAAATGGTCCACGGAGTAGATCCGAGTAAACCGCACCGCGGGTGTGCCGGACAAGGGTGGCGATGCCATCCCCTGGAAACAGTTCTGAAACCACCTATTGCCTCAAGGCTTCGATGCCCGTAACTTACACCTAGTCCGCTAAGTGGTCCAGCTGGGCCACCAGGTGGTCCATGGTTACTCTCTCGTGCATCTCCCGCCGCAACCGGGCCGGCCCGGTCCGTGAGGCTGCGGACCGGCACCGACCGCGGTCCGCCCACCGGACGCCGTACCCGCCGACGTCGCGCACGCCCGGCGCCGACCCGACGTACCGCGGTGGCCGTGGGGACTCCGAACCCGCCGGGCCGGAAAGCGTCGGGGCGTCACCAGTCCCCTCCTCAAGCCGCCACAGTGGCGAGAAAGCAGGTGACCGCATGGCACCGATCGACCGCAGAAACCTACTCAGAGGCGCGGCCGTGACAGCCGTGGCGGCGACGGTGGGCCCCACCGTCGCCAGCCCGGCCGCCGCGGCAGCCGCCCCCGCCCCGGGCCCGGCGGCGGAAAGCCGCCCTCCGCCGCCGACCTCGCCCGCTTCGACACGCCCGGAGACGTGGACTTCCCCAAGGTCGGCGGCAACCTCGGCAACCAGAACTACACGTCACTGCGCAGCATCAACCGGGGCAACGTCCGCCGGCTCGGGGGCGCCTGGGTCAACCGCATCGAGGGCGGCCTCGCCAGCGGCAACAGCCAGAGCACCGCGGTCGCCGTCGACGGCGTCCTCTATATCGAATCCGCGCCCGGCAACGTGATCGCGGTCGACGGCGTCACCGGCGAGACCAGGTGGCGCTACGACCAGACCCGCGGCACGCTCACCCGGCGCGGCGTAGCCGTCGGCGGCGGATACGTCTACACCAAGTCCAACGACAACTACGTCATCGCCCTCGACCAGGAGACCGGCCAGGTCGCCTGGGAACGCCAGGTCAACGGATACGGCAACATCGAGAAGGTCGCCGTCGTGTACGCCGACGGCCTGCTCTTCTGCGGCACCAACGACGGCGCACGCGGAGCCGCCATCGCGCTCGACGCCCGCAACGGCGACGTCGTCTGGCACTTCTGGGGCATCCCCGGGCCCGGTGAGTTCGGCAACGACAGCTGGGAGGGCGACTCCTGGATGCAGGGCGGGGCGACGCCGTGGATCCATCCCGCCGTCGACCCCGAACTCGGCCTCAGCTTCTGGACGTTCGGTAACGCCCGCGGCAACAACTCCTCACAGGACGGTTCCCGCCGTGGCGGGATGAACCTCTTCGCCAACTCGATCGTCGCGCTCGACATGCGTACCGGTGCCTACCGCTGGCACTTCCAGTCGGTCCACCACGACATCTGGGACATGGACAACGTGATGGCCCCGGTTCTCGCCGACGTCCGGATCAAGGGCCGCCAGCACAAGGTCGTCGTCTACGGCAGCAAGACCGGCATGTTCTACATCCTCGACCGGGCCGACGGGACCGCGCCGTTGGGCATCGTCGAGCGGCCGGTCCCGCAGGAACCACGCCAGAAGACCTGGCCGACCCAGCCCTATCCGGTGCAGGGCGCCTGGACCGAAACGCGGGTGGTCGACCAGCCGCTCGGCACCTCGGTACCCGGCGATCCCAACCGGGCGGTACCCAACTACAAGCAGGGTGCGCTCTACGACCCGCACTGGGACACGCCGATCCTGTCGATCCCCGGACACGGGGGCGGTGCCGACTGGTCGCACATGTCGTTCAGTCACCGGACCGGACTGGTGTACACCGGCTTCGGGTACGTCGCCGCCGCGCACTCGCTGACCGAGAGCAGCAACGGCCTGCGGCCCCCGGGCGAATACCAGACCGGTGGCGTCGTCGCCGTCGACGTGAGCACGAACAAGGTGAAGTGGAAGCAGCGGATGCCGTACTCGCTGGCCCACGGCAACGGGATCCTCACCACGGCCAGCGACCTGATGTTCATCGGGCAGCCGGACGGGAACCTGCTCGCCATGGACGCGCGCACCGGGCGCGAGCTGTGGCGGTTCCAGACCGGCGCCGCGATCAGCTCCAGCCCGATCATGTACCGGGTTGGCGACCGGGAGTACCTCGCCGTCTACGCCGGCGGCACGAGTATCCCGTACGGAAACTCCGCACCGCGCGGTGACTTCCTCTGGGCCTTCGAGATCGGCGGCGATCTCGGTCCGGCACCCACGCCGCCGCCACCGGTCGTTCGCCGGCCGGTCTCCGGCGGTCCGGTGGACGGCACGGCCGTGGCGAACACGGTCGTGATCGGCCGGACCTACGACGCGGGCAGCGGCACGATCGGCCAGACCGAGTCGTTCACCGTGGCCGGCATGGCACCGACCCACCTGCGGGTGCCGGTGGGTACGACGGTCACGTTCACCAACCACCCCGGCAACGCCGGCCAGCGCGGGGTGACGCAGTTCTTCGAGGGGCTCTTCGACGTCCGGCTCGACCCCGGCGAGTCGTTCCGGTACACCTTCACCCGTCGCGGCGAGTACTTCTTCAACGACCCGGGCAGTCCACGCTCCACCGGCAAGATCGAGGTCTACTGACGGCCGCCCGGCCGGCACGTTCCGTACGTGCCGGCCGGTGGCTAGTCGCCGCCGGTCAGCCTCGCGGCGTGCTCACCGGCCGCGTTTCTTCCGGCCGGAGCCGCGCTTCGCCCCGCTGCCACCACCGGGCTTCCTGACCCGCGTCCGCTCGCCGGCCGTCGCGGCCAGTTCCCGCCGGCGGCGCTCGCCGAGCACGGCGGCGAGAACCGCCGTCGCGGCGAACCCGGCGAACGCGACGAGGGTGGCGATGTCGAAGATCCATGTCGTTTCCAGGTCGGCGGCCAGGCGCGGCGCGATCACGCCGCGCGGATCGGCCACCACGGAAAGCGACGAGCCGGGCGGGTACTCGACGGTGTCCTGAAACGCACCCGGCAGCGTACGTCCGTCCGGGCCGCGCAACGTGTAGTCGTACAGACATCGGCCGGAGCGGTTCTCGTAGCTGCAGCTGACGTCGCTGACCGTGGCGGTGACCGGGGTGCCGACGGCCCGCATGTACCGGTCGCCGGGCACCGCCACGGCGGTCACCAGCAGTGCGATGGTGAAGATGAGTGCCACCCAGCTCGGTCCGGTACGCCCCTCGCTCAGCCAGTAGAGCGAGAACGGCAGCGCGATGAACACGACGATCGGCACGGCCGCGACCAGCCACCCGATCCAGCCGCCCAGGGCCGTCGCCACGCCGACGACCAGCCAGGTCAGCACGGTGACGGCGAGCAGCACCGCCACCCACGTGCCGGCGCGGCCGGGCCTGAGCAGCGGCTTCTCGGAGTCGTTCATGGTCGACATGGTCGTACATCCGCACCACCGGGCCGGTGCGGCCCGCCGCGGGGGCGGGATCCGCCCCGGCGTCGGAACGGATCAGGCCGGCTCCGCCGCCGGTGACTCCGCCCCGGGTGACTCCGCCGCCGGCGACTCCTGCGGGGGTGACTTCTCCCCGGTGTCCTCTTCCCGGGCCGGCTCGCTGAGCTGTTCCCGTACGTAGTTCCACGCCACGGCGACGAGTGCCGCGACCGGTACGGCGAGCAGGCTGCCCACGATGCCCGCCATGCTGCTGCCCAGCGTCACGGCGAGCAGGATCACCGCGGCGTGCAGGCCGAGGCCCCGGCTCTGCAGGATCGGTTGGAAGACGTTCCCCTCCAGTTGCTGCACCGCGATGATGATGGCCAGCACGATCAGCGCATCGGTGGGGCCGTTCGAGACGAACGCGATGAGCACCGCGACGAACCCGGCGAAGAGCGCGCCCACGATCGGCACGAACGCCGAGACGAAGGTCAGCACCGCCAGTGGGAGCACCAGCGGCACGCCGACGATCCACAGGCCGAGGCCGATGAAGACGGCGTCCAGCAGGCCGACCAGCGCCTGCGAGCGTACGAACGCGCCGAGGGTGTCCCAGCTGCGCGCCGCCACCGTCGGAATGTCGACGGCGAGCCGGCCGGGCAGCTGCCGGGTCAGCCACGGCAGGAACCGGGGGCCGTCCTTGAGGAAGAAGAACATGAGGAAGATCGCCAGTACGGTGGTGACGACGCCGTTGACCACGGTGCCCACCCCGGTGAGGGTGACGTTGATGACGCTGCCGACGCTGTTCTGAATTCCGGCGGCAGCCGCGTCGAATGCCTGGCTGACCTGGTCGTCGCCGATGTTCAGCGGCGGACCGGCCGCCCATTCCCGCAGCTGCTGGATGCCGCTCACCACGCCGTCGACCAGTTCGCCGGACTGCGCCGCCACCGGCACCGCGATCCCCACCACGGTTCCCGCGCCGACCAGGAGGAACAGCACGGTCACGACCGACGCGGCCAGGCCGGGACGCCAGCCGTGCCGGCGCAGGAAGCGGGCCAGCGGCCAGGTCAGCGTCGTCAGGAGGAGGGCGATCACGAGTGGCCAGAGCACCGACCATGCCCGCCCCAGGATCCACAGGGCCACCCACGTCATCAGCAGGACCAGCAGCATCTGAAGGGAGATGAGGGCCGACGAGCGTAGCGCAGCCCGCGTCTTGGCGGAGCTCAATGGAGCAGACATGGGGGACACACTAGCGATCCGGTGTGCGGGGTAGAGCCGGTGCGTAGGCCCCCGGTCGGACGAAACCGCCGGTGGACGGGAACCGGCTGCAACCGTCGCGATCACGTATTGTCATTCTCTGATCACCTTGGGTTGATGTCGGGAGGGTGGCATGTCAGGCATTCATAGGGCGCAGCCCGGCCATGCCGAGCCACGGGAGATCGACTGGGTGCCGGTCGACCGCCGGCTGCTCGGACTGGACAGCCGGACCCTGGTTCCGGCCGCCGCGGTGGCGGTGCTGGTCGCGGTCGCCGTGTGGCTGCTTCCGGCCGTCGACAGGTCGCTGTCGTACGACGACCCGGTGCGCGCCGGTGACATCGTCCAGCTGAGGGACGACGTCCAGTTCGTCCCCGCCGCCGGCGCCAACCTGCTCGACGGGCTGCGGCAGGGGCGACCTGGCCCGGGCGGCACCTATCCGGACGCGGCGACGTTGTCCTACGACGGGCTCTCCTTCTCGGTGACCGCCGACGACTACGACGGGACCCCGGCGGAGTTGCTGCGGCAGATCAAGCGGAACAACGACCGGTACCGGACCGATGCGAGGTTGGCGGTGACGAGCGACCCGATCGCGATCACCAACGACGCGGGTGACCACGGGGTCGCCGCGCACTTCGACGGCGCCAACGCCAAGGGGCTGGTCGCCGCGTTCGTGTTCGGGGGCACCGGGGTGCAGATCGTCGTGCTCGGGCCGAACGCCGTCGACGGCAGAGCCGCGCCGGCGGTCGCCGACATGATCCAGTCCGTCCGGCCGGTGCGGGAAGGAAGCTGACCATGACCACCACTTCCGAACCGGCGGCCGCGACCCCGGAGCCGGCGGCGAGCGTCCGTGCGGCCGCCATCGAGCGGACGGGCTGGGGAACCGGCTTCCACCTCTGGCAGCCCCGTAACGCCTGCCTCTGGATCTATCTGGCCGTCGTCGGCTACGGCACCTGGCACGCGTTCGCGGTGATCAACACGACTGCCCGCGCGTACGCGCCGGCGCTCGTGGCGAGCACCCTGATCTTCGCCGTCTACGGTGCTTTGTTCTGGTGGTTCACCACCCGCATCGACCGGTACTCCCGGCTCCCACTGACGCTGGCCGTGGCCGCTTTCGTCTGGGGTGGCCTCGGGGCCACCTTCACCATCGCCATCTCGGCCAACAACGCCCTGTTGAGCATCTACCAGAAGACTCTCGGCCAGTCCTGGGTCATGAGTTGGGGGCCCGGCCTGGCGGCACCGTTCTCCGAGGAACTCGGCAAGGGCGCCGGCGTGCTGCTGCTGATGTTCCTCGCCAGCCGCACGGTCCGGACCGCGTACGACGGATTCATCCTCGGCGCGTTCTGCGGCCTCGGCTTCCAGATCTTCGAGGACGTCCTGTACGCACTGCAGTCCGCGCCCGCCGAGTTCGGTTCGCATCAGATGGAGACCAGCCTGCAGACCGTGGCCCTGCGCATGGCCACCGGATTCACCTCGCACATCCTCTACTCCGCGGTCTTCTGCGCCGGCCTGGTCTACCTGATCGGCACCGCGGCACAACGACGCCGGCCCGGGCTCGGCCTGGGGCTCATGCTCACGGCCATGGTCCTGCACTTCCTCTGGGACTCGCCCACCGGCCTGTCCGGCGGCAACCTCGCGGTCACCTGGCTGCTGATCCTGCTGTTCACGCTGCTGGGGATCGCCGTCGTCAGCACCGTCTTCCGGCTCACCGTCGGACCCGAGCGTGAGGCGATGCGGGCGGTCATGACGCCCGAGGTCGACAACGGCGCTCTCACCCCGGCCGAACTCGACGCGCTCTCCGGCGGCTGGAAACAGCGCCGCACCTACCGCCGCGGCGGCGGCCTGGGTGACCGGCGCCGGCGGCGGCACCGCCTCGAAGCCGCACACGACCTGGCCGACGAGATCGCCAAAGCCGGCGGGCGGGAGACCGACCGGGTCGGCTACGCCCGCGCCGAACTCGTCCGGTTCGGTCGGGCCGACGGATCCTGAGCGGGCCGACCGCCGAAACCCGTCGTGCCGGCACGTGGGCCGGCGCGGCTTGGCCGACCGTCCTATCCTCGGCCAAATGCGAGGCCGTCGGGTGATTCTGCTGTGGACCGTGTTCGCGCTCGTCGCGGCGGTCTCCATCGGCCTGGTGCTGCGGCGCCCGGACCACCTGTCCGACCTGTACATCTACCGGGGTGCGCTGGTCGATCTGCTGGCCGGCCGGCCCCTGTACGGGTACGAGGCGGCCAACGGCGGGCCGTTCACCTACCCGCCGTTCGCCGCGCTCGTGCTCTGGCCGGTCGCGGTGCTGCCCGCCGCGGTACTGGAGGCGACCTGGCTGCTGCTGACCGTCGCCGCCGTGATCGTCGTCGCCGTTCCGGTCGGCGGGGTCCTGGCCGCCAACCGGAACGGCGGGCCGGCGGGGCGGTTCAGCCGGCCGCTGGCCATCGCGGCGACCGCGACGGTGCTGATGCTCTCCGCCCCGGTGCAGAGCAACCTGCGCTTCGGGCAGGTGAGCATCTTCATCGTGCTCCTGGCCCTGCTCGACGGCATGAAGGTCGTCCCGGCCCGGTGGCGCGGGGTGCTGGTCGGGGTGGCCGCCGCGGTGAAGCTCACCCCGCTGCTGTTCGTGGCGTACTTCCTCGCCGCGCGCCGTTACCGCGACGCCGCCCGCGCGGTGGCCGCCTTCCTGGCCTGCGCGGCCGTCGCCGCCGTGGCACTGCCGCGGGAGAGTTGGACCTACTGGGCCGGCACGATGACGCAGACCTCCCGGATCGGCGACCTGGCCTCGCTGGGCAACCAGTCGGTGCACGGGATGCTGCTGCGGGTGGGCCTCCCGTCGGGTGCCCTGCCGGTGGTGTGGGCCGCCCTGGTCGCCGCCATCTGCCTGGTCGCGCTGTGGCGGGCCCGGCAGCTCACCGCCGACGGACGCCCCGGGCACGCCGCGGTGCTGGTCGGCTGCGCCACGGTGGCCGCCTCGCCGGTCTCCTGGACCCATCACCAGATCTGGACCGTGCTGGCCGGGATGCTGCTGGTCGGCGCGACCGGGGTGGCCCGCCGGGTCGCCGGCGTCGCGCTGCTGGTGACCATGGTGGTCTCGCTCGGCGTGGTGCTCGGTCCGGTCTCGACCCGCCCCGGGGTGCAGTTCCTCTTCGAGAACGCCCGTGTGCTCGCCGCCTGCGCACTCTGCCTGGCCGGCTTCGGCGGCGTCGCGGTCGCCGCCGCCCGGTCCCGGCGCCGGCCCGCCGGCCGGGCCTGGCTACGGGTGGGCGTGGCGGCCGCCGCCACGCTGGCGTTCTTCGCCGTGCAGCCGCTGCCGGCCGGAGCCGACCCGACCTTCAAGGCCTACTCGCTGGCCGAGGTGGCCAACCCCCGGTACTTCTTCGTCTGCCGCGGTCAGGCCGGCTGCGCCGCGTACGGCGGGCCGGAGCCGGTCACGTTCGGCACCGCCGTCGAGCCGACCAAGGTACGCGTCAACGGGGTGGTCTCCGCACAGGTGGCCCGCCTGGAGTACTACTCGGCGCCCGGGGGAGCGCCCCGGGACATTCCGCTGCTCGCCGCCTATCCGGGATCGCGTACGTTCTCGTTCCGGTCGGCGACGATGAGCCACGGTCGGCTGGTGGCGTACGGGGCCGACGGTCGGCCGCTCGCCACCTACGACGACGAGTTGGCCGCCGCGTTCGGACGTCGCTGACCGCCCGCGGTCAACGACACCGGGGCCGTGCCGACATCCGGCGGATCCGGGTCGTGGCCCGACTCACCGCTCGCCGGTCGCTTCCCGCGCGCTTTCGCCCGTGATGTCGTCGGCCCGCAGGTCCCGCAGTTCGAGGCCGCCGAGCGGATCACTCGACCAGCGAGCCAGGTCCCACCCGGAATCGGGGTGCCCGACGAGCAGCCCCAGCCCGGTGTTCAGGATCGTCAGCCCGGTGGCGGCCTGCGGATCGAGGTCGGCGGCGAGTGCCACGTAGGCGCGGATGGCGGCACCGTGGCTGAAGACCGCGATCGTGTCGTCGGCGTCGTGGTCCTTGGCGATGGCCCGCAGCGCCGCGTCGAAGCGGAGGAAGAAGTCCCGACCGGTCGGTCCGCCCGGCATGCCGCGGTCGAGGTCACCACACATCCAGCCGGCGACGCAGCCGGCGTACGCGTGTCTCGCCTCGTCGTCCGACCGTAGTTCGAGTTCGCCGGCCGACACCTCTTCCAGCCCGTCACGCACCCGGACCTCGAGTCGGCGCGCTTCGGCCAGCGGCGCGGCCGTCAGCTGGGTGCGGATCAGCCGTGAGGCGTAGATGGCGGTGATGTCCTCGTCGAGCAGTGCTCCGGGCACCGCCAGTGCCTGGGCCGCGCCGAGGGCGGTCAGGCCGGCGCCGGGGAAGGCCGTGTCGAGTGCCCCGCTCACGTTGTGGGGAGTCTGGCCATGACGGATCAGCAGTACTCGCACGTCAGGAGCCTATCCACGGCGCCTGCCGCGTCGTCGATGTGGTCCCATTGGTGTGATGTTCGTGCGGTTGGTGAGTTGTCCGGCGTCGGGAGCGGGTCCGCTGGTCGGCGCGGGTGGGGCGACGGTGGCGGTTCGCGGTGGCCGGCCGGCCCGGGCCCGCCAGCGGCGGGGGAGAGCATGGCCGATGTGAGTGTGGCGAAGAGCCGGCGGTTGCCGGTGATGGGGGATGTCGCGCGCCTGGCGGGCGTGTCGCAGATGACCGTGTCCCGGGTCCTGAACGACCCCGGATCGGTACGTCCGGACACCCGTGAGCGGGTCCTGCTGGCCATCAAGCAGCTCGGCTACCGGCGTAACAGCGCGGCGCGGAGCCTGGTCACCCGGCGTTCGCAGACGTTGGGCGTGGTCTGCTTCGACACCACGTTCCACGGGCCGGCGTCGATGTTCAACGGCATCGTGCACGCCGCCGAGGAGGCGGGATACGCGGTCAGTGTGGCGAGCCTGCGCCGCCCGACGGCCGATGCGGCGACCCAGGCCGTCCAGCGCCTTGTCCACCAGTCGGTGGAGGGGCTCGTCCTGATCGCGCCCCAGGCCACCGAGGCGATGGCGTTCGTGCGGGCGCTGCCCGCCGACACCCCGGTCGTCGCCGTGGAGAACGCGCTGCCGAACGTCACGAGCGTGTCGGTCGACCAGGAGCTGGGGGCCCGGATGGCCACCGAACACCTGCTGTCGCTGGGGCACGAGACCGTGCACCACGTGCGCGGACCGGTGGACTGGAGCGAGGCGAACGGCCGGGTCGACGGCTGGGTGGCGGCGCTGGAGGGGCAGGGCCGGATGGTGCCCCGGGAGCTCGTCGGGGACTGGAGCGCCAGGTCCGGCTATGTCGCCGGGCAGAAGCTGGTCCGGGATCCCCGTACGACGGCGGTGTTCGCCGCGAACGACTCGATGGCGTTGGGCGTGGTGCGGGCGCTGCTCGACGCGGGGGCACGGGTGCCGCAGGACGTCAGTGTGGTGGGGTTCGACGACATTCCCGAGGCGGCGTACGTGACGCCGCCGTTGACCACCGTGAGCCAGCCGTTCCGTGATGTCGGGCGGCGCAGCATCGAGATCCTGCTGGACGAGATCGAGGGCACGGCGGCGGGCGCGACGTCCGTTATCGCCCCTGAACTGGTGGTTCGCGACAGCACGTCGGCTCGCCGGTCGTAAGGGAACCCCGCGCGCAACCTATCGGCAACAATCTCTTCACGGTATCTTGACCGTGGTCAAGTTAACGCTAACATCATCCGTGACTCCGTTCATGGCCGCGCCGAACCCCCGTCCGACCGCGGGTAGATGTTTGGAGAGGCTCATTGACGTGGTCCCGTCCTGTTAACGCTCACCGATGCTGCCGGCGTGATTCGTCCCGATCTCGCCCTACTGTCCGGTCGGTCGTCCTCCCGATGATGCGCGGCTGGCTCGCCCCGGCCGGCTGATCGCCCGTTGCCCGGTAAGGGCCGAATTCTGGCCCGCGATGTTAACGCTAACATTCCGCTCGCCTCAGAACCTCCACCAAGTCGTACGACATGCCGCCCAGCCACATACCGGTACCGGGGAGCACATCGGTACCAGGGAGGAAGGAACATGATCCGTAGACGCGTGAGAAGGGCACCCCTGTGGGTTGCCCTCGCCGCGCTGGTCGTGACAGGAGGCGTCGGCGTGCCGTCCCCGGCCCACGCCGCCAGCCCGGTCCTGCCCGGCAACGAGGGTGACGTCGGTGTCTACACCAACGGACAGAACCACGTCATGGAGATCGGGGACCCGACATACACCAACGCCGGCGACGTCGCCGACCGGCTGCGGCCCGGCGTGCCGTTCACCGCGGCGAACATGCACCAGTCGATCTTCGAGAAGGACCTCGCCGCGGGCGGCACCGACTACTACCTCGACCGCGTTCTCGGCGTCCACGGAACGCTCGGGTCGGCGGTGCTGATGACCCGTGGCCGCACCCTCTACATGCGCGGTGCGAGCAACAACAACTTCACCACCATGGGCTTCGCCGGCAGCGCCCACGTCGGCGGCCCCAACAACCTCGGCAACCTCTACACCGTCACCGTGCCGGGCCAGACCGTCACCGAGGTCAACGCCAACCGGTTCAACGCGCCGAGCCACGCCAGGGGCCGATACACCATCGGGTCCACCGGCGTCACCGCCGACCTGACGAAGTTCATCACCTACGACAACGTCGCCGTCACCGCCATCGACTTCACCAACCCCGGCGGCGCGGCGGCGACGTTCACCGTCCGCGCCGCCTCGCCGCTGGCCACCCAGGCCGGCGCCGGCACCGCCGAACTCACCGGCACCCGCACCATCACCAGCGGTTCCAACAACGGCACCGTCGACACCCCGTGGGACACGATCCGGGTCGACCTGACCGGTGCCGGGTTCACCCGTACCGGCGGCAACCTCGACCGGGAGATCACCGTGCCCGCCGGCGGCACGGTGTCGGTCGCGGTCGTCGGTGCCGTCTCCTCGGCGACCCTGCCGCAGACCGTGCAGAGCTACCGGCAGTACGCCGAGATGGCGCCGGGCCAGGCCGTCCGCACCGGCATCACCGAGTTCAACCGCCGCTGGGCGCAGGACGTGCCGTACATCGACGTCCCCGACCCCGCGCTGGAGAAGGCGATCGTCTACCGCTGGTGGGGCGAGCGGTACAACTCGCTGGACGCCAACGCGTCCGGCCACGTCTACCAGTACCCGACGACGATCGAGGGGGTGAACCTCTACCAGAACGCCGTCGCGCTGACCCAGCCGATGCACCTGCAGGACACCAAGTGGCTGCGCACGCCCTACCTGCCGTACGGGCAGATCCTCAACATCGGCGAGCTCTCCGGTTCCTCGGCGTTCCTCGACAGCCCGGGGCACACCAGCTGGAACAACCACTACTCGCAGTACCTCGGCACCGCCGGGCTCGAGGCGTACAACGTGCACGGCGGCGGGCCGGAGATCGCCCGCAGGTTCGCCCACTACTTCGAGGGCGACGGGGTCGGCCAGCTCGAACACTACGACGGCAACGACGACAAGCTCATCGCCTACTCCAGCAACTACATGCCGGGCAACGACTCCGACGCCATCACGTTCGGGTTTCCGCGGGTGGGCGGCGGCGCTCCCGGCGCGGCCACGATCGAACGTCCCGAGTCGGCGTACGTGTGGGGCGCGTTCGAGGCCGCCCGCCAGCTCTACCAGATCTCCGGCGCCGACCAGGCCAAGATCGACGAGATGGGGACCAGCGCCGACGGTATCCGCGACGCCATCCTCGACCGGCTGTGGAGCCCCGACATGCGGATGTTCCTGGCCGGCACGTCGCACGGCGCCACCAGCGCGGCCAGCTCCAACGGCCGGCCCAACCCGCTGCCCGCCTCGGCCCGCGACCTGATCCCGGCCAAGGAGTCGAACCTCTACGACGTCTACGCCGAGAACCTCATCCCGTTCGACCAGTGGCAGACCTACGTCGACGGGTTCCGGTTCCTGACGTACGGCGACAACTTCCCGATCTTCCCGTTCTACACCGCCAACCAGTACGACCGGGCCGCGTACGGAATCGGCGGCTCCAACAACTTCTCCAACATCAACTTCACGGTGCAGTACCGGGGCGTCCGCTCCGCGCTGCGGCACTACGACCCGGAGCAGAAATACATCACCCCGGAGTACGCCAAGCGGCTGCTGGACTGGATGGCGTGGAGCATCTACCCGGGCGGTGACCTGCGGGTCGCGAACCAGGCCGAGTACTACTCGAACTGGAACCCGACCACCAGGACGTTCGGCCGGAACAACCCGAACCACATCATGCTCGGCAACATGAACTACATCTTCGTCGAGGACATGGCCGGCATCCAGCCGCGTTCCGACGACAAGATCGAGCTGTGGCCGATCGAGTTCGGGTACGAGCACTTCATGGTCAACAACCTGCGCTACCACGGGCAGGACGTCACGATCGTCTGGGACCCCGACGGCAGCGAGTACAGCCTCGGTGCCGGCTACAGCCTGTTCGTCAACGGTGCGAAGAAGGTCAGCACCGACAAGCTCGGCAAGCTCACCTACGACCCGAACACCAACCAGGTCCAGGTCGCCGACGGCCTGACCGTCACCTTCACCGCGACCACCGGGACCAGCTTCCCGAGCGCGGTGGACACCGCGATCGAGGACGAGCGGGTCGTGGCCTACCTGCGTACCGCCGGCATCGACCTCACCGAGGACGCGCCGAACCTGGCGGCCGGCGCCGGCCTCAGCTCGTCGTACACCCAGCAGGGTGCGCGGCCCACGCCGTGGCGGCAGTTCCACACCCCCGGCTGGAGCAGCAGCACGATGAACCACACGCCGGGCGCCATCAAGGAGACCGAAAGGCCGGTGTCCCTGGCGGCCGTGACCGACGGCGTCACCGTCAACGAACCGTACTGGGGCAACCACGGCACCACGGAGCGCAACGGCTACGTCGAACTCGATCTGGGGTCGGCGAAGTCCTTCGACAACGTCAAGGCGTTCTTCGTCAGCGACCGCCAGGCCGGCGGCTACCGTGAACCCGCCCGCTGGTGGGTCCAGGTGCCCGACGGCAACGGCGGCTGGAAGGAGGTCCCCGGCCAGTTCAAGAACCCGGTCGTCCCGTCGGCGAAGTTCAACGAGGCCCTCTTCGGCACCGTCACCACCGACAAGGTGCGGATCGCGTTCACCAACAACCCGACCCACTACACCGCGATCACCGAGATCCAGGTGTTCGACTCCGGACGCGACGTACCACCGGTCGCCAACCAGGCGCCGGTCGTCACCGCCACCCGGGACGGCACCGGCGACGGCAACCTGTCCACCCGGCTCGTCGGCACCGCCACCGACGACGGCATCCCGTACGACGAGGAACTCACCCTCGGCTGGGAGACCGTCTCGGCGCCGCCGGGTGCGGGCGTCATCTTCGCCGACGCCGACGCCCTGACCACCCGGGTGACCGGCACCGTGGAGGGCGACTACGTGTTCCGGTTCTTCGCCGACGACGGCGCGAAGCGGACCGCGGCGACCGTGGCGGTGACCCTCACCGAACGGGAGGTCGTCGCCGAGTTCGGCGCCACGGCGACGATCAGCACCAGTGGCACCACGTCGTGGGAGAACCACCAGCGGGTCAACGAGACCAGCACCCCGAACAGTTCGAACCCCGGCTCCGGCAACGGCTGGGGCAACTGGAACCTGCCGCAGAACGGCACCAGCCCGGCCCGGGAGGCGTGGATCCAGTACGCCTGGACCAGCCCGGTGCGGCTGTCGTCGACCGGCATCTACTGGTACGACGACAACGGCGGCACCCGCCGGCCCACGGCCACGACGTACGCGGTCGAGACGTCCACGGACGGCACCACCTGGACACCGGTCACCCTCGCCGAGGGCTCGACGTACGCCGGTGCCCTGGCCACCAACACCTACAACAACCTCGAATTCGCCCCGGTCACCACCAGCTACCTCCGGATCCGCATCTGGGGGGTCCAGGGCAGCGGCGCCGGCACCGGCGTGCTGCGTTGGCGCGCCAACGGCGAGACTGTCGACTCGGTGCGCTCGCCGGTGCTCATCCGTACCGCCGTCGGTCAGGTGCCGACCCTGCCGGCCACCCTCGACGGCGTCTACACCAGCGGGGAACGCGGCACCGTCGCGTTCCGGTGGCAGGAGATCACGCCCGACATGGTCGCCGAACCCAACGTCGACCCGTTCGTGGTGTACGGCACCAACGACACGTACGGGCTGATCGCCGAGGCCCGGATCTACGTACGGCCGGAGATGTCGACCGGCGGTATCTCGATCCAGGGCGCCGAGACGTTCGCGCAGTCCGTCGACGTCGGTGAACTGCCGTACCTGCCGTCCAAGGTGGAGGTCTCCTACAACGACGGCTCGCGGGACAACCAGGCCATCGGTGTCGACTGGGACCTCGACGAGTCCGTCGTGGACACGCCCGGTCGGTACACCGTCGTCGGTGACCTGATCCTGCCCGACTACGTCAGCCAGGCCGGCACCACCCGGACCACGCTGACCCTCACCGTCGGCGACCCGCCGCAGAACCCGGCGTGGGACGTCGAGGTCCAGGCGTACACCCAGTGCATCGGCAGCAACGTCTACCTGCGGGTCAACGCCCGCAACGCCGACGACGTGCCGCTCACCCTCGAACTGGTCACGCCGTACGGGTCCCGGACGGTGTCCGACGTCGCGTCCGGGCAGTCGGCGTACCAGGCGTTCAACGCCCGGGCCCGGTCGGTGCCGGCCGGGACCGCGACGGTGAAGGCGAGCGGAACCGTCGACGGCGAGGCGGTGACCGTCGAGACGGCGGCGCCGTTCGGCGCACTCAGCTGCGGCTAGCCGCTCTTCGTGGTGGCGGCGTCGCCCTGACGCCGCCACCACCCCGTCCGCGAGAACGAGGAGACCGACACCGTGAACACCATCGTGGTGCGCGGCGCCGCCGCCCCACCGACACCCCGGCCGCCGCGCCGGTTGCGCACCGCGGCCGCCGTGGCGGCCGTCGCCGGGCTCGTCGCCGGCACCCTCGCCGCCCCGGCCCACGCCGCCGAACCCGACTCGTACACGTTCACCAACACCGTCAACCCGATCCTCGGCGACGGCAGCTACTACTCGGCCGACCCGGCGCCGGTCGTCGTTCCCGCCGGTGCGCCCGGCAACGACACCGGCCGCGACCAGCTCTACATCTACACCGGCCACGACCAGGCCGGACCGTCCACGAACGACTTCATCATGAACGAGTGGGGCGCGTTCCGGACCACCGACGTCGAGGCCGGGCAGTGGACCCACTTCCCGTCGCTGATGCGCCCGGAAGCCGTCTTCGCCTGGGCGACACCGGGCCGCGCCTACGCCGGCCAGGTGGTCCGTGGCGTCGACGGCCGCTACTACTGGTACGTCCCGATCCACGAGCGCGACAGCCCGGCGTCGGACAGGTTCGCGATCGGCGTGGCCGTCTCGGAGAGCCCGACCGGCCCGTGGACCGACCATGCCGGCGGGCCGATCATCTCCCAGCGGGTGCCGACCGCCAACAACATCCACAACATCGACCCGACGATCCTCGTCGACGGCGAGGCCCCCAACCAGCGGGTGTACGTCTGGTGGGGCTCGTTCAGCCAACTGCGGATGCTCGAGTTCCAGCCGGACATGAAGACCCCGATCGGCACCCCGCGCACCGTCACCGGACTGACCGGCTTCTTCGAGGGCGCCTGGGCCTTCGAACGCAACGGCACCTACTACCTGGCGTACGCCGGCAACAACGCCGGCCCGACCTCGCAGTGCACCCCGGCGAACTACCACGCCTGCCTCGCGTACGCCACGTCGTCGTCCCCGGAGGGGCCGTGGACCTACCGGGGCACCCTGCTGCGGCCGGTCTCCTCCACGACCAGCCACCCGGGCATCCTGGAGTTCGACGGCCGCTGGTACCTGGCGTACCACACCGCCGACGCGGTCGGCGGCGGCCACTTCCGCCGCTCGGCGGCGATCGACCCGCTGGAGTGGGACGACACCCAGACCCCGCCCCGGATCAGGCTCGTCACACCCACGCCCGCCAGGGGCCGCGACCTCACCCCCCGGCCGAACATCGCGCACGAGGCACGGGTCACCGTCTCCAACGAGCCCGTTCCCACCCAGTACTGGGTCAAGGCGCTCAACGACGAGATCGTCCGGTCCAACCCGCTGCCGCCGGACATGTGGGGGACCTGGACCGGCAACAACCCGCCCCAGCAGTGGGTGCAGTACACCTGGGACCAGCCGATGCGGATCTCCGGCTCGCAGATCGAGTTCTGGAACGACCAGCCGCAGGGCAGTGGCGTCGGGGTCGCCGCACCCGCCCGCTGGCGCATCCAGTACTGGGACACCGGCGCCGGGCAGTGGGCCGACGTGGCGAACCCGAGCGGCTATCCGACCGGCACCCAGGGCTTCCAGAACACCACCTTCGACCCGGTCACCACCACCCAGGTCCGGGCGGTCTTCGACGCCTCCACCAACGGCAGCACCTACTCCGGTGTGGCGGTCGAGGAGTGGAAGATCCTGGCCGCGCAACCGGAGGCCGTCACCCCGCCGGTGATCACCGTCGAGGTGGGGGAGCGGGACCTGCCCGGCACCGTCGACGTGACGTACGGCGGGCAGACGCTGCGGCTGCCGGTCTTCTGGGACCCGGTGACGGCCGGGGACGTCGCCCAGCCCGGCACGTTCACCGTCCGGGGCACCGTGCTCGGCTACGCCGCCGACCGCATCGCCGCGCAGGTCACCGTCGTCTCACCCGACGACACCGAGGGCGACGAGACCCCGCCGACGCTGACGCTCACGCCCAGTGGCAGCGCCGGCAGCGCCGGCTGGTTCCGCTCCGCGGTGCGGGTACGCGTCGCCGGTGTCGACGACCGGGGCGGCCGGCTGACCATCCGCTCGCGGGTCGACGACGGCGAGCCGGCCGTCGCGACCGACGTGCGGCACGTCGACGTCGAGGTCACCGGAGACGGCGAGCACACCGTCACCGCGACCGCGACCGACCGCGCCGGCAACGTCTCGGCACCGGCCGACCTGACCGTACGCATCGACGCCACCACACCGGCCAGCGTCGCCACAGTGGACAGTGCCACCCGGGCGGTCACGGTGACCGCCAGCGACACCACCTCCGGCGTCGCCCGGATCGAGTACGCGACCGGCACCGGCGCCTGGACCGCCTACACCGGCCCGATCGCCGCGCCCGACCCGAACCGGCACACCGTGTCGTTCCGCGCCGTCGACGTGGCCGGCAACCTGGAGACCGCCCGGACCGTCACCATCCCGGCGGACCTGTCCGGTCCGCTCACCGGCAACATCGCTCCGATCGCCACCCCGACCGCCTCCTACACGGCCGGCTGGAACAGCGTCACCGCACTCAACGACGGCGCCGACCCGGCCAACCCGGGCCAGGCGCAGATCTGGGGCACCTGGTCCGGCACCCGACCGGCGACCCAGTGGATCCAGTACGACTGGAGCCGGCCGGTCCGGATCACCGGCACCGAGCTGAAGTTCTGGCGGGACGCCAACCCCGGCACCGGCGACGGCGTCGCCGCGCCCGACGGCTGGGTGCTCCAGTACTGGGACGAGGCCGGCGCGGCCTGGCGGGACGTGACCGGCGCGTCCGGCTACGGCACCAGCACCACCGCCTTCAACACCGTCACCTTCGACCCCGTCACCACGCCCCGGGTCCGGGCGACGTTGCGGGCCAACGGCAACGGCACCACCCACTCCGCGGTCGCCGTCACCGAGTGGCGGGTCCTCGCCGACGACCCCGGTGTCCAGGCCGAGGTGCCGGTCACGGTCACCGTCACGCCCCGGTGCATCGCCGGCCGGGCGTACGTCGCCGTACAGGCCCGCAACGACCACGACACGCCGGTGGACATCGCGCTCGCGACCCCGTACGGCAGCCGGTCCTTCGCCGACGTCGCGCCGGGCGCCAACGCCTACCAGTCGTTCACCGTACGGGCGGCCACGGCGCCGGCCGGTTCGGCGACCGTACGGGCCACCGGGGTCGTCGGCGGCCGGGACGTCACCACCACCCGCACCACACCGCACCCCGGCGTCGACTGCACCGCCTGACCCACGCCAACCCACCCATGGAGAAACGATGAACACACGCAAAAGACGGCACCTGCTCGCGGCCTGCGCCGCCGGCGCCCTGCTGGCCGCGGCGGCGATGCTGCCGTCGCCGGCCCTGGCCGAACCCGGCGACAACGCCGACCTGGAGGTGACCGTCGACATCGAGGAGATCACCGAACCGGGCGTGCTCGCCATGTCGGTCGCGGGCGACTCCGTCGCCCTGTCCGAGGACGGCTCGACCCTGCTGGTCCGCCAGTTCGTCGGCACCCTGCCGACGGTCACCATCACCGACACCCGGACCGCCGAGGAGGTGCCCGAGGGCGCCGCCTGGGCCGTGCTCGGCAGCGCGACCGACTTCGTCGGCGACGCCGGCCAGGCCCCGATCGGCGCCGGCCACCTCGGCTGGCGGCCGCGGCTGATCGACGGCGGCGGCACCGGCCAGGTCAGCGAGGGCGAGGAGGTCGTGACCGTCCTCGACGAGCCGACCCAGCCCGGCAACAACGTCGGTCTGGTCGACCAGGAACTGCTGGTCTCGACGTTCGACTCCGGGGGCGCCGCCGGTGACTCGTACTCCGTCGACGCCGACCTGTTCCTGCGTACGCCGGCGGATGTCGCCGCCGGCTCGTACACCTCGACGCTGACCCTGTCCCTGTTCGAATGACGCACCGGTGGGGGCCGCCGTAGGACGGCCCCCACCGCCTCTTCTCCCACCGGAGGACCGCCATGACCCGAACCCTGCCGCGGCTGCTCGCCGTGCTGGCCGCGGCGCTCGTCACGGTGCCGGTCGCGCCGGCCGGCGCGCTGGCGGAACCGACGCTCACCTGGGCGGTGCAGCCCGCCGACGGGAACGGTCCCGACGGCCGCCGGTGGATCGAACGCACCCTCGACCCGGGGCAGGTCGTCACCGAACACCTGGCCGTACGCAACTTCAGCGACGCCGCCGCGACCTTCGCCCTGAAGGCCGCCGACGGCTACCTCACCGACAAGGGCCGCTTCAACATGCTCCCGTCCAACCGGGAGTCGGTGGACGGCGGCACCTGGGTCGCGGTGCGGGACACCGTCACCGTCGGGGCCAGGGAGACGAAGGTGGTGCCGTTCACCATCACCGTGCCCGCCGACGCCACGCCGGGCGACCATCCGGCCGGCATCGCGGCGACGGTGACCAGCACCGGTGGCACCGTCGCCGTCGAGAGCCGGGTCGGGTTCCGGCTCATGTTGCGGGCCAGCGGCACGATCGTGGCGAGCCTGGCGGTCGACGACCTCACCGCCACGTACCGGCCCTCGTGGAACCCGTTCTCGCCCGGCACCGTCCACGTCGACTACGCGGGGACGAACGACGGTAACGTCGCGGTGACCGGCCGGAGCCGGGTGACGGTGGCCGGACCGTTCGGCCTCGCCGGGCGGGATGCCGCGACCGACGTCGAGGAGACACTGCCGGGCGGCGTCCGGCAGAAAGCCGTCCGTGTTTCCGGCGTCTGGGCCCTCGGGCCGCTGCGGACGGGCGTCGAGGTGGCGCCGGCCGTCCTCGGCGGCGACCCGACCGGCGCCGAGGTCCGGCCGGCTTCGGCGACCGTGACCATCTGGGCGGTGCCCTGGTCGCAACTCGTTCTCCTGGCCGTCCTCGTGGTCCTCGTCCTCGCGGTGCGGACGGTCGCCCGCCGGCGCCGGCAGCGGTTCGCGCGACTGCTCGCCCGGGCCCGGGAGGAGGGCCGGGAATCCGCGCTGGTCGGTGGTCCGCCACCGGCCTCCTGACCCACCGCGGATGTCACCGGGCGGGATCGGCGGTGTAGACCGCGTCGTCGAAGTCGGCGTGGTGACCGTGGCCGTCGAGGTCCCACACCCAGAGTCCGACGAAGGCACCGGTGAAGCCGAGTGTGCGGATCTGGTCGCCGTCGAACTCGGCGGCGTGTTCGTCGGACAGGACGGTGGCGTCGAGGCCGGGCCCGGCCGGTTGCCAGCCGGCCCCGGTGTCGTACCGGAACCGCAGTTCGGCGCCGTCGAGATCGAGGCCGAGCCGGACCGGCGCGCCGTCGGTGAGGGCGGCTGTCGTCGGGTGCACGGCGAGCGCGCCCCGGTCGCTGGTCGCCACCCGCAGCACGGGCGTTCCGGTGTCGTCCGCGGTCACGTGGAGGTGGTGCCAGTTGCGGGTGTTGTAGTAGGCGGTGATCCCGGCGAGGTGACCGAACGTGCGGGGCCGGTATTCGACCGTGGCGTCGAAGGCGCAGCGCCGGTCGGTGACGCGGCGGGCGACCAGGCTGGGCCCGACCAGACTCCGTGGCGACCGGCCGCCCCGGATCCGCAGGTGTGACGGGCGTTCGGTCAGTGACACCCAACCAGGATCAGCGGGCCGGCGCAGCGTCGACCACTGTGGACCGAGCCGCGGCCGGTCGAACCCGTCGACGTCGGCGACCGGCAGACCCGGCCCGGACCGCGGACCGGGAGCCGCGACCTCGAGCGGCGGGAGGCCGCCCGGCACGGTCGGCCAGCCGTCCGCCCACCGTACGGGCGTCAGCGCGGTCTCGCGGCCGAGGACGCACGGACCGTGGGTGCCGTGCGGGCGGGCCACCAGGTACGCGAGGTACCAGTCGTCGGCGGGGGTCCGCACGAGGCTGCCGTGGCCGGCCTTCTGCAGCGGCCAGTCGGGGCGATGTCTGGCGGTGAGCAGCGGCCCGTTCCGGTCCCGTTCGTAGGGGCCGGCGAGGTGACGCGACCGCGAGACGGTCACCTGGTGGTCGTATCCGGTGCCGCCGTCGGCGGTGACCAGGTAGTACCGGTCGCCGTGCCGGTAGAGGTTGGGGCCTTCGATCCACCCGGCGCCGGGTGGCAGCTGGATCCGGACGGGGTCGCCGACCAGGCGGCGGGCGGTGGGGTCGTAGCGGGTGGCCTCGAGTCCGGCGGAGCCGCCGTGGCCCGGACGCCAGTCGTGGACGAGGTTCACCAACCAGCTGGTGTCGCCGTCGTGGAACAGGGAGGCGTCGAAACCACGGGCGTGCAGCAGGACCGGATCCGACCAGGGCCCCTCGATCGAGGGCGCCGTCGTCACGTAGTTGGGGCAGTCGGTGAACCCGCCCGCGTAGGTGGAGACGTTGCCGAAGACGAGGTGGAACAGCCCGCCGGTGTGGGTGAGGTTCGGCGCCCACACGCCGCCGGAGTCCGGGCAGCCGGTCAGGTCCAGCAGCCGGGTCCGGTCGAGGATGCCGCCCAGGGGCCGCCAGTGCGCGAGGTCGCGGGAGTGGTGGACGCGTACGCCCGGATACCACTCGAAGGTGGAGGTGGCCAGGTAGTAGTCGGCGCCGACGCGCAGGATCGAGGGGTCCGGATGCGACCCGGGCAGGACCGGGTTGCGGAAGGCCGGGTGGGCGGCACCGGCGTCGGGGCTCTGGGACACCGGATCACATTAACCATTGTCACTGCGGGGTGCGGGCCGGTGGCCCCGGGGAAGGACCGCCGACTACGCCGGCCGTCCGGTCGGCCGGGAGGCGACGTACCAGGCGGCGGTGACGACGACCGCGACCACACCGCTGAAGAGGAAGGTCGACTCGAGCCCGGCCACCGAGGCCAGGGCGCCGCCGACAAGCGCCCCCACCGCGGCGGCGCTGAACGACAGCGTACGGCCGGCCGCGGTGACCCGCCCCAGCAGTTCGCTCGGCACGGACCGCTGACGCAGCGAGACGGCCGTGACGTTGAGTACGGCGAACGATCCGCTGGTGACCACGATGACGAGCACGGCGGCCCAGAGGTCGGAGACGAACAGCAGCAGGGCGGGCACGCCGGCCGTCACCAGCAACGACCAGGTCAGTACGGCACGGTGGCGGCGTCCGCCGACCAGCCGCTCCGCGAGGAATGCGCCGAGCAGGCCGCCGAACGCGCCGGTGGCGAGCAGGACGCCGTAACCGACCGCGCCGGCCTGGAGGTTCTCCCGGGCATAGAGCACCAGGATCGCGAACCACGCACTGTCGGCGGCGGCGACCGCGGCGCAGACGGCGGTCAGCGTACGCAGCATGCGGTGGCGCACCAGCCACCGCAGACCCGCCCGGACGCCGTCCTTCACCACCGGTGCGGTCGTTCCCGCCGTACGGGCGGCCAGGCTCAGTGGCAGGGACAGCACCAGCATGACCGCCAGGGCCAGCGACGCCCCGTTGACCGCGAACGGCAGCGCGGCACCCGCGACGAACAGCGCCGCGCCCACCGGCGGCCCGACGAACTCGTTGCCCACGATCTCGCCGGCGACGAGGCGTCCGTTGGCGCGTTCCAGCAACGGCTTGGCCACCAGGTTGGGAATGGCGGTCTGGGCGGCGGTGTCGCGCAGCGTCTCACCGACACCGAGCAGGAAGCCGGCGGCCAGGACGAGCGGCAGCGACGCCCAGCCCACCGCCACCGCGACCACGAGGGTGGCCAGGACGAGCACCCGGCCCAGGTCGGCCCAGACGATCAGCGCCTTCGCCCCGCGCCGGTCGGCGAGCGACCCCGCGAGCAGGCCGGTGACCAGCCACGGCAGTGCCTGTGACGCGGTCACCGCCGCCACACCGAGCGGGTTGTCGGTCAGCGACGCCGCCAGCAGCGGGAACGCCGCCAGCCGGATGCCGTCGCCGACGTTGGCCAGCGACGCGGCGCTCCAGAACGTCCAGAACGGCCGTCCCAGTGATTTGGACATCGTCGTGCCCCCGATCCGCCTCGTCGAACGGTGATCATCGTCGCACGGCACCCGCCCGGATCCCGACCTGCGGGGGTACGGTCCCCGGACTTCCGATGGCCCACGGCCGGGTGGCCAGTCGGCGTGTCAGGATCAGGCGCCCGGCGCATGTCGCGCGGGGCAGAGGTCGACACGACAGGAGGAGCCCGCGGATGTCCGACGCCTGGGTCACCGACGACGAGCTGCGCGCGGCGCGGCTGCGGTTCACCGAGCGGATACCGGGGTTCGTGCTGCCGGCCGCGTACGCCGTGGCCCGCCGGGACGACGCCGGGCTGACGTTCGGCCACCTGAACACGTACGGCGAGGTACGGCCACTGTCCGCCGTCGTGCTCGCCTCGGTCTGCGGCTACGTGGCCACGACCGGCGTCTTCCGGCTCGACCGGGAACGGCTGCTCGAGGCGGTCGAGCGGCTCGCGCCGGCCGAGGCGGCCACGCACCTGCCGCACCCGAACCTGTGGTCGTGGCGCGACCTGCTCGCCGGGGCCGAGCCGGGCAGCACCTTTCTCGCGTTCTTCGTCGCCGACGCCGAAGACCCGCCGGTCGACTCCGACGACGCCCGGTTCCGGCGGTTGCTGGCCGGCTGAACCGTCGGCCGGCACGGGTCGTCGTCGGCTCGCGGCGGTTCAGGTGCCGCGCCGGGCCGCCTTGCGGGCCCGGTAGGCGGTGACCGCCGCCCGGTTGCCGCAGCCGGCTTCGCAGAACCGGCGGGAGCGGTTCTTCGACAGGTCGACCAGGACGTTGCCGCAGTCGGGAAAGTCGCAGATCCGCAGCCGGCCGAGTTCGCCGGCGCGCACGATGTCGACCAGGGCCATCGCCGCCTCGACCGCCATCCGGGACGCCAGCGGCGCGTCGTCTGCCGTGGCGTGCAGGTGGTACGGCCAGTCGTCGTGCCGGACGAGCTGCGGCAGGGCGTTCTCCTCGCGGAGCAGTGCGTTGACGATCACCACCACCTCGTCCTCGTCGACCTCCCAGAGCCGGCGCAGCCGGGGGCGCAGGTCCCGTACCGCCCGCAGGTCGGCGTCGGTGCGCGGCCGGCGGCCGGTCCACCCGTACGTGGTGTAGAACGCCTCGAGCGCCGCGAGGTCGGGCAGCAGTTCACCGTCGCTCCCGGCGGTGTTCACCAGGGCGGCGGTCGCTGTGAGGGTCACCTCTGTGTCATGAGTGAAGAACATCTTGACTCCTGTCGGACCGCGCCCCTAGCGTCATCAGCGTAGCGAGACTTTGCACATTACATCGAGCTGAAGGTCAACCATGGACACCCGCCGCACCGCCGGACTCGGACTCGGCCTGGCGCTGCTGTCCGCGCTCGCGTTCAGCACCTCCGGCCCCTTCGCCCGGTCCCTGATCGACGCCGGCTGGTCCGCCGAGGCCGCCGTCGCGACCCGGGTCGGCATCGCCGGGCTCGTCCTGGCCGTACCGGCCGCGGTCGCGCTGCGTGGCAAATGGCGGATCCTGCGCCGCAACCTCGGCATGGTCGCCGTCTTCGGGCTGCTCGGCGTCGCGGCCGCCCAGGTCGGCTTCTTCAACTCGATCCGCTACCTGCCGGTCGGCATCGCCCTGCTGATCGAATACCTCGGAGTCATCCTCGTCGTCGCCTGGATGTGGGCCGTGCACGGGCAACGGCCCCGCCTGCTGACCGTGGGCGGCTCGGCCGCCGCCGTACTCGGACTGGCCCTCGTCCTGGACCTGACCGGCGGCGGTGGCGGCCTCGACCCGGTCGGTGTGCTGTGGGGACTGTTCGCGGCGGTCGGCCTGGCCGGCTACTTCATTCTCGGCGCCCGCGTCGACAGCGCGCTGCCCGCGACCGCGATGGCCAGCGGCGGCATGGCGGTCGGCTCGGCCACCCTGCTGCTGCTCGGCGCGGTCGGCCTGCTGCCGATGCACGCCCACTTCGGCACGGTGACGTTCGCCGGGCAGACGACCAGTTGGCTCGTCCCGATCCTGGGCCTCGCCCTGCTCGCCGGCGTCGTGGCGTACGCGACCGGGATCGGCGGGGCGCGCCTGCTCGGTGCCCGGCTGGCGTCGTTCGTCGGGCTGACCGAGGTGCTGTTCGCCGTACTGATCGCCTGGCTCCTGCTCGACGAGCTGCCGACGGTCGTGCAGCTGGTCGGCGGGGCGCTGATCCTCACCGGCGTCACCCTGGTCCGTCTCGACGAGCCGAAGCCGCGATCCGACCCGAAGGACCCCGACGGTACGCCGGCACCGGCGATGACCGCCGGGTGACGTCTCGGGTCGTCGCTTCCGGATTACGCTCCGGGGCGGACGACCATGCGTGACAGGTTCAGATAGGTGACGTTGATTCCGGTGTTGGGAATAGGGACGGACACTTTGCTCAATACTCTGCCGTCGGCACGGTTGAACACGGTGTACGTGATGTCGCCTTCGGCGCCGCGAGTCGTGCTGAGGGCGTGGAGTTCAGCATCCGAGAACGCGAAGAGCGTTTGCGTGGGACGCCGCGCACCGGTTTGGAGCGCGGTGTCGAAGTTGGTGACCGTTTTGCCCGTGGCGATGTCGGTGGAGAAGACCCGGCCATCAGCGTAGACCCAGTGAAGTTGGCCGCCCTGTGAGTCCTGCACGGCGTAGCCGAAGTCCTCGAAACTCAGTTCGGTGGCATCGTCGAAGGTCAGCGGATGTGCCTGGTGGTCGCCGGTGGCGGTGTTCCAGGAGATGATTTTCGGCTCTTGGCGGCCGGAAGCGTCCGTGTCCCAGGACAGGAATGTGATCACGCCGTCGAGGCAGGGGACCTGCCCTGCCGGAGTGCCGCCGCCGAAGTGTGGTCGCCATGCGACGACCTTCTCGCCGCCGTCCGCCGGGTACAGTCGGGCCAGCATCTGTGGGCTCGCGTCCGGGGCGGCTGCCGAGGTCAAGCCGGACAGTTTGGGTGCAGCACCCTGATGGTTGCCGGGCCGGTTGGTTATCCCGAAGATCTGACCATCGCAGTGGGCGCCGGTGAAGTAGTTGCCCTGTGCGTCGTACACCTGGGGGTCTTCCCCGACCGCGGCGGAGACCTGGTTGCTGTAACCACCGCTGGCACCATGCCCGCCGTTGTAAACCCCGACAGACCCGCCTGTCGACAGCGCGAACATCAGATTCTGCGCGTTGACCTTGGGGTTTTCGGTCTTCGTCAGCCCTGATGTCGTCAGGTGATAGTCGTGACTCTCGTCGGCGAAGTACAGGCCATGTCCGGACCAGGCGGGGGCCATCATGTCCATGCGCTTGGTTTTCACGGCGCGGAAGGACCCGTCGGCGTACACCAGGATCAGATACCCCGGCTCGTGCACTTCCCCGATCGCCGTGTACATCTCGGAGTTCTGGGGCCCGACGAAGAACGCCATTACCGCGTCGCCCAGCCTGACCTCGCTTTCGGACACCACTGCGCGGTCGAAGAACTGTTGGGGGCCCGAACGGGAGTGGGATGTGCACCCGGCCAGAACCACCGCCACCGCCAATGCCGCGACAGCCCCACGTTCGGCCATTTTCAACATCCTCTACTCCCAGCACTCGTTGGCACGGGGCCCGGAGAGGTGTCACGCTCCCTCGCCGGGCCCCGCATGACTCGTCTGCCGTGCTGCGAACAGCGCGTCACACGTTGCTAGCTGATGACTTCGTAGGTTCTCGTCTCCGAGGAATCCCGGATGTCGTTGGGATACACTCCAAGGCCGCCATTTCCGTCGAGGTCGATGTTAACCGACCGCTTGTAGGCCTTGTACACCAACTCCGAGCAGTTGAGGGTGTCGATGTTGCCCCCCTTGTTCCAGGCGAAGTTGCTGTTGTAGGGCTTGCCGGTCAGATACTGTGACGCATAGTCGGCCGCTTGATTCTGGATGGCTATGCTGGTGGCTACATCCATCTTTTCGATAGTTTTGCAGTAGTTGCGGCCAGAGTAGTAAAATTCGCCACTGTTCTGCCCCGAGCCGCGAGCTTCGGTGATCCAGTCCCTCTCGGAATAGATTCCGGTGTGTCCGTGGGGGATGCCGTACGTGGAGGCTGCGGACCAGAAGATGTCTCCCTTGTATCGGGCTGTGCCGACTGCGGCCCCTCCGCAGGATGGATTGCTGTTCATCGTGCCGACTGAGCGTGCGTTGTGTTCAGCCTCGCCCAGTGCGGTCGTGACCGCCTGGTCATAGGTCAGCCCGGTGGCGGCAGCGGCCTCGTGCATGCTGCTCTCAAGTTCGGTGGCGCTCAGGCCGGGGTTGAGCTTCAGTAGTCGAGTGAAGGCGCCCTCGCTGGGTGCGGCCCAGGCGGTGCCACCGAAGGTCAGAATAAGGGTCGTGGTGGCGACCAAGGCGCCAGTCAGTCGTGCGAGGCTGCGTCCGTGAGGGGGAAGTTGTGGCGTGCGCATTGTTGTGTGCTTGCCCTTTCCGCGAGACGACAGAAGTGGCCGGACCGGCTGCGGCGGACGCCGCATGACGAATCCGGGTGCATCAATCTAGTGGCCTGAAAGCCGCTTGGGAGAGTGAGTCGCGGGAAGGTTTGATCATTAGCTTGCCTTGTTGCCTCCCGATTTTTCTTTCGGAACCGGCCGTTCTTAATTGAGGTGCGGGTGCACGTCAAGCGGCAGAAAAGAGGCGTGTGTGAAATCCCGGACAACACTCTCTGTTGATGCTATGTAGCGTAGTGATGGTCAGAATCCCATGCTGTCCCGTTCTGTGTGAGCAAGTCGACATTGGCGAATGTGCGTCTCTGTGGTAAGAGTTGACCGCGACTGACGCGCGTACTCCTGGTGAATGGGATGCTCGCTCACTCGCGCCGTGTTCGGACCATGTTCAAGCGGCCCACCGCACGAATGGCGTAGACAATAGGGCGGCAAATCGCGTCAAGGGGCACGCTGCGTGTTGGGAGTGGCGGTCACCATGTGGCCAACACAAGTTGCGCGGGAGTGCGATCCATCCCGCCCGTCTCACCGAAACGCCAGCCGCGACAAAACAGGACAACCGGCGATGTCACCGGACCGTCGACAGGTGGTCGCTTTCCAGCGTCCGGACCGGTCGGGCGGCCAGCGGCGCGAGGGCGGCCACGGCGAACACGATCCCGCACCACAGGGCCACGGTCGCGCCACCCCACCGCGCCGCCAACGGCCCGACCAGCACCTGGCCGACCGGGATCGCCGCGAACGACAGCAGGTCGTCGATCGACGAGACGCGGGCCAGCGCGGCCCTGTCGACGTGCCGTTGCAGCGCGGTGTCCCAGGTGATCCCGGAGGCGGCGAAGCCGATTCCGCCGAGGAACGCGAACACCGCGAGCCAGTACGTGTCGAGCCCGAGCCCGAGGGCGATCAGCGGGCCGGCGCCCAGGGCACCGGCGAGCCGGCCGAAGCGCAGCGGGCGGCGGACGACGAGCCGGTACATGACCGCGCTCATCACCAGCAGCCCGACGGCGCGCAGGCTCAGCACGACACCCCAGGCGGCCTCGCCGTCGCGCTCACCGGTCAGCGTCGGTCCGAGGATCTGCCAGGGGCCGGTGTTGACCAGGTTGATCACGAAGTACGCGAGCGCGACCGGCCATGCCCAGGCAAGGGCGACGAAGACGGTCCACCCCTCCCGGACGTCCCGCCACAGTCCCGGGCGTCGACCGGGCGGGGGAGTGGACGGCGCGGGCGTCGCCGGAAGCCGGCCGAAGAGGACGGCCGCGGCGAGGAAACCGACCGCGTCGCCGGCGATCGCCCAGCCGCCGCCGACGGCGACCACGAGCAGGCCGGCAACGGTCGGGCCGAGGACGAGTACGGCGCTGCGGGTCGCGGCGAGCAGCGAGTTCGCCCGCTGGAGGTCGTCGGGCGCGACCAGTTCCGGCACGATGCCGCGCTGGGCGGGCGAGGTGAACGCCGTCAGCGCGCCGCCGGCGAACGCGAGCCCGCCGACGAGCCACAGCCGGTAGTTGCCGGTCAGCAGGACGTACGCGACCAGGCCCTGGGTGAGGCCGGCGCCGAGGTGGGCGACGACGAGCACCGTACGCCGGGGCAGCCGGTCGCCGACGGCGCCGCCGAGGAGCAGTAGCGCCAGGTGCGGCCCCATCTGGCAGGCCAGCACGATGCCGAGATGGCCGGCGTCGCCGGAGGCGTCGAGGACCGCGAACGCGAGCGCGACCGGGGTCATCGCGCTGCCGAGCATCGACACGAGACGGCCGAGGTAGAACGATCGGAACGGGGAGTGGAGGAGCACGACCGGCAGCGTTCCGGGCGGCGGCCGTCCTCGCCAATCCTGCGGCGAAAGGCGCAACGAATGACCCTCCTCCGGTTCACCCCGGCCGCGTTGTCGCGGTCCCGGTTCGCCCTGTCGCCGCTCGCGGAGACGCTGGGCTCCCTGATCACGCTGCACCGCACCGACCCGGACCCGTGGTTGGCGGCCTGGCACGACCGGCACCGGGCCGGCTACCACGCCTGGCTGGCGGCAGACCCGGTTGCCGCCGGCCTGATGTCGCTGGTGTCGGCGACCAAGTGGCTGCCGGACCTGGTCGTGGTGCCGCCGGTCGGCGGCACGCGGACGAACCTGGCCGACGAACTCGCCGAGGTGGCCGCGTTCTCCGACACGCAGACCCGGGCGACCGTCGCCGACGCAGTCGCGGCGAGTTGGCAGCCGCAGGACACCGCCTGGCTCGCCGGCGACCGCCCCGCCGAACGGATCGCCGCGGTGCTGGCGGAGGGGTGGCGGCGGTTCGTGGCCCCGGACTGGCCGCGCCGGCGGGCGTTGCTCGAACGCGACATCATGCACCGGTCCGGCCTGCTGGCCACGTACGGGTGGCGGCAGGCGGTCGGCTCGATGACCCGCCGGTCGACGTGGGTCGGCGCCGACGGGTTCCGGTTCAGCGACCGGGAGCATCCGGACCGGTGGATCGGCGACGAGGGGCTGCTCTTCGTGCCCAAGACCGCCGGCGTCGGCTGGTGGACCTGCGAGCGGCCGCAGCGCGACGCGCTGGTCTATCCCGCGTACGGGCCGGCGGCGCAGGTCGACGACCCGGCGGGTGATCCGCTGTCGACACTGCTCGGCGCCGGCCGGGCCCGGGTGGTGCGCGAGCTGGCCCGGGAGGCCACCAGTACGCAGCTCGCCTACGCCCTCGACGTCTCGCTGGGAACGGTCAGCGGTCACCTGGCGGTGCTCCGGGACGCCGGCGTCGTCGCCGGTGCCCGGATCGGCCGCTCGGTCGTCTACCGCCTCACCGGGCGTGGCCAGGGGCTGCTCGATCTCCTCGCTCCCACGTCCGGCGACCACGACCCGCCCGCGTTGCCGTAGCCGGGGCGGCGTCGCTTGACAGGAGAGCCGCCTTGCCTCCATGGTTAGTTGCATGAGTAATGAACCAGCGAACCTCGGCCGGTCGGATCGCCGCGGCCGGCGCCGGTGATGGACGACAGCCGGCCGATCTTCCTCCAGATCGCCGAACTGCTGGAGAACTCGATACTCGACGGCTCGTTGGCCGAGGACACCCAGGTGCCCTCCACCAACGAGCTCGCCGCCTTCCACCGCATCAACCCGGCGACCGCGGCCAAGGGCGTCAACCAACTGGTCGACGACGGAACGCTCTACAAGAAACGAGGGATCGGGATGTTCGTCTCCCCGGGCGCCCGCGAACGGCTACGGGGCCGGCGCCGCGAGGAGTTCGCCCGCCAGTACGTCCAGCCGCTGCTGACCGAGGCGCGCAAGCTCGGCATCGACCCGACCGAACTCAAGAAGATGATCGACACCTGGGAGGACCGGCGGTGAACACCATCGTCAAGGTCACCGACCTCGGCAAGCGCTACCGGGGCGTGACCGCGCTGGACGGGGTCAGCTTCAGCCTGACCGAGAACCGGATCTACGGACTGCTCGGGCGCAACGGGGCGGGCAAGACGACGCTGATGCAACTGCTCACCGCACAGGCCATCGCCACCTCCGGCGACATCGCCGTCTTCGGCGAGCACCCGTACGAGAACGACCGCGTCCTCGCCCGCACCTGCCTGATCAAGGAGAGCCAGACCTACCCGCAGAGCATGAAGGTGGCACATGCGCTGCGGGCGGCCCGGCTGCTGCATCCCAACTGGGACCAGCGGTTCGCCGACTCGCTGCTGGAGGAGTTCCAGCTCCCGCCGCAGCGGATGGTGAAGAAGCTCTCCCGGGGGATGCTCTCGGCCCTCGGTGTCATCATCGGGCTCGCCTCGCGGGCACCGCTGACCTTCTTCGACGAGCCGTACCTGGGGCTCGACGCGGTCGCCCGCCACCTCTTCTACGACCACCTGCTCGCCGACTTCGCCGAGCATCCCCGCACCGTGGTCCTGTCCACGCACCTGATCGACGAGGTCAGCGACCTGATCGAGCACGTCCTGCTGATCGACCGGGGCCGGCTCCTGCTCGACCGGAACACCGACGACCTGCGCGGCGACGTTATCACCGTCTCCGGGCCGGTCGCCGCGGTGCACGAGATCACCGCCGGCCGTACCGAACTGCACGGCGACCTGCTCGGTGGCACCGCCCGGGTGACCGTGCGCGGGCGGCTGACCGGGGCGGAGCAGGACCGGGCCCGTGCCCTCGGTCTCACCGTGGACACCGTCTCACTGCAGGAACTCGTCGTACGGCTGACCACCGGCGCCGGGAAGCCCGAGCCGACCGCGAAGGAGTACGTCCGATGAACCGTGTCCTGCCGGCCGCCCGACTCCAACTCGTCACCTGGCGCAACATGGTCGGCTGGCCGTGGGGCATCCTGGCGGCCTCCTTCGCGGTCAACGTCGCCTTCTACGCGAGCATGGGTGACCTGGGGCGGACGACCGTCACCGGCGGCCTGGTCTGCATCTACATGGTGCTGCTGGTCGCCCTGGTCCAGTCGGTGACCCAGTGGTTCCCGTTCGCGCTCGGGCTCGGCGTGACCCGGCGGGCCTTCTACCTGTCGCACCTGCTGCTGCTGGCGGCCCAGGCACTGCTCTATGCCGTGGTGCTCTATCTGCTCGGCGTCGTCGAGGCGGCGACCGGCGGTTGGTGGATCGAGCTGCGGTTCTTCGGCATCCCGGGCCTGTTCCTGGACAACCCGGTGCTCCAGCTTCTCGCCTACGCAGTTCCGTTCCTGTTGCTGGGCACGCTCGGCACGGCCGTCGGGGTCGTCTTCAAGCGCTGGGGGACCACCGGCCTGTTCGTCCTGGGCCTGTTCGGCATCCTGGTCGGCGGCGCGCTGGCGACCCTGGTCACCTGGCAGGGTTGGTGGGCCGCGATCGGCTCGTGGTTCGCCGGCCAGGGTCCGGCCGTGCTGATCCTCGGCTGGCCGGCCCTGCTGTCCCTGCTGCTCGTCGCGGTCACCTATCCGATGATCCGCCGGGCCACCCCGTGAGCCGCCGTCGGGTCTGATGTGGAGTCGACCTGGCCGGGCTGTCGCGCCGCGCCGTGCGGCACGACAGCCCGGACCGGATCAGCCGGCGCTGCCGTGCTTCTCCTGGCACGGCACGCAGAACCGGGCGTGCGGGAGGATCTGCAGCCGCTCACCCGGGATCTGCTTGGCGCACTTGGCGCACCGGCCGTAGGTGCCGGCGTCGATCCGCCCGAGCGCACCGCTGATCTGCTCCAGGCTCTGCCGGGTGGCGGCGATCAGCGCGGCCCGGGTGTGTTCCTGCGCCGGGTCCCCGGTGTCCGCGGTGAGTTGGGTCAGCCTGGTCGACTGGGCCTCGAACTCGCTGGTCAGGTTCGTTCGCAGCTCGTCGAGCCAGCCCCGGCTCGCGGCGTCGTGAAGGTCGGTACCCATGGTCGTGTCGCTCCCCAAAAAGAAAAAGGCCGAAGCTGGGTAGCTTCGCCCTGGTGGCCGTCCGTCTGGTGAGGATCGGCTCCGGGGGCTACGACCGGTTGGCGCGGGGATCAAAGTCCGGTGGCCGCGCGGGGTGCAGAGGTACGCCCCGGTCGCGCGGGACGCGGTAGCCGGGCAGGCGGGGGTCGGCCGTGCCGTCGCGCTGACGGCACCGCCCACCTGACGCCCGGCCGGATACATCACGCCACCGTAGGCGGCCCCGCTACCGGAAGCAACCAGGCTTCGCGGCGCGGCGGCGGGGCTCAGTCCTTCTCGGCGAGCCGGGCGGTCCGGGTCTTGAGCACCCTGATGGTGTTGGTGACGTAGTCGACCACCGCGGCCATCTCGCGTTCGTCGTACCGGCTCATGAAGGCGCCCATCTCCCGGCCGAGGTCGGCGAAGATGTCGGTCAGGTCGGGGGCCCGGGTCGGATCCGCGGCGACGAGGATCCGGCGCCGGTCGGCGGGATCGGGCTCGCGGCGCACGTATCCGGCCCGCTCCAGCCGGTCGACGATCCCGGTGACGGCACTGGCCCCGACGCCGAGCAGGGGCGCCAGCGCGCCGGTCGGCAGGGGACCGGCGCGGATGATCATGCCGAGTGCCTTGTGTTCGGCGGCGTTCAGCCCGAGGCGCCGCGCGATCGCCTCGTGGAACAGCACGATCGCCGTGCTCAGTTCCCAGCCGAGGTCTGTCGGATTCTCGCCCATTGCTTCCTTCCGCCGATTGCTTCCTTCTGATGGATAGTTCACTATCAAGGATAGTTCACTACAGTGAAGTATAGCGACGGGAGGACGGAACATGCGTGCAGGGCTGACGCTCAGCGTGGCGGCGGCACGGTGGGCGACGCACTTCTACGCCAGACACTTCTGGCTGGTCTTCGGACTGTCGATGATCCCGACGGCGCAGCGGTTCGTCGCGGTCCGGTACGGCGACCAGCTGCCGGCCGCCGTCGACATCGGCGGTGAGATCGTCACTGGACTGTCCCGGCTGCTTCTGGTCTATGTCGTCCTGCGGTTGGTGTCCCGGGAACCCGACCTGTCCGGGTTGACCCCCGGGCAGCGGTGGCGGTGCCTGACGGCCGGGATCGACGCCCGCGTCCGCGCCTTCTGGACGCAGTTCCTGGTGCTGGCGGTGGCCTTCGTGCTGTTGGACGTCCTGCCGAACACGGCCGTCGCCGTCCTCGTCCCCGACGGGCGGCAGGAACTGGTGACCTCGGTGCTGGTCAGCGTGAAGAACCCGACCGTGATCGCCTTCACCATCCTGTGGATGGTCGGCATCGGGCGGATCCTGATCGTCGACGGCCGGCGGGCCGGCGCCGTCGGCGAGCCGGCCACGGTCTGAGCGGGCCGGCGGGACCCCACGGCCCGGTTCGGGCACCGTTCGGCCCTACCACCCGCGCCGGGCGGTCCCACCGGCCCGCCTGCTGCGGGCGTACCCGCTGGTCGAGCGGCGCTGCTCGACCAGCGGGGCACCGGTCAGCTCACCAGCTGGTAGCCGAACTGGACCTCGAGGTCCGTCACGCCCGACGCGCCGAGGACCCGGGCCTGCAGCCGGCGCGGGCCGCCGATCCCGTCCACCGTGAACGGGGTGACGAGGCTGGTCGTCGACACGGCGGTGGTGGCCGCGACGGCGGTGCCGCCCGCGCTCGCGCCGTCGGCGTCGAGCCGTACGTTGCAGGTGCCGGCGCCGACGACCCGGGTCACCCGGACCACCCGGATCCGCTGCGAGTCGAGATAGAGCAGGTTGCCGAAGTCGAACAGGCCGTCGGTCACCGGACCGGCGACCCGCGCGGTCAACCAGCCGTCGATCTGCTCGACGCCCTTGTTGCCGGTGATCCGCGTCTGTGCGGTCGGGGTGCCGGTGAGCTGGTACGGGCCGACGGTGTTGCCGTTCAGGTCGTTGTCGCTGATCAGCACGTCGGCGGCGGCGTTGACGATGCCGTAATCCTGGCGGTTGATGCCGTCGGCCAGCGCGCCGATGGCATTGCCGACGATGACGACCCGGCTGGCGGTGTCGCGGATGTTGATGCCGGCACCGTGGCGGTAGGCGGTGCCGCCGCCGGCGTACCCGTTCGCGAAGGCGACGGCGGGCAGGTCGAAGGTGTCCTCGTCGACGACCTCGATCGCCCATTTCCCGTTCGCCTCGGTGGTGCCGGTCACGCCCTGGATGGAGATCCGGTCGCCGCTCTCCCAGCCGTGCGCGGCGCCGGTGGTGATCCGTACCTTGCCGCTACCGTTGTTCGCCGCGCCGGTGACCGTACGGGCGAACGTCGGGTGGGCGGTCCGGCCGTTGTTGCCGATGAGGCAGCCGGTGACGGTGATCCGGGTGGAGGCGATGTCCAGGCCGTTGCGGCCGCAGCCGCGGATGACGCTGTTGCTGAAGGTGGCGCTGCCGGTGAAGCCGGGGCCGATGCGGACGTTGTCGTGCTCGTTGTCGGCCGAGATGTAGACGTTGGTGAACTGGGCCTGGGCGCCGGCCTCCAGCAGGACGGGTACGCCGTGGGCGTTCTCGAAGCCGCCGCCCTCGAAGTAGAGGAACTTGGGGATCGACGCGCCCGGGGTGTTCTTCAGCCAGATGCCGTGGCGGCCGAAGAGGATCGCCGTCGCGATGAACTTGATGGAGCCGCCGAGGCCGTCGATGACCAGGTTGTCGGTGTTCTCGTTGGCGCTGCCGGCGGCGATACCACATTGGACGAACTCGACCGGGTCGGCCCGCGAGTCGTTGTTGACGCCGTTGAGCAGGATGACCTGCTGGCCGTTGAAGCCGTTCCAGACGCAGTTGACGAACCGGACGGTGTTGGCGCCGCGCAGGGTGATGCCGTTGTAGCCGTCCTTGAACCGGACGTTCGCGAAGGTCAGCATGTAGTTGCCGTCGGTGCCGTTGCGGCTGGTCATGATGAAGTTGCCGCCGGTCAGGCCGGAACCGCGCACCTGGAGGTCGCGCATCCCGCCGCCGCGTACGCCGGACAGGTGGA
The DNA here is from genome assembly GCF_018324255.1 of Polymorphospora rubra. Classification (GTDB taxonomy): domain Bacteria; phylum Actinomycetota; class Actinomycetes; order Mycobacteriales; family Micromonosporaceae; genus Polymorphospora; species Polymorphospora rubra. The sequence goes on from NZ_AP023359.1 coordinate 5,964,778, forward strand.
ACCCGTCGTCGGCGCCGGTGGCGACGATGTACTGGGTGGAGTACTCGTCGTTGTCGCTGACTCCGGCACCGGCGAAGACGATCGGCACACCGACGACCTGGATGGTGTCCTCGAGGCGTACCTTGCCGGGGCCGGCCTCGATGGTGCCGCCGGCCGGCAGCGCGCCGATCGCGGCCTGCACCTTGGGCGAGTCGTTCCCGGTGCCGGTGCCGGTCCAGCCGAACCAGGCCAGGTCGATCCGGGTCGCGTACGGGCGCTTCCAGCGGCCGGTGGCGACACCGGTGACGGCGAAGACGGTGCCGCCGTTGTCGGGCTCGGTCGCGTCGGCGTCCCAGTAGAGGACGCCGCCGCCGACGCCGGGTGTGCCGGCGTGGTAGCCGAGCAGGTGGATCTGGTCGCCGTCGGCGGTGCCGGCGGTGCCGCGCAGGTCGGCGACGCTCTCGGTGGTGCCGGTGAGGGTGAGTCGGCGGCCGGGGCGGGCCTGCGCGGCGGTGGCGACGGCCTGCGAGCCGGCCACCGCCAGCCCGGCCAGCCCGATCGCGGTCAGGGCGCGGCGGCGCGCGTTGCCGGTGGTCCTCTCTTCCATGGGGGTGCTCCTGTTCGACGGCAGCCGGCGACACCGCGCCGGCCGGTGCGGGGGATGGGGGACGGTGCGGGTGACGGGGCACGGAACGGGGGAATCAGCCCTTGACGGCGCCGATGACGACGCCCTTGGCGAAGTGCCGTTGGAGGAACGGGTAGACCATGCAGATCGGGATCAGCGAGACGACCAGGATCGCCATCTGCAGCGACTGCTGCGGTGGCACGACCTCGCCGGGCAGGTCGGTGCCGATCTGGGTGTTGTCGACGACGTACGTGCGCAGCACCAGTTGCAGCGGCCACTTCTCGGTGGAGTTGATGTAGAGGACGGCGTTGAAGAACGCACTCCAGTAGGCGACCGCGTTGAACAGGCCGATGACCGCGATCACCGCCTTGGACAGCGGGAGCATGATCCGGGTGAGGATCTGCAGTTCGCTGGCGCCGTCGATCCGGGCGGCGTCGACGATCTCCTTGGGAACCTCCATGAAGAAGGCCCGCATGATGATGACCTGGAACGCGGAGGTGAGTCCGGGCAGGATCAGCGCCCAGTACGAGTCGATCAGCCCGAGTTCCTTGATCAGCAGGTAGTTCGGGATCATTCCGGCGTTGAACAGCATGGTCAGCAGCACCATGATCAGGATCGGCCGGTGTCCCCAGGTGCCGGGCCGCGACAGCGAGTACGCCAGCAGCGCCACGACCGCGACCGACAGCGCCGAGCCGACCAGGGTGATCCCGATCGAGACCAGCGTCGCCCGGGTCACCACCCCGCCGCGGAAGATCGCCGCGTACGCGTCGAAGGACGGATTGGTCGGCCACAGCACGTACCCGCCGGCGGCGGTGATCTGCTCCTGGTCGGCGAGCGACGTCGAGACGACGGCGACGAACGGGAGCAGCACCACCGCACAGCACAGGAAGAGCAAGATGCCCTTGACACCCCGTACGGCGACGTTCGGCACCGGGGCGCCGTTGACCGTACGCCGGCGTCGCTGCCGGGCCACCCCGGGCAGCAGCGGCGAGGACCGTTTCGGGCGGGGTTTGGTGTCGGTCACCATTTGGAATAGATCCCTCTCTCCCCGAACAGGTGCGCCACCTTGTTCGCGCCCAGCACGAGGATCGCTCCGACCAGCCCCTTGACCAGCCCCACGGCGGCCGACACGCCCCAGTTCCCGCCGACGATGCCGTAGTTGTAGACGTACGTGTCGAGCACTTCCGAGGTCTCCAGGCCGACCTGGTTCTGTTGCAGCACGATCTGTTCGAAGCCGACGGTGAGCACGTCGCCGAGCTTGAGGATGAGCAGTAGCACGACCACCGACCGGATCGCGGGCAGGGTGACGTGCCAGAGCTGGCGCAGCCGGCCGCCGCCGTCGACCGCGACCGCCTCGAACAGTTCCAGGTCCACCCGGGAGATCGCGGCCAGGAAGATGATCGTGCCCCAGCCGGCGTCCTTCCAGACCGCCTGCGAGGTGATCAGGGCGAAGAACAGGTCGGGGTCGCCGATGAGGTTCAACTGCGGGAAGTCGTGCTGGCGGGCCCAGTTGTTGTAGATGCCGGCGTTGCCCAGCATGTGCTGGAACAGTGCGACGACGATGACCCAGGACATGAAGTGCGGCAGGTAGAGGATCGACTGCACGACCCGTTTGATCTTCTCGCTGAGCAGGCTGTTGAGCAGCAGGGCGAGCGCGATCGGGATCGGGAACACCACGGCGATCTGCAGGAACGAGATGATCAGGGTGTTCCTGAGTGCGTTGAGGAACGCCGGGTCACCGTTGAAGATGACCTCGAAGTTGGCGAACCCGACCCACGGTGACTCCGTGATCGTCAGGTACGGCTGGTAGTCCTTGAACGCGATGACGTTGCCGAGCATCGGCACGTACTGGAACAGCAGCACCAGGGCGACGCCGGGCAGCGCGAGCAGCAGCAGGAAACGGTCCCGCTTGAAGCGCTGCCAGCCGGACGCGCGTTTCCCGGCCGATGCGGGTGACGCCATGCCTCCCCCTACTTCTGCTCGGCCAGGGCCGCCTCGTACTCGGCGCGGATCTGGTCACCGCCGGCCGTCTTCCACTGCGCGACCGCCTCGTCCCAGGCGCTGATCGGCTTGCGGCCGGAGACGATGTCCAGCTCGACCGTGTCGATGATCTTCGTGAGTTCGCCGGACTTGGCGACCGACGTCTCCGAGACGAGGCCCTCGGACGGGTTGCGGAGCAGGTTCGGAATGACCTTCTCCTGGTACGCCCGCTGCGCGTCGACCCGGGCCCGGTCGGTGGGGCCGAGGATGTGCGGTGAGTCGCTGACGTACTCCAGCGGCAGCTTGACCTCGACGTTGCCGGCGTCGGTGCGGACCGGGACGCCGTCCTGCCAGTTCCAGTGCCGGCCCTCGACGCCGAACTTGCGGAACATGTACTCGCTGGTGCCGAGCGGGGCGGCCAGCCAGTCGCAGATCCGCAGCAGCTTCTCCAGCCGCGCCTTGTCGGTCTTCCGGAAGGCGGTCAGCGCGAACGACGGGGTGCCGGAGCGGTGTACGGGCGTGCCGCCGTCGTAGCCGGGGGTGGGGATGCCGCCGAACTGGACCTTGTGGGTGTCGGCCAGGATGTCCCAGGCGGCGTACCCCTCGGCGTTCAGTGCGATGGTGCCGTTGCCGAGCAGGTCGCGCAGTTGCAGCCGGCCGCCGATCGCGTCCGGGTGGAACAGCCCGGCCTTGTACATCTCGGCGACCCGGGCGACCGCCTCCCTACGTTCCGGGGTCTCCATCTCGGAGGTGAACTTGCCGCCCTCCTCGCGCCAGACGTTCGGCACCCGCAGCATGTTGCCGACGTAGGCGATGACCTGCTTGGCGGAGCCGAACGCCCACCGGTTGTTCCGCGCGTCGGTCAGCCCCTGCGCCAGCGCGACGAATTCGGCGTAGCTGCCCGGGGCGGCGTTCAGGCCGCGCTGGGCGATCAGGTCGGTCCGGGCGAACATGATCGTCCCGACGATCGCCCGGGAGATCGGGATGGCGTAGATGCCGCCGCCGTACGCCGTCGACAGCCACGAGTCGCGGGGGATGTTGGCCAGGAACGGGAAGTTCGCGGAGTTCGAGCCGCCGATCAGCTCCGACAGGTCGGCGCAGAGCCGGGTGAGTACGTCGGCGCGCCGGGCCAGCCGGGCCGAGATGAGCATGATGTCGGGCAGGTCGCCGCTGGCGACGGTGGTGGAGAGCTTGTTGAGGTAGTCGGCCGACGGGGTCATCGTGATGTCGAGGTTGGCCCCGACCCGGTTGTTCAGCTCCTGCCAGAACTGGTTGCCGCCCAGGGCCGGCGGCACCGGGTTGAACATGTTGGTGAGGATGCTGACGTCGCCGAGCCCCTCGCCGGGCTTGGTGCCGAACGCGTCGACGAGCTGCCGGGGGTACTGGTAGTAGCCGGCCATCACCCCCTCGGCGGTCGGCGGCAGGTCCGGCCGGACCAGTTCGGACGGGATGTAGTCGGGCAGCGCCGCGCTTCCGGCGCCGTCCGGGGTGGTCGGGGCGGGGGAACTGCCGCAGGCGGACAGGACGCCGGCGCCGGCCGCCGCGATCGCGGTGCCGCCGGCGAGTGTCAGGAACCGGCGGCGGCTCAGGCTCGCTCTGTCGTGCATCATGGTCACACTCCGGTGTGGTGGGGGTGGAGGATCAGTGAGACGACCTGCCATGCGCCGAGGCTGATCGGGACGGTGCCGGCGGCGTCCGCGGTCTGTTCCGCGATCGGCCGCTCGTCGGCGTGGCAGGGCTCGGCCCGGCCACCGGGGCCGGCCGGATGCCGCAGGGGGAAGCGGCTGTCCCGGCCGGACAGGTTCTGGAGCCGGACGAGGATTCCGGCGCCGGACCGGGCCGGGGCGACGGTGGCGTGCACCGACTCCGGCAGCCCGAGGTCCAGCAGCGTCGCGGCGGGTTCATCGAGCGGGCGTGGCTCGACGTCGAACTTGTCGAGCCGGTTGACCTCGGAGACGGTGCCGGCCGCCCGTACCTCGCGGCCGAACCGGCCGGCCGCCACCGGGTCGAAGGTGGGCAGCGGGGCGAAGGCGTACCGCAGGCTCAGCCGGCCGTCCTGTTCCGGCGGGGTGTTCGTCGGCCAGTAGTTGTTGAGCACCCAGGAGAGGACGGCTCCGGTCGGCGGCGTGAACTGCTCGTGCCAGTCGCCGCGCCAGATGTCGCCGGCGGTGAACAGCGGGGCGTCCGCCGAGGTCCAGGCGATGGCCGGGCCGTCCGGCCGGTCCTGCACGACGACGCCGTACGTGGTGGTGAACCAGTCGTGGCAGGCGCCCGGGGCGTGGTCGGTCGCCGGATCGATCCAGCCCTGCTGCCGGTCGTAGCGGAAGGTGGGTTCGGTGGCCGCGAACGGGAACGCGACGTACACCGACTCCTTGGCCAGCACCCGCTCCTTGTCGAGGTCGACGAGGACGTCGACCCGGTCGTCGGTGTCCCGCAGCAGGATGTCGACCTCGATCCGGGGCAGGCTCGGCGCGCTGCCGACGGCCCGCAGCCGCCAGCCGTCGTAGGTGCGGCGCAGCCCGACCGGCCGCATCGCCGCCGGTACGACCGTCAACTGTGGAAGGTTCTGGTCCGGGCGCCGGCCGAGCAGCGTGCTGCGCGGGTACGGGTCGTGGTGGTGCGGCGCACCGCTGTGGTGCGGATGGTCGTGCCCGTGCCCGTGCCCGTGCCCGTGGTCGTGGTCGTGGTCGTGCCCGGCTCCGTCGCCGCGGGTCAGCGACTCGGGGCCGTCGACCACGTGCAGCACCTGCCCGAGCGACCACCGCGTCGGATCGAGCAGGTCCCGGCCGGTGGCCCGGTGCCGCAGACCGTGCACCGCCCCGGTGGCCGGGTCGAGGGTGACCTCCCACCGGTCGGTGCGCAGCGTGGCCGGCACCGGCTGCCAGCCGTCGTCCGCCGGCCCGTCCCCGGTCGGTCGGCCGCCGTCCTCCTCGCCCGGGTTCAGCGTGCGGGCGGCGTCCATCGGCAGGGCCCGGTAGCCGAAGCCGGGTACGTCCGGCACGGTGACCCGCAGCGTCCGCAGCCCGTTGCACGTGGCCAGCACCTCGGCCGGCAGCGGCCCGCCGTCCGGCCCGGTCGGGTCGGCCCGGACCGTCTCCACCTCGACCTCGATGTCCCGGGCCCAGGGCAGCGGGTTGTGCACCAGCAGGGTCGGGCCGGTCGTGGTGACGAGTTCGCCGAGCTGGCTCATGGCCCGCCGGACCTCGTCCAGCGCGCCCCGGTGCGCCGAGTGCACCTGGTGCCGCTTCCAGTCGAGCTGGTCGTCGACCTGGTGGCCGTGCGGGTGCGCGGTGCCGTGCGCCCAGGTCCAGGTGTGTTCGCAGCCGAACAGCGCACCCTCCCAGGCGGCGTCGAGCGCGGCCCGGTTGGGCCGGTAGACCGGGTCGACCAGGCCGACGAGGGCGGCCAGCGCCTCGGCGGCCGGCAGCACGGCCTGCACCCTGCGGTGCTCGGCGGTGACGGTGGCGCCGGTGCCGACGCCGTCCTCCCAGTAGCTGCCGCCGTCGCCGCGCCACACCGGCAGCCGGTCGGCGAGCGGCCGGACGGTGGCGAGGTATTCCTCCATCGTGGACACCCGTAGCCGCGGGTACGCGTACACCGCGTTCCAGCGGGCGGCGAAGCCGGCGTCACCGTCGGCCAGGTCCTCGTTGTCGGCGTGCGTGCCGATCACCGCCAGGTCCGTCGGCAGGTAGTCGGGCCGGTCGTAGCGGGCCAGCAGCCGGCCGAAGGAGTGCGCGCCGCCGACGACCGTCTGCGGGTCGCCGACCATGAACCGCAGCTGGGAGTACGTGTCGGAGAAGTGGGTCAGCACCCGCGACCCGTCGACCCCCTCCCACAGCACCGGGCTGGCCAGGTGCTGCGCGTCACTGTCGGCGTTACCGCCCCGGTGGTGGTTCTCGATGCCGACGAACGAGTCGATGCCCAGCGCCCGCAGCATCGACGGCACCGCCGCGCTGTACGACGGCACGTCGGTCAGGTTCGCGTACGTCACCGGCACGCCGTGCCGGTCCCGCAGCCGGCCGGCCAGGTACGCCGCCCGGTAGACCTCCTCCAGCGAGGCGACCCCGGACAGGAACAGGCTGTGGAACGCGTTCATCGCCAGCCGGCCGGAGCGCAGCGCGGCGAGCACCCGTTCGGCCCGTTCCGGCGAGCGGGTCGCCAGGTACTGGTCGACGATCAGCGACCCGTCGACCGAGAACGCGAAGCCCTCGTCGCGGTCGAGCGCGTCCAGCGCCCGGTCCAGGTTGCGGCTGTGCAGTTCGAGGACCTTGCCCTGCACGTCGGTGTATCCGACGTCGAGGTGCACGTGCGGGACCAGGTGCAGCGTCCACCGCCGGGCCGCGACGAGGTCGACGACCCGCTCCGGCAGACCGTCGACGGCCACCGTCGCGGTCGCGGTGTCGAAGGCGGGCACCGCGAACCTGACCCGTACCTGCCCGAACTCCCGGCCGGGGCGGCGCAGGTCGAGATCGTGGGTGTGGTCGCCGACGGTGACCCGGGCGGCCCGCGGCCAGGCCGGCGCGCCGGCCGGTACGGACACGGTCAGCTCGACCAGTTCGTGCAGGCTCCCGTCGCGGTCCAGGTAGAGCGGGGTCGGGACGAGGTCGACGCCGGCCGGTGCCGGCCCGGAGCCCTCGTCGAGGGTGAGCCGGTGCCAGGTGATGCCGCTGCCGAAGTGGTTGCCGAACTGCTCCCGGTGCCGGCGCCGCTCGCCGGCCGGCGGTTCGACCGGGCCGAGCGCCGCCGCCGCGTCGACCGTCGTGGTCACCGCGATCACGTGCTCGCCCGCCGGCAGCCAGTCGGCCGGCAGCGGCACCTCCAGCAGCACGTCACCGGCGATCGGTCCGTGCCGGTACGTCTCCGACCGGTCGTCGCGGCGGACCGCCGGGTGGAAGAACCCCCGGTGTACGCCGTCGACCTCGATCACGAGGTCGGGGCAGGGCCCGTGGCCGGCGGCGAACTCCAGCCGCAGCAGGTAGCCGCCGGCGGGCGGGTCGCCGACCCGGAACGGCAGCTCGATCCGGTGCGGCTGCCAGCCGGTGGACGCGTTCAGCGGTCCCGGCTGGAAAGGCGGCACGTGCACCGGCCCGTCGGACCGGGGCCGGCCGGCCGGGGCGTCGCCGGGTACGGCGAGGGTCAGCGGGAACACGGCCGTCAGTCCAGGCCCGGCAGGGACAGCACGGCGCCGTGCTCGACCAGGGCGGCGGCCAGTTCCGGGTAGTCGTACTCCTGGACCGGCCGGCCGGTCGACAGCGACTGGGCGGCGAGTTCGCCGCACGCCTCGCCGAGCATGCCGTAGTTCGGTTCCATCCGGGGCGAGGTGTAGCCGACGTGGCTGGCCGAGAAGCAGATCGAGACGGTGATGTTCTCGATCCCGCCGCGGGCGGGGAAGAGCACCTCGGCCGGCATCTGGTAGAGGTCGACCGGCGGGTTGGTCTCGTCGCCGCTGAGCGTCCCCTCGCCGACGACGGTGTCGTCGCCCTCCGGGTAGTACTGGACGAGGTGGCTGTCCATGCCGTACTTCCAGCAGCAGACCGGGTGCGTCTTGGTGTTGTTGGGCTTGAGCAGGTCGTGCTGGGTGAGCACCTGCGCGCCGACCATCCGGCGGGCCTCGCGGATGTAGAGGGCGTGCGGGAAGCCCTGCCCGTACGGGCTGTCGACGAACTCGTCCGGCGGCAGGCCGAAGGTCCGCGCGTCGGCCCGGAACGACTCCGGCAGCGACGGGTCGTTGGCCAGCCAGTAGAGCTGCCCCTGGTGCCAGGCCACCTGCTCGGCGATGATCTCCTCGCGGCGCCGCCAGCTGCCGTCCGGGTAGTCCCAGTTGACGCCGGGCAGGTCGAAGCCGAAGTAGAGCGCCTGGTTGGTCTGGTACTTGCCGTTCGGCAGCAGCGCGGTGTGGGTGACGATCGACGACAGGCCGGGGATGTTCCGCTGCCGCAGCAGCTGGCCCAGGTAGGTGTAGCGGGCCGGGTCGTAGTCGTCCGGCTTCGGGAACGGGATCCGGTCGGCGTTGGTCGACAGCACGCCCCGGAAGTTGTACGCCTGCGTCTTGTCGTCGCCCTCGCCGGCCGCCATCGCCGGCACGTCCCGGACCGGGTAGAGCGTGTTCGGGGTGAAGCCGTGCTTGCGGTACGCCTGCACCGGCTGGAAGCCGGCGAACGGCTCGTCGTACTTCGCGCGGGGTTCGCGGCCGAACGTGTACGGCACCCCGGCGGCGGCCATCAGGTCGCCCTCGTACGAGGCGTCGACGAAGAACCGGGCCCGGCGCCAGCCCTGCGTGGTCCGTACGCCCCGGATCCGCCGGCCCTGGACGTCGACGTCGTCGGGGCCGTGGATCCGCTGGTGCAGCAGCACCGTCGCCTTCGACTCGTCAAGCAGGTGGCGGGCGACCTTCTCGGCCACCTTCGGCTCGAACCGGTACTCGGGGCCGTCGAGGCCGTACTCGGCGCCGATGCCGTCGAAGAACCGGGTCTTGGTGAGGCCGGCGAGCGCTTCGGGCACGTTGGGGGTGTCGGACTTGACCAGGCCGCCGGCGACGATGCCGCCGACGTGGCCGGTCGGCTCCAGGATCAGGCTGCTCAGACCGCGTAGCCGCAGCCGCAGTGCCGCCATGATCCCGGCGAGGCTGGCGCCGTAGATGATGACGTCGTAGCCGTCGTCGACGGTCGGTTCGGGGGATGCCATGTCCGCGAGGTCCTTTCGGGGGCGATGCGGCGGGTCAGGAGGTCGGGGTCATGGTCGGGACGCTGCGCTGGCGCGGCTTGGCGAGGACCGGGGTGGCGCCGGACACCGCCTGCGACGGCCGGGTGCGGCGGATGTCGTCGGGCCAGGCGACCGGGATGCCGAGCTTGCCGGTCAGCAGCCGCTGCACGTCGGCGGTACGCTCCGCCGAGTCGGCGACGGCGTGCGGTTCGGTCCGTTCGGTGACGCAGTACGCCGCCAGCGCGCCGATCGCCTCGCCGATGCTCCACTCCACCGGGTGCAGCCGGTAGCAGCCGTTGGTGATGTGCGTGGTGCCGATGTTCTTGTTGGCGGGCAGCAGGTTGCGGGCCCGGATCGGCACCAGGGCGCCGAGCGGGATCTGGAACGGATAGCACTCCAGGTTGACGTAGTTGACGCCGGCGGTGCTCGGGTGCAGGTCGATGTTGTAGTGGCCGATGCCGACCGAGTCGGCGAACTGGGCGGCGCCCTCGCCGTCGGGGCGGTCGACGACGGCCACGTGCTGTTCGAGCACCGTGAACCGGGCCCGGATCCGGCGGGACTCCCGGATGTAGGCGGACTTGGCCAGGCCGTCGTCGGTGCCGGTGAGGTCGGGCCGTAGCCGCAGGCCGGGATAGCCGTGTCCGCCGTCCGGCCGGGGCGCCTCGGTCTGCATCCAGTGCAGGTACGACAGGGACAGCTCACGGCAGCGGCGCAGTGCGGTCCGCCGGGCCTCCTCGTCGATGCCGGCGCCGACCAGCGGTGCCTCCCAGTAGTCGACGTTGGGCCAGTTGACCAGGGTGATGTCGGTGTCGACCAGGGCCGGGTCGAACTGGCTGCGGGCCCGGATCCGCCGGAAGTGCCACAGGTCGGGCACGTGCACCGCGTCCAGGTCGGTCTCGAAGATGCGGTTGGTCCGGCCCTTCATGGTGTGGATGTCGATCTTCTCCCAGGACAGCTGCGGCCCGGGCCAGAACGGGTCGACGTGGGTCTTCCAGTGCTCGTACGACGCCGGCCGGTCCACGACGTGTTCCTCACCGGGCCGGTACTCCAGCGGGAAGCACCAGGTGATCGCCTGCTGGTCGGTCGGGTCGGCGACCGGCGAGGCGTACGGCTCGCCGGTCTCGGCCTGCGACTCGGCCCCGACGACGTGCTCGACGCCGGCGAGTTCCAGCAGGTCGCCGAGTTCGGTGGCGTCGGCGACGAACGGCGCGGTGACCGTGGTCCGGGTGCCGGCCCGGCGGTTCTCCAGGGTGACCGCGGTGATCCGGTCGCCGTCGGTGGCGGCGGCGACGGGGACGTGTTCGTACAGGACGGTGATCCGACCGGCGGAGCGGTAACCGGCCAGCAGTTCGTCGATGACGGCGACGCCGACCCGGGGTTCGTGGCAGAGCCGGCTGACGTTGCCGAGACCGGGGTTGAGGGTGGGGATGTCGAGGGCTTCCGGCCGCAGCGGGTAGTTGCGCCGGTAGTAGTCCCGGATCCGGGTGCGCAGCTCGTGGTATCCGGGCGAGGTGTGTCCGGACTCGATCCAGGGGTGTTCGTCGGACGGTACGGACTGGGCGGTGAGTTGCCCACCCAGCCAGTCGGTCTCCTCGGTCAGCACGACCCGCAGCCCCAACCTGGCGGCGGTCAGCGCGGCGGCGACGCCGCCGAGTCCGCCGCCGACCACCAGAAGATCGGTCTGCCGTTCGTGTGTGCTGCCCATCGCCTGCGCTCCTCGGCTCGACTTCGGGGATGTCCGCCGCGTCCGCTGCTCCGGTGGGCCGGGCGCCGGATCGTACGGCGGTTGCTAATATTTGCCGGTCGATTTGCCGGCGATCGATTGCGGCTACGTTACATCTGATCGTCATTCCGATGTCAAGACATGCTTGGCCAGGAATTCTGGTGACGATGCGGTAACGATGTATTACTAACTATTAGCAATTCACAAGTTCGTCGTAGCGTGCTAGAAACCGAAACCATGACACCAGCACCAGCGCTGCCCGGGCTGCACCACCATCTCCCGCCGCCCGTCGTGGCCGACGACGCCGAGCCGGTCCACGCCGACCTGGTCGTCTACGGCGCGACCTCCGGCGGCGTCACCGCCGCCGTCCGCGCCGCCCGTGAGGGCCTCTCCGTCCTGCTGCTCGCCTTCGACGACCACCTCGGCGGGATGAGCGCCGCCGGGCTCGGCACCACCGACGTCGGCCGCCCCGACACCGTCGGCGGGCTCGCCCGCCGCTTCTACGCCGACGTCGCCGCCGCCTACCACGCCGCCGATCCACACTGGAGCGTCGAGGCGCACGTCGCCGAGGAGATCTTCGCCCGCTGGCTCGACGAGGCCGGCGTCGCCGTCCGCCACCACCAGCACCTGAGCGGCGTCACCATGGCGGCCGGCCGGATCGTCGAACTGCGCACCGACGACGGCAACCGCTACCGGGCTCCGGTCTACGTCGACGCGTCGTACGAGGGCGACCTGATGGCGGCGGCCGGGGTGTCGTACACGGTCGGGCGGGAGTCCCGGGACACCTACGGTGAGCCGCTGGCCGGTGTCCAGCACAGCGTCAACCACCAGTTCGAGCTCGACGTCGACCCGTGGATCGAGCCCGGCCGGCCGGCGAGCGGCCTGCTGCCCGGCATCAGCCCCGACCCCTACGGCGAGGTCGGCGACGGCGACCGGCGGGTCCAGGCGTACAACTTCCGGCTGCACGTCACCACGTCGGCGCGGCGGCTGCCGTTCCCCGAACCCGACGGCTACGACCCGGACCGTTACGAACTCCTCCGCCGCTACGTCGAGGCCGGCGGCTACGAACTGTTCGGCCGTACCACCGAGGTCCGCCCCGGGGTGTTCGACATGAACAACCACGGCGCGTTCTCCTCCGACCACATCGGCGCCAACTACGACTGGCCGGAGGTCGACCACGCCCGCCGCGAGGAGATCTTCCAGGACCACGTCCGCTACCAGGCCGGGCTGCTGTTCTTCCTGGCCAACGACCCCCGGCTGCCCGACAAGATCCGCACCGCCACCCGGGAGTACGGGCTCGCGCCGGCGGAGTTCCGCGGCACCTCGCACTGGCCGCACCAGCTCTACGTGCGCGAGGCCCGCCGGATGGTCGCCGACCACGTGGTCACCCAGCACGACGCCGCCGGCCGGGCGACCGCACACGACCCGCTCGCCCTCGCCTCGTACGTGATGGACTCGCACAACGCCAAGCGGGTCCTGGTCGACGGGCGGCCGCGCAACGAGGGCAACGTGCAGCACCCGGTCACCGTCCCGTTCGGAGTGCCGTACCGGGCGATCGTGCCGCGCCGCGGCGAGTGTGCCAATCTGCTCGTCACGTGGGCGGTGTCGGCGTCGCACATCGCGTTCGCCTCGGTACGGATGGAACCGGTGTTCATGATGGTGGGGGAGGCGGCCGGCTGCGCGGCGGCGCAGGCGGTGGCCGGATCGGTCGCGGTGCAGGACGTCGACTATGAGACCCTGCGCAAGGCTCTGCTCCGCGGCGGCGCGGTGTTGACATGGCCACCGTCGGCATGACCGGAGGGGAAAAGGGCGTGACGAAGCGACGGGGGAACGGTTCGCGTCAGTCCGACATCGCCCGCGAGGCGGGCGTGTCGCAGTCCACTGTGTCCATGGTGCTGCGCGGCTCCGGCGACCTGAGCCGGATCTCGCCGGAGACCCAGCGCCGGGTGATCAATGCCGCCCGCCGCCTGCGCTATCCGACGAACGCCCCGCAGCAGCGCGACGGCGCCGAGCGGCGGGCCACGCCGTACCTGCTCGGCGTGCACACCTTCGAGCCGATCTTCCCGACCAGCGCCTGGGACTACTACTTCGAGTTCCTGCAGGGCATCGAGGAACAGGCCGGCCTGGAGGGCTGCAACCTCGTGCTGTTCACCGCGTCCCGCGACGAGGACGGCGTCCGCCGCATCTACCGCGACGGGGTCAGCACGCTGCGCCAGGCCGCCGGCAGCGTACTGCTCGGCCACCACGCCAACCGTGACGACCTGGTGCAGCTCGCCCAGGACGGCCACCCGTACGTCTACATCGGACGACGGGAGATTCCCGAGGCCGACCTGTGTTACGTCGGCGGCGACTACCGGTCGGCGACCGGCCGGATCGTCGACGACCTGGTGGCGATGGGCCACCGCGGCTTCGCCTACCTCGGCGAGGCGATCCGCCACGAACCGCAGGTCGACCGGTGGGACGGGTTCTCGGCGACGCTCGACCGCTTCGGGCTGCCGGTGCCCACCCCCGCGTTCGTCCACCCCGACCAGCTGACCGCCCAGTGGCTGGACGCGGCGCTGGCCGGCGGTGCCACCGCGATCCTGGTCGAGTCGGTCGGCCTGCTGCGGGTCCTCGCCGCGATGGCCGGACTGCGCGGGCTGACGATCCCGGCCGACGTCTCCGTCGTGCTGCTCGTCGACGACCAGGGCGGCGAGTTCAGCCCCGGACAGTGGGCCTCACTCCGGGTCCCGCGCAACGCGATGGGCCGGCGCGCCGTACGCCTGCTGGCCGGCCTGCTCGCCGACCCGACCGGGGAGCACGAACGGCAGGTCCTGCTGCCGTGCGCGCACCACCTGGCGCCCACCGTCGCCCCGCCCCGGGCGTCCACCTGACCGCGGCGAGCGAAGATCCGCGTGATCAGGGAGTACGCCGCGCGTGTCGTCGGCGGGTCGGGCCGGAATTTCCCTGATCACGCGGATCATGGCGCGGCAGGACCACGCCGTCCGGCAGCGCCGGTCAGCCCTGGTCCGGCCCTTCCGGCACGGCCCGGCGGAGCACCTCGCGGGCGGCGCGGACCACGGCCCGGTCCAGCATCTGGCCGCTGGCCTGGGTGGCGATCCCGGTCCCCTGCCGCTCCGCCGCGGCCAGCGCGTCGACCACCTCGCGGGCCGCGGCGATCTCGGCCGCCGAGGGGGTGAAGACCTCGTTGATCGTGGCGAGCTGATCGGGATGCACGGCTGTCCGGGCCCGGAAGCCCTGCCGCAGCAGCGCCCGGGTGGTGCCGGCCAGCCGGTCCGGGTCCCGCAGCACCGTCTCGACCGGCCCGACCGGGGCGGTGATCCCGGCCGCGGCCGAGGCGACGACCACCTGGGACCGGATCGGAGCCAGCTCCGCCCCGTCCGGTCCCGGCTGGACGCCGATCTCGCCGGCCAGGTCCGCCTCGCCGAGCCCGAGCCGGAGCACCCGGGGCGCCGACGTGATCTGCTCCAGCCGGAGCACGCCCCGGGCGGTCTCGATCAGGGCGACCAGGCCGAACGTACGGTCGGCCAGGCCGAGCCGCCGCTCCGCCGCGGACAGCGCCGCGTCGACGGTGGCGAGCAGTTCCGGTTCCGCCTTCGGCACCCAGACCCCGGTCAGCGCCGGGCCGGCCACCGCGGCCACGTCCTGCTCGACGCGGTCGCTGTTGATCCGTACCCAGAACCGGCCGTCGGGCGGCGCCGCCAGGTACGCGGCGGCGGCGGCCCGGGCCGAGTCCTTGTTCGCCGGGGTGACCGCGTCCTCGAGGTCGAGGACGAGGGCGTCGGCCCCCGGCCGTGTGCCTTGGCGAGCAGCCTCTCCCGGTCGGCCGGGACGTAGAGATAGCTGCGGGCGACCGGGTCCACCGCGGCTACCGGCCCGACCGGGAGACGTACCGGCCGGTGGGTTCGCCGACCACCCGGCCGGCGGCGAGCACCTGCCGGCCGCGCAGGAACGTGTCGGTGACCCGGGCGGTCATCTTGAAACCCTCGAACGGGGTGTACTCCTGCGTCGACTCGGAGTCCTGGGCCCGGACGACCCACGGGGTGCCCTCCTCGACCAGGCAGAGGTCGGCGTCGTAGCCCTCGGCGAGCGCGCCCTTGGCGGTCAGGCCGAACCGTCGCGCCGGGTTCCACGACGTCAGCTGCGCGACCCGCTGGTGCGACAGGCCCCGTCGGGCCGCCTCGGTGAGCAGGCCGGGCAGCAGGTACTCGGCACCGCCGAAGCCGGACTTGGCCACGAAGATGTCGTCCCGGGGCTCGCCGAACTTCTGCTCGTCGCGGCAGCAGGCGTGGTCGCTGACCACCCAGTCGATCTCGCCGTCGAGTACGTGTGTCCACAGTGCCTCGACGTCGTCGCGCGGCCGCAGCGGCGGGTTGACCTTGCCGCCGAGCCCGTGTGCGGTGGTGATGTCGGCGACCAGGTGCCCGATGGTGACCTCCCGGCGGAAGTCGATGTGCGGGAACGCCCGCGCCATGCGCAATGCCGCGTCGACCGCCTTCGCCGACGACAGGTGCAGCAGGTTGATGTTCGGCAGGCCGGTCTCGTGCGCCAGGTAGGCGGCGATCGACACCGCCAGCCCTTCGGAGTGCGGCGGCCGGGAGGCGTGGTAGGCGGCCAGCCCGGACAGTGTGCCCTCCTCCTCGACCAGCTTCGTGTACGCGCTCATGATCTCGGCGGTCTCGCAGTGCAGCGACAGCGAGATCTGGTCGGCCAGGTCGGGGAACCGTTCCCGGACCGCCTGTACGCCCCGCATGACGAACTCGAAGTGCGCGTAGTCGTAGCGCTCGCCCTCGGGGATCATCAGGAACGAGTTCTGGTCGGCGGAGCGGCCGTGCAGGCCGTGGCTGCCGTAGAACATGAAGATCTTGAACGAGGTGACCCCGGACTCGACCAGGTGGGGGAGTTCGGAGATGTGTTCCCGCGACATCGGCGCGAGGTGGAAGGCGTAGTCGACGTACGACCGGCCGTCCGCCGCCGCCAGCACCTCGGGGAAGAAGTCGGCGTACGCGCCGCCCCGGTTCAGGTAGTACTGGCCGGTCCGCATGTAGTTCAGTGCGGTCGTCACCCCGCCCTGCGCGCTGGCGCGGCTCTCCGACGCGGTGTCCTCCGGCAGCGGGTTGTAGATCCCCCAGTGCTGGTGGGCGTCGACGACGCCGGGGAAGGCGAGTTTGCCGCCGCCGTCCACCACCGACCTCGCGGTGGCGGGATCGATCCCGGGCGCGATCCGCGCGATCCGGCCGTCGACCACGCCGATGTCGGCCAGCCCGGGTTCGGCGCTGTCGTGCCGGACCACCCGTACGTTGCGCAGCAACAGTTCGAACGCCGTCATGGTGTCTCCTCAAGGTCGATGACCGGACCCGCGGCCAGGGCCATCAGTACGTCGATTCCGGCCGCCCGGTCGAGGCGGGCGACCTCCGCTTCGATCAGTTCCACGGTCGCGGCCGGCAGCCGGCCCGCGACGTTGTCCCGGAACTTCGTCGCCAGTTCCGCGTCGGACAGCGGCCGGTCCGGCCCGCCCCGGTTGGTGAGCACCTCCTCGACCCATTCCGCGCCGTCGCGGGTGCGGACCCGCAGCACGGCCGGGAACTGGTTCGGGAAGATGGCGTCGCACCGCTCGTCGGGCACCACCTCGACCCGGGCCATCAACGCCCGGCGGCGCGGATCCCGGGCCAGGTCGTCGGTGAAGTCGCCGAGCCCCACACCCAGCCCGCCGCCGCCGAGCAGCCCGGCTACGACCGCGTACGGGCCGCTGAACTGCGCCTGGTAGCCGGTCTCCGGCGCCCGCTTGACCTCGATCGGCTGCCCGATCGTGCGGATCACCGCGGTCGGCGCGCCGAGCGTGATCGTCTCGATGTCGTCGACGTCCAGCCCCCGGGCGCGCAGCGCCGTCGCGGCGTCGATCGCCGCGTGCGTGAAGTGGTTCGCCGGGTACGGCTTGAAGAAGATCCCGGGCACCGACCAGTCGGTGCCGAGTCCGTCGGTGACCGCCGTCGGGTCGTACTCGCCGCGCAGGAACGCCTCGAAGAAGCCGAACCGCCCCTCCAGCACCGTCGGCGGGCCGGTGATCCCGTGCCGGGCCAGCAGTGCCGCGCTCACCGCCGAGTGCGCCGACCATCCACAGTGGATGCGCTTGACGGTGCCGCCGGTGCGGTTCGCCTCGATCAGCCCGGACGCCATCGACGCGGCGACGCCGAGCGAGTCCAGGATGCCGTCGGCGGAGAGCCCGAGCAGCCGGGCCGCGGCGACCGCGCCGCCGAGCGCCCCGCAGATCGAGGTGGCGTGCTGCCCGTGCTCGAAGAAGACCGAGTTGCCGGCCTTGAGGTCGTAGCCGGCCATGCCGAGGCGTACGCAGACCTCCAGGCCCACCGCGACCGCGGCGACGGTGTCCCGGCCGGACGCCCCGGCCAGTTCGGCGGCGGCCAGCGCGGCCGGCACCACTGCCGCGCTCGGGTGCAGCACCGACGGCAGGTGGGTGTCGTCGTAGTCCAGCGAGTGCGCCAGCACCCCGTTGCCGAACGCGGCCAGCGCCGCCGGCACCGGCTCGGCCAGCCCGATCACCCGGGCCTGCCCACGGCCGCCCTGCTCGGCGACGTACGCCAGCGCGGCCCGGCTGGTCGGCAGCGGACCGGCCGCGACGCACAGCCCGAGGATGTCCAGGATCCGCTTGCGGACGCTGTCGACGACCGGCCCGGGCAGCGTGTCGTAGCCGGTGCCGGCGGCGAAGTCGGCGAGCCTCCGGGCCAGGGTCTCAGCCACGGGAGACCACCGCCAGCGGTCGGACCGGCGAGCCGGTGGCGCCGAACAGCGGCAGCGGCGCCAGGACGAAGGTGAACTCGTGCACCCCGGCGGCGGCGATCCCGTCGAGGTCCATCGCCTCGATCAGATAGATGCCGTGCTCGACCAGCAGGATCCGGTGCGCCGGCAGCGAACTGTGTCCGGCGCCAGGGGCGAGCCGTTCGAAGGCGATGGTGTCGGCGCCGGCGGCGTGCACCCGCCGGTCGGCGAGCCACCGGGCGCCGTCCGCGCCGACCCCGGGTACGCCGGAGTCGTGCCCGACGTACCTGGTCCGGTCCGGATCGTCGAAGTGCCGGCCCCACCCGGTGCGGATCAGCGCCACGTCGCCGGCCCCGACCGGCGTGCCCTGGTGGGCCACCGTCGCGTCGAGGTCGTCGGGGGTGATCTCGTACCCGGCCGGGCTGGACTCCTGCCCGAGCGCGGCCGGTACGTCCAGCAGCACGCCCCGGCGGACCATCGGCGCGATCGTGTGCGCGCCGAGTTCGACGTACCGGCCGCCGGCCCCGGCCGCCGCCGCGTCGGCGCCGCCGTGCAGCCGGCCGTCCTGCGAGACGTGGGCCAGCGCGTCGACGTGCGTGCCGACGTGGGTGCCCATCACGAGCAGGTCGTTGGCCGCGGAACCGCCGTCGGCGCGCACCATGTCGCCGTGCCGGCGGGGCAGGGTGAGCAGGAACGCCGGATGGTTCGGCGACTGCGGCATGCCGAAGAAGAGCCGCCGGCCGAGGTCGTAGACCTCGACCCCGTCCTTCACGGCGGCGAGCAGGCGGTCGGTCGTGGTGGTGTGGCTGGTCGCGGTCACGGTTCCTCGCGTTTCTGTACGTCGCGTCGCCGACGGCTGGATCGCCGCCGCCGCCACGCGACCGGTGGGTCGGCTGTCGCCGCGTCGGGACAGGGGTCCGCGTCGCTAGGCGACGATCTGACGGCTGCGGAGGTCGGCGATCTCGGACGGGTCACACCCGAGCTCGTCGACCAGCAGGGATTCGGTGTCGGCGCCGGGCGCCCGGCCGGTGAACCTGATCCGGCCCGGCGTCCGCGCCATCCGCCACATGACGTTGTGCATCCGCATCGGGCCGAGGTCGGGGTCGTCCACCGTGGTGATCATCTCGGTCGCCTGGACGTGCGGGTCCTCGACGATGTCCTGGGCGGTGTAGACCGGCGCGACGGCCGCGCCCACGGCGGCGAAGGCGTCGGCGACCTCGTCGCGGGTCCGCTCGCCGATCCAGGCGCCGACGTACCCGTCGAGCTCGTCGGCGTGCGCGGCCCGCCCGGCACCGGTGCGGAACCACGGTTCGTCGATCACCTCGGGGTGGCCGACCAGGTGCAGCACCCGTTCGGCGATGGTCTGCGCGCTGGTCGAGACGGCGACCCAGGCGCCGTCCTTGGTCCGGTAGGTGTTGCGCGGCGCGTTGTTGACCGACCGGTTGCCGTTGCGGGTGCCGACGACGCCGAGCTGGTCGTAGACGGTCGGGCCGGGGCCGACGGCGGTCATGATCGGTTCGAGCAGGTTCATGTCGATGACCTGCCCGGTGCCGGCGGTGTCGCCGGCGTCGGGTCGGTCCCGGTGCCACAGCGCCATCATCACCGCCGACGAGGCGGCGATCCCGCAGATGCTGTCGGCCAGCCCGAACGCCGGCAGGGTCGGCGGCCCGTCGGGTGCGCCGGTCAGGTGGGCGAAGCCGCTCATCGCCTCGGCGAGGGTGCCGAACCCGGCCCGGGCGGCGTACGGCCCGGTCTGCCCGAACCCGGTGATCCGCACGATCACCAGGCGCGGGTTGACCCGGTGCAGCTCGGCCGGGCCGATGCCCCAGCGCTCCAGCGTGCCCGGCCGGAAGTTCTCCACCAGCACGTCGGCCCGCTCGGCCAGGCGCAGCAGCAGCGCCGCGCCGTCGGGTGCCGAGAGGTTGAGGCCGATCGTCCGCTTGTTGCGCGAGATCTCCTTCCACCACAGTGGATGGCCGTCCTTGGCGCTGCCGTGCCCGCGCATGCTGTCGCCGGCCACCGGGTGCTCGACCTTGACCACGTCGGCGCCGAAGTCGCCGAGGATCTGGCAGCACAGCGGTCCGGCGAGGATCGTCGAGATGTCGAGAACCCGGAGTCCTTCGAGCGGTCCGTCACCCACGGGTACCTCCCACACGGTCAGTCTGTTCGGTTGAGCGAAACGCCATTCCGCTGAACAGAATCGTCGTCATCCTAAACACGCTCACGTTCGAAGGACCAGGGGTTGCGGGTCCGAAACCGCCCCGCCACGGGCCCCCGCCTGCCGCGGCGCCGTACGGAAGCCGATCTCGGCCGAGATCTCGGCGGCGGCCTCCGCGACCAGCGCCCCGTGCGCCGCACACGTCCGCGGATCGAACCGGTCCTGCGGCCCGCACAGCGACAACGAACCGAAGACCTGCCCGGTCGAATACCGCACCGCGGCCGCCACACTGCCCGCCCCGGACTGCCGCTCACCGAGACTGACCGCGAAACCCTGCTCCCGGATCCGGGCGATCTCCTCGCGCAGCCGGGTGACCGAGGTGATCGTCGCCGGCGTCACCCGTTCCAGCCCGTGGTTGTCGAGGTAGTCCTCGATCTCCGCGTCCGGCAGGGCCGCCAGAATCGCCTTCGACGACGAACCCGAGTGCAACGGATGACTGGTCCCCAGCGACACCGACATCCGCACCTCGTGCGGCGACAGCACCTGGTCGACGTACACCCGCGACCAGCCCTGCCGCATCGACAGCGTCGCCGTCTCCCCGGTGCCCCGGACCAGCCGCACCATGTAACGCCGGGCGATGTCCGGCACGTTCAGCGCCCGCAACGCGGCCAACCCCACCGCCAGCGCCCCCGGGCCGAGCCGGTACTGCTTGGTCTCCTCGTCGAAGCCGAGGAAACCGTCGCCGACCAGCTCCTTGAGGATCCGGTGCGCCACCGCCTTGGGCAGCTCCAGCTCACGCGCGATCGTCGACACGCCCAGCGTCTGCGGCGAGCGTTCGGCGATCATGTTGATCACCGCGAGCGCCCGGCCCAGGCCGGAACGGGTACGGCTGTCCTCGCTGTCGATGGCAGTTGAGATGGTCATCGAGATCCTCGCTGTCTGTCCGATGTGTGCCAGGCCGGCAAACCGGAGCCTAGGTGGGTGCCGCCGGTGGAGGGGGCGACGAGGGCGACCGCGTCCGGGGACGTTCCACCGCCACGACCAGGGCCACCGAGGCGAGTACGAACACCCCGGCGAGCGCCTGCCGGCCGGTCAACCGCTCATCGAGCACCATCATCCCCAACCCGACCGCGACGACCGGATTGACGTACGCGTACGTCGCGACGAGCTGCAACGGCGCGTTGCGCAGCAGCCAGGCGTAGACGCTGTACCCGACGACCGTGCCGACCACCAGCAGATAGCCCCACGCCAGCCACGACCGCCCGGTCACCTCGGCCGGCCGCAGCCGGCCCAGCTCACCGGAGAGCACGGCGACCAGCGCCACCGCCAGCCCACCGACCAGCATCTGCCAGGCGATGCCGACCAGCGGATCCGCCGGCTGCGCCAGCCGCTGCGACAGCCACGAGCCGACCGCCCAGATGCCGCTGCCCAGCAGCACCGTCAACGTGCCGGCCAGGTGGATCCCGGTGCCCGGCGCGACCAGCAGCACGGCCAGTCCGGCCACCCCGCCCAGCACCCCGACCAGCACCGGCGCCGCCGGCCGCTCACCCGAACCGATCCGCAGCCCCAGCACCCACAGCGGCACGGCGGCCACCACCAGCGACGCCAGCCCCGAGTCGATGTACTGCTGGCCGACCGCCAGCAGCGTGCTGCCGGCCCCGATCAGCAGGATCCCGGTGACCGCCACACCGGCGAACTCGGCCCGGTTCGGCACCAGCCGCGCCGGGTTCCGCCGCAGCCGGGAGATCAGGAGCAGCACCACCGCGGCGAGCAGGAACCGGCCCGCGGTCATCACCATCGGCGGCAGACTCTCCAGCGCCACCCGGTTGCCCAGGTAGGTCGAACCCCACAGCGTGTAGATCAGGGCGAGCCCCGTCAGCAACGCCGCGCGCCCCCCGCCCCGGCCACCGCCGACGGCGGTGGCCGGGCCCGGAAGGTACTCAGTCCTGACCATCGACCCGGATCGTCACCGGAGTGTTGCCGCGAACGGCGTTCGAGTACGGGCACAGCAGGTGCGCCGCGGCCACCGCACGCTCCAGGTCCGCCCGGGGGCACGACGGCGCGCTCACCGCCAGCAGTACGGCGATCGCGTATCCGCCACCGTCGGTGGTGCCCAGCGACACCGAGGCGGTCACCTCGGTCGGCCCCAACGTGATCCGCTCCCGCCGGCCGACCGCCGCGAGCGCGCTGTCGAAGCAGGCCGCGTAGCCGGCGGCGAACAACTCCTCCGGATCGGTGCCCGGGGCGTCCGGGCCACGCTCCGCCGGCCGGGTCAGTGTCGCCCGGAACGAGCCGGTGAGCGACTCCGCCCGCCCGCCCCGACCACCGGAGACCCGCACCGACGCGGTGTAGACCGTGTCCCGCGGTGCCGCCGTCGCCGCCCCGGCCGGAATCTCCACGCTCACGGCGTCACCTCGCTGTGCTCGGCGTCGCCGTGTTCAGACCTGTGCTTGATGGTTCGCTCGCTGCGCTCGCTCACGGCGTCACCTCGCTGCGCTCGGCGCCGCCGTGTTCAGACCTGTGCTTGATGGTTCGCTCGCTCACGGTGCCACCTCGCCGAGCACCTGGGCGGCGACCGCGTCGGCGAACGCCTCCGGCTGCTCGTCGGCGACGAAGTCCGTGCCGCCGGGGATCGTGACCAGCGGCGCGTGCGGCAGCGCCGCCGTCACCACCGGCGTCATCCGGTCCACCAGATCGTCGCCGCCGTGCAGCAGCACCGTCGGGATCGCCGCCAACGCGTCCGTGTCCATCCGGTGCGCGAAGACCGCCCGGTACGCGGTCGCGTAGTCCGGCCCGGTCATGAGGTACTCCGCCACCTGCCGGTCCGCCTCCGCCGGGGTCAGCCGCGGGTACAGCCCGTACACCCGGTCCCAGATCACCCGCAGATGGCTGCCGTCGCGGTCCGGGAGGTAACCCGGCGCGTACGACTCCACCTTGGACTTCCGCTCGGCCTCGTCGTACAGCGGCAGGCCCTGCAGGATCAGCCGGTGCACCCGGCCGGGCGCCAGCAGCGCCGCCTGCGCCCCGATGACCGCTCCGGTGTGCTGGCCGAGCAGATGCACCGCGGTCAGGCCCAGGGCGTCGGCGATCTGCCACACCGCGTCGGCGTACTCCGGGATGGACCACGGCCGTGGCGGCGGATCCGACATCCCGAAGCCGGGGGTGTCGACGGCGACCGTCCGCACTCCGCGCTCGGCCAGCGGTTCCAGCACCGCGTCGTACGTCGCCGACGACAGCGGCGACTGGTGCAGCACCAGCAGCACCGGCTGGTCCGGCTTGCCGCCGTGCCGGTAGTGCACCTGCCCCCACGGCAGATCCACGTACCCCCGCCGGCCGTCTCCCCTGAACCTGGTCACGCCCTTCCCCCCATCGCCGCCATGACCTCGATCACGTGCCGGATGCCGTCCCGGTAGTCGTCGAGCCGGATCTGCTCGTTCGGACCGTCCACACCGGAGTCGGCGCGGGACACCCCGACGCCGACGATCGGCCGACCGGCCAGCACCCCCTGGTTGCCGATCCACTGCGTGTACGGCTCGACCACCGGCTCGGTGCCGTACACCCGGCGGGCCGCGTCGGTGACCAGGGTGACGAACGGGTCGCGGTGGTCGGTCAGGTTCGGCCGACTGGTCGCCATCACCTCGATGTCGACGTCGGAGAAGCCGCTGTCGGCCAGGTGCTTGCGCACCGCGTCCAGCACCTGGCCCGGATCCTGGCCGGCGATCAGCCGGATCTCGACCTTGGCCCGGGCCAGCGACGGGATGCCCAGCGTCACGTCGTCGCGCATGTCGCCGCCTTCGAACCCGGCGACCGTCAGCGTCGGCACGGTGCGGATCGCCACCGCCGCCTGCCGGTCGTCGAGTCCGCCGAGGAAGCCGGTCACCCCGGCCCGGCCCCGCAGGAAGTCGCCGTCGAACGCGACCTCCGCCAGCAGGTCACGTTCGGCGTCGGTCACCGGCCGCGCCCCGTCGGCGAAACCGGGTACGAGCACCGTGCCGTCCGGGCGCTGCAACGCCGCCAGGGCGGCCGCCAGCCGGGTCGTGGCCGACGCCAGCAGGATCGTGTTCTGGCTGGTCAGGTCGCGCGGCAGGGTACGCACCGACAGCCGCAGGTAGAGCACGCCCTTCTCGCTGAGCTTCAGCAGCGGCCGGCCGTCCGCGTCGATCCAGGAGTTCTCCCACAGGGTGCCGTCGCTGGTCAGCCGGTCGGCGTGCGCCTCGACGAACGAGCCGAGGCCGGGGGAGTGCAGCCACTGCTTGCCCTCGATCAGGTAACGGCTGGTCACCGGTGGCGTCAGTCCGGCCAGCCGCCACGCCGCGGCGGCGTGGATCCGGGACATCAGCGCGCCCTTGTCGTCTGCGACGCCACGGGCGTAGAGCTTCCCGTCGTGGATCTCCGCCGCGTACGGCGGGCTGATCCAGTCGGCGTCGTCGCCGGCCGGCTCGACCTCCACGTCGTAGTGGTTGAAGTGCAGCAGCGACCGCTGCCCGCCGGCGATCTCGCCGAGGACGTACGGGTGCGAGTCGGACCACGGCACGATGTCGGCGGTGCCGCCCCAGCGGCGTACCGATCCGGCGATGAACCCGGCGGCGGCCGCCATCTGCTCCGGCTCCTGCCGCCGGCTGCGGATCCGGCACAACTGTTGCAGCTCGTCGACGAAGGTGTCGAAGTGCGCGTCGACCGCGTCGAGGACCGCCCTGGTGTCCGGCGATGACATGGTTGCTCCTTCGCAGGGGTGTGGTCAGTGGATGGTGACGCCGCCGTCGACGAAGACCGTCTGGCCGGTGGTCATGGCCGCGGCGTCACTGAGCAGGAACGCGACGGCGTTCGCGACGTCCTGCTCGCCGGCCATCCGGCCGAGCGGGATGGTGGCCAGCTTGGCCGCCAGATAGTCCGGATCGTCACGCAGGTCGCTGGTCATGTCGGTGGGGACGATGGTGGGGCCGACCGCGTTGACCCGGATCCGGTCGGGTGCCCATTCCAGCGCCAGCACCCGGGCCATGTGCATGACCCCGGCTTTGCTGACGCAGTAGCCGAGAGTGTCGAGCACCGCGATGTGCCCGTTGGTCGAGCCGATGTTGACCACCGACCCGCCGCCCGCGCGCAGCGCCGGGTACGCGGCCCGGCACATCCGGAACGTGCCGGTCAGATTGACGTCGAGGACGTCGGTGAAGTCCTGCTCCGACATCGTGGCGGCCGGCCCGCGCCGGACCACGCCGGCGTTGTTGACCAGCAGGTCGAGCCGGCCGTGCCGGTCGAGGACGGCGGCCACGAGGTCGGCGCACGAGGCGGCCGACCGGACGTCGACCACGTGCCGGCTGTGCGGGGCGGACAGCTCGTCGGCTGCCCACCGGTCGGGCTCGACGACGTCGGCCTGCGCGACCGTCGCCCCGCGTACGGCCAGGGTCGCCGCGATCCGCGCCCCGATGCCCCGGGCCGCGCCGGTGACCAGCGCGACCCGCCCGTCGAACCGATTCGGGTCACCGGTTCGCTCGCTCACGCGCCCACCTCGCTCCGCTCGGCGGTCGCGCGAGTTCCACTGAGCTTGCCGGTTCGCTCGCTACGCTCGCTCACGCGCCGATGACCTTGGTGTCCTCGGCCCAGAACGCGACCTTGCGCTGGACCAGCCGGATCACGAAGTGCGCCAGCAGACCCATCACCGACAGCACGACCAGCACCGCGAACATCCCGGCGATGTCGAAGTTGTAGTTGGTCTGCAGGAGCAGATAGCCCAGCCCCTCCTTGGCGCCGATGAACTCACCGACGACCGCGCCGAGGATCGCGAAGACGATGCCGATGTCGAGCCCGGCGAAGATGAACGGCAGGGCGCTGGGCAGCCGGACCATCCGGAAGATCTGCATCTTGTTGGCGCCGAAGACGGTCAGCATCTGGATCTTGTCGGCGTCGGCGGCCCGCAGCCCCTCGATCACGTTGACCAGCATCGGGAAGAACGAGATCACCGCGGCCATCACGATCTTGCTGGTCAGGCCGAAGCCGAACCAGACCACGAACAGCGGCGCCAGCGCGACCTTCGGCACCGTCTGGAAGGCCACGATGTACGGCATCAGGGTGGCCTCGACGATCTTGATCTGGGAGATGAACGTGCCCAGCAGGACCGCGGCGCCGACCCCGATGGCGAAGCCGACCAGCGCCTCCTGGGTGGTCACCCACAGGTGTCCCCAGAACAGGTCGTCGTTGAGCTGCAACCACAACGCGTCGACGATCTGCGTCGGGCGCGGCAGCACGTACTCGTCGACGCCGAACACCTGGACGCCGTACTCCCAGAGCAGGACGACCACGACGAAGACCGTCGGGACCAGCCAGAGCTGCGGGCGTTCCCGCAGGTCGAGCCGCCGGGTCCTGGCGGGCTCCGGCGCGGGTGGCACGGGCCCGGTACGCGGGCGGTCCGGTGCCTTCACAGGATTCGTTGTTGCCATGACGACACCCCGTCAGTCGATAACGCCGGCGGCGTTGAAGTGGCGGCGGATACGTTCCACGTACACCCCGGCGCGGTCCGAGGACATCACGCCGAGTTCCCGTGGCCGCTCCAGGTCGATGGAGATGATCTCGGCGATCCGGCCGGGACGCGGGCTGAGCACGACGACCCGGTCGGAGAGGAAGACCGCCTCCGGGATCGAGTGGGTGACCAGTACCGCCGTCTGCCCGCTCTCCCGCCAGATCCGCAACAGCTCCACGTTCATGTACTCGCGGGTCATCGCGTCCAGGGCGCCGAACGGCTCGTCCATCAGCAGTACGGCGGGGTCGTGCACCAGGGCCCGGCAGATCCCGGCCCGCTGCTGCATGCCGCCGCTCAGCTCGTGCGGGTACTTCCGTTCGAACCCGTCCAGGCCCACCATCTCCAGCAGTTCCTGGGCCCGCTTGCGGTGCCGGGCCGGGTCGAGTTTCTGCACCTCGGCCGGCACCATCACGTTGTCGAAGATGGTCCGCCAGGGCAGCAGGGTCGGTGCCTGGAAGACCATCCCGACCTGGGGCAGCGGCTTGGTCACCTCCTGCCCGGCGATCCGGACCGTGCCCTGGGACTTCGGGCTCAGCCCGGCCAGGATCTTCAGCAGGGTGGTCTTGCCGCACCCGGAGGGCCCGACGACCGAGATGAACTCGCCGCGCCGTACGGTGAAACTGACGTCGCTCAGCGCGAGAGTCGGTTCGGACTTGCGGGGCTGGTACAGCTTGTGCAGGCCGTCGACCTCGATCCAGGCGCTCTCGTCGACCGTGGCGGGCGTCGGCAACTGGCGGGTCGCAGTTCGGTAGGCCATCGGGTTCCCTCCGGGTGTCGGTCGGCTAGTTCGCGGTGTAGCTGCCGGCCTGCTGCAGCACCGCGGCCTTGTCGAACTCGTTGGCGCCGCTGAGCAGGCTCGGATCCCACACCTCGCCCAGGTCGACGTCACCGGTGATCTGACCGGCCTCCTTGGTGTAGGCCATGGTCTTGTTCCACTCCTGGTCGCTGATCGCGCCCCAGTCCGGGAACTCCTCCGGCGTACCGGTCGCCGGGGTGGCCGTCTTCAGCCACGCCACGAGGCTCTTGGTGTCGGCCTCGATCCGCGACTCGGCCGACTGCCCGCCGAGGATCTGCGGGAACACCTTGTAGCCGATCCGCATCGCCGCCTCGGGGTTCTTCGCCGAGAAGAGCATCGCCTTGTACGAGGCCCGCAGGAACCGGGTGTTGACGTCGGTGCTCTCGTCGAACGAGCGGGCGCTGACCGCCCACGACAGCGACCGGATGCCGGTCAGCGAGTCGGGGTTGGTCAGGTACTTCAGCTGGGTCCCGGTGCTCTCCATGACCGCGTACGCCTGCGTGTACAGCGCCAGCGCGTCGACCTGGCCGCCGTTGAGCGCCGTCGCGGCCGGCGCGCCGACCCCGACCGGGAGCAGTTCGACGTCCTTCTCCGGGTCCAGGCCGGCGGCCCGGACGTACGCCCGCGCGTACGGCGCGGAGCCGGACGCCAGGCTGATCACGCCGATCTTCTTGCCGCGCAGGTCGGCGCCGCCGGCGATCGGGCTGTCCGGCTTGACCGCCATCACCCACGGCCAGTTCTGCACCAGCCCGCCGACCGCCTTGACCGGCACGTTCTTCTCGACCGCGCCGAGAACCGAGCCGCTGTCGGCGGCGGTGACGTTGGCGCTGCCGGACGCGACCGCCTGCAGCGCGGCCACCGAGCCGTCGGTGTTGATGGTCTCCACCGTCAGGTTCTCCTCGGCGTAGTAGCCGAGTTCCTGGGCGACCGCGTACGCGGCCACCTCCTCCTTCGGTCCGATCACCGCGGAGGCGATGGCGAAGGTCAGCTTGGCCGGGCTTCCGTCGGCACCGCCGGTGCCGGAGTCGCCGCTGTTGCAGCCGGTCAGTACGAGGGCGGCGGCGAGGGCCCCCACGAACACCCGTATTCCATGTCTCATCTCGAAATACCTCGTCACGAGTCGGGATCGGCGGTGGCCGGTCGTTCGACGGCCAGGTCGTTGTAGACGTGCTGTTCGGTGATCAGCCCGTCCTGGAGGAGGAACACGTCCGCGTAGCGGATGCGGTCGAAGGGCTCCCCGTCGTTGCCCTCCCCGTAGAGCGTCCCGAGCGAGGTGACACAGATCCGGTCGCCCTCGGTCCCGACCAGGTACCGGTCGCGGTGCTTGCGCACCCAGCGGTACCGTCCGGTCGCGGCGGCGGCCATCTCGGTCAGCGAACCGAAGACCCGGCCGCCCGGAAAGACGATCAGCGCACCGGGGGCGAGCAGCCGCCCGGCCTCGGTCAGCTCGCGGTCCTCGCAGAGCTGTAGATAGCGGTCGATCAGGCCGGCCGGGTCCTCGGTGCCCATCAGCGGGCGCGGCCGTCGATCGCGGCTTCCCACTGGTTGCGCAGCGGGTGCTCGGCCGGCCCGTCCTCGGTGAGGATGCGGATCAGCCGGGCCTGCAACCCGTCGCGGTCGGCGTCGAACGCCACCCGCTCGGCGCCGGTCGGCGCGAACCCGTCGACGGCGTCGGCGTCGAGCTGGCCGCCGCGCACCAGCAGCGTCTCCAGCGCCCGCACCCGCTGCCGGGTGACGTGCAGGTCGGTGGCGAGCTGGAGAACCAGGTCGAACAGCTTGCTGGTCTTCGGGTCGCCCAGGTAGTCGAACTCGGTGCTCATCATGCCTCCGGCTTCGTGGCGGAAAGGACCGCCCAGGGGAAGTGCCACTCGACCCGGTCGCCCCAGCCCTCCGGCCGTACGCCGTGGGTGCGCTCGTCGAAGGGGGTCCAGGAGGCGTCGGTGAGACCGGCCTGCGCGCAGATCTCCAGCAGGTCGCTGCCGAACAGCGCGTGGAAGAAGGGTTCGTTGTTGCGTTCGGCGTGCTCGTACACCGTCGCGTCGCGCAGCGGGTCGCCGGTGAGCTGGAACTCCAGGAACCGCAGGGCGCCACCGGGCTTGAGCAGGCGGGCCGCCTCGACGATGGTTTCCCGGATCGCCTCGGCCGGCATCTCGTGCAGGACCATCGTCCCGGTCACCACGTCGCAGCTGTCCGCCTCGATGCCGGTGGCGCGGCCGTCGGCCTGCCGGAAGTCGATCGCCAGGCCGGCGGCCTCGGCCTCGGCGTGCGCCAGCCGCAGCCCGGGGGCGGCGAAGTCGACGCCGATCACCTCCGCGCCCGGATACCTGCCGACCAGCGGGCGGGTGCTCTTGCCGAATCCACAGCCGATGTCGACGACCCGGGTCGCGCCGGGTACGTCCGGCAGCGCCGTGTCGGTGAACAGCGTGTGGAACTTGTAGCCGTCGTTGTCGCGCAGCATCACGATCCGGGCGCCGAACTCGTACACGTACGCCGACAGGTCGTCCGAGAAGAATCCGCCGGGCTGGATGTGGATGTCGTAGTCGGTGTACCAGGACGGCAGGTCCAGGCCGGCGTCGAGCGCGAGGTTGCCCTTCGGCCGCTCCGGCCGGGCGAGCTGGTCGACCAGTTCGTCGGCGCGGCGCAGGACCGCGTCGCCGGCCAGCTTCCACAGCATCTTCTGCTGGACCCGTTCCAGGTGGCTGAACCACGGATAGAGCGGCAGGTCGCGCAGCCGGGTCCCGGCGTCGCCGATGGTGGCCGCCGGCTCGCCGGTGGCGCGGTACTCCTGCGTGAGCGCCGGGTAGACGGTGTCGGCCCAGCGCTTGCGCAGGTTCAGTACGAAGTCGACGGCGGAACGCTCGTCCAGGGTGAGCCGTTCCTCGACATCGAACATGTCGGGTCTCCTGTCTGGTCGGTCGGTCTGGTCATCTCGGTCGGGGCGGGGTCGGCCCGGTCGGGGCCGCGACGCCGCCGGCCGGTGCGGGGCGCCCGGTCAGTGGGCGAGCAGCACCCGCTGGGCGGGGCCGGTGTCGTGGCGGCCGAGGAACGCACCGGCCAGGCGTCCCTCGTAGACGGCTTCGAAGGCGGTGCGGGGCGCGTTGGCGTCGCCGACCAGGTGGACCCGTGGTCCGTCCGGCCGGGACTCCAACGCCCGGTAGAGGTCGTCGTCGGCGGTCGCGGCGCCGGCGTCGACGACGGCGGTGACGCCGGCCAGCGGCTCCGCCTCTGCGGTCATCGGGTCGACCAGCTCCACCGAGGACGGTCCGGCGCCGCGCACCGTACGCATCAGGTGCAGCCGTACGCCCACCTGGCGGAACCGGTCGAGCAGGGCGAGTTTGGAGTAGGTGGTGATCCGGGCGCTGACGCCGGCGGTCGGCGAGACCAGGTGCACCCGGGCGCCGAGCCGGGCGAGCTGCTCGGCGACCGAGGCCGCCGCCCAGGTGCCCTCGTCGTCGAGCACCACCACGTCGCCGGTGAGCGGTGCGGCCGGATCGACCAGGTCGGTGACGGCGGTGGCGAGGTCGAGCACCGGCGGGCCGCCGGGCAGTTCCCGTCGCGCCGGCCGGGCGCCGGTCGCCACGATCACGTCCTGGAAGTCGCCGGCGAGCACGCCGGGCGCGTCGATCCGTTCGCCGAGGCGTACCTCGACGCCGGCGGCCGTCACGGCGCGGGCCAGGTCGTCGGTGAGCAGGCCGAGCCGTTCCCGGCCGGGGACGCGGGCGGCCAGGGTGACCTGCCCGCCGAGCCGGTCGCCGGCCTCGGCCAGGGTCACCCGGTGGCCGGCGCGGGCGGCGCTCAGCGCCGCCTCCAGGCCGGCCGGCCCGCCGCCGACGACGAGTACCCGGCGGGCGGTGCCGGCGGACCGGTCCGACCAGGCGTCCGCCCATTCGCGTTCGGCGCCGACCTCCGGGTTGACCACGCAGGAGATCGGCAGGCCGCTCTCCAACCGTCCGATGCAGCCCTGGTTGCAGGCCAGGCAGGAGCGGACCTCGTGCTGCCGGCCGGCCATCGCCTTGCGCACGAGGTGTGGGTCGGCGATGTGCGGGCGGGCCAGGCCGACCAGGTCGGCGTCGCCGGCCGCGACCAGTTCGGCCGCCTCGGGCAGGCTGTCGAGCCGGCAGACGGCGAGCACCGGCAGGTCCGGGAACTCGCGTGTGAACAGGGCCGCGTGGTGGCGGAACGGGGCGTGCCCGAAGCTCATGTCGGCCATCTGCGTCGCCAGCGAGTAGCTGCCGTGGTAGGCGGAGTGGCTGACGTGGACGAACGCCAGCGGGAACTCGGCGCGCAGGGTCGCCACGATCTCCACCACGGCGTGCGGGTCGAGGCCGCCGGGCAGGAACTCGTCGGCGCTGACCCGCAGGCCGACCGGCAGATCGCCGGCGGCCGCGAACACCGCGGTCAGCACCTCGCGGGTCAGCCGCAGCCGGTTGGCCGGGCTGCCGCCGTACGCGTCGTCGCGCAGGTTGGTCCTGGGGGAGAGGAACTGTTGCAGCAGGTGGCCGTGTCCGGCGTGGACCTCGAGCCCGTCGTACCCGGCTTCGCGCATCCGGCGGGCGGCGGCCGCGAACGCGGCGACGACCACCGCGATGTCGGCGTGGCCCATCGCGTGCGGCACGTGGGCGCCGGTGGCCCACGGCAGCGGCGAGGCGGACCAGGCCGCGGTGCGGGTCGCGTCGCCGTTGGCCTGTCGCCCGGCGTGCATGATCTGGGCGAAGAGGGCTGCCCCGTGTTCGTGTACGGCGTCGGCGACGGCGGCGTACACGGGGATCGACGAGTCGTCGAAGCTGCCGAGGCTGATGTGCCGCCCGGCGCTGGTCGGGTGGACGCGGATCGCCTCGGTGACGATCAGGCCGACGCCGCCGGCGGCCCGTTCGGCGTGGTAGGCGGCGTGCCGTCGGGTGGGTTCGTTGGCGCGGCCGAAGTTGGTGGTGTGTCCTGGTACGAAGACCCGGTTGCGTAACGCCACCCGGCCAAGTTGGACCGGCGTGAAGAGCCGGTGCAGATTATCGACGGCCATGTCCGGACCCCCTCTCGAGGCTGTCCCGCTTGACCGAGCGGCGCTGGCGGTGTTCCGATCCGCCGTACGCCGTTCGATTGAGGGGAACGCTAGAGCGGGGTCTGATGGCCAGTCAACAGTTCGTCGATTATTAACTTTGTGTAGCTGCCCGGTGGCTGGAGCCCGCCGCCGTGGTTGCCCTGCGTGATGTTCTGCCCTGGTCAAGGGCATGCTGCCGACAGGTTCCAAGGTGTCGGCCGCAGGTGTGCGACGGCTGGGGGATCTCGGAGAGGGTGGCGGCGCCCGCTGACCGGCGTTCGGCCTGGAGGTCCATGGTGTCGATGCCGTATCCGTGTCGCCCGGCCGGTGGGGGACCCGGTCTCGAATTCACATCGTCTTGTTTCAATTGCTTCTGTCATTGGATTTACGAATGGAGCAGGCTGCTCAAGAAAGGGCAACTGATCGGCAACGGTCAATTTATCAATGGCTTCTAGCGTTCTTGCTGCGCCGGAAACGACGCCCGTGCGGCGGCAGCCGCGACGGGCGACCACCGCCGGCCCGACCCACCCAGCAGCGCCCGATCCGACCGTCCACCGGGCCGGACGGGCCCGAAGGAGGAACGCGCATGTCAGCCCATCCCACCACCGCCCGGCGCCTCGGTGCCGTGGCCGCGGCCCTGCTCGCCGGCGCGGTCGCCGCCACCGTCACCGGGTCACCGGCCGCGGCGGCACCGCCCACCGCCGAGATTCTCGGCGCGGCCAGCGCCGACGCGATCAGCGGCAGCTACATCGTCGTGTTGAAGGACGGCCAGCGCGTCGACGCCACCGGCGCCGCCCGGCTCACCGCCCGCTACGGCGGCAGCGTCGACCGGGTCTACGGCCGTACCGTCAACGGCTACGCGGCCACCCTCGACGAGCGCGGCGCCCGCCGGCTCGCCGCCGACGCCGCGGTCGCCTACGTCGAGCAGAACCAGCGCGTACGGTCCACCGCCACCCAGACCAACCCGCCGTCGTGGGGGCTCGACCGCATCGACCAGCGCAACCTCCCGCTGAACAACTCCTTCACCTACGGCCCCAGCACCGGCGTCCGCATCTACGTCGCCGACACCGGAATCCGGATCACCCACCAGGACTTCGGTGGCCGGGCGTCGTACGGCTACGACGCCGTCGACGGCGACCTCATCGCCTCCGACGGCAACGGTCACGGGACGTTCGTGGCCGGCGTCGCCGCCGGCACCTCGTACGGCGTGGCGAAGAATGCCCAGGTCATCGCGGTCCGGGTGCTGGACAACAACGGCTCCGGCACCACCGCCGGGGTCATCGCCGGCGTCGACTGGATCACGGCGAACGCGGTCCGTCCCGCGGTCGCCAACCTCAGCCTCGGCGGCGGGGCCAGCACCGCGCTCGACAACGCCGTCCGGCGCTCGATCAACGCCGGGATCACGTACACCATCGCGGCCGGCAACTCCGGCGTCCCGGCGGCCAACACCTCCCCGGCCCGGGTCACCCAGGCCCTCACCGTCGGCGCGACCAACCGCACCGACACCCGCCCCACCTGGTCCAACTACGGCACGGCGCTCGACCTGTTCGCCCCCGGCGTCGACATCACCTCGGTCTGGCGGACCAGCAATACGGCGACGTACACCGGCAGCGGCACCTCGTTCGCCGCACCGTACGTCGCCGGGGCCGCCGCGATCTATCTCAGCGGCAACCCGACGGCCGCGCCGGCCACGGTCAACTCGGCCGTCGTGTCGGCGGCGACCACCGGCGTCGTGATCAACCCGGGCGCCGGCTCGCCCAACCGCCTCCTCTACATCCCCCCGCTCGGCTGATCCCCGGCGGGCCCGCGACCCGGTCCCGCCCGTACCGCTCCCATCCCGACGGCCCCGGCACCCCGTGCCGGGGCCGTTCCGACCGCCGGCTGCCGCCCCGCCCGCGCCGGCAGGCGTGAACCGCGCTATTGCGGGAATGTGCGCCGCGCCGCCGGTGACCGGCGGCACCACCGGCGGACCGAGGAGAGGGCGAATGGGCGGTCGGAACAATGGGCGGTAGAGACTCGATGGACGTCCGTTCGGTGACGGATGCCCTCGGCATCCAGCGGGAATCCGAGGACCGCGCACCCCAGTCGTCGGCCCGCGTCCTGGGCTGGCTCAGCCTCGGCCTGGGCGTCGCCGCCCTCGCCGCGCAGCCGTCGGTCAGCCGGCTCTGCGGTGTCGACGACTCCCCGGCGGCGCGGACCGTGCTGCGACTCGCCGGCGCCCGGGAACTCGGCACCGCGGCGGCGCTGCTGATCCCGCGCCGGGCCCGGTGGGGGATGTGGGCGCGGGTCGCCGGTGACGCCGTCGACCTGGCCGCGTGCGCCATGGCGATGCGGGACCGGCGGGGCGACCGGCGGCAGCGCCTGACGTACGCGACGCTGGCGGTCGCCGGCATCGCCGCCGTCGACCTCCACACGGCCGTACGCGCCACCCGGGGCGCCCGGCGCACGACCGGTGACCGCGTCCGCGCCTCGGTGACGGTCAACCGCAGCGTCGAGGACACCTACCGCTTCTGGCACGACTTCGAGAACCTGCCGCGTTTCATGTACCACCTCGAGTCGGTGCGGATGGACGGTGACGGAAGATCGCACTGGACGGCGAGGGCACCCGCCGGGCAGACCGTCGACTGGGAGGCGGAGCTCGTCGACGACCGCCCCAACGAGCTGATCATGTGGCGCTCGGTCGCCGGCGGCGGGCTGCCGAACTCCGGCTGCGTGCGCTTCGTCCCGGCCGGCGGCGGGCGCGCCACCGAGGTACGGGTCGAACTCGGGTTCACCGCGCCGGGCGGCAGGTTCGGCGCGCGGATCGCCAAGCTCTTCGGCGAGAACCCGCACCAGCAGATCTGCGACGACCTGCGGCGGTTCAAACAGGTCATCGAGACAGGCGAGATCACCCGGTCCGACGGCAGCCCGGACGGGACCAGCCTGCGACAGCAGATGATGCAGCGCCCGGCGCAGCCGCTCGCGACGCGTTGACCGGAAGGTGGGGGAGAACATGAAAGCGAACTGCTGGGTCGCCCCGGACAACGTGGCGGTGCAGGACGTACCCGATCCGCGGATCATCAACCCGCGTGACGCCGTCGTACGCGTCACCTCGTCGGCGATCTGCGGCTCCGACCTGCACCTGTTGCAGGGCTACGTCCCGGCGATGAGGAAGGGCGACATCCTCGGCCACGAGTTCATGGGCGAGATCGTCGAGCTGGGCAACGGCGTACGTGACGGACTGCGCGTCGGCGACCGTGTCGTGGTCGCGTTCCCGATCGCCTGCGGGAACTGCACCTCCTGCGAACGCGGCCTCCACTCGCTGTGTGAGAACTCCAACCCCAACGCGGCGGTCGCCGAGCTGGCGATGGGCCACTCACCCGCCGGCATCTTCGGCTACTCGCACCTGTTGGGGGGCTACGCCGGCGGGCAGGCGCAGTACGCCCGGGTGCCGTACGCCGACGTCGGCGCGCTGAAGATCGAGGACGACCTGCCGGACGAGAAGGTGCTGTTCCTGTCCGACGTACTGCCCACCGGCTACATGGCCGCCGAGATGTGCGACATCGAACGCGGCGACGTCGTCGCCGTCTGGGGCGCGGGGCCGGTCGGCTACTTCTCCGCCGTGAGCGCGTTCCTGCTGGGGGCGGAGCGGGTCATCGTCATCGACCGGTTCCCGTACCGCCTGCGGCTGGCTCGGGAGCGGGCGGGCGCCGAGACCATCAACTACGAGGACACCGACGTCATGGACGCGCTGCGGGAGATGACCGCCGGCCGGGGGCCGGACGCCTGCATCGACGCGGTCGGGATGGAAGGGCACCACGCGTCGGCGGCGCTGCACGCGTACGACAAGACCAAGCAGGCGGTGAAGGCCGAGACCGACCGGCCGCACGCGTTGCGCGAGGCGGTGCTGAGCTGCCGGAACGGGGGCACGATCTCGGCGGTCGGCGCGTACACCGGCTTCATCGACAAGTTCCCGATGGGGTCGTTCATGAACCGGTCCCTGACCATGCGGTCGGGGCAGGCGCACGTGCAGCGGTACATGCGCCCGCTGCTGGACCGCATCCGCAAGGGCGAGATCGACCCGAGCGCCATCATCACCCACACCATGCGCCTGGACGACGCGCCGCGCGGCTACGACATCTTCAAGAACAAGCGGGAGGACTGCGTCAAGGTCGTCCTCAAGCCGTGACCGGGGTGGCGTGGGGCCGGCCGCACCGCCCGCCGCCGGTCGGTCCGGCCCCCGCCGGTCGATCCGCCTCAGTGCTCCCGGTAGGTGGCGTGGTCGAAGTCGGCGTACGCGCCGTCGGCCCCCAGGTCCTGGACCCACAGGCCGAGGAACGCCCCGGTGAAGCCCCACGCCGCCGGTTCGCCGTCGACCATGATCGCGGCGTGCTCGTCGGACAGGGTGGTGGCGTCGAACCGGGCCGGCAGTTCGTCCCAGCCGTCACCGGTGTCGCAGGCGAAGTGCAGCACCGGCCCGTCGAACGTCACCCGCAGCCCCACCGGTCCGCCTCCGCCGGCGTCGACGCGTAACCCGGGGTGGGCGGTCAGCCGGCCGCTGTCGCAGCTGAGCACCTCGACCACCCGCCGGCCGTCGTCGGCCCGGGTGAGGTAGGCGTAGTACCAGTTGGCGGTGTTGTAGTAGCCGGTCACGCCGGCGAGCTGCCGGTGGTCGGCCGGGTCGAACTCCAGCACCGTCTCCAGTGAGCAGTGCGTGGCGCCGACGCGGCGGGCGACCAGGCTCGGCGCCTGTCGACCGACCGGTGACTGGCCGCCGTGGATCCGCAGGTGGGAGGGGCGGCTGGTCAGGTCGGCCCAGTCGGGGGTCGCCGGCCGGCGCAGGGTGGACCAGGCGGTGTGCAGCCGCGGGCTGTCGAAGTGGTCGGTCGCCGGTTCCGGCGGCCAGGGGTGCGTGGGCAGGTCCGGGGCGGGGATCTCGTCGGCGGGAACCCCGTCGGGGACGGTCGGCCAGTCGCCGGCCGGCCAGTCGACGGGCTGGATCGCGGTCTCCCGGCCGAGCACGCAGTTGCCCAGCGGGGTGTAGGGCCGCCCGACGAGGTGGGCCAGATACCACTGCCCGCTCCGGGTGCGTACGAGGCTGCCGTGGCCGGCCTTCTGCAGCCGCAGGTGGGGGCGCCCGGCGGAGGTCAGCAGCGGGCCGGCCGGGTCGGTCAGGTAAGGCCCGAACAGGTCGCGGGACCGGGCGACGGTCACCTGGTGCTCCCAGCTCGTGCCACCTTCGGCGGTGACCAGGTAGTACCAGCCGTCGCGCCGGTAGAGGCGCGGGCCCTCGGTGACGCCGGCCTCGGTGCCGGCGAAGATGAGCCGGGCCTTGCCGACGAGCCGGCGCCCGGCCCGGTCGTAGCGCTGGATCTCGATCCCGCCGAAGCGCTCGCGGCCGGGCCGCCAGTCGGCGCTCATGGCCAGCAGCCAGCTCGTGCCGTCCTCGTCGTGGAACAGCGAGGCGTCGAAGCCGTGCGAGTGCAGGCGGACCGGGTCCGACCAGGGGCCGCCGATGTCGGATGCGGTGGTGAGGTAGTTCTGCGGGTCCCAGTAGCCGCTGGCGAAGCTGGCCACGTCGCTGTAGACCAGATGGAACAGTCCGTCCACGTAGGACAGGTCCGGCGCCCACACGCCGTTCGAGTCGCCGGCGCCGCGCAGGTCGAGCAGGCGCCGCTCGGTGATGATGCCGCCGAGTGCCCGCCAGTGCACCAGGTCCCTGGAGTGGTGCACCCGCACTCCCGGATACCACTCGAAGGTCGAGGTGGCCAGGTAGTAGTCGTCGCCCACCCGCAGGATGGACGGGTCGGGATGGAAGCCGCTCAGGATCGGATTGCGGATCGAGGTGGCGGCCGCCGCCACCCCCGCGATGTCGGTCGACATGGTTCGGCCCTCCAGGGTGTGCCGCTTCCGGCGACTTTCCGAAAGTTTTGATCAGCGATGCTCGGATCCAGGCCCACGGTATCCGCCTTGCTCTATGCAGGACAGCCCTTGACCCGCGCTGTATTGGCGTCGTAACGTGCCGGTCATCATCGATGGAAGCTACCGACTCCAGTCTGAAAGTTTCGGAGTCATCCCCCGTGTGTTCCGGTGGCTGAGCCGGCATCCGCGTGCCCTGTGACAACCCCCGAAGGGACGGACCAGACAATGCGCCTCTCCCGTAGATCCCTCATGGGCCTCGCCGGTGCCAGTGCCGGCGCGATCCTGCTCGGCGCCTGCAGCGACGACGCCGCCGACCCGGACGGTGCCCAGACCATCAACTGGTGGCACATCCAGAACACCGAGCCGATGCTCTCCGTCTGGGCGGCGATGGCCAGGGAGTACGAAGCCGCCCGGGGCAACCTGACGGTGGAGATCCAGCCGCTGGAGAACGAGGCGTTCAAGACCAAGCTCACCACCGCGACCCAGGCCGGCTCACCGCCCGACCTCTTCCAGTCGTGGGGCGGGGGAGTCCTGCGCCAGCAGGTCGAGGCCGGCCTGGTCAAGGACCTCACCGCGGACGTACAGCCGTGGATCGGCAACCTGCTGCCCGTGTCGGTCGAGCCGTTCACGATCGACGGCAAGATCTACGGCATCCCGTTCGACGTCGGCATGGTCGGCTTCTGGTACAACAAGGACCTCTTCACCCGGGCCGGTGTCACCGCCGTACCGGCCACCTGGACCGAGTTCCTCGCCGCCGTCAGCCGGATCAAGGCCGCCGGAATCACCCCGATCGCCCTGGCCGGCAAGGAGAAGTGGCCCGCCCACTTCTACTGGTCCTACCTGGCGATGCGGATCGGCGGCCCGACCGCGCTCCAGCAGGCCGGCACCGACGCCAACTTCGACACCCCGGACCTCGTCGCCGCCGGCACCCGCCTCAAGGAACTGGTCGACCTGGCACCGTTCCAGAAGGACTTCCTCGGCGCCGACTACAGCTCCCCGGACGGCCAGGCCGCCACCATGGTCAACGGCGGCGCGGCGATGGAACTGATGGGCCAGTGGGCGCCGTCGGTGCAGGCGTCACTGGCCGTGGACAAGAAGGGCCTGGGCGACAAGCTCGGCTTCTTCCCGTTCCCGGCCGTCGACGGCGGCAAGGGCACGGTGTCGGACGTGTTCGGCGGCGGCAACGGCTTCGCCGTGGGACGCGACGCCCCGTCCTCGACCGTCGACTTCCTGCGGACCCTGCTCGAGGCCGGCAACCAGCGCAAGTCCGCGGCCACCGGCGCGGTCCTGCCGACCGTACGGGACGCGGTGGACGCGGTCGCCGACCCCAACGGCAAGGCCGTCGCGGCGAGCCTGGCCGCGGCGACCGGGTTCCAGCTCTACCTGGACCAGGCCTACCCGCCGGCGCTCGGCCAGCAGGTCAACGACAGCGTCGCCGAGCTGATCGCCGGGTCCAAGACACCTGGACAGGTCGTCAAGGACATCACCACGGTGGCGAAGAACCAGTGACGTGACCCGCTCCGTAACCGGCCCGCGCCCCGACACCACGGCCGGACCCGTCCGGCCGAAAGCTCCGGCCGTACGACGGCACGACCACCGGCCCGGCCTGCGCCGCCTGGGCACGATCGCCTTCTTCCTCGCCCCGGCCCTGGTGCTGTTCCTCCTCCTGGTGATCGTCCCGATCCTGGTCGCCGGCTACACCAGCCTGTTCAAGTGGAACGGCTTCAACCTGCCCGAGGACTTCGTCGGCCTGGACAACTTCAGCCGCGCCCTCGGCGACCCGATCTTCCAGGGCGACCTGCGGCGCGGACTCGTCCTCATCGTCCTGTCGGTCGTCATCCAGCTACCCGCGTCGCTGGCCCTGGCCCTGCTGCTCAACCAGCCGCTGCGTGGGCGGGCCGTCTACCGGCTGGTGTTCTTCGCCCCGTACGTACTGTCCGAGGTGACCACGGCGGTCCTGTTCACCCTCGTCTTCTCACCCAGCCGGGGCCTGGGCAGCACCGTGCTGGGCTGGTTCGGCGCCGCCGAACTCGGCGGCTCGATCTTCGCCGACCCCGGCACCGTCCTCTACGCGGTGTTCTTCGTGATCTCCTGGAAGTACTTCGGCTTCCACATGATCCTCTACCTGGCCGGCCGGCAGGGGATTCCCCGGGAGCTGACCGAGGCCGCCACCACCGACGGCGCCAGCGGCTGGCAGGTGTTCCGGCACGTCACCCTGCCACTGCTCGGGCCGACGATCCGGATCAGCCTCTTCCTGTCGATCATCGGCACCATCCAGCTCTTCGACATGGTGTGGGTACTCACCGGCGGCGGCCCGACCCACGCCTCCGAAACCCTGGCCGTGACGATGTTCCAGTACGGCTTCCGCCGCTTCGAGGTCGGCTACGCCAGCGCCATCAGCATCGTCATGTTCCTGCTCAGCCTCGTCTTCGCCCTGCTCTACCAACGCTTCGTCCTGCGCCGCGACCTCGAGGGCGCACTCACCACCAGGGGGGTCCAACGATGACCGGGACCCGGGGCCATCTTCGGAAGACCGTCCTGCATGTCGTCTCGATCGTCATCGGCGCGCTCATCGTCGTGCCGATCGGGTTCGGTGTGCTCGGCGGATTCAAGGACAACGGGCAGCTCTCCACCAACCCGCTCGGCCTGCCCGACCCGTGGGTGCCGGGGAACTACACCGGCATCCTCGGCTCCGAGGTCTTCTGGCGGCAGCTCGCCAACAGCACGCTGATCGCACTGGCCACGGTGGTCGTCGTCGTGGGCGCCTCGGCCATGGCCGCGTTCGTGTTCGCCCGGTTCGCCTTCCGCGGCCGGGAAGCACTGTTCACCCTGTTCGCGGCCGGGCTGATGTTCCCGTTCGCGGTCGCGATCCTGCCGCTGTTCATCCTGCTGCGCAGCCTGGGGCTGCTCGACAACCCGCTCGGGGTCATCCTGCCCCAGGCCGCCTTCGGGCTACCGGTCACGATCATCATCTTGCGCTCGTTCTTCCGCGGCATCCCCGGCGAGGTGGAGGAGGCGGCCACCCTCGACGGCTGCGGCGCGTTCGCGTTCTTCTGGCGCATCCTGCTGCCGATGGCCCGCCCCGCCCTGGCCACCGTCTCGGTCCTGGCGGTCGTGGCGAGCTGGAACAACTTCATGCTCCCGCTCGTCGTCTTCACCGACCAGAACTGGTGGACCCTGCCCGTCGGGGTGCAGGCCTTCCAGGGCCAGTACGCCGACGACACCGCCCGCGTCCTGGCGTACGTCGTCCTGTCCATGGTTCCCGCCCTGGCCTTCTACGCCGTCGCCGAGCGACGGCTGGTCGCCGGGCTCGCCGGTAGCGTAAAGGGCTGACCCCCGACCACCGGTGGCCCCGACCTCACCTACGGTGCGGAAGGGGCCACCGCCACCCCCAGGCCCAACCGGTGCCGGCGCAGGAGAAGGAGCAGTCTCAGTGGACGACAACCGCAGGGTCACCATCGCCGTGATCGCCCGTGAGGCCGGCGTCTCGGTACCCACGGTGTCCCGGGTCATCAACGGCCGGTCCGACGTCTCCCCGCAGACCCGCGAACGCGTCGAAGAGGTGCTCAACCGCCACGGCTACCAGCGCCGGCCCACCGCTGTACGCAGCACCTCCGGGCTGATCGACCTCGTCTTCAACGACCTCGACAGCCCGTGGGCGGTCGAGATCATCCGGGGGGTCGAGGACGTCGCGCACGCCGCCGACGTCGGCACCGTCGTCTCCGCCATCCACCGCAAGACCTCGTCGGCCAAGCAGTGGCTGAACAACATGCGGGCCCGTACGACCGAGGGCGTCATCTTCGTGACCTCGGTGCTGGAGCCGCCGTTGCAGGCCGAACTGCGCCGTCTCAACATCCCCGTCGTCATCGTCGACCCGGCGGGCCTGCCCACCCAGGGCGCCCCCACCATCGGCGCCGCCAACTGGACCGGCAGCCTGCGCGCCACCGAATACCTGATCGGGCTCGGCCACCGCCGGATCGGGTTCATCGCCGGCCCCGCGCAACTGCTGTGCAGCCGCGCCCGCCTCGACGGCTACCGCGCCGCACTGGAGGCCGCCGGCCTGCCCATCGACGACGACCTCATCCGCCCCGGCAACTTCTACCACGAGGCGGGCTTCACCAGCGGCAATGACCTGCTCGACCTGCCCGACCCGCCCACCGCGATCTTCGCCTCCAGCGACCAGATGGCGCTCGGCGTCTACGAGTCCATCCGCCGCCGCGGCCTGCGGGTCGCCGACGACGTCAGCGTCGTCGGCTTCGACGACCTGCCCGAGGTGCGCTGGTCGTCGCCCCCGCTCACCACGGTCCGCCAGCCGCTGGCCGAGATGGGCCTGCTGGCCGCCCGTACGGTGCT
The DNA here is from genome assembly GCF_018324255.1 of Polymorphospora rubra. Taxonomy (GTDB): domain Bacteria; phylum Actinomycetota; class Actinomycetes; order Mycobacteriales; family Micromonosporaceae; genus Polymorphospora; species Polymorphospora rubra. The sequence continues at coordinate 6,007,318 of NZ_AP023359.1, forward strand.
GCGCCTGGCCCGCCGGGAGAAGATCGAGAGCCCGCGGGTCGAACTCGCCACCGAACTCGTCGTCCGCGACAGCACCGCACCCCCGCCCGGTACGGCGCGCTCCAGCACGGCACCGGCCGCCGGGACGACCTCCGGCGGGCACCTCTGACTCTGACGGACCCGGCCTCCGCCGACCCGGAAGGGCCGCCGGCCGCGTCGCCGGCGTACCGGCGGGAATGACGGCCGCCCTGGTGGGAAGTCGCAGGACTACCGGTGAACCGGGGAGAGGTGGTGTTCGATGGGTCGGGGACCGAAATCGGGCGGCGGCAGCGCGCGGCTCGACGCGATACGCAACGGGACGAAACGGCGCCGGGTCGCGTTCGCGATGCGGGCCGAGGAACTCGCGGCACAGGTCGGCGTCCTGATGGGACGCAAGGCCGCCAAGGCCGGCCGCAAGCGGCCGCTGCGGACCGAGCGCGGCGGCCGACACGCGACGCGTAGCGTCAGCGCGGTCACCCGCGGGGTCGCGGGGACCAGGGTCAGCCGGCGTAACGGGCGGAAGCTCGGGCTCGGCCGCAAACGGGTCAGCCCGATCTGAGGGCCGTAAGCGGGTGAGCCCGATCTGAGGGCCGTAAGCGGGTGAGCCCGATCTGAGGGCGGCAAGCGATCAGCCCGATCCGAGGGCCGCAGGTAGGTCAGCGTGGCCTGAGGCGCCGAGCCACGGGGCGCCGTCCCGCGTCGGGAGGCGCGGGACGGCGCCCGACGGATCACCCGCTGCCCTGGCCGTGCACGCGGCCGTCCCGCCCGAGCGTGGACCGGCCGTGGTCACGCTCGGTCGAGGCGGTGCCGGTCGCGGTCCGCTGGTGGCGGCCCTTCTCGGACTGCTCGACCGTCGCGCCCTGCCGGCCGCGGGCGCCGCTGCCCGGGTGACGCCGGGCGCGGGCCGACTCCGTACGGGTCGCGTTCCTGCCGGTGTGACTGCTCATCACGGGCTCCTCTCCAGGTGCCGGTCAGTCTCCGCCTTCCCCGCGGCCCCGACGTCATTCCACCGGCGCCGGGGCAGATCGTCCCGGCGGACCCGCCCGCACGGTGCGGCGGCGCGGTCGTGTTCGTCGACCGCGCCGCCGCCCGGTGTAGCCGGTGCCGCCCTACCTACCGGCGGGTGATGTCGGATTCGTTGTAGATGCAGTTGACGCCGTCCGCGCCCTCACCGATCTTGGTCGGTTCGCTGCCCTTCGGCACACCGCGGTACTTCTCGCAGATGACGGTGCTGCCGTAGACCGTGATGTTGGAGAAGCGGGCGGTGTCGCCCCAGTTGGTGTTGATGCCGGCGAGCGCCTTCGTGCTGCGTGCCGTGATGTTCTGCATCACCACGTGCCGCTGGTACGACGTGCTGCAGTTGCCGCACGCCCGGTAGAGCTTGCCGGCGTTCTCGACCTGGAAGTTGCGGATGGTGAGCGTACCGCCGCCGTTGTGCTGGAAGACCTTGTCGCTGGCGGAGCGGGCGCCGCCGCCGTCGACGAGGTAGGTGCTGCCGCCGCGGAAGGTCGCGGCGTCCTCGCCCACGTCCTCCCACCAGACGTTGATCAGGGTGCAGTTGCCCTCGCAGTGCACGCCGTCACCGGCGGGCGCGCCGAGGATGACGTTGCGCAGGGTCGCGCCGGGTGCCAGCACGAACATCGGGTCCTGGCTCTCGCCCTGGCCGCCGTCACCGATGCCGTAGTAGCGCTTGAGGCCGCCGTCGAGGCCGCTGCTCGGCACCTGGATGGTGTCGTCGACCTTGACCTGGCCGGTCGGCGACGGCCAGGCGCCCGGCGGCGGGTTGGTCGGCGGCGGGGTCGTCGGGGGCGGGGTCGTCGGCGGCGGGGTCGTCGGGTTCGGGCCGGGCGTGGTCGGCGTCGGGTTGGTCCCGCCGCCGGTGTTCACCGACACGTCGTCGAACGACGCGCTGGCGTACACGGTCTGCAGGCCGATCCGGCCGGCCGAGATGTCGCTGTTGGACGCGGACGCGAACTGGGTGCCGTTGACCCGGCCGCGGATGGTGCTGCCGGACACCTCGATGGCCAGGGTGTACCAGGAGCCGGTCGCGACCGACTGGGTCGTGCTGCCGAGTACGGTCACCGAACTGCCGCTGACCGACTGCAGCTGGACCTGGTTGCCGGGTACGAGGGCCAGCCGGTAGAACTTCGTCGAGCCCGACGCGCGGGCCAGCAGCCCGACGTGACCGCCCGATCCGAAGCTGATCGGCTTGACCCGGGCCTGGACGGTGTAGTTCGTCCAGCCGGTGTCGCCGGCGAACTGGCGGGCGTTCTCGCTGCCCGCGTTGGTCTGCCGGAGCACGCTGGAGCCGTCGCTGACGACGCTCCAGGTGCCGCCGGACTTCGACCAGCCGCTGGTGCTGCCGTTGTCGAAGTTGGCGTCGAATACGGTGGCCGCGTTGGCCAGGTTGGTGAATCCGATGGACGCGACCGTGACCACGACCGCGCTGCCGACGGCGAGTGCGGAAGTCCGCAATCGCCGGCGGAAGGTGGGAGAACCACCCATGGGGAACCTCCGGAAGAGGGCGCCTGTCACCCAACCATGACAGGCTCGTGACGGGGAATGGTGTGCACTGGTCGTTGCCCCGACCCGAGCGCATCACCTGCGGGAAAGCGCGTTCCGCCGGATGACCGTAACGCCGTCGACATATTCCGTCAAGGCAACCCGATCGATGTCCTCTGCGGATGGTGCGGGGTGTCGGCGGCACTGTCGAAACATTGACGACCACTTTCTCCCGGCCTACCCTGGCCGACGGGAAAGCCCTTTCTTGGCATCCTCTCGATCCGACTGGCGCCACCGGAGTCCGGGCCTCCGCGACGGCCGCCGATCGAGGGACACCCCCTATCCAGGAGGAACCCGTGCCCGACAAGCGCACCATCCGTCGCCGGGGCGTACTCGCCGCGGTCGGCGCCGCGGTGACCGCCACCGTCCTGGCGGTCACCATGGGATCGACGGCCCACGCCGCCACCCTCTACTCCGACGACTTCAACGACGGCGACAGCGGCGGCTGGTCGAAGTCCGGCGGCACCTGGGCGGTCGTCACCGACGGCTCCCCGGTGTTCCAGCAGTCCAACGCCACGAGCCAGCTCGCCCGGCAGTTCGCCGGCCAGACCGGCTGGACGAACTACACCGTCCAGGCCCGGGTCAAGCCGCTGTCGTACGGCTCCGCCGGGCTGGCCGCCCTGGCCGCCCGGTCGAGCAGCGCCACCAAGATGTACCGGCTGGCCCTGCTCGGCAACGGGCGCGCCGAGCTCCAGGCCGTGAACGGCAGCACGATCACCCCGCTCGGCTCGGCCGCCGGCTTCGGTGCCGCCGGCACCTGGCACACGCTGCGGATCGAGGTCAGCGGCAGCACGATCCGCGGCTTCGTCAACGGCACCCCGGTCGGCAGCGCCACGAACAGCCTGGTCGCGGCCGGCCGCATCGGCCTGATCACCGCCTACGCCAGCGCCAGCTTCGACGACGTCACAGTGGACTCCGGCGGCTCGACCCCACCGACCACCCCGCCGCCCACGACGCCACCACCCACGACTCCGCCGCCGACCACCCCGCCTCCCACGACGCCCCCGCCGACCACCCCGCCGCCGACCGGCGACCAGCTCGTCGTGGCGCCGAACGGCGACGACGCCGCCCCCGGCACCCTGGCACAGCCGCTGCGCACCATCCAGCGCGCCGTCGACCTGGTCCGCCCGGGCGGGACGATCGCCCTGCGGGCCGGCACCTACGCCCCGACCACCAACATCCAGGTCCTCAAGAACGGCACCGCGGCCGCGCCGATCACCATCACCCGGTACGGCACCGAGCGGGTCCTGATCGACGGCGAGCAGCTGCCGCACACCCCCGCACCGCTGAACGGCAGCATCCCCAACGCCGAGCGGGGCGTGTTCCACATCGAGGCGTCGTACTGGCGGTTCGTCGGCCTGGAGATCGCCAACGGGCCGTACGGCATCTTCTGCCGAGACTGCGGCAACAACGTCTTCGACCGGCTGGTCACCCGCGACAACTACGAGACCGGGCTGCACATCCAGGGCGCCTCCAGCGGCAACCAGGTGCTGAACCTGGACGCCTACGGCAACCGGGATCCCCGCAAGAACGGGGAGAGCGCCGACGGGCTGGCGATCAAGGAGGGGTCCGGCGCCGGGAACGTCGTACGTGGAGCGCGGCTGTGGAACAACGTCGACGACGGCTTCGACGCCTGGGAGTTCCTCTCCCCGATTCTCGTCGAGGACTCGGTGGCCTGGGGCAACGGCGTCAACCGCTGGGGTTTCCCGAACTTCGCCGGTGACGGCAACGGCTTCAAGATGGGCGGCGGCGACCCGGACGACCCGGCGGTCGCGCACACCGTCCGCAACAGCATCGCCTTCGACAACGCCCAGGGCGGCTTCGTCGACAACGGCAACCCCGGCACGATGACGTACTCCCGCAACACCGCCTGGGACAACGGCGGCACCGGGTTCAACGTCTCCCGGTCCCGGTCGACACTGACCGGCAACCTGTCGGTGAGCAACCAGACCGCGGTGTCGATGGGGACCTCGACCGGCAGCGGCAACTCGTGGAACATCGGCGGCACCTGGAACGACGCCAGCCTGGTCAGCACCAACCCGGCGGTGATCACCGGCCCGCGCACGTCGGCCGGCGCGATCCCGACGTCGAACTTCCTGCACCCGGTCTCCGGGGCGGCGGTCGGCGCCCGGATCTGACCCCGGCCCGGCCGGCGACCGTGGCTCCGGTCGCCGGCCGGGCACCGGCCGGCTCAGCGGGCGAGCAGGTCGGTGATGGCCTTCGCGATGTCGTCGGGGGCCTCCTCGGCCATGAAGTGACCGGCGGTGGTCGTCCGGTGCTCCAGGTCGGGCGCCCACGCCCGCCAGACCGCGCCCGCGTCGTAGCCGAGCCGCGCGCCCCAGTCCTGCTGGACGACGGTGACCGGCATCCGCAGCCGGTTGCCGGCGTCGAGGTCGGCCCGGTCGTCGTCGATGTCCACGGTCGCCGACGCCCGGTAGTCGGCCACGATCGACGGTACGGCCGCCGCACTGGCCCGCAGGTATTCCGCGCGGACGTCGGCGGGGACGGCGTCCGAACCGGTGCCCCACGCGTCGAGGAAGTGGCCGAAGAACGCGTCGGCGCTGTTGGCGATCATCGTCTCGGGCAGCCCCGCCGGCTGCGCCATCAGATAGAGGTGGAACCCGACCGAGGCCGACACGCCGTGCAGCACCTGCCACGTGTCGAGGGTGGGTACGACGTCGAGGCAGGCGAGGTGGCTCACCGCCGCGGGGTGGTCCAGCCCGGCCCGGAACGCGACGAGCGCACCTCGGTCGTGGCCGGCCAGCGCGAACCGGTCGTACCCCAACGCGGCGGCGAGGGCGACGACGTCGGCGGCCATGGTCCGCTTGGCGTACGCCGCCGGGTCGTCCCCGGCCGGCTTGTCGCTGGCGCCGTAGCCGCGCAGGTCCGGGCAGATGACGGTGTGGTCGGCGGCGAGCGCGGCGGCGACGTGCCGCCACATGAGGTGGGTCTGCGGGAAGCCGTGCAGCAGGACGACGGGGCTGCCGCTGCCGCCGACGGCGGTGTTCAGCGACACCCCGGGGGCGACCGGGACCCGCCGGTACTCGAAGTCTGGGATCGTGATGGTCACGGTGGTCCTTCCGATGTCCTTGGTTGACCGGTCCACCGTCGCGCGGCCCGATCAGCAACCAGTCAGCACGACCCCGGCCGGCGGGCGGACAATGGCGCGGTGACGGTCGTCTTCGAGGTGCTCGGGCCGGTCCGGGCGGTCGGCCCGACCGGCGACCCACTGGATCTGAAGGGGCCGCGCCACCGCGAGGTGCTCGGCCGCCTCGTCGCCGCCGACGGCCGGGTCGTGACCGTCGACGGGTTGGTCGACGATCTGTGGGCCGTGCCGCCGGCCGGCGCCGTGGGTTCCGTACGCACCTTCGTGGCGACCCTGCGCCGGGCCCTCGAACCGGACCGCGCCCCGCGTACGCCGTCCCGCCTGCTCGTCTCCCGGGGCAACGGCTACGCGCTGCGCACGTCCCGCGACGCCGTCGACGCCTGGCGGTTCGAGGATGCCGTCGAGGCGGCCCGACAGGCGCCCGCCCGGCGGGCGGCCGATGACCTCGACCGGGCGCTGCACTGGTGGCAGGGACCCGCCTATGCCGAGTTCCCCGACGCGCACTGGGCCCGGACCGCCCGACGCCGGCTGGACGAACTGCGGCTGCACGCCGTCGAGTTGCGGGCGGCGGCCTGGCTCGACCTCGGCCGCGCCGCCGGGGCCGTACCCGACCTCGACGCGCTGGTCACCGAGCATCCGGGGCGGGAACGCGCCTGGCGGCTGCTGGCCCTGGCGCTGTACCGCGACGGCCGCCAGGGGGAGTCGCTGGCGGTGCTGCGCAGAGCACGGGACACCCTCGTCGACCGGCTCGGCCTCGACCCGGGCGACGACCTGCGGCGCCTCGAGGTCGACGTGCTCAACCAGGCCCGCCGGCTCACCACCGCTCCCGTCCACGGGCCCGACCAGCCCTGGGCCCGCGCCACCGCCCAGTACGAGCGCACCGTCGCGGCCGGCTCCCGGACCGGGCTGCGGTCGACGGTCGACCTGCTGCGGACCCTGGCGGTGACCGGGGGCGAGAATCTCGTCGCCGCCCGCGAGCAACGGTTGGCCGCGATCCTGGCGGCCGAACGGGCCGGCGATCCCGACCTGACCGCACGCATCATCGGGGCGTACGACGTGCCCGCCGTCTGGAGCCGGTCCGACGACCCGGCGCAGGCGCGGCAGGTCGTCGACGCCGCCCGCCGTACCCTCGCCGCGCTCGGCCCGGCCGGCCCCGATCCGGTCCGGGCGCGGCTGCTGACCACGATCGCGATCGAGAGCCGCGGTACGGACGACCCGGCCGCCCGCCGGGCCGCCGGGGAGGCCGAGCGGATCGCCCGCGAACTCGGTGACCCGGCGCTGCTCGTCTTCGCCCTCAACGGCGTCTTCCTGCACACGTTCGAGGCGGGAGCCGCGCCGCGCCGGGACGCGATCGGGGTCGAGATCGTCGACGTCGCGTCCCGGCACGGCCTGACCACGTACGAGATCCTCGGTCACCTCGTACGGCTCCAGGCCCGGGCGGCGGTCGCCGACCTCACCGGCGCGGACGCCCACGCCACCGCGGCCGAGAAGCTGGCCGAGCGGCACGAGTCCCCGCTCGTGTACGTCTTCACGCGCTGGTACCGCGCCATGCGGGCCGCCGCGACGGGTGACGACCCGCGAACCGTCGCGGCCGCCTACCGGGACGCGGCGCGGCCCCTGCCCGAGGCCGGGATGCCCGGGCTCGAACAGGGGCTGCTGCCGCTCGCGCTGCTCACGCTCCGGCTGCTGCACGACCGGCCCGCCCCGACCGGTCCCGGCCCCGACTACGGGCCGTACGAGCCGTGGGCCCGGCCGTTGGTGCTGCTGGCCGGTGGCGACGACGCCCGGGCCCGGGCTCTGCTGCGTGCGCTGCCGCAGCCGCCGCCGGACCACCTGCTCGAGGTGCGGTGGTGCCTCGCCGGCGAGGCCGCCGTCGCCACCGGCGACCGGGACCTTGCCCGCCGCGCCCACGCCGCCCTCGAACCGGCCGCCGGCGAACACGTGGGCGCGGGAAGCGGGCTGCTCACCCTCGGTCCCACGGCCCGCTGGCTGGACCGGTTGGCCCGGACCGCGACGGCCTGACCCCGGTCCGGCCGGCCCGCTCAGCGGGTGTCGGCGGTGCTCAGCGGGTCTCGGCCTGGCCAGCGGGTGTCGGCGTGCTCGGCGGGTGTCGGCGTGCTCAGCGGGTCTCGGCCAGGATGGCGTCGATCTGGCCCATCGCCAGGCGCATGCCCTCCTCCATGCCCAACTCCGCCATCTGCTCCAACTGCTCGGCGTCGACGAACTTCGAGACCACCGTCATCCGGGTCCGGCCGTCGACGGCCTCGAGCGACACGGTGCCGTGGGTGGGGGCCATCGTGTCCACCGGCTCGCCGTCCTCGCCGGCGAAGCCGTCGTCGAACTCCAGCCGGTGCGGCGCGTCGATGGCGGTGATGGTCCACCAGCCGCGGGACTTCTCGCCCTCGGGGCCGGTCATGTGATAGCGGGACCAGCCGCCGACCACGAAGTCGTGCTGCTCGAAGGTGGCCGGCCAGGTCGGCGGGCCCCACCAGCGTTCGAGCTGGCGCGGGTCCTCCCACAGCCGCCAGACCCGCTCGACACTGGCGTCGAACTCGGCGACGAACGTCAGCGTCAACGCCTGGACGTCCTTGTCGATGCTTATCACGCTCACGACTGTTCCCCTTCTCGGTCTTCGGCCAGGATCTGTTCCATCGCCCGGGCGCGGTGCCGCCAGAGCTGTTCGTACGCGTCGAGCAGTTCGGCCGCCCGACGTAGTGCGGTCACGTCGATGTGCACGACCTGTTCCCTTCCGCGTCTCTCCTTGACAACGAGCGCGGCCCGTTCCAGCACCGCCACGTGCTTCTGCACCGCCGCGAAGCTCATCGGGTAGTGGCGCGCGAGGGCGGACACCGACTGCTCCGCCCGGATCACCCGGGTGAGGATGTCGCGGCGCGTGGCGTCGGCCAGGGCGTGGAAGATCCGGTCCACGTCCGCCTCGTCCAGCTCACCTACAACCATGTGGTTGTACGTTAGTGACGGAAGGGGTCGGGCGCAAGCGGAACCGGAAATCTCGGAAGTCGTCCCGAAATCTCGAAATTCTGTCTCGTAATCAGTCTCGGTTCAGGTGGCGGTAGAGGGTGGCCCGGCCCACCCCGAACGCCGCCGCGATCTCGTCCACGGTGTGCGTGCCGGCCGCGTGCATCGCCCGGGCGGCGGCCACGTCCCCGTCCGACAGGGCCGGCGGCCGGCCCCGGCGCGCGCGGGCGCCGGCCAGGGTCGGACCGGTGGTCCGCGGCGGCCGGGGCCCGCCCTCGAGCAGCCGGTGTACGCCGTCGAGCATGTCCTCGCGCAGGGTCGCCGTGTCGGCGTCGGTGTAGAACACGATCGGGTCGCTGACCATCGCGATCGCCTGCGTGGCCCGTACCCGTTCCCGCTGGTCGGCGTCGGGCCCGGCCACCAGCTCGTTGGCCTGCGTCGCCACCGCCAGGATCCGCCGGTAGACCGAGTTGCGGGTCAGGATCGCGATGTCGTTGACGAGCATGCCCAACGGCGCGCGGTGCTTCAGCAGGGTGTCGAGCCAGCCCTCGATCATCGCCCACCGCCGTGGTCCGGGGGCTGCGCGGCGGCGTGCGCGGCCACCGCCTCCAGGTCGGCGACGAACGGTTCGACCAGCTCGGCGGCGAGGTGCTCCTTGGTGGGGAAGTGGTAGAGGATCGCGGCCTTGGTCAGCCGCAGGCTGTCGGCGATCTCGCGCAGCGACGTGCGCTGGTAGCCCTTGCGCACGAAGAGGTCGGCGGCCGCGCGCAGGATGCGCGACCGGGTGTCCGTCGCCGGGGCCGTCGGGTCCATCCCGCCGATCGTAGTCCCGCCCTGGCCGGTCCCGCCCTGACCGATGGTCATCTACGGCAGGTAGCATCTGACCATCGGTCAGACGATTGGGGAGGTGCCATGCCGGCCATCGCGGTCTCGAAGCTGGTGAAGTCCTACGGATCGACCCGGGCCCTCGACGGCTTCGACCTACGGGTCGAACCCGGCGAGGTGCACGGCTTCCTCGGCCCCAACGGCGCGGGCAAGTCGACCACCATCCGCATCCTGCTCGGCCTGCTGCGCAGGGACGCCGGCGACGTCACCGTGCTCGGCGGCGACCCCTGGCGCGACGCCGTCGCCCTGCACCGCCGCCTGGCGTACGTCCCCGGCGACGTCAACCTGTGGCCCAACCTCACCGGCGGGGAGGTGATCGACCTGCTCGGCTCGCTGCGCGGCGGCCTCGACCCGCGGCGCCGCGACGACCTGCTGGCCCGGTTCGAACTCGACCCGACGAAGAAGTGCCGGACCTACTCCAAGGGCAACCGGCAGAAGACCGCCATCGTCGCCGCCCTCGCCTCCGACGTCGAACTCCTCGTGCTCGACGAACCGACCTCCGGCCTGGACCCGCTGATGGAGGCGGTGTTCCAGGACTGCGTACGCCAGGCGCGGTCGGCCGGCACGACCGTGCTGCTCTCCAGCCACGTACTGGCCGAGGTGGAGGCCCTGTGCGACCGGGTGACCATCGTGCGCGCCGGCCGCGTCGTGGAGTCCGGCACCCTCGCCGAACTGCGGCACCTGACCCGGGTCTCGGTGGCGGTGCGGACCGCCCGCCCGGTCGACCGGCTCGACACCCTGCCCGGCGTGCACGAGCTGCGCGTCGACGGCGACACCGCGCACTTCGAGGTCGACTCCGACCACCTCGGCACGGTCGTCCGGCACCTCGCCGACCACGACATCCGCTCGCTGACCAGCGCACCGCCGAGCCTCGACGAACTGTTCATGCGGCACTACGGCGAGCGGCCGGCGGCCACCCCGACCACGGCCGGTGCCCGGTGAGCGCGCTGACCGGCACCGGCCGGCTCGCCCGGCTGGCGCTGCGCCGCGACCGGATCGTGCTGCCGGTCTGGATCGTCGGCGTGCCCGCGGTCGGCCTCGCCGTCGCCGCCAGCGTCGCCGACCTCTACGGCGGCGAGGCCGACCGCCTCGTGTACGCCGGCACCACCGCCGTCAGCGTCGTCGCCCGCGCCTTCAACGGCCCCACCTCCGGCGCCAGCCTCGGCGCCGTCGTCGTCGCCGAGACGTTCACCTCCCTGGCCGTCCTCGTCGCGCTGATGACGACGTTCACCGTCGTGCGACACACCCGGCAGAACGAGGAGACCGGCCGGTTCGAGCTGACCGGCTCGGCGATGGTCGGCCGGCACGCCCCGCTCGCCGCCGCACTCGGCGTCGCCGTCGGCGCCGACCTGCTGATCGGAGCCGGCGTCGCGGCGGCCCTGGTCGGCATCGGCCTGCCCGTCACCGGGGCACTGGCCTACGGGACCGCGATCGCCGGCGTCGGTGCCGCCTTCGCCGCCGTCGCCGCGGTGACCGCCCAGGTCTTCTCGACGTCGCGGGCCGCCAACTCGGCCGCCGCGGTCGCGGTCGGCGTCGCCTTCGGACTGCGCGCCGTCGGCGACGCCCTCGGCACCGTCGACGCGGGCGGGCTGCGGGTCACCAGCGCCTGGCCGTCGTGGCTCTCCCCGCTCGGCTGGGCCAACCAGGTACGCCCGTTCGACGCCGACCACTGGGCGGTGCTGGCGTTGCCGGCCGTCTTCTCCGTCGTCGCCGTCGCCGTCGCGGCGGTGCTCGTCGAACGGCGCGACGCCGGCACCGGACTGGTCGCCCCGCGCCCCGGACCGGCCCGCGCCGGCGCCGAGCTGCGATCGGCCGCCGGTCTCGCCTGGCGGCTGCACCGCGGCGGCCTGCTCGGCTGGGCGATCGGGCTGGCCGTGCTCGGCGTCGCCATGGGAGCCGTCGCCGACGAGGTGGACGCCCTGGTCGGCGACAACGCCGGCCTGGCCGACGCGATCGCCCAGCTCGGCGGTGCCGGGGGACTGGTCGACGCCTTCCTCGCCACGATCATGTCGATCGTGGCGCTGATGGTCGCCGGGTACGCCGTACAGGCCGTCCTGCGCGCGCACGCCGAGGAGAGCGCCGGCCGGCTGGAAGCGGTCGCCGCCGGCGCGGTGTCCCGCTCCCGCTGGCTCGCCGGCCACCTCGTCTGCGCGGCCGGCGGTGTACTCCTGCTGCTGGCCCTGACCGGCGCGACCGTCGGATTCGCCTACGGCGCGACCGTCGCCGACACCGCCGGCATCGCGGGTGAGACCGCCCGGATGACCGGTGCCGCACTCGCCCAGGCGCCGGCGGTGTTCGTGCTCGCCGGCGCCGTCGTCGCCGTGTTCGGGCTGCTGCCCCGCTGGTCGGCCGCGGTCGCCTGGGCCGCGCTGGCGCTGTGCGCGCTGGCCGGGCAGTTCGGGGCCGTTCTCGACCTGCCCACCGCCGTCGTGAACGCCTCACCGTTCAGCCATGTCCCCGCCGTACCGGCCGACGACGTGACGGCCGGTCCGCTGCTGGCCCTGCTCGCGGTGGCCGCCGGCCTGCTCGCCGTCGGGATGGTCGCCTTCCGGCGCCGCGACCTCGCCCTGTGAGGTGACGGGTACTGCGCCGGCCGGGACCGCGCGCTGACTGCGGGCCGCCGGCCGGACCAGGACGCCCAGGACGGCGGCGAGCAGCGGGAGCCAGCCGAGCGGGGCACCGATCCGGGCCGGGACCAACCGGCGGTCATATCCGGGTAGGGGGTGCCGGGCCGGCGCGGCACCCACAGCCCGGGAGCGCGGCCGTGATACCCATGGATCATGACGAGCAGGTTCCGGCGCATCTGGGAGCAGGCCAGAGAAAACCGCCGGCAGCAGTACAGGTTCAACCGGCAGCACAAGTCCAAGAACCCGGACGGCTGCTGCGACTGCTGCGGGTTCGGGCTGTTCTCGACCCTGCTGATGCTCGGTTCGACGACGGCGGCGGTGACCCGCGCGTCGGTGGTGGACCGGGCGGGGGTGGCCGCCATCCGCGGCTACCGGCGGTGGCTGTCGCCGCACTGGCCGGGACAGTGCCGGTTCACCCCGACCTGCGGCGCCTACGGCCTGACGGCCGTGGAACGCCACGGGCTGGCGGCCGGTGGCCGGATGGCCGCCGAACGGGTCCGCCGCTGCCGTCCCGGCGTACCCCGCGGCACCCACGACCCGGTGCGCTGACGACCCGCTGGCTCACGCGGACGCCGACCGTTCGGCGGTCAGGTCAGGTACCACTGCCCGGGGCCACAGCCAATTCGCTGTTCCTACGCCGAATTCGGGGTCTTCTTACTCATCCGTGGGTGGGTTGGGGCAGGGTGGGTGGTCGTGTCCGGCCGGGTAGGGTCGGTCGGTGTCCTCCGAGGCTGAGCAGGGCCATCGAGATGAGCGCGTCGATGTTGCGGAAGCCGTACGCCATCCGGATGATCAGGCGGATCTTGGCGTTGGTGCTTTCGACCAGGGCGTTGGACAGGCCGTGGTCCAGTGCCGCGTCGATCGCGTCGCGGTGCCGGACGATCCGTCGTGACAGGTCGACGAACGCCGGGATCCGGCAGCGTCGGGCCCAACTGATCCATCGGTCGATCGCTTCCCTGCCCGCCTGGCCCTTGACCGTGAACGCATATCGCAGGCCCTCCTTGAGTAGGTAGGCACGGTGTAGACGCGAATCGGTCCGGGCGATCCACGCCAGTTGGGCGGTCTGCTTCTGGGTTAGGTTCTCCGGGTTCTTCCACAACGCCCACCGGCAGCGTTTCAACTCCGCTGACACACCCCGCCCACCCGGCCCGCCCTTCGCCGGACCCCGGACCCGGCCCACGGCGTTGTTCCACGCCTGCCTACGCACCACGTCCAACGCGTCCACAGCCCAGGCGACCACATGGAACGGATCAGCACACCGCACCGCCTGCGGACACCGCCTGGCCACCACCCGTGCGATCCACGGCGCCCCATCAGCCGACACCAACCGCAACGCCGCACACCGCTGCGGACCCAGCAGATCGAAGAACAGGTTCAACGTCGCCTCGTGACGGCCCGGATGAACCCACAACAACCGGCCACTGTCATGGTCAACCACGACCGTCAGATACTTCTCACCCCGCCGGTACGAAATCTCATCGATCCCGATCCGGGTCAACCCCGCAAACCGATCCACCGCACCACCGGTGTCAGCCCACACCCGCGCCACGATCGCGCCGACCGTCGACCACGCCACCCGCATCAACTGCCGCACCGCCGACTTCGACGCCACCGTCGCAAGCCACGCCACCATCTCGTCAAACGCCAACGTGTGACCCACCCCGTGCCGTGCCCACGGCACCGCCGCCACCACCACCCATGCACCCGACACGACACCCTCGGCGCATCCGCCTCGATCACCACCCGAACCGTCCCCAGATCCGGCGCCCTCCACCGACGCCGCCCCTCACCCCGGTCATAACCCACACACCGCCGCCGACACACCCCACACCGAGACCTCGCCCCCGCATGCAACCGCACATGCGCCACCACGAACCCGCCCCCATCACCCCCTCCTCAGACCACTCCACCCGCTCCACCACCGCCCGCTCAACCCCGAGCAACCGTTGCCATACCCTGACACCACGCATGCCGTTCCCCGATCCCTGGAACTCGACCCTCGACAAGCCGAGAACCTAGACCGGGAACGGCATGCGCCACACACACCACACCAAACACACCCACAGATAAGCGCGAAGACCCCGAATTCGCTGTGGACCGCAACACCAACCCTGCCCTGACTGTGAGCATGGCGGGGTCGGTTCAGCAGCGGTGAGCTGATGCCGGTGGTAATGGGCCGCGCCGCCGGGTCTCCCTTCACCGCCCCGCCGCCGGGGCGGTACGCGCCCAAGTCTCTCCGTGGCGCGGCGGGTCGCCGAGGTCACGCGGTTGATCTGGGCAGGAGGGACCTTATCCACGCGCCATAAGGTCTCTCCCGCCCAGATCAACAAGGCGCCAACGGATGGGTGGACGCCAGCCCGCTGCACCGGCCGGTCCACCGGCCCACCCGGAGGCCGGACACCACTGTCACGCCCCACAGCGAGTTCGCTGTGGGTACGCCGAATTCGCTGTGGACCACAACATCCTCGGCGAACCACCAGGGCACCCGTGATCGTCTGCTGCCCAGCAGCTCGACACACCGTACGGGCAACTAACGATCACCACACACCGCAATGTCACGAAAAGCGCGGCGGAGACGACGCACCATAGGAGCGTTCCGCGCGACACCGCCCACCGGAGCCGGCCGGCGACCCCGCCGGCCCCGGTGCACCGGTGGCGGACCCGGGTCACTGGTAGCCGCGGATCTCCTTGAACACGGCGGCGAGCGAACCGGTCCGCGCGTCGAAGGTGCGACCGCCGGTCAACGTGGCGATCTCGGTCATCTCGCCGACGTTGCCCTCGCCGAACAGCAGGGTGAACACCGGCACCGACCGGATCGTGGCCGGCAGGCCGGCGTGCATGCTCCGGAACGAGTCCAGGGACCGGCCGACCGTACGCTCGCCGTCGGTCAGCAGCACCACGCTGGTGAACCGGCCCGGTTCCGCCGCGTCGAGTTCGCGGGCCAATTCCAGGCCACGGGCCAGCGCGTCGTAGATCGCGGTGTCGCCGTTGGCGGAGAGCCCCCGTACGTCGTCGCGGATCCGGTCGAGGGTCGGTTTCGGGTCGTCGGACGGTACGTCGAACCGGCGCGGTTGCGCGACCGTGGTGCTGAACGGCACGAGGATCACCTGCTCGCGCCCGTTGAACCGGGTCAGTTCGCCGGACAGCGAGGTGTCCGCGCCGGATAGCCCGAGCAGGGCGGACTGGAGTCCCTCGAGGCGGCTGCCCCGCATCGACCCGGACAGGTCGAGCAGGTAGATGGTGCGGGCCGGCTTGCGTAGCGCGTCACCGAAGCTCGACACGAGTGTGTTCGCGACCTCGTACCGGGTCGGGAACGGCAACTCGACCAGCCCTCCGTCGGCGGGTCCGAACGTGCCGGTCAGGCTGACCCCGGTGATGGCCGGCCGACGGTGCGTCTGCTCCATGATCTTGGCCTGGGTCGACGGCCGGCGCAGGAAGTCGGCGATCGCGGCATGGTTGGTGCGGGCCTGCTCGGCGGCGCCGGCGAGCAGGGTCAGCGGGTAGTCGGCGGTGACCACCCCGTCGGCGGGGTAGATCACGGTGAGCGGCTCGGACAGCCGGCCACCGGCGTTGAGCGAGAGCAGCACCGACTCGTAGTTGATGAGGCCGTCCAGTGGTACGCCGGCGGTCTGCCGGTGCACGTACGCGTCCGCCAGCCAGCCCGACGACCCGGAGGTCAGGGCGTGTCCGGTGAAGAAGGACTGCAGCCGGGGCGTCAACGCGGTGATCTCGTCGGTGGTCAGCGCCCGGCCGGTGCCGGCCAGGGCGGCGGCCACCCCGACCAGGGCGGAGTAGCCGGAGTTGGAGGTCGCCGGACTGGTCATCCCGTAGGTGAACTCACCCGCGCCGGCCGCCGTGGCGATCTCGCTCCACGTCGGACGGTTCCGGTCCCAGCCGAGCCGCTGCGCCGTCGAGGCCCGCAGGCCCAGCACCACCGGCGAGTTCGCCACCTTGGCGTCCACGCCGATCTTGTCGGCGGCGTCCGGGTGCAGTTCGAGGTAGCGGTTGCTGGAGAACCAGATCGCGTCGTGGTCGCGGGCGGCCGCGCCGGTGGCGACCCGTTCGATCCCGTCGAGGGTGCCGATCTCGGTGAGTTGCACGGTGACGCCGGTCGCGTCCCGTGCCTCGTCGAGGATCGGGCGCAGGTCGGCCAGTTCGCTGCCGGCGAGCACCCGCAGGGTGCCCGAACCGCGCAGGTACGGGCCCTCGGATCCGCTGGCCGGTGTGGTCGGTGCCGGGTCGCCGGTGCACGCGGTCGCGAGTGCGAGCAGCACGGCGGCCAGCACCAGTCGGGGCGTACGGCGCACGGGAGTCCTCCTTGTCGTCACTGTCGTAGGCGCTGGTCGAGGGCGGTGAGCATGGCCTCGAACGCGACCGGGTCGGGTGGTGGGGCGGCTTCGGGCAGCTGCGCGGGCAGCGATGTCCCGGCGCCGGCCAGCCGGTCGAGCACGGTCGCGAAGTCCGCGGCGGTACCGGTGCGGTAGCCGTGCTCGGCCGCGAGTGACCGCAGGGTCGGGTCGGTGGTGAGCAGTTCGCCCACCTCGTCGCCGCGTTCGGTGAAGGCGACCACGGTGTGGGTGCTGAGCAGGGTGGGGGAGAGGTACATCAGGGTCGCGCCGTCGGGCAGCGTCCCCGCCGCCGCCGCGCCGATGTACTGGGCCTCGTAGGCCAGCACCAGCGGGGCGAAGTTCAGCCCCTGGGTCAGGTATCTCTCGAACGGGTCGCCGGTGGACCGCTCCAGCCCGCCTTGGTCGGTGAAGAGCTTCGCCACCCGGTCGAGCCCGTCGGGGCCGAGGTGGGTGGCGGCGAGCCAGGCGTATCCCGCCGCCGAACCGGAATAGCTCGGGTGCGTCGTGGTCACCAGCACGTCCCGTCGGGCCGGGTAGGCGACGTTGCCGGCGATCTGGTCCCAGCGCAGGTCCCGGCCGGCCAGGTCGAGGTATGCCGCCAGGTCCAGCACCCAGTGCCCGGCCCCGCCGCGCCGGGCGGCGCCCTCCTGCGCGAGCAGGTCGACGATCGAGGTGAACGTGGCGACCGCCAGCGGCGACCCGAACGGCTCGTACGTGCCGCTGGCCGGTCGGGCCCGGGCGACGGGGCCGGCGGCCTGCGCGCTGGCCGGGAAACCGAAGTCGTGGCCGGCGAGCGCGTCGGCCGTGGCCATCTCCCGGGAACCGCGCGCCTCGATCTCCAGCCGCAGTCCGTGCTTCTCGAACGCCTCCCGGACGCGCGGGTCGGCGAAGAACGTCGCCTTCTCGGTGCCGACGACACCGCGTACCGTCGCCGGGTCGGATCCCGCGAGCAGGTAACCGACGACTGCACCGAGCAGCGCCAGGACGGTCACCACGATCACCATGTTCCGAGGCCGCATCACGGCCGAATGGTGGCCGCCGTCCAACCACTCCACGGTGGACGGCCGGCGAACAGCCGGTGAACCCTGCGACTACCGCGGGTACGCGCCGGTCAGCGGCCCGGCAGCAGGCGCGGGACCGTACGGACGTAGACCACCATGCCGACCACCTCGACCAGGGTCTGGGCGACGACCACGACGGCGGCGACCGCGAACCGGTCCGGCAGGGCCAGCGCCAACGGCAGTACGACCAGCGAGTTGCGGGTCGCGCCGCTGAACACGACCGCCCGGGCGTCGGGTACGTCCAGCCGGAACAGGCGGGCGACGGCGAGTCCGGCGAACGCCATCACGACCAGGAACGCCACGTAGAACGGCACGACGCGGGCGACGTCGGCGAGGCTCTCGCCCAGCTTCGGCACCTGGGAGGCGACGACGGTCAGCAGGGTCGCCGCCATCAGCGGCACCATCGCCGTACCGGCCGCCCCGGCGAACCGGCGTCCGGCCGCCCGCCGGGCCGCCCATGCCTGGGTGAGCCAGGCCAGCGCCAGCGGTACGGCGATCAGCACGACGAACGCCTCGACGAACGGCCCCGTCTCGACGACCCCGGCCAGCTCAGGTCCCATGAACAGATAGAGGAACAACGGCAGCAGCAGCAACTGGGCGAGCAGCAGCACCGGCGTCGCGGCCAGCAGGCGCTGCCGGCTGCCGCCGGCCAGACCGCTGAACACGATCACGTAGTCGACACACGGGGTCAGCAGGGCCAGGAGCACTCCCAGCCGGACGGCCCGGTCGTCGGGCAGGAACGCGAACATCGCGGCGACGACCAGCGGCACCACGACGAAGTTGACGACGAGCGTGGCGGTCAGGAACCGGCCGGCGCGCAGCGACCGGACCAGGTCGGCGACCGGCACCTGCAGGAAGGTGACGTACAGCAGGGCCGCCAGCACCGGGTTGATGGCGTGCGCCAGCCCCGGCCCCGCCGCCGGCAGGGTCCAGCCCACCACGGCCCCGGCCGCGATCGCCCCGACGTACACCGCGACCTGGTGCCGCTCCAGCACCGCCACCAGCTCCTGCGTTCCCCGCGGCACCATGTCTCCTTTGGATCGGCCCGCCATTCTAGGAGACGACGGGACCGGTCAGCCCGGCTCCCCGGCGCCGCTCAGCCGCACCTCACGGCCCGGCCAGCGGGCCCGCAGCCACCGGTCGTGGCTGGCGACCACGACGGCGCCGGGGCCGGTGCCGAGCGCCTCCTCCAACTCGTCGGCGAGCCGTGGCGACAGGTGGTTGGTCGGCTCGTCGAGCAGCAGCAGTTCGGGCGGGTCGGCCACGAGCAGCGCCAGCGCGAGCCGGCGGCGCTGGCCGACCGACAGGTCACCGACCCGGCTGGCGATGTCCCGGGGCCGGATCAGACCGAGCGACCGCAGCGGTACGGCCTCGGCCCGGGCCGGCCCGAGCGCCAGCTCGTACGTCTCCCGTACGGTGCGGTCCGGCCGCTCGAAGACGGTGTCCTGCGCCAGCAGGCCGACCCTGAGCCCGGGCCGGCGGTGCACCGCGCCGGCCGCCGGCAGTTGCCCGGCCAGCACCGCGAGCAGCGTCGACTTGCCGGCCCCGTTCGCGCCGGTGACCAGCAGCCGGTCGGTCGCGGACACGTCGAGCAGGTCGAGGCGCAGCCGGCCGGCGACCTCGACGTCGCGCAGCGACGCGAGCAGCCCGGCGGCCGATCCGGTGGCCAGCGCGGCGGCCCGGAACCGCAGCGGTTCCGGCGGCTTGCGGACCTGGTCGCGTTCGAGTTCGTCGAGCCGGCGGGTGGCGTTGCGGATCCGGCGCGAGATCTGGTTCTGCACCCGGCCGGTGGTGTGACCGAACCCCATCTTCTCGTTGTCGCTCCGGGCCCGGCCCGGCGCGACCTGGTGGGCGGTCACGCCGGCGGAGCGGCGCAGGTCGGCGAGTTCCTCCTGCTCCTCGGCGAAGCGTCGCTGCCAGCGCTCCCGCTCGGCCCGCTTGTGCGCCTGGTAGTCGGTGTAGTTGCCGCCGAACCGGGTGGGGCCGTCCAGCGCCGGGTCGAGGTCGACCAGGTCGGTGCAGACGGCGTCGAGGAAGGCCCGGTCGTGGCTGGCCGCCACGACCACCCCGGGCAGGCCGCGCAGCTGCTCCTCGAGAAAGGCCGCGGCGGCGTCGTCGAGATGGTTGGTCGGCTCGTCGAGCAGCAGCGCCACGGGGCGCCGTACCAGCAGCGCGGCCAGGGCCAGGCGGCCGCGCTGCCCGCCGGACAGGGACCCGAGGGTACGGTCGTGCGGCATCGCGCCCAGGCCGAGCCCGGCGAGGACGATCGCGGCCCGCCGGTCGGCGTCCCAGGCGTCGTGTTCCTGCGCCCGGTCGAGCCGTTCCCCGTACGCGGCGAGCAGGTCGGCGTAGCCGGGCGAGTCCGGCGGGAGGTCGGCGAGCGCGTGGGTCAGCCGGTCGAGTTCGGCGAGATCCTCCCGGGCCTCCCGCAGGGCGTCGTCGAGCACGTCGGTGATCGTCGCGGCGGGCCGGAACGGCATCTCCTGGTGCAGGAAGCCGAGGTCCGCGGGGCGTACGACGGTGCCGCTGTCGGGCTCGTCGGTGCCGGCGAGCAGGCGCAGCAGGGTCGACTTCCCGGTGCCGTTCTCACCGATGAGCCCGATCCGGTGGCCGGGTGCGGCGGTCAGCGAGACGCCGTCGAGCACCCGGCGCGTGCCGAGGGTGCGGACGAGGTCATGGGCGAGCAGAGCTGCGTGGGACATGGGACACCACCGACCGGAATAGATCTTCCGCCCGCCGGGCAGTGCCTCGGGCGCGGGCGCGGGAAGGTGTCAGCGGCTCACATCGCGGCCAAAGCTACGCCGCCGCCGTCCGGCCCCGCAACCCGAATCACGCCGGGTCACCGGACCGGGGCGGGTGAGCAGGCGCCTGAGCCGGGTCCGGTCCGGGCAGCGGGTAACTGACCCGAAGTGTCAGTTGGTGCTGCTCCGCCCACGAAACGGCGGCCGGCGGGGCGTCGGCGCGTACGCTCGGCGGCAGGTCGTCACCGCCCCGGGGGAGTGGCCGTGGCCGAGTTCCGGATCGCGACGTTCAACGTCGAGAACCTCGACGAGACCGCACCCGACGAGCGGCCGTCGCTGGCCGAGCGGGTCGCGCTGATGAAGCCGCAGATCGTCCGCCTGCGGGCCGACGTGGTCTGCTTCCAGGAGGTGCACGGCCAGGAACGTCCCGGAAAGCCGCGGGCGTTGCTGGCGCTCGCGGAACTGCTCGCCGGGACCGACCTCGCCGGCGCGTCGATGACCAGCAGCCGGCCGGACGGCGACGCGGTCTACAACGAGCGGAACCTGGTCGTGGTCTCGCACCACCCCGTGCTGGCGCACCGGCAGCTACGCAACGACCTGGTCGCCAGGCCCCGCTACGCCCGGCTGACCGCGGTCCCCGCCGACGCGGCCCCGGTCGAGATCGGGGTGGAACGGCCGATCCTGCACGTCGAACTCGACCTCGCGCAGGTCGGCGGCGGGCGGCTGCACGTCGTCAACGTGCACCTGAAGTCGAAGATCCCCACCGACATCCCCGGGCAGAAGCTCGACAATTACACGTGGCGCAGCGCCGACGCCTGGGCCGAGGGCACGTTCATCTCGAGCATGAAGCGGATGAGTCAGGCTCTGGAGGTCCGCCGCCTGGTCGACCAGATCCTCGACGCCGACCCCGGGGCCCGGATCGTCGTCGCCGGCGACTTCAACGCGACCCCGGACGACATCCCCGTCCTGGCCATCCGCGGCAACGTCGAGGACACCGGCAACCCGGACCTCGTCAACCGGGTGCTCGTCCCGGTCGAGCACACGGTGCCTGCCTCGTCCCGTTACACCCTGTTCCACCAGGGACACGGCGAGATGCTCGACCACATGCTCGTCACCCGCAACCTCCTGGCCCACTACCGGGGCTCGGAGATCCACAACGAGATCCTGCACGACGAGTCCGCCGCCTTCGGCACCGACCGCAAGTACCCGGAGTCCGACCACGCCCCGGTCGTCGCCACCTTCGCCTTCTGAGCCCCCACCTCGCCGCCGCGCCCGCCCCGGGGCGGCGTCCGCCCGCGCCTGGGGCGGCGTCGATCACGGACAAACCGTGCCCGTCGTGTCGGGTTTGTCGTGCAACAAGTCCTTGATCAACGTGGGGGTGGGGGCGGGGGTGGGGGTGGGGGTGGGGAGCCGGGCCCGGTGTTCGCGGTTGGTGTCGATGAGTCGGTCGAGGGCGTCCCGGGCCGTTGTCAGCTCCCCGATGTGGTCGGTGATGCGGTCCCGTTCCCGCACCATCCGTTCGAACGCCTCGTCGGAGTTCTGCTCGCTGGGTGAGTCGACGCAGGGCAGCAGTTCGGCGATGGTCCGGCTGGAGAGTCCGGCGGCGTACAGGCGCTGGATGAAGGCCACCCGCCCGATCTCGTCGCCGGTGTAGTGCCGCTGACCGCTGGAACTGCGGGTGCTGACGAGCAGGCCCTGCTCCTCGTAGTAGCGCAGGGAGCGCACGCTCACGCCCGTCCGTGCCGCGAGGTCTCCGATCCGCATGCCGCCTCCGCGGTAACCCGTATCTCAATGCTTGCATCTGACGTCAGTGTCAGGTTTTAGCGTAGCCGGGCGCCCGGTCGACGGGCGTGACCCTGTGGGACCTCTGGAAGGCAGTGCGGACTGTGACGACCCTTTTCGACCGCTACCGGCTCGGCGAACTGGACCTGCCCAACCGGGTGGTGATGGCCCCGATGACCCGGGTCCGCGCGGCCGCGGACGGCCTGGCGACGCCGTCGATGGCGACCTACTACGCCCAGCGCGCCACCGCCGGGCTCATCGTCACCGAGGGGGTGCAACCCAGCCTGATCGGGCAGTCCAATCCGGGCACACCGGGGCTGCACACCGACGGGCAGGTGACCGCCTGGCGGCAGGTCACCGGTGCGGTGCACGCCAACGGCGGGCGGGTCTTCGCCCAGATCATGCACGGCGGCCGGGTGTCGCACCCGGAGACGACGGGGCTGCAGCCGGTCGGGCCGTCCGCGGTTCCGGCCGTCGGCGAGGTGTTCACCCCGACCGGGCCGAAGCCCGCGCCGGTCCCGCGGGCGCTTCCCACCGCCGAGGTGTCCGAGCACGTCCACTCGTACGCCGACGCCGCCCGGCGGGCCGTCGACGCCGGCTTCGACGGGGTGGAACTGCACGGCGCGAACGGCTATCTGATCGGCCAGTTCCTCTCCACCGGCGCCAACCTGCGCACCGACCGCTACGGCGGGTCGATCGGCAACCGGATCCGGTTCGCCGTGGAGGCGGTGTCCGCGACCGTCGAGGCGGTCGGCGGCCACCGGACCGGCATCCGGCTGTCCCCGGGCGCCGGCATCTGGGGCGCGACGGAAACCGACGTACCCGAGCTGTACGGCGCACTGCTCGCCGAACTCGCGCCGCTCGGGCTGGCGTACGTCCACCTCGAGGCGACCACCGACGAGGAGGTGCTGCTCGGGCTCCGCGCCGCCTGGCCGGGCACCCTCGTGGTGAACCCTGCCTTCCCGATGGGGCCACGTCCGACGGACCGGGCGGCCGCCGACCGCTGGCTGGGCCTCGGGGCCGACCTGATCAGCTTCGGCCGTGCCTTCATCGCCAACCCCGACCTCGTCGAGCGGCTGCGCCAGGGGCTGCCGATCGCGCCGGACGACCCGGCGACCTGGTATGCCGGCGGTGACGCCGGATACCTCACCTATCCGGCGTACCGGCACGTGGCCTGAGGGTCCGGCCATGGCTGTGCCGGGGCGCCCCGGTCCGCCAGGCACAGGCGGGCCGGGGCGCCCCGGGGTGCGGTCAGCGCTTGCTGACCGCGTCCAGGGTCGTGATGGACTGGATCATGTAGTCCACGGCCGGGAGTCCTTCCTGGAACCCGCCGGCGATCCGGACGCTGGCGACCTCGAGCCGGTCCCGTACCACCTTGGGACGCCAGTAGCTGGCGATGGCGAAACACGCCTCGATCGGGTCACGCACCTCCGGCAGGTCGCACGGCAGCAGCCGTTGGTCCTGTCCGGTACGCGGGCTGAGCAGTGCGTCGCCCTTGACCACGCATCGACCGTCGCCGTCCACGCTCGCGCAGTAGTTGTTGCGCGCGACGAGGAACGGCTGGGTCACCTGCGCCACCCCGGCCACGTCCGCGGGCATCCGGTCGTTCCCGTACAGGTGCTGGGTGAGGATGTCGTCGTGCTCGCGCGTCTGCGCGAACCCGAGCTTGGTGTACGTCTGCAACAGCAGCACGGTCTCGGTCAGCTTGCGGTTCTCCTCGTGGAGCCGCGTGCCCGGCGTGTTCAGGGCCGACACCACGTCGGTGTAGTACTGCCCCGCCTGCTGGTAGTGCCACTCCCTGGCCTTCCGGCGTCCGGCCTCCGAGTTGTCGGACAGTTCGGCCGACTGCTCGAACTGGACCCGGTAGGTCGACTGCCACCGGGCGTTCATGACGCTGTCGGTGCTCACGCTCCACGACTGTCCCGGATTGTTCGGGTTGTACTGCTGGATCTGGCCGTACGGGAAGACCTTCGACCACTGGCGCACGACCACCGGCTGTCCGTTCCACACCTGCTGGACCTTGAACCGCACCGACAGGTCGGCGTAGACGGCGTACGGGCGATCCGGGTCGGGCTCCTCCGGGCCGACGGTGTTGGTCCACGACGTCTCGTAGCAGACCTGGACCGGGGTGTTGGGGCGCGCGTACTGCGTTACCCACAGCTCCTGGAGGTCGAGGCTGACCACGTTCGCGGGCCGGGACCGGGTGGCGACGCCGCTGCGGCTGCAGTGGGCAACGGCCGACGGCTCGGCCGTCGGCTTCTCCGGCACCGTCTGGTTCGCGGGCAGGAAGACGCTGTATCCGGGCCGGCTGGGGTAGGTCTGCGCGAACCGGGTGAACTCGGCCGTCATCGCCTGGGTGTGTCGGTCGTAGTTGTCGAGCAGCTTGACGAACATCTTGTTCAGCCGGACCGGGCCCGACTCCTGGGGCTGGCTGAACATCCGGACCGTGGCCTGGATGTGCTGGCCGGCGCCCATCACGGCCTCGGCCTGTCCGGTGACGCCCCGGGCGTGGTCGGGGTTCTGCGCCACCAGCATCTTGTACCCCTCTGCGGCGAGCAGCCAGTACTCGACGTCGGGCACCTTGGTCGCCACACTTCCGGCGGGCAGCTCCAGGTTCCGGCGGGCGTACGCGTTCAGGTAGGCGAGCGCCCCGCCGGGACCGTACGTGTTCAGCACGGTGCTGACGTCGTGGTCGCTGACGGGTGCGGCGAGTGGCGCCTGCGTGCTGGTCGTCTCGGCCGCGAACTCGAGGTCCGTGGCCGCCTGCCAGTACTCCGGCCACGTCATCTCCCGGCCGCCGGTGGCGGTGCGGTAACCCACCCACTGGTTGATGATCCGCTCGACGCCCTGGAACTTGTCGGCCTTGAGCGACAGGAAGATGTTCTCGCCCCAGAAGTCGACCTTCGCCGTCAGGTCGGACAGGTTGCGGATGATCTGGGCGAGCTGCTCGTGGGTCAGCCGCTGGCCCTTGAGCAGCTCATCGAACTGGAGCGTCATGCCCTTGTAGATCTCCACCAGGGCGTTCTCGATCCGGTCGAACCGGGTGTTCATGTTGCTCTCGAGCTGGACGATCCGTTCCTTGAGTTCCAGGACCTGGGCGAGGATCTGCTCGTCGAGTGTCGGGGCGGTCCGCAGGAACAGCGGGGCCAGGGTCTGCAACGCGCCGATCAGGTTGCCGGCCAGCACCAGGGTGCTCATCGACGTCAGTGCCTGGTTGAGGGTCTTGCCCGCGATCGACGGTATCCACTGGTTGACCGCTGTCGCGATCTGGACGGCGGCGGTGCCGGTGGTGGCGACCGCCTTTCCGGCCTTCTCGTCGGCGAATCCGACCAGCGTGGACAGCACCCGCAACGCGCCGGCGGCGCCGTCGATCCACTGCTGGCGTTGCTGGACCTGCGCACGGGCCCGGTCCAGGTCGGTCTGCGTCGGGTTGGGGCCGACGACCGGGAAGCTCACGTTCAGGTTCGACGCCTGCGTGTTGGACTCGGACAGCCGCGTGTTGAGCTGCGCCAGCAGCTCGCTCAGCGCGGCGTTGCCCTCCCGCAGGTACAGCTCGAGGTTCGCCGAGTGGTCGAGCAGTGCCTGCGTGTTGACGTACGCCGCCAGCAGCGGATCGGCCAGGAGCTGGTCGGTGGTGGCGTCGGCGCTGACGTTGAACCGTACGCCGAGGTAGGAGTTCCAGGCCGCGGTGAAGGTGGCGTCGCTGGCTCCGCGCCGGGCGATTTCACCCCAGACCCGCTCCTGGACCTGGTAGACCTGGGTGAAGAAGGCGTTGCGGAACTGCGAGGCGTGGATCTCGTCGACCATGCCGCCGTAGTTCTCGAGCTGGCGCCCCACCGTCGACTCGATCAGTTCCTTCATGATCGGGGCGGGGATCGAGCCGGCCGGATGCTGCGCCGAGAAGTCCAGCAGCTTCACCATGAACTGGTAGAGCGGCCGCTCCAGGTCCGCCGCCTTGATCCGGCTGTTGTAGACGTCGTTCATCTGCACCACGTGCTGAAGCAGCTGCTGTTGTGTCGCCTGCGGGTGTAGCTGCCGGTGGCCCAGCAGCTCCGCGCTCAGCCACAGGTTCTTCAGACCCTCATGACCGTTGGTACGGCTGCGCATGTAGGACCCGAACAGTTGGGCGCGCAGCACGTCCTCCTGGATCACGACGCCGGAAGCGGCGTGGCCGGCGGCGGCCGTCACCAGGTTGCCGGTGGCGGCGGTGGCCGCCACCAGCAGCGCGGCGAGCGCCCGCCGCCATCGTCCACCGGGTCTCGCCCGGCCGAAGCCGTACTTTCGTGTTGTCAACTTTGCCCCCTCAGTTTCGGCCGGGCCGCGGTCGCGGCCGGCCGATCCGGCAGTCTTCCCGCCCGCGCCCGCAGGCTGCGTGCAGATCGCGTGCAGGCGGCGTGCAGAATCGGGTGCGGCCAGGCGGGAGCCGTCCCGTTGCCCGTCGGCGTCCGATGTAGACCGTGGGTGGCGGGTCGGCCCGGACGACGCAGAACGGGAGGTGCCGGGTGGACTTCCGGATCCTGGGGCCGTTGGAGGTGACCTCCGGCGGACGCCCGGTGGTGCTCGGTGGGCACAAGCCGCGTGTGGTGCTCGCGTCGCTGCTGCTGAACCGGGGCCGGCTCGTCACCGTGGACCGGCTGATCGACGACGTCTGGGCGGACCGCCCCCCGCCGAGCGCCGTCAACGCCCTGCAGACCTACGTCTCCCGGCTCCGCGGCGTACTGGGTGAGCAGACCCTCGTGCGCCGGCACGGCGGCTACACGCTCGTCGTCGCCCCCGGGGGCGTCGACGCGGACCGGTTCGAGTCGCTGCTGGGCGACGGACGGGCGGCGCTCGCCGAGGGCACCCCGCAGCGCGCCGTCGATCTGCTGGACGCGGCCGAGCGGCTGTGGCGGGGACCCGTGCTGGCCGGCCTCCGGGCGGATGCCGTGCGGGCCGAGGCTGCCCGCCTCACCGAGTTGCGCCAGGTCGCCGCCGAGGCGCGGATCGAGGCGCTGCTCGCCCTGGGCCGGGCGGCCGAGGCGGCCGCCGCCGCGCAGGCCGTCGTCAGGGCCCATCCGCTACGTGAGCGGGCCCGTGCCCACCTGATGCTGGCGTTGTACCGGCAGGGGCGCGAGGCCGAGGCGCTCGACATCTACCACGAGCTCCGCGCGCTGCTCGCCGGCGAGTTCGGCCTCGATCCCGGCGTCCAGCTGGCCGACCTGGCCCAGGCGATCCTGCGGCGCGACCCGGACCTGCTTCCCGCCGCACCGGTCCCGCCCCGCCCGCGCACGGTCACCCCCACCCGGGTGACGGTGCCGGTCGACCGGTTCATCGGGCGTCGGGCCGAACTGGCCGATGTCGACGCCCTGCTGCGTGCGCACCGGCTCGTCACCCTCACCGGGCCCGGCGGTAGCGGCAAGACCCGCCTCGCCCGGCACCTCTGCCACGACCTGGACCTGCCCGTGTACATGGTGGAACTGGCCGACCTCACCGACGCGGCGCTGGTGGAGGCGACCGTCGCCGAGGCGTTCGGGCTCGCCGTGCTCACCGACCTCGCGGCCGTCGCCGACGCCGTCGCCGACGACCCGGCGGTGCTGCTGCTGGACAACTGCGAGCACCTGGTCGAGGCGCTCGCCCCGCTCGTGACCCGGTTGCTCGTCGAACTGCCGAGGGTGCGCGTGCTGGCCACCAGCCGACAGCCGCTGTCGATCGGCGGCGAGCGGCGCTATCCCGTGCCACCCCTGCCCGCCGGCGACGAAGCCGTTGAACTGTTCACCGATCGGGCCGCCGCCCTGCTGCCGCACTGGGCCGCGACCGCGGTGGACTTGGCCGCGATCGGCGACATCTGCGCGGCCCTGGACGGGTTGCCGCTGGCGGTGGAACTGGCCGCGGCGCAGACGGTGGCGCTGTCTCCCACCCAGATCCGCGACAGCCTCGATCCGCTCAGCCTCGGCGCCCAGCGACGTGACCTGCCCGACCGGCATCGTTCCCTGAGTCACGTGATCGGCTCCAGCCACCGGCTGCTGTCCCGGTCGCAGCGGGACCTGTTCACCAGCCTGAGCGTGTTCGCCGGCACGTTCGACGCCGACGCGGTCGCCGCGGTCGCCGGCACCGACGTGCCCACACTGCTGCCCGATCTGACCGGTCTGATCAACAGTTCGCTGCTGGTGAACGTGCCCGGCCCGGGCCGCCGGCGCTACCGGATGCTCGAGACACTGCGCCGGTACGCCGGCCGCGACCTCGACCCGCGGCAGCGACTGCGGCTCTGCCGTCGGCACCTCGACTGGCTGCTTCCGCTGGCCGCCGCCGCCGACCAGGGGCTGCGCGGGCCCGACGCCCCGCGGTGGCTGGGCACACTGCGTGCCGAACAGGCGAACATCCGGGCGGCGCTGGCCTTCGCGCTGGGCGGACCGGCGCCCGAGGACGGACTGCGGCTGGCGGCCGACAGCGCCTGGTTCTGGTATCGGCGGTCCCACGTCGCCGAGGGCACCCACTGGCTGTCGATGGCGCTGGCCGCCGTGCCCGGAGCCCGCGACGAGGACCGGGCACGGGCCCTGACCGGCCTGGCCTGCCTGCGTTACCTGGTCGGCGACCTCGCCGCGTCCGGGGAGGCGATCACCGCGGCGATGGCGTGCGCCGAACGTGGCGGCACCCCGGCCACGCTCACCCGGGCGCACATCTACCACGCCTACTTCCTCGGTCTGTCCGGGCAAATCGAGCGGGCGGGGCGGCGGGGCGGGTCGCGCTGGAGCGGGCCCGGAACACCGGCGCCGACTGGCTGGTGGCCGAGGCGCTGATCATCGTCGGGTTCGTCGAGCGGATCAGTGGCGCCGCGACGGCCGCGGCGGCGACCCTCGACGAGTCGATCCGGGTGGGTACCCGGGCCGGGTTCGGCTGGTCGGCGAGTTCCGGCCGGTGGATGCGGGCGAACCTCGCCGTCGACGTGGCCGACTACGCCGACGCGTACCGGTTGGCCCGCCGGGGCACCGTCGACCTCGACGCCCAGGGCGACGTCACCGGCTGGCTCGCCGGCGTCGAACTGCTGGCGGGCACGCTCGGCATGACCGGCCGGCCCGGCGACGGCGCCATGCTGCTCGGCGCGGTGGGCACGCTCGGGCGGCAGGTCGGATACCAGCCGGAGCAGATGGACCCGATGGGCAGCCGGCGCAACGTCGCGGCGGTCCGGGAACGGCTGTCGGTGGACGTGTTCAAGGCGGCGTTCGGGCAGGGCGCGCGACTGAGCCGCGACCAGGTCCGGGAACTGGTCGCCCGGCTGCCGGACGCGGCGGACGGCGGGTCCGGCCGGGCTGATCCGGCGGCCGGCGGGTACGGCGCCGATGACAAAATATATCGAGCCAGATAGATTGATCCTCCTCAACGAGGAGGGGTCATGGTGCTCGATCGTCGTTCGTTCCTGGGTAAGGTCGCCGCGACCGGGGCGGCCGCGGCCGTCGTGCCGACCCTGGTCCTGCCCGGCCGGGCGCAGGCCGCCACCTGGAAGAAGCGCCTGACCGGCGCCGACCTCGACACCAACAGCCGGTGGCGGGTCGCCGGCACCGACCTCGGCATCCCGTACGTGCTGGAGAACGGCTCGATCGGCTACCTGCTCGGCGACACGTTCGACACCCCGTGGCCGGAGGGGCCGCCACTGCCGAACGACTGGCGTTCCCCGGTGATGCTGCGCTCCAACATCCACCCGGGGGCGCCGGGCGGGGTCGTCTTCGACAGCGCCGCCCGGGTCGCCGGCAACGGCCGGGCCCCGGAGCTGATGCACAACGGCCACAACGGGATCGGCATCGACGGCCTCTGGGAGGTGACCGTCATCCCCAACGACGGCATCAGCTTCCCGGAGACCGGCCGGCAACTGATCTCGTACATGAGCATCGAGAACTGGCACTCCGCCGGGCCGGCCGGCCCGCACTGGAAGTCCCGCTACGCCGGCCTGGCCTACTCCGACAACGGCAACGACTTCATCCGTACGCCGCTGAAGTGGTGGAACAACGGCACCAACACCGACCCGTTCCAGATGTGGACGATGCAGCGGGACGGTGAATGGGTCTACGTCTTCTCGGTGCGGTCGGGGCGCCAGGACGGCCCGATGATGCTGCGCCGGGTCCGCTGGGACCGGCTGTTCTTTCCGGAGTCGTACGAGGGCTGGGGCTGGAACGGCAGCGACTGGGGCTGGGGCCGGCCGTGCACCCCGATCCTGACCGGCCGGTTCGGTGAGCCGTCGGTGCGCCGGCTCGCCGACGGCACGTGGGTGATGGCCTACCTGAACTGCGCCACCGGCAACATCGTGACCCGCACAGCGGCCGGCCCGGACCGGGTCTGGACCGCGGAGAAGGTCCAGGTCACCCACTGGCAGGAGCCTGCCCTGTACGGCGGCTTCATCCACCCGTGGTCGGCGACCGGCACGAACAACCTGCACCTGATGGTCTCGAAGTGGACCCGGACCCCCGACGGCCGCAGCACCGCCTACCACGTGAGCCAGTTCGTCGGCACGGCGTGACGCCGGCGGTCAGTGGCGCGGGCCGGCCGTGTCGAGGCGGGACGTCTCGTTGTCGAGGATGATCTGCGCGTGCTCCAGTGCCCGGGAGCTGTAGACGCCCGACGCGCGGGCGTCCAGCAGCGCCGCCTGCGCGGCCTGGAGCAGCAGCCGGCGCAGTTCGCGGCGCTGGTGCAGCCGGCCGGGTTCGGCGGGGTCATGGGGTTCGGCGAGGGCCTTGGCGATCGCGGCGTTGTCGTGCCGGACCCGTTCCACGACCTGCGGGTCGAAGGGTTGTCCGGTGGCCTGGCGCAGGTCGGGGTTGTCGAGGGTGGCGCCGCCGACGGTGGTGATCTCGTCGATCAGGCTGGCGAGTTCGCGCCGGTCCGCGTCGGTGTCCGAGCCCCTGATCCGTAGCTTGCGGATCACCAGGGGCAGGGTGCCGCCCTGACCGATCAGGGTGACGATGGCGACGGTGAAGGCGATCAGGATGAGCTGCGGCCGGTAGGGGAGGTCGGCGGGCAGCGACTGGGCGGCGGCGAGCGTGACCACGCCGCGCATGCCGGACCAGCCGATCACGACGCCGCCGCGCCAGCCGAGTCCCTCGGCGGCCAGGAAGCTGGCGTCGGCCTGCTTGCGGCGCAGCCGCCGGGTGAGCCGGTGCAGCCGCCGGTCCTCGTCGGTCGCCCGCTGCTGGAGTTCGTCGACCCGGGCCAGGGCGTTCTCCAGGTACGGCGCGAGGCGGGCGGCCCGGCGTTGGTCGTGGCGCAGCGAGGCGATCAGCGGTACGACGTACGCGATCCGGACGACGACCAGCACGGCGGTCACGGCGAGGCCGACGGCGACCGCCCCGGCGACGCTCAGGTGCTGGTTCTCGACGTCGTGGACGATCGTGGTGATCTCGAAGCCCATCAGCAGGAAGACGCCGTTCTCCAGCAGCAGCTGGATGGTGCGCCAGTTGGTGCGGTCGCTGATCCTGGCCTGGGCGGTGAAGTGCCGGGCGCTCTGGTGTCCGGTGACCAGGCCGGCCACGACGACGGCGAGGACGCCGGAGGCGTGCAGTTCCTCGGCGGGGATGAAGGCCAGGAACGGCACCGCGAACGAGATCGCGGTGTTCAGCACCGGCTCGTCGACGCGGGCCCGGACCTGTACGGTGACCAGCCCGACGAGCAGGCCGATGACCAGGCCGACGGCGACGGCGATGACGAAGTCGCCGAGTACGCCCCAGAACGACACCACCCCGGCGGTCGCGGCGACGGCCGAGCGCAGCATCACCAGGGCGGTGGCGTCGTTGACCAGTCCCTCGCCCTCGAGGACGGTGACCAGGCGGGGCGGCAGCCCGAGCCGCTTGCCGATGGAGGTGGCCGCCACCGCGTCCGGCGGGCTGACGACCGCGCCGAGCGCGACGGCGGCGGCCAGTCCGAGATCGGGCAGCAGCAGGTGCAGCAGGAACCCGATGGCGAAGGCGGAGACGAGCACGAGCAGGACGGCGAGGCTGCTGATGGCCTTGAAGTTGCGCCGGAAGTCGCTGGCCGGCACGTTGACGGCCGCCGAGTAGAGGATCGGCGGCAGGACGACCATCAGGATCAGGTCGGGGTCGACGACGAGTTCGGGGGTGCCCGGCAGATAGCTGCACCCGATGCCGACCAGGACCAGCGCGATGGGGGCGGCGACCCCGATCCGGGGGGCGAAGTACGCCACCGTCACGATGATCAGGATCGCGGCCACGCCGAGGACGGCGAGCTCCAGTTCCACCGCGTCACCGGCCTTCCGTCGCCCGTCCGGCCCGGGACGGCTCGTACTTCCCGGTTGGGATCATATGTGACCGTCGGGGGAAACCCCTGCTCAGCGGGCGTCTCCGCGGGTGCGGGCGGGGGACCGGTCGGCCCGCCCGGCACCGACCCGGGGCAGGATGACCGGATGACCTCCCCGACCCCGGTCCTGGCTTCCGCCCCGGCGGAACACGCGGCGCCCGCCCCGGCGGAACACGCGGCGCCCGCCCGGCGGAACACGCGGCGCCCGCCCCGGCGGAACACGCGGCGCCCGCCCCGGCGGAACACGCGGCGCCCGCCCCGGCGGAACACGCGGCGCCCGCCCCGGCGGAACACGCGGCACCCGCCCCGGCGGAACACGCGGCACCCGCCGCGGTGGACCCCGGCGCCGCCCTCCCCGGGCCGGAGCCCGAGGCGGCCGACCGGCACGCCGAGTTCGTCATCGCCGGTGAGCGCGGCCTGCTGCCCCGGAGCATGGCGTGGGCACCCCACCGCCATTCCGTACACGAGCTGCTGTGGGTGCGGCGCGGGTCGATGTCGGTGACGGCCGGTCACCGGGTGTGGATGCTGCCGGCCGGGATCGGGGTGTGGATGCCGGCCGGCATCGTCCACGCCGGTACGGCGGCGGCCGGCTCGGACTTCCACGCCAGCTTCTTCACGCCGCGTACCGCCCGCCCGGGGCCGGTGGTGTGTTCGCCGGAGCCGGTGGCGCTGGAGATCACCCCGCTGCTGGAGGGGCTGTTGGAATACCTGCTCGCCGACGACCTGACGGCCGGGGCCCGGCAGCGGGCCGAGGCGGTCGTGTTCGACCTGCTGCGCCCGTCGCACCGGCCGTGGGGGTGGGTCGTTCCCGACGACCCGCGCATCGGCGACCTGGTCCGGGCGCTGATCGACGATCCGGGGGACCGCCGTTCGCTGCAGGAGTGGGCGGAGTCGGCCGGGCTCAGCAGCCGTACGTTGGCGCGGGCGTTCAGCGCCTCGGCGGGGGTGTCGTTCACCCGCTGGCGGTCGATGCTGCGGGTCTACCGGGCGCAGCAGTTGCTGGGCGAGGGGGTTTCGGTGGCGGACGTCGCCGAGGCTGTGGGGTACGACACGACGAGTGCGTTCATCGAGGCGTTCCGCGCTGTCGTCGGGCGCAGCCCGGGGTCCTATCGCAGCATGCTTGTCTGATCAGCCGTATTCGCTGGCGCCTGGCCGGGATTGCGACGCATCCCAGGACAACCCTAAGTTAGGCAAGGCAAACCTGGCTTGGAGGTCCGGTGACGATCAGTGCCGTCGTGAGCGACGTGCCGCGCGTACGGGGTGGCGCCCGCCGCGCCCTCGTGCTCGCCGGCGTCGCCGCCGCACTGCTCGCCCTGGTCGTCCTGAGCCTCTTCGTCGGCTCCGGAGACATCACCGCCGCGCAGAGCTGGCAGGCGCTGCGTGGCATCGACACCGACTCCCCGGCCGGGATCATCGTGCGCGACTACCGGGTACCCCGCACCGTCCTGGCGGTCCTCGTCGGCGCCGGACTCGGTGTCGCCGGCGCGGTCACCCAGGCGCTGACCCGCAACCCGCTGGCCGACCCCGGCATCCTCGGCGTCAACTCCGGCGCCTTCTTCTTCGTCGCCGTCGCGGCCGGCTTCCTCGGCGTCACCTCCATCGCCGGCTACGTCTGGTTCGCCCTGCTCGGCGCGATGGTCACCTCCATCCTCGTGTACGTCGTCGGCACCACCGGCCGCCAGGGCACGAACCCGATCAAGATCGTGCTGACCGGCGTCGCCGTCGGCGCGGTCTTCACCGGCATCAGCTACGGCATCACCCTCACCCGACCCGACGTCTTCGACCGGATCCGGTTCTGGCAGGCCGGCTCGCTGCAGGGCCGCCAACTCGACGTCGTCGTCGGAGTCGCCCCGTTCCTGCTGGTCGGCGTGCTGCTCGCGGTCATGCTCACCGCCGGACTCAACGCGCTCGCCCTCGGCGACGACGTCGCCCGGTCGCTCGGCACCCGGACCGTCGTCGTACGCGCCACCGGCTTCGTCGCGATCGCCCTGCTCTGCGGCGCGGCGACGGCTGCCGTCGGACCGCTGTCGTTCGTGGGCCTGATGGTGCCGCACGCGGTCCGGATGATCGCCGGCCCCGACCAGCGGCGCGTCGTCCCGCTCTGCGTCCTGACCGCCCCGGTGCTGATGCTCACCGCCGACATCGTCGGCCGGGTACTGCTCGACAACGAGGTGCCGGTCGGCATCGTCGTCGCCTTCCTCGGCGCCCCGCTGCTCATCTGGCTCGTCCGCCGCCCGCAGGGGAGGGCGCTGTGAGCGGGCCGGGCGAGGGCGCGGTGACCGCGCCCGCCACCGTCGGCGCGCCGCCGCTGTGGCCGCGCCGGATCCGGTTCCTGTCCCTCGGCGCCTCCCACCGGCTGCGCGTCGACACCCGCGTCCTCACCGTCGGCGCGATCCTCACGGTCGTGGCCGTCGGCGTCGCCGCCTGGTCGCTGACCGTCGGAGAGACCGAACTGTCGCCGGCCCAGATCTGGGCCGCACTGACCGGCCACGGCGAGACCGCCGTACGGCGCACCGTCGTCGAGTGGCGGCTGCCCCGCGTACTGATGGCGGTCCTCGGCGGCGCCGCCCTCGCGCTGAGCGGCGCCCTTTTCCAGACCCTGACCCGCAACCCGCTCGGCAGCCCCGACATCATCGGCTTCAACACCGGCGCGTACACCGGCGCGCTGCTGAGCACCGTCCTCGTCGGCGGCGCCTACTACGGCACAATCATCGGTGCGCTGGCCGGCGGGCTCGGCACCGGACTGCTCGTGTGGGCGCTCGCGATGCGCCGGGGCCTGCAGGGCTACCGACTGATCGTCGTCGGCATCGGGGTCGGCGCCCTGCTCGCCGCCGTCAACGCGTACCTGATGATCACCCTCAGCCTCGAACAGGCCGCCGCCGCGGCCATGTGGGGTGCCGGCTCACTGGACACCATGACCTGGCCGCAACTGGCCCCGGTCGCGGTCGCCCTGCTCGTCCTGACCCCGGTGACCGCCCTGCTCAGCCGCGGCATGGGGCTGCTGCCCCTCGGCGACGACGCCGCGATCGGCCGCGGCCTGTCCGCCGGCCGGCTGCGGGTGTGGCTGCTGCTCGTCGGAGTCACCCTCACCGCCGTCGTCACCGCCGTCGCCGGACCGATCTCCTTCGTCGCCCTGCTCGCCCCGCAACTCGCGGTCCGGCTGACCCGTACCCCGCGGCTCCCGCTGGCCTGCTCGGCCCTGATGGGCGCGGTGCTGCTGACCGTCAGCGACCTCGTCGCCCGGACCGTGATCGCCCCCACCCAGCTTCCCGTCGGCGTGGTCACCGTCGTACTCGGCGGCGGTTACCTCGTCTGGCTGCTCGCGGCCCGGACCCGAAAGGCCTGACATGGTCACCACCGAAGCCGGGACCGCCGCCGCCGCTCCCGTCCCCGTCGGCGTCGCCGACCAGGCCCGCCGCCTGGAGGTCACCGGCCTGCGGATCGGATACGACGCCCGCGTCGTCGTCGACGACCTCGACCTGACCGTCCCACCCCACTCGTTCTCGGTGATCGTCGGCCCCAACGCCTGCGGCAAGTCGACCCTGCTGCGCAGCCTGGCCCGGCTGCTCGCCCCGCAACGCGGAACCGTGCTCCTCGACGGCACCGACGTCCGCACGCTCGGCACCAAGGAACTCGCCCGCAAGGTCGGGCTGCTGCCGCAGAGCACCACCGCCCCGGAGGCGATCACCGTCGTCGACCTGGTCGCCCGCGGCCGCTACCCGCACCAGCGGCTCTTCCGCGCCTGGTCGGCGGCTGACGAGGCCGCCGTACGGTCCGCGCTGGAAGCGACCCGGCTGACCGGGCTGGCCGCCCGACCGGTCGACGAACTCTCCGGCGGCCAGCGCCAACGCGTCTGGATCGCCATGGTGCTCGCCCAGCAGACCCCGATCGTGCTGCTGGACGAACCGACGACGTTCCTCGACATCGCACACCAGATCGACGTGCTCGACCTGTGCCGGACCCTGCACCAGCAGGGCCGCACCCTGGTCGCCGTCCTGCACGACCTCAACCAGGCCGCCCGCTACGCCAGCCACCTCATCGCCATGAAGGACGGCGCCGTCGTCGCCCAGGGACCGCCCGCCGAGGTGGTCACCGCCGCACTCGTCGAAGAGGTCTTCGGGGTACGTGCCCGGATCCTCACCGACCCGGAAACCGGCACCCCGATCGTCGTCCCACTGGCCACCGGCGCCGTCATCGCCGAGTCCTGAGATCAACCCGCATCACTACGACAAGGAATCCCATGCGTCTCTCCCGTCCATTCCTGCGCTGGTCGGCGGCTGCCGCCGCCACGGCCGTACTCCTGGCCACCGGGGCCTGCTCCACCGGCGACGACGGCGGACCGGCCGGCGGCGAACTGCTCGGCTCGGTCGAGACCAACTACGGCCTGATCGAGATCCCGAAGCCCGCCGACGGCGACCTCAAGGTCGTCGCCCTCGGCTGGTCGGACGGGGAGGTCGCCCTCTCGCTCGGCGTCAAGCCGGTCGCCATCTACGACTGGCAGGACCACGGCGAGGCCAACAAGGGCGTCGGCCCCTGGGCCACCGCGGCCTTCGGGGACTCGACGCCGGCCCTCATCGAGCGCGGCGGCGAGACGCTCAACTACGAGCAGATCCAGTCCTTCGATCCCGACGTCATCCTCAACGCCCGCAGCGCGTTCGACGACCAGGCGTACGCCCGGCTCAGCCAGATCGCGCCGACCGTCTTCGCGCCCAAGGGCACCCCGGACTTCGCGCTCGACTGGCGTACCCACACCACGCTCATCGCCCAGGCCCTCGGCCGGGTCGAGCAGGGCCGGGCGCTGATCGCCGACCTCGACGCCACCTTCGCCAGGTACGTCGGCGAGAACCCGACCTTCCAGGGCGTCACCACCGTCGCCGGCTCGAAGTTCGGCGACGCGTACGGCGCCAACCTGCCCGGCGACGCCCGCTTCGACGTGTATGGGGCCCTCGGCTTCACCCTCAACCCGCCGGTGGCCGCGCTGCCGGCATCCGGCTTCTTCGCCCCGGTCTCCGTCGAGCAGGTGCCGACCATGGACGCCGACGTCGCCGTGCTGACCACGATCGGTTACCCGATCAGCGCCATCCAGCAGGATCCGCTGATCTCCTCGCTCGACGTCGTCAAGGACGGCCGGACCGTGTTCCTCGACCCGGAAGGCGAGGCGATGCAGGGCGCCACCGCCGGGACCGTCGCCGGCCTGAAGGTCGCGCTCGCCGCCGTCGTACCGCAGTTGCAGGCCGCCGTCGCCAAGCTCGACCGCTGAACCGCCCGGTCGCGGGCGCGCGTGCCGGCGCGCCCGCGACCGCCGCACACGAGGGAAAGCCGATGACCATCGCCACCTTCACCCCCACCGGTCACCGTCGAACGGGTCGGCCGGACAGGTGAGCGGACAGACCACCGCCGGCGGCCGCGCGCTCGTCACCGACGCACGACGCGAGAACCGTGGCCGCCTCCTCGCCTCGGCCGCCCTGTTCAGCGGACACCAGACCTGCGAAGCACTCGTCCCGGTCGCGATCGGCGTCGCCATCGACTCCGCCGTCGTCACCGGCCGCCACGACCTGCTCGCCGCCAGCCTCGTCGGACTCGCCGTCCTCTTCACCGCACTCATCCTCTGCTGGCGCTGGGCGGCCCGGCTCGGGCTGGGCGCTGTGCTCGACCGCGCCCACCGGCTGCGCCGCCGGCTCGGCCGCAGCATGCTCGACCTGTCCGACCCCACCCGCGCCCGCCCCGACGGCGAGCTGCACTCGATCGCCTCCTCCGACGCCGACCGTGCCGCCCGGCCCGTCGAATACACCAGCGGCCTGATCGCCGCCTCGACCGCCATCGTCGTGTCGTGCGTGATCCTGTTCGGCATCGACGTACGCCTCGGCGCACTCGTCCTCACCGTCGCCGTCGGCACCACCGTCGCCCTGAACCTGCTCTCCCCGACGATGACCCGGCGCAGCCACGACCAGCAGCACACCGCCGCCCAGGCGTCGGCGCTCGCCGCCGACCTCGTCGCCGGCCTGCGGGTGCTGCACGGCCTCGCCGCCCGCGACCACGCCATGACCCGCTACCGCGCCGCCAGCACCGCCGCCGCCGACGCCGCGATCCGGGCCGGCAACACCCTCGCGCTGCAACGCGCCGCCACCCTGGCCGCCGGCGGCCTCGTCCTGCTCGTCGCACTCCTGGCCGCCGGCGCGCTCGCCGTCGACGGGCAGATCACCGTCGGGGCACTCGTCGCCGCCGTCGGCGCCGCCCAGTTCCTCAGCGAACCGCTCACCATGCTCGGCACCCACCTGCAGTTCCGGGCCGGCACCCGGGCCAGCGCCGAACGGGTCGCCGCCGTCCTCGCCGAGAAGTCCACATCGGACGACGATTCAGCTGCGGCGGCCGACCGGTCCGGCCACGGCCCGCTCACCCTCGCCGCGGCCGGCACCTTCACCGCGGCACCCGGCGAGTTCGTCGGCGTCGTCGCCGACCCCGCCGACGCCACCGCCATCCTCGCCGCACTCACCCCCGGCACCGGCCCGACGCCGTTCACCGCCGAACTGTCCGGCGTACGACTCGACAAGCTCGACCGCGACGACCGGCGCCGCCTGGTCCACGTCGAACCGCACCGGGTCGACCTGTTCACCGGCACCCTGCATGACAACCTCACCCTCGGCGGCGACCCCGGCGACCTCGGCGCGGGATCCGGCGCCGGCGACCTCGGCGCCGCGCTGCGGGCCGCGGACGCCGACGAGTTCGTCACCGCCACCGCCGACACCCCGCTGCGCGACCGGGGTACCAACCTCTCCGGCGGCCAGCGCCAACGCCTCGCCCTGGCCCGTGCCCTGCACACCAACCCCGACCTGCTCGTCCTCGACCGGCCCACCACCGCCGTCGACTCGGTCACCGAACAGCGCATCGCCGACGGGATCCGCCGGCACCGGCACGGAAACGGCTCGCACTCGACCACCGTCGTACTGACCGCCAGCCCCACACTGCTGGACCGCACCGACCGCGTCGTCCTCGTCGTCGCCGGCCGGGTGGTCGCCACCGGTCGGCACCACGACCTGCTCCGCGACAACCCCGACTACCGCGAACGGGTACTGCGATGACCCGGCTACCGATCGCCGACGCCAGGACCGTACGCACCGGGCTGGTCCGCCAGATCCGGCGCCGCCCCGGCCCCACCCTTCTCGCCCTGGCTGTCACCGCCGCCGCCGCGGTCGCCGGCCTCGCCCCGGCCCGGATCATCGGCATCCTCGTCGACCGGGTCCTGGCCGGAACCACGTACGGCGAACTCGTCCGCCTCCTGATCTGGACCGCGGTCGCCCTCGCCGTCGGGGCGGTGCTGACCGGGCTGGCCGCCGCGCTCACCGTACGCGCCGGACAACTGCTGCTCGCCGCCGTACGCGAGGACGCGCTCGACGCCGCCCTGCACCTGTCCACCGAAACCGTGGAGGCAGCCGGCCGCGGCGACCTGCTCAGCCGGATCAGCGACGACGTCGGCATCGTCGCCGAAACCGTCACCAGCCTGCTCGCGGTCTGGGTGTCGTCGGCCGTCGCGATCCTGCTGACCGTCGCCGGCCTCGCCGCCCTCGACCCGTGGCTCGCCCTCGCCGGCTGCGCCACCATCCCGGTCTACATCCTCTCCCTGCGCTGGTATCTGCCCCGCGCCGCCCCGATCTACGCCGAACAGCGGGTCGCGTTCGCCGACCGGGCCGAGACGATCCTGTCGACCCTCAGCGGCCTCACCACCATCGGCACCTACCGCGCCGAACCGCGCTTCGTCTCCTCGATCGACGCGTCCTCGGAACGGGCCCGCGACATCTCCCGGCACGCCCTGTGGTTCGTCACCGGCTGGGTCAAGTGGCTCAACATCGCCGAACTCGTCGGCCTGTCCGCGATCATCGCGACCGGGTTCCCCCTCGTCGACGCCGGCGCGACCACGGCCGGCGCCGTCACCACCGCCGCGCTCTACTTTCACCGCCTCTTCGGACCGCTCGGCGTCGTCGTCATGAGCGTCGACGACATGCAGTCCGCCGCCGCCAGCCTGGCCCGCATCCTCGGCCTGAGCACGGTGCCCGACCGGACCCGCCAGCCCGCCGCACCGCCGCCCGCCGGCCCGGCCACCGTCGAGATCGGCGGCCTGCACCACGCGTACGACGCCAACCCGGTGCTGCACGACATCGACCTGCGCATCGAGGCGGGGGAGCGGGTCGCCCTCGTCGGCGCCAGCGGCGCGGGCAAGACCACCCTCGCCGGCATCGTCGCCGGCACCCTCACCCCCACCGCCGGCACCGTCGACGTACGCGACCCCGCCGGACAGCGGCCCCGGGTGATCCTGGTCGCCCAGGAACCCCACGTCTTCGCCGGTCCACTCTCGACAGACCTGCGCCTGGCCCGGCCCGAGGCCACCGACGCCGAGATCACCGACGCGCTGGCGCTCGTCGGCGCCGACGGCTGGGTACGACAACTGCCCGACGGCATCGACACCCGGATCGGCCCCGGCCACACCCAACTCGACGACGAACAACGCGCCCAGGTCGCCCTGGCCCGCGCCCACCTCGCCGCCCCGGCCCTGGTCATCCTCGACGAGGCCACCGCCGAATCCGGCAGCCACCATGCCGACGTGCTGGAACGCGCGGCGGAACGGGTCTGCGCCGGCCGGACCGCGCTGATCATCGCGCACCGGCTGGGGCAGGCCGCCCGCGCCGATCGGATCGTGGTGATGGAACACGGCCGGATCGTCGAGCAGGGCACCCACGCCGACCTGCTCGCCCGGGGCGGCCCGTACGCCCACCTCTGGGCAGCCTGGAAACCCTGACGGACTGCGGCACATGGTTGTTGTGTGCCGGTAGGACCGTACGCCTCCGGCCTGAGCTGCTGACGACTTGCGCGGGCAGGTTTTCCGAGTGGTGGGGTCGCGTCGGCCGGCAGCAGGCCACGACCGGGACTACGCCGACGCGCCCGACGACCCGGGCCGGCGTCGACGAGCGGGGCCGGGCGGTACGGGGTCGCGGTTACCGCGCCTCCGGCGGGGGCGCCCGGGCTCCGGGATGCCCCGGCCGCCGTCGGCGGGTCGCGGTCCGCGGGTGGGCGCGCCGGCCCGATCTAGGGGCCCTCTGGCCGAAGGTCCTCGGCTAGAGCGGCCTCGCGCAGTTCTTTACGCCGCCCGCCGGCGACAAGAACCTCCGTGATGACCAGGCTGACACAGACGGCCGCCAGCAGGCCGAGCGCTACCACCGCCGGAAGCTGGTCGGCGGCCGGGATGAGCGCCACCAGCAGCACTGCGATAATCAGTCGCGGCCAGATGATCCGTCTGAGCAGGCGCGTGATCCGCAGTTGGAAGCCGACGTGGGAGAGCAGGAACAGGGCTGCTCCACCGTAGAGGGCGTAGAGGCCCAGGCTCTCCAGATGCGCGGCCGAAGGGTGCAGTTCGTCGTCTTTGATGATCGTCACCACTTTGTGCAACCCAAGGGCGAGCAGCATGATGCCGGCGATCATCGGCAGGTGTAGGTAGCTGTAGGCGTCGCGGGCGTAGGCGACCCGGTGCTGGACGGAGTTCTGGATCAGTGTCCGCTCGGCGGCGATCGCGACGACGTCGAAGTAGATCCAGCCCAATGCGGCGGCGGTGACGATGGTGAAGACGAGGGCCGCGATGAGCGGTCCGGTCATCGGCACGCCGCTGCTGGTCAGGCCAACCGCTATGAGCGACTCGCCAAGGGCGACGAGCACGATGAGGCCATGCCGCTCCGCCCAGTGCCGGGCCGAGATGATGTGCCACCCCCACGACCGAATCACCAGGGCGGGGCCATAGTCGATGATGACGGCAAGCGTCCAGAGTCCGGTCTGGGTTGCGTTGATCAGCCACGGGTCGTGGAACAGTCGCTGCGGCACTACGGCGGCGGAGAACAGGAGGACGGAGGCGACAAACAGTGGCGCGGCGACCAGCAGGACGATGCGCGGCCTCGTGTCTGGAACGGCGTACCAGCGTAGCGCCAGATGCACCAGCCGAACGATCACGAAGCACGCGGCGAACACCACCGGGCCGGAGAAAGCTATGCTCCCGATGTCAGTGAATGCCTGCCGGACCGCTACCGCCATTACAAGAGTGACCACTGCCACGAACAGCAGCGCGATCCGGATCAGCCCGACCCGGGCTTGGAGGCTGTTGCCCAACCAGGCGTAAATGGACCACGTCGACCACAACAGGGCCAGCGCAAGCATCCCGTTCAGCACGCCGTGGGCGGTGAAGTCGTCCTCCATCAACGCGACGACCTGGATGAACGCGAGGACGAACACCAGATCGAAGAAGAGTTCCACGCTGGTTACGCCGACGCCCTCGCGTAGCGGTCGAATGCCGCGCGGCGAGGGCGCTGACCCGCCATCGGACGCACCGTTGTCCTCACTGACCACAGAGCAGAGTGTGGCAGCCGGCCACGCCGGAGATGCCCGAATCACTGATCGCAGCCGACACCGTCGCCGAGATCCGACGCCTGGACCGGCGATCAGCGCGGCCGGTGACGCGATCGAAGCCGCCGTCGCCTCTTCCGGCAGCACCCTGATTCGTACGCGCGATCTGCCCAGAGTTGCCCGCAGGCCAACGATCAGCCGCCGGAGGTGAGTGGGCATCCGAAGATCACTGCCGCCCTCTCGGGTGACGAACTCAGGGACAACCACAGCGTCAGGCGGTGGACATCCACGGACCTTGACGGACCGCCTTCGCAGGTGGGTGCCTACGCGTAGCAGGTCGGGACTTCGTGATCGTTCCCGGACACGGAAGCGGTCGGTGCTGAACTGCCCCTGTTGATCGTCGGTTTGGGGAGCTGCGGCCCACCCGCTACCCAGGTTGTTAGTCAACGCGTTTCGCTAGCTGAGCGTGTCCACCTGAGACGATCGCAGCATGACCAGCGCGGAAGGTGAGCCCTGTCCCGAGTGCGGGTACGCGCCGCAGCATCACCCAGGGCCGGACGATCGCGACCTCTCTAACTGGAGCCTGTACGCCGTCCTCGGCGAACTGCAGTACCTACTGCGACCTGGCTCGGATTCTGCCTCTCTGCCGTCAACTCGTCCCAACCTAACAAAGCACTACTGGGTCCCGCCGGGATGACGCGTTGTCCATGAACGCGGGCCGTGCGCGCCGCCCGAGTGGTGTGGGCGGCGCGCACGGTTAATGGTCGAGGGTCAGAACCTGCCGGCCCTGATGTCGGCGACCGTCACTCGGGAGACCTCGAAGGTCTCCGCAAAGGTGGTGTCCATGTCCGGGTAGGTCAGCACGGAACTGATCGGCACCCCGTTCTGGGCGTTGATCGTCAGCACGTGCTGGCTGTCGTCCCCCCACACCCTCGCGGTGATGGTCAGGGTGGGCTGCCCGCCGGTCGTCGAATCCACAACGGTGACATCGGGGATGGTGGAGATCAGGCGAAGCACGCCCGCCCGTACCTTCGGGTCGCCTCCCGCCGCGGAGAGCACGTCAACGCTGTTCACCCAGAGGTGGTTGTTGGCTGCGAGGCTCTCCCGGTCCTCATCGGTGCGCGGCGACGGGATTGTGATCCCCTTCTGCCGAAGGATTTCCGTTCGGTCCTGCCCGGCGCCGGTAGGGGGCTTTCCCCCGTCGTACACAGAATTGATCATTTGCTCCCTGGCTTTGGCGAGGTCACCGGTTGCCGCGTACCGCGCCGCCGCCACCCCACGGGTATGGAAGCCGTTGCCGAGGTTCTCACCACGAGCGACCACCCGGGGGAGTTCGCGCCTGGCCTCCGTGTAGTAGTACTCGCCGCCGTCGGTGTACAGGTGGTACCGGGTACGAGATGGCACGGTGCCCCGGCGAACCTCGACCTTCTCGATGATCAGCGACGCGTCACCCGGCAGCGAGGCGTTCTCCGCGGTGAGGCTGGTCGCCAGGGACACGAGCCTGATGTCGCCTGCCGGTGCCGTGGAGGCGGATCCGGCCTGATTGTCCGGGCCGGTCGGAGCCGAGGCCGTGCCGGATCCCGTGGCCATCGGCAGGGCCAGCGCGAGCGCGGCCACGGCCGCGACGCCACCACCGGCGGCCACGCCGAACACGTGGCGCTTGCGC
This sequence comes from Polymorphospora rubra, assembly GCF_018324255.1. Classification (GTDB taxonomy): domain Bacteria; phylum Actinomycetota; class Actinomycetes; order Mycobacteriales; family Micromonosporaceae; genus Polymorphospora; species Polymorphospora rubra. The sequence goes on from NZ_AP023359.1 coordinate 6,051,749, forward strand.
CGCCGCGCCCGGCCGCGCTGCTCGATCGCCTCGACCGGACGATCCATCCGTACGTCGGAAAGGGTCTGCTTCACCGCGTCCCACACCTCATCGTCGTTCATGATCGAATCTCCTCACGGACTGCGGACGCGAGCTGCGCCCGCAGGGTTGCGGTGGCACGGGACAGATGGACGGCTACGGTTTGGGGGGAGATGTCCAACGCCGCAGCCACGGACCTGGTGTCCAGGTCGAGCCAGATACGTAACACGACCACCTCACGCTGCCGCCGCGGCAGCCGGCGAACGGCGGCCAGCAGGGCGTCGCTCGTGCCGACGTCGTCCTCGATGAGGTACGCCCGATCGTGGCCGTCGAGGGCCACCTCCCGCCGACGTCGCCGCCACCAGGACACCCGGATGTTGAGGGCGGTGCGCACCACCCACGCTGCCGGTGCCGGATGCTGGCGCACCCGCGGCCAGGAGGCCCAGGCTCGCGCGAACGCCTCAGCGACCAGATCCTCGGCCAGCGCGCGATCGCCCGTACCAGCTAGTACGGCACGCAGGCAGTTGTCCCGGAAGCGCTGATAGAAGTCCGCGAAGTCCTTCCGTTCTCGTTCCACACGGGGTTTACGCATCAGCGCCCCGATCCATTTACCCCGACGGAAGAAATTCCCCGTTGATCATGCGCCGTGTCCTCGACGAGATCCGCCGCATCAGCCCGCGTGGCGTACTTCAGCCTGCCAGATGTCGGCCCATGGCCGACGCAGCCCGGTGCAGAGCCAGATCGGGCCGCCGTTCTCGTCGTTGTCGACCTCGACCCGCTGGTCGACACGGCCGGCCAGACTGACGTCGGTGAACCACCTCCGCAGCTGGTCGGGGCGGTCCCAGCCGACGGCGATCACCACGTCGGCGTCGGCCGGCGGGCGGCCGAAGTCGGCCATGCTGTTGTGCCCGGAGTACGCCGGCGGCAGACCCCGCGCCGGGCCGTAGCGGGCGACGGCGCCGGCCTCGCCGTAGTTGCCGGTGAGGATCACCGCGCGCTGTCGCTGCTCGGCGGGAAGTGCCTGGTGTACGGCGGCGAGTGAGTCGGCGAACGCGGGCCAGCCGATCGTCTCGCCGGCGTCGTAGTTCACGTCGACAACGAAGCCGGGTAGCCGGTCTGCCGGCAGGGTGGGCAGCAGCAGCACGCCGTTCGGGGCGACGAAGAGGAGCGCACCCGCCACCAGCAGCGTCCGGCGCAGTATCCGAGCGCCGCGGTCGGCCCAGGCGGCGGTGACGACGGCGCCGGCGGCGGTGAGCACCAGCAGCAGCGGGGCGTCGTAGTAGCCCTTGCCCCCGGCGACCAGCACCACGCCGAGGACCACCAGCCAGGCCCAGGCCAGCGCCCGGTACGCCTGCCAGTGGGGCCGTCGCAGCAGCGCCACCAGGCCGGCGACCCAGATGGGCACGGCGTAGGGGCTGATGATGACGAACTGCAGGGCCAGTGCGTCGAGCCGCCCGCTGTAGGAGCTGTCGCCGCCGGAGATGGACGCGGCCACGGACAGCTGCGGGAAACCGTGCACGGCCTGCCAGACCAGAGTGGGTGCGGCGAGCAGCAGGGCGACGCCGAAGCCGGCGAGCACCCACCGGTCGCGCAGTAGCCGGCGGGGCCCGGCGATCGCCACCCCCGCGAGCAGGCCGACGCCCAGCAGCGCGGGCAGCAGCTTGTTGAGCATGCCGGCGCCGAGCACGAGCCCGATGCCGAGCGCCCAGCGGGTGTCGCCGGTCCGCAGCAACCGGACCGTGCACAGCGCCGCGGCCAGCCAGACGAGCATGTCGACGGTGGTGGTGCTGAGCAGGTGGCCGCCGGCCAGCACCAGGCCGGAGCTGCCGGCGAGGAACGCCGCGAAGGTCTGCGCACCCCGTTGCGCTCCGAACTCGCGGGCGAGCGCGGCCACGAGCAGCACGCACCCGCCGGCGATGAACGCCGACGGGGTACGCAGCGCCACCAGACTGCCGGGCGCCACGGCATCGACGAGCCGGGCCAGGGCCGGCACCAGCGGCCCCTGATCGACATAGCCCCAGTCGAGGTTCCGGCCGGCGATCAGGAAGTAGAGCTCGTCGCGGTGGTAGCCGTAGCGGCCGGAGAGGACCAGCAGGGTAGCGACCACGGCGCCCGCCACCAGCAGGGGCCCACGGGTGCGCGGCCCGCGGGTGGGTGGAGCGCCGGACGGTCCGGGCTCCTCACGGGGCGTACGGACCAGGCCGGCGACGGAATCGGCCACGTACCCATGGTGGCGGTCGGCGCCCCCGGCCGCCGCCCCCACCGTCCTGGCGGCGGTCACGGATCGGCAACGGTCCGGAGACGGAAAGCGGCCGGCGCTGAAGGCACCGGCCGCCGATGGTTCCGGGGCTGGAGTTGAGGTGGCTGTCGGACGGCCGGGTGCAGGTGGGACATGCAGAGTTCCTGTACGTCTTCAGGCGGCCCTGAACGGGCCGCACGCGCCGCCGCCACGGCGCGCGCCCGTCGCTCCGCTGGTGCTCCGGCTCCGATCACACAATACGCCCGGCGGCTGGCGCGGAGGGCGGGTAGCCCGCTGGGCCGTCACATGACGACAGGCCGTTTCCGGTGGGGTGGTGGGCCGGCAGCCGGCCGGGCCGCGCCGCTGGCACCCGCGCGGCGTGGGGAGGGCACACCGGGTCGCCGGCGCCTTGCGGGTCCGTGGGTGGTTGCGGTGGGAGCCATCTCGCCCGCCGTCGACCCGGGCGAGCCGAGCAGACCACCGCCCCGACCCGCCAGCGTCCGTACGAGCCGTCAAGGTCCGCTTGACGTGCCGGGCCGGGCGGCGGCCCGCTCCCCAGGAGGGCGGGTCGGCGGCAGACGGGATGGCGAGACTCCGCTGGCTGATCTATGCCCTCACCATTCGCGCCACTCGTCAGTAAGTTCGGTTCGCGCGATGTCGCGTCGGGCGGTGAGAGCTCTGACATCAATGCCCGTATCTGTGAGGACATCGTCGATGTACTGACACAGCTCCTCGCGCTCGTCCGTCTCGATCCTTTCGTGTTCCTCATCAATCGCGTTGAGAGCCATGACGACCCGCTCGACCGATGCGAAGACCTCGTCATCAGACGGTGACGGTATCGGCAGCGGCGGCATCCCTGGAAGCGCCTCTGGCCCAGATTGCGTGCCGCTCTTGGTCTGGGAGAGCGAGCGTATGTCTGCTTCGTAGGCGTCCAGAGCCGTATCGACAGCAGCGATGAATGCCTCTGGCCAGAGGTGTAGGGCGTAGGCGTCAACTTCAGCGAGGGTGCCTGCGGCGATGCGGCCCTTCTGGTCCCGTACCTTGCGGCCCCACTCCTCGGTAGGTCGTGTGATCATGGCGCGCAGCCTAGCGATGGCATCTGACGGCAGCCGAGTCGATCAGCGTAGGTGACGGCAGCGGTGCGGGAACGAGCCGTAAAGCGCGGCGCGTGAGTGACTAACTGGGTGACGACCGGGATCGACGTGGGCGGACAACCATGGACGCCGGTGGACCGTTCTTGCAGCTCACCTGTCATGGAGAGGCAGGTCGGGTGGTTGTGTTGGTTGCCCGGGGGCAAGGAGTCTGACAGGTGTGGGCTCACCGACCGGTTGGATAAGTGGCATCCAGTTGTGCCAGAAGCTCTGTTCTGCGGGCCGCGAACCCCGGCAGCCTGTCGTGCAACCGCTTTGCGAGTTCGGGGGCAGAGATGCTGCGGTCATTGGGGCGTCGGGCCGGATGGGCGGGTGCGACGGACTTGTTGACCATGGCTGCGAAGCCGTACACGTCTCCGAGTACGTCGGAGTCGATGACCAGCGGAAGATCGTCGTCAGCCGCCGCGAGCACCTTGGCGACCAGGTTGCGCAACGCTACGAGTGCGATGTCCGGGGCGACTGATGAGCGCAAATCGGTGCTTGCAAGGGCAGAGCGCATAAGGTCGGCAATGCTCTGACGCCTGTCCGCTCGGCCGAGTTCTGGCATGCGGGGGAGTGTACTGAGTTGCATGCTCGATCCGTCCCTGCCGAGGGGCGAGCAGAGGCCGCAGTGCGTCATCCAGGGCTCCAGTTTGGTCCGCGACCACGGCTCCAAGGACGACGACAGGGGTTTCGCGTGAGCGCGACCCCGCCAGCGCGTCCCTCTTGGCCGGCGGTGCCTCGTCCTGTCCATTCACGGCGAGCGGTACCAGGTTCGCGCCGTCCTCGTGGCACGAGAGGATCACATCCATTGTGCGGTCGGCACCCTACGCTGATGTTCGTGTCCCACTGGTCTCAGACCGCGCGTGCCGCCGAGGAACAGGGTGACTGGGACCGTGCCATCGTGGTGGTGAGTGCCGTCGCGGAGTGCTACAGCTCCGACTACGCGCGCCACGACGCACACCTCTGGCAAACAGACCCGCTTGCCCGCGCCGGTCGCCGTGTCGAGCTGGCGGCTCTCGGTCGACGTGACGTGCACGCACGAAGGCGGCTGAACCGGCTGCTGTTCGAGGAGGGGCGGGCCGAGGAACTGTGGCAGCGAGCGCGATCCGGGGATGGTGGAGCACGTCATCTCCTCGGCCGCCTGGTCGACGGTTGGGGTATCGGGCCGCGAGTAGCGGGTGAGTAGGTGATGTGGGTTGATGGAGACGATTGATGCGGTGATGCTGACCAGGCTTGCCGGGGAAGCTCGTGGTGATTCCGTCGGGGCGGCAACGCTCGCGCTTCTGGACCTTCTGGAGCGGTCACCCTCTGCGCGGTTCGATGTCGGGAAGCCGGTGGCGCGTGCACTGCTGGAAATCTGGAGCCATCAACACTCGTGACGTGGAAGCTAGCCGGCGAGGAGCGTACGGATCCGGTCGGCGACCTCCTCGGGCCCGCCGTACGCGCTCGTGTTCCGCAGGATCCCGCGTCGACGGTAATGTGCGCGCAGCGGCTCGGCCGTCTCCCGGTAGTCCGCGATCGATGCCGCTAACTGTGCCCGCCGTTCATCCGGTGGCCGGCCGGTGACAGTGGCCCAGTGGCTGACGTCGACTTCGTCCGGGGTGATCGTCAGTTCGACCGCCATCTCCGGCGGGTGTCCGCGTTCGGCCAGCAGTTCGGCCTGCTCGACCCGGCGGGGAAAGCCGGCCAGCACCCATCCGCTCTTCGCGTTCGACAGGGTCTCGGCGAGAAGGTCCACGATCAGCTCGTCCGGCACGAGGCGACCGCCGTTCATGTGCTGAAGCGCGACCAACCCCTGTGGGGTGCGGTGCTGCACGTGCCGGCGAAACAGGTTGCCCGGGCTGACCGGTCGCAGGCCGAGTTGGCCGGCCAGGATTTCCGCCGGTGAGTGGACGTCCGCTCCCGGAGCGCGGATCAGGGCGATCCGCCGGACGTCCGGGGCGATTGCCAATGCTCGTCAGCTGGTCAGGCGCAGTGGCGAGCGTTCGCGCCACACCGCGGCGACCTCGTCCAGGGAGAGGCCGAGCACCTCGCTGAGCGCCACGATCGTGCCGAAGGCCGGCGACGGAAGCCGGCCCGTCTCGATCTTGCGGAGGGTTTCCGGTGAGATTCCGGCGGCGAGGGCGACCTCGTTGAGTCCGGCGCCGCCGCGCGCCCGGCGCAGCAGGGAGCCGAGCCTTCGGCCGGCCTCGATCTGCTCGGGTGTCAGCGGGTTGCGAACCACGACGTCACTGTACCTCTGGGGGTCGAAGGGGCCGGTTGCGTGCCACGGGTGAACCATGGTTCGGTATTATAATACCGACAGGTCACCGGAGGAGAGTTTCATGATCCACATAAAGAGCCCGCAGGAGATCGAGCAGATGCGTCCGGCGGGACAGTTCGTCGCGCAGGCCCTTGCTGACCTGCGCAGCCGGGCCGCCGTCGGGGTCAACCTGATGGACCTCGAACACCACGCCCGGAAGCTTATCCGCGAGCGCGGCGCGACCTCCTGCTACTGGGACTACGCCCCGTCCTTCGGCAACGGCCCGTTCCGCCACGTCGTCTGCCTGTCGGTGAACGACGCCGTACTCCACGGGCTGCCCAAGAAGTACGCGCTGCGCGACGGCGACCTGCTCAGCATCGACTTCGCCGTCTCGGTCGACGGGTGGGTCGGCGACGCCGCCGTCAGTCTCGTCGTCGGCACCCCGGCCGACGAGGATCTCCGGCTCATCCGGGCCACCGAGGAGGCCCTTGAAGCCGGGATCGCCGCCGCGCGGCCGGACAACCGGATCGGCGACGTCTCCGCCGCCGTCGCCGCCGTGGCGGCCAGCTACGGCTATCCGGTCAACGACGAGTTCGGCGGGCACGGCGTCGGCCGGACCATGCACGAGGGACCGCACGTCTCCAACACCGGGCGCGCCGGGCGCGGCTACCGGATCCGGCCGGGACTGGTCTTCTCGATCGAGCCGTGGTTCGCCCGCACGACCGACCGGGTCGTGTACGACCCCGACGGCTGGACCATCCGGTCGGCGGACGGCTCCCGCACCGCCCACTCCGAGCACACGATCGCGATCACCGAGGACGGGCCGGTCGTCCTGACCCGGCTCGCCGACGACGCGATCAAGCCTGCCCCGGCACCCGAGGCGGCGGCCCGGGGATAGCCGTCGTCACCCGTCCGGGGCCAGGAGCCGGCGGATCTCGCCGGCCGCCGGATGGTCCGGGGCGGCGTCGAGGAACCGCCGCAACGTCTCCGGCGCCCGGTCCGGGCTGGTCTCCCGCTGGGCCAGGCCGAGCACGAGCAGCGCCTCGGGCAGGTCGGGCGCGCCGGCCAGCACCTGCCGGGCCTCCCGTTCCGCGTCGGCCGGGGCGCCGGCGCGGACCAGGGTGAAGGCCAGCCGCAGCCGGACGTCCGCCGCCGGATGCGTCTCCAGCGCCTGCCGGTACATCCGCGCGGCGTCGTCGTACCGGCCCTGCTGTTCCAGGTCACGGGCCAGCAGCACGGCGACGGCGGCCGGGTCCGGCGAGCCGCCGTCGTCGGCCGGCCGGTCGACCCGGGCCGCGCCGAACGCGACCGCGCCGACCATGGCGACCAGGCCGAGGGCGCCGAGCCGCCAGGTGGTCCGGCGTCCCGGCCCGCCGGCCCGCTGGACCGGGACGCCCGACCGGCCGCCCGCCGGCCGCAGCGTGCGTACGGCCGCGTAACCGGTGCCGAGCAGCACCAGCGCCGGTACGCCCCACAGCAGCAGCCCCGGCCCGCGCGGCGGCGGGTCGGCGAGCACCTCGTCGCCGTACCGTTCGGTGAACCAGTGCCGGATCTCGTCCGGGGTCCGGCCCTGGGCGAGTTGGTCGGCGACCACCTGCCGCATCGCGGCGGCGACCGGTGAACTGGAGTCGGCGACCGATTCGCCCTGGCACGAGGGGCAGCGCAGGCCGGCGGCGATCGACCGGGCCGGGTCGTCGCCACCGGGACCCGACCGGAGCAGTGCGACGCCGGCGGCGACGGCCAGCAGCACCAGGACCGCGACGGTCAGGGCGCGGCGCGGGTTCATCCGGCCAGCAGCGGCCCGACCCGCTGCTCCAGCCACTGCCGGGTCACCTCGCCCCGGATCCGGTCGGCGATCCGGCCGTCGCGGTCCACGACGAAGGTCTCCGGCACACCCCGGGCGCCCCAACCGACGGCGAGTGTGCCGTCCGGGTCGGGGAGCACCGTCATCGACTCGGTGCCGGTCTCCTTCAACAGCGCCCGTACGGCCGCGGTGCCGTCCTTCACGTTGAGCCCGACCAGCCGTACGCCCTGCGCCGACCACTGCCGTTCGGCGTCGACGAGCAGCGGCAGTTCGCGCCGGCACGGCCCGCACCACGAGGCGAAGACGTTGACCAGCAGCACCCGGCCCCGGCTGTCGGCGAGGTCGAAGTGGCCGCCGTCGAGGGTCGGGCCGGCCAGCGCGGGGGCCGGGGTGCCGGCCGCCGGGTCCGGCGCCGGACCCGCCGCCCGGTGCAGCCCGAGCGCGAACACGACGCCGAGGACGGCGGTCACCAGCAGGGTCGCCGCCGGCAACGGCCGCCGCAGCCCGGACGTCAGGCCACGCCCGGTCATGCCGGGGTCCGTTCGACGGGCGCCGGGGCCGCCGCCGGTCGGGGACCGGGCGTCGGCCGTACGCCGCGCCGCCGGCGGGCCGCGCCGGCCATCGCGACCACGCCGCCGACCGTCGTCAGCAGCCCGCCGGCCCAGAGCAGGCCGACGAGCGGGTTGACGGCGAGCCGTACGGTCGCGCTTCCGCTGTCGGCCGCGACGGCGATCAACGTGACGTAGCTGTCCCGCAGCGGGTCCGACACCACCTCGGGCACGGTGACGGCGGTGTCCCGGGCGGGGTAGTACCGCAGGACCGGGTCGACCGACCGTTCCCGCCCGGCGGCCGTGACGAGCCGCAGGCGGGCGTCGACCTCCATGACTCCCGCGTCGGAGGCACGGCGGATCTCGACGAGCTGCACCGACGTGGCACCGAGCCGCACCGTCTCGCCGACCCGCAGCTCCCGCTCGACGCTGCCGCTGTAGGCCGCCGAGCCGGCCACCCCGAGCGCGACGAGGGCGATGCCGGCATGCGCGAGCAGCCCGCCGACGCCGGCCGGCCGGGGCCGGCGGCGGAGCCGTCGGACGAGTTCGCCGGCGAGCCCGGTGAGGACGAACGCGGCGGCGGCGAAGGCGGCCAGCGCCGGCAGGCCGGGGCGGCTGAGGGTGCCGGTGACGGCGACGGTGGCCAGCGCGGCCCCGGCCGGCACCGCCAGCCGCCGCAGCCGACCGGCCGCGCCGCCCGCCGCCCGCAGGACCGGGGCCACGCCCATTACCAGCAGCAGTACGACGGCCAGCGGCACGGCGGTGCGGTGGTAGTACGCCGGCCCGACCGCGGTCCGTGGCCCGCCGAGCGCGTCGGACAGCAGCGGGAAGACGGTGCCGATCAGCACCATCGCGGTGATGGTGAGCAGGACGACGGCGTTGGCCAGCACCGCCGTGGCGGTCGACAGTGGCGCGGTCGGTCCCCGTACCGGTCGTGCGGTGCCGCGCCATCCGAAGAGGACGGTCGGTCCGACGACGGCGAGCAGGACGGCGCCGAGCAGCATCGGTCCGAGCGGGGAGTCGGTGAACGCGTGGACGCTGGTGACCGCCCCGGACCGGGTCAGGAACGTGCCGAGCAGCACCAGTACGAAGCTGGCGCAGGCCAGCAGCACGTTCCAGGTGGCGTGTGCGGCGGGCCGGCGCAGCGAGGTGTGCAGGAACGCCGTCGCGGTCAGCCACGGCAGCAGCGAGGCGTTCTCGACCGGATCCCAGACCCAGTAGCCGCCCCAGCCCAGCACCGTGTACGACCACCAGGCGCCGAGCCCGATGCCGGCGGTCAGCGCCACCCAGGCGAACAGCGTCCACGGCCGGACGATCCGCAGCCAGTCGTGCGCGGTACGGCCGGTGAGCAGCGCGGCGACCGCGAACCCGAACGGCACGACCAGCCCGATGTAACCGGCGTACAGCAGCGGGGGGTGCAGCCCCATCGCCGGGTGCTGCTGGAGCAGCGGGTTGGGGCCGGGCCCGTCCGGCGGGACCGGGAACACCGCGCCGAACGGGTTCGCCGCGAAGTACGTCAACGCGAAGAAGAAGACGCCGACCGCGCCCACCACCACCATCGCGTACGCGTGCAGCCGGGGCGGGTAGCGGTCCGCGCGGCGGGCCAGCCACCACGTATATCCACAGTGGATGAGCAGCCAGAGCAGCAGCGACCCCTCCAGGCCCGCCCACAGCCCGGTGACGGTGTAGTACAGCGGTACGTCCCGGCCGCCGTTCTCGGCCACGAACCGCACGCTGAAGTCGTGCCGCAGCAGCGCCCACTCCAGCAGCGCCACGCCGGCGACCGCGGCGGCCAGCGTCGCCGTGGTCGCCAGCCGCGCCGGCCGGCTCGATCCACCGAACAGCGCGGTACGCAGCCAGAGCAGGGCGGACAGGGTGGCACCGAGCATCCCGGCGGCGAGGATTCCGGTACCGGCCTCAGCGAGCACCGCCGGCCTCCGGGGCGAGGGGCCCGGGGGAGGGGCCGTACTCGTTGCCGTGCTGAACGACCACCCGGTCGGACTCGAACACGCCGGTGGCCGACAGGCGGCCCTCGACGATCGCCCCCTGCCCCTCGCGGAACGTCTCCGGCGGCATGCCGCGCTGGGTCACCGTGATCTCGTGGCCGTCGCCGCCGAGCCGGAACGTGACCAGGTCGCCGCTGCGGCGTACCGAGCCGGGGACGACCTCGCCGCCGAGCCGGGTCGGCCGCCGTCCCGCGTCGGGGTCGTCGAGCACCTCGCCCGGGGTGCGGTAGTAGGTGAGCGTGTCCTGCAACGCGCCCGTGACCAGCACGCCGCCGGCGGCGAGAACCACCGCCACGACGGCGATCCGGCCGACCCGCCGCCGGATCATCCGGCCCCGACCCGGGTCCGGTCCGCCGCCCGCTCCGCGCCGGGCCGGCGTTCCAACACGACGAGCCGGCGTTCCAGCACCACCACCCGGTGGACCAGGACACAGAACGCCCAGACCGTGACGGCGCCGACCGCCAGCAGCAGCGCCGCGCCCATCCGCGGGTCGATCGGCGGGCGCTCCGGGGCGAGCACCGTCGCCGGCTGGTGCAGCGAACGCCACCAGACCACGGAGAAGTGCACGACCGGCACCAGCAGGAAAGCGACGATGCCGGCGTACGCGGCCGGCCGCGCCACGGCGTGGTCGGCGCCGTCCGGTCCGCCGGTCCGTTCGGCGGCCAGCCGCCGCAGCCCGAGATAGCCGGCGTACGCGAGCAGCAGCAGGACGGTGCTGACCAGGCGGGGGTCCCACGCCCACCAGGTGCCCCACACCAGGTGACCCCAGAGCGCGCCGGTGCCGATCGTGACCGCCGTCAGCACCACCCCGATCTCGGCGGCGCACCGCGCGAACCGGTCCCAGCGCAGGTTTCCGCCGATCAGGTACGTCCCGCTGGCCAACAGGACGACCGCGAACGCCGTGTACGCCACCCAGGCGGCCGGCACGTGCAGGTACATCAGCCGCTGCGCCGGCCCCTGCCACCCGTCGACGGGTGCCACCACGATCCCGGTGACCGCCGCGGCGGCCGACAGTCCACAAGCGAGCCACAGCGCGGACCGGCGCCCGGCACGGGCCCGGCCGGTGTCCGAGACGAGGTTGATACCGGGCCTTCCCATGATCTTTCCCTGTCCGCGCCGCCGCACCGGCACTGCTGCCCGATGGATCCGTCGCCTCGTACCTTAGGGCGATTCATTAGGCCAAACCGTTTATCAGCCATATCAGGGCGCAAAGTACCGGTAGTGGCTACTGTCCCTGCTGGTGGGCACGACCGAGGCAGCGCAGACACCCCGTACCGGGCCGGATCGCCGGCGCCGGACGGGGCCCGCGGTCGCGGCGGCGACCCTGCTGCCGCTCGCCGGCTGCGCGTCGGACGCACCCTCGGCGCTCGACCCCGCCGGCGCCGGGGCACAGCGCGTCGAGGGCCTGTGGTGGCTGCTGTTCTGGATCTCCGTCGTGGTCTTCGTCGAGGTCCTGGCGCTGCTGGTCTGGGCGCTGATCTTCCGGCGCGGCGCCCGGACCCGGGTCCGGCACGGGCAGCCGCTGCGGTTCGTCACGATCGCCGGCGCCGGGCTGCCGCTGGTCATCCTGGTCGCCGTCTACGGGGTCAGCCTGCGCGACCTCGCCGCGCTGGGCACCGACCCCGGACCCGACGCCCCGACCGTCGAGGTGACCGGGCACAAGTGGTGGTGGGAGGTGCGCTACGAGGGCGTCGCCGGCGCCACCGCCAACGAGATCCACATCCCGGTCGGGGAACGGGTACGGGTGCGGCTGCGCACCGCCGACGTACTGCACAGCTTCTGGGTGCCGCAGCTGATGCCGAAGACCGACCTGATCGCCGGCGAGACGCGCGAGACCTGGCTGCACGCCGACCGGCCCGGCGAGTACCGGGGGCAGTGTGCCGAGTACTGCGGCCTCCAGCACGCGCACATGGCGCTGATGGTCGTGGCCGTGCCCCGGCCGGAGTTCGACGCCCGGCTGGCCCGGCTGGCGGCACCGGCCCCGGCCCCGAGCACCGACGCCGAACGGCGTGGGCAGCAGGCGTTCGTCCAGGGCACCTGCGCGGCCTGCCACACCGTACGCGGCACCGGCGCGCAGGGCCGGGTCGGACCCGACCTGTCCGACGTCGGCTCCCGGTGGAGCCTCGGCGCCGGTGCCGTTCCCAACGACGCCGGCCACCTCGGCGGCTGGATCGCCAACCCGCAGACGGTCAAACCCGGTAACCAGATGCCGCCACAGCCGGTCGACGCCGCGCGGCTGCCTGACCTCATCGCCTACCTGCGGTCGCTGGACTGACCATGTCGATAGTGGACACGCCGGCCGCCGGCGCCGACCCGACGGACCGCGAGCGCCTCGCGGAGAACTGGACCGAGCGGCCGTCACTGCGCTCCTGGCTGACCACCGTCGACCACAAGCGGATCGGCCGCCGCTACCTGGTCACCGCCGGGTTCTTCTTCGCCCTCGCCGGGATCAGCGCCCTGCTGATGCGCACCCAGCTCGCCAACCCGGGGTCCGACCTGCTGTCGCCGCAGCAGTACAACCAGCTCTTCACCATGCACGGCACCGCGATGATCTTCCTGTTCGCCACCCCGATGCTGTTCGGCTTCGGCAACTTCCTCGTCCCGCTGATGATCGGCTCCCGGGACATGGCCTTCCCGAGGCTGAACGCCTTCGGCTACTGGGTCTTCCTCTTCGCCGGCCTGTTCATGTGGGCCAGCCTGCCGTTCGGCGCCGCCCCCAACGGCGGCTGGTTCGCGTACGTGCCGCTCACCAGCGTGCAGGACAGCCCGGGCCTGCACCTCGACGTCTACACCCTCGGCCTGCTCTTCCTCGGCATCTCCACCACCGCCGGCGCGATCAACTTCATCGTCACCGCCCTGAAGATGCGCGCCCCCGGCATGTCGCTCAACCGGATGCCGCTGTTCGTCTGGGCGATCGTCGCCACCGCCTTCATGGTCATCTTCGCCCTGCCGGCGCTGAACGTCGACAACGCCATGCTCTTCCTCGACCGGCGCTTCGGCGCCGGCTTCTTCGACCCGGCCGCCGGCGGCAACGTCCTGCTCTGGCAGCACCTGTTCTGGATCTTCGGCCACCCGGACGTCTACATCATCGTCATGCCCGGCCTGGGCATCGTCTCCGCCGTCCTGCCCGCCTTCACCCGCCGCGGCGTCGTCGGCTACCCGCTGGTCGTCCTCGCCATCGTCGCGATCGCGATCATCTCGTTCGGGGTCTGGGCGCACCACATGTTCGCCGTCGGACTGCCCCAGGTGTCGTACGGCTTCTTCAGTGCCGCCAGCAGCATCATCACCATCCCGTCCGGCATCCAGATCTTCGCCTGGCTGGCGACCATGCTGCTCGGGCGGCTGGTGCTGCGGACCCCGCTGCTGTTCGTGATCGGGTTCATCGTCACCTTCGTGCTCGGCGGCGTCACCGGCGCCATGTTCGCGCTGACCGCCTTCGACCAGCAGGTCACCGACTCGTACTTCGTCGTCGCGCACTTCCACTACGTCCTCGTCGGCGGTGCGCTCTTTCCGATCCTCGCCGGCATCTACTACTGGCTGCCGAAGATCACCGGCCGGATGTACGCCGAACGGCTCGGCCGCTGGGCGTTCTGGCTCGTCTTCATCGGCATGCACGTCACCTTCTTCCCCATGCACCTGTACGGGCTGTTCGGCATGCCCCGCCGCGTCTACACGTATCCGGCCGGGCTGGACTGGGACGGCTGGAACCTGGTCAGCACCGTCGGGGCGTACGTGCTGGCGGTCGGGCTGCTGCTCGTCCTCGTCGGGGTGGTGCACGCGGTCCGCCGGGGCCGGCCCGCGCCGCCCGACCCGTGGGGCGGCGACACCCTGGAGTGGTCGACCGACTCGCCGCCGCCGGCGTACAACTTCCCGGTCATCCCGCGGGTGCACAGCCTGCACCCGACCTGGGACGCGCGGACCGCGGAGTCGACCGGCCCGGGCGCGACCGCCGACCGGATCCTCAGCGCGGGCCGTCGCACCCCGCTCACCAGTGAGCTGGACGGCCGGTACGAACGCCCGGTGGAGATGCCGGAGGCGAGCGGGAAGCCGCTCGTCCTCGCCCTGACCCTGCTCGTCCTGTTCACCGCCCTGCTCTTCGCCTGGTATCCGGTCGCCGCCGCCGCGGTGGCGGTCGTCGCCGGCACCGTCGCCGGCTGGCTCTGGCCGGGCCGCCGCGCCGAGGCCCGCACATGACGCCCGGGGCGGGATCGCGGCGACGACCAGCCCGGAGGCGTTGAGCGCCGAACTGCCCGCCGGCCGCTCCACCGGCTGGTGGGGCATGGTGCTGTTCGTCACCACCGAGGCGACCCTGTTCGCCTGCCTGCTCGGCAGCTACTTCTACCTGCGCTTCCAGAACGGTCCACAGTGGCCGCCCGACGGGATCGCGAACCCGGCCCTGCTGCGCCCGCTGCTGATGACCGCCGTACTGGTCCCCAGCAGCCTGCCGATGATCTGGGCCGAACGCGGCCTGCGCCGCGGCCGGCTGTGGCGGGTACGCGCCGGCATGGCGACCAGCATGCTGCTCGGCCTGACGTTCCTCGGGCTGCAGGCCACCGAGTACGCCGAACTGCTCACCGAGTTCACCCTCACCACCAACGCCTACGGATCCCTGTTCTACGTCATCACCGGATTCCACGGCCTGCACGTCCTGATCGGCGCGACGATGATCGGCTGGGTCCTCACCGCCACCCGCGGCGGCCTCGACGCCCGGCGCCACGACCGGGTCCGCAACGTCGCCATCTACTGGCACTTCGTCGACATCGTCTGGCTCGGCATCCTGTTCACCGTCTACCTCTCGCCGTGGCTGTGACGAGCGCGGCCCCGGTCACCGCGCCCGCCTCACCGGCGGCCTGCTGGCCTGGTACGGCGTCCTCGGCGGCGCGGTCGCCTGGGCGGCGCACCTGTTCGTCGGCTGGGGCGTCGACGAACTCACCTGCGCCGCCGGCATCGACCGCGTCGCCGGCCTTCCGCCGCGCGCCGTCATCGGGCTGGCCGTGGTCGTACCCGCACTGGTGACCGTCGGCGCGCTGCTGGCCGCCGTACTCACCTGGCGCCGCACCGCACTGCCGCGGCACGCCGACGACGACCCGCCGTACGCCCGCGCGCGGCTGCTCGCCCTGGTCGGCATCTTCGGCAACCTGCTCTTCCTCGCCATCATCGTGCTCGGCGGGATCGCCGTACTGGTGCTGCCGTCATGCCGGTGACCGGCGCCGACCCCGGAACCGCCGCCGTCACCGGCGGACTGCTGTCGACACTCGTCATCAGCCTCGTCTGCCTGGCCCTCGCCGGATACGGCCGCGGCGTACACGAACTGTGGTCCCGGCACGGCGTCGCCGCGATCGTGCCGACCTGGCGGGTCGCGGCCTTCACCACCGGCGCCCTGATCGTGCTCGCCATCGAGGGCGGGCTGCTCGACGACCTCGCCCACGGCTCGCTCGCCGGGCACATGACCCAGCACATGGTCCTGCTGCTGGTGGCCGGGCCGCTGCTCGCGGCCGGCGGCGCCGGCCTGCCGCTGAGCCTCGCCACCCCGCTGCGGCCGCGCAAACGGCTCGCCCGCTGGCGGGCGGCACCGACCGTCCGGTGGCTGCGCCGCCCGGTGGTGTACGCCTCGCTGGCCGGTGCCGCACAGCTGCTGGTGCTGTGGGTCTGGCACCTACCGGTTCCGTACGTCGCCGCCCTCGACCACCCCGTCCTGCACGGCGTCGAGCACCTGTGCTTCGTCGTCGCCGCCTGGCTGCTCTGGACACCGGTCGTCGGCGCACCCCGGCACCGGCCCCCGGCCCCGGTCGGCGCGCTGCTGCTCGTCACCACCATGCTGCCGGCCACCGCCCTCGGCGCCGTGCTCACCTTCGCGCCGCGACCGGTCTATCCGGCGGCCGTGTACGGCCCCGACCCGCTGGCCGACCAGCAGCTCGCCGGCCTGCTGATGTGGCTGCCGATGGACGCGGTGCTGCTGGTCGCGGCGCTGGCCGGGCTCCTGCGCTGGCTCGCCCGCCCGGACGGCGACCCGCCGGTACCGGCCGACGATCCCGCCGTCACCGCCGGGACCCCGACGGAAGGGGCGGTTCGATGAACCACCATCGCATCCTGTGGCCGCTGCTGGCCATGCTGCCGATCGTCGCCGCCGTACCCGGCTGTGGCCGTACGACCCCGCCGCCGGTGACCAGCCCGGACACCGGACACCCCGGACGGGGCGCCGAACTCATCGCCCGGTACGGCTGCGGCTCCTGCCACACCGTTCCCGGCGTCGACGGCGCGAACGGCCTCGTCGGGCCGCCGCTGACCAGGTTCGGCGCCCGCTCGTACATCGCCGGCGAACTGCCGAACAGCGCCGAGAACCTCGAACGCTGGATCACCGACCCGCAGGCGGTCGAGCCGGGCACGGCCATGCCGAACCTCGGCGTCGACCCGATCGACGCCCAGGACATCGCCGCCTACCTGCACACCCTGGACTGAGCCGTGGACACGCCGCAGCGCGGGAACCGGCGCCGGGCCCTGGCCGTGGCGGCCGTGGCCCTGCTCGCCCTCGGCCCGGCGGCGGTCACCCCGGCCACCCGGGCTCCGGCGGCCGTCACCCCCGGGGCGCGGGCGCCGGCACCGACCGCCGCCCCGGCACCCGACGGCGCCGACCTCTACCTGCGTACCTGCGCCAGCTGCCACGGCGACCAGGGGCGCGGCACCCAGCGCGGGCCGTCGCTGGTCGGCGTCGGACCCGCCTCCGTGGACTTCCAGCTCGGCACCGGCCGGATGCCGCTGACGCATGAGGAACGGCAGCCGACCCGCCACGAACCGGTCTTCTCCGCCGCCGAGATCGCCGCGCTGGTCGACCACGTGGCCACCTTCGGCGGCGGCGGGCCGCCCATCCCGGACCCGGCACCCGGCGACGTCGCCGCCGGCCGGCAGATCTTCGCCGCCAACTGCGCCCCGTGCCACTCCGCGACCGGTTCCGGCACCGACCTGACCAACGGACTGGTGGCACCACCGCTGTACGAGGCGACGGCGGTGCAGATCGCCGAAGCGGTCCGGGTCGGGCCGGGCCCGATGCCCGCCTTCCCCGGCGAGGTGCTCACCGACCGGCAGGTCGACGACCTCACCAGCTACGTACGGCTGCTGAGCAGCGAGCGGCTCGACGCCGGCGGCAACCCGCTGGGCCGGCTGGGGCCGTCCACCGAAGGGCTGGTCGCCTGGCTGTTCGGGCTGAGCCTGCTGGTGCTCGCCGCCCGCTGGCTCGGCACGAGGGCCGACCGGTGACCGCCGGGCGCGGGATCGGCGCCGCCTTCCTCGTCAGCACCCTGGGCGCCGTCGGCTTCGCGGTCACCTACACGCTCGGCGGCGACACCCGGTGGGAGGGCGTCTGTCTGGCGGTCGCCTTCGCCGGACTGGCCCTGGGGCTGGCCACCTGGGCCCGGCGGCTGGTCGGCACCGGCGGCCACGTCGAGGAGCACGAGGGGTTCACGCCGCCGCCGGCGGAACAGGCGCTGGCCGCCGCCGCGCTGACCGCCCCGGACACCCCGCCCCGCCGACGCGGACTGCTCGCCCTGCTCGGCCTCGCGGTCACCGCGCTCGGGCGGCCGCCCTCTTCCCGCTGCGTTCGCTGCTGCCGCACGACCGGGGCCGGCCGGACCGGGCACTGCGCGACACCCCGTGGGCCGCCGGCGTACGGCTGGTCGACGCCGACGGGCGGCCGCTGCGCCCCGCCGACGTGCCGGCCGGCACCATCGTGGGCGTCTTCCCCGAGGGGCACGTCGACACGGGCGACGGGCCGGCGTTCGCCGTACGCCTCGACCCGCGCCGCTTCTCCCGGCCACCGCCCGGCGGCGACCTCGACGGCCTGGTCGTCTACTCGATGCTGTGCACCCACGCCGGCTGCCCGGTCCGCCTCTATCTCAACGGCACCGGCCGGATGCTGTGCCCCTGCCACCAGTCGTCGTTCGACCTGCTCGCCGCCGCCCGCCCGGTCAGCGGACCGGCCGCCCGCCCGCTGCCCGGCCTGCCGGTCGAGGTCGACCCGGCCGGCTTTTTGCGCGCCACCGGCGACTTCACGTCCCCGCCCGGCGCCGGCTACTGGGGCCGGCCGTGATCGTCGGCCGGTTCGTGCGCGGGCTCGACGACCGGCTGCGGCTGTCGCCGGTCGCCCGACGGGCGATGGCCAAGGTCTTCCCGGACCACTGGTCGTTCATGCTCGGCGAGATCGCCCTCTACGCGTTCGTGGCACTGATCCTCACCGGCGTCTACCTGACGTTCTTCTTCGACGCCAGCACCGCCGACCGGGTCTACGAGGGCAGCTACGCCCCGCTGGACGGCACCACCACGTCGGCCGCGTACGCCTCGACGGTGCGGCTGAGCTTCGACGTACGCGCCGGCCTGCTGGTCCGGCAGACCCACCACTGGGCGGCGCTGGTCTTCGTCGGCGCCATCGTGGTGCACCTGATGCGGATCTTCTTCACCGGCGCGTTCCGCCGGCCCCGCGAGATCAACTGGCTGGTCGGCGTCACCATGCTCGCGCTCGCCCTGCTCAACGGCTTCACCGGCTATTCGCTCCCGGACGACCTGCTCTCCGGCACCGGACTGCGGATCATCTACTCGGTGGTCGAGTCGATCCCGGTCGTCGGCACCTGGCTGGCGTTCCTCGCCTTCGGCGGCGAGTTCCCGTCCGACGAGATGATCCCCCGGATGTTCGTCAGCCACGTCCTGCTGGTTCCCGGCATCCTCGTCGCGCTCGTCTCGATCCACCTGGCGATCCTGGTGCGGCAGAAGCACAGCCAGTTCCCCGGCCCCGGCCGCACCGAGCACAACGTCGTCGGCTCCCGCCTGTGGCCCGGCTACACCCTGCGTACGCTCGCGCTCTTCGCCTGGGTGCTGGCGGTGCTGTTCGCGCTGGGCGGGCTCGCCCAGATCAACCCGGTGTGGCTGTACGGCCCGTTCGAACCGTCCCAGGCCACCTCGCCCGCCCAGCCGGACTGGTACGTCGCCTGGGCCGACGGCGCCCTGCGGCTCTTTCCGCCGCTGGAGTTCCGGGTATTCGGCCACCTCGTGCCGGCACCGTTCTTTCCGGGCGTGGTGCTGGGCGGGCTGACCTTCGCCGTCCTGTACGCCTGGCCGTTCCTGGAGCGGCGGTTCAGCCGCGACGAGCTGCCGCACCAACTGCTCGACCCGCCCCGGCGGCACCCGGTCCGGCTCGGCGTCGGCGTCGGCGCGATCGTCTTCTTCGCACTGCTCGTGCTCGCCGGCGCCAACGAGATCATCGCCCGGCTGCTGCGGGTGCCGCTGGCCGACGTGGTGGTGGTGCTGCGGGTGTCGGTCCTCGTCCTGCCGGTCCTGGCCGGGGTCCTCGCCTTCCTGACCGCCCGGGCGCTGCGCGGCGGTGACGCGGCCCGGATGGGTGATCTGACCCGCGCCGAGTTCCGGCGGGCGGCCACCAGGTCCCGCCCGAAGCCCGCGGCAGCGCCCGCCGAACCGGTCCCCGAGCGGGAGCCGGCGGCGCGGGTCGAGGTGTGGCAGGAGCGGGACGTCTGGTGGTGGCGGTACCGCGCGTCGGACGGGGGGACCGTCCTGACCGGCAACCGCGGCGCGACGTCCGAGGCGGCGGCCACCACGGCCGCCCGGACCGCCTACCCCGGTGTGCCGACCGTACGGGTACCCGGGCCGCGTCCGGTGGACCGGCCCCGCCCGGTCCGGTCCGGGCTGCGCCGGTGGGGCAGGCGGGTGGCGTGGGGGGCCCTGCTGGCGGCGGCGGTGCGCCGCCGGCGCCGGGGTCGGGGCCGCGACCCGGGCGGCTGAGCTCCCGGCGCGACCCTAGGCCCGGGCCGCCCGCCACCGGGCCGGCCCGGCCGCCGCGAACAGCACGAGGGCGACGGCCCCGGCGAGCGTCAGCGTGGCGATCCCCGAGCCGAGCAGCGTGCCGGCGGCACCGAGCGCGGCGACGAGTGGGCCGCCCACCGCCGCACCGGCCGGCAGGACCGTCATCGTGATCGCGCCGCGCGCGGCCAGGAGCGCGGGCAGATCGGCCGGGTCGGTGGCGTTCTGGAACAGGGCCAGGGTGAAGGCGGGGAACGGCCCGTAGGCGAGACCACCGAGGGCGAACAGCACCAGGGTCGGCGCCGTCGCGTCGAGGAAGCCGAACGGGATCAGCGTGCCGCCCCAGAGCGCGATGACGGCGACGACCAGCGGCCACTGCCGGGTCGTCCGCAGCAACCCGCCGAGCAGGCCGCCGACGACGGCCCCGACCCCGAAGACCGCCCAGTACGCGCCGAGCAGGCCGGCCGACCCGTGCAGGTCGTGGGTGACGTACAGGGGAGCGCGACCTCGACCGGGCCGTAGAGGAAGACGAACCCGGCGGTGACGGCCAGCAGGCCGGCGAGGTGCGGGCGCCGCGCGAGGAGCCGGAAACCGGCGGACAGTCGGGACCGACCGGGTGCCGCCGCCCCCGCCTCCGGGAGCTTGACGCGCAGCACCTGGACGGCGAGGAACGCCCACGTGAGGGCGTCCAGGCCGAGTACGACGGCGGCGTCCACGAAGCCGACGAGGACGCCCGCCAGCGCCGGGCCGACGACGATGCTGACCTGCTGGGCGGTGCTCAGCAGCGAGTTGGCGGGCAGCCGGCGGTCGGCACCGAAGAGCCGGCTGACGATGGTGTAGAGCCCGGCGTTCCCCCAGGCACCGAGAACGGACGAGACGGCCAGCAGCCCGATGTACCCGGCCACCCCGAGACCGCCGGTGAGGTGCAGGACCGCGACCGTGCCCAGGGCCACCGCGCGCAGTGCCGCGTTGAGGCTCACCAGCCGCCGGGCGTCCACCCGCCCGAGCCAGGGGGCGAGCAGGACCGCGCCGACCGCGGCCGGCAGCGCGTACGCCGCGACGGCCGCCCCGACGACCAGCCCCTCGTCGCCGGGCGGGGCGAGGGTGAGCGCCACCCAGACCAGCGCCACGACGGACAGGCCGTCGCCGAGGAAGGAGACGAGGGCGGCGGTCGCCAGCCGGCGGAAGCCGGGGTCGCTCGACACGGTGTGGTAGCCCTCGGGGAGGAGCCTGCCGGGTGCGGTCACCGGTGCACCCTCGTACCTCAACCCGGCTTGAGGTCAAGCCAGGAGTCCTCGTCGGGCGAGGACTTCGGCAGGTTGGTGTTGCGGTCCACAGCGAATTCGGCGTAGCCACAGCGACTTCGCTGTCAAGCGCAACAGCGATACGCGTCCTCCCGGCGGTCGGCGACGGCCGGGCCGACCCACCACACCGTCCCAAGGGACGGGCGGCAGTAACATCAACATCCATCTCTGGCCCTGTCGCTCCGTCCGAAGGAAACCCCTCCATGGCGAGCAAGCCCGTCCGCCTCCTCACCTCCGCCTTCCTGGCCCTGGCCACCGCCGCCGCCGCGACGTTCGCCACCGTGGGCGCCACCGCGGTCGTCGCCACCCCGGCCCACGCCGCCGGCCCGCGACCGCACTTCCAGCTCCCGTTCCCCTGCGGCGAGACCTGGCGGCTGGCGACCTACTACGGCCACGACGACTACGACGTCGACATGACCTTCACCGGTGGTGGCAGCAGCGGCCGGCCGATCCTCGCCGCGTACGGGGGGACGGTCACCTTCGCCGGCTGGGGCAGCAGCGCCGGCTGGTACGTCGTGATCGACCACGGCGGTGGCTGGCAGACCCGCTACATGCACATGATCGAGCGGCCGCCGGTAGCCGTTGGGCAGTGGGTGGCGACCGGCCAGCAGATCGGCCGGGTCGGCAGCACCGGCAACTCGACCGGCCCGCACCTGCACTACGAGCAGATCCGTGACGGGGTCCGCAGCGAGGCGTGGTTCAACGGGGTCCCGTCCGGCATCACCTCCGACGGCAGCCCGCACACCGGGCCGCTGTACGTCGCAGGCCCCGTCTCGGCGCCCCGGAACGTGACCAGCAACAACTGCGGCACCACTCCCCGCCAGGCCTGGGAGGCGGCCAGCAACGCCGGCTGGCGGGCCCTGCCGGTCGGTGGCAGCGGCGGACCGGTCACCGGGTCGGCGACCGCCGCGATCACCCTCGGCGGCACCAAGCTGCTCTACACCGTCAACAACGGCAACGTGTACGAGGCGGCCAGCAACGCCGGCTGGCGCAACCTGTGGACCGGGATCTCCGGCGTCAGCGGCAACGCCCTGGCCGCGATCACGGTCGACGGAGTCAAGTACGTCTACACCGTCGCCGGCGGAAACGTCTACGAGGCGTCGAGCGCCAACGGCTGGCGCAACCTGTGGACCGGCATCTCCGGTGTCAGCGACAACGCGCTCGCCGCGATCAACGTGAACGGCGTCAAGTACCTCTACACCGTCGTCGGTGGCGTGGTGCACGAGGCGTCCAGCGCCAACGGCTGGCGCAACCTCAACTCCGGGATCGGCGGCGTCAGTGCCAGTGCGCTGGCGGCGCTGAACGTGGGTGGGGTGAAGCACGTCTACACCGTCGTCGGCGGGATGGTGCACGAGGCGGCGAGCAACAACGGCTGGCGCAACCTGAACTCCGGGATCGGCGGGGTGAGCGGCAGTGCGCTGGCGGCGCTGAACGTGGGTGGGGTGAAGCACGTCTACACCGTCGTCGGCGGGGCGGTGCACGAGGCGGCGAGCAACAACGGCTGGCGCAACCTCAACTCCGGCGTCGGCGGCTCGGCCGTCTCCGCGATCACCCTCGACGGGGTGAAGATCCTCTACACCGTCTGACCGTGCCGGTGCGGCCGGCTCGGCACCGGGCCGGCCGCACCGGGCGACGTACGGCTAGGCGGCAGGCTCGGCGGTGGCCGTGCTGGACCGGGCGGTCAGCGTCGGGACGAGCAGGGTGGCGTCCGGTACGCCGGCGCCGGTCAGCTTGCGCATCAGCAGCGACACCGCGTTGCGGCCCACCTCCTCGGCCGGGATCGGCACCGACGACAGCCCCGGGCGGGTGCGCTCGGCGACCTGGTCCGGGCAGATCGCCACGACCGACACGTCCCGGGGGACCCGCCGGTCGAGCATCGGTAGCACCGCCATCACATGGTCGACCGCCGCCTCGTTGTGCACCACGATCCCGGTCAGCGCCGGGTCGCCCGCGAACAGGTCGACGAGCGCCTCCCGTACGGCGGGGTAGTGCTCCTCGCACGGCCGTGCCACGGCGGAGACGCCGTGGTCGGCGGCGGCCTCCAGGAAGCCGGCGCGGGTGCGGTGGGCGAAGCCGGTGTCGCGTTCGTAGACGACGCCGGGGGCGCCGAGCAGCGCCAGCCGGCGGTGCCCGAGCCGCACCAGGTGGTCGACGCACAACGCCCCGGCCCGGTGGAAGTCGAGGTCGACGCAGGTCAGGCCGCGCGCGTCGGCGGGGAAGCCGATCAGCACGCTGGGCCGGCCCAGTTCGCGCAGCACCGGCACCCGGGGATCGGTCATCTCCACGTCCATCACCACGACGCCGTCGACCATCGCGCTGGCGGCGATCCGGCGCAGCCCGTCCGGCCCCTCGTCGGCCGTCATCAGCAGCACGTCGTGGTCGACCTGGCGGGCGCTGGTGACCACCGCGGTCACCAGCTGCATGAGCACCGGCAGGTGCATGCCGGTGCGCAGCGGCAGCACCAGCGCGATCACGTTGGCCCGGCGGCTGGCCAGCGCCCGGGCGCCGGCGTTCGGGTGGTAGCCCAGCGCGCTGATGCTGGCCAGCACCCGCTGCCGGGTGGTGGCGGAGATGGCCCGCTTGCCGGACAGGACGTACGAGACGGTGCTGACGGCGACGCCGGCGTGCCGGGCCACGTCGGTGATCGTGACCATGTCGGCGCGTTTGGGCGCGGCGGCGGGATCTGGCGAGGTCACTGTGTGCTCGTACCCTTTCCGGCCGGATCAGCGGCACTCCCGACGAATGCCAGGGCGCTCACCGTAGCGCCCGCCGACCCGAGGGTGAGGTAGAGGTCGTGGACCCCCGCCGGTCCGGTCAGCGCGGCGGTGACCTCGGTCCAGGTGTGCCGGGCGGGCGTGGCGGGCACCTCGAACACCGCGGCGACGGGACCGGACAGCGGGTCGCGCAGCCGCAGCTCGACCCGGGTGCCACCGGCGGGGGCGGCCGCCCGCAGCGTGGCGCGCCGGATCCCGGGTCCGATCTCGACGCCCGCGAAGGACAGCCAGGCGCCGTCCCGTACGGCGGTCACCGCGTCCCCGTGCTCCGGCCCCTCGTCGGTGAGTACCGTCGCGTACTCGTCGTCCCGTCCGGCGGCCCGGACCGCCGCCGTCGCCGGATCGCGGGGCGCGACAGTGGCGCCGCGTACGGTCAGCGTGGTGGTCGCGGTGAGGTCGGTGCAGGACCGGCCGACGGCCACGGTGTGCCGGGCGGACTCGACGACGGGCCGGTCCGAGTTCACGTCGAAGAACGCGAGGTCGGCCGCGCGCAGCGGCAGGCTCACGGTGGCCCGCTCACCGGGGGCGAGCCGGACCCGGCGGAAGCCGCGCAGCCGGCGCAGCGGCTGCTTGACCCGGGACCGCCGCTGCCGGGTGTAGAACTGCACGACCTCCTCGCCGGGGCGGTCTCCGACGTTGACGACGTCGACGCTGATCTCGACCTGCCCGTCCGCGTCGACGGTGTCGGCGCTGAGCCGCAGGTCGCGGTACGCGAAGCGGGTGTAGCCGAGGCCGTGGCCGAAAGGGTAGAGCGGGGTGCCGCGGAAGTACAGGTAGGTCGCGTCCGAGCCGACGATGTCGTAGTCGAGCAGGTCGGGAAGGTCGGCGTCGGCGCGGTACCAGGTCTGCGGGAGCCGGCCGGTGGGCTCGACCGGTTCGCCGTCCGGGGTGCCGCCGAGCAGTACGTCGGCCAGCGCCGACCCGTACTCCTGGCCGCCGTGCGCGGTCCACAGTACGGCCGGCAGATGGTCGTGCGCCCAGCCGACCGCGTACGGGTAGCTGCTGGTCAGGACGAGCACGGTACGGGGGTTGACGGCGTGGACCGCGCGCAGCAGCGCCTCCTGCGTCGGCGGCAGGGCGAGGTCGGCGCGGTCCTCGGTCTCCCGGCCGCCGACCATCGGGTGGTTGCCGAGCACGACCACCGCCACGTCGGCGGCGCGGGCCACCGCGACGGCCGCCTCGATCCCGTCGGTGACCAGGTCGACGACGAAGCCGGTGGCCTCCTGCGGGGTCGCCGCGTCGGCGCGCAGTACGCCGTCGTCACCGACGCGGACGTACCGGTCGGCGGCCACGTGGCGCAGCAGGGTGCCGGTGCCGCACCGGACCGGTTCGAACGTCTCGCGGACGATCCACTCGCCGGGGCCGGGCCGGTCGTCGACCAGCGCGCCGGTCTCGTCGGCGCGGACGTACCGGCCGCTGTCGACGGCCCGTAGCGTCACCGTGCCGGCGCCCCAGTCGACCACGTCGAACCCCGTGCCGGTGCCGTCGCCGATCCGCAGCGGCTCGCCGTCCGGTCCGGCCTGCACCGGCCCGGCGGTCGTCCGCAGCGTGATCCGGTCGACGCCCTCGGCGAACCGTACGGCGTCGGGGCCGAGACGGTCGGCGAGGCCGGCGCGGGCGGTGACCGCGTACGGCAGCGTGCCGCTGTACCAGTCGGCCAGGACCGTGTCGCCGAGCGGCCCCAGCACCGCGACCGTCTGCTGTGGACGTAGCGGCAGCAGGTCGCCGTGGTTCTGCAGCAGTACGACGCTTCGGCGGGCGGCGTCGCGGGCGAGCCGCCGGTGCGCCGGGCAGTTGACGACGTCGGCGGTGACGGCGGCGTACGGGTTGCGGGCCGGCGGGTCGAACTCACCGAGCCGCAGCCGGATCGCCAGGATGTGCCGGACGGCGTTGTCGACGTCCGACTCGTCGACCAGCCCCCGCTCCAGCGCCTCGGTGATCCGCCCGATGGTCGGCCCGGCCCGGTCGTCGTCCTCGGTGAAGCAGTCGATGCCGGCGCGCAGCGCGGCGCCGAAGCCGGCGACGTGGTCGGGGTGGTATCGCTGGCTGTTTGCGATGTTGGTGACGGCGCCGGCGTCGCCGACGACGAGGACGTCGTCCGTCGTCCAGGTGCGCAACTCGCCGGCGATCAGCGGGCTGAGGTGTGCCGGCCGGCCGTTGACCAGGTTGTAGGAGGCCATCACGGCCACCGCCGCCCCGGCCGCGATCGGTGCCCGGAAGGCGGGCAGCTCGTACTCGTGCAGCACCCGCGGCGGCAGGTCGCTCGACGTACGGTCGCGGTCGGTCTCGTTGTTGTAGCCGAGGAAGTGCTTCAGTGTCGGGGCGGTGCGCAGATAGACGGGGTGGTCGCCGCGCAGCCCGGCCGCGTACGCGGTGCCCAGCACGCCGGTCAGCCACGGGTCCTCGGCGTAGCCCTCCTCGTTGCGGCCCCAGCGCGGGTCGCGCAGCGGGTTGACGACCGGGGCCCAGACGTTGAGGCCGACGGCGTCGGGGTCCTTGTGGTGGAACGCCCGTACCTCGTCGCCGACCGCCGCGCCGACCCGGCGTACGAGGTCGGGGTCCCAGGTGGCGCCCAGGCCGACGGCCTGCGGGAAGGCGGTGGCCGGGCCGAGCCAGGCCACGCCGTGCAGGGCCTCCGTTCCGGTGCGGAACCCGTCGATCCGCAGCCGTGGCACGGGCGCCTGGTGCTGGTGCAGCAGGGCGATCTTCTCGGCGCGGGTGAGCCGGGAGAGCAGGTCGGCCACCCGGTCCGGCGTCGGCAGGTCGGGGTCTCGGAAGGTGCCGGGTGCCGTGTCGTCCATGGTGGTGCTCTCCTCGACCTGCGAACGTCGAACATTCGAAGCGCTTCGACAATGATCCGGAAAGTGCTCCGCCCAACACGCGGGTTACATGCGTGTTTCGACGGAGCACTCTGAGGCTGACACCCGGGCGTCGGCCCAGTCAAGAGAACCGGGACGAATCTCGATATCAGGGGAGGGCGGGCAGGTGCCCGGCCTCCACCCGGTCCAGCGCCCGCGCCGCGCCGCCCACCGCGGCGGCGCCCGGGCCCAGGGTGGACACCGCGATCCGGCCCGCGTCCGGGATGGTGACACGGGCCCCCACCTCGGCTTCGACGGTGGGCAGCAGCCACGGCGCCAGCGGGGCGAACGACCCGCCGAGCAGCACCACCCGCGGGTCGAGCAGGTCGAGCAGGGTGGCGACGGCGTGGCCGAGTCGGGCGCCCGCCTCGACGAGCGCCCCGGTCACGGTCGCATCGCCCGCGCCGGCCAGCGCGACGATCCGTTCGATCTCCGGGGCGTAGTCGACGACCGGACCGTCCGCCGCGGTGTCCGGCAGGGCGCGGCGGACCAGGGCCGGCAACCCGACGTACGCGTCCAGGCAGCCGCGCCGGCCGCAGCCGCACTCCGGCCCGCCCGGGTCGAGTTGCAGGTGGCCGATCTGCCCGGCGCGGCCGTGCCCGCCGCGCAGCGGCCGGCCCTCGACGATGATCCCGGCACCGACCCCCACCCCGCCGAGCAGGTGGACGAGGTCGGGAATGTCGGCGTAGCCGCCGTCGCGCTGCTCGGCCAGCGCGGCCAGGTTGGCGTCGTTGTCCACCGCCACGTCGTACGCGGGGCGGCGCAGTGCCTTGACCAGTTGGGCCCGCAGGTCCAGTTCGGGCCAGCCGACGTGGGGCGCGAAGCGGACCGTGTCGTCGGCGGCCACGAGCCCGGGTACGGCGACGGTGAGGCCGAGGATCTGGCGTCCCTGCCCGGTCACCTTGCCGACGACCCGGCCGGCCAGCGCCGCGACGGCGGCCACCGCCTTGCCCGGCGGCCCGGTCAGGGGCGAGGCGCGCCGCCAGGAGAGCAGCCGCTCGCCGGCCAGGTCGATGGCGACCGCGGTCATGTGGTCGGCGGCGACCTCGATGCCGACGGCCGCGTACGGCCGGCTCTCCAGGGTCAGCATCGTCGCCGGCCGGCCGATCCGGTTGGCCACCAGCCCGGTCTCGCGCAGCAGCCGGCGTTCGAGCAGGTCGGTGACGAGGCTGGACACCGTCGCCTTGTTCAGACCGGTCGACGCGGCGATGTCCGCCCGTGAACAGGGTGCGTGTGCACGTACGTAACGCAGGACGACGGTCAGGTTCGTCGTCCTCACGTCGGTCAAGTCGGCCGCCTGTGCGGCGCCCCGCGTCCCGATCACGTCAGCTCCGCCTTCCGCCCCGGCCCGGTCGGGGCACGTCCACTATGCCGCACCCGGGCCGTCGGCCGGAAACCTCTCTTGGTGTCATCCGGCCTGCCGGCACGCTCACTTGTGAGCCCGTTGACCGTCGACTATTTTGTTTGGCTAGCATCCAAACAAAGTCTAGCGGGAGTTCATGGCCCGTCGACCCATTTTCGAGAGGAGCGCGCCATGACGACACCCACGGGCGCGGCGGCGAACCGCCGGACCTTCCTGAGCCTGCTCGGCCTGGGCGCCGCAGCCGTCGCGGGCGGCGGGCTGCTCGCCGGCTGCAGCGAGAAGTCCGCCGGCGGCGGCGCCACCCAGAACCTCGACCGGCTCGCCGGCCTCCTGCCCGAGCAGCGGGCCCTCACCCTCGACATCCCCAAGCCCGACATCGTCGGCACCCGGCCGGTCCCGGACGGCTACTCCCGGTTCCCGGCCAACCTCTTCGACGCCATCACCGACAAGCCGGGCACCAGCGGGCAGCAGATCAGCGCCATGATGCCGGCCTGGGGACCGGCCCCGCCCAGCGGTGCCAACAACGCCTACCTGACCGCGGTCAACGCCGAACTCGGCACCCCGATCGACTTCAGCGTCCAGGACGGCAACACGTACGCCGAGAAGCTCGGCGCCATCCTCGGTGCCCGCGACGTACCCGAACTGCTCTGCGTGCCGGGCTGGGAGATCAACAAGCTGCCCCGGTTCGCCGACGCCGTGGGCGCCCTCTTCGAGGACCTGACCCCCTACCTGCAGGGTGGGGCGGTCGCGGCGTACCCGATGCTGGGCACGTTCCCCACCGGCGCCTGGCGCCACGCGTGCTGGAACGAGCGGCTGATGGCGATCCCCAACCCGACCGACGGGCCGTTCCCGTGGATGCTCTTCCACCGCCGGGACCTGCTCACCCAGCTCGGCCTGGCGGCGCCGAAGACCATCGACGAACTCTTCGAGATCGGCCGGCAGGTCACCGATCCCGCCAAGGGTGTGTGGGCGTTCGACGACATCTTCCCGATCGTGCAGATGCTCCACAAGGCGCCCGGCAGCAAGGAGGGCTGGCGGCTGAAGTCCGACGGCACCCCGGAGTTCAAGTACGAGACCGCCGAGTTCAAGCAGGCCGTCGAGTTCATGGCCAAGGTCTACCAGGCCGGCCTGGTCCACCCCGACATCGTCGCCAGCAAGGGCGCCGACTCCAAGCAGCTGCTGCAGAGCGGCAAGATCCTGTTCAAGCAGGACGGCACCGGCATGTGGCAGCCGATGCAGGCCGAGCAGCAGAAGGTCACCCCCGGCTTCGACATCCAGCCGGTGCCGCTGTTCTCCGCCACCGGCGGCGACCCGCTCGCCTGGGGCAACGACGAGCCGATCTCCTACACCTTCATCAGGAAGGGACTCGGCAAGGATCGCGTCGAGGAGCTTCTGCGGGTGGTCAACTGGTGCTCCGCACCGTTCGGCACCAGGGAGTTCGACCTGCGCGAGTACGGCGTCGAGGGCGTCCACCACACCCGCAGCGCCGACGGGCCCGCCAAGACCGAACTCGGGTTCAAAGAGATCCAGAACCAGTACTTCTTCGTCAGTGGTCGCAGCCCGGTCATCCAGCCGACCCCGCAGACCCCGAACTTCGTACAGGACCTGCTGACCTACTCGAACAACACGGTGCGCCACCTGGAGAAGGACCCCTGGGAGGGCCTGAAGTTCGAGATGCCGGCGAAGTACAAGGCCGCGGCCGTACCCACCGAGGACAAGATCACCGACATCGTCCGGGGCCGCCGGCCGATCAGCGACCTCGACGCGGTCGTCAGTGAATGGCGGGCCGGCGGTGGTGACGAGGCCCGCGAGATGCTCGGCACGGCACTGTCCGACGGCAAGTGAGCAACGACCGGGCCAGCCGGGCGCCGGCGGCGGTGGTTCCGCCGCCGGCCGCCCGGCCGGCCAACGAACCCGCCGCGCCGGCGGCCGATCCCGCCCCGCCGCCCGGCGGGCGGCGTCCGGCCCGCCGCCGCCAGCCCCGCCTGCCGCTGCGGGCCCGGCTGCGCCGCGACTGGCCACTGCTGGTCATGGTCGCCCCCGGCGCGCTGCTGCTGCTGGTCTTCCACTACGTGCCGGTCCTCGGCAACGTCGTCGCGTTCCAGGACTACAACCCGTACCTCGGCGACAGCTCCCTGGAGGCGCTGTTCTACAGCCCGTTCATCGGGTTGGAGAACTTCGAGGCACTCTTCTCCGACCCGGCGTTCTGGGACGCGCTCTGGAACACCCTGACCATCACCGCGTTCCAGCTGGTGTTCTTCTTCCCGCTGCCGATCGCACTGGCGATCGTGCTGCACAGCATCCTGTCCACCCGGCTGCGGATGTTCGTGCAGACGGTGGTCTACCTGCCGCACTTCTTCAGCTGGGTGCTGGTCGTGACGTTCTTCGTCCAGATGCTCGGCGGTGCCGGCCTGCTCGCCCAGGAGCTACGCGAGGCCGGCCTGACCCCGCCGGAGATCATGACCAACCCGGACACGTTCATCGTCCTGGTCACCGCCGAGGTGGTCTGGAAGGACGTCGGCTGGGGCACCATCGTCTTCCTCGCCGCGCTGTCCACCATCGACCCGAACCTCTACGAGGCGTCCGCGGTCGACGGCGCCGGGCGCTGGCGCCGGCTGTGGCACATCACCCTGCCCGGCCTGCGTCCGGTCATCGTCCTGCTGCTGATCCTGCGGCTGGGCGACGCGCTCTCGGTCGGCTTCGAACAGTTCATGCTGCAACGCGACGCGGTCGGCCGGCAGGCGGCCGAGGTCCTCGACACGTTCGTCTACCACCACTCGATCATCACCGGCGACTACGGCTTCGGTGCCGCCGCCGGCCTCTTCAAGGCCGTGGTCGGGCTGATCCTGATCCTGGCCGCCAACAAGTTCGCCCACGCGCTCGGCGAACGGGGGGTGTATTCCAAAACATGACCGCCACGTTGCCGACCGTGCCCCCGCCGCCCCGGCGCCGCCGCAACGCCCGCCCCGCCTGGGAGGAACAGCCGGGCGTCGTCGGGCAGTCCGCCAAGGGCGGCGTCCTCGCCGTCGTGGTGCTCGCCGTCCTCGTCCCGATGTGGGTCGTCCTGGTCACCAGCATCTCCTCGCAGGAGACCATCAACGCCGCCGGCGGCCTGGTCGTGGTGCCCCGCGAGATCGACCTCTCGGCCTACCGGACGATCTTCTCCGGCGGGCAGATCAGCCAGGCGCTGTGGATCAGCACCCTGGTCACCGGCGTCGGCACCGCGGTCAGCCTGGTGGTGACCGTGCTCGCCGCGTACGGGCTGTCCCGGCCGGGTACGGTCGGACACCGCGGCCTGCTCTTCTACTTCCTGCTGACGTTCCTGGTCTATCCGGGACTGGTGCCGAGCTATCTCGTCGTCACCGGCATCGGGCTCAAGGACAGCCTCTGGGCACTGATCCTGCCGACCGCGCTGAACGTCTTCAACTTCGTCGTCATGCGGGCGTTCTTCCAGAACATCCCCGGTGAACTGCTCGACAGTGCCCGCGTCGACGGGGCGGGGGAGTTCCGCATCCTGTGGCGGATCGTGCTGCCGCTGTCGAAGGCGGTGATCGCGGTCGTCGGACTGTTCTACGCCGTCGGCTACTGGAACGTCTGGTTCAACGCGCTGCTCTACATCGACGACAACGAGAAGTTCCCGATCCAGCGGGTGCTGCAGAGCTTCATCCTGGCCGGGCAGACGCCGCAGACCTCCGGCGCGACGGTCGGCGTCACGATGCCGCCGACCCTGGCCATCAAGATGGCCGTGGTGGTGGTGACGGTCGCGCCGATCGCCCTGGTCTATCCGTTCGTGCAGCGCCACTTCACCCGCGGCGTCATCATCGGCGCGATCAAGGGCTGAACCGGCGCGATCAAGGGTTGACCCGGCGTGGTCGAGGGCTGAACCGGCGCACCCCGGGGACCGGGTGGCGTGGCCCGCGAATCGGTGATCGCGGGCCACGCCGCTCCGCTCAGTCCAGTTCCGCCACCAGCGTGCCGTCCTTCGTGGACAGCCGCGCGGGGGCGCCGGCGACGACCACCCGGTCCGGCGCGGTCGCGCCGCTCACCGCCGGCAGCGCGATCCGACGTACCCGCGCCGGGCCGTCCAGGGTGACCGTGAGCGTGCCGCCGTCGCGTGCCGCCGTCACCACGGTGTCGCCGTCGACGTCGCTGATCACGGTACGGCCGTCGACGACGCCCCAGCTCACCACGGTCAGGTCGGTGAACGGGCCGGCGGGGATCGTGTCGGCCACGGCGACGGTCGGCACGAGGGCGCCGTACCGGACGAACAGCGGGATGCGGTCGAGTTCGGCGCGGATCCGGCGGTGCCGGCCGCCGGCGACCACCTCACCGGTGTCGAAGTCGATCCAGTCGCCGTCGGGCAGGTAGACGAACCGCTCGGCTTCCGGAGTGACGATCGGGGCGACCAGCAGGTCCGGGCCGAGCAGGTATTCCAGTTCGGCGGTCCAGGCGGCCGGGTCGTCGGGCGCGTCGACCAGCAGGGCCCGCATCATCGGTGCGCCGGTACGGGCCGAGGTGACCGCCGCCGAGTACAGGTACGGCAGCAGCCGGTAGCGCAGCCGCAGCGCCTCGACGGCCAGTTCGGCGGCGCGGGCGGGGAAGTTCCACGGCAGCCGGCTGGTGGTGCCGTGGAAGCGGACCAGCGGCGACAGCGCCGCGAACTGCGCCCACCGTACGTAGAGGTCGTCGGTCGGCGTACCGGTGAAGCCGCCGGCGTCGTGCGACCAGAACGGCACCCCGGACAGGCCGTGCGACAGCCCGCCGCGCAGGGTGCTGGCCATCGCCGGGTACGTGGCGCTGGTGTCGCCGCCCCACTGGGCGGAGTGCCGCTGCCCGCCGAGGTACGACGACCGGGCCCAGACCATGCCGTGCCCGGCGACCTCACGGGTCACCTCGGCGGCCGCGTCGTTGAACAGCAGGGTGTAGACGTTGTGCAGTTCGGTGCCGGTCATCCCGTTGGCGGCGACCGCGTCGGCCGGCACCCCCTCGGCGAAGTCGGTCTTGAACACCGCGACACCCTGTTCGAGCAGTGGCCGCAGCAGCCCCTGATACCAGGCGGTCGCCTCCGGGTTGGTGAAGTCGACGATGCCGCAGGCCGGGTAGGAGCCGTGCCACACGTCGGCGACGTACGTCGAACCGTCCGGCCGGCGCAGCAGGTAGCCGGCGGCCTCGGCGGTGGCGAACAGCGGGCTGAGGTGGCTGAGGTACGAGTTGATCCACAGGCAGACCCGGAACCCCAGCCCGGCCAGTTCGGCGAGCATGGCGTCGGGATCGGGGAACGCCTCCCGGTCCCAGGCCAGGTCGGACCAGTGCCCGTCGGTCTGCCAGTAGCAGTCCAGGTGCAGCACGTCGCACGGGATGCCGTCGGCGCGCAGCCGGCGGGCCCGCTCCAGCGCCGCCTCCTGGCTGTCGGCGAAGAACCCCGACGACATCCAGGTGCCGAACGCCCACTTCGGCGGCAGCAGCGGCCGGCTGGTCAGCAGGTCGTAGCGGTCGAGGATCTGCGCCGGGGTGGGGCCGGCGATCACGTAGTAGTCGAGCAGGTCGTCCGGGACGAGGATCTGCACGCAGCTGTGGGTGGACTGGCAGATGTCGAACTCCACCGGTAGGCCGCTGTCGACCAGGACGCCGTAGCCGCGGTTGGACAGGTAGAGCGGAACGTTCTTGTAGGCCCGGTCGGACTCGGTGCCGAACGCGTCGAAGTTCCACATCAGGGCGCGCTGGCCGCGCTTGTCGAGGGCGGTGAACTTCTCGCCGAGCCCGACGAACCGTTCGTCGGCGGGTGCGGTGAAGCTCTCGTGGTACGCCGCGACGGCGCCACCGGAGAGCGACCGGCCGAACGGCAGGGTCCGCAGCCGGCCGCTGATGTCGCGCTCGCCGCCGTTCTGCTCGACGAGGACCCGGCCGGTGCGGTCGAGGAACCGTAGCCGCCACGGGTCGAGGGTCACCTCGGCCACGACCCCGCCGGCGTCGACGACGACGCGGCCGTCGTCACCGCGTACGTCGGCGGCGTAGCTGCCCGGGGTGACCAGGGTCGCGGCGCGGGCGGAGCGGGAGCGGGCCTGCGGGTCGTCGCTGAGGCGGACCCGGACGACCCCTTCGCCGGCGGCGTCGAGCCGGACCAGCAGGGTGCCTCCGTCGGAGGTGGTGGCCTTGACCACCGTGCCGGTGGCGTCGAGCGACACCACCTCGGCGCGGGTCACGGCGGAGAGTCCCTGCTCGCCGGGCGGCCGTACCGGCAGCTCGGGCGGGTCGGCCACGAAGACCTCGTGGGGGACCAGGGGCGGGCGGTACGGCATGCGTGCTCCTCCGATGTTGCAGCGGCTCTAGCTGCACATAGTTTTTCTTGAAGCACAACTAAGTGTCAACGGCGCGTAAGGGCACCGACACGCCCGCCGGCAACGTGACCGGCAGCGCCGGCGCGCCACCGAACACCCCTCCAGGCGGCGCTGGCGCGCCACCGAACACCCCTCCAGGCGGCGCTGGCGCGCCACCGAACACCCCTCCAGGCGGCGCGGCCGCGCCATCAAAGGCCATGCCCGGCGGCGCCCCGACGACCAGCCGTGCCCCGGCCGCCGACCACAGCACGGCCTCGACCGCGCCGGGCGCCCAGCGCAGCTCCCGTACGGTGACCGCGCCCCGCACGACCAGGCCGGTCACCCGCCCGCGTGGCCACGCGGCGGGCAGCGCCGGCAGCAGGTCGAGGCGCCCGTGCGCGCCCCGCACCAGCATCGCGGCGACGACCGCCGGCAGCCCGCCGGCGATGTCCACGTTGAACACCGCGTCCCGGTTGTGGGTCGGCACCAGGCTCGGCCGCCAGTAGACCCGGGCCATCCGTTCGACGCAGGCGTACGCCTCGTCGGCCATCCCGAGCGCGGCGGCGGCCAGCCCGAGCTGGGCCAGCCCGTACGCCATCTCGTCGGAGTCCGCGCCCGCCCACCAGTCCAGCCGTCGGCGGACGGCCGCCGCCGCGGCGGTCCGCAGCACCGGCTCGCCGGTGATCGCCGGATCCGGCTCGTACCACAGCGGCCACAGGTGCGACGCGTGCCGGTGGGCCGGCTGGTCGGTGAGGTCCGGATGGCACCACTCGGCGAGCACCCCGCCGGCGACCCGGTACGGCGGCAGCGCGGCGAGCAGGTCCCGCCAGCGTGGGGCGTCCGGGTCGTCGACACCCAGTTCCGCGGCGACCGCGATCACGTTGGTCAGCAGGTCCCGGGTCACGGCCACGTCCATCGTGGCGTCGACGCACGCCTGCGAACCGGTGCTGGCCGGCGCGTTCTCCGGCGAGTACGACGGCACGAACCGGGCCGTGCCGTCGTGGACCCGTACGAAGTCGAGGCAGAAGGTGGCTGTCTCGCGCAGGAACGGCCATGCCCGGCGGGCCAGGAAGTCGCGGTCGCCGGTGTAGCGCCAGTGGTCGACGTACAGCCGGGCCAGCCAGGCGGCTCCGGCGGTCCAGAACGTCTGGCACCACACCGGGCCGAAGTGGTTCTGCCGGCCGTGGCTCGACATGTGCACGGGAGCGAGCAGGCCGGCGGCGCCGTACAGCCGCCGGGCGTTGCGCCGCAGGTCGTCGCGGACCGCGTCGAGCAGGTCGAACAGCGGCAGCATCAGCTCCGGGGTGCCGGTGGGCAGCAGGGCCGCGACCGCCGCCGGCAGGTTCCCGTCCAGGGTGTAGCCGCTCGACCACGGCGGGGTCCAGGTGCCGCTCCACACCCCCTGCAGGGTGGGCGGAAGGTCGCCGCTGCTGCTGACGATCAGGTGGCGGCCGGCGTCGAACAGCCGCTCGACCAGGGCCGGGCCGACCGGTGCGGCGAGCAGGTCCTCGGTCGGCGCGGTCCGGTCCGCCGGGTCGGCCGCCAGGTCCAGGTGGACCCGGCCCATCAGTTCGCCGTGCACGGCGGCGTGCGCGGCGAGCAGCGCGTCGAAGTCCGGGTCCGGATCCGGATCCGGGTCGCCGGGCAGCAGGGTACGCACGACGAGTACGGCGTCGGACCGCAGCACCGGACCGTCGACGTCCACACCGGACACCCGGCAGCGGACCCGGTAGCCGGTCAGTGCGCCGGACCAGGTGGCGTACGGGAACCGGGCCGTCAGCGTCAGGCCGTCCACCGCAGTCTCGACCGGTCGCGGCGGTTCGCCCTCGACCGGACCCAACTCCACCGTCCCGGTGAAGCCACCGGTCGCCGACACCCGGGCCACGATCGCGTCCGCCGGCCGGGAGGCGAACACCTCCACCCGCACCTCGCCGGCGGCGTCGCGCCAGCGCTGGGTGACGAGCCCGGTCGCGGTGTCGACCGAACGCCGGTAGTCGCGCACCGGGCCGGGGCGGCGTGGTGTCACGGTCAGCGTCGCGGCGCCGACCAGCGGGTCGATCCAGACCGTCCCGGCGTACGCCGGCTCGTCGTCGGCGGCGACCCGGCACACCTCGGCGGCCGCCTGCGCGTACCGGCCGCTGTCGAGCAGACCGCGCAGCCTGGGCAGGATCCGGGCGGTGTCCGGCGGTTCGAGCGGCGGGTGCAGCGGCAGGAACAGCCGCTCGTGGGAGACGGTCAGCCGCAGCCCGTCCGCCGGCCGGCCCCAGCACAGGGCGCCCTGCCGGCCGTTGCCGGTCACCAGCGCGTGTTCCCAGGTGTCGGCCGGCAGCCGGGACGTCGATCCGTTGACAGGTCCGCGCACCGGCTCTACTTTGGCGGCAGTCCAAACAAATTACAACGCTGCGGGAGCACCATGTTCTTCGGGGGCGACTACAACCCGGAGCAGTGGCCGGAAGACGTGTGGGCGCAGGACGTCGAACTGATGCGGCGGGCCCGCGTCACCCTGGTCACCGTCGGGGTCTTCGCCTGGGCCCGGCTGGAGCCCGCCCCCGGCCGCCACGACTTCGGGTGGCTCGACCGGATCCTCGACCGGCTCGCCGACGCCGGGATCGGGGTCGCCCTGGCCACTCCGACCGCGTCGCCGCCACCCTGGTTCAGCCTCGCCCACCCCGAGGCGCTGCCGGTCGACGCCGCCGGCGTACGGCTCAGCCACGGCAGCCGCGACACCTACTGCGCCAGCGCGCCCGCCTACCGGTCCGCCGCCCGCCGGATCGCCGCCGCTCTCGCCCAGCGCTACCACGACCATCCGGCGCTCGCCCTGTGGCACGTGCACAACGAGTACGGCACCACCTGCCACTGCGACCTCACCGCCGAGGCGTTCCGTCGCTGGCTGCGGCACCGCTACGGCGATCTCGACACGCTCAACGACGCGTGGACCACCGCCTTCTGGAGCCAGCACTACACCGACTGGGCGCAGATCCGGCCGCCGCGCGCCACCCAGTACCTGCCGAACCCCACCCAGGTGCTCGACTTCCGCCGGTTCACCTCCGACGAACTGCTCGCCGCGTACGTCGAACAGCGCGACCTGCTGCGCGCCGCGACCCCCGGCGTGCCGGTCACCACCAACTACGTACTCGGTGACTGGGTGCCGGTCGACCACGCCCGGTGGGCGGCCGAGGTCGACCTCGTCGCCATCGACCACTACCCGTCCGACGCCGGCCCCGCCGCCGAGGAGGAGGCGGCGTTCGCCGCCGACCTGGCCCGGGGTTGGGCCCGGGGCAGCCCGGGCCGGCCGGACTGGCTGCTGATGGAGACCGCGCCCAATCTCGTCTACACCGCCGACCGGATGCACACCAAGGAACCCGGCCGGATGGCCCGCAACAGCCTCGCCGCCGTCGCGCGCGGGTCGCGCGGCGCGATGTTCTTCCAGTGGCGGGCCCCGCGGGGCGGCGCCGAACTCTTCCACTCCGCGCTGGTCCCGCACGCCGGCCCGGACAGCCGGGTCTACCGCGAGGCGGTCGAACTCGGCGATCGACTCGCCCGGGTCGCGCCGGCCGCGGCCGGCGTCGTCGAGGCCCGGGTGGCCGTGGTGTACGACGAGCCGTCCGCCTGGGCACTGCGGGCCCGTGCCCTGCCGTCGACCCGGCTCGACCACCTCGACGACGCCCGGCGGGCGCACCGGGCACTGTGGCGCCGGGGCATCACCGCCGACGTCGTCGGCGGGCTCGACGACCTGTCCGGGTACGCCGTGGTCGTGCTGCCCGGCCACTACCTGATGGCCGACCGGCAGGCCGCCGCGCTGCGGGCCTTCGTCGAGGCCGGCGGGCACCTCGTGGCGACGTACCTCAGCGGGGTCGCCGACGAGCACGCCCGGATCCGCACCGGCGGCTATCCGGGCGCGCTGCGCGACCTGCTCGGCGTCCGGGTCGAGGAGTTCCACCCGCTGGCCGTGGACGCGTCGGTGAAGCTGTCCGACGGGACCACCGGCGACCTGTGGAGCGAGACCGTGCACGCCACCGGCGCGCGGGTCGTCGCCAGCTACGCCGATGGTGTCCTGGCCGGCCGTCCGGCGGTCACCCGGCACACCGTCGGCGCCGGCACCGCCTGGTACGTCTCCACCCGACTCGCCGACGACGCGTACGCCGACCTGCTGCACGCGGTGGCCGCGGACGCCGGCGTCGGGCCGGTGCGGCCGGACCTGCCGCCCGGGGTCGAGGTCGTGACCCGCCGCACCGGCGACCGGTCCTGGCTCTTCGTGCTCAACCACACCGCGACGGTGTGCGAGGTGGCCGCGAGCGGCGTCGACCTGCTGACCGGCGCCACGGTCGACGGCGTCGTACGGGTGCCGGCCGGCGGTTCGGCCGTGGTCGGTACCGGTTGACCCGTCACCGGGTTCAGGCGTGCGGTTCGTGCCGGCCGTGGGCGGCCGAGGGGCTGCTCTGCGCGAGGCTGTGGGCGAGCAGGGTGTCGTAGTCCACGGCGATCCCGCGCAGCAACGTCTCGACGGCGTCCCCGATGTCGGCGCCGGTCAGCGGCGCGTGGCCGAAGAGGGCCCGGTAGTACACCAGCGACGCCAGTAGGTCGACGGCCAGGTCGAGGTTGAGGTCGGGGCGCAGGTCGCCGCGGGCGATCGCACCGCGCAGCGTCTGCCGTACGGCGGCCCGGGGCGGTTCGAAGAGCGTGGTCATGAAGGCGGTCCGCAGGTCGTCGTGCCCGGCGCAGTCGGCCAGCAGCGGGGCGAGGACGTTCGGCGGCAGCCGGTGGAACGCGTCGACGAAGACGCTGATCGACTCGTGCAGGTCACACAGCGTGCAGTCGGTGTCCGGTGCCTCGATGCCGCCGAGCTGGCGGGCCAGCGCGGCGAGGACCAGTTCCTGCTGCGACGCCCAGCGCCGGTAGAGCGCGGGTTTCGTCGTGCCGGCCCGGGTGGCGACCTCGCCGATGGTCAGGTGCTTGTAGCCGACCTTCCCGAGCACGGCCATGGTCGAGTCGAGGATGGCGGCGTCGAGGTGGGCGTCGCGGGGGCGCCCGGCGCGGGCGCCGGTGCCGGCTCGATCGACCATGGCTGAACCGTATCACCTCAATTACGAGCCAACTCGTAACGCAGGGCTTGCCGGGTGGTCGTGGCGTCGCCGGGGACCACGACCGGCCGGCGCCGGCGGTACTGTCTTCCTGGACGGCCCGCGCTCCGCGCGGGGTCCGGAAGGGGGGACGGGCCGTGGTGTCGTTGGCCGCCGTGCTGGGGATGGCGCTGGTCGCGCTGGGGATGGTGCTCACCCCCGGGCCGAACATGATCTACCTCGTCTCGCGCAGCATCAGCCAGGGCCGGCGGGCCGGACTGATCTCGCTGGGCGGCACCGTCGTCGGCTTCGTCGTCTACATGACGATGGCGAACCTCGGCCTCGCCGCGGTCTTCGTCCTCGTGCCCTGGCTCTACACCGGCCTCAAGGTGGCCGGCGCGGCCTACCTGCTCTACCTGGCCTGGAAGGCGCTGCGGCCGGGCGGGATCTCCATGTTCGAGACCCGTGAGCTGGCCCGGGACTCGTCCGCGAAGCTGTTCCGCATGGGCCTGCTGACCAACCTGCTCAACCCCAAGGCCGCCATCATGTACATGGCGCTCATTCCGCAGTTCATCGACCCGGCCGCGGGCAACGTGATGCTGCAGGGGTTCCTGCTCGGCGGTGTGCAGATCACGGTCAGCGTGATCGTCAACGCCATGTTCGTGATCGTCGCCGGGAGCATCGCGGCCTTCCTCGCCACCCGCCCCTCCTGGAGCAAGTTCCAGCGGTGGGTGACCGGTACCCTGCTCGGCGCGGTCGGCGTGAAGCTCGCCATCGACGCGCCGGCGCGGGCGGCCAGCTGACCGGCCCGGCGCCCGCGGTCAGTCGCCGAGCCGGCGCCCCTCGGCCTCCTGGATGGCTGCCGCGCGGCGCTGATATCCGGCGATGAGCGCGAGGTCGGCGGCGGAGTACTCCGCGTTCAGCTGATCGAGCCGGGTCATCATCCCGACGAACAGATCGCGGATCCGCGCCGTGCCCTCCTCGGTCGCGACGACGGCGACCTTCCGGCCGTCGCTCGGGTCGGGCTGCCGGACGACGAAGCCCTTGCGCTCCAACCGGTCGAGGACGTCACTGATCGAGTTCTTGGCCATCCCGGTCTGCTCGGCCAGATCACGCACCGACGGGTGCCCGTGGCGGTGGACGAGGTCGAGCACCTTCTCCTCGGTGGGCCCGAGCCCGACCCGCTTGGACAGGTTGGTGTGGAACAGGATCATCGCCGTGCTCAGGCGGCGCCCCGAGTCGGCGACGGCCTGTAGGGCCTCGGCGCGGTCCGCCGGGTCGTCGTGCTTCGCCCTGTCCATGGGGCGCACGGTACCCGCCGCCCCGGCACGGGACGTGGCGGCATCCGCCCGCCGTCGGAAACGCTGCGCGCGGTCCGGGGCGCCTGCGAGACTCGGGCGGTGAGCGCAGCGCCGACTCTCCGCCGGTCCCGGTGGCTCGTGCCGGTGGCGCCGGGCTCACGGGTGACCCGGCTCGAACTCTTCTACGATCTCATCTTCGTCTTCGCCTTCCTGAACGTGACCGGCCTGGTCTCGCGGCACCTCGACCCGCTCGGTCTGCTGGCCGGGGCCGTCGTGCTCGCCCTGCTGTGGTGGTGCTGGACCGGGTTCGTCGCGCTCGGCAACGCGGTGCGCGCCGACCACGGCATACTGCCGTTGATCGGCTTCGCCACCATGGCCGCCGTCTTCGTGCTGGCACTGGCCATGCCGCAGGCGTTCGTCGACCGCCCCGGGGACCTGTCCGGCCCGGCCGTGTTCGCCGTCTGCTATCTGGCCGTACGGGCCCTGACGGTCGGCGCGCTCTGGTTCGTGTTCAGTGCGACCGACCAGCCCCGCCGGCGCCTGTGGCTGCTGACCCTGCCGGCCGTCGTGGCGGCCGGGCTGATCGGGCTCGCCGCGTTCACCCCGCTGTGGCTCCACGACGGCGGAGTCGCGGCCCGGGTCCGACTCGGGCTGTGGCTGGCCGCCCTGATCGTGGAGTACGGCGCCGGGATCCTGCTGCCGTACACCGCGTGGTCGGTCGTCTCCGCCGGGCACTTCGCGGAGCGGCACGGGTTGATCGTGCTCATCGCGCTCGGCGAGTCGGTGCTGGGCCTGGGGATCGGTCCGGGCCGGTTCGCCGACCTCACCCTGACCGCGCCGGTGATCATCGCCGGCGTGCTGGGCATCGGCCTGATCTCCGCCCTCTGGTGGCTGCACTTCGACACCCTCGCGCTGGCGATCGAGCAGGCCATGCACGGCACCCGGGACCGGGTCCGGATCCCGTTCGCCCGCGACGTCTACACCTACCTGCATCTGGCGATCATCATCGGGATCATGTTCACGGCACTCGGGCTCAAGGTCGTGCTCGAGGTGGTCGCCGCGCCGGGCGACCACCGGTCCGGCGGTGCGGTCACCACCCTCTACGGCGGGGTGGTGCTCTTTCTGCTGGCCGGCGTCGCCGCCATGCTGCGCACGTTCCACCGGGTGCGCCGCTCGACCCTCGTCGCGGTGGTGGTGATCACCGGGCTCGCCGTGGTGGCCGTACGGGTCCCGGTCCTCGTCGCGCTCGGGCTGCTCGTCGCGGCGTGCCTGGTCCTGGCACTCGTACAGCGCCTGACCGGGGTGGCGGAGCGGACCCGGATCCGGGAGCTGACGCTGCACGAGGAGGAGGCGTCCGAGGCCGAGATCAGCCGGTGGCGCCGCGGACATCTCTAGCCACGCCCGCCTACCGCTGTCCCTCGGCCGCCGCACGGACCATCGACCGGGCCTCGTTGCGGCCCACCCCGGTGGCCCGGAGCAGGTCGTTGCAGGCGGTCCGCAGCTGCGAGACGACGATCGTCCCGGAGAACCCGATCTCCTCCCGGCAGGCCCGCCCGGCCTCCCGCACCGCCCGCAGCGCCCGTTGCCGGGCCTGCTCGGGTTCCTTCCCCGCGAGGAACTCCCGGTGCAACAGCCGGACCGCCTCGCCGAAGTGCTCGACCGCCGCCGGCAGGTCGGGCGGCACGGGCTCGTTGTCCCGCAGCGTGGTGCCGATACGGCGAACCAGTCCCCGGCTGTTCCGGAACGCCCGGTCCATGTGCTCGACACCGCGCCGGTACGCGCCCAGGGTGCGCCGGCGGTGCCAGCGCACCGGGGAGTACCGGACCACCTCGTCCGCCGCGGTGACGACCTCCCCGAGCCGGTTGAGTTCCCGCTCGGCGACCCGCATCCGCTCCAGCACCCGTTCGGCCCGTTTCACGTCGCCGAGGGCGAGCGCCTCGGCCGAGTCGGTCATCTCCCGCGCGAACAGGTCCAGCGTCGGGCTCGCGACGCGTCGTACGGTCCGCAGCGGGTTGATCGGGACGAGTACGAGCACCACCAGCAGCCCGATCGCGCCGCCGACCAGCGCGTTGACGGTGCGTGGGATCTCCAGGTCGGCCACCGTCGGGGTGAGGGTCGCGATCAGCACCGCCGTACCGCCGGCCTGGGTCATCAACGCCCCCGTGCCCCGGACCACCGCCGCCGCCGTGATGGCCAGGAAGACGACCGCCCCGGTCTGCCACGCCCCCGTGCCGATCAGGAGGATGAGCAGGTCACCGACGGCGATGCCGAGCACCACGCCGACGATCAGCTCGACCGTGCGGCGGGTCCGGTTACCGAGGGCGGCCGCGATCGTACCGACGGCCGCCGCCGGCGCGAACGTCGGTTCCGGGTTGCCCAGCACCTGCGCGGCCACCACCCAGGACAGCGCGGCGGCCAGCCCGGCCTGGACCCCCACGATCAGATACGTCTGGAGCCGGCGGTAGCTGTTCCGCCCGGAACCTTTCGCGCGGGCCCGCAGTCGGGCGGCCACACCGGGGCGCCGGCCGGACGAGTCAGGATTCGACGGCATGAGCGCGGTTACCCGGCCCC
Source organism: Polymorphospora rubra (assembly GCF_018324255.1). Taxonomy (GTDB): domain Bacteria; phylum Actinomycetota; class Actinomycetes; order Mycobacteriales; family Micromonosporaceae; genus Polymorphospora; species Polymorphospora rubra. The sequence goes on from NZ_AP023359.1 coordinate 6,095,088, forward strand.
GCCGTCGGCCGAACGTCGCGGATCCGAACGCCGCGCCCTGGCCGAACGTCGCGCTCAGGTTGGATGGGCCAGGGTGGTGGCCAGGCCCAGCGCGCCGGGCAGCCGGGTGTCCTGACGCAGGAACTGGACGACCACCGGGACCGGGGAACGCAGCAGGCAGCCGTACGGCCGGTCGAGCCGGATCGCCTCCGGGTCGATCAGGTCGTTGAGTCGTATGTGCCGGATCCGCCGGGCGCCCACCGGGATCCGGTACGGCCCGACCGGCTCCGCGTCCTCGTAGTAGACGTCCAGGCTGACCTGCGCCTCCTCGTCCGTGGCGTTGAGGATGCAGAGCTGGTCGAAGCCGCTGAACTCCGGCTCGGCCCCGTGGGCGGGGAACGGGATACGTCCGCCCGGGACCACCCAGACCCGCGCTCCGACGTCCGGGATCACGCCTCCTCAAGCAGCCGGGCCAGGTCGGGTGTGCGGAACACGCCGTCGGGGTCGAGCCGGCGGCGGGCCGCCTGGAAGTCGTTCCAGCGGGGATAGAGCGGCCGCAGCTCGCGGGCGGTCAACCAGTGCTTCTTGCCCCAGTGCGGCCGCCCGCCGTACTGCCGGAACACCGACTCCATGTCCCGGAAGTACTCCTCGTACGGCAGGGAGCTGTTCTGCAGGCAGGCGATGGTGGTCGTCGCCCGGCCGTAGGCGTTGCTCAGCGCGATGTCGTCGGCGGCGATGGTACGTACCAGGACCCGCCACGCCGCCATCCGGCGGTGCCGTTCCCGGATCCGGCGCCGGACCTCGGCGAAGCAGGCGGGGAACGCCTCCGACGGCAGCATGTACTCGATCTCCTCGAAGCGCAGTTCCCGGTGCCGGGGGATGGCGCGGTGGGTCGGCCCGACCTGGATCTCGGGGGGATGCCCGCCCGGACCGGCCTCGCGCCCCGCCGCCCACGGGTGGATGTCCGGCTCCCGGTCCCGCCGGTTCATCGTCCGGATCTGGGTCTGTTCGCTGCGCGGATACCAGTAGAAGTCCATGTTGCGGTTGGTGTGCTGGAGTTCGGCGAGGTGGTCGAGCGTCCAGTCGACGTGGGCGCACCACGACCGCCGGCGCAACTCGTAGCGGGGCTGCACGTCCAGGGTGATCCGGGTGACGACCCCCAGCGCCCCAGCGACAGCCGCGCGGCGGCGAACAGGTCCGCGTTCTCTCGGGCCGAGATGTCCAGGATCTCGCCGCCGCCGGTCACCAGCCGTACGCCGGCCACCTGGGTGGAGAGGTTGCCGAATCCGAGCCCGGTGCCGTGGGTGCCGGTGGCGGTCGCGCCGGCGATCGACTGGTAGTCCACGTCGCCGAGGTTGTCCATCGCCAGGCCGGCGTCGTACAGCCCCTCCCCGAGCGCCTTCAACTTGGTGCCCGCCCACACCGTCGCCCGGCCGGCGGCCGGGTCGTCTTCGATCACCCCCGCCATCCGGTCCAGGCTGACCAGGGTGCCGTCGGTACGCACCAGCGGGCTCGACGAGTGCCCCGAGCCGACCGGGCGGAGCTTCGTCCGGTCCGCGCGGGCGCGCCGGACCAGCTCGCACACCGCCTCCTCGTCGGCCGGCTCGGCGTGCCCGCCCGGGGTGAAGGACAGGCTGCCGGACCAGTTGACGAACTGACGTGCCACCGTGCGCGTCTACCCGCCGTGCCGCCGGCTAGTCCCCGGCGCGCGTGGACGGGTTTGCCGGTGGCCCTGACGGGAAGTCGCCGCGCGTTCGGCCAGGTGCCGAGCGCGACTTCGCCCGGTGGGAGGCATGGTGCAGGAGATCGTTGGCGAGAGCCTGGCCCGGCGGCTGGTCGACTGGGGTGTCGACACCGTCTTCGGCCTGCCGGGCGACGGGATCAACGGGCTGATGGAGGGATTCCGGCGCTGTCAGGACCGGCTGCGGTTCGTCCTGGTGCACCACGAGGAGGCGGCGGCCTTCATGGCGACCGGCTACGCGAAGGCGACCGGTCGCATCGGCGTCTGTGTCGCCACCTCCGGACCGGGCGCCATCCACCTGCTCAACGGCCTGTACGACGCCAAGCTCGACCACACGCCGGTGCTGGCGATCACCGGCATGCAGGAGACCTCGGTGCTCGGCTCGCGCTACCAGCAGGAGGTCCACACCGAACTGCTGTACCAGGACGTGGCCTCGTACAACCTGATGGTCACCAACCCGCAGCAGATGCCGGGGGTCGTCGACATCGCGATCCGTGACGCGCTGGCCAAGCGGACCGTCGCGCACCTGACGTTCCCCAACGACATCCAGGTCGCCCCGGCGGCCGAGGATCCCTACCGGCACGTCAGCCCCGGCAAGCCGCCGATGAGCCGGTCGAGCCTGTCCCGGCCGCCGGTGCCGGCCGCCCAGCCCGACCTGGCCCGCGCCGCCGAGGTGCTCAACGCCGGCCGCAAGGTCGCGATGCTGGTCGGCATCGGTGCCCGCGACGCCCGTGACGAGGTGCTCGCCGTCGCCGAGGCGCTGGCCAGCCCGATCGTGAAGACACTGTCCGGCAAGCAGGTGGTGCCCGACGACCACCCGCTGACCACCGGTGGGCTCGGCCTGCTCGGCACCCGGCCCAGCGAGGAACTGATGGAGGAGTGCGACACGCTGCTGATGGTCGGCACCTCGTTCCCGTACGCGAAGTACCTGCCCGCGCCGGGGCAGGCCCGGACGGTGCAGATCGACGTCGACGCCAGCCAGATCGGCATGCGGGTGCCGGTGGAGGCGCCGGTCAACGCCGACGCCCGGCTCGCCCTCCAGCAGCTGCGGCCGCTGCTGCGCGAGCGCACCGACCGCTCCTTCCTCAGCCGCTACCAGGCGGAACGGGACGCCTGGCGGTCGGACATGGAGTCGCTGGAGAACCCGGACCGGCACCCGGTCGCCCCGCAGTACCTGATCAGCTGCGTCGATGACGCCGCCGCCGACGACGCGATCCTCACCTGCGACTCCGGCACGATCGCCACCTGGGCCGCGCGGCACTGGACGATCCGCGGCGGCCGGGAGTTCTACCTGTCGGGGAATCTGGCGACCATGGCGCCGGGCCTGCCGTACGCGATCGCGATCCAGCACGCCAACCCCGGGCGGCAGGTGATCGCCTTCGTCGGCGACGGCGGCTTCGCGATGCTGATGGCGGAGTTCCTGACCGCCGTACGGCACGAGTTGCCGATCAAGGTCGTCATCAACAACAACAACTCGTACGGGCAGATCCTGTGGGAGCAGATCATCCTCGGCTACCCGGAGTACGCCGTACGGCACCGGCAGCCGGAGGCCGACTTCGGTGCCTGGGCCCGCGCCTGCGGCGGGTACGGCGCCAAGGTCACCGAGTCCGGGGCGCTGCCCGACGCGATCCGGGCGGCGCTGGCCCATCCGGGGCCGGCGCTGATCGACTGCGACGTCAATCCCAACGAGCCGCCGATGCCCGGCAAGGTCCGCTACGACCAGGCGAAGCACTTCACCGAGGCGTTCCTGCGCGGCCAGCCGCACAAGGCCGCCACCGTCGCGACGGTGGTCCGCGACAAGATCAACGAGCTGCGCTCGTGAGCGGGCCGGGGAAACCGTCCACGGCGCGCCCCGGTGGGGGAGCGGTCGCCCGGCTCAGCCTGCTCACCCGGGTGGGCTGGGGCGGCACCCTGCTGCTCGCACCACGCGCGGTGCTGCGCCGGCTCGGCCGACCGAGCGGCCCGGCCGTGGCGACCCTGCGGATCCTCGGCGCCCGGCACCTGGTCCAGGCGGCGGTGCTCGCCCGGCATCCGGTGCCCGCCGTGTTCGGGCTCGGCGCCGGAGTCGACGGGGTGCACGCCCTCACCACCGCCGCGCTCGCCGCCGTCGACCGGCCGCAGCGCCGGATCGCGCTCGGCGACGGCGCCATCGCCGTCGCCCTGATGACGTTGGACCTGTGGACCGCCCGCGCGCCGGCGGCGAAAGGTAGGTGAGCCGGACATGAACGCAGCGGCCGGAAACGACGGGATGGTGCGGCGGGTCGTGGTCGTCACCGGTGCCAGCGGGGGAGTGGGCCGGGCCACCGCCCGGATGCTCGCCGGCCCGGGTACCGCTGTCGCGCTGCTGGCCCGCGGTGCGAGCGGCCTGCGGGCCGCCGCCGACGAGGTGGAGGCGGCCGGCGGGCGGGCACTGCCCATCGAGACCGACATGGCCGACTTCGCCCAGGTCGAGGCGGCCGGCCGGCGTGTCGCCGACGAACTCGGGCCGATCGACGTGTGGATCAACAACGCGTTCAGCTCCGTCTTCGCCCCGTTCCAGGACATCAGCCCGGCCGAGTTCCGCCGGGTCACGGAGGTCACCTACCTCGGCTACGTACACGGCACCCGGGTCGCGCTCGACCACATGGCGCCGCGCGACCGGGGCACGATCGTCCAGGTCGGCTCCGCGCTGGCCTACCGGTCGATCCCGCTCCAGTCGGCGTACTGCGGGGCCAAGCACGCCATCGTCGGCTTCACCGAGTCGCTGCGTTGCGAGCTGCGGCACGACCGCAGCAACGTCCGGGTGACCACGGTGCACCTGCCGGCGGTGAACACCCCACAGTTCGACTGGCTGCTGTCCCGACTGCCCCGCCCCGCGCAGCCGGTCCCACCCATCTACCAGCCCGAGGTCGCGGCCCGGGCGATCATCGCCGCCGCCGACCGGCCGAACCGCCGCGAGTACTGGGTCGGCGCCCCGACGATGCTGACGATCCTGGCCAACCGGCTCGTGCCCGGGCTGCTCGACCGCTACCTGGCCCGGACCGGCTACCAGGCCCAGCAGACCGACCGGCCCACCGACCCGCACCGGCCGACGAACCTCTGGCGGCCGGCGGACGGCCCCGGCCAGCCCGACCACGGCGCCCACGGCGCCTTCGACGACCGCTCGCACCCCCACAGTTCGCAGGCGTGGCTCTCCCGGCACCGGCGGTTGGCCCTCGCCGTCGGCGGAGCCGGCGCCGCGCTGGGCGTGTACGCCTTCCGCCGCCGCTGAGCCGGGGGACGGCCACCGCGGGTGGGGGGAGTGCCGGCGGCGTCTAGCATCGCCGGAATGTCGATGACGCCGCGCTCCGTCCGGCTGCTCGCGCTCGCGGCGGCGGTCCTCATCCTGGCCGTCGCCCTCGGCATCCGTGCCCTGAGCGACGGCAGCCTCGAACAGCACTCGGGCACCGCCCTCTACGCCTCGATGGTCTATGCGGGCGTGCTGTTCCTGTGGCCGCGCATGGGGCCGCTGCCGGCCGGCGCGATCGCGGTCGGCTTCTGCTGGGCCGTCGAGATCTTCCAACTGACCGGTATCCCGGCCGCCCTGTCGGCCCGCAGCCTGCTGGCCCGGCTGGCGCTCGGCGTGCAGTTCGACCCGACCGACCTGGCCTGGTATCCCGTCGGGGTCGTCCCCCTGGTCGCGCTGCACTGGCTGCTGCGCGCCCGGTTCCCGGTCCGGCGCGGATCGTCGTCACTGCCTGACAGCAGCTCCGCCACGCAGCGCTCCTGAAAGGGCGTTCAGTGAGACGAGGCTGAATGAAGCTCGTTACAATCAGCGCCGCGCCGGGGTCCCGGCAGGGCGTCGCCAGTAGCATCCGGGCATGACGGTGCCGCCCGACGACATGCGCCTCGCCGCCGACTTCCCGGCCGCCACGCTCGAACAGTGGCAACTCCTGGCCCTCGCGGTGGCCCGCAAGGCCGGACTGGCCGGTGCGGACAGCGAACCCGGTACGGTCGAGGACCTGCTCTCCACCACCACCTACGACGGTGTCCGGATCGCCCCGCTCTACACCGCCGCCACCGGGACCGTGCCGACCGGGCTGCCGGGCATGTTCCCGTACACCCGCGACAGCCGCACCGCCGGCGCCGCCGCCACCGGCTGGGACGTCCGCCAGCGGCACGCCGACCCCGATCCCAAGGCGACCAACGCCGCGGTCCTCGCCGACCTGGAGAACGGCGTCACCTCGCTGTGGCTCGTCCTCGGCGACGGCGGCCTGCCTCTCGACGGGCTTCCCGCCGCGCTCGACGGCGTCTACCTGGACCTGGCCGGCGTCGTCCTCGACGCCGCCGGGCGGTCCCTCGCCGCCGCCGACGCCTGGTTCGACCTGCTCGACGCCCGCGGGGTCCCGGCCGGCGAGGCCGCCGGCAACCTCGGCCTCGACCCGCTCGGTCTGCGTGCCGCGACCGGAACCGACACCGACCTGCCGCTGGCCGCGGCCGTCGGACTCGCCCGCCGGTGCGCGGCCGACTTCCCGCGACTGCGTGCCCTCACCGTCGACGCCACCCGCCACCACGACGCCGGGGCAGCGACGCCGAGGAACTCGGCTGCGCCGTCGCCACCGGCCTGGCCTACCTGCGGGCGCTCACCGACGGCGGCCTCGGCCTCGCCGAAGCCTTCGACCAGCTGGAGTTCCGCTACGCCGCCACCGCCGACCAGTTCGGCACCATCGCCAAACTGCGCGCCGCGCGGCGGCTGTGGGCCCGGGTCGCGCAGGTGTGCGGGCTGCCGTCCGCCGGCGGGCAGCGGCAGCACGCGGTCACCTCGGCGGCGATGATGACCGCCCGCGACCCGTGGGTGAACATGCTGCGCACCACCGTCGCCGCCTTCGCCGCCGGGGTCGGCGGCGCCGGCGCGGTGACCGTGCAGCCGTTCGACCACGCCCTCGGCCTGCCGGACGGGCCGGCCCGGCGGGTCGCCCGCAACATCCAGTCACTGCTGCTCGACGAGGCCAACGTCGGCCGGGTCGTCGACCCCGCCGGCGGCTCCTGGTATGTCGAACAGCGCACCGAGGAACTCGCCCGTGCCGCGTGGGACTGGTTCACCGAGATCGAGCGGGCCGGCGGGATGGCGGCCGCGCTCGACAGCGGTCTGGTCGCCGACCGGCTGGCCGCGACCTGGCGGCGGCGGGCCGACAACGTCGCCCACCGGCGCGACCCGATCACCGGCGTCAGCGAGTTCCCCAACCTGGACGAACAGCTGCCGGTACGCGAACCGGCACCGCGACCACCCGCGGGCGGGCTGCCCCGCCACCGCTACGCCGAACCGTTCGAGCGGCTGCGGGACCGGTCCGACGCCCACCGGACGGCCACCGGCGACCGGCCGACGGTGTTCCTCGCCGCGCTCGGGCCACCGGCCGTCCACAGCGCCCGGACCGGCTTCGCCGCCAACCTGCTCGCCGCCGGCGGCATCGCCACCGTGACCGGAACCGGCGACGACCCGGCCGCGCTCGTCGCCGCGTTCGCCGAAAGCGGCGCCACCGTGGCCTGCCTCTGCTCCAGCGACAAGCTGTACGCCGAGTCGGCCGGGCCGGTCGCGGCCGCACTCACCACCGCCGGCGCCCGGCGGGTGTGGCTCGCCGGCCGGCCCGGGGACCACGCCGGCGTCACCGGCCACCTGTACGCCGGCTGCGACGCCGTCGGGGTCCTGACCGAACTGCTGCACGACCTGGAGGTGGCCGGATGATCCCCGACTTCTCGACGGTGGAACTCGGCGGGCCACCCGCCCCCGCCGGCGACCTCGACGCCTGGCGGGCCGCCGCCGGTGCCGACCGGCTGGTGTGGAACACCCCGGAAGGTATCGACGTCAAGCCGCTCTACACCGCCGACGACCTCGCCGGCCTCGACTTCCTGGCGACCTACCCGGGCATCACGCCCTACCTGCGCGGGCCCTACCCGACGATGTACGTCACCCAGCCGTGGACGATCCGCCAGTACGCCGGCTTCTCCACCGCCGAGGAGTCCAACGCCTTCTACCGGCGCAACCTCGCCGGCGGGCAGAAGGGCCTCTCGGTCGCGTTCGACCTGGCCACCCACCGCGGCTACGACTCCGACCACCCCCGGGTCGCCGGCGACGTCGGCATGGCCGGCGTGGCGATCGACTCCATCTACGACATGCGGCAGCTCTTCGACGGCATCCCGTTGGACCGGATGAGCGTGTCGATGACGATGAACGGCGCGGTGCTGCCGGTGCTCGCGCTGTACGTCGTCGCGGCCGAGGAACAGGGGGTCGCGCCGGAGCAGCTGTCCGGCACGATCCAGAACGACATCCTCAAGGAGTTCATGGTCCGCAACACCTACATCTACCCGCCGGCGCCGTCGATGCGGATCATCTCCGACATCTTCGCGTACACCTCGCAGCGGATGCCGCGCTACAACTCGATCTCCATCTCCGGCTACCACATCCAGGAGGCCGGGGCGACCGCCGACCTGGAGCTGGCGTACACGCTCGCCGACGGGGTCGAATACCTGCGGGCCGGCCGGGACGCCGGCCTCGACATCGACGCGTTCGCCCCCCGGCTGTCGTTCTTCTGGGCGATCGGCATGAACTTCTTCATGGAGGTCGCCAAGCTGCGCGCCGCCCGGCTGCTGTGGGCCCGGCTGGTCCGCGAGTTCGGGCCGAAGAACGCCAAGTCGCTGAGCCTGCGTACGCACTGCCAGACCTCCGGCTGGTCGCTGACCGCCCAGGACGTGTTCAACAACGTCGGCCGGACCTGCGTCGAGGCGATGGCCGCCACCCAGGGGCACACCCAGTCGCTGCACACCAACGCCCTCGACGAGGCACTCGCCCTGCCGACCGACTTCTCCGCCCGGATCGCCCGCAACACCCAGCTGCTGCTCCAGCAGGAGTCCGGGACCACCGGTGTCATCGACCCGTGGGGCGGCAGCGCCTACGTCGAACGGCTCACCCACGACCTCGCCCGCCGCGCCTGGGAACACATCAGCGAGGTGGAGGCGGCCGGCGGCATGGCCCGGGCCATCGACGAGGGCATCCCGAAGCTGCGCGTCGAGGAGGCCGCCGCCCGTACCCAGGCCCGGATCGACTCCGGCCGGCAGCCGGTGATCGGGGTCAACAAGTACCGGCCCGACACCGACGACGCCATCGACGTACTCAAGGTCGACAACAGCGCCGTACGGGTTCGGCAGCTCGACAAGCTGCGCCGGCTGCGCGCCGAACGCGACGAGGACGCGTGCGTCGCGGCCCTGACCGCGCTGACCAGGGGTGCCGACGCCGCGATCGCCGGCACCCGGGGGCCGGGACTGGATCAGAACCTGCTCGCCCTGGCGATCGACGCCGCCCGCGCCAAGGCCACCGTCGGCGAGATCAGCGACGCGCTGGAGAAGGTGTACGGCCGGCACTCCGCCCAGATCCGTACCATTTCCGGGGTGTACCGCAACGAGGCCGGCGCGGCCGGGAACATCGAGGCGGCCCGGGCGGCCACCGCCGCCTTCGCCGACGCCGAGGGCCGCCAGCCCCGGATCCTGGTCGCCAAGATGGGCCAGGACGGCCACGACCGCGGCCAGAAGGTCGTCGCGACCGCCTTCGCCGACCTCGGCTTCGACGTCGACGTCGGACCGCTGTTCTCCACCCCGGCCGAGGTGGCCCGGCAGGCGGTCGAGGCCGACGTCCACGTCGTCGGCGTCAACTCGCTCGCGGCCGGCCACCTGACGCTGGTGCCGGCGCTGCGCGACGAACTCGCCGCCCTCGGCCGCGACGACATCATGGTCATTGTCGGCGGCGTCGTCCCGCCCCAGGACTTCGACGCGCTCCGGGCGGCCGGCGCCGCGGCGATCTTCCCGCCCGGGACCGTCATCGCCGACGCCGCGCTCGACCTGCTCGCCGAACTCGGCCGCCGGCTCGGCCACCCCGCGCCCACGGCATGACGGCCCGCCCGATCGACGTCCAGGCGTACGCCGAGGGGGTGCTCGCCGGCTCGGCCGCCTGGATCGCCCGCGCGATCACCCTGGTCGAGTCCCGCCGGCCCGACCACCAGCCGCTCGCCCAGCAGCTGCTGATCACGCTGACCCCGCACGCCGGAAAGGCCCGCCGGGTCGGCGTGACCGGGGTGCCCGGCGTCGGCAAGTCCACCTTCATCGACGCGCTCGGCAGCGAACTGACCGCCGCCGGACACCGGGTCGCGGTGCTCGCCGTCGACCCGTCGTCGACCCGTACCGGCGGCAGCATCCTCGGCGACAAGACCCGGATGGCCCGCCTCGCCGTCGATCCGCACGCCTTCGTCCGACCGTCCCCGACCGCCGGCACCCTCGGCGGCGTGGCCAAGGCGACCCGGGAGGCGATGGTCGTCGTCGAGGCGGCCGGCTACGACGTCGTACTCGTCGAGACCGTCGGCGTCGGCCAGTCCGAGACGACGGTCGCCGACATGGTCGACTCGTTCCTGCTGCTCACCCTGGCCCGCACCGGCGATCAGCTGCAGGGCATCAAGAAGGGCGTCCTGGAACTGGCCGACGTCGTCGCGGTCAACAAGGCCGACGGCCCGCACGCCGACGACGCCCGCAAGGCGGCCGGCGAACTCTCCGGCGCGCTACGCCTGCTCCAGGCCGCCGAGGGCGCCTGGCGGCCGCCCGTGGTGACCTGCAGCGCCCGTGAGGGCACCGGCCTGACCACCGTGTGGGAGCATCTGGTCCGCCACCAGGACACCCGCACCGAATCCGGTGAACTCGCCCGGCGCCGCCGCCGCCAGCAGGTCGGCTGGATGTGGGCGATGGCCCGGCAGGCGCTGCTCGACCGCCTGCACGGCCATCCGGAGGTCGTCGCGCTCGCCCCGACGCTCGAACGTGAGGTGCTCGACGGCACCCTCACCCCGGCCCTGGCCGCCGAGCGGCTGCTGGCCGCCTTCACCGGCCGGTCCTGAGGCCGCCGCTCAACCGTCGCGCAGCGCGTTGCTGACCGCGGGGTCCGGGGGCGAGTCGACCGCCGGTGGCCGGCGCCGTACCGCGTCCCACGCCGCCTTCCCGCTGGCAAGGTAGTCGCGTACCGTCTTCTCGGCGATCAGGCTGGTCGGGCAGTCGGTGCAGCGTGCGGTCACCCCGTCGGCGTCGACGCCGAGGTGCCGGCACAGGGTGACCGCCCGCGGCAGGTGCCAGGACTGGGTCACGATCAGTGCCCGGGTGATGCCGTACACGTCGCGGGCCCGGGCACAGCTGTCGTAGGTGTCCAGGCCGGCCGGGTCGGCCACGATCCGTCGCGGATCGATTCCGAGCGTCCCGCTCAGGTACGACGCCATCGCCGCCGGCTCGTCGCCGGACACCCCGCCACCGTCGCCCGACAGGAGGATGACCCGGGCCCGTCCACCGTCGACCAGGGCGGCGGCGGTCTGCAGCCGGCCGGCGAGCCGTGGCGACGGCTGGCCGTCGGTCGCCACCTCGGTGCCCAGGACGATGACGACGTCCGCGGCCGGCGCGTCCGCCTCGTCGTACACGTGGCCGTTGGCGGAGAACACGGTCCACAGCCAGGGGACGCTGGCGAGGATAAGTGCGGCGACGGCCAGGAGGGCCAGGCGCACGACGAGACGGCGCCGGTGGACCGCGCGGCCCGGTCGACCGGTCAACCCGCCCACCGCCGGTGTCCGACGAGAACCCTGATACGCACCCCGGATGCCCTTCCTGCCGACTCGCCGGCCATGCTAGTGGCAGCCGGGACCGGTCGTCCGCCCGCTGGAGTAGCCTCCGGACATGGCCCGGGGCGAGCTGTTTCCGATCATCAACGTCGACGCGGTGGCACCGGTCAGAGCGTTCTACGAGACGGTCTTCGGCGGCGCGGTGGACTACCGGTTCCCCGCCGACGGCGAGCCGGTCTACCTGACGCTGCGGATCGGCCCGTCGACGCTCGGGATCGGGCTCGGCACCGGCCCGGCCATGTACGGCGAGACCCCGCTGCCCGCGACCGGCCACGCCGTCGATCTCTGCCTGTACGTGGCCGACCTCGACGCGACGATCGCCGCCGCACCGGACGCCGGTGGTGCGGTCGTGGTTCCCGCCGGCGACACCCCGTGGGGCGAACGCGTCGCCTACCTGCGCGACCCCCAGGGCACGATGCTGCTCGTCATCCAGGACACGTGACACGTTCTGGGTTGTCACTGTTCGAGAGCCTTCGGGACGTGGCGGTGCGTGGTGATCGTTAGTTGTTCCGCCGTTACAGGTACGGCGTGTCGAGCTGCTGGACAGCTGATGATCACAGGTTCCCTCGTGGGCCGCGGGCGGGGTCAGAGCAGGGTCGGGACCGCGCCGCCGTCGGCGTGCCCGACGTGCACGCCGGGGACGCCGTCGAGCCAGCCGGCCGCGACCCCGGCGAGCCGGGCGGCGTCGTACGGCTCGCGGCCCAGCCCGATCGCGTAGCGGCGCCGGGTCGGTCCGGCTTCGTACGGTCGTGGCCAGGCGTGGACGTCCACGGATCCGTTCCGCTCGATCGCGGTCAGCAGGGCGCGCACCCGGCCCCGGAAACGGCCGACCGTCACCTCGAACGCCTCACCGGCGACCGCCGACACGGTGACGACAGCCCAGGTCGCGTGGCGGCGGTGCGGCGGGGTCGGCGGGTGCCCTTCCCAGGCCCGGTACAACTCCTCGGTCAGCAGGTCGCGCAGGCCGGGGCCGACCTGGTCGGTGCAGCTACGGACCGGGTACGACGGGGTCAGGACCGTCACGGCGGCCTCCGCCGGCGGCACGGTGCCGCCGTCGAGGGTGACCGGGTGGCGCCAGTCCCATGCGGCCCAGGTGCCGAAGAAGTGCCGAAGGAGTTCGTCGCCCTGCAGGTCGCCGGCGTCGAGTACGGTCCGGGCGGCGAGCACCGTCCAGGCGAGTCCGGGCAGCCCGCCGAACGGGGCGGAGTCGAGTCCGCACGCCCTCGCCCACGCCTTCACCGCGCGGGCGAGTTCCGGGAAGCGTGCGTCGGTGCCGACGGCCCGCCGGACCGCCTCGGCGTCGGACACCGCGCTGAGTGCGGTGGCCGCCGCCTCGCCCAGTTCGGCCCGGCGGTCGACCGCGTCGGCCGGCGGCACCGCACCCGTGCCGATCACGACGAGGTCGACGTCGAGCCCGTCGGTGTGCAGCCGCAGCCCGGGCACCCGGGCCCCGACGACGGGGCGCACCGACGACGCGTGGGGGAGGGCCGTTGCCAGCCGGGCAAGCACGTTCGTGAGGTCGGGACCGCCCGGCAGCGCGGCGACGAGGTCGAGGTCGGCGCCGGGCAGCGCGCATCCGAGGCGGCGTGAGCCGGTGACGTGGACGGTGCCGAGCGCCGCCTGGATCCGCTCGGTCACCCCACGCCCGTTCACCAGGGAGCCGGCCGGTGTGCCGGGTTCCGGCAGCCAGCGGACCGCGCCCGTGCCGAGCGAGACGACGGCCCGGGGCCGCATCGGCCCGTCGCCGCGGCGGGAGAGCAGCACGATCTCGTCGACCCGGGCCGACGTCCCGCCGATCCGGTCGGCTTCGGCCGCGATCCGGTCCGTGGCGGAACCGCGGCCGAGCGTCAGGTGCGGGGTGTATCCCTCCGACCGCCCTCGACAGCGCGGGAAGCGGCGGGCCAGCGCGTCCCGGAGCGCGGCCCACGGTGCCGGGTCGGCGGCGGCCGGATCCAGCCAGACCGTGGCGTCGTCGCGGTGTGCGAAGGTCCGCACCCCGGCCAGCCGTACGGGGAACGGCGCCGACGCCGCCGCGACGGCCGACAGCAGTGGCGCGGCGTCCTCGAACGCCGACTCGGGGACGAAGCCGAAGAGCAGGTTGACGTGTGGCGGCCAGCGGTCGACCTGCGGATCGTGTTCGGCCCGGATCCGCTGGATCGCCGGCCACAGCTCCTCGGGCGGGAGCCAGGCCAGGGCCGTACGGGCGGTCGGCGGCAGGTCCAGCGCGTCGGCCGGCGGGGTCTCCACGGCCAGGTCGACCGACACCGCGAAGTGGTCGGACGCGAAGAGCCCGTCGACCGGGGTGTCGCCGACGAGGGTGGCGGCGGCCGCCCGGAGCTCTCCGGGGCCCAGCAGGACCCGGTCCAGTCTCGACGCCCGTCCGCTCAGTGACGAGACGGCGGCCAGCGGGTTGACCGCCGGGTCGAAGGTCACCGTACGGTCCGCCGGTCCGTGTACGTCGGTCCAGGCGTCGCGCAGCCCGAGCGTACGTTGCGGGGTGTCGCCGCCGTCGTTGAAATCCCCGGCCAGCACCACCTGACAGTCCGTTGTGGACAACATTTCGGCGAGGCGGGCGAGTTCGCCGCCCCGGCGTCCCGGGCCGTCCTTCGCCCGGTCGCTGCTCAGGTGTACGGCGGCCACGACGACCGGCCCGGTGGCACAGTCGACGGTGATCGCGGTGACCGTCTTGTGTGGACCCAACACGTGCCGGCCGGCCTCGCGCACCGGCAGCCGGCTGAGCAGCAGCACACCACCCTCGTCGACGTCGTCGCCGGCCGGGTCGGTGCCGATGGTGTAGCCGGCGCGCACCCAGTCGGCGCCCAGCAGTCCGGTCAGCAGGTCGCGTTCCACCTCCTGCAGGGCGATGACGTCGGCGTCGGCCCGCTCCAGCGCGGTCAGCAGCAGTGGGCGCCGCCGCGCGGTGTCGATCCGGTCGCTGTCGTAGCGGTCCCACAGCGTGTTCCAGGTCAGGATCCGCAGCCGGGTGGTCGGGGCGGCGGGCGAGCCCGGGGCCGGAACCCAGCCGTCGACCGGATCGAAGGCGTGCGGGGTGGTCGCGGCGAAGAACGGCGCGCGGAGCCGGCGCGGCGCCCGTACCCGGCCGGCCGGTGTCGAGTCGATCCGGTCGAGGCCGGTCGCCCGGTCCCAGACGAGCTCGCCGTCCGCCTCGACGAAGAGCACCCGGTGCCAGGGGATGTCTCCGCCGGGCACGAACGCCGGCAGCGGGATCCGTTTCGGCTCCCGGCCGCGCACGTTGACTCCGATGACGAACCGGGCCGGGTCGAACCGTGGATCCCACCGCGCCCGGTGGTAGATCTCCTCGCTGGTGCGCACCGACCCTCCTCGCCGTACGACCGTCGGGCGCCCTCCGGCGTGCCGGGCCGGGCCGGTCGAGGGTAGGGGTGCCGGCGGCCCGCGAGCCACCGATTAGCGGTTGGGGTCCTCCCGTCCGTGTTACGGGCATGTGTCGCAGATCGGTGATCGCTTGGCGTCGCTCCTGCGCTCACACTGCGTCTACCAGGGAATTTGTCTTCGAAGATGTCCGCGCCGGACCTCTTGACGGTCGTTCTTGTTACGGCTACGTTTCCGTCTACCGTACACCGTCGACGATAAATCCCCGGACTTCACCGAGTCCGGGAGGCCCTCCGGAAGGTTGTCGCATGGTCAAGCCAGCCGAACCCACGTCGTCCGTCGCCGCGCTGCGGGTGCCGCAGAAGATCGTCCTGAGCGAGTCGACGTACGACGTGCTACGGACGGCGATCCTCGACGGCACCCTGGCACCGGGCACCCGCATCGTGGAGGAGGCGCTGGCCCGGCAGCTCGGCGTCAGCCGGGCCCCGCTGCGCGAGGCGATCTGGCTGCTGAAGCGCGACGGCCTGCTCGTCGAGGAGTCCGCGCGCACCACCCGCGTCGTCCAGCTCACCGAGGACGACGTCCACGAACTGCACATGATCCGGACGGTGCTGGAGACGTTGGCGTACCAGCAGGCGTCACCGCGCCTGCGACCGTCCGACGTGGCCGGCCTCGAGGACCTGATCGACCAGATGCACGAGGCGTCGGTGGCCGGGGACGCCCGCCGGATCGCCGACCTCGACTACCGCTTCCACCGTGCCCTCTGCGAGCCGTGCGGCCTGCCCCGGGTCATGAAGGCCTGGGACGAGCAGCACGTGCTGTTCCGCATGTGGCTCAACATGGTCGGCCCCACCCTCGGCGTGCAGGACATCGCGGAACCGCACCGGATCCTGCTCGACGTGGTCCGCGCCGGCGACGCCGAGGCCATCTCCGAGCAGGTCATCGAACACGTCTATCTGGTCGGCGGAGTGATGGCCGACCAGCGTCGCCGCTGGGCGGCCGGACAGCCCCGGCTGTCCTTCCCGCAGGGCGCCGCCGGCCACTGACCGGCTCCCGAACGCACCCACCCGGCCGGCCCGACCAGGCCCGGCTCCCGGACCGTACCCGAAATCTGCGAGGCCCGATGAGAACAGTCAACCTGACACTGCCGCTCTATCCCTTCATGCCGGTCGGCAACGTGTGGGCCTGGGACTCCCCGTTCCAACTCACCCCGGTGACCACCCATGAGCGGCAGGGCGTGGCGACCCACCAGATGAGCTTCCACAGCGAGGCCGGGACGCGGCTCATGCTCGGCGCCTGCTACGACGACGACGCGCCCCGGATCCACGAACTCGACTACGGCACGCTGGTCAACCGCGAGACGGTCGTCATCGACATCCCGAAGCAGGCCGGCGAGGAGATCGAGCCCGACGACATCGACCGGGCCCTGGTCAAGGACCCCGACTACCGCGACGGCGACGCCGTGCTGCTGCGCACCGGGTGGGGCGACGACGAGCGCTACCGCGCCATCGGCGACGAGTACGCCACCACCAGCCCGCACTTCTCGCTCGACGGCGCCAAGCGGCTGGCCGAGGTGATGACCGAACGCGGTAGCGACCTGATGCTGACCGACTGCGCCTACATCGGCAACCTCGGCGAGGGCTTCATGTTCCCGGAGTGGGCGTCGCGCAAGCCGTGGGACCGCCCGCCGTTCCCGTCCCAGCAGGCCCGCATCTACATGCGGCACTACACCCCGGCGCGCGGTGCCGGCGGCGGCGCACCCGACTGGGGGTCGTCGGTCGTGCTGCACCTCGCGATGTCCCCGGTCGCCGCGGTCGCCAACTGCGGCGCCCTGCGTAGCAAGCGGGTACGGGTCACCGTCCTGCCGCTGTTCCTCGCCGGAGCCGAAGGGGCTCCGTGCACCGTACTGGCCGTGGACGGCGACGAGGCGGGAGACGCCTGATGGTTACCAAGACGATCAACCTGACCCGCCCGATCACCACCGAGTCGCCGGCCGGCAGCCTCTTCCCGTGGGAGGCGCCGTACCGGACCGAGGAGATCGCGACGCTGACGTACAACGGCGCGAACCTCTTCCACATCACGATGGGCAGCGGCTCCGCGACCCGGCTGCTGGGACCGGCACTCGGCTCCCCGGCCGGCGCCACCACCGACCAGTTCCCGCCGGAGCGGCTGGTCAACCGGGCCGCGGTCGTCGTCGACTGCCCGCCCGGACCGGATGGCGAGATCTCCGCCGACCAGGTCACCGCGGCCCTGGCCGCCGCCGACCTGCGTACCGGTGACGCGGTCGTCCTCGTCACCGGCTGGGGCGACGACCCGGCCCGGTTCACCACCGAGGAGTTCTATCTCGACAGCCCGCACCTGAGCGTCGAGGCGGCCCGGACCCTCGGCGAACTCCTCGGCCGCAACTCGTCCGACCTGCTGCTCACCGACTGCGTCTATCTCGACCGGCCGGGCGGCGAGCACGCCCGCACCGAGTGGACCGAACTGCGGCCCTGGCTGCGTCCGGTCTTCCCGTCGGACGCCGCGAAGACCTACCTCGCCCACTACCGGCCGGAGAAGGTACGGCAGGACTGGGCCGCCACCCTGGCCCTGACCGGATCCGTCTGGACCGTCGCCGGCCTCGTCGGATGCGGTGCCCTCAGCGGGCGCCGGGTCCGGCTCACCCTCGCCCCGCTGCCCGTCCAGGGCGTCGGCGAGGTCCCCTGCACCGTGGTCGCCCAGGTCTCGGCCGACGACGGTGCCCCCGCAGAACCGGTCTTCTCGTCAGGAGATCAGACATGAAACGCTCGATAGCAAGAACCGTCGCCATAGCCCTGACCGCGGCCCTGGCCCTCACCGCCTGCGGCGGGGGCGGCGGCGGAAACCAGGGTCCGGAATACACCGGTGACACCTTCGACTGGAAGCGCTACGACGGTCAGTCGATCAAGGTGTACGTCGCCGACACCGGCCAGGTCGAGAGCCTGCGCGCCGGACTCGCCGAGTTCACCGAACTCACCGGCATCACCGTCGAGATCGAGGGCTCCGACGTCACCAGCTACCGGCAGAACCTGCCGGTCCGGCTCACCTCACGGGCCTCGGACTTCGACGTCATGGCGACCTTCCCCGAGGTCGACGGCCTGCAGTTCGCCAAGAACGGCTGGTACACCGACCTCGGCCCGTACCTGTCGAACCCGGGCGTGACCGACCCGGAGTACGACTTCGAGGACTTCGGCGCCGGCATCCGCAAGGCGATGACAGTCGAGGAACAGACCGTCACCGTCATGTGGGAGATGCAGACCGACCTGGTCTACTACCGCAAGGACCTGCTGGCGAAGGCCGGGCTTCCGGTGCCGACCACGTTCGCCGAGTGGGAGGCGGCCGCCGCGGCGGTGCACGACCCGGGCAACCGGACGTACGGCTTCGCGCTGCGCGGCATCCCGTACCAGACCACCACCCCGTTCTCGTCCTTCCTGTACGCGCACTGCGGCGAGTGGGTCACCGACGGCAAGGCGGCGATCAACACCCCCGAGGCGCTCAAGGCGTACGAGGTCTACGGCCAGCTCGGCAGCAAGTACGGCCCGCCCGGCATCGCCGGCTTCGACTGGCCCGTACCGTCGCAGCAGTTCGCGCAGGGCAACGTCTTCGCGTTCCTGGACGTGAACCTGTTCGTCAAGGACCTCGAGGACCCGACCAAGTCCCGGGTGGCCGGCAACGTCGGCTACACCACCGTCCCGCGCGCCGACTGCGACGCGGCGCCGTTCATCGGCGGCTGGGGCTACGGCATCAACCCCTTCTCAGAGAAGGGCGACGCCGCCTGGTACTTCATCCAGTGGGCCACCAGCAAGCAGATGAACCTCGACCTGAAGCTCACCGGCTGGCCCAGCCCGCGCGGTTCGGCGTGGGAGTCGCCGGAGTTCAAGCAGGCCGACAAGACGCCCGAGTTCACCCAGGTCGTACTCACCAGCACCGAGACGGCACGGGCCCGGATGAACCCGCCCGTGACCCCCGGTGTCGAGGCCCGCGAGATCGCCGGGCTGGTCGCCAACAAGGGCCTGGAGGGCCAGACCGGCGCCGAACTGAAGCGGACGGCGGACCAGCAGAACGAAAAGCTGCAGGGTCTGCTCGACGCGATGCGTTAGTCACCGGCCGTGGCCGGAGGCCCCCGCCTCCGGCCACGGACCCCGCAAGGGAGGACCTGGTCCCGATGGCCCAGACCACCGAAAGCCCACCACGGCCCACGCCGAAGGCTCCGGCCCCGCAGCCGGCCCCACGCCGCAGGCTGCTCGACGTCCTGGACCGCTACGACCGCTACATCCTGCCGGCGCCCGCGCTGATCGTCGTCGTGGCGATGCTGGCGTTCCCGATCGGCTACACCATCTATCTCAGCTTCCACGAGTGGTCCGGCGGCCTGCGCCCACCGGAGTTCGTCGGCCTCGACAACCTGACCCGGTCGCTGACCGACGGCCAGTTCTGGGGCAGCATCTGGCGCACCGTCTATTTCGTCACGCTCTCGGTCGGCCTGCAGGTCGTCCTCGGTGTCGGGGCGGCGCTGCTGTTCCACCAGCGGTTCCCCGGCCGCGGAATGGCCCGGACCCTCTTCATGTTCCCGATGATCGCGACGCCGGCCGCCGTCGCCCTCGTCTGGAAGATGATGTTCGACCCGACCATCGGCATCCTCAACTACATCGTGCAGTCCGTCGGCGGACCGACCCTGCTGTGGATCAGCGACGCCAACCTCGTCATCCCGGCACTGGCCATCGTGGACACCTGGATGTGGACGCCGCTGGTGATGCTGATCGTGCTGGCCGGGCTGGCCGCCCTGCCGCAGGAACCGTTCGAGGCCGCCAAGGTCGACGGCGCCGGACCGATCCGTACCTTCGTCAGTGTCACACTGCCGCTGCTGAGCCCGGTCATCCTCGTCGCCGCGCTCTTCCGGCTCATCGACGCCATCAAGACGTTCGACATCATCAAAGTCATCACCGACGGCGGTCCCGGCACCGCGTCGGAGACCCTCAACCTGTACGCCTTCAAGCAGGGCCTGTCTTACCTGCACTTCGGGTACGGGTCGATGCTGCTGGTCTGGCTGACCCTGCTGGTCTTCGTCGTCGCGATCGTCTTCACCCGCCTCCGGGCCCGTACCGACCAGGGGTGAACCGATGTCCCAGACCCTGACCCCGCACCGACCGACCGCGAAGCCGGCCGCCCGGCCGGCGGCCCGCCCCCGGCGCAGGCGGGGGTCGATCCTCGGCCGGATCGGGCTTGCCGTCGCCCTCACCGTCGCGCTCGCCCCGGCCCTGTTCGTGTTCTTCTGGATGCTGACCTCGTCGTTCAAGCAGCAGGTCGACATCTACTCGATCCCGCCGAAGTGGTTCGACTTCACACCCACGCTGGACAACTACCGGGACGCGCTGACCCGCACCCCGTTCGGCCGCTACATGACCAACAGCCTGGTCGTCGCCGCCTGCTCCAGCCTGCTCGGGCTGGCGATCGGCGTGCCGGCGGCGTACAGCATCGCCCGCTACCGGCAGACCAAGCTGTCGCTGTCGCTGCTGACCGCCCGGCTGCTGCCCGGCGTCGCCTACCTGGTGCCGTTCTTCGTCGCGTTCACCGCGCTGCGGATGGTCGGCACCTACCCGGCGCTGATCCTGTCGCACGTCATCATCACGTTCCCGCTCACCGTCTTCATCATGGTGAACTTCTTCGCCGCCCTGCCCGAGGAGGTCTACGACGCGGCGCAGGTCGACGGGTGCGGGAAGCTGGAGACGTTTTGGCGGATCGCCGTGCCGCTGACCCGACCCGGCATGCTCACCGCCGGCATCCTCGCGTTCATCTTCTCCTGGAACGACTTCAAGATGGCGCTCATCCTCTCCGACGGCGACAGCCGCACCCTGCCGGTCGCCGTCTTCAACTTCGTCCACGAGGCGTCCCTGGACTGGGGGCCGATGATGGCCTACGCCTCGATCATCATGCTGCCCGTCTTCGTCCTCACCCTCGCCGCGCAGCGGCACATCGTCACCGGAATGACGATGGGCAGCGTCAAGTGACCAACACCCCGGGAGGCACCATGACCAGCACCGTACCCACCGTCGTCAGCCGCGCCGCCGGCAACGGCCGGGTGATCGCCGCGAGCATCAAGCCCGGCGCCCAGTTGACCGACTCGATCGAGCAGGTCTGCCGCGACCACGGCGTGCACACCGCCGTCATCCTCTCGGTGATCGGCACCATCCAGGAGGTCTACCTGCGCAATCCGCGCGACATCACGACCCTGCCGATCCACCGCGAGCACGAGTTCGCCGACGAGATCGACACCGTCGTGCTCCAGCGCCCGATGGAGATCCTCTCCATCCAGGGCAACGTCACCACCCTCGACGGCAAGCTCTGGGCGCACTGCCACGCCCTGTTCTCCGAGGCCGGCGGCAACGTCCGCGGCGGCCACGTCTTCCGGGCCACCATCTGGAGCCAGGGCGAGGTCTTCCTCCAGGAGCTGACCGACATCCGCATCGACCGCGAGTACGACCGGGAGGTCACCGGCCTGCCGCAGATCCGCCTGCACGGCTGCGACGCGGGGCCCGCCGATGGCCGGTGAACCCTGCCTGCTCGGTGTCGACATCGGCACGTCGAGCAGCAAGGGGGTGCTCACCGACCCGGCCGGGACCGTGCTGGCCACCGCGACGCGTCCGCACGGCGTCGCGCGGCCCCGGCCGGGGTGGGTGGAGCACGACCCCGAGGCGGTCTGGTGGGCGGACTTCGTCGCCATCGTCGCGGACCTGCTCGCGGTGGCGCCCGGACCGGTCGCCGCGGTGGCGGTCAGCGGCATCGGCCCGTGCGTCCTGCCGGCGACCGCCGACGGGCGGCCGCTGCGCCCGGCGATCCTGTACGGCGTCGACACCCGGGCCACCGCCGAGATCGCCGAGCTGACCGCCGCGATCGGCGCCGCCGAGATCGTCCGGCGCGGCGGCAACCGGCTCACCAGCCAGGCGGTCGGCCCGAAACTGGCCTGGATCCGGCGGCACGAGCCCGCCGTCTGGGCCGACACCCGCCGGTTCTTCATGGCCAGTTCGTTCCTGGTCCACCGGCTCACCGGCGAGTACGTCTTCGACCACCACTCGGCGAGCCAGAGCGACCCGCTCTACGACCTGCACGCGCAGGCGTGGCTCGACGACCTGGCCGCGGAGATCGCGCCCGGGCTGGAACTGCCCCGGCTGCTGTGGCCGGCCGAGACCGCCGGCACGGTGACCGCCGCCGCGGCCGCCGCCACCGGCCTGCCCGCCGGCATCCCGGTCACCGCCGGCACCGTCGACGCCTGGGCCGAGGCCGTCAGCGTCGGCGCCACCCGGCCCGGCGACCTGATGCTGATGTACGGCACCACGATGTTCCTCACCCGGGTGGTGCCCGAACCGGTGGTCCACCCCCGCATGTGGGCGACCGCCGGCGTCTTCCCCGGCAGCTTCTGCGTCGCCGGCGGCACGGCCACCTCCGGCGCCGTCGTCGAGTGGCTGCGTGACCTGACCGGCGGCCCCGGCTACGAGCGCCTGACCGCCGAGGCCGACGCCGTACCCGCCGGTGCCGACGGCCTGGTCGTGCTGCCGTACTTCGCCGGTGAACGGACCCCGCTGTTCGACGAGAAGGCGCGCGGTGTCGTCGCCGGGCTGACCCTCGACCACGGGCGCGGGCACCTCTACCGGGCGGTGCTGGAGGGGACCGCGTACGCGGTGCGGCACCACCTCGACGAGATGGCCGGGCTGCTGGCGGCGCCGGACCGGGTCATCGCGGTCGGCGGCGGGGCACGCTCGCTGTGGACCCGGATCGTCTCCGACGTCACCGGGCGGCCGCAACTGATCCCGGAGCAGACGATCGGGGCGAGCTACGGCGACGCCTACCTCGCCGGGCTCGCCGCCGGACTCGTCGGGCGGGACGACGACTGGACGCGCTTCGCCGGCCGGGTCGAACCGGATCCGGCGACCGCCGACGCCTACCGGCGCGGGTATGCGGCGTACCGGGATCTCTATCCGGCGACCCGGGACATCGTCCACGCCCTGGCGTGAGCCGGCCGGCCCGGTGATGTCAGGGGGTGACGGGCCGGCGTCCGGGCTGCCACAGCACCTCCGGGCCACCGTTGGCGGCGGCCCGGGCGAGGATGAACAGCAGGTCGGAGAGCCGGTTGAGATACCGGGTCAGCTGCGGGTTCACGTCGGGTACGGCCAGCGCCCGCCGCTCCGCGCGCCGGCAGACGGTACGGCACACGTGCAGCTGCGCCGCCGGCGGCGTGCCGCCGGGCAGCACGAACGACCGCAGTGCGGGCAGGCCGGCGTTGACCCGGTCGCAGATCTCCTCCAGCCAGGTGACGTACGACCCGTCGACGCGGGGTCCCTCGTCCGGCGTCGGCCCGCCGCCGGGGCGGCTGAGGTCGGCGCCGATGTCGAACAGGTCGTTCTGGATCTGCCGCAGCCAACCGGCGTACCCGTCGGGCAGGTCGGGCACGGCCAGGGCGACGCCGACGGCGGCGGTCAGTTCGTCGACCGCACCGCCGGCCTCGACGCGCGGATCGGTCTTCGACACCCGGCTCAGGTCGGCGAGGTGGGTCCGGCCGTCGTCGCCGGTGCGGGTGTAGACGCGGGTGAGGCGGACGGTCATGGCCATCGTCTCCAGGGTGTCGAGCAGGTCGTCGGTCGAGGGGGCGCGGTCGTGTTCGAGCTGGTCGATAACCTCGTCGAGCCGGCCGTGCAGGCGTCGCGCGTGCGCGAGCTGTTCGCGGACCCGTTTCCGGTGCAGGCGGGCGGTGGCGAGCAGCGAGGTCGGGTCGTCGGTGGCGAGCACCGCCTCGATCTCGGGCAACGGCAGGCCGAGCCCGCGCAGTGCCAGTACGCGGTAGAGGCGGGTGACGTCGTCCCCGGTGTAGCGGCGGTGCCCGCTTCCGGTGCGCCCCGAGCAGGGCACCAGCCCGGTCCGGTCGTAGTGGTGCAGCGTGCGGACGGTGACGCCGGCGGCGCGGGCGAGCGCGCCGACCGACCACAGGCGCGGTTCCGGTCGGCTCATGCGCGGAAAGCTACGACATGACGCAACGTCAGGTTCAACGTCGCGGGAGCCGCTGCCGGGGGACGTCGAGCCGCCCGCGTCGCCGACACGTACGTTCGTACGCATCGGCGGTGCGGGTGGTGCGGACCGGGCCGCCTAGGCTGACCGGCATGGGGACACGACGGGTGGATCCGGAACGCCGGGACCGCATCATCGACGCGGCGCTCGCCCTGATCGCCGAGGAGGGCGTCGCCGGCATCTCGCACCGCAAGGTCGCCCAGCGCGCCGACGTCCCGCTCGGCTCGATGACCTACCACTTCGAGGGGATGGGCGAGCTGCTCCGCGAGGCGTTCACGCGGTTCGCCGGCACGGTGAGCGCCCGGTTCGAGGAACGGCTCGCCGCGGCCCGCGACCTCGACGAGGCCCGTGCCGTCGTGGTCGACGTCATCCACCACGACGACCCGGTCAACCCCCGCGACCTCGTGCTGACCCACGAGCTGTACACCCTCGCCGCCCGCGAACCCGCCTACCGGGAGCTGACCCGGGCCTGGATGCGGCGCAGCCGCGACATCCTGGAACGCCACTTCGACCCGGCGACGGCCCGGCAGCTGGATGCGCTCATCGAGGGGTTGATCATTCACCGGGCGCTCGACACCACCCCGGCCGACCGCGCGCTGACCGTCGACGCCGTCGAGCGGATCACGGCCGGTCCGGTGGCCGGGCGGCGGGACGGGGCCACCGGGCCGGCGCCCGCCGGACTCGACGCGCTCCGCGCCCGGATGCTCGCCGGCCGGATGTACGACGACACCGCCGCGGAACTGGTCGAGGCCCGGCGGCGGACGGTGCTGCTGACCGACGAGTACAACGCCAGCTTCGGGCGGCCGCAGGCCGACCGCGAACGGCTCCTGCGCCGGCTCCTGGCCGCCGTCGGCCGCGACTGCCACTTCGAGCCGACGTTCCGCTGCGAGTTCGGGTTCAACATCCGCATCGGCGACAACTTCTACGCCAACTTCGACTGCGTCATGCTCGACGGCGGCGGCATCACCATCGGCGACGACGTGCTCTTCGGGCCGCGGGTCGGCATCTACACCGCGAACCACGCGATCGACCCGGCCGAACGTGCCGCCGGCGCCTGTTACGCCAGGCCGGTCGTGATCGGCGACCGGGTGTGGATCGGCGGCGACGTCACGATCAACCAGGGGGTCACGATCGGGGCCGGCTCGATCGTCGGGTCCGGCAGCGTGGTCACGAAACCGGTGCCGTCCGGCGTGGTCGCCGCCGGCAACCCGGCCCGGGTGCTGCGCGAGATCACCGACGCGGACCGGACCGGTTTCCGGCCCTGACCGGCCGGCCGTCTGTGTACGATCGTACGCATGACTGACGGTCGGTCCATGCGGGAGCGGATGCTCGCCGGTGACCTCTACCTCGCCGAGGATCCCGAACTGGGAGAACTGCTCCACCGGGCGTCCGGGCTGATGGACGCGTACAACGCGAACCCGCTGCCGGCGGCCGACGAGCGGCGCCGGCTGCTGACCGAGCTGCTGGGGGAGATCGGCGAGGGCACCGAGATCCGGCCGCCGCTGCGGGTCGACTACGGCGGGCAGATCCGCATCGGCGCCCGCTGTTTCGCCAACTTCGGACTGGTCGCGCTGGACGTCGCCGCGATCACCATCGGCGACGACGTCCAGATCGGGGCGAACGTCCAGCTCCTGACGCCCACCCACCCGATCGAGCCGGTGCTCCGCCGACAGAAGTGGGAGGCCGCCAGGCCGATCACCATCGGCGACAACGTCTGGCTCGGCAGCGGGGTCATCGTGCTGCCGGGCGTGACGATCGGCGAGAACACGGTGGTGGGTGCGGGCGCGGTCGTCACCAAGGACCTGCCCGCCAACGTCGTCGCGGTCGGCAACCCGGCCCGGGTCGTACGGGAGATCGACCCGGACGCCCCGGTCACCGACCCCCGGGCGGGCTGACCCGGGCGGCGGTCAGCGGTAGCCGGTGACGTCGGCGGGCCTACCGGCGTCCTGGACCTCGACGATGTAACGCCAGCAGTCCGGCCGGGAGCCGTCGAGGTCGGTGAAGCCGTACTCGGCGGCGAGCCCGCCGCTGGACAGCGACCGCCCGTTCCACCGGGCCCGGTCGGCGTCGGCGGCCAGGGCGGCGACGGCCCGACCGACGAACCGGGGCGTCTCCGAGATGGCGAAGTGCGGTTCCCGCTCGAGGGCGTCCCGCCAGTTCTCCTCGGTGACGCCGAACATGTCGAGCATGATCTCCGACCGCATCCAGCCGGGGGTGAGCGTGACGGCGGTGGCGCCGTACGGGGCGAGGTCCTTGGCGTGCGCCCAGCCGAGCCGGCCGACGGCGGTCTTGGCGAGGTCGTAGAACGGCGACAGCCGGTAGTTGCCGGCGTTGTACTCGGCGGTGCCGTCGGTCATCTCGACGAGCAGGCCGCCGGGCCGCTCGATGAGCAGCGGCAGCGCGTGGTGCGCGGTGATCAGGTGGGTGTCGACGGCCAGCCGTAGCTGGCGCAGCCCCTTGTCCAGGTCGTGCTTCCAGACCGGGGTGTTCCACTCCGTCAGGTATTCGCCGCCCCAGATGTCGTTGACCAGTACGTCGAGCCGGCCGGTCTCGGCGCGGATCCGGTCGACCAGCGCGGCGACCTCGGTCGGGACGAGGTGGTCGACGCGGACCGGGATGCCGATGCCGCCGGCGGCGTCGACCATGGCGGCGGTCTCCTCGATGGTTTCGGGGCGGCCGTACTCCGACCGCTGCGTTCCGCTCGTGCGTCCGGTCACGTAGACCCGGGCGCCGATCGCCCCGAGTTCGACGGCGATGCCGCGCCCGGCCCCACGGGTGCCACCCGCCACCAGAGCGACGATCTGCGACTCATGCATCGGACTGTGCCCCCACTCTTTTGTAAACGACCGTTCGTTTATATAGTGGTGGCATGCCGCGCCGCAAATCAGTTCCTGACGAGCAGATCCTGGACGACGTCCTGGGCCTGATCGAACAAGTCGGCGGGGCACCGTCCTTCGCGGCGGTCGCGGCCGCCTCGGGGCTCGCCCCGGCGACCCTGGTCCAGCGGTTCGGGACGAAGGAGGCCATGGTCGCGGCGGCGCTCGCCCGCGCCTGGGACCGTCTGGAGGCGCGGACGGAGCGGGCCGTCGCCGCCATGGCACCCGGTCCCGAGGGGGCCGTGGACCTGCTGGTCGAACTCAGCGGGGACTACGACGGCGGCGGCTACGTGGACGGGCTGGTGCTCCTGCGCGAAGACCTCCGCCGGTCGGCGACGAGGGCCCGCGGGCTCGCCTGGCTCCACCGCCTGGAGACCGCGGTCGACGCCGCGATCGGCGGCACCGGTGGCGCGGACCGCCCGGTCGGACGGCTGCTGGTGTCGCTGTGGCAGGGCGAACTCGCCTGGTGGGGTTTTGCCGGCCAGGGCCGGGCCGGCGATCACGTACGGCCCCGGCTCGAACACCTCCTACGCGCCGTCCTGCCCGGGGCCGGGCCGGGACCGCGGCCGGAGCCCGGGCACCGGTAGCCCGCCACGCACGTTCGGCGGGCCACCGGTGGCGTGCGGCTACCGGGTCAGCTCCGGCCCGAAGAGCTCCGCCGTGGACAGCGGCAGGTGCGTCTCGAACGGCAGGTACGGCAGGCTCGTCCGGTCGGCGTCGAGGTCGTACCGGGGCTGGTAGCCCAGGTGCAGATAGAGCGCCTCGGCCTCCGGCTGGCGCGGTCCGGTCGTCAGCCAGATGCGGCGGTATCCGCGGCGGACCGCCTCGGCCTCCAGTTCGCGCATCACCTGCCGGGCCAGCCCCTGGCGGCGGTGCGCCGAGTCGGTCCACACCCGCTTGATCTCGGCGGTCTCGCGGTCGTACCGGCGGAAGGCGCCACCGGCCACGGCCGTGCCGTCCGCCGTGAGCAGCAGCAGGAAGGCGCCGTGCGGCGGGGCGAAGTCGCCGGCCGGATACCGCGTCATCTCCTCGTTCGGCCCGTAGCGGGTCCGGTATTCGTGGGTCAGCTCGTCGAGCAGCGGACGGGCCGCCGGATCGGCCGGGCTGGTGTAGCGGACCGTCAGTCGTCGTGCCGTCATCGGGTCAGCTCCTGGGGAGCCCGGGCGGGTTGACCTGCGAGGTGGGGATCGCCTCGTCGCCGAGCCCCCAGCGGGCCAGGACCTGGGCGTACGTGCCGTCCTGGATGACCGCGTTCAGTGCCGCGCTCAGCGCCTCGGCGAACCCGTTGCCCTTCTGCGTCATCGCCGCGATCTGGGCGGGTACCTCGCCGCCGCCGGGGACGATCCCGACGACCTTGGTCTTGCCGCTGACCGCGGCGTGGTAGGCGACCGACGGGTTCGGCCCGAAGTACGCGTCGATCCGGCCGGACAGCAGGGCGAGCTGGTAGTCGGTCGAGGTCTGGTAGTAGGTGATGTTCACCGGGGCGAGGCCGGCGGCCTTGTTCTGCGCGTCCCAGCGCAACAGGACCTCCTCCTGGTTGGTACCGGACCCGACCGAGACGTTCAGGCCGGCGATGTCGGCCGGCTTTTCGATCTTGTCGATGCCGCCGTCGATGCGGACCTCCCAGCCCAGCGAGTCGACCCGGTAGGTGGCGAAGTCGTAGATGTCCTTGCGTTCCTCGGTCACCGTGATGTTGGAGAAGCCGACCTCGTTCTGCCCGGAGCGGACCGCGAGGAACAGGTTGTCCCAGGAGGTCGGCTGCAGGTCGAGTTCCAGCCCCAGTACGTCGGCCACCAACTGGGCGATGTCCGGTTCGGCCCCGATCAGGGTGCGGTCGTCGTCGGCCCGGAAGTACAGCGGCGGTGTCGTGCCGGCGCTGATCCCGACGTTGAGCCTGCCGTCCGCCGCGACGGCCGCGGGCACCTTGGCCGCGATGGCGTCGACCTTCGTGCTACGTATCCGCTTCTGGTCCGGGCTGGTGTTGATCACCGTCGACCCGGCCTGCTCGCCGGTGGTGGCGACGGGCTCGTCGTCGGGCGCTCCGCAGGCGGCCAGTGCGAGCAGCGCGGTCAGGGCCAGCGCGACGACCCGGCGAGGTCGGTTACGGGACATGCGGACTCCTTGGAGAGGGGGATCGGTGGGTCACAGGACCTTCGCCAGGAACGCGCGGGTCCGTTCGTGCTTCGGCCGGTCGAGCACCTCGTCGGGTGGGCCCTGCTCGACGATCACGCCGCCGTCCAGGAAGACGACGGTGTCGGCGACCTCGCGGGCGAAGCCGACCTCGTGCGTGACGACGACCATCGTGGTGCCGGCCCGGGCCAGGTCCTTCATCACCTCGAGCACCTCGCCGACCAGTTCCGGGTCGAGGGCGGAGGTCGGTTCGTCGAAGAGCAGCACCTTGGGGCGTAGCGCCAGGGCGCGGGCGATCGCGACCCGCTGCTGCTGCCCGCCGGACAGCCGGCGCGGATAGGCGTCGGCCTTGTCCGCCAGCCCGACCCGGTCGAGCAGTTCGGCGGCGAGTTCGAGCACCTCCCGCCGGGGCCGGCCCTGCGCCGACACCGGTGCCTCGGCGACGTTCTCCAGCGCGGTCAGGTGCGGGAAGAGGTTGAAGTTCTGGAAGACGAACCCGATGTGGGTGCGCTGCCGCAGGATCTCCCGTTCCTTCAGTTCGCGCAGCCGGTTGCCGGTACGCCGGTAGCCGATCAGCTCGCCGTCGATGCGTACCGAGCCGCGGTTGACCTTCTCCAGGTGGTTGACGCAGCGCAGCAGCGTCGACTTGCCGGAGCCGGAGGGGCCCAGCACGACCACCACCTCGCCGGCGCGGACCCGCAGGTCGACCCCGCGCAGCACCTCGAGTGGGCCGAAGCTCTTGTGGATGCCGTGCAGCTCCACCATCGGCCGCTGCGGGGCGCTCACCGCTCACCCGCCAGGTCCGCGGCGAGCTGTTCCCGGCCGGCGCGGCGCTGCCGCCGGGCCGCCGTCGCGGTGGCGACGAGCCGGCGGATCCGTTGCACCGGCGTCGGCGGGAGCGTCCGTACGGCGCCCCGGGCGTAGTGCCGTTCGACGTGGTACTGCACGACCGACAGGACGGTGGTCAACAGCAGGTACCAGATCGCCGCGACCAGCAGCAGCGCGATGACCCGGCCGTTGCGGGCGTAGATCACCTGCACCTGGTAGAAGAGTTCCGGGATGGCCATGATGTAGACGACCGAGGTCCCCTTGACCATTCCGATGATCTCGTTGCCGGCGTTGGGGATGATGCTCCGCATCGCCTGCGGCAGCAGGATCCGCCGCACCTGGCGGCCCCGCGGGATGCCGAGCGCGGCGGCCGCCTCCAGCTGGCCCTGGTCGACCGAGAGGAACCCGGACCGGACGATCTCGGCGGCGTAGGCCGCCTGGTGCAGGGCCAGGCCCAGCGTCGCGGCGGTCATCGGCCCGATCAGGTGCATCGTGTCGACGGCGACGAACGACGGGCCGAACGGGACGCCGAACGAGATCTGGTCGTACAGCAGCGCCAGGTTGAACCAGAAGAGCAGCTGCAGGATCAGCGGTACGGAGCGGAACAGCCACACGTA
The DNA here is from genome assembly GCF_018324255.1 of Polymorphospora rubra. Taxonomy (GTDB): domain Bacteria; phylum Actinomycetota; class Actinomycetes; order Mycobacteriales; family Micromonosporaceae; genus Polymorphospora; species Polymorphospora rubra. Next base: position 6,125,335 of record NZ_AP023359.1, read on the forward strand.
GCCCCAGGCGACGCTGGTCAGCAGCGGGCTCGCGGACAGCCGCATGAGGGCGATCACGGTGCCGAGTAGGAAGCCGAGCACGATGCCGAGCACGGTGAGCTGCAGGGTCGTGCCCACCGACCGCAGGACGGTCTCGTAGAAGAGGTACTGCCCGACGAAGTGCCAGTCCCAGGCCGGATTGGTGATCAACGCGTTGGCGGCCATGGCGACCAGCACCAGTGTCACGGCGGTCGCCACCCACCGCCAGGGATGCCGGGCCGGCACCACCTTCAGCGGCTTCTCCTCGGGCTGCGCCTCGGGCGGCCCGGGCCGGTCGATCGCGGGTGCGGGGGCGGTCATCGTGGCCTCCAGGAAGGCCCCGGGCCGGCCGGTGGCCGGGCGGCACGGGACGGCGCGATGCGGCGCCGACCCGGTCGGGGCGGGGGAGCGGGGTGGTGTGGGCGGCGCTCGCGCCGGTGGCTCAGGCGCGGGGTCGACGGACCGCCCGGTCGCCGACGGTCAGCGCGGACACCGCCCGCCGGCGTATCGCACGAGGTCGATGACGAGGCGGGCGACGAGAAATTCTGCCGCGCGGTGCATGGGCTCGATATTCATCAATTACACGAGCCGTGTCAATGGTTGTCCCAGTTTTGGTTTCTGTATTTGCTGCGCCATTGATCAAACGTGCTGGCCAGCGACGATTCTTGATGATCTCCCATGGGTTGAGTGGGAGATAAAACTGTTACGGCGATTACTTGAATGGGAACATCGTTAAATGCCGAGGTCAGCTGTGATCGTCAATGGGAAACGGTGTGCCCGGTGATCGGTCCGGTCGGCCGGTGCGCCGGTTCGTGCCAGTCCGGCAGTTCGGCGCCGGGTGCGGCGAAGGAGTCGAAGTCGGTGCTGTCCCGGAAGGCCGGCAGCGTGTAGAGGTCCCGGGCGTACGCCCACAGGTGCGGGTAGACGTGCAGGCCCGAATTGATCGAACGCCGGGCGTTGGGGCCGACGTCGAAGCGGACCAGGGTCACCCAGAGCCGGATGTCGGCCTCCGTGACGGTCGGTCCGACCAGGTAGCGCCGGGTCGCCAGCCGGCTGTCGAGGGCGGCGAACGCGTCGAGCAGTGCCGCGCGGGCCTTGACGCCCTCGGGCCCCGGCCGGGCCGCCACGCCGACGCCGTGGTTGACGACCGGCCCGAGCCAGGCGTCCAGTTCCTCGATCTCGGCCCGGTGTGCCTCGGGGTAGGTGTCCGTCACCGGTTCGGCGACGCGCCGGAACCGGGTCGCGAGGTCGATCCCGATGGTCTTGAAGTCGTTGCTGGCCACGCGGGCGCTGGCGCGGTCCCACAACGTCGGCACCGACACGTGCCCGTCGAAGCCCTCCTCCGTCGCCTCGTAGGCCTGCCGCAGCAGGCTGAAGCCGTTCACGGGGTCCGGTCCGAAACGCTCGCGGAACGCCCAGCCGCGGCCGTCCCGCTCGTTGTCCACGTAGGACAGGGTGACGACCTCTGTGAGGTTCGCCAGGGCGCGGGTGATCTCCAGCCGTTGCGACCACGGGCAGAACCGGCCGGCGTAGAGGTGGTAGCGCCCGGCCCGGGCGGTGAGGTCACCGGCGGCGCCGTCCTCGACGATCCGGTCGGCGAACCGGTAGAGCGGGCGTGGATCGTCGGGCCGGCGGGTGATGCGGTACTCCCCGAAGCGCCGGGTGTCGGCCGGGCTGGCCAGTCCATCGGAAATGGGCGGTCGTGGCATGGGAACCTCCGAATGGCGACCGAGAATAACCCATTAAACCTACCGCCTAGATAGGTTATGGTACAGGTCTGCGGAGCTACCGTTCGATGCGGCCCAGCCAGGCGGTGAGGATCGTCTCGAACTGGGTCGCCTCCTGCGCGGTGAGGGTGTCGAGCAGGCGGCGTTCGTTGCGCATGTGCTCGGTGAACGCCTGGTCGATCAGGCGCCGGCCGGCCGGGGTCAGTGCCACGACCCGCCCGCGCCCGTCGGTCGTGCTCCGCCGGCGGGTCACCAGGCCGTCGCGTTCGAGCCGGTCGACGCGCTTGGTCATGGCGCCGGTGGTGACCATCGTGAAGTGGGCGAGTTCGCCGGGCGCCCGCTCGTACGGCTCGCCGGCCCGCCGCAGGGCGGCCAGCACGTCGAACTCGCCCTCGCTGAGGCCGTGCCGGCGGTAGACGACGCACAGTTCCTCGGTCAGGTGGGCGGCGAGCCGGTGCAGGCGGCCGATCACCGCCTGCGGCGTCACGTCGACGTCGGGCCGTTCCCGGGCCCACTCCTGCTGGATGCGGGCGACGTGGTCGAGGCGCTGCTCACTCATGCCCACAGCCTACCTTCCATGGAAGCTATATTGCTTCCATGGAAGGTAATCTCCGGTGGAGCCTGGTGACCGCGGTCGCGCCGGTGGCCTGGGGCACCACGTACTACGTCACCCACCAGTTCCTGCCGGCCGACCAGGCGCTCTACGGGGCGGTGATCCGGGCCCTGCCGGCCGGCCTGCTGCTGCTCGCCGTACGGCGCCGGCTGCCGGTCGGCCCGTGGTGGTGGCGGTCGGCGGTGCTGGGCACCCTGAACATGGGCGCGTTCTTCGCCCTGGTCTACCTGGCGGCGCAGGTCCTGCCGACCAGCGTCGCCTCGACCGTCATGGCGACCTCCCCGGTCGCGATGATGATGATCGCCTGGGCGCTGCTCGCCGAACGCCCGCACCTGCCCGCCCTGGCCGGCGCCGGCCTCGGGATCGTGGGTGTCGCCCTCATGCTGTTCACCGGTACGTCCGCGGTCGACCCCGTCGGCGTACTGGCCTCGGTGGCCGCGATGGCCATGTCGTCGGTCGGCTACGTCCTGACCAAACGGTGGGGCGGCCAGGTCGACGTGCTGGCGTCGACCTCGTGGCAACTCGTCGCCGGCGGCGCCGTCCTGCTGCCGGTCGCCGTCGCCGTCGAGGGCGCGCCGCCGGACCTCGACGCCGCGGCCGTCCTCGCCTTCGGCTACGTGACGGTGGTCGCCACCGCGCTCGCCTTCGTCGCCTGGTTCGCCGGGCTGCGTCGGCTCAGCGCGGCGACGGTCGGGCTGATCGGCCTGCTGAACCCGGTGACCGGGGTGCTGCTCGGCACCCTGCTCGCCGCCGAGACGCTGACCGCGCGTCAGGTCGGCGGCATCGCCCTCGTCCTGGCCGGGATCGCGCTGGGCCAGCCGGCGGTGGCGGCCCGGTTGACCGGCCGTACGAGGCGTGGTCGGCGCGCCGACCACGACATCCGGGAGTCCGGTGACGGAGCGCGCCGCGCGGCACCGACAGCGTGACCCTTCCGAAGGTCGATCGGATCGGCCGAACGGTCATAGGAATGCCCTTTCTTATGGATGGTCAAGACCGGTCCCGGCAAACAGATACTTGTCGAAACATCCGGGCCGACCGTGGCGGTGCACCGACCACAGTCGACGGTGCAATCAAGATCGGCGGTATCGATGATCGAGGGGACGGTTCTGCCGACCGACCCGACCACACACGGGTGGACCGCCGTCGACTTCACCGCCGCGCCCACCCCCTCCGCGCCGATCACCTGGGGGCAGCGGGCGCTGTGGATGGCCATCCTGCGCAAGCCGGAATACCAGCCGAACATCAACCTGCGCCGGGTGGTGACGGTGCCCCGGCGTGCGCCGGCGGACGTACTGCGGGCCATCGGCGCGCTGCTCACCCGGCACAGTTCGCTGCGCACCCGGCTGCGCACGGTCGACGGGGACCTGCGCCAGGACGTCGTCGACAACGGCACGCACCCGGTGCTGCTGGTGCCCGCCGACGTCACCGCCGACGGCGTCCCGGTCGACGTCGGCGCCGCTGACGTCGCCCGCGTCGCCGACGAGACCGCCGCCCGGCTGGCGTCGACCGCGTTCGACCACGCCGAGGAACTGCCGCAGCGCATCGCGCTGGTCCTCGTCGCCGGACGGGTCCGTCAGGTCGTGATCGTCTTCAGTCACACCACCGTCGACTTCCGGGCCGCCGAACTCGTCCTGCGCGACCTGCGGCTGCTGCTCCTGCGCGGGGCGATCGACAGCCCGGCCGGGCTCCAGTCGGTCGACGTCGCCCGGCGCGAGCACGACGCCGGCGCCCGCCGTCGCGGCGAGCGGGCGGTGGCCCGCTGGGTCGACGGCTACGGTCGGCTGCCCCGGGAAACCCTGCCCGAGGTCGGCCCGCCGCTCTCGCCACGGTTCCGGCGCGGGGTGCTGGTCTCGGCGGCGGCCGACACCGCCGTACGCATGATCGCCAACCGGCACCAGGTCACCAGCTCGACCGTCATCCTCGCCGCCACGTCCCTGGTGCTGGCGACCTGGTCCGGCAACGACGTCGTCGGCGTCTACACGATGGTCAGCAACCGCTCGCTGCCCGGCTACGACGAGGCGATCGCGAAACTCAACCAGCTCGGCATGGTCGTCGTCGACCTCGCAGACCGGCCCACCTTCGCCGATCTGCTGCCCCGGGTCTGGTCGGCGGCGATGAACGCCTACCGGTCGGCCTACTACGACCCGGCCGACATGCGGACCGCGTTCGAGGCGGCCGGCTACCCGTACGCCACCGGCATCAACGCCCACTGCTACCTCAACGACATCCGGCTCGCCACCGACGCCGACCTGTTCGGACACGACACCTCGCCGGCCCGGGTCCGGGCCGCGCTGGCCGAGTCGTCGTTCAACTGGGCGGAATCGTTCGACGCCTTCACCTGGCGGACCCGGCTCGAGATCGTCGACCGGCCGGGCGGCCTCGGCCTCGCGCTGACCGCCGACACCGCCCACCTGCCGCCCGACCGGGCCGAGCGCCTCCTGCGCGACCTCGACCGGCTGCTGGTCGAGGCCGCCCTCCACGACGTCCCGTGGCCATGGCGCTGACGCCGACCACCACCCGACCGCGACCGGCACCCACCGCGGCGGTCACCCCGGCCCGTCCCGGCCGGACACCCACCGGCCAGAAATCTCCCGAGGAGTGTGGCGAACGATGATCGAGCTGCCGCTGTCACCAGCGCAGGAACGGCTGTGGTTCCTCGACCGGTTCGATCCGGGCCAGCCCAACAACGTCGCCTTCGCCCGTCGCCTGCACGGCCCGCTCGACCCGGACCTGCTCACCCGCGCCCTGGCCGTGGTCACCACCCGGCACGAGGCGCTGCGGGCCACGTTCGTCGAACGTGACGGCGCACCCGTACAGGTGATCGCCGACCCCGGCGAGTTCGACCTCGAACGCGTCGACCTGTCCGGCGAACCCGAACAACTGCGGGAGGACCGGGCCCGCGAGATCGGCTGGGACTACTTCGACACCCGGTTCGACCTGGCCGGCGGTCCGTTGATCCGGGCCGCGCTGCTCAGGTTCGCCGCCGACGACCACCTGCTGGTCATGGTCGTCCACCATGTCGTCTTCGACGGCGCCTCGCAGGCCGTCCTGATCGCCGACCTCGGCATCGCCTACGGCGCCCTGCTCACCGGCACCGAACCCGCCTTCACGCCGCTGCCGATCGGCTGGAGCGACTACGTACGCGAGCAGGCCGACCAGCCGCCCGGCAAGACCGAACAGGACCTCGCCTACTGGCGCGAGCGGCTCGCCGACGCACCCGCCCTGACCCTGCCGACCGACCTGCCCCGGCCGCTGTTCAAGACCCCGCGCACCGAACGGGTGCACCACCGGATCGCCGGCGACCTCGCCGGTCAGGTGCAGCGGCTGGCCCGCAGCCAGCGGTGCACCCCGTACATGGTGCTGCTCACCGCCTGGCAGCTGCTGCTCGGCCGGCACGCCGGGCAGACCGACGTCAGCGTCGGCTCGGCCAGCGCCGGCCGGTCCCGTACCGAACTCGAACCGCTCGTCGGCTGCTTCGTGCACACCCTGGTCATGCGCGGCGACCTGTCCGGCGACCCCACCGTCGCCGACCTGCTGCGCCGCACCCGCACCACCGCCCTGGAGGCGTACGCGCACCAGCAGATCCTCTTCGAACGGCTGGTCAGCGAACTCGACGTGGCCCGCGACGTCAGCCGCACGCCGCTGTTCGAGACGATGTTCATCCTGCACACCCAGGACAGTCCCGAGATGGACATCCTGCCCGGCATCAAGGGCGCCCCGTTCTCGATCGGTATCACCCAGGTCCTGTTCGACCTGGTGCTCGACGCCTGGATCGGCCCGGAGATGCTGGCCCTGTCGCTGCGCTACGACACCGGCCTGTTCACCCCGGACACCGTCCGCGCCTACCTGCAGCGCTACGAGGTGCTGCTCCGGGCCATGATCGCCACCCCGGACGCCCGGCTGTCCGAACTGCCGATGGACGACGTCACCGGCCAGCGCCAGGTGCTCGCCTGGGGCCAGGGGCCGCGCCGCCGCTACAGCGGCACCGTACCGAGCCTGTTCGCCGCCCGGGCCGCCGCGCACCCCGACGCGCCCGCCGTCGACGACCACACCTACGGCACCCTCGACGCGCGGGCCGACCAGATCGCCCGGCACCTGTCCGGGCTCGGCGTCGGACCGGGCTCGGTCGTCGGCGTCTGCCTGGACCGTGGCCCCGACCTCGTCGCGACCCTGCTCGCCGTCTGGCGTTGCGGCGGCGCCTACCTGCCGCTCGACCCGAACCTGCCGGCCGCCCGGCTGTCCTGGCTGCGCGCCGACGTCGACGCCAGCCACCTGGTCACCCGGCACGGCGTCGCCCCGGACCTCGACGGATACGCGCACGTCGTCGACCTGGCCACCGCCGACCTCGCGGTGGGGGAGGCCGCCGCCGTCGAACCCCGCCACGACCCGCAGGCACTGGCGTACATCCTGCACACCTCCGGCTCCACCGGCCGGCCCAAGGGCGTCGAGGTGTCGCACGCCGCGCTGACCAACCTGCTGCTGTCGATGCGCGACACGCTCGGCAGCGGCCCGTCCGACGTGTGGCTCGGCCTCACCTCGCTGTCGTTCGACATCAGCGGCCTGGAGCTCTACCTGCCGCTGGTCACCGGCGCCCGGCTGGTCCTCGTACCCGAGGAGAGCGTCAAGGACGGCGTCGCCGTCGTCCGGATCGCCCACGACAACGCGGTCACCCACGTGCAGGCGACCCCGTCCGGCTGGCGGATGCTGCTCGACGCCGGCTTCAACACGCCGACCGTGACCGCGCTGACCGGCGGTGAGGCGTTGCCGCCCCGGCTCGCCCGCGAGCTGCGGCCCCGGGTGCGCCGCCTGGTCAACGTGTACGGCCCCACCGAGACCACGATCTGGTCGACGGCCGCCGAGATCGCCGACGCCGCGTCGGAGATCACCCTCGGCGGCCCGCTGGCCAATACCCAGCTCTACGTCGTCGACGCCGCCCTGCGGCCGGTGCCGGTCGGCGTACCCGGTGAACTGCTGATCGGCGGCGCCGGCGTCGCGCTGGGCTACCGCGGCCGCCCGGAGCTGACCGCGCAGCGGTTCGTCCCGGACCCGTACGGGCCGCCCGGCGCCCGCCTCTACCGCACCGGCGACCGGGTCCGCTGGCTGCGCGGCGGCAAGCTGGAGTTCCTCGGCCGGGTCGACCACCAGGTGAAGATCCGCGGCCACCGTATCGAACTCGGCGAGATCGAGGCCCGGCTCAGCGGACACCCCGACGTGCACCTGGCCGCCGTCGTCACGGCGGGGGAGGGGCACGACACCCGACTCGTCGGCTACGTCACCGCCGCCCCCGGCGCCGAACCGTCCAGCCGGCAGCTGCGCGCCCACCTGGCCGAGGAACTGCCCGCCTACATGGTTCCCGGCCAGGTCGTCGTGCTCGACGCCATGCCGCTCAACACCGCCGGGAAGATCGACCGTCGCAGCCTGCCGGCCGCCGAGGCCGGCGACCTCGAGGTACGCGAGTACCTCGCACCCCGTACCGAGATGGAGGAGATGGTCACCGCCACCTGGGGCGACGTCCTCGGCCGGGACCGGGTCGGCGCCCTCGACGACTTCTTCGACATCGGCGGCCACTCGCTGCTGGCCACCCGGGTCGTCGCCCGGCTCGGCGCCGCCCTCGGCCTGGAGGTGCCGATCCGGGTGCTGTTCCTGCACTCCACCGCCGAGACGTTCGCCGCCGCCGTCGAGGAACTGCTCGTCGCCGACGTCGAACAGCTCTCCGACGACGAGGTCGCCAGCCTGCTCGACGGCGGGGTCGCCCGGTGACCGTCACCGCGCCCCGCCCCGGCGGCCTGTCCGAGCAACGCCGGGCCCTGATCGCCCAGCGGCTGCGCCGCGCGGCGGCCGCCACCGCCACGACGGCGGCGATCCCGCGCCGGCCCGACGGCGACCCGCCGGCCGTCTCGTTCGGGCAGGAACGGCTCTGGTTCATGGAGCAGCTCAACCCCGACACCACCGCGTACGTGATGCGGGCCGCGATCCGGCTGCAGGGCCGGCTGCACCTCGACGCCCTGCGGGCCGCCCTCGGCGACCTCGCGGACCGCCACGAGACCCTGCGCACCAGCTTCCCGGTCTCCGACACCGGCCTGCCGACCGTCCACATCGCACCAGCCGTGGAGGTTCCGTTCCGGTTCGTGCCGCACGACCCGGCCGCCGGACCCGACGTGCTCGGCTGGGCCCGGACCCTGACCACCCGGGACTCCGGCCCCTTCGACCTGACCCGGGCCCCGCTGCTGCGGGCCATGGTCGTCGAGATCGGCCCCGACGACCACGTGCTGCACATCGCCATGCACCACGCGGTCAGCGACGGCTGGTCCCGGCCGGTGCTGCTCGGCGACTGGGCCGCCCTCTACGCCGCCCGGCTCGGCCAGGGCCCGGTGCCACCACCGCTCCCCGTCGGGTACGCCGACTACGCCGCCTGGCAGCGTGAACGCCTCGACGGCCCGGCCGGGGAGGCGGACCTGGCCTACTGGCGGCGGACGCTGTCCGGCGTACCACCGCTCGACCTGCCGACCGACCGACCCCGCCCGCCCGAGATGGGCACCGACGGCGCCGGCTACAAGATCCGGTTCCCGGACGAGCTGATCGAGGCGCTGCGCCACCTCGGCCGCGAACACCAGGCGACCCTGTTCATGACCCTGCTCGCCGGCCTGCACACGCTCCTGCACCGGGCCACCGGCCAGCGCGACTTCGCGGTCGGGTCACCGGTCGCCGGCCGGATCCGTCCCGAGTTGGAGAACCTGGTCGGGCTCTTCGTCAACATGCTGTCGCTGCGGGCCGGGATCGGCGCCGCGACGACCTTCGCCGACCTGCTCGACCAGACCCGCGACCGGGTCCTGGAAGCCCTCAGCCACCAGGAACTGCCGTTCGAACGGCTGGTCCAGGACCTCAACGTCGAACGCGACACCAGCCGGTCCCCGATCTTTCAGGTCCTCTTCGGCATGCACAACTCCGAGGGACCCGCCGGCACCTGGCCGGACGGCCTCACCGCGCTGCGCTACGGCCTGCAGATCACCAGCACCAAGCACGACCTGTCGCTCTACGTCGACGAACGTCACGACGGCATGTGGGGCGTCTTCGGCTACCGCACCGACCTGTTCGACGACGCCACGATCGCCCGGCTCGCCGACCAGTACGTACGGCTGCTCACCCGCGCCGCCCGCACCCCCGACGCGGCACTGTCCGAACTGGACCTGATGAGCGGGGCGCAGCGGTCCGCCGTCCTCGCCCTCGGCGCCCCGCCGCCCGTACCCGCCGTCGCCGGCACCCTCGACGACGTCGTCACCCCGCACGTCACGGCCACCCCCGACGCCCCCGCGATCGTCGCCGCCGGCAGCACCACCAGCTACCGCGAACTCGACGCCGCCGCCAACCGGCTCGCCAACTGGCTGCACGGTCGGGGCGTCGGCCGCGGCGCCCTCGTCGGTGTCTGCCTCGAACAGTCCGCCGAACTCGCCTCGGCACTGCTCGGCGTGCTCCGCGCCGGCGCCGCCTACGTACCGCTCGACGCCGAACTGCCGCCGGCCCGGCTCGCCGCCATGGTCGACGACGCCCGCCCGGCCCTGGTGCTCACCACCGCCGAACTCACCGACCTGTTCGGCACCGCACCCACCGTCGCCCTCGACCGGGTACGCGACCAGATCGCCGCCCGGCCGGCGACCCGGCCCGGCCCCGGCGCCGGCCCCGACGACCTCGCCTACGTCATCTACACCTCCGGCTCCACCGGCCGGCCCAAGGGCGTCGGCGTCGCCCACCGGCAGGTCCGCAACTACCTGGCCGACGTCGCCGAGCGCTTCGCGGCCGTTCCCGGCGCCAACTGGGCCCTGCCGCAGTCGCTGTCGTTCGACTTCGCCGTCACCGTCTTCTACCTCGGCCTGGCGACCGGCGGCGCGGTCCACCTCGTGCCACGCCGCTGCACCGGCGACGAACTCGCCAGCTATTTGCGCGAACACCGCGTCGACTACCTGAAGATGACCCCGTCGCACCTCGCCGCCCTCGCCGTGGAGGTGCCACCGGCCGACCTCGTGCCGGCCCGGGCCCTGATCCTCGGCGGCGAGGCGTCCCGGCTCGACTGGGCCGCCGCCCTCGCCACCGGCGACGCCCGCGTCGTCAACCACTACGGCCCGACCGAGGCCACCGTCGGCGTCACCACCTACCCGGTACCCGCCGACGCCGAAGGAACGGGCGCCACCCCGATCGGCACCCCGCTGCCGCACGCCCGCGTCTACGTCCTCGACGACCGCCTGCGCCCCGTCCCGGTCGGCGCCACCGGCGAGATCTACCTCGGCGGCGACCGGCTCGCCCGCGGCTACCTCAACCAGCCCGGCCTGACCGCCGGCCGGTTCGTCGCCGACCCGTACGCCGTCGGACCCGGCGCCCGCATGTACGCCACCGGCGACCTCGGCCGCTGGCGCCCCGACGGCCAACTCGAGTTCCTCGGCCGCCGCGACGGCCAGGTCAAGGTACGCGGCTACCGGGTCGAACTCGGCGACGTCGAAGCCGCCCTGACGGGCTGCCCCGGCGTCGGCGCCGCCGTCGCGACACTGCGCGGCGACCGGCTCGTCGGCTACCTCCAGCGCGAACCCGACCGACCCGACACCGACCCCGCCACCCTGCGCCGGCTGCTCGCCGACACCCTGCCGGAATACATGATCCCCAACCTGTTCGTCTGGTTGGACCGGCTGCCGCTGCAGGAACACGGCAAGGTCGACCGCCGGGCCCTGCCCGAGCCGGCCGCCGCCGTCTCCACCGTCGAACACGTCGAACCGGACGGACCGGTCGAGACCGAGATCGCCAACGTGTGGCAGGAGGTGCTGCGCGTCGAACGGGTCGGCGCCCTCGACGACTTCTTCGACCTCGGCGGTCACTCCCTGCTGGCCACCCAGGTCGTCGCCCGGCTGCGCCGTACGCTGGCCACCGACCGGCCGGTCAGCGTCATGGACGTCTTCCGCTGCCGCACCGTACGCGCCCTCGCCGCCCTGGCCACCGGCGAGGACGGCGCCGACACCGGCCGGCTGCTGCACGAACTGACCCGCCGACCCGCCGGCCCCCGGCTGCGCTCCTACGTCTGCGTCCCGTACGGCGGCGCCAACGCCGTCGTCTACCAGCCGCTCGCCGACGCGCTGCCCGACGGCCACAGCCTCTACGCCGTCGCCGTACCCGGCCACGACATCGGGCTCGCCGAGGAGATCGAACCGGTCACCGTCACCGCCCGGAAGTGCGTCGACGAGATCCTGGCCACCGTCACCGGCCCACTCGTCGTCTACGGCCACTGCGGTCCCGGCGGGGCCCTCGCCGTCGAGATCGCCCGCCGGCTGGAGGAGGCCGGCCGCGAACTCGACGCCGTCTATCTCGGCGGCATCTTCCCGTTCGCCCGGCCGATCGGCGGCCTCACCGGCTGGCTGTCCAAGCTACGGCTGCGCGAACGGTTCCGCGGCGACCGGGTCTACGCCAACTGGCTGCAGGGCATGGGCGCCGACCTCGGCGCCCTCGACGAGGAACAGCAACGCTTCCTGATCCGGGCGATGCGGCACGACGCCGAGGCGGCCGAGGACTACTTCACCGACCTGCTGCACAAGCGGGTGACGCCGCTGCGGGCGCCGATCATCTCGGTGGTCGGCGACCGCGACCCCGGCACCGAATACCACGAGGAACGCTTCCGCGAGTGGCACTTCCTCTCCGGCACCACCGCCGTGGTGGTGCTCGCCGAGGCCGGCCACTACTTCGCCAAGTTCCGGGCCGGCGAACTCGCCCGCATCCTCACCACGGTCGACCGGGGGCTGACGGCGGCCGGCTCATCCGAACCGCCCGACCCGGCCGGGCCCGCCCCGGCCGCCTCGTGGGCACTCGCCGACGTCTCCCGGACCATCGCCGCCCCGGCCGACACCGGACGGCAGCCCGGGATGCGGCGCTTCCTCACCGTCGCCACCGGCCAGATCGTCTCCGCCACCGGCTCGGCCCTCACCGGCTTCGCCGTACCACTGTGGACCTACCTGGAGACCGGCTCGCTGATCCGGTTCGCGCTGTTCGCCGTACTCGGTCAGGTGCCCGGCATCCTCGTCGCCCCGATCGCCGGCGCCATCATCGACCGCAGCGACCGCCGCCTCGCCATGCTCGCCGGTGACATCGCCGCGCTCGCCGCCATCGCCACCTTCGCAGCCCTGTACTGGACCGACAACCTCGTGCCCTGGCACGTCTACACGTTCGTCGGCTGGCTGTCGGTCGCGTTGACCTTCCAGCGGCTGGCCTACCTGTCCGCCGTACCGCAGCTCGTCCCCAAGCGATACCTCGGCCACGCCAACGGCATGGTGCAGCTCGCCGGCGGTGTCGCCCAGTTCCTCGTGCCACTGGTCGCCGTCGGCCTCATCGCCACCATCGGACTCGGCGGCATCCTGCTGATCGACCTGGTCAGCTACATGTTCGTGACCACCGTGCTGCTCATCGTCCGGTTCCCGAACACCATGGCCCGACGCCGCCGGGAGAGTCTGCTCGCCGAGATCACCGGCGGGTTGCGCTACACCGTACGGCACCGCAACTTCCGCGCCATGGTGCTCTTCTTCGCCGCGTTCAACCTCTTCCTCGCCCCGATGTTCCTGCTGCTGTCGCCGCTCGTGCTCGCCTTCGCCCCGCTGGAGTCGGTGGCCCGGGTGTCGCTCGCCGGCGGCGTCGGGGCCCTGCTCGGGGGCGGCGTCATGGCGGTCTGGGGCGGCCCGCGCCACCGCCGGATGCGTGGCATGCTGCTGGTGACGTTCGCGTTCGCCGCCGCCGGGCTGCTCACCGGTCTGCGTCCCAGCATCGCCGTGGTCGCCGCCGGCGCGCTCGGCATGTCACTGTCGCTGTCGATCATCAACGGCATCTGGCTGACCATCATCCAGACCAAGGTGCCGCAACGCCTGCACGCCCGGGTCATCGCCCTCAACATGGTCATCGCGCTGTCGACGATGCCGCTCGGCCAGGCCGTACTCGCCCCGACCCTCGTTCCGATCTTCGAGCCGCTGCTCGAGGACGGCGGCCCGCTCGCCGGCACCGCCGGGGTGGTGCTCGGTGTCGGCGCGGGGCGCGGCACCGGCCTGCTGTACGTCCTGCTCGGGCTCTGCATCGCCGTGGTCGTCGCGGTGTCGCTGCGGATCCGCAGCCTGGCCCGCTTCGACGACGAGGTCGCCGACGCGACACCGGACGACCTGATCGGCCTGCGGACGTTCGCCGACCGGGCCGCCGCCGATTCGGCCGACCCGGCCGGTGCGCCGGCGGCGGCCGAGCCGCGCGAGCCCGCCAGGGTCTGACCGGTCGGTGCCCGGACACCCCGAGGTCCGCGGCTTGCGCTTTCGGCAAAGAAGTTTGTCACCTCGTTGCGGGTGGGGGCAGGTTGGGGGCAGCCGGCGACGATGCGCGCCGCCCACCCGGAGGAGACGACGATGGACGCAGGGTTCTGGGACGAGATGTACCGCAGTCGCGACCAGCTGTTCAGCGGTGCACCCAACGGAGTCCTCGTCGCCGAGGTCACCGACCTGCCGCCGGGGCGCGCCCTCGACGTGGGATGCGGTGAGGGCGGCGACGCGCTCTGGCTGGCCCGGCACGGCTGGCAGGTCACCGCCATCGACGTCGCCCCGACCGCGCTACGCCGCGCGGCCGCCAACGGCACGGACGTCACCGGCCGCGTGACGTGGACCCTGGCCGACCTCGCCAGCACGCCCCCGCCGGCCGGGGCGTTCGACCTGGTGTCCGCCCAGTACTTCCCGCTCCCGCACCAACCGGACCACACCGCGCTGCGCGGTCTGCTGGCCGCCGTCGCACCCGGCGGCACCCTGCTCGTCGGCGGCCACGACCTCGCCGACCTGCCCCCACCGCAGGAAAACCAGCCCGACCCCGGCGACTACTACCAGCCCGCCGAGATCGCCGACCTCCTCGACCACGACTGGACCATCCTGATCAACGAGACCCGCCCGCGAACCGCCCCCGCCCCCGCCGGCACCCACCACACCCACGACACGGTCCTGCGGGCGCGCCGCCTACGGTGATCCGGCGCCCCCGGCCCTCCGCTGCCCCGCCAGCGGGCGGGCCGCGGCGGCGGGGGTGGGTGCGGCCGACGACGTCGCCCGCCGGATGACCCCGGAGCAGCGCCGGGTGCTGCGGGCGACGGGCGCCGTGCCGGCCGGGTTCATAAACGAGGTCGAACAGGAACGGCGGCGCTGGGCGTAGCCGGCGCTCTGGGAACGCCCGTCGGTCGGACCCTGACCCGTCACGCTGTCGGCGTGCGTGGAGCCGGCAGCGGGCGGGGCGGACGCCGGCGCAGGATCTGGGTGGCGTTGTTCGCGGCGCGGCGGGCGGCCGTGGTCAGTCGCGGCCGCAGGAAGTGGTCGGGGAAGCCCACGATCTCGATGACCGCGACCGGTCGCCCGGCCGACCCGAGCACCGGAACGGCGACCACCTCCAGTCCCGCGGGCGCGCCGCCGGTTGCCGCCGGACCAGGACCGCCGCCATCGGCCGGCATGGCGGCGCCGGCCGCCCCGGAGACATCGGCCGTATCAGAGGCGCCGGCCGGGACCTGCCCGCCGGCTCCCACCGGGTCTGCCGCCCCGGACAGCAGGAGTTGGCCGCCGACGCTGTCCGGGGCGGGGGACCGGTCGGGATAGCCGCGCATGACGGCGGCGTACCGGCGGGTGAAGAGCCGCTCGACGGCGACGGCCTCTCCGCCGCGCAGGACGAGCAGGCGGACGACCTGGTCGGTGTCGTAGGCGAGTTCGATCAGGTACGGCATCATGATCCGGCGCAGTTCCCGCTCGTCGGCGGTGAGTGTGGTGACCAGGCGGAGCAGCCGGGGGCCGGCCAGGTAGCGGGTGCCGTGCCGTTCGACGATGGCGAGGCGCTGGAGCGTACGCAGGAGCCGGAAGGTGGTGGTCTTCGGCAGCCCCGCCCGGTGGACCAGGTTCGCCAGGGTGTGCGGGGTGCCGCCGGTGGCGACGAGTTCCATCAGGGTGACGAGACGTTCGGCGACCTGGGTGCGGGCGTCGGTGGGTGGCTTGGGCAGGCTGGACATGACCGCTCCAGACCTATCGGTCGACACTGCGGATGGCTGATCCGGGAGCCGGTCCAACTCTGCCCGAGCCCCGTTCACCTGCCAAAACGTCGGTTCCGGCAGTCGGAACCCCGGGGCTGTCGCGATCCCGACCGGGCGGGCGACGGCTGGCGGGGCACGGAAGGTCCTGCGTCGCTTCACGGGGCAGCGGAGGAAGGGTGCTGCTGGGGTAGCATCTCCGTCGAAAAAATCGCCGTCGGAGAAGGAATCGATGACTACCGAGACTCTTGAGTTTCAGGCCGAGGCACGCCAACTCCTGCATCTGATGGTCCACTCGATCTATTCGAACAAGGACACCTTCCTGCGGGAGCTGATCTCCAACGCCTCGGACGCGTTGGACAAGCTGCGACTGCAGGCGCTGCTCGACAAGGACCTCCAGGTCGACACCTCCGACCTGCACATCGACATCGAGATCGACGCCGACCAGCGGACGCTGGCGATCCGCGACAACGGCATCGGCATGTCCCGTGACGACGTGGTCAACCTGGTCGGCACGATCGCCAAGTCCGGCACCGCCGAGTTCCTGCGCAAGCTCAAGGACACCAAGGACGCCGCCGCGTCGAAGGATCTGATCGGCCAGTTCGGCGTCGGTTTCTACTCCAGCTTCATGGTCGCCGACAAGGTCACCCTGCTGACCCGTAAGGCCGGCGAGGAGCGGGCGACCCGCTGGGAGTCGACCGGCGAGGGGACGTACACGATCGAGGAGGTCGACGAGGCGCCGCAGGGTACGACGGTCACCCTGCACCTCAAGCCGGCCGACGAGGAGGACCAGCTCTTCGACTACACGAAGCCGTGGAAGGTCCGGCAGCTGATCAAGCAGCACTCGGACTTCATCGCCTGGCCGATCCGGATGCCGGTCGCGCAGCCGCCGGTCACCGAGACCGAGGGCGAGACCGAGGGTGAGGTCACCGCCTCGGCGACCGAGACCGTCAACTCGATGAAGGCACTCTGGGCCCGTCCGAAGGACGAGGTCGAGAAGGCCGAATACCACGAGTTCTACAAGCACGTCAGCCACGACTGGACCGACCCGCTCGACATCATCCACCTGCGGGCCGAGGGCACCTTCGAATACCAGGCCCTGCTGTTCATCCCGTCGCACGCGCCGCTCGACCTCTTCAGCCGCGAGGCGAAGCGCGGCGTCCAGCTCTACGTCAAGCGCGTGTTCATCATGGACGACTGCGAACCGCTCGTCCCCGAATACCTGCGCTTCGTCAAGGGTGTCGTCGACGCCCAGGACCTGTCGCTGAACGTGTCGCGGGAGACCCTGCAGCAGGACCGGCAGGTGCAGCTGATGCGCCGTCGCCTGGTCAAGAAGGTGCTGTCGTCGGTCAAGGACCTGCTCACCTCCGACACCGACCGCTACGACACGTTCTGGCGCGAGTTCGGCCGGGCCGTCAAGGAGGGCCTGCTCAGCGACGTCGACAACCGCGACGCGATCCTGGAGATCACCTCTGTCGCCTCGACGCACGACGCCGAGAAGCTCACCACGCTGCGCCAGTACGTCGAGCGGATGAAGGACGGCCAGGAGCACGTCTACTACGTGACGGGCGAGTCCCGTTCGGTCATCGAGAACTCTCCGCACATGGAGGCGTTCCGGGCCAAGGGCTACGAGGTCCTGCTGCTCACCGACCCGATCGACGAGCTGTGGGTGGAGTCGGTGCCGGAGTTCGACGGCAAGCGGTTCCAGTCCATCGCCAAGGGGCAGGTCGACCTCGACACCGAGGAGGAGAAGAAGGCCGCCGAAGCCGAGCGCGAGCAGCGCAAGGAGGAGTTCGCCGACCTGCTGTCGTGGATGACGACGACGCTGCAGGACGACGTCAAGGAGGTACGGCTGTCGTCCCGCCTCACCAGCTCGCCGTCCTGCGTGGTCAGCGACGAGCACGACGTCACGCCCACGCTGGAGAAGATGTATCGGGCGATGGGGCAGGAGGTGCCGCGGATCAAGCGGATCCTCGAACTCAACCCCACCCACCCGCTGGTGACCGGGCTGCGTGCCGCCCGTGCCGAGGGCAAGGACGACGCCACCCTCGCCCAGACCGCGGAACTGCTGTACGGGATGGCGCTGCTCGCCGAGGGTGGCGAGCTGAGCGACCCGGCCCGCTTCATCCGCGTACTCTCCGAGCGCCTGACCACGGCGCTCTGACCCGTGGTCCGGGCCCGGCGCGACCGCGCCGGGCCCGGGCCGGGCAGCACCGCCCCCGGCGTACGGTCGACCGGCCGGTCAGCCGCCGCCGAGCGCGGTCTTCGGTTCCGCCCGGTACGTCGTCGCGTCCTCCCGGGTCTTGCCGAGCACCCCGCCGCCCGGCGTCTCGACCACGAACACGTCCTCGTCGGTGAGGATCCGGCGCTCACCCTCGGCACCCGCACCCGGCGTGCGGGCCGGGTCGACCTGCTGCCCCTCCGGGCCGGTCCGCCGGGTGGCCAGTTCCGGCGGTACGGCCCCGCCACGGTTGCCGCCCGCCGGGAAGGCCGAACCGGTCGGGCTGCGGCGCAGCGGGTTCGGCACCTCCTCCAGACGGGACACCGCCGAGCCGGTCGGCGGCAGCGCGGGCGCGTCGAGGACCGGTGCCGAGGTGTCGGCCCGCGCCTCCTCGGCACCGACCCACTGCGACTCGGGATTCGACCGGCGCCGGTCCCGTTCGGCCGCCTTGCGGCGGCCCCGGGGCGTGGCCGGCGGCGGGGTGACGCCCGCCTCGGGGCGGCCGAGAACCGGCGGGGTGGTGCCGGGCCGGGCCGGGGTGGGCGGACCACCGATCCGGCCGGGCGTCGGCTGCGCCGTCGGCGCCTGGCGCAGGACCGGCGGCGCGAGCCCGGCCGGCGGGCGGCCGAACGGGCTGTCCCGGCCCGGCTGCTGCCGAAGCTGGGTGCCGTCCTGCGTGCCGCCGTCCCGGCCCGGCACGCGGGCCCCGGGCGGAACCGCGCCCGGGGTGCGGGCCGCCGGTGAGGTGAGGGCCGGCTGTGCCGGCAACTGCGGGGTGCCGCCGGGGCCGCGGGCCTGGAGGACCCCGCCGCGCATGCTGGCCGGGTTGGGTGGCAGCGCGGGTGGCGTCGTGCCCGGCCGTGGGACGCCCGCGGGATTGGTGCCGGGTGTCGGGTTGCCGGCCGGCACCTGTCCGGGGTTGACATTGGGGTTGCCGGATCCGCCGGGCAGTCCCGGTGCCGCTGGCGGTCGCAGCGTCGGCATGGCCGGCGGGGTGCGGTTCGGCGCGACCGGCGGTGACACCGTCGGCACGACCGGTGTGACCGGCCGGGTGACGTCGGGTCGGCCGGGTACGGCCCGCGGATCGGTGATCCGGCTGGGGTCCGGCGCCCGCGGCGGTGTCGGCCGCGTCGGGTTGTTGGTCAGCGCGGTCGGCACCACCGGTGCGGGTGGTGCGACCGGCGGGGTGACGGTGATCCGCGGCACCCCGGGCGGGGGCGGCGCGCCGAGGTTCGGGCCACCGCCGGGCGTCCGCCACGGCGGGTGACCGACGACGTTCATCACCGCGTTCGGCGGCATGAACGGCGGGCCGTGTCCGCCGCTCATCTTGCTGAACGTGTCGAAGTACTCGCCGGCGACCCGGTAGGCGAACTCCTGTGCCCGGCGGTTGTATTCCTGCTGGGTCTCGTTGACGGCCTCGGTCTCGGCGGCCTTCAGCCCGGCGTCCCCGTCGTAGATGCCCAGGGTGATGCCGGTCTTGAAGCCCTCCATGAACGCGGTGCCGCCGCTGGCGGTCTTCGCGTCGTCGATCGCCGCCTCGTACTCGTTCCAGAGGTTCTGCATGTCGGTCCGGGACTGGCGGGCGATGCCGACCTGGGCGCGCAGCGCGGTCTGGTTGTTGAGGGCGGCGTCCATCCACTCGTCGAGGTAGGCCAGGGTGGTACCGGGCCCCATCTTCATGAACGCGTCGCGGGCCTCGGCCGACTTCCACGTCTCCTCGTAGAGGGTCCGACTCTGCGTCAGCAGTTGGTCGCGGATGCTGGCGAGCAGGGCGTACGCGTTGTACCACTGGTCGGCGAGGGCGGAGATGTCCTCCGGGTGCTGTCCCATGATCTGCTGGTAGACGAGCTCGATCGTCGCGCCGCCGGCACCGCTGGCCGGCGGGGTCAGCGACAGGTCGGGGTTCGAGTCCGGCTGGTGGTAGCGGGTGCCCTCACCGTTCGGTCCGCCGGAGCTGTAGATGGCCCGGGCGCCCCAGTACTCGGCCATGACGTCTCCCTTCGGATCGCGCTGGTGCCGCTACCAGCTCGGCAGGTAGTTGCGGTCCCGGATCTCCTCGATCGCCTCGACGGTCGGCGAATCCGGAGCACCCCCGCCCCCTCGGTCTGCTCGCCGATCACCACCCGCTGGGTCTCGTTGCCCTCGCCGTCGGTGCTGGTGATGGTCTGTACCCCCGCGGCGTCGGTGGAGTCGGTGTTCGTCGAGGCCACCGCCCCGTCCGCGGTGGTCCGGGTGACCGTTGTCGACTGGCTGCCGTCGCTGCCGTAGCGGCTGGTGGTGGTCTCGGTGCCGGTCACGTTGCCGTTCCCGTCGTATGACGTCTGGGTCGTGACGTAGCCGTCGGCGGTCGCGTAGCCGCTCGTCCGGGTCGAGCTGCGGCTGATCACCTCGCCGTTGGCGCCGGTGACGAGGACGGTGGTCATCGTCCCGCCACCGGGGATGTTGAACTCGGTGATCGAGCGGGTGGTGCCCGCCGAGCCGACGGTGGAGGTCGTGGTGCTGCCGTCCGGGTTTCGGGTGATCTCGGTCGGGCCGTTGAACGTCTCGCCGGCGGTGTATTCGCCGGTGCCCTCCTGGATGGCCTTGCTGTAGGCGTCGAACCAGGTCTCGCCGGTGACCCACGGCGGCAGTCCGGCCGGGCGGTCGACGCGCGAATCACCGAACGCGAACAGCACCGAGTCGAGCGAGGCGGCCGACCAGCCGTCGGTCGAGGAGTACGCGTCCGCCACGGTCTGGGCGGCCATCCCGATGTTGTTGAGCGCGGTGCCGAGGAACAGCAGGTATTGCTGCAGCTCACCGTAGTTGGCCGTCATCTGCGACATCGCGTACGCGCCCTCGGGCAGCACGTTGCCGGTCCAGGCGCTCGCCGGCAGGGAGCCCAGCAGGCTCAACCGGGGGGTCAGACCGTTGAGGTTCTCCTCGATGGTCTTCATGTCCTTGCCGTAGCCGACCAGGCCGTCGATGTCGACGTCGAGTGGCTCCTGGCCGTCGAGCCAGCCGTCCGAGGTGTTGGCCCGGGTCTGCTCGCCGTACGGGTTGTGGACGCCCCCGCCCCCGTCCTCTGCCACCGACCCTCCCCAATGGTCCGGCACCTGATGGTCTGGCGCGTCGGCCGGATCGTCCCCGACCGACCGATATCCATGATCCGGATTGAGTGTAGTGCCGGCCGGCAAGCCGCCCTAGCGGGAGTGTTGGCTGCCTCTCGTACGCTACCCAGGGTGGATCAATCGGAGGAAGGGCGCTACCTTCGGGTCTCCACCAGATGCACCGATATCTCGATACGGGCAGGCTCCGCCAGGGGAGCCGGGTGAAAAGGAGCGGGGTGACACCACGATGACGGCGACTCCGGGAATGGGCCAGGTCCAGGCCACGCAGGCGCAGCTCGACGCGATGGCCCAGAAGTGCCAGGAGACCCGGGAGAGCTTGGCGACCGGCATGGCACAGCTCGTCGGTCGGATCGAAGGGCTCGGCGGGGCGGGCATGCGCGGTTCGGCCAACGCCGCCCTCCAGGACGTCTCGGTTCAGCTGAACGAGGGCCTCAAGAAGATCCTCAACGCGCTCGACGAGCTCTCGGGCAAGATGAGCAACGCCTCGACGCTCTACGGCGTCAACGACGAGGAGGCGGCCGCCGACATCCGGGCCGCCGCGGCCGAGACCGGCAGCAGCACCGTGATGAGCGTCCTGCGCGGCTGAGACCCGCTGGCGCACTTCGGCTATTCGACTGGGGAAGGTACGACACGATGAGTGGTCCGAGCTACGGTGCCGACGGCACCATCACCTACAACTTCGGCCAGATCACCGACGTGGCGACCGCGATCGGCACCTACCAGGGTGCGATGGACGGGTCGCTGCAGGATCTCTACACGCAGTTCACCCAGCTCTTCGCCGCCGACTGGCAGGGCCCCGCGGGCGAGGCCTGCGACGAGGCCCGGCGGCAGTGGAACCAGGGCGCGTCCGAGGTCAAGGAGGCGCTGTCCCGGGTCGGCGTCAAGCTGGGCGCGTCCGCCGACCGGATGCAGCAGATCGACCGGCAGATCGCCGCGGGAATGTGACGGCCGGTGACCGGCGCCGGGCCACGGGTTCGCCCGGAGGCCCGCGTCGGTCACCGTCAGTCGCGAGCTACTGACCCTGGGGAGGGGTGGTGACCGACCGGCCCAACTGGGGCGCGCTCGAGGGCATGCTCAAGGACCTCCGGCGCACCGTGTCCACGATGGACGACACCCAGAAACGGATGCTCCAGGTCACCGGCACGGCATGGTCCGACGACGGCATGATCAAGGTTGTCGTCGGCCCCCGTGGCCACCTGCTCGAACTCGACATCGACCCGCGCGTCCTGCGCAAGCCCAACTCCAAGGCGCTGTCCACGGCGATCCTCGCCACCGCCCGACTCGCCGTCGAGGACGCCGCAGCGCAGAGCAGGGCGATCCTCGACGAGGTCGTACCCCGCGACCTGCGTGGGACGGCCGGCGCGGACGGCACCGACCTGACCCGGATCATCGGCAGTCACGACGCCGACGTGCGCCTGACGAAGGACGACGATGAGTAACTACGTCGACATCAGGTCGAGCATCGCCGACATCATCGGCCTGGCCAACAACCTCAAGGTCGCCGGCGAGGGGTTGGAAGGCACGATGACCACCGCGATGTCGACCATCACCAACCTCGAGGGCGGCCCGGAGACCTTCCCGCGCGACGAGTTCACCGAGGCGTTCCTCGAGCACTACCACCGGTCCGTCGAGGCGTCCGACGGCACCAGCCTCCCGGCGAACGAGGCGATCAAGACGTCCGCCCCCGAACTCGGCACGGCGATGGCCGCGCTCGGTGACTTCGTGACCAACGCGATGTGGGCGTACAGCGCGGGCGACGACGGCAACGCCGGCGACATCGCCGGATCGACCAGCGTCTGACGGGTGGGACGGGCAGGCGGGCACCGCGGGGGACCGGGTGTCGGATAACGACCGGTTCTTCGCCGAGGCGATGGACATGATCGCCGACCTGATCGAGTGGATTCCCGGGATCGACTCGACGGTCGGCGAGGTCCTGATCGGCAAGATCCCCAAGTCCAGCGCGGTCGACGTCTACGCACTCGCCGACGCCTGGGGCGCCGCCGCCGAGTCGCTGGCCGAGTCGTACGAGACGGCGCTGCACGCCGCCGACGGCATCCTGCAGAACTGGGCCGGCGACGGTGCCGCCATGGACTTCCACCGGGCCTGGGCCGACTACCTCCAGTCACTGGGGCAGATGGTCGGCACCCTCGGCTCGATGCAGCAGGGCGTGCAGAGCTTCGGCCTCCAGATCGAACTGATGAAGTTCATGGCCCTGCTCGGCCTGATCATGTTGATCGTCTCGCTGATCATGCTCATCGTGGCGGCGATCCCCACCGGCGGGCTGTCGCTGGGCGGCGCCGCCGGCGCGATCGCCACGTTCCGCGGCGCCCTCGCCGCGGCCGCCGCCGTGGTCCGCTCCGCGATCAGCGCGATCACGATCCGGGCCGCGATCCGGGCGGTCAACCTCGCCGTGGCCCGCGCCGTCCCGACCGTCGTACGGGCCGTCTCGCCGAGCGTGCTGCGGGTGACCGTGCCGACGTTCGCCCGTACGACGCTGCCCCGGGTCGTCACCGCGATCCCGCGGGCGGCCGCCACGCTGCCCCCGCTGCGTACCGCGCTGACCACCGTCGCCCGGCAGACCGGCGCCACCCTGGTCCGCAACATGCTGCCCCGCAACGTCATCGCCCGTACGGTCGCCGACCGGATGGCCGGCCAGTGGCTGCGCCAGGCGACCAACCGGGCGGTGCAGCGCGAACTCCAGCGCCAGCTCGGCACCCAGGCCCGGATCCTGGCCGGCCGGGGACTGCTCGCCACCCGGGCCCAGCTGGTCAAGGAGTTCGAACAGCAGCTCCTGACCAGGTTCGGCGCCCGGACCGTCGCCGGCCAGACCGGCGCCCGCATCGCCGTCAACGAGACCTTCGAACAGGTCTCCCGGCAGAGCCTGAACCAGTACGTCGCCCGCGAGATCGCCGAGGTCTCGTTCACCCGTGAACTCGCCAAGTACGTCGGCGCCCGGGTCGCGATCGGCGCCGGCTTCATGGGCGGCGGCAACATGGTCGGCCAGCTGATGCAGATCGCGCAGGGCACCCGTACCGACCTCGACGTCGGTCAGATCGTCACCGGCACCGTCCAGGGTGGACTGTTCGGCGCGGCCATGTTCGGCGGGCTGCCCGGCCAGGTCGTCGGCGGCACCACCGCGGGCGGCCTCATCGGCGGCAGCACCGCCCTGCTGGCCGGCGGAAGCTGGTCCGAGGTACGCGACCAGGCCCTGCTCGGCGCCCGCGACGGCGCCATCGAGGGCGTCTTCAACGGGATGCAGACGCACCTGGAGCTCGCCCACCCCAGCGGCGGCCTGCGCATCGGCCAGGAAACCCTCGCCCTGCCCCGCGAGACCGGCATCGTCGACCGCAACACCGGCGTACAACTGCGGTTCAACGACAAGGGTGTGCAGTTCGCCCGCGTCGACGCCGACGGCGTACGGGTCGAGTCCGGCGCGATCGACCGGCAGGGCAACGTGCTCGACCGGGAGACGTTCACCCCGGCGCCGGCGGAGCCGGCCGACGGATCCGTACCGGGCGGGGTGCCGCAACTGCCACCGGCCGACGCCCCTCGGGGCACCGGCGACGGCCCGTCGCGCCCGGCCGGCCCGGCCGACGGTGGACCCCGGCAGCCGGCCGCCGACGGCGGGCCCCGTCCGGGGAACCCCGGCGGCGGGGACGGCGGGCCGCGCCAGCCGGCTGCCGCGGGTGGGCCGCGGACCCCCGAGCCGGTCCGGTCCGCCGAAGCGGGCACCGGCACGCTCGAACGACCGCCGCCGACCACCAAGGCACCCGCACCCGAGCCGACTCCGACGGTCGACCACCCGGCCCCGGTGCCGAGCACCGACCGTCCGGCCGCCGACCCCCGGGCCCCGGCCCCACCCCGGACCGCCCCGCCGCCGATCCGACCCCGATCGCCCTGCCCCCGGTCCGACCCACGACCGGGCGGGCGCCGAGGCGTCCCCCGGACCCCGTGTGCCGGAGTCGCAGGCGGACACCCCCCGCCCGGTGCCGGCCGAGCCGTCCGGCCCCGGCGACCGCACGCCCGCCGAACCCGACCACGGCCCCGGCGGGCGCATCGTGGCGCCGGAGGAGATTCCGGCGGACGCGCGGCGCGAGCCGTTCCAGGTCGTACCCGCCGAACCGGCGGCGTTCGGGCCGGTCAGCGCCGCGCCGGAGCTGACCGCCGACCGCGTCGACGGGCACATCGGCGGCCTGCTCGACGGGCGGGAACCCGATGCGCCCGACCAGCCGCACCGGGCGACCTGGCACCCGGACAGCCGCACCCTGACCGTGCGTTATCCCGACGGGCTCGCGGTCCAGGTGGCGGTGCAGGTCAACACGGCGCTGCCGGCGGGGCAGCCGGTGGTCGTCCGGCCCAACCTGGTGGTCGTCGACGGGCGGTGGGCGCAGGCCGGCCCGGCCGGCATCGTCCTGCCCGGCGACCTGCCGGTCGATCCGGCCGCCCGGGCCACCGCCGTCGACCGGCAGCTCGCCGCCGGCTGGCGGGCGCTGCACCAGGAACTGCACGGTGTCCTGGACCGCCCACCGGCGGACCCGACGACGCGGCCCGACGCCACCTCACCGCCCGACCCGGCGACCCGCGTCGGGGCGGACTCCCGCACCGATCCCGATGCCCGACCCGACCCGGCCCCGCCCCGCGGCCCGGACGAACCCACCGACCGGGCCGTCCCGCCGGACCGGATTCCACCGGACCGGATCCCGCCGGCGCCGGAGCCGGCGGCGCCACGGGAGCCGGGCGATCCCGCCGGCCCGGACCGGCGGTCCACCCCCGACCGGGCCCCCGAGCAGGCCGGGACCGCCGACAGGGTGCCGCTGCCCGACCTCGTGCAGCCCGGCGACGTACCCGTACTCGGGCTGGACCAGGTCGGTTTCCGCGATGCCGGCCCAGCCACCCGGGAACTGCCGCCGCCGCTCACCCCCGACCGGGTACGGGCGATCCTGGCCGACACCACGCTGCCGGATCCGGTGGTCCGGTGGACCGCCGAACACCTGGCGGTGCCGGCACCCGACGGTTCGCTCCAGCCGAGGCCCGCCGCGGAGATCGACCGAATCCTGAGCCAGCTCCAGGAGGAGGCCGCCCGGCTGACCACCCCCGAGCCGGCGCCGGGCGTCCCCGACGGCCCGGACCCGTCCGGCGCCCGGCTCGACGAGCTCACGCCGAGCGTCAACTTCCCGGAGCAGCTCACCCGCTACGGCGCCGACCTGCCGGGACAGGTTCACGAACTCGTCGACCGGGCCACCGACCGGCTGCGGGCGAACTATCCCGAACACGTCGTCGCCACCCGGATCGCCGACCTGCGCGCGGTCGCCGCCCAGGCCGACCGCCTGCAGGAGGTCGCCGACCGGACCCGGGGCGTCGCGGACCTGCCGGCCCTGGTCACCGAGGTACGCGAACTCAGCCGCATGGTCGACGACTACGGCGACCGCTACTCCGGCTGGCGTGACTTCGGCCGCGACGGCGAACCCGCCCACCCCGGCTGGCGCGACCTGCACGGCGTCGACCCGCTCAACTCCGTCGAGATGGCCAACCGGGCGGTCAGCGTCGACCCGACCACGCACCGGTTCCACGCCATCGACCAGGCCGTCATGGTCGCCAAGATCGGCGACGTGCTGGGTGCCGGCTTCGCGCAGCACGCGATCACCAGCCTGGACCGGCTCGTGCCCAAGGACCTCGACTCGGCCCGTGCCCTGCTGCCCGACGCCCTGCTGACCGACCGGTTGCGGGACTGGATCGCCGGGCCCGCGCGCGGCGGATTCTGGTCCGAGGCCGGTCTCATGTTCGTCGACCCGACGTCCGGCGGAGCGCCCCGGTCGATCAGCGCGGTCGCGGCGACCCTGGTGCACGAGGGCATGCACCTGTTGCAGCCCAACTCGGCACTGCTCGGGCAGGCCGTCCGGGCGGCGGCAGCCGACCTGCCCGGCGGCCGGGCGCTGGTCGACCGGGCACTGGCCGACATCCGCCTGGAGAGCGAGCTCGCCGCGTTCTCCGTACAGCAGAAGTTCCTGCGCGGGCTCGCCGGACACCACGCCGACGGCGACCTCGCGACCGACCCGAGACTGCCGCGCAGCGACGACTACCGGAACCTGGCCGGCGACCCGCCGGCCGCCCTGGAGCACCGGGTCCGCGGCGACTACCTGATCGGCGAGAGCGAGACCCCGGGCCGTACGCTCGTCGACCGGTATCCCGAACTGGCCGTCGACGCGACCGTGGCCCGCGCCGACACCGCCATCGCGAACAGCACCCATCCGATCGCGGGGGAGCGGGTGCAGGGCACCCTCCACGGGCCCCTCACCACGCGGGTGGTCGAGCGGTTCGGCATCGACCTGGCCGCGATCCAGCGGCAGCAGACCGACCAGGGTTGGCCGCCGATGCGCGACGACCCCACCGGATCCCGGTCCGACGGCCCGGTGCCCCGGGCGACGGACCCCGACCGGGTCGAGCCGCCGGACCGGGGCGGCCCGCCCGTCCAGGAGGAACGGCCCCGGCCCGGCCCGACCCACGCCGTCACCCCGATGGAGGGCACCGGCTTCGTGCCCGACGGCCGCCCCGGATACGCCCCGGACGTGACCGTCTTCGAACTCCAGGGCGCCACCCAGCGGCTGTCACCCGACGACTTCGCCGGCTCGGTCGCCCGGATCCAGCCCGACGGCCCGCTGGTCCGGGTGCAGGGCACCGACGGCCGCACGCACCACTTCCGCCCCGAGGTGGGGCGGGACCTGCCGAACCTGGCCGAGACCGCGGTACGGGCCGGCACACCCGACGACCCGCACCGGACGGTCGTCAACAACCGGGTGGCGGCCGAGCAGCTGCCCCGGGTCTGGGTGCAGGCGATCACCGAGACGATGCAGGAACGTGCGGCGACCGCCGAACACGCCCGGCCGCAGGGCGTCCTGCGCCGGGCGATCAGCCGGATCGGCGGGTTCTTCGGCCGCGCCGAGCCGGCCGCCACGCCGTACCCGAATCCGACGGGCCGGGCCCAGACCGACCCCCACGCCGCGGGGGCGCGGCCCGATCCGGCCGCCCGGCCGGCCGGTGAGCCCCGCACCCAGGCCCGGCTCGGCGAGCGCCGCCTCCTGCTGCGCGAGCTGCACGAGTCGTGGCATCCGGACGAGCAGACCCGCCTGCGCCAGGAGATCGCCGCCGTCGACCGGGAGCTGGGCCGGCTCGGCCACCCGACGTCGGAACTCGACCCGGTACCCGCACCCGGCGCGGTTCCGGATCCGTTCGGCGCGGATCCCGGCCACTTCGTGGCGGAACCGGGGCCGCCGGTCGAACCGACCAACGACGGAGTCTGGACCGACCCGGCCTGGCGCCGCGACGGCCGGCCGCCGTCGCTCGACGAACTGCTCCCCACGACCGACGCCGAGGCGACGAAGTGGGCGGAGACGATCCGGCAGACCGTCGCCGACCTGTTCGACGGCCGGGAGTTCGCCGGCCTGCGACTGCGGCTCGACCTGACCGACGAGTACAGCGTCAGCGTCTACCGCAACGATGTCACCATCCGCGCCGACGTCGTGGATCCCGAGCGCGGCGTCGTCGGCCGGGTCGTACGCGCGTTCCACCGCGACCACGACGGCAGCCTGTACGTCGAGCACGTCTCGCTCAAGCTCTCCGAGAGCGCGCAGGGTCGGGGCTTCGCCGGCGAACTCAACCGTCACCTGGAGAACTGGTACCACTACTCCGGCGTCGACCGGATCGAGATCCACGCCGCCTCCACGGTCGGTGGCTACGCCTGGGCCCGGGCCGGATACGACTGGGCGCCGAACACCGAGCACCGGGCCGACGCCGTACTGGACCGGCTGCGCTCCGAGTTGCGCGACGTCGACGCCGACCTGGACCAGTTGGCACGCTGGACGGCCGGCGACGACACCGTCGACGCCGACCGGCTCCGGCAGCGCCACCGCGGCACCGGCCCGGAGGAGATGACCGCCGACGCCCACCGGCAGCGGGCCGCGGGGCAGCAGATCCTCGACCGGGCCGCCGGGCACCGGTTCGGCAGCGACGGCTACCCGACCCCGTTCGACATCAGCCAGGCCGGCTGGCACGACCACCACGGCCGGGACGCCACCTGGATCGGCAAGCGGGCGCTGCTCGGCGCCGACTGGAAGGGCGTCAAGCCGATCGCCGACGGCGGACCGCGATTCACCCGCGACCCGGCCGCCGACCCGGCTGCCGGACGACCGCACTCCGATCTCCCGGTCCGACCGATCACCGCCGCGGAGGTGCCCGACTCGCAGTTCCACGGCCACCTGCGCGACACCCCCGAGCCGGAAACCGTCGGCCGGGCCGGCCGCGACGCCCTCGACCAGATCCGGCACCGGCTGCCGGCCGGCCATCCGCTGCGGACGACGCCGGTCGAGGTGACCACCGTGCCGGCCGAGCGGCTGCCGGACCGGGCGGTCGCCCGCAGCGTGCCGGTCGACGCCGACGGGGCCGAACTGCCCGGCGGCCGGATCCCGCCCGAGGACGGCGGATACCGCATCGAGCTGTCCGACCGGGCCGGTGACCATGCGATCGCCCGTGCCGTGGCCCATGAGGTCGCCGAACTCGCGGCTATCCGGCAGCGGGCCGACGCCGGTCTCGACCTGTCGGCGCCGGACGTCCTGCGCCCCGGCGAACACGTCGACGGGGCCACCCTCAGCCCACACGACCTCGGCCGGCTGGCCGAGGTCGAGGTGCTCGCCGACCTGCTCGACGACCCCGCGACGGCGGCGCACGCCCGCTCCGAACTGGACCGGCTGCGCGACCACCTCGGGCTGCGCCCCGACGACCCCGGCGCCGCCGACCGCCTCGCGCTGATCGGCCGGCACCTCGGCGACGCCGGCCGGGCCGCGCTGCGCGGCGACGGCGGGCCGCCGCCGACCCGTACCCTGCGGATCATCGCCTACGACGGCGGGCGGGGCGGCGACCTGCCGGCCCGGCTGGCGACCGAACTCGGCGCCGGCGGCGACCGGGTCGTCGTCCGTACGCCCGGCGTGGAGTCGCGCGACCTCGGCCCGGGGGCACGGGTGTCCGGGGCCGACCCGATTCCGGGCGTCACCGGGCCGATCAGCCCGCTGCTGCGGCTGGACGGGCAGCCCGCCGACGCCGACGTGCTGATCGGCTTCGGCGAGACGGCCGGTATCGCCGACGTGCGCCGGGACGCGTACCCGCACGCCCGGATCGTGCAGGTGGTCGACACCGTGCCGGACGCCGCGCACCTGGCGGTGCTCGCCCGGGCCGACCTGATCGTGACCGCCGACCCGCGACTCGCCACGGCGATCCGGTCCCGGCTCGACGGCCTCGACGCCGACCGGATCCCGCCGGTGCACCTGCTCGGGCCGGACGGGGCCGCCGGCCTGCACGACGCCATCCACGGGCTCGGCGACGGCGTCGCCCGGGTCGACGAGGCCACCTGGCGGCGGGAGATCTCGCTGCGCGAGGTCGTGCTGCGCACCGCCATCGCCGGTCCCTCCGACGGGACGACCCGGGTGATGACCGTCTGCACCGAGTGGTGGTCCACCCACGGCGGCATTCCGACCGCGAACCGCGAGCTGACCGAGGCGTTCGGCGCCGCCGGCACCGTCGCCTTCGCCCGGGTGTCCACCGTGGACTCCAGCGATCTCTCGGTCACCTCGGCCGAACCCGCCCCCGGCGTACGCGTCGTCGGCGTCGACCACGTCTGGGGTGTGCTCGACGCCAAGGGGAGGCCGGACACCCGGGCCATGACCCTGCTGCCGCAGAACCTTCCGGCCCACGTCGACGTCGTCGTCGGGCACTCCCGGTTCGGCGGCGGCGCGGCGCGGCTGCTGGTCGAGCAGGCCTATCCCGACGCCCGGTACGTCCACGTGCTGCACACCTCGCCGGAGGTCCTCGACGCGCTGCGCGGCAACACCGCCGAGGGGCTCGGGCACGCCGCCACCGAGCGGGTTTTGATGTCCGGCGCGGACGTGGCCGCCGGGGTCGGCCCGCTGCTCGGACTGGAGGCCGCCCGGCTCGGCGCCGAAGCGGCGGTGCCCCCGCCGGACGTGCACCGGATCATCTCCGACATGCCGCGCACCGAGGGCGACCCGCCGCCCCGTCCGGCCGGGCGTACGCACTTCGAGATCGCGGTCCAGGGCCGGGCCGACGACCCGATCAAAGGCATCGAGTTCGCCGCCCGGCTGGTGCCGCTGCTGGTCGCGGAGGGCGTTCCGGTCCGGTTGACCGTACGCGGCGCACCGGACCCGGATGCGGCGATCGCGCAGGCCGAGGAGCTGTCCCGGCTCGCCGGCGCCGAGGTGGTCGTCAAGCTGTACACCCGTGACACGGCAGAACTGCTCCAGGACCTGTACGACGCCGACCTGGTGATGCTGCCGTCGATCCACGAGGGCTTCGGGCTGGTCGCCAGCGAGGCGGCCCGCGCCGGCGTACCGGTCGTCGTCGGCGAGGGCACCGGCGCCGGCCTCTTCTTCGGCGACCCGGAACAGGTGCCGGCGCGGCTCGGCGAGCCGGCGACCGTACGCGACGGGATCACCGTCGACGTGCTGCGGCAGCTGCTGCTCGACGCCGCCGGGCCGGACGGCGCGGTGGACGGCCCGGCGATGCGACGGGTACTCGACGAGATCGACCGGCGCCGGATGCCGGTCTGGGTCGACCACGTCGGCACGGCGCTGCGGCATCTGCCCGAGCACCGGGCCCGGGCGCTGGAACTGCGCGACCACCTGGCCGAGTCGTTCCCGCTGGGCAACGCCGCGCAGCGGCTGATCGCCGCGATGCGCGGCGAGGCGGTGGTCGACGGGACCGGTCCGGCCGCGGGTCGGTCGGTGCCGCGTACCGACGGCGGCGCCGGGACGGCCGCCGCCCGCAGCTCCGGGACGGCCGGCGGCACCGGTCCGACCACGGCCCGGCCGGACGGCGGCCCGGTTCGCCCCGACGGCGTGCCGGGACGGTCCGCGGGGGTGCCGGCCCACCCGGACGGCGGGTCGGGACGGTCGGACGACGTGGCGGCGCGGCGGGAGGGGACGCCGGTCAGGTCGGCGGCTTCCGATCCGCGGCCGGCGGCCCCGCAGCCGCGGGCCGGGGAGGGCGGGCCGACGGCCGCGCGGGGGAAACCACCGCCGGGGAGCGGCCCGGAGCACGGTCGGCCGGTCCGGAGCCGGCCGCTGCGACACCGTTGGCCCGGATCCTGGCCGATCACCCGGACCTGGCGCGGCTCGTCGGGTCGTCGCCGGAGCTGGCCCACTCCCTGGCGGCCCGGCCGCTGACGCTCACCCATCTGACGCAGTATCCGAAGGCGGTCGAGGCACTGGCCGAGGCGATGGCAGAGGTCGCCGAGCTGGGTGTCGAGCAGGTCCTGGCGGCGGGAACGCCCGCACCACAGGCGACCCCGCTGACCGCCTGGCAGTCGGCGGTGAGCGACGCGGTCGTCATTGGCGACGGCCGCCGGCAGGCGGGCTTCGACCTGGCGCGGCGCAACGACCCGGACTACCGGTCCCGGTACCTCGACGCGCTGTACGCCGAGGCGGCCGTCGCCCAGCGGGAGTTGCGCGACCTCGCGATCAGGATCGCCCGCGAAGGCGAGGAAGGTGGCGGACACCCGGGCTGGCGCGAGCGCCCGAAGGACCGGGTCCGGGCCGAGGACAAGATACGCGGCTACGACGGCGACGTCTCCCGGTTGACCGACCTGGCCGGTGCGAAGATCGAATTCCGGTCCCTGGACGACCTCTACCGGGCGCTTCAGCGGCTGATCGCCGACCCGGACGTCGAGATCGTGCGGTTCCACGACCGGTTCCGGGACCCCATGCGCAGCGGGTACCGCGACGTGCAGATGCTGCTGCGGACCTCCAACGGACATCTCGCCGAGTTCCGCCTGCACCTGGCCGCGCTGGACGCGGTCGCCGCCTGGGAGCACGCACTGTTCGAGGTACGGCGTGATCTCGACGCCGTCGCGACGGAACGGGGAGAGCCGCTGACCCCCACGGAACAGGCGATCCGGGCCCGGATCCTCCTCACCCAGCAGCGACTATTCTGGGACGCGCTGCAATCGACGACAGCGGTCGGGGGTGCCGCGATCCGGGCGGTCCAGAGAGAGGGTGACCAGTGGCTGAACAGCCCGGACTGACGCTGCCCGGATACTTCGAATACCACACGGTGCCGGTGAAGATGGTGTCCACCCCGGAGGGTGGCCTGGCGGCCTGGCGGCTCGCCCTCGACACCGGGGCATGGCAGCCGGCGAACGACATCGTCGACGAGATCCTGTTCGCCACGGGTGGCGAGATATACAACCTCTCGGAGCGGGAGTTCGTGCAACTCGTCGAGGAGAACCGGGCGCAGTTCCTGCGGGGCGACGGACCGGTCCACGCGCTCTACGGGACGATGCGGGCGATAGCCGAGGTGGCGCGGGAGGAACGCCGGTCCCGGACACCGTACGAACGTGCGCTGACCGTCAGCCTGGCCCGCCGGACGTTCGTGATGTTCGAGGAGGAGCTGCAGCGGGCCGGCGACCCCGGCGCCGACCCCACGCTCGGCCGGGACTGAGCGTCACAGGTCGGTGCGCTCGGTTCTGGTGTACGCGATGCCGTGGCGCTTCAGCCATTCGAGGAAGCGGGCGATGATCGTGGTGCCCTCGTCGTCGGGGCGGACGTCGAGCACCCGGCGCAGCTGGTCGAGCGGGTCACCGGGCGGCAGCGCCCGGACCACCGCGTCGACGTCGGTGACCGCGTACTCCCGCCGGTAGCGGGACACGTGCTCGCCGATCTGCAACTGCACCGCCCGGCCCCCCGCGTCCGCCCGCAACGTGAGAGGGCCGCCGGCGGTCAGGCGGAGGGTGACCTGTTCGGCCGACCATCCCTCGGCGTCCATCCGTTCGTCGAGCAGGGTCACCGTGGATTCGTCGTCGACCATGTCGTCCCCTCCCGTGATCCGGGCTCGCGACCGGTGCAGCGTCCCGAAGTGAGACAATAGTTGCCTACACCGGTGGCCACCCGCACCGGTTGACCCTTCGGAGGACTCGAGGTGCTGGGAGAGCGGATCGCCGAGGCGGTCCAACGCCACGTCGCCCGTCCGGGGGAGCAGGTCGTCGGGCACGTCGTGCATCCGGACACGATCGCCGTGAAGACCACCGGTGACACCTACTTCGCGGATCCGGCCGACTGGTCGATCGCCGGGCACCCGGGCGTCGAGGCCGCGTACCGGGTCGTCGTCGACGGCATGATGGACAATTTCGTCATCACGTACGGCCTGCTGGCGCCGGCCGGCGGCGGCGAGGTGCTGCTGCTCAACGAACTCGCCGTCCTGCGTGACCTGCCGCGCCGGCTCGGCGCCCCGGTCGAGCCACTGGCGTACGCCGAACTCCTCGCCGAACTGTGCTCCGGCCCGGCCCTCGACCAGCCCGTCGTGCGCCCGATGGCCGCCACCACCCGGCACCGGGCCGGCTGGCTGATCCGCGACGTGGCTCAGCTCCGCGAGCGGTATCCGGAGGTCGATCCCGACCTCGTCGCGCCGCCGGTGGTGCGTGCCGACCCGCCCGCCGCCGAGTTCTACAGCCACAACTACGTCCTCCACCACGCGGTGTCCGGGCTCGGCATCTACC
Source organism: Polymorphospora rubra (assembly GCF_018324255.1). Lineage (GTDB taxonomy): Bacteria > Actinomycetota > Actinomycetes > Mycobacteriales > Micromonosporaceae > Polymorphospora > Polymorphospora rubra. The sequence goes on from NZ_AP023359.1 coordinate 6,159,624, forward strand.
GGTGGACCGTCGAGCTGCCGCCGGACGGGCCGGCCCGGTGGGAGCGGCAGGTGGTCGTAGCCGAACTGCCGGTACGTCCCTGGTTGCACCAGGGACCCGGGGCCGACCCGACCGGCTAGACTTCGGGGCCGGCGCGGAGAAGGTCGACAGGGAGGTCTGATGGCGTTGCGGATGGACCCCGCCCGACGGCGCCGGCTCCAGGAACTGGCCCGGATCCACGACCGGTGGCAGGCCGAGCACGGCATCGACGACGCCGAGTTCACGCCCGACGGAGCCGACTCGGCCCGCCGCCGTACCCCGTCTCCCGAGGCGGAGCGGGAGCTGATGGCCCGGTCCCGCGCGGTCATGGGGCTCGACCCCGAGACCGGCCACTACCGGGACTGAGCGCCGTGGTCCTGCCGGCGGCCCGCACCCGCGACGAGGCGCATCTCTACCTCGACCTGCACCCGTGCGACCGGTGCCTGAGCGTCTCCACCACCTGGGACAGCGTCCTGACCAGCGTGGACGGGGTTCCCGCCCGGCGCTACGCCGGGGTCTGCGCCGACTGCGGCACCGGGCGCGAATACCTCTTCGCGCTGCCGGAGCACGCCGCCGGCACCCGGCCCGGCACCGTCCACTTCGGTGGGTCGCAGCCGTCGGAGCTGCTCGACCCCGGAGAGTGGCTGCTGGTCGCCGACCTGACCGCCGAGGCCGCCGCGGCGACGACCGACCCGGCCGAGGCCGCCGAGTCGACCGGCATCGCGCTGGCCGCCATGGTCGAGATCCTCAAGTTCGTGCCGGCGGGCGCCGACGCCGTACCCGCCGACCTGTTCCGTACCGAGCGTGGCCGCACCGTCTACCGACAGGAGCCGGGCCGGTTCCGGCGGCGCCGGCTCGAGATCGTCCGGGACGCCTACCGGGACGCGCTGGACCGGATCGGGCCCCGATGACGCCGCTGCCGGCGCGCACCAACCACGAGGCGCACCTCTACATGGACCTGCGGCCGTGCGCCTGCGGGGCGACCGCGTTCGACCGGGCCGCCAGTGTGGTCCTGCTGCCGGACGGCGACCTCGGCAGCCGGTACGCCGGCGCCTGTGCCTGCGGCCGCGAACGCGAGTTCCTGTTCCGGCTGCCCGCGCGGGCCGAGCCGCTGACGGCCGAGCCGCGCTACGGCGGCGCCGACCCGTCGCAACTGCTCGACGCCGGCGAGTGGCTGTGGGTCGCCGACCGTTACGCGCGGGCCGTACCCGCCGACCCGCACACCCTGCCGGCCACCGCCCGGGCGACGGCCCGGACCCGGCTCGCCGCGGCCCTGGCCGCCGTCGACGAGGTGCTCAAGTTCGCCGGCGCCGCGCCGGTGGTGCCGCCGGACGCGTTCTGGACCGCGCGGGGCCGGGACGTCCGGGGCCGGGAGCCGGGCCGGTTCACGATCGCCCGGCTACGTGCCGTACGTGACGCGTACGCCCGGGTGTTGCGGCAGATGGACGAAGCCGGCGGTCACTGACCGACGAGCACCTGGCAGTGCGCGGCCGTGCCGGTGTGCTCGGCGACCTTGCGTCCGTCGACGTGGATGGTGCAGGTCGTCTGCGGCGTGGTTGGCCGCCCCGGCTGATTGCGCATGAACTCGCGCAGTTCCGGCCAGCCCATCAGCTCGGCCATCCGCGCCGGCGGGCTCTCGACGACGACCCGGTGCTCCCAGACCGGCAGTGAGATCCGTTGTTCGATCCGGTTGCCGTTGTCGCGGTAGTGGAACTCGATCCCCAGAGCGCGCCGTCGCCCTGCAACGTCAGCGCGTAGTCGACCGTGTGCGTCACCTTCTCCTCCCGGACCAGTCCGCACCCGGTGAGTAGCAGGAAGACGGTGACAAGCGCGGTGGCACGGCGCACGGTTTCCTCCCCTGATCGACCTGCCCGGTAGCCTATGGCCTGGCCGCCCGGCACCGGATCCCGGTCCCGGCGACGGCGGTCGAGGTTCTCGACAGGGGGAGAGGCGCACGACATGGCCATCGCCGGCACCCGGCACGCGTTCCAGGTCCGTCGACCCGGTTCGTCGATGCTGCGCGTGCGCTACCGGGCGGGCGTGCCGGTCGATCCGTACGGCTTCCCGGACTGGACGCCGTACGCCCGCGCCGTGGTGCGGCTGCCGGACGTACCGGACGGGCTGGGGCTGGACGAGGCGCGCGTGCTGGGGGTGCTGACCGCGAACCGGGTGCTGGCCGGCAGCGGTGACCCGCTGTGGCCGGCCGGGTCGACAGCGGACGGACCGGTCGCCACCCCGGCCGGCTGGACCTGGGCCTTCCTGGCCCGGACCCGGCTGGTCGCGTTGGTACCGGTCGAACTGCACGCGTCGTTCCGGCACCTCGGCGGGATCAGCACGCTGACCGCCCCGCGTCGCGGCCTGGGGCTGCCCGGCACCACCGGCGGCCCGCCCCGGATCGGCCGGTCCGCCCGGCTCGCCGACGATGCGCTCGCCGTCGTGCGGGAGCGTCTCGGGCAGGCGTTGCCGGCCGACTACCGCGAGTTCCTCGCCCACACCAACGGCGGCTGGCCGGTGCGGCCCGCCGTGCACCCGGGGTTCGGGTTCGTCGTCGACCAGCCGATGCTGGGGGTGGCCCGGGGAGACTGGCTGCACGACCTGGTCTACGTCAACTCGCTCGACGCCGAACTCCTCCCCGGTCACCTCGCCATCGGCTACGTCCAGGGTGGACTGGTCGCGCTCCGGGCGGCGGACGGCTCGGTGTGGTATCTCGACGACGACGACCACCGGGACACCGACGACGACCACCCGGCCCGGCTGCTGCACCGCTGCGCCGACGACTTCACCACCTTCTGGCAGGCGCTGCGGGAACCGCCGGCGGCCCTGACCGGCCGCGCCGAAGCCGACGTACGCGCCGGTGCCGCCGCCCTGCACCCGGCACCCGGCATCGGGACGGCGTTGCCGCCCGCCCGCCGGGGCCCGCTGACCGGGGAGCCGGCCGCGTGACCGGATGGCAGCCCGCGAACGACAGCGAACGGGAGATGGCGCGCGCCCTCGCCGCCGGCGACCGGGCCGGTTTCTTCCGGGTCGTCGCCGACACCGCGCTCTATCTGCCGCAGAGTTCCACGGCCCGCGACGAACCCGGCGCGCAGACCTTCGTCACCGCAGACCTCTTCGGGCAGACGTTCCTGCCCGTCTTCACCTCGATCGAGTCGATGCTGCCGCAGGTGACCGGCATCGCCGACGCCTACACCGTCACCGACTACACCGAACTGCGCGAGAAGTGGCCGTCGCCGGCGTGGCGGCTCGCCGTCAACCCGGGCACGCCGCTGGACGCGTACGTCGCCGTCGAGACGGTCGAGGAGGCCGCGGCGGGCCGGGCGACCGTACCCGACGCGGCCGAGGCGCTGCAGGGCGTGGCCGAGGAGGACGCCCTCGCCGAGATGGACGCCGCCGACCGGATCTCCGCCGAACGCCACCTGGACACCCCCGAGGGCCTGCTCGCCGACTTCGGGGCGGCGACGGCCGCCACCGCCGGCCCTGTACCGGACACCGACGCGCTGCTGCGGGCGGCCGGCGCCCGCGGTGACACCGACGCCTTCATCGAGGCGCTGCTCGACGCGATGGTGCACCTGCCGACCACCGGCCCGGTCGACGATCCGGCCCGCGTCCTCGACGCCGACTTCCCGTGGCGGGTGGTCGACCACGACGACGAGCCGGCGATCGAGGTGTTCACCTCCGAGCGGCTCATGACCGGGGCCCGCCCGGCCCGCGTCCCGTACCTCACGGTGACGCTGGTGTCGCTGCTCACGGTGTGGCCGGAGGGACACCTGCTGCTGGTCAACCCGGACACCGACCTTTCGGTCACGGTACCGGCCGACCAGGTGCCGGCCCTGCTGCTCTTTCCCGACCAGGCCCCGACGAGCTGACGGAGGATCCGCGTGTTTCGCATACCCGGTGACCGGACCGGCCGGTTCCGGCGGGCCGGTCTCGCCGGCGTCCTGGCCGGCACCGTCCTCGCCGGACCGGCCGTCGCCGCGCCACCGGCCACCGGGCCGCAGCGGGCCCCCCTGCGGCCGGCCGCCGTGCCGGTGCCGGCCGCGCCACCGCCCGTCGCGCGGGCGCCGCAGAACTGCGCCGAGCCGGGACAGCCGGTCACCGAGGTGCCCTGGGCACAACTGGCACTGACCCCGGAACGGGTCTGGCCGTTCACGACCGGAGCCGGCACGACGGTGGCCGTCCTGTCGTCCGGGGTCGACGCCGGCCATCCGCAGCTGCGCGGCCGGGTCGCCGCCGGCCTCGACGCCGTCGCCGGCAGTGGCCCGGCCGACGACGACTGCCTCGGACTCGGCACGCAGGTCGCCGGGCTGATCGCCGCCCGGCAGACCGACTCGCAGGGCTTCGCCGGGCTCGCCCCGGGCGCCCGGATCCTGCCCGTACGCGTCCTGGACGACGCCGGATTCGGCCGGCCGCAGGTCGACCCCGCGGTGCTGGCGCGCGGCATCGGCTGGGCCGTCGACCAGCGCGTCGCGGTGATCGCGGTCCCGATTCCGGTGTACGAGGACGCCGCCGCGGTCCGGGCCGCGGTGACCCGTGCCGTACAGGCCGGGATCGTGGTCGTCGCCGCGGCGGGTGACGAGGGCGGCGCCGACGCGGCGAACCCGACGCCGTTCCCCGCCGGCTACGAGGGCGTACTCGGCGTCGGCGCGATCGGGCCCACCGGCGCCCGTTGGGACGACTCCCAGCACGGCCCGTACGTCGACCTCGTCGCCCCCGGCGACCAGATCCTGACCCTCCAGCGGGGCAGCGGCCTGACCGGCGCCAGCGGCACCGGGCTCGCCACCGGGTTCGTGGCGGCGACGGCGGCGCTGGTCCGCAACAAGCGTGGTGCGCTCGATCCCGGGCAGATCGAGCGGCTCATCCTCGGCACGGCGGTGCCGGCCCCGGCCGGCCCCGGTTTCGGCCGGGGGATCGTCAACCCGTACGCCGCCGTGAACGACATGCTGGCCGGCGGCGGCCCCGCCGCGCTGCCCGGCCTGACCCCGTCGGAGCCGGTGACCGATGCCGCGTGGCTGCGCAGCCGCGACGTCGCCGTGGTCGGCGCACTGGGTGCGGTGCTGCTCGTCGTGCTGGTGTGGGCCGGCGCGGTGGCGCTGCCGCGGGCCCGGCGCCGGTCGTGGCGGGCGGCGGTGGCGCCGCCCACCCCCCGCGGTGGCGAGCCCGTCGAGCCCGGTCCTCCGATTCAGCTCTTCGACGGGTCGCCGACCGGCCCGCGCTGACCGGTGCGGGATACTGTCCCCGTGCCCGCCACCGCCGAAGGCCTCCCGGACGTCCTGCCCATCACCCCGCTGACCGCGCCGCCGACCGTCACCATCCGGCCGCCCGGCTCGAAGAGCATCACCAACCGGGCGTTGCTGTGCGCCGCCCTCGCGCCGGGCACGAGCCGGCTGCGTGGCGCGCTGTTCGCCGACGACACCCGGGCCATGATGGGCGCCGTGACGGCGCTCGGCGCCGGCGTCGCGGCCGATCCCGACACCGGGACGGTCACCGTCACCGGCGTCGACCCGCGCACGTCGACCGGTGCCGCCACCGTCGACGCCCGCCAGTCCGGCACCACCTCGCGGTTCGTCCTGCCGGCGGCGGCGCTGCGCCCCGGCCGCACCGTCGTCGACGGCTCCGCGCAGTTGCGCGGCCGGCCGTTCGGGCCGGTGCTGCAGGCGCTGCGCGACGTCGGCGCCACCGTCGAGGAACTCGACCGCCCCGGCTTCCTGCCGGTCGCGGTGACCGGACCGGCCGGTGGCGGCTCCGTGCAGACGACCGGCCACGTGTCGAGCCAGTTCCTGTCCGGACTGCTGATGGCCGCACCGCTGATGACCGACGGGCTGACGGTCGGGCTGACCTCGCCGCTGGTGTCGGTGCCGTACGTGAAGATGACGATCGCCGTGATGGCGGCCTTCGGCGTCGAGGTCCGCGACCTCGAGGTGCGGCCGGGCGCGTACCGTCCCACCGACTACGTCGTGGAGCCGGACGCCAGCGCCGCCTCGTACCTCCTCGCCGCCGCGGCGATCACCGGCGGCCGGGTGACCGTGGCGGGACTCGGGTCCGACAGTCTGCAGGGCGACGTCGGGTTCGCCGACGTGCTGGAGCGGATGGGGGCACGGGTGGACCGCCACGCCGACGCGCTCACGGTCACCGGCGGCGGCCCGCTGCGAGGCGTCGACGTGAACATGGCCGACATCTCCGACACGGCGCAGACGCTCGCCGCGGTCGCGGTGTTCGCCGACACCCCGACCCGGGTCCGCGGCATCGGCTTCATCCGGGGCAAGGAGACCGACCGGATCGGCGCGGTCGTCACCGAACTGCGCCGCGCCGGCATCGACGCCGTCGAGGACGAGGACGGTTTCACCATCCACCCCGGAGACCCGCGGCCGACCCGGTTCGCCACGTACGACGACCACCGCATGGCGATGAGCCTGTCCCTGGTCGGCCTGCGGGCGCCGGGGATCGAGATCGCCGACCCGGCGTGCGTCGGCAAGACGTACCCGGGCTTCTTCGCGGACCTGGGCCGGCTGTCCTGACCGGACCGGCTGATCCCCGGACCGGTCCGGGGATCAGCCGCCGGTGAGCGCCGGCCGGGTCGCCGCCTGCGGGTCCAGGGTCGGGCCCTGCGGGATGCGGCTGACCAGGGCCGCGGGCACCGCGACCGCCTCGGCCGCCGGATAGCCGAGCATCTGCAGCGCCGCGTCGCTCACCACCGGGTAGCGCATGCCGAGATCGGTGATCACCTGGTAGCTCGCCGGTGCGCCGAGCACGCGTACGACGGCGACCCGGCCGGACGGCACGAGGATCCGGTCGGCCAGCCGGGACCCGTCCGGCGCGGCGCCGACGGTCGGGATCGACGCCGCCGCACCGGGCAGTTCCCCACCCGTGGTCAGCGTCGGTACGCCGTCCGGCGCGCCGGTCACGGCGCACAACTGCCCGCCGCCGGGCGCCGACAGCTGCGGCGGCGCCGACGGCGGCTGGACACCGCCCGACGGCGGCCGCAGCTGGTTGCTCTGCGGTGCGGAGGTGGCCTCCGAGACGGCGACCGGCGTCGGTTCACCGGCCGACTCGGCGTTGAGGATGGTGCGCTGGAGCGCGGTGATCGGAGCCAGGCCGTCGCCGAGGACGAGGTAGTACTGGGGGCCGGCGCCGGTCTGCGCGACCAGGATGTCGCCGACGCTGCGGCCGGGCAGCGCGGCCGACGCCTGGCCACGGTCGCGCACCTGCACCGGGGCGATGTCGGTGCCGGCCGGCAGCGCGTTGATCCAGGCGGTGCCGACCGGGGTGGCGGTGACCGATCCGAACAGGGCCGGGATGACCACCCGCGACGACTGGATCAGGTGCCGGTGCCCCTGCCAGACGAGGTAGTTCGGGCCGCGTTCGGCGTCACGCACGAGCAGGCCCTGCTCGCCGGTGCCCCGGCCGCCGGACGGCGTGACCCCGACCCCGAGCACGACCGTGCTGACCGGCTGACCGGCGTCGTTGGTGCCGGGTACGGCACACACCGTCCACGGCAGACCGATCCGCTGCTTCGCCGTCGGCAGCGACTGGGGCGCGCCGACGATCCCGACGGTGATGCCGCGCGGCACCCCGGCCAGTGAGGCGGCGGCGACCCGGGCGGCCGCCTGCCCCGGCCGGCCGGCGGCGAGCAGCGCGGAGGCGTAGTTGACGGTGGGGTGCAGTTGGCCGTTGAGATAGACGAAGGTGGCGCCGGTCTCGCGCTCGATGACGACCGAACCGTCGGTCTTCCACCGGTCGCCGCCGACCTTGGTGATCAGCCCGTAGATGCCGACGCCCGCGGCGATCAGCACCGCGACCATGACCCCGCCGAAGACCGCGCCGATGCCGCGGCGCAGCGGCGACTGGGCCGGGTCGGTCTCGCGCATCACGAAGGCCGAGATGACCCGCTGGGTCATGAACTGGTAGGAGTGCAGTTGATCGCGGCGGGTCGGCATCGCCGCGTCACCCGCCGATCGACGCGAACAGCGCGCGGATGGCGCCGAAGAGACCGACGACCGCGCACGTCAACGGGATCAGCGCCATGATGGCCAGCACGTCGGCGATGTCGGCGGCCCGACCGACGTACGGGGTCGGCGACCGTCGACTGTAGACGAGCCCGGCGGTCAGGGCGACGGCGGCGGTGGCGATCACCAGGGACAGCAGCACGATCCGGGTGACGCCCGACCCGGTGCCGAGCAGGCCGCCGAACATCAGCGCGCCGAGGGCGGCCAGTCCGCCGACGATGAGCGGGACCCGCTGCTGCGGCAGGGGGAAGAGCCGGGCCCGCAGCAGCAGCGCACCACCCGCGCACACGGCGAGCAGCACGCCGGAGACCGTCCCGTCGTGGGCGACCACGAGCGCGACCGCGCACGCGCTGGTGACGGCCGCGCCCAGCAGCATCCCGGTCAGCAGTTCGGTCGACCGGGCGACCGTGGCGAAGACGTCGGAGCGGCGCGGGACCGGCCGGTCGGCGAGGATCTCCTCGGGCCGGCCGGGCAGCTCCGGCATCGGCATCCGGCCCATCCAGCTCGCCATCAGCGGATAGCTCGGCAGCATCCCGATCGCGACGGTCAGCGCGACGGCCGCCGCCCCGGCCGTGGACAGGCCGACGACGCAGAGCAGCCCGGCGAGCGCGCCGATCAGCCCGGTCACGATGCCGGCCATGAACAGCCGCTGCACCGCGGCGACCGCGGTGTAGCCGACGACGGCGGCGGCCAGCAGGGCGGCGCAGCCGAGCAGCACGCTCGGCGCGCCGAGACCGGTCAGCGCCGCGCCCGACGGGGCGGCCAGCAGCGCGCCGCCGGTGAACGCGTACGGCAGGCCGGCCGCCGCGACGACGGCCCCGGCCGCGGCGTCGGAGAACGCCCGGGAGAGCAGGACGCCGACGATCGCGAGCAGGGCCGCGACACCGAGCGCCGCACCGCCGGCGAGCTGCCAGGCCGGGCCGGCGGTGAGCAGCCCGGCCAGGCCGGTGCCGAGCGCCGCGGTGGCGACCGCCAGGCCGCACCGGCGGGTGGCGAGGCCGCCCCAGGACCGTCCGGAGCGCCGCGCACCGCTGGCGATGATCTCGACGACGTCGTCGTACGCCATCTCCGGCCAGTCGTCACGGCCGGGCGCCAGGTGCAGCACCTCGCCGTCGCGTACGCCCTGCACGGACAGGCTGCGGCCGGGCTCGAGGAGGGTGCCGGTGGCCCGCCGCAACACCCAGCCGCCCTGCTGCTCGCCGGTGTCGCCGAGATCGTCGCCGGCGTGCCGGAGCAGGTGTGGCATGAGCTCGGCGAGGAGCATGTTGTCGGGGAGGGCCACATCCATGCGCCGTTTCGGCGCCGCGACCGTCACCCTGGCCAGACTGAGACCGCCGGGGGCCGTCACGCTGGTCACCTCCCCGTCACCCTGCGTCTGTCGCCGTCGCCCGACCGTCGTCGACCGGGCGGGCGGTCCCGCACGATATCGAGGACCGGGCCCGCGAACGGCCAACCTAGCACCCGCCCGCTGCCGCCGGCGCGGGTGCCGCCGCTGGTTAGGATGGCGCCGCTGGTTCGCGGTCGGGTGGGAGGCAGGGCAGGTGGCATCGACGATCGTCAAGCGACCACCGCGTCGGTCGGCGCCGGCACTGCCCAGCGGCGAGGTGCTCCTGGATCCACCACCGGAGATCCCGCCGCCCGGCGGCAAGGCGTGGGGCCGGCTGCTGATGGTCCTGCCGATGGCGGCGGGCGCCGCCGCGATGGGCCTGATGATGGGCATGCAGCGCGGCGGCCCGATCACGTACGTCGTCGGCGCCCTCTACGGCGTCTCCATCCTCGGCATGATCGGCATGATGGCCAGCCAGCAGTCCGGGCCGGGCAAGAAGGAGATGGTGGAGGCCCGCCGGCAGTACATGCGTCGGCTGTCGCAGCTGCGGGCCCAGATCCGGGCCACGATCCGGGCCCAGCGGGAAGCCATCCACTACCGGCACCCCGACCCGGACAAGCTGTGGTCGACGGTCGGCAGCGGCCGGCTGTGGGAACGCCGGCGCGGCGACGCCGACTTCGGCGTCGTACGCATCGGACTCGGGCCGCAGGAGGTGGCCACCCCGCTCGTCCCACCGCAGACCCGCCCGGTCGACGAACTCGAGCCGCTGTGCGCGATGGCGCTGCGCAAGTTCGTCTCCACCTACTCCGTGGTGCCCGACCTGCCGGTCGCCATCGCCGTACGCGACTTCTCGCACGTCTACCTGCGCGGCCCCGAAGCCGCCACCCGCGACCTGGTGCGGTCGCTGCTGGCCCAGATGGCGGCCTTCCACGCCCCCGACGACCTGCTGATCGGCCTGTGCGTGCCGGACGCCAACCGGGCGCAGTGGGAGTGGGCGAAGTGGCTGCCGCACGCCCAGCACCCGAGCAAACTCGACGCCGTCGGCCCGGTCCGGCTCTTCGCCACCGCCGTCACCGCGTTGGAGGCGATGCTCGACGACGTCCTGGCCAACCGCCCCCGGTTCGACCCCTCCACCGCCCGGCAGTCACCGGGGCCGCACGTCGTCGTACTCATCGACGGCGTACCGACCGCCGGCTCCGACCATCTGATGACCGAGGGCGGGGTCCAGGGCGTCACCATCCTCGACCTGTCCACGCCGCCGCCCCGGCTGCTCGACGAGTCGTCGGTGGTTCTCGACATCGCCGAGGACGGCACCGTCGGCGGCACCACCATGGACGGCAGCACCCAGGTCGGCCGCGCCGACGCGCTGACCCCGGCCCAGGCCGAGGTGCTCGCCCGCGAACTCGCCCCGCTGCGACTGTCGGTGTCGTCGTACGCCGACCAGCCGTCGGTCGTCGCCGACCTCGGCCTCGCCGATCTGCTCGGCATCGACGACCCGCAGGAGTTCGACCTGGCCCAGCTCTGGGCCAGCCGGCCGAACCGCGACCGGCTGCGGGTCCCGATCGGCGTCGGCGTCGAGGGCCGGCCGATCGAACTCGACCTCAAGGAGTCCGCACAGGACGGAATGGGTCCGCACGGCCTGCTGATCGGTGCCACCGGCTCCGGCAAGAGCGAACTGCTGCGTACGCTCGTGCTGGCCCTGGCCGCGACCCACAGCTCCGAGATCCTCAACCTGGTGCTGGTCGACTTCAAGGGCGGCGCCACCTTCACCGCCCTGGACCGGCTGCCGCACACCAGCGCCGTCATCACCAACCTCGCCGACGAACTGTCGCTGGTCGACCGGATGCTCGGCGCGATCCAGGGCGAGCTGACCCGCCGCCAGGAACTGCTGCGCCGGGCCGGCAACTACGCCTCGCAACGCGACTACGAGCGGGCCCGCGCCGCCGGCGTACCACTGGCGCCGCTGCCCAGCCTGCTGATGATCGTCGACGAGTTCAGCGAGCTGCTCACCGCCCGCCCCGACTTCATCGACATGTTCGTCCAGATCGGCCGGGTCGGCCGGTCGCTCGGCATCCACCTGCTGCTCGCCTCGCAGCGGTTGGAGGAGGGCCGGCTGCGCGGCCTGGAGACGCACCTGTCCTACCGGCTCAGCCTGCGTACCTTCTCCTCGATGGAGAGCCGGGCCGTGCTCGGCGTCGCCGACGCGTACGAGCTGCCGCGCTCGCCGGGCCACGGTTACCTCAAGGCCGGCACCGAGGGCCTGGTGCGGTTCAAGGCCGCGTACGTCTCCGGTGTCGTCCGCCGCGACGGGCAGCTTCCGGTCGTGGGTGGGCGCACCATCGACCCGGTACGCGAGTACACCACCCGCTTCCTGCCGGTGCCGCACGACGACCGGCCCGCCGACGCCCCCGAAGAGGTCGAGGAGACCGTGGTCGGCGACACCCTGCTCGACGTCCTGGTGCGCCGGATGGAGGGCCAGGGGCCGCCCGCGCACCAGGTGTGGCTGCCCCCGCTCGACGAGTCGCCGACCCTCGACCAGCTGCTGCCGCAGATCTGGCCGACCGCCGAGCGCGGCCTGACCGTCAACGACGACGCCCTCCACGGCGCCGTCCGCGGCATGGTCGGCCTCATCGACAAGCCGTTCGAGCAACGCCGCGACCCGATGTGGCTCGACCTGTCCGGCGCCGCCGGCAACGTGATGGTCGTCGGCGCCCAGCAGAGCGGCAAGAGCAACCTGCTGCGTACCCTCGTGCTCAGCCTGGCGCTGACGCACACCCCGCGCGAGGCGCAGATCTACTGCCTCGACTTCGGCGGCGGCACGTTCAGCGCGCTCGCCGACCTGCCACACCTCGGCGGCCTGGCCACCCGGCGCGACGTCAACAAGGTCCGGCGCACGATCGCCGAACTGTACGGCCTGATGCAGGCCCGCGAGTCGCTGTTCGCCAGCCGTGGCGTCGAGGGCATCGCCGCCTACCGGCGCGCCAAGCGCGACGGCCACTTCACCGAGGACCCGTTCGGTGACCTCTTCCTGGTCGTCGACGGCTGGCCCACCCTGCGCGGCGAATACGAGGACCTCGAACCACTCGTCACCGAGCTGGCCAACCGCGGCCTCGGCTACGGCATCCACATCCTCGCCTCCAGCAACCGCTGGACGGACGTACGCGCCGCGGTCCGCGACATGTTCGGCACCAAGATCGAACTGCGGCTCGGCGAAACCAACGACTCCCTGATCAACCGGCGCGCCGCCGTCAACGTCCCCGAGGGCCACGGCCACGGCCTGACCCCGGACGCGTTGCACTTCCTCACCGGCCTGCCCCGCATCGACGGCCAGCAGCGCGTCGACGACCTCGCCGACGCCGTCGCCGATCTGGTCAAGCGGGTCCAGGCCGGCTGGACCAGGGCCGGCGCGCCGCCGGTCCGGCTGCTCCCCGACGAACTACGCCTCGACACCCTGCCCGCACCCACGCGCGGCCGGATCCCGATCGGCATCGCCGAGATCGACCTCCAGCCGGTCTTCCTCGACTTCGACGCCGAGCCGCACGCGATCCTGTTCGGCGACATCGAGGCCGGTAAGAGTTCGTTCCTGCGCAGCCTCGCCCGCAGCCTCGCCGCCAGCTACCAGCCGAACGAGGCCCGGATCATGCTGGTCGACTTCCGACGCAGCCTGCTCGGCGTCGTACCCGAGGAGAACACCCTCGGGTACGGCACCTCGCCCCAGGTCACCGCCGACCTGATCAAGCAGGTGGCGACGGTGATGAAGGAACGGCTGCCCGGCGCCGGCGTCACCGCCGACCAACTGCGGGACCGGAGCTGGTGGAAGGGGCCGGAACTCTACGTCCTCGTCGACGACTACGACCTGGTCGCCGGCGCCGCGGTGAACCCGCTCGCCCCGCTGATGGAGTTCCTGCCGCAGGCCCGCGACATCGGTCTGCACGTCGTGCTGACCCGCCGCATCGGCGGTGCCAGCCGGGCCATGTTCGACCCGTTCATCGCCCGGATCCGCGAACTGGCCTCACCGGCGCTGATGATGTCCGGCCCCAAGGAGGAGGGACCGCTGTTCGGCAACATGAAGCCGCAACTGCTGCCGCCCGGCCGGTCCTGGCTCTTCACCCGGCGGGAGGGCGGCCGCCTCATCCAACTCGCCTGGACCGAACCACCGCACTGACGCGAAGCACCGGCCCCTGGCTCAGCGGCTCGGCGGGCCGGTGAAGTGACGCTCGATCTCGGTCTGCGCCAGCCACAGGTAGCGGCTGCCGCCGTCGCCCATCACCGCCACCATGTCGTGCGCCATCACCTGCAGGAACTGCTCGCTGTGCGCCGGCAGCCGCAGCGTCGACGCGGCGAGCGGTGCCTCCAGGCCGTCGAGACGCTGCATCAGCACCAGTTGACTGTCCTGGACGGTCGACACCGCGGACTGGTCGAGCCGGCGCAACACCGTCAGCCGGGTCTGCCAGCCCCGAGCAGCGGGGGAGCGGCCGCGGCCGTCAGGCCGAGATCCTGGACGAGCAGGGCCGGCTGCTGTGGATTGCCGGGCGGCAGGTCGGGTTGGCCGCCCGGGTGGACCAGCAGCCGGTCGTCGTGGCCGGTGACCCGCTCGCCGAAGCCGTACCAGGCTGCGGGGTCGGTGGTCACCACGACGACGCGGGCGCTGAGCGCGAGCGCGCGCAGCACCACCAACTGGGCCGCCCAGGTGCCGCCGACCAGGGCGATCCGGGTCGGCTCCGGGCGGAAGAACCGGATCGGCACCGGGGTGCGGTTGCGGTCGACGCCCAGCACCAGGCCGGCCACCGCGGTGGAGACCTTCAACCGGGCCAGGCCGGCCCGCGACACCGTGTGCGAGCCGATCCGCAGCCGCGCCAGGCGTCCGGCGGCCCCGCGCCGTGGGTCGCCCGGCGGCGCCTGGCCGTACACGGTTCCGGTCGTCGCCGGGGCCTGCGGCGCGGCGGTGGCCGCCGCGGCGGCCCGTCCGGTGGCGCGGGCCACGGTGGCGGTGGCGAGAGCGGCGGCCGCCTGGGTCGCGGCCGGGGCGGAGACGGTGACGCCGGCCTCCGCCGCGGCCGGCGCGGTCGCCGGCCGGCTATCCGGCACGGCGGGTACGGCGTACGGCGCCCCCGGAGCCGCCGGGTACGGTACCGCCGGTTGCGGCACCGCCGGTGCCGGTGGCTGGGGGGCGGGCCGCGCGGCGGCGGGATACGCGGGTCGCTCTTCCTGCGGGCCGGTCACCGGGCACCTCCACCGGTCGGGGCGGACGCGTACACGGCCGGGTTGTGCTCGCCGTCGAGCGGGAACAGGTCGGCACCGGCCAGCTCGGCGGCCCGGTTGGCGGCCAGGCAGACCGGATTGAGTTCGGGGGCCGGCGCCGCCAGCCGGACGAGCCCGCGCAGGTCGACACCGTTGCCGTCGGGTTCGGGGGCCAGGATCAGCGCGACGCTGCTCATCGCCGACGGGGTGGTCGCCACCGCGTCGAGCAGCGCCCCGATCTGGTCGCTCGCCGGCCACCGGCGAACCCAGAACGTACGGTGCGCCAGCCGGCGGGAGTGCCACCGTGACCATTCCTCGCGCGGCTCGCCGCCACCGGTTCCGGGTACGGTCGGCGTCTCCAGGTCGCACGAGTGCGTCAACGCGTCGAGCAGACCGTCGACATCGAGCGGCTGGGCGCTGTATCCGGCCCGCCGCAACGTCTTGGTGACCCGGTGCAGCAGCGCCGCGACAAGGTCGGGTACGTCGTCGAGCGCCGTCCCGTGCTCGTCGACGACCGCCTCGGCGAGTGCCTGGGCGTCGAGCCGTACGGTGATCCAGATCGAACGGTGCGCGGGGACGGCGACCGCGCCGAAGCCGGTCAGCAGTTGCCGGTAGGACTGGCCGGCGTGCGAGGCGGGCGGGGTGTCCATGCCCGGGGCGGGCACGGTGAGCGAGACGACCTGGAGGACGGCCCCCGGCTGCCCGGTGTCGGCCAGCGTCGCGACGAGCTGGTCCAGTGGCAGCGTGCGGTCGTCGCCCTTGCGTCGTCGGCCGGTGGACACCGCCGCGCAGGCGTACCAGCCGGCGTCGTCGCGGGCGACCCCGATGTCGGAACTGTCGCCGACGGAGACGTTCTGCGCGGTCAGGCCGGGGGCGAGGTGGCGCAGTGCGGTCACCCGCGGGTCGCCGTGGGGGACCGGCCGGTTGCGCCGCCGCCGGCGCTGGGTCACCGACATCATCCACCGTTCGAGCCACCACCGGCCGCTGCGGCGGGCCAGGGTCACCGCGACGACGGCGGCGCCGGCGACACCGGTCGCCACGGCCGGCACCGTGCCCTGGGTGGCGGCGGCCAGCGTGCCGACGACCGCCGTCTCGACGAGCAGCAGTTGCAGCAGGTGTACGCGACCGAGGTGGCTGGGGCGGCGGCGCGGGCGGGGCACCTCGGCCGGGCCGCTCGGCGCCGGTGCGCCCGGGGCGACCCGGGCCACGGCGCGGACGGACGGTGACGGTGCGGTCATGTCCGGCTGCAACCTCCACGTCGACGGTCCGCCCTGGGGCGGAAGGCGCGGCCCCCATCATAGGAACCGGTCCACGGATGCGTCCCGGGCCCTGCACAGCCATGATCGTCAGTGCCCGGTCGTCCGGCCTCCGGGCGGCCGACGCCACCGTCCGGGGTGACGGGATCACCCCGTCGCGGCGAGCAGGTCCTCCAGGGTCAGGGTGCGCAGGTCGTCGCGGGTGGGGCGGCGCCCCAGCGCCCGGAGCCGGCCGGACTGCGCCTTGCGCATGCCTTCGAGCAGCTTGCGGGCCTCGCGGGCGTTGCCGAAGTTGCGGTCCCGGTCGATCTGCCCGAACCATTCCAGCAGGCCGTCGTCCAGGCCGTCGGCGAGCAGGTAGTCGTCGTTGCCCGCGATCCGGCTGACGATCATGACGAGTTGTTCCGGGCTGTAGTTCTCGAACTCCAGCGTCTTGGCGAACCGGGAGGCCAGACCGGAGTTGGCGTCCAGGAAGTCGCTCATCTCGTGGGTGTAGCCGGCGACGATGACGGCCACCCGGTCGCGATGGTCCTCCATCAGCTTCACCAGCGTGTCGATCGCCTCCTGGCCGAAGTCGGCGTTCGCGCCACCGGCCCGTGACAGGGTGTACGCCTCGTCGATGAACAGCACCCCGCCGAGCGCCTCCTCGAACACCGAGGTCGTCTTCTCCGCCGTGTGGCCGATGTACTGCCCGACCAGGTCACGCCGGGCCACCTCGCGGAACTGCCCGTTCGGCAGCACGCCGAGCGCCTTGAGGAGTTGCCCGTAGATGCGGGCCACCGTCGTCTTGCCGGTGCCCGGGGCACCCGTGAAGATCAGGTGGTGACTGGCCGAACCGACCGCCAGCCCGGCGTCCCGCCGCCACTCGTTGACCTGGAGTTCGTCGATGAGTGACCGCACCTCGGCCTTGACGCCCGGCAGGCCGATCATCGAGTCGAGTTCGGCGAGCAGGGCGTCCATCTTCTCGGTGTCCTGCCGGACCGCGCCGTCACCGGCCTTGGCGCCCGCCACCGGCGCGGCGCCGGCCGGCTCCGCAGGTTCGCGGACCACCGGCGCCGCACCCTCGTCGATCCGGATGGCCGGCGCCGCGGTCTGTTCGATCCGGCAGCCGTCCACGAGGCCGGTGCAGCCCCGCCCGAACGCGATCCCGACGCCGCGGGTGTCGTGGATCCAGCTCTCGGCGATCGTCGGCGCGCTCTGCGACGCCACCGAGACGCCGGCGTCGCCGGTGCCGGAGATGTCGCACCGTTCGATCACCGGGCGGGCGGCCTGGTAGACGTACACGCCCCGGTAGCCGCAGTCGGCGACCGTGCTGTTGCGGATGGTCGGGTCGGCGCCGAGCCGGACGATGATGCCGTCGTCGCTGACGCCGCGTACCTCGCACTGGTCGAGCGTGCCGCCGGAGTCGTCGACGACGATGCCGTACTGGCCCTTGGTGACCCTGAGCCCGGTGGCCTGCAACCGTGAACCGTCGGTGACGTTGGCCCCGGCCGCGTAGCCGGCCCGCAGTTCGCAGCCGTCGATCCGCAGCTCACAGCGGGCCGCGTGCACCGCGGGGTAGTCACCGGCGGACACCACCAGCCCGCTCAGGGTGACCTCGCCCCCGGTACAGCTGATGCCGGGGGCGCCGTGGCCGGTGGCGTCGACGGTCACCGTGCCCGGTTCGCGGGCCGCCAGGGTGAGCCGCCGGCCGGACATCCGCAGCGCCTCGGCGTAGACGCCCGGCTCGATCGAGATGACGGCGCCGTCCTGCGCCACCTCGAGCGCGTCGGTGATCGACGGGAAGGCTCCCGGCTGCTGTGCAGAGACGGTCAGTGTGCGTGCCATGGCCCCGCTCGTTCGATGGGAGACGGTCGGTGGGTGGACCGCCCGGTGCGGAAAGCCACCGGACGGCGGGTTCCGGCACCGGAGCCGGTCAGCTTATGAACGTTACATCCCGGATGGAGTTGGTCAGCTTCCGCAGTTCGTCGGCCTGCTCCGCCGGGGCGGTCATCCGCAGCACCAGCTGCCGGTCCAGCGGGCCTTCCGGGACGCTGCGCCAGAAAGTCATGTAGACCAGGCCGTACTGCGCGGCGCCGATTTCGTCGGTCTCCGCCCAGGTCGTGAACAGTCCACTTCGGATCCATTGCAGACCGAAGGCCTCCTCGGACTTGCGCAACTCGATCCGCCGCTGCTCGTCGCAGGGCCCCGGACAGTGCCGCACGATCAGGTCGCCGCCGACCTCCGGCTCCTGCCCGGGCGGCGTGCCGCAGGAGTAGTGGACGAACCCGGACGCCGACTTCACCGACTCGCACCGCCAGGTCTCCGGCATCCGGAACGAGATTCCGACCCCGGGCAGGTCGGTGACCCGCTGCGTCCGGTCCTCACGACCGAAGTCCGGGTATCTCGACGGCCATCCGCCGCTGGTCGGCGGCTCGAGACCGGGCGCGCGCGGTGCGGTGTCCGGCAGCGCGATGTCGACCGACGGTGACGGGCTGGCGTCGGGGCCGGGCGAGGCCACGTTGCCGCCCCAGGCCCACATCCCGGCCGCACCGCCGGCCGCGCCCAGCACCAGCGCGAGGACGGCGACGAGGGCGGTGACCAGGGCGCCGCGCTTCCGGCGCGGCCGCGCCGGTGCGAGCGGGCGCAGTGGCGGGTACGCCGGTACGACGGCCGACGGTTGCGGCTGGCCGGGCGACAGGTGCGGCACCGACGTGGCGGGGGGTGCGGACGACGGTCCGGGATGCGCCGCCGGTCCTGGCTGCCGTGGGGGCAGGTCGGCCGGGCGCGGCGGGAACGGCCCCATCGGCCCGGCCTGGGCCGGGAATGAGCCGACCACCGGCACGGTCGGTGGCTCGGCGGCCGGCGGCGTGGGCCCGCCCGAGACGGGCCCGCCCGAGACGGGGCCGCCGGACACCGGCCCGCCGGACATCGGCGCGCCCGACACCGGGCCGCCCGAGACGGGGCCGCTGAACATCGGCCCGCCGGAGACCGGGGTGGCCGGCGGCCAGACGGCGACGGGCGTGCCCGCCGCCGGGGCGGCGGAGACGGGCGCGGGTGCCGCCGAGACGGGATCGGCCACCCCCGGTAGCTGCGCCGGCCGCGCATCGACCGGTCCCGTCGGCGGGGCGGTGCTCGCGTGCGACCCGCCCAGCGCGACGGTCGGCGGCTCCGGGCCGGTGTCCGGTCCGACCGGTCGCGGGGGAAGTTGCCCGGCCAGCGACACGGTCGGCTGGTCCGCCGAACCCGGATCGGGCGGCGGGGCGGCCACGAGTCGCTGCCCCATGGCGATGAAGATGTTGCCCGCGCCCTGGCCGGCCTCGGCGGCGCAGGCGACCCACGGCGTGGCCGCCACGTGGTTGGCGCCGACCACCGGCAGGTCGTCGGCCTGGGACAGGGCGTTGGCGGTGGCGGCGAACGCCGCCCGCCACTGTGGGTCGCCGGCCACCGCCGCATCGAGCACGGCCAGCGTCACCCGACGGCCGGTGGAGTCCGAGGCGGCCCAGACGGTGCCGACCGGGCAGGTCGCCAGCACGCCGAGCAGCCGGTAGGGACCGATGTGGTGCATTCGTTTCCTCCCCGCTCTACCGGTCGGATGCTATCTGCCCGGGCAGACGGCGTTCCGATCCGTCCTGCTCGGCCCGTTCCGCCCCGCATCCAACCAGGTCGGTCGGCGGCCGTGACATCGGCTCCGGGCACCTGGAACGCGGACGGTCGCCGGCACCGCGCCGCGACGTACCGACACCGGCCGGGGATAATCGCCGCGGCGGATACGCGGGTGTGAGGGGACGGCGCGGGCGATGACGGCACCATCGATGGACGTGGAACTCTGGGTCCGGCGGTTCCACCCGGGACCGGCGTGGGGACCCCGGCTGGTCTGCTTCCCGCACGCGGGCGGGTCGGCGGTCGCGTTCCACCCGACGTCCAAGGCCCTGTCGCCGGTTGCCGAGGTGCTGTCGTTGCAGTATCCCGGCCGGCAGGACCGGCTCGGGGAACCCTGCCTCGACAACATCGCGGAACTCGCCGACGCGATCGTCGCCGTCCTGGCGCCGAAGCTCGACCGGCCGCTGGTGTTCCTCGGACACAGCATGGGTGCCGTACTCGCCTTCGAGGTCGCGGTTCGGCTGGAGCGGCGGGGCGTGGTGCTGCGCCGGCTGTTCGCGTCGGGCCGGCGGGCGCCGTCGCGGGTGCGCGACGAGTCGATCCACCTCGGGCCCGACGCCGAACTCGTCGCCGAGGTGCAGCGGCTCAGCGGCACCGACGAGTCGCTGCTGACCGACCCGGCGGTGCTGAGCATCGTGCTGCCGGCGCTGCGCGCCGACTACCGGGCGGTCGAGACGTACCGGCACGACGGCGGGGCGCGCCTGCGTTGCCCGGTCACCGTGCTGACCGGCGACCGGGACCCGAGGGTCAGCCTCGACGAGGCGTCCGACTGGGCCGACCACACCACCGCGGACTGCGACGTGAAGGTCTTCGCCGGCGGCCACTTCTTCCTCAACGACCATCCGGCACAGATCAACGACCTGCTCGCCGCCGAGCTGTCCCGTCCCGCCGGCTGAGCCGGTCGGGCTCACCGCCCCGGCTCGGGCCCGACCCCGCCGGCCGGTGCCGCGGCGGCCGGCACCCGCCCGGCCGGGTGCCGCCGGCGGGCGAGCCGGGCGCCGAGCAGCACCGCGCCGGCGACGGCGAGTTCGGTGAGCAGGCAGACCGCCCGGCTGGCGATCGCGGCCGCGCCCGCCCCGGCCGTGGGCAACAGCCCGACCAGGGCGACCGCGATGAGCACCTCCCGTATCACCGCCCCGTCGGGCACCACCACGACCAGCGTGCTGAGCACGGTCGCCAGGGCGAACCCGCCGACCCCGGCGACCAGCGCCGGAAGCGGCGGCGCGCCGAGCGCCACCACCAGCAGCCACAGGTGCAGGCCCGAAACCACCCAGCAGGCCAGCTGCCAGCCGATCGCCGCGCGGGTCGCGGCGCCGGTGCCGACCGCCGGCAGGTCCCGCCGGACCAGCCGGGCGCCGAGCCCGGCGAGCCGGCCCACCGTGTCCGGCCGGACCAGCAGGGCGATCACGAGTGCGGCCGGCAGCAGCAGCCACCAGCCGTGCCCGCCGAGCACGCCGGGAGCGGCCAGTGCGCCCACCACCAGTCCGGTGATCAGCATGACGACGACGTTGAGCAGGAAGGCGGCCACGGTCGCGGTGCCGGGCACCCCGGCGTCCGCCGCCAGCCGGGCCTGGGTGACCACCACCCAGACCCGACCGGGTACGTACTTGGCCAGCACCCCGACGAAATAGATCCGGGCGGCGGCCGGGGCGGGGAGCCGGTGGCCGAGGTCGGCCAGGGTGCTCGCCCACGACCGCATCGCGCACAGCAGCGCCACGATGTTGCAGCCGGCGGCGGCGAGCAGGTACGGCACCGCGTCCCCGGTCACCAGTGGGCGGGCCACCGACCAGTCCTGCCCGCGTACGGCCCACCAGACCCCGGCCAGGATCCCGACCACCAGGGCGGCGGTGAGCAGCGGCCGGAGCCGGGCGAGGCGTCCGGTCACCGGGGCTCCCCGGCGGGGTCGGCGACCGTGGGGCGCGGGACCGTGCGTCGGCCGGCCGGTATGCCCTCGCGGTCGCCGGGAACCGGCCGGCGGGCCGTCACGGCCTCCTCGTAGACGGCGACGGCCGCGTCGACCGACGCCGCCCAGTCGAACGACCGCTCGACGTGCCGGCGGCCCCGGTCGCCGAGTTCGGCGGCGTACGCCTTGTCGGCCAGCAGGTTGCCGGCCAGTCGGGCCAGCTCGTCGGGGCGGTCGGCGGTCAGGCGCAGCGCGGTGGGGCGTACGCCGTCGGTGCCGATCGTGGCGGAGAAGCCCGGACCGAGCAGCACCGGCGTGCCCAGCGCCATCGCCTCGACCGAGACCAGCCCGAACGGCTCGTACGTCGACGGGAAGAGGCACAGGTCGGCGGCCAGATAGTGCCGGCGGACCTGCTCGCGGGGCAGGTGGCGGTGATAGACGTGGGTCCGGTCGGCGATGCCGAGCTCGGCGACCAGCCGGTCCACGACGGCGCCCTGGTCGGTGCCGGGCAGGCCGGTGCCGAGCAGGAACAGGCGGGTCGTCGGGTGCCAGCGCACGATGTCGGGCAGCGCCCGCAGCAGGGTGGGTACGCCCTTGACCGGGCTGAGCCGGCCGGCGAAGACGAGGATCCGCGAGTCGGCGGGGAAGCCGGCCGCGGCGAGCAGTTCGGCCCGGATCGCGGCCCGGTCGTCCGGCGCCGTCGCACCGTCCGGTGCTGTCCCGTCGGTTTCCGGCGGGTCCTCGTAGCCGTGCGGCACCACCCGGATCTTCGCGGCCGGGAACCCGTGCCGGACCAGCAGCGCCCCCATCTCGGGGGTCGGCACCACGACGAGTACGGCCAGGGCGGCCATCAGGCGCTGGCAGGTTCCGATGATCCGCAGCGGGTCGGCGACGTCCGGCCGCGGCGCCATCGTCTGCTCGGTGTTGTGTACGTGGTAGACGACGGGCAGCCGGAGCAGCGTGGCGGCGAGGATGCCGACGGGTGTGCTCTGCCAGTCGTGTACCGCGACGACCGAACCGCGCCGGCGGCCCCGGCACAGGCCGAGGAACGTGCCGAGGTTGAACGTGAGCAGGGCGAGGGCGAACAGGCCCTGCCCGCGCGCGGACAGGGCCCGGCCCGGGTCGAACAGCCGCCGGCCCAGCCAGCGGGGCATCCGGGGCCGGACGACCGGGACCCCGCCGCTGACGCCGTACCTGGGCTGGTCGCCGGGGTGGTTCATGGTGTAGAGCCGCAGCCGCAGGTCGCCGCGGTGCCGGTGCAGGTGGTGCAGGCAGCGTTCGGCGTATTCGGCCAGGCCGCCCATGCGCCACGGCGGGAACTGGTGGCAGACGACCGTCACCTGGTGCAGTACCGGCACGGGTGGCTCCTCGGGAGACTGGCGAGAGCACGGGCGTGGCGACGTCGCCCCATTGATTGAGGGGTTGATCCCCGCCAATGTCAACCCTCGTTGTGAATTGTCTCCGGTGAGGTCGTACGCACCTCGCCGTGAGCGGTCGTACGACGGTCGTAGGCCGGTATCTGCTACCTGGGCGGGCCGCTGTGACGTGCCTAGGATGCGAATGCCGCGCTATTCGGAACCCGCTTTCTGGAGGGTTGATGGCTAGTGAACAGGGCTCAACGTTAATCGGTCTCGACGCCGCCGATCGGCTCTCCCTCGATCAGGTGCACGAGATGTACCGCAAATACATCAATTCGAGCCAGGTCAATCTGATGACGTCGTTCGGGTTCGGACGCGACCTGGTCGACCACGCCGAGGGCGCCTACATCCACACCCGGGACGGACGGCGGATCCTCGACTTCACCGGCGGTGTGGGCGTGCTCAACCACGGCCACAACCATCCGCGCATCGTCGCCGCCCGGCAGCGGTTCCAGCAGGAGCGCCGGATGGAGGTGCACAAGACGATCTTCTCGCCGTACCTGGCCGTGCTCGGGCACAACCTGGCGGCGGTGCTGCCCGGCGACCTGAACAAGTCGTTCCTGCCCAACTCCGGGGCGGAGGCGGTCGAGGGTGCGGTGAAGCTCGCGTACAAATACCACGGCGGGCGGCGCAACACCGTCCTGCACTCCGACATCAGCTTCCACGGCAAGCTGCTCGGCTCCGGCAGCCTCACCGCCGCCCGCAACACGTTCCGGTTCCCCGGCATACCGGGCGTGGTCAGCTACCCGTACGGCGACCTGGCCGCCCTGCGGGCCGAGGTGGACGCCGCCCGGGACGGCGCCGGCCGGTGCGACGTGTACGCGATCCTGGTCGAGCCGTTCAGCGCCTCCACCATGCGGTCGTGTGACGAGGAGTTCCTGCGTGGGCTGCGCGAGCTGTGCACCGAACGCAACATCGTCCTGATCTTCGACGAGATCTACACCGGCTGGGGCAAGACCGGCAGCCTGTTCTACTTCATGCGCCACCCCGGCCTGCTGCCCGACATCCTCACCACCTCGAAGTCGTTCGGCGGTGGAAAGTCGTCGATCTCGGCGTACGTGGCCCGCGACCCGATCTTCCACAAGGCGTACGAGAACCTCAACGACGCCCTGCTCCAGAGCACCAGCACCACCTACTACGGATTCGGCGAGGAGACGGCCACCGCCATCGAGGCGATCAACGTCGCGATCGAGGAGGACTTCCCGGCCCGGGCCCGCGAGATCGAGGCGGTCCTCGCCCCCGGCCTGCGGCGGCTGCGCGCCGACTACCCCGACCTGATCAGCGACGTGCAGGGCGCCGGCGCGCTGTGGGGTGTCTTCCTGCACAACAACGTGCGGGCGCTCGACCTGGTCACCAAGCTGCTGCCCGGCAAGCTCGCCCGCGACCCGCAGTTCGCCACCAAGGTCGTCACCGGCGCGGTCATCGACACCCTCTACCGCGACCACGACATCTACGCCTACTACACGCTCAACGGCCGCAACCCGTTGGTGGTCGGACCGCCGCTGGTCGCCACCGAGGCCGACGTCAAGCACTTCCTCGACTGCTTCGACGCCACCCTGGCGATCGGGCTGCCCCGGCTGCTGAGCCGGTTCGTACGCGAAAGGTTGTCGACACTGTGGTGACCCGGGTGCTGGTGACCGGCGGCTGCGGAATGCTCGGACTGAACCTCGTCCAGCGGCTGCACGCCGACGGGTACGGCGTACACAGCCTCGACGTGCGCGAGCCGGCGGAGCCGCTGCCCGGGGTGCGGTACACGGTCGGCGACGTCCGCGATCCCGACGCGGTCGCCCGCGCGATGGCCGGGGTCGACGCGGCCGTCCACACCGCCGCCGCGCTGCCCAGCTATCCGGAGCCGGAGATCCGGTCGGTGATCGTCGACGGCACCCGCACCGTGCTCGGCGCCGCCGTGGCGGCCGGGCTGGAGCGGGTCGTGCACATCTCCTCCACCGCCGTGTACGGGCTGCCGGACGTCGTACCCACCACGGAGGACCATCCCCGGGCCCCCGTCGACGCCTACAGCCGGGCGAAGGCGGGCGCCGAGGAGGTCGCCGAGGAGTTCCGGGCCGCCGGGCTCTGCGTACCGATCCTGCGCCCGAAGACGTTCCTCGGCCCCGGCCGGCTCGGACTGTTCGCCATGCTGTTCGAGTGGGCCGACGAGGGCCGCAACTTTCCCGTCATCGGCCGTGGCGACGTCCGCATCCAGATGCTCGCGATCGAGGACCTGATCGACGCCGTGGCCGTCGCCCTGACCGCGCCGGCGGTGGTGGCGAACGACACCTTCAACATCGCCGCCGCCGACTTCGGCACGCTGCGCGAGGACTTCCAGGCCGTGCTCGACGCCGCCGGGCACGGCCGCCGGATCGTCCCGGTGCCGGCCGGCGCCGCGGTCGCCGTGCTCGACCTGCTCCGCCGGGCCCGACTGTCCCCCGTGTACGGACGACTGGTGCACAAGCTGCGCGCCGACTCGTACGTCAGCGTGACCAAGGCCCACGAGCGGCTCGACTTCCGGTCCCGGCGCTCCAACCGGGACGCGATCCTGGCCACCTACCGGTGGTGGCGGGACCGGGCCGCCACCGACGCCGCGGCCGGGACCGGTCCGGCCGCGCCGGCCGGCCGCACCAGCCGCGAGCCGTGGCGGCAGGGCGTCCTCTCGCTGGCCAAGGTCTTCTTCTGACCGATCCGCGAAACCGCTCCGAGCCGCGTCCAGAAGGAGGTCACGGTGTACTCGACGAACCTCGGCCAACCCGTGCCACCGGTACCCGACGTGCCGGCCGCGGCGGTCGCCGCGACCGCCGCCGTGACGGCCGCCGTGCCGACCGGTGCCGTGCCGACCGGCGTCCGGCGTGGGCTGCTGCGCGACCTAGTCGCCCTGGCCCGCCCCGCACAGTGGCCGAAGAACCTGCTGGTCGTGCCGCTGGCCCTGATCGACGCACCCGGCATCGGTCTCGGCGCGCTGGCCCGGATGGGACTCGCCGTCGTGCTGTTCACCCTGCTGTCGGCGTTCGTGTACGTGTGGAACGACATCGCCGACCGGCACCGCGACCGGCTGCACCCGGTGAAGCGGAACCGCCCGATCGCCGCCGGTCGCGTCGGCGTCGGCCCGGCCCGGGCGTACGCGCTCGGCCTGGTCGTGCTGGTCGCCGTCCTGCTCGCGGTCGGCCCGGCGATGTCCTGGTGGCCGCTGTTCGGCTACCTGGCGCTCAACCTGTCCTACGTACGCTGGCTCAAGCACCTGCCGCTGCTCGACGTCTTCGCCGTCGCGGCGGGCTTCGTCCTGCGGGTCGTGCAGGGCTACCTGGCGGTGCCCGCCCGCGCCTCGGTCTGGCTGCTCGCCTGCGTCTTCACCCTCTGCCTGCTGCTCGCCGCCGGCAAGCGTCGGCACGAGATGGCCGTCGGCGGCAGCGCCCACCGGCCCTCGCTCGCCGGCTACACCACCCAGTACCTCGACTACCTGATCATCCTGTACGCCACGCTGACCGTGACCGTCTTCCTGCTCTACCTGGTCAACGGCGGGTTCGCCGCCCCATACACCGACGCCTCGCTGCTGGTCTCGCTGCCCTGCGCGATCTTCGCGGTCGCCCGGCACCTGCACGTCGTGGTGGTCGGCAAGGGCGGCGGCGACCCGGTACGCCTGCTGCTGCGCGACCGGGCCATGGTCGTCAACACCCTTGTGTGGGCGGGCGGGCTCGCCGTCATCCTGGTGGCGGCACGGTTCCCGGTACTGGTCGAATTCGCGGGACAACTCCTGGAGGGCCGATGAGCCACACCTCGCACACGCTGCGGCTGCTGCCGGAGTCGGCGGTGCAGCCGACCGGGCCGGTCGACCACCCGGACTGGAACTACCGCCCACTGCTCGGCCGGGTCCAGCGGCTGCGCTTCCGGATGGTCCTCGACCTGCTCGGCGGCGACCGGTTCGACCGGATCCTGGAGATCGGCTACGGCAGCGGCGTCTTCCAGCCCGAACTCGCCCGCTGGTGCCGCGAACTGCACGGCATCGACGCGCACCCGCTCACCGAGCAGGTCGCCGGACGCCTCGCCACGCACGGCGTCACCACCACGCTGACCCGGGGCAGCGCCGAGTCGCTGCCGTACGACAGCGGGTCGTTCGACTGCGTCGTCGCGGTCAGCACCCTGGAGTACGTCGAGTCGATCGAGACCGCCTGCCGGGAGATCGACCGGATCCTCGTCCCCGGCGGCGCGCTCGTGGTCGTCACCCCGGGCGCGAGCGCACTGTGGAGTCCGGTGCTCGCCGTCGCCACCCGGCAGGGTTCCAGCCAGTACGGCGACCGCCGGCAACAGTTGCAGCCGGCCCTGCACCGGCACTTCCCACTGGACCGCGAGGTCCGGGTGCCCCGGCTCGGCGGCAACGTCGTACGGCTCTACACCGGCCTGCGCTTCCGGGCCGGCGGGACGGCCGCGTGATGGCCGGACCGACGACGCGCCCGCTGAACCTCCTGCCGCAGTCGGCGCTGATCCTCACCGGCCCGGTCGACCATCCGGACTGGAACTACCGGCCGCTGCTCGGTCGGGTGCAGCGGATGCGGTTCCGGATGATCCTCGACCTGCTCGGCGACACCCACCACCGCCGGATCCTCGAGATCGGCTACGGCAGCGGCGTCTTCCTGCCCGAACTCGCCCGCCGCTGCGACGAGGTCCACGGCGTCGACATCCACCCGCACACCGACGAGGTGACCACCCGGCTCGCCGCGTACGGCGTCCGGGCCACCCTGGCCCGTGCCGGCGCCGAGAAGCTCCCGTACGACGACGGGTACTTCGACTGCGCCGTCGCGGTGAGCACATTGGAGTGCGTGACGGACATCGAGGCCGCCTGCCGGGAGATCCGCCGGGTACTCGCCCCCGGTGGGGTGCTGGCCGTGGTGACACCGGGGGCCACCCCGTTGTGGGACCTGGCCCTGCGGGTGACGACCCGCGTCGATGCCAGCCTGTACGGTGACGGGCGGCAGCGGCTTCGACCGGCCCTCGACCGGCACTTCCGGCCAGCTCGTGAGATCGCGGTGCCGAGGGTCGGCGGCCGGGCGCTGCGGCTCTACACCGGCCTACGACTGGAGGCGCCGTGAGCGACGACCGGGGCGGGGCGGTGGCGGCGGGGGAGCCGGACACGCTGGTGGACCCCGGCCGGCCGGACCCGACCGGGCCCGGCCCGGACGCCACCGCCGCCGGCACCGCCGAGCCCGCCGCGAGCACCGGCACCGCGGCGGCGGCCGGGGGCGGCGGGCCGGCGCGGCGACGGTGGTGCCTGGGCACCCGGCTGGTGGTCACCGGCACCGCGCTGTGGACCCTCTTCCTGGTCGCCCACGTCCTGCTCACCGGCCGCTGGTGGCCGTGGCTGATCGTCGAGTCGACGCCGCCGGTCACGCTGGTCGTCGTACCGCTGCTGTTGCTTGCCGTGTCGCCGCTGGCCCGGCCGGTCCGCCGGTGGCTGTCGCCGCTGCTGGTCGTTTTGGTCGTGGCCGGCATGTCGCTGGCCGGCCTGCACGTGCGGGTGCTCGGCGGCGGCCCGACCGGAACCGGCCCGGCCGGCCCTTCGGTCAGGGTGATGGCGTGGAACACCGACATCTGGACGATGGACGACGACCCGGACCGCTTCCTCGCCTACCTGCGTGAGCAGCGCGCCGACGTCTACCTGCTCCAGGAATACCTGCTGTGGGACGACGACGCGGTCCGGGTCGACGACCTGGCCCGGATCCGGGCGGCCTTCCCCGAACACGAGGTCGTGGTCGAGGGCGAACTGGTCACCATCTCGAAGCTGCCGGTGGTCGCCACCCATCCCCGGCCGGTGCCCGAGGGCGGCAGCGACTGGTACTGGCGGGGCAACAAGGCCCAGCGCGTCGACGTACGGCTCGGCGAGGAGGTGCTGTCCATCTACAACGTGCACCTGTTCGTGCCGCTGCGGCGCGAACTCAGCCCGTTCGGCGGCGAGTTCTACGACTTCGTCCGCGACCAGTACCACCTGCGGCAGGCCGAGCTGGCGGCGCTGCGCGCCGACGTCGCCGCCAACCCGAACCCGGTCGTGGTCGCCGGCGACTTCAACACCCCGTGGGTCGGCAGCCTGGTCGACGTCGGGCCGGGCCTGCGCCGGCACGATCCGGCCGGCGGTTCGGTGCTGGCGTCCAGCTGGCCGACGGCGAGCTACCACCTGCCCCGGCTGTGGCGGCTGGACTGGCTGCTGACCACCGACGACCTGGAGGTCGCCGGATACCACTTCGCACCCAACCCGGGCTTCTCCGACCACCTCGCCCAGCACTTCATCGTCTCGCCGTCCGGAACCTCGAGAGGAGACCGGTGATGCGGCCCGACGACCGGTTCGACGTGACCGTCGCGCTCGACTACTACGCGCCGTACGTCAGCGGCCTGACCGAGACCGCGCGGATGATCGCCGAAGGGCTCGCCGCCCGCGGCATGCGGATCGCGGTGGCGTGCTCCCGGCACGACCGGGCCCTGCCGCCGTACGAGGTGATCGCCGGCGTGCACGTCTTCCGGGCGCCGGTGCTCGCCCGGATCCGCAAGGGCGTGCTCAGCCCCGGCCTGCCCGGGCTGGTCGCCCGGCTGGCCGCCCGCTCGGCGGTCCTGCACGTCCACCTGCCGATGCCGGAGGCGGTCGTGGTGGCGGCGCTGACCCGCCGGGTCCCGCTGGTGGCGACCCACCACATCGACGCGTTCCTGCCGGCCGGACCGGTGAACGGCATCGGTATGCGGCTCGCCGACGCCTCGGCCGGCGCCGCGGTCCGGCGGGCCGCGCTCGTCGTGGTCAACAGCGACGACCAGGCACGCGGTTCGCGGCTGTGGCCGCTGCTGCGCCGCCGGCCGACGCTGGCCGTCCCGGCGCCGTGCGCCGACCGGGGCGGCGGCCGGCCGACCCTGCGCGACGGGGCGGGGCTGCACGTCGGCTTCCTCGGCCGGATCGCCGACGAGAAGGGCATCGAGTATCTGATCCGGGCCTTCCGTACCCTCGACGACCCCGCCGCCCGGCTGCTCGTCGGCGGCGACTACGAGGGGGTCGCCGGCGGCAGCAACATCGGCCGGCTGCGCGCCGAGGCGGCGGGTGACCCCCGGATCCGGTTCCTCGGCCTGCTGCGGGGCGACCGGATCCGCGACTTCTACGCCTCCATCGACGTCTTCGCGCTGCCGTCGATCGCCGAGTCGTTCGGCATCGTCCAGGTCGAGGCGATGATGGCCGGCATCCCGTCGGTCACCACCGACCTCGCCGGCGGCCGGTTCCCGGTGCAGGCGACCGGATTCGGGCGGGTGGTGCCGACCCGCGATCCGGCCGCGCTGCGCCGGGCGATACTGGAACTCGCCGAGCTGCCGGCCGAGGCGCGCGAACTCGGCCGCAAGAAGGCCAACGAGCTGTTCGGCCTGGACTCCTGCGTCGACGCGTACGGGTCGGCGCTGCGCGCGGTCATGGCCGGACGCCTACCGGCCGGCGCGACCACCCAGAGCCGGTAGGCGCCCGACGGCCCGCCGGGGGCGGTCTGCGCCGGCAGGCGGCCGGCCGGGTGGTCTGCGTCGGCAGGCGGCGGGCTAGGGCTGGTAGAAGTTCCGCTCCCAGCGGTGCTTGGCCAGCGTCGCCCGCTGCTCCGCCGGCAGTGGCCGGCCGTCGCTGACCGCGACGTTGCGCTCCACGTTGCGGACCGAACGCATGCCCGGGATGATCGTCGACACCTCGGGCGCGTCGAGGACGAACCGCAGCGCGAGTTCGGCGAGCCGGTCGCGGGGCACCTCGAGGTCGGCGACGAGTGCGTCGACCCGCCGCTCCACCTGGGCCGGCCGGTCGCCGGCGAAGTAGTTGTTGCGGAAGTCGTCCTCGGGGAACGTCGTCGAGGCGGTGATCTGCCCGGTGAGGCCGCCCTCGTCGAGCGGTACCCGGACGATGACGCCGACACCGTGCTCGGCGCACGCCGGCAGGAAGCTCTCCTCCGGGGTCTGGTGGAACACGTTGTAGATGAGCTGTACGGCGTCGACGTGTCCACTGCGGACAAGTTCGAGGACGCTCTCCGGCTGGTAGTCGTTGATGGACACCCCGAAGAAGCGGATCTTGCCTTCCTGCTTCAGTGCGGCGATCGTCTCCAGCCAGTCGCCGCGCCCGACCCACTCGTCCTGCCACACGTGGAACTGGAGCACGTCGAAGGCGTCCAGGCCGGACGCGCGCAGGCTGGTCTCCAGGCTCTCGCGGATGTGTGCGCCCGGGAACGCCTCGTCGGGGTGGACCCCGGTCGGCGCCGGCCAGATCATGTTCGCCGGCGGCACCTTGGTCGCCACGTACACCGGGTCGCCGCGGTGGGCGCGTACGACCTGACCGACGAGGCGCTCGCTCTCACCGTATCCGCGGGCCGTGTCGATGAAGTTGACGCCCTGCTCGATCGCGGTGTGCAGGGCCCGTAACGACTCCTGCTCCTGCGCGCCGACCCAGTAGAGGCCGCCGATACCCCAGGCTCCGTAACCGATTTCGGAAACCCGCAGGCCGGTCCGGCCGAGTGGACGGTACTGCACGTTCAACCTCCAGGGGATGTGGTGACCGGGGGACGGACCCCGCCGGGCGCGCCGACGATAGCAACGGTGGAAGCACTTTCAGTGACCTGACTCGCCATCGGCGACGATGATTCCGGCGGCCACCGCCCGTCGGACCGCGTCCACCCGCGACCGCGCGTCGAGCTTGGCGTAGATGTTCGTCAGATGCCGTTTGACGGTCGCCTGGGTGACCCCCAGCCGCCCGGCGATCGCGGCGTTGCTCATCCCGGCGGCGACCAGCCGGAGGATCTCGCGTTCGCGGGCGGTCGGCGAGCGGTCTCCGGCCGGCCCGGCGGCACCCGGCGCGACCCGTCCGCCCGCCGGCTGGCCACCGAACCGTCCCAGCGTCCGTCGGGAGACCGACAGCAGCACCGTCTGCGCGTCACGGCACACCGACCGCGCGGCGGCCAGCAACTCGTCGAGCAGGATCGCCTTGGTCAGGTAGGCGGCTGCGCCGCTGTCGAAGACCTCGCGCATCAGGCTGTCGTCGTCGTGCATGGTGAGCACGATGACCCTGGTCTGCGGACGGGACAGGTGTACCTGCCGGATGACGGCGGCGGCTCCGGGGCCGGGCATCTCGACGTCGAGCAGCAGGACGTCCGGCCGGTGCTGCACGGCGACCGCGACGGCCTGGTCGCCGGTGGCGGCCTCGCCGACGACGACGAACCCGTCGTCGGTGGAGAGCAGTTCGCGGATCCCCTCGCGGAAGAGGGCGTGGTCGTCGGCGAGCGCGACGCGGATGGGGTCCGCGGCGACCGGCGCGGTCACGGCCGGGTTCCGGGCAGCGGTACGGCGACCGTGACGGTCGTGCCGTGTCCGGCCACGCTCGACAGCCGCAACGTGCCGCGCAACAATTCGGCCCGGTCGCGCATGGACAGTAATCCGCCGTAGGAGGTGGCGACGGCGGCCGATTGGTCGAAGCCTCTCCCGTCGTCGGTCACCGACGCGTCGATGCGGTTTCCGTTGATTCCGAGCCGGATTCGGAGTTCCGTCGGATCGGAGTGCCGTACGGCATTCCGGACGGCTTCACACAGAATCAGATACAGTTCCTCGCCGACCTCGGGCGGAAGTGCGTCCACCCCGTCCGAAACGGTCAGATGTATCCGTACCGGCGGTGGGACATGGTGGTCCAGATAGTTGCGCAGGGCGGGTTCGATTCCGCGGTCGCTGACCGATCGGCGTAGTTCGGAGGAGAGCTGCTGGATGGTCCGGGTCGCGTCGCCGATGGTGGTCATCGCGGTGGCCAGCTTGGTCGCCGCCCGGTCCGGGTCGCGGTCCAGATAGCGCCGGTGCAGGTCGAGGTTCTGCAGGGCGAGGGCCATTCCGTGCCCGACCCGGTCGTGCAGCTCGCAGGCGATCCGCCGCCGCTCCTCCTGGCGGGAGGTGCGCAGCCGGGCCGTCAGCAGGCTGTCGTGGGCGGTCGAGGCGTGCGCGGCCCAGTCCATCACCACCCGGTGGAGGGTCGCACTGGCCCTGACCAGGAGATCCTGGTCGCCCCCTGCCCAGCGGGCGGCCAGGATGGGCAGCGCCACCTCGAAGAGCAGCGTGCCGGCGCGCAGGTAGTCGACCGGATGGCCGGGATAGTCGGTCCCGTCCGGCGGGTCGGTGGAAGCGGTGGCGGGGCCGGCGTGGTCGAGGGTCCGGGCCGGACCGGCGGCGGGTGGGACGGTCCCGCCGCCGGGTGCGCCGGCCGGTGGCGCGGTGCCGGCCGCGGCCGGTGTGGTGCCGGTGCCGGCGGCGGCCGGGGTGGCGCCGAGCTGGCGGAGCACCTCGTGCACCACCCGCGCGGCCCCGCCCGCGATCGGGCCGGAAATGGTGCCGGCCGGCAGGCGTCGGAGGAATTCCCGGACAACGTGCACGGCGATCGCCGTCCCGTCCACATGGGTGATGGCGTCCGATTGTTTCACCACGAAACGGACCTCCTTGGGCGGCGCTGCGCGGCGTCGCCTGACACTGTGGGACACGGTAGCAGCCGTGCTGACAAGCGTCGATGAATGTCCCATTGCTGGCATGGTCCGATGTATCGTGCGCCAAGCGCTTTCCAGTGCTTGGGCGAGAGCGTTTCCGGCCGTACGCCCGCCGGGTCCGAATAGTGGTTGATGAAGCTGCATAAGCAGTGAAACGGGTGGATATCAGAGCCTGCCGGCTCCGCTGGCCGAGCCGCCCCGAGGATGTCCGGCCAACGCCCGCGGCGACGCGGTGACCAGGGGATTCATCCGGCAGGAGGATCACGTTCACCTGCCCGGGGGGACCTGGAAAGCCGGCTCCGGTTGGGTCCGGCCTCATGACGGATCCAACCGCGAACGAAACCCTCCCGACGGACACCCCCGCCGCCGGCAGCCTGTCCCGCCGTACGGTGCTCGGCGCTCTCGCCGGCGGCGCGGCGGTGGCCACCGGGGTGGCCGTGCCCGCCGTACCGGCCGCGGCGGCGGCCCCCGGAACGGACCCCGACGGGGTGCCGACGCCCCGGCTGGGCGGCCGACCGCTGCTGTGTGAGCCCTACCTGCTCGACCCGCAGGCATCCACCGTGTACGTCGTCTGGCACACCGAGGAGGCCGGCACCGCCCAGGTGGTGCTGGTCGGCGCCGGGGTGACCACACTGGACGACCAGCAGGCCCTGGACGCGGCCACCGGCGGCCGCCGCAACGGCCCCGGCTGGCGGCGGATCACCGCCACCACGAAGCGGCTGACCCGCACCCGCGAGGACAGCGCGTCGGCGGTGCCCGGCCGCGGCTACTCCGCCGTCGTCGACCGGCCGGTGCACCGGCAGTTGGCCCTGGTCGACAAGCTGCCCGCCGGCCGTACGCCGTACCGGGTGGTGTCGGTCGACCACGCCGGCCGGGCGACGGTCACCGCCGTCTACTCGCTGGCCCCGGTGGCGTCCCGCAAGCAGGCGGTGAAGCTGCTGCTGACCAGCGACCACCAGCTCAAGAACATGACCCCGGCCAACCTGGAGAAGGTCGCCGAGACCGTCGGCGTACGCCTCGACGGCGTCCTCGTCGCCGGCGACCTGGTCAACGTGCCGGACCGGGCCAGCGAGTGGTTCGACAGCACGACCGGGCTGGCGTTCTTCGCCGGGCTGACCGGCCGGGCCAGCAAGACCCTGCACGGCCGCACCTGGCGTGGCGCGCCGCTGCTCCAGCACACCCCGATCTTCCCGGCGATCGGCAACCACGAGGTGATGGGCCGCTGGTCGGACACGGCCGGGCTGGACAGCCAGTTCAACGACCCGCAGCCGCTGGAGGTGGCCCGCCAGAAGTGGCGCGCCAGCCGGCCGTCCGGGGTGGACGAGGCCACCTGGCTGGCCGAGCAGTCCTGGGACGTCACCACGTACGAGGAGATGTTCCCGTACCCGAGCAGCCCGAACGGCGGCCAGCGGTGGTGGGCCCGGACGATCGGCGACGTGCACCTGGTCACCCTGTTCGCCACCCAGATCTGGCGCTCGGCGTCGCCGACCGCCCGGGGCAAGTTCCAGGAGGCGCCGGCCGACCTGGAGAACGCGGACAAGTGGGGCTACGGGCAGTTCATCTTCGAGCCGATCAAGCGTGGCTCGCGGCAGTACAAGTGGCTGGAGCGCGAGCTCGCGTCGCCGGCGGCGCAGCGGGCCCGGTTCCGGGTCGTCATGTACCACCACCCGGGGCACGGCCTCGGCGACAACTCCGCGCCGCCGTTCACCGACCCGGTGCAGACGATCACCCGCGACCCGCTGACCGGCAAGGTCACCGCGGTCACCTACGACTACCCGCTGGCCGACGACCACATCCTGCGCGACCTCGAGCCGCTCTTCTCCACCAACGGCGTCCACCTGGTCCACAACGGACACTCGCACCTGTGGAACCGGTTCCGTAACCCCGCCGGCGTCAACTGGCTGGAGACCTCCAACGTCGGCAACAGCTACGGCGCGTACGACGTCTCGTCCGGCGCCACCCGCAACCTGCCCGAGGACCCCGACCACATCCGGCAGGGCGACCCCGGTGGCCTGACCCCGATCGTGCCGACCGTCGCCCCGCTGACCGACGCCGCCGGCAAGCCGCTGCCGTACGTCGCCAGCAACGACATCACCGTCTTCTCCGTGCTCGACTCCGGGGCGGGCGTGGTGCGGTCGTACCGCTTCGACACCCGCGACCCGGGCTCGGCCGTCGTGCTGTTCGACGAGTTCCCGCTGGCCTGACCCGGGGCGGTCCGGCGCGGCAGGTGCACCGCGCCGGACCGCCACCCGGGCGGGCCGGACCCGCCGCCGGTCAGCCGGTCGGCTGGCCGCCGAGCGCGGCGAGTTCGGCGCGCGCCTCGTCGAGCAGCGGGTCGTGGCCGATCGGTTCGAGCAGTTCGACCGCGCGCCGCAACTGCCGCCGGGCCTCGTCGTGGTCGCCGAGCCGCTGCCGGGCCCGGCCGAGCCACAGCCGCAGGTCACCCTCCAGCCGGTCGGCGTGGACCGGGCGGTCGCCGGCCAGCACCGCCTCGCACCGGTCCACCGTCTCCCGCCACCGGCCCAGGGCGCTCAGGCAGCGGGCGATGCAGATGTGCGCGATCAGGCCCGTCATGTTGGCCGCGTTCGGGGACGGCGGACGGTCGACGAGCCGGTCCAGCACCTCCTGGTACGTCCCGAGCGCCTCCTCGGGCCGGCCGAGGTCGTACACGGAGTGCGCCCGCGTGGTCAGCGCCTGGAGGTGGCCCTCGTGGTTGCCGGAGTCGGCGAACCGGCGTTCTGCCCGGTCCGAGCACTCCCACGCCCGTTGGTGGTCGCCGAGCCGGCGGTACGCCTGGCTCGCGTAGATCAGCGCCCACCCCTGCTCGTCGAGGTCACCGAGGTCCTGCGCGATCCCGTACCCGATCATCGCCTGGGCGGCGGAGTCCGCGTGCCGCATTGCGCACTCCGACAGCGCCCACGCCAGGTAGTTGACGTGGGTGAGCTGGAGCCGCGGGTCGCCGAGGTGCCGGGCCGCCTCCCTCGACAGGGTGTAGACGTCGATCCAGTTGGCCCAGCCGGTCCACCGGTCGGAGAACCAGTGCATGGCCTCGGCGACGTCGACGACCCGCCGGTGGTCGCCGGCAGCGGCGGCGAGCCGCAGCGCCGCGATCCAGTTGTCACCCTCGGCCTGCAGCCACGCCTGGGCCTGCTCCGGGGTGTCCAGGTCGACCATCGCCCGCCAGCCGGGCGGCGGCGGACCGTACGCCGGCTCGAACCACCGGCCGGCGACCAGCGCCACGTCGAGCAGCCAGTCGACCATCCGGTCCTGTGCCGCGGCGCGCTCGGCGGCGGGCTCCTCGTCGTGCAGCCGGGTCCGGGCGAACAGCCGGATCAGGTCGTGGAACTGGTAGCGGTCGCCGACGCCGGGCTGGAGCAGGCCCAGGTCGACCAGCTCGTCCAGGGCGTCCTCGGCCGCCGTGACGTCGGTTCGCGAGAGCACCGCCGAGACCGGGGCGCCGAAGTCCGGTCCGGGGACCAGGGCCAGCCGGCGGAACGCCTGCCGGGCCGGGGGCGAGAGTTGCGCGTACGACAGCGCGAACGCCGCCTCCACCGCCAGGTCACCGGCGGTCAGGTTGGCCAACCGGCGGTCGGTGTCGGACAGCCGGGCCGCCAGGTGCGCCATGGTCCAGCTCGGGCGGCTGGCCAGCCGGTTGCCGGCGATCCGCAGGGCCAGCGGCAGGTTGCCGCACAGCCGGGCCACCTCGTCGACCGTGTCCGGATCGGCCCGCTCGGCCGCGCCGCCGGCCACCGCCCGCAGCAGGGCCGCCGACTCCGCGGGCGACAGCGGCGCCAGCCCGATCCGGTGTACGCCCTCCAGGCCGGCCAGCGTACGCCGGCTGGTGACGATCACCAGGCCGTGGCCGGGGCCCGGCAGGAGCGGGCGTACCTGGGCCTCGTCGGCCGCGTTGTCGAGGATGACCAGCGCCTGCCGGTCCCGCAGCACCGACCGGTAGAGGGCGGCGAGTTCCGCCTCGTCACCGGCGATCCGGCGCCCGCCGACCCCCAGCGCCCGCAGCAGCCGGCCGAGGGCGCCGGCCGGGGTGAGCGGGGTCGGACCGGTGCCCCGCAGCTCGACGAAGAACTGCCCGTCGGGGAAGCGGTCCCGCAACCGTTCGGCGGTGCGGACGGCGAACGCGGTCTTGCCGAGCCCGGGCGCGCCGTGGACGACGGCGACCGGTACCGCCTCGGCCGCCGTACCGGCCCGTTCGTCGGCGAGGGCGGCGAGCAGGTCGAGTTCCGGCCGGCGACCGGTGAAGTCGCCGACGGCGCGGGGCAGCTCGTGCCCACCGGCGACCGTTCCACCGGCCCGGCCGGCCCGCGCGGCGGTGACCATCGCGTCGTGGTCGGCCGGCGACAGCCCGAGCGCCGCGGTGAGCGCGGCCAGCGTGCGGTGCTGGGGCGCCCGGCTGTGCCCGCGTTCCATGTCGCTGATCGCCCGCGCGCTGACCCCGGACGCGGCGGCCAGCTCCTCCAGCGTCAGACCGGCCGCGTGCCGGTGTCCCCTGAGCAGCGGCCCGAACGAGTCGGCGGCCATGTCGTCCCCCAGCCCGGCTGTCGCGGCCGGATCGTGCCCGGTCGGTCGCGGGTAACCGTACTCGACGGGGCGGAGGTGGTCCGGCCGCGGCCCGGTACGGCGGGACTCGCCGTACCGGGCGGCGTGCGCCGGTCAGTTCGCGCAGATCGCGAAGGCGCGGACCTTCCAGCTGCCGCCGAACCCGTCCTCGTCCTCGACCGCGCTGGCGATCACCGACGTGGTGTCCGGAGCGTGCGCGGCGGTCAACCGGACCTCCC
Source organism: Polymorphospora rubra (assembly GCF_018324255.1). GTDB lineage: Bacteria > Actinomycetota > Actinomycetes > Mycobacteriales > Micromonosporaceae > Polymorphospora > Polymorphospora rubra. The sequence goes on from NZ_AP023359.1 coordinate 6,197,721, forward strand.
CGTTGCCGCCGAGGATCTCGGCGCCGATCCCGTGGACCTGCCGGCCCGGCGAGCAGGTCACGGTGACCGACTTGCTGGACACGGAGTCGTAGCCGCTGTCGTTGAGCCGGCGCTCGTAACCGGCCGGCTGGTCGGCGCAGATCGCGGTGGCCTGGATCTGCCAGTTCCCGGCGAACCCGGTGCCGTCCTCGGCGCCGGCGACCGTCACGCTGCCGGTGTCGATGCGCAGATCCTCCAGGAGGATCTCGCTGTTGTTGGCGCCGATCACGGCACCGCCGGCCCCGAGTGCCACCTTGCCGAAGGGGCACGGAACGGTGTGCCAGTTCTCATCCACCGACGCCGGTGCGGAGATGCCGGAGACCACCTCGTAGCCGGCCGGCGCCGGCGCGCACAGTGCCGTCGCGGTCACCGACCAGGTTTCGTTGGTGCCGGTCTCGTCCTCCCGTCCGGTGACGGAGAATCCGTTGCCGTCGGCCAGCGGCAGCATGAAGTCCATGCCCACCTGTTCGGGGACCGCGCCGCCGATCCGGCCGCCGCCGCCGAGCACGACGTCGCCCGGCGAGCAGAACGCGGTCCGGCTCTTGGCGTCGCTGTTGCGCGGGCCGACCGAGTTGACCCGGTCCAAACCGGGTACGGCCGCCGCCGGTGCCGCGCCGAACAGCGGCGCGAGCAGGACGGCGGTCGACAGGACCGCGCCGGCCGTCGTGCGGCGGAGCCGGCGGGTCGTCTCGTGTTGCATGTTGGTTCCTTTCGGGTCACCGGCCTGTCCTAGGTGGACGGTGGGACGCGCCGGGCGTGGACGGGTGCGACCCGGTCGATCCGGGGCGCGACCCAACGTAGGGGGCGCCCGCCGCTGCCGATGGCCGCCGTCGACGCCGCGACCAGGCACGATGCTTATCGATCAATTCTGATCACAAACCCGACTGTCGTCCTGTCGACAGCTGCTTGATCCGGGTGATCGGAAAGTTTGCCCCGCGAAACGCCGTACGAAGTCCCTGATCACGCGGATCTTCACCGGGAGGCGGTGCTATAGGCTCGGTCGCATGTCGACCGTGCCCGCGGACGGCGGCCGGCCGCCCACCCTGGAGCAGGTCGCCCGCTACGCCGGCGTGTCCCGGTCCACCGTCTCCCGGGTCATCAACGCGGTGCCGACCGTGGCGCCGGAGATCCGGGAGACCGTCGAGCGGGCCATCGCCGCCACCGGGTACGTCCCCAACCTCGCCGCCCGGTCGCTGGTGACCCGACGGACCGACTCGGTCGCCATCGTCATCTCCGAGCCCGACCGCACCAGCGGTACCCCGTTCCTCAACCGGATGTTCACCGACCCCTACGTCGGCCGGGTCACCGCCGGGGCGCAGGAGGTCCTGCTGCCGCGCAACATCCACCTCGTCGTCATCCCGGTCGACCCACCGGCGCGGCATCTGGTGTTGCGCTACCTGCGACAGGGGCACGTCGACGGCGTACTGCTGGTCAGCAGCCACGTCGACGACCCGATGCCGGGCCTGCTCGGCGAACTGGACATCCCGACCGTGCTGTCCGCCCGCCCCGGCGACCCGGTCCGCGCCAGCTACGTCGACGTCGACCAGCGGGCCGGTGCCCGGCTCGCCGTGGAGCACCTGATCGGCCGCGGGTGCCGTCGGCTGGCGACGATCTGCGGGCCGTTGGACATGACCGCCGGCCAGGACCGGCTCGCCGGCTTCCGCGCCGCCCTGCTCGGATACGCGCAGCCGGACCCGCCCGTGGTCGAGGCCGACTTCACCCGGGCCGGCGGCGAGGCGGCGGCCCGGAAGTTGCTGGCGGGCCACCCGGACGTCGACGGCCTGTTCGTCGCCAACGACCTGATGGCCGAGGGAGCGGTACGCGCGGTGCGGGAACTCGGCCGGACGGTGCCCGACGACGTCGCGGTCGTCGGATTCGACGACAGTTCGGCGGCGGTGGAGTCACATCCGGCGCTGACCACGATCCGGCAGCCGGTGGAGGAGATGGCCGCCGAGATGGCGCGTCTGCTGCTGGCCCGCATCCGTGACCCGCACCGCCTGTCCCGCGCGATCCTGTTCCACCCCACCCTGGTCGTCCGCGCCTCCGCCTGACCACCCCACGCCGCCCCCGCCCGCGCGCCCGCCGCGCCCCGCGCGCCCGCCGCGCCCGCGCGCCCGCCGCGCCCCCGCGATCATGGGGATCAATGCCGCAAAACGGGGCGCGATCTTGGCAATAACTCCTTGATCAACGCTCGCGGCTCGCGGCTCGCGGCTCGCGGCTCGCGGCTCGCGGCTCGCGCGGGTCGGGGTGGGCGCGACGCTCACGGCGGGCGCGGGTCGGGGTGGGCCGCGCCCGTGCCCTCGGCGTGGGCACGGGCGCGGCGTCCTGGGGCGGCCGGATTCAGGGGCGGCCGTTCACCCCGCACTTGATGATCGGGCGGATGCAGTCGTTGACCCGGCGGGCCATTTCCGCCTCCGGCCAGGCGTTGAAGAAGTCACCGTGCATCGTGTAGCCGGGACCCGATGCCAGCCGGAACCGGGCCGGGTCGCCGTTGACCGGATACCGCAGCACCTGGCGCAGCTTCGGCACCGGCACCGGGTGGCTTGCCGGGCAGGCGCCGGCGACCGGGTACGCCATGTGACTCTTGTGGTCGGGCGAGTCGAGGTCGCGGCCGTTCCAGCACTGCGGGAAGTCTAGATAGGACTCCAGCATGGTGCCGGCCGGGCAGTTGACGAAGTTCGTCGACGACCCGACGTGGCCGGCGTGCAGGCACGACCAGCGGGCGATGGTGTTGTCGCCCGGGCCGGTCGCCCGGGCGTTGCCGGCGACGATCCGCAGCCCCAGCGGCAGCGGCTGGGTACGGGCGATGATGTCGTCGCGTACGCCCTCGCCGAGGTAGTAGAAGGTGGTGCCGGTCGGCTCCACCGGTGCGTCGTTGACGTACAGGGTCGGGACCCAGTACGACGACACGTCGACACCGGGTGAGCAGGTGCTGGTGCTGCCGAGCAGGTCGTCGAGGTCGGTGTGGGCGTTGGTGACCCGGCTGCCGAAGAAGCTGTGCATGTGCGAGGCGCCCGGCAGGCCGGGGAAGATGATCGGGTCGTCGGGCAGGCGGTGGCTGTACGGGCACTCGGCGAGGAACTCGGCGACGCGGACGATCGGGCCGCCGGGCGGCGGGGTACCCGGCGGCGGGGTGCCGCCGGTGGTGCCGTACACCTGGAACTCCCACAGCGAGACGCCGTACGAGGTGGCGCGGGCGGTGGTGTGGACGCGGACGTACCGGCCGGTGCCGGAGACGGCGAGGTCCTGCACCCCGCCGCCGCCGTTGGTCGTGGTGTGGATCGTGGTCCAGGTGGTGCCGTCGGCGGACGTCTGGACGGTGAACGCGCGGGCGTACGCGGCCTCCCAGCGCAGCACGACCCGGTTGACGGTGGCGGTGCCGCCGAGGTCGACCCGGATCCACTGTGGATCGGCGAAGCCGCTGGACCAGCGGGTGCCGATGTCGCCGTCGACGGCCGCGGCGGCCGGTGTGCCGCCGTTCTCGGTCGACGACGCGGTGGCCGGCCGCCCCTGCGAGAGCAGGGTGTCGGCGGCGCCGGCCGGCAGGGTGGTGACGGTGAGGTAGCCGGCCAGCAGGACGAACAGCGCGCCGGTCGCGCCGGCTCTCCTGGCCCGGAACTTGCGGGATGCCCGTCGCATGGTTGCCTCCTTGGCGTCGATGGCATACGAGAGGGCTTGTGCATCCGGTGGCCGGTGGCCGGACGAGTCCGGCCACCGGCCACCGCCGTCACTGGTAGACGCGGACGTAGTCGACGTACATCCGGGACGGGAACGGCGTCGTGCCGTCGACCGGTCCGGGGAAGTCACCGCCCACGGCCAGGTTGAGGATGATGTAGAACGGGTGGTCGTAGACCCACGGGCCGCGGGTCGACTCGACGGTGTCCTTGCTGGCGTAGAAGACGGTCTGGCCGTCGACCTTGAAGGTGATGCCGCGGCTGTCCCACTCGGCCGACCACACGTGGTAGTCGTTGGCGAAGTCGACACCGCCGGGTGCCGGATACTTCAGGCCGTAGCCGCCGGCGCCGTTGTACTGCGGAGCGTGCAGGGTCGAGTAGCCCTCCAGGGTGTTGCGGCCGAGCACCTCCATGATGTCGATCTCGCCGTTGTACGGCCACGGCCGCCCGGTGAGGAAGTCGGCGCCCATCATCCAGAACGCCGGCCACAGGCCGTTGCCCTTGGGCACCCTGACCCGGGCCTCGATGCGGCCGTACTGGACGTGGAACTTGTTGCCGGTGTTCATCCGGTGCGAGGTGTACTCCCGCCCGCCGGCGTTTTCCCGCCGGGCCTCCAGCACCAGCGAGCCGTTGCCGTCCATCGACACGTTGTCGTTGTTGGTGTAGTACTGCACCTCGTTGTTCTGGCCGGTGCCCGGGTCGATCGTCCACTTCGTCGGGTCGGGCTTGCTGCCGGCGGGTCCGTTGAACTCGTCGCTCCACACCAGACGCGTCGCCGGGAAGACCGGGTCCGGCGGCATCGGCGGTGGGGCGACGGGGTTGCCGCCGGTGCCGTACACCCGGAACTCGTAGAGCGAGTAGCCGTACGGGGTGGCCCGGGCGGTGCCGTACATCCGCACGTAGCGGCCGGTGCCGGTGACGTTGACGGTCTCCTTGAAGCCCCGGCCGGTGGTCGTCGAGTAGATCGTGGTCCAGGTGCTCGCGTTCGGCGAGACCTGGATCTGGTACGACGTCGCGTAGGCGGGATCCCACTGCAGCACGACCTGCGAGATGGTGGCGGTCGCACCCAGGTCGACGTAGATCCAGCCCGGATCGACCCAGCCGGTGGTCGAGCTGGTCGCCCAGCGGGTGGCCGGGTCGTTGTCGAAGGCCCGGGCCGGGACGCACTCGAAGCAGTTGACGTCACTCTGGTCGGTCGAGGCGACCCCGGGCTTCTGGTACGACAGCAGCCGGCTGCCGCCCGGCGGGGGAGTGGTGGGCGGGGGAGTCGTCGGTGGCGGGGTGGTCGGCGGCGGTGTGCCGGTGGTGCCGGTGCGGATCTGGAACTCCCACAGCGAATAGCCGTACGGGGTGGCGCGGGTGGTGCCGTGCACCCGGACGAACCGCCCGGTGCCGGTGACGGTGAGGTTCTGCACCCCTCCGGTGCCGTTCGTGGTCGTGTGGACGGTGATCCAGGAGTTGCCGTCGGCGGAGGTCTGGATCGTGAAGGCGACGCCGTACGCGGCCTCCCAGTTCAGGGTCACGCCGCAGATGGCCTGGGTGCTGCCGAGGTCGACCCGCAGCCACTGCGGGTCGGCGGCGGCGCTGGACCAGCGGGTGCCGGTGTTGCCGTCGACGGCCGCGCTGGCCGGGTAGGCGCCGGACTCGACCGAGGAGGCGAGTGCCGGCCGGCCCTGGGCGGCGTTGGTGGTGCCACAGCCGCCGGGTGCGCTGCCGCCGTACACCTGGAACTCGAACAGCGACACGCCCCAGACGGTGGCCCGCCTGGTGGCGTGCAGGCGTACGTAGCGGGCGGTGCCGGCGACGGTCAGGCTCTGCTCGCCGCCGGTGCCGCCGACGGTGGTGTGCGCGGTGGTCCACGAGGAGCCGTTGGTCGACAGTTGGATGGTGAAGTCGCTGGCGTACGCCGCCTCCCAGCGCAGCGCGACCCGGCTGACCGCGACCGGGGTGCCGAGGTCGACCTGGAGCCACTGCGGGTCGGCGGCGGCGCTGGACCAGCGGGTGCCGTTGTCGCCGTCGACGGCGGCGGAGGCCGGGAACGCGATCGACTCCGTCGACGAGGCGGTCGCCGGCCGGCCCTGCGAGAGCAGGATCTCCGCGGCGCTGGCCGTCACGGTGGTGACCACGACGTACCCGCCGAGCAGCGCGATCAGGGCGGCGGTCAGGGCGCCGAGCCGTAACCAGGTGGGGCGGGCGGGCCATCGGCCGGTCGGGGGCGGTGATGTACGCATGGCAGCTCCTCTGGACGGGGCGGGCTGTGTCGACCCGGTTACCAACCGATGACGACCGCATGAGAGAGCGCTCTCTTAATCGGACACTCTGAACCGTGTTTCGAGGTATGTCAATGCCTAGTCAAGGCTGGGGGAGCGCTCCCCGGCAAGATCAACTATGTTGGCGGCCGGTTCCCGGCACCGGGCGGAGTGGACTCAGGAGCCGTCGGGCAGTGCGGCCGAGCCGCCGGCGGCGTACGGGGAGCGGTCGGCCGTCACCAGCAGCGCACCGATCGTCAGCCCGGTCGCCGACCCGACGAGCGCGTACAGCGAGTCGGTGTCGGCCGAGTTGACCGGGATGCTGCCGGCCAGCGCGGTGAGCAACGTCGCGATCGGCGTCCCGAACATCAGCAGGAACATCCAGAAGAAGGTCAGCACCGGATAGCCGATGGCCAGGACGGCGATCGTCGCCCCCTGCGCGTCCCAGGCGGGCCGACCGGCGGGCCAGTGTGCGGACAGCAGCGACAGTCCGGCGAGCAGCATTATCCCGAGCAGCAGCGACGGGGCCCGCTCGTGCGGCTCGACGAGTCGTGTCCAGGCGAGGCCCGCGGCGCCGAGCGCCAGCACGGTCACGGCGAGTGCCAGCCGGGCGGGCGTCGCGGCGTCGGTCCCGTCCGGCACGGCCAGGCCGGCGGCGAGCGCGGCGCCGACGGTCAGCGCGAGCAGTATCCCGCTGACCACCAGCGCGGCCGGCGTGAGTGCCGGCTCGGTGTCGGTCGGAGACTCGATCATCGCCGCCAACGGCGTCAGGGCCGCCCCGACCGCGGCGACGGCGACCAGCGCCCGGCGGCGGGGACGGTGTGCCCGTCGCCGCTGTATCGCGGCGACGGCGCCCACGGCCAGGCAGCCGAGTGCCGCCAGCGTGCCGGCCGCCGGCCAGCCGGCGAGGTCGGACCGGTCGAGCACCACGTCGGCGCCGATCCAGAGCGCGCCGGCGGCGACGCCGGCCCGGGTGGCCCACCGGTCTCCGCGGCCCGCCAGGATCAGCCCGAGGGCGATCGCCACGACGGCCATGAACCGAAGGTCACGCACCCAGTAGGTGTTGTTCTCCGCGTACGCGTCCGGCCCGCTCGGCTCGGTGAGCGGCTGCAGCACCGCCAGCCCGATCGCCCAGCCGACCGCGGCCGCGGCGGCGACCACGACTCCGGCCGGCGACGCGATGCCGGCCAGGGGTGGGGTGTCGGCCGTGCCCCGCCATCCTGCGCGCACGCGTGGACCGTACCGCACCACGGCCCGGTCCGGGGGGCTCCCCATGGGCGGTGTCTCGTAGGACACGCGACACGCCGAGGCTAGATGTTGGGTGTGACTTTTGCAGGCCCCCTATATATGGTGTTGCACGCAGCTGGTTCGGCCGCCCATCCCGGGCGGTCGAGGCAAGAGGGAACCCGGTGCGAATCCGGGACTGCCCCGCAGCGGTAAGTGGGAACGAACGCCGTCACACGCACTGGGCGCCACCCGGCCACGAGCCGGGCCGCCTGGGAAGCGACGGCCGGTAGGCGAACGCGGAGACTCCGCGCCGGCCCACGAGTCCGAAGACCTGCCAGCGCACCGCGCACGCCCGTGCGCGGTGGTCCGAGGCCGCGCGGGACGGCCGACGCCATCGTGATTCTCGCCGGTCCGGCGGGTCCGTCGGTGTCGCCCGCGCGCCGCCACCGGACACGTTGGACCGAACTCGCGAGGAGAGTGTTGTGACGGTCACCGAGGTCGCCATGGCGCCGGCGGACGCCGGGGCGCCCGCTGCCAGGCGGACCCAGATGCAGGTACGCAAACGTAACGGCTCGACCGAGCCGGTGGACGTCAACAAGATCGTCCGGGCCGTCGACCGCTGGGCCGACGACCTGACCGACGTCGACCCGCTGCGGGTCGCGACCAGGACGATCAGCGGCCTGTACGACGGCGCCACCACCGCCGAACTCGACCGGCTGTCGATCCAGATCGCCGCCGAGATGATCGGCGAGGAGCCGCAGTACTCCCGCCTCGCCGCCCGGCTGCTCGGCGCCTACGTCGACAAGGAGGTACGCGGCCAGGGCATCGCCTCGTTCAGTCAGGCGATCCGGCTCGGCCACGCCGAGGGGCTGATCGGCGACGAGACCGCCGAGTTCGTCCGGATCAACGCCCGCAAGCTCGACGACGCCATCGACCACGACGGACACCTGCGGTTCGAGTACTTCGGCCTGCGCACCGTCTACGACCGCTACCTGCTGCGCCACCCGACCAGCCGGCTGGTCGTCGAGACGCCGCAGTACTGGCTGCTGCGGGTCGCCTGTGGACTGTCCACCAACCCGGCCGAGGCGATCGCCTTCTACCGGCTCATGTCGTCGCTGGCCTACCTGCCCAGTTCGCCGACCCTGTTCAACTCCGGCACCCGGCACACCCAGATGTCGTCGTGCTATCTCGTCGACTCGCCGCGCGACGAACTCGGCTCGATCTACGAGCGCTACGCCCAGGTCGCGCACCTGTCGAAGTTCGCCGGCGGGATCGGCATCTCCTGGTCCCGGGTCCGCTCGCGGGGAGCGCTGATCCGGGGCACCAACGGCAAGTCCAACGGGATCGTCCCGTTCCTGCGCACCCTGGACGCCTCGGTCGCCGCGGTCAACCAGGGCGGCCGGCGCAAGGGCGCCGCCTGCGTCTACCTCGAACCGTGGCACCCCGACATCGAGGAGTTCCTCGAGCTGCGCGACAACACCGGCGAGGACGCCCGCCGTACCCACAACCTGAACCTCGCCAACTGGATCCCCGACGAGTTCATGCGCCGGGTCGAGGCCGACGGTGTGTGGTCGCTCTTCGACCCCGACGAGGTGCCGGAACTGCCCGACCTGTGGGGTGACGAGTTCGACGCCGTCTACCGCGCCGCCGAGGCCGAGGGCCGCTACGTGCGCCAGGTGAAGGCCCGCGACCTGTACGGCCGGATGATGCGTACCCTCGCGCAGACCGGCAACGGCTGGATGACCTTCAAGGACGCCGCCAACCGGCTGTGCAACCAGACCGCCGAACCCGGCAACGTGGTGCACCTGTCCAACCTGTGCACCGAGATCATCGAGGTCTCCAGCGACACCGAGACCGCCGTGTGCAACCTCGGCTCGGTCAACCTCGCCGCCCACGTCGCCGGCGACGACCTGGACTGGCCGAAACTGCGGGCCACCGTACGTACCGCGGTCACCTTCCTCGACCGGGTCATCGACATCAACTACTACCCGAGCCCGGAGGCGGCGGCGAGCAACCCGCGTTGGCGCCCGGTCGGGCTCGGTGTCATGGGCCTGCAGGACGTCTTCTTCGCCCTCCGGCTCCCGTTCGACGCGCCCGCGGCCCGTGAACTGTCCACCCGGATCGCCGAGGAGATCTACCTCACCGCCCTGGAGACCTCCGCCGACCTCGCCGAGCGCGCCGGCCCGCACCCGGCGTACGGCCAGACCCGCGCCGCCCGCGGCGACCTCCAGCCCGACCTGTGGGGGGTCACCCCGACCCAGACCGACCGCTGGGCCGCGCTGCGCGAGCGCGTGTCCCGCTGCGGTCTGCGCAACTCGCTGCTCGTGGCGATCGCCCCGACGGCCACCATCGCCTCGATCGCCGGCTGCTACGAGTGCGTCGAGCCGCAGGTGTCCAACCTGTTCAAGCGCGAGACGCTGTCCGGCGAGTTCCTCCAGATCAACACCGCGCTCGTCGGCGAGCTGAAGGCCCGGGGCCTGTGGACCGAGCCGGTGCGGGCCGCGATCCGCCGGGCCGAGGGCTCCGTGCAGGGGATCGCCGAACTGCCCGGGGACGTCCGCGAACTCTTCCGCACCGCCTGGGAACTCCCGCAGCGGGCACTGATCGACCTGGCCGCCACCCGCTCGCCGTACATCGACCAGAGTCAGTCGCTCAACCTGTTCATGAGCGCGCCGAGCATCGGCAAGCTCAGCTCGATGTACCTCTACGCCTGGAAGTCCGGGCTGAAGACGACGTACTACCTGCGGTCGCGGCCGGCGACCCGGATCCAGCAGGCGACCGTCGCGGTCACCCGCCCGGACGCCGTCGCGCCGTCGACCGTGATCGCGCTTCCCACCGACGAAGCGCTCGCCTGCTCCCTGGAGAACCCCGAGTCCTGCGAGGCCTGCCAGTGACCACCGAACCCCGTACCCCGATGCTGCTCGACCCGGGCATGGACCTGACCCTGCGGCCGATGCGCTACCCGCACTTCTTCGACCGGTTCCGCGACGCGATCAAGAACACCTGGACCGTCGAGGAGGTCGACCTGCACTCCGACCTCGCCGACCTGGCCCGGCTCTCACCGGCCGAACGGCACCTGGTCAGCCGGCTCGTGGCGTTCTTCGCCACCGGCGACACGATCGTCGCCAACAACCTGGTCCTCAACCTCTACCAGCACGTCAACTCCCCGGAGGGCCGGCTCTACCTGTCCCGGCAGCTCTTCGAGGAGGCGGTGCACGTCCAGTTCTACCTGAACCTGCTCGACACGTACGTGCCCGACGACGAGGAGCGGTTCGCGGCGTTCGCCGCCATCGAGAACATCCCGTCGATCCGGCGCAAGGCCGAGTTCTGCTTCCGCTGGATCGACTCGGTCTTCGCGCTGCGTGAGCTGAGGACCCGGGAGGACCGGCGGGCGTTCCTGCTCAACCTGATCTGTTTCGCCGCCTGCATCGAGGGCCTGTTCTTCTACGGCGCCTTCGCGTACGTCTACTTCCTGCGCTCGCGCGGCCTGCTCAACGGCCTGGCCTCCGGCACCAACTGGGTGTTCCGCGACGAGTCGATGCACATGGCGTTCGCGTTCGACGTCGTGGAGACCGTACGCCGCGAGGAACCGGACCTGTTCGACGACGACCTCGCCGAGCAGGTCCGGCAGATGCTCGCCGAGGCCGTCGAGTGTGAGGTGCAGTTCGCCGAGGACCTGCTCGACGGCGGGGTGTCCGGGCTGTCGCTGCCGGACATGCGCGAGTATCTGCAGCACGTCGCCGACCGCCGGCTGGCCCAGCTCGACATCGCCCCGCTCTACGGCTCGTCGAACCCGTTCGCGTTCATGGAGCTGCAGGACGTGCAGGAGCTGTCGAACTTCTTCGAGCGGCGCGTGTCGGCGTACCAGGTCGGGGTGACCGGCACCGTCACCTTCGACGACGACTTCTAGCCCGGTCGGCGCCGGCCGCGTCCACGGGGGCGCGGCCGGCCGCGGAGGCGGGGCCTAGCCGGAGGCGCGCAGGTTCCTGCCGTCGCGGCGGCGCTCCTGGACCATGCCGACGAGGTCCTCCCGGGCCCGGGCGACCCGGGACCGGATCGTGCCGACCGGGCAGTCGCAGACCTCGGCCGCCTCGGCGTAGCTCAGCCCGGCGATCTGGGTGGCGACGAACGCCTCGCGCCGGTCGGCGGGCAGCGCGTCGAGCAGGTCTCGCAGCACGATCTCGTCCTCGAACCGGTGCGGGACGCCGCGGGCCAGGGTCGCCTCGGCGGCGTGTTCCCAGTTCTCCAGCGCGGCGACCCGGGGTCGTACGGTGACCGCCCGGACGTGGTCGACGGCGACCCGGCGGGCGATCGACAGCAGCCAGGTCTTCGCCGACGACCGGCCGGCGAACCGGGGGAGTGACTTCATCGCCCGCAGGTAGGTCTCCTGGGCCAGATCCTCGGCCTCGGTGGCGTCGGTGAGGTGGCCGAGGAAGCGGATCACCTGGTGCTGGGTGGCCTGGATGAACGACGACGCGGCCGCCCGGTCGCCCCGGCCGGCGGCCAGCGCCCATCGGGTGATCTCGTCGTCGCTGTCCGGCGTGTGCATGGGGAAAGGCTAGCCCCCTGATCCGGGCCTGGACAGGTGCACCCTGGTGGGAACCGGCGTGACCCGCCGTCCGACTATGGGGTGATGGGGTGCGATGAGTGTCGCGAGGCGCTGTCAGCCGGCCTGGATGGCGAGGACGGTCCGGTCGAGCGGGGGGCAGCTGACGCACATTTGGACATTTGTCCGCAATGTCAGGAATGGTATGACAATGCGGCATTGGTGACTCGGCTCGCCCGTACCGGCGCGGTGCCGGTCACGTTCACGGTCGACGACGCGGTGCTGGCCGCCCTTCCGGCGCGGCCCACGGTGCGCGCGAGCGCCGGGCGCCTGCTCGACCGGGTACGCGGGCCGGCGGCGGTGCCGCTCCGGATCGCGCTCGGCGTGCTCGGACTGGCGCAGTTCCTGCTCGGTGCCGCGCAGATCGGCGGGCTGACCGCGGCCAGCCACCTGCACGGCGTGGCCGGCGTCGAGGGTGCCAACCACCTGTGGCACGAGTCGGCCGCCTGGAACGTCGCGCTCGGCGCCGGCTTCGCCTGGATCGCCCTGCGCCGGGTACGGCCGACCGGCATCCTGCCCACCCTGACCGCGTTCGTGGTCGTGCTGACCCTGCTCACCACCGACGACCTGATCGGCGGTCGGGTCGAGTTCACCCGGGTGCTCAGCCACAGCCTGATCGTGCTCGGCTTCCTCGTCGTGCTGGCCCTGTCGCGGGTGCTGCCGGACCCGGGCACGCCACCGGTGCGCCGCCCGGACCGCGGCCGCTGGCGGGCCACCTTCGACGACGTCGCCGAGCCGGCCGAGCCGGCCGAGCCGGTGCCCGGCCTGCGGATCGTACGCGCGGCGCCGCCCGCCCAGGCCACCGCCGACACCCGTCGCGCCGCATAACCGGACGCGCGGAGACGTCTTCGGGAGGGCTGACCGCCGTACGTCAGGCCGGGCGGTCGGGGTCGCGGCCGGACCGGCGGGCCAGCTCGGCCAGCATCCGGTTGTACGCCGCGTGCGCGTCGTCGACCCCTTCGGCCTCGGCCCGGTCGGCGGCCCGGTCGAGGCGCCGCTGTTCCCGTTCGTCGGCGCGCATCCACTGCCGCAGCAGCGCCAGGATGACCAGCAGCGCCGGCACCTCGCCGAACGACCAGGCGATGCCGCCCGCGGTGTGCTGGTCGTCGAGCGGTGACGGTCCCCAGGGGCGCGGCAACGCGGTGAACCACTCCGGGGCCAGCAGTGTCGTCGACTGCATGATCGCGACACCGAGGAAGGCGTGCAGCACCATGCTGATCAGCACCAGCAGCATCCGCAGCGGCGGCGTGGGGCGGGGCCGGGGCGTCGGGTCGACCCCGATGACGATCCAGAAGAACAGATAGCCGGCGGCGAGGAAGTGACCGACCATGAACAGATGCATGGCGTGCGACCGCAGCGCCAGGTCGAACAGGCCGGTGAAGTACATGACGTACATGCTGAAGACGTAGATCGGCAGGGCGACCAGTGGATGTGACACCGCCACCGCCCACCGGGAGTGCATCACCGACACCAGCCACTCGCGGGGCCGGGCCACGCCGGGTCTACCGACGGGGGCAGGGCCCGCAACGCGAGGGTGACCGGGCCGGCCAGCACCAGCAGGATCGGGGCGACCATGGTCAGCAGCAGGTGCTGGGTCATGTGCATGGAGAACAGCACCGGGGCGTACCGGGCCAGCCCGCTGGAGGTGGCCGCGACGATCACCGCGCAGCCGGCGAGGAACGCGGCGGTCCGGGCCACCGGCCAGGCGTCGCCGCGCCGGTGCAGCTTCCACACCCCGGCGACGTAGAGGCCGGCGGCGGCAGCGGCGAAGGTGATGAAGAGCGGGTCGGGCAGCCACTGGCCGATCAGCCGGCCGGCGGTCAACTCGGCCGGCATCGGGAAGCCGAGCAGCGCGGTGGCGAGGTCCTCCTCCGGCACGTCACCGGTCGGGGTGGGGGTGCGGCCGAGCGCGACCGCGGCACCCATCGCCGCGCCGAAGAGCAGCACCTCGACCAGCGCGACCCGGGCGAACGTCCGCCGGTCGCCACGGTCGAGGGCGGGCAGCGCCGCGCGGCGCTGCCACCAGCCGGCGGCGACCAGGGCGAGCAGCAGCAGGGTCTTGAGCACCACGATCTGCCCGTACCGGGTGCCGAACACGTCGCCGGGGCCGGCGAGCCGGACCCCGGCCGACAGCAGGCCGGACAGCGCGACGGCGGTGACGCACCAGGCGGCCAGCGGCGAGAACCGGCGTACGGCGACCGGCAGGTCCGCCGAGCGGGACCGGCCGGCCAGCGCGAGGGCGAGCAGCCCACCGGCCCACAGGGTGACCGGCACCACGTGCAGGAGCAGCGACGATACGGCGAGTTGATGGTCGCTGGCCGCGGCGGCGTGCCCGGTGAAGACCGGCGGCACCACGGCGAGTACGGCGACGGCCAGCGCGACGGTGGCGCCGGCCGGTCGCAGGCCGATCCGGCCGAGCGCGAAGACCGTGCCGGCCAGGGCCGCGGAGACGGCGAGCGCCTTGCCGAGGTCGACCGAGGTGGCGAAGTTGATCAGCGAGGTCGTCGACACGGCCCGGGAGACGGGCTGCCCGAGCAGGTCGGACAGGGTGAGGCAGAGGCTGGCGACCGTGCACAGGCACCAGGCCAGTGCGGTCCAGCCGGCCAGCCGCAGCCGCCGGTAGCCGATCGCGGACAGTCCGCCGTCGGAGCGGGGGGACAGGACGACGGCGGCGAGCAGCAGGCCGATGGTGGCGACGGCGGACACCTGGGTGCCCAGCCGGGCGACGGGCAGTCCCCAGGCGGTCAGCGGCCCGGGGTACGGCAGTCCGGGCAGCGCCTCGTCGACGACCGCGCCGCCGTACCCGAGCAGGAGCAGCAGCGCCGCCAGGGCCGCCGTGCCGCCGGCCAGCACGATCGGCCAGCGGCGACCCGAGCCGGCCGGCGCCGGGGCCAGATCCGGCCGCGGCGGTGCGAGCTCGGTGGTCATGGACGGCCGCGCCGCATCCGCCGGACGCCCAGCGCGACCACGACGGCGATGAGCGCGATCGCGGCGGCGGCCAGCGCGACGGCCGTACCGGAACCGCCGCCGCTCTCGGTGACCGAGGCCGCGTCGACCGCGGCGTCCGTCGCCGGGGCGGACGCGGTCCCGGTCGGGGCCACCCCGGCCGGTTCCGGTCCGGCGACGGTGAACGGGTACGAGCCCTGCACGGGGTGCCCGTCCAGCGAGACGACCCGGTAGGCCACGGTGTAGGCGCCACCGGCGAGCGGCGCGGCGAACGTGACCGTGCCCCGGTTGCCGGTGATCTCCGGCGTCCCGTCGGACACGGTCATGCCGGCGGCGTCGGTCACCACGATCGCGGTGTACCGCGGGTTGAGCGGCTCGACGAACTCCAGCACGACCTGCTGCGGCGCCGCGTCGAGGGTGCTGTTCGGCGCCGGTTCGGCCGTGGTGAGCTGGTTGTGTGCCCACGCCGGGCCGGCCGGCAGGGCGAGGCCGGCGATGAGCGCCAGCGCGGTCGCGGCCACCGCGGCCAGGACGCGTGCCGGCGCCGTACGGCGCGGCCCGCGGTGCGGGTGGGAGGTCATCGGAACTCCATTCACGGCTTCAGCCGAGCAGTTGCTGGCCGATCCAGCCACCTTCGGCGCAGCCCGGCGGGATCGCGAAGACCGCCGACCCGATCGGCGTGGTCCACTCGTTGAGCAGGTCCGACTCGGCGAGTCGCTGCTGGACG
Organism: Polymorphospora rubra; assembly: GCF_018324255.1. GTDB lineage: Bacteria > Actinomycetota > Actinomycetes > Mycobacteriales > Micromonosporaceae > Polymorphospora > Polymorphospora rubra. The sequence continues at coordinate 6,213,189 of NZ_AP023359.1, forward strand.
GGAAGAAACTGCCGCGCCACATCCGCCTGGTATGCGGCAAATATCATACCGCTGTCGGGCTGGCCGGCGGCGTCGGGTTGCCCGTCGTAGTTGTAGGGCCGGCGCAGCATCCGCAGCTCCTCGTCGGCCACGTGCGCCCGCGCGACGTGCGAGAACTCCGGGATGACGGTGAACCCGGTCGCGTCGGTGGCGGTGAAGTCGGGCGGATCGTGCTCGGCCGTACCGGTCAGCGGGGCGCCGGTGTCGAGCCGGCGCCCGACGGCGAACTCCTTGCCGGCGCGCCCGAGCAGGTCCCAGGTCTCCAACTCCAGCCGGATCCGGCGGATCACCACGGTGGTGCCGTCGCGGAACCAGTCCGGACCGCCGGTCGCCCAGACCGCCGGACCGAAGGTCGCGTCACCGGCCGCCGGGTTGGTGGTCCCGTCGAGCTGGCCGAGCAGGTTGCGCTGGGTACGGCCGTCCGGTTCGACGCCCGCCCCGCGGCGGAAGCCGCGCTGGGTCCAGCGCGGCGTGCCGAAGGCACGGGCGTCCTTGACCAGCATCCGCTGCGCGTGCGCCACCGTGACCGGATCGTCGGCGCAGAGCTGGATCAGCAGGTCGCCGCCGGACCAGCGGTCCTCCAGCCGGTCGATCGGGTACGCCGGCAGCGGGGCGACCGACGGCGGCCGGCGGTCGTCGAGCCCGGCGGCCAGGAACAGTCCCGGCCCGAACCCGAAGGTGACCGTGAGCCGGGCCGGCAGCACGGCGAGTTCGGGTTCGGTGTCGGCCAGGGCCGGCTGCCCGCGGGTGAGCCGTACGGCGTCGTCGGTCAGCAGCCGCATGAGCCGACCCAGCGCCGCCCGGTCGGTGCCGGGGGCCAGGTCGAACGCGAGGAAACTGGCGTGTGCCTGCGGACTGGTGGCGACGCCCGCCTGGTGCGGGCCGTGGAACGGCTCGACGGCCGTACCGGGGTCGACGGCGACCGGCGTCGTGGGTGCCGGGGCGGCGCGGCCGGTGGCGGCGGCGGTCACGGCGGCGCCGGCCACCGCGCCACCGGCGGCGAGCGCGCCGCCGGTGAGCAGGTGCCGCCGGCTGACCGGTGCGGAGAAGGCGGCCATCTAGCCGGCGTGCGGGCTCGGGCTCGGGTCGCCGCCGTGCCCGGGGGCGTAGCTCTCCTGCGCCCCGGCGAACGGCTTCGCCAGGGCGGTGAACCCGACGGTGCGGCCGTCGCCCAGGGTGAGGGTGATCTCGACCTCGTCGCCGGCCCGGACCGGCTGGCTCAGTGCCATCAGCATCAGGTGGTCGCCGCCGGGTTCGAGCACGTGGCTGCCGCCGGCCGGCACGGTGATGCCGTCCGGCTTGGCGCGCATGACCATCGCGCCGTCCTGCATCGCCATCTCGTGCAGTTCCATCGGCGAGACCGGCGTGGTGGCGCCGACCACGGTCACCGGCGCGTCCGACCCGTTGACCAGCGTGCCGAACGCCGCGGTCATGCCGCTGTCGGCGACCTTGACCCAGGGGTCGCGTACGGTCAGCGCGGCCGCCGTCCCGGGCGTGGCCGGGGCGTCGGGGTCGCCGGCCGCCGCGTCGTCGGCACCGCAGCCGGTCAGGGCCAGCAGGGCGAGTACGGCTATGCCGGCACCCAGCCGGGCCGCCCACGCCGGCCGCCGGGCGAGTACGGGGATCCGCGCCATTCTTCTTCCTCCAACAGTGTCTGTGCCCTGGTGGTCGGCTGTCGGCGGCGGCTGGTTCCGGCCGGCGGGAAAGTCAAGCCGTGACGCGCGAGACTCCATCGTGGATGATCGATGGGGGCTTCCGGTGGCCGTACCGGATCGGCCCGGGCGTTCCGTCGCGCCCGTCCTCGGGGCCCCGGACTGGGGAGGGCACCCGTGGCACACATCGATCTTGGCGTGGACGAGCGGAGCTACCCGGGGATCAGCGGCCCGATGCGCTACCGCCCGGAGACCGCCAAGCCCCTCAACGACCTGGTGAACGTCCTGCTGCGGGGTGAGCACCCGTTGACGCCCGGCGAGCGGGAGCTGATCGCGGCGTACGTCTCCGGGCTCAACGAGTGCGAGTTCTGCTGTTCCTCGCACTCGGCGTTCGCCGCCGTGCAGCTCGACGAGGGGATGGCCCTGGTCGACCGGGTCCGGGCTGATCTGGACTCGGCGCCGGTCAGCGAGAAGCTGCGGGCGCTGCTGCGGATCGCCGGCGCGGTGCAGGAGAGCGGCCGGAAGGTGACCGCCGACCTGGTGGCGGCCGCCCGTGCGGAGGGTGCCACCGATCTCGAGATCCACGACACGGTGCTGATCGCGGCGGCGTTCTGCATGTTCAACCGCTACGTCGACGGCCTGGGTACGGTGCCGGCCGCCGATCCGGCGGCCTACCTGCGCACCGCCGAGCGGATCGCCGAGTTCGGCTACAGCTCCTGACCTCGATCGAAGTACACCCATGCAGGTACTTGTCTAATCGACCAACATCATTGGAGGATACTTTCGCCCGGCCGACCCGGTCCCGGGTGCCGCGACGGCGCGGCGGAGGTCGGTGACGTGCGGGGATCCCGCCGAGGTGCCGCACCGGTCGTGCGCGCGGCAGCGTGCCCGATCGAAGGAGCACCATGGACACTGCCCGCACCACCCGGCTGTCGCGCCGTATCCTGTTCGGCGTGCCGGCGCTGATCGCGGCGGCGGCCGCCGCCGTCGGCCTGACCGGCCGCCCGGCGCAGGCCCGCCCCCGGGCCGTGGAGTGCGTCGCCGACCTGATCGAGACGGTCTGATGGCCACCGTGCCCTGGCTCGCCGACGTCCTGCGTGGCGCCGGCGTCCGGGTCGTCGAGCACGGCAACTGGCAGGCCCGGATGCGTCCCGGCGCCTTCGACCCGATCGGGGTGCTGTGGCACCACACCGCCGCGACCTCGAGCCCCACCAACCCGCATCCGGCGCTGAACATCTGCATAAACGGCCGGCCCGACCTCGCTGGCCCGTTGTGCCACGCGCTGGTCGACTACCACGGCGTCTTCCACCTGATCTCCGCCGGCCGGGCCAACCACGCCGGCGTGAGCCGCGGCAGCGGCCCCATCCCGGCCGGTGACGGCAACACCCTCATGATCGGCTGGGAGATCGACTACAACGGTGTCAACCAGCAGATGACGCCGGCGCAGTACAACGCCTCGGTGGCCGCCACCGCCGCCGTACTGCGCCGGCTCGGACGGGACGCCAACCACGCCCGGGGGCACCGGGAGACCAGCACCACCGGCAAGATCGACCCGTCGTTCATCAACCTGGACACGATGCGCGCCGACGTGGCCGCCCGGATGGCCGGCGGCGGCACCGCCCCGGTGTCCGGCCAGGCCTACCTCTACGGCGACCAGCAGCACCTCGTCGCGGTCGGCACCGGCGGCGCGCTGGTCAACCTGTCCTGGTCGCCGTCGACCGGCATCATCCGGCCCGAGTGGGGCGGCGCCCCGCTGACCGGCCGGCCGGTCGGCTACGTGCACAACGGGCAGCAGCACGTCTTCGCCCGCGGGACCGACAACACGCTGCGGCACTGGTGGCAGAGCGGCGGCGGCGCGCCGGGGCTGGACAACTGGGGTGCCGTCGGCCGGGTGATGTCCAACCCCACCGGCTTCGCGTACGGCAACCAGCAGCACGTCTTCTACCGCAATCCGGACGGGCTGCTGGAGCACAAGTTCTTCGATCTCGTCAGCGGCCAGGTCAGCGGCGGGGTGTGGGCCGGCGGACCGTTCGTCGGCAACCCGTACGCGTTCGTGCACAAAGATCAGCAGCACATCTTCGCCCGCAACGCCGCCGGCGGGCTCATCCACTGGTTCTGGTGGCCCGGCATCAACCCGAGCACCGACAGCTGGGGAATCACCTCGGGCATCGCCTCCGACGTCACCGGCTTCTCCACCCCGACCCAGCACCACATCTTCTACCGAAACACCGGCGGCGCGTTGCAGCACCGCTTCTTCGACGACCCGTCCGGCACCCTCAACGGCGGCGTATGGGCCGGCGGCACCTTCGCCGGCAACCCGCACGCCTTCGTCCACCGCGACCAGCAGCACATCTTCGGCCGGCGGGCGAACGGCGACCTGGCGCACTGGTTCTGGTGGCCGGGTATCAATCCGAGCAGCGACGACTGGGGCGCCCGCGGGGTGGTGGCCGGCGATCCGGCCGGCCTGACCACCGGCGGTGGTCACCACGTCTTCTACCGCACCAACAACGGCACCCTCGAACACCGCGTCTTCCACGACGCCGCCGGTCATCTCGCGACCGACAACTGGGGCGGCTCGCTCGCCGCCTGACCACCGGCGAGTCCGGCCGATCCGGGCCGCCGCCGCGGTGGCGGCGGCCCGGATCGGCCGGACGGCGCCGGGATCCCTACCGTCGGTCAGGTATCCGACCAGCCGGGTCTGTCCCGACACACCGATGTGGCATTACCCCCGCCTCCCGCGGCCGACGACAATGGAACGAGGTCCGGTCGGCAACGGAGAGGCGGCGTCTGTTGAATGAGATGAGCATGCTGGGCCTCGGCTCCGCCGCCCAGGCCGCCGCATCGATCTTCAACACCCGGGCCCAGATCGCCGCCGCCGCCCAGGCCCGCACCGCCCAGCACCGGTTCGAACGCGCCCAGGCCGCCGACCGGTTCGGCCACGAGCGGCAGCTCGAGGCCGTACGCGAGCTGCGCCAGCGCGACCTGGCCGAGTTGGAGGCCCGGCTGCGCCGGGAGAACACCCTGCTCGCCATCCGTGACAAGACGGTGTTCGACACCTACCCCCTGGAGGAGGGGCCGGGACACCTGCGCCAGAGCCTCAGCCTGCTCTCCCCGGACCTGTCGGCGCTGCCGCTGGTGGTGCTGCTGCCCCGATTCCACGGAACCCCGGAACCGCACTGGGCCGGCCTGAGACAGGCGGTCGCCGACGCGCTGCGCCGCCAACTGTCCGCCGACGGCCTGGTCCTGCTCTACGACGCGATGCGGCCGCTGTCCTGGCCGCACGCGGGCTTCTACTGGAACGACCTCTACGGCATCCCCACGATGATCGTCCAGGTGGCCTTCGCCCGCGACACCCTCGACGTCAGCCTCGGCGGCTGCCACCTGCGCCCGCGGTCCGACGCGCCGGCCGAACCGATGCGCAGCGTCTACCGGCACCGGCTCGCCCGCCCCGGCCACTGGACCGAGGAGACGATCGCCGAACTGAACGCCTCTGTGCCGGCCGGCTACCGGCTTGCCATGCCGGAGACCGAGGCCGACCGCGTGGGCGTCAACATCGAGGTCGCGGCCCGCTCGGTCACGGCCGTGGCGACCGCCGCCGTCGACGCCTACTACCTCGGAAACCGGGCCCGCTACCGGCAGCGTTTCGACGGTTCGGTGGCGATGCTCGGCCGGGCCGCCCTGCCGGAGTGGCCGTACGACCTCGGCGTGGCCATCGACCAGGTCGTCGACCCCGCCTTCCATCTGCTGCACGTCGCCGCCCGCCAGCTCGACCGCGGCCGCTCCGACCTGGCGCTGGCAACCGTACGCGAGTCGCTGGCGGTGCTCGTCCACCCCGACTACGCGCTCGTCGGCGCACCGTATCCGGGGCTGAGCCAGTCGGCGGCGGCGGTGGCCGGCACCGACGACGAATACCGCGCCCGGCTCGCCGCTCTGCTCGACGCGATCGCGGCCCGGGCCGCCGAAGACGGCGCCGACAAGCTCGCCGCCGAGGTCGCCGAGATCACCACGGCGGTGCGGGATGCCTGAGCGTTCCCTCGGCGAGCTGCTGGACCAGCTCGACACCTGGGTCATCCTGCTCCCCGTCGTGCCGGAACCGGTGCGTGCGGGCACCGTCGCCGCCCGCCGGGCGTACGAGCGTGGCCACCTGGTCGTCGCCGGTGCCGAGGGTGCCGGCAAGTCCACCCTGATCAACGCCATGCTCGGTGCCGACGTCGCCCCGATCTCCGCGTACGACCCGGGCACCGTCGCTCCGGTCCACTTCCGGTACGGCACCGACCCCACCCCGGCCTACCGGGTGGTCCACCGGACCAAGGGCGGGGGACAGGCGACCGCCGAGGTCGACCGGGCCGGGTTCGACCGGTGGCTGCTCCAGGAGCACAACCACGACAACGAGCGCGGCGTGCTGCGCGGCGAGGTACTGCTCGACCATCCACTGCTGCGCGACGGGCTGCAACTGGTCGACCTGCCCGGCGTGCACGGTGTGTCGCCCGAGGTCGCCGCCGAGACCCGGGCCCACCTGGCCGGCACCGCGTTCACCGCGGTGCTGCTCACGCCGGGCCGCACCAGCATGGCGACGCTCGTCGGCATCGTCGAGGAGTTGCGGGAGAGCCGGCACGACGTACGGCTGGCCGCCGTGGTCAGCAACGAGTTCGACCCGACCCCGCTGCGCCCGGAGAACATCGAGAACCACCTGCTGCTGCGCCGTCGCGCCGTACGCGAACTGCTGCTGCGCCGGCTGCCCGACGGCGCGCTCGGGCTGACCGCCGACGACGTCTTCGTGCTGCACCTGCCGACCTTCGCGGCCGGCGCCGACCGGTCCGCGGCCGCCCCCGAACTGCTCGGTCAGTGGAAGGCGTTCAACGAGGCGGTCGTCCGGCACGTACGGCACAACGGGCTGCTCGTCACCACCGGGCTGTGCCGGCGGGTCGTACACGAACTCGACGCGGCGCTCGCCGACCGGGCGGCCCTGCTCGCCGACGTCGCCGCCGGGCGGATCGACACCGCCGACCTGCGCGACCGTGCCGTGCGGGCCCGGGCCAGCGCGGTCGCCCGCGCGCGGGAGGCGGCGCGCCGCGCCGAGCAGGACTCCCGTGCCGCGGCCTGGCGGTCGATCAAGCTGGTCGCCGAACGGGAGGTCAAGACGGTGACCGACCTGCTCGATCGCATCGAGAGCCGGGTGTCGGGGCTGCTCAACCTGCCGGTGCCGGAGGCGGAGCGGATCGAGAAGGAGATCAGGGCGGCCCTGGACTCCGCCCAGAAGGCGATCGACAAGGCGTTGGTCGCCGCCGACCGGGAGTTCGCCGCCCTGCTGGCCGACATCCACCGTGCGGCGATCCGGCAGTTCGCCGCGGAGGTGCCGGTCGCGCAGATGCCGCCGCCACCCGGGGTGTCCGCCGCCGAGGGCGTGTCCGCCGGCTCGTACCGCTTCGACACCTTCGTCCAGGGGGTCCGGGAGCTGTTCGTCGACGGCACCCTGGGGGGCTTCGTGACCGGCCTCGTCGCGGTGGCGATGCCCGCCACCTGGGTGTTCTCCCTCGTGCACTACGGGATGGGCGGCAACCGGGGCGAGATGCTGCGGGGAATCCGTGATCTGCGGAAGAAGGTCCGGGAAAACCTCTCCACCGCCGAGGGCGGGTCGCTGCACAAGCCGTGGCGCACCAACCGCGAGGAGATCGTCGACAAGTTCGGGGCCCGTCTCGACACCGAACTCAAGCGGCTCGGCGCCGAGACGGTCGAGCGCAAGCCGGCGACGGTCACGGCACTGGACCGGCAGCGCGAGGAGATCGAGGCCGCCCGGACCGAGATCGCGCCGTGGTCCGGGCGGCTTTCGGCAGAGCCGGATCAGTAGTCGACGGAGACGTTCCCGCCGTACCCGGTCGTGTCGGTGCTGACGCCGTTCTCGATGGTCCGGACCTCCTCACGGTAGACCTCGGCTTCCATGCCGAACTCGCTCGGGCCGGTGGAGCCCTCAGGTAGCCACGAGTCCGGGTAGTCGACCTTCACCTCGCCGCCGTACGCGTCCCGTTCGGTCGCGGTGTCGTCGACGACCGAGGTCGTCTCCCGGTTGTAGAAGCCGGCGTCGAAACTGAACGACGATTCGTCCTTCGGCGGGGTCTCATAGTAATCGGTGCTCGTCTGAGACGTCTCGTAGTCGCTCATCACGTGCCTCCCCGGTCGTCCGAATGCTGTGTCAACGGTAGCGCCGCGACGCATTCCCAGCTTGAGCACGTACCGTAGGTTTGGTGATCAACTTTGCGAGTGGTGTCGCCTTCCGGCATGGCGCCCGTCCAAGCGGGGTAGTGCGCGTCGCGGGAGGTAGACCAGATGCTTGAGATCAGTACCGGGGTTTGGCTGCTCACGATCGGGGTGATCGTGGCGCTGCTCGCCCTCGACCTGGCGATCGCCGCGGCGAAGCCGCACGCGGTCGGGTTCCGGGAGGCGACTGCCTGGTCGGTGTTCTACATCGCCGTCGCGATCGTCTTCGGCCTCGTCTTCATGAGCCAGGCCGGCACCGACTTCGGTGTGCAGTACTTCGCCGGTTACCTGGTGGAGAAGAGCCTGTCGGTCGACAACCTCTTCGTCTTCGTGATCATCATGACGACGTTCGCCGTACCGGCCGAGCACCAGCACAAGGTGTTGACCTTCGGCATCATCATGGCGCTGATCCTGCGGGCGATCTTCATCGTGGTCGGCGCGACCCTGCTGAGCCTCTTCACCTTCATGTTCCTGCTCTTCGGGCTGCTGCTGATCTGGACCGCGGTCCAGCTCTTCCGGCACCGCGACGAGGATCCCGACGTGCAGGAGAACGGCCTGGTCAAGCTGACCAAGCGAGTGCTGCCGGTGACCACCGACTACGTCGGCGGCCGGCTGACCGTACGGCAGGACGGCCGCCGCATGGTCACCCCGCTGTTCATCGTGCTGATCGCCATCGGCAGCTCCGACCTGCTCTTCGCCCTCGACTCCATCCCGGCGGTCTTCGGTGTGACCGAGGAGGCCTACATCGTCTTCACCGCCAACGCCTTCGCGCTGCTCGGCTTGCGGGCGCTGTTCTTCCTGGTCAAGGGCTTGCTGGACCGGCTGGTCTACCTCTCCACCGGCCTGTCGGTCGTGCTCGCCTTCATCGGCGTGAAGCTGGTGCTGCACTGGGGCCACACCATCTGGGACTGGGTGCCGCAGATCGAGACGGTGTTCTCGCTCGGCGTCATCGTCGTGGTCCTGGCCGTCACGACCGTCGCCAGCCTCGCGAAGACCCGGCGTGACCCGGCGGCCAAGGCCCATCCCGGCGCGCTGAAGGCGACGAAGAACCCGCCGCAGGAGGCCCCGGACGAGGAGCCGGAACCGCGGAGGTAGTCATCGAAGTTCGTCCTTGTCTCATGGTCATTTTCTTCCTAAGGTGAATATCCTTCTGAAGAAAGGTGCCACGATGAGAGCACGAACGGTACTGACCAGACTCGCCACCGTCGGCCTGCTGTCGGCCGCCGCGGCGGTGCTTCCCGCCGCGGCGGCCCAGGCCGCGCCCACCGGCTGCACCACGTACGCGAACCTGGGGACCGGCTACGCCACCTGCACCGGTGGCACCGGCGAGGTCCGCGTGGTGATCCACTGCGTCAGTGTCTGGGGCGACGAGACCGTGCGTAGCGGCCCCTTCGTCCCGGTGGGGCAGACCTCCGCCGTCTCCTGCCCCTCGTCGACCTGGTCCCTGCAGCCCGACCCCTGGTACGTCACCCGGGGCTGACGTTCCCGGTCCGGGCCCGCGCCACCGGCGCGGGCCCGGACCTCAGTTCCGCCCGCAGGTCCCCGCGAGGCGGCAGGCGACCTCGTCGGCGACCCGCCGGTGCAGTTCCGCGAGTTCGGCGTCGGTCAGCCCACCGAGATCACCCGACGGCACCCCGCCACCACCCGGTGCACCGGCGTCGCCGTACGCGCCGCCCGGCCCGCGGCCGTCGCGGTCGGCGACACTCCCGCAGCGGATCTCCGAACCGTCCGCCCGCTGCAGGCACGTCGCCTTGTCGCCGGAGAGGTCACCGGCGCCCGACGCCCGGTAGAGAATGTTCTGCCCGGTGCCGAGCGTCGCCGCCCAACCGTCGCCGCCGGTCGGCACCACCTCGTAGACGTTGATGTTCACCCAGTTCGGGATGTCCTGGTAGTCGGCCCTGATCCGGTCCACGATCGCTCCCGGCGACACCCAGACCGGATCGAGCCGGTGCACCGTCACCGGCGCCAGGCCCAGCCCCGCATGCCGTGCCGGCACGACCGACACCACCGATATCGCGGTCGCCGAACCCCGCCCGGCCATCGGGGTCACGTAGACCGGCCGCCGGCCGTCCGCCGTCGCCAGGGTGAACTCGGCGTCGTTGCCGGCGTTGGTTCCGTCGTCGGGAACCTGCCAGCCGACCCGCCCGAAGAACCAGTCCGCGAACGAGCCCATCGCCCCGGTCGACTCGCGTTGCCAGCCGGCGATGCTCGACGGATAGGACGGCCCCGGTATCCCGGCGGTGTCCGTGGTGAACGTCAACGCCCCGGTCGCGCCGTCGTACAGTGCCACCCCCGCCGGCTTCTCGACCACCACCCAGACACCGACCTGCCGTTTGAGCGGCACCACCACGACCGGCCGGTCACCGTCGCAGTAGGCGTACACGTCGTCGCCGTCGAACCGCACCCACCGGCGCTCGGATGAGATCTGCCGACCCAGGTTGTGGCCGAACCAGCCCGACACCCGGCGTGTGGCGTGTTCCCGGTCGAACTGGCACTTCTGGTCGGTCGCGCCCCGCCCCTGCAACGGGATCTGCTGGGTGAACGCCACCTCGTAACCGGCGAGCCAGCCGCGCCGGTCGACCAGGGTCGCGAACCGGTCCACACCCGGCAGGTAGCTGGTGCCCGCGATCTCACCGGTCGTGTCACCGAGATTCGGCCGGGCCTGCGCCACCCCCACCTGGTACGGCGCCCGCGGCTCCAGCCCCGGGACCGCGGCGTCGACCACCTCGACCTCGGCCAGGTAGGTCCGGTCCTGCTCGTAGAACGTGTGCAGCATCCACCAGCCACCGCCCGCCAGGCCGAGCACGCCGGCCAGGAGCGCGACCCCGGTGCGGTAGCCGCCGTACAGCGACGACGCCAGCGTACGGGCGGCGAGGTAGGTCGCGACCGCGACCGCGAGCGCGGCGAACAGCGGCAGCCCGCCGCGCAGTTCCCAGACCAGGATCGTGCCGTAGTACGGCGCCAGCACCAGCCAGAGCCCGCCCAGCCCGAGTGCCACCACCGCCCCGATCCCGAGCACCTTCGCCGACGGGCGGCCCGATGTGGACCGCTTCGTCCGGGCCGCCGAACGACCGCCGGCGTTCCGCCCGGACCGGCGGGACCTGTTCCTCCGCGACGTCATGGCGTCGTTCCTACCACGATCACCGGTCGCTCCGACCGTGCCGGAGACGCCCGGCCATCCCCGAAACACCCCCTGGAACGCCCACTTCGTCGGTCTGCCGCTGCCGCCGGCCACCGGCCAGTGTGGACGCACCGTGCGCGACCGGCGACCTGGACGGGAGAAGATGGGAAGCTCCGACGCCCGGCCGCCCCGTGCCGCCCGGCGCGCGGGTGGCCCGGGGCCCGACGACGTACGCCACCCGCTCGCCGACGATCTCTTCCGGCTGGCCCACCACCACCTGATCGGCCGGCCGCTGCTGCACCCCCGGGCCACCGCCTACGGGCTCGCCTCGGCACTGCTGGCCGAACTGCTCTACACCGGCCGGATCACCGTCCACCACGGCGACGTGTACGTCCTCAGCACCGAACCCCCCGCCGACGGCCTCACCCACACCGTCCTCGACCAGCTCACCGCCGAACGCGGCGCGCACCCGGTCGGCACCTGGCTGGCCTACCTGGCCGGGAGCGTCGTGGAGCGGGTCGCCGGCCGGCTGCACCAGGCCGGCCACGTCCGGCGGGAGACGTCCCGGCTCCGGGTGCCCCGGACGGTCACCTGGGTGCCGGTCGAGCCGACCACCGCCGGCTGGCCGTCGGCCCGACTCGCGATGGCGCTGCGCGGCGGCCGCCGGCTCGACCCCGCCGACCAGGGCCTCGCGGCACTGACCTGGGCCACCGGTCTGGACCGCCACGTCCTCGACGGCGCACCCGCCAGGGCCCGCGACAACCTGCGCGCCCTGGTCGACCACGGCTGGCCGCCGATGGCCGAACTGGCCCGCCTGACCCACGCGGCGATCGGCCGCTCCGTGACCACCTACCGAACCTGACCCCACCACCCCTGGAGCACACATGCCGACGACGGCACCCCCGCACAGCCCGGTCATCCAGGCACTGGCCCGCAGCCGGCTCGGCGTACCGGCCGTGACCGCGTTCGTGCTGGCCGCCGCCGCGCCACTGACCGTGGTCGCCGGATCGGCCGCCACCGGATTCGCGGTCACCGGTTTCGTCGGGGTGCCGGTGGTCTACCTGACCGTCGGCGTGCTCCTGGCCGTCTTCTCGGCCGGATACGTCGCCATGGCCCGACACGTCCGGCAGGCCGGCGGCTTCTACACGTACGTCACCCTCGGCCTCGGCCGGGTGCCCGGCGTCGGTGCCGCGCTGGTCACCCAGCTCGGCTACAACTGCCTCCAGATCAGCCTGTACGGCGCGTTCGGCGCCGTCGCCGCAGACCTCGCCCGGGCCGGTGGGTGGCACCTGCCGTGGTGGCTGTGCGCCGGCGCCGCCTGGGCCCTGGTCGCCGTGCTCGGGCTGCGGTCGGTCCGGGTCAACGGCCGGGTCCTCGGCACGCTGCTGGTGCTCGAACTCGCGGTCGTCGTGGTCTTCGACCTCGCGATGGTCAGCCACCCGGCCGCCGGCGGCGTCACCCTCACCGCCCTGTCCCCGGCCCACCTCGCCGACCCCGGCGCAATCGCCATCCTGGTCGGCGGCCTCGCCGGGTTCGTCGGATACGAGGCCACCGTCGTCTTCGCCGAAGAGGTCCGCGACCCGCGCCGCACCGTGGCCCTGGCCACCTATCTCGCGCTCGGCCTCATCGCCACGCTCTACGCGCTGTCCACCTGGGCGATGACGGTCGCCGCCGGCCCGGCACACGTGGTCGCCGCCGCCCGCGAACACGACGCCGACCTGTTCTTCGCCCTCGCCGCGCCACACCTGCCGGCCGCCCTGGTCGACCTCGGCCGGCTGCTGCTGTTGACCAGCCTGTTCGCCGCGCTGGTCGCCTTTCACCACATGATCGCCAGGTACACGTTCTCGCTCGCCCGCGAGGGGCTGCTGCCCGCCGCGCTGGGCCGTACCGGGCGACTCACCGGGGCACCGGTGCACGGCTCGCTGCTGCAGAGCGGCCTGGCCCTGACCGTTCTCGGGATCTTCGCCGGCGCCGGCCTCGACCCGATCCGGCACCTGTTCTTCACCGGCGGCGTCACCGGTGGCCTCGGCGTACTCGTCCTGATGGCCGCCACCAGCGTCGCCGTGATCGGCTACTTCGCCCGGGACGGGCGCGGCGAGCCCGTCTGGCGGCGGGTCACCGCCCCGACCGTCGCCGCCGCCGTACTCGTCACGGTCCTGGTCGTCACCGTAGCCGGGTTCGGCGCGTTGCTCGATCTGCCGGGGGACTCGCCGCTGCGGTGGCTGCTCCCCGCCGGCTACGCGGTGGCCGCCACGGCCGGGGCCGGCTGGGCGCTGATCCTACGGGCCACCCGACCACGGGTGTACGCGGCGATCGGGCTCGGCCCGGACAGCGCCACCGTCGTGGCCGCCACCCCGTCCGGCGCCCGCCGGCCCGACCCCGTCCGCGCCTGAACCGCCCCGAGACCCGACCGACCAGCGAGGAGCCGTACCGATGCAACAGACACCAACGGCCGTGACCGTCCGGACCGCCACCGCCGCGGACGTCGGTCCGCTCGCCGTCACCCTCGTCGACGCCTTCCTCGACGGGCCGGACGGCGTCTGGCTGATCGCCGATCCGGTCGAGCGGCGAGCCGTCTACGAGCGTTTCTGCGCCGGCCTGATCGACGAGGTGCTGCGCCACGGCGCGGTACTCACCACCGACGACCACAGCGCCGTCGCGCTCTGGCAGTCGTACGTCAGCGGCCCGCCGGACCTGACCGGGTACGACCGGCTCGTCACCGCCGCCTGCGGCCCGTACGCCGACCGGTTCCGGCAGCTCGACGCGGTCTTCGCCGACCACCACCCGGCCACCCCGCACCACTATCTCGCCTATCTCGGCGTGGCGCCCGGGCGGCAGCGGAGCGGTCTCGGCGGCGCCCTGTTGGCCTGGCGCAACACACTTCTCGACCGGGCCGGGGTCGCGGCCTACCTGGTCGCGACCAGCCCCGGCGCCCGTGACCTCTACCTGCGCCACGGCTACCGGCCGCACGCCGCCGCGTTCCACCTGCCCGACGGCGGCCCGCCGATGTGGCCGATGTGGCGTGCTCCCGGCGGAGCCCGGTGACCGAGCCGGCGGACGCTCCGCTCGCCGCCGCTCCGCTCGCCGCCGCTCCGCTCGCCGCCGCCCGCCGGGAGGTGGGGCGGCGGCTGGCCGCGGCGCGACGCGGACTCGGGATCACCCAGGTCGAGCTGGCCCGGCGGCTCACCTACAGTCGCAGTTCGGTGGCGAACGCCGAGATCGGCCGGGCACTGCCGGACCGTACCTTCTGGCACTACGCCGACCGGGTTCTCGGCACCGGCGACGGATTCGTACGCGCCTACGACACCTACCGGGGGCTGATGCGCGACCGGGTACTCCGGCAGCCGTCCCCGGTGCCGGTGCCCGCGACGCCACCACCGGCCACCCGGCCGGCGCCGCACCCACCGGCCGCCCGACCCGCGCCGCACCCGCCGGCCGCCGTGCCGCCCGGTGTTCCGGTGCCCGCCGGGTCCGCGGCTTTCGCCGGTACGGCGGGCGGCCCCGGATGCGATGCCGTCGAGGCCGGCACGGTCGAGCTGGTCTGGGGCGGCTACCTGGTGCCCACCCCCGGCGGTCGTGACCGGCCGGGGGAGGACCGCCCGGCGGCGGCCGGCGGATCGCGCGGCTGACCTGCGAACGCCCCGGCATCGCGCATAGCATCGGCGGATGTCGGACGAGAAGGTCGAGGTCCACCCGGCGACCACCGACCGGTGGGACGACGTGGCGACCCTGCTCGGCGCGGGCAACACGAAGCAGCACTGCTGGTGCACCTACTTCCGGATGTCCTCCGGTGACTACTCCCGCAGTTCGGACGAGGAGCGGGAGCAGCTTTTGCGTGACCTGACCGGCCGCCGGCCGACGCCCGGACTGGTCGCGTACGCGGGTGGCGAGCCGGTCGGCTGGATCGGGCTCGGGCCACGCGCGGACCTGGAACGGCTCCACCGCTCGCGGACGATCCCGAAGATCGACGACCGTCCGGTGTGGTCGGTGGTGTGTTTCCTCGTCCGCCCCGGGCACCGCCGGCGCGGGATCGCGCACACCCTGCTCGCGGCGGCCGTCGACCATGCCCGCGCGGAGGGGGCCTGCGGACTGGAGGGTTATCCCGCCGACCCGGACGGCGGCCGGCTGGACAACACGTTCGCCTACTTCGGTACGGTCGGCCTGTTCGAGTCGGTTGGCTTCCGGCGGGTCCGCCCGACCGGCTCGCGCACCAGCGGCCGTACCCGCTGGGTCGTCCGCCTGGACCTGGACTCCGACTGACGCCCCGCCGCCCCCGCGCCCCGCCCGTCGCGCCCCGCGATCAAGGGGATGTGTGGTGCATTTCGGGCGCGGATCGGCACGGTTTCCCCTTGATCGCGGGCTCAGTGATCAGAAGGCATGCCGGGGGTGCCTTGCGGGCGGGTGGCCCCTTTCCCTCGCGGCGTCGCGGTTCGAGGCCAGGCGTCCCTGACGGTTTGTCGAGGAAGGACCCCGGGGTGTTGCGGTCCACAGCGAATTCGGCGTAGACACAGCGAACTCGCTGTGGGGCGTGACAGTGGTATCCGGCCGTTGGGCGATCCGTGGTGGGCCGGTCCGATGGGCGGCCGAGAGCCGGCGCGGGTCAGTCGACGTACGGGGTTCGGGCCCGGGCCTCGCGCAGCGCGTCGCCCCACCAGGCGAGCCGGTCCAGCAGGGTGTCGGCGGCCTCGGCCGGGGCCGGATCGGTCGGTCGTCCCTCCGAATCGAAGCACTGTTGGACCCGGTGGAAGCTGACCGTGTCGCGGACGGTCATGGCGTGCAGTTCGGCGAAGACGCCACGCAGGTGTTCGACGGCGCGCAGGCCACCGGAGACCCCGCCGTACGACACGAAGGCGACCGGCTTGGCGTGCCACTCCTTGTAGTGCGCGTCGATCGCCGCCTTCAACGGCGCCGGATAGCTGTGGTTGTACTCGGGGGTGACGACCACGAAACCGTCCGCCGCGGCCAGTGCCGCGCTCACCGGCTCTGGGCCGGCCAGGTCCACGATCTCGACGTGCAGGTCGGGCCGGTGGGCGGCGTGACCGCTGAACCAGTTGGCCACGGTCGGCCCGAAGCGGCCTTTGCGGGTACTGCCGACGATCACCGCGATGCGCAGGGGTGAGATGGTCATTCGAGGGCCCTTCAGAGTCATTGCGAGCGGGTGCCCTGACGCTAAAACCGAAACCGAACTTGAGGTCAAGGCGAACTCCGGCCCTCCGCTTTCAGTGGTGGACGCGGTAGGTCAGGTGGGTGACCAGCGACGCCTGGCGGGCGGACACCTGCTCGAGCCGCAGCGGCGGCACCCCGTCGAACAGTCGGTCGCCGTGCCCGAGCGTGACGGGCACGACGTGCAGCCGCAGTTCGTCGATCAGGCCGGCGGCCAGGTACTGGTTGACGGTCGACGCGCCGCCGGCGATCGAGATCCGCTTGTCGCCGGCCACGGCCCTCGCCTGCTCGAGCGCGGCGCGGATGCCGTCGGTGACGAACGTGAAGGTCGTGCCGCCCTTCATCACCAGCGGCTCGCGCGGGTGGTGGCCGAGCACGAAAACCGGAGCGTGGTACGGCGGATCCTCGCCCCACCAGCCGGTCCATTCGAGGTCCCAGTCGCCGCGGTCGGGGCTGAACATGTTGCGGCCCATGATGTAGGCGCCGGCCCCGGTGATGGCGGCGATCTCGGCGGCGTTCTCGTCCGCCGTCTCGAACATCCAGGTGTGCAGGTCGACGCCGGCGCCGAACGGATGCTCGCGGGACTGGTCGGGGCGGGACGAGAAGCCGTCGAGGGAGATCGCGAGATTGCTCGTGACAGGAGGCATGATCCACCCTTCAAACTGGTTGCATTCTACAACCGGTCAAGGTAGTCGTACCGGTTGTAGAATGCAAGCGGCTCAACGGAAGGGAGTGACGTGGAGGAGCACCGCTCGGGCTGCCCGATCAACCTGTCGTTGGAGGTCTTCGGCGACCGGTGGTCGCTCATCGTCATCCGCGACATCATGTTCGGCGACCGCCGGCACTTCCGCGAACTGCTGACCAACAACAACGAGGGCATCGCGTCGAACATCCTCGCCGACCGGCTGCACCGGCTCGTCGACCTCGGCATGGTGTCGCGCGCACCCGACCCGGGCCACAAACAGAAGATCGTCTACCGGCTGACCGAGCCCTCGATCCAACTCGTCCCGGTGCTCGCCCAACTCGGTGCGTGGGGCGTCCGGCACCTCCCGGTCAGCCCCGAACTCGCCGTACGGGCCCGGCTGCTCGCCGACGGCGGACCGCGACTGTGGGACGAGTTCATGGCCGAACTGCGCGAACTCCACCTGGGCATCCCGCGGCCGGCGGGGTCGGAGCCGGTGCTCGACCGGCTCACCGCCGCCTACCAGGCCGAACTCGCCCGGACCACCAACTGAGCCCCCGACCGCCCGCGGGCGGCGCTAGAGTCGCCGCCATGAGCGTCGAGATCGAGGTGGTACGGGAAGTCACCGACGAAATCGTCGAGGCCTTCGGACGACTGCTTCCCCAACTGTCGAAGTCGGCCGGCGCGCTCGACGCGGAGGCGTTGCGAACACTCGCCGGCTGGCCGGGCAACCGGTTGCTGGTCGCCCGGGTCGACGGCGAGATCATGGGCACGCTGACGCTCGTCACGTTTCCGATCCCGACCGGATTGCGGGCCTGGATCGAGGACGTCGTCGTCGACGGGGCGGCGCGGGGTCGGGGCGTCGGCGCGGCGTTGACCGGTGCGGCGGTCCGCCTGGCCCGGGCCGACGGGGCCCGGACCGTCGACCTCACGTCGCGGCCGTCGCGGGAGGCGGCCAACCGCCTGTACGAGCGGTTGGGGTTCGAACTGCGTGACTCGAAGGTCTACCGGCTGGCCGGGGTGGGCTGAGCCGAATTCGCCGTGGAGTTCCACAGCGGTCCCGGCACGAGCGCCACCGGCTCACGGAGCGGGTTCCGGTACGGGAGCCGGTCGGGCCGGGGACGGGCGGGTCATGTCCCGCCACGGGCCGCCGAGCAGCGGCATCAGTGAGAGCAACAGGTAGCAGCAGCCGGACACGACCAGGGTGGCGGTCGTACCGAAGGCGTTCACGGCCAGGCCGGCGCCGATCGAGCCCAGCGGCATCGCCGCCCAGCAGCCGGCGCCGATGACGCCGAACACCCGGGCACGCATGCCAACCGGCACCCGCTCGAGTTCGATCGCCCCGATCATCGGGTTGATCGCGCCGGCGGCGAAACCGGCGACGAGCGTGATCGCGAGCAGCGTCGGGAGCGGGAGGCCGGCGGCCAGCGCCAGGTGCGGCGGGCCACCCGCGATCAGGAACGCGATCACGTAGGTGGGCCGGCGCGGCAACCGGTGGCCGATCGCGCCGAAGACCAGCGAGCCGGCCAGTGCGCCACCGCCCATCGCGCCGGCGAGAAGGCCGAACGCGGTCGCCCCGCCGAGTTCGCGGTCGGCGACGACGGGCAGCAGGACGGTGCCCTTCGCGGCGTCGATGAGGTTGGTGAACAGCACCATCAGCACGATGAGGCGCAGCAGCGGCTCGCGGAGCAGGAACCGTACGCCGTCGGTGAACTCGCGCCAGTATCCCGGGCGGACGGCGTCGGCGTCCGGTCCGGTGCCGGCCTCCGGCTCGGCCGCCGGGCGCAGGCCGCGCGGCACGAGTACGGCGACCACGGCGGCGGAGACCACGAACGTGACCGCGTCGAGGGCGAGCACGGTCAGCGCGCCGAAGGCCGCCACCAGCAGCCCGGCGACCGGGGCGCCGACGAGCCGGGAGCCGCGACTGGTGGCCTCGAACAGGGCGACGGCCCGCTCGATGGGCACCCCGGCCGCGGCGGCGGCCTCGGGCAGCAGTGCGATGCGGGCGGACTGCCCGGGGGTGTCCAGCAGGCCGGTGGCGAAGACCAGCGCGAGCAGTGCCCAGAACGGCAGACCCACGGTGCGGTCGAGCAGCGGTACGGCGGCGATCGTCACGCCCGAGACGAGGTCGGCGACGACGCTGGCGCGGCGGTAGCCGATCCGGTCGACCACCACCCCGCCGAAGGCGCCGCCGATCACCATCGGTGCGGTGGCGAAGGCGGCGACGAGGCCGGTCGCCGCCGCCGATCCGGTCTCGGCGAGCACGTAGAGCGGCAGGGCGATGATGGTGAGCATGTTGCCGGTCAGCGACACCGCGTGGCCGATGACCAGCCCCAGCAGTGGGCCGTACCGCCGGTCGGGGGTCCGTTGCGTCGGGATGCGTGCGGCCGTTTTCACTCCGGCCGCCGGAACGCGTGGAACATCAGGGTGACCGGTTCGGTGCCGGCCCGGCCGGCGACGCCCCGGGCCTCCCAGCGGTCGCCGAGCGCCTTCAGATCGGCCTGGAGTTCCATCAGTTCGTCACTGGTCAGGTGCACCTGGGTGTCGCTGCTGGTCGCGCCGGCGACCCACGCCGGGGCGAGGGTCGCCTCGGATTCCAGGTAGCGCTCCAGGACCTCGACGTAGCGCCGCAGGACGGAGCGGCGGAAGGAGTCCAGGGCGGCCCGGCGCTCCGGGTTGTCGAGCACCTCCACCGGCTTGAACGTGGTCCGCTCGTGGGCCGCCCGCCACCACCGTTCCCGCCGGTCGCGGGCGAGTTCGGGAACCTCCTCGACGAAGCCGAACGACGCCAGCTTGCCGAGGTGGTAGCTGACCGAGCCGACCGCCTCGTCGACGATCTCGCTGAGCATGCCCACGGTCTGCGGGCCGCGGGTCCGCAGTTCCCCGAGCAACTGCAGTCGCGTCGGGTGGGCCAGGGCGCGCATCGCCCGCGGGTCGGTCAGGTGCACGGTACGGCTGTCGTCAGGGGGTGTGCGGGTGCCCTCGCTGCGGTCGGTCATGCGGTTCACCGTAGACCTACAAGAAGTGGCGTACAAGAGATGACGTACAAGAAGTCTTGTGGAATTAGTAGGTCAGCCCGTGGCCGAAGCGGAAGACCGGATCGGCGGTGTCGAAGGCGACGTCCGGCCGGCCGGCCCGGACCGCCGCCGACGAGCGGGGCAGGTCGAACGGCAGCCGCCCGCGCGGCGCGGCCCGCCCGGCCAGCACGTCCATCAGCGCCTCGTCACCCACCCCGAACGACACCACCAGCGCGTCGACCCCGGCCGCCAGCCGGGGCAGCACCGCCGGCCGGTCCAGGTAGACGTCGACGACCGTGGGTACGGCTGCGGCGATCGCCAGCACGCGCGCCATCTCCCCGGCGGCGAACTCCAGCGACCCCGCGTGGAAGAACGCCTCGAACTGCCCGGGCCGGTGGTCGTACGGGGCCTGGAGTCGCAGGATCGCCACGTCGGCGTCGGCCGGCCGGGCCACCACCCGCCCGTCCCGCGCGACGACCGCCGGGTCCATCCCGTCGCACCAGATTCGCAGCCCGGGCCGTAGCGGCAGGTGCGCCGGCCGGTCCGGGGCCGCGTTCGACAGCAGTGTCACGCAGGCCCGCTGGGCGGCCAGCCCCGCCGCCCGGAACCGCGCACACCCGACGACCCGGGCCGCCCGGTCCGGGTCGACGTACGGCCGGTCGAACAGCCCGAGGGTGAACTTCTCCCGCAGCACCCGCCGGACCGAGGCGTCCAGCCGCCCCACCCCGACCTGCCCGGTCCGGACCAGGTCGACCACCAGCCCCGGTACGGCCTCGCCACCGATCTGGTCGGCTCCGGCGTCGAGGACCCGGCGGGCCCGCTGGGCGGGGGAGAGGCGCTCCAGTCCCCAGGCCCGCGCCGGCCGGACCTGCCCCCGGAACGCCGCCCCGGTCAACACCCCCCAGTCGGTGCAGACGATGCCGCCGAAACCCATCCGCCGCCGCAGCAGCCCGCCGACCACGTCCCGGTTGAAGCTGAACCCGACCTCCTCGTACCCGGTGTCGCGCGGCATCCCGTAGCCGAGCATCACCTGCGAGCAGCCGGCGTCCAGCGCCGCCACGAACGGCCGCAGGTGGTCGGCGAACCGGCCGCCGGGATACACCTGCTCGCGGCCGTACCGGAAGTGCGGGTCCTCGCCGTCGTGGGTGGCGCCGCCGCCCGGGAAGTGCTTGACCATCGCGGCGACGCCGTCCGGCCCGAGCACCGGCCCCTGCAACCCGCCGACGTACGCCCGCACCAGTTCGGCGGCGAGCCCGGCGTCCTCGCCGAAGGTGCCGAGCGTACGCGGCCAGCGTGGCTCGGTCGCCAGGTCGGCCTGCGGGTGCAGGGCGACCCGGATGCCGACCGCGGCGTACTCCTGCCGGATCACGTCGGCCCATCCGCGCACCAGCGCCGCGTCCCGGGTCGCGGCCATCCCCAGCGGCTCCGGCCACACCGAGAACGCCCCGGCCAGCGCGGCCGTGTTCGGGTTGGCCGAGTACGCGTGCCGCGGGTCCGACGACACCGTGACCGGGATGCCGAGCCGGGTCGACGCCGCCAGTTCCTGCAACCGGTTGTGCCATCGGGCCAGGTCGGCGGGCCCGGCCGTGCCGAGCAGGTTGAAGTGGCTCATCCGTCGGCCCCGCACCATCTCGGCGGCCGACAGCAGCCCGGCATCGGGATCGTCCGGAGCCAGCGAACCGGCCGGCCCGATGCCGACCATGGTGTGGAAGAGCAGTCCGGCCTTCTCCGGCAGCGTCATCCGGTGCAGCAGGTCCTCGACGCGTACCGCCACCGGCAGGCGCGCGTTCCGGTACGGCGGCCCGTCCACCACCGTCACCGTACCGGCGGGCCCGGCCGCGGTCCCCCGTTTGGAGTACGCCCGACCGGGCATTCGCCGCCGACGCCGACAGGCCGAGGGGGCGCGATGGCGGGTAAACGGATCATGGTCTTCACGATCCCGAACGACGGGCACCTCAACATCCTCAAGCGGATGATCCGCGCCTACCGGGCCGAGCACACCTTCCGGCTGGTGCTGGTCGACCGGCAGACCACCGCGCCCGACCTCGGCGACCTGGCCGGGCTCACCGACACCCTCGACGGCTCCCGGCACTTCCTCAACACGCCCGCGTCGGACGTCCTGCACCGGGTCCGCGAACTGCTCGACGAGAGCCTCGCGGTCACCCGCGACTTCGGCCCCGACCTGGTCGTGCACGACTTCTGCGCGCTGGAGGGCCACTTCGCCGCCCGGCTGGCCGGGGTGCCGTACTGGACCTCCGTACCCGGGCTGATCGGGCCGATGACCGACCGCCGGTACCTCACCGAATGCCTGTCGTCGGACACCAACCGCGCCGCGCTGGACACCCTGCGGCAGCGGTACGGCCTCACCGTCCGGCCCGACGAGATCGAACTCGTCTCCAACAGCCTGCACATCCCGGCCGAGACGAACCTGCTGTGGTCGTACCCGGCGGTGCCGCCCGCCGACTTCCGCCGGCACCGCCGGCCGGCCCACTACCGCTTCGCCGGCTACCTCGCCGACGGCCACCGGCGCCCCGACCGGCCCACCGGCCGCCCGCTGGTCTACCTGTCGTTCGGCACCGAGGTGATGGACAACCTGTGGCACACCGACCCGACCACCCGCGACGGCGTACGGCGGTGCGTCGCCGGACTCGCCGCCCGCTGGACCCGCGACATCGACGTCGTCTTCGTCACCCGCGGCCGGACGGTGCTGCCGGCGTATCCGGCGAACTGGGCCGTGCACGACCGGGTCGACCAGCAGCGGATCCTCAGCCGGGCCGACGTCTTCGTCACCCACGGCGGCAGCAACAGCTTCCACGAGGCACTCCTCGCCCGGGTGCCGGTCGTCGTCGTACCGTTCTTCGGCGACCAGCCGCTGGTCGCCCGCCGGGCCGCCGAACTCGGCATCGGCATCGCCCTCGACGGCGGCGCCACCGTCGAACGGGGCGCCGCCGCCCGGTTCCTCCACCCCGACCTGGCCCGGCGGATCGCCGCCGCCGTCGACCGGATCCGCGCCGACGGCACCTACCGACGCAACCTGGAGAACCTCTGTACGCCGGTCACGCCCGCGCTCGCCGGCCTCGACCGGCTGCCTTCCACCCGACCGGTCCCGGTCGCCGCGCCCACGGCGGCCCCGGATCCGGTCGCCGCCGGACCCGGCGGTACGCGGTGACCGGCGCCGACCCGCCGGAGATCAGCGACTACGGCCTGCTCTCCGACTGCCACAGCGCCGCCCTGGTCAGCTCGCACGGCTCCGTCGACTGGTGGAGCCTGCCCCGCTTCGACTCGCCGGCAATCTTCGGCCGCCTGCTCGACCCGTCCGCCGGCCACTGGTCGATCACCGTGGCGGGCGACCACACCGCGACCCGGGACTACGTCGGCGACTCCCTGGTGCTGCGTACGGTGCTGCGCACCGCCGCCGGCGCGGTCGCCGTCACCGACGCGCTCGCGCTACGCCCCGGCAGCCGGGGACACGAGATCGGCTTCGACGCCCCGCACACCCTGCTACGCACGGTCGAGGGCCTCGACGGCACCGTCGACGTCGCCGTCGAGGTCGCCCCCCGCCTGGAGTACGGGCTGACCGAGCCGCGGTGGCGCCGCGACGGGCCGAGCTGGGTCGCCAGGGCCGGGCCGGTCGGGCTGCGGCTGACCGACGACTCCGGACTGACCGCCACCGGCGGCACCCTCACCGGGCGCTACCCGGTCGGCGCCGGGCAGCGGATCCGGTTCCGGCTGACCTTCGAACCGCCGTACGAGCCGGCCGCCTGGACCGGGCTGGAACCGTCGGTGCACGACACGCTGGAGGCCTGGCACTCCTGGGCCGCGCTGCACCGCGGCTACCGGGGCCGTTACCTGCCCGCGGTACACCGCAGCGCCCTGGTGCTGCAGGGGCTGACCTACCAGCGCAGCGGCGCGGTCGTCGCCGCCGCCACCACGTCACTGCCCGAACAGCTCGGCGCCGACCTCAACTGGGACTACCGCTTCGCCTGGCTGCGCGACGTCAGCCTCACCATGCAGGCGCTGTGGGTGGCCGCCTGCCCCGACGAGGCCGGCCGCTTCTTCGACTGGATCGCCGACGCGATCGGCCCCCTCGGCGGCGCGCCACTGCAGATCATGTTCGGCGTCACCGGCGAACGCGACCTGACCGAACACCAACTCGACCACCTCGCCGGTTACCGGGACAGCCGCCCGGTCCGGGTCGGCAACGACGCGTGGCGGCAACGCCAGCTCGACGTCCTCGGCGAGGTCCTGTTCGCCGCCGAACTGCTCCGCGAACGGATCGGCGAGCTGAGCGACGCCACCCGCGAACTGCTGGTGTCCCTGGCCGACCAGGCCGCGGACAGTTGGCGGCTGCCCGACTCCGGCATGTGGGAGTCCCGCGAACACCCCCGGCACTACACCTCCTCGAAGGTCATGTGCTGGGTCGCCCTCGACCGGGCCGTCCGGCTCGCCGGCACGCTCGGCGTACCGGGGCGGGCCGGTGCCTGGGCCGCGGCCCGCGACGAGATCCACGCGACCGTGCTGCGCCGGGCCTGGTGCGAGCGGATCGGGGCGTACGCCGGCGCCTTCGACTCCGACCGGCTCGACGCCTCCGTGCTGCTGCTCCCGCTGGTCGGGTTCCTGCCCGCCGGCGATCCGCGGATGCTCGCCACCATCGAGGCGGTCCGCGACCGGCTCGCCGACGGCCCGCTGGTCCGGCGCTGGTACGGCGACACCGCCGCCTTCGTCGCCTGCGGCTTCTGGCTGGTCGAGTGCCTGGCCCTGGCCGGCCGGGTCGACGAGGCCGGCGCCCTCTTCGCCGACCTGCTCGGTCGCGGCAACGACCTCGGCCTGTTCGCCGAGGAGATCGACCCGGCGACCGGGCGACAGCTTGGCAACCACCCGCAGGCGTTCTCCCACGTCGGCCTGATCAACGCCGCCTGGCGCCTGACCGAGGCTTCGGCCGCCGGCGGCGCGCCCCGGCCGGTGTGATCGTCTGCGGCTCGGACACCCGACACGCCCCGTCCGGAACGCCTGAGCCGCAGACGATCACGTCAACCGCCGAACGTGGTCAGGAGTCTGTCGAGTTGGTGCGGGGCGGCCGGGCGGACCAGTGGCATCGTGACGCCCGCCGCCCGGTAGGCGTCGACCCGGGCCCGTACGTCGTCGACGGTGCCGGTCGCGGTCAGCGAGGTGACGTACCGCTCGGGCAGCACCCGCCGCAGCGCCGCCTCGCCCCCGGCGGCGTACGCCTCGGCGAACCGGGGCAGGTCGGCCGGGTCGATCGTCGGTTCGCCGACCGACATCTTGGCCTTCGGGGTGGAGGCGTACTTGAACTTCGTCGCCACCTCCCAGCGGATCGCCTCGACCGCCGCGGCCCGGTCGTCCTCGATCGAGGTGTTGATCAGCTGGGCGACGGCGAGCCCGTCCGGGTCGCGGCCGGCCCGTTCGGCGCTTTCGCGCAGCAGCGCGACCGCGTTCGCCGAGTACTCCGGCGAGGTGCCGGCGTCCAGCAGCACCCCGTCGCCGATCGACGCCGCGTTGACCAGGCCCTTGCGGCTCGCGGCGGCGATCCAGATCGGGATGTCGGGACGTACCGGTTTGAAGTTCAGCGCGACGTCGTCGAGCCGCACGACCTCGCCGTGGTAGGTGACCGGTTCGCCGGTGAGCAGGGCGCGGATCGACTCGACGTACTCGCGCAGCGTGGTCACCGGGTCGGTCAGCGGCCGGCCGTTGCGGGCCGCGTGCTTGGCGGTGAAGGCGCCCAGGACCAGGACCAGCCGGCCCTCGCTGAGTTCGTCGAGGGTGGCCGCGGACTGCGCCATCACCAGCGGGCTGCGCAGCCGGACGACCTGCGTCGCGCCGAGCGCGACCCGCTGCGTGGCCAGCCCGAACGCGGCGAGGGCGGAGACCGAGTCGCGGTTGGTGAACAGCGTCTCGGAGAAGAACGCGGTGTCGAAGCCGGCCCGTTCGGCGGCGGCGGCCGAGTCGGCCATCTGGCGTACGGTCACCGTCGGGTCGTAGCCGAGCGCCAGGCCGACGGGGGTGGGGGACGGGGTCACGCGATCTCCTCGAGGTCGGTCAGCACGATCTTGCCGAGCAGGCCGCCGCGTTCCAGGTGCTCCAACGCGGCCGCGACCCGGGCGGCGGGGTAGCGGGCGGCGACGACCGGCCGCAGGTCGACCGGGCCGGCCCACGGCGCGGCGCGGCGCAGGTCGGCGATGATGGCGGCCTTCTCGGCCGGGGGCAGGCTGCGCAGCGAGCCGCCGGTGAGCACCAGCCGGCGGCGGATCACCGTACGCAGGCTCAGGCGTACCTCGTCGCCGCCGAGGACGCCGACGCTGAGCCACCGGCCGCCGGTGCGCAGGCCGGCGAGGGTCAGTCCGGCGACCGCGGCCCCGACGAGGTCGAGTACGACGTCGAAGCCGTCCGGTGCCAGTCGGCGCAGCTCGTCGACGGCGTCCGGGGCGGTGGAGTCCACGACCGGGTCGGCGCCGAGCCCGCGTACGGCGTCGGTGAGCACCGGGCCGCGTACGGTGCCGGCGACGGTGGCGCCGAGCGCGCGGGCGACCTTGACCGCGGTGGTGCCGACGCCGGAGTTGGCGGCGTGCACGAGCACCCGGTCGCCGGGGCGTACGCCGGCGACCATCCGCAGGTTCCACCAGACGGTCGCCAGGGCCTCCGGCAGGCCGGCCGCCTCGGTCGTCGTCCATCCCGCCGGCACGGGCAGCAGCTGTTCCTGGGGGACGAGTGCGTGGGTGGCGTACCCGCCGCTGCCGAGCAGCGCGCAGACCCGGTCCCCGACCCGCCAGCCGGTGACGTCCGGGCCGACCGCCGCGACGGTGCCGGCGCACTCCAGCCCGGGTACGGCCGACTCGCCGGCCGGCGGCTTGTAGTCGGCGTCGCGTTGCAGCAGGTCGGCGCGGTTGAGTCCGGAGGCGTGCACCGCGACGAGCACCTGCCCGCCGGCCGGGGCCGGGGCCGGTGCCTCCTGCCAGACCGGTCGCGGCGGCGCCGGCTGGCTGCCGGTCGGGCCGGTGGGTGCGTCGGCTCCGCCGGGTGTGAACAGCACCTGCCGCATCGGCCGCCCGGTCACGGGGCCACGCCCGGCCGGTGCGGTGGGCGGAACGGGTCCGGGGCGACGGCCCGGCCGTCGCGGACCAGTCGCTCTCCGTCGCGGAACACGTGCCGGACCCGCAGGTCGGGGTCGAGCACGGCGATGTCGGCGGGGCCGCCCGCCCGCAGCGTGCCGAGGCCGCCGGGACCGGCCGGGCCGCCGCCGTCGAGGCGTAGCGCGGCGGCAGGGTTGGCGGTCACCAGGGCCAGTGCGTCGGGCAGGTCCAGCACCCCGGCGGCGGCCAGCGCCCGCACGGTGGGCAGCAGTTCGACCCGGTACGCGAACGGCTCGGTGGTGCCGTCCGGCAGCGTACGTGGCACCGAGGCGTTGCCGTCGCTGCTGAGCGTGATCCGGTCGGCGGGTACGCCCCCGGCCAGCAGCGCCGCGACGGCGTCGACCGGGGCGACCGCGCCGGTGATCCGGTCCGGGTTGATCAGCGGGTTGACGTCGACCCAGCAGCCGAGGCCGCCCAGGCGGGTGGCCAGGGCGAGGGTGCCGGTGGTGTAGTTGGCGTGGGTGGCCTGGAGCCGTCGCGGATCCGCACCGGATTCGTCGAGCGCCCGGGGGAGCAGGTCCGGGTCGCCGGCGCCGGTGCCGAGGTGCACGTGCAGCAGGCAGCCCTTGCCGGTCGCCCCGGCGGCCCATTCGAGTTCACGCAGCAGCCGGGCGAGTTCGGCCGGTCCGGGGGCGGTGGCCTTGTGCTCGTACAGGGCGATCTTGACGCCGACGAGGTGCGGGAGCAGGTGCAGGTCGCGCAGCACCGACCCGGTGACGGTCGGCGGCGGCCAGTGGAAGCCGCCGACCATCGCCCGGGCGCGCGGACCGGTGACCGGCAGCGCGTACGTGCGGGCGAGCAGCGCCTCGGGGTTCCGGGTGATCGGGTCGACTCCCGGCATGCCGACGCAGGTGGTGGTGCCGGCCTCGACGATCACATCGGCGGGCAGTTCGGGGATCCGGGTGTGGTAGCCGGAGCCGCCGCCCCCGCCGAGGACGTGCAGGTGGCCGTCGACGACGCCGGGCACGACGAGCAGCCCGGCGCAGTCGACGACCGTTGCCCCGGGCAGGGCGGCCGGACCGGAGGCCGGGCCGGTCGGCCCGACCTCCAGGATGTCGCGTCCGGCGATCACGACGTCACCGGTGCCGGCCGGCCGCGGGGTCAGCACGGTTCCCCCGCGCAGGACGGTACGGGTCACGGTCAGCTCGCCGGCTGCCCGTTGATCGTCACGGCCGGCCGGAGGATGTCCGACAGGCCCCACTTCTCGCCGATCTGGGTGTAGGTGCCGTCGTCCATCAGCGCCCTCAGCGCCGCCGCCACGGCGTCCCGCAGTTCGTTCTGCTGCTTGCTGACCGCGATCCCGACCGGGATCTCGGAGATCGGCTTGCCGATCAGGGCGTACTTGCCCGGTTCCTGCTCGTTCGTGACGTACCGGATTGACTCGGCGCCCCGGATCCCGACGTCGGCCCGGCCCTGCTGCAGTTGCAGCAGTGCGTCGGCGGTGCCGTTGGTGGTCAGCTCCTCGATCGGCGGCTTGCCGGCCGGTGCGCAGACCTCCTGGCTGAAGGTGGTCAGCGCGTTGCGGTAGCCGGTGTCGCCGCTGTCGACGGCGACCTTCGCGCCGCACACGTCGACCTCGGCCGGGAACCGCGCCGCCTTGTCGGCCAGCGTGAACAGCTGCGGGCCGGTGGTGTAGTAGTCGACGAAGTCGACGGTCTCCCGGCGCGACTCGAGGTCCTGCATCGCCGACTCGACCACGTCGATCCGGCCGGTGGCCAGCGACGGGATGTACTGCTCGTACTCCTGTGTCACGAAGGTCACCTTGAGGCCGAGCTTCTCGCCGATGGCCCGGGCCAGGTCGATGTCGAAGCCCTGCCGCTTCTCCTTGTCCTCGGTGCCCTCCGGCAGATAGGACATCGGGGATACACCGGGCTGTTGCCCACCCGGAGTTCGCCGGCGTCGCGGATCGACTTCGGCAGCATCGCGTTCAGCGGGTTGTCGGACTGGTCGGTCGCCGGGGCGTCGGCGTCGCTGCCGCCACCGCATCCGGCGAGCAGTGTCGCGGCAACGACCGCGCCCACCCACATGGCTCGCTTCTTCACAGTTTCTCCTCCGGGTCGGCGGGTGGTCGTTGGCACCCACACCGCACGTCCGCCGCCGGTCCCCTCGGCAACGTGGCCCCAGTTTTCAAGCAGCGATGGAAGCATCGGAAGGGGACCGCTTGTCCAGTCGCCGCTGCCCGGACTGTACTTCACGGCGATGTCACGGCCGCGCAATAGTGGTCAACGGCGAAGGGGGTGGGATGTTCCCGTGACCGTGACGATTGCGCAGGTCCTGGCGTTGCCGGACCTGAATCTACGGGTGGTTGCCGGCGACGCCGGACTCGGCAACGAGGTGCGCTGGGTGCACGTCAGCGAAACCGTCGACCCGACTCCGTGGCTGCGCGGCGGCGAGTTGCTGCTCACCACCGGACTCAAGATCGAACAGCCGGAGCAGTTCGAGCCGTACGTCCACCGGCTGGCCGACGCCGGCCTGGCCGGGCTCGGCTTCGGCATCGGGCTCGGCCACGCCCAGGTGCCCGAGCCGCTGATCCGGGCCGCCGCGCAGCGCGGGCTGCCGGTGCTGGAGGTGCCGGTCGACGCCCCGTACGTGGCGATCTCCGAGGGCGTGTCGAACCTGCTCGCCGCCGAACGCTACGACACCATCGCCCGCGCGTTCGACGCCCAGCAGGCGCTGACCGCCGCCGCGGTGGAGTCCGGCCGGGGCGGGATCGTCGCCGCCATCGCCCGCGCCGTCGGCGGCTGGGCGGTCCTCACCGACCTCTCCGCGGGCGTGCTCCGGGCCTCTCCGCCGGAGGCCGCCGACCGGCTCCCCGCGCTCCTGCCGGACGTGATGCGGGCCCGGGAACGCGGCATCCGCTCCAGCGGTTCGGTGGTCGGCCCGACCGAGTCGGTGGCGATCCACACGCTCGGCGCCCGGGGCCGGATGCGCGGCTTCCTGGTCGCCGGCGTACCCGGCCGGGCCACCGACTACAGCCGGATGGTGCTGGCCGGCGGCGTGGCGCTGCTGTCGCTGGAGATGGAGCGCTCGCAGGCCGCCACCCGGCAGCTCCGCCGGCTGCGCGCCGACCCGCTGGCCCAGATCCTGCGTGGGGCCGTCACCGACCAGGTGGCCGCCCAGCACGCCACCGCCTGGGAACTCGACCCGACGGCGGTGCGGGTGGCCGTCTACCTGTGCGCCGCCGACCGGGTCGGCCGGGTCTGCGACGACGTCAACGAGCTGATGTCCGAAGCCGGGCTCCCCGGCGCGGTCGTCGTCCAGGACGCCGGCCGGCAGGCCCGGGCCGCGGTGCTTACCGACGCCACCGACCGGGCCGCCACGGCCCTGGCCGGGCTGGCCTCGGTACGCCCGATGGTGCCGCTCGGGCTCGGCGACGTGGTGCCGATCGAGCAGGTCGGGCTCTCGTACCGGGCGGCGACCCACGCCGCCGAGGTCGGCCGGGCCGAGCGGCGCGCGGTGACCCGGTTCGACGACCTGGAGGCGCTGCACATGCTCTTCCGGGCCCAGTCGCCGCAGGCGCTCGCCGGTTTCGTCCGTCGGGTGCTCGGACCGCTGCAGCAGCACGACCGGGGCCGCGAGGGTGCCCTGCTGGCCAGCCTGCGCGCCTTCCTGGCGCACAACGGCCACTGGAACGAGACCGCCGCCGAACTCGGCATCCACCGGCACACCCTGCGGGCCAGGATCGACCGGATCGAGCAGGTCACCGGCCGCGACCTCGGTTCGGCGTACGGCCGCATGGAACTGTGGCTCGCGCTGCTGGCCGACAGCGCGGCCGACACCGACGACTTCGTCGGGCCGGCACCGGACCGGACCGGCGGGTCGGCACCGGAGCGATCCGGTGGGCGGGGGCAGGACAGGAAGTAGCGCCCCCGGTCCGGTGACTGGACCCGATGTCAGGTACCGGGGCCCCGCCGGCCCGGTGAGACTCGGCGAAAGCACAGACGGGAGACGCGATGACGAGCACTGGACGCGGTGGCGCCACCACCACCGCCGCGCCACCACCCGGGCCGGGGCAACTGGCCGGGCTGCCCAGGGTGCCGCTGCGGCACTACGGCCGGTGGGTCTCGGCGGCGGTCGTGATCGTGTTGGTCGCGCTGCTCGCCCGGGCGTTCGCCCAGGGCAGCATCGAATGGTCGGTCGTCGGCCGCTACCTGACCGCCTCGGCGATCCTGCACGGCCTGCAGAACACCATCATCATCACGCTCTGCTCGATGGCGCTGGCCATCGGCCTCGGCGTGATCGTCGCGGTGATGCGGATGTCGGCGAACCCGGTGACCCGCACCGTCGCCTTCGGCTACATCTGGCTGTTCCGTGGCATCCCGGTCCTGCTGCAGTTGCTGATCTGGTACAACCTGGCGCTGGTCTTCCCGACCGTCGGCTTCGGCCCGTTCGAGACCCGCATGATCGACGTGATGACGCCGTTCATGGCCGCCCTGCTCGGCCTCGGCATCAACATGAGCGCCTACACCGCCGAACTGGTTCGCGGCGGCATCCTCTCGGTCGACAAGGGCCAGATCGAGGCCGCCCAGGCGATCAGCCTCACCCCGAACCAGATCCGCCGCCGGATCGTGCTGCCCCAGGCGATGCGGGTCATCCTGCCGCCGCTGGGCAACGAGTTCATCAGCACGCTGAAGATGTCGTCGCTCGCCGCCGTCATCACGTACGGCGAGATGCTGGAGACGGCCGAGTTCATCTACTACTCGAACAACCGGGTGATCGAACTGCTGATCGTCGCGGCCATCTGGTATCTGGCGGTGGTCTCCGTACTCAGCGTCATCCAGCACTTCGTCGAGCGCCGGTTCGGCCGGGGCTTCCAGTCCACGCCGACCCGCCGGGCCCGGTCGATCGGGCGCCGGTTGAAGGGAGCCCCGGAGCAGTGAGCCAGTCGCAGACGGAGCAGGGGGCGACGCCGGTCGTCCGCGCCATCGACCTCCACAAGTCGTTCGGTCCGGTCCACGTCCTGCGCGGCGTGTCCCTGGAGGTACGCGCCGGCGAGGTGCTGTGCGTGATGGGCCCGTCCGGGTCCGGCAAGTCGACGTTCCTGCGCTGCATCAACCAGCTGGAGCGGGTCGACGGCGGCGAGCTGTGGGTACGCGACGAACTCGTCGGCCACAAGCTGCGCGACGGCAAGCTGTACGAGCTGCGCGAACGCGAGATCGCCCGGCAGCGGCGCGGGATCGGCATGGTCTTCCAGCGGTTCAACCTCTTCCCGCACATGACCGCCGTCGGCAACGTCGTCGAGGGCCCGTTGCGGGCACTGGGGCGCAACCGGTCCGACGCGTACGCCGCCGCCCGCCGGCTGCTCGACCGGGTCGGCCTGTCCGACAAGTACGACGCCTACCCCGGCCAGCTCAGCGGCGGCCAGCAGCAGCGGGTCGCGATCGCCCGGGCGCTGGCCATGGAGCCGTACCTGATGCTCTTCGACGAGCCGACCTCGGCCCTCGACCCGGAACTGGTCGGCGAGGTCCTGGACGTGATGAAGGCGCTCGCCGGCGACGGCATGACCATGATCGTGGTCACCCACGAGGTCGGCTTCGCCCGCGAGGTGGGCGACACGCTCGTCTTCATGGACGAGGGCATCGTGGTCGAGTCCGGCCCGCCGCGCGACGTCGTCGGCGCCCCCCAGCACCCCCGGACCAAGGAATTTCTCTCCCGCGTCCTCGGCTGAGAGCACACCCCACACCACCCGCGAGAGGTCAGCAATGCCACGTCGTCAGCAACCGCGCAAGTTCGACCTGTGGGGGTTCCCTTCGACGGGGGCTCCACCCTGGGCTGGCCGGGCTCGCGCTACGCGCCCGGCCGGATCCGCGACGCCCTGCGCTGGATCACCCAGCGGATCGAGGACGGCGCCATCTACTCGCTGGAGACCGACTCGGTCCACGAGGTCGGCGACGACCTGCTGCGCGACCGCGGCGACGTCGACGTGGTCGGGCACGACATCGGGGCCACCCTCGACGCCTGCTCCACCTCGGTCGCCGAGTCGCTGCGCGGCGGACGTACGCCCATCATCATCGGCGGTGACGACTCGGTGCTGTTCCCGGTCGCCCGGGGGGTGCACGAGGCGCTCCCCGGCCGGGTCGGGGTGATCCACTTCGACGCGCACCTGGATCTGCTCGACCACAACCGGTTCCAGGGCCGGGTCAGCCAGTCCAGCGGCATGCGGCGCAGCCTCGAACTCGACCGGATCAACGCCGACGACTGCATCCAGGTCGCCGTACGGCACTTCAACTTCCCGTCGTCGGCGGAGTTCAAGCGCAAGAGCGGTCTCACGCACATCACCGCCCGGGAGTTCCAGGCCCTCGGCCCGGTCTCCGCCGTCGAGCAGATCCTCGACCGGGTCTCCGGCGCCGACCACGTCTTTCTCTCGTTCGACATCGACGCGATCGACCCGGCGTTCGCGCCCGGCGCCGGCGCCCACGAACCCGGCGGCCTCACCTCCGGCGAGGCCCTGGAAGCGGTGCGGCTGCTGGCCCCGCACTGCGACGCGCTCGCGGTCACCGAGGTCAACCCGCTGACCGACGACAACACCTCGACGACCGCCACCCTCGCCGCGTACCTGCTCTTCCACTTCGCGGTCTTCGGTTCCGGCGCGGACCGCCGATGAGCGGCGGATACCAGGGCTTCCGGGCACCGGGGTGCGGCTGACCGAGGAACAGCTGCCGCACCTGCAGGCGCACCGCACCGAACTGCTCGGCGACTCGCTGCCCGCGATCCACGCCTTCGACAAGGCCCACGCCGTCATGCTCACCGAGCGGGGGCTGCTCGACCCGGCCGCCGGCCGGGCCATCCTCGCCGCGCTGCGGGGCATGGAGGCCGGCGGCGTCGCCGCCGCCCGTATCGAGGCCGGCGGCGGCATGCACTCCGGCGAGCAGTACCTGATCCGCACCATCGGCGCCGACCTCGGCGGACGGCTGCACCTCGGCCGCAGCTCCGGCGACCTGATCGAGGTGGCCCGCCGGATGACGATCCGCTGGCACCTGCACGCGATGCTGCCGGCCCTGGCCGACCTACGCGCCGTGCTGCTCGACCTCGCCGACACCCACGCCGACACCGTGATGCCCGGCTACACCCACGGCCAGCACGCCCAGCCGACGACGTTCGCGCACTGGGCGACGATGTTCGAACGCGCCTTCGCCCGCGACACCGAACGCCTGCTCGGCTTCCACGGCCGGCTCAACCTGTCGCCGGCCGGTGCCGCCATCCTGACCGGCAGCGACCTGCCACTCGACCGGCACCGGGTCGCCGACCTGCTCGGCTTCGACGCCCCGCTGCCGCACACGATGGACGCGATCCTCAGCCACGACCTGGAGATGGAGGCGGCCGCCCTGCTCGCCACCGTCGGCGCGACCCTGGCCCGGCTCGCCGACGACCTCTACCTGTGGTCGACCTCCGAGTTCGCGTACGTCGAACTGCCCGACCGGTTCTGCGGCACCAGCAGCATCATGCCGCAGAAGAAGAACCCCGACGCGCTGGAGGACGTCAAGTCGGTGGCCACCCAGGCGCTCGCCGCCCTGGTCGGTGTGATCACCGCCGAGCGTGGGCCGACCGGTTTCCCGATCATGGAACGCCGCTACTCGCAGCAGGCGATCTGGTCGATGTGCGCCGCGATCACCGCCAAGGTCGGCGACGCCGCGCAGATCCTCGCCGACCTGCGCGTCGACACCACGCGGATGGCCGCCCAGGCCGGCGCGCACTGGGCCCAGGTCACCGACGTCGCGTCCGCCCTCGTCCGGCACACCGGCCTGGACTGGCGGCACGCCCACCAGATCGTCGGCGTCTTCGTCCGGCTCGGCGTCGAACGCGGACTGGCCGCCCCGGCCGCCCCGCCCGCCCTGCTCGACGAGGCGGCGACCCAGGTGATCGGCCGGGCCAGCGGCCTGACCCCGGAGCAGTTCGGCGAAGCCATGGACGCCCACGGGTTCGTCGCCCGACGCACCCTCTACGGCGGCCCGGCGCCCGACGCCGTACGCCGGGAGAACGCCGAGTTCGCCGCCCGGCTGGCCGCCGACCGGACCCGGATCGACGAGCTGCGCCGGCAGACCACCGCCGCCGAGGCGGCCCTGGAAGACGCTGTCGACACCATCCTCGCCGACGGCGGGGCCAGCACCGATGGGACCGAGGCCGGATGAGCCTGACCGCAGTCACCCCGACCACCGCGCCGGCGGCGCGGACCGCGACCCGGCGCGAATACCTGATGTGCCCGCCGACCCACTTCGACGTCGTCTACGCCATCAACCCGTGGATGGACCCGGCCGTACCCGTCGACCGGGACCTGGCCCGGCGGCAGTGGACGGAACTGCGCGACACCTACCTCCGGCTCGGGCACACCGTGCACCTCGCCGAGCCGGTCCCCGGCCTGGTCGACATGGTCTTCGCCGCCAACTGCGCCCTGGTCGTCGACTCGCAGGTCTACGGCGCCCGGTTCCGTGAGCCGGTACGCGAACCCGAGGCGCCCGCCTACCGGGCCTGGTTCGCCGCCGCCGGCTTCGGCGAGGTGTTCCTGCCCGGCTACGCCAACGAGGGCGAGGGCGACTTCGCGGTCGTCGCGGACCTGATCCTGGCCGGCTCCGGCTTCCGCACCGACCCGGCGGCACACGGCGAGGCACAGGAGTTCCTCGGCCGGCCGGTCGTCTCGTTGCGGCTCACCGACCCGCGCTTCTACCACCTCGACACCGCGCTGTTCGTCCTCGACGACGACAACGTCGCCTACTACCCGCCCGCGTTCTCCACCGGCAGCCGGCGGACACTGGCCCGGCTGTTTCCCGACGCGATCCTCGCCACCGAGGCCGACGCCCTCGTCCTGGGCCTCAACTCGGTCTCCGACGGGGAGAACGTCGTCGTCGCGCGGGCCGCCACCGACCTCGTCGCCCAGCTCGCCGCCCGCGGCTACCGGCCGGTGCCGGTCGACCTGTCGGAGCTGGCCAAGGCCGGCGGCGGCGCCAAGTGCTGCACCCAGGAGATCCGCCGATGAACCGCACCCTCGCCGCGATCAAGGTCGAAAACGACGTGCTCGCGCACAACTACCACCCGCTGCCCGTCGTGATCGAGAGCGCGCAAGGTGCCTGGGTCGTCGACGTCGACGGGAAGCGCTACCTGGACTGCCTCGCCGGCTATTCCGCGCTGAACTTCGGCCACGGCCACCCCGCCCTGCTCGCCGCCGCCCGTGAGCAGCTGGACCGGGCCACCCTGACCAGCCGGGCCTTCCACAACGACCGGCTCGGCCCGTTCGCCGCCAAGCTCGCCGACCTGTGCGGCATGCAGATGGTGCTGCCGATGAACACCGGCGCCGAGGCGGTGGAGACCGGCGTCAAGGTCGCCCGCCGGTGGGCGTACGAGGTCAAGGGCGTACCCGCCGACACCGCCGAGATCGTGGTCGCGGCCGGGAACTTCCACGGCCGCACCACGACCGTGGTCAGCTTCTCCACCGACGAGCAGGCCCGCGCCGGCTTCGGCCCGTTCACCCCCGGCTTCACCGTCGTGCCGTACGACGACCTCGACGCGCTCGACGCGGCGGTGGGGGAGCGGACCGCCGCCGTACTCGTCGAACCGATCCAGGGCGAGGCCGGTGTCGTCGTGCCGTCCGACGGCTACCTCGCCGGCGTACGGCGGATCTGCGACGAGCGCCGCGCCCTGTTCGTCGCCGACGAGATCCAGTCCGGGCTGGGCCGGACCGGAGCCACGTTCGCCTGCGAACTCGCCGGCGTACGCCCCGACGTCTACCTGCTCGGCAAGGCGCTCGGCGGTGGCGTGGTGCCGGTGTCCGCGGTGGTGTCCAGCCGGGAGGTGCTCGGACTGATCGGACCCGGCGAGCACGGCAGCACGTTCGGCGGCAACCCGCTGGCCGCGGCCGTCGGCGCCGCCGTCGTCGACCTGCTCGCCACCGGCGAGTACCAGGCTGCCGCCCGCCGGATCGGGGCCGTACTGCACGGCGGGTTGCGGGAGCTGGTCGGCCGGGGCGTCACCGCCGTACGCGGGGTCGGCGCCTGGGCCGGCGTCGACATCGACCCGGCGGTCGGCACCGGCCGCCAGGTCTGCGAGACGCTCGCCGAGCGGGGTGTCCTGGTCAAGGACACGCACGGCAGCACCATCCGGCTGGCCCCGCCCCTGGTCGCCACCGACGACGAGATCGGCTGGGCGCTGGCCCGGCTGCGCGAGGTGCTGGCGGCGCGGCCCGGCAACTGATCCGCGGTCGTCCGGTTGCCCGGATGCCGCCCCCGGCGGACATCCGGGCTGACAGACTTTGCGCGTGGAGGTGCCCGAACGGAGACGCATGATCCATCCGGGGGCTCCAGGGTCCCGGGTCACCCGGCTGGAACTCCTCTACGACCTGATCTTCGTCTTCGCCTTCCTGAACGTCACGAACGTGGCCGGCGAGCAGCTGACCCCGCTCGGACTGACCCGCGCGCTGCTGGTGCTGGCCCTGCTGTGGTGGTGCTGGAGCAGCTTTGCCGCGCTCGGCAACCTGGCCCGGGCCGACCAGGGGCTGCTCCCGTTGCTCAGCTTCGGCATCATGGCCGCCGTACTGGTGCTCGCGCTGACCCTGCCGGAGGCGTTCGTCGACGACCCCGGCGGCCTGTACGGCCCGGTCGTCTTCGCCGCCTGCTACGCCGTCGTCCGGGTCGGGCAGTTGGCCGTGCACTGGACGGTGCTGCGGACCACCGGTGCCGGCTGGGTCGGCCCGCTGCGCAACTTCGGGGTCTTCGCCGTGCCGGTGGTGACCAGCACCGTCCTCATCCTGAGCGCGGCGCTGATTCCGCACAGCGGCGACGAGGCCGAGCCGAATCCGGTGCGCCTCGGACTGTGGACGGCGGCGATCGCGGTCGAGTACCTGGCCGGGACGGTCCGGCTCTCCGGTCGCTTCTACATCGTCTCGGCCGGCCACTGGGCCGAACGGCACGCCCTGATCGTGCTGGTCGCGCTCGGCGAGTCGATCATCTCGATCGGGGTCGGGCCGAACCTCACCGGCGGGCTCCCGGTCACCTGGGCGGTGATCGTGGCCGCGGCACTCGGGTTCACCGTCACCGTGTGCCTGTGGTGGATGTACTTCGACGAGCACGCGATCGCCGCGGAGCAGTCGCTGCACGGCACCCGCCAGCCCGAGGCCCGGCGCAGGCTGGTCCGCGACGCCTACACCTACCTGCACCTGCCGATGATCATCGGGATCATCGGGTTCGCGCTCGGACTCAAGCGCTACCTGGGCGACATCTCGGCGGACCCGGAGACCGGCTGGCAGCACCGGGTCGGCACCCTCGAACTCGATCTGCTGTACGGCGGGGTGCTGCTCTTCCTCCTCGCCCTCGCCGCCTTCGCCCGGCGTACGACCCACCACTACCGGCCGGCCCTGCCCCTGGTCGTGCTGGTGGTCGTACTCGTCGTGGTGATCGCGGCCATCCGGCCGCCGGCGTTGATCGCGCTCGCCATGCTCGCCACCGGGTGCGTCGTCCTGGTGCTGATGCAGTTCTGGCAGCGGGCCCACGCCCGGTCCCGGGTCCGGCGGACCGCGCTGGACGAACAGCTGGCCAGCGAGGTCGACCAGAGCGAATGGCGCCGCAAGCACCTGTGACCGGCCCACGGCCGTGTAACCCCCGGCCGTGGGAAAAGCGGTATCCCGCGACACCTTCCGGCCGCGATCATGTCCCGGTGCGTATTCCACGGCAGATCCCGCTCGAAGTCGGCGCTCCCGGCACCGCGCCGGAGTCGCTGCTGCCCGTCGTCCTCACCGTCGACGACTCCGATTCCCCGCGCGACGTCATCGACGCGCTCGGGCTGACCGCCTTCGTCGCCGGCCACCAGCCGTACGCGACGTCGAAGAACCTGAACAACGTCCGCGACGACGCGACGCTGCTGCCACCCGACGTACGGGTGCTGCGCGACAGCCGCAGCGACAACGAGCACGCCCGGCTGGCCGCCGGTGACGGCTGGACGCTGCGCGCGGTGCACTGGCCGCGTGGCAGGACGGCCTTCGTCGCGGTCACCGCGACGACCGCGGAGTTGGGCGCCGAGATCCTGGCCCTGGCGACGGACGGCATGACTGAGCCACCGCCGCCGGCCGAGGAGGCCGTGGCGATGGGCTTCTGGTACGCGTCGTCGAACGGTCCGCAGCGCAACCCGCGCTCGATCAGCGTGGATCCGTGGGCCGACATCCGGGGCAACTACGCCGCGACCGCCCGGGCCGAGTTCGACCGGCTCGTCAAGGTCGACCGCGACTCGGTACGTGGTCGGCTGGTGCTGCTGCACGGTCCGCCGGGCACCGGCAAGACCACGGTGCTGCGGGCGCTGGCCCGGGAGTGGCGGGACTGGTGCCAGTTCGACTGTGTGCTCGACCCGGAGGCGTTGTTCAGCAACCCGGCCTATCTGATGGAGGTCGCGCTCAACGGGGGCCGTGAGTGCTCGTGCCCCGACCGCAAGCACGACAAGTGGCGGCTGCTCCTGCTCGAGGACTGCGACGAGCTGATCCGTGGCGAGGCGAAGCAGACCACCGGTCAGGCGCTGTCCCGGCTGCTCAACCTCACCGACGGTCTGCTCGGCCAGGGCCGCAAGGTGCTGGTGGCGATCACCACCAACGAGGATCTGGCCCGGCTGCACCCGGCCGTCGTACGCCCGGGGCGCTGCCTGGCCCGGATCGAGGTGCCGGCGCTGTCGGCCGCCGAAGCGCAGACCTGGCTGGGTACGCCGGCGGGGGCCCGGCGGCGGGTGCGACGCTCGCCGAGCTGTACGCCCTGCGCGACGGCTACCAGGTGGCGGTCGAGCCGGAGCCGCTGCCGAGCGGCCAGTACCTGTGACGGTGCCGGGCCCGGGGTGCCTGCCCCGGGCCCGGCCGGCCGCGAAAATCCGTGGAACGGCGCCGGTACGGCGACCACACTCATCGGTGTGGATCACGATCGGATCGTCAGTCTGAGCAAGCGGATGTCGCGGCTGCTGCGGCATGCCCCCGAGCGGGCCGGGCTGACCCTCGACGCCGCCGGCTGGGTGCCGGTGGACGAGTTCCTGGCCGCGACCAGGATCGGGCGCGAAGAGCTCGATCTGGTGGTGGCCGGTAACGACAAACGCCGGTTCGCCGTCGAGCGCGGCCCCGACGGGGTGGAGCGGATCCGGGCCAACCAGGGGCACTCGGTCCCGGTGCGGCTCGGTCTCTCGCCGATGGTGCCGCCGGACCTGCTCTTCCATGGGACCGGGGCCGTCGCGGTGGCGTCGATCCGGGCGACGGGTCTCGACCGGGGCGGCCGGCACCACGTGCACCTGTCGGCCGACCGGGCCACCGCCCACCGGGTCGGTGCGCGCCGGCGCGGCGCCGTCGTGGTCCTCACCGTGGACGCCGCGGCGATGCACCGGGCCGGCCACGAGTTCTTCCGCAGTGCCAACGGAGTCTGGCTGACCGACGCCGTGCCGCCTTCCTATCTGGACCGGCCGGCGGCCGGCTGACGGTCGCGACACGCCGCGAGCGGGTGAGATCCGGTCTGATGCTGGATGTCAACTGGGAGCCTGCTGTAAAACTTCTGACAGGATCGGCTATGCCGAGGTCAGCCCGTCGATGGCCGGTTGTGGACGGCGAAACGGGGTTTCGCCGTCGACCGACGCTGTGAAGGATCGATGCGACTCAAGGCGACGCCCCGGACACAGCCGGCGACCGTCGCCCCACGTCGGACCCGGGACACCGCCCGCTCCGTCGCAGCGACGCGGGCCGGTGGACCCGTTCGCCACCGCTTGCCCGAGAGGACACGCCTTGTCACGAGAGACCCTCCGCCGCAGGACGTTGCTGACCGCCGGCGGCCTCACCGCCGGCGCGATCGCCGTCGCCGGTGTCGGCGCCCCGACCGCCGCGTCCGCCGGTGGCCCGCCGCCGTCGACCCCGACCGCCGCGATCGCCCACCTGCTCGCCGGCAACCGGCGCTTCACCCGCGGCCAGGCCCGGCACCCGCACCAGTCGCCCGCCTACCTGCGCCGGCTCGCGAACGGCCAGGACCCGTTCGCGATCACCCTCGGCTGCGCCGACTCGCGGGTCTCCCCGGAGATCCTGTTCGACCAGGGCCTCGGCGACCTGTTCGACAACCGGGTGGCCGGCAACATCGTCGACGACCTGCTGCTGGGCAGCATCGAGTTCGCGGTCGAGGAGTTCGCCCCGCCGCTGATCGTCGTGCTCGGCCACGAGCGGTGCGGCGCGATCACCGCCACGATCGAGGCGATCGAGCACGGTGGCACGGCCCCCGGCCACATCGGCACGATCGTCGACGCGCTGCGGCCCGTCGTCGCCCCGCTCGTCGGCGGTCCCGGCGACGTCGTCGACCGGGCGGTCAAGGCGAACGTGCGCGCGCAGGTGCGGGCGCTGCTCGACCGCAGCGAGATCATCCAGGAGAAGGTGCGGCACGGCGAACTGGCCGTGGTCGGGGCCCGTTACGACCTCGACAACGGTCACGTCACTCTCCTCTGAACGACCGGTGGCGCCGCCCGGGCGGCGCCACCGTGCCGGGAGGCCGTCCGGCACGTCGCCGGTACCACCCGGTCCGGCCGGGACCCGACCCGGCCGGACCGGACCCGGCACCACCGACCGGACCGGTACGGCGTGCCGCCGCCGTCAGGCGGCCAGCGCCCAGTTGTCGTCGGCGCGTACGGCCGCCTCGGCGATGCGGGCCAGCTGGCGCCGGGTGGCGGCGTCGCCGGGGTGCAGCGCGGCACGGGCGGTCACGGTCACCGTCAGGTCCGGCGCGGCCAACACCCGCCGCACCGAGGCCCACAGCGTGTCGTCGCCGAGGAAGGCGGCCACCGTCGTCGCCGTACCCGTCGACCGCCCGTAGCGCAGCGACACCGGGACGACCGGCGCGCCGGTGTCGACCGCGGCCTGGAACGTCGCCGGGCGGAAGCGGCCGGTCTCCCGACCACACCAGGTGGTCCCCTCGGGGAAGACGGCCACGACGGCGTCGCCGGCCAGGGCCGACCGCACCGCGGCCACGGTCGCCGGCAGGCTCCGTGGCCGTTCGCGGTCGACGAGGATCGTGCCGCCGGCGGCGACCAGGGCGCCGATGAGCGGCCAGTCGCGCACCTCCCGCTTGGCGATCATGCGGGCCGGCGCCACGGCCAGCAGCACCAGCGGATCCAGCCACGACACGTGGTTGGCGACCAGGAGCGCACGGCGCCGCGGCGGGCGGCCGCGCACCACCAGCCGTACGCCGACCGCCCGCAGCACGGCCCGGGCCCAGGCCCGGACGACCACGTCCCGTTGGCGGCGGGGCAGCAGTGGCAGCACCACCGGCAGCGGCAGACCGCAGACCAGTACGGCCAGCAGCGCGCCGAAGCGCGCCGCCAGCCGGGCCGTACTCACCCGGGGGCCACCGGCCGGTGGCAGGCAGCGCGGGCCGCAGGTCGACGACGGGCGCCAGAGCGGGTTCACCCCTGGCCACCCAGGAAGTGCCGCAGGTAGCGGGGGTGCATCCGGTCGGTCGACA
This sequence comes from Polymorphospora rubra, assembly GCF_018324255.1. GTDB lineage: Bacteria > Actinomycetota > Actinomycetes > Mycobacteriales > Micromonosporaceae > Polymorphospora > Polymorphospora rubra. Next base: position 6,255,706 of record NZ_AP023359.1, read on the forward strand.
GCAGCACGTAGAAGTCGGCGACGTCGAAGTCCGGGTCGTGGGCGGGCGGGCCGCACACCCAGGCGCCGAGTCGCAGGTAGCCGCGCAGCAGCGGCGGCGTCGCCGGCCCGGCGGTGCCGGCCGGGTCCGGGACCGGCCACGGCCGGCGCGGGCGGACCCGCAGCAGCGGCGGGGCGAGGTGCTTCGCGGCGACCCGGCCCCAGACCGCCGCGGCGGTCGCGCCGCCGTCGGCGAGCGGCACCGAGGCGCAGCCGCTGAGCCAGCGCCGCCCGGTCAGGTGCAGGTAGCGGGCGATCCCGGCCCACATCAGGTTGATCACCGCACCGGACCGGTGGTCCGGGTGCACGCACGAGCGCCCGGTCTCCACCAGTACGTCGGCGAGCGGCGCGAGTGACGACAGGTCGAACTCCGTGTCGCCGTACCGGCGGGGGGTCCGGCCGGGCGGGAGCATCCGGTAGGTGCCGACGACGGCGCCGGTGGTGTCGTCGCGGACCAGGAGATGGTCGCAGTGCTCGTCGAACTCGTCGACGTCGAGCCCGGCGACCGGGGACGGCAGGGTGGCGCCGAGTTCGTCGGCGAAGACCTCGTGGCGCAGCCGCTGCGCGGCGGCGACCTGCGCCGCGTCGTCGGCGATCAGCAGCGTGTACCCGCCGGTTCCGGCGGTCGCCGGGCTGGTCAGGAGCAGTTCCATGCGAACTGTGTACGGGCGCTCCCCGGCGCCGGCGTGTCGCCGGGGAGCTGCATGGATGTCGATTCAGTGAACGGCGCACGCCGGCCGCGCGTGCCGCCGGTTGGAGCCTGATCGCCGCAGGTCAACGCCGCCGGCGACGCCGGCCGGGGGCCGGTCCGGAGGTGGGCTGCGGCTTGGCGACGACCGGCGTGATCGGTACACCCGAGGGGGTGCGGGCACCGGTTATCCGGGCGAGTTCGGCGTCGCCGGGGCGCACCCGGGAGGACTGGGCGGCGACCCCGGCGGTGGCGAGCAGCCGGGTGGTGTCCCGGTGCTGGTCGGGCAGGACCAGGGTGACGACGGTGCCGGCCCGTCCGGCGCGGGCGGTCCGGCCGCCCCGGTGCAGGTAGTCCTTGGCGTCGGTGGGCGGGTCGACGTTGACGACCAGGTCGAGGTCGTCGATGTGGATGCCGCGGGCCGCCAGGTCGGTGGCGATCAGGGCGTTGATCGCCCCGGACCGGAACTGTTCGAGGGTCCGGGTGCGTTGTGGCTGCGACTTGCCGCCGTGCAGGGCCGCCGCCGGTACGCCGCTGGCGAGCAGTTGGCGGGCCAGCCGATCGGCGCGGTGCTTGGTGCCGACGAACATGATCACCCGTCCGTCGCGGGCGCCGATCTGCGCGGTCGTGGCGGTCTTGTCGGCGGCCTCGATGTGCAGCACGTGATGGTCCATCCGGGTCACCGCGCCGGCCGGGGGGTCGACGGAGTGCCGGGCCGGTGTGGTGAGGAACCGGCGGACCAGCCTGTCGACCTCGCCGTCGAGGGTGGCCGAGAAGAGCATCCGCTGACCGCTCGGGTCGGTGCGGGTGAGCAGCGCGCTGACCTGCGGCAGGAAGCCCATGTCGGCCATCTGGTCGGCCTCGTCCAGGACGCTGACCGTGACCTTGTCGAGGCGGCAGTCACCGCGTTCGACGAGGTCGTTCAGTCGGCCGGGGGTGGCGATGACGACCTCCGCGCCCCGCCGCAGCACCTCGGCCTGCCGGTTCAGTGACAGTCCACCCACGACGGTGCAGGTGCGCAGCTCGACGGCGCGGGCGTACGGCTCCAGCGCGGTGGTCACCTGCGCGGCCAGCTCGCGGGTGGGCACCAGCACCAGGGCGATCGGCTGACGCGGCTGGGCGCGCCGCCCGGCGAGCCGGGTCAGCAGCGCCAGTCCGAAGGCCAGGGTCTTGCCGGAGCCGGTGCGGGCCCGGCCGAGGACGTCGCGTCCGGCGACGGCGTCGGGCAGCGCCGCGGCCTGGATCGGCGACGGCACGCTCAGCCCCTGCCCGACCAGCGTGGTCAGCAACGCCGGGTGCAGCGGCAGGTCGCCGAACGAGGTCACCGGTGGCGCGGCCCGGTCCGGGGCGGGCGGGGTGGCGGCACGTGGTGGCTGCCGGTTGGCCTCCGGCGACTGTCGAATGGCGGCGGGTGGACGTCGACGGTTGTTACGGGCACGCGCGGGCGTGGTCAATACCAGAACCTTCCGTTGTCGGCACGCCACCGGAAAGCCCCGGTCTGGTGCGGGGCGGCTCACAGGAACGAACCGTGGGCAGTGGCGGATCGGCCCGCCATCAGCCTGTCGACACTACACGGCTCGGCGGGCCGCCCCGCCGTACGTCTTGGGAGGTCAGGACGGGAGCCAGACCGGCTGCCAGTCGGGCAGTTCGTGGTAGCGGCGCAGTTCGGCCAGGCCGGACAGGATCCCGGCCCAACTCGCGTACGGCGGGCGCCCGGTGTCGAACCCGCTCTGCACCACGGTCAACCGGGTCCGGCCGGCCGAGCCCTCCAGTTCCCAGGTGTTCACCCCGGCGGGACCCCAGTCCACCGCCAGCCGGCGGCCGGGCGTGAGGTCGACGACCTTGGCCGGGTTCGGGTCGTTGTCGAAGCCGCCCATGGCGTACCGGCCGCCGACGTACGGCTCGATCTCGATCGGGTAGCCGAACCACCGGGTCACCGCCGCCGAGTCGGTCATCGACTCGAAGATCTGCTCCGCCGGCGCGTCGATCTCGACCTCGGCACGGAGTTCGGTGGAGGTGAAGTCGACCCGCGCGGTCAGCGGCCGGCCCTCGAGGTGGTCGATCAGGTTGGCGATGGACAGCGCCCAGAAGGTGTTCAGGACGCCGCGGATGCTCTTGCCGGTGATCACGTCGGAGAAGTCGAAGTGGGTCTGCGAGAGGGTGATCAGGGTCGAGTCGGCGGACTCCGCGGTCAGTTCGATCCCGACGGTGGTCTCCTCGCCGTCGAGCAGCCAGGCCAGTCGCAGGCTGTGGTCGTCGACGTGCAGCAGGCGCTGGTGCGGCGCGTCGCCCTCGGGGGTGTGTCGGCCCCAGAACTCGTACCGGTGGGGGAGTTCGACCTCGGCGTGCTCGGCGAACCAGGTGCGCAGCGCCCCGGCGTCGGTCAGTGCGGTGTGGACGGCGGCGAGCGGGGCGGCGACCCGGGCGCGCACGATCATCGGTTCAGTCACGGTCTTCTCCCTTGGGATAGCAGGCGACGGCGAGTTTGAACGCGTCGCCCTCGGCTCCGCCGTAGCGGGTGAACAGGTCCTGCAGCGCGGCCTGCAGGTCGTTGAGGAACTGTGGACGCAGTTCGGGTGGCACCCGGATCTCACCGGACATCCCGACCGACGGCAGTTCGGGCGCCGTGCGGTCGAGGTCGGCGATGTCGGCCTGGACCTCCTCCATCAGGTCCAGCAGGTAGCCGAGGCTGAACTCGTCCTGCGCCCGGCGCAGACCGAGCCGGCCGACCAGGCGGGGCGACAGCCAGTACGTCCGGGCGCTGGCCTGGTAGATCCCCTCGTGGATGCCCCGAACCTTGCGCTCGGCGACCTGGTCGACCAGGCCGGCCTCGACGAGGCGCTTGACGTGGTAGTAGACGCGCTGCGGGGTCTGGCCCAGTCGGGCCGCGACCTCGCCGCAGGTGCCGGGCTCGGCCAACTCCCGCAGCACCTCGATGCGTTGCGGTTTGAGCAGGGTCTCGGCCTGCTCGATCTGTTCCAGGTACAGGACGTCTCTCATGGCAAAAACCAGATTGTACGTAAAACCAAATTTTGTCAATCGTGCCGCCCCGGTCGATCAGCGACGGCGTGGCGCCGTCGCGGGTACCGTCCGGACATGCGCTTCGCTGACCTCGACACCACCCGACCCCTCTCCAAGATCGGCCTTGGGACCTGGCAGTTCGGCTCCCGCGAGTGGGGCTACGGTTCCGACTACGAGGGCGTCGCGAAGGCGATCGTCCGCCGTGCCCTCGACCTCGGCATCACCCTCTTCGACACCGCCGAGGTCTACGGCTTCGGGCGCAGCGAACGCATCCTCGGCGCGGCGCTGGGCGACGACCGGTCCCGCGTCGTGGTGGCCAGCAAGCTCCTTCCGCTGCTGCCCCTGCCCCCGGTCGTGCAGCAACGGGCCGTGGCCTCCGCGGCCCGGCTCGGCGTGCGCGCCATCGACCTCTACCAGGTGCACCAGGCCAACCCGCTGATCAGCGACCGGACGATCATGCGGGGGATGCGGACCCTGCAGGACGTCGGGCTCGTCGGCGAGGTCGGCGTCAGCAACTACGATCTGCGGCGCTGGCGGATCGCCGAGGCGGCGCTCGGTCGCCGGGTGCTGTCCAACCAGGTCGAGTACAGCATCGTCAACCGCGCCGCCGAGGACGACCTGATCCCGTACGCGGAGAAGGCCGGCCGACTGGTCATCGCCTACAGCCCGCTCGCGCAGGGTTTCGTCTCCGGCCGGTACGACAGCGCCAACCCGCCGTCCGGGGCGATCCGCCGGGCCAACCCGCTGTTCCTGCCGGAGAACCTGGAGCGTGGCCGCGGGCTGCTCGACACCCTGCGGGCGGTCGCCGACGCGCACGACGCCACCGCGAGCCAGATCGCGTTGGCCTACCTGATCCGCCATCCGAACGTGGTGGCCATCCCCGGCGCGTCGTCGGTCGAGCAGGTGGAGGCCAACGCGGCCGCCGCCGACATCGATCTGCGCGACGACGAGTACGCCGCCCTCGTCGCCGCCGCCCGCGCCTTCCGCCCGGTGACCGGCCTGGCGGCGGTCCCCAGCCTGATCCGCACCCGCCTGACCCGCTGACCGAGCCTCCCGCCCGCCCGCTCTCCGCGATCTTGCACTTGTCGCCGGACAGAACCGGCGAAAGGGGGAGACACCTGCAAGATCGCGGAGAAGGTCAGGAGGTGGGGCGCCGGCGCGGTGGGCGACCGCGGAGCAGCGTCCGCAGGTCCGTCGCGAGAACCACCACGAGCAGCGCCAGCGCGATCCAGAACCCGACCCCGACGTCGACGTAGTCGCCGGCGGCCCGGTCGGTCGGCACCGTGCCCAGGTCGCGGACCCGGCCGGCCAACTGACGTAGCACCAGCAGCTCACCGGCGACCAACAGGACGGCGGCGGCGAGGCAGAGCCCGCCGGGCAGGCCGGGCCGCGGCCGGCGGGGCGACGTCGACCCCGGCGCCGCCGCCGGGCGGACCCGGAGCCGGACCGCGCACACGAGCGCGGCGACCACCGCCAGCGCGGCGGCGAGCAGGGGCAGCTGTGGCGGCAGCCGGTCGGGGCGTCGGTCCGCCGGTGCGGCGAGGTGGCCGGCCGACACCTCGGGAGCCGTACCGGTGATCAGCGTGCTGCCCCGGTAGGTGGTGATCCCACCGGCGTCGGCGCGGCCGTAGCCACCCGGCAGCCCGCACGAGACGGTGGCGAACGGCAGCCCGAAACAGAGCAGGACCGCGGCGAGCAGCACCGGGCGGAACCACCCCCGCCGGCGCCCCGGACGTGCCGGCGCACCGCGTGGCGCCGCCGCGACGGCCGACGGGTGGTCGCCCCCGGGCGTCGCCGGCCCGGACCCGCGTGCCGCGGCACCCCTGCCGCCGGTCCGGGTCGCCGGCAGCCGCGGCACGGCGATCAGCGCCCCCTCGACGACTGCGGTCTCCGGCCGCTCCACCGTCGTCGGGGCGACGCCGAGCCGGGTGTGCAGCACGTGGGCCGCCATCGGGATCCGGCTGCCGCCACCGACCAGGAACACCCCGGCGAGCCGGTCCGGCGCGACACCCGCCGCCGCGACGACCCGCTCGGCGAGCGCGCCGACACCGCTCAGGACCGGTGCCGCGACCTTCTCCAACTCCTCCCGGGTCAGGTGGGTCGGCGCCGGCCGGCCGGGCAACCGCAGCGGGGTGTGGCCGGTGCGCGACAGGCTCTCCTTGGCCGACCGGACCTCCTGCCACAGCGACACACGGTCGCCGGCGTCGGCCGGGACCGGGCCGCCGGCCAGGTACGCGACGAGGGCCGCGTCGATGTCGGCACCGCCGAGGTCGGCTCCGGCCCGCGCCACCACCTCGAGATCGGCGGCGCGCCGCACCACCGCCACGTCGGTCGTGCCGCCGCCGATGTCGACGATCGCGAGCGCCGTGCCGGTCGGATGGGGGGCCAGCCGGGCGGCGAAGTACGCCGCGGCGGCCACCGCCTCGCCGAGCAGCCGTACCGGGCCGAACCCGGCGCGGGCGGCGGCCTCGGTGAGCACCCGCCGGCGCGGCGCCCCCCACCCGTCGGGGCAGGTCAGCACCGTGTCGACGGGGCCGGCGGGGAGATTGGCCTCGGCGCGTACCCGGCGGAGGACCGCTGCCAGCGCGTCGCGTACGTCGACCTGGTGCGGGCCGAGCAGCAGTACGCCGTCGTCGACGCGGCGTTTCGGATGCGGTTCGAACGCCGCCGGGTCGACCCGGCCGAACCGCTCGGCGTCCCGTCCCGTCAGCAGGTCGGTGCCGCCGTGCCCGGCGAAGACCGCCGACGGCAGCAACTCCGACCCGTCGAAGAGCAGGGGCCGGGCGGCGCCACCGGGGTCGGTGAGCACGGCGACCGTGTTCGACGAGCCGAGGTCGATCGCGAGCCGGTACGCACCCACGGCCGCCGAGCCTACGCGAGGCCCGCCAGCACGCCGGCCCATGACGATCGGCACTTCCCGCCAATCCGCGCCCGGCGCAGGCTGGGCCGGTACGCCGGATCCTCCGGCCCGCGAACAGGAGCCCGAATGCGTCGTCACAGCCGTACGGAACCGCTGCTGGCCGCCGGGATCGCCGGCCCGGTGCTGTTCGTCGTGGTGGCCGCCGTCGACGGTGCCACCCGGACCGGATACGACCCCGTCTACCACCCCGTCAGTGCCCTGAGTCTCGGCGGCCGGGGCTGGTTGCAGATCGCCAACTTCATCGTCCGGGGTCGCCGGTCTGGTGCTCATGGGATTCTTCGGTACGGCCTGGGAGGCCGACGACCCGCTGACCGGGATCGTGCAGCGGGTGATGATCACGGTCGATTGGCTCTGGCTCGTCGTGTTGGCGTCGTGGCTGGTGGCCGACGATCACCGCGCGCGGCGACCGGATCCGGATGCGTTGCAGGCGGCGGACCAGGGGCGCGAGGGGTCCAAAAGAGATCGAGGGCAAGCCGATATCAGTAGGTACACCTGACGCTCGCACACGGTACGGTGACTCCGGTCCCGTCGATCGACGCCGGTGAGCTGGGCTCCGTGTGCCCGTCGACGGGCCGATGTCACACCCCCAAAAAGGAGGTTTCATGGCACGAAGCCGTATTGCTGGGGCAGCCGCCTCAGTAATGGTTCTGCCCTTCCTGACCGTCGTGGCCACGGCGGCACCGGCCGCGGCGGCACCCCCGGCCGCGCCGTCGAAGGACGTGCCGAGCGACACCCGCTCGTTCGTCCCCAAGGCCGAGACGGTCGACGGCAAGGCGGTCGAGGTACCGCGCGAGTACCAGCCGCAGTCCAGCGCGCGGAACCGGGCGCAGACCCAGGCCGCGGGCACCCCGGCGGTCGGTACGGTCCGGCAGTGGGTCGCCCTCGACGACGTCCAGGGCGGCGCCTACCGCAAGGACTACACGCTGCGCGGCGTCGGCGAGAAGATCGAGGTCTGGGTCGCCAACGACCTCGCGTTCCTGCCCGGCGACTGCCGCCTGCAGATCCCGTCGTCCACGGAGGTCACCGACGCGCAGGTCGCGCGGCTGGTCGACGAGTTCGACAACAACATGTACCCGAAGGAGACCGCTGCCTTCAGCACCCCGCCGGACCGGGACGGCAGCAACGCCGTGCTCGGCCCGGACGCGAACGGCAACGGCGGCGACTACACCGGTGACGGCGACAAGACCGTCGCCCTGATCGACAACGTCCGGGACGACAACTTCTACGACTTCCCGGCCGCCTCGTCGTACATCGCCGGCTTCTTCTGGTCGTACTTCAACGAGCTGCTCGACCGCAACGTCATGACCATCGACGCGTACGACTGGGCGCACCGTACCGGTGACAACCCGCCGAACGAGCCGACCAACGACGTGTGCACCAGCCGGCCGAGCCGCCCGAACCTCTACGAGGGCACCTTCGCGCACGAGTGGCAGCACCTGCTCCACTACTACGCGGACCCCTTCGAGGGCATCATGATCAACGAGGGGCTGTCGGACTTCGCGCAGACCCTCACCGGCTACACCGACGCGACGAAGACCGTGTTCGAGCCGGGTGCCGACGGGCACCTCTACTGCTACCAGGGCTTCGGCACCGTCCAGACGCCGTACAACACCAACCCGCGCGACTGCGGCGGCCCGGAGAACTCCCTCAACCTGTGGAACGAGGGCAGCAACCCGAGCGCCGTGCTCGCCGACTACGGCAACGTCTACCAGTTCATGCTGTTCCTGTACGACCGGTACGGGACGGAGTTCATCTCGCGGCTGCACCAGGACGGCGACCTCCAGGGCCTGGCCAGCGTCGAGGCGGCCCTGGCCGCCGAGGGCGAGAACGACCTCTACAAGGTCATCCACGACTACCAGACGATGACCCTGGTCGACAAGATCATCGGCGACTCGCGCTTCGGGGTGTCGCTCGGTGTGCCGAAGGGCCGGGTCACCTCGCCCAGCCTGCGTTCGACGGTCAACCTGGCCAACCCGGCGGCGAACATCACCCCGGGCGCGGCTCCCAACGGCGCGGACTTCGTGCCGCTGCAGAAGGCCAACGGTCAGGTCCTGCGCGGCCGTGACCTGCGGTCGGTGAAGTTCAACGGTGCGCCGTCGCTGCCGGCGGTCCCGCTGGCCTGGACCCTGGTCGACAACGACCCGGACCGGCCGGGCAACTCGGTGCTGTGGTCCGGCAACGGCAACAGCCTCGACGTCGGCGCGATCGCCTCGGTGGCCGTTCCGACGACCGACCCGACGCTGCGCTTCCTCGCGAAGTACGGCGCGGAGGCGGGCTACGACTACGGCTACGTGGTCGTGTCCACCGACGGTGGCGCCACCTACACGGCCATCGCCGGTGACAAGACCATCGACGGCCCGCTCGGCCCGTCGCTGAACGGCACCACGGACGGCTTCGAACCGCACTCGTTCGACCTGTCCGCGTACGCCGGTCAGACGGTGCTGGTCGGGTTCCGTTACGTCAGCGACGGCGGCGTCAACGAGGGCGGTCTGCTCGTCGACGACGTCACGGTCGGTGGCACGACGGTCAGCGACGGCTCCAGCCTCGCCGCGTTCGACTCGCCGAGCGAGATCCGGCCGACCGACGTCCACAACTGGAACGTCCGGTTGATCGGCATCAACGAGCAGCTCAACCTCACCTGGCAGTTCGAGTTCGACGGCAAGGACAACTTCTCCGTCGGGTGGGCCCAGCTGCTGCTGCTCAGCGCGTTCCCGAAGGTCGTCGCGATCGTCGCGTACGACGAGCCGACCGAGCAGGTCACCCAGTACGCGCCGTACACCCTCACGGTGAACGGTGTCGTGCAGCCGGGCGGCCAGGCTTTCTGAGCCTGACCCGCTGACAAGGTCGCGGGCACCCGTCGTCGTACGCGACGGCGGGTGCCCGTGGTCCTTTTATGGAGTGTGGCGTCGTCGGACGGGTCAGAGCGTGTTGCGGATCAGCCGGGCCATCTCCAGGTGACCCCGTGCGTTGACGTGATACCACTCCTTCGTGTCCCAGGACGTCGATCCGGTCGTCCACGGGTCGGCCGCGCAGGCGGTGTGGGTGCGGAACGGCGTGGCGATGTCCACCACCCGGATCCGTTCCGAGCCGAGGATCGCCTGGGCGCGGGTGACGGCGGTGGCGATGGTCCGGTTGAGGCCGGCCTGGACCCGGGCCAGCATCTGCGCCTCGTTGTCGAACATGCCGGCCCGGCACCGCAGGGGGTCGGTGGTGGTGACCGGCAGCGGATAGTTCGGCACCCGGATCCGGGCGTTCGGCGCCTTGCGGCCGATGTCCAGATAGACCGCGAACAGCCGACCCTCGAGGATCGGCAGGGCGGCGTTGATCACCTGCTCGGTGTTCTGGCCGTTGATGACCAGGCAGTCGAAGATCGTGCAGTCGTAGAGCAGGCCGGCGAAACCGAGGTCGTTGCCGCCGACCGTGATCGTGACCACCGACGTCTCGGCGCCGTTGAACGCGGCGCCGTAGCCGCCGCTGGGGATGTCCAGCGCCTGGTTGAGGAAGCCGGACTGCGCCACCCGGGTGTAGCCGGACTCGGTGTGCTGCGGGTTGAAATAGCCGCCGCCACCGGGTGCCCACGGCACCAGGTTGCCCAGGCCGATCTGGGCACCGCTGCACGACGGCCCGAACGGCCAGGTGAACGGCGGTACCCGCTGCTGCTCGGCGAACGCGTCGTCGAGCTTGTTGGCGTAGTTGTCCCACGAGTTGTAGCACTTGGTGTCGAGGTAGTTCCCGGCCCCGTTGCCGGCCGAGAACGAGTCGCCGAGGGCGACGTAGCGGAACGGGTTGTGCCGGTCGAGGTAGAACCGTTGGGCGGGGATGTTCGCGCACGGTGCGACCCAGGGCACGATGGTCAGCCCGGTGCCCTGCCGGGCTTCCAGGCACAGCTTCGTCCCGGCGTTGTTGCGGACCGAATACCAGTGTCCGCCGCCCGGGTGCCCCTCCATGGTCCACTGCCGACCGGGCAGCGCGGCGCAGGCGACCGTACGCACCCTGGCGGTCGCCAAGGCCGCGTTGACCATGCCGAGACACAGGTTGTTGAGTGCGCGGAGCTGGTTGCCGTTGTGCCAGTTCCACTTCTGGCGCTGGTTGCCCTCGCAGCTCCAGGTGGTCACGTCGGCGGCGACGGTCCAGTCGCTGAACGCCGGCTCCGGCACGCCGACGCAGTTGTCGCCGCCGAGCCAGTAGAACATCTTGCCCATGCCGGAGGTGACCAGCGCGGCACTGGCCGGCGGCGGTGCGACGACCGGACCGATCGTGGCCGCGAGGACCATGACCAGCGCCGGTACGAGTACGCGGCGCCACCGGGGGCGCCGGGGTGTCGGGTGGGGGGTGGATCGACCATCTGTTGCTCCTCGTCCGTTGTGGAACGGTCGCGCGCAGCGTCCGTCCACCCCGTCTCGGGGAGGTCAAATGCCTGGTCGGTACGGCGTCGACCGGGTCCGGCGAGGTCGATAGAATGCGCTCGCACGGGCGCCGCCCACCTCAACTCCACACTGGGCACACCGGTCAGGGAGGGACGAATGGCCCTCACCCCGACGGCCGCCGGCCGCCTCGCCGCCGGGATGGCCGCGACCAGCTCCGACGCTGATCTCGCCGACTGGCTCGAACGGCACGCGGCCGCGCTGCTGGCCGGAAACAACGTCACCCTGCTGCCGCACCTGCCCCGGCTGCTGGCCGTCGACGACGAGCGCCGGCCGTGGCTGCGGCTGGTGGTGGCCACCACCCTCTTCGCCCGCGACGCCCGCGATCCGCTGCCGTGGCGGATGCTGCGCGACGCGGCCGCCGCCTTCCGGCGCGCCGGCGACCTCGTCGGGTACGGCTGCGCCCTCTACACCGAGGGAAACTGGTCGATCACGATCGGCGACATCCCGGCGGCGACCCGGCTGTGGGAGGAGGGCCGCGTCCACCTCGACGGGCACCTGCCGGCGTACGCGCACTCCCTGGCCAACCAGGCGTGGAGCGCGTACGGCACCGGCGACCTCGTCCGGGCCCGGACGCTCGGTGAGGAGGCGGTGGCCATCGCCGTACGGCACGGCGACGCCCGCGCCCTCGGCACCGCCTACACCCATCTGTCCGCGTACGAGATCTGGCTCGGCTCGTTCACCCGGGCCAGCGTCAACCTCGCCGGCGCCGACCGCGCCTTCCAGGAGATCACCGAGGGCGTCCAGCGCTACGAGTGGCCGATCGCCCTGGTGATGGCCGGCGCGGTCGAGGCGCTGCGCGGCCGGTGGCCGGACGCGCACCGCCGCATGGACCACGCCGTCGTCGCGGCCGACGAGACCGGATCGGCCTGGATCCGCGGCATAGTGCACGCGATCCGGGCCGACGTCAGCGCGGTCGCGACCCCGCTACGCAGTCTCGCCGACGCCGACGTCGCGGTCGAGGCACTCACCGGTGTCGACGAGCGGTGGTGGATGTCGTGGGCCCGGGTCGCCAGCGGCCGGGCGCTCGGTGCGGCCGGACACCGGCACGCCGCCGCCCGCACGATCGAGCGGGTGATCGCCGAGGCCGAGGTGCCACCGGTGGAACGGGCCCGGCACCTGATGCTGCTCGGCGAGCAGGTCGTCGACACCGACCCGGCCCGGGCCCGCGACCTGATCACCGAGGCCATCGCCGGGTTCGAACGCTGCGGCGCCGCCTACTGGACCGGGCACGCCTGGTCGCGGCTGGCGCTGGCCGACGGCTCCCGCGCGGCCCGGCACTGGGAACGGGCCAGGGCGGTCGCGCCGTCCGACCCGGCGGCGACGTACATGCTCCGGGAACTGGCGACCCTGCGGGTCAGTTTCTTCACTGGTCCGGCGGTCCTGGTCGGTACGACCGAGGTCCGGTTCCCGACCCGGCACGCCCTGTATCTGCTGCTGGCGCTCGCCGCGCACGCGCCCGACGGCGTCCGGGCGGAACGGCTCGGCGGATGGCTGTGGCCGGACGCGACCCGGGAGGTCGCGGCGCACCGGCTGAAGAACGCGGTCTGGCAGGTGCGCAGCCACCTCGGCGCGGCCGGCGGCCGGCTGTACCGGCGCGGCGACCGGTTGCTGCTCGACGTGACCGGCGACGAATGCGACCTGCTCGCCCTCACCCGGCGGGCGGAGAGCCTGCTGCGGGGTGTGGCGACGGAGGCCCGCGAGGTCCGCGCCACCATCGACGGACTGCGCCGGCCGCTGCTCGACGTGGACGGCGCGGAGTGGGCGTCGGAACTGGGGGAGCGGTGCGCCGGCCTGGCCGCCCGGCTCGCCACCCGGTTCCCGACCTTCGCCGGGTAGCGCTCCGGTGCGGATCCGCGACCCGCTGCGACCCCGCCGGCGCCCGCCCGGCGATCGGGGCGCTCGCGTGCGGCCTACTGGAATGCGGATGGTTACCAATGTGAAGTTTGTTCCGGCCCCTTGCCGAGGGCCGTTGTTGATCTGAGCAGAAACCACCTGATCCGCGCTGGATATAGTGGCTGGCGCTCAGATCAACAACGGGCGCGATCGAGGGTCCCGACACCGCCGGCACCGGCCAGCACGCCGACCGTCTCCGACCGGGCGACCGGCCACGACCCGCAACGCTCCGGCGAAACAGGCGACGGATGGAAGTAGACCGCGACCAGAGTCGCGAGTCGACCGGGCGGTCGGCCCCGCCGTCAGCCCGGCGTCCGGTGCCCTCGCCGTCGGCCGGGGATCCGGTGCCCAGTGCCGTGGACGGCCGCCGTGGCCAGCCCCACCGTTACGACGTCCTCGGCGAGCGCGGCCAGCGCCGGATGCCCGCGCCGGCTCGCGTACGCCCGCCAGGTCGCCCCGGCCACGCTGGCGGCGACGACCCCGGCGCAGGCGAGCAGGACCGGGATCAACGGTCGGCTGCCGTTTCGGCGGGCCAGCAGCACGGCGGCCAGCACGCCGGTGCCGAGCCGTCCGGCCAGCGGCGCCGGGTCGAGGCGGCTCGGTGTCCGGGGGCTCTTGTCGGCGACGATCTCACCGGCGGCGGCGAGCAGTGCCGCGATCCGGGCCCGCCGGCGGTGTCGGGTCGACGTACCCGGTGTGGTGAGGGTGACGGCGGCCAGGCCGGTCATGCTGCGCCCACCGGTGGCGGCCCCCAGGGCCACCGCCCGCCAGGCGGTCGCCGCCCCAGCGGCGGTGCCGCGGCCACGGCGGTGGCCGTCCGCGACGTGCCGACCGGTGTGCGGGGCGTGCCGGCGTACGGTGCCGACGGCTTTCACCGCCGGCCCCGCCGGTCCAGCCCGGCGAGCACGGCGCTGGTGACCATGCCGTACGCCAGGTGCGGGACGATGTCGCTCAGCCACGAACCGGCCGACCAGGTACGCGGGTCGCTGACCTTGAGCCCGGCCATCGGTACGTCGCTCGCGGCCATCGCGGCCAGCCCGATGACCACCGACGCGAGCAGCGGGTGCGGGCGGAACCCGGCGCCGCGCAGGGCGCCGAAGACGGCGCCGACCGCGATCCCGGTGCCGATGCCGGACAGCGCGCCGAGTCCGGTGAGCCGGTTCTGCCGGGTGTCGCCGTCGCCGGGGACGTCGACCTTCAGCCGTCCGGTGATGGCTTCCACCGTCTGCTGCGGGGTGCTGCTCGCGGGGCGGCCGCGTTGGGCCATGTCGAGATAGGTGACGGCGTCGAGGGCCGTGGTGCCGGCGGCACCGGCGGCGGCGCCGGAGAGGAGTGCTGACCACATGCACCCTGGCTTCCCCGACGTGGCCGGGGCAAACGACCGCCGGGCGGGTCGCGGCGCGCCGAAAACCGGTGGGCCGGATCGGGTCGGGGGCCGAGAATGGCGCGGTGCGTATCCGGACGGTCGGCGTGGACGAACTGGAGATCCTGCGGGACATCGAGCGGGCGGCGGGCGCCTGCTTCCGCGAGGTCGGGATGGCGGAGATCGCCGACGACGAGCCGCTGCCGGTGACGGTCCTGGCGGCCTACCGCCTGGCCGGCCGGGCCCTGGTGGCGGTCGACCCGGCCGACCGGCCGGTGGCCTACCTCCTCACCGATCCGGTCGACGGCAACGTCCACGTCGAGCAGGTCTCGGTGCATCCCGACCACGCGCGGCGGGGGATCGGCCGCGCGCTGCTGGAGGACGTGGCGCGGCGGGCGGCGGCCGACGGTGTGCCGGCGCTGACCCTGACCACGTTCGCCGAGGTGCCGTGGAACGCGCCGTACTACCTGCGGTGCGGGTTCCGGGTGCTGGCCGGGGAACGGTGGACGCCGGGACTGCGGGAGATCCGCCGGCGGGAGGCCGGGCACGGGCTGGACCGGTGGCCGCGGGTGTGCATGCGCCGGGACCTGGGCGCCGCCGTGGCCGCCGGTCGACGGAAATGACCTCGCGATCCTGCGCTCGTGGCCCGTTGAAGGCGGACGGGCTGGACGGGCGCAGGATCGCGAGGGGTCGGTGGGTCAGCCCGCGGCGGGGGCCGGCAGCGGCAGCTGCATCAGCCGCAGCACGTTGCCGTGATAGATCCGGTCCCGGTCCTCCTCGCTCAACCCGAGCGCGTCGATGACCTTGATCGTCTCCCGGATGTACATCGGACCACCCTCCGGGTCGAACGGGCAGTCGGTGCCGAAGAGCACCCGTTCGGCCCCGAAGAAGTCCAGGCCGCAGCGGGTACCGATCAGTGACCCGGACAGCGCGGTGTCGGCGTAGAACCGGCGGAAGTAGTCGACCGGCCGCAGCGGCATCCGCTCCCGCAGTGCCGCGTAACCCCCCGGCGTACGGCTGCCGAGCTGGTCGCTCCAGCCGAGCCCGACCCGCCCCTCCAGGAACGGGATCATCGCGCCCATGTGATGCGTGATGATCTTCAGGTCGGGGTTCTCGACCATGATGCCGGAGAAGACCAGCCGGGCCATCGCCGCACTCGTCTCGTACGGCCAGCCCAGCGCCCACCAGATCTCGAAGAGTGACGTCTCCTCGCTGGCGTAGTCGGCCGACGCGGCACTGCGCGTCGGATGCATCCAGATCGGCAGGTCACGGCGGGCCATCTCGGTGAAGATCGGCCGCAGCGGCGGGTCGTCCAGCGGCCGGCCGTTGACGTTGGTGAAGACCTGTACGCCCCGGGCGCCGAGCTGGTCGATGGCGAAGGCGAGCTCGTCCAGCGCGGCGTCCGGGTTGTTCATCGGCAGCGAGGCGACGAACGCGGGGAACCGGTCCGGGTACCGGTCGCACAGCTCCCGCATCGACTCGTTGGCCAACCTGGCCAACGCGGGGGAGTCGGCCGGTCCGGCGAGCAGTTCGATCGGCGGCGAGGAGAGGGTGAGGATCTGCTGGTAGTCGGCGCCGAACTCGTCCATCATCCGCAGTCGCGCCTCGACGTCGTGCAGCGCCGGCAGTTCGAGCCAGCGGCGCAGGGCGCCGGCGTCGACGACGAGTTCGCACATCCGCTCGAAGTAGCGGGCGGGCAGGATGTGGCTGTAGGCGTCGAGTTTCACGGTTTTCCTCCGGAGGTCTTGCGGGCCCCGGCCGGCACCGGCCGGCGGGACGGGGTGGCGGGCCGCGAGGTGGTCGGCAGCCAGCGGGTGAGCCGGCGGTCGACGGCCTGCACCAGGGCGACCGCGCCGAGCGCGACGGCGATGATGACCAGCAGGATGGCGAGCACCCCGGCCCCGTCGAAGCGCCCGCCCGCCTGGGTGACGATCCGGCCGAGCCCGATGACCGAGATGAACATCTCGCCGTTGATCATGCCGACCACGGCCCGGCCGACGCCGAGCCGGACCCCGGCCATGATCAGCGGCGCGGCGGCCGGCAGCATGATCTGCAACAGCACCTGGCGCTCGCTGGCGCCGTAGGAGCGGGCCATCTCGACCAGGTGGCCGGGGACCGTCTGGATCGCCGACGCGGTGTTGATGATCATGATGAACGCCGAGTACATGACCACCACCCCGACGATCGAGCCGCGGCCGTCACCCAGCAGTGAGAAGAAGATCGGCGCGAAGACCAGCGACGGCGCGGTCAGCAGCGCGTAGACGTACACGCCCAGCGCCGCTTCGACCTTGCGGTAGCGGCCCATTGCCACCCCGACGACCAGGCCCAACGCCAGCGAGACCCCGAAGCCGATGGCCAGGTTAACCAGGCTGGCACCGAGACTGCCGACGATCATCCCGCTGCCGACCATGTCGGCCAGCCGGGCCACCACGGCACTCAGCGGCGGCAGGAACGGCTGGTCGACGATCCGTCCCGCGATCTCCCAGACGACCGCGCCCACCGCCAGGCTGATCGCCCCGGCCGGCAGCCGCCGCGGCGACAGCAGCCCCGGCGTACCGGCCGAGGTCAGCTGCCGCCCGCCCACCATCGTGCTCACGCCGTTACCCCGGCCCGGACGTCGCGGTGCTCCTCGTGCATGTCCCGCAGCCGGTCCCACAGGTACGCGGTGATCTCCACGTACTCGGGGGAGCGGCCGACCGCGCCGATGTCGTGCGAGCGGGGGCGGGCCATCGGCACCGGCACGATCTCGGCGATCCGGCCCGGCCGGGCGCTCATCAGCACCACCCGGTCACCGAGCAGCACCGCCTCCTCCATGCTGTGCGTGATGAAGACGACGGTGAGCTGCTGGCCCTCCCAGATGCCGAGCAGTTCCTCCTGCAACAGCCGCCGGGTCTGCTCGTCGACGGCGCCGAACGGCTCGTCCATCAGCAGGACCTTGGGGCGTACGGCCAACGCCCGGGCGATGCCGACCCGCTGCTGCATGCCGCCGGACAGTTCGCCGGGCCGCTTGGTCTCGAAGCCGGACAGCCCGACGGTCTTGATGAGCGTACGGGCGCGCTCCTCGCGCTCGGCCTTGCCGACGCCGCGCATCCGCATCCCGAAGGCGACGTTGTCGAGCACGGTCGCCCAGGGCATCAGCGCGAAGTTCTGGAACACCATGCTGCGGTCCGGGCCCGGCCCGCGCACCGGCTGCCCGTCGATGACGATGTCGCCGCTGTCCCAACCGATCAGCCCGGCCGTTGCCTTGAGCAGGGTGGTCTTGCCGCAGCCGCTCGGGCCGAGCACGGTGAGGAACTCGTTCTCGTTGACGGTCAGGTTGACGTCGTCCAGGGCGTTGACCGTGCTGCCGTCCTGACCGACGAAACTCTTGTGCAGGCCGCTGATTTCGATCATCGGGGGTCCTTCGCGGAGTTGGTCCTGGCCCACGGGGTGAGCTTGCGCTCGCACCACCGGGCGACGGAGATGAGCAGCAGCGCCTCGGCCAGGATGATCACGATCGTGCCGTAGAGCAGCGGGGCCTGGAACAGCCCGCGGTATTCGAGGATCAGGCCGCCGAGGGCGACCGAGACCATGAGCAGTTCGACGATGACCATGCCGGTGACGGCGCGGCCGAGGCCGAGCCGGACACCGGTCATGATCGCCGGAAGCGCGCCGGGGAGCAGGATCTCCCGCCAGATCTGGCGCTCGGACGCGCCGAACGAGCGGGCCATCTCGATCAGCCCGGGGTCGACGCTACGTACCCCGGTCCGGCTGTTGACGATCACCATCACGATCGAGAAGACGGTGACCAGGATGACCCGCGAGATCAGTCCGAAGCCGACCGACATCACCAGCAGCGGGATGATCGCCGCCATCGGGGTGACCAGCAGGATGTTGAGGTAGACGTCGCTGAAGCGCTCCAGGGTGGGGAACCGGCCGAGCACGATCCCGACCGGTACGCCGACCACGACGGCGATCCCGAAGCCGATCACCAGCGCCTGGTTACTGACGTACAGCGCCTGCCACAGTTCGGGGTCGCCGAGCAGTTCGAAGGTGGCGACGACGGTCTCCCCGAAGGTGGGGATCAGCAGGCCGCCCCACTGTCGCGCGTAGACCTCCCAGACGACGGCGAAGACGACGAACGTCAGGATCTGGTACGGCCGGTCGGAGTCGGCGATCCGGCGCAGGAGACCCCGCCGACGTGGCGGCAGCGGGCCGGCGAGGGTGCTCACGAGCCTGCCTTGACGAACGACAGGTCGGCGGCGTCGGCGGCGGTCATGCCGTCCTTGAGCACGCCGGCCCGGACGAAGAAGTCGATGGTGCCCTGCACGTTGGCGTCGGTCAGCGCCGCCGCGTCGAAGAGCCCACCCTCGACGTAGCGCTGCGCGATCTGCGCGACGTTCGGGTCCCTGGTGTCCGGCAGGTACTTGCTGACCAGGTCGACCAGGTACTGCGGGTTCTCGTTGATCTTCCGGTGTTCGGCGACCAGGGCGTCGACGAGGAGTTGGGTCACTTCGCGGTGGTCGCCGATGAAGTCCGCGTTGGCGTACACGGTCTGCGGGTGCAGGTCGGGCAGGCTGGTGGCGAAGTCGGCGATCCGGGTGAAGCCGGTCCGGCCCGACGCCTCCAGGGTCACCGCGTCGGTGATCTCCAGCGGGGTCGCGTCGATCTCGCCGGCGAGCAGCGCCTGGGCGCGTACGTCGGAGCCGCCGATGGTGAGGTAGCGCGGTTCCTTGCCGGCGGCGCAGGTGCCGCGTACCCAGTCCTTCGCCATGGCGGTCGCCACCGCGCCCTCGCTGAAGATGCCGAACGGCCGGCCGGCCAGGTCGTCGCAGGTGTTGACGCCGGTGGTGCCGTAGACGGCCCACTGGTTGCCGACGACGTCGGCGATGATCCGGATCGGCGCGCCCTGCTGGATGGCGATCAGGGCCGGGCTGGTCGCCTCGGCGGAGAACGCGTAGTCGCCCTTTGCCAGGCCCTCGATGGCCAGCTCGGGTTCGGCGAGCTCGACGACCTTGACCTGGTGACCCTGCTGCCGTACGGCGTCCAGCGCGGCCAGGATCGGGACGGTGGTGATATCGGGCTCGATCAGGGCGACCGAGAAGTTCAGCGTGCCGTCGTCGTTGGTGGTGCTGCCACCGCCGCCGCACGCGGCGACGGTGGCGGCCAGCAGGGTGGCGGTGACCGTCGCCAGCGTGCGGCGGGTGGCCCGGGCGGTTCGTGTCGAGAGGCTTCGGTGGCTCATGGGGGTGCCTGCTCTTCCTCTGGTCACTCAACGTGAGTGGAAAGCGTTTGCCGTTCCCGCATGCTAGTGGCCTACCTAACACCGCCGTCAAGAGTCTGACATCAGCCCGTTACTTGCCCATGGCCGTCACCTGCCCTTTTGTGGGCAGATCGATCTTGACGGCGATCCTGTCCGGTGTCGGGCTGGTTCTGTGGTGCCCGGGTGTGGCAAAGTAACGGCAAACGTTCTCCGAACCGAAGTGAGGATGCGATGGCCTCGCTCGCCGACGTGAGCCGGGAGGCCGGCGTCTCCGTCGCCACCGCCTCCCGGGTGCTCAACGGCGCCACCCACCCGGTCTCCGCCGACACCCGCTCGCGGGTCCTGGCCGCCGCGGCGCGCCTCGGCTACTCACCCAGTGCCCTGGCCCAGGCGCTGGTCACCCGGACCAGCCGGCTCATCGGGGTGATCGTCAGCGACATCGTCAACCCGTACTTCTCGGTCATCGCGCGCGGCGTCGACGACATGTCGACCCGGGCCGGATACGTGACCATGCTGTCCAACGCCGACCGGCGCACGAGTTCGGAGATCACCAGACTCCAGACCATGCGCGACTACCGGGCGGCGGGCGTGATCTTCGCCGGCAGCGGCTACGTCGACGACCCGCGGACGCCGGAGCTGGCCAAGGCCGTCGCCCAGGCGCGCGAGCGGGGCGTGTTGACGATCTCGCTCACCGACCGCGACATCGACTGCCCGGTCATCACCGCCGACAACCGCGCCGCCGCGTACGACCTCACCGACCATCTGGTGTCGCAGGGCCACCGCCGCATCGCGTTTATCGAGGGGCCCGCCGGCATGGTCGCCACCGAACAGCGCCGGACCGGGTTCCTCGACCGGATGGCCGAGGCCGGCCTGCGCGACCTCGCGGAGTGCGTCGAGGGCGGCTTCGACTTCGAGGCCGGCCACGCGGCGGCGCTGCGGCTGCTGGCCAGTCGTGATCTGCCCGACGCCATCGTCGCCGCCAACGACGAGGCCGCGGTCGGGGCGCTCAACGCGCTGCGGCAGGCCCGGATCGACGTACCGGGGCAGGTCTCCGTCGCCGGCATCGACGACCTGCCGGTGGCCCGGTTCGTCGGCCTGACCACGGTCAGCCTGCCGCTGTACGAGCTGGGCGCGATGGCCGCCCGGCGGGTGATCGACGCCGGCGCCGCCGGCCCGCCCCTCGAGGCGGGCCCGCCCGTGGTGCTCCCACACCGCCTCGTCCCCCGCGAAACCACCACCCGCCGCCCCTGACCCCCGCCCCCTGCCCTCCCCGCCCGCCCCGCCCGCCCCCGCCCGCCCCGAAACCCCGCGATCTTGCACTTGTCGCCCGTCAAACCTGGGCAGAAGGGGGAGACAAGTGCAAGATCGCGGGGCGGAGTGGGGCGGGGCGGGGAGGGAGGGGGAAGGGGGTCAGAAAGCGGTCAGGTCGATGCGTGCGGAGACCGGGGAGCCGTTGTGCACCAGCGACTCGAAGCCGCCGACGTCGTCGAAGGCGAACCCGTAGGCCCGCCCGTCGACCATGTGCTCGTGGACGACCCGCGAGTAGTGGTCGGTGACGTCGCGGGTGTAGAACCCGGCCGGATCGTACGTCGGCTGGGTGTGCGCGAAGCCGAGCGTGGAACGGTGCAGCGCGGCGCACAGGGTACGTGCGATCGGTCCCACCACGTGGTCGTTCGGGGCGTGCAGCCGGCCGTCGCAGCCGAAGACGTCCTTTGTGGTCGGTCGCTGGAACGAGGCCACCTCGGCGCCGCTCCCGTCGGTGAAGCGCAGCACGCCGGCGCCGTCGGTGCGGCCGTGGAACCTCGTGTCCGGCTCGTGCTGGAACGGCACCACGGTGAGCGTGGTGTCCCGGTAGGTGTCCCACGCCTGCGCGATGTAGCCGTCGAGGTAGGTGTCGCCGAAGACGGCGGTGTCGATGCCCTTGTGCGGCGACAGGACGCGCAGCCGGGTGCCGTCGGCGCGGGTGTGGATCAGTCTGCCCCAGTCGCCGGGCTGGCCGGCCAGCGCGTCGAAGATGCCGTCGCGGCCACCGGCGACGAGTTCGCCGGCCGTGCTGCTGCCGCCGTCGGCCCCGGTGACCCCGACCGAGTGCGGCACGCTGAACATGTCGACCTGGGAGCTGTTGAGCCACAGCCCGTCGTCGTTGTAGGTGAACTCGCTCCAGTCGAACAGGATGCCGTGGTTGGGGTCGCCGGACGCCCACGGCGCCGGCTGGACGAGCCCGTCGGGGCTGAGGAAGAACTTGAGCTTTTCGCCGAACGACATGTAGACCCGGCCGGACAGGCCGCGGGGGATCTGCAGGGTGGTGGTGGCGCCACCGGCCGGGCCGGAGATCGCCACGTCGGGGGCGGGGCTCGGCGGTAGCGTTCCGCCCGACCAGGCGGTGAAGGTGCCGCCGGCGTCGACGTAGCCGAGCCGGCCGGTCGCCAGGTTGACGCCGAGAACGTAGAGGTGGATCTGCTCGCCCCGGCCCGAGTTGTTGGTCACGTGGAGCGGCAGGTGGTCCGGCGGTACGGCCGACGCCGGTGCCGTTCCGCCGAGCGCGACGGCGGTGGACGCGGCGGCCGCGACCACGGCCAGTCGGTGGAGCAGCTTCCGTCCTGTACGCATGTATCAACTCCTTACGTGTGCGGCCCTCGGCCGCGCTCTGGGCACACTCATGCCCCGAACGAAATGCTCCTTCCTGGCTGATATAGCCCACCTGAGAGCGCTCTCTCACTCAGATCCACCCTTACCCGGCAAGCGATCCCTGTCAATAGTTAGGTGTCCGAAAAATTACCCTTGTGTTACGCCGTCACGTCCCGGCGCGCGGTCACCCGACCTGCGGCGGTGCCGGCGGCAGCCGGTCCGGCAGCAGTGCCAGGGTGGCCATGAGCTGCGAATGCGCCGGCTGCGGCAGGTCGTCGGCGGCGAACCAGTCGAGCCGGTCGAACTTGCGCGGCTCGCCGATCGTGACCCGGGCCGGGTCGACGCGTACCGCGAAGACCACCGCGACCCAGTGCGACGGCGGGCTGTCCCGCAGCACGTTGCGCACCCCGAGCAGGGTGATCTCCAGCGGGTCGGCGGCGTACTCCTCGCGTACCTCGCGGGTGACCGCGTCCTCGAAGCTCTCGCCGAACTCCAGCGCTCCGGCCCCGGTGTCCCAGGTGCCGGGCTCGTCGCGGGCGCCCGGTCCGCGCCGGGCCAGCAGCAGCCGCCCGGCGCCGTCGTGACACACGAACACACAGGAAACCGACGGGGTACGCCGTAGCACACTCATCACTGACTCCACTCTCCGGAAAACCCACTGGTGCTCCACGCGCCGGGTGACCATACCCGGGCGTACGGATCAGGCCCGCGCGGCGCGCAGCAGGCGGAGCTGGCCGATCTCAGCGACGTTCTTCATCAGCTCCGCGTTGGCCCAGCCGATCATGTGGGCGACGGTGAGCCCGGAGTCGGCCGGCCACGGGAACGGGGCGGGCCGGTCGAGGTCGGCGTCGGTGAGCCGGTCGAGCACCGCCAGCCACTCGGTTCGCAGGTCGCGCAGCCACGCCACCGCCGCGGCGCCGTCGCCGGGCCACCGGATCCCGGTGCGGTCCGGGGGTGTACGCCCCCGGGCGTGGTCGATCGTCACCGTCCACCACCAGCCGAGATGCCAGGTGATCCAGGCGACCGTCGGCACCGGGACCGGGACCGGGTCCGGCTCGGACTCGGCCCAGTCCGGCACCCACCGGCCGTCGCTGCCGGCGCGCACCGTCCAGTGGAGGGGGGCCGGTTCCCAGAGGTGGTCGGCCGGCTCCAGCCGCTCCAGGTGGTATTCGAAAAGCGACCAGGTCAGGTCGAACTGCCAACGCAGCAGTTCGGGGCGGGATGCCGGCATCGGGTGATCTTCGCACCGACCGGTCGCCGGATCGACCGGATATCCGGCCGGGTCAGCGCGGTGCCCGCCCGACGACCAGTGGCGCGACCGCCGCGGCGAGCGCCGCCCCGACCAGCGGGAAGACGACGAACACCCAGAGTTGGCGCAGCGCCGTACCGCCCTCGAAGACCGCCGGGCCGAACGAGCGGGCCGGGTTGACCGAGGTGCCGTCCAGCGTGATGCCGGCCAGGAGTACGGCGGCCAGCGCGAACCCGATCACCAGGCCGGCGCTGCCGGCGTATTCGGGACGGCCGGTCACCACCAGGACGACCAGGACGAACAGGAAGGTCAGCACCGTTTCCAGGACCATGGCGCCACCGAGGTTGATGTGCTGGCCGTACCCGTTGGTGCCCAGCACGCCGGTCTGGTCGGCCACGCCGCCCCAGCGGGTGAGTCCCCAGAGCAGCAGGCCGGCCACGGTCGCGCCGAGGAACTGCGCGACCCAGTACGCGACCGCCCCCGCCGGCGAGATCTTGCCGGACAGCAGCACCCCGAGGGTGATCGCCGGATTGGCGTGGAAGCCGGACAGCGGACCGAGGGTGTAGAACAGCACCGCCGCGACGAACCCGAAGGCCAGGGCGACCACGACGACGCCCCCGGACTCCCGGGCCGAAATGGTGGCGCCGACACCGATGAAGACCAGCAGCAGGGTGCCGAGGAACTCGGCGGCGTACCGTCGCGTGTCGTCCATACCCGCATCCTGGAACAGCCGGCCGGGCCGTTCGCCCACTTCGGCGGAAGGACCGGGGCGCCAGGGGGATGCCGCGGGTCCGGGATGGTTCAACGCGGTTCAAGCGGGCACACCCTATGCGAAGAGGAAGCGACGCAGGGGGTGAACGACGTGAAGGCAGTGGTATACGAGGGCCCGCGCTCGGTGGCGGTACGTGACGTACCGGACCCGAAGATAAAGAAGGGCACCGACGCGATCGTCAAGATCACCTCGACCAACATCTGTGGTTCCGACCTGCACATGTACGAGGGTCGGACGAACGTCGAGGAAGGCAAGATCCTCGGGCACGAGAACATGGGAACCGTCGTCGAGGTCGGCAGCGGCATCGACCGGATCAAGGTCGGCGACCGGGTCTCCGTCCCGTTCAACATCGGGTGCGGCCACTGTCGCAACTGCCTGACCGGCTGGACGGCGTACTGCCTGCGGATGAACCCGAACCCGGACATGGACGGCGCCGCCTACGGCTACGCCAACATGGGCCCGTACGACGGCGGTCAGGCCGAATACCTGCGGGTCCCGCACGCCGACTTCAACCTGCTCGAACTGCCACCCGGCGACGAGCACGAGAACGACTTCACCATGCTCTCCGACATCTTCCCGACCGGCTACCACGGCACCGAACTCGCCGGCATGGAACCCGGTGACACCGTTGCCGTCTTCGGCGGCGGCCCCGTCGGCCTGCTCGCCGCCCACAGCGCCATGCTGCGCGGCGCCAGCCAGGTCTTCGTCGTCGACCGGGAGAACGACCGGCTCGCGCTGGCCGAGAAGCTCGGCGCCACCCGGATCGACTTCAGCGTCGCCGACCCGGTGGAGCAGATCATGGACGCCACCCACGGCCGGGGCGTCGACCGGGGCGTGGACGCCGTCGGCTACCAGGCGCACGGCAAGGGGGGCGAGCAGCCGGCACGGGTGCTCGACAACCTGGTGGACGTCGTACGCAGCACCGGCGGCATCGGCGTGATCGGCGTGTACGTGCCCGAGGACCCGGGCGCCGCCGACGAGGGCGCCAAGCACGGCCGGATCGGCTTCAATTTCGGGAAGATGTTCTCGAAGGGGCAGCGGATCGGGACCGGACAGTGCCCGGTGATGCGCTACAACCGGCACCTGCGGGACATGATCATCACGGGGCGGGC
This sequence comes from Polymorphospora rubra, assembly GCF_018324255.1. Taxonomy (GTDB): domain Bacteria; phylum Actinomycetota; class Actinomycetes; order Mycobacteriales; family Micromonosporaceae; genus Polymorphospora; species Polymorphospora rubra. The sequence goes on from NZ_AP023359.1 coordinate 6,281,059, forward strand.
GACCCCGTCGATCGTGGTGTCGCACGAGCTGCCGCTGACCGAGGCGCCCGACGCGTACGACAAGTTCGACCGGCGCGTCGACGGCTACACCAAGGTCGTCCTGAAGCCCGAGATGAGCGGCGGGACGAGCTGACCCGAAGACGTAGAGGGACCGGCCACCGCGGGGAGGAGGTGCCGCGGTGGCCGGTCCGTGCGGGTCCCGGTCGTGGTCGGGACCCGCACCTGTGGTGATGCCTACCGGCGGGTGGGCTTGTCGCTGGTCACATGCCCGGTGAGCCGCCCGACCACGTTCAGGTGGACCTGGCCCTCCTCGATCTCGGGCAGGCCCTCGGCGTACACGCCGTTCGCGAGGTACGTCGACTGCCGCTGGTATTCCTGGGCGAGCGCGTCGGTCCGCAGGTAGCCCTGCGTCGCGATGCAGTTGCCGACCGGGTCACCGGCCAGCGTCGCGGGCAGCGGCCCGGTGGGGCAGTCCCTGCCGTACTGGGGAATGGCCTCCGGCCGCGGGTCGATCCAGGGCGTGCACGGCACGCCGCCGTCGGGGCACCGTTCGTACTGCTTGAGCGCGCCCAGGAACGTCGACAGCAGGTGGTCCGACCCGGTGGTCCCGAGCAGGAACCTGCCCGGAAGGTGCTCCTCACCGAAGAGCAGCCCGTTGAGCCGGTCGTTGGTGCGCAGCGCCTTCGGGAACCCGGCCTCGGTGTACGCCTGGAGAAGCATCAGCTTCTCGTTGAGCTTGTCGGCCGCCTTCGCCAGGTCGCTGGCCGGGTTGGCGAGTCCGGTCACCACGCTCTGGTAGTAGACCTTCTGCTTGCCGTGCAGCAGGCCGACGACCTGGAGCCAGGTCGCGTTCTCGGCGCCGGCGATGTTGGCGAGCCGGGTGCTCCGCTCCACCTGCGGCTTCAGCCCCGACCACTTGTTGTAGACCATCTGGTTCGGTTCGGTCTTGGAGTGGTGGCCGGTCCGGTTGTTGGTGAACTCGACCTTGCCGACGGGGCCGGTGTACTTCACGGTGCGGGCGTCCTGCCAGGCCGCTCCCGGCCACCGGTCCTTGGTCCGCACCCGGATTGTCAGGTCGATGTCGGCGGTGAAACCCGTCTCCATCTGCGTCTCGTACCACTCGTGGTTGACGTACGAGGCGTCGTAGCAGGCGTTCAGTATCGGGCGGTCCTCCTCCGGCAGCATGTCGTACGCGGTGTGGAAGGCGTGCGGCAGCCCGTGGAGCAGGGCACCCTCCGGCATCGACACCCGGGGGCCGGTCCCCGAACACGGCAGCACCGTCGGAACGGCGGCGGTGGTGATCCGGGCCGGTGGCGCCTGGTCGCCCGGGCCGAACGGGTCGATCTTGTTCTCGCCGGCGGCGACCCGCAGCGCGGCCAGCTCCCGGCTGACCCCGTCGAGCGCCGTCCGGTACTCCTTGATCAGGTTTGTGTAGAGCTCGTTGGTCCTGCCGTCCTGCGGGTTGCTGAACGACCGGACCACACCCGTGATCTCGGTGCCCCGGCCGCTGAGCGCCGCGAGGAGGTTCCTGACGTCGGGGGTGGTCCGGCTGAACTCCTCGCTCTGGTGTGCCATGCCGCTGAAGGCCCGGGCCGCGGACAGCCACATTCCGGCGTTCGGTACGCCCTGGTGGACGGTGTCCACCCGGGGGAGGGGGAGCCCGGGTGCCCACCCCTTGTTGCGGGCCAGATCCGCCAGCAGGTAGAGCGATCCGTGGGTGGAGTAGTTCAGCAGCGTGTTGCGCAGGTTCGCGGCGGCCGGCCCCGACTCGAGCTGGGTCAGGGTGAGCGGGGACATGCGGGCGTTGTTCTCGCCGTAGTAGTAGAACGTCGTCAGGGCGTCCCAGTACTTCTCGTACTGCAGCTCCCGCCCGGTCCGCTGTTCGTAGCGCAGGTTCTGTACGCCCGTGACACCGAAGTCCTGCAGGATGACCTGGCTCAGCGCGAGGTGGGTCGAGTTGGCGGCCGCGTCCATCTTGGCGTCCAGCGACAGCAGGGTGTTCTGGATGTCGGTGAGCTGTCGGCGGATCTCTTCGATGTCGCCCTGCATCCGGCCGAGCTGCGTCACGATGTCCTCGTGGATGGCGACCAGCGCCTTCTCGATCCGGTCGAACCGCGTGTTCATCTCGGTTCGCAGCTCGGTGATGTCCTGCCGGACCCGGGCGACCTCCTCGAGGATGAGCGTGGTCGGGTCCGGCCCGGGAAGGAACACCTCGGTCAGCGACATCACCGCGCCGAGGATGTTGCCGGTGAGGGCCATGGTGCTCAGTGACGTCAGCGCCCCGACGACGCTCTTGCCCACGATCTTGGGAATGTACTCGCTGATCGCGGTGGCGATCGTCACGCCGGCCTTGCCGACCGCGGAGACCTTCGAGGCGATGGCCTTGTCCTTGAAACCGATGAGATGGGCCAGGGCCTCGATGCCCTTGCCGAGGTCGTCGATGACCGCCTTGCGTTCCTTGGCCGCGGCCTCGGCGAGGGCGAGTTCCCGCTTGGCCCGCTCCTCGTCGGTGGGGGCGGTCGGCGGGTTCTTCGCCGCCTCCGCGGCCGCCTTCTTGGTGGCGTCGTCGGTCGCGGCCTCCAGGGCGTCGAGTCGCTTCTTGAGTTGGGCGTTGGCCCGGGCCTCGTACTCGACGGGGTTGTTGCGAGCCGATTCGAGTTCGGCGAGGTCGAGGCCGGGCACCTTGGCGGCCAGCGTCTCGACGTCGTCGTCGACGGCCACCCCGGCGGCCGCGCCGATCCGCGCGTCCCAGGCGTCCCCGAGGGCGCCGTCGGTCCGGCCGGCCCGGGCGGTCTCGATGAAGACCCGGTTCTGCTCCTCGTAGAGGTGCGTCTGGTAGGCGTAGTTCTGGTACGAGCCGCTCACCTGGTGCCGCCGGATGAGTTCGGCGTCGAGGCCGGCGCCCCAGGTGCTGGCCACCACCTTCGAGACCTGCGGGGTGGCGATCTTGGACATGGCCGGGACGGCGAGGACCGCGTCGGCCCCGTTGACCATGAGGCCGTAGCTCGATCCGATGGTGGCGATGCGGTCGTGTCGCGCGGTGACCGCGGCGTCGAGCTGGTCGATCAGCGCCGTGATCTGCTCGGCGGTGGCGGTCGGGTTCGCCACCCGCCAGTCGAGCACCGCCGCCGACACCACCATGTGCCGGATGCTGGTCGGGTCACCGCCGTGGTTGCTGAGCTGGACCGCGAAGAGCTTGTCGCGCAGGCCCGCCTCGTCCCAGGTGACGGTGGAGCCGTGGGCGACGGAGGCACTGCCGGTGACGAGGGCGGTGACGACGGCGCCGGCGGTGACGGCCCGCTGCCACCACCGGCGCCCTGACCCTCTTGCCGTTAGCCGCAGGCCCGGTGGATCGTGCGCGGCGGTACCGGCGGATACGGGTGTTGACACGCGGGTTCCCCAATCTTTCGACGGATCACGCTGGATCCGGATCGGCTCAGGGTGTCGCCCGGCACTGGAAACCCGGTTAAAAGTCACTGGTACGGATGATCACGATGTCCTTCCAGTGGCCAATGCATCAGCCTGTTGCAATGGTGTGCGACGCACAGTATCGTATTGGGCATGAACGAAGTGACGGCCGGGCATCTTCAGGAGCTGCGACGCGGCACCGTCGTGCTCGCCTGCCTGGTGCTCCTCGAAACCCCCGGCTACGGCTACGGGCTGCTCGAGCGACTCAACGAAGCCGGGTTCAGCGTCGACGCCAACACCCTCTATCCGCTGCTGCGCCGGCTCGAGAAGCAGGGCCTGCTCACCAGCCTGTGGAACACCGACGAACCCCGCCCCCGCAAGTACTACCGGGTCAGCGACGACGGCCGCCGCATCGCCGAGACGCTGCTGGCCGACTGGGACGCCCTGCGTGCCTCGATCGACGCCCTGCGGGCCGGCTGACCCCGCTCCGGGACCACCCGCGCATCCCGAGACCATCCCGCGACCGCCCGGCCGTCGCACACCGCCGAAGAGGATCACCATGACCGACCGGAACACCCTCACCGACAGGTACATCGCCGCCGCGCTCCACGCGGTGCCGGCCGCCGAGCGCGACGACCTGGAGCGCGAGCTGCGCGCCTCGATCGCCGACGCCGTCGACGGGCGTGTCGAGGCCGGTGAGACCCCGCAGGCCGCCGAGCGCGCCACGCTCGAGGATCTCGGCGACCCGGCCCACCTCGCCGCCCGCTACCTCGACCGGCCCACCTTCCTGCTCGGCCCCGCCTACTACTTCACCTGGCTGCGCCTGCTGAAGATGCTCCTGGGGATCGTGCTGCCGATCGCGACGACCGTCATCGTGGCCATCGACCTGCTGGACGGGACGCCGCCGCAGCGGATCGTCGGCACGATCGTCACCACGGTGCTCACCATCGGCGTGCACCTCACCTTCTGGACCACGCTCGTCTTCGTCGTCCTCGAACGCAGCGGCGCGAAGACCGCCCGGCCGGGCGGTGCCGGGAAGGACCTCCGGTCCTGGTCGCTGGACATGCTGCCGGACGTCGCCCGGCGCACGACCGGGCTCGTCGAACTCGTCGGCTTCGTGGTCGTCACCATCCTGTTCGTCTTCGGCGTGATCTGGCAGCAGCAGGTCGGCTTCGTCCGCGACGCCGCGGGCGACCCGGTGCCGTTCCTGCGCCCGGAGCTGTGGCGCTTCTGGATCCCGGCCCTGTTCGTCCTGCTCGCCGCCGCCGTCGCCGGTGCCGTCGCCCGCTACCGCACCGGACACCGGACCGGAACCCTCGTGCTCGCCAGCGTCGCGCTCAACCTGGTCGGCTGGGCGGCCACCACCACCCTGCTGCTGCGCGGTGAGCTGATCGACACCCGGTTCTTCGCCGAGTTGGACCTCACCCCGCTGTCGGGCAGCTGGACCACGACCTACCAGGGCGTTGCCGTCGCCATCGCGTTGTCGGTGCTCTGGACGATCGGCGACGACGTCGTGAAGTGGCGCCGCGAGGCGCGCACCGCCGGCTGACCCGGCGACGCACCGGCCGGCCGCCACCAGGCGGCCGGCCGTCCGCGTCCGGCGGTCAGCGGGTGACGATCTCGTGGGTCACCCCCAGGTGCACGATCACCTCCTCGACCTCCGGCAGGCCCTCCACGTAGTCGCCGTCGGCCAGGTACGTCGACTGCCGCTGGTATTCCTCGGCCAGCGCGGCGGCCCGCAGGAAGCCCGCCCGGGCGACGCAGTTGCCGACCGGGTCACCGGGATAGGTGACCGGGGGCGGGCCGGCCGCGCAGTTGCCGGCGTACTGCTCCGGTGCCTTGGTCCACGGGTGGAACCACTGGCCGGCCGGGCACGGCAGCCCGCCGTCCGGGCAGGTCGCGTACGTGGTCAGCGCCCCGCCGTACGCCTCCAGCAGGTGGTTCGACGACGCCGCGCCGACCAGGAACCGGCCCGGCAGGTGCTCGGCGCCGAAGAGCAGGCCGCCCAGGCGTTCGTTGGACCGCAGTGCCTTCGGGAAACCCACCTCCGTGTACGCCTGCAGCAGCATCAGCGTCTCGTCGAGCCTGGCGGCCCGCCGGCCCAGTTCGCTGTACGGGTTCTGCAGGTCGGCGACCACCGACCGGTAGTACTCCTTCTGCCTGCCGTGCAGCATCCAGGTGGTCTTCAGCCAGGCGTCGTCCTCGGTCGCGGCGACGTTCGGCAGCACGCCGCGTTCGACGGCGTACCGCACGCCGGAGTTCCAGTCCCGGACGACGACCTGCTCCGGGGTGACCCGGCCACTGTGGCCGGTCTTGTGGTTGTACCAGCTGACCTTGCCCGCCGGCAGGCTCGCCCGCGCGCTGCGGACGTCCCGCCAGTCCTCGCCGGGCCACTGCACCCGCACCCGCACGGTGACATCGATCTCGGCGGTCTCGCCGCTCTCCACCCGGCCGTCGTAGACGTCGATGTTGAAGAAGTGCGCCTGGTAGCAGACCGCGAACTTCGGCCTCAAATGCTCCGGCAGCACGGTGAACGCCGTGTGGAACTGGTTCGGCATCCCGTCGAGCAGCGGGGCGGCCGTCACGACCCCGCCGCCGGTGGCGCCGCACGACGTCGTCGTGGGCACCGCCGCGGTGGTGACCCGGCCGGGCGGCGCCTGGTGCGCGACGCCGAACGGGTCGTACCTGCCGTCCATGCCGACCCGGCCGCGGATGGCGGCCACCTCGGCGTTGACCGCGTTCAGGTCGGCCCGGTAGGTGTTCAGCAGGTTGGTGTAGAGCGGGTTGGTGCCGCCGTTCACCGGGGCGCTGAACGACCGCGAGGTGGTCAGGATCTCCCGCCCCCGGCTCTGGAGGTCCCGGGTCCGTTGCACGGTGCCGCCGGCGGCCATCGCCTCGTTCTGGTGCGTCATGCCGACGTAGGCGCGGGACGCGGCCAGCCACGCCCCGGCGTTCGGAACGCCGTACCGGGAGTCGGCGACGGTGGGCAGCGGCAGGTCCGGCGCCCAGCCGCGGTCGCGGGCCAGCGCGGTGAGCAGGTAGAGCGACCCGTACGCCGAGCGGTTCCGGATGGTGTTGACCAGGTCCCCGGCGGCGGCGCCGGTCTCGCCCTGGCTCAGTGCCAGCGGTGCCTTCGCCGCGTTGTCGTTGCCGTACCGGAAGAACGTCGACACCGCGTTCCAGTACGCGTCGAAGTTCGTCAGCTCCCGCCCGGACTTCGTCTCGTAGCCCAGGTAGGTCTCGACCTGGTGGTTGAAGTCCTGCATGGAGATCTCGACCAGCGCGGTGTGGGTGCTGGTCGCCACCGCGTCGATCTTCGCGTCGAGGGAGAGCAGGACGTTCTGGATGCCGGCCAGCCGCGACCGGATGTCGTCGAGCGGGCCCTGCAGCAGTTCGAACTGCCGGATCATCTCGTCGTAGACGGTGACCAGCGTCTTCTCGATCGCGTCGAACCGCTTGTGCATCTCGGTGCGCAGTTCCTTGATGTCCTGCCGGACCTTGGCGATCTCCTCCAGGATCAGCTGTTCCGGGCTCGGCCCGGCGAAGAACGCCTGCGACAGGGTCATCACCGCGCCGAGGATGTTGCCGGTCAGCACCACCGAACCCAGCGAGCTGATCGCCTCCGCGACGCCCTTGCCGGCGATCTTCGGCAGGTACTCGCTGATCGCCGTCGCGATCGTGATTCCCGCCTTGCCGACGGCGGCGACCTGCTTGGCGGCCGGTTTGTCGAAGAAGCCGATCAGCGTGGTCAGGATCTCGATGCCCTTGCCGGCCGCCTCGATCTTCGGCTTACGCGCCTCGGCCGCCGCCTTGGCCGCCTCGAGCTGGGCCCGGGCCGTGGCGTCGTCGACCTTCGTACCCACCGGATTGGCGTCGGACATCGCCTTCGCGGCGGCCCGTGACTCGTCGATCTGGACGTTGAGCGCGTGGTAGAGCTGTTCGACCTGGCGGTGCGCCTCGGTCTTGTAGGCCTCCGGGCTCTGCCGCAGGTCGTGCAGGCGTTCGATGTCCAGGCCCGCCGGCAGCCGCGGGCTGGCCGCCAGCGTCTCCAGCGAGGCGTTCAGCGTCACCCCGGTGGCGGCGCCGATCTTCGCGTCCCAGGCGGCGGCGAGGACCGGGTCCTGCTGGCCGACGTGGCTCGTCCGTACGAAGATCCGGTTCTGTTCGTCGTAGAGCCGGTCCAGGTAGGCGTAGCTCTGGTAGGCGCCGGTGACCTGGTGCCGGTTGACGGCGTCGGCGCTGAGCTCGTCGCCCCAGGTGCTGGCCAGCATCGCCGACAGGTTCGGCGTCGGCACCCCGGCCAGCGCCGGCACCGCCAGCGCCGCCTCGGTGCCCCGGACCACGTAGCCGTACGCCGTGCCGACGCTGACGGTGCCGTGCTTCTGGGTCACCGCCGTGTCGAGCTGGTCGAGGACGGTGCGGGTCTGGTCGACCGTGGCCTGCCCGTTGGCGGCCCGCCAGTCGAGCAGCGCCGCCGACACCACCATGTGCCGGGTGCTGGTCGGATCGGTGCCGTGACCACTGAGATGCACCGCGAACAGGCTGTCGCGCAGCGCGGTCTCCTGCCAGTCCACGGCGGCGTACGCGACCGAGGCGTTGCCCACCACCAGGGCGGCGACGGCGGCGCCGGCGACGGCGGCACGGCCCCATCGTCGACGCCGCCGGCCGCCGGACGCCGGTTCGGGTACGGATGACCTCACTTCGGATCCCCCCATTTCAGGTGATGATCCCCGTGGCGCGGGAATCGGAGGATCCACAGTGGCGGATGCGGTTGGCGATCGGTTGGCGGTCGGTTGGTGGGGGTCAGTCGCGGGGAGCGTCCACGTGGGTCGGTCCCACCGCGTTGCCGGTGAGGTCGTTGCCCTCCGTCCGGCCCGCCGACCGGGCACCGCCCCCGGTCAGCCACAGGCCGTGGGTCTGTGTCGCGTGCCCCGGATCGTCCCAGAGCCGGTTCCGGCTGACCGTCGACCGGACCAGCGCGGCGGCGACGGCGATCCCGGCCCGTACCGGCGGCGGGGCCGGCAACCGGTACGCCGTACCGGCCGACGGTACCGGACCGTGCCACCCGTGCCGCGCACCGTGCGACCGGCCGAGGGTGAGCGTGGTCGCGGAGTTGCCGGCGACGTACGCGGTCACCGACCCGGCCGTCACCGTCTTGCCCCGGTGGCCGTCGACCGGCCAGCGGGCCGCGGTGTCGGTCAGCGACGCCGGCCCGTACGTCACCGTCGCTCCCGAGCCGGAGCAGGCGGGCCCGGTCTGCATCCCGTTGTGCCGTACCCGGTTGGTCGTCACCACCGCGTCGGTGACCGCGCAGTCGAACCGGATCCCGTCCAGGCCGTTGCCCCAGACGTCGTTGCCGTCTACGGCGATGCCGCCCGCCGGGCCCATCGAGCCCGGCAGGTCGTGCTGGCGGTACCCGTACCGGCCGTTGCCGCTGATCCGGTTGCCGCGCACGGTGTACGGGCCGGGAGTGTTGCCGATGCTCACGCCGTCGAGGGTGTTGCCGTCGACGAGGCAGTCGGTGACGATCCCGCCCCGGCCGCCGACGCCGACGGTGCCCTCCCCGGAGACGTCGAAGCCGGCCTCCACGTTGCCGACCAGCGTGCAGCCGGAGACCAGCAGCCCGTCGGCGCCCCAGTCGGAGACGCCGAACCGGTTGCCCTCGGCGTGGCAGCCCGACACCCGGATGCCGCGCGGCCGGTCCCACGCCGCGTCCTGCAGCTCGAAGAAGATCCCGCTCTGGCCGTTGCCGACGGCGGTGCAGTTGGTGACCGTGAGCCGCTCGACGTCACCCCACCCGCCGACCCCGACGCCGATCCCGGCACCGCCCTTCTCGTGGTGTACGTCGAGCCGCCCGCAGTCGATCACCACCACCGCGTCGATCACGCAGTCCTGCAGGAAGTCGCAGCCCAACCCGGTCGCCGCCGTGCCGTGGATGTAGAGGTCGCGGAACCGCCCGCGCAGCACGTACTGCAGCCCGAGCCCCTTGGCGAGCACGTCGTAGTCGGGCAGTTCGACGCCGGTGCCGTCGATCTCGAACCCGGCGAACGTGCAGTCGACGACCGGGTTGTCCCGGCCGGCGCCGTGCTGCTCGGCGGTGAAGAACGCCAGCGGGGTGGGGTCGGCGCGGTTGCCGGGATTGGCGAGCACGAACCGGGTCAGCCCGGCACCGGCGCCGATCAGCGACACGCCGCTGCGCCACACCGTGCCGGCGTCGCGGATCGAATAGACGCCGGGCGGGCAGCGCAGCACCCGGGGCCGGCCGTCGGCGGCGTACCCGGCGCCCAGCTCGTGCACCGCCCGCGCGAACGCGGGCTGGTCGTTGGTGACCCCGTCACCGGCCAGCCCCCGCTCGCGGGCGTCATACGTCAGCGGAACGTCGATCGCGCGGCCCCCCGTCGCCGGCCGCCACCCGCCGGTGGCGCCCGACCCGGGTTCCCGGCGACACGGACCTCACACCTGCGGCAACACCTCGGCGGCGACCAGCTCGACGTGGGCCAGGTCGTCGAGGTCGAGGACCTGCAGGTAGACCCGCTCGGTGCCGATCTCGGCGTACCGGCCGATCTTGTCGACGATCTCGGCCGGCGAGCCGGCCAGGCCGTTGGCCCGCAACTCGTCCGGCTCCCGGCCGATCGCCGCCGCGCGCCGGTTCACCTCCGCCTCGGTACGACCACAGCACAGCACCAGCGCGTTCGACAGCCGCAGGCTGCGTGGGTCGCGGCCGCCCTCGGCGCAGGCGGCCCGGACCCGCTCGAACCGGGTACGGGTGTCGTCGACGCCGGCGAACGGCACGTTGAACTCGTCGGCGTACCGGGCCGTCAACTGCGGGGTGCGCTTCGCGCCGTGGCCGCCGAGCAGCACCGGCGGGCGCGGCGACTGCGCCGGCTTCGGTAGCGCGGGGGAGTCCGACAGCTGGTAGTACTTGCCGCTGAAGTCGAAGGTGTGCCCGACCGGCGTCTCCCACAGCCCGGTGATGATCGCCAGCTGCTCCTCCAGGCGGTCGAACCGCTCACCGAGCGGCGGGAAAGGAATGCCGTACGCGGTGTGCTCCGCGTCGAACCAGCCGCTGCCGATGCCGAACTCGATCCGGCCCCCGCTCATCTGGTCGACCTGCGCGACCGCGATCGCCAGCGGCCCCGGCAGCCGGAACGTCGCGGCCGTCATCAGCGTCCCCAGCCGGATCCGGCTGGTGTCGCGGGCCAGGCCGGCGAGCGTCACCCAGGCGTCGGTCGGGCCGGGCAGGCCGGGCGCCTCACCCATCATCAGGTAGTGGTCGGAGCGGAAGAAGGCGCCGTAGCCGGCGTCCTCGGCCAGCCGGGCGACGGCGAGCAACTGGTCGTAGGTGGCACCCTGCTGAGGTTCGGTGAAGATCCGCAGTTCCATACCGCGAGCATACGAACCGGTCCGGTGCGGCGCCCGTCACGCGCCGCACCGGTGACCGGTCACGCTCCGCCGACCGGCCCGCCGTCCCGGTAGCTGGTCGTGTAGTAGTCGCCGACCTGCTTGCGGAAGTCGACGGCGGCGCCGGTGTCGGGGTTGTACGCGGGCGCCTCCTTCACCTGGTCCCTGGTCCGGTCGACGTGCACGGTCCGGTTCAGGTGGTCGACGTGGGTGACCGTGCCGACCGGGAGCAGCACCCGCCGGCCGAAGATCCACGGGCCGGTGTCGACGATCAGGTGGCCGGCGTCCGGGGGCGCCTCCTCGATCGAGCCGATGTCGCCGTCGGTCGCCGCCACCTCGTACCCGACCAGGTCGATCTCGGTCCCCGGGCCGCCCTCGTCGGTCTCGGCCTCCCGGCGTTGCTCGGTCGGACCCTCGTCGGCGGCCGCGCCGCGGTAGCCACCGGCGAGGATCGCCGGGTCGCGCCACAGCCACGGGTCGAAAATGAACGGCTGCATGGTCACCCTCCGGTCGGCTCGTCGTTCCGGGACTCCTACCCGCCGGCCGCGCCGATCATGCCCCCGAAGGCCGTCCCGGCAGCCCGCCGCCACGCCGTGACCCCTGCCCCGGCAACCGCCCGCCGGGCACTACGCTCGCGTCGGCGGATGGGGCCCGACGGGGGAGGCACGTGTGAAGGACCTGCAGGCAATCGGCGACATCGACTGGGCCGGGCTCGAACACGCCTACGGTCCCGCCGGCGACGTGCCGGACCAGTTGCGGGCGCTGGCCGCCACCGACCCGGCCGAGGTCGACAAGGCCCTGCACACCCTGTACGGCAACATCTTCCATCAGGGATCCCGCTACGAGGCGACGGCGTACGCGGTGCCGTTCCTCACCGGACTCGCCGTCGACCGGGCCACCGCCGGCCGGGACGAGATCGTGAGCCTGCTGGCCAGCATCGCGATCGGCTACGACGAGTCGTGGCTGCCCGACGGGCTGCCGATCCTCGAACAACGTGCCGAACTCGACCGGCTGCGGGCCACCGACCCGGACGCCGAACAGGCCCGGGTCGCCGCCTGGGTCGCGGCCGCCACCGACGACCAGGATCGCAAGTCCCGCGAGTTCGAGGCGTCGCTGTTCGACCCGCAGCTCGTCACCGCCAACCAGCAGTGGGCGGTCGACGCCTACGACGCGGTCCGCGCCGACCTGCCGCACCTGCTGCCGCTGCTCGACGACGAGGACGTCCGGGTCCGCACCGCCTGCGCCCACCTGCTCGGGTGGTTCCCCGAGGAGGCCGCGACGCTGGCGCCGGCGCTGCTCGACCGGGCCCGCGCCGACACCGCACCCGTCGTCCGGGCCACCGCCCTGATCGCGTACGGGCTGGTGGCCGGCCCCGGCGACACGGGCGTGGCGGCGGCGCTCGACGATCCGGCCCCGGTCGTCCGGGCCGCCGCCGCGATCGCGGCCGCCCGGCTCGGCGCGACCGACCCCGACCGGGTGGTGTCGGTGCTGGTGGAGACCATGACCGCGGAGGCGACGACCAGGCGCAACCGGCTGCCGTTCCTCGACGGCAACCTGCCGGGCTACGCCGCCCTCGCCCTCGCCCAGTCCGCCGGGCACGCCGACCGGGCCGTCGACGCGGTGCTGACCGCGCTGCCGACGACGCCGCCGTACCCGGCCGTGCCGCTGGTGTCGGCGCTGCTCGGCGCCGCGTTCCCGGACGGGCGGGTGGCGGCCGGCACCCCGTTCACCGCGCTGACCGACCGGCAGCGGCGGGCGGTCGCCGGACTGGCCGCGGCCGACTTCGCCTGGCACGGCGACCAGCCCGGGACTGTCTACGTCAACCTGAACGAGGTCGTCCGCTCCTACGGCCTGCCCGACCACCTCGAGGCGTTGAAGTCGTACGTTCGAAACTGACCTCGCGGGTTGCGACCCGAACCACAGCGGGTGCGTGCCGATCGCCAGCGACGTCGCCCACGCGGGCGGCGGCGACGGCCCGGCGTACGCGTCGGGGCCGCCACCGCCGGTTCCGGGCGTTCAGCCCTCGCACCTCATGGATCTAGAACGTTTGTGGTCGCCCTGGCAGCGACAGACGTTCTGGATCGGCGGTCGGTTGCGGGCGGCGACCGAGCAAGCGGCGGTCCGGGCTCGATGGGGACCGGGCTCTGCGAGGACCGACCACACCGCGGCCGCCCCGCTGATCAAGGAGTAGTCGTGGCCTTTCCCGGCCGGAATTCCCGAGATATCCCCTTGATCGCGCAGGCGGGCGCGGTGGTGCGGGCGGGTGGTCAGCCGGGCAGGTCGTGGTCCTCGACGACGAACGGCCCGGAGGCCCGCCACCTGGTCGCGTCGAGCGGGACGGCGCGTTCGGCCACCCGGCGCATCGCGGCCGTGGCGTCGTCGTTCCACTGCGCGCCGCTGTAGAGGACGTAGCCGACCAGGCCGGGAGCCGGTTCCCAGGCGAGGGCGGCGTTGCCGCCGAGCAGGCCGGTGAACGCCCGTGCCGGCCGGCCGGCGACCAGGCCGGCGTCCACGGTGGTCGTCAGGTGCATCAGGTCCTCGAGCCCGCCGCCGGTGCGCAGGCCGACGACGAGCAGGCCGCTGCCGAGCGCCGCCTGCTCGTCGAGGGTGACCGTGCCGTACCGGACCTCCCGGACGGTCGGCGACCGGTACGGCCCGGTGTGGACCAACCGGAAGCCGGCCGGCGCGTCGACCAGCGGCCGGCCGTCGACGACGGTGGTGGCCACCGCGATCCGGGCGAGTTCGGCCTCGGCCAGGTCGCCGCGGACCCGGGCGTGCCGGTCGCCGAGCGGCCACACCAGCCACCCGTCGCCGGCGTCCGCGTCGACCCCGCCGACCGGCACGGTCCGCACCGGCGGCGGGCCGGGGTCGACCGGGTACGTCACGACCGCGCTCCCGCGTCCCAGCACCCCCGAGGTACGGCGGACGACGGCGGTCCACGGCCCGTCCTGCGCGCCCGGGACGCAGCGTTCGACGGTCTGCCCGTTGTGGTCGTCCACGGCGAGTGCGGCGACCGGGGGCCCGTCGGCGGTGGCCGGCCCGGCGAGGTCGACGGGACACGGCGCGAGCGGTGCTGCGGGAACACCCGGCGTCGCCGGTCCGTCCGGTGCGGCGGCCGGGGTCCGGCTCGCGGCGGGTCGGCCGCTGTCGGCCGACCCGTCCGGCCCGGAGGCCCGCAGGCCGAGGAACCCGGCCACGACGACCGCGCCGACCAGCGCGAGGGCGAGCGTGGCGAGCCAGCCCGGCGGTGTCCACCTCGGCTCCGGCGGGCCGTTCTCGATGACGTCCACCCGTCCAACCCTCTCTTCCGGCTCCCGGGATTATCCCCTGATCCGGTGCGGGCGCGTTGTCCAGGTTGACAAGTTGGTCGGGATCCGTGTTGCGGAAACGCGTTGTGAAAATGGCTGTCCGTTGGTGGTGGACATTTCTATTTTCGCCCGGCCGCATTCTTTCGCGGCCGTCGGCGGAATTCCGGGGTGGCCGGCTGGCCGTTTTTCAATTGCACCGGGTCCGGTCACTCCTGCACCGGGCGCCGTCTTCCGACCCAGATGAGCGTCGCCACGCCGGTTCCGAGCAGTGCCGTACCGGCGAGCAGGAAGGGCGCGATCCCCGGGCCGGTGCCGGTGGTCGGCAGGCTCTTGGCCGACGTGCTCGGGGTCGGGTCCTGCGCCGCCGCCGTGGCCTCGGCCGACTCGTCGGCCCAGGCGTCCTCGTCCTCCCACGGCTCGTCGGCCCAGGGGTCCTCCTCGGCTTCGGGCCGAGCCTCCTCGGTCTCCGGTGCCCGCTCGTCGGGTTGGTTGGGATCGGGGGCCGTGATCACGACGCCGGCCACCGACGTGCTGGTCGCGGAGTGGTCGGGGTTCACCTCGAGAGCGTCGAAGCGCCAGGTGCCGGGCGGGACCGGGTTCATGAAGGTGCAGGCCCACTCGCTGCTGGCGGGCACCACCACCGAGCAGCCGAAGACCTGGTCGTTGGCCTGCTTGGCGTAGATCGTGACGGTGCTTCCGGGGGTGCCGCGGCCGCTCACCTCCGGGGTCTCGACGGCCCGTGTGGAGCCCGACGGCGGATAGTTGATTTCCGCCCAGGCGGGGCCGGAAAAGGCGAACGCGCCGACCACGATGGTGGCGCCTATTGAGATCCGCAGGGTCGATCGAAAAGCATTCATCGGTGCCTCCTTGGCCGTGCCGCTTCGTTCCGGACATTACTTCCGGCGGCGCGCGAATTTCGGCGAAGGAATTGATTCGCGCGGGACCTACAGCGACCGACGTAGCAGGGCGACAATCCCGGCAATAGGTGTATTTCGCAGCGGTGTCTTGCGGGTGGGGAACAGGATCCGTCGATCGGCCGTCCCGCCCCCGTAGGCTGCCCGGATGACCCACGCGGACCGGGCCGTGGTGGTCGGTGCCAGCATCGGAGGACTGCTGGCCGCCCGCGCCCTCAGTGAGACGTACGCAAATGTCACCATCGTCGACCGCGACCCGCTGTCCGACGGCTCGGCAGCGCGCCGGGGCGTACCGCAGGGCCGGCAACTGCACGTCCTGCTCGCCCGGGGCCGGGAGGTGCTCGAGGAACTCTTTCCCGGACTGTCCGAAGAGATCGCCGCCCGCGGCGGCGCCATGGTCGACCTCCAGGACGACGTCCACTGGTACAACGACGGGCACCGGATGCGTCGCGCGCCGTCGCCGATGATCGCGTTCGGAATGAGCCGGCCGCTGCTCGAACACGTCGTCCGGTCCCGGGTCGCCGCACTGTCCAATGTGACCCTCCTGCCCGTGACGGAGGTACTGGGCCTCACCGCCACCCCCGACTCCCGCCGGGTCACCGGCGTACGGGTACTGCCCCGAGCCGGGGAGCGGAGGAGTCCACGATCGACGCCGACCTGGTGGTGGACGCCGGCGGGCGCGGGTCACGCAGCCCGGTCTGGCTCGACCGACTGGGCTACGAACCGGCGCCCGAGGAACAGGTCCGGGTCGACGTCACGTACGTCACCCGCACCTACCGCCGCGAGCCCGACCAGCTGGAGGGACTGCTCGGCGCCCTGACCAACGCCACCCCGGCGCTGCCCCGCGGCGGGATCGTCGCCGTACAGGAGGGCGACCGGTTCGCCGTCGCCATCTCCGGCATGCTCGGCGAGGAGCCGCCGCACGACGACGAGGAGATGGTCCGCTACGCCGAGACGCTCGCCGCACCGCAGATCGGCGCCCTGATCCGGTCCGCGGTGCCGGTGTCCCCGCCGGTCCGGATGCGCTTCCCGGCCAGCCTGCGCCGCCGGTACGAACGGCTGCGCCGGTTCCCCGACGGCTACCTGGTGGTCGGCGACGCGCTGTGCAGCTTCAACCCGATCTACGGGCAGGGGATGACGGTGGCGGCGCTGCAGGCACTGCTGCTGCGGAACCTGCTCGCGGCGGGTGGCACCCGGTTGGCGCGCAGGTTCTTCCAGGGCGCCGCCCGGGTCATCGACGGCCCGTGGTCGATCTCGGTCGGCACCGACCTGCGCTTCCCGGCGGTGCCCGGCCGCCGTACGCCGAAGGTGCGGTTCGTCAACGCCTATGTGGAGCGGGTGCACGCCGGGGCGGCCGGCGACCCGGAACTGGGCGCGGCGTTCCTGCGGGTGTTGAATCTGATCGACCCGCCGACCCGGCTGCTCGCGCCGCGCACGGTGTGGCGGGTCCTGCGGTCGCGGCGGTCCCGCCGACGCCGGTCGGTGGTCGCGCCGGCGGCCTGAACGCCCGGGCCGGCCGGCCCGTCCGGGTGGACGGACCGGCCGGCGGCGTCACGCGCAGTTCGTCGGCGGGGCGACCGGGCGGGCGGTGTCCATCGGCCAGTTCCAGCGGATGTCGTTCTGCCAGCCGGAGTTGCCGCCGCCGTCGGTGATCTCGAACGGGTCACCGCGCCAGGTGCCCGCGACCCCGAGGTTGCGGGCCTCCACGCCGGTGAAGCTGCCCGCTCCGGCCACCTGCAACTGCAGGGCGTACGTGCCGGCGCCGTCGATGCAGGCCCCGTCGACGTGGATGTTGCTCACCGAGTGCGCCTCCGGGTGCCCCTTCACCGCCATGATCGCCGAGTAGGTGCTGTCCAGGAAGGAGTTGTCGACGACGTCGATCCGGGCGTCCATCGGACCGTCCAGCGAGTAGAACCACAGCGCGCCGACGCCGAAGTTCCAGTTCAGGTCGAGTACGCCGGCCCGCACCGTCGTGTTGCGGGCGAACGTGAGCGTGCCGGAGAACCGGGTGGAGCCGTGCCGGTAGCCGGCGTGCAGGCCGCCACCCTCGCGTACGGTCTCGGCGACGACGTTGTCGGAGACCACGTTGTCCCGGCCGCCGTAGATCGCGATGCCGTTGGCCAGCACCGGGGCGATCACGGTGTTGTGGTCGTAGACGTTGTCGTGGTCCTGGTCGGCCTCCTCCGACGTCTCCGGGGTCCCGTCCGGGTTCTTGACGAAGTGCGACCACATCGCCAGCCCGTCGTCGCCGAGGTTGCGCAGGAAGTTGTTGGTGACCCGTACGCCGGAGATGCCGCGCCGCAGGTTGAGCCCGTCCGCCATCTGGTCGACGATCACGTTGTCGCGGACGGTGAGCCCGTGGAACGGGCCGTCGAACCACATTCCGACCTTGGTCCGCTGGATGTAGAGCCGCTCCACCGTGGACCCGCCGCCGAGCGCTCCGCCGATTCCGTTGACCTGGAGGTCGTCGCGGCGCTCGCGGATGTTGCCGATGATCGCGAAGTCGGACAGGTGCACGTCGTGGCTACCGCCGTCGGCGGCCCACTTCCCGTAGAAGCCGACCCCGTCGCCGCGTACGACGCTGTGCCAGTTGCCGGCGCCGGTGACGGTCACGCCGTCGACGACGACATGCCGGTTCACCTGGTACGTCCCCTTCGGAATGAACACCGTACGGCCGCTCTCACGGCCGGCGGCCACGGCGGCGTCGAACGCGTCGGCGGACTCCCGCGTGCCGGTCGGGTCGGCCCCGAAGTCCAGCACCGACAGTGCCCCGCGCGGCATCTTCTTCGGCTTGGCGACCATCTCGAAGTCGACCAGGTCGATGACCGCCCACGGCAGCGTCGAGTCGTGCGGCAGCTTCAGTTTGATCTTCTGACCGGCGTGCAGGGTCTTGCCGAGCAGGAGCCGCTGCTCGGCGTAGAAGTGGTGCGGCCGGAACGGGGTGGTGACCGGGCGCGGTTCCGGGATCCACCAGTCGTCCGGCGGGACCGCCTGCGGGTCGTTGGAGAACGGGTACGTGCTGTAGAGCCAGGAGAACTCCGACGTGAGCGTGATCGTGTGCCGACGCTGGTTGTTGAGGTAGACGTCGAGCGGGCCGGTGATGCCGCCGCCCCGTTCGGCGTCCGGGATCGCGTAGCGGACGTTGAGCGAGTTGGTGTCGCGGGTCAGGGTGAACTCCACCCACTCGCCGGGGGCGTCGAGCTTGACCGCCCGCCGCCCGGAGGCCTCCGACGGCAGCGTGTAGGCGTTGCGGTCCGGTCCGATGATCTCCCCGGTGGTGACCGCGTTCTCCGCCTCCTGCTCGACGAACGGCACGGTCGCGCCGCGGCCGGCGGTCAGGTGCGGCGGAAGACCGGCGACCGTCTCGACGCCGGGCGGGCCCGGCGGGTCGGTGGTGGCCAGGGCGGGGTGCGCGGCGAGGGTGCCGGCGCCGAGGGCGACCACGAACGATCCGGCGACGACGGCCCGGATCCGGCGTCGCGGGCCCGGCTGGTGGGGGTGTTGCCCATGCTGGTCAGACATCGATGGCGACTCGATTCTCACGAGGCCGGCCCGGCGGGCACTGGGGGACGGGCGTCGCCGACCGGCGGCGGTGGTTGCGATGACGTTAAATCTCGACGCAGCGCCAGACAAGACCCGATAGGAAACTGAAATTTCCCGTCGTGGTCCCGAAAGAACCGAACTCCCTCCGGCCCGACCTGCCACTCTGCCCGCTGATCAAGGAGTTGTTGTCCCCTTGTGGGGGCGGAATGGGTGATACATCCCCTTGATCGCGCGGCAGGGGGCGTCGCATCGCGCGGGGAGGGGGAGGTCGCCCGGGAAAGGGCCCGCCCCGGGCGTTGGGCCCGGGGCGGGGGAGTGTGGCGGGGATGTGTGGCGGCGTCGGCTCAGCCCAGGTCGACCGAGGGGTAGAGCGGGAAGCCGGCGAGCAGTTCGTCGGCCTGCTTGGCGATCCGGTCGGCGAGGGCGGGGTCCAGGACGTACTTGGCCTTGGACGGCGCACCGTCGGGGCCGACGCCCGGCTTCGTCTGGCTGAGCACGGTGTTGATCAGGTCGGCGGTCTCGTCCATCTGGGCGGTGCCGAGGCCACGGGTGGTCAGCGCGGGCGTACCGATCCGGATGCCCGAGGTGTACCAGGCGCCGTTCGGGTCCTGCGGGATCGAGTTGCGGTTGGTCACGATGCCCGCGTCGAGCAGCGCCTGCTCGGCCTGCCGGCCGGTGAGTCCGAAGCCGGTCGTGTCGATGAGCACGAGGTGGTTGTCGGTGCCACCGGTGACGAGCCGTACGCCGCGGCGCAGCAGCCCCTCGGCCAGCGCCTGGGCGTTGTCCACGATCCGCTGGGCGTAGTCGGCGAAGGTGGGCTGCCGGGCCTCGGCGAGCGCGACCGCCTTGGCGGCCATGACGTGCGGCAGCGGGCCGCCGAGCACCATCGGGCAGCCGCGGTCGACCTGGTCGGCGAGTTCGGGCTGGCAGAGCACCAGGCCGCCGCGCGGGCCGCGCAGCGACTTGTGGGTGGTGGTGGTGACGATGTGGGCGTACGGGACCGGGTCGAAGTCGCCGGTGAAGACCTTGCCGGCGACCAGGCCGGCGAAGTGGGCCATGTCAACCATGAAGGTGGCGCCGACCTCGTCGGCGATCTCCCGCAGGATCCGGAAGTTGACCTTGCGCGGGTAGGCCGAGTAGCCGCCGACGAGGACCAGCGGCTTGAACTCCTTGGCGGTCTGGCGCAGGGCGGCGTAGTCGATGAGCCCGGTGGCCGGGTCGGTGCCGTAGCTGCGCTGGTCGAACATCTTGCCGGAGATGTTCGGGCGGAAGCCGTGGGTGAGGTGACCGCCGGCGTCGAGCGACATGCCGAGCATGCGCTGGTTGCCCAGCTCACGGCGCAGCGCGAACCAGTCCTCCTCGGTCAGGTCGTTGACCTGCCGGGCCTGGGCCTTGCGCAGGGCCGGTGCCTCGACCCGGTCGGCGAGGATCGCCCAGAAGGCGACCAGGTTGGCGTCGATGCCGGAGTGCGGCTGCACGTACGCGTGCGGGGCGCCGAAGAGCTCACGGGCGTGTTCGGCGGCGATCGCCTCGACGGTGTCGACGTTGCGGCAGCCGGCGTAGAAGCGGCGGCCGATCGTGCCCTCGGCGTACTTGTCGCTGAACCAGTTGCCCATGGCGAGCAGCACGGCGGGGGAGGCGTAGTTCTCGCTGGCGATGAGTTTGAGGGACGCCCGCTGGTCGGCGAGTTCGGCGGCGATCGCGTCGGCCACCCGGGGCTCGACCGTACGGACGACGTCCAGTGCGCTGCGGTAGGCGGTGGACTCGGCGTTGAGCGACGACATGGCACCTCCGGTTGCGGTTGAGGGCCCAGGCGCTCGGCATTCGTCGTGGTGACGGGGCCGCTCCCCGATGGTTGTGCCCATCCCAGCGCGCCAGTCACGGCCCGGGGAAGACCTTACCGAATCGGGGCCGGGCGCCGTCGCGGTGTCCGGCGGGTGTCGGTGTCAGGTGGGTTGTCGTGGTGTCAGGCGGGGTTGTCGCTGTTGGTACGGCCGGGGTGGTCAGGCCCGGCCGGTGTTGGGCGGTGGTCAGCCGTTGGCCGGTACGGGTTGTGCCCCGGCCCGGTTGCCGCGCCGGCCCAGCAGCGCGTCGAGGGACCACGGCCCGGCACCGAGTACGGCGATGGCCAGGAACGCCCAGGCGTAGAGGGCGGAGTTCACCCCACCGTTCTCGATCGGGAGCAGGTTGGTCGGCTGGTGTACGACGAAGTAGGCGTACGCCATGGAGCCGGAGCTGAGTACGGCCGCCGGCCGGGTGGCGAACCCGACGAGCACCAGCACGCCGCAGACGAGCTGGATCAACCCGGCCCACCAGTTGGGCCAGGTGCCCACCTCGACGGCCTGCCCGGTGCCGCGGGCCCCGCCGAAGACGCCGAGCACGGTGGCGGCACCGTGACAGGCGAAGAGTAGGCCGATCACGGCTCTGAACAGCGACCACACGGGCGCGGCGAAGCGGTTGGACGTCATACGTGACCCTTTCTGTGATCCGGACGAAGGAGGCAAATGATGGCCCTGCCCAACTGCCTCCCCATGTCCGAGACGTAAATACTTATCGATATGTTGCCCCGTCGGGGCGGCCCCCCGCACGACCGTCCCATCGGGCACACTTTCGGTGGCGACGTGAGCACGTGTTCGAGGGCTGACGCCGGCCCCTGCCTGTGGTGGTGAATGAGGTGGCGAGTGCGCCGGTCAGCGGGGCCGACCAGGAGCGGGTCGAACTGCTCAGATCGTTCCTCCGGGCCCGCCGGCTCCGGCTCGACCGGACCGACGTCGGCCTGGTGCCCAGGGTCGGCGGCCGGCCGGGACTGAGTCAGGACGACCTCGCGGAGGCGACCGGCTACTCCACCCGGGTCATCAGCCAGTTGGAGCAGGGCCGGCTGCGTTCCCCGTCGGCGCAGCTGCTCCAGGCGGTCACCGTCGCGCTGCGGCTCGGCCCGGACGAGCGGCATGTCCTGTGGATGCTCGCCGCCCGGTCGACCCCGCCCGCACAGCGTTACGCCACCGACGTCGACCCGGGGCTGGCCCGCCTGGTCGACCAGCTCTATCCCCACCCGGCGTGTGTCACCGACGCCGCCTGGCGGGTGCTCGCGGCCAACCGCGCGATCGCCGAGTGGTTCGTCGACTTCGACCGGGTCGAGCCGGAGCGGCGCAACGTCGCGTGGTGGCTGTTCTGCGACCCGCACGCCCGGCACGTGCTGGTCGACTGGGAGCGGGACTTCGCCGGCTTCTTCCTCGACCGGCTCCGGGAGGCCCGGGTGGCCTGGCCGGACGACCCGGCGCTGCGGTCGTTGGTCGCCGGGCTGCGCGTGCAGAGCCCGTTCGTCGACCGGGCCTGGCGGGAGGACGCCGGCGGTGGGGTGGCCCCGTCGGACCCGGTCCACGCGCTACGCCGCCCCGGGCACACCGATCCCGGCCCGGGTGACGACGCCGCGCACCACGTACGGGTCGAGGTGGTCACGCTGGCTCCGGGCCGGCCGGACGACGGGCGTCGACTGATCGCGTTCCTGCTACCGGACGGGGAGAGCGGCCCTGGTCGGCTGTCGCGCGACGTCTGCCCGGTGTGCGGTCCGCGGCGGGAGGCCGGACGATGACGCTGTCCGAGATCGTCCCGCCGGCCGTCGACCCCCGGATCGGGCACTGGCTGCGCCGGCTCCGCCGGGCCGCCGACCGCGCCGAGCTCGGCCTGCCGCCGGGGCCGCGGTCGAAGGGCACCTGGCTGACCCAGGTGGAGGTGGCCCGGCTCGCCGGCTGCACACCCCGCGCGTACCAGCTCGTGGAGCAGGGCGCACGGGTGCCCGGGCCGCGGCTGGCCGAGGGCATCGTCCGGGCGCTGCGCCTCGATCCCGACCAGCAGGCCTATCTGAACAACCTGCTCAACCCGGTCGCCGAACCGCCGACCCTGGTCGACCGGGCGGTGTTGCAACGACTGGTCGACTCCAGTACGGCGCCGGCCATGGTCTTCGACCGGTACTGGACGGTGGTGGTCGTCAACGCGGCGATGGCGCCGGTCTCGGCGTTCGTCGTACCCGGCGCGAGCCTGGGCGCGTGGCTGTTCAGCCGGGTGGGGCGGACGGTCGTCGGCTGGGAGCGGGAGACCGAGGAGTTCGTCGCCCGTTACCGGTTGACGCAGGCGGCGTATCCGGCCGCCGGGCTGACCGATCCGGTCATGGAACGGTTGTGCCGGGTCAGTGAGCGGGCCCGCCTGCTGTGGGCCGGCAGCCCCGCCGTCGCCGCCGATCCGGTCGGCAAGCGGTGGCAGGTGCGTACGTCGGCGGGGGAGTTGAAGACCTTCGAGGTCACGATCGCACAGTTGGCGTCGTACGCCCCGGGGCTGCGGCTCGCGTTCTGCCTGCCGGTGCCCAACCGTCCCGGCTGACCGGGTCGGACAGCGTACGGCGCCCCGCTCCACCGGGGCGGATGCGAAATGCTGTTTCTAGCACAGGTTGGTACTGGCCCTAGTGGATCGTCGCATCAGACACTTTGGGTCGCCGTGGGAGCACTTGCAGTGAGACGTTCGTCTTGTGGTGCCCTGTGGTGCAACACCCCTTATCCCGGGCGACGGTCGTACGTCAGGCGACCGGCCGCCCGTTTGCGTCCCTCCGGGGCACCGCCGACCGGTGGGGCGCCCCGTGCAGACCCGCCGACGGTCGGCGCCGGTTCGGCGCCCGGCGGGGTCCTGCGAGAGCGCACGCCGCCGCACGGCCGTCCAGGGCCGTGACGGGGGCGGCGGGCGCGCATCGGTGGTGGGTGACGGCGTGCCGTGACGGTCGCCGGACGCCCGCCCGATCGCGGGAGCACGACGCCCGCGCTGGGCGCCCGACGCACGGGGCGTCCAGCGTGGGCGGGGCGGTGCCGCCGTCGATCGATCGAATCCTTCCCGTCATTCGTACGTCGGTCCCTGGCCGAACTTGTTCTTCTTCTTGACAAGAATATTTGTCGGTGGCACGGTTGGCGCATGCACGACGTCGCAGTGATCGCCGACCCGGCCGCCGCCGAGGTGTCGCTGGATCCGGTCCGCGCCCGCCTGCTGGCCGCGCTGGCCGAGCCCGGGTCCGCCACCAGCCTGGCCGCGGGGGTCGGCCTGACCAGGCAGAAGATCAACTACCACCTGCGGGCGCTGGAGCGGCACGGTCTGATCGAACTGGTCGAGGAGCGCCGCAAGGGCAACTGCACCGAGCGGGTGATGCGGGCGACCGCCGCGTCCTACGTGATCTCGCCGACCGCATTGGCGGCCGTCGCGCCCGACCCCGGCCGGTCGCCCGACCGGCTCTCCGCCCGGTGGATGCTCGCCCTCGCCGCCCGACTCGTGCGCGAGGTCGGCGAGCTGATCACCGGCGCCGACGCCGCGAGGAAGCGGCTGGCGACCTTCGCCATCGACAGCGAGGTCCGGTTCGGCTCGGCCGCCGACCGGGCCGCGTTCGCCGAGGAACTGACCGAGGCCGTCACCCACCTGCTCGCCAAGTACCACGCGCGGGACGCTGCGGGTGGGCGCGACCACCGCCTGGTCCTCGCCCTGCACCCCAGCCTCCGGCGGGCCGCGCCGGACGACACCGAAAACCGCGTCACCGAGGAGAACTAGGAATGTCTCGAGAGTTCAAGATCGTCCGGGAGGGCGACCTGTCCACCACCCCGGAGGAGATGTGGGACGCGATCACCACCGGCAGCGGTGGCTGGCTGTGGCCGGCCGAGTTCGAGCCCCGGGTCGGTGGTTCGGCCGGCCCCGGCAGCACCGTGACCGTCTGGGACCCGCCGCGCCACTTCGCCGTGCGCACCGAGGGTGAGGACGGCTGGTTCAACCACCTGGAGCAGGAGATCGAGGCGCGCGACGGCGGTGTCGTGCACTGGCGCTACGTCCACAGCGGGATCTTCGAGGGCGACTGGGAGAGCCAGTACGACGGCGCCGGCAAGCACACCGACTTCTACCTGCACACCCTGGCGCAGTACCTGACCCACTTCAGCCGCCGGCCGGCCACCTTCCTGGCCACGGACGCGCCCGCGTCCTCGGTCACCCCCGACGGCCTCGAGGTCCTGCGCCGCGGTCTGGGACTGCCTGACGACGTCGCGCAGGGCGACCGGGTCCGCGTCGACCTTCCCGACGCCGGCGAGGTCGACGCCGTGGTCGACTACCGCGACGCGTACTTCATCGGCCTGCGCACCGACGACGCGATGTACCGGTTCTTCGGTCGCAACGCCTTCGGCGCCCCGGTCGGGCTCGCGCTGCACCACTTCGGCGGGAACCTCGATGCCGAGAAGGCCGGACAGGTCTGGCGCGAGCGGCTCGACACCGTCTACGCCTAGCGGCGCCCGCGGCCGCCGACCCGGCCGGGTCGGCGGCTCAGGAGGTCAGCAGCGCGACCCCGTACGCTGCCAGGGCCGGCCTGACCGGCAGGAAGTAGCTGGTCCCGCCGGTCAGGCAGTTGCCCGACCCGCCGACGTGGACGCCCTGCGCCTGCCCGGTGGTCGACAGGTACGGCGCGCCGACCTCCCCCTGCTCGGCGCAGATGTTGACGCGGGTCAGGCCGTGGACGGCGCCGCCGGGGAAGTTGACGGTGTGGTTGAGGCCGGTGACCGGGCCGCAGCGCCACCCGGAGGTCGGCCCGGACCGGCAGACGACCCCGCCGACCGGGACGGCGGTCGCCCCCTTCACCGCGACGTTGCCGCCGGCCGTGCGGACCTGGCCGACCGGCACCCAGCCCGGGTTCAGGTGCACGAGGAGATAGCCGATCTGCGGGTAGGACGAGGCGGCGACCTGACCGACGGCGGCCCCGGTGCCGTTGGTGATCGTCGTGCCGACCGGCCCGCAGACGCTGGTGGCCAGGAAGCCGCCGGGCACGGTGAAGCCGACGATGCAACGGCCGCCGCCGACTCCGTACAGGATGTCGCCGCCGCGGACCTGGCCGCTCAGCGTGGTCGGCGGCGCCGGCTCGGCGGGTCCCGGGGCGGCGGAACCCGGGGCGGCGGAACCCGGGGCGGCGGAACCCGGGGCGGCGGAAACAGCGGCCGCGGGCAGGAGCGCGGTCGCCAGGCCGGCGGTGATCAGGGCGGCGGCGAGGGTACGCAGGAGTCGACGGGCCATACGACCAGATTAAGCGAAGGTCCTCGATGTCTCCAGTCGGGCCGGTCAGGTCCGGGGGCGGTGCGGGGGCGTCCAGCGGTGCAGGGCGGCGGCGCCGGCCAGGCCGACCAGCCCCATCCCGGCGATTCCGGCGCCGAGCGCCCCGACCGTACCGAGTACGCCGACCAGCAGCGGTCCCGCGCTGCCGCCGAGATCGTTGCAGAGGCGCCACGCGCCGAGGAACGTGGCCCGGTGTTCCGGCGGCGCGATGTCGGCGCCGATCGTCATCATCACCCCGCTGCCGATGCCGTTGCCGAGCCCCATCAGCAGCGCCACCGCGGTCAGCGACGCCACCGTCGAGGTCAGCGGCAGGGCGAGATGGGTGAGGCCGAGGACCAGCATCGACGGCACCCCGATCCAGCGCCGGCCGTACGTGTCCATGACCTTGCCGGCCGGATAGAACAGCAGCATGTCCATCGCCGCGGCCGCCCCGTAGATCAGGCTCGCCGTCGTCGGGTCCAGGCCGAGGTGGTCGGCCCACAGCGGCAACGCCACCTGGCGGGCCCCACGGACCGCGCCGACCAGGACCGCCGCCACCCCCAGGGTGCGTAGCAGCGGCAGGCTGGTGCGCAGCACCGCCAGCAGGCCGACGTCCGGCGCGCCGCGGCGAACCGGTCCGGCGGTGACGTCGGGCAGCGTCAGCGCCGCCGTCCCGGCCGCGGCGACCGCCACGACGAACACCCAGTACGCCCCGTCGGTGCCGGTCCACTGCATCACCGCGGCACCGATGAACGGGCCGAGGAAGTAGCCGATCCGGTTGACCCCGCCGAGCGTCGACATGGCCCGCGCCCGCGCCACGTACGGCACCGTCTCGGACAGGTAGGTCTGCCGGGCCAGCCCCCACACCGAACCGGCCACGCCGATCACGACGACCCCGACGGTCAGCACCCACAGCGCCGGTGCCAGCGCACAGGCCAGCGCACCGGCCACGGACACCACCGCGGCCCAGATCATCGCGTTCCGCTCGCCGATCCGGGTGATGATCCGCCCCGACGGCAGGTTGCCGACCACCTGGCTGACCCCGAGCAGCGCGGCGACCAGCCCGGCGACACCGATCGACGCACCCAGGTCCCGGGCGCTGAACACGATCACCGGGGTGATCGCGCCGACCCCGATCCCGTAGAGGGTGGTCGGCAGCAGGACCGGCAGGGCGATGGACCGCAGGGTCGAGGTGATCTCCGAGGGCACGGCTCCCGGTTATACCCGCTGCGGGGCGGGCGCGCGCATCGTTGTGGCGAACGCCCCGACCGCCGCTGTCGCCGCGGCCAGCCCGGCGGCCAGCAGGAACACCCAGCCGTACCCGATCATCGCGACCGCGCCGGTGACCAGGCCGGCCGCGCCGAGCCCCAGATCCCAGAACGACGTGTAGGCGCCGAGCGCGACGCCGCGGTCCCGTTCCGGCGACCGGCGGATCACCAGCAGCGCGAGCGCCGGATAGAGCAGCGTGAACCCGCCACCCATGACCAGCGCGCCGAGGGCGGCGACCCAGAACGTCGGGGCGAGCGCGATCAGCAGCAGGCCGGCCGCCTCGGCGAGCCCGCAGAAGACGACGACCGGGCGTGGCCCGAGCCGGTCCGGCAGCCGGCCGAACACCAGCCGGACCACGACGTACGCGGCGCCGAAGAGGCTGAGCAGCACGGCGCCGTGGCCGATGCCCCGGTCGGCCAGGTGCAGGGCGACGAAGCCGGTGAGCGCGGCGTACCCGAACGCCGACAGGGCGAGGGCGGTCCCGGGCAGGACGACGGGGCGGGGGAGCAGCCGGGCCGGCCCGGCCTCGCCGGGTGCCGTACCGGGCAGGGTGGCGACGACCGCGACGGCGGCGAGCGGCGCCAGCGCGGCCAGGGTCCACACCGCCGGATAACCCGCCCCGGTACGCAGCAGGTGCCCGACCACCGGCCCGAGCGTCCAGCCGCCCCACATCGCCAGCCCGTAGTAGCCGACGATCTCGGCCCGGCGGTGGGTCGGGGCGAGCGCCACCACCCACACCGAGCCGGCGGTGAACACGACGGCCTCGGCCAGCCCCATCAGTACCCGGGCGGCCAGCAGGCCGGGCAGCCCGGCCGGCACCGCGTAGGCGGCACCGACCAGCGCGGCGAGCACGCAGCCGGCGGCCATCACCGGCCGGCTGCCGTACCGCTGGGCCAGCCGCCCGGCGTACGGGCGGCCGAGCAGCGCGGCGATGCCGGACAGCGCGAACGTCAGCCCGACGGTGAACTGCGAGCCGGCCAGCCGGTCGAGCACCAGCGGTGGCAGCACCGGCACCACCGCGCCGAACGCCACGAAGACGATGAGCAGGGTGACCAGCAGCCCGCCGACCACGACACCCCAGCGTGGTCCGGTGGTGGTCGGGGCGGCGGTCACCCGATTCCCCGGGTGGCGCCGCCGTCGACGAGCAGGCAGGTGCCGGTGACGAAGGCGGCCGGCCGCCCGGCGAGGAAGGCGACGACCGCGCCGAAGTCGGCGGCGTCACCGACCCGGCCGAGCGGGATGCCGGCCCCGATCTCGGCGAGCCGCGCGTCGGCGTCGGCACCGAACTGACGACGCAGCCCCGGCGTGTCGTGATAGCCGGGCGCCAGCACGTTGACGGTGATCCCGCCGGGGCCGAGCGAGGTGACCAGCGACCGGGCGAAGCCGAGCAGGCCGGGCCGTACGGTGCTGGACAGGCCGTAGTGCGGGATCGGCTGCCGGACGGTCTCCGAGGCGACCAGCAGGATCCGGCCCCAGCCGGCGGCCCGCAGGTGCGGCAGGGCGGCCAGGGTGAGTCCGATGTGCGGCAGCAGCGCGGTCTCCACCGCCGTGCGGTAGCCGTCGAGACCGAACGCGTCGACCGGGCCGGGTGGTGGGCCGCCGCCGTTGCTGACCACGATGTGCACCGCGCCGAAGTCGCGGGCGGTCTGCGCCACCCAGCCGGCGACGGCGGCCTCGTCGCCGATGTCGACGGCGTACGTGCCGACCTTGCCGGCCCCGGCGGCGGTCAGCTCCCGGGCGGTGGCGGCCAGCCGGTCGGGGTCGCGGGCGCAGATCGACAGGGCGCAGCCCTCGGCGGCCAGGGCGCGGGCGGCGGCCCGACCGAGGCCGCTGGTGGCGCCGGCGACCAGGGCGACCCGGCCGGCTATTCCGAGATCCATGGGTGGCCTTCCTAACGACGGTAGGAGTAGCCGTACCGGCCCAGCACCGGGCTGGCGATCAGGGTGGCGAGCAACCCGGCACCGGCCGGCAGCCGGGTTTTCCAGCCGTCGTCGGGCCGGATCCGCACCGGCCCGTGCGTCAGCCGGTCCGGGTTGCCGGTGACGGTGTGGTTGACGCCGAGCACCGCCTCGCCGTCGGCGGTCACCGGCGGCGGGTCGGGCAGCCCGGCCAACTCGAGCACCCGGGCCAGCGCCGTACGCGGGTCGCGGGTGAAGTCCTCGTAGCGCAGCCGCAGGTAGCGGTCGGGTGCGGCCCGCCCGATCCGGTCGGAGGCGACGTTCGCGGCGGTCCAGTAGCAGGTGCTGCGGGTGACGCCCATCGCCGGAATGTACGCCTTGCGCCGCCGCCAGGAGTGCGCGCTGGCCCGCGGGTCGCGGACCAGGTGCAGGATCCGCAGGTCGACGTCGTCGCGGCGGAGCAGGGCGGCGGCCTCGGCCGGAAACTTCGAGCCGTCGACGACCAGCCGGGCGCCGGTCTGTGCGGTGATCGCCCGGTAGCAGCCCACCATCCGGTCGAGGGCGGCGGTCACCGCCGGCGCACCGTCGGCCGGCGCGGTCCGGTGTGCGGCCGACTCGCGCAGCCGGGCGCCGGTGTGCCGGGTACGCAGGTAGCCGCGCTGGACGTGGAGCATCCGTCGGGCGACCCGCCCCGGATCGGGGGCGGCGACGGCGGCCAGCACCTTGCTCCACAGCGGGCAGTCGGCGACCTGCTCCCCGCAGCCGCAGGAGGTGTTGGTGCCCTGCCGCAGCACCCCGTTGCGCCACAGGTAGTGCAGCTCGCCGACGTGCACGACGCCGGCGAGTTCGCCGAGCAGGTTGCCGAGCACCGTCGAGCCGCTACGGCACCAGCCGGTGACGTACAGGACGCGGGGCCGTCCGGTCGCCGTCACTGCCGGTCCAGCAGCAGGAAGTGCTGCGGCAGGTGCACCGCCAGCCCGACCGGCAGCGCGGCGGTCACCAGGTCGGCGCCGTCCGGGCCGGCGCCGGGGTGCAGCGACAGCGTCGACACGCCCGGCTCGACGAGGGTGACGGCGGCCCGGAAGTCGCCGAACAGCAGCAGGTCGGGCACGATCATCCGGGTCCGGCTGACCCGTACGCCGGCCTCGGCGAGCCGGCCGAGCAGGCCGTCGTGGACCAGCTCCCAGTAGCGGTCGGGGTGCACCACGATCCCGTCGCAGGAGCCGCCCATCTCCTCCACCCGCGCGGCGGCCCGGACCACCTCGGCGCCCAGTGCGCCGGGTGCGGCCCGGCGGCGCAGCCCCGGCAGGCGCAGCAGCCCGGTGACCGCGCCGTCGGGGCTGCCGTGCAGGAAGACCTCGTTCTCCACCGTGCACAGCCGCACCACGACCCGGTGGTCGACGAAGGCGGCGAGCAGGGCGGGGTCGTCGACCAGTCCGGCCGGCAGCGGCACGCTGGCGGACAGCTCGGTCAGCTTCGCCTCCGCCAGCCGCGGGCTGAACCGGGCCTCCGGGGTGGCGCCGTAGCGGTCACCGGACGCCTGCGGCCCGTCGGGTGCCGGCGGTTCGGCGACGAACCGCACCGTCTCGTCGACGACGGTCGCGGTCTTCAGCAGGTGCCGTACGGTGTAGCGCGGCCGGTGCGCGGCCAGCGGGAACGTGGTCGGCAGCGACACCGCCAGCCGGACCGTGACCGGCCGGCCCCGGTCGGCGGCGACGGCGCGGGCGAACTCCTCGCCCGGGCTGCGGTGGGTCAGGTTCGGGTCGGCGAGCAGATAGCGCATCGTGGCTCCCCGTTCAGCCGGGCGGAAGGGCGGGCAGGACCCGGGTGACGGCGGCGACGAGCTGGTCGCAGTCGTCGGCGGTGAGGTTGGCCGACAGCGGGATGTCGACGGCCTCGTCGAGGTGCCGGGCGGTCCGGGGCCAGCGGGCCCGGGCGGCGGCCGGGTCGGGACCGACCAGGAACCGCCAGTTCCAGAAGACCCGTACGTTGGTGTCGCCCGGGTCGGCCAGGGCACGGGCGTCGATCCCCTCGGCGCGGATCGCGGCGGCGAACCACGCGGACTGGGCGGCGGTGGCACCGGGCAGCCGGAAGACCAGCGCCTCGCCGAGATAGGCGCCCGGGGCCACCGGCCGGCGCAGCGCGAGGCCGGGCAGGTCGGCCAGGCCGGCCGCCACGTGCGCGTAGTTGCGGTGGTGGGCGGCGAGCTTGGCGGGCAGGCCGCCGAGCAGCGCGCCGGCCAGCGCGGCCCGGATCTCGTCCATCCGTACGCCGAAGATGGGGTGGGCCAGGTCGTCGACGGGTGGCCGGTCGCCGCCGAAGTGCCGGGCCAGCCGTCCCTCGTACGCCCCGCTGAACACCACCGCGCGGGCGTACAGTTCCTCGTCGTCGGTCAGCAGGAAGCCGCCCTCGCCGGTGTTGAGCGCCTTGTCGGACTGGGTGGAGAACGCCCCGGCCCGGCCGAAGGTCCCCAGTGGACGGCCGTTGAGGGCGGCGCCCAGTGCGGGTACGGCGTCCTCGACCACCGGTACGCCGTACTCGGCGGCCAGGGCGCAGATGGCGGGCATGTCGCTGGCGAAGCCGCGCATGTGCACCACGACGACGGCGGCGGCCCCCTCGGCGAGCGCCCGCCGCAGGTCGCCGAGGTCGAGGTGCAGGTCCTCGTCGCATTCGACGATGACCGGCCGGTGGCCGGCAAGCAGGATCGCACTGGGCGTGGCGGCGAAGGTGAACGCCGGGCAGGCGACGGGGGAGCCGGGCGGCAGGCCGAGCCCGAGCAGGCCGAGCGCGATCGCCGTGGTGCCGCTGGCGCAGGCCAGTGCGTGCCGTACGCCGAAGTGGTCGCACAGGCCCTGTTCGAACCGTCCGGTGTGGGTCTCGGCGTGCGGGCGGGTGTCGTAGCGGAAGTAGCGTCGCTCGCGGATCGCGCCGATCGCCGCCTGCTCGTCGGCCTCGCTGATCCAGACGTCCCCCTTGTCGTACGTCGGCCAGGGGCGGGTGCGGATCGGGGTGCCACCGAGGACGGCCGGCGGGCCGGGTGGACCGATGGTCGGAGGACTGGTGGTGCTGTCGCCATGGGTCAACATCGGAACCTTCTCCTGGTCAGAGTCGGACCCTGCTCCGCGTGATGGGCGGGATACGCTCGGCGACGTTACGCGGCGTCGTTAACAATTGCCAGTCCGCAAGTTTCCTGCTGATTGCCGATCTTGCATCGACGCTGGTCACTGTGGGCAACCTTTTTTGCGGAGAGCCTTGATCGCGGTCAGCTCTTGCTTGATCACGCTGCGTTGGTCAGGATGGGCGGGCGGTCCACCGGCGGCGCCTTCCTGAGCGCCGGTCCGGGTGCGCCGCCGACGCGCCACGTCAGGAGGCGACCCCCATGACGACCCCCGTGCCCCGCCACAGCCCGCCGGCCTACCGGGCGGCCGGTTGGTGGCGCGACCGGACGATCCTCGACGACCTGCGCGACGGCGCCCGCCGCCACCCCGACAAGCCGGCCGTCGTCTGCTACCACGTCGACGGGTCGCCGACCGAGACCGTCACCTACGCCGAACTGCTCGCGTACACCGGCCGCTTCGCCGTCGCGCTGCGCGGCCTGGGGATCGGCGCCGGCGACGTCGTCACCCTCCAGCTGCCCAACTCCTGGCAGTTCGTCGCCCTGTGCCTGGCCACCTTCCGGCTGGGCGCGGTCGTCAACCCGGTCATCCCGATCATGCGCCGCCGCGAGGTCGCGCACATGGTCGCCCTCACCGGCAGCCCGGTCTACGTCGCCCCGACCCGGCTGCGCGACTTCTCGTACGCCGATCTGGCCGCCGAGGTGGCCCGGGCCGTGCCGACCCTGCGGCACCGGGTGCTGCTCGACGACCCCTCGGCACCGGCCGCCGGCGGCGACGATCCGGCGGTGGTCGACTTCGCGGACGCCTTCCTGCGCGCCGACCTGCCGACCGAGATCGATCACCCGGAGGCGCTCCCGGACGACCTCGCCCAGATCATGTTCACCTCCGGCACCACCGGCGAGCCCAAGGGCGTCATGCACACCCACAACACCCTGCACGCCCTGGTCCGCACCGAATCCGAGGCGCTCGGCCTGACCGGGGACGACGTCGTCGCGATGGGCTCGCCCCTGACCCACCAGGCCGGGTTCGCCTACTGCTTCCTGATGCCCCTCACCCTCGGCGCCACCGCCGTGCAGCTCGACGCCTGGCAGCCGGACCTGATGCTGCGGGTCGTGCAGGAGCGGCGGGTCACGTTCTCGATGGGCGCCCCGACGTTCCTGGTCGACCTGATCGACGCCCAGCGCCGCGCCCCGCGCGACCTGTCGTCGCTGCGCAGCTTCGCCTGCGGCAGCGCGCCGATCGCCCCGGTGGTCGCCGAACGCGCCGCCGACGTGCTCGGCACCCGGGTCTACGCCCTGTGGGGGATGACCGAGAACGGCACGGTCACCATCACCCGCCCGGACGACCCACCGGACCTCGCCACCCGCAGCGACGGCTCGCCGCCACCCTGGATGGAGGTCCGCATCGTCGACGACGCCGGCGTCCCGGTCCCCGCCGGGCGGACCGGCCGGCTGCTGGTCCGCGGCGCCAACCAGTGCCTCGGCTACTACCGCCGCCCCGAGGTGTACGCGTCCTGTGTGGACGCCGACGGCTGGTTCGACACCGGTGACCTGGCCCACGACGACGGCCACGGCGGCATCCGCATCGCCGGCCGGGTCAAGGACGTCATCTCCCGCGGCGGCGAGAAGATCCCGGTGGTCGAGGTGGAGGCGGCCCTGCTGCGCCACCCCGCCGTACGCGACGTCGCCCTGATCGGCTATCCCGACGAGCGGCTCGGCGAGCGGGCCTGCGCGGTGCTGGTCGCCGACGTACCGCTGACCCTGGCCGACGTGCGGGCCCACCTCGACGCCCTCGACATGGCCCGGCAGTACTGGCCGGAACGGGTCGAACTCGTCGACGCGCTGCCGCGCACCCCGTCCGGCAAGGTCCAGAAGTTCATCCTCAGTGGACGGTACGCGGCCGGTCCGGCCGTCGTGCCGCCCACGGCGGACGCCACCACCGCGGACGGCCCGGCGGTGGCGGCGTGAACTTCGACCTCACCCCGGAGCAGGAGGAACTGCGGGCCCGGATCCGCGCCTTCGCGGCCGCGCACGTCGCACCCGACTACCAGGCCGCCGACACCCGCGGCGCGCCCCGCCCCGGCCTGTACGCCGACCTGGCCGGCGCCGGCCTGCTCGGACTGCGGGTCGCCACCGGGTACGGCGGACTCGGCCGGGACGCGGTCAGCACCGGCGTCGCCCTGGAGGAGTTGGCCCGCGCCGACTTCAACGCCTGCTACCCGGCCCTGAACGCCGCCCTGATCGCCGACGTCCTGGCCGCCAACGGTGACCGGGCCCAACGCGACCGGTGGCTGCCCCCGATCGCCGACGGCTCGGCGATCGTCGCCCTGTGCCTGACCGAACCGGCCCACGGCACCGACGCCGCCGCCATCGAGATGCGCGCCGAACCCGACGGCGACAAGGGCTGGCGGCTGTACGGCGTCAAGAGCTCGATCATGCTCGGCGGGTACGCCACCCACGGACTCGTCTTCGCCCGCACCGGTGCGGCCGGACCACACGGCATCACCGCCTGCTACGTCCGGCTCGACGACACGTACGTCACCCGGCGCACCACCACCGACGTCGGCAACCGCTCGGCCGGTCGGGCCGAACTCACCTTCGACGGCCTCCCGGTCGGCGTCGACGACGTGGTGGCCGGCCCCGGCCTCGGCTTCGTGCAGGTGATGCGCGGCTTCGACTACTCCCGCGCCCTGATCAGCCTGATCTGCATCGGCGCCGCCTCGGCCTCGCTGTCCGAGGCGTTCGACCACGCCCGCGAGCGGCACGCGTTCGGCCAGCCGATCGGCCGGTTCCAGGGCCTGTCGTTCCCGCTGGTCGAACACGCCACCTACCTGCACGCCGCCCGGCTGCTGGCGTACGAGGCACTGTGGCGCAAGGACGCCGGGCAGGACCACCGGCTGGCCGCCAACATGGCCAAGTGGTGGGCGCCGCGCGCCGCGTTCGAGGCGGCCCACCAGGCGCTGCTCACCTTCGGCCAGCACGGCTGGAGCGACGAACGCCCGCTGGGCCAACGGATGCGCGACGTGATGGGGCTGGAGATCGGCGACGGCACCGCCCAGGTCACCAAGCTCGTCGTCGCCCGGCTGCTGCTCGGCCGCGACAGCGCGCCCTGACCGGTCGACCACACCCGCCGCACGGTGGACCGGCGCTTGACGGCCGCTGTTCATTCAGTGAATAGCGGCGGCCATGTGCTGCCCCGGGGGATCGCGACCGGGGTCAGCGGCGGCCGGATGGAGAGCTGTGTCGACGGCGGGTGCGTCCGGTCCGAGGAGTTCGTACGCCCGATCCCGGTGCTCTGGGACCACCTGCTCGTGTTCGGTGCCGGCGGGATGCTGACGGTGCTGGTTCGGCTGACCCGCCCGGCTATCGGCCGCTGCACCGGCCCGGTCGACCGGCCCGCCCGGAGGCCGGATACCACTGTCCCGCCCCACAGCGAGTTCGCTGTGCGTACGCCGAATTCGCTGTGGACCGCGACACCAACCCGGCGTCCTTCCTCGGCAACCGCCCGGGCACCTGTGATCATCTGCTGTCCAGCGGTTCGACACGCCGTACCTACGACGGCGGAACAACTGACGATCACCACGCACCGCCACGTCACGAAGGGCACGCCGTTCTGACCCCTGTCGTCGAGGCCAACGAACGGCCCATCGCCGCGAATCGGCGCAGATACGGCAGAGATCGATGTATTGACGTCTCGCAACATGCGCGTAACCTTCTTTGGAGAGCGCTCTCCAAACACATCACCTCCCATCACACCCCGCAGGAGATCTGATGTCATCCACCCCCGCCGCGGTACGCCCGCGGCACCTACCCCGGCTCCGGCGGCTCGTCGCGCCGCTGGCCGTCACCGCGCTCGTGGCGTCGGCGCTGGTCGCCGGCCCGCTCAACTCCGCCGACGCCGCGGACGCCCTGCTCTCGCACGGGCGCCCGGCCGTCTCCTCGTCCAACCAGGGCACCGGAACCCCCGCCTCGGCGGCGTTCGACGCCGACGTACACACCCGCTGGTCCAGCGCCGCCGCCGATCCGCAGTGGATCCGCGTCGACCTCGGCACCCGGTCCACCGTCACCCGGGTCGAGTTGCAGTGGGAGGCCGCCTACGCGACGGCGTACCAGATCCAGACCTCGGACGATACGTTCACCTGGAACACGATCTACTCGACCACGACGGGGACCGGTGGCAACCAGGCCCTCAACGTCACCGGCACCGGCCGCCACGTACGGCTGCTCGGCACCACCCGGGCCACCATGCACGGCTACTCCCTGTGGGAGATCCGGGTCTTCGGCTCGGCCGGCGGCACCCCGCCGACCACCCCGCCGCCCGGCAACGGGTACGTCCCGGCCAACCCGCCGGTGACCGGCGTGGTGCCGTCGACGCACCGCCCGCCGAACAAGGAACACCGCGAGTTCCAGGCGAACTGCGCCCCCACCCACCACCTGCCGGACGACCCGATCGTCTTCCCCAACCTGCCGGGTGCCTCGCATTATCACACCTTCATGGGCAGCCCGACGACGAACGCCCGCAGCACGCTGGCGTCGCTGCAGGCGGGCGGCACCTCGTGCCGGGTGCCGGCGGACCGGTCCGGCTACTGGATGCCGACCATGTACAACGGCAACCAGCTCGTCTCACCCGCCGGCCACCAGGTCATCTACTACAAGTCCGGGGTGATCGACTACACCAGCGTCCGCCCGTTCCCGCCGGGCCTGCGGTACGTCGTCGGCAGCCCGAACGCGACCGCCGCCGACTTCATCGCCGGCTCGGTCGAGGGCTGGGAGTGCGGCGACAGCTACGACAACGCGGACTTCCCGGCGTGGTGCCCGCCCGGCACCCAGCTCAACGTCCGCTACCAGTCGCCGAGCTGCTGGGACGGGCGCTGGCTGGACACCCCCGACCACAAGAGCCACATGGCCTACCCGGTCAACGGGGTCTGTCCGACCAGCCACCCGGTCGCGGTGCCGATGATCGAGTTCAAGATGGCGTTCCCGGTCAGCGGGGACATGTCCCAGGTACGGCTGTCGAGCGGGCGCGGCTACTCGTTCCACTACGACTTCTTCAACGTCTGGGAGCCCCCGACCCTGGCCGCCATGGTCAACCACTGCATCCGCGGCGGCCTCCAGTGCGACGCCCGCGGCTTCGACCTCTACAACCCCCAGGCCGGCGCCGCCCTGAACGAAAACTACGAACTCCCCTAACCCAACCCTCATGATCCGCGTGATCCCCTCATGATCCGCGTGATCAGGGAGTACGTCGGGCGTGTCGTCGGCGCGCCGGACCGCGAACTCCCTGATCACGCGGATCTCGCGCCGGCGGCGCGGGCCGGCGGCGCGGGCCGGGGGCGCGCGCCGAGATGGCCGGCCCCGGGGGCGGGGGTGGGGTGGGTCAGGCGGCGGTGAGCTGGTCCAGGCGGGTGAGGTAGGCCGTGCGGGACCGTGCCATCTCCGCGGCCAGCGCGACGGTCGCGGTGTCGGCGCCGGACTCCTGCTCGCTGCGCGACACCCGGGCCGACTGGTCGACGTGTTCCCGCAGCCGGTCGTGGAACAGCCGGTCGAACTCGGCGCCGGTGGCCGCCCGCAGGGCGTCGAGCTGCACGGCGGTCACCATTCCCGGCATGTCGTGGCCCTGGTGCGGGTTCGTCCCGTCCAGCCCGGCCAGGGTACGCAACTCCCGTAGCCTGGCCAGCTCGGCCAGGTGTGCGGCGTGCACCTCGTCGGCGAACCGGCGTACGGCCGGGTCGGCGCCGCGGGCGGCGGCCAGCTCGAGCAGCGGCAGGGTCCGTTCGTTCATCGGGATCATCAGCTGTACCCAGGCGAGGTCGGTGCCGTTGAAGCTCGCCGCGACGACGGTGGCGGCCGGGGTCGCGGCCGACGGGGTCGGGCCGGTGCCGCCGGCGGGGGCGCAGCCGCTGAGCAGGGCCACCAGCAGCGCGGCGGTCGGAACGGTGTGGGCGGCGGTTGGTCGGGCCATCACGATCACCTTCTCGCGGCCGAGGGTCGGCGGTGGCGGCGATGGCGGCGCGCGCCGCGGGCACGCCGCCGGGGTTCCGGTCCGCGCCACCGGCACGACGCAGCATCGCGGCCGGTACGACGTGCCATCGCGGCCGGCACGACGCGGCATCGCGGCCGGCACGACGCGGCATCGGGTGGATCGCGGATCCGAGCGTCCTGGAGAGCGCTCTCGCCCGTCAGTCTCCGAGCATCCGCGACAGGTGTCAATGTCCACGGTCGTCGGTCCGGGCTCCCGTGTCGTTCCGATGGCTGCCCGGTCGGCCCCAACTGCGACTCGACCGCGCGGGCCGCGGGGAGCCTCGGCGAACCCGGATCGGGTCGGTGGTGCCGAACGTATTGACGGCGGCCACATTCCGGGGCAACACTCGGGTCAGCTGGAGAGCGCTCTCCAAGCTGGTCTCCGTCCCGATCCGGCGTGCCCTGCCCGGGTGCCCCCGTCATGACAGGTGATATCGATGAGAATCGGACCACACCCCGTACCCATCCCCGGACGCCGCCGACACCCACGCGCGGCGCTGGCGGCCGTCCTGACCGCCGTACTCGCCGCGCTCGGCATCGCCGGCCCGATCGCCGTGGCGAGTGCCGCGGATTCGTTGTTGTCGTTGGATCGTCCGGCGTTGGCGTCGTCGGTGCAGGGTGCTGATCTGTCGGCGGCTAATGCGTTTGATGGTGATGTGGGTTCGCGGTGGGGTTCGGCGTGGGCTGATCCGCAGTGGATTCGGGTGGATCTGGGTGGTGTGGCGTCGGTGTCGCGGGTGGTGTTGCGGTGGGAGGGTGCGTTTGCGCGGTCGTTCCAGGTGCAGACGTCGAACGACGGCAGCGCCTGGACGTCGATCTACTCGACGACGACGGGTGCCGGTGGTGTGCAGACTCTCGATGTCACCGGCGCCGGGCGTTACGTGCGGATGTACGGCACGGTGCGGTCGTCGGGTTACGGGTATTCGTTGTACGAGTTCGAGGTGTACGGGACGTTGGGTGGCACGCCACCGACGCCGACGCCGACTCCGGGTGCGTGTGGGACCACGAACGCTGCGCAGGGGCGTCCGGCCACGGCGTCGTCGGTGGAGGCCGGTGACACCCAGGCCGGCGCGGCGGTGGACGGCAATACCGGCACCCGCTGGTCGAGCCAGTACGCCGATCCGCAGTGGCTGCGCGTCGACCTGGGACAGGCCCGCACCATCTGCCGCGTGGTGCTCCAGTGGGAGGGTGCGTACGGCCGGGCGTTCCAGATCCAGACCTCGGGTGACGGCAACACCTGGACGAGCATCTACTCCACCACCACCGGTACCGGCGGCACGCAGACCCTCGACGTCACCGGAACCGGCCGCTACGTTCGCATGTACGGCACCGCCCGGGGTACCGGCTACGGCTATTCACTGTGGGAGTTCAGGGTGTTCACGACCGGCGGTGGCGGTGATCCGGTCGAGCCGACCGACCCGCGCAACCCCAACTTCGGCCCGAACACCTTCGTCTTCGACCCGTCGACGCCGACGGCGACGATCCAGAGCCGGCTCAACACGATCTTCACCGGTCAGGAGACCAACCAGTTCGGCCCGCAGCGTTACGCCGTGCTGTTCAAGCCCGGCAACTACACCGCCGACGTCAACCTCGGCTTCTTCACCCAGGTCGCCGGCCTCGGCTTCTCGCCCGACGACGTCAACCTCAACGGTCACGTACGCGCCGAGGCGGACTGGTTCGGCGGCAACGCGACCCAGAACTTCTGGCGGGCGGCCGAGAACCTGTCGGTGACCCTGCCGGCGAACGTCCAGGTCGAACGCTGGGCGGTGTCGCAGGCGGCACCGTACCGGCGGATGCACCTGCGGGGCAGCCAGAACCAGATCCAGCTCTGGAACGGCGGCGACGGCTGGTCCAGCGGTGGCCTGATGGCCGACACCAAGATTGACGGTTTGGTGGTCTCCGGCTCGCAGCAGCAGTGGTTCTCCCGCAACAGCGAGTTCGGCGCCTGGACCGGATCGGTCTGGAACATGGTGTTCACCGGGGTCACCGGCGCGCCGCCGCCGCACTTCCCGAACCCCTCGCACACCGTGATCAACCAGACCCCGGTCGTACGGGAGAAGCCGTTCCTCTACGTCGACGGGACCGGCGAGTACCGGGTGTTCGTGCCGGCGCTGCGCACCAACTCGCAGGGCACCAGCTGGTACGGCAAGACCCCGGCCGGTACGTCGATCTCGCTGAGCCAGTTCTTCATCGTCCGCCCGGGCACCGCCGCGGCGACCGTGAACGCGGCCCTGGCCCAGGGCAAGAACCTGCTCTTCACCCCCGGCGTGCACCGGGTCGACCAGACCATCCAGATCAACCGCGCCGACACCGTCGTACTCGGTCTCGGTCTGGCCACCCTCCAACCGCAGGGCGGCGTCGTGCCGATGAAGGTCGCCGACGTCGGCGGGGTCAAGGTCGCCGGCATCATGTTCGAGGCCGACGAGGTCAACTCGCCCATGCTGATGGAGGTCGGGCCGCCCGGTTCGTCCGCCGACCACGCGGCGAACCCGATCTCGCTGCACGACGTCTTCTTCCGTATCGGCGGGCCGGGCGTCGGCCGGGCCACGACCACGCTGACCATCAACAGCGACGACGTGATCGGCGACCACCTGTGGCTGTGGCGGGCCGACCACGGCGCCGGCGTCGGTTGGACCGTCAACACCGCCGACACGGGACTGATCGTCAACGGCGACGACGTCACCATGTACGGCCTCTTCGTCGAGCACTACCAGAAGTACCAGACGATCTGGAACGGCAACCGCGGCCGGACCTACTTCTACCAGAACGAGATGCCGTACGACCCGCCGAACCAGGCGGCCTGGATGAACGGTTCCTCGCGGGGCTACGCCGCGTACAAGGTGGCCGACACCGTCGATACCCACCAGGCGTGGGGGCTCGGCAGCTACTGCGTCTTCACCTCCGACGCGTCCATAGTGGCCGATCGCGCCTTCGAGGTGCCGAACCGTCCGGGCGTCCGGTTCACCAACATGGTGACGGTCTCGCTCGGCGGCGTGGGCACGATCAACCGGATCATCAACAACACCGGGCCGACGGCCAACTCGACGACACCGACGGTCTACCTGACCAACTATCCGTAGGTCGTACCGGAACACCCGCCCGGGACCGCGCCACGCGGTCCCGGGCGCCCTCCGTTGAGTCGACCGACATTATCTGACTAGAGTCAGAGAATGCAGGATGAGCGGATCGACCAGATACGGCGGTTCAACCGGACCGTCACCCAGCGCATCGGCGCCCTCGACGACGCCTACCTCTCCCGCGACCGGCCCCTCGGCCAGGCCCGCCTGCTCTGGGAGATCGGCACCGGCACCAGCGAGGTACGGGCCCTGCGGTCCCGGCTCGGCCTCGACTCCGGCTATCTCAGCCGGCTCCTGCGCGCTCTCCAGGCCGACGGCCTCGTCGTCGTCGAGGCGGCCGACGCCGACGGGCGCGTACGCGAGGTCCGGCTCACCCCTGACGGGCTGGCCGAACTCGCCGAGCTGGACCGGCGCTCCGACGATTCGGCCGCCGCGATCCTCCAACCGCTCAACGAAAGCCAGCGGGACCGGCTTGTCAGCGCCATGGCCGACGTTGAACGCCTGCTCACCGCCTCCATGGTCCGTGTCGACGCTGTCGACCCCGGCCACCCGGACGCGCGGTACTGCATCCAGGCGTTCTTCGCCGAACTCGCCGACCGGTTGGAGGCGGGCTTCGACCCGGGCGTCAGCCACACCGCCGACCCTGCTCAGATCACCCCGCCGGCCGGCCTGCTCCTGGTCGCCACCCTGCACGACGAGCCGGTCGGCTGCGGCGCGTTCCGGCTGCGGCCGGGGCCGTCCGGCGTCGTGCCCGGCCCGGACGCCTACGCGGAACTGAAGCACATGTGGGTCTCGCCCACCGTCCGCGGTCTGGGCCTCGGCCGCCGCCTCGTCGCCGAACTCGAGGCCCACGTCGCGGGTGCCGGGGTGCGCACCGTCCGGCTCGACACCAACGGGGCCCTGGTGGAGGCGATCGGCTTCTACAAGACGGCCGGATACCGCGAGATCGACGCATACAACGACGAGCCGTACGCCGACCACTGGTTCGAGAAGACCCTCTGAGGTACGCGGGCCCGCCGGCACGCGCGGCGTGGGAGGGCTAACCGACGACGCGTAGCGTCACCGGTAGCGGCTCGGAGCCGATCTGCGCGGCGAGTACCTTGGCCTCGGACCTGGTGAACCGGCCGCTGATCTCGGTGTCGCCGGTGATCACCGCCTGCACCACCGGCGCCGAGACCACCAGGTTGTCGAGCGTGACGGCGACCTGGTTTTCGGTGCCGGCGTCGACCGCCTCCCTGGTCAGGTCCGTCCACCGCTGCTGGCCCGGGCCGGTGAAACCGATGGCGACGACCCACTGGCCGGTGTCGGTCACCTTCGCCTCGGCGGTCTCGACGTCGGCGCCGCCGGCCCGGGCGACGTCGAGCAGGTACTTGACCGGCGGGTCTGCGGCGTCGCAGGCGACGGCCGGCCCATCGGCCGCGGTCGTCGCCGGCCGGGCGGTCAGTTGCGGGCAGGTGACGGTCGGTACGGCGTACTGCATCCGGGGTGGCAGGGCGGCGACCTCGGCGGGCGTGAGCGTGGCGAACGGCGCCAGCGCCTGCACGGCAGCGGGGTCCGGCGAGCCCGACGCGGTGATCTCCTCGGCGAGTTGGTATGCGGCGCCGAGCTTGGCCGCGACCTGCTCCCGGGCCGGAACCCGTGCGGTGTCCGGGGTGGGCGGCGCCCCGCCGGCCACGGGCCGGTCCGCGACCGAGCCGAGTACGCGACGGAAGCTCAGGTCGCCGGTGCCGGCGAGCGACCGCAGTTCGTCCTCGTGTCCGGTCTCACCGACGCGCAGGACGAGGCGGCTGCCTTCGACGTCGACCGAGGGCCGGTCCAGGTCGGCGGCGGCCAGCCGGTCGGCGAGCAGGTCCCGGGTCCGTTCGACGTCGTCGCGGCCGGGCGCGGTGCCGTCGGCCCGCACCGCCTCCACGGTGAGTTCCGTGCCGGCGGACAGGTCGAGGATCCGGTCGCGGAGCAGGAAGGCCGCGCCGCCACAGGCGAGGATGCCGAGCAGTGCGACGCAGGCCAACACACTGACGACCACGACGAGGGTCCGGTCGCGTCGCGGGGCGCCCGGTGGGGGCGGGG
Source organism: Polymorphospora rubra (assembly GCF_018324255.1). Taxonomy (GTDB): domain Bacteria; phylum Actinomycetota; class Actinomycetes; order Mycobacteriales; family Micromonosporaceae; genus Polymorphospora; species Polymorphospora rubra. The sequence continues at coordinate 6,324,178 of NZ_AP023359.1, forward strand.
TGGCGGGCGTGGGCATCACCCGCCCGAGTCTAGAGCGGTCCGTCGATGGATGCGCGCGGTGAAGCGCGAGGCGGGCGCGGCGGTGCGACTCCGGCGCCCGCATCGGACGGCTCGGGCGGCAGCGGCGGCGGTGGGGCTGCGATCCGGCGACGCGGCGAGTTAGTTGTACTCTCAACTACAGGCCGGGCTCCTCCTGGTGCCTCCGGTCGACGCACCGCGACGAAGGGATCATGTTCCGTGCCTGCCGCCACCCGCCGCCCGCCGGCCAGACGCTCCTCCGCCCGCCGATCCGGCCGGCGCTTCCGGAGGCGGCCGTGGGTCGCGGGCGCGGTTGCCCTCGTCGTCGTCGCCGTAGCCGCGCTCGGGTGGCACCTCACCCGCCCCGACGCCGCCGGGGCGGGCAGCCGGCCGCCGCAGGGCGCGCTCGGTGCCGGTACCCGGATGGGCCCCGTCGAACTGCGCACCGCCGACCTCGACCCGCTGCACAGGTTCTACACCGAGGGCGTCGGGCTCGGCGTGGTCAGCCGGGACGACCGGGAGGTGACCCTCGGCGCCGACGGCACTCCGCTGCTGCGTCTCGTCGTCGCGGACGCGCCCGCCGACGATGCCGCGCAGGCCGGCCTCTACCACTCGGCGTTCCTGTTCCCGGACGAGGCGGCCCTCGCCCAGGCCCTCCTGCGTACCGCCCGGGTGGCGCCCACCGCCTTCCAGGGCGCCTCCGACCACCGCGTCAGCCAGGCGTTCTACTTCGCCGACCCGGACGGCAACGGCGTCGAACTGTACGTCGACCGGCCCCGCGACGAGTGGCGCTGGGAGAACGGGCTCGTCGTCATGGGCAGTGCGGCCATCGACCCGAACGCCTTCGTCGCGCAGCACCGTGGCGGGGCCGCCGCCGGACCGGACGCGGGCGCCGTGACGATGGGGCATGTCCACCTGCGCGGCGGCGACCTGCGGCGGGCCGAGACCTTCTACGCCGACACCCTCGGCTTCGCCGTCACCGCCCGCAGCGACGGCGCGCTGTTCCTCGCCGCCGACGGATACCACCACCACCTGGCGGTCAACACGTGGTCGTCGGCCGGGGCCGGCGCCCGGCCCGACTCGCTCGGGCTCGGGTCGGTCGCCGTCCACGTCGCCGGCACCGCCGAACTCGACGCGCTCGAGCGGCGGCTGACCGGCGCCGGGGTCGCGTACGAACGCGGTGCCGCGTCCGTCGTCGTACACGATCCGTGGGGCACCCGGGTGACGGTCGGCGTGGCCGGTTGACGGGTGGGGTGGCCCGGCCGCCGTGGGAAGCGGCCGGGCCACCGGGCGGGTGCCGCTCGCCCTTTCACAGCACCCTGCAAAGCGATCGCATCCCTACCGCCGGGGGATGCCGCCGGCCGTGATCACGTCCCGGTACCAGTGGGCGCTGTCCTTCAGGGTCCGTACCTGGGTGTCGTAGTCGACATGGACGATGCCGAACCGCTTGCTGTAGCCGTACGCCCATTCGAAGTTGTCGAGCAGCGACCAGACGAAGTAGCCGCGCAGGTCGACGCCGGCGGCGATCGCCTCGTGCGCGGCGGCCAGGTGCGCGCGTACGTAGTCGATGCGGTGCGGGTCGGCGACCCGGCCGTCGGGGCCGACCTCGTCGGGGAACGCGGCGCCGTTCTCGGTGACGTACACCGGCAGTTCGCCGTAGTCGCGCCGGAACCGCAGCAGCAGGTCGCGCAGCCCGGTCGGGTCGATCGACCAGCCCATGCCGGTGGTCGGCCCGGGGGTGGGGTGGAACGCGATGTCCTCGCCGGTCGGGTACGGCGTGCCGGTGTCGACCTGTCCGGCGGGGGCGGCGCCGACCAGGTCGGGCTGGTAGTAGTTGACGCCCAGCGCGTCGATCGGCGCGCCGATGACGGCGAGGTCGCCGTCGCGGACGTACGACCAGTCGGTGATGGTGGCGGTGTCGGCCTGGATGTCGGCGGGATAGCCGCGCCGGAAGATCGGGTCGAGGAAGAGCCGGTTGAGCAGGCCGTCGATCCGGCGCGCGGCGTCGTGGTCGGCGGGCGTGTCGGTGACCGGCCGTACGGCGCCGGCGTTGAGCGCGACCGAGACGTGGGAGCGGGGTGCGGCGGCCCGCAGGGCCTGGACGGCCCGGCCGTGCGCGAGCAGCAGGTGGTGTGCGGCGGTCAGCGCCTGCCGGTGGCCGCGCCGACCGGGCGCGTGGCCACCGGAGCCGTAGCCGAGGAACGCCGAGCACCAGGGCTCGTTGAGGGTGTTCCACATCGACACCCGGTCGCCGAGCCGGCCGGCGACGGCCGCGGCGTAGTCGGCGAACCGGCCGGCGGTGTCGCGGGCGGTCCAGCCGCCGGCGTCCTCGAGCTCCTGCGGCAGATCCCAGTGGTAGAGGGTGGCGACCGGGCGGATGCCGGCGGCGAGCAGGGCGTCGACCAGGCGTTCGTAGAAGTCGAGGCCGGCGGGGTTGATCCCGCCGCCGGCCGCGCGGACGCGGGGCCAGGCGACCGAGAACCGGTACGCGCCCAGCCCGATCCGGGTCATCAGGCCGATGTCGTCGAGGTAGCGGTGGTAGTGGTCGGCGGCGCGTTCTCCCGTGTCGCCGCGGTCGGTGCGGCCGGGGGTGGCGGCGAACGTGTCCCAGATGGACGGGGTACGGCCGTCCTCGGCCACCGCGCCCTCGACCTGGTAGGCGGCGGTCGCCGCACCCCACCAGAACCCGGGCGGGAACCGCAGCTCGGCGTCCTGTGCCGAGGTCTGGGCCGCCGGTACCGCCAGCGTGCTCATCCGATCACCATTCCCGTCCGACAGTGGTGACTGGAGAGCGCTCTCCAGCTGTGATACCAGGTTGCCGGGGCGCCGGAGTGCTGTCAAGGAAGTGCGCGTGGCCGATGTGGCGTTCCGGTGGCGTACTGCCGGCTTTGCGTGTTAGGTCCGGCGAAGGCATCGACTCTCTTGACATGGTTGAAAAGTGGGCGTAACACTTCGGGCAACGATGGAGAGCGCTCTCCGTATTGAGGTCGTCGCCTCCCTGACCCGCGTCGTCGCACAGGCAGGAGTACCCCCGTGAAACCGGCATCCCCGCACCCGTCCCGGCCGCGCCAGGCCCGGTCACCGTCACCGTCCTTGCCGCCGCTGTGGCGGGCCCTGATCCCGCTCGTCGCCTTCGCCGTCGCCGCCGTGTACGTACTCGTCGCACCACCGCGCGCCAGTGCCGCGGATTCGTTGTTGTCGTTGGGTCGTCCGGCGTTGGCGTCGTCGGTGCAGGGTGCTGATCTGTCGGCGGCTAATGCGTTTGATGGTGATGTGGGTTCGCGGTGGGGTTCGGCGTGGGCTGATCCGCAGTGGATTCGGGTGGATCTGGGTGGTGTGGCGTCGGTGTCGCGGGTGGTGTTGCGGTGGGAGGGTGCGTTTGCGCGGTCGTTCCAGGTGCAGACGTCGAACGACGGCAGCGCCTGGACGTCGATCTACTCGACGACGACGGGTGCCGGTGGTGTGCAGACTCTCGATGTCACCGGCGCCGGGCGTTACGTGCGGATGTACGGCACGGTGCGGTCGTCGGGTTACGGGTATTCGTTGTACGAGTTCGAGGTGTACGGGACGCTCGGCGGTCCACAGCCGACGCCGACGCCGACTCCGGGTGCGTGTGGGACCACGAACGCTGCGCAGGGGCGTCCGGCCACGGCGTCGTCGGTGGAGGCCGGTGACACCCAGGCCGGCGCGGCGGTGGACGGCAATACCGGCACCCGCTGGTCGAGCCAGTACGCCGACCCGCAGTGGCTGCGCGTCGACCTGGGACAGACCCGCACCATCTGCCAGGTCGTGCTGTTGTGGGAGGGTGCGTACGGCCGCGCCTTCCAGATCCAGACCTCGAACGACGGCAACACCTGGACGAGCATCTACTCCACCACCACCGGCACCGGCGGCACCCAGCCCCTGAACGTGTCGGGCAGCGGCCGCTACATCCGGATGCACGGCACCGCCCGGGGTACCGGCTACGGCTATTCACTGTGGGAGTTCCGGGTCTTCACCGCCGGCGGCACCGGTCCCGGCCCCGACCCGACCGACCCGCCCGGCAACTGGCAGACCGTCTGGAACGACGACTTCACCGGCGCCGCCGGAACCTCGCCGTCGGCGGCCAACTGGCTGCTGCGCACCGGCACCCAGTATCCGGGCGGTGCCGCCAACTGGGGGACCGGCTCGGTCGAGACCGCGTCCGCGTCGACGAACAACGTCTACCTCGACGGTGGCGGCCGGCTCAACATCCGCGCCATCCGCGACGGCGCCGGCAACTGGACCTCCGGCCGGATCGAGACGCAACGCGCCGACTTCACCCCGCAGCGCGGCGAGATGCTGAAGTTCAGCGCCGTCGTGAAGCAGCCGGACGTCGCCAACCAACTCGGCTACTGGCCGGCGTTCCGGGCCACCGGAGCGGCGTTCCGGGGCAACTTCAACAACTGGCCGACGATCGGCGAGACCGACATCCTCAGTGGCGTCAACGGCCGCAACCAACTCTCCCAGACCCTGCACTGCGGCACCGCGCCCGGCGGGGTGTGCAACGAGTACGACGGCCGCACCAGCGGCCTGGCCACCTGCTCCGGCTGCCAGACCGGATACCGCGAGTACAGCCAGGTGATCGACCGGACCAAGACCGACGAGGAGATCCGCTTCTACCTCGACGGCCGGCAGACCTGGGTGGTCCGGCAGAGCCAGGTCGGCGTCGCGGCCTGGCAGGCGGCCGTACACCACGGCTTCTACCTGCGGTTCGACCTGGCGATCGGCGGCCTCTACCCGAGCGGCGTCGCCGGGTTCACCGTGCCCACCCCGGAGACCACCTCCGGCGGCATCCTGAGCATCGACTCCGTCTCGGTCGCCCGTGCCACCGGCACCACCGCGCCGGCGATGACCGACCCGCCGGTGCCGGCCGGACCGAGCGTCGTACGGGTCACCGGCAGCCAGGGCAACTGGCAGCTCCAGGTCAACGGCGCCCCGTACGAGGTGAAGGGGCTGACCTGGGGGCCGCCGCAGAACGCCGGCGACGGCTACATGCGTGACCTGGCGAACATGGGCGTCAACACGATCCGCACCTGGGGCGTCGACGACACGCAGACCCCGGGGCTGCTCGACACCGCCGCCCGGCACGGCATCAAGGTCATCGTCGGGCACTGGCTCAACCAGGGTGCCGACTACGTCAACGACACCGCGTACAAGACCGCCGTCAAGGCCGAGATCGTGGCCCGGGTCAACGCGCTCAAGGGCCGCCAGGGCGTGCTGATGTGGGACGTCGGCAACGAGGTCATCCTGACCATGCAGGACCACGGGCTGTCGGCGGCCGAGGTCGAGGCGCGCCGGGTCGCGTACGCCCAGTTCGTCAACGAGGTGACGCTGGCCATCCAGGCGGCCGACCCGAACCACCCGGTCACCTCCACCGACGCCTACACCCACGCGTGGACGTACTACAAGGCGCACTCGCCGGCCCTGAACCTGCTGGCGGTCAACTCGTACGGGGCGATCGGGACCGTGCGGCCGGACTGGATCGCCGGCGGCTACACCAAGCCGTACATCGTGACCGAGGCCGGGCCGGACGGCGAGTGGGAGGTGCCGAACGACGTCAACGGCGTGCCGACCGAGCCGACCGACCTGCAGAAGCGGGACATGTACACGGCGAGCTGGAACGCGGTGAAGGCGCACCCCGGCGTGGCGCTCGGCGCCACCGAGTTCCACTACGGGCTGGAGAACGACTTCGGTGGCGTCTGGCTCAACGTGACCACCGGCGGCTGGCGGCGGCACGGCTACCACTCGCTCAAGCGGGCCTACAGTGGACAGACGTCGGTGAACACCCCGCCGGAGATCACGAGCATGACCGTCGGGTCGCAGACCGCCGTACCGGCCGGGGGAGAGTTCACCGTCTCGGTCACCGCCACCGACCCGCAGGCCGACCTGATCCGCTACAACCTGATGTTCAGCGACAAGCACGTCACCGGCAACCGCGGCTTCTCCCACGTCACGTTCACCCAGACCGGTGACGGCCAGTTCCGGGTCCGCGCGCCCGAGCAGCTCGGCGTCTGGAAGGTCTACGTCTACGCGTACGACGGCCACGGCAACGTCGGCATCGAGCAGCGGTCGTTCCGGGTGGTGCCGCCGACCCCACCGGGCACCAACGTGGCCCGGGGCCGGCCGGTCACCGCGTCGTCGTACCAGCCGACCGGAACGAACGGCCCGCAACTGCCGGCGTACGCGGTCGACGGCGACCACAACACCCGGTGGGCCAGCGAGTGGGTGGCGACCGCGTGGTTGCAGGTCGACCTCGGCGCGGTCACCAGCTTCAACCACGTGCAGCTGGCGTGGGAGGGCGCGTACGCGAGGGCGTACCAGGTCCAGACGTCGAACGACGGCAGCACCTGGACCACCGTCTACAGCACGACGTCCGGCAACGGAGGGTTCGACAGCCTGAACGTGACCGGCTCCGGGCGGTACGTCCGGGTCAACGGCACCGAACGTGCCACCACGTACGGCTATTCGCTGTGGGAGTTCGGCGTCTACCGCTGAGGTCCCCGTCGCCGGCCCGCCCGCGTATCCGGGTGGGCCGGCGACGTGTCATGACGGAGGAGAGCGCTCTCCTTACCGCATGCTATAAATGCCGCCATGAGCAGTGGGGGGACGAGCAACGCCACGCCCGGACAACGGCTACCCACCCTCGAGGACGTCGCCGCGGTCGCCGGCGTCTCCCGGGCCACCGTCTCCCGCGTCATCAACGGCATCCGCAACGTCGACCCGCAACTGCACGAGGTCGTCTGGAACGCCGTCGCCCAGACCGGATACGTCCCCAACCGGGCCGCCCGGTCCCTGGTCACCCGGCGCACCGGCACCGTCGCGCTGGTCGTCTCCGACTCCGAGACCCACGACGACGACCCGTTCATGAGCCGGTTCTTCGCCGACCCCTACTTCGGCCGGGTCGTCGGCGGCCTGATGAGCGTGCTCCGTCCGAAGGGGATCCAGCTCGCCCTGTTGATGGTCGGCACCCCCGACGCCCACGCCCGGCTCGTCGGCGACCTGCGGCAGGGCCAGCTCGACGGCGCGGTCCTGCTGTCGATGTACGCCGAGGACACCCTGCCGCACCTGCTCGCCGAGGCCCGCGTCGCCGCCGTCATGGTCGGCCGGCCGGCCCGGCCGATGCCGCTCAGCTACGTCGACCTCGCCAACGACGCCGGCGGCGCGCTCGCCGCCAACCACCTCGTCGACCGCGGCTGCCAGCGCATCGGCATGATCTCCGGCCCGGTCGACGTGCCCGCCAGCCACGACCGCAGCACCGGTTTCCGGCAGGCCCTCGCCCGGCACGGTCACGCCTACATCCCGTCGGTCGCCGGCAACTTCACCCACGACAGCGGCGAGCGGGCCATGCGCCGGCTGCTCGCCGAGAACCCCGGCCTGGACGGTGTGTTCGTCGCCAACGACCTGATGGCCTCCGGGGCGGTCGCCGCGCTGCGCGAGGCCGACCGGCGGGTGCCCGACGACATCGCCGTGGTCGGCTTCGACGACAGCAGCGCCGCGCCGGCCGCCCGGCCGCCGCTGACCACCATCCGGCATCCGCTGGAGGACATGGCCGCACAGGGCGCCCGCCTCCTGCTGGCCCGCGTCGACGACCCCGACCAGCGGGTCACCTCGGTCATCTTCGAGCCGACCCTGGTCGTACGCGGCTCCGCCTAGGCTGTTCACCGGCCCGCCGGTAGCATCCGGACATGCGGGCGGAGAGCGGGCGGCCGGCCCGGTGGGTGGTCTGGCGGCAGGACGACAACGGCAACCGCTACGAGGTCGCCCGCCGGGAGTCACGCGCCGAGGCCGACGAGTTGGCCGCCACGATGGAGGCCCGGGGGCACAAGCAGACGTACTGGGTGGCGCCGGTCGGCGGATAGCCGGAGCCCAGGGGCGCCGGTCAGCGGCGGCCGGCGATGGCCCCGTCGAGCGTGCGCAGGGTCAGCCGCAGCACCTCGTACCGCGTCAGGTTGCCCTGCGTCGTGAAGCTCCACGCGGTGTAGAGGTGCGCCCACAGGATGCTTTCCAGCCAGTACGCCGGCAGGCCGGGATCGATCGATCCGTCGTGGTGGCCCCGCCGTACGGCGGCCTCGAACGCCGGGGTGGACAGGCCGGCCGGCTCGGACCCGCCCGCGGCCGGACCGGCCTCGTCCGGCCCGAAACAGGACGCGTCGGCCGTCGCCTGCTGTTCACCGAACATCAGCGAGAGCAGGTCGCCGAGTTCGAAGTACTCCTGGCAGAGGCGGAGCAGCGCCTCGGCGCCGGTGCCCTCGTCGAGCCGGGCCCGGGTGATCGCCTGTTCGAGCCGGAGGTCGCCCTCGACGTCGATCGCCGCCAACAGTTCGGCGCGGTCGGCGAAGTAGCGGTGCAACGTCGTCCGGCCCACGCCGGCGGCGGTGGCGATCTCGCCGAGGGGCGCCGCACGGTTCTGTGCCAGCAACCCGATCGCGGCGTCGATGATCGCCTGCCGGGTGCGGGCACGGGTGGCGGACTGCTGCGGGTCACTCACGTGATCAGGGTATCAGTGTGCCTCTCTGGTAATCGACTTGACCGAAGTGGAACAGTTGTGTTCCGCTGGGCGGGTGACTGCTTCCGCGCCGCCCGTACCGGGTCCCACCACGCCACCAACCGCGAACGGCCGGTTTCCCCGGCTGCGGCTGCTGACCTCGTTCATCGCCCCGCACTGGCGGGTGCTGCTGCTCGGCCTGGTGCTCGGCATGATCGCCAACGCCGCCGGCCTGGCCACCCCGATGGTCACCAAGTGGGTCCTCGACTCCCTCGGTGCCTCCGCGTCGATGACCGGCCCGATCAGCGTGCTGCTGGTCCTCGTCGTGGTCGGCGCCGCCATCTCGCTGTGGCAGTGGATCCTGCTCGGCACCCTGGCCGAACGGGTCGTGCTCGACGCCCGCACCTCGATCGTCCGGCGCTACCTCGCCGCCCGGATCGGTGCCCTCACCCGGCGCCCGACCGGCGAACTCGTCACCCGGGTCACCTCCGACACCGGGCTGCTGCACCAGGCGTCCAGCAGCATCGTCGGCCTGGTCAACGGCGCGCTGGCCCTGGTCGGCACCCTCGTCCTGATGGGCGTGCTCGACCTGGTCCTGCTCGGCTGCACCATCGCCGCCGTCATCGTCGTCGGCATCATCATGGCCACCCTCATGCCCTCGATCGCCAAGGCCCAGGAACAGGCACAGGAGTCGGTGGGCCAACTCGGCGGCGCGCTCGAGGGTGCCCTGCGCGCCATCCGGACGGTCAAGGCCAGCCGCGCCGAAACCCGCCAGGGCGACAAGATCATCGTCACCGCCCGGGACTCCGCCGCCCACGCCGTGCGCGCCGCCCGGCGTACGGCCCAGGTCTGGACCATCGCCTGGACCGGCATCCAACTGTCGATCATCGTGATCCTCGGCATCGGCGCCTGGCGCGCCCAACTCGGCCTGCTGGAGATCTCCAGCCTGATCGCGTTCCTCCTCTACGCCTTCCAGCTGATGGGCCCGATCACCGAACTGACCCAGAACGTCACCGCACTCCAGGCCGGCATCGCCGCCGCCGCCCGCATCCGCGAGATCGAGGCACTCGAACTCGAACACCGCGAACCCGTCCGGCCCACCGGCCCCGCCGCCGACCGGCCCGCCGCGACCGACGGGCCCGTGCTCGCCTTCGAAGGCGTCTCCGCCCGGTACGGCCCCGACAGCCCCCAGGTCGTCCGCGACGTCACGCTCGAGGTACCGCGACGCGGCCACATCGCCATCGTCGGCCCGTCCGGTGCCGGCAAGACCACCCTGTTCTCCCTCCTGCTGCGCTTCCTCGAACCGGAGCACGGCGAACTGCGGCTCAACGGCCGGCCGTACGCCAGCTACACCAACGACGAGATCCGGGCCCGACTGGCGTACGTCGAACAGGAAACCCCCGTCCTGCCCGGCACGATCCGCGACAACCTGCTGTTCACCCACCCCGACGCCACCGACGAGGAACTACGTTCCGTACTGGCAGCGGTGCAGCTCGACGAAAAGGTCGCCTCCCTCGAGGACGGTCTCGACACCGACCTGACCGCCAGCCAGGTCTCCGGCGGCCAGCGGCAACGCATCGCGCTGGCCCGCGCCATCCTGCGTACCCCGGACGTGCTCCTGCTCGACGAGGCGACCGCGCAGGTCGACGGCCTGACCGAGGCCGCGCTGCACCGCTGCATCCAACAGCGGGCCGCCACCGGCGCCGTCGTCACCATCGCCCACCGGCTGTCCACCGTGCTCGACGCCGACCGGATCGCGGTGATGGAGGACGGCCGGATCCGCGCCCAGGGCACCCACGCCGAGCTGTACGCCACCGACGACCTGTACCGCCAGCTGATCGAGGCCCTGCGGATCGCCGCCGACGGCGGCAAGTCACCGGTGCACGTCCTCGACGCGGGCATCACGCCAGCCGGCGAGCCGGCCATCCGCCCCGACCCCGCACTGGCGTAGTTAGCTGGCCTGCGTTAGCTGGCCTCGCCTTCGGCTCGGCTGGCTCGCTCCGCTTCGCGCTGAGTTGGCTGAGTTTGCTGGCCTCGCCTTCGGCTCGGCTGGCTCGCTCCGCTTCGCGCCGCCCTATGCACCGTCTTCGCCCTGCGGGCCGCGACCGCTTCGCGGCGCGGTCCTCGGGCTCCAGACGGTGCGGCGGCGCTCGGTCGACTCGCGCCGTGGGTCGCGGTCAACCCGGTCCGCCGGTTGCTTCGCAGGTCGGGTTCGGTCGGTGGTCGTCACGGCCGACGGGCGGCCGGACGCTTCGGAAGTCCTTTGCGGGCGGCGGTCAGGAGTGCCTGACGCCGGGGGCGGGGTCCGGTCTTGCCGGAGTGCCGTTGGTGGTCCTTCGTTGATCTGGGCGGGAGAGACCCTACCCACGCTCGATAAGGTCTCTCCCGCCCAGATCAACGCGTCACCGTGCACCCTGCCCCCGGGGCACGCGAGACATTGGGCGCATATCGCCCCGGTGGCGGGGCGCTGGATGAAGATTCCGGTGACGAACTGAGCGTGGGAGGGGTTATCCGGCGTCCGGATAACCCCTCCCACGCTCAGTTCGTGCAGCCCGGTCCGGGGCGCGCGCAGGGCGGGGCGGGCCCAAAACCCGACAACGGTCCACCGTCACGGCCCCGCCGCTGCAGGCTCGGACAGCCCCTTGCCCGCACCCCCGTCCCAACCCGGCACGGATCGGCGAACCAATCGGCGGACCGCCCTTGCCCGCACCCCCGTCCCAGCCCGGCACGGATCGGCGAACCAATCGGCGGACCGCGGTTGACCGCGACTCACGTCGCGAGTCGACCGAGCGCCGCCGCACCGTCTGGAGCCCGAGGACATGCGGCGAAGCCGTCATGCCCGCAGGGCGAAGACGGTGCATGGGGCGGCGCGAAGCGGAGCGAGCCAGCCGAGCCGAAGGCGAGGCCAGCCAACTCAGCGAGGACCAACGACGCAGCGCCGAGCGGGCCGGCCCCGCCGGAGGCGGGGCCGGCCCGCCCAACCAAATCAGCTCGGCAACACCCAGCGTTGGTTGGCGCCGGCGAAGCAGTCCCAGATCTGCAGGCGGGTGCCGTCGGCGGAGCTGTTGTCACGGGCGTCCAGGCACCTGTTGGACTGCGGGTTGCGCAGGGTGCCGTTCGACTGCGCCTGCCAGACCTGGGCGCCGGTGCCGTTGCAGTCCCAGAGTTGGACGAGTGCGCCGTTGGCGGTGGAGCCGCTGGCGACGTCGGCGCACTTGCCCAGCGCCCGCAGGGTGCCGTCGGTGCCGACGGTCCAGGTCTGGGCGTTGGTGCCGTTGCAGGTCCAGAGCTGGACGGCGGTGCCGTTGGCGGTGCCGGCGGAGGCGACGTCGACGCACTTGCCGGCGATGCCGGTGATCCGGCCGGTCCGGCCGCCGGGTGGCGGGGTGCCGCCCATGACGGTGTCGTAGATGGCGCTGACCAGGGACGTTGCGTTGTTGGTGTCCTGGGAGAGTTCCCAGTTCATCATGCCGCCGGCGTTGGCCAGGGCCCACTGGGTCTTGCGCCGGACGGTCGGCAGGCCGTTGTAGCACTGCTGGGTGCCGCCCACGGTGGTGCAGTCGCGGTTGGCGTTGGCCGGGTCCATCGCGACCAGGTTGGCGTACGTGTAGTAGCCGGGGCGGCTGTAGAACGGTACGCCGAGGACGGCCTTGCCCGCCGGCAGGCCGCGGGACTTCCAGAAGTTGACGCTGTTGATCGACCAGTCGTAGTTGGCGTGCGGGCTGCCGCCGTCGTACGCCATGATGTTGAGCCAGTCGACGTAGCCGAAGACGGCGGGCTGGACGCCGCCCGCGGTGTTGCCCTCGGAGACGACGGCGGCGGTCAGGAGTTTGCCCTGCGGGCGCAGCGCGTTGCTGAGCTGCTGCATGAGCAGGGTGAAGTTGTTGGCGGAGGTGCCGGGGTCGGGGTATTCCCAGTCCATGTCGACGCCGTCGAGGCCGTACTGGTTGACGAAGCCGACGACGCTGTTGACGAAGGTGGTGCGGGTACCGGCGCTGCTGGCGAGGGCTTCGAAGGCGGAGTCGTCGCCGTCGTTCCAGCCGCCGATCGCGATCGACACCTTGACGTTGTTGGCGCGGCCGAGGGACACCAGTTGCGACAGCTTCGACGGGTTCTCCACCGGCCGCAGGGTGCCGTTGGCGTTGGGCAGGACGAACGCGTAGTTGATGTGGGTGAGTTTGCCGTACTGCACGCTGTTGACGTTGCCGGCCCAGGACGGCATGTAGCCGACGCTCTTGAAACCGTTGGGGAGGACGACGGCTTCGGCGGGGGCGGCCGGGGCGAGCGCGGTGAGCGCGCCGGTGGCGGCCGTCACCAGCGCCACCGCGCCGGCCAGGAGTCGGGTACGGGACGGGCGCGGCCGGTGGGCGGCGCTGTCTGGGTGCGTGGATCCGGACATCGGCGATCCCTTCAGAGAGGGGAGGAGGAGAACTGACTGGGCGTACGCCGATCGCCGCATCGGTCGTACTCGATATCTGGTGCCGCTGAAATATTAGGAAAGTTAACTATTGAAGTCAATGCGTGCCGCATGCGAAGGGGCGCCGGCCATTCGGCCGGCGCCCCTTCGGGGAGTGTTCGTCAGCTCTTCGCGGCGAGGGTCGCCGCGCTGCGGAAGACCGGCAGGTAGCCGCCCGACTGTCCGTTGGCGGTCGGGTGGTACGAGACGCCGATGTCGGCGAAGTTGACCGCGTGCAGCCACTTGTCGCCGCTGCACAGCTGGTGGCCGATGAACGGCGGCCGTACGTCGCCGAAGGTGAATCCGTGCCGCGCGGCCGCCGCGGAGATGATGTCGTTGGCCAGGTTGATCCCCGAGTTGATCTTTGCGCGGGACTGCTCGCTCAGGCCGAGGCAGATCGGGGTGCCGAGCTGGTAGAAGGTCGGGTAGCCGAGCACCACCACGTCGGCGTTCGGGGCGCGGTTCTTGATTCCGTTGTAGACGTTGTCGAGCCAGCCCGGCAACGAGGTGCGGGCCAGGTTCTCCGCGTTGGTCACCGCGGCGAGGCAGGCGTTGGTGCCGGCCAGCGCGCAGGTCGTCATGATGTTGGCGAACCCGACGTCGTTGCCGCCGATGACCACGCTGACCAGGGTGGTGGTCGAGCTGAGCGCGGAGAGCTGGCTGTTGACCACGTCGCCGGTCTTCGCGCCGGAGCAGGCGACCGAGCGGTACGAGGCGGGGGCGTTCGCGTTGGCCCACAACTGCGGGAACGCGTTGAGGCTGCGCTTGCAGCCGCCGCTCTCGGCGGTGTAACTGCCGGCGCCGACGCCGGAGGCGTACGAGTCGCCGAGGGAGACGTAGTGCTCGCCGGCGGCGGCCTGGGCGGGGGCTCCCAGTCCGAGTGCGACGACGGCGCCGGCCACCAGGCCGGCGAGCAGTGTGGCGGTGCGGGTACGGGCCATGTGTTTCTCCAGGTCTGGTGGGGGACGGCGATGGTTATTTCATAGCATTTGACCGATGAATTAGGAAGCATCCCATTTGGGATATTCCATTGAGATCAGTCCCAGCGGTCCTCGTTGAGGAACCGCGCCACGCCGCGCCAGGAGTTCGGTCCCATCACCCCGTCGATCGGTCCGGTGTAGCCGTACCGCGACGCCAGGCGCTGGAGCGCCGCCCAGGTGTTGACCCCCGGTACGCCGTCGATCGGTCCGGTGTAGCCGTAGTGGTCACGCAGTTCGCGCTGCATGGCGGCGTACGTGTTGACGCCAGGCACGCCGTCGATCGGTCCGGTGTAGCCGGCCTCGATGCGCAGCCAGTTCTGCGCCCGCTTCCAGAAGATTGTGCCGGGGATGCCGTCCTGGGCGGTGGACGTCTTCGGCAGCCCGCCGCCCCCACCCAGCCCGGCGAGATAGTCCAGCGGGTTGATCCGCTGGCCACTCGGGTTGATCATGTGCCAGTGCACGTGCGGTCCGGTCGAGGACCCCGAGCCGGGCGCGCCGGCGGCGCCGCCGGACCGGCCGACGATCGCGCCCGCGCCCACCACCGCGCCGTTGCCCAGGACGAAGGCCGACAGGTGCATGTACTGGCTGCGGTAGCCGTTGGGGTGGTGGATCGTGACGGTGTGCCCGCCGGTGCCGTTGTTCGGGATGTTCTGGATCGACCCGCCACCGCAGGCCGGCAGATTTGTGCCGACCGGCATCGGGTAGTCGATGCCGCCCAGCGACCCGCGGTTGAGATGCGCCTGCCAGCCGTCGGAGATGGGCCGGCCGGCGAACGGGTTGTAGAAGTTCGAGGCGTACGCCGGGGGTGCGACGGCCAGGCTGCCGCCGACGACGGCGATGCCCGCCGCCGTTCCTCGGAAGAGGGTGCGTCGGCTGACCCCGGGGGTCGGTCCGGCCATGCTGCGCTCCTGTCGGTCGTGGCCTCCCCGTCACGGCCAAGCCGGGCTGTGTCAGCCCTTAACGAGCGCTAACCTTATCGATATGTACGAGTGTGGATCAACCCTTCGGTCATCGTCGGTCGGCTGAACATTCAGCGTCCGCCGACGGTTCAGGCCGGCGGGAGTACGCCCGCGGCGCGGGCCGACACCAGCCACTGCGGGAACTCGCCCATCAGCTGGTCGTAGAGCGTGTCGGCCGGGATCGACCGCGGCTCGGTGCCGGCGGCGAAGAAACCGGCGTTGTCGACGATCCGCCGGCCCGGCACCGGCAGGTCGTCGAGCCGGCGCAGGAATGTGAACTCGTCGTCGCCGAACCCGATGAACTGCCAGAAGATCGGCAGCCGTGCGGCGTCACACAGGGTACGGGTCGCGGCGCCGCGTGACGTCGGTGAGCCGTCGGTCTGGAAGACCACGAAGGCGGGTGCCCGGCTGCCCGACGCCTGGTAGTGCGCGATCACCGCCTCCATCGCGGCGGCGTAGTCGGTCCGGCCCATCGGGCCGAGGCCCGCCCGGATCCGCTCGACGGCGCCGGCGTGGTCGCGTACCGGCACCTCGGCCGGCCGGTGCGCCACGGTGTCGAAGAAGACGACCGGCACCGAGCCGTCGTCGTCGAAGTGGGCGGCCAGCGCGAGGACCTGCTCGGCGAGCCCCTGTACGGAGCCGTCGCGGAAGTAGGGCCGCATCGACCCCGAGTGGTCGATGACCAGGTAGACGGCGGCGCGCTGGCCGGTGAGGCGGTGCTTGTCCAGGCTGACCCGGGCGGTCTTGTAGAGGTCGACCAGTGCCGGGGCGGCCTCCTGGAACTTGTCGAGGCTGATCGCCGGTCCGCTCGCGGTCTTGTCGTCGTCGATCGGCATGCTGTCCTCCGGGGCGGCTGCGGTCCGCCCATCATGCGCGAAGATCGCCCGGGCCGGCGGGAAACGTTGGCCGACCCGTCGCCGGCGTGTCGGCCGGGTGGGGCGACGGACGGTTGTCCGTCCAATCTGGTCGATTGCTGATCGTGAATGTCTAAGGGTGCCCGTAGATTCGTCTGTCGTTAACAAGTAGGATCGCCGGCCAACAATGTTTACATCATGTCCTGTCAATGTGTATCTGTCTGGCATGAGACTCGTGAAATTGCATCGGAATCTGCGCTGAGCGCTTCCCCCGGCGGTTATCGGCTCGGTACCATCTGCGACGCCGAATGCTTGCCGCGAATGCGTCCGACCGGTCACCGCCCCAACCGGTATCCGCCGACCAACGCCCGCCCCGGGCGAGCTGTGGAGGTTTCGTCATGCCTGCTCGCATCGACTACACCGGAGGAAGTCGCCGACGGCGCCACCGGCCGACCGCGGGCCTCGGAGTCGACGGATGACCACCCTCCTCATCGGCCACGCCCCGCAGTTGCTGCGCGACCATCACCATCCGGCCCGGTCGGTGCTGCTGGTGGAGACACCGCAGACCATCGCCCGCCGGGGCCTCTACCGGGCCCCGGTCGACCACGCCGCCATCGAGGCGGTGGTGCCGGTACGCCGGCTGGAGACCGAGACCGTACTGTCCGCGCTCACCGCCTTCGCGCCCGACGCCGCCATCGACCGGGTGGTGCCCGGCACCGAGGCCGGCGTACTCGCCGCCGCCGGGGTCGCCCGGTTCCTCGACCTGCCCGGTGCCGGCGTGCGGGCCGCCACCGCGTTCCGTGACAAGATCGCGCTGCGTACGGTGGCCGCGGAGGCGGGCCTCCACCAGCCGGAGTGGGCCGAGGTCGCCGGCGCCGCGGATCTCGGCCCGGCGTGCGCCGAACTCGGCGGCGACCGGTTCGTCCTCAAGCCCGCCGCACTGGCGGGCGGAGCGGGCGTGGTGTTCCTCGACCCGGCGCGCGCGGCCGCCGCCTGGCAGGAGACGACGACCGCCGCGCCGCCCGGGACCGGCCGGCGGCGCGCCCGCTACCTGGTCGAGCAGCGGATGAGCGGCACCGAGGTCAGCGTCGAGTGCCTCGTCCACGACGGGGAGGTCGTCTTCGCCGCCGTCACCGACAGACACCGGCAGCCGGGCGGGGATCCGGCCGAGATCGGCCACCAGGTGCCCGGCCCACGCGGGTCGGTCGAGCGCGACCGGCTGACGGCCGCGATGCGGGCGCTGGTCGGGGCGACCGGGATGCGGTACGGCATCCTGCACGCCGCCTGGATCCTCACCGACGGTGGACCGGCCCTCCTCGGATGCGCCGCCCGCATCCCCGGCGACCGGATCATGGAACTGCTCGAACTCGCCTACCAGTGCCCGCTGACCGCCCACTACCTGGAGCTGATGGCGGGGAACCGCCCGACACTTCCGGCCGACGCCGTACGCGGCGCCGCGATCCGTTACCTCACCGCCGATCCGGGCACCGTACGCGAGGTGATCGGGGCCGCCGACGCCAGCGGCCTGGCCGGCGTACACGGCCTGGTCGTCGACGCCGCGTACGGCCGGCGGATCGTCCCGGCCCGGCCGGCCGGAAACCGCGTCGGGTACGTCGTCACCACCGGCCCCGGTGCCGACGACGCCTGGGACCTCGCCGGTCAGGCCGCCGGGCTGGTGAAGATCGCTGTACGGTGATCGACGGTCGGGGACCCCGGCCGGCGGCACCGCGACAGGAGCAGGAAGATGCCAACACACCGCACCACCACCGGAGTCGGGCGCCGGGCGGCGGGTGCACGGTGAGCGGTCCCGGCGTACTGGTCGACGGCGCGGCATCCGGCGCCGGCGGCGGCCATCCGCTGGACAACCCGGTGTGGTCGGCGCTGACCGGCCCGCACGCCCCGCTGGCCACTGCGCACGGTCGGGCGGCGGCGTATCCGCCCGAGATCTCGCCGTTCGTCGGACTCGTCGACGCCCGCGACCCCGCCGCCTGGGCCGACCTGGCGACCCTGCTCGCTCCCGGCGCGCGTGGCCTGCTGCCCAGCGTCGACGCGGTCGTACCGGCCGGCTGGGAGATCGCCCGTGAACTCGGCGTGCAGCTCGTCGACGTGAGCCTGGCCGCCACGGAGGAACCGGAGGCGGTGCCGCTCGGCGTCGACGACGTACCGGACATGCTGGACCTGGTCGCCCGGACCAAACCCGGCCCGTTCCTGGCCCGGACCGTCGAGACCGGCCGCTACCTCGGCATCCGGCGCGGTGGCCGGCTGGTGGCGATGGCCGGCGAACGGATGCGGCTGCCCGGCTGGACCGAGATCAGCGCCGTCTGCACCGACCCGGACCACCGTGGCGAGGGGCTGGCGACCCGGCTGGTGCGCGCCGTCGCGGCCGGCATCCGGTCCCGTGCCGAGGTGCCGTTCCTGCACGCCGCAGCCAACAACACCGGCGCGGTCCGGCTCTACGAGCACCTCGGCTTCCAGGTGCGGGGCACGATGACCTTCCACCTGGTGCGCCGGCCGGACGACGGTCCCGCACCGTCCGGCTGAGGCGGCCCGGCCTACGATTACGGGCGGTCGTGGCGGAGGGAGTGACGATGGACGTGATCCGGGTTTCGCGGACCGGTGACGCCGGGGTGCTGACCCCGCAGCGCCTCGACCCGCCCGAGCCGGGCCCGGGCGAGGTGCTCGTCCGGCTCGCCGCCGTCGGCGTCAACTACATCGAGGTCTACCACCGCACCGGGCTCTACCCGATGCCGCTCCCGTTCACGCCGGGCAGCGAGGGCGCCGGCACGGTCGTCGCGGTCGGTCCCGGCGTGACCACCCCCGCGGTCGGTGACCGGGTCGCCGGAGCCGACTTCGCCGGCGCCTACGCCGGGTCCGCGCTCGCCCCGGCCGACCGGGTCGTACCGGTCCCGGACGGTGTCGACGACGAGGTCGCCGCCGCCGCGCTGCTGCAGGGACTGACCGCCCACTACCTGGTCTTCGACGCCTACCCGGTCCGGCCCGGCGACATCGTGCTGGTGCACGCCGCCGCCGGTGGCGTCGGGCTGCTGCTCACCCAGCTCGCCACCGCGCTCGGCGGCCGGGTCGTCGCCACGGCGTCCACCGAGGACAAGCGCCGGCTGGCCGCCGACGCGGGCGCCGAGTGGACCGTCGGCTACGACGATTTCCCCGACCGGATCCGGGAACTGACCGGCGGCGCGGGCGTCCCGGCCGTCTACGACAGCGTCGGGCAGGCCACCTTCGACGCGAGCCTGGCCAGCCTGCGCCGGCGCGGCACGCTGGTCCTGTACGGCCAGTCCAGCGGCCCGGTGCCGCCGGTCAACCTGTCCCGCCTCGCCGCCGGCGGCTCGCTCTACGTCACCCGCCCGACGCTGGGCAGTTTCGTGGCGACCCGCGACGAACTCGTCACCCGGACCGACGACCTGTTCCGGCGGATCGCGGACGGGTCGCTGCGGATCACGATCGGCGGCCGCTACCCGTTGACCGAGGCGGCCCGCGCCCACACCGACCTCGAGTCCCGCCGGACCACCGGCAAGCTCCTGCTGATCCCGTAGCCGGGCCCGGACGCGACGGTGCCGCCGGGAGGAGCGTCCTCCCGGCGGCACCCGTCGACCGCGTCTACGGGTTGATGTTGATGGTGAACGTGCTCGTGGTGTTCCTGATGTTGGTGTGGTTGTTGCTGAACCGCAGGTTGTTGAAGGTCACCGAGCCGACCGCCGGGCCCTGACCCGGTTCGGGCATCTCGTTGGCCCACAGGCCGAACCCGGACTTGGCGTCGAACGCGTCACCGCTCTTCTGCGCTCCGGAGATGGAGATGTTGGTCAGTACGGTGTCGGTGATCGGATTCTCCGGTTGGCTGCCGTTGTACTTGGTCTGGAACATGATGCCGGAGTACGTCGGATCGACGATGTCCACATCGGAGACCCGGATGCCCCGGAACTCCTTCGAGGCGGAGAACATCCAGATTGCGCCGAAGGTCTGCTGACCCCAGAAATGGCCACCCGCCCGGATCAGCGAGATGTTCTGGAAGTGGGTCAGGCCAGGCCCGAATCCGACGAACTGGTACCCGAAGTCCAGCGAGCTGATGGTCAGCCCGGAGTACGTCAGCATGTCCGCGATGTAGAGGTTGCGGAACGTGTTGTTGTAGCCGCCGTACACCGCGACACCCGCGGCCCGCCAGGTCAGGGTGGCGTTCAGGTTCTCGAACACGTTGCCGTTGTTGGCACCCCCACCGCCCTGGTCGACGGCGGAGAACAGCGCGAACGCGTCGTCGCCGTTGCCCCGGCCCTCGGAGTTGGTGATGGTGTTGTCGGTGCTGCCGTTGGTCAGGTTGACCGCGTCGGCGAACGTGTTGCGGAACCGGCTGTCCCTGATGGTCAGGCCGCTGACGCTCACGCCCCAGTACGCGCACACGGTGTGCTCGACCCAGACGTTGTCGATCGTCATGTTGTCGACGTCCTTCAACTCGCCCCAGACCTTGCCGGGCCCGTCGATGCGCGACACGTAGTTGCCGAAGAACGCCAGGTGTGAGAAGGACGACCCGCTCGCCGAGGACTGGACGCCGAACCCGGCGTCGGTGTTCTCCTGGTTGGTCGGCGTCTGGAACCTCGTGTACCAGATCCCCGCGCCGACGACCTTGACCGGCTTGCCGTAGATCTGGAACTTCTGCGCGGTCTCGTACGTGCCCGCCGGCAGGTAGACGCCCTCGAGGTTGCCGGTGGTGTCCATCCGCACCCGGTCCAGGGCGTTCTGCACGTCGGAGTGGGTGAAGCCGGTCGGCACCGCGTACCGGGCCGGGTTCGGGTTGGCCCGCGGCGACACCTGCTCGAGGTTGATGAAGTCGACGGCGTACGTGGTGCTGTTCGCCGGGTCCTTCTGCAGGCGGATGGTGCTGCCGGCCGGGATCGTCGAGTTCAGCATCACGTTGGCCTCGTCGTAGATGTGGCGCGGGCCGCCGGCACCGGGGGAGTTGCCCGGGGCCGCCTCGTTGCCGTAGAGCCACGAGTACTTCGAGGTCACGTTCAGCGCCTTGTGGAAGGTGCCGTTGACGTAGATGTTCAGCGTCGAGTTGATCCCGCCGCCGCCCGGCGCGTCCGGGATCGAGACCCGGGCGACCAGGGTGTTCGTCGCCGCCCTGGTGGTCCACTGCACGTACGACCCGTTGCTGTTGAGCGTCACCGCCCGCCGGCCGGACGCCTCACCCGCGATGTCGCCGATGGTCCGGTTCGGCCCGACGACCTGGGCGCCGCCGCCGACCGAGCCGTCCTCCGCCTCGTACATGTCGTACGGGAGGTTGGCGCCGCGGCCGACGAACAGGGCCTGCTCGCTGGTGTTGTTCTCGCGCTTGACCGGCAGTTCGTTGCCGTCGGCGGCGAGCACCACCCGGACCGTGTGCCGGCCGTTGGCCGCCGTCCAGGTGCCCAGGTTCACCGGTGCGGTGGTGGCACCGGCGGCGATCGTGCCGGTGTGGGAACCGGTCAGGGTGCGGACGACCGTGCCGGCGTCGTTGAGCACGGTCAGCGTGATGCCGTGCGCGCCGCTGGTCGAGGCGACCGTGCCCTGGTTGCGGATCGCCACCGAGAAGGTGACGGTGTTGCCGGCCGACGGGGTGCCCGGTGACCAGGTCACCGCGGCGGCGACCAGGTCGGAGCTGTCGACCGGCCGGACCGTCAGCGGCGTCGGGCTGGTGAACTCGTTGTTCGCGTCGTTCTGCTCGACGATCGTGTTGGCCTCGTCGACCCGGCCGACGACCTGGTAGGTGCCCGCGTTGCGGGCCCCGATGTTGGCCGTCACGGTGGTCTGCGCCCCGGCGGCGAGTCCGCCGACCGCGGCGGTGCCGACCCGGGTCGTACCCAGGTAGAAGTTGACGTTCGTGGCGCCGGCCGCGGCGGTGCCCGCGTTGCGGACGGTGGCGGACAGCGTCACCGCGTCGGTCTCGACCGGCGACGCCGGCGAGGCGGTGAGGCCGGTGATCGTCAGGTCCGGGTTCGGTGCCGGCGTGCCGATCACCTGAAACTCGGCGACCTGGCCGTTCGACGACCCGGTGTTCGCGGTGAACTGGAGCCGGACGTCGGCGGCGGTCGCCGAGACCGGGATCGTCACGATGTTGCTCGACGCCGGGTTGAAGGTGTACGGCGCCGAGGCGACCAGGCTGGTGAACGACGAGGAGTTCTGGTCCCGGCCGAGCACCTGCAGCGTCTGGGTACGGGTGGCCCACGCGGCGGCCGGGTCGAGCTTCAGCACGATCGCGGTGATGCTGGCGTTGGCACCCAGCGACACGGTCAACGTGCTCGGGTACGCCCCGGGCGCACCCTCCCAGTAGGTGTTGACGTCGTCGTCGTTGGCGTTCGCCGCGTTGAAGACGTGCACCGTCGACGACGCGGTGATCGGCTTGCCGACCGCCAGGTTCGACCCGGACGGATTGCTGCCGGTACGGGTGACGGTGTTGCTGTTCGCCGACTGGTTGCCGGCGGCGTCCTTGGCCCGTACGTGGTACGAGACCGTCGCGCTGGCCGGTTGGTTGTCGGTGTACGTCAGCACGTTGCCGGCCACACTGCCGCGCAGGGCGCCGTTGGCGTAGATGTCGTAGCCGGTGACGCCGACGTTGTCGGTGGCGGCGTTCCAGGCCAGCCGGATCTGTCCGGTGGCGGGTTGGGTGTAGGCGAGGTTCGTCGGCGCGGTCGGCGCCTGGGTGTCCCCGGTCGACCCGGTGCGGGTGACGGTGTTGCTGTTGGCGGACTGGTTGCCGGCGGCGTCCTTGGCGCGTACGTAGTAGGAGACGGTGGCGCTGGCCGGTTGGTTGTCGGTGTACGTCAGCACGTTGCCGGCGACGCTGGTGCGCAGGGTGCCGTTGGCGTAGATGTCGTAGCCGGTGACGCCGACGTTGTCGGTGGCGGCGTTCCAGGCCAGCCGGATCTGTCCGGTGGCGGGCTGGGTGTAGGCGAGGTTCGTCGGCGCGGTCGGCGGCTGCGTGTCCCCGGTCGCCGGGCCGTACACCTCGAACTCCGACAGTTGCGCGGCCGGCCAGACGTTGTTGGCCGTGACCTGCACCCGCAGGTAGCGGACGGTCGTGGTGCTGAAGTTGATCGTCACGGTGTTGTTGGCGGTCGGGTTGAAGACGCGCCCGGCCGACGCGGAGACGGTGCTGAAGCTGCCGCCGTCGGTGCTGCCCTGCACGGCCAGCGTCTGGGTGCGGGTCTCCCAGCCGGCGGGCAGCTTGAGCACGGCCCGGTTGACGGGGACCGCCGCGCCGAGGTCGACCTGGATCCACTGCGGGAAGGCGTTGTTGGCGCTCTCCCAGTAGCTGGCCTGGTTGCCGTCGCCGGCGTTGCCCGGCCCGTACGGCGCGTTGCTGCTGCTGGCGGTGAGCGGCCGGCCCTGCGCCAGGTTGCCGCTGCCGCCGGTCGTGGCGCCGTAGACCTCCAGTTCGGCGATCTGCGCGGCCGGCCAGCCGGTGTTGGCGGTGACCTGCAGCCGGACGAAGCGGGTGCTGGTCGCCGGGAAGTTGATCGTCACCGTGTTGCCGTTGGCAGGGGTGAAGGCGTACCCGGTGGCGCCGACGATGGTGGCGAAGCTGGTGCCGTCCGGGCTGCCCTGCACGGCCAGGGTCTGGGTCCGGCTCTCCCAGCCCGCCGGGAGCTTGAGCACCACCTGGTCGATGCCGACACTGCTACCGAGGTCGATCTGGGCCCACTGCGGGAAGGCGTTGTTGGCGCTCTCCCAGTAGGTGCCCGGGTTACCGTCGTTGATCCGGTTGGCGGTGTGCTCGGCGTTGGAACTGCTGGCCGTGGCCGTCCGCCCCGCCGCCAGGTTGGGGCCACCGGCCGCCGCGGCCGGCAGTGCCGGTGCCAGCGACACGGCGAGCCCGGTCGCGAGCGCCGCCGCGATCAGCCGCCACGCTGCATGCTTCCTTCTCATTCGTTCCTCAAGCTCTCATCTGGTCTCGGGGGTGTAGGCGAGGAGCCGGGACCTGGTCGGTGTCGCCGGTGGCCGTCGCCGCCGTCGGGCGGGACGGGTCGGCGCGGACCGACCGTCGTGGTGCGGTTCGTCGTGGCGCGGATCGTGGCGGCCGGGGGAGTGCCACGCGGTGCGGTATCGACGGGGCTGCGGCGACGCCGGTGGTCCCGGTGGGCCCCGGTCGCGCGGCCGCGGCGGGTACGTCATTCGGGCCTCCCGGTGACGGGTCCGGAACGGACGAAGTGATCTGTCCAGAAGTTGCGGGCATAAGTGCAGAGTCAAACAAGCGGCTGCCGAAATTTTGCGGAGCGTCGGCCAAATGTTTCAGACGCGCGACGGTCGCGTCAACGGTTGACGTCGATGGAAGTGGTCCCGTCAGGGTGCTCGAGATGATTTATCGCCATCTATCACCATCGGTGGCGTCGTGCCGCCGACCGGGCTGGATCCGCTGCGGCACCATGGGCCGGTGATCCTGCTGCTGCCCGCCGACCCGCTGCGCCCGCGCCGACCCGACGGGCACTTCGCGCCCGAGGCGGCCGCCGCCCGCGATCTGGGCTTCGACGTCGTCCTCGTCGACCACGACGCGTTGACCCGCCCCGCCGGGCCGTCGCCCCGGATCGTGGCCCCCACGGCCGCGACCGGCCCGGCCGTCTACCGGGGCTGGATGTTGCGCGCCGAGGAGTACGCCGTCCTCGCCGCCACGCTGCGCGAGCGGGACATCGAGCTGCGCACCACGCCGGAGCAGTACCGGCGGGCGCACGAACTGCCGGGCTGGTACGCCGACCTGGCCGCCGTGACGCCGTACTCGGTCTGGACCGTCGGCGCCGACCGGGCCGACTTCGACCGGGCCCGGGCCGAACTCGGCTCCGGCCCGGCGGTGCTGCGTGACTACACCAAGTCGATGAAGCACCACTGGGACGAGGCGGTCCACGTCGCCGACGTCGCCGACGCGGCGGCCGCCTGGCGGGTGGCGGCACGGTTCCTGGAACTGCGCGACGACGAGTTCGTCGGCGGCCTGGTGCTGCGCCGCTTCGAGCGGTTCGTCTCGGCCGAGGTGCGTACCTGGTGGATCGACGGCCGGCCGGCGCTGGTCACCGCCCATCCGGACACCCCGGACCGGGAGCCGCCGGCGGACGTCGACCTCTCCGTGGTCGCACCGCTGGTCGCCGGCCTGGACCTGCCGTTCGTCACGGCCGACCTGGTGCTGCGCGACGACGGCCGGTGGCGGGTCGTCGAACTCGGCGACGGTCAGGTCAGCGACCGCCCGGCGGGCACCGACCCGGCCGCCCTGCTCACCGCGCTGCGGTTCTCGTAGTGCGGCGTGACCACGATCGTCGCGGGCCGTTCGGCGGCCGGCGCCGCCGAGCCGGCGCGCGCGCCGTGCCGCCCGTCCGTCGGCGCGCCGATCGACTGCGCGTACGCTTGCTCCGCAGCAAGTATCCGGACGAGGGAGAGCGGTCTTGACGCTGGCCATCACGCGCGGGGAGTCCGACGGCGCGGCGGTGCTGCGCCTGTCCGGGGAACTGGACATGGCCACCGTGCCCCTGCTCAACGCCGGTGTCGACGAACTGCTGGGCGACGGCCGGCACCGCATTCTCCTCGATCTGGCGGGGCTGGCGTTCTGCGACTCCGCCGGCATGGCAAGCTTCGTCCGCGGCGACAACGAGTGCGCCGTGCGGGGCGGCTGGCTGCGACTGACCGGGTTCACCGGCCCGGTCGAACGGGTCCTGCGGGTCACCGGGCTGGTCGAGGTCCTCACCTACGAGCACTAGGCAGGTAGCAGCGATGGTCGAAGCCCCCGCCACCCCCGTCCGGATCCTCGTCGTCGACGACGACGCCGGCGACGTACTGATGATCGAGGAGGCGTTGGCCGACTCCGGCATCGACAAGACCATCGACGTCGTCGGTGACGGCGAGGAGGCCATGGAGTTCCTGCGCCGCGAGGGCCGGCACCGCGAGGCCCACCGGCCCGACATGATCCTGCTCGACCTCAACATGCCCCGGATGGACGGCCGGCAGGTTCTCACCCAGGTGAAGAGCGACGAGAACCTGCGGACCATCCCGATCGTCGTCCTCACCACCTCGAGTGCCGACAACGACATCCTCGGCAGCTACACCCTGCAGGCCAACGCCTACGTCACCAAGCCGATCGACCTCGACGAGTTCAACGAGGTCGTACGGCATATCGACCAGTTCTTCGGCCGGATCGTGGTGCTGCCCCGGCGTCAGTGACGGTCGGCGCCGCGCGCCGGCTGCGGCCGGCCCCGCCGGAACCGTCCGCTGCGGCCGTCCACCGGCGGCGTGGCCACCGCCCGGTAGGACATCACCACCCGGGCCCCGCCCAGCACGTCGCCGCGGTCGATCGCCAGTTGTCCGCCCGCCTCGGCGGCGACCCGGCGCACGATGTCCAGCCCCAACCCGGTCGACCGCGCCCCGCTCACCCCGCGCCGGACGGCCGACGCCGAGTCGGCGATCCCCGGCCCGCCGTCCTCGACGGTGAGCGCGTCGCGGGCCAGCGTGATCCGGAACGGCGTGCCGGCGGCGGTGTGCCGGAACACGTTGCCCAGCACCGCGTCGACCGCGCCGATGACATCCGCCCGGCCCGCCGCCACCCACACCGGCTCCGTCCCGCCGCGCACCTCCCACCGCCGGCGCTGGTGGGTCGCCGGCACGGTCCAGAACGCCAGCCGGTCGGCGAGCACCTCGGTCAGGTCGGTCACCTCGGGTGGCGCGTCCTCCGCCGGGCGGCGGGCACTGAGGATGATCGCGTCGATCTCCGCGTCGAGCGCGTCGACGGACTCGCGTACCCGGTCGGCCGCCCCGCCCGGCGGTAGCGCGTCGGCGTCCAACCGCAACGCGGTCAGCGGCGTACGCAGCCGGTGCGACAGGTCGGCGGCCCGTTCCCGTTCGGCGTCGACCAGCGACACGATCCGGTCCGCCATCACGTTGAACGCCGTACCCGCCTCGGCCAGCTCGACCGGGCCGGCGGGACGTACCCGGGTGGTCAGGTCCTCGGCCCCGAACCGGCGGGCGGCGCCGGACAGTTCGCGGGCCGCGGCCACGACCCGGGCACCGAGCCGGTCGGCGAGGGCCACCGACCCGGCCACCAGGAGCGCCGCCAGGCCGGCCATCGCCAGCCAGGCCGTGCCGACCCCGCGCCGCAGATCGGCCGCCGGCACGAACACCTCGACCACCGCGGTCCGGCCGCCGTCGAGCGCCGTCGGCTGCAGATAGGCCAACCCGCCCGGCACGGTGGTGGTCACCGGGTGGCGACGGTCGCGGACCAGCGACACGTCCGTGGCGGTGGCCCGGGGCGTGCCGACCGGCCGCTGGTCCGGCAGGTGCAGGACCAGCCGGTCGTCGGCACCGGCGGCGGTCGTGGCGGCGGCCCGGGTCAGCACCGCCCGGTCGTCGGTGACCGCGATCGCGGCGACGATCGCGGTCGCCTGCTGCCGGGCGTCGGCCAGCGCCCGGTCGTGCGCGATCTGCTGCGCCAGCAGCGCCAGCGGCAGCAGGAACGCCAGCGCCACCATCGACGTCGCCGCGAGCGCGCCGCGGACCAGCGCCGACCTCACGACGGACCGACGAGCATGATCCCCACGCCGCGTACGGTGCGCAGCAGCCGGGGCCGCGCCGCCGTCTCGCCGAGCTTGCGGCGCAGCAGCGAGATGTGGGCGTCGAGGGTCTGGTCGCCGCCGACGAACGGCTGCCGCCACACGTTGACGAACAGTTCGTCGCGCGGCACCACCCGCCCGGCCCGCTGCCCGAGGTACGTCAGCAGGTCGAACTCCTTGCGGGCCAGCGGCAGCGGCTGGCCGTGCAGGGTCGCGGTGCGGGTGTTCGGGTCCAGCCGCAGCGGCCCCACCTCCAGCGGCGGCGGGAGCTGCGACCCGGCCGGCACCGACCGGCCCCGGCGCAGCACGGCCGCGATCCGGGCCTGCACGTGCGCGGCCGAGAACGGCTTGGTGACGTAGTCGTCGGCACCGGCGTTGAGCAGCCTGATCACGTCGTTCTCGCCACGCCGGGCGGTCGCCACGATGATCGGCACGTCACTGACCGCCCGGATCATGACGAGCGCGTCGGCACCGTCCATGTCGGGCAGTCCGAGGTCGAGGATGACGACCGCGGGCGGGCGGGCGGTCACCTCGCGCAGCGCCGCCAGGGCACTGTCCACGGGGCAGACCGCGTAGCCGCCCTCGGTCAGCGCGTGGGCCAGCGCGCGCCGGATCGCCGGGTCGTCTTCGACCAGGAGCACGAGGGGCATGGTGGCACCGTACCGACGTTGACAAGATGGGCGGCATGGGTGGATGGCGGGCGGCGGGCAGCGTCGCGGTGTGGGCGGCGGCCACCGCGCTCAGCGCCGGGCTGGTCTGGCTCGGGCTCCAGCCGGTGCTGCGGACCGCCGTACCCGACCGGGTCGAGGTCGAGAGCGGCGCCGCGCTGCGCGACGCCGGCGACGGGGCGGCCGCCCCGCCCACCCCGTCACCGCCGGTGCCGACCGGCACCACGCCGTCGCCGGCCACCCCGACCGCCGCCGGCACCGCCACCACCGCCGTGCCGCGCCCGTCGGCGTCGCCGACGACGGAACCACCGGTCGTACGCACCAGCGCGCCGCCGGCCACGGTGGACGGTTGGACGCTCGTCAGCGAGCGCGACGGGAGCACGTCCTACCTGCGCCAGTTCGAGGTACCGGGCGGTACGGCCACGATCCGGATGACGCCGGGGCGGGTGCACCTGGTCTCGGCCACCCCGAACCCCGGCTACACGATGGACACCCTCCAGGGGCAGCCGGATCGGTTGGTCGTCCGGTTCTGGACGAGTTCGCGGATCCACACGGTCGACGCGATCTGGTGGAACGACCGCCCGTACGCCGAGGTCTCGGACAACGCCTGACGCCGGCCGGCCGGGTCACCGGGGCTTACGGCGACGGAACAGGACGCTGGCCGCGACGTACCCGAACACCAGGAGCCCGCCGAACCAGGCGAGCGCCGCCGGGACCGGGTTGTCGACCGGTACGTCGGTCAGCAGCCCCCGCAGCGCCTCGATCATCGGCGTGATCGGCTGGTGCTCGGCGAACCCGCGCAGGAAACCCGGCATCGTGTCGGTGGGCACGAAGCCACTGCTCAGATAGGGCAGGAAGAGCACCACGAAGGTGAACGCGCTGGCCGACTCGACCGACCCGGCGAGCATGCCGAGGAAGACCGACACCCAGGACATCGCCAGCATGAACAGCACCAGCAGCCCGGTCGCGGCCAGCCATTCCAGCGGCCCGGCGGTGGGCCGGAACCCCGACGCGAACGCCACCACCAGCACCAGCACGGTGGCGAACAGGTTGCGGGCGACGCTGGCGACCACGTGGCCGGTCAGTACCGCGGAGCTGAGGATGGGCAGGGACCGGAACCGGTCGACGATGCCGTTGGCCATGTCGGCCGCGACGGCGACCGCGGTGTTGGCCGACCCGTAGCCGGCGCAGAGCAGGATCACCCCCGGCACCACGTACGTGACGTAGGCGGTGCCGGTGTTGATCGCGCCGCCGAAGATGTGCACGAACATCAGCATCAGCATGGTCGGCAGGATCGCGCCGAGCAGCAGGGTGTCGACACTGCGTACGGTGTGTCGCAGGCTGCGCCCGATCATGACCAGCGAGTCGCTGGCCGCCCAGTAGAGGCGGGAGTGGGTGGTCATCGGATCTCCTCGGTGGCGGTGAGCGCGCCGGTCCGGGCCGGTGGGGGAGTGTCGGCGGTCAGGGCCAGGAACGCGTCGTCGAGGGTCGGGCGGTGCAGTTCCACCCGGGTGACGGTGACGTCCCGGGCCGCCATCGTGTCGAGCAGGGCCCGCAGCTGGGTGGCGCTGCCGTCGGTGGGCACGCTCACGCTCCGGTTGTCGCGGTCCGGGCGGACGGCCCGGTCGCCGAGGTCGCGCAGCGCCCGGTCGAAGTCGTCGAGGCCGGCCAGCCGCAGTTCGACCCGCTCGTCGCCGACCTGCGCCTTGAGCTGTTCGGCGGTGCCCTCGGCGATCACCCGGCCGCCGTCGACGACGGTGATCCGGTCGGCGAGCCGGTCGGCCTCCTCGAGGTACTGCGTGGTCAGCAGCACGGTCACGTCGGTGGCGGCGAGTTCGCGGACCATGTCCCACATCGCCTGGCGGCTGCGCGGGTCGAGCCCGGTGGTGGGCTCGTCGAGGAAGATCAGCGGTGGCTCGGTGACCAGGCTCGCGGCCAGGTCGAGCCGGCGGCGCATCCCGCCGGAGTAGGTGCGTACGGTCCGCCGGCGGGCGTCGGTGAGGTCGAAGCGCGCGAGTAGTTCGCCGGCCCGGCGCCGGGCGGCCCGGCCGCCGAGGCGCCCGAGCCGGCCCATCATGACGAGGTTCTCCTCGCCGGTGAGCAGTTCGTCGACGGCGGCGTACTGGCCGGTGAGGCTGATCGAGGCGCGGACCCGGTCGGGGTGGCGCAGCAGGTCGTGGCCGGCGACCGTCGCCGTGCCGGCGTCCGGGCGCAGCAGGGTGGACAGGATGCGCACGGTGGTGGTCTTGCCGGCCCCGTTGGGGCCGAGCAGGGCGTGGATGCTGCCCCGGGCGACGGTGAGGTCGACGCCGGCAAGCGCGGTGAACTTTCCGAAGGACTTGGTCAACCCGCTGGCCCGGATGATCGGGTCGTCGGTCATGGCAACCTCTCAGGAGAAACTGTGTATGTCGTACACGTATCTGTGTAGGTTATACGCAGTTTTAGGATGGGGGTCAAGTGCCGACCGACGACCGACGCGGGTGACGATGGACGACAACGCCGTGACCGAGCTGCCGCCGACCCTCGAACTGCTCTGGGGGCGGCGCGAACGGCCCCGCCGGGGTCCCAAACCGGGGCTCAGCCTGGAGCGCATCGTCGCCGCCGCCGTGGCGATCGCCGACCGGGAAGGGCTCGCGGCGGTGTCGATGAGCCGGGTCGCCGAAGAGGTCGGCTTCACCACGATGTCGCTCTACCGGTACGTCGGCAGCAAGGACGAACTGCTCGCCCTGATGGCAGAGATCGCCATGGGGCCGCCGCCCGAACGGCCACCCGCCGAACAGGGCTGGCGGGCCGGCCTCGCCGGCTGGGCGCGGGCGCTCATGGCCGGATACGAGCAGCACCCGTGGTTCCTGCAGGTCCCGATCAGCGGCCCGCCGCTCGGCCCGGTCCAGCTGTCCTGGCTGGAGAGCGGGCTGCAGATCCTCGCCCCGACCCGGCTCGAGGACTACGAACGGGTCGCCGTGATGCAACTGCTCAGCGGCTTCGTACGCAACGAGGCGCAATTGCGGGTCGACCTCGTCCGGGCGGCGACCGCCGCCGCCGCGCAGGAGGGCGGACCGCCGCCGACGTACGGGCAGATGCTGCGCCTGCTCGTCGACGCGCGGCGGTATCCGGAACTGTTCCGGATCACGGCCGCCGGAAGCTTCGACGACGCCGGGGGGTACTCGCAGGAGGAGTCGGAGTTCGGCCTCCAGCGCACCCTCGACGGCGTCGCCGCCCTGGTCGACTCCCGCGAGCGGGCCGCCGGCTGAGGGCGGCGCGGCGCCGGTGTCGCACCGCACCGCACCGCTAGCCTGACCGGCGTGTCGAACCGGTCATACCTGTGTGTGAGCACCTACGAAAGCATCTATCCCGCCTTTGCCACGTCCGACTACGACCCGAAGCGGAACACCGTGGCGGCCGACGTCAACTGCGTACCGCTGCTGTGGCTGGCCATGTTCCGCGCCGCCGACCTGCGGACGGAGACCTTCGAGGTGACCGAGGGCAGGCACACCGAGAAGGTGGTGGCCACCGCGCCGGTCGCCCCGGTCGGGCGGGCCCTGACCCAGCTCGACGCGGCGGTGCCGGTGCTGGAGCGGCTGTTCGGCGAGCCGCTGGCGGACCACGCCGCCCTGCTGCGCGCCGGCGTCCGGGCCGGCGAGGGTGACCACGTCACCATCGAACTGGAGGAGATCGCCGTCCTGGAGGGCGACGAGGAGAGCTACTACGAGACGCTCCGGCTGGCCCTGGCCAGCCTCGACGGGCCGGCCGACGCCACCGCCGACCGGGACCGGCTGGCCGAGCTGGCCCAGCTCCGTCCGGTCCGACCGTTCCCAGCGGCCCGCCTCCTGCTCGACGACATGGCCGCGACCGACGACGACTACTGGAACTTCTGCCGGCTGATCGGCGCCAGCTACCTGCGGCCCGTGCCGTGGGAGACCGGGGACGGCGACGCGGCCTGAGCCGGGTCCGACCCGGCCGCCCGGCGGACCGCGGCGGCCACCGTGCCGGGGTCGATGTCGGCCATGCAGGCCGGGCCGGCCGGTGACAGCGGGCAGTCCGCGGTCCACCAGCAGGTCTGCTCGCTGATCGTGGTCGGCTGCCGGTGCGGGCAGTCCGGCCGGCCCTGCACGTCCACCGGAGCGCCGGCGGCCGGCGCCGGGCCGGTCCGCGCCGTGTCGATCCGCCCCGGGCCGGTCCGCGCGGTGTCGACCGGGGGCGGCGTGGCGCCGGCGAGGCCGTAGCGGCGGGCGTCGGTCGGGCCGAACAGCGCCACCGTACGGGCTCCGGCCGCCGCCGCCACCCGGACCGGGCCGGTGTCGGCGCCGACGACCACCCCGCCGCGCCGACCGGCGGCGGCGAACACCGCGGCCAGCCGCCGCAGGTCGGTCCGGGGCAGCAGCGGGCACGGCGGCGGCCGGCCGCCGGGGCCGCCGACGGCGAGCACCGGATAGTCGTCGCGGCGCAGCAGCCGCACCAGCGCCTGCCAGTGCCACCGGGGCCACAGTTTGACGTCCATCCCGGCGTCGACCACCAGCAGCACCGGCGGCCGGCGGCTCTCCCGGGGCAGCCAGGACGCCATCATCCGCTCGCCGCCGTCGAGTTCGTCGGCGCGGAGGTGCAGGCGCGGGCGGGCACCGACGTCGGCCGCGTCGATCAGTCCCTCGGCGTGCAGGATGCTCAGGTAGCGTTCGCCGACCGGCTGGTCCGGCGGCGGCCGGCGCCACAGGTCGGTCACCGCCCGGGCGGCGCCGTCCTCGAGCAGGGCCGGGATGCCGTCGTACCGGGTGGTCGTCACCGCCAGGTCGGGCCGGTGCAGCGCCAGCGCGTCGACGACCGCGGCCCGCTCGGCCCCCGATTGGCCCTGACCGATAGTGATCACTTCGGTGACCGCCGGGTCGCCGCGCAGCAGGTCGCCGCCCGGCTCGTGGGTCAGCACCCGCAGCGCCGCGGCCGGATGCCGCCGGGCGAGGGCGTGCACCGCCGGGAGCAGCATCACCAGGTCGCCGAGCCCACCGAGCAGCTCGACGACCAGGATCTCCCGGTACGGCTCAGCCATCGCGCACCGGCAGCAGACGCTCGTACGCGGCCCGGTGCGCCGCGGCGATCCCCGGCCAGGAACGGTGGTCCGCCACCGCCCGGCCGGCGCGGGCCAGCCGCCCACGCAGCGCCGCGTCCGACAGCAGCCGGTC
Source organism: Polymorphospora rubra (assembly GCF_018324255.1). Taxonomy (GTDB): domain Bacteria; phylum Actinomycetota; class Actinomycetes; order Mycobacteriales; family Micromonosporaceae; genus Polymorphospora; species Polymorphospora rubra. The sequence goes on from NZ_AP023359.1 coordinate 6,357,357, forward strand.
GGTGGCGCGGGCCACGGCGGGCGCGTCCCGCCGCCGGTCGATCACCGCCACCGTCACGCCGTCGACCAGGTCGGGGTCGCCGGCCGGGGGCAGGGTGGCCGCCGTCGGCAACCCGTGCGCGAGCGCCGCCACGAGCGCCCCGCTCTTGGTCGTCACCCCCTCGCCGAACGGCAGCACGGCGGCGTCGGCGGCGTGCAGCGCCTCCGACACCTCCGGCGCCGGCAGGTAGCCGGTGAACGTCACCGCGTCACCCACCCCGTGCGCGGCGGCGATCCCGACCAGTTCGGCCCGGAAGGCCGCCGCCTGCGGCTCGGGCAGCGCCCGCGAGGTGAAGCCGCCGACCACCGCCAGGTGCAGCGCCGGATGCCGGGACCGCAGCCACGGCAGCGCCTCCAGCAGATACCGCACACCCTTCACCGGGTGCACGAACCCGAAGAACACCAGCAGCACGGCGTCCGGGGCGAGCCCCAGCCTTCGGCGGAACCGCTGCCGGGCCCCGCCCGGCGCACCGTGGTCGGCCACGTTCGGCGGTACCGGCACCCGCAGCGGGCGTCGGCCGGTCCGGGCGGTCACCACCGCCGCGTGCGTGTCGTTGGTGACCAGCACCAGATCGCTGCCGGGCACCAGCCGGCCGCTCTCCCGGTCGAGGCCGGCCCGTTCCAGCCGTCGCCACACCCGGTCGGGCAGCCACGACGGCGCCGACCACGAGCCGTACTCGTGCAGCGTCGTCACCAGCGGGACCGACCGGGGCAGCAGCGGCGGCAGCAGCAGGCCGGGCCGGCCGGAGAAGCGGAACGCGGACGGGGCGAACTGCACGTGCACCAGGTCCGGCGCCAGCGCGCGGACGGCACCGGCCGCCCCACGTACGGCGGCGAGCCAGCCACCGGGCCGCCGCGGTACGACGGCGACCGGCGACACGTGCACGTCGACGTCGCGCAGGGCCGCCGCCAGCCGGCGGGTGTAGTCGGCGACCCCGTCGAGCGCCGGATCGTCCGCCCCGCACACCATCGCCACCCGGACCGGTCGTACGCCACCCCCGTCCACCGGCGCCGGCTTCCCGTACCGGTGCCCGGCAAACCACCCGGGGAGGCGCCCGAACCCCCGACGGGGGCGCCTCGGTGGTCGCGCTACTCGATGCACTGGCGTACGTTGGCGACGCGGCTGCCTGGGTGGGCCGCGCACCAACGGACCTCGGAGACCACGTGAACGGACCGGACGACTCGGTGACACTGCGACGTGACGGGAGGCTGGCCAGCGTCATCCTCAACCGTCCCGCCCGTCGCAACAGCTTCGATCTGGCGATGCTCGGTCGCTTCGAGGAGGTGTTGCACGAACTGGGCCGGGACTCCCGGGTGGAGGTGGTGGTGCTCACCGGCGCCGGCACCGAGTTCTGCGGCGGCACCGACCTCGACGCGCTCGCGACCCTGGACGTGGCCACCACGATGCACGTGCAGCGGCGCACCGCCGAGCTGGTCGAGCGGTGGTACCGCCTGGAACAGACCACGGTGACCGCCTTCAACGGTCCGGCGAGCGGGGCCGGTGCGGTGCTCGGGCTGGCCAGCGATCTGCGGGTCGCCGCCGACACCTGCTTCTTCACCTTCCCGGAGGTGACCTTCGGCGCCCCGCTCACCTGGAGCGGGATGGCGATCCTCGCCGACCTGGTCGGCGCCGACCGGGCCAAGCGCTGGCTGCTGCTCGGCGACCGGATCGAGCCGGCCGGGATGCTGCGCTACGACCTGGTGACCGATGTGGTGCCGGCCGAGCGGCTGGCGGTCACGGCGGCGGTGCTCACCGACCGGCTGCTCGGGGTGTCACCGGTCGGCCGCTCCATGATCAAGCGGGCGGCGCGGCTGGCCGGCCCACGCTTCGAGGCCTCGGCGACCGACTCCTACCTGGGTGCGCTCAGCCTGGCGCTGCTGCCCGCCGGGGAGAACGGCCACGAGGTGGTGACCCACCGGCGGGCGGCCGGGTGACGCCGGACCTCAGGTGACGACCAGCCGGGCGGCCAGCGCGAGGAAGACCGTGCCGGCGATCCGGTTGAGCAGCTTGTCGACCTGCCTGCGGCGCAGCAGGAACGCGCTCGCCTTGCCGGCGACCAGCGCGATCAACGCGTCGATGACGAAGCCGACGACGACGAACAGCAGGCCGAGCACCAGCAGTTGCACGCCGGTCCCACCCCGCTCGCGGTCGACGAACTGGGGCAGGAACGCCAGGTAGAACAGCACGATCTTGGGGTTGAGCAGGTTGGTGACGGTGGCCCGCCAGAGCACCGTACGCAGCGGCACGCGCGGTCGGTCGCCGACCACCGGCGGCTTGCCGCTGTCGATCCACGACCGGATGCCGATGTAGACCAGGTAGGCCGCGCCGGCCCATTTGATCACGTCGAAGAGCAGCGGCGCGGCGGCCATCAGGGTGGCCAGCCCCAGCGTGACGGCGAGGGTGTGGACGAGCATCCCGACCGCCATGCCGGCGGACGCGACGACGCCGGCCATCGGACCCTGACTGATCGCGTGCGCGAGCACGTAGATCATGTCCGGCCCCGGGGTCAGGCAGATGACGACGATGGCGACGACGAAGAGTGCCAGGACCCCGGGGTCGATGGGCATGAGTTGGGCACCGTTTCACTGGGCGGATCGGGCGGGCCGCGGCGCTGTGTCACCGGCCGGCGGGTGATGTTATCGATGTATCACCTCGTCGGCCAGCCCCTCGACGAACGCGGTCAGATCGTCCAGGGGCGATCCGGTGAGCAGCGCGACGCCGGTGGCGGCGTGGTCGTCGGTCCGGCGCACCGTGAACCTACCCGAACTGTCGGTGAAAAGTGTGTCCACCGCCGACGGTGTCCCGTCGCCGTCGCCCTCCGGGGCGGGCAGCAGCATGGCCACCCGGACCAGCCGCTGGTCGGCGCCGTGCCGTTCGACCAGGTCGGTCAACCGCTCGTGGAACCGCGCGTAGCTGTCCCACCGGGCCCCGGTCCGCTCGACCAGCCGCTCGAAGAGGTCGCCGAAGCGCAGCGACACCGGCCGCAGCAGGTGGACCCGGTCCCCGCCCGGCCGTCGGCCGCAGGCGGCCTCGGCCAGGAACCGGCTGATCAGGTCGGCCGGCAGGTGGTCGATGACCGCCGAGGTCGGGAAGACGGTCCCGGTACGGGCGCAGGCGTAGACCAGCGACTGGGCCAGGGACGCCGGGTTGGCCACCCCGGTACGCCGCGCCGGCCAGACCTCGCCCAGCCGGTAGACGACCGAGTCCAGCCCCTGCGTCCGGGCGTTGTCCAGCAGTTGCTCCATGACGTACTTGGACTGGCTGTAGCCGTCGGACGGCAGCAGTTCCGGCACGGGCGCCTGGTCCTCGTCGAACCGGCCGGCCGCGTCCGGGGTCTGTTCGGCGGCCAGCGCGGAGAACGTCGACACGGCGTGCACCCGGCAGCCCCGCCCGGTGGCGGCCAGCCGCAGCAGTTCCCGGGTGCCGAGCACGTTGGGGGCCCGGTGGTCGGCGTAGTCGTGCAAAAAGTTGACCAGGGCACCGGCGTGGACGATGCCGTCGGTCTGCTCGGCGAGCCGGTCGAAGTCCGCCGGGGGCAGCCCGAGGCCGGTGGCGGCCAGGTCGCCGGCCAGCGCCCGCAGCCGGCCGTCGGCGAACGCCTTCTCGGCGTAGACGAGCGCGTCGAACAGCCCGTAGTCGCGCATCGCGGCGGTCAGCCGGTGCCGGGCGGCCTCGTCGCCGGGGGCGCGGACCAGGCAGGTCACCGCGACGTCGGGCCGGCCGAGGAGATCGGCGAGCAGGTGCGCGCCGACGAACCCGGTCACGCCGGTGACCAGCAGTCGCCGGGACCGGTCCGGTGGCCGGGGCGCCCCGCCGGTGGGCAGGGGGTCGGGCAGCGCGTCGCGGGCCAGCGCGGCCGGGTCCAGCCGCGAGCGGGCGGGGGCGTCGCCGGCGACGAGTTGGGCCTGGGCCCGGATCGTGTCGGCCGTGAGCAGGTCGGCGATCGCGACCGGCCGGCCGAGCCGTACGCCCAGCAGCGCGCCGAGCCGGTGGGTGAGCAGCGAGGTGCCGCCGTGGTCGGCGAACCGTTCGGTGACCGACACCCGGTCGCGGCCCAGGACCTCCCGCCAGACGGCGGCGACCAGTTCCTCCTCGGGCGACGCGGGCGGGGTGTACGGCAGGTCCGCGGCCCCGGTGTCGGTGTCGGCCCGCTGGGTGAGGGCGCGCCGGTCGACCTTGCCGTTGGGGGTCAGCGGCATCCGGTCGAGGATGGTGAGCCGCTTCGGGACCGTCTCGGCCGGCAGGTGCTTGCCGGCGCTGAGCAGCAGTTCGGCGGTGTCGACCGGGGGTTCGCCGGTGCGCAGGGTCACGTACGCGACCAGTGCCCGGCTGTCCTGGTCGCCGCGCGCCACCACGACCGCGTCGCGGACCGTCTCGTGTTCGCGTAGCGCCCGTTCGATCTCGGCGAGTTCGACCCGTACCCCGCCGATCTTGACCTGGTCGTCGCGGCGGCCGCCGAACATCAGCAGGCCGTCCGGGGTGACGTGGCCGAGGTCGCCGGTGCGGTAGATCAGCGGCCCGGTGATCTGCGGGAACGGGTTGGGTACGAAGACCTGCCCGGTGCGGGCCGGGTCGCGCAGGTAGCCGGCGCCGACGCATTCGCCGCCGATCCAGATCTCGCCGGTGACCCCGGGGGCGACCGGGCGGAGCCGGTCGTCGAGGACGACCGCGGCGGTGTTGGGGATGGGCCGGCCGAGCGGGACCGGGTCGCGGTCCGGGCCGATGTCGTGGAAGACCGACCCGATCGAGCACTCGGTCGGCCCGTACGTGTTGGTGATCCGCAGGTGCGGTACGAGCTGCTGGAGGCGGCGCAGCACGGGCAGGGTGGCCGCCTCGCCGCCGACCAGCATGCGGCGCAGCGGGGCGAGTTCGGCGCGCAGGTCGGGGCGTACCTCGATGAGGGTGACCAACGCGCTGAGCACGGACGGTACGAAGTCGGTGATGGTGATCCCGTACCGGCCGATGGTGCGGCAGGTGCCCTCGAGGTCGAGGATGCCGTCGCGGTCGGGCAGGACGACGGTGCCGCCGGTGACCAGTGGCCACAGGATCTGCCACATCGAGGAGTCGAAGGTGGGGCGGCTGTTCTGCAGGACGATCTGGTCCCGGCCGTCGCCGAAGTGCCCGGACATCGCGGTCAGCCGGTTGACCAGACCCCGGTGCCGGTTGAGCGCGCATTTCGGGGTGCCGGTGGATCCGGAGGTGAAATAGCCGTAGATCAAATCGTGCGGGGCCGGGCGGGGTACGTCGGGCCGGTGCGCGGCGAAGGTGCGCAGCGGTTCGCCGGCCGGGGTGACGCCTTCGTGGTCGAGCACCACGGTCCGGTCGCCCAGATCGAGCGCGTGTAGCGTGCCGAGGGTCGGCGGTACCGCGAGTACGGCCCGGGGAGCCAACTGGGAAAAGATGACCTCGAGCCGTTCGATCGGCCATCCGGGATCGATTGGTACGAATGCGCCGCCGAGTTTGATCGTCGCGAGTAGACCTGCGACGAAGTCCGGTCCGTCGGCGATGAACAGTGGGACGAGATCGCCGTGCCGAACGCCTTTCCGGTGGAGTCGTTGTGAATAAAGGTTCGCCATGTTGTTAATTTCGCCGAAGGTCAGTTGCGACTTCCGGTAGCGCACGGCGATCCGGTCGGGATTCGTGGCGACCTGCTGTTCGAACAGGTCAAGGACGGTCAGGTGGCCGGGGAACTCGCGTTTTGCGCCAATTCCCGGGTGTGGTGCGCCTTCGTAAGGCGGATCGGGCAAATGAGCATCCATGCCTCATACCTCGGCTATTGTTAAATGTCCTGTAGGCGACACGTGCTATCCGCGGTGCGGGGTCGGCGCAGACCTTCGAACAGTAGATATGTATCTATGTAATTCGCAATATTGACATCCGGCTATGGCGCTGTTAGCGTGGCGCAGCAGTGATTCCGGCACGCCCTGACGCGTGTCCTATTTGTCAGCTCGAACTGCGGAGGCGTCCGGCTGTGATCATCGAAGATCTCGCCGCCCGGCGGGTGGGCGTCGTCCAGGCCGGCGGGCTGTCCAGTCTCGCCCTCGGGATCTGGCTGCGTGAGCAGGGCGTCGACGCCCATCACTACGTCGCCGACCTCGGCCAGAGCGGCCCGGACGACCTCGCCGCCCTCGTCGACTCGCTGCGCACCGCCGGACTGCCGGCCACCCTGGTCGACCTGCGGCCGGCGATGGCGGCGCTCGGCCTCGACCTGCTGCGCTACCAGGCCCGCCACGACGGCGGCTACTGGAACACCACCGGCGCGTCCCGGCTCGTCCTGGTCGAGCAGCTCGCCCCCGTGCTGCGGGCCGACGGCCGCACCGTCCTCGCCCACGGCTGCGTCGGCGGCGGCAACGACCAGCGCCGGTTCGCCCGCTACGGCGCCCGGCTCGCCCCCGACCTCGGCGTCTACGCGCCCTGGACCGACCCGGCCGCGCTGGCCAGGTTCCCGAACCGGGCCGCGATGTACGCCGCCGTCACCGGGGCCGGCCTGTGGCTCGACCCCGGCAGCGACGCCGACCGGTCCACCGACGCCAACCTGGCCGGCGCCTCGCACGAGTCCACCGAACTCGAAGACCTCGCCACCCCGGTCGCCCCGAAGACCCTGACCCCGCGCTGGAGCGCCTGGCCCGCCGACGCGCCGACCGACGGCGGCTCCGTGACCGTCACCATCGAGGCCGGCCGGGTCACCGACGTCGGCGGCCACGGCGCCGACCCGGTCGCGGTGCTGACCGCCGCCAACCACCTCGGCGCCACCCACGGCAGCTGGCTGCGTGACGTCGTCGAACGCCGCATCATCGGCACCCGCTGCCGCGGCGTCTACGAGGCGCCCGGCCTGGAGGTGCTCGACGTCGCCTGGCACAAGGCGCTGGAGGTCACCCTCGACCCGTACTCCCGGGCCCTGTACGAGCAGCTCGGCGGCGCTCTCGGCGCCGCGGTCTACGAGGCCCGCTACCGCGACCCGGTCGCCGCCGCGGCCCGGGCCGCCCTCGACGCGCTGACCGCGGCGGTCAGCGCCACCGTCGAGCTGACCCTGCGCGGCGGTGCCGTCACCGCGGCCGGCGTACGCACCCCCGGCGGCGACACCGACCGGCAGACCCGGTTCGGCACCGGCGGCCACCAGTGGCGGGACCTCGCTCCGGCCGCGGCCTGACGACCCTCACCGGGCGATCCCCGGCAACCACTTTCACGCACGGAGGCGATGCATGCGTTACCGCAGGTTCGGGCGGCTCGGCTGGTCGGTCGGCGAGGTCGGCTACGGGATGTGGGGGATAGCCGGCGGCGAGGGCGGCTGGAGCGGCGCCGACGACGAGACCGGCAACGTCGCCCTGCAGGAGGCGGTCGAACTCGGCTGCAACTTCTTCGACACCGCCTGGATCTACGGCCGCGGCCACAGCGAGGAACTCCTCGGCGACCTCCTGCGGGCGGTGCCCGACCGCCGGCTGTACGTCGCCACCAAGATCCCGCCGAAGGACCGGCGCTGGCCGTCCACCCGCGAGTCCCGCCTCGAGGACGTCTTCCCGCCCGACCACATCCACGAATACGTCCACAAGAGCCTCGCCAACCTCGGCGTCGACCGGATCGACCTGCTCCAGTTCCACGTCTGGGAGGACGCCTGGGCCGACGACCCGAGCTGGCAGAAGGCCGTCACCGACCTGCGCGACCAGGGACTGGTGGACGGGATCGGGATCAGCATCAACCGCTGGGAGCCGACCAACGCGGTCAAGGCTTTGCGCACCGGGCTGATCGACGCCGTCCAGGTCATCTACAACATCTTCGACCAGGCGCCCGAGGACGAACTCTTCGGCGTCTGCGACGAACTCGACATCGCCGTGATCGCCCGGGTGCCGTTCGACGAGGGCACCCTGACCGGCACGCTGACGCTGGACAGCACCTGGCCCGAGGGCGACTGGCGCAACAGCTACTTCGTGCCGGAGAACCTGGCGGCCAGCGTCGCCCGCGCCGAGGCGCTCGCCAAGGACGTACCCGACGGCTGGACCATGCCCGAACTCGCCCTGCGCTTCATCCTCCGGCACCCGACGGTGAGCACCGTCATCCCGGGCATGCGCAGCCTGCGCCACGTCCGCGCCAACATCGCCACCAGCGGCGCGGCGCCGCTCGACGACGCGCTCCTGGCCACCGTGCGGCAGCACCGGTGGGACCGCGTACCGACGGAGTGGTCGCAGTGAGTCACCCGGTCATCGCCCTGTGGGCCGCACCCCGTACCAGGTCGACCGCCTTCCTGCGCATGATCATCGAACGCGGTGACCTCCTCGTCGTACACGAGCCGCTGTCCAACCTGGCCGCGCTCGGCACCGTCGACGTCGGCGGCACCCCGGCCACCTCCGAGACCGAGGTTCTCGACCTGCTGCTCGACCTCGCCGCGACCTCCGGCAGGCGGGTCTTCGTCAAGGAGACGACCGACTACCGTTATCCGGGCGTGCTCGCCGACCCCCGGCTGCACACCCACCTCGCCAACACGTTCATGATCCGTGACCCGGCCGCCGTCGTCGCCTCGCACCACGCGATGAACCGGTCGGTCGACCTCGACGAGATCGGCTTCGAGCGGCTGCACGAGATCTTCGAGGCGGTCCGTGGACCGCTGGGCGAAGCACCGGTCGTCATCGACGGCGACGACCTCGTCGCCGACCCGGAGGGTGTCGTCGCGGCGTTCTGCGCCCGTACCGGCCTGCCGTTCGACCCGGCGGCCCTGCGGTGGGAGTCGACGCCGCGCAAGGAGTGGGACCGCACCCGCGACTGGCACCAAGACGTCGAACGCAGCACCGGGTTCACCACCCAGACCACCCGGCACGCCGTACGCGTCGACAACGACCCCCGGCTGGCCGCGCTCGCCGCCCACCACCAGCCGTTCTACGACCGGCTGTACGCGCACCGGCTGCCCCCACGGACGGCCGCCGAACAGCCCACCGGCACCTGAGCCACCCGCCGGTCCGTCTCCCCGCGGGCCGGTACGCCGGGCACCCCACCGACCGACCGGTCCGTGGGGTGCCCGACGGGTGACCGGAGGATCCGCCCGACCCGCCGATCCGTCCGGTACCCGCGCAGGGGTGATCGTTGGCCGCCGGGGCCGCCGGGGTGTCGTACCGCGCGGCGGCCAACGATCACCAGGGCCCGACCTGGCCGTGCGGTCGGGCCGGGGTGGGGCACCGGTCGGCAACCCGGCGCCGGCCACCCGTCACAGGTTGTCCGTCGCCTCCCCGCCGGGCAGTTCGCGGACCACCGCCACCGGGCAGTGGCTGTGGTGCAGCAACTGCTGGCTCACCGAGCCCATCAGCAGCCCGCGGAATCCGCCCCGGCCGCGCGAGCCGACCACGACCAGCGCCGCGTGCCGCGTCGCGTCGATCAGCGTCCGGCCGGGGGCGTCGGCGACCACCTCGCTGGTCACCCGCACCCGCGGATACCGGTCCTGCCAGCCGACCAGCAGCTCACGCAACTCGGCCCGCTCGAGCGCGCCGACCGCGTCCGGATCGAACGGGGCCGGGGTCGCCCCGGTCGCCGGCGGCCGCCAGGCCCGCACCACGTGCAGCGGTACGTCCCGCGCGGCGGCCTGCGCGAACGCGTAACCGAGGGCCAGCACCGAGCATGCCGAGCCGTCGACCCCGGCCACCACGTGTCCGCCGTCCGGTCCGGCGTCGCCGCGGACGACCACGACCGGGCAGTGCGCGTGCGCGGTGACCGAGACCGCGGTCGAGCCGACCAGCAGTCCGGTGAAGCCGTCGTGCCCGCGGCTGCCGAGCACCACCAGCCCGGCCTGCCGCGACAGCTCCTGGAGCCGTACGTTCGGCGGCCCGTCGACGGTGCCGGCCCGGACGGCGACGGTGGGGTGGCTGGCCGCGGCGGCGGCGACCGCGGCGTCCAGCATCTCGGCGATCTCCTTGCGGGCGGTGTCGTCCGGCCACAGCAGCGGTGCCGGTGCCAGCGGCGCGGAGGCGCCGAACGGTTCGAAGGCGTAGGTGGGGTGGACCGGGGCACCGGTGCGGGCCGCCTCGTCCAGGGCCCACCGCAGCGCGGTCCGTGCGCCCGGGGAGCCGTCGTAGCCGACGACGATCGGTTGGATCTCCATCACTGCCTCCTACCCGGACGGTCTTTCCGGAACACCTCAATCAGACTCCGTGGGCGGCGGTCACCGGCAGAGGCGTACGACCCGGGCCGGTCCGGGCGCAGGTCCCACGGCGGCGCGGACGGTCGCCCCTGGTACGCCGCGCCGCCGCCTTCTAACGTTGGGCGGTGCCCGGGCAGAGCCGCCCGGGAACGGGGAGGTCGGGATGCGCACCTGGCAGGTACGTGACGTGATGACCACGGACGTGATCGCGGTGGTGGAGGACGCCGGCTACCGGCGGATGGTCGAGGCGGTGGCGGGCCGCCGGGTCAGCGGCGTACCGGTGGTGGACCTGGATCGCCGGGTCGTCGGGGTGGTGTCCGAAACTGATCTGTTGCACCGGGTCGGTTCCGGTGCCAGGTCCCGCTGGCCGTGGTCGGGCCGCCGCCGGGTCCCCATCGAGGCGGCGACCGCCCGCGATCTGATGACCGCTCCGGCGGTCACCGCCTACGGCGACACGACGCTGGTCGACGCCGCCCGCCGGATGGACCGCGAGCGGGTACGGCGGCTGCCGGTGGTCGACGACCTCGGCCGGTTGGTCGGCATCGTGACCCGGGGCGACCTGCTGCGGGTGCACCTGCGTCCCGACGACGAGATCCGCGCCGAGGTGGTGGCCGAGGTGCTGCACCGCATCCTCGCCGTACGGGACGTCCGGGTCGAGGTCCGGGACGGGGTGGTGACGCTCGACGGCCCGGTGCGCAGGCGCACCACCGCCGCGTACGCCGTCCGGCTGGCCGGCCAGGTCAGTGGCGTCGTACGGGTCGTCGACCGGCTGCGCGAGGTCCCGGACCCGTTGCCCCCTGGCGGTGCGGCCGGGGTGGCGGCGGGCGGCCGGACGCCGGACCGCACCGGCTGAGCCGGGCCGGGCCGCCCCGTTCGGTCGCGGTGCCCCCGGGCCGGCGTGGCCGGTCGCGGTGCCGCCGGGCTGGTGCGGCCCGCTCAGGTGGCCGGGTCGGCCGGCCGCTCGCGTACGACCACGACCGGGCAGCGGGCGTGGTGCAGCACCTGCTGGCTCACCGACCCGAGCAGCAGCCCGCGCAGCCCGCCCCGCCCCCGGGAACCGACGACGAGCAGCCGGGCCCGGGCACTGGCCTGCGTCAGCGCGTGGGCGGGGGAGTCGACGACGACCTCGGTGCGTACGGCCACCGCCGCGTGCCGCCTGCGCCGCTCCTCGACGAGTTGTTCGAGCCCACGCCGCTCCGTCGCGCTCATCTGTTCGGTGTCGACGCCCGGCGGCCGCCACGGCACCGACGGGATGTTCCAGGCGCCGACCACGAGCAGCGGCGCGTCCCGTTCGGCGGCGGTGTCGAGGGCGAAGTCGAGTGCCGTGACCGAGTCCGGCGACCCGTCGACCCCGACGACGACGTCACCGGTCGCCACCCCAGGCTCGTCGTCGCGTACGACGACCACCGGGCAGTGGGCGTGGGCGGTGACCGTGACCGAGGTCGACCCGAGCAGCAGCCCGCTGAAGCCGCCGTGTCCCCGGTTGCCGAGTACGGCCAGGTGGGCGCTGCGCGAAAGCTCGGTCAGCCGCTGCGTCGGCGGCCCGTCGGCCAGTACGCCGCGGACGACCACGCCGCTGCGGCGTTCGCTGGCCGCGGCCACCGCCGCGTCGAGCGCCTCCTGGGCGCCCTCGCGGGCCCGCTCGTCCGGCCACGGCTGCGCACCGATGATCACCGGAGGGCTGATCGTGAGCCACTCCGAGGCGTGGGCCACCAGCACCGGGCGGCCGGTCCGGGCCGCCTCGTCGAGCGCCCAGCCGAGAGCCGCCTCGCTGCCGGGGGAATGGTCGTAACCGACCAGGATCGGACGTTCCGCCACACTTGCCTCCCTAGCTGCCCGGATACCCCCATCCTCCGTTCCCGGTCACTCCCCGTACCCCGCTTTCCCGACTTACCCCACCCCGCTCCCCGCGATCTTGCGTTGTCTCCCCCTTTCGCCCGGCTTTGTCGGGCGACAAGTGCAGGATCTCGGGATGGGTGGGCGCTCAGGGGCGGGAGGTGTGGCGGCGGCGCATGCCGGCGGCGAGGGACGCGGCGTCCAGGTCACCGGCCGCCAGGCGGGCCGCGACGGTACGGCGTACGACCGCGGCCGCCAGCCGGGGCAGATGCCGGGCGACCGCGAGCTCGACCCTCCCGCGCCGGGTCGTGGCGACGTCCCGCGGCGCCCGCCGCGCGGTGGCGGCCCGCAGCACGGTGTCGACGACCCCGTCCAGCGGCTCGAAACGCGACACCCCCTGCAGCGACAGCCCGGCCGCGGCCGACGAGTCGTGGATCGGCGACGCGACCATGCTCGGGTAGACCACACTCACCCCGACATGGCTGCCGACCTCGAGCCGCAGCGCGTCCGCGTACGCGACCAGGGCCCGCTTGCTGACGCCGTACCCGGCGGCCAGGGGCAGCGGCAGGACCGCCATCCGGCTGGCGACGAACACCACCCGCCCCCGCGCCGCCTCCAGCGCGGGCAGGGCCGCGGCCGTGGTGTGCCAGGCGGCGAGCAGGTTGACGTCGAGCTGCCGGCGTACCGCCGCACCCGGCGGCAACTCGGCCGGCGCGGGACCGCCGACGCCGGCGTTGTTGACGAGCAGATCGAGTCCGCCCAGCCGGTCGACGGCCTCGGCGACCCGGCGGGGCACCAGGTCGCCGTCGGTGAGGTCACAGGCGAGCACCGGAACGTCGCCGGACGTGTCGGCGCGCAGGTCGAGGCCGACCACCCGGGCCCCGGCGGCGGCCAGTCGCGCGGTCAGGGCCCGCCCGAAGGTGCCGCCCGCCCCGGTGACGACGACCCGCCGCCCGGTCACACTCCGCTTGGTCATGCGCCCCCCTCGCTGCGCTCGGCGGTCGCATGACTGCACCTGAGCCTGCCGATGCCCTCGCTGCGCTCGGTCATGCGCCCCCCTCGCTGCGCTCGGCGGTCGCATGACTGCACCTGAGCCTGCCGATGCCCTCGCTGCGCTCGGTCATGCGCCCCCTCGCTGCGCTCGGTGGCCGCCTGACTGCACCTGAGCCTGCCGATGCCCTCGCTGCGCTCGGTCATGCGCCCCCCTCGCTGCGCTCGGTGGCCGCCTGACTGCACCTGAGCCTGCCGATGCCCTCGCTGCGCTCGGTCATGTGTCCCCCTCGCTGCGCTCGGCGGTCGCATGACTTTGACCGGGCCGGCTGATTCCCTCGCTGCGCTCGGTCATGCCGCCCACCGGACGCCCTCGCCGCGGCGTCGGCGTCGGCGGCCGGCCGCGAGTTCGCGGGCGGCGGCCGCGAGGTAGGCGTCGAAGTCGATCCGCATCGCCGGTCGCCGGTCGCCCCAGCGGGCGGCGGCCCGGCGCAGCTCGCGGGCGCAGGCGGCCCGCGCGACGGCGGGCGGCGGCAGCGCGTAGTCGCCGGCCAGGTGCGCGGCGACCAGGCGGGCCTGGGCCTCGACGACCGGCAGCGCCGAGCCGGTGGACTGCATGAGCCCGACGAACATCAGGCCGGGTGTGTCGAGATGGAAGACCCGCTGGTAGAGCGGCAGCCGGTCGGCGCCCTCCCCGAGCAGTGCCGGATCGAGGAACGGCAGGTCGATCCGGTAGCCGGTGCACCAGACGACGAGGTCGACCGGGTCGCGGCGGCCGTCGGTGAACACGACGCCGTCACCGTCGAAGCGGTCGATCGCCGGCCGGGGCTCGACCTCGCCGTGGGTGAGCCGCGACAGCAGCGACTCGGACAGCGTCGGATGGTCCTGGAGGAAGCCGTGCGTGGGGGCGGGCAGCCCGTAGCGCTGCGGCGGCCCGACCGACAGCCGCAGCATCGTCTCGCTGACCCGCTGCCGCATCCGCCACGGCAGCCGGCGGGCGAGCGCGCCGTTGAGGGTGTCCGCCGGCCGGCCGAACAGGTACTTGGGCACCACCCACACGCCCCGGCGCAGCGACAGCAGGGTACGGGCGGCCACGTGCGAGGCGTCGACCGCGATGTCCATCGCCGAGTTGCCGCCGCCGACCACGAGCACCCGCCGCCCGGCGAGCTGCTCCGGGTCACGGTAGTCGTGGCTGTGCATCTGCTCGGCGTCGAGCGGCCCGGGGTAGGCCGGCGAGGGCGGGCGCGGGGTGCTGTTGTGGCCGTTGGCGACCACGACGGCGTCGGCGGTGACGGTGACCGGGCCGGCAGGCCCGCGCGCGGCCACGGTCCAGCGGCCCGCGCCGTCCCGGCCGACCCGCTCCACCGTGTGCCGGGGCCGGATCGCGTCGCGCAGCCGGAAGCGTTCGGCGTACCCGCGCAGGTAGTCGGCGATCCGGGTGTGGTCGGGGTAGGCCGGCCAGTCGGCCGGCATCGGCAGGTCGGCGAACTCGGTGCGGCCCCGGCTGGTGTTGAGGTGCAGGGTGCGGTAGGCCGAGGAGTGCGGGGCGCCGAAGACCCACAGCCCGCCGGGTTCGTCGCCGGCGTCGAAGCAGACCGCGGGAACGCCGTGGTCGGCCAGCGCCTTCAGCGTCGCCAGGCCGGCCGGGCCGGCGCCGATCACCACGACCCGGACGTGTTTCCCCATACCCTGCCTCCTGCGCCGCCCACCCGAACCGGAATCCAACGGTCGATGGATATCGGCCCGCTGTCAAGTCCCGTACATCTGGTCCAGCCAGCGGTGCACGAAGGTCCGCAGCTCGCCGTCCGCCGACGGCCCGGCCTGCCCGCCGAGTACGGCCACCACGTGTGCGTGCACCGACCACACCAGACTGCGTACGGCGGTGCGCGGGTGCGGCTCGCGCAGCACGCCGGCCGCGTCGGCGTCGGCCAGCAGCCGCTCGACGGCCTCGTACAGCGGCAGCGAGTAGCGTTCGTCGAGCCCCCGGTGCCGCTCCGGTTCGAGCCAGCGGCGCAGCCACAGCCCGGTCGTCTCGGGCTGCCCGGTCAGGAAGTCGACGAAGGCGTCCAGCACGTCGTGCAGGGCGTCCAGCAGACCCTCGCCGCCGGCGTCGAGGCGCTCCCGGGCCCGGGCGAGCGCCGGTTCCATCGCCCGGCGTTCGGCCTCGAAGACCCGGGCGAAGCAGGCCTCGTACAGATCGGCCTTGCCGCCGGTGTGGTGGTGCACCGTCGACACGTCGACCCCGGCGGCGGCGGCGACGTGCCGGACGCCGACGGCGTCGAAACCGTGCCGGGCGAACAGCGCGGTGGCCACCCGCAGGATCGTCTGCGCGGTGTCGCGCCGGTCGTCCCGGCGGGGGCGGCCCGGTCGCCGCCGGGGGGTGTGCAGAGTCGCCATGGTGCCCTATTATCCGTCACACGTTGGATTCTGGGCGGAGAGGCACGCCATGGCCGAGGAGACGTCCGGATGACCGGGGCGACGTCCCATGACCGGGGTGGCGTCCCGATGACCCGGGCGACGTGGCCGTGACCGGGGTGACGTCGGCGGGCGGGCGGGCCACCGCGACGCCGGCCGGCTCCGCACCGGTCCGGCTGCCGACCGCCGGGCTGCTGTCGTTCGCCACCGGCTCGGTCGGCATGGGCGTGTGGGTGACGGTGCCCGGCCTGCTGCTGCTCTACTTCCTCACCGACGTGCTCGCCGTGCCTCCGCTGCTGGCCGGCCTGGCCCTGCTGCTGCCCAGCGTCGTCGACGTGCTCCTGCACCCGTTCGTCGGCCACCTGTCCGACGCCGACCTGGCCCGGCGTGGCCACCGCCGCCGGCTGATGCTGGTCGGCTGCGCGCTCGCCCTGGCGTTCGTCGCGATGTTCGCCGTACCGGGGCAGTTGCGCGGCATCCCGGCGGCGGTCTGGGTGGCGGTCGCGTTCGTGGCCGGCAACCTGCTCTTCGCCGCCTACCAGGTGCCCTACCTGGCGACGCCGGCCGACCTCGCGATCGGCTATCACGAACGGACCCGGCTGATGGGGTTCCGGATGGTGGTGCTCACCGTCGGCATCCTGCTCAGCGGGGTGCTCGCCCCGCTGCTGGCCGGCGGTGACGACCCGGCCCGGTCGGGTTACACGCTGATGGCCGTCGTGCTCGCGGTGGCCATGGTGGTGACCATGCTGGTCGGCATCGGCGGGGTCCGCCGGCTCCGGGCCGCCGCCCCGCCCCCGGCCGCGTCGGTCGCCGGGCGGCCGCCGCCGGGCCTGCGTACGCTGCTGCGCGCCCTGCGGGACCGGCAGTTCCGCTGGCTGGTGGTGTCCTACCTGGCCATGGCGACCACCACGAACCTGGTGCTCGCCGCGGTGCCGTACTTCGCCGAGTACGAGCTGCGCCGGCCCGGCCTGACCACCGTCCTGGTCGCCGCGTTCGTCGCACCCGCGTTGCTGGCGACGCCGGTGTGGGTCGTCGTGGCCCGACGGCTGGGCAAGCAGCGCGGTCTGCTCGTCGCGCAGGCGGCGTTCGTGGCCGGCTGCCTGGTGCTCGCACTCGGCCGCACGGCCGGGCTCGGCACCCTGGTCGCCGCCGTCGCGGTGCTCGGGGTCGCGTTCGCCGCCATGCAACTGCTGCCGTTCTCGATGGTGCCCGACGTCGTACGCGCCTCGGGCGCCGACGGCACGAGCCGGGCCGGCAGCTACACCGGCGTGTGGACGGCGGTGGAGGCGGCCGGCGGGGCCCTCGGCCCGTACGTCTACGCGGCCTGCCTCGCCGTCGGCGGATTCGTCGCCAGCGGCGCCGGCGAGGTGGTGGTCCAGTCCGACACCGCCCTCACGATGATCAGGTACGGCTTCGGCCTGGTGCCGGCCGCGCTGATGCTCGTCGCTCTGTTCGCCCAGTCCCGCTACACGTTGGACCGTACCGCCACACTCACCTGACCCGGCCCGCGTGCAAGATCGTTCGAACGGGTTTGCCCTGCGTACGGCTCGGGTACCGGCTTCGGGGCCGGCCGTTGTGCCGGGCGTACGAGGGCGGGGTGATGCCGGATGCGAACGTTGGGTGGGCGCTACCAACTCCAGCAGCGAATCGGTGTCGGCGGCATGTCCGAGGTCTGGCGCGGCCACGACGAGGTGCTCGACCGGCCGGTCGCGGTGAAGCTCATCCTTCCCCACCGGTGCGACGACGGGGGTGTGGATCCCGTCGAGCGGGTCCGGGCCGAGGCCCGGTCGGCGGCCCGGCTGGCCCATCCCAACGTGACCGGCGTCCACGACTTCGGCCTGTCGACGCCGTACCCGGGCACACGGGCGCCGTACATCGTGATGGAACTGGTCGAGGGGGAGACGCTGGCCGACCGGCTCGCCGGTGGGCCGCTGTCGTGGCGCTTCGCGGTGCGGGTCTGCGCGCAGGTGAGTGCGGCGCTGGCCGCCGCGCACCTGCACGGCATCGTGCACCAGGACGTGAAACCGTCCAACGTGATGCTCACCCCGACCGGGGTGAAGGTCCTCGACTTCGGCATCGCGGCCTCGGCGGGCGAGTCCGATCCGCGACTCGACGGCATGCTGCTCGGCACCCCGGCCTTCCTGCCGCCGGAGCGGTTCGCCGGGGCGCCGCCGGCGCCGTCGAGCGACATGTACGCCATCGGCGTCCTGCTCTATCTCTGCCTGGCCGGCCGGCTGCCGTGGCCGGTCGATCCCGAGGTGTGGCGGATGGAGCACTACCGCGAGCCCGAGCCGCTGCCGCGCATCGACGGCCTGCCGCCGGAGGTCGCCGACCTGTGCTTCGAATGCCTGGCCGCCGATCCGGCGGCACGGCCGAGCAGCTTCGTTGCCGCGCTGCTGCTCGGTGACGTGGTCGACGCCCGCGTGTACGTGCCGACGGTGGAGCCGGCGGCCCCGCCGGCGCAGGTCTCGCCGTGGAACCGGCGGGCCGCGGTCGAGCCGACCGACGCCGTGGCGGGACCGGGACAGGTGGGCCGCCACCGCGCCTGACGCGGGGCGCGCAAGGCGTTTTCCGAGCCGCCGGCGTCGTCGTCGCCGAGCATCGGGAAGGCCCGTCACCTGGGCGTAGGCGGTCCTGCCGGGCCCGCGGCGGCCGGCGGCGCCGTCACCGACCCGACAGTCGCGTTGCGGCGCGCGAACTGTCCAGGACCCGATTTCAGTCGCGGGCCGTCCACCGGCCGTGCGACCTTCTTTCCGGACCCGCCGAACGTCCTAAATGGACCTAGTGGGTGCCCGGGCGGCGCTGGGGGGTGCCGCCCTCTCCACGAGAGAGGAAGATCGTTGAAACGACGTATCCGTGCCGCGATCCTGGCGGTACTGGCCGCGAGCGTGGGGCTGGTGGCGCAGGCGAACCCTGCGCACGCCCGCCCCGACTGTGACGTACCGGATCCGCCGCCGATCTGCGACGGCCCCGGCTCGCACGACCCGGAGGGCAACCTGACCGGGGCGACCCGGGTACCGGCCGGCGTGTCGGTGACCGGCTGGGCGACCGACCCCGACGGGGGCGCGGTCCGGGTGGACATCACCATCGGCGGCACCAAGGTCGGCACCCTGACCACCACCAGCGGCGGCAACTTCTCCGGCACCGTGCCGGCGCGCGCCGGCGGCAACGTCTGCGCCAGGGCGCTCAACAACGGCGCGGGAACCAGCAAGCTGATCGGCTGCGCCAACCTGGCCGTCGCGGTCGACCCGGTCGGCTCCTTCGACCGGATCGAGCGGTCCGGGACCGACCTGGCCCTGCACGGCTGGGCGATCGACGGCGACACGACCGACGCGATCTGGCTGCACGTCTACCAGGACGGCGTCTTCGCCACCGCCGCCCCGGCCGACCGCGCACTGTCCGCGCCGCCCGCCGGCCACCCCGGCTACGGCACCGGCCACGGCTTCGCGGTCACCGTCCCGGAACGGCCCGGCGACGGCGAGCACAACGTCTGCGTCTACGCCATCAACGTCGGCGCGGGCACCGTCAACACCGAGCTCGGCTGCCGTACGTACACGGTGCGGCACGACCCGACCGGCGCGCTCGACGAGGTGACCCGGACCGGGAACACCCTGCGGGTGCGGGGCTGGTCGGCCGATCCCGACGAGCCGCAGACCCCGACCGAGGTGCACATCTACGACAGCGGGGTCTTCGTCCGGTCGGTGACCGCGAACGGCCACCGTCCCGACCTGCCGGGCGAGTACGGCCCGACCCACGGGTACGACGTGACCGACCTGCCGGCGAACATGACGCCCGGGCCGCACACCGTCTGCGCGTACGCGATCAACCGGGCGCACGGCGTCCACAACACGCAGCTCGGCTGCCGGAACTACGCGGTGCCGGCTCCCGTGGCCGCGCCGACGATCAACCCGTTCGGCGAGTGGGACATCTACTCCAACGAGATCCACGTGAGCTGGACCGACAACTCGACCAGCGAGGACGGATACCGGGTGGAGCGCTCGGTGGCCGGCGGGCCGTGGGTGGAGATCTCGCGGCGTACCGACGCCTTCCGTTCGCTGACCGACCGCAACCTGACCCCGAACACCCGGCACTGCTACCGGGTGATCGCGTTCAACGAGCTGACCGAGGCGGCGGCGGAGGTCTGCGCGACCACGAAGCAGCCGCCGCTGCCGCAGCCGACCGGGCTGACCGTGGTCGGCCGCACCGACACCACCCTGACGGTGCGGTGGACCGACAACGCCGAGGGGGAGGACCACTACCTCCTCGGTTGGGGCCGGCCGACCGACCAGGTCCTGCCGCGCATCATCAGCATCCCGGCGAACCCGGGTACCGGTGAGATGACGTACACGGTCACCGGACTGGATTCGTCGACCGACTACCGGGTCGCCGTGTCGCCGCGCAAGGCCGGTCACGACACCGCACCCCCGCTCGACACGACCGCCTGGACCACCGGGGGACCGATCGTCAACGGCTTCACCTCGTCGGTCGGCGCGGTGCAGGCGTGTGCCCCCACCGAGGTCACGCTGAACTGGAAGACCACCGGGGCGACCCGGGTCGTGGTCAAGCGCGGCACCACCACGCTGGCCGACCGGACCCAGTCCGGGCCGGGGGTCTGGGAGGGGACGGTCTCGGGCGGCAGCCACGACGGCAACGTGCTCTACACCCTGACCGCGTACGCCGCCGACGGCCGCACCGCGACGGCCAACGTCCCCGTGTACCGCTCCACCCCGTACCCGCTGGTCAAGAGCATCGAGTTCAACAACACCGGCTGGTACAGGCTGGAGGCCTGGTACTACGACCTCTACGACAACAAGATCCAGAAGATCGGCGACGTGGCGTCGGGCGGAAAGATCAACATCACGCCCGGCCACTGCCAGGTGCGGCGGATCAAGGTGATCGACCCGAACACCGGGCGGGTCGCCTTCATGCCCGGCAGCCAGCTCGTCCTCGGCCACAACGAGGGCGGCGTGAGCCAGGTCGCCGCCGGCTGACCTGAACCGTACGGTCCGGCGGGTCGCGTGTGTCGCGGCCCGCCGGTTTCGTCGTGTCCGGCCGCCGTCCCCGGTGGCCGGTCGGCCCGGATCAGACCAGGGTGAGGTTGCGGACGTCGCCGCTCTGCGCCGACCAGCAGAAGACGTCGGCGTAACCGGTGCCGAAGGTGGTCGGGCTGGTCACCCAGCTCCCGTCGGCGCACTGGCCCTGGAGCTTCCAGGGGATGTTGCCGGACCAGGTGCAGTGGGCGTGGGCGTGCCAGCCGATGACCACCGCGGAGCAGTTGCTGGGGATGTAGGCCTGGGCCGGGGCGGCGGCGACGAGCGCGCCGGCCGTGCCGAGGACGGTGGCGGCGGCCAGGGCGAGGGTGCGTCGGAACATGCGGTCCTCCGGTGCCGTGCGGATGCGGTGCACCCATCCAAATATCAGTTAACAAACCTGTCGATAAGCGCTCACCCTTTGGGATGGGGCGGCAACCTTCTGTGATCATCACCTGCAAGCTCTTGCGATTCTTGCGGCGACCGCACTCGTCCCATTCCGCCGTCATCCCACTGTGCGGGCGCGCTCCCAGTCGATGTCGCGGGCGTCTGACCGGCGTCGACGTGAGTGGCATGGCGAGTGCGGCGAACGTGCGAAAACTTCCCCTTGACGTAGGTGGTCGTCGATGTCTAGGTTTCCCCGCAAGCATTTCCAGCAAGTTTCAGTGAGCTTGCTGAAATGCGGCCCCGCGTATCCCTCGAGCCAGCCTCCCGTCCCCGAGGAGAACTGCCGTGATCGCAGCCCCGCGTGCCCGCGACCGGGCCCGCTCCCGTACCCGGCTCGGCGCCGCCCTCGCCGTGGCCGCCCTCGCCCTCACCACCGGCCTCGTCGTCACCGGCGCGGCCACCGGACCGCCCGCCCGGGCGGCCGCCCCCGGTGACAGGAAGGTCACCGCCGTCCTGTTCGAGTGGCGGTTCGACTCGATCGCCCGCGAGTGCCGGGAGACCCTCGGCCCCAAGGGCTACGGCTACGTCCAGGTGTCCCCGCCCCAGGAGCACATCCAGGGCCACCAGTGGTGGACGTCGTACCAGCCGGTCAGCTACCGCATCGCCGGCCGGCTCGGCGACCGGGCCGCCTTCGCCAACATGGTCGCCGCCTGCCGGGGCGCCGGCGTCAAGGTGATCGTCGACGCGGTGATCAACCACATGAGCGCCGGCTCCGGCACCGGCACCGGCGGCACCGCCTACACCAAGTACAACTACCCCGGCGTCTACCAGGTCCAGGACTTCCACTCCTGCCGGACCGCGATCAACAACTACCGGGACCGGTACGACGTGCAGAACTGCGAGCTGGTCGGGCTGTCCGACCTGGACACCGGCAGCGACTACGTCCGCGGTCGGATCGCCGGCTACCTCAACGACCTGCTGTCGCTCGGCGTCGACGGGTTCCGGATCGACGCCGCCAAGCACATGGCGGCCGGCGACCTCGCGGCGATCAGGTCCCGGATGTCCAACCCGAACGCCTACTGGGTGCAGGAGGCGATCTACGGCGCCGGCGAGGCCGTGAGCCCGAGTGAATACCTGGGCAGCGGTGACGTACAGGAGTTCCGCTACGCCCGTGACCTGAAGCGGGTGTTCCAGAACGAACGGCTCGCCCACCTCAACAACTTCGGCGAGGCCTGGGGCTACATGCCGGGCAACCAGGCCGGCGTCTTCGTCGACAACCACGACACCGAGCGCGGCGGCGACACGCTCAGCTACAAGAACGGTGCCCAGTACACGCTCGCCGGCGTCTTCATGCTCGCCTGGCCGTACGGGTCGCCGCACGTGCACTCCGGCTACGAGTTCACCGACCGCGACGCCGGACCGCCGAACGGCGGCACGGTCAACGCCTGCTACGCCGACGGCTGGAAGTGCCAGCACAAGTGGCAGCAGATCGCCAACATGGTCGGCTTCCGCAACGCCGCCGGCGACGCGGGCGTCACGAACTGGTGGGACAACGGCAACGACCAGATCGCCTTCGGACGCGGCAACCGGGCGTACGTCGCCATCAACGCCGAAGGCGGCACGCTGAACCGTACGTTCCAGACCTCGCTGCCGGCCGGCACCTACTGCGACGTCCAGCACGGCGACCCGACCCCGGGCGGCGGCTGCACGGGTACGACGTACACGGTGAACTCGTCCGGCCAGTTCACCGCCAGCATCCCCGCGAACGACGCGGTCGCGCTGTATGTGGGCGCGACCGGACAGCCGAACCCGAACCCGACCACCCCGCCACCGGCCGGGACCAGCGGCGCGACGTTCGCGGTGAACGCGACCACCAGTTGGGGGCAGAACATCTTCGTCGTCGGCAACGTGCCCGGCCTGGGCAGCTGGAACCCGGCGGCGGCGCTGCCGCTGTCGTCGACGACCTACCCGGTGTGGCGGCGCGAGGTCGACCTGCCGGCCGGCACCAACTTCCAGTACAAGTACATCCGCAAGGAGGGCGGCTCGGTCACCTGGGAGAGCGGCGGCAACCGCACCGCCACCGTCCCCGCCTCGGGTCGCGTGAGCCTCGACGACACCTGGCGCAACTGACCGCGTGGCCGCCGGGCCGGGGGCTCGCCCCCGGCCCGGCGGTCGCGTTTACCGGGTGACCGGGCGGGGACTCGGTGCCGGATCGGCCGCGTGACACAGGGCGGCGTACCCCGCCCGGCGCGGCACCGGAGCCGGCGGTCCTCGGGCGTGCCGGCGGATCGGCCGCAGGGAGGACCCTATGCGTGATCAACTAGCCATACCCCAGGTGGACATCCGCGGCGGATTTAATGATGCCGTGGGTGACATCGTGCGATTCGTCCCGCGGGCGATCGCCTTCATCGCCATCCTGGTCATCGGGTGGATCATCGCCCGGCTGCTGGCCAGGGCCGTCAACGGCATCCTGGAGCGGGTCGGCTTCGACCGCGCCGTCGAGCGCGGGGGCGTCAAGCGGGCGCTGGAACGCAGCAAGTATGACGCCTCGGACATCGTGGCGAAGCTCGTCTTCTACGCAGGTGTGCTGTTCACGTTGCAGTTGGCGTTCGGGGTCTGGGGCCCCAACCCGGTCAGTACCCTGATCAACAACATCGTCGGCTGGCTGCCGCGCGCGGTGGTCGCCGTGATCATCGTGGTGGTGGCGTCGGCCATCGCCAGCGCCGTACGTGACCTGCTGTCCAGCGCGGTCGGCGGGCTGTCGTACGGCCGGATCCTGGCCGACGTGGCCGGCTGGTTCATCGTCGCGCTGGGTGTGATCGCCGCGCTCAACCAGATCGGGGTGGCGACCACCGTCACGACCCCGGTGCTGATCGCGGTGCTCGCGACCGTCGGTGGTGTGATCGTCGTCGGCGTCGGCGGCGGCCTCATCCGGCCCATGCAGTCCCGTCTGGAGCGGGCGTTGCAGAAGGCGGAGACGGAGACCGGTCGCGGCGGCGTGCCGCAGCCCGGCGCGGCGGCGGAGCGTGGCGGCATGGAACGTGGCGGCATGGAACATGGTGCGGCGCGGCAGCCCGAGCCGGCCGGCATGGCGGGCGGCCAGGGTGACGGCCGTAGCGGCGACGGGATGCGGCGGCCACATTCCCAGCCGGCGGGTCGGCACTGACCCGAGGGCCCGGACCGGCTCAGGCCGGGCCGGGCCGGCGGTGCATCCGGTCGGGCGGCGCGGTGACGCGTCGCCCGACCGGCGTGTGTGCACGTAACCGGCCCGACACGGACCGCTGCGAGACTCGGCGGACGGTGGTGTTGACAGACCCGGGGTGCGGGCTGTCCAGTTGGGCTATGAATAGACGATTATCGATCTTATTGTCCTCTTCCGCCTCCCCCTACCGGCCGGTCCTCACCCATCCCGTCCTGCGCCGGATCCTCCCCGGCTTCGCGCTGTCGTCGCTCGGCGACGGTATGGCGGTCGTCGCGGTGCCCTGGCTGGCCCTCGAACTTGCGCCCGCCGGCGAGCAGGGCACCTGGGTCGCGATCGCCGTTGCCGCGTACACGTTGCCGGCCGCCGCCGGCGCCGTGATCTTCGGCCGCTGGCTACGCCGTCACGGGGGTGCCCACCTGGCCGGCTGGGACGCCGTCCTGCGGGCCGGGGCGCTCGGCGCCATCCCGGTCGCCCACCTGCTCGGCGCGCTGACCATCGGGCTGTTCGTGGTGCTCCTCGCGTTCTCCGCCCTGCTCCACTCGTGGGGCACGGCGGGGCGCTACACCCTGCTCGCCGAGGTGCTGCCCGCGCGGCACCACCTCGCCGCGAACGCCGTACTCACCACCCTCGCCGAACTGGCCATCGTGCTCGGGCCGCCGGTCGGCGCGGCGCTCATCGGCGGGATCGGCGCGGTCGGTGTCCTCGCCGTCGACGCCCTCACGTTCGCCGTGCTCGCGCTGACGTACCGGTCCGCGGTCGCCGCCGGACGCCCCGGTCCCGCCCCGGTCGGTGTGCCGCCGTCCGTGCCCGGTCCCGCCCCGGTCGGCGTGCCGCCGCCCGCGGCCGGCCCGGCCCCGGTGCCGGTCGACCCGGCGGCACCCCGCCCCGACCCGGTCGGGGCCGCGCCGGCGGGACCTGTGCCGGCCGGGTCCGTGCCGTCCGGCTGGCGGATCATCCGCGCGGACCACCGGCTGCTCGGGCTGCTGTTGCTGTCGTTCGGCTTCTTCGCCCTGTACGGCCCCATCCAGGTGGCCCTGCCGTTGTACGTCAGCCGGGACCTGGGCGGGTCGGCCGGCGACCTCGCCGCGCACTACACCGTGTTCGGTGCCGGGGCGGTCGTCGGCGGTCTGGTCACCGGTCACCTGCGCCGGTGGCCGCTGTGGCCGTTGACCGTCGGCATCGTGGTGTGCTTCGGCGTGGCGTTGCTGCCGCTCGGGCTGGGTGCCCCGCCGCTGCCCGCCCTCGCCGGCTTCGCGTTGGCCGGACTGTCCTGGGGGCCGTACCTGTCGACCTCGATGGCGCTCTTCCAGCGCATCACCCCACCGGAGTCGCTGCCCCCGGTGCTCGCGGCGAACGGTGGGCTGACGGTCGTCGCGGTGCCGCTCGGCGTGCTGGCCGGGGGGCCGCTGACCGCACTGGTCGGCGCGCGGCCCACGCTGCTGCTGTCGGCGGTCGCCACCCTCGCGCTCGGGCTGGCCGCGCTCGGGTACACCGTCGCGCGCCGCCGCGCCGCCCGAATCCGCCGACGGCCCGGCGCGTCGATCCATTTCGATGGCAAATTGTGAACGTGATGTTCCCGAAGGGCTGACATCGGCCCGGACCGAGGTAGCGTGCCCAGAATCGAAGGGCTATGGTGGAAGCGCTTCTATCTGGAACACCACGGGCACGTCACGGTCTCCCGAATCGTCAGATCTCCTGAATCGAGACGTCCCGGATCGCGAGACAATCCGAATCGTCAGAAGTCCAGAACCTCGCGGAATCACCCGGACTCCCGAAATTGCCAGACACCCGGAAAGTCGTCGGGCGTTCCGTAAGCTGCCGGACAGCCCGAGATCACCATTGGCGCCCGAGGGCACGGTATCCCGAAAAGGTGGTGGAATGTGAAAGTGGTCGAGGAAACTCGCGGCACCCGCGGCGATCCCGGCTCGAACGCCA
The DNA here is from genome assembly GCF_018324255.1 of Polymorphospora rubra. GTDB lineage: Bacteria > Actinomycetota > Actinomycetes > Mycobacteriales > Micromonosporaceae > Polymorphospora > Polymorphospora rubra. The sequence continues at coordinate 6,383,311 of NZ_AP023359.1, forward strand.
CGGATCCGCGCGGGGCCGCCGACGTGATCCGGCTGTTGCTGCTGGTCGACCGGCCGATCATCCGTGACGCCATCCGCGCGCTCTTCGAGGCGGCTCCCGACTTCGTGCTGACCGCCGACCGGGACGTCGACCCGGCGGTTCCGGACGTCGGCCGAGCGGTCCCGGACGACGTCGATGTCGTCCTGGTCGACCTGCAGCTGCGTGACCGCGACGGCATCGCCGTCGCCGCCGATCTCGTCCGTGGCTGCGGCCGGCCCGGCGTGGTGATTCTCGCCGACGGCGCCGACGACGCCGACGTCGACCGGGCCGCCCGTGCCGGGGTGCGCGGCTACCTGCTGGAGGACGACGAGACGGCGCTGTTGATGGCCGGGGTCAAGGCTGTCGCCGCGGGGACGCCTGGTGGTCCCCGCGCGCCGCGCGTCATCTGCTGGCCGCCTACCGGCGGGTGGCCGCGGCCGACACCCCGCGCCGCGACCCGCAGGTGTCCGGTCTCACCCAGCGCGAACGCGGCGTGATCCGGCTGGTCGCGCTCGGCCGGTCCAACGCGGAGATCGCCGGCGAGCTGCTTCTCGGCCGGGCGACCGTCAAGACCCACGTCTCGCGCGTGCTGACCAAACTCAAGCTGCGCGACCGGACCCAATTGGCGGCGTTCGCCCACCGCAACGGTCTGGTGTGAACACCTGGTTTCTGGGCGATGGCCCGAGCGTTTCTGAAATGTTCGCGGACGGTTGTTTCCATTCGGTGGTCGGAATGCTGTCGACCACCTTCCGTCTGCCGGTGGAATGACAATTCGTCGCACGACTGCTTCCGGCCCCGGCCGATCGGCCATAGGTTGAGTCAGGTCGATCAAATCCGCGATCGCCAGAATTCGTCGATCAAATGGAAGGGGCCGTAGCATGTCAGTTTCCCGCGTAGTCGGGTCGGCCGCGACCCGTACCGCGACCCGACCGGACGCCCCGGGCCCACCGGTCGCCGCCCCGGACCCGGCCGACGCCGTCGTGACTGCCGTCGAGCCGTACGTGGTCCGGGCGACGATCAACCGGCCGGCCCGCCGCAACGCCATCGACCTCGCCGTGATCGAGGGCCTCGAACGCGCCATCGACCTCGCCGAGGCGACCGGCGCCCGGGTCCTGGTGCTGCGCGGCGCCGGCGGCACCTTCTGCTCCGGCGCCGACCTGCGCGTCCTGGAGGAGATGAGCGTCGACCCGCACCGGGTGGAGACGTTCATGGTGCGGCTCGCCCTCGTGCTGCGCCGGCTGGAGACCGCCCGGTTCGTCTCGGTCGCGGTCGTCGAGGGGCACGCCGTCGCGGGCGGCTGCGAGATCCTGCTCGCCTGCGACGTCTCGGTCGCCGCCACCGACGCCCGCATCGGCGACCGCCATCTCGAGTACGGGCTGGTCCCCGCCGCCGGCGGCTCGGTACGGCTGGCCCGCACCCTGCCCAAGGCCCGGGGCAACTACCTGCTGCTCGCCGCCGACCTGCTCACCGGGGAGCAGGCGGCGCAGTGGGGACTGGTCAGCGTCGCGGTGCCGCCGACCGACCTGGAACCCCGGGTGGACGCCCTGGTCGGGCGGCTCGTCGGCCACAGCGCCGACGCGCTCGCCGTGGTCAAGAAGATGGTCTGGACCGCCGACCACGAACCGCGGCCGGACGCCATGTCCTGGGAACGCCGGCTCTTCCTGCGCCACCTCGGCTCCGAAGACGTGTCCGAGGGGCTGCGCGCCTTCCGTGAGCGGCGCCGGCCGGCGTTCCGCGCCGATGACTGATTCCGTACGGCCGCCCGACCGGACGGCCCGACCGCAAGGAGACCACATGTCGACCTCGACGGTGATCGGAACAGGTTCGTACCTACCCCGCCGCGTCCTCAGCAGCGGCGAGCTGGCCCGCCGGGTCGGTGTGGAGGAAAACTGGATCGTGGAGCGGACCGGGATCCGGGAACGCCGGGTGGCCGCCGACGAGGAGGCCACCTCCGACCTGGCCACCCGGGCCGCGCGCCGGGCGCTGCGGACCGCCCGGCTGGACCCGGCCGATGTCGACCTGATCGTGCTGGCGACCTCCACACCGGACCGGCCGATGCCGGCCACCGCCAGCACCGTGCAGGCCAACCTCGGCGCCCGCCAGGCGGTCGCGTTCGATGTCGACGCGGTGTGCAGCGGCTTCGTGTACGCCCTCGTCGTCGCCCACTCGATGCTGAACAGCGAGGGCTGGGCCCGTACCGCGCTGGTGATCGGCGCCGACACGTACTCGCGGGTCCTGGACTACACCGACCGGCGTACCGCGGTGCTCTTCGGCGACGGTGCCGGCGCGGTCGTCCTCGGCCGGGAGACCGGCGGCGGGAGCGGAATCCGGGCCACCGCCCTGGGCACCGACGGCACCCTCGCCGACCTCGTCCAGATCCCGGCCGGCGGCAGCCGCCGGCCGGCGAGCGCGCAGACGGTGGAGGCCGGCGACCACTACTTCGCGATGCGCGGCGGCGACGTCCGCAGGCTGGCCAACCAGGTCTTCCCGGCACTGGTCGGGCAACTGCTCAAGGCTGCCTCGCTCGACCTGGACCAGGTCGACCTGATCGCCGCCCACCAGGCCAACGGCACGATGCTCACCGACTGGTCGCGGGACCTCGGCCTGCGCCCGGGGGTGCTGCACCGCACCGTCGAGCGGTACGGCAACACCGGTGCCGCCTCGGTCCCGGTCACCCTCGACGACGCCGTACGCACCGGGCGGCTCGGTGCCGCCGCCACCCTGCTGATGGTCGCCTTCGGCGGCGGGATGACCTGGGGCGGCGTCGCCCTGGACTGGTCCGCCGACCCGTCGGTTCCCCGCTCCAACTGCGTGAGGTGAAGTGATGACCACGTCCGCACTCGGCGCCGAACCGGGCGCCACCGAGCCGCCGGCCGCTCCGCCGGTCTCCTACGCCCCGTCCGGCCGGATGCCCCGGACGATCAACCGCTGGCCGCGCCCGTTCGCGCCGCGCAACATCCTCGGCGTGCTGCGGGCCCGGCTGCGCGGCGCCACGATCAGCCTCAACCAGGTCAAGTTCGACGAGTCCACCGCGGAGCGCAACGCGCTGGTGATGGAACACGCGCTGCTGCGGCACAGCCACGTCGCCCGGTACGCCATCGTCGGCCCGTTCACCTCGCTGTTCAAGGTCCGGGTCGGCCCGTACGCCGGGATCGCCGAGAAGGTGACCGTCGGTGCCCTGCCGCACTGGCCGGAACTGCCGACCAGTCACGTCTTCCCGGTCAACGCCGAGTTCGGCTTCTGCGCGGGGGAGTGGCCGGAGGTGCCCGGCACCGAGGTCGGCGCCGACGCGTGGATCGGCGCCGGCGCGGTGGTCCGGGCCGGCGTCCGGATCGGGCACGGCGCGATCGTCGCGGCAGGGGCGGTCGTCACCCGCGACGTCGCCGACTACGAGATCGTGGCCGGGGTGCCGGCCCGCCGGCTGCGGTCCCGGTTTCCGGACGACCTGGCCGAACGGCTGGTCGCGCTGGCCTGGTGGGACTGGCCGCCGGGGTTCATCAAGGCCAACATCGACCTGTTTCAGCGGCCGCTGACCGCCGACACCCTGGACGCGCTGGAGGAGCGGGCCCGCGCCCTGCCCACATCCCCGGGTGGTGCCGCGTGACCGCCGGTACGGGCCAGCCGGTCGTCGCCGCGACCGGCCCGGCGCTCGCCGACCGGGTGGTGGTGGTGACCGGCGCCAGCCGCGGTGTCGGCCGCGACCTCGCCCGGGTGTTCGCCGACCACGGCGCCCGCCTCGGCCTGCTGGCCCGCAGCCGGGACGCGCTCGACGATCTGGGCGGCACGCTCACCGCCGCCGGTGCCGACGTGCTCGCCGTGCCGTGCGACGTCGGCGAACCGGATTCGCTGGCCGGCGCGGTCGACGCCGTCGCCGGGCACTTCGGGGGATCGACTCGGTCGTCGTCAACGCCGGCATCTCGCCCGTCGCCCGTCGGGCGCACCACCTGCCGATCGACGCCTGGCACGACGTGCTGGCGACCAACCTGACCGGCGGGTTCGTCACGGCGCGGGCGGCGTATCCGCACCTGGCCCGCTCGGGGCGCGGCCGGCTGGTGTTCACCACCTCGGTCATGGCCGCCACACCGCGGCGCGGACTGAGCGCGTACGCGGCGTCGAAGGCCGGCCTGGAGGGGCTCACCCGGGCCCTGGCCGCCGACTGGGCGGGGGACGGGATCCTGGTCAACGCGGTCGCGCCGGGGTTCTTCGACACCGGGCTCGGCGCCGCCTTCCACACCTCGCAGCGTCTGCACGAGCAGGTCGTCGGTCGTACGCCGGTGGCCCGGTTCGGCCGCGCCGACGAACTGGCCGCCGCGTTCGTCTTCCTGGCCGGTGACGCCTGCGGTTACCTGACCGGTCAGGTGCTCGCCGTCGACGGCGGCTACGGCCTGGGCTGAGCCGCCCGGTCACGCCCCGTGCGGGAGCAGGCCCGATTCCCGCACGGGGCTCCGGCGTGCCGGGGACGGCGGTGGTGACGCCCCGTGCCGCCACCACCGCCCGCGTCACGTCGTGTCGCGCTCCACGAGGGTGAGGCGCAGCACGATGTGCCGCATGCTGCGGTCCGGGTCGGACAGTTGGTCGAGCAGGGTCTGGACGGCGATCGTCCCGCTCTCCTCCAGCGGCTGCCGGACCGTGGTCAGGCCGAGCGGCTCGGCGACGTCGCTGTCGTCGAAGCCGACGACGGCGAGTTCGTCGGGCACCCGCAGGCCGCGTTCGCGGGCCGCCTTGAGGACCCCGACGGCGATCAGGTCGTCGTGGGCGAAGATGGCCGTCGGTGCCTCGGGCAGGTCGAGGAGTTCGTGCGCGGCCCGCCGGGCCGGCTCCACGCCGTAGTCGACCCGGCGGATCCGGCTGTCCGGCAACGGCGTGCCGAATCCGGCGAGGGTGCTGCGGAACGTGTCGAGCCGGGCCTCCTGCGGCAGCGTGGCCGGCTGGCCCTTCTTGCGTTCGGTGACGCAGCCGAGCCGGGTGTGGCCGCGGGCGTGCAGGTGCTCGGCGACGATCCGCCCGCCCTCGGCGTCGGCGATGGCGACGCTGCTGAAGCTGGGGTGTTCGAGGTCGACGAGCACGGTCGGCAGCTTCTGCTCGACCAGCCGGTGCGCGACCTTGGGATCGACCGGCAGCGACATGATGACCAGCCCGTCGAGGCGGCGGGTCAGCGGGATCGTGGACAGCGTCGGTGAGGTGGCCGCCGCGGAGCCCTGGTCGTAGACGACGATCTCCCAGGGCAGGTCCCGGGTGGCGCGCAGGATGCCGTTGAGCCGCCGGGCGAACGACGGGTACGACGTGAACGGCGCCATCACCCCGATCCGGCCGACCCCGCGCCGGGCCCGGGTGACCGCCTCGGTCTTCGGCAGGTACGACAGTTCGTCGGCGGCGGCGAGGATGCGGTCCAGTGTCGACTGGGTGACCCGTACCGGGTTGTTGAAGGCGAGCGAGACGGTGGAGATGCTCACGCCCGCCCGCCGTGCCACGTCGTAGATCGTGCTCGCCGACAAGCCCGCCCCCACTCTCCGCCGGGCGCAGCCGCCCGCCGGTTCCGTCGAAGTTCTTCGACAGTCACTCTACTCGACACTTCGACGGGTCCGTTCGTCCGTGCGGCCTACGTCCCGGGACGGACCCGTCGGGAGGGTCTTCGCAGCCAACCGCCCTGTTTTGTGCCGAATTGCGGCAATCCGTCGGGCGCCGTGTTCACTCTTGACGGCCCGAGTAACCCCGGCGTAACCTCCACGACACGCTCGAAGTCCTTCGATCGTAGTTGTTCCGTCGAGGTCGGTCCCGCGAACTACCTCCCGGGATGGAGGTCAACCATGACCCGTCAGCGTCTCCACATACCCCCCGCGCCGTACCGTCCGGGCCTGTCCCGCCGGCGCCTGCTCTACCTCGGCGCCGCCGCGTCCGGCGCCGTCCTCACCGGCTGCACCGGCCCCGGCGCCGGCGGCACCGGCGGGCCCGCCGCCGGCACGCCCCGCACCGGCGGCGCCGTCGTCGTCGGCGGGCTCGCCCCGTTCACCACCTTCGACCCGCAGAACGCCTCCGACGCCATCGGCGTCACCCGGCACCTCTTCGACGCGCTCTACGAGGTCGACGAGACCTCGCCCGAACTCGCCGTCCGGCCGGTCCTCGCCGCCGGCCCGCCCACCCGGACCACGCCCACCACCTGGCAGATCAGGTTCCGGACGACCGGATTCCACGACGGCACCCCGATGACCGCCGACGACGTGGCGTTCTCCATCCAGCGGGTGGTGGCCCCACCCGACGGCCAGGTCTCCTTCTACAGCCAGCTGCTCACCTTCGTCACCGGCGTACGCGTCGTCGCCGCCGACACCATCGAGATCACCACCGCCCACCCGGTCAACGACGACGTCTTCGCCCGCCGGCTCGCCCTGCCCGCCCTCGGCATCGTGCCGAAGGCGCTGGTCGAGGCCCGGGGCGCCGAGTTCGGCACCCGCCCGGTCGGCAGCGGGCCCTACGAGTTCGTCAGCTACCGCGAGAACCAGAGCGTCGAGCTGCGCCGCTTCGCCGGCTACACCGGACCCAGCGGCGGCTGGTTCGACACGATCAGCTGGCGGATCCTGGTCGACGACACCGCCCGCGCCGCCGCGCTGCGGGCCCGCCAGGTCGACGTCGTGCAGAGCCCGCCGTTCCGCGACCTCGAACTGCTCCGCCGCAGCGGCTTCGAGGTGGTCATGGCCCCCACCCCGGCCGCGGTCTACCTCACCTTCAACTGCGCCAAGGCGCCGTTCACCGACCCCCGGGTCCGGCAGGCCCTGCACTACGCGATCGACCACGACTCGATCACCCAGATCGCGTACGCCGGCAACGCCACCTTCGCCACCTCGGTGCTGCCCGACTGGCACCCCGACCACGCCCGCCCCACCGCCGTCTTCGACCGGAACCCGGACACCGCCCGCTCGCTGCTGGCCGCCGCCGGCGTGCCCGCCGGACTGAGGATCGTGTTGCAGGCCCAGCAGACCGGCTACATGCAACAGACCGCCACCGTCATCCGGCAGAACTGGCAGGACCTCGGCCTCGACGTCGACCTGCGCATCGAGGCCGGCACCACGCTCGCCGGCAAGATCCTCGGCGGCGGCGACTTCGACGCGGTGATCAGCAGCGGCAACCCGGTCGGCCAGTCCTTCGACGTACCGGGCGCGCTCAGCTCCTTCTACGCCCCCGGCGCGTTCCGGGACAGGTTCCTGCGCTGGAGCGGGCCGGCCGCCGACCGGTTCGCCGAACTGCTCGACACCGCCCCGGCCCTGCCCGCCGACCAGGCCCCGGCCCGCTACGCCCAGCTCCAGCAACTGCTCGCCGACGAGGTGCCGACCTATCCGATGCACTATCTGTCGGTGCCGAACGTGGTCGACACCGGCGCGGTCGCCGGGCTCGGCGCCCAGCGCTGGGAACACCTCGACCTGCGCCGGGCGTGGCGGGCATGAGTGCCGGCGGTGGCGTCGTGACCGCCGTCGCCCGGCGGGCGGCCTCCGGCGCCCTGCTGCTGGTCGGCGCCTCCGTCCTGCTCTTCGCCCTGGTCGACCTGGCCCCCGGCGACCCGGTCCTGGCCCGCTTCGGCTTCCAGGCCGCCGGCCTGTCCGACGAGGACCTGGCGCGGCTGCGCCACGAGTACGGGCTCGACCGGTCGCTGCCGGCCCGGTACGTCGACTTCGTCCGCGACCTGTCCGCCGGCGACCTCGGCACCTCCGCCCGCAGCGGCCAGCCGATCGGCGAACTCGTCGCGCAGGCGTTCCCGGTGACCGCCTCGCTGACCCTGGTGGCCGCCGCCGTTACCGCGATCCTCGCCCTCGGGCTCGGGATCACCGCCGCGGTGTACCGGGGCCGGTGGCCGGACCGGCTGATCACCGCGGCGTCCGCCGTCGGCCTGGCCGCCCCGGTGTTCTGGGTCGGCCTGCTCGCCATCGACACGTTCGCGATCGACCTGCGCTGGCTGCCCGCCGGCGGCTACCAGCCGATCACCGCCGGCCTCTGGCCGTGGCTGTCGACCCTGCTGCTACCGGCCGTCACCCTCGCCCTCGGCGTCGCCGGCATCCTGGTCCGGGTGGTCCGCGCCTCGGTCGCCGACCAGCTCGACCAGGACTACGTACGCACCGCGCTGGGCGCCGGCCTGTCCCGCACCCGGGTGCTGTGGCGCAACCTGCTGCCCAACGCGCTGGTCACCCCGCTGACCGTCTTCGGCCTCTACGTCGGCTACCTGCTCGCCGGCGCCGTGCTGGTCGAGGTCGTCTACGCCCTGCCCGGCATGGGCCAACTGCTGGTCAACGCCGCGGTCGACGGCGACTTCGCGGTCACCCGGATCGTCGCCCTGGTCACCATCGCCGTCTTCCTGGCCGTCAACCTGTGCACCGACGTCGTCGCGATGCTCATCGACCCGAGGAGCCGCACATGACGCCGCTCTCCGCCCGCCGGCTCGCCGGCCGCATGCGGCGGCTGGCCGCCGCCCCCACCGCCGGCCTCTGGCGGCGCCTGCCGGCCGGCGCCAGGATCGCCGCGTTCGTCGTCGCCGGCCTGGTGCTGCTCGCCGTCGTCGGGCCGGCCGTCGCCCCGTACCCGGCGACCCGGAACCTGACCGGCCCGCTGGCCGCGCCGCCGGACGCCGCGCACTGGTTCGGCACCGACGTGTACGGCCGCGACGTGCTCTCCCGGATCATCCACGGCACCCGCGTCTCGGTCGTCGCCGGCCTGGTCACCCCGCTGCTGGCGCTGGCCGCCGGCACGGTCGTCGGCGCCGCCGCCGCGCTCGCCCCCGGCCCGCTGCGCCGGGTGCTGGAATGGCTGCTCGACCTGCTGGTCACGTTCCCCGGCATCGTGCTCGCCGTGGCGCTGGCCGCCCTGCTCAGTCCGGGCCTGCCCACCACCGTCGTGGTGCTCAGCGTGCTGTTCGCCCCGGCCGTCGCCCGGGTCGTCCGGGCCGCCGTCGTCGCCGAGTACGGCAAGGACTACGTCCTCGTCGGCCGGTTCATGGGCGCCGGCCCCGCCTGGCTGCTGGCCCACCACGTCGCCCGCAACGTCGCCGGCCCGGTGCTGGTCTTCACCAGCTCACTGGCGGGCACCGCCGTACTCACCGAGGCGTCGCTGTCGTTCCTCGGCCTCAGCGTGCAGCCACCGACACCGTCCTGGGGCAACGTCGTCAACGACGGGCGCGACCTGATGGCCTCCGGCGGCTGGTGGGTCACCACCTTCGCCGGCCTGGCCACCCTGGTCGCCGTACTCGCCCTGTCGGTGCTCGCCGACGGCCTGGCCGCCGCACTCGGCACGACCGCGCCGGGGGAGACGGCCCGCGCCGGCGGCGCGGTCGCCGCCGGACCGGGCGGCGCACCGGCCCGGTCCCGGCGTCCGTCCACACCGGAGAGTCCCGGGCCGGCGGCCCCGGCCGGGCCGCGCGCCACCGTGCCGGCCCGCCGCGGCGAACCGCTGCTGGCAGTACGCGACCTCGGCATCCGCTTCCCGGCCGCGCACGGCGGCGCCGAGATCCTCTCCGGCGTCTCCTTCGACGTCCACCCGGGCGAGAGCGTCGGCCTGGTCGGCGAATCCGGCTCCGGCAAGTCCCTGACCACGCTGGCCGTCATGGGACTCCTCCCAGCCGGCGCGCGGGTCACCGGCTCGATCCGCTTCGCCGGCCGGGAACTGACCACCATGCCGGCCCGCGAGCGCCGCAAGCTGCTCGGCACCGGCCTCGCGATGGTCTACCAGGACGCGCTGTCGGCGCTCAACCCCGGCATGCGGGTCGGCACCCAGCTGCGCCAGGTGTGCCGGCACAGCGGCCGGCACCGCCCCGCCGACCTGCTGCGGCGGGTGCATCTCGATCCCGGCCGGACGCTGTCGGCCTATCCGCACCAGCTCTCCGGCGGCCAGCGGCAACGGGTGCTGATCGCCATGGCGCTCGCCGGCGACCCGGCCCTGCTGCTCGCCGACGAACCGACCACCGCCCTCGACGTCACCCTCCAGGCCGAGATCGCCGGCCTGCTGCGCGAACTGACCGCCGGCCGCGGCCTGTCGATGCTGCTGGTCTCGCACGACCTGGCGTTCGTCGCCCAGCTCACCAGCCGGATCAACGTCATGTACGCCGGCGAGATCGTCGAGGCCGGCCCGGTCGCCCCGGTGCTGGCCGGCCCCCGGCACCGCTACCTGGGCGCGCTCGCCACCGCGATCACCAGCCTGGAACGCGGGGTCCGCGCCGACCGGCCGCTCACCGGCGCCGTACCGCAGCCCGGGCGGTGGCCGGCCGGCTGCCGGTTCAGCGGCCGGTGCCCGTACGCGACCGCGCGCTGCCGGGACACCGCCCCGGTCTGGGCCGGTGACGGGGAACGGGGCTTCGCCTGCCACCACCCCGCCGGGCTGCCGGTCGGCCCGCAACCGGTCGCCCTGACCGGCGGGGGTGAGGTCCGGTGAACCCCACCCCGGTCGCCGCGCCGACGCAGGACGCCCCGCTCGGCGTCGACGCGGTCGGCGTCGAGTTCCGCGGCCGCGGCGGCCGCCGGGTCGCCGCCCTGCGCGACGTCTGCCTGCGGGTCCGGCCCGGCGAGGTGCTCGGCGTCGTCGGCGAGTCCGGCTCCGGCAAGACCACCCTGACCAGGGTGCTCGCCGGCCTGCACCGGCCCACCACCGGGGAGGTGACCCTCGCCGGCCGGCGCCTGTGGACCATGCCGGCCGGGCAGCGCCGCGCGCTGATCGCCCGCACCGTCGGGCTGGTCCTCCAGGACCCGGCCTCCTCGATGAACCCGCGGCTGACCGTCGGCGCGATCGTCGAGGACCCGCTGCGGATCCAGCGCCGCGGCGACCACGCCGGCCGGCTGCGGCGGGTCCGGGAACTGCTCGACACCGTCCAACTGGCCCGTACCGTCGTCGACCGGCGGCCCGCCGAGATCTCCGGCGGGCAGCGGCAGCGGGTCGCGATCGCCCGCGCGCTCGCCCTCGAACCGAGGTTCCTGCTCGCCGACGAACCCACCTCCGCGCTCGACGTCTCGCTGCGCGCCCAACTGCTCGACCTGCTCGCCGACCTGCGGCACAGCCACCGGCTCGGCATCCTGCTCGTCTCGCACGACATCCAGGCGGTCCGCTACCTGTCCGACCGGGTCGCCGTGATGTACCGCGGCGAGGTCGTCGAGTCCGGACCGGCCGCCGCCGTCATCGACCGGCCCACCCACCCGTACGCCGGGCGGCTGTTCGCCGCCGTACCGACCCTCACCGGCCGGCGACCCGACCCGGCGGACGGCATCCCCCTCGACAAGCCGAGCACCGGACGGAGCGAACGACCATGACCGACAGCGACCGCGAACCGCCCGCCCGACACGGCGTACGGGTCGTGCGCGACGTGCGCATCCCGACCGACGACCCGGCGGTGACGCTGGCCGGCGACCTGTTCCTGCCCGAGGGCGCCGGCCCGGTCCCCGCCCTGGTCTCGGTGCTGCCGTACCGCAAGGACGGGCTCGGCGGCATCGGCGGCTGGGCCTCCTACCACTGGTTCGCGCAGCGGGGCTACGCCAGCCTGCTCGTCGACTTCCGCGGCACCGGCTCGTCCGACGGCGAACCCCGCCCACCCTTCGACCCGGCCGAGGCCGACGACGGCGTCCGCGCCGTCGGGTGGGCCGCCGCCCAGCCCTGGTGCGACGGCGCGGTCGGCATGTGGGGCGTCTCGTACGGCGCCGTCATGTCCCTGCGTACGGCCGCCCGCCGGCCGCCCGCCCTCAGGGCGATCATCCCGGTGCTCGGCATGATCGACCCCGAGTACGACTTCGTGCACCCGCACGGCGCCCGCGGCTGCCTCGGCTCGCTCGGCATGTGGGGCCTGAGCACCCTGCTCAGCCAGCTGCTGCCCCCGCTGCACGGCCACGACACCGTCGCCGAGCAGCGGCGCTGGCGGCGCCGGCTGGAGCACGCCGAGCCGTACCTGCTGGACCTGCACCGGCACGGACCCGGCGACCCGGTGTGGCGGGAACGGGCCGTCGACCCGGCACCGGTCGAGGTGCCGGCGTTCTGCGTCGCCGGCTGGCGCGACCTGTTCTGCGACGGCTCGGTGCGCGCCTTCGAACAGCTGTCGGGGCCGAAGAAGCTGCTGGCCGGCCCATGGATGCACACCCCGCCGCACGAGTCGCCGTTCGAACCGGTCGACTTCCACACCCTGGCGCTGCGCTGGTGGGACCGGTGGCTGCGCGGCGTCGACACCGCCACCGGCGACGAACCGGCGGCGACCGTCTTCGTGCAGGGCCCACCCGGCCGGGCCGGGAACGGTACGACCGGGGACGGTGCCACCGGCCCGGCCGGGCCGGGGTGGCGGGCGTACGAGTCGTGGCCGCCGCCGGCGAAGGAACTCGCCCTGGCCGGCACGGCCGACGGCGGGCTCTGCCCGGCCGCCGACGACGGACCCGACGCCGACGCCGGGCAGGTCGTCGGCACGGTCCGGGCCGACCCGACCGTCGGGGCGCTCAGCGGGCTGTGGGGGATCCCGACGACCGGCTTCGGCCTGCCGCTCGACCAGCACGACGACGACATGCGCGCGCTCGCCTTCACCGGCGACCCGCTGGCCGCCCCGGTGCTGGTCGCCGGCCGGCCGGTGGTCACCGTCGAGGTCGCCGGCACCCCCGGCGACCTGGTGGTCAAGCTGACCGACGTCGACCCCGACGGCCGCTCCACGCTGATCACCGCCGGCCGGGTGTCCAACCCGCCCCCGGGCCCGGTCCGGGTCGTCCTCGTGCCGACCGCGTACCGGCTGCCGGCCGGCCACCGGCTGCGGGTCGTCGTCGCCGGGACCGACTTCCCCCGGCACTGGCCCGGTGCCCCCACCGAGACCCGGCTCACCCGGCTCTCGCTGGCCCTGCCGGTGGTGTCGGAGACCGAGGGCACGCCGGCGACCCCGCCGGTACCCGGACCGCCGCCGGCCGGCGCCGCGTCACTGCACCTGCGCGGCACCCCGCGCTGGGACGTCACCCGCGACCTCATCCGCGACGGCGTCACCATCACCCTCGGCGAGGACGTCGCCGCGTACGCCCCGCAGCGCGAGCACGTCCTGGAGGTGGACACCACGGTCGCCGCCACCGCCCAGCGGCACCACCCGGCGGCGGCGCACCTGCGCGCCACCTCGACCGCGACCGCCCGGATGAGCACCGGCGAGACGGTCGTCGTCGAGGTGGGCGTACACGTCACCGCCGACTCGGCCGCCGCGACCGGCCGGGTCACCGTCGACGGCGTCGAGTCCTTCGCCCGCCGCTGGACCGCCTGAACGGCACCGGCCCTCGAATCCTGGAACTGCGACCGAGAGGAAGTCCGATGACATCCACCCCGGACCGGTTGACCGCCCACGTCCACGACCTGCTGGCCCGGTACGGCGACCCGGACGCCAGCGTCGCCGCCCTGCTCTGCGACGACCACCCCGCCGACGCGGTCGCGTACACGGTCGTCGAGCCCGACCTGTCCCACACCGTGCTCACCTACGGCGAGCTGCGGGACCGGTCGCAGCGCTGCGCCGCCGCGCTGGCCGGGCTCGGCGTCGAACCCGGCGACCGGGTCGCCACCCTGCTCGGCAAGAGCGTCGAATACCTGGTGACGCTGCTCGGCATCTGGCGGCTCGGCGCGGTCCACGTGCCGCTGTTCACCGCCTTCGCCGCCCCGGCGATCCTCGACCGGCTCGCCGACAGCCGGGCGAGGGTGCTGGTCTGCGACGCCGACCAGCGGAGCAAGCTCGCCACCGGCGACGGCGCGCCGGCCGACCCGCCGTGGCGCACCGTCGTCGTCGGCGGGGCCGCCGCACCCGACCTCGACTTCGCCGACCTGCTCGCCGCCCAGCCCCCGGGTGGCCGGCCGCCGCGCTCGGTGGCGCCGCCCCGATCATCCACATCTACACCTCCGGCACCACCGGCCGGCCGAAGAGCGTGGTCGTGCCGACCGTGGCGCTGGCCGGCTTCCGGGCGTACGCGGAGTTCGGGCTCGACGTCCGCCCCGACGACGTCTACTGGTGCGCGGCCGACCCCGGGTGGGCGTACGGCCTGTACTTCGGCATCCTCGGCTCGTTCACCCTCGGTGTGCCCAGCGTGCTGCTGCGCGGCGGGTTCTCGCCGGCGTCGACCTGGCAGGTGCTGGACCGGTTCGGAGTCACGAACCTGACCGCCGCGCCGACGGTCTACCGGGCGCTGCGGGCGGCCGACCTGCCGGTCCCGGCCGGACTGCGGCTGCGCTGCGCGTCCAGCGCCGGCGAGCCGCTGACCCCGGACGTCAACGCCTGGGCGCGCGACGCCCTCGGGCTGCTCGTCTACGACCACTACGGCCAGACCGAGGCCGGGATGCTGATCAACAACCACCACCATCCGCTGCTGCGCCGGCCGCCCCGGCCCGGCTCGATGGGGCAGCCGATGCCGGGCTGGTCGGCGGCGGTGCTGTGGCCGGACCGCGACGACGTGGCCCCACCGGGCGTCCTCGGCCGGATCGCCATCGACCGGGCCGCGAGCCCGCTGGCCTGGTTCACCGGGTACGGCGTACCGGCCGACGGCGCCACCGGGGCGGCCGGGACCGACCCGCGGTTCGCCGCGGCGACGGGGGAGAAGTTCACCGCCGACGGCCGCTGGTATCTGACCGGCGACACCGGCACCGTCGACGACGACGGCTACTTCCACTTCTCGGCCCGCGACGACGACGTCATCATCATGGCCGGCTACCGGATCGGCCCGTTCGACGTCGAGTCGGTGCTGTGCACCCACCCGGCGGTGGTCGAGTGCGCCGTCGTCGCCGTACCCGACCAGGTCCGCGGCGAGGTGCTGGAGTCGTACGTCGTGCTGCGCGACCCGGCGCGGGCATCGGCCGACCTGGCCGGGGAACTCCAGCGGTGGGTCAAGACCCGGTTCGCCGCGCACGCCTATCCGCGCACCGTCCACTTCGTCGACGCGCTGCCGAAGACCCCGAGCGGCAAGATCCAGCGGTTCGTCCTGCGGGCCCGCCGCCGCGCCGAACTCGACGCCGCCGGTCCGGGGTCGGCCGGCGACGGTGTGGTGCCCCGGCCCGCCGCGCCCGCCGTGCCCACCCCCGCGCCGGCCGGTGGCGGCGCCTGATGGCCGCCGACCGGGCGCTCGCCGCCGCGGACCCGCCGGCCGGCGGCGCCACCGATCCGGGCGTGTGGGCGGGGGTGCCGCCGGCCCGGCCTCGCGGTCGGGGGGTGCCGGCCGGGCCTCGCGGGCGGGGGGTGGCGTCGGCCCGGCCTCGCGGGCGGGGGGTGCCGCCGGCCCGGTCCCGCCGGTGGGCGGCGCCGCCGTGCCGGTGCTCGTCGAGCAGCGGGGGCAGGTCCGTTGGCTGCGGCTCAACCGGCCGCAGCGGCGCAACGCCATCGACCCCGCCCTGCTGTCCGCGCTGGACTCGGCGGTCGCCGACGCGGCCGACAGCCCGGACACCGCCGTCGTCGTGCTGGCCGGAACCGGGCCGAGCTTCTGTGCCGGCGCCGACCTGCGCCACCTGCGGTCCGTCGCGGTCACCGGCGGCGACCCGCTCGACTTCCTCGGGCGGGTGTCCGCCTGCTTCGACCGGATCGAGCGGCTCGGCAAACCGGTCGTCGCCGCCGTACACGGGCACGTGGTCGCCGGCGGCCTGGAACTCGCCCTGGTCTGCGATGTCGTGGTCGCCCGCGCCGGCACGCTGATCGGCGACGGCCACGTCCGCAACGGGCTGCTGCCGGCCGCCGGATCGAGCGTCCGGCTGCCGCGCCGGGTCGGCGAACCCCTGGCCCGGTGGCTGGCGCTCACCGGCGAGCTGCTGCCGGCCGAGGCGTTCACCGCATCCGGGTTCGTCTCCGCGGTGGCGGCCGCCGACCGCTTCGACGACCTGGTCGCGGCCACCGTCGAACGGCTGCGGGCCGCCGCCGGCCCGGCCCAGACCAGGTTCAAGAACCTGCTGTACGACGTACGCGACCTGCCGGCCGGTCCGGCCCTGACCGCCGAACTGGCCGCGTTCGGTGCCCACTGGGCGGCCACCGACATGGGGGCCGCCCTGGACGGGTTCCTGGGAAAGTCATCGGGAGAGGGGCACGGATGAACCGCTACACCGGCCGGGTGGCCATGATCACCGGCGCGGGGCAGGGGCTGGGCCGGGCGATCGCCGAGCGGCTGGCCGCCGAGGGCGCGAGCCTCGCCCTGGGCGACCGCAACGCCGTCGCGGTCAAGGAGGTCGCCGCCGCCATCGCCGACAGCACCGGCGCCGCCGTCGTGCCGTCGACGGTCGACGTCGCCGACGCCGCCGCGGTGCGGACCTGGTTCGAGTCCACGCTGGACACCTTCGGGCAGGTGGACGTGCTGGTCAACAACGCCGGGGTGTTCCGCGACAGCCGGCTGGAGTTCATGACCGACGACGACTGGACGGCCGTCGTCGACGTCAACCTGCGCGGCGCCTTCCACTGCGGCCGCGCCGTCTTCGGCCACATGAAGCAGCGCGGGTACGGCCGCATCCTGTCCCTGTCCTCGATGTCCTGGCGGGGCAACTTCGGTCAGGTGAACTACGCCGCCGCGAAGGCCGGCGTCGTCGGCCTGGCCCGGACCATCGCGCTCGAGGGCGCCGGCCACGGCGTCACCTCCAACGTCATCGCCCCCGGACTGATCGACACCCCGATGCTCGCCTCGATGGACGCCCGCGCCCGCGACAAGCTCACCGGTCGGGTGCCGGCCCGGCGGATCGGCCGCCCGGCGGAGATCGCGGCGGCGGCCGCGTACCTGTGCGCGGAGGAGGCGGCCTTCGTCACCGGTGTGGTCCTCGACGTCGACGGCGGCATCGGTATCGGCTCCAGCCTGCGCTAGCGGCTGCCTCGGTCGGCGCCGGTGCCTGGTCGCCGCCGGTGGCCGGTGCTGGTGCGGTGCGGTGCGGTGCTGGTGCGGCGGGCGGTGTCGGTGTGGCGGGCGGTGCTGGTGTGGCGGGCGGTGTCGGTGCGGCCTCGATCGTCTGCGGTTCAGACACCCGACACGCCGGTGCGGGAGTGCCTGAACCGCAGACGATCATGACGGCGGGAACCCAGGGCGTGTAGCCGAGCCGGACGTTGAACCCCTGCCGGTCGTGCGCGCCGCCGGACGGCGGGAACCCATGGCGTGTAGCGGAGCCCGACGTTGAACTCCTGCCGGTGGTGCGCGCCGCCGGCCGGACAGCGCCCTGGGCGGCCGGGGCACCGGACCGGTTGCGGCCGGCGAAGGCGGGCGCGGGTCCTTTCCGGGCGGGATTGCTGTTTCGGTCCACAGCGAGTTCGCTGTGGATACGCCGAATTCGCTGTGGACCGGCACAGCGGTATCCGCCCCCGGCCGGTCGCCCGGGCCCGCCCCGGCAGCGCGGACGCCCTTGCCACCGCCGGCCACCGCCGCCCGCCGCCACCACCCCGGCCACCGCCACCGGCCACCGCCGGTCAAGCTCGGGGCCGCCGCGCCACGCCCACCCCCCGTCAGCCGAAGACCAGGCGTAGGGCGCCGAGTGTGACCAGGACGGCGAGCGTACGGCGTAGCAGCCGGTCCGGCAGGCGTCCGCCGTACCGGGCGGCGAACCAGCCACCGACCAGGCCGCCGGCGCCGAGCGCCAGGCCGAGCGGCCAGTGTGGAGTGTCGACGGTGGTCTGCCCGGCGACGTCGAGGGTGGCGTACGTGGCCAGGCCGGTCACCGACACGGTCAGGGTGGTGACCAGGGCGGCGCCGGCGACGCGGGCCACCGGCCAGCCGGTGAGCAGCAGCGCGGCGGGGGCGGCCAGCACCGCGCCGCCGAGCCCGTAGAAGCCGCCGAGCAGGCCGCTGGCGACGCCGGTCAGCAGCAGTGTCCGCCGGGTCGCCGGCGACAACCTGTCGTCGGTGCCGGGGGAGCGGCGGCGCGGCACCAGCAGGCTGGCGCCGACGGCGACCAGCAGCACGGCCACCAGCATCCGGAAGGCGGGGGAGTCGCCGAGCAGGAAGACGTTGACCAGTGCCCCGCCGACCGCAGCCGGCGTCGCCGCGCCGACGAGTAGCTTCGTCAGCGTACGGTCGATCCGTGGCTGGCGGAGGATGCCGACGGGGGTCGAGACGACGTTGAACAGCAGGTTGGTGGCGCTGGCGACGGTGCCGCCCAGCCCGAAGACGGTCAGCAGCACCGGCAGCAGGAGTAGTCCGCCGGACACCCCGGTCGGGGTGCCGACCGCGGCGGCGAGGGCCCCCAGCCCCACCGCCGCGGCCAGTTCGTACAGGCTCACGGCACCGGCTCGCTCAACTCTGGGTCAGGCCCCAGCGCTTGCGCAGCGCGTTGTCGAACGCGTTGAACAGGATGTCGACCAGGATGCCGATGACCAGTACGACGATGATCCAGGACAGCAGCCGGGGCGCGTTGTTGAACTCCCGGGCACCCTGCATGAGCACACCGATCGAGCCCTGCCCGGCGACGATGACGAGCAGTTCACCGGCCATCAGGCTGCGCCAGGCGAACGCCCAGCCCTGCTTGAGCCCGCTGACGAACGACGGCAGCGACGCCGGCAGGATCAGGAACCGGTAGAGGTTGAGCCCGCGCATGCCGAGCACCTTGCCGACCCGCAGCCAGGTCCGTGGCACGTAGTCGATGCCGCTGATCAGGCCGTTGGCGATCGACGGCGTGGCACCGATGATGACGACGAACATGATGGTCGTCTCGCTGATCTGGAAGAGCAGGATCGCGAACGGGAACCAGATGATCGACGGCATCGTCTGCAGCCCGGTGATCAGCGAGCCGATCGCCGCCCGCAGCGGCCGGAACCGGGCCACCGCCGCCCCGATCAGGGTGCCGATGACGACCGCGATCAGGAAGCCGATCACGGCCCGCTGCATGGTGATGCCGATCGCCCGGGCGAACTCGGCGGTCGGGATCAGTTCCCGCATGTCCTCGAAGACGGTCAGCGGGTCCGGCAGCGCGAACGGCGGCTTCCACTCGGTGAGGTAGACGATCTGCCAGCCGGCGACGACCAGCGCGATGGCCAGGAGCTTGGGCCACAGCGACTGCCACGCCTTCCGGCCGAGCCGGGCCGCCCGACCCTCCTTGCTGGCCGGCCCGAGTTCGAGGGCGTCGAGGCCGGCGACCTGGTCGGTGGTGGCGGTCCGGCCGGCGGCCGGCGCCTTCTCCAGTTCCGGGGATTCAGTGGGCATGGCGGGACACCTCCGTACGCAGCCGGTCGGTGATCGTCGCCGCGAGTTCGGCCACCTCGGGCGAGTCGATCCGGCGCGGTCGGGGCTGGTCGACCGGGAAGTCCTCGATGATCCGGCCGGGCCGGCTGCTGAGCAGGATGACCCGGTCGCCGAGCCGGACCGCCTCGCGGACGTTGTGGGTGACGAACAGGACGGTCAGCGACCGCTCCCGCCAGATCCGTTCCAGTTCGTCGTGCAGGATGTCGCGGGTCATCGCGTCCAGCGCGCCGAACGGCTCGTCCATCAGCAGGACGTCGGCGTCCTGCGCCAGGGCCCGGGCGAGCGCGACCCGCTGCCGCATGCCGCCGGAGAGTTCGTGCGGCCGCTTGCGGGCGAACCCGGTCAGCCGCACCGTCTCCAGCAGTTCCTCGGCCCGCCGGCGCCGCTCGTCGCGGCCGACGCCGCGTAGCCGCATGGCGATCTCGACGTTCTTCGCCACGGTCAGCCAGGGGAACAGGGCCGGTTCCTGGAACATCAGCGACACCCGGTGGCCGCCGGTGTCGATGGTGCCGCCGGAGGCCGCGTCGAGCCCGGCGACCAGCGACAGCAGGGTGCTCTTGCCGCAGCCGGAGGCGCCGAGCAGACAGACGAACTCGCCGCGCCGGGCGTCGAGGGAGACCTTGTCCAGCGCGAGCAGCGCGGACTTGCCCCGACCGTATGCTTTGGACACGCCGTCGAGACGGACGGCCACGTCGGTGCGGCCGGCCGTCCCCACGGCGGTCTGGTCGACCAGACTCACGAAGCTGTTCCCTCTCCGCTGACCTCGGGCTTGCCGGCGGCCTTCAGCAGTTCGTTGAGCGGGCCGAGGTGGTAGATGCCGTTCAGGTCCACCGGGTCGAGCAGGCCGACGTCCTCGGCGTGCCGGGCGCTGCCGTACAGCGAGGGGGCGATCGGGTCGACGGTGAACGTCAGGTTGGCGAACGACGCGGCGAGGATGTCGTCCTTGAGTGAGCTGCCGGACAGGGCCTGCAGGTGCGCGTTGGCGGCGGTCGCGGCGGCCTCGCGGTTGCCGTTGACGTAGTCGACCGCGGCGACGTGGCCCTCGAGGAACTTCTTGACCACGTCGGGGTTCTTCTCGAGGAACTCCTGGCGGACGATCAGGTGGGTGGTGACGAACTCGCCGCCCGGCCACTCCTCCTTCTCGTCCTTGAGGACCTTCGCCCCGTGTTCGAGGATCAGCCGGCTCAGGTGCGGCTCGGGCACCCAGGCGCCGTCGAGCGCGCCGCTGCCGTACCCGGTGATGATCTCCGAGTTGGGGGTGGGGGTGATCGACACGTCGCCACCGCCGGTGGTGTCCGTGCTCAACCCCTGCTGCTTGAGCCAGTAGCGCAGCGCGACGTCCTGGGTGTTGCCGAGCTGCGGCGTGGCGATCTTCTTGCCGCGCAGGTCCTGGACCGAGTTGATCTCGGGCTTGACGACCAGGGCCGCGCCGCCGGAGGTGGTGCCGGCGATGATGTGCAGCGCCGTGCCCTTGGACTCCGACCAGCCGTTGATCGCCGGGTTGGGGCCGATGTAGGTGATGTCGATGGCGTTGGAGAAGAGCGCCTCGATCGCCGACGGGCCGGCGTTGAAGGTGGTCGTCTCCAGCGAGATGTCGCCGAGCTTGTCCTTGAAGATGTTGTTCTGCACACCCACCAGCGCCGGCGCGTGCGTGATGTTGGGGAAGTAGCCCAGCCGCAGCTTGGTGGCGCCGCCGGACTCCGAATCGCCACCGCAGGCCGCGAGGACGGTCGTCGCCAGTAACGCGGCCGCGGTCGCGGCGAGCATGCGAATGCTGCGCGGAGTCATTCCATCTCCTGTTTCGTCATTGGTACGGGGGGTGTCGTGCCCGCCGGGGGAGCGGGTACGGAACGTCCGGTGAGCAGGTCGGCGAGGCTGGTGGTGTCGACGATGGCCTCGATGGCGCCGTTGACCGCCAGCCAGACACCACCGAGGCGGGCCGCGACCCCGTGGTAGGTGGCGCGTTCGGCGGGCAGGCCGCGCACGGTGGTCAGCGTGCCGCCGACGGCCCGGAGGACGTCGCCGACCGAGATCGCCGTGGCGGGCCGGGCCAGTGTGTAGCCGCCGTCGACCCCACGCTGGCTGTGCAGGAGCCCGGCCCGACGCAGGTCGAGCAGGATCCCTGGAGAAAGCTCAGCGGGATGGCCTGGTCGGCGGCGAGGTCCGCGGCCTTCGCCAGGTGTGCCGGGTCGGCGGCCACGGAGAGCATCGCCCGTACGGCGTAGTCGCTGCGGGCCGAGACATGCACGGCGCTGTGCTCCTTCTCGCGCGACGTCCGCACCGCCGTGGCTAGCGCTGACATCGCATCGCCGGTTCCAATCCCTGTTTTCCCTACTTGATTGATAGGAACAGTGGACTGAGTGGGCGAAGGGGTCAAGAAGGCGTTCAGATGTTGGGACGCGGGGCCGGCGAAAGGTGGCGGCTACCGCTCGTCGACGACCTCGTCGGGGCGGCGGCGCGGCGTCGGCCAGCCCGGCTGGCCGTACCCGACCCGCAGCACCATCTGCGGTACGCCGACCCGGCCGCCGAGCGCCAACCGCAGCTGCTCGCGGGCACCGGGCACCTCGATCGGCTGGGACAGCATCGACACGGCCAGCCCGGCGTCGGTGGCGGTCAACAGCACCCGCTGGAGCGCCTCACCGGCGGCGATCTGGTCGGCGGCGGTGTCCCGGGGCGAGCCGAGCACCGCGACCACCGGCTCGGGCTCGAAGTCCCGGCCCGGCGCGCGGGTCTTCACCCCGAACGGGCGGCCCGGCAGCAGATCCTGCGGCTCGGTGGCCGGCCCGCCCGAACCGACCGGCACCCCGTCGTCGGCGTCGGCGTGCCGGGTCCAGCTCAGTACCTCCGCCGCGTAGCCGGGCGCGGACGCCAGCACCCGGTTGGCGCTGTGCGCGATCTCGGCCAGTGCGCCGACCGGCGCGGCCCCGACGAGCAGTTCGAGTCTGGCGTCCTGCGCGCGGGCCGCCTCGACCAGCTTCCAGCGCTGCCGGGGCGAGACCGGCACCGGCCAGAACGGGGCCCGGTTGCTGTGCCGGCGGGGAACCGCCGCGAACAGCGCCTGCTCGGTCGCGGTCGCCGGGCGCGGCGGGCCGGGCACCACCCGGGCCACGACCAGCGGCTCCGCCGGGTACGGCCGCAGCCGCACCGTACCGGGCCGGCCCGCGACGGCCAGCGCGAGCCGCAGGTTGAACAGCGCCGCCCCGCACCCGATCCGCGCCGCCCAGCCGGTCGGGTCGCCGACCGGCAGCCGCCGGGCGGGGTCGACCAGCAGCTCGATCGCGCCGTCACGCAGCCGGAACCGCCACGGCTGGGTGTTGTGCATCGACGGCGCCCGGACCGCGGCGGCCACCGCCGTCCGCAGGTCGGCCGCGGTGTACGTGGTGGTCAGCATGGCCGCCTACCCGCTGATCTCGATGACGTCGGTGGGGTCGCGGCGCGGCGTGGCCGGCAGCGGTGCCGCCTCGACCGGCAGTCCGATCCGGACCGCCAGGTACGGCGTACCGACCGCGGCGAGCAGCTCGCCCACCAGGTGGCGGGGCCACTCCCGTTCGAACGGGTCGCTGATCACGGCCGCGGACAGTCCGGCGTCGGTGGCGCTCAGCAACAGCGCCGACAGCGCCTCACCGGCCCGCAGCCACGCCTCCGGCTCGTCGGTGCTGCCGAAGAGGATCCCGTACGACGCGCCCCGGTCGGTGCCGGCGCCGACCTCGAGCCCGGGGACGTGGCGGCCGATCGTGTGGTCGCGTACCGGGACCCGGCGTGGCGCCTGCCGCACCGCCGACGTCGCCGGCACGCCGTCGCCGCTGCCCGCCGGCCGGGTCGTCCACCACGCCAGTTCGGCGCGGTAGTCCGGGTCGGCCAGCTCGTCGGCGGCGGCACTGGCGGTGGCGACGGCCAGCATCGGCAGCTGGTCGGGGCGGACCAGGTGCAGGTACGTCCCGTGCAGTTCCACGGCCCGGCGCAGCCGGTCGAGCAGGACGGCCGGGACCGGGGTGTCGGCGAACGCCCGGCGGTCGGTGCGCCGGCGGCCGATCGCGTCCCGCAGCGCGGTCGCGGTCGCGCCCGGCATGCCCCGGCCGATCAGGGTGACCCGGGCCAGCAGCTTCGGGTCGTCGGCCGGGTCCGGCCGCAGCGCGATCCGCACCTGCCAGCCGTCGGCGAGCAGCGCGACGTACGCGTGGTGCAGCGCGGCGCCGCACGCCAGGTGCAGCAGCCGGCCCTCCCGGTCGGTCGTGGTGAGCTGCCGGTCGAGGTCGGCGCGCAGCTCCAGGGTGCGGGCCGCCGCCCGCCACCGCCAGGGCTGGGTGTTCAGCGCCGACGGGGCGTGCATGGCGTGCCACGCCGCGGTGGCGAGAACCTGTGCGGTGGCGCTGCCGGGAAGGTCGACAGGCTCGAACATCGGTGGCCTCCTGCGGGTGGACGTGCCTCCACCTTCGCGCCGGCGGCCGGTTCCCGGCAGGGCCGGAAGACCCCTTCTGCTCGTACCTCCCGGCCCCCGTTCAGTTACTCCCGGTGAGCGCGAGCCGGTCCGGGTCGTCGGCGCCGGCCGGGTGCGGGTGCACGGTCGCGGCCGTCAACCGCGGTACGGCGTGCGTCAGCGCGTGCTCGACGTCGTGCGCGATCCGGTGCGCCGCCGCGACCCGCAGGCCGCCGTCGACGGCGACCTCCACCTCGGCCCGCAGCGTGTGACCGACCCAGCGCAGCCGCAGCCCGTCGAGGCGTACCACCCCGGGGGTGGCGGTGACGGCCCGTTCCGCGGCCGCCGTCACCGCCGGGTCGACGCCGTCGAGCAGCCGGCCGGCGACCTCGCGTACCGCCGACCAGAGCACCGCCACGATCGCCGCGGTGATCCCCAGCCCGACGACCGGGTCCGCCCACCACCAGCCGACCGCGACCCCGCCGGCCCCGAGAAGCACGGCCAGCGAGGTGAACCCGTCGGTACGCGCGTGCAGCCCGTCGGCCACCAGCGCGGCCGAACCGATCTCCCGGCCGACCCGGATCCGCCACCGGGCCACCAGTTCGTTGCCGACGAAGCCGACGAGGCCGGCGAGCGCCACCCAGCCCGGATAGCGCACCGGCCGCGGGTCGAGCAGTCGGTCGAGCGCCTCCCAGCCGGCGTACACCGCCGAGCCGGCGATGACCAGCACCACGAACAGCCCGGCCAGGTCCTCGGCCCGGCCCAGCCCGTACGTGAACCGGCGGGTCGCCACGCGGCGGCCGAGCAGGAACGCGATCGCCAGCGGTACGGCGGTCAGCGCGTCGGCGAAGTTGTGCACGGTGTCGCCGAGCAGTGCCACCGAGGCGGTCGGGATCACCACGGCGACCTGGGCCAGCGCGGTCACCATCAGGGCCGCGAACGACCACCAGAGCACCCGCATCCCGCGCCGGCTGGCCTCGAGCGCCGGATCGACGACGTCACCCGAGTCGTGGGTGTGCGGGGTGACGGCGTGCCGGACCCGTGCCCACCACCCGCCGCCGTGGCCGGGGCCGTGGCCGCCGCCGTGCTGGTGGTCGTGGGGGTGCCCGTGGTCGGGGCCGGGGTGCCGGTCCGGTGGGTGGGTGTGGTCGTGGTGCATCGGGTGCCTCCCGGCGTCGTACCCGCGTGGCGACCGTGACACCATATGTGCTCATGTACGCACGCGACAACGCGGCAACTGCCAACGATGGGCATCAGGACCCGACCGAGGCCCAGTTCGAGGCGGCCGCCACCGCCTTCCGGATGCTCGCCGACCCGACCCGGCTGCGCCTGATGTGGCAGCTGCGCCAGGGCGAACACGACGTCGCGACGCTCACCGCGGCCCTCGGCGTCGCCCGGCCGGCGGTTTCGCAGCATCTGGCGAAACTGCGTCTGGCCGGCCTGGTGGCGTCCCGCCGCGACGGCCGCCGGGTGCTCTACCGGACCCGGGGCGGCCACGTCCGGGCGGTGATCGCCGAAGCCCTCTCCCAGGCCGACCACCAGCTGGCCAACCACCCCGACCACGACTGACCACCAAGATCCGCGTGATCAGGGACCTGCCCCGGTGTGTCGCCGGTGTGCCGGGGTACGCCGTCCCTGATCACGAGGATGTTGAAGCCCGACGTCACCGGTCGGCGGTGTGCCGGGACAGGACGAGGTGCATGGCGACGAAAAGGCCGCCGGCGACGAGGTGGAGCAGGATCAGCGGGCCGCCCCCGGCGCCCCTGCCGAAGGCGAACGACAGCGTCGCGGCCACGAACCCGGCCCACCAGGCCCAGACCAGCACCGCCGGCCGGCGGCTTCCCGACGCCCGTGCGGCGACCCGGGCCAGGGTCAACGGACCCGGCACCAGGTTCGCCACCGGGGCGAGCCGGCCGAGCGGCGTCGTCCATGCCGGTCGGCCGGGATCCGCGCCGCGCACCGCGTCGACGTACCGGTGCAGCCGGTACACCCAGGCCAGGTGCAGCACGACCGCAGCGGGCCCGCCGGACCCCACACCGACCGTCGCCACGGCCAGGAGCGCCATCGCGAGCCGTTGCGGGGGCGGGGCGTCGAGGAAGTCGGACACGAGATTTCCGTGCAGGTGCGGCTCGGGCAACAGCGTGAACACGGCTCCCGCGACCATCGACACCGTGAGCGCCACTCCGGACACCAGGGCGAACCGGCCGAGGATCCGCGGCGGCCGTGGCCGGGCGGGCGACGCGGCGGGTTCGGCGTAGGGAACGGTGACGGTCAACGGGCGCTCCACTTCGGACGGCGTGGTCGTGCGTCCCGCACGCTAGGCGCGCCCGCCCGCCGTCGCCCGGGTGGATCGGATACCGGACACCCACCCGACCCTCCCGCGATCTTGCACTTGTCGCCGGGCAAAACCGGCGAATGGAGGAGACAAGTGCAAGATCGCGGGGGAGGGTGGGCGGGCGTCAGTTGCGGACGCGGACGGCGTCGGCGATGACGTAGCCGGCCGCCGAGGTCCAGCGGCTGACCCCGACCACGTTGTAGTCGCCGGCGTTGAGGTGGAAGCTGCCCAGGTTGCGCCACTGGCCGCCGTTGATCTGCTGGTTCATCCGGATCGTCTGGTTGCCGCCACTGGTGGCCACGATGTACGGCGTGGAGCTGTTGTAGCCGGCGTTGGCCGCCCACCAGGCGTCGACCTGGTACGTCCCCGCACTGGGGATGTTCACCTTGAACCAGGCGGTGTCGCTGGCCAGCACCGGGTCGGCGAACCGGTAGTCGGTGCCGTGCCGCTGGGTGGAGAAGCTCGACGTGCCCCAGTTGCCGCTGGCGGTGAACCGGCCCGCGGTGGTGTTGTCGACGACCGCGGTGAACCCGCCGCCGCTGCCGGCCAGCCGGGCCGCCACGTCGGCGCGCAGTTGCGGCAGCCGGGCGTAGAGCACGTCGCCGGGGCAGGCGGTCGCCATGAAGTCACGGTGGCCGTAGATCTGGCTGGCCGGGATCGCGTACTGCTGGCAGGTGTAGGCGACCAGGTTCACCAGCGAGTTGTAGAGGGCGGTCGTCGGGCCGACCGTCATGTACGTGCCCTCGTTCTCGATGCCGATCGACTGGTTGTTCTGCGCCCCGGCGTGGGTGCCGAAGACGAAGCTGGTCCCGCCGTTCAGGGTCTCGATGCTGCGGTGCCGGCCCTCCATGATGTGCCCGCCCCGGCTGACGGTGAACTGCTGCCCGCTGTCGATCCAGCCGTTGCTGTCCATGTGGAAGTTCTGCACGGCGCGGGCCAGCGACTGGGCGCGGGCCAGCGAGTAGTCGGTCTGGTTGGCGGTCGCGGTGTGGTGGATGATCACCTTGTTCGGCCGGCCGCTGATCAGACTGACCGGCGTACGCGGTGCCCGGGCACCCCAGGAGGCGGTGCCGTGCATCGTCGGGCGGGCGACGGCGGCGTGGGCCGGGCTCGAGGTCAGGGTGTGCAGGCCGCCGGTGGCGGCGCCGACACCGACCAGCACCGCGCCGCGCATCATGGCACGCCGGGACAGCGGGGGAAGGGACATCGATTCTCCTTGCCGTGGGGGTGGGGGTCAGACTCTGGTGATGCGTACGGCGTCGGCGACGACGTAGCCGGTGCCGGTGGTCCAGCGGCTGACCCCGACGACGTTGCGGTCGCCGGCGGCGAGGCTGAACGTGCCGAGGCTGCGCCACTGGCCGCCGCCGGTGCGCTGGTCGACGGTCACCGTCTGGTTGCCGGTGGTGGTGGCGACCAGGTACGGGGTGGCGCTGTTGTAGCCGGGGTCGGCCGGATACCAGACCTCGACCCGGTAGCTGCCGGCGCTGGGCAGGTTGGCGGAGAACCAGGCCGGGTCGCTGGCCGCGACCGGGTTGGCGAACCGGTAGTTGGCGCCGTGCCGCTGGGCGGAGAAGCTCGACGTGCCCCAGTTGCCGCTGGCGGTGAACCGGCCGGTGGTGGCGTTGTCGACGGTGACGGTGAAGGTGCCGCCGCTGCCCGGGTTCACCACCCGGCCGGCGCTGGCCGCGCTCTCGTGGTGCCGCCGGTCGAGCGCGGTCACGACGTACGTGTACGTGCCGCCGGCCGCCGCGGTGGTGTCGGTGTACGTACCCGTGGTGCCGCCGGCGCGTACGGTGGCCAGCAGGTTGCCGCCGTCGGCCAGGTCGCACGGGTCGGTCGTGGTGCCGTCGACCCGGTAGACCGCGTACGCGGCCGGGGTGGTGGTGCCGCCGCGCTGGAAGGTCAGCGAGACGCCGTTGCTCACCCGGGTGGCGGCGGTGATGGTCGGCGCGGGCGGGGCGGCGCCACCACGGCCGGCGGCGATCGGCACCAGCGCGGGCCGCCGGTAGTGGTCGTTCGCGACCCGGTCCATGCCGCCGAGCCGGTTGGCGCGGACGTCCTTGGCGCTGAAGTGGATGTCGCCGACGACCTGCGGGTGGGCGCGGTTGAGGGTGAGGTGGTTGGTGAGTTCGGCGGCGTTCTGCCAGGCGGCGTCCTGTCCGGACGCGCCGACCCGGTAGGTGGCCTGCCCGATGACCAGTTGCACGTTGGTGCCGGCGACGACGTTCGACCACCAGGGCACGAGTCTGGCGTAGTCGGCGGTGGCGAACCCGATGTGCCAGTAGACCTGTGGTGCGACGTAGTCGATCCAGTTCTGCTGCACCCAGCGCCGGGTGTCGGCGTAGATGGCGTCGTACGACTGGAGCCCGGAGGTGGGGGAGCCGAGCGGGTCGGTCGAGGCGTTGCGCCAGATGCCGAACGGGCTGATGCCGAACTTGACCCACGGCTTGGCGGCCCGGATCTTCTGGCTCATCTCCTGCACGAGCTTGTCGACGTTGTCGCGACGCCAGTCGCCGATGTTGGCGAAGCCGGACCCGTACTGGGCGTACGTGGCCTGGTCGGGGATCTGGACGCTGCCCGACGGGTACGGGTAGAAGTAGTCGTCCCAGTGCACGGCGTCGATGTCGTACCGGTTGACGGCGTCCATCATGGCGTCCTGGACGAACGCGCGGACGGCCGGGATGCCGGGGTTGTAGTAGAGCTGGCCGTTGTAGGGGAAGACCCAGCCCGGGTTGCGGCGGGCCGGGTGGCTGGCGACCAGCCGGGCCGGGTCGGCGTGGGTGGCGACCCGGTACGGGTTGAACCAGGCGTGGAACTCGATGTTGCGGGCATGTGCCTCGGCGACCATGAAGGCGAGCGGGTCGTAGCCGGGGTTGCCGCCCTGCGTGCCGGTCAGGTACTGCGACCAGGGTTCGAGGGTCGACGGCCAGAAGGCGTCGGCGGTGGGCCGTACCTGCACGACGACGGCGTTCATCTTCCGCTGCTGGGCCAGGTCGAGCCAGGAGCGGAACTCGGCCTGCTGGGCGGCGACCGACAGCCCGGTGCGGCTGGGCCAGTCGATGTTGGCGACGCTGGAGATCCACATCGCGCGGAACTGCCGCTTGGGGGTGGCGGGGTCGGTGGTGCAGGCGGCCGTGACGACGGTTCCCGCGGGGGCGGCGCCCCGGCCCGCGCCGGCCGGTGCCGCCGGGCCGAGCACGGTCGGGAGCATGACGGCGGCCAGTACGGCGGCCGCGACTCGGAACGATGATTCTCGATTCGTCCGCATGGCAGGAAATTTTCATCATGAGCGCTGTCGATGGCAAGACTTTTCCCCGACAAAAGTTCGGGTGCCCGCCCGTCGCCGCGCCGCCGCCCCGCGATCTTGCAGTTATCTCCCCCCTTCGTCGGATTTGTCGGGCGACAAGTGCAAGATCGCGGGAGGCCGGTGCGACACACCGATGCGGCCGGACCTGCCGGCGCTTTCGCACACCTGTCGGGTAGCTTCGTCTCCGGTCTTGACCGCAGCGTTCGACAGGAGAAGTTCTTTCGCATGGGTAAGAAGACGGTTCATGTCTCCGACTTCAGTGGCGAGGTCATCCAGCCCGGCGACGGGGTGGTGTCACTCGTCGTCCTGGAGCATCCCGACCTGGTCGCCGGACCCGTGCGGTTGGACGCCCGACCGGTCGAGATCGAGAGCATCGACGACGCCGCCCTCGACGTCGCCGTCGTCGAGATCCACGACGGTCCGGAGGGCAGCGAGCCGCGCCGGGTCGTACTGACCGCGAGCGAGTTCGACGAGTTGGCGACCGACACGCCGATGGCGCAACTGCTGCGGACCGCCGAGCGGGTCCGGCCGGCCAAGACGACCCGCCGGACCGAGCGGATCGACTACGGCACCCTCGAACACGCCGGCAAGCCGCACCGCGGCAGGGTCACCGACGAGGAGGCCCGGCTGGTCCGCGAACACCTGGACGAGGTCAACAAGCGGCTCGCCGACGAGGGCGTACGGCAGATCGACCCGGACGACCCGGACCTCGCCGCCCGCTACGGCTTCCCGACCCCGCCACCGGCCGTCGTCGTGGCCTGACCCGCTCACGGCCGCCCGCGGGTGCCTCCCCGGCCGGGGAGGCACCCGCGGCCCGTCAGGCCAGGTACGTCAGCATCTGCTGGATCTGCGCCGTACGGGACTGGTCGACCCGCTCGGCCAACTGGCGGGCGTCCGGATTGATCCCGTACTTGGCCTGGTTGCGGGCCATCTCGACGGCGTTGTGCTGATGGCCGATCAGCAGGTTGAGGAACCGCTTCTCGAACTCGGCGCCGGACACGGTGTCCAGCGCCCCGATCAGGTCCTCGCCGGTCAGTGGCAGGCCGCCGTGGTCGGCGTGCAGATGCTCGGCCGGATCCGCCTCCGTCGCCTCGCCCCAGCCGCGCAGCCACGACCGCATGGTCTCCACCTCGGCGGCCTGGGTCACCTCGATCGCCGCGGCGAGGGTGCGTACCTCGTCCCGGGTCGCCCGGTCGGCGGCGAGCCGTACCATCGTCAGGCCCTGCTCGTGGTGGGTGACCAGCATCTGCAGGAACATGACGTCGGCGGCGTTGTGCGGCCCGGTGTTCGGCGCGTGTGTCGTCATGGTCGACGCCTGCGCCGCCGGGACCGGCGCGTCCGGCGGTCGGGCGGTACCGGCCGGGGTGCCGGCGCAGCCGGCGAGCAGCAGCAGCGCCGCGACGGCGGCGGTACCTCGCGCGAACGCGTACATCGGTGTCTCCTTCCCGGTCGGCGAACCGGGCGGGTCCGGTGGGGACCCGCCCGGCACCGGTGTCAGACCTGCTGCCAGAGGGCGGCCACGTACGGCGGCTCCCAGCCGGCGATGGCGGTGTGCGCCTGCCGGCAGCGGTAGGTGACGCCGTTGTAGGTCACCTGGTCGCCGACCTGGTAGGCGGTGCCGGCCCGCCAGGTGCCGCCGGTCTGCGGCGGGTTGGTCGGGGTGGGGCCCGTCGTGGGCGGCGGGTTGGTCGGCGGCGGAGTGGTGGGCGGCGGGTTGCCGCCGCCGCCGATCTGGAGGTCGACGCAGACGTAGAACGCCATCGGGGTGTCGGCGACGTTCCAGACGGCGAGCAGCTTCTGCCGGCCGGAGAAGCCGCTCAGGTTGACCTGGTGGGTCACGGTCGGGCCGGGCTGCCGTCCGCCGTCGTTGAACTGCGCCACCCGGGTGTTGCCGATGTAGTACTCCCAGGTGCTGGTGGCGTGCCGGGCGGTGATGACCCAGTTGAAGGTCGTGGTGCCGCTGACGTTGGTCACCCGCCAGCCCTTGTTGTCGTTGTCGAGGACGGAGAACCGGGCGTTGCCGCCGCTGCAGCTGCGCAGGCCCTTCGGGCCCTCGACGCTCTGCGGCTCCCACTGGATGTCACCGCAGTTGGTGACGATGCCCTGCGCGCACTGGGCCTGACGGCTCGGTGGCGAGGAGATGTAGCCGTGCGCCTGGGCCGGCGCGGCGATCGCCAGTGAGGTGAGCACGGTGCCCACCACCAGGATCGGTAGGGCGATGAGTCTTCGCATGGACGAACTCCTTCTCCCGCGGGGGTAGGGACCCTCCGCGGCGCGTGGTGCCCATCGCGCCGCGGAGGGCTGCCAAGGTGTGTCGAGAGCCGTTCGGGTGGAATGCGCCCTCCTATCGGCCATCGATCGCCATGCGTACCAACATAAAGTAAACAATCTTAACAGTAAAGACCCATTCCTATTCGAGTTCCCGCTCCGCTCCGGGGGTCCTCGTTGATCAAGGAATTGTTGTGCGGCAAAGCGGGCCAATGCGGGCACGGTTTCCCCTCGATCCACGACCGGGCGGCCCCGGGTGGGGCCGCGGAGAGCGGGTCGGCGCGAGTGGGTGTCGCGCGGCTAGGCTGCGGACCGGAAGGCGGAGGGCGGGATGAGCACCGGAACTGTGATCGACCTCGGAACGCGTGACCACGAGCCCTCGGGTGAGCCCGGGCCGCCCCGTCGGTTGAGGTTCAGGCGGCTGCGGCCAGCCGTCGCGGCACTCGCCGCCGTACTCGTGCTCGCCACCGCGGGCTCGAACCCGCTGCCGGAGCCGGCCCTCGTCGAGGTCGCGGTCCTGGCGGCCGCCGGCACGCACCAGCAGTTCCTGGTCGGCGACCGGCTCTACGTCCTCGCCCCCGAGGCCGGCGGGGCGCGGCTGGCCCTGACCGCACACGACCTCGACCGGAACACAACACTGTGGACGGTTCCGGTCGGACCGGAGGTCCGGGTCACCGACTATCCGCGACCGGCGGCGCAACTGCGGCCGGTCGACGACCAACTGCTGGTCCACATCCAGGGCGGTACGTCCGCGGTCGACGCCGCCACCGGCCGCACCCGCTGGTCGGTGCCGCACCAGATCACCGACGTCCACCCCGGCGGCGTGGGGCTGAGCAGCCAACCGGTCTGGTCGTCCACCGTGCCGCCGCCCGACCGGCCACCGGCCGTCGTCGGGGTGTTCGACCCGACGACCGCCCTGACCGAGTCGGCGCCGCCGCCCGACGAACCCCGACGCTTCCATCTCGACCCGGCCACCGGCACGGTGATCGCCGTACCACCGGCCGGCATGTCCGTCCGCGCCTTCGACCTCGCCGACGGCACCGAACTGTGGACCGCCGACCTCGTCCGGTCCGGGGTGCTCCTGACCGGGGCGGCCACGCCGACCGTCGCCGTGGTGACCACGGACGGCGGGATCGAGTTGCGCGACGCGCGCACCGGGGCGACGCGGCACCGGCGACCCGCCGAGCCCGACCGGCCGGCGACCGGTGCCGTCGGCGCCGGCGGCCTGGTCCTGGTCCGCGACACCTCGCCGGCCGTCAACGCGTACGCCGCCGACACCCTCGAACCCGCCTGGCGTACGGCGATCCGGCCCGACGAGGAGTGGACCCTGGTCTGCGGCACCCGGATCTGCGTCCGCAGCGAGGTCCAGACGTCGTTGCTCGACCCGATGACCGGGGTGCTGCTCGGCCGGGTGGCGCTCGACGGACACCTGACCAGCCGCGGCGGGCACCTGATCGCGCTCGCCTCGCTCGGCGAGGGCTTCGTCGACCACACCGTCGACCCGGCCAGCGGGCAGCGGCTGGTCAGCCTGTCGGCCTGGCCCAAGATGGCCGACGCCCTCGACGACTCCCCGGCCGTGCTGTCCAGGTTCGCCGGCGGACCACGGCGGCTGTGGCTCGCCGTGCTCGACCCCGGCGCGACCGCCGTACGCCCGCTCGGCGTGGTGCCGCACCGCTCGTACGGCTGCCAGTCGTCGGACAGCCACATCGTCTGCCGGACCCGTACCGACGAACTGCGCGCCTGGCGCTACCACTGACCCGCCGGGGCGCCGTGGACGCGGTCCGCGTTCTAGGCTGCCCACGTCGTCGGCGGAGGGGGAGCGGATGAGTGCCGGACCGGTCGTGATCGACCTCGGGGTGCGGACCCACGAACCGCCGGCCGAGCCCGCACCGTCCCGCCCGGCGCTGGCCAGACACCTGCGTACGGCGGTCACCGCGCTCGTGGTCCTGCTGGTGCTCGCCATCGGTGGGTCGGCACCGCCGCCCGGGCCGGCCCTGGTCGAGGTCGCGGCACCACCGACGGTCGTGATGCAGCACGAACTGCTCGTCGGTGACCGGCTCTACGTCGTCCAACCGCCGACGGACCGGTCGTTCCGGCGCACCGTCACCGCGTACGACCTGGCTCGTGGCGCCGCGCTCTGGACCACCCCGATCGGCGTCGAGACGCGCGTCCTCGGCCCCGAGAGCGAGGCATCGCTGTCGATCGCCGGAGACCGGGTGCTGGTCCACACCGAGGACCGGACGTTCGTCCTCGACTCCGCCAGCGGTCGGCTCCGGGCGTCGGTGCCGCACCACGTCACCGGTGGCGGCGCGGGGAACGTCGGCCTGGTCCGCGAGACCGCCTGGAGTTTCGCTCCCGGTGCCTCGGGGTCGGACGCCACCGTCCGGGTCGTCAGCGGCGCCACCGGAGAGATCCTGCACGTGACCGCCGCCCGGCCGGGCGAAGCCCCGCGGTTCAGCGTGCAGGTCGACGGGGTGTCGGTGCGGGCGTTCGATCTGGACACCGGCACCGAGCTGTGGGCCACCGGACCGGTCACCGCCGGGGAGCTGCTGCCGGGGGAGCCGCCGTCGGTGGCGGTGCTGACCCGCGACGGCGTCCTCGAGGTACGCGACGCGCGGACCGGCGCGGTACGGCACTCCCGCGCCGGCGCCGTGGACGGGTCGACGGGCTGGCTGCGGGTCGCCGGCGACCTGGTCCTGGCACAGACCGGGTCGTCGGAGGTGACCGCGTACGCCGCCGGCACGCTGGAAACGGTCTGGCGCGCAACGCTGCCCGGGCGCGGAGCGGCGTACGGCTGCGGTGCCGTGGTCTGTGTCGCGATGGCGGGCCGGAGCCTGCTGATCGACGCCGGCAGCGGCCGCCCGCTCGGCGAGGTCGTCGCCAACGGCCATCTCGACAGCCGGGGCGGGCACCTGCTCCGGCTCGGACCACGCGAGGGAGAACTCGACCACACGGTGGATCCGTACTCCGGCCGGCCACTGGTCGACCTGTCGGACTGGCCGGAGCCGGTCATCCCCGGCGACGGGTCACCGCTCGTCCTGACCCGGCCCGACCGGCTGCCGGACCGGGCCTGGTTCGCCGTTGTCGAAGCGGGAGCGACGCGGATCCAGGTGCTCGGGCCGGTGCCGCAACGGGTCTCCCAGTGCCAGTCGTCGGGCATTCACATCGCCTGCCGGACCGGGAACGGTCTCCGCGTCTGGACCTACCGCTGACCGGCGTCGTTCCTTGATCGACGGGCGGCTCGGCCACGCCAAGATCCGCGTGATCAGGGGGTTTCGCGGGCGACTCGCCGACGACACGCCCGACGTACTCCCTGATCACGCGGATCTTGGGGCGGTTCACGCGGATCTTGGGGGTCAGTGGGTGGGGATGTGGGTGGTGTCCAGGCGCCTGCGGAAGATCCAGTAGGTCCAGGCCTGGTAGAGGAGCACGATCGGGGTGAAGATGGCCGCCACCCAGGTCATGATGGTCAGGGTGTACGGGGTCGACGACGCGTTCGCCGTGGTCAGCGTCCCGGCCGGGTCCAGTGTGGACGGCATCACCTCCGGGAACAGGGCGGTGAACAGGGTCGCCACGGTCAGCGCGATCGCGGTCGCCGTGCCGGCGAAGGCCCAGCCCTCCCGGCGTACCCGGTTGGCGGCCAGGCCGGCGACCAGGGCGACGGCGGCGAGCACCGCGAGTACGACGGCGGCCGGGTTGGCCCGCAGCACCAGCGACCAGACCAGGAACGTGCCGGCGAGCAGCACCGCCACCAGGCCGGCCCGCCCGGCGAGCCGGTTGGCGTGTTCGCGGATGTCGCCGGCGGTCTTCAGCGCCAGGAACAGTGCGCCGTGCGTGACGAACACCGCCAGGAACGTCGCCCCGCCGAGCAGCCCGTACGGGTTGAGCAGGGTGAGCAGGCCGCCGGCGTACTCGTGGTCGGCGGTCAGTGGCACGCCCCGGAAGATGTTCGCGAAGGCGACGCCCCACAGCACCGCCGGCACCACCGAGCCGATCGTGATGGCCCAGTCCCAGCGGTCCTTCCAGCCGGCGTGGTCGCGGCCGTGCCGGTATTCGAACGCGACGCCACGGACGATCAGCGCGAGCAGGATCAGCAGCAGCGGCAGGTAGAAGCCGGAGAAGAGGGTCGCGTACCACTCCGGGAACGCGGCGAACATGGCGCCGCCGGCGGTGATCAGCCAGACCTCGTTGCCGTCCCAGACCGGGCCGATGGTGTTGATCAGGACGCGGCGTTCCCGGTCGTCGCGGCCGAGCACGCGCAGCAGCACGCCGACGCCGAAGTCGAAGCCCTCCAGGACGAAGTAGCCGGTGAACAGCACGGCGATGAGCAGGAACCAGAAGGTGGACAGTTCCACGGGATGCTCCGGGTCAGTAGGCGAAGGCGAGCGGGCGGTCCTCGTCGGCGTCACGGTCGCCGGGGTCGTCGTCGGGCGGCGGCGCGACCGGGGGCAGTCCGCGCTTGGCGTACGTCAGCAGCAGCCGGACCTCGACGACGGCGAGGATCGCGTAGATCAGGGTGAACGCGGTGAACGAGGTCAGCACCTCGGTCAGCGAGACGCTGCGGGAGACGCCGTCCCGGGTGAGCATCTCGCCGAACACGATCCACGGCTGGCGGCCCATCTCGGTGAAGATCCAGCCGAAGGCGTTGGCGGCCAGCGGCAGCAGCGGCAGGACCAGGCCGGCCCGCAGCAGCCACTTCGACGACGGGGTACGGCCGCGCCGCTGCGCCCAGAGCACCAGGAGCGCGACCAGTGCCGCCGCCAGCCCGAAGCCGATCATGAGTCGGAAGCTCCAGTACGCGACCGGGATCATCGGCGCGTAGTCGCCGGGGCCGTACTGTGCGGCGTACTGCGCCTGGAGGTCGTTGATGCCGTGCACCTCGCCGTTGACGTCGCCGGTCGACAGCCAGGAGAGCAGGTACGGGATCTTCAGCGCGAACACCTCGCGCCCGCCGTCGAGGCTGCCGACGGTCAGTACGGAGAACGCGGCCGGCGACTCGGTGTCGTACAGCCCCTCGGCGGCGGCCATCTTCATCGGCTGCACCTGCGTCATGATCTTGCTCTGGATGTCGCCGGTGACCAGTACGGCCGCGGTGGCCACCAGCGTGACGACCGCGCCGAACCTCGTCGCGAACCGGTGCGCCGGCGTCTCGTCGGTCACGCCCCGGCGCATCACGTGCCACAGCGACACGCTCACGATCAGCGACCCGGCGACCAGGAACGCCCCGGCGATCGTGTGCGGGAAGGTGATCAGCGCGACCTTGTTGGTCAGCACCGCCACGAAGTCGGTGAGTTCGGCCCGGCCGCTCTCCGGATCGATGCGGTAGCCGACCGGGTTCTGCATGAACGAGTTCGCGGCCAGGATGAAGTACGCGCTCAGCACGCTCCCGATCGCCGCCGCCCAGATCGTGGCCAGGTGTACGCGTTTCGGCAACCGGTCCCAGCCGAAGATCCACAGGCCGAGGAACGTGGATTCGAGGAAGAACGCGAGCAGCGCCTCGATGGCGAGGGGGGCGCCGAAGATGTCGCCGACGAAGCGGGAGTAGTCGCTCCAGTTCATCCCGAACTGGAACTCCTGCACGATGCCGGTGACGATCCCCATCGCGAAGTTGATCAGGAACAGCTTGCCGTAGAACTTCGTCAGCCGCAGGTACTTCTCGTCGCCGGTGCGCAGCCACATCGTCTGCAGCACCGCGACCAGCGGACCGAGTCCGATGGTCAACGGCACGAACAGGAAGTGGTAGACCGTGGTGACCCCGAACTGCCAGCGGGCCACGTCCAACGCGTCCATGCCTTCGAAACCCCTCGTCGCGCGACCGGCCACCTGCCGGCGATCCCCAGCGATCCTCCGCGCGGCGGGCGGTCACCCGGCAGGGCCGAAGGTCACTCCCCGAGGGGACCTTCCGCGCCGGGGTTCAGGCCCCCGGTGTGCGGCCGTCCCGGTCGCGGGCCTTGAGCCGGGTGGTCGGCATCTCCGGGGCGGGCAGCGGGTCGCCGGCGTACCCGTGGACGGTGCCGAACCGGCGTCCCGTGGCCCAGTCGTCCCGGGCCGCCACGATCTCCTCGTGCGACCGCCCGACGAAGTTCCACCACATGACCAGCGGCTCGTCGAACGGCTCGCCGCCGAGCAGGAACAGCCGCGTCGGGCCGTCGGCGTCCGGCGTGTCGGTGGTCACGGTCAGTTCGCGGCGACCCCGGCCCAGGTGCAGCAGGTCACCGGGCGTCAACCCGGCGCCGGCGACGCGCGCGGTGCCGGACATCACCACGGCCGCGTACTCGAAATCCGGCTCCAACGGCAGCCCGACCCGGCCACCGGACCCGGCGTCGACGGTGATCTGCGCACCGACCAGCGGCGTGTACGTCACCGCCGGCGACGTCACCCCGGCCAGCGTCCCCACCACCACCGACACCTCCGCGCCGTCCTCGCGCCACCCCGGCACCGACGGGTGGTGGGCGAAGTCGGCCGCGCCGTGCCGGGCGCTGTCCGGCAGCGCGACCCACAGTTGCAGGCCGTGCATCGACGGCGGATGGGCGGCCGGCGACTCCTCGGAGTGCGCGATGCCGTGACCGGCCGTCATCAGGTTCAGTTGCCCCGGCAGGATCGTCTGCAGGCTGCCGAGGCTGTCCCGGTGCAGGATCTCGCCCTCGATCAGCCAGCTCACCGTCTGTAGGCCGGTGTGCGGATGCGGCGGCACCTGCATCCCCGGCCGGCCGGCGACGTCGTCCGGCCCGAAGTGGTCGACGAAGCACCAGGCGCCGATCATCCGGCGCTGCCGCTGCGGGAGCAGGCGGCGCACCGTCGTGTAGCGGCCCAGCGGCACGTCGTGCCCGGGCAGCAGCACGCTGGTCGGTTCGGCGGTGTCCGCCGGGCCGGTGGGTTGTGGGGCCACCGTCGTGGCCCCGGTGAGGATGGTCCGTTCCGGCTCGCGTGGTTCGATCACGACCCCGACTGTACGACCGATTCCGCCGACCGGGAGTCGCCCATGCCCGGTCGGAGTCGCTGTGGTCCTAGACCGTCACCCGGTAGTTGAGCTCCACCGCCGCGACCGAGGAGATCGGGACCTGTAGGGAAATTTGCAGCCACCGATGCTCGCCGCCGCGCGGGTCCGGTGCGATGTACGCCCGTTCCTCGTACGGGCCGAAGGTCACGAGGTTGGGATTGCCCGTGGTTCGGATCCGTCGGAGGCTCATCTCGAGTTCGATGCTCTCCGGATCGGTCGGGAACGTGGCGCTGTCCGGTACGAAGAACGTTATCGGCTGACGGTCGTCCGGTCGGACGGCGCCCCGGAAGGAAGGGTTCGCGACGAGACTCAATACTCCGCTGTAGAACGTGTAGGAGCCGGCGCCGTCGGCGCGGGCAACCTGCAGGTGCCGCCTCGCGGTCACCCCGGCAATCTCCAGATAGAGCATGGCGGGAGTGTAGGTAGCCGGACTGCCGGTGCCGTGCCTTGTGTCGGGTTGGCTACCGGGCGCTGGTGACCATGGTGATTCGACAGTTCAATTTACGGGCATGGGTCTGCTTGGTCGTGCCGCCGGATACTTCTGGTGCGTCGTGTCGATGGCCATCGGCGGCCTCGCGTTCCTCTTCTACGACCGCGGGGACGAGGAGTGGGTGATCGCCCCCATCGCGGTCGGCGTCGGCCTGCTGGGCATCGTGCTCATCTCGGTCGCCGGCCGGTTCGAGCGCGCCAGGACCTTCATCCTGCGGCACGGAGTCGCCGGCGTGGGCACGGTCACCGCGGTTTCGAAGACCATGCGTGGTGAGACCGAAGCCCGGTATCTGAAGCTCACCCTGACGGTGGTGGTGCCCGGGCGCAGCCCGTATCAGGCCACCACCCGGAAGGCGTACGGCCTGTCCGTCGTCGACCGCGTTCAGCCCGGCCTGGTGCTGCCGGTCCGGGTCCACCCGACCCGGCCGGAGAAGGTCCTCATCGCAGGCGACCAGTACCAGCGGCCACTGGTCTAGCCCTGGCGGAAGCGGGCGGGTCAGGGGGCGGACAGGGTGGCCTGGAGTTGATCCGCCGTCTGGTCGGAGAGGAAGGCCGGGGAGCCGGGTTGCTGCCTGCGGCCGCCGGTGGCCAGGCCGCCGGAGTCGACCGGGGCGAAGCCGATCTCCTCGATCAGCTGCTGTACGCAGCGTTTGGCCTGGATGTCGTCGCCGGCCAACGGGATCCCGTAACGTACCTGTGCCCCGGCCTCGTGGTGGTAGTCGCGTAGGTGGTCCCAGCGCATCGTGTTGAACGCCTTGACCACGTGCGCGTCGCGCAGGTGCGCCTGCACCATCTCGCTGGAGGTGGTGCGGTCCTCGTCCAGTTCGGGGATGTGGCCGTCGCGGTCCGGCATGTAGTTCGTCGTGTCGATGACCGTCTTGCCGGCCAGGCCGTCCGTCGGCAGGTCGGCGTACGCGCGGAACGGCACCGAGACGACGACGACCTCGCCGATCCGGGCGGCCTCGGCCGGGCTGACCGCCTGGCCGCAGCCACGCAGGTCGTCGA
Organism: Polymorphospora rubra; assembly: GCF_018324255.1. GTDB lineage: Bacteria > Actinomycetota > Actinomycetes > Mycobacteriales > Micromonosporaceae > Polymorphospora > Polymorphospora rubra. The sequence goes on from NZ_AP023359.1 coordinate 6,423,289, forward strand.
GTAGTGGTCCGAGGTCCGCCGGGTCGCCGGAGTGGGCCACCGCGACGTGGTGTTCGGCCGACGCGAAGTGCCGGGCCAGGGTGCCGCCGATGTGTCCGGTGCCGATGACGCTGATCTGCACGATCCGCTCCCTCCGTCCGCGGGACCGCTCGACTTCCCGGGCCCACGGCGCCCCAAACCCGCCCCGCCGGCCGGCCCCGCCGCCCTGCCCCGCCCCACCGGCCCGCCCCACCGGCCCGCCCACCGACCCGCCCCACCGGCCCGGGCCGGGCCCGGGCATGGGCCGGGGACGACCGGGTACGACCCGTCCATGACCGTGGTGCTCACCGTGAACGCCGGCTCGTCCAGCCTGCATCTGGCGTACGTCGACACCACCGGTGCCGTCGGGGCCCGGCTGGACCGGTCCACCCCGCCGGCCGACGCCGAGGCGGCGGTGCGCGACTTCGTCACCGGCCGGCCCGCCCCGGACGTGGTCGCGCACCGCCTCGTCCACGGCGGTGACCTCGTCGTCCGGCCCACCGCCGTCGACGACGGGCTGCGCGGCGCGCTCGACGGCGTGGCCGCGCTCGCCCCGCTCCACCTGCCGCCGGCGCTGGCCCTGCTCGACCAGTTGCGGCGGCTGCTGCCGGACGTACCGCACCTGGTCTGCCCGGACTCGGCGTTCCACGCCGGGCTGCCCGAGCCGGCGCGGACCTACCCGGTGCCGGCCCGCTGGCGGGAGCGGTTCGGGCTGCGCCGGTACGGCTTCCACGGCCTGTCGTACGCGTACGCGACCCGGCGGGCCGCCGAACTGCTCGGCCGGCCGGTCGCCGACCTGCACCTGGTCCTCGCCCACCTGGGTGGCGGCGCGTCGGTGTGCGCCGTACGTGGTGGGCGCAGCGTCGACACGTCGATGGGCTTCACCCCGCTCGACGGGGTGCCGATGAGCAAGCGCAGCGGCGCCGTCGACCCCGGCATGCTGTTGTGGCTGCTCGACGGGCGGCTGACGTACGACGAGGTCTTCGACGGCCTGCACCACCGGTCCGGGCTGCTCGGCCTGTCCGGCGGCCGGTCCGGCGACACCCGCGACCTGGTGGCGGCGGCGGCCGGCGACCCGGCGTCGGCGTTGGCGATGGACACCTTCAACCACCGGGTACGCCGGGAGATGGCGGCCGCCGCGACCAGCCTGGACCGGCTCGACGCGGTGGTCTTCACCGGCGAGATCGGCTGGGACCAGCCGGAGGTGCGCCACGACGTCTGCGCCGGCCTGCGCCTGCTCGGTGTGGTGCCGCCGACCGGCGGGAACCGCGACGACGACGGGCCGGTCAGCGCGCCCGGGGCGGCGGTGCCGGTGCTGGTGGTGCAGCCGCGCGAGGAGTTCGAGCTGGCCCGGGAGGCCGCCGGCGCGCTGGCGCGGGTCTGAGGATCAGCCGGCCGGCGCGGGGCGGACCACCCGGTCCAGGGCGCGCACCAGGTTGCCGCCGTACACGGCGTCGCGTTCGGTGGGGGACAGGCCGGCCAGGGCCGGCAGGTCGAGGGTCTGCGGGAACGACACCGCGTCGAGGCTGGGTGCGAAGTCGGAGCCCCAGTGGAGCCGCCCGGGGCCGAACGCGTCCAGCAGCACCCGGACGAACGGTGCCGCCGCGGCGTGCGGCCAGGCGTGGGCCGGGTCGCTGACCGCGTACAGGCCGGAGACCTTGACCCCGACGTGCGGCAGCGCGGCCAGCGCGCGCAGCGGGGCGAGCGTGTCGGCGGCCCGGTCGACCGACGGCGGCGCGGGGTGCGGTCCGGGCAGGCCGAGGTGGCTGAACAGCACGGTGCACCCGTCGAGCCGGGCGACGGCGTCGGCGAGGTGGGCCGTCGCGGCGGGCGGTGCGTTGAGGCTGACCACCGCCGCGGCGGCGTTCAGCGCGGCGGTGGTCCCGGCGGGCCAGCCGGCGAGGGCGGCCGCCTCGGCGGGGCCGGGCAGGTACGCCGACAGTCCCACGAAGCCCTGCCCGAGCCGCGTCCGCAGCTCGTCGACGGTGGCCGGTCCGGTGGGCGGTACGTAGGCGACCGGGGCGATCCACCGGTGCCGGGCGGCGAGTGCGGCGAGGTGGTCGTTGTTGCCGGCGAAGGCCGGCCCGCCCTCGTAGCCGACCACGAGTGCGCGGTCGATCCCGTGCGCGTCCCGCAGCCGCAGGTACGCGGCGAGTTCGTCGCCCCCGGCGGGGGAGTGTCCGTAACGGCCGGGATAGCCCCGGGCGAAGAGGTGGATGTGCGCGTCGCTGGCGGTCATGGCCGGCAACCCTAGCCGAATCCTGAACTGGTTATTGACGCCACACACCCACTCACCTAAGTTCTGTCTTAATTAGGGCCGGATTACCGGCGAGAGCGAGGGGCGCGACACGTGGAGTTGGTTGGCGACGAGGTTGGTCGGCTGGTCGAGTTGCGCCGGCATCTGCACCAGTACCCCGAGCTGCGCTTTACCGAGCACGGGACGGCCAAGGTGCTCGCCGACCGGCTGGCCGGTCTGGGGGAGATCCGGACCGGGGTGGCGCGTACCGGTCTGGTCGTGCACCTTCCGGGCATCGCTCCGGGACCCGCTGTCTTGCTTCGGGCCGATATGGATGCCTATCCCGTCCAGGACGCCAAGGACGTCCCGTACGCCTCGGTCCACCCCGGCGTCTGCCACGCCTGCGGACACGACGTCCACATGACCGTGGCGGTCGGCGTCGCCCGCCGCTTCGCCGCCGACCCGCCGCCGCGCGGCTCGCTGACCGTGCTGTTCCAGCCGGCCGAGGAGATCCCGTTCGGCGAGGAGTCCGGCGCCGCCCTGGTGCTCGCGGAGGACCCGTTCACCCGCCCCCGGTTCGACGCCGTACTCGGTCTGCACTGCTGGCCGGAGCTGCCGGCCGGCGCGGTCGGCGTCGACCGGGAGACGGCGATGGCCGCCAAGGACGCCTTCCGGGTGCTGCTGCGCGGCCGGCCGGCGCACGCCGCCACCCCGGCCCGTGGACGCGACGCCATCCTCGGCCTGACCACCCTGGTCAGCAGCCTGCACGCCGCCGTCGCCCGGTCCCGCGACCCGCACGACCTGGTCGCCTTCAACGTCGGCACGATCGCCGGCGGCCGGACCCAGAGCCTGGTCGCCGACCGGGCCGAGGCGACCGGGACGCTGCGCACCCACGAGCCGGCCGTCCGGGCCCGGCTCAAGGAGGTCATCGAACGGGTGGCCCGCCAGCAGGCCGCCGCCTTCGACCTCGGCATCGAGTTCACCTGGGCCAACGAGATGCCGGCGATCCGCAACGCTCCCGAACTGGTCGCGCTGGCCCACCGCGAGCTGCCCGGCCACGTCGAGGTCGCCGACCTCGCCGAACCGCCGCTGACCACCGACGACTTCGCGCTGCTCGGCGCGCTCGGCCCGAGCCTCTACGTCAAGCTCGGGGTACGCGGCGCGGCCGGCGGCGCCCCGCTGCACTCCGCCGAGTTCGACGTCGACGAACGGTGCCTCCCCACCGGGGTCACCGCCCTGGACCGGCTCACCCGCGCCGTGCTCGCCGGCGCCCTGACCGCTGCCACCGGCCCGGTCCCGGCGGTGGGCGCGTGAACCCGGTCGCGGTCGTCGGCGCCGGCGCGTTCGGCGCCCGGCACGTGGCGGCGTACCGGGCGCTGGACGCGCCCGTCGCCGCGCTCGTCGACCCGGACCGTGGCGCCCGGGAACGGCTCGCCGCCGAACACGGCGTACCGCACACCTACGCCACCGTCGACGAACTGCTCGCCGCCGGACCGGTCGCCGCCGCCTCGGTCTGCACCCCCGGGCCGACGCACCGGGCCGTGACGACCGCGCTGCTGACCGCCGGCGTACCGGTGCTGGTCGAGAAGCCGCTGGCCACCACCGTCGCCGACGCCGAGGCGATCGTCGCCGTCGCCGAGTCGACCGGCGTCCTCTGCCAGCCCGGCCACATCCTGCGCTTCAGCGCGCCGCACCGGGCGCTGCACGACGCCGTACGGGCCGGGCAACTCGGCGACGTCCTCGCGGTCTCGTCGCGCCGCGACCGGCCCCGCACCCTGAGCCGACTCTTCCCGGGCGAACACCCCGCCCTGCTCACCGCCGTCCACGACGTCGACCTCGCGCTCTGGTACGCCGGCGCGCCCGTGGTCGAGGTGCGGGCCACCGCCCGTACCCGTACCGGGGCCGGCGCACCGGTCCTGGTGTTCGCGGAACTGCGGCACGCCAACGGCGTCGTGTCGTCGATCCGCAACAGCTACCTGCTCCCCGAAGACGCTCCCAACCACACCTCGGACCTGGTCGAGGTGTACGGCACCGGCGGGATCGGTCACGTCGACCTCGCCCAACCAACCCTGCTCGTCCAGGCCGGGCAGGCGCAGGCGCCCGATTGGCTGCTCTCCCCGTCCGGAGGCGGTGGGGCGCTCGCTGCCGAACTGCGGCACTTCCTGGCCCGGGTCACCGGCGCGCACCCGACGGCGGTGGTTCCGCTGGCCGACGGGCTGCACGTGGTGCGGGTGGCCGCCGCCATGGTCGACAGCGCCACCGCCGGCGGCGAGCCCCGCCGGATCACTTCCTGAACCACGTTCGACAGGAGCTTCAACCGATGTTGCGACGCAAGATAGCGGGCGCGCTCGCCGCCGGTCTGGCAGCCGCCACGCTGCTGACCGCGTGCGGCGGCGACGCCGCCGACGGCCCGGTCACCCTCAAGGTGCTGACCTGGGAACCGGGTGGTACCGAATACTGGGCGCAGGTCAAGAGCACGTTCGAGGCCAGCCACCCGGACATCAGGCTGGACATGGAGGCGGTGCCGTTCGACCGGTACCCCGAGGTCCAGGGCCCCTACATCACCTCGCAGTCCGGCCCGGACGTGATGGCCAACAACGCCGGCCTGGAACTGTTCGACCGGCGGGGCGCGTACGAGCCGCTCGGCGAGCGGGCCGCCGAGATCAACAAGGACCTGGTCACGTACAGCGGCGCCTGCGAGGGCTTCGACACCACCAAGCCCTGCTACGGGGTGCCGTTCTCCTACCAGGGCAACGTCCTCTACTACAACAAGTCGGTGCTGACCGCCGCCGGTCTCGACCCGGAGAACCCGCCGACGACCTGGGACGAGTTCAGCGCCGCCTGCGAGGCGGTCAAGAACTCCGGCAAGACGTGCCTGGCCCTCGGCCTGTCCGGCACCTTCCCGGCGTACTGGGACTTCCCTGAGATCGCCCGCAACTACCTGACCGAGGACGACATCCGCGGCCTGCTCGCCGGCACCCTGTCCTGGACCGACCCGAAGCTGGTCGCCACCCTGGAGAAGCTCGCCGAGATCACCACCAGCGGTTGGACGAACAGCAACGCCCCGTCGATCACGATGCTGCCCGACGGCGCCGACATCTTCCAGCGCGGCGACGCCGCCTTCGCCGGCACGATCATCTCCGACGCGGTGAACTGGGAGGCGTTCGGCAAGGCGCTCGGCGACGACAATCTCGGCGTCACCCGCTGGCCGGTGATCAACCCCGACGCGCCGCTGGCGCAGAAGTTCTCCGGCATCGAGGGCGCCGTCTACGGCGTCACCAAGTGGAGCGAGAAGAAGCAGGCCGGGCTGGAGTTCATCAGCTGGCTCGCCGGCAAGGAGAACGGCGAACTCTGGGTCCGCTACGGCAAGGGCCAGCCGCTGAACAGCACCGTCGACAAGGCGCTGCTGCCGACGTCCCCGTCGTTCCTGAAGATCCAGGAGTTCGTCGCCCAGCCCACGCTGCACGCCGGCGTGATGCTCTCCGGCCCGGAGACCGACGCGCTCGCCCGCGGCTGGCAGCAGGTCACGCTCGGCCAGTTGACCGTCGACAAGTGGGCCGAGCAGATGCAGCAGGCCCTCGAACGCAGCCCGACCAAGCGGCAGGGCCGGTGATCCCGCCGGGCGGGGCGGCCCGGCCGCCCCGCCCGGCGCCGATCGGAGGGAAGAACATGTCGATCTCCACCGCACCGGTGGCGAAGACCGACCCGACCAGCGCGACGCCCGGCCCGTCCGGCCGGGCCGCGATCCGGACCGCCCGGGTACGCCAGTGGTGGCTCGCCGCCGCACTGGTGTTCCCGGCGGTGGCGCTCGCCGTCACGTTCAAGTTCGTGCCGCTCGGCCGGGGCGTGGCGACCAGCCTCGAATCGTCCAGTGGCTTCGACGGCACCTCGTTCGCCGGTGCCGACAACTACACCCGGATGCTCGACGATCCGATGGTCCTCACCAGCTTCCGCAACGCGCTGCTGGTGGTGGCGACCCTGCCGGTGTGGGTGGTGCTGCCGCTGGTGCTGGCCCTGCTCATCCACCAGCGCACCCCGGGCTGGAAGCTGTTCCGGGCGGTGTACTTCATCCCGTACACGATCGCGCCGATCGTCGTCGGCATCATGTTCCGGCAGATCCTGGCCCCGGAGGGGCCGCTCAACGCCGGGCTGCGCGCGGTCGGGCTCGACCCGCTGGCCACCGAGTGGCTCAACGGCCGCTACAGCGCCCTGTTCTCGCTGGTGGCGGTCGCCCTGTGGAGCTTCTTCGGGCTCGGCGTGATGACGTACCTGGCCGGGCTGGCGACGATCCCGGGCGAGGTGCTGGAGGCCGCGTACCTCGACGGGGCCGGCTTCTGGCGGCGGCTGGTGTCGGTCGTCGTGCCGATGCTGCGCCCGACCGTGGCGTACTGGACCGTGCTCTGCGCGTCCGGCGTCCTGATCTGGCTGTTCCCGCTCATCTACGCGCTGACCCAGGGCGGGCCCGGCGACGCCACCATGCTGCCGGAGTACCTGGTCTTCCTGACCACGTTCCAGTTCCTCGACCGCGGCTACGGCTCGGCGATCGGCGTGGCGCTGTTCGTCTTCGTCGCCCTGATCTCGGTGTTCAGCGTGCGGCACATGTTCAAGGAAGGAACGCGCAAATCATGACCGAGCGCAGCGAGGGAATCAGTTGGCGCAGGTCAGGGTCGTGGCCGGCCGAGCGGAGCGAGGTCGGACCATGACCGGGCGTTCCGCGGCGCGGGCCGGCCGCTACCTGCTCACCTTCGTGCTCGTCGTGGTGGCGGTCGCGGCGATCTATCCGCTGCTGTTCACCGTCGTCAGTTCGCTGAAGACCCAGGGCGGGTTCGCGCAGGACCCGCTCGGCCTGCCGACGTCGATCACCCTCGGCAACTACGTCGAGGCGTTCAACCGGATGAACATGCCCCGGCTGCTGCTCAACTCGCTGATCGCGACGTTCGGCGGGCTGGTGCTGTCGGTGCTCGCCGCCCTGCTGGCCGCGTACGCGGTCACCAAGCTGCGGTTCCGGGGCGGGAAGCTGGTCTTCCTGCTGATCATCGTCACGCTCACCATCCCGAGCCAGGCGATCATCTACCCGCTCTACCAGACGGTGCTCGACCTGGGGATGTCCGGCCAGTACCAGGGGCTGATCCTGGCGTTCGCCGCGTTCGGCCTGCCGCTGGGGACGTACCAGCTCGCCGGCTACTTCCAGCAGGTGCCCGACGAGCTGATCGAGGCGGCCCGGGTCGACGGGGCCGGACATTTCACGATCCTGTTCCGGCTGCTGACCCCGATCGCGGCACCGGCGCTGTCGGCGCTGGGCATCTTCAACTTCGTCTGGATGTGGAACGACCTGCTGCTGCCCCTGGTGATCATGGGTGGGTCGGACCGCAAGACCCTGATGGTCGGGGTCTCGCTGCTCACCGGCCAGTACGACGTCTCGGTGCCGCTGGTCAGCGCCGGCCTCATCGTCGCGCTCCTGCCGGTGCTGATCATCTACCTGGTGTTCCAGCGGCAGCTCGTCTCCGGGGCGCTCGCCGGCTCCGGCAAGTGAACACGTGAACACGTCGCCGTCGGGACCGGCCCCGGAAGACTCCTCCGGGGCCGGCCCGCCGCTTTCCGGCGCTGTCGCGCCACCGCCCCCGGCAGCGCCCGGGGAGCGCGGCCCGGGACCCGGGGAGCAGTTCTGCCACCTCTACTGGCTGCGTGACGGCGCCGGCGCCGAGTACGACCGCCGGCACGCCGAGATCTGGCCGGAGCTGTCCCGGCTGCTCGACGAGGCCGGCATGTACGACTACTCGATCTTCCGACGCGGCACGCTGGTGATCTGCGTGCTGCGTACCCGGGCCGGGTTCGACCGGGCCCGTACGGTCACCGGCGGGTCGCCGGTGCAGGCACGCTGGACCGCGTCGCTGGCCGACCTGTTCGCCGAGATCGCCGACGCCGACGGCGAGCCGTTGTGGGCGCCCCGGGTGTTCCGGCACGCGGGCCCGCCGGCCTGACCGCCGCCCCGCTGGCCGCCCCCGCCCCCGGCCGCCCGGCCGCGGGGCGCGGGGCGCGGCCGCGTCACGGTGAACAGCCTCTTGTATCTCGCGTGTGAAATCTGGTGAACAACCTGTGCACCTGACCATCCCCTGTTTAGCTCTGTTCCTGGCCAGGGGGACGATTCTCGGGGTGAACAGTGGTTTCACCCTTGTTCACATTCTTGCAGCCTGATAGAACACCAGCAGGTGGGCGCGTCGTCCGCGGTCCGCCTCGTCGTGGTTCTTGGAGGACTTCCCATGGCCGGATCAGCGCGTCCGTTCGGACCCGGATCGCCCGCTCTCTCCCGTCGGTCGGTGCTGCAGCTCGGGGGCAGCGTGGCCCTCCTGCTGGCCACCGGCGCCTGCGCCGCAGGCTCCCAGTCCGGCTCGTCCGGCCGCTCCGCGGACCCCGCCGCGTCGACCCTGCGGATCGCCGTCTCCAGCTACCTCAGCAGCTGGGACCAGGACTTCGTCGGCTTCGACCCGACCGCGCTCATGCTCTACAAGAACATCTTCCCGTACCTGGTCGACTACGGGGTGACCGAGGTCAGCGGCTCGAAGATCCTCGACACCACCAACGTCATGCCGACCTTCGCCGAGTCGTTCGAGCCCAGCGCCGACCAGAAGACCTGGACCCTGAAGCTGCGTAAGGGCGTCAAGTTCGCCAGCGGCAACGAGATGACCGCCGCCGACGTCAAGTGGTCCAAGGACCGCGCGTTCGCCGCCAAGGCCAACGTGGCCGGCGTCTACCGGACCATCGGCCTGACCGAGCCGGACCAGGTCCGGGTCGTCGACGACTACACCGTCGAGTTCGCCCAGGCGTTCCCCAGCGCGCTCACCCCGCAGATCCAGGCGATCTCGCTCTACGTCTTCGACTCGGTCGAGGCGAAGAAGCACGCCACCGCCGCCGACCCGTGGGCCCAGGAGTGGTTCGCCAAGAACGCCCCGACCGGCGGCTACTTCAACGTCACCAAGGCCACCCAGGGCCAGGAGATCGTGCTGGAGGCCAACAAGGGCTACCCGGGCCCGGAGCCGGCGCAGACCGGGACCATCCGGATCTCGGTCGTCCCGGCCGCCGCCAACCAGCGGTTGCAGCTGCAGAACGGCGACATCGACATCGCGCTCGGCGTCAGCCGCCGCGACATCGCCGACCTGAAGAACGTCGACGGCATCAAGGTCATCTCGGCGGCCAGCAACGATCAGGTCGCGATCCAGATGTCGGTCACCACCGCGCCGTTCAACGACGTGAACGTCCGCAAGGCGCTGGCCCACGCGGTGCCGTACGAGCAGATCATCGCCAACGTCTACGGCGGCGACGCCCGGCCGACCAGCAGCCTGGTGCCGCTGGACATGCCCGGCTACGACGCGAACGGCTACCCCTACAAGTACGACATCGAGGCGGCCAGGGCCGCGCTGGCCGCCGCCGGCCAGACCTCGATCAACTCGGAGCTGGTCTTCGCGACCGACAACGACACCCAGCAGCAGCTCGCCGTACTGGTGCAGTCCGAGGCGCGTAAGGCCGGCATCGAACTCAAGCTGACCCCGCTCGACCCGGCGACGCTCGCCGAGCGGCGGCAGCAGAAGAACATCCCGCTCCAGATCACCTCGGGCCAGCTCTGGGTCAACGACGTCGAGTACATGCTGGCCACCAGCTTCGTCTCCGGCGCCAACCTGAACTACTCCAACTACACCAACCCGGAGATCGAGCAGATCTACGAGCAGTCGCACACCACGGTCGACGAGGCCGCCCGCCGCCAGCTCTGGACCCGGGTCCAGCAGATCCTGGCCGCCGACGTCCCCTGGGTGATCATCTGCCAGCCCAACTTCAACCTGCCGGTACGCGAGGAGGTCGCCGGCTGGGTCCAGCCGATGGACGGCCTCGCCCGCCTGCGCTACCTGACCACCTCGGGCTGATCCCGACCTCTCATGCGGATCCTTCGTTTCGTCGGCAGGCGGCTGCTCCAGCTCATCCCGGTGCTGCTCGGGGTGGTCGTCCTGACCTTCCTCCTGGTGCGGGTGCTGCCCGGTGACCCGATCCGGACCATCCTCGGACCGAACGCCACCGAGGAGGACGCCGCCGCGGCCCGGGAACGCTTCGGGCTCGACCAGCCGATGTGGAAGCAGTTCCTGGACTACCTCGGCGGCCTGGTCACCGGTGACTTCGGCACCTCGATCCAGAGCGGCGGGTCGGTCACCGCCGAGGTCGCGCTGCGCATCGGTCCGACCCTCGAACTCGTGGTGCTCTCGGTGTCGCTGGCGCTGGTCGTCGCCGTCGTACTCGGGATCTGGTCGGCCCGGCGTGCCAACCGCGCCGGCGACCACGGCATCCGGATCGTCGCCCTGGTCGGGAACTCGATGCCGGAGTTCTGGCTCGGCCTGGTCCTGATCCTGGTCGGCTACAGCGTGCTCGGCTGGTTTCCGGCCCCGAGCGGCCGGGTCGACCCGGACACCAACCTGACCCCGATCACCGGCGCCGACCTGGTCGACGCGGTGCTGACCGCCAACTGGCCGGCGTTCACGTCGGCGGCGGCGCACCTGGTCCTGCCGGTCGCCACCCTGGCCGTCGTCATCGTCGCGCCGCTGCTGCGCAGCGTACGGGCGTCCGCGCTGGAGGTGCTGCACTCCGAGGCGTACGTCGCCGCCGGCGCCCACGGGCTGCGCCCCCGTACGCTGCTGCGCGGCTACCTGACCCGGGCGACGATGGTCCGGGTGCCGTCGCTGGCCGCCCTGGTCTTCGGCTCCGCGATCGGCTCGACCGTGCTCGTCGAGTACGTCTACTCGTGGCAGGGCTTCGGCCAGTGGGCGCTGCGTGGCCTGCTCTACCGCGACTACCCGGTCGTCCAGGCGTCCGTGGTGATCATCGCGCTGGCCTACGTGCTGGTGTTCCTCATCGCCGACGTCGTGCACGCGATCCTCGACCCGAGAGTGAAGATCTGATGGTTGATCTGCGCGCCGCCGGCGGCCCCGGCGAATCCGCGGACACCGCCGCCCCGGTCAGGGGCCGCGGGGTCCGGGACGGCCGGTTCGCCAACGTGCTGATCGTGGTCGGCGCGACCATCCTCACCGTGGTCACGCTCGCCGCGATCTTCGCCCCGCTGCTCAGCAACTGGGGGCCGGAGGAGATCGACCCGGCCGCCAGCCTCGCCGCGCCCGGCGGCAGCCACCTGCTCGGCACCGACAGCAACGGCATGGACATCTGGAGCCGGCTGCTCCACGCCGGCCGCCTCGACCTCGGCATCGCGGTCGCGGCGGTCGCCCTCGCCGTCGTGGTCGGCACCATCGTCGGCCTGGTCGCCGGCTACCTCGGCGGCTGGGTCGACGACGTGCTGATGCGGCTGGTCGACATCTTCCAGGCGTTCCCGACCTTCATCCTGGCCCTGGCGGTCGCCGCGCTGCTCGGCAACGGCACGGTCAACCTGATCATCACCATCGCCCTGGTCAACGCACCCGCGTACGCCCGCCTGGTCCGCGCCGAGGCCCGGTCGGTACGCGAACTGCCGTTCGTCGACGCCTCGGTCACCTCCGGCTCGTCGACGCTCGGCGTGCTGTGGCGGCACATCCTGCCCAACAGTCTCACCCCGGTACGGGTCATCGCCCCGCTCAACTGCGGCTGGGCGATGCTCACCCTGGCCGGCCTGTCCTTCCTCGGCCTCGGCGTCAGCATCCCCACCGCCGAGTGGGGCGCCATGATCAGCCTCGGCAACCCCGACGTCGTCGCCGGCCGCTGGTGGACCTCGGTCCCACCCGGCCTCTTCCTGCTCGTCTGCGTGCTCGGCTTCAGCCTCCTCGGCGAGGGGTTGCAGGAGCGCGCCGACGCGAAGCGGAGGTAGCCATGCTCTCGATCGAGAACCTGTCGGTGGTGATCCGCCGACGCGGCCGCGAGGTCGCCGCGCTCAGCAACGTCAACCTGCGTGTCGACGCCGGCGAGGTGGTCGGCCTGGTCGGCGAGAGCGGCGGCGGCAAGAGCATGGTGGCCCGCTCCATCGTCGGCCTGCTGCCCGGCGGCGCCGACGCCACCGGCGCGGTCCACTTCGACGGCGCCGACGTGCTGCGCATGGACGACGCGGCGCTGAGCACCCACCGCGGCCACGGCGCCGCCCTGTGCTTCCAGAACCCGCGCGGCGCGCTCATCGCCACCCGCACGGTCGGCCGGCAGCTCACCGACCGGCTCACCACCCACCAGGCGATGGACACCAAACGGGCCCGGGAGGCCGCCCGGGAACTCTTCGAACAGGTCGGGATCCGCAACCCGGCCCGGCGGCTCGACGCGTACCCGCACGAACTGTCCGGCGGCATGGCCCAGCGGGTGATGATCTCACTGGCCACCGGCTGCGCGCCCGGCCTGCTGATCGCCGACGAGCCGACCACCGGCCTCGACGTCACCCTGACCCGGGAGATCCTGCGCCAGTTCCGGCTGGCCGCCGACGCCGACCGGCGCGGCGTACTGCTCATCTCGCACGACCTGGCCTCCATCGCGGCGGTCTGCGACCGGGTGGTGGTGCTCTACGCCGGCACCGTCGTCGAGAGCGGCCCCGCCGACCAGGTGCTGCGCGAACCGTCCCACCCCTACACCCGCGCCCTGCTCGCCTCGGTCCCCGACATCGACGGCCGGCCGGTCGTCGCGACCGCCGGCGCGATGCCGCTGATGCGGACCGCGCCGGACGACTGCCCGTTCGCGCCCCGCTGTGCGCACGCCACCGACACCTGCGGGCAGCGCCGCCCACCGACCACCCCGGTCCCGCACGGCACCGACGGCTGGACCCTGGCCTGCTTCCACCCGCAGCGCGGGCCGCTGACCGCCGAAGCCGCGGCGGCCGACCCGACCCTGTACGTCACCGCCAAGACCGCGGCGGCCGACCCGACCGTGCCCGGCACCGGCGCGGCCGGGCCGGCCGGTGGCACCCTCACCAAGGACCGGGCCGCCGCACCCGACACGGTCCCGGCGGCCGGCACACCCGTGCTGGCCATCGACGACGCACACGTGGTCTACCGCAGCCGCTTCGGCCGCGGCGGCCACCACGCGCTGCGCGGCGTCAGCCTGACCGTCGCCGCCGGCGAGACCCTCGGCGTCGTCGGCGAGAGCGGCTGCGGCAAGAGCACCCTGGCCAAGCTGATGCTCGGCCTGGTCGACCCGGCCAGCGGCAGCGTCGAGGTCGCCGGCCAGCGCTACGCCGGCCTGCGCGGTCGTAAGCTGCGGCAGCTGCGGACCCGGGCCCAGATGGTGTTCCAGGACCCGATCGGCTCGCTCAGCCCGCGCCGCACCGTCGGCGACTCGATCGCCGAACCGCTGCGGGCGCTCGGCGTACCGGCGGCCGAACGCGCGCAGCGGGTCGAAGCCGTGCTCGACCGGATGGAACTCGACCGGTCCATCCTCCAGCGGCAGCCGCACGAACTCTCCGGCGGCCAGGCCCAGCGGATCGGCATCGCCCGCGCCCTGGTCGGCCGCCCCGAACTGATCGTCTTCGACGAGCCCACCTCGGCGCTCGACGTCACCGTGCAGGCCCAGATCCTCAAGGTGATCGCCGACGTCGCCGCCGACTCGTCGCGCGGCTCGGTCTTCATCTCGCACGACCTGGCCACCGTACGCGGCTTCTCCGACCGGGTCGTTGTGCTCTACCTCGGCCGGGTGGTCGAGGAGGGGCCCGTCGACGAGGTCTTCGACAACCCGAAACACCCGTACACCCGGGCGCTGCTGGCAAGTGCCCCCAGCCTGGGCACCGGCTTCGGCGGGCCGCGGGTCGAGCTGACCCGCGACCTCGAGGAGGCCGACGCCGCCACCGGGTGCCCGCTCGCCGGCCGCTGCCCGTTCGTCACCGACCGGTGCCGCGCCGACGACCAGCAACTCCAGCCGTACGGCGCGAGCCGGGCCGCCTGCTGGCGGGTACCGGAGATCCCCGCCCTGCTGAAAGGTAGTGACATCCGTGTCTGATCCGCACATCCGGCTCGCCGTCGACATCGGAGGCACCTTCGTCGACGCGATGGAGCTGGACACCCGCACCAACCGGGTGCGCTTCCGCAAGGCGTCGACCACCCCGGCGCGGCCGTGGGAGGGCGTACTCGACGCGGTCACCGCCCTGGGCACCGACCTGTCCCAGGTGGAGCTGTTCATCCACGGCACCACGCTCGGCCTCAACGCCGTGCTGGAGCGGCGCGGCGGCGCGACCGGCATCATCACCAACGACGGCTTCCGCGACATCTTCCTCGTCGGCCGCGGCAACGTGCCGTCCGACCACATGTACGACTTCAAGTACCAGCGCCCGGAGAGCCTGGTCCAGCGCCGCTACACCGCCGGGGTCACCGGCCGGCTGGACCACAAGGGCCGGGTCGTCACCGAACTCGACCCGGACAGCGTCCGCGCCGCCGCCCGCGAACTCGTCGAGACGCAGGGCGTGAAGTCGATCGCGATCTGCTTCCTGCACTCGTTCCTCGACCCGACCCACGAACGCGCCGCCGCCGAGATCATCCGGCGCGAGTACCCGGACGTCAGCCTGTCCCTGTCGACCGACATCGTCCGCGAGTACCGCGAGTACGAGCGGACCAGCACCACCGTCCTGGAGGCGTACATCCGGCCGATCTTCGAGCGGTACGTCGACGAACTGGAGCGCGGCCTCGCCGAGCGCGGCTTCGCCGGCCGGTTCCTCATCATGCGCTCCGGCGGCGGCTCGATGACGTCGACGGTCGCCAAGACCTCGCCGACGCACACCGTGCTCTCCGGCCCCGCCGGCGGCATCGTCGGCGCCGCCTACCTGGCGAACGAACTCGGCCGCGACAACCTGCTCACCTTCGACATCGGCGGCACCTCGCTGGACGCCTGCGTCATCGAGCGCGGCTCGGCCGTCGCCGCGTACGAGGCGCAGCTCGAACACTTCCCGCTGCTGATCCCGACGTACGACATCCGGACCATCGGTGCCGGTGGCGGCTCCATCGCCTGGCTGGACCGGGGCCTGCTCAAGGTCGGCCCGCACAGCGCCGGCGCCGACCCGGGCCCGGTCTGCTACGGCCGCGGCGGCACGAAACCGACCGTCACCGACGCGTCGGTGGTGCTCGGCTACGTCGACCCGCAGCGCTTCCTCGCCGGCACGATGGGCCTGGCCGACGGCGCCGCCCGCGACGCGGTCCGCGAACAGATCGCCGAACCGCTCGGCCTGTCCGTCGAGGCGGCCGCCGCCGGCATCTACGACGTACTGCTGGCCAAGACCGTCGGCGCGGTCCGGCAGATCACCGTCGAGCGCGGCCATGACCCGCGGGTCTTCTCACTGCTCGCCTTCGGCGGCGCCGGCCCGCTGCTCGCCCCGCTGCTGGCCCGCGAGATGGGCATCCGCGAGGTGGTCGTGCCATTCGCCCCGTCCGGCTTCTCCGCCTGGGGCATGCTGTCCGCCGACATCGTCGACGACTTCGCCCGTACGGTGATGGCCACCCTCGACGACGCCGACCTCGACCAGATCGAGGCGCTGTTCAAGGGCGTGGAGGCCGAGGCGCTGGCCTCGCTGCGCACCCAGGGCGTGGGCGAGAACGACGCGATCCTGGAACGGCAGTTCGAGCTGCGCTACCTCGGCCAGGAACACAGCCTGATGGTGACCGTCGGCCAGCACCTCGACCCGGACGCGGTCCGCGCCTCGTTCGAGGAACTGCACCGGGCCCGGTACGGCCACGCGATGGACAACCGGCTGCAGATCCTCAACCTGCGGGTACGCGGCATCGGCCGGACCCGTCGCCCGGAACTGGCCACCGCGCCGGCCGGCGACGGCGACCCGACCCGGGCGCTGCTCGCCCCGCGCGACGCGTACGACTTCGGCACCCGCGAGGTCGTGCCGTTCGCCGTCTACGACCGGTCGCTGCTCCAGCCCGGCGACGTGTTCACCGGGCCGGCCCTGGTCGACGAGGGCACCTCGACCACCGTCGTCCCCAGTGGACAGCGCGTCGAGGTCGACCCGCACGGCTACCTGCTGGTGACCCTCGAGGAGGCTGGCGCATGACCACGTTGGACGGCGCGACGGTAGAGGTCGTCCGCAGCTACCTGCTGTCGGCGGCCGAGGAGATGCGGGCCACCCTGATCCGCACCTCGTTCAACCCGGTCATCTACGAGGTCCACGACTTCGGCATGTCGATGTACGACGCCGACCTGCGGCTGGTCGCCGAGGCGACCGGGCTGACCTTCTTCCTCGGCGCCAACGACTTCTCGCTGCGCAAGGGCGTCGACTACGTCGGCCTCGACAACCTGCACCGCGGCGACGTCGTGCTGCTCAACTTCCCGTACTGGAACGCGGCGCACGCCTCCGACGCGACCCTGTTCGCCCCGGTCTTCCAGCCCGACCCGGCCGACCCGGACGCCGACGGCACCCTGGTCGGCTTCCTCTGCGTCCGCGCGCACTGGATGGACCTTGGCGCCAAGGATCCCGGCTACGTGCTGGACTCCACCGACATGCACCAGGAAGGGCTCATCTTCCCGGGCACCAAGGTGGTGTCGAGGGGCGTACCGGTCCACGAGATCCACGAGCTGATCCGGTTCAACTCCCGGATGCCGGCCGAGGTCCTCGGCGACCTGCACGCCCAGATCGCCGCGCTGCGCACCGGCGAGCGCCGCTACCTGGAGATCCTGGCCAAGTTCGGCCGGCCCACCGTCGAGGCCGCCATCGACGCGATGATCGCCGACGGCGAGGCCCGCAGCCGGGCCGCCCTGGCGGCGCTGCCGCAGGGCACCTGGACGGCCGAGGACTGGGTCGACGACGACGGCATCACCGAGGACCCGGTGAAGATGCGGGTCACCGTCACCATCGCCGACGGGACGTTCACCGTCGACTTCGCCGGCTCCGCGCCGGCGACCGCCGGCCCGATCAACATGCCGTACGGCGCCACCGAGGCGATCTGCAAGGTGATCCTGAAGTCGCTGACCTCACCGGACCAGCCGTCGAACGCCGGAACGGTCGCCCCGCTGAAGGTGCTCGCCGAGCCCGGCACGCTCTTCCACGCCGTCTACCCGCAGCCGACGTTCACCCTGTGGACCGGCATCGTCGCGGTCGAGCTGATCCTCAAGGCGCTCGCCCAGGGCATGCCGGACCTGCTGCCCGCGTCGTCCGGCGGCGACGTACCCGGCTTCATGATGGTCGGCATCCACCCCGACACCGGGCAGATGTTCGCGGTCAGCAACAACGACCCGGTCGGCTGGGGCGCCACCACCGACCACGACGGCATGAACGCCGCCACCCACGTCTCCGGCAGCACCGGCCGGATCACCCCGATCGAGGTCCTCGAGGCCCGTACCGGGATGTTCTTCGAACGGATGGAGTTCCGCGCCGACTCCGGCGGGGCGGGCCGGTTCCGGGGTGGATCGGGGCTGCGCCGGGACATCCGGTTCGTGACGCCGGGTGAGTTCCTGTCGGTGATCAAGAAGACCCGTAGCCGGCCGTGGGCGCTCGACGGTGGCCTGGAGCCGGACCCGAACCAGGTGGTCGTGTTCCCGGGGACGGACCGGGAGGCGCGGGTGTCGACGAAGCGGACCCGGGTCGAGGTGGGGGACCGGATCACGCTGCTGACCGCCGGCGGCGGTGGGCACGGCGCCCCCCGCGACCGGGACCCCGAGGCCGTACGCCTCGACGTGGCCGAGGGTTTCGTCAGCCCGGCCGCGGCCCGGGACGTCTACGGGGTGGACACCGATGGGTGAACCCGACGGCGCCACGGTCGAGGTGGTCCGCAGCTATCTCGTGTCGGCGGCCGAGGAGATGCGGGCCGCCCTGGTCCGTACCGCCTTCAACCCGGTCATCTACGAGGTCTACGACTTCGGCATCTCCATCTACGACGCCGACCTGCGGCTGGTCGCCGAGTCGACCGGACTGAGCCGGTTCCTCGGCGCCAACGACTACTCGATCGGCAGGGGCGTCGAGTACGTCGGGGTCGACAACCTCGAACCCGGCGACGTGGTGCTGCTCAACTACCCGTACTGGAACGCGGCGCACTCGTACGACGCGACCCTGTTCTCGCCGGTCTTCCTGCCCAGCGACGGTGACGGCGACGGCACCCTGATCGGTTTCCTCTGCGTCCGCGCGCACTGGATGGACCTCGGCGCCAAGGACCCCGGCTATGTGCTGGACTCCACCGACATGCACCAGGAAGGCGTCATCTTCCCGGGCACCAAGGTCTTCCGCCGGGGCGAGCCGGCCCACGAGATCGTGGAACTGATCCGGTTCAACTCCCGGATGCCGGACCTGGTCATCGGCGACCTGCACGCCCAGGTCGCGGCGCTGCGCACCGGCGAACGCCGGCTGATCGACGTCTACACCCGCTACGGGCGCGAGACCGTCGACGCGGTCGTCGCCACCGTCGTCGCGGCCGCCGAGGCGTCCACCGCCGAGGCGGTCGCCGCCCTGCCGCAGGGCTCGTGGACCGCCGTCGACTGGCTCGACGACGACGGCATCACCGACGAGCCGATCCGGATGCAGGTCACCGTGACCGTCGCCGACGGCCGGTTCACCGTCGACTTCGCCGGCTCGTCGCCGGCCGTACCCGGACCGGTGAACCTGCCGCTCGGGGCGACGATCGCGACCGCCCGGGTCGCGTTCAAGGCGGTGACCACCCCGACCGAGCAGACCAACGCCGGACACTTCACCGCCCTGGAGGTACGCGCCGAACCGGGCACCCTGTTCCACGCCGTCTACCCGGCGGCGACGTTCACCCAGTGGACCGGCACGGTCGCCCTCGAACTCATCTACAAGGCCCTCGCCCAGGGCATGCCGGAGCGGCTGCCCGCCTCGTCCGGCGGTGACGTGCCCGGCTTCATGATGGTCGGCACGCACCCGGACACCGGGCAGATGTTCGCGGTCAGCAACAACGACCCGGTCGGCTGGGGCGCCAGCCCCGACCACGACGGCATCGGCCCGGTCAACCACCTGTGCCAGACCCAGGCGCGCAACACCCCGGTCGAGGTCCTCGAAGCCAAGACCGGGATGTTCTTCGAACGGGTCGAGATCCGCGCCGACTCCGGCGGGGCGGGCCGGTTCCGGGGTGGATCGGGGCTGCGCCGGGACATCCGGTTCGTGACGCCGGGTGAGTTCCTGTCGGTGATCAAGAAGACCCGCAGCCGGCCGTGGGCGCTCGACGGTGGCCTGGAGCCGGACCCGAACCAGGTGGTCGTGTTCCCGGGGACGGACCGGGAGGCGCGGGTGTCGACGAAGCGGACCCGGGTCGAGGTGGGGGACCGGATCACGCTGCTGACCGCCGGCGGCGGTGGGCACGGCGACCCGGCCGACCGCGACGTCGCCGCGATCCGCCACGACATCGCCGAGGGCTACGTCACCCCCGCCGCCGCCCGCCAGATCTACGGATTCGAGGACTATCCATGAGCGAGCGAAGCGAGCGAATCATGAGGCTCAGGAATGGTCATGACGTCACCGAGCGGAGCGAGGTGGCGGCATGTGAGCGAAGCGAGCGAATCATGAGGCTCGGCGTTGAACACGGTGCCGCCGAGCGGAGCGAGGTGGCAGCGTGAGTGAGACGAGTGGTGCGGCGTCGGCCGTACTGGTGAACTGCACCGTCGTCGACGGCCGGATCGTCGACGGCGTCGGCCCGCTGCCCGACGCGGCCGTCTGGGTACGCGGCGACCGGATCGCCGCCGTCGGCCCGCGCGACGAGGTGCTCGCCCAGGCCGGCGAGCAGGGCGGGTTCACGCGCGTCGACCTCGACGGCGCGTACGTCACGCCGGGGCTGACCAACATGCACACCCACCTGTCGCTGTCGCTGCCCGGCAGTGGCGGCGACGGGGTCAAGGGATGAACCCGCACGAGCTGGCCCTCTACATGGCCGACGGTGCCCGCCGCACCCTCCTGTGTGGAGTGACGACGGTCCGCTGCGTCGCCGAGAAGGACCACGCCGACTTCGCCCTGCGCCGCGCGATCGCCGCCGGCCGGGTCGTCGGCCCCCGGATCTTCACTGCCGGCCGGGCCCTGGTCTGCACCGGCGGCCACGGCCACGAGAGCGGCGACACCATGGAGTGCGATGGCGCCGACGGCTTCCGCCGCGGCGTACGCAGCCAGGTCAAGGCCGGCGCCGACCTGATCAAGGTGATGATCTCCGGCGGCATCGCCGGCGAGCACGAGTCGATCCACACCCGGCAGCTGTTCACCGACGAGCTGCGCGCCGTCATCGACACCGCGCACGCCTGGGGCCGCCGGGTCACCGCCCACGCCGGGCCCGCCCCGGTCATCGCCGAGGCGGTCGAACTGGGCCTGGACTGCGTCGAGCACGGCTACCAGCTCACCCCCGAGGTCGTCGCCCGGATGGCCGAGCGCGGCACCGCCCTGGTGCCGACCCTGCTGGTCACCCGCTGCAAGGAGTTCTTCGACGAACTCGGCGTACCGGAGTGGATGCAGTGCCGGTCGCTCGGCGCCGGCCCACGCCACCTGGAGAGCTTCGCGATGGCGCTGGACGCCGGCGTCGAGGTGCTGCTCGGCAGCGACATGCCGCCGTTCTGGCACTTCGAGGGAACCAACGCCTCGGTACGCGAACTCGAATACATGTCCGAGGGCGGCATCGGTCCGGCCCGCGCGCTGTACGCCGGCACCCTCGGCCCGATCCGCTGGCTCGGCGCCGAGGCCGACCTCGGCACGGTGGAGACCGGCAAGTACGCCGACCTGGTCGCGATGGACGCCGACCCGACCGCCGAGACGTCGGCGTTCCGCGGCATCCGCTGGGTCATGAAGGGTGGCCGCGTCGTCCGCGACGACCGGTCGGGATGGAGCGCACAGTGAGCACCGGAACAGACGACCGCGCCGCGATCGCGGCCGGCATCGACGACCTGTACGACGCGTTCCTCGCCGGCGACCGGCAACGCTTCGACAGCCACCTGCACGCCGACGTGACCACCTGGGAGACCCACCTGCCCGGGCCGTTGCGCACCCGCGCCGAACTCGACACGTACCGCGACCGGCGCGACGCCGCCGGGGCCCGCCCGAAGCTCGCCGTCCTGGCCGCCACCGACCTGCGGGTCGACGTCTGGGACGACACCGCCGTCGCCCGGTACGTGCTGGTCGCCGAACCGAAGGACGGCCCCGCCCAGCACAGCCGGGTCACCGACGTGCTGCGGCGCACCGCCGACGGGTGGCGCATCGTGCACCACCACTCCGAACTGCTCGTGCCGGCCACGGCATGATCCGACGACTGGTCGCCTACCGCGACGGTGAGCCGGCCGACGTGCTCACCGTCGCGGAGGTGCCCGACGACCCGCCGCCCGGCCCGGGCGAGGTGACCCTCGCCGTGGACACCGTCGGCCTCAACTTCCTCGACGTGATGCTGTGCCGGGGCACCTATCCGGTCCGCCCCGACCCGCCGGTCACCCCGGGCGTAGAGGTCGCCGGCCGGGTCGTCGCCGCCGGCCCCGGCGCCGAGCACCTGCTCGGCCAGGACGTGCTCGCCTGCCCGGCGCTGCCGCACGGCGCGCTCGGCGACCGGGTCACCGTCGAGGCCGGCCTGACCGTGCCCCGACCGGCCGGGATCAGCGCCGTCGACGCGGCGGCCCTGCCGGTCACCTACCAGACCGCGTGGTTCGCCCTCGAACGCGCCGGGGTACGTGCCGGCGACCTGGTGCTGGTGCACGCCGGCGCCGGTGGGGTCGGCATCGCCGCCACCCAGCTCGCCGTCGCCCGCCGGGCCCGGGTGATCTGCACCGCCGGCGGCCCGGAGAAGGTCGCCCGGTGCCGGGAGAACGGCGCCAGCCTCGCCATCGACTACCACGCCACCGACTTCGTCGAACAGGTCCACGAGGCGACCCGGGGGACCGGTGTCGACGTGGTGCTCGACCCGGTCGGCGGCGACGTGTTCACCCGGTCGCTGGACTGCCTCGCCTTCGAGGGGCGGATCGTGGTGATCGGCGCCGCCGGCGGGCCGCCGCCGCCGGTCGACCCGATGCGGCTGACCGCCGCCAACGCCACCGTCATCGGCCTGTCGTGGGGGTCGATGTACCCGTGGCGCCTCCCGGACGCGGTTCGCGACGCGTACGAACGGCTTTTCGACCTGCACGCGGCCGGCGCGGTCCGGCCGCCGGTGACCCGGGTCGTGCCGCTGCACGAGGCGCCGGCGGCGCTGTCCGACCTCGCCGCCGGGCGTACCGTCGGCAAGATCATTGTCCAGGTAGGAGGGAGCTGACCATGGCCGAGGACGCCACGCCCACCGAGGGCGACATGGACATCTACGACCTGCGGGTCACCGTCGACCGGATCGAGGGCCGCTCGGTCTGCGGCATGAACGTCGGCGACCACTTCGACCTGACCGACAGCGCCCACCTCAAGCTGCCCGAGGGAAAGCACTTCTGCGTGTACGCCCTCGCGTCGGTGCTGCCGTTCCTGGCCGCCAAGCAGCGCGACGTGCCGCCCGGCGACTGGCTCGCCCAGGACTCGCTGTTCGCCTGCCCCGACCCGGAGGAACGGCTGATCATGCGGGTCGAGCGGACCTGCCGGCGCCGGATGAACTCCGCCGACCTGACCTGACCCCGCCGACCTGACCCCCGCCGGCCGTCCGGCCGCCGTCCACCGAGGAGGAACCCCGTGGCACCCGTCGAGATCGGGCTCGGCCTGCAGAGCGACAAGCGGGCCGGCGACTACGCCCGGCTGGCCCGCCGCGCCGAGGAGGACGGCTTCGACGTGCTCACCGTCTTCGGCGACCTGATGTACCAGCCGCCGATCTTCCCGCTGCTGGAGATGGCGGCGGCCACCACCCGGGTCCGGCTCGGCACCGCCTGCCTCAACCCGTACTCGATGGCGCCGTACGAGATCGCCGGCCAGGTCGCCGCGCTCGACCTGGCCTCGCACGGGCGGGCCTACCTCGGCCTGGCCCGGGGCACCTGGCTCGGCGCGGTCGGCATCGACCAGCCGCGCCCGCTCGCCGCCCTGGCGGAGGCGGCGCAGGTCGTCTACCGACTGCTCGGCGGCGACACCACCGGCTTCGAGGGGCGGGTCTTCCGGCTCGCCCCCGGCACCGCCCTGCGGTACGCGGTGCAGCGCCCCGACCCGCCGCTGCTGCTCGGCGCCTGGGGCCCGCGCGGCGCCGCCCTCGCCGGCCGCATCGCCGGCGAGATCAAGGTCGGTGGCAGCGCCAACCCGGCCATGGTGCCGGTCATCCGCGACCGGGTCCGCACCGGCGCCGAGGCCGCCGGCCGCTCCGTCGACGACGTCGGCATCGTGCTCGGCGCGGTCACCGTCGTCGACACCGACGGCGTCGCCGCCCGGGCCAAGGCCCGGACCGAGGTGGCGATGTACCTGGCCGTCGTCGCCGACCTCGACCCGACCGTGGAGATCCCCGCCGACCTGCTGGCCCGGGTCAAGGAACTCGTCGACGCCGGCGCCGACGTCGAGGCCGGCCGGCTGATCCCCGACGACCTGCTCGACCTGTTCGCCTTCTCCGGCACGCCGGAGCAGGTCGCCGCGCAGGCCCAGACCCTGATCGACGCCGGGGTACGCCGGGTCGAGTTCGGCACCCCGCACGGGCTCACCGACGACCGGGGCGTGGCGCTGCTCGGCTCGGCCGTCCTGCCGCTGCTGCGCCGCGAACCCGCGCCGGCGCGACCCGCCGCGACCGGGCCGGGGAGCGGGTCGTGACCGCGCCGTCGGCCAACCAGCCGGCACCCCCGTACGTGCTGGTCGTCGCGGTGGCCGGAATGGTCGCCGACCGGGACCTGCTCACCGAGGTCGCCGAGGGCGAGTTCACCACGCTGGGCGTCGCCGGCCGTTTCCTGACCGTCCCGAACGCCACCGGGCTGCGCCGCGCGCTGGACAGCGTCGGCCGCGACCCGTCCACCGTCCTCGTCGTACTGCCCGGACCCGACCCCGCCGTACGGGCCCTGATGGCCGTCGACGGGCCGCATGCGGCGCGTACGGTCTGGTTCGACCTGGCCGTGACCGACCCGGCACCGGTCGCCGCCGGCTCGGTGCACCTGCAGGGGCGTGGCGTCTGGGGCCTGGGTTGGGCGGTCCGGCACGCGGTCCACCGGCTGCGCAACCCGGCGGTCCGGATCGCCTACGGGCCACATCCCGAGCAGTGGGGCGATCTCCGGCTGCCGGCGTCGGTCGCCCCGGCGGCCGTCGCGGACCCGGAGCCGGTGGACGGTGCCGAGCCGGTGGACGGTGCCGAGCCGGCGGGCGGCCCGCCGCCGGTCGCGGTGCTGCTGCACGGCGGCTTCTGGCGGTCGATCTGGGGCGCCGACCTGATGGACGCGCTCGCCATCGACCTCGCCGTCCGTGGCTACGCGGTGTGGAACCTGGAATACCGCCGGCCGGACCGGCACGGCTGGGACGCGACCGTCGCCGATGTCGCCGCCGGTCTCGACGCGCTGGCCGACCTCGACACGCTGGCCGCCGGCCGGGCGGGTGGGGCAACCCTCAACCTCGACCTCAACGTAAACCTCAACTCGAGGTTGAGGGTCGACCCGGACCGGATCGCGGTGCTGGGACACTCGGCCGGCGCGCAGCTCGCACTGCGGGCCGCCGCGGACACCCGGCGTCCCGCGCTGGTCGTCTCCCTTGCCGGGGTGCTCGACCTGGTCGAGGGCGACCGTCGGGACATCGGTTCGGGCGCGGTCGCCGGCGCGCTCGGCGGCCGGCACGGCGACCTGCCGGCGGTCTACGCGGCTTCCGACCCCATGGTCCGGCTGCCGATCGGTGTGCCGCAGCTGGTCGTGCAGGGGCACGCCGACGACCTCGACCTGCGCGACTTCAACCGGCGCTATGTCGCCGCGGCGCGGGCCGCCGGTGACGAGGTGGTCCACCTCGAACACCCCGGCGACCACTTCTCGGTCATCGACCCGGGCGCGTACGTGTGGCGGGCCGCGGCGGCCGAACTCGACCGCCGCCTCAACCCGTAGGAGCGCTCCCGCTCTGTTACGTGTGAGTGAACACGGCGATCAGAACAGGCGCGGCGTGACCACCGAGACGACCGTCGTCACCTCGTCGGTGTCGTTGTAGAGCCGGTGCGGCGCGTTTGACCGCAGATGCAGGCTGTCGCCCGGATACAGCCGGTGCTCCACCCCGTCGACCTCGTAGAGCAGCTCGCCGCTGACCACGTAGGCGAACTCCTCGCCGCCGTGCCCGTACGCCTCGTCGCGCCGGCCACCGGGCGCGATGTGCACCAGCATCGGCTCCAGCACCAGGTTCGGGCCACGGTCCGACAGCATCCGGTAGGTCTGCTGGCCGGAGACGTACTCGGTGGCGCCGCTCGCCGCGCGGGTCAGCGTGAAGTGCGTGGGCAGCCGGGCCGGCGGCACCTCCTCGGCGGGCGCCGAACCGTCGTCGAAGAACTCGGCGACCGGCCGGTCGAGGGCTGCCGCGACGCTGTTCAGCGCGGTCAGCCCGATCGACGAGACACCCCGCTCGACCTGCGACAGGAAGCCGATCGACAGGCCGGACCGGGCCGCCAGGCCACGCAGGGTCAGCCCCCGTTCGGTGCGGAACCGCCGCATCCGGGCACCGACCAGATCCGGTCGGGCGTCGTCCGGCCGGGTGTGGCGTTCCGATGTGCGCACGGGTCCTCCTGGGAAGGCTGGCGCGGGCGGGGGCGGCCCGGGCGAGTCTTGTTCGATCCTATCGAACTTGACCTGCGTCAGGGTATGGCCGAGTCGGTCACAACCGACCCACCGCTCATGTGGATCCGGTGGTCAGCCCGCGTCGACACCCGGCCCGCACAGCCGGGCCCCGATCTCGTCGGCCAGCCGGCCGATCGTCGACGCGTCATGGACGGCCGGGTCGTGGTGGAACGCGAACCGTACGGCACCGTCGACGACCGTCGCGGCGACGTCCAGCAGGTACGGCCGGCCACCGGCCGGATCCCGCTCCGGCGCCGCGGTCACCGGCACCAGCAGGCCCGCCGGCCGGGTCGCGTCGGATCCGGCCAGATAGCTGAAGCCGACCTGCGGCGCGGCGACGTCGGCCAGCCGTTCGTCGCCCCGGGTACGCAGCAGCAGACCGTGCCCGAGACCGTCGAGCGGTACGGCCGCCACCTGGCGGCGTACCTCGGCCGCCGCCGACGGACCGGTCAGGTCGGGGTCGACGTGCAGGCGCAGCGGATAGCGGAACTCGAACCGGCCGATGGTCCGGCTGACGTCGATCCCCGGTACCGGAGACCGCCGGCCCGGCGACGCCACCGCGACCGTGCAGTGTGCACCGCCCTGCCAGCGCGCCACCGTCGCGGCCACGGCGGCCAGCAGCAGATCGGCGAGATCGAGCCCGGCCGCGCCAGCGGCCCGCGTCGCGGCGTCGGTCGCCGCCCCGGACAGCGTCGTGGTGAGCACCGCGCGTGGTCCGGTCGAGCCGGCCCCCTCCGACCGGTCGACCGGCACCGCCTCGCGCCGCCGCTGGGCCAGCCAGAACGGGATCTGCTCGGCCAGTTCCGCCTCCCGCGCGTACCGGTCCAGGGCCGTCGCCCAGATCTGGTACGGCGCGGTGGGCGCCGCCGGCCCGTTGCCGTCCAGCCACCCCTGGAGGTCGTCCAGCACCAGCGCCAGGGACAGCCCGTCGACGACCAGCGGGTTGCAGATGACGAGCATCCGGTCCCGGCGCCCGCCGCCCAGCCGCAGGTGCTCGACCCGTACCGGGGCGGTGGTGGAGGTCCGGGCACCGGCCGCGACCGCCGCCACGGCCGGCTCCACCTCGTCGTCGCCGACACCGGACAGGTCGTGGCTCTCGAACGGGGGGTCGCCCGGATCGGCGCAGCTCTGCCACCACCGTGAGCCGTCGTGGGCCAGCCGCAGCCGCAGACCGTCGTGTCGCAGCATCGTCCGCCGTACCGCCGTGGCCACCCGCGCCGGCGCGATCCGCCGGGTCAGTTCCACGTGGAGGATGTGGTCGGCGTGGTCGGGACCGGCCGGTGGCGCGACGTCGTCGAGGAAGACGGCCTGGGCGGGAGTGACCGGGAACGCGGCGTCGCCGAACGGGTTCGCGTCGACGTACCGGTCGACGTCGGTAACGGACATGTGCACTCACCTCGCCGGTCTCGGGAAAGGCTGGTCAGCGGATGCCGGTCCGGTTCGCTGCGCAAGGGACCACCGGGTGGCTGCCCGGCTGCCGAACAATGTAGACAACAAGGCCGGCACCCTCGCGGAAGTGTGGCAACGCCCCGAAAGGTGCTCACGGCCGCCGCCCGGTCGTCCGTCCCGGCACCGGACGGCGGCCTCGCCCGCTCTAGACTCTGCGGCCGTGGCGCAGACGGTGTTGCTCGGCGAGATCACGTGTCCGTCCGGCGAGCTGGTTCTCGTCGACGGCGGCTACCTCGGACTGTGGTCCGGCACCCGGTCACCGGACGACGTCGCGGGGCACGACCGTTTCCCGGCCGTCGACTTCGAGGTCGTGGGGCCCGACGCCGAGGCCGCCGCCCGGTCGTTCGACCGCCAGTCCGGCCGCACGCTCCACGACATCCCCCGGCATGCCACGGACGAGTTCACCGGCATGTTCGCCGACCACTGCCGCGAACACGGCCTCGACGCCACGCTGCGCCGGTTCCCGCGCCGGGTCGCGCACCGCGACCGGATCCGGCGGGCCGTCGCCGAGGGACGCTGCGACTTCCTGATGAGCGGGGTACCGGGCGTCGTCGTGGGCGGCCTGCCCGTCGACCGGCCGTTGCCGGTCACCGCGACACCCGGCGAGTGGGGCTGGCGGCGGCTGCGAATCGAGGTCGGCACGGCCCGGGCCGTACGGACCCGCATGCTCGGACCGATCGGCGTCGACTGCGCCCGGTTCGCGTTCGCCGACGCGGACGCGTTGAACGCCTGGATGCACGACGACCCGATCGACGGCCGCGCCGACATCGTTTTCTGGGGCCGCGACGAGGCCGCCCTCGCCGCCGAACTCGGGGCGCCGGCCACCGGGACACCCGGTGACGACGTGTACGGCTGGCTCGACCTGCCGGTCGCCGAGGCCCACGCCAGGGCGGTCGCGCTGGACGAGCTCCGCAACCGGCCGGACGGACACCGGTTCGCCTACGACTTCCGTCCGCACTCCCACCACTGGCAGGTGATGGCCGGGGTGCGCGCGTCCGAGCACGAGGCCGGGACCATCGACGTCGGCGCCGCCCGCATCATGTTCGCGATGACGTCGGTCGGCGACGGCTTCTTCCCGGTCCACGCCGAACTCGACGCGGCGGGCGGCGTCGTCGCCGTCGAGGTGACCGTCAGCGGCGAGCCACCGCCGTAGCGGGCCGCCGTCCGGTCAGGACTCGGGCCGGTCGGCCGGGGTCACCGGGCGCCAGCCGAGCGGGGTCGACAGCACCATCGTGCTCGACGGCTGGCCGTACGGCGCCAACCGGTCGATCACCTGCTCGAAGTGCTCCATCGAGCCGGCCGCCACCTTCAACAGGCTGCACGCGTCGCCGGTGATCCGGTGGATCTCCAGGATCTCCGACCACTTCGCCACCTCCGGATCGCGCAGGATGCAGTGCGCCCCGTAACAGGACATCCGGATCATGGCCACCACCGTCCAGCCGGCCCGGGTCAGGTCGACGTGCGCGTGGTAGCCGCCGATCACTCCGGACTCCTCCAGCCGGCGGATCCGTTCGGCCACGGCGGGCGGCGACAGGTGCACCCTGCGTGACAGTTCGCTGAAGGACAGCCGGGCATCGCGCTGCAGCTCGCCCAGGAGCGCCCAATCCATCTCGTCCACGTCCACTTTTCCTTCGTTAAGTCAGGACCTCAATCTAGCTCCTGATCCAGAGGTCTAGCAGCGTGAACACCGTTCATCCGGTCTTCAGGATTCACCCCGATCAAGGAGATCATGGGGTAACTCAGCGCGAGGGAGGGACGCAGCGCATGAAGAGCACCGAACTGGCCGAGCCGGACGTACGCCCGGCCGATCCGTCCGCCCCGGCCGTACGGCCGGCGACTGCCGACGAACGTGAGCGGCGCGCCGCGGCCAACGCCGGCGAGCCCACGGTCGAGTTCACCGACCGGGTGCCGTACGACGCGTACGTGCACGCCAGCACCCTGCACAGCCTCCAGCAGACGCTGAGCAAGGACCCGGGCGAGATGTCCTTTCTCATGGTCAGCCAGATCATGGAGCTCTACTTCGGCCTCACCCGCTTCGAACTGCTCGAGACCCAGCGGCTCCTGCGCGCCGACGACGTCTGGGGCGCGCTCGCCCCGCTGCGCCGCGCCGCCCTGCACCTCGAGGGGCTCAACGCCTCCTGGCAGACGCTGCGCTGGATGACGCCCGCCGACTTCAACCGCTTCCGCGACCTGCTCGGCGAGGGCTCCGGCTTCCAGTCGGCGATGTACCGCCACCTGGAGTTCCTGCTCGGCCTGAAGACCCCGTCGCTGGTCCGCCCGTTCCGCCGGCAGCCCGAGGTGTACGCCGAACTCGTCGAGTCGCTCGAAAGTCCGAGCCTCTGGGACGACGTGATCGCCGTACTCGCCCGCCGCGGGCACGCGATCCCGCAGGCGCTCCTTGATCGGGATACCGCGGAAGAGCACGAGCCGCACCCGGCCGTCGAGCAGGCCTGGGTACGGATCTACGAGCACAACACCCCCGACAACCACCTGCGGATGCTCGGCGAGGCCCTCACCGAGGTCGCCGAACAGTTCGGCGACTGGCGCTACCGGCACCTCAAGGCCGTCCAGCGCAGCATGGGCGCCAAGGTCGGCAGCGGCGGCTCCGCCGGCGTGACATGGTTGCAGCGCAGCATGGCCCGCGTGGTCTTCCCCGAGATCTGGTCCGCCCGGACCTCCATGTGACCGGAGACGAAAGCATGAGCGAGCGCAGCGAGCGAATCAGTTGGCTCAGGTTTTCTCATGGCGGCCGCGAGCGGAGCGAGTGGACGTCATGAGCGAGCGCAGCGAGCGAATCAGTTGGCTCAGGTTTTCTCATGGCGGCCGCGAGCGGAGCGAGTGGACGTCATGAGCGAGGACGATGCCCGGCGGCGTGACGCCGCCGACCCCGGCCACCGCGAGCTGTTCCACGTGCCGCCCGCCGACGGCGGCCGGTACGCCGAGGTCGCCTACTTCGCCGGCAACTCGCTCGGCCTGCAGCCGTGCGCGACCGTCCCCGACCTGCTCGACGACCTCGGCGACTGGGCCCGACTCGGCGTCGAGGGTCACCTCGAGGCCGGCCGGCCCTGGCTGCCGTACCACGAGTTCCTGACCGGGACCGCGGCCCGGCTGGTCGGCGCCCTGCCGTCCGAGGCGGTGGTGATGAACTCGCTGACCGTCAACCTGCACCTACTGATGGTCTCGTTCTACCGGCCCTCGGGCACCCGCACCCGCATCGTCATCGAGGACACCGCCTTCCCGTCCGACAGCTACGCCGTACGCAGCCAGGCCGCATTCCACGGCCTCGACCCCGACGAGACCGTCGTACGCCTGCGTCCGCGGCCCGGCGAGGAGAACCTGCGCACCGAGGACGTGCTGGCCTACCTGCGCGACGAGGGCGACCGGGTGGCGCTGGTGCTGCTCGGCGGCGTCAACTACCTCACCGGTGAGCTGATGGACATCGAGACGATCACGGCCGCCGGCCGGGCCGCCGGTGCCGTCGTCGGCTGGGATCTGGCGCACGCCGCCGGCAACGTGCCGCTGAAACTGCACGACTGGGACGTCGACTTCGCCGCCTGGTGCTCGTACAAGTACCTCAACTCCGGCCCCGGCGCGCTTGCCGGCGCGTTCGTCCACGAGCGCCACCACGGCGTCGACCTGCCCCGGTTCGAGGGCTGGTGGAGCACCGAGCCGGCGACCCGGTTCGAGATGACCCCGGTGTCCCGGCCGCCGGCGACCGTCGACGCCTGGCAGATCTCCAATCCGCCGATCTACGCGATGGGTCCGGTACGTACCTCGCTGGAGATCTTCGACCGGGTCGGGATGGCCACCCTGCGCGAGCGCAGCCTGCGCCTCACCGGCTACCTCGAGGAACTGCTCGACGAGGTCACCGCGAACCGGCCGCTCACCGTGATCACCCCGCGCGACCCGGCCCGGCGCGGCTGCCAGCTGTCGGTACGCATCGGCGACGGCAGCGCCTCCGACCTGACCCGCCGGCTGCGACACGAACACGGCGTGATCGCCGACGCCCGCGAACCCGACGTCGTACGGTTCGCGCCGGTGCCGCTGTACTCGACGTACCACGACTGTTGGCGGGCCGCGCAGGCCCTCGCCGCGACGGTGAAGGAGTGGGGACGTGACTAGTCGATCGCGGGTCGCGGTCGTCGGCGCGGGACTGGCCGGCTGCCTGCTCGCCTGCTACCTGGCCCGACGCGGCCACCGGGTCACCGTCTACGAACGGCGCCCCGACCCGCGCGGCGGCACCGCCGAGCGCGGCCGCTCGATCAACCTGGCGCTCTCCGAACGCGGCCTCGACGCACTGCGCCGCATCGGCCTCGACAAGCAGGTCATGGCCGACGCGCTTCCGATGCGCGGCCGCATGATCCACCCGGTCGCCGGGCCGCTCGACCTCCAGCTCTACAGCGCCGGCGGCGACCGGGCCATCAACTCGATCAGCCGTGGCGCGCTCAACAACGCCCTGCTCGACGCGGCCGAGGCCGCCGACGGAGTCGAGATCGTCTTCTCGCACCGGCTCGTCGATCTCGATCCGGCGACCGGAGCGATGACGTACCAGACCCCGGACGGCGAAGCCCACGCCGACGCCGACGTGGTCATCGGCACCGACGGCGCCGGGTCCGCCGTACGCGGCCAGCTGCTCGCCCACGACCTGCTCACCGAGAGCCTGGACTTCCTCGACTACGGCTACAAGGAACTCACCATCCCGCCGGTCGACGGCGACTTCGCCCTCGACCCCGGCGCCCTGCACATCTGGCCGCGCGGCACCTCGATGATGATCGCCCTGCCCAACCCGGACCGGTCGTTCACCTGCACCCTCTTCTGGCCGACCGGCGGCACCGGCAGCTTCGCGTCCCTGTCGAGCCCGGCGGCCATCGAACGGCACTTCGCCACCCACTACCCGGACCTGCCGCCACTCGCCCCGAACCTGGTCGACGACTACCAGCACAACCCGGTCGGCCTGCTCGGCACCGTACGGTGCGGCCCCTGGCAGGCCAACGGTCGGATCGGGCTGCTCGGCGACGCCGCGCACGCCATCGTCCCGTTCTACGGCCAGGGCGCCAACTGCGCCTTCGAGGACGTCGTCGTGCTCGACCGCTGCCTCGACGACACCGGCGACGACTGGGCGCGCGCCCTGCCGCTGTTCGAGGAGCGCCGGCGCGACGACACCGAGGCGATCGCCCAGATGGCACTCGCCAACTTCGTCGAGATGCGCGACAAGGTCGCCTCGCCCGTTTTCCAGTACGGGCGCAAGGTCGAGCACGCGCTGGAGAAGGCGCTGCCCGGCCGGTACGTCTCCCGCTACGAGATGGTCTCCTTCTCCACCACGCCGTACGCCCAGGTGCAGCGGCGGGTCCGCACCCAGCACCGGGTGCTCGGCGCGGCGGTGGCCGGGGCGGCGGCGCTCCTGATCGGGGCTCTGGGCGCCGCCGTTGCGAAGCGAGCCGCCGGCACCGGCGGCACCAGCCGGCGCCGGCGGCCCGGCACCGGAGAGGGGGAGGCGTGAACCTCTGGCATCCCGACCTGATGTCGGGGCAGCCGTCCGGCCAGCCCGGCCTGCTGCGCAACTACGTCGGCGGCGAGTTCGTCGACACCGGCAACCGGTTCCCGAAGATCTCTCCGGTCACCGGCCAGACCATCTTCGAGGTCGCCGAGGCTGATCGGTCCATGGTGGACGCTGCGGTGGGTGCGGCGCGGTCGGCGTTGGCTGGTCCGTGGGGTCGGATGGGTGAGCGGGAGCGGGCGGCGGTGTTGTATCGGGTGGCCGACGAGTTGGAGCGTCGGTTCGATGATCTGGTGGCGGCGGAGGTCGGTGATACGGGTAAGTCGATTTCGCAGGCGCGGAGTCTGGATATTCCGCGTGGTGCGGCGAACTTCCGTGCCTTTGCGGAGATCGTGTCGACGGCGCCGACGGAGTCTTTTACGACGGTGACCCCGTCGGGTGGTCGGGCTCTGAATTATGCGGTGCGTAAGCCGGTGGGTGTGGTGGCGGTGATCGTGCCGTGGAATCTGCCGTTGCTGCTGTTGACGTGGAAGGTCGCGCCGGCTCTGGCGTGTGGGAATGCGGTGGTTGTGAAGCCGTCGGAGGAGACGCCGTCGTCGGCGACGTTGTTGGCCGAGGTGATGGCGGCGGCGGGGGTTCCGGATGGTGTTTTCAATGTGGTGCATGGGTTCGGTCCGGGGTCGGCGGGGGAGTTTTTGACTCGGCATCCGGGGGTGGATGCGATCACGTTCACGGGTGAGTCGGCTACTGGTGGGGCGATCATGCGGGCGGCGGCGGATGGGGTGAAGGCGGTGTCGTTCGAGTTGGGCGGCAAGAACGCCGGCCTCGTCTTCGCCGACGCGGATCTGGACGCGGCTGTCGAGGGCTCGGTGCGGTCGTCGTTCACCAACGGTGGCCAGGTGTGTCTGTGCACGGAACGGCTCTATGTTGAGCGGCCGGTGTTCGAGGAGTTCGTGTCCCGGTTGGCGAAGCGGGCGGACGAGTTGAGCTTCGGCTGGCCGGCTGACGAGGCGACGGTGAACATGCCGTTGATTTCGCACAGGCATCGGGAGAAGGTCCTCGGTTATTACGACCTGGCCCGTGCCGAGGGTGCGACGGTTCTGGCTGGTGGTGGGGTGCCGGAGTTCGGTGACGGCCGCGACGGTGGTGCCTATGTCCAGCCGACGGTGTTGACCGGCCTCGGTCCTTCCGCGCGGGTGAACCGCGAGGAGGTGTTCGGGCCTGTCTGCCACGTGGCGCCGTTCGATGACGAGGACGAGGCGTTCGCTGTGGCGAATGACAGTGAGTACGGGCTTGCGGGGACGGTGTGGACGCGGGATGTCGGTCGGGCGCACCGTGCTGGTGCCCGTTTGGAGGCGGGGATCGTGTGGGTGAACACGTGGTTCCTGCGGGATCTGCGGACGCCGTTCGGTGGGGTGAAGGCGTCTGGTGTCGGGCGTGAGGGTGGCACCCATTCCCTGGACTTCTATTCGGAGCTGACGAACGTGTGTGTGGATCTGTCATGACCTTTGTGGATGATGCGGCGGCGTTGCTGCGCGGCGCTTACGAGACCGGGACGCCGGTGGCGCCGTTGCGGGAGGCGGTTCTGCCGGTCGGCGATGTCGACGCGGCATACGCCGTTCAGCAGGCGCAGGTCGCCGATTGGTTGGCGGCTGGTCGGCGTCGGGTCGGGGCGAAGATTGGTTTGACGTCGCCGGCGGTGCAGCAGGCGTTCGGGGTGTTCCAGCCCGACTTCGGGGTGTTGTTCGCTGACATGGCGGTCCCGGACGGCGGCGAGGTCGACCTGGGTGGGTTGATCCAGCCTCGGGTGGAGGCGGAGGTCGCGTTCGTCCTCGGCGCTGATCTGCCGTTCGAGCGGGTGACGGTCGCCGACGTGATCCGGGCGACCGACCACATCCTTCCGGCGGTCGAGATCGTGGATTCGCGGATCGCGGGTTGGGACATTTCGATCGTGGACACGGTCGCGGACAACGCGTCGTCGGGTCTGTTCGTGCTGGGTAATCAGCCCCGGCGCCTGTCGGACGTCGACCTTCGGGTGGCGGGCATGGTCCTGGAGCACGCGGGTGAGCCGGTGTCGGTCGGCGCGGGCGCCGCCTGTCTGGGTAATCCGGTGCACGCGGTCGCGTGGTTGGCGCAGACGCTGGCCGCCGCCGGCAACCCCCTGAGCGCCGGGGACGTGGTGTTGTCGGGTGCGTTGGGGCCGATGGTGTCGGTCACGTCGGGGGCGGCGTACGAGGCGCGGATCTCCGGCGTGGGTTCGGTGCGGGTCTGCTTCTCGGGAGGGTCGTGATGGTCGGACGGGGTGACCGGATCGGCTGGCCCGGTGTGGGCTGTGCCGGCCGTGGACAGAGCGAGGAGACGTCATGACCACGGGTGTGGCGGTGATCGGGTCGGGGAACATCGGTACCGATCTGATGATCAAGGTGTTGCGGTTGTCGGAGTCGTTGCGGATGGTCGCGATGGTCGGTATCGACCCCGACTCCGACGGTCTGGCCCGGGCCCGCCGGCTTGGTGTGGCGACCACGGCCGAGGGCATCGACGGGCTGCTCGGGATGCCGGAGTTTGCCGATGTGCAGGTGGTCTTCGACGCGACGTCGGCGGGCGCGCACAAGCGGCACGCCGAACTTCTGCGGGAGCATGGCCGTCTGGTGGTGGATCTGACCCCGGCCGCTGTCGGTCCGTACGTCGTGCCGCCGGTGAATCTGGACGAGCATCTGGGCGAGCCGAACGTGAACATGGTGACCTGCGGCGGTCAGGCGACCGTCCCGATCGTCGCGGCGGTCGGACAGGTCACGCCGGTGGCGTATGCGGAGATCGTGGCGTCGATCGCGTCGCGGTCGGCGGGGCCGGGGACGCGGGCGAACATCGACGAGTTCACCGAGACGACGGCGCGGGCGATCGAGGTCGTGGGTGGGGCTCGGGCGGGTAAGGCGATCATCGTGTTGAACCCGGCTGATCCGCCGCTGTTGATGCGCGACACGGTGTACTGCCTGTGCCCGGACCGGAATGTGGACCGGGCCGCTATCACCGCGTCGGTGGAGGCGATGGTCGCCACCGTGGCCGAGTACGTTCCTGGCTACCGACTCAAGCAGACGGTGCAGTTCGACGACGTGGACGCCTACGTGCCGGCTCTGGGAACGGCGTTCGCCGGGGTGCAGGTGTCGGTGTTCCTGGAGGTGTCCGGGGCCGGGCACTACCTGCCGGCGTATGCGGGGAATCTGGACATCATGACGTCGGCCGCGTTGCGGACGGCGGAGCGGATGGTGGCACTGCGCGCCGAGAAGGGGGTGCCGGCATGAGCTTGTATATCCAGGATGTGACGTTGCGGGACGGGATGCACGCGGTGCGGCATCAGTTCACCGTCGACCAGGTCCGGTCGATCGCCGCCGCCCTCGACAGTGCTGGTGTGGCGGCGATCGAGGTCGCGCACGGCGACGGTCTGGCCGGCTCGTCGGTGAACTACGGCCATGGTGCGGCGTCGGACGCGGACTGGATCGCGGCGGTGGCGGAGGCGGTGACGAACGCGAAGTTGACGACGTTGCTGCTGCCCGGGATCGGCACGATCGCCGATTTGAAGGCCGCCCGTGATCTCGGGGTGACCAGTGTGCGGATCGCGACGCATTGCACGGAGGCGGACATCTCCGCCCAGCACATCGGCTGGGCGCGGGAGAACGGTATGGACGTGTCCGGGTTCCTGATGATGTCGCACATGAACGACCCGAAGGGTCTCGCCGGGCAGGCGAGGTTGATGGAGTCGTACGGGGCGCACTGTGTGTATGTCACCGACTCGGGTGGTCGGCTGTTGATGCGTGACGTGGCGGAGCGGGTGGATGCGTACCGGCAGGTCCTCGACCCGGGCACGCAGATCGGGATCCACGCCCACCACAACCTGTCGTTGGGTGTGGCGAACAGTGTCGTCGCGGTCGAGCACGGCACCACGAGAGTGGATGCGTCTCTGGCCGGGCACGGCGCCGGCGCCGGGAACGCCCCGCTGGAGGTGTTCGTCGCGGTCGCGGAGTTGCACGGTTGGGAGCACGGTTGTGACGTGTTCGCGTTGATGGACGCCGCCGAGGACCTGGTCCGGCCGTTGCAGGACCGGCCCGTGCGCGTGGACCGGGAGACCCTGACGCTGGGCTATGCCGGGGTGTACTCCAGCTTCCTGCGGCATGCGGAGCGGGCGTCGGACCGGTATGGGGTCGACGTCCGTTCGATCCTGGTCGAGTTGGGCCGCCGCCGGATGGTCGGCGGTCAGGAGGACATGATCGTCGACGTTGCCCTCGACCTGGTCGGCGGCAAGGAGGGCAAGCCGTGACCGACCTCGCCACCATCGCCGAACGACTCGACGACGCCGCGCAGACCGCGACCGCGATCCCGCAGCTCGCCGCCGACGCGGGCATCGACGTCGACACCGCGTACGCCGTCCAGGAAGCCCTGGTCGCCCACCGCCTCGCCCGGGGCGAAACCCTCGTCGGACTGAAGATGGGCCTGACCAGCCGGGCCAAGATGGCACAGGTCGGCGTCGACGAGGTCATCTGGGGCCGGCTCACCGACGCCATGCGCGTCGACGACGGCGGCACCGTATCGGTCGGCGGCCTCATCCACCCGCGGATCGAACCCGAGGTCGCGTTCCTGCTCGACCGCCTCCCCGAACCCGGCGAACCCCTCGCCGACTTCACCTCGGCGGTCCGCGCGGTCGCGCCCGCGCTCGAGGTCATCGACTCCCGCTACCGCGACTTCACGTTCTCCCTGCCCGACGTCATCGCCGACAACACCTCCGCCGCCGCGTACACCATCGGCCCCTGGCAGCCGGTCCCGGCCGGCATCGACAACCTCGGCGTACTCCTCGAGGTCGACGGCCGGGTGGTACAGACCGGCTCCACCGCCGCCATCCTCGGCGACCCCCGCCGCGCCCTGACCGAAGGCATCCGGCTCGCCGGCCGGTACGGCGTACAGCTGCGTACCGGATGGGTGTTCCTGGCCGGCGCGGCGACGGCCGCTGTACCGCTCAAGCCCGGCGCCCACGT
Source organism: Polymorphospora rubra (assembly GCF_018324255.1). Classification (GTDB taxonomy): domain Bacteria; phylum Actinomycetota; class Actinomycetes; order Mycobacteriales; family Micromonosporaceae; genus Polymorphospora; species Polymorphospora rubra. The sequence goes on from NZ_AP023359.1 coordinate 6,461,075, forward strand.
CCGCGCGGTCGTGGAATCGCTCGGCACCGCGTCGCTGAAGGCGATCCCGTGACCGCCGGACCCGAGCCCGGCGCGAAGGGCGGCGGGATCGTGGCCGGCAAGGCCACCCCGCGCGGCCGGTTCCCGCACGTAAAGGTCGCCGGTGACCTGGTCTTCGTCTCCGGCACGTCCAGCCGCCGGCCGGACAACACCATCGCCGGCGCCTCCGTCGACCCGATGGGCACCACCGACCTCGACATCCGCGCCCAGACCCGGGCCGTCATCGAGAACATCCGCGACATCCTGCACTCCGTCGACGCCGACCTGACCGACCTCGTCCAGATCACCACCTACCTCGTCAACATGAACGACTTCGGCGGCTACAACGAGATCTACGCCGAATACTTCGACGAGACCGGACCCACCCGCACCACCGTCGCCGTACACCAACTCCCACACCCGCACCTGCTCATCGAGATCCAGGCAGTGGCCGTACTTCCGGAAGGAGCCCGCGCATGACCGAGATCGCCGAGCCGGTGAGCTTTCCCGGCTGGATCGACGAGAACCAGCACCTGCTGAAGCCGCCGGTCAACAACAAGCAGATGTTCCCCACCGGCGCCGACTTCATCGTGCAGGTCGTCGGCGGACCCAACCAGCGCACCGACTTCCACGTCGACCCGTACGAGGAGTTCTTCTACCAGGTCAAGGGCAACATGCACGTGAACCTGATGACCGAGGACGGGCCGCGTACGGTACACATCCGCGAGGGCCAGATGTGGGTGCTGCCGGGCAACGTCCCGCACTCGCCGCAGCGGCCCGAGGCCGGCTCGATCGGCGTCGTCATCGAGCGGGTCCGCGAGGAGGGCACCCTGGAGCGCTTCCAGTGGTACTGCCTCGACTGCGGCAACAAGGTCCACGACGTGGAACTCCAGGTACGTGACATCGTCGCCGACCTGCCGCCGGTCTTCCAGGCGTTCTACGCCGACGAGAAGGCCCGGACCTGCGACCGGTGCGGCGCGCTGCACCCGGGCAAGGGCTGATGGCCGGCCCCGTCGTCGACCTGCACTCCCACCTGGTGCCGAAGGGCTGGCCGGACCTGTCCGCCGCGTGTGGCGGCTCCGGCTGGCCCTGGCTCCGCGTCGACTCCGAACGCGCCGCCATGATCATGGTGGGGGAGACGGAGTTCCGCCCGGTCGGTCCGCAGGCCTGGGACGCCCCGACCCGACTGTCCGACATGGACACCGACGGGGTCGACGTGCAGGTGGTGTCACCCACCCCGGTCTTCTTCTCGTACGAGCGCCCGGCCGACCAGGCCGCGAAGGTCGCCCGGATCTTCAACGACCTGACCCTCGAACTCACCTCGGCCGGCGGCGGCCGGCTGGTGCCGTTCTGCCAGGTGCCGCTCCAGGACCCGGACGCCGCCTGCGCGGAGGTCGACCGCTGCCTCGCCGCCGGACACGCGGGTGTCGAGATCGGCAACCACGTCGGTGACCGCGACCTCGACGACGAGGGCATCGTCACCTTCCTCCAACACTGCGCCTCGGTCGGTGCCCCGGTGTTCGTGCACCCCTGGGACATGCCCGGCGGCCCCCGCCTCGACCGGTGGATGGCCCGCTGGCTGACCGGCATGCCCGCAGAAACCCACCTGTCGGTCCTCGCCCTCATCCTCGGCGGCGTCTTCGACCGGGTACCGGACACCCTGAAACTGTGCTTCGCCCACGGCGGCGGCAGCTTCCCGTTCTGGCTCGGTCGCGCCGACAACGCCTGGCACCGCCGCGGTGACCCCGTACGCGGAAACTCCGAACACCCGCCGAGCCACTACGTGAACCGGTTCCTTGTCGACACCGTCGTCTTCGAACCGGCCGCGCTGCGACTGCTCGTCGACACCCTCGGGGCGAGCCAGGTGGTGCTCGGCAGCGACTACCCGTACCCGCTGGGGGAGCGCCCGGTCGGTGACGTGGTCCGCAGGTCCGACTTCCTGACCCCCGACCAGCGCGACGCCATCCTGTCCGGGAACGCGCTGCGCTTCCTCGGCCGGAGCTGACGCGGCGGCTCAGAAAGGAATGAGTATGGCGGTCACGTTGTCGTGGCCGCCGGCTTGCAGAGCGTGGTCGACCAGCGAACGTGCCTCCTCCAGGAGGTTGTTGTCCGACCTACGGCGGTCGAGGGCGGCCCGCAACTCGTCGGCGGTCGGCAGGTAGCGCGACAGGCCGTCCGTGCACAGCAGCAGCCGACCTGGCCCCGACGGCCGGAAGCTACGAATCGTCGGTGTGGGTTCGTCGGCGTCCGCCCCGAGCCAGGCGGCGAGCGCGTCATACTCGCCGGTGTCGTCCTCGGACAGCGCCATCCCGACTCCCTCGGCCGGCAGCCAGTAGGCGCGGCTGTCGCCGATCCAACTTGCCCAGATGCCCGCCGGGCCGGCGACGCCGGCGACGTAGGTACATGCGGGAGCCGCGTCGGGCGAGGCGGCCAGGGCCACGACGACGCGGCCCGCACGGACGGCGGCCTCTTCGAGCGCGTCCTCCGGGATCGCGCCCGCCTCCAGTCGCCCCGCCAGGACCGCGGCACCGGTCACGGCCGCGACCTGGGCGGCCCGCTCGGGGCGCGGCGACATGGACACCCCGTCGCAGACGACGCCGATCGTCCAGGAACCGGCCGTCGTCACCACCATGGCGTCGGCGTTGACACCGCGCCGCAGCCCACGGTCACTCACGCCGGCCGCGCCACCGTCCATGGTGACCTCCAGCCGCGCCCGGTAGGCGGGCTGTGCGCCGCCGCAGTGCCAGCAGTAGCCGTCCGGAGCGACATTTCCCCCACAGAGCACGCAGCCTTCCGTCTCCGCCATCGCGTCCAGGGTAGGCGTCAGCATGTCCAAGGGGAGCGTGCCCGTCGCGCCCTCGCTTCGTAGACTCTGAAGCTGCTCCCCGAGGCGAAGCAATACCAGCAGCGGAGCGCGACCATGGGAGGGCGGAGTTGAGCGACTCGGGTGAGGTGGCGTTTCTCCAGTCGTGGTATCGGGAACAGTGCGACGAGGAGTGGGAGCACGAATACGGTGTCCGCATCACCACCTTGGACAACCCCGGCTGGCTCGTCGAGATCGACCTCATCGGGACCGAGATGGAGGGGTGTGTGCGGGAGTGGTCGAGGACGGAGTCCTCCACAGGTCGCTGGCTGGGGTACGGGTCGGACGGGAAACGTGTTCCGCGCGGCGTGCGACACCGAGTCACTGGAACTGGCGATCGGGGAGTTCCGCATATTCGTCTCGGCCGTTGACCGGGCCTGAAGGTTTGCCCCCACAAGGGCTGAACCGCGGGCATCGCCGGACCCGCGCTCAGTTCACCGCTGATGCCATGTCGGAGTGGTGTCGTACCATCGCGGCGTGCAGGAGATGATCAATCCTCGGAGCGACGGTGTCCGGCTGTTTCTCAGACGTTGGTACGGCCCGGGTGGCGGTCGTGGCAATCTCCTGGCGCCCCCAGCACGGGGAGTTCCACACGAACTGGCCGAGTGGCACAAGGAAGCCTCCTCCGTGGGTTCTCCCGTGACCTTCCAGGACTATCCGGTGCCACTGTCGGAGCTGACGAGATCCGAAGACGGCATGATGGTCTTTTGGATCGAGAATCAGGGAGCCTACTACTGGGCGGTCGATCCGGACGAAGACGACTCCGTCGTTGTCGTTCGCGAATACGGCTCCGATCCCTGGCTCACCACCGGGGAGACTCTCGGCCGGTTTTTGCTGCACTGCACCGTGCGTGAGGCCATTGTGGGAGCCGAATCGAAGCTTGCCGCCGTGGTGCCCGAATCAGTTCTGCACGGGCAGGTTCTGACCAGGCTCATCCCGTTGGGCTTCCCCGCCATGGCGACCGAAAGCTCTTCGACTCGTCTGTTCTGCAGGCACGACGCGCTGGTGATGGTGATGCCACCTCCGGTTGGGTACTCCCTACCTGGAGAGTCGAGCTGGATGGCGGTGGTTGCGGTGGCCCATGGCCAAGATGTGCGAAAGGTGGACTTGGGACTGGCAGACTTCGTCCTCTCCGGCGAGGCTCGCGTGGAGCCCGTCGACGCGTTCGAGGAGCCTCCGTTCTGAGAAGCGTTGTCGCCACGGCGGTGTCTCGAAGTTCGGGCGTCAGAGACCCGGTTTGATTGAGGATACTGCCCGGACGCGGGGTGTTCCTAACCACGGATTCAACGCTGACGGTTCGGCGCGAGATGGCACGATACACACGGAAAACTTTGGCTACCCTATTGGGACTAGAGGTGAGAACTCGGTCGAGGTTATTCTGAACCCCGACGGCTCTCTCCGCACGGCCTATCCCGTATTTGGAGCGGACCAGATTCCATGAAGATGAAGTGGAAGATTAGTGGGGTTGGGCATGCGGTCCTTATGCTGACTCTACCTGAAGCGAACGTCGAGCTTCACACCACATATGTCGGAGATGGGCTCGGATCTGTACTTAGATCCGCAGCTGATCTTAGTCGGGGTTCTGCTTCTTCGTTCTCATTTCTTCCGGCTGAGCCCGGAGGGTCGTGCATGTTCTTCGCTAACGCGAAGGATGAGGTGTATTTGCAGATAGTCCGCTTTTCTGATATGACCTCACTGGCGCGCAGGTGGAGCGGAGGACAGCTTGTGTGGGCGGGTCACATCGGAGTTAGCGAATTTATTTCAGAGGTTGTTGCGATGGCGGAAGAAGTTCTCGTTAATAGTGGCGGTGCGGACTCTTATGCGGATTTGTGGGGTGGAATAGAATTTCCTATGGATTTGCTTCGAACGCTTAGGGGTGTAGGTGATCTCTAGGGTCATGCGCATTGGAACCAAGCAGGCTTGTTGCTTAGCTTGATTCTTGGGTAACAGCACTTGTCTGTTATGGCTGCGTGACGGTTCTTGCTGTCGCGCAGCCATACAAATCATTCGCTCTGTGATCTGCGAGCCATTGGCGTGACGTTTGCTTAATGTAGTCGGACGTCCACCTGTACCGCGCCCGCGGCTACCAGCACCCCGCACTGCACCTGCGCGAACTGTCGCCGTACGGCATCTTCGCCTCGTTCGCCGACCAGTTCGAACAGGTCTGGCAGACCACCACCGCCTACCCGCCGGAGTCGGCATCGTGAGCGGCCGGCGCGACTACTATCACGACCCGGGTTTGGCGCACTCAACCCATAATGGAGCGGGGGCGCACCGAGGCGTATCGATGAGTAGATCCGCCCCGGTGCGCCCCTGCTTCCTCAGCAAACCCTCCGCCTGCTGGTCCCGGACCAAGCTGCGCGAATACCCGATTCATGCCGGCTATGTGACCACGATCAGCGCCGAGACGGTGAGTGGCGGATCCTGCATGAGCGCGGGGTGTCGTGGCAGGCCATCAAGACGTGGATGGCCAGCACCCGACCCCCGACTTCACCGCCAAGATGCGCCGGATTCTCGACCTATAGGACACACCCCACTCACCAACGGCCGGGTGATCTGCGTGGACGAGTTCGGCCGCTGAACCTGCAACCCCGCCCGGCCGCGCCTGGCGCCCGGCAGGCCAGCCAGTACGACTACGGGCCACCTACACCCGTGACCTGGGCATCCGGCGCAGTCGCCACCCTGGACCTGATTACCGATAGCTGCACTACCGCATCCGCGACTGTAAACGATGGCGCGAACTCCTGGCCTTCCTCAAGACCCTGCCACCGCTGACCCGACCAACGCCTCCACCTGATCGTGAACAACTTTCTCGAGGTCCACGCATGGTGCGCCACCAACCGCGTTGAGCTGGTGTTTCCAGCGACCTACGCGTCCTGCCTGAACTGGATCGAGGCCGACTTTGCCGCAGTGTGGTGCTTTGTCCCCAACGGCACCGATCACTGCAGCCACACCGAACAAGACGCCGCCATCGGCGACTACATCCGCTGGCGTAACCACCACGCACGTCGAAGTCAGGACTTGCGATCAGATCCAAGATCCGCCACCCCGATTACCCGCGTTTAAGGCTGCATGACGAGACATATCGTCTTCAGCGAGGCTTATGTGGCGTACGCGATGGAGCCGTCAGCGCGCAGCGGGATGCGGGTCAGCGGCCGGCCGGTCAGGTCCTGCGGCTGTGCGCCGGCCAGGTCGAGGGTCACCCCGAGCCCCGGGTCGGTCGGCACCGGCAGGTAACCACCCTCGCGGCGTACGCAGGCCCGCGCCGGACCGTCGGCCAGTTCGTCGTCGAGCGGCGAGTACTCCTGGGTGACGAAGTTCGGGATCGCCACGTCGAGGTGCACCGACGCCATCGTCAGCAGCGGTCCGAGGCAGTTGTGCGTGACCACCGCCGCGTGGTGTGCCTCGGCCAGCGCGGCGATCTTCCGGCCGTGGCTGAGCCCGCCGGCGAGCCCGACGTCGGGGCGTACGTACTGGGCGCCGCCCTGGGCGAGCAGTTCCTTGAACTCCCAGATGGTGTGCAGCCGTTCCCCGTTGGCGCTCGGCACCCCGAGGGCGCGCCGGGCGACCTCGGCCTGGCTGCTGATGCTGTCGATCTGGATGGCGTCCTCGACCATCAGCGGGTGGTGCGGGGCGAGGGCGGGGATGACGGCCGCCGCCTGGAGCGGGGTGAGTTTGCGGTGCAGTTCGATGAGGATGTCGATGTCCGGGCCGACGGTGTCGCGTACGGCGGCGGTGGTCTTCGCCGTCTCGGCGACGAGCCGGGCCTGTGACAGGTCGCCGTAGTTGGCCGGCAGCGGGTCGAACTTGACGGCGGTGAAGCCGTCGGCGACGGCGGCGGCGGCCTGGGTGGCGAGGGTCTCGGCGCCGGTGCCGGGCAGCAGGAAGTGCAGCCGTACCTTGTCGCGGTAGCGGCCGCCGAGCAGGTCGAAGACGGGTACGCCGAGGGCTTTGCCCTTGATGTCCCACAGGGCGATGTCGATGGCGGAGACGGCTCCGCCGAGCACGGCGCCGCGGAACGGGCCCATCCGGTAGAGGTGCTGCCAGTGGTGTTCGATGCGGGCCGGGTCGGCGCCGACCAGGTGTGGCCGGAACGTCTCGACGACAGCGTGTACGGCGGTGGGGTAGCCCCAGCAGGCGGACTGGCCGACGCCGACGAGTCCGGTGTCGGTGTGCACGGTGACGAAGTGGGCGTCGCCCAGCACGACCGACTCGACCTCGGTGATCCGCATCATCGCTCCCTGTGCCGCCGGGGCCGGTGCGACGCCCGGGAGAGCGTGCCGCACCGTGGCCGGCAATTTAAGTCCAATAACGGCCACAACCTTGCACCTGCACTCTTCCATAGGTTCGCAGCGTGGTCTAGGCTCCCCAACGAACGAGCCGCATTACGGCTCATACGATCCCAGGGGGTGTGATGGGTCTGGCGGACGACTACCGGTCGATGGCGCGGATCCGCCGGTTCGAGGAGCGGCTGATGACGCTCAAGGACGAGGGCGAGGTTCCGGGCTCGATCCACCTGTGCAACGGCCAGGAGGCGATCCCGGTCGGGGCCGCCCGGGTCCTGCGCGACGGCGACTACGTGTCGGCCACCTACCGCGGCCACGGCTGGGCGCTGGCCCGCGGCGTCGACATGGCCGCCCTGTTCGCCGAGATCATGGGACGCGACTCCGCGCTGTGCGGCGGTCGGGCCGCGTCGCCGTACCTGTCGGACGTCTCCCGGCGCTTCGTCGGCGAGAACTCGATCGTCGGCGCCGGTGTGCCGGTCGCGACCGGGGCCGCGCTCACCGCCCGCCACCAGGGCACCGGCGACGTTTCCGTGGCGTCCATCGGCGACGGTGCGATGAACCAGGGCAACGTGCACGAGGCGCTCAACCTCGCCGCCGTACTCGACCTGCCGCTGATCCTGGTCGTGGAGAACAACGTCTACTCGGAGATGTCCCGCATCGACGACATGGTCCGGGTGAAGCAGCTCGCCGAGCGGGCCGCCGGTTACGGCATCCCGGGCACCGTCGTCGACGGCAACGACCCGGACGCGGTGGCCGCCGCGATGGCGACCGCCGTCGAGCGGGCCCGCGCCGGCGCCGGACCCTCCATCGTGGAGGCGATGACCGAGCGGCTGGTCGGCCACTACAGCGGCGACGCACAGCACTACCGGCCGGCCGGCGAGATCGCCGACGCCCGTACCCGGGAGCCGTTGGTCCGGATCCGCAACGCCGCCGACGCCGCGCTGACCGCCACGCTCGACGCCATCGACGCCGAGGTGGCCGCCGAGGTCGAGGCGGCCGTCGCCGCCGCCCGGGCCACCGCCGTCCCCGACCCGGCGACCGTGAAGGAGCACCTCTATGCCTGAGTCGCTGCGCTACATCCAGGCCGTCAACCACGCGCTGGCGTGGGCGCTCGACAGCCGCGACGACACCGTCTACTTCGGTGAGGACGTCGCCCTGCCCGGCGGCCCGTTCGGCGCCACCAAGGGGCTGCACAAGCGGTTCGGCGACCGCCGCATCTTCGACACCCCGATCTCCGAGACCGGGTTCCTCGGCATGGCGCTCGGCAGCGCCATGACCGGCCTGCGGCCGATCGCCGAGATCATGTACGCCGACTTCGCGTTCGTCGCGATGGGCCAGATCGTCAACCAGATCGCCAACACCCGGTACTCCAGCGGCGGCCGGTGGACCGCACCGCTGGTGATCCGGATGCAGCAGGGCTACTCGCCGGGCGCCTGCGCCCAGCACTCGCAGTCCATCGAGGCGTATTTCGCGCACACCCCGGGGCTGCGGGTGGCGCTGCCGTCCAACCCCGACGACGCGTACCAGATGTTGCGCACGGCCGTGACCAGCGACGACCCGGTGGTGGTCGCGGAGGCCCGGATGCTCTACCCGACCCGTGGTGAGGTCCGCCTCGACGCGCCGGTCGAGCCGGTCGGCGGCGCGAAGGTGGTCCGGGCCGGCACCGACGCGACCGTGGTCGCCTGGTCGCGGCTGGTCCCGGTCGCCGTCGACGCGGCGAACCAGCTCGCCGCCGAGGGCATCGAGGTCGAGGTCGTCGACCTGCGCTGGCTCAACCCGCTCGACTTCGACACCGTCGCCGCGTCGGTCGGCCGCACCGGCCGCCTCGTCGTGGCGCACGAGGCGAACCTGACCGGCGGCTTCGGTGCCGAGATCGCCGCCCGCGCCGCCGACGAGTGCTTCGCCGACCTGCGCGCCCCGGTGCGCCGGGTCGCGGCGCCCGACGTACCGATGCCGGCCGCGCCGTCGTTGCAGGCCGCGGTGGTGCCGGAGGCGGCGGCCGTGGTCGACGCGGTCCGCCGGACCCTGGCGTGACCACCGCCGGGCTGCTCGCCGGGCGGCGGGTCGTGGTCGTCGGCGGCGCGTCCGGGATCGGCCTGGCCACCACCCGCGCGGCCGCGGCCGCCGGCGCCGCCGTCGCGGTCCTCGACCTCGACGGCGACGGCGCCCGCGCCGCCGCCGCGCAGGCCGGCCCGGGGGCGTACGGGTACCAACTCGACATCACCGACGAGGCGGCGGTCGCGGCCACCCTGGACCGGGCCGCCGCCGACCTGCGCGGAATCGACACCGTGCTGCACGTCGCCGGGATCATGCGCGGCCAGGGGCTCGACGTCCGCGAGGTGACCGCCGACCTGTGGGCGCAGGTCATCGCCGCCAACCTCACCGGCCCGTTCCTGGTCGCCAAGCACGCCACCGGGCACCTCGAGGCGGCCGGCGGCGGCGTACTCGTCTTCGTGGCATCGAAGGCGGGCATCGTGACCGGATCCGGGTCGGTACCCTACGGCGCGAGCAAGGGAGGGCTGCACGGCCTGGCCCTGACCCTCGCCCGGCAGCTGCGGCCACGCGGCATCCGGGTGCACACCCTGTGTCCCGGTGACATCGACACCCCGCTGATGCGTCGGTCACTGGACGAGGCGGCGCGCAACGGTGCCGACGCCGACGGGGTGGCGCGGGTCCGGGCCGGGCTCGGCCGTCCCGAGGACGTCGCCGGGGTACTCACGCTGCTCGCCGCGCCGGCGGCCGACGCGCTCGACGGCACGGTCTACACGAGCTGAGCCGGGGCCGGCCGCGCGCTGCGGCGGGCGGCCCCGGTGCCAGGCGTACGACGGAAGGGCAGGGACCTTGATCGGGATAATCGGTCCGGAGGACTCGATTCGACTCGTGCTGGCGGTCGCCGAGGCGGAGGGCCGCGCCGGTGAGGTGACCGCCCGCGCCTACACCGACCCCGAGCAGGCCCCGGAGCTGGCCCGCGAACTCGACGACCTGTGCCAGGTGCTGCTGTTCACCGGCCGGATCCCGTACGCGTTCGCGGCCGCCAACGGGACCCTGCGGGCCGAGATCGACTTCGTCCCGCACGGCGGCATCGACCTCTACCGCACCCTGTCCCGGATGCTCATCGCCGGCGCGGGCCGGCTGCCCCGGGTCAGCGTCGACACCATCGAGGCGGCGACCGTACGGGAGACGTTCCACGACATCGACGTCGAACCGCCGACCGAGATCCGGCCGATCGCCGACGACAACGGCCTGCTCTTCTCCGGCCTCGACGAGATCACCGCCTACCACCGGGAACGCTACGAGTCCGGCGCCGTGCAGGCGTGCCTGACCTGTCTCGGCGCCGTGCACCGGGAACTGTCCGCCGCCGGGGTGCCGGTCTGGCGTGTCGAGCACACCCGGGCCGCGGTCCGCGACGCGCTGCGCCGGGCCTGGCTGGCCGCCGAGGTACGCCAGTCCCGGGCCACCCAGATCGCCGTCATGATGATCGAGGTGTCCGCGCCGCCCGGCCGGCAGCGCGACCCGTACCAGGTCGAGCGGCAGCGGCTGCGGCTGCGCGAGGCGCTGCTCGAACACGCCCAGCGGATGCGCGGGCGGCTCACCACCGTCGACGACAGCACCTTCGTCATCACCACCACCCGCGGCACCATCGAGGGCGCCATCGCCCGCCAGCGGGCCGGCCACGCCTCACTGCTCGCCCTGCGCAACGTCGACCTGCCGCACACCGTCGGCTTCGGCGCCGGCACCACCATCGCCGCCGCCGAGGACAACGCCCGCAAGGCGCTCGCGCTCGGTCGCCAGGACGGGCACGTCCAGGTCGTCTTCCCCGACGGCGACGTGTACTCGTCCGGCGACGCCGCCGTGCCGCGCCGGCTGCGGGAGACCGCGCCCGGGGTGCTGCGGGTCTCCGAACAGCTCGGTCTCGGTCCACTGTCGACGCGGCGGCTGCTCGACGCGCTGCACCAGATGGACCCCGCCCAGGTGACCGCCCGCGGCCTCGCCGACGCGTACGGGGTGGAGGCCCGCTCCGCCCGGCGGCTGCTCAACGCGCTGCGCGCCGCCGGCTTCGCCGAGGAGGCCGGGCTGCACGTCAGCACCGGCGCCGGCCGCCCGCAGACCGTCTACAAGGTGCAGTTGCAGCGGCTGGTCAGCGCCCTGGACGGCGACGCGTCGTGAGGTTCGACCCGTGCTTCCTGGCCACCGCGACGTTCGCCGCCGACGCGGCGACCCGGCGCGAGCCGCACCGGGCGGCCCACCTGGCGTACGTGCGGGAACTGCTCGCCGACGGCACCGCGCTCGTCGCCGGGGCGCTGGCCGACCTGTCCGCGTCGGTGCTGGTGCTGCGCGCGTCCGACGAGGCGGCGGCCCGCGCGGTCCTTTCCCGCGACCCCTACCGGGCGCACGGCGTGTGGACGTCGATCGAGGTCGTGCCCTACCTGGCGGCGACCGTGGACACCATCGGGAGTAACAGGTGACGAGAGTCCGGCCCGTCCAGGGCGTACAGGTTTCCGGCGGCGAGCATGCCCCGTACGCGGCGGAGCTGCTGCGCGCGGCGGGTCCCGACCCGCTGACGGTACGGCTGGTCGCCGATCCGGCGCTGCCCGAGGGCGGTTTCCGGATCGACGTACCGGAGACCGGCGACGTGGTGCTGACCGGTGACCCGTTCGCCGGCCTGGTCTACGCCGCCCGCGAACTCGCCGGCCGGATCACCCCGGCCGGGCTGCCGGTCGGCGTCCACGCCGACGAGCCGGGGCTGCCGCTGCGCACCCTGTGGACCTGGGACCACTCGACGAACTGGGACGAGCGGCAGCTCGGCCAGCAGGAGATCGGGGCGCTGAACCCGTACGGCAAGGGCGCCGACGCGTTCGGCGAGGACTACCGGCGGCTGGTCGACTTCTGCAGCCGGGAACGGATCGGCGGCATCGTCGTCTACGGGCTGCTGCGCGACGCGCACGGCGGCGTCGACGCGGCCCGCGAGCTGTGCGCGTACGCCAACGCGCGCGGGGTGCGGATCATCGCCGGGATCGGCGTCAACGCGTACGGCGGGATCTACTTCGACGGCCGGCACCGGTTCAACCTCGCCACCCACCTGCGGCAGCGTCCCGAACTGTCGGCCGTCCTGCCGCCGAAGGTCGGCTTCGACATCGACGAGTTCGGCGACCTGCACTTCCCGGCCAGCGAATACATGATGGCCGCCTGCCCGTCGCACCCGGACAACCTGGCCTGGCACCGCGACGCCATCGACTGGCTGCTCGACACGGTGGGCGTCGGCGGGATCAACTTCGAGACCGGCGACTACGGCAGCTGCGCCTGCGGGCGGTGTGCCGCCCGCACCGGCGGCGAGCGCACCTCATGGTCGTACGAGGCGATGCGGGCGGTCTACCCGACGCTGCTGGACACCGCCCGGCGGACCGGGCCGGCCGGGGTGCCGCTGCGGCACCTGGTCGAGGTCTACTGGGACAACATCTTCGACCTCGACGCCCAGAAGCCGCTGGCCGACCTGCCCGACGACGTCGCCTACCAGTACTGCGTCAACCGCGGCTTCTGGTACGACAACCGCGACCGGCTCACCGCCGACCACGTCGCGGCGCTGCCGCACACCACCAACGTGCTGCGCACCCACGGCGGCTCGCAGTGGAACCGGCAGCGGCACTCGCTGGTCGCCGACATGTACGCCGACATGGCCACCCGGGGCGGCGCCGCCGGGATGCGTGGGCTGACCATCTTCGCCGAGCCGTCCGCCTACCACCCGACCAACGAGATCAGCTACCTGGCGTACGCCCGGTTCACCTGGAACCCCGACCTGGCCTGGGACGACTTCTGGCGGGACGAGGTGGTGCCCCGGTTCGGCGGCGCCGGTCAGGCCGAGGCGTTCCGGGCCGGCGCGGCCCGGCTCGACGACCCGACCGCCACGGCGGAGGACCTGTCCCGGGTACGCGGCGAGGCGCTGGACGTGGTGGCGTCGACGACCGGCGAGGTGCAGCGCCGCTGGCTCTGGCTGGCCGAACGCACCGCCCGCCACGCGTACGCCCTGACCCCGTCCCGCTGAGCGCTCCCCGCGACCTCAGCAGCGGGGGAGGAGCCAGTCTCCCGTCTCCGGGCTGACCAGGCCGAACCGGACCGCAGTCGTCGCCGCCTCCAGGCGGGAGTGCGCGCCCATCTTGGTCAGCACCTGCTGGATGTGGCAGCGGGCGGTTGCCGGCGCCACCCCGAGGGTACGGGCCAGCTTGCGGGTGTCGTGCCCGCCGACCAGGGCCCGCAGCGTCTGGCGCTCGCGCGGGGTCAGGAACTCCGCCATCCGCCGGGCCTGCTGCGCCCGGTCGTGGTCGGCCGCCCGGGGCACCGGCACCGGCGTCGGCTCCGCCGGGAACACCGTGCCGCCGGTGTGCACCCGGTGCAGCAGGGCGGTGATCTCACGGGCCGGCTGCCGCTTGTCGGCGACGCCGCGTACCTGCTCTTCCCGGGCGGTGGCCAGCAGTTCGGCGTCGACCCGGCCGGTGAGCAGCACGACCCGGGCGCCGGGCGCGACCCGGCGGAACTCGGCCAGGCGGGGCAGCACCGACTCGCGGCCGAACATCACGTCGAGCAGGCAGATGTCGACCGCCTCCCGGCGCAGCACGGCGAGCGCCCGGTCCGGGTGCCCGGTGACCGCGGTGATCCGCATCCGGGCGGCGGTCAGCAGTTCGGCGAGCGACTCCGCGAAGACGGTGTGGTCGTCGCAGACCAGGACCCGGATCACCGGACCACCTCCTCCAGGTCGGTCTCCCGCGCGGGGGACACGGTCGGGGTGAACAGCACGACCCGGCCGCCGCCGAGCGGACCCGGCCCGATCCGTACGTCGCCGCCCCAGCCGGCGGTCAGCTCCCGCACGATCGACAGCCCCAGGCCGCCCGTCCGGGCCGCGGCGGCGGTGAGGCCCGGACCGTCGTCGTCGACGCGGGTCACCGCCCAGCCGTCCTCGACGTCCAGGCTCACCTCGACCACACCGCGCGGCCCGGCCGCCCGTACGGCGTTCTGCACCAGGTTGCGCAGCACCCGCCAGTACGCGAGCCGGTCGGCGTACGCCGTCAGTTCCCGCGCCCGTATCCGTACCCGGGTCGTGGTCGCCGGCGCGATCGCCTCGACCACCTCGGCGGCGACCAGGTCCAGCCGGAGCGGATCACCCGTCCGCCCGCCGGCCGGCGGGCAGTCGTCGTACGCGCGCTGCAGCCGGTCGAGCCGCTCGACCTCGCGCAGGATCAGCCCGGCCCGCGCCCGGCTGTGCGGACCGATGTCGGCGGCGTCGCCGAGCAGCGTGGCGAGCAGCGAGATCGTCCCGATCTGGTGGTGGATGTCGTGGCTGAGCTGCCGGCGGCCCGCGTCCGGCGCCGTGGCCGGGCGTCGCGGGGCGGCGGTACGTGGTGCCGGCACCCGGCCCGCGGCCTGTCCCGCCGTGTCCGGCGCCGGCCGGCCCGCCGTGCCGCCGGTCACCTCGCCGCCACCCGCCGGCGTCCTCTCCTGGTCCACGGTTCACCTCTCCGTGTGGGGTCGATACCAGACGTAACGCTACAAGCGGTAATGCTGTGACTACCCAAAGCGGCGGGCTTGTCCGCCATTCGTCGTAGTCCGGCTACGTCCGGTCGGCGCCGTCACGCTCGGGCGGCGTCCCGTCGGGGGGACCGGTGCCGCGGGTGATCCGCGACAGCAGCGTCCAGTGGTCACGCGCCGAGTCGAAGTCGGCCGTCGTCGCCGCCACGTCCGCCACCCCCGCCACCAACAGGTCGCGCCACAGCTCCGGCGGCAGGTGCAGGCGGTGCAGGGCGGCACCGAGGTAGTCACGGACCAGACCCGCGAACCAACCGTCACCCGTGAACGCGTACGCCAGCCCGGCGCCCCACCGGTCGGCGACCAGCCCCGGATGACCCCGCACCCGCCGGCCCGGCCGGGCGTGCCGGTCCAGACACAACGCGTAGCTGACCGCGAACCGCGCCACGTCCCGCAACGGCTCACCGGCCAGTTCCGCCGCCTTCCACTCCACGACACCGGTGACCCGCCCGTCGGTGAGCAGCAGGTTGCCGAACCAGAACTCGCCGTGCACCACCGTCCGGGGCGTACGGTGCCGGGCCAGCCGGTCCGCCGTCGGCCCCAGCCGGTCACGCAGCCGCCGACCCAGCGCCGGGAACCGGTCCTCGCACTCGTCGAGCGCGTCCCACAACAGGGTGACCGGGGCCGGCCGCCCCGCCGTGGCCGCCTGGAGGTCGGCCAACCAGTTCCCGGCGGCGGCGAAGTCGGCGCGTACCGCCGCCGGCCGGGCCGTGTGCCGCCAGCCGTGGAACGCGGCCGCCATCGGCGTACCCGGCACCGCCGTCGTCAGCAACGCCGGCCGTCCGTCCACCGGAAGGAAACCCACCGCCTCCGGAACACTGCCGTCGGCGCCGCCCAGCGGGCGCTCACGCAGCGCGGCGAGCAGCCGGCCCTCCCGTTGGATCCCGTCCTGGGCCGCCGCCGTGATCGGCGCCCGCAGCACCAGGTCCGGACCGATCCGGTCGTGGATCACGAACACCGCGTCGGAGCCCGCCGACCGGCCACCGGTCAGCACCACCGACACCCCGGGCCGGTCCAGCAGCCGCGACAACTCCATCCCGGCCAGTAACCGCGGCTCCGGATGCCGCGCCAGCGCGGTCACGGCGCCCCCTCGCTCCGCTCGGCGGCACCGTTTTGCGAACGTTGCCTGCCGGTTCCCTCGCTCCGCTCGGTCACGGCCCCCTCGCTCCGCTCGGTCTCCCCGGTCTCCCCGGTCTCCCCGTTGATCAAGGAGTTGTTGTGATGATCATGGGTGGGATTGTCTGATACATCCCCTTGATCGACGCCGGCCTCGGGGGCCTCGCGTTGGGCGGGGGCGACCCGGGGCGACGAGGACGCCCGGGTCGCGCCGACGAGGAGGCGTTCGCCGGTCGGGGCGAACCGCAGCAGTCGCGGGGCGGCCCGGACCAGCCGGACCGCCGCCCACATCGGCGCGTGCCACAGCGTGACCCCGCTCGGTACGGTCAGCATCCGCGCCGTCCAGCGCAACGCCGGCAGCGTCACCTGGGTCACCGCCAGTGGCGCGGCCAGCGACGGCAGCGCCACGTACTCGACCTGGGGCCGAACCCCGGCCCGCCGGGCCAGCGGGCGCAACCGCCGGCCCAGCAACGCCACCGGCGTGCCGGGCGGCAGCTCCCGCAGCTCGCGCAGCGCCCGGTCGCGCCGTTCGGCGTCGACCACCACGGTCCCCGGTGGCAGCAGCAGTCGCCATCGCTGGTCGCAGTACCTCACCCGGACATCTCCCATCGCCATCGGTCGCAGCCCACCGCCAATCAGTCGAAGCCCGGGCCGCCGGTCGGAGCCCAGGGCCGTTCAGTCGCGTCCCGTCCCACGTCCGGCCGGGCCGCCGGTCAGCGCCACGGCCGGCCACCCCGGTACGTGTGGTCCAGCACCCGGCCCAGCGCCCGTGGCGTGAACCGGTCGCCGATCCGTTCCCGGGCCCGGATCGCCATCCGCGCCGCCTCGGCCGGCTGGTCGAGCAGGTGCCGGACCGCCCGGGCCAGTTCCCGCGGCCGGCCCGGCGGCACCAGCAGGCCGGTCTCGCCGGGCACCACCACGTCGGGTACGGCGGCCACGGCGGTCGCCGCGACCGGAAGGCCCGCGCCGATCGCCTCGATGACCGTGCACGGCAGCCCCTCGTACCGGCTGGCCAGGGCGAACACGTCGAACGCGGGCAGCAGGTCGGCGACGTCGTCGCGGTGGCCGAGCAGCCGGAAGCGCCCGGCGAGCCCGCGCCGGCGGGCCCGGTCGAGCAGCCGCCGGCGGCCCGGGCCGTCGCCCACCCACACGCCCCACACGTCGTCGGTGCCGAGCGCGGCCAGTGCGTCGATCCAGTCCTCGGGTGCCTTCTGGTGGCCGACCCGGCCGACGGTGCCGACGACCCGTACCCCGGGCGGCACGCCGAGCGCGAGCCGGGCCAGCCCCCGGGCGGTGGTGCCGGGCGCCCGCCACATCGGTTCGACGGCGGGCAGGATGGTGCGGATCCGCTCCGGGGCGGCGACCCGGCGGCGCACCGCCTCGGCGGCGACGGCCGGGCCGACCGCCAGGAACGCGTGGGTACGCCGGGCCAGCCAGCGTTCGGTGGCCAGGTGTGCCCGCCGGCGCCAACCGGCCTGGAACGGGTGGAACGGCAGGCCGTGGAAGGTGTGGACGATGCGGGGCGTGCCGGCGTGCGCGGCGGCGGCCCGGCCGAGCGTGCCCGCCTTCGCGGTGTGCGTGTGCACCACGTCGTAGCCGCCGTCGGCGATGATCCGGGTCAGCGCGGCCAGGGCCGCCCGGTCGGCGCGCGGCGCGACGCCGGGCACCAGCGTGGGCACCCGGGCCACGTCGAGACCGGCGGTGTACGCCTGCCCGAGCAGGTCGCCGGCCGGCGGGTCCTTGACCGCCTCCGGTCCGAAGAGGACGTCGTCGGCGGTCGGGTCGTCGGCGGGCGTGCGACCGCCGGTGACGACGGTGATCTCGTAACGGGCGGGGTCGAGCGCGAGCGCGCCGCGCAGGGCGACCCCGCCGGCCCCGTCGGCCAGCCGGGTGATCATCAGGGCGACCCGCAGCCGGCACCCCGTCACCGGCCCGCCCCGGCGGGTACGCCGGCCCCGGCGGGCCCGGTGGGTGTCGCACTGGGTGTCCCGGTGGCCCGGAGCGCGGCGCCCGCGGGTACCGGTACGCCGGCCCGGCCGGTGTCCCGTGCCGGGCCGGACCGGGCGGCGGTACCGGCGGCACACAGCTCCGACATCGACATCCGGCCGCCGCGGCGCAGGCCGATCCGCAGGCAGGGCAGCCGTTGGGCGTGCGCCTGGGCGATGTCGGCGACCGCGGGCTGGGCCGGGCCGCGCCCGGTCGCCGACGCGAGCGTGGCGGCGAATCCCCAGTAGCCGGCGAGCCGCGGGGTGGCGTACGTGGTCGTGACCAGCGCACGGGCCGCCTCGTCGGACTTGACCTCCTCGATCGTGGTCCACAGGGCCTCTTCGACGACCACGACCCGGTCCGGGGCGAGTTCGGCGATCCGCAGCACGGTGGCCGACGGTCGTGCCTGGCTCCACCGGCCGGTCGGACCCTCGTTCGCGGCGGTGCCGGGCCCGGCCGCCGGATGGGCCTCGGCCAGGCCGAAGCAGCGTTCGTCGTCGGCGACGCACAGTTCGGTGGAGGTGACCGGGCCGGTGGCCGCTGCGGTCGCGACGATCCGGGACCGGCCCAGTTCACCGGCGCCGACCAGCATCGGGCTGCCGGCCGGGCCGCGGACGACGGTGGCGAGCAGCGGCACCCGGCCGCGCCAGCCGGCCCGCCACAGCACCGGGTAGTGGATCAGGACGGCGGCGGCGAGCCGCCGCGTGCGGTCGCCGTACAGCCGGTTGGCCAGCCGGGCGGCCGGCCGGGGCCGGTAGCGGGCGACGACCTCGAGTTCGTCGCCGGCCACCACGCTCAGGTCGAAGCCGGAGCCGGCGACGTCGCGCAGGACGGTGCGCTCGCCGTCGGACCACGCGTCGTCGCCGACCCGGCGCAGGCCCTCGACCCCGAACGCGGCCCGGCGCGACTGCACCCGCAGCCGTACCGTCGGCGGGGTCGGCCCGGGCGGAGCCACCAGACCGACGGTACGGCCGAGGAGCCGGCGTACCCACGCCGGTCCGTGCTCGACCTCGACGATCTCGCCACCCGATCTGAACAGCATCGATGGATTCCCTTCCGGTAGGGATGACGGCCGGCCGGTGCGGACCGGTCGGCGGGCCGGTGCTGGTGGGCTCAGTGGTCGGTGGCCCGCATGCCGCTGCGCAGCGCGAGCGCCACCGACTCCAGCGTCGAGTGGACGCCGAGCTTGGAGAGCATGTTCTGGGTGTGGGTGCGGACGGTGTTGGTGGACAGGTGCAGCCGGGCGGCGATCTGCACGCGGCTGAACCCGTCGACCATGGCCTGCAGCACCTCCCGCTCGCGCGGGGTGAGCACGGCCAGCGGGTCGGCCTGCTGCGGTTCGAGGCCGACCAGGGTGTTGAGGACCTGGCCGAGCACGTCCGGCGGCACCCACGCCTCGCCCCGGGTCACGCCCCGGATGGCCCGGACGAGCTGCTCGGGCTTGACGGTCTTGGGCAGCCAGGCGCGTACGCCCCCTGGAGCGCCGAGACCACCGAGTTCGGCGCGTCGACGCCGGTGAGCATCACGACCCGGGTGGTCGGGGAGGCTTCCCGGGCGAAGCCGGCCAGCGCGACCGCGCTGTCGTTGCTGAAGGCCATGTCGAGCACGAGTACGGCCGGATGGTCCCGGGAGATCCGGGCCCTCACCTGTTCCGCGTTGTACGCGACCCGGACCGGACGCAGGTCCGGTTCGCGGGACAGCCGGGTCTGCAACGCCTCGGCGAACAGTGCGTGATCGTCGGCGAGGAGGACGGAGATGTCGCCGGCATCCGGGGCGGCCCGCCGCATCCGCGGCAGGTCGGTGGAGACGTGCACAGGAATGACGCCCATGTCAATGGCGTACTCCTTTCGTGCGCGTTCCGCTGGCGAATACGCCGAAGCGACATCGATGTACGAGAACCGGCCTACGCAAAACGCATGAACCGTGCCATCCAGCTCGGTCCACGTCGTTACATTGACCGCGTGGATCGCGCAGTCATCCCTGGCATCCGCGGCCAACACCACGACCGTCGTTGTGCGGCGGTGTTCCGCAGTCCGATGCGGAGGGCGTGACCGGCGGCGCGTCGCCGGTCACGCCGGGCGGCGGCCCGGGACCGTCCACTTCCGAACCACGGTGCCCCCACCGGCCGTCGCCGGCCGGTTAGCCTGTCGGGCGTGGCGGCGCGGACCGCCGTCGACCGCCGGCCGGTCGCCCGGGTCGCCACGGACGGAGGCGTGGCGATGTCCGACCTGTCACCGGCGGAAGCGGCGGTCGATCCCGCCGCCGCGCCCCAGGTGCCCAGCACCGCCCGGATGATCGACCACTGGCTCGGCGGCACCGACCACTTCCCGGTCGACGTGGCCGCCGCCCGCGCGTTCGAGGGGGCGTACGGCCCCTGCGCCGACATCTTCCGGTCGCTGCGCGGGTTCCTCGGCCGTACGGTCCGGCACCTGGGCGCCGCCGGGATCGACAGCTTCCTCGTCTTCGGGGCCGGAGTGCCGACCCGGGGCAACGTGCACGAGGTCGCCCCGGCCGCGTCGGTCCTCTACACCGACATCGACCCGGTCACGATCGCCCTCGGGCAGCGGATCCTGGCCGGAGCCGACCGGGCCGCCTACGCGTACGGCGACGCGACCGACCTGTCGACGATCGACCCGGCGCTGCTGGCCCGGTACGTGCCGGCGTGGGGGCGGGCGCCGGTCGGGGTGGTCTTCCTCGGGCTCGCCGCGTTCCTCGACGACGCCGCCCTGGCCCGGACCCTCGACGAGCTGTACGCCGCGGTCCCGGCCGGCAGCCGGCTCGCGTTCGACTTCGACGGCCTGGAGCTGGCCGGCCACCCGGAGGCGCTGGCGCTCATGGGGGAGGGGTTCCACATGCGTGACCCGGCCGCGTTCCCCGCACTGCTCGGCCGGTGGCGGCCGACCGCCGACGGGATCAGCCCGGTCGCCCGCTGGCGCCCGGACGGCCCGCCGGAGGACGTGCCCGACGCCTTCCACGGCGGCGTCGCGGTGAAGTAAGGGTTTGCTGCGGGCGGGGGTTGCCCGCTCCTGGAGGGCATTGCGGGCGGTCGGCCCGATGCGGTGCGGCCCGGCGGGCGTTTCGGCCCGCCGGGCGGTCAGCAGTCGCGCAGCTCGGGCGACTGGTTGAGCAGCTGGTTGCGCGGTGAGACGAAGCGCTGGTAGGTGGGGCCGTACGCGGCCGACAGCCGGAACGCGGCGAGCCGGTGGCAGTTCTGGAAGGCGAGCTTGACCTGGAAGTGCTGTTCGAGGCCGGTGCGGATGGCGTCGCTGGCCAGGGCCCGCAACAGTTGGCCGCGCTCGGCCTCGCCCGGTGGCGGTACGACGTTGTCGGCGTAGTCCGCGTCGTCGGCGCGAAGTTCGGCGACGACCCGGCTGACGGTTTCCCAGGCGTACGGCAGGGAGGTACGGACGCAGTCGATGAACGCCTCGTCGTCGATCTCGCCGTTCTCGGCGGCGTCCAGCAGCGTGGTGGGAACGGTGAGGGACATGATCCTCCTCGGTTGAACGGCGCGCCCGCTGTCGTTGGGTAGCCGATCGAGAACATCACGTGACTGTCACTCACGTCAATTCCTTCGCTCGATCGGGAATCTCCTATTGTCCTAGGATGCCTTGCGCGAAGTGACGCGGCACACCCTGGCGCGACCGCGTCGCGGCGTCCCCGACGACCGGAAGGGGGTCGGTTATAGTGGCTGCGCAACTGATCAGGATGGACGGCAGCGCTGACGGCACGACCGCCACCGCCGTCCGAGGCAGCCGTCGTCCGGGCCGTCACACCACGTCCAGGGTCTTCCGGGGGCGGGGCCCGATGCCGGCGGGTTCGGTGCGTACTCCCGGCCGCCGCGTGCGGGCGGGACGGGGGAGGAGCCACGGTGCCGCGTCCGCCGGCCGTCACCACCCACCGCGTGCTGACCGTTCCCAACCTGATCAGCTTCGTCCGCCTGCTCGGCGTACCGCTGTTCCTCTACCTGTTCCTGGTCCCACGCGCCGACGTGGCCGCGCTCGTGGTGCTCGCGATCGGCGGCACCACCGACTGGGTCGACGGCTTCGTCGCCCGCCGGCTGCGGCAGGTCAGCCGGCTCGGCGAGGTGCTCGACCCGTTCGCCGACCGGCTCTACATCCTGGCCGTGCTCGTCGCGTTCACCGTGCGCGAGGTGGTGCCCTGGCAGTTCGCCGCCGCGCTGCTGGCCCGCGAGGTCCTGCTCGGCGGCTGCCTGCTCGTGCTGCGCCGCCACGGCTACGGCCCGCCGCCGGTGCACTACGTCGGCAAGACCGCCACCTTCCTGCTCCTCGCCGCGTTCCCGGTGCTGCTGCTCGCGGCGGCCGTGCCGGCCGCCGCCGCGGCCGCCCACGCGATCGGCTGGGGGCTGGCCTGGTGGGGCCTGGTCCTCTACTGGGTCGCCGGCGCGCTCTACGTCGTACAGGCCGTCGGTCTGGTCCGCGCCGCCCGGGCGGAGGGGCCGCGATGACCACGCGAGCGCCGGAACCGGACGCCGGCCCCGACAAGGCCGAACAGCCCCGCACCTACGCCCCCGACTTCCTCACCCAACTGTTCCGCACCCCGCTCGATCCCGGATATGTCGACGCGGCCGCCCGCCGCGCCGAATCCGGCCCGGTGACCGGCTGGCGGCGGGTCTCCCGGCGGTCGGCGATGGTCGTCACGATGCTCGCCGTCGGAATCCTGCTCAGCGTCGCCTACCGGCACACGATGGCCGAGGAGCCGAGCCGCAGCCAGGCCCGCGCCGGTCTGGTCGGACAGATCCGGCAGAGCGAGGAGGACACCGCCCGGCTCCAGCAGCGCGCCGAGTCGCTGCGCGCCGAGGTCGCCCGGCAGCGCGCCGCCGCCCTCGACGACCGCGACGCGGCCCGCCTGCGCGAACTCGAGGCGGTCACCGGCCTGGCCCGGGTACGCGGCGACGGCGTCGTCGTACGGGTCGCCGACGGCCCGGCCGCGGTCGACGCGGTGACCGGTGCCGGCGGCGCCAACCTCGGCCGGGTCCTCGACCGGGACCTCCAGGACGTCGCCAACGCCCTGTGGGGGGCCGGCGCCGAGGCGATCTCGATCAACGGACAGCGGCTGACCGCGACGTCGACGATCCGCGCGGCCGGCAGCGCCATCCTGGTCGACTTCCGCCCGGTCACCGGCCCCTACGAGGTGTCCGCGATCGGCCCCCGCGACATGGAACGCGACTTCAACGCCAGCGGCGCGGCCCGCCTGCTGCGTGCCGTCGCCGCCGACCACGGCATGTCGTTCGAGGTACGGCGGGCCGACGACCTCGACCTGCCGGCGGCCGGTGAACCCCAACTGCGGCACGCCGTACCCTCTCCGTCGGTGAGTCCGACGTCGGCCTCACCCGGGCCGTCCGGGAGCGGGCAGTCCGCCGGCACCCCGTCGCCGTCCGGGGCGGGGCCGTCCACCAGCGCCTCCGGAGGCGGTTGATGATCGCTGTACTCGCCCTGATCGTCGGGGTGCTGCTCGGCCTGGTACTCGACCCGACGGTGCCCGCCGCGCTCCTGCCGTACCTGCCGATCGCGGTGGTCGCGGCGCTGGACGCGGTGTTCGGTGGCATCCGGGCCCGTCTCGACGGGATCTTCGACGACAAGCAGTTCGTGATCTCGTTCATCTCCAACGTGCTGGTCGCCGGCGTGATCGTCTACCTGGGTGACCAGCTCGGGGTCGGCGGCCAGTTGTCCACCGGTGTCGTGGTCGTCCTCGGTGTGCGGATCTTCGGCAACGTGGCGGCCATCCGGCGACACCTCTTCCGGGCGTAGGTTCGAAGCGATGACCGACCGTCCCTACACCGGTTCCGGCTGGCTGACTCCGCGCGGGTCCGGGCCGTCCGACGAGCCCACCGTGCCATTGCCCGCGGGTGCCGCCACCCCGCCGCCCGACGCGCGACCGCCGTCCGCCGAGCCAGGTAGGCGACCGGTGGCCGCTCAGCCGCCTTCGGCCGCCGAGTCGCCGGGCAAGCGGCCGCCATCCGCCGAGCAGCCAGGTACGCGGCCTTCGGCCGCCGAGCCGACTGGTACGCGGCCTTCGGCCGCCGAGCCGACTGGTACGCGACCTTCGGCCGCCGAGCCGGCCGGGCCCGGCGACGCGACCGCGGACGAGCCGACCGTCCCGCTGCGGGCCGCGCCCCCGGCGGGCGCCGCCGGCGCCGCGACCGGCCCCGGGACGCCCGACCAGCCGGCGACGGGCGGCACGGTCGAGACCGCCGGCGGTCCGCCGGTCGGCTCCGCGGCCGGGGCGCGGGAGTCCGCCGGCTCGGCCGTTGGCGCCGGTACGGATGCGGCCGGGCCGGCCGGATCCGGCGACGCGCCGGCCGGTGACCCGCCCGCGGGCGGCGGCCCGGGCGCCGACGCCTCCGACGGCGCCGGATCGGCCGGCGCCGGATCGGCCGGCGACGGGGCGCCGCGCCGGAAGATCAGTTCGGCCGGCGCGACGATCGCCGTGCTGCTGTTGCTGCTGGGCTTCACGATGGCCGTCCAGCTCAAGAACAACTCCACCGACTCCGGGCTCACCACGGCCCGGCAGGAGGACCTGGTCCGCATCCTGTCGGACCTGGAGAACAGCGAGGAGCGGCTGCGCCAGGAGATCGCAGCCCTGGAGGAGAGCCAGCGGCAGCTGAACTCCGGCGCCGCCGGCCGGGAGGCCGCGCTCGAGGAGGCCACCCGACGCGGCGACGACCTCGGCATCCTGGCCGGGACGCTGCCCGCGCGCGGGGCCGGCCTGTCGATCCGGTTCTCCGCCGGCAGCAAGCCGGTCAAGGCGTCGGCGATCCTCGACGCGGTGCAGGAGTTGCGGGGTGCCGGCGCCGAGGCGATGCAGATCACCGGCGGCGACGGGGCGTCGGTGCGGATCGTGGCATCGACGTTCTTCCTGGACGCCGACGGACGGATCGACGTCGACGGGCGGCGGCTGCCCGGTCCGCACACGATCCTCGTGATCGGCGACCCGCAGACGATGCTGACGGCACTCAACATTCCCGGCGGGGTGGTCGCGTCGGTCACCGGCGACGGCGGTAACGTGACCGTCCAGGAACGCGAGGTGGTCGACGTGGCCGCCCTGCGGGAGCAGACCGACCTGCAGTACGCGCGCCCCGGCACCTGAGTGGCCGGGGCGCACCCCGTGCCGGGCGCCCGGCACGGCAGACCTGGCCGTTCGACCACGAAGGACGATCCGTGATCCCTGACGAGCTGCGATACACCGCCGAGCACGAGTGGGTGGCCGGTGCGGACGGCACCGTACGGATCGGCATCACCCACTTCGCGCAGGAGGCGCTCGGCGACATCGTCTTCGTCCAGCTGCCCGACGAGGGCGCGACGGTGACGGCCGGGGAGTCGTTCGGCGAGGTCGAGTCGACCAAGAGTGTGTCGGAGATCTACGCACCGTTGTCCGGCCGCGTGGTGGCCCGCAACGAGCGGCTCGTCGAGACGCCCGAGACGATCAACACGGATCCGTACGGCGACGGGTGGCTGGTCGAGATCGCGCTCGACGACCCGGCGGCGGTCGAGGGGTTGCTGACGGCGGCGGCCTACCGGGAGCTGACCGAGAGCTGAGCCGTGTGGGTGAGCCGGACGCCCTCCGCGCGTCTGGTTGCCCTGTATTTCTGGGCTGGCTACGCTCGCTCAGTCGACCGAGAACCGATAGTTGCGCGTTGCGGAATGCATTCCCGGGCACGGGAGAGCCGTCCGCTGGGTCGGTGGCACCCCCAGCGGGTGCCACCGGCGCACCAGACGCCGACCGAGACAGATCCGTGAGGTGGTCCGCATGACGCGCCCAGACGACGAGTTTCCGCCGCTCGACGTCACGTCGACGCTCAACCTTGGTTCGCTCGACGAAGTGCTCGAGGGGCCGGACGCCGACGTGGTGCCGAGCCGGATGTCGGGGTCGTTGCCTCCGGGTATGGCGCTGCTCGTCGTCCGGCGGGGTCCCAACGCGGGTGCCCGGTTTCTGCTCGACCACGATGTGACGACCAGTGGCCGGCATCCCGACAGTGACATCTTCCTCGACGACGTCACCGTGTCGCGGCGCCACGCCGAGTTCCACCGTGACGGTGGCACGTTCACCGTCCGGGACGTGGGGAGCCTCAACGGGACGTACGTCAACCGGGAGCGGGTCGAGGCGGCGACGCTCAGCAACGGTGACGAGGTGCAGGTCGGCAAGTTCCGTCTGGTGTTCATCGCCGGTCCGCGTCCGGAGGAGGCCGGCCGGGGGTGACGCGGTGCGGCGAAGGTGCTTTCCGGTGGTCCGGCGGGGTGCCGGTCACCGGTCCGTGGAGTGAGGTGATGGCGTGAACGAGCGTGCGGTGGCGGCATCTCACCCTGCGCCGCGGGCGCAACCGCTGATGAGTATCGGCGAGGTCCTGGCGCAGTTGCGGGTGGAGTTTCCCGACACGACGATCTCGAAGCTGCGGTTCCTGGAGGCCGAGGGGCTGGTGGAACCGCAGCGGACCCCGGCCGGCTACCGCAAGTACAGCTGGGACGACGTCGCGCGTCTGCGGTTCGTCCTGACCGCCCAGCGTGACCAGTATCTCCCGCTGCGGGTGATCCGGGAGCAGTTGGCGCAGCGGGAGCTCGAGGACGCCGAGCCGGCGGGCCGGCCCCGTCCGGCGCTGGTGGCGGTCGGTCCCACCGGCGAGGTGCCGGGGCGGGCCGGCGAGCCGGCGGCGGAGCCGGTCGACGTCCGGCTGACCCGGACCGACCTGCTGTCGCGGGGCGGGATCGAGGAGTCGGTGCTGACCGAGCTGGAGCGGCTCGGCCTGGTGGTGCCGCGGTCGCCGGGGTTCTACGACGCCGACGCGCTGGTGATCGTGCAGGCGGTGGTGGGGCTGGCGGCCTTCGGGTTGGAGCCGCGGCATCTGCGGGCCTACCGGACGTCGGCGGACCGTGAGGTCGGCCTGTTCGCCCAGTTGCTCGCGCCGCTGGCGCGGCAGAACGACCCGGCGGCCCGGGCCCGGGCGGCCGAGACGGCGCGGGAGTTGGTGGGCCTGTCGCAGCAGATGCACGCGGCGTTGGTCAGGACGGGGCTGCGGTCCACGCTGGGGCGGTGAGTCGTGCCCTGGCGTGGGGCCGGGCGATGCGCAAAGGTGGGTCGTGACGGGCGTGCCGTAGGCTCTGCGGGGTAAGCGGTGCGGGCGGCGGGAAACGGGCGGATGCGCGGGAGACGGTCGTCGCAAGGTCCGTGTACCGTGCAGGAGAAGTGCCCGGTGCCGGGGAAGAAGACAACGACACGGAGGCGGCGGTGCGCGAGCTGAGCGTGGTCGGGGTTCGGGTGGAACTACCCAGCAACCAGCCGATCGTCCTGCTCAGGGAGGTTGACGGCGACCGCTACCTGCCGATCTGGATCGGTGCGGTGGAGGCCACCGCCATCGCCTACGAGCAGCAGGGGGTCAAGCCGGCCCGGCCGTTGACCCACGATCTGCTGCGGGACATCCTGGCGGCGCTGGAGGCGCCGCTGCGGGCGGTGGAGATCACCGAGTTGAAGGACAACGTCTTCTACGCCGACCTGTTGATCGGTGACGGTCTGCGGGTGTCGGCCCGGCCGAGTGACTCGATCGCGCTGGCGCTGCGGGTGGGTGCGCCGATCCGCTGCACCGACCAGGTGCTGACCGAGGCCGGCATCGTCATTCCGGACGAGCAGGAGGACGAGGTCGAGCGGTTCCGGGAGTTCCTGGAGCAGGTCCGGCCGGAGGATTTCGCGGGCTGAGACTGACCGTTCGGTGGATCCGGGCGACGCCAACCGGACCATACGCGGGGCGTGGTCGCCCATACGCGGCGTGTCGTGGCAAAGCTTGCCCGGCGACCCTCCGTCTGCGCTATAGGGTTGGCCTGTCGAGGGGTGCACGTCCCGGAAACGACGTGCCACCGCACTGGCGGGGAGGGTGTCCGCATGCACGAGTCCCGAGAACCTGAGCCCGGTCCGTCTGATCATCCCGGCACTGAAGGCGTGCCCGGCGGCGAGATCGCGTTCGACGACGAGTCGGTCGGCTACCGCGGTGTGACGGCGTGTCACGCGGTCGGGATCAGCTACCGGCAGCTGGACTACTGGGCGCGTACCCAACTGGTCGTGCCGAGTGTCCGTGACGCGTCCGGCTCCGGTACCCAGCGGCTCTACTCGTTTCGTGACCTGGTCGTCCTGAAGGTCGTCAAGCGGCTGCTCGACGCCGGTGTGTCGTTGCAGAACATCCGCAAGGCGATCGAGGCGCTCCGCTCGCGCGGGGTCGCGGACCTGGCCGGCATCACGCTGATCTCCGACGGCACCACGGTCTACGAGTGCCGGTCGCCGGAGGAGGTCGTCGACCTGTTGCAGGGCGGGCAGGGCGTCTTCGGCATCGCGATCGGCGGGGCGTTCAAGGAGATCCAGGGATCGCTGTCGCACCTGCCGGCCGAGCCGGCGGCCGGTGCCCGTACGGGCGACGAGTTGGCGGCCGACCCGGCCGACGAGGCCGCGCACGACGAGTTGGCGGCCAGGCGGGCCCGGCGGCGGGCCGGCTGAGCGGTACCGGTGGCCGCATGCTGAGCGCCGGCTGAGGGACGGACCCCTCCCGCACCCGCCGGTGGCCGACGGCCGTCACAATAGGTTCATGATCGACGGTTCGTTCCGGTCCGGCCCCGTTCGCTCACCGTCGCGGCGCCGCCGATGGACGGTCCGGTTGGTGGTCGCCGGGGTGTTGGCCGTCGGGCTGCTCGTCCCGGCCGCGCTGGTCGGCAGCGGGACCTGGATCAGCCGTGCCGCCCGGGGCCACGTCTACGACCTGGCGTCGGTGCCGCCGGCACCGGTCGCCCTGGTGCTGGGGGCGCAGGTGCGGCCCGACGGCCAGCCGTCGGAGTTCCTCGCCGCCCGGCTCGACCTGGCCCGGCGTCTGTTCGAGCAGGGCACCGTGCGGGCGCTGCTGGTCTCCGGCGACCACGGTCAGCCCGAGTACGACGAGCCGGGTGCGATGCGCCGCTGGCTGCTCGACCACGGCGTTCCCGACGACAAGGTGGTGCTCGACCACGCCGGCTTCGACACGTACGACTCGTGCCTGCGCGCCAACCGGATCTTCGGTGTCGAGCAGGTGATCGTGGTGACGCAGAGTTTCCACATCGAGCGGGCGGTCGCGGTGTGCCGGGAGGTCGGACTGGACGCGGTCGGGGTCGGTGACGACTCGGTCAGCCGGTTCGAGCGGGCCTGGCGGTGGGGTTCGTTCCGGGAGCGGTTCGCCGGGGTGAAGGCGGTGTGGGACGTCAACACCCGCCGGGACCCGGTCTTCCTCGGCCCCCGCGAGACGGGCGTCGACGACGCTCTGCGCTGAACCGGGCACCCGCCGCCCGGGTCGGGCGGCGCGATCGACGGCGGGTCGGGCGGCGCGATCAAGGACAAACTGTGCCTGTTCTGTGGTGATTGGTCGCGCAACTTCTCCTTGATCAACGCCCCGGGGGGTGGAAGCGCGCCCGTCGGGGGCCGTCGGGGCGGAGACTGGGACGGGTGACGGGCGGGGGCGACCGGGCTGACCTGCTGCGCGGGGACGCCCGCCAGGTCACGCCGATGGAACTGTTCTTCGACCTGGTCTACGTCTTCGCGGTCACCCAGCTCACCGATCTGCTGCTGGCCGACCTGACGCCGGCGGGGGCGCTGCGTACCCTGCTGCTGCTGATCGTGGTGTGGTGGGCGTGGGTCGACACCGCGTGGGTGACCAACTGGTTCGATCCGGGGCGGGCCAGCGTACGGCTGATGCTGACCGCGGTGATGCTGCTCGCGCTGGTCATGTCGGCGACGCTGCCCGAGGCGTACGGCGACCGGGGGCTGTGGTTCGCCGGGGCGTACGTGGCGATGCAGGTCGGCCGGTCGGCGTTCGCCGCGGTGGAGAGCCGGGGGCGGCCGGACCTTCGCCGCAACTTCCAGCGGATCCTGGTGTGGCGGGCCACGACCGGGGTGCTGTGGCTCGTCGGCGCGCTGCTCGACGGGCCGTGGCGGGTGGTGCTGTGGACGGTCGCGGTCGCCGGGGAGTACGTCGCGGCCGCGTGGGGGTTCTGGATCCCGGGTCGGGGGCGGTCGACGCCGGCGGACTGGCGGATCAGCGGCCGGCACCTCGCCGAGCGGTGCCAGCTGTTCATTCTCATCGCGCTGGGCGAGTCGATCCTGGTGACCGGTGCCGCCTTCGCCGGGCTGCGGTTCGACCCGTACACCGTGGCGGCGTTCGCGGCGGCGTTCCTGGGGAGCGTCGCGCTGTGGTGGGTGTACTTCGGCCGGGTCGCCGAGGCGGCCGGCGGGGTCATCGACCGCGCCGACGAGCCGGG
Source organism: Polymorphospora rubra (assembly GCF_018324255.1). Classification (GTDB taxonomy): domain Bacteria; phylum Actinomycetota; class Actinomycetes; order Mycobacteriales; family Micromonosporaceae; genus Polymorphospora; species Polymorphospora rubra. The sequence continues at coordinate 6,491,197 of NZ_AP023359.1, forward strand.
CCGGCTGGGCCGGTCCGCGTACACCTACTGCCACCTGCCGATCGTGGCCGGCATCATCGTGACCGCCGTCGGTGACAAGCTCACCATCGCCGGGCCGACCGGCCGTACGGACGTCGCGGTGGTCGCGACGGTGCTGGGCGGGCCGGCGCTGTTCCTGACCGGGCACGCGCTGTTCAAGAAGGCGGTGTTCGGGCATCCGTCCCGCGACCGGCTGGTGGCGGTCGCCGTCCTGGTGGCGTTGGCGCCGCTGGGGCTGCTGGTGCCGCCGCTGCTGCTGTCGGCGCTGGCGACGCTGGTGCTGGCCGGCGTCGCGGCCTGGGACACCCGGCTCGTCGACCGGTCCGGCAGCGGCGGGGTCAGGTCCGGCGGGCGGTGAACGTGTGTTCGGCGTACCGGGCCACGACGGTGAAGCCGAGCCGGGCGTAGACGGCGCGGGCGGCGGCGTTGTCGGCGCGTACGTTGAGCGTCACGTGGTCGACCGAGGCACGCAGCCGGTGGCAGAGGGCCGCGACGGCCGCGGTGGCCAGGCCGGCGCCGCGGGCGGTGGGGTGGGTGGTGACGTTGCCGAGGGCGGCGACCCGGTAGACCGGCGACCACACGTGCACCCCGGCGACGGCGACCAGTTCGCCGTCGCGGCGCAGCCCGACGTAGTGGCCGGTGTCGAGCATCCGCGGGTCGAACCAGTTGTCCGGGTACGCGGTCGCGTACAGCTTCGTCAGCTCGGGCAGGTCGGCGCGGGTCAGGACGTCGCCGGCCGGCCGGGCCGTGGCCAGCAGGGCCGGGTCGGTCAGCGCCATCTTCAGGTGCGGGCCGTGGTCGTGGCCGGTGAACCGGGCCCGGAGCGCGGTCTCGGCACCCGGCGGCAGGTGGGCCTCGAAGTGCGCCGGCAGCAGCGGGCCCAGTTCGCGCAGCAGGTCGGCGAGTTGGTCGGTGCCGTCGGCGGGGTGCAGGGCGAGCAGGGTCGGCACCGTGCCGCCGTGGTAGACCAGCGCGACCGCGTCCGCCAGCCGGTACCAGGTGGTGTACGGCCAGAAGAAGTCGTCGAGGTCGCCGAGCTGGTACGCGTACAGGGCGGGGTGGCGGGCCAACAGATCGGCCAACTCGGTGCGGTCGTGGACGCTGCGTACCGGCATCCGGTCATGATCACACGCCGGTCGGCGGGCGCGCGGTCCCGGCCGGCGGTGGCAGACTGCTCGACATGGTCGACGACGTAGGTGACCGAGGCGGGGACCGGGTGCTCCTGTTGCTGCACGGGATGGGCGCCACCGGCGCGGTCTGGGAGGGCTGGCGTACGCCGCTGGCGAGCGGGTGGCCGGGCCGGTGGCTGGCCCCCGACCTGCCGGGGCACGGCCGCGCGGCGCCGCTGGCCGGATACCCGTATCCGGCCGTGGCGGCGCAGGTCGCGGCCGGGCTCGGCCCCGGTGACCGGGTCGTGGTTCTCGGTCACTCGTACGGCGGGGTGGTCGGCCTGGCGCTGGCCGCCGCCGGGGTCGGGGTCGAGGCGGTCGTCACGCTCGGGGTGAAGGTCGCCTGGACGCCGGACGAACTGGCGCGGATGGCGGCGCTGGCCGGTCGGCCGGTCAGCTGGTTCCCGTCGCGTGCCGAGGCCGCCGCCCGCTACCTGCGGGTTTCCGGGCTGGCCGGCCTGGTCGACGAGGCGGACCCGGTCGTCGACGCCGGTCTGGTGGAGCGGGACGGCGGATGGCGGCTGGCGATGGACCCGGCCGCGTTCGCCGTCGACGCGCCGGACATGCCGGGCCTGCTCGCCGGCTGCCGGGTGCCGGTGCTGCTGGCGCGCGGCGAGCACGATCCGATGGTCAGCGACGCCGAACTCGCGGCGCTGGGGGTGCCCACCGCCAGGCTGGCCGGGCTGGGCCACAACGCGCACGTGGAGGATCCGAGGGCGGTGCTCGACCTGCTCACCCCGTACCGGTAGCGGGCCGGGCCCCGGATGCCGTTCCCACCCGGGTGGTGGGAGGCATCCGGGGCCCGGTCGCCGGGCGCCGGTGGGGCGGCGCCGGTCGATCGCGACCGCCGTACGCGGGCGGTCAGTCGCCGGCCCCCGCGGGGGCCGGGGTCGCCGGGGCGGTCGGCGCGGGGGAGCCGGCGGGTGGTGCGCCGGCCACCGGGGCGCCGGGGTTGGCCGCCTGTTCGCCGGCCGGGCGCAGGTCCGGCGGCACCGGCAGGGCGCTGCCCTTGACGTACTCGTCCCAGGTCATGTTCCAGGCGGTCCAGCCGTTGCCCGGGTCGAGCGTGACCTCGGTGCCCTTGATGGTGACCAGGTCGCCGACGTTGGAGTTCTTCATCAGCCAGTCGGCGTTGGCGTTGGAGACGTTGGTGCAGCCGTGCGAGACGTTGCGTTCGCCCTGGTCGCCGACGGACCACGGCGCGGCGTGGATGAACTCGCCGCCCCAGGTGAGCCGCTGGGCGTCGTTGACCTGGACGACGTAGCCGCCGTTCGGATCGCCGCGGGTGTCGAAGACCGTCGTCTCGAACTTCTCCATGATCACCATCTTGCCGCTGGACGTCGGCGTGCTCGGCTTGCCCATGCTCACCGGGATCTTCTTGACCAGTTGGTTGTCCTTGAAGACCGACATCTCCTTGGTCGCGTTGTCGATCTCCATGGTGACGTGGTCGCCGATCGTGGCGCTGGCCGTGCGGTCGGCGTCGCCGTACCCGTTCTTGCCCATCGGCACGCCGGTCAGCGCCGACCGTACGCTGATCCTGGTCCCGGTCTTCCAGAAGTCCGGGGCCCGGTAGTAGACCTGTTTGCCGGACTCGTCCCAGTGCCAGGCGCCCGGCTGCGGCGGGTCCGTGGTGACGAACAACCGCTTCTGTACGTCGGCCCGCGACTCCTTGGGGATACCGGGGTCGAAGGACACCGTGACCGGCATCGCGACGCCGTACGTCATGTTGTTCTGGAAGTAGAGCGTGCTCTGCTGCAGTTTGGTCGGCTTCGCCATCGTGGTGAAGGCGCTCGACCAGGTGCTGGTCTGCCCGGTGTCGTTGGCCGCCGTGACCTGCACCGAGTACGCCTGCTTGGGGTCCAGCGGCCGGTTCGGTATCCAGGACGTGCCGTCGCCGCGCATCGCGCCGTCGACCGGTGAGCCCTTGCCGTCGGTGAGCGTCACGCCGGTGACCTTCCCGCCGGCGACCGCCAGACCGACCTCGGCGCTGAGCGGTACGTCGCGGGCGTCGGCCGCGGGCGTGACGGTCAGCGTGGGTGGTGGCGGCGGGGCCTGTTGGGCGGACTTCGACTCGGTCCGGCTCGTGCAACTCGACAGGATGAGTGGCAGGGCGGCGGCGACGACGATCACCGGCCCCGCGGTGCGTTGCCGTACTCTCACGTTCTCCACCTCGTTCCCTCGATCATGAGTCACATTCTGTAACGGCCTGATCGCGGTCGAGCTGCTTCACCGTGGACCCGCAAACTCTCCGTAATGCCCCTTTGGTACCAATGGTCCGCATTGGCCCATCCGGCCCACCGTTCCCCCGCGTCCCGGGGGCCGGTTCCGTCACTCGCGTCGACCTGTTCCGCCCGGCGGTCCCCGTCCGGGTGACCCCGGCGGAAAAGCGGCATCGTCGGGATGCGTGCCGGTCGAGCCGTCCGTATCCTCGATATGCATCGATAGATGCCGATAGATGATCCGGTTGCGTTTCCGATCTCCACCGTCAGAGGAGAGCGCATGAGAATCGTCCGAACCACGTCGTACGCGGCTGCCCTGCTGGCCGCCGTCATGGTGCTCACGTCGGCCGCCCCGACGAGCGCCGCACCCGCCCACGACCCCGGCAACGGTCCCGGCGGCGGCGCGTCGATCCTGGCCGTACCGCAGACCCCGACCACCCTGACCAGCGGGCTGACCATCCCCTGGGACGTCTGCTGGCTGCCCGGCGGCGCGGCGGCGCTGGTCACCGAACGCAACAGCGGCCGGGTCTACCGGCTCACCCCCGCCGGCGTACGGACCCTGCTCGGCACCGTGCCCGGCGTGCTCGCCGGCGGCGAGGGCGGCCTGCTCGGCTGCGCCGTGTCACCCACCTGGAACGGCGGCACCGACCGGGACGTGTTCTTCATGCACACCAGCAGCAGCGACAACCGGGTCGTGCGGATGGCCTACACCGGTGGCAGCAGCCTGACCGCCGGCTCGACCCCGATCCTCACCGGCATCGTCCGCGCCTCGACCCACAACGGCGGCCGGCTCAAGTTCGGCCCCGACGGCAACCTCTACGTCACCACCGGCGACGCCCAGCAGACCAACCTGGCGCAGAACCCGTCCTCGCTCAACGGCAAGATCCTGCGGATCACCCGTACCGGCGCCGCCGCACCCGGCAACCCGACCGCCGGCAGCCGGGTCTACAGCCTCGGCCACCGCAACCCGCAGGGCATCTCGTGGGACTCCGCCGGCCGGCTGTGGGCGGCCGAGTTCGGCCAGAACACCTGGGACGAGATCAACCTGATCCTGCCCGGCCGCAACTACGGCTGGCCGGTCTGCGAGGGGACCTGCGGCAACCCGGCGTACGAGAGCCCGAAGTGGCAGCGCAGCACCGCCGAGTGCTCGTGCAGCGGCCTGGCGATCGTCGACGGCGCGATCTACCTCGGCGCGCTGCGCGGCCAGCGGCTGTGGCGGCTCGAACTCAGCGGCACCAGCGTCGTCGCGTCGGCGGCGTACTGGCAGGGCACGTACGGCCGGATCCGCGCGGTGGAGAAGGTGCCCGGCACGAACGCCATCTGGTTCACCACCTCCAACGGCAACGGCACCGACACCGTCCGCCGCGCCGCCATCGCCTGACCCTCCCCGCCCCACCCTCCCCGCCCCACCCTCCCCGGCCCTCCCCGCCCTCCCGCCCCTCCGCCCTTCCCGCCCCGTTGATCAAGGACTTGTTGCCAAGATCCTGGCAGGGTTTGTCTGATACCTCCCCTTGATCAACGGGCCGGGCCGGGGCGGCGGCGGGCGGCGGGGGCGCAGGGGCGAGGGTGGGGCGTGGTGATGCGTGGTGATCGTTGGCTGTTCCGCTGTTGTCCGCACGGCGTGTCGAGCTGTTGGGCAGCTGATGATCACAGGTTCCCTCGCCGGCCGCGGGCGGGTCAGGGGAGGAGGGTGTTCAGGTATGTCCGTAGCAGGGTGTCGGGGGTGGGTGGGGTGGGGACACCGGCGGCCGCCGCCGACCGCCGCGTGTCCGTGCAGTCGAAGACCGGGTGGTCGCGGGGGCCGTCCGTCTCCGGCAGCGTCGGCACGAACGGGCCGAGCGCCACCCCGGTCCCGGCCCGCACCACCTCGGCCCGCCAGTCCCGGTACGGCAGCAGCCGTACCGGCCGACCCAGATCGCGCAGCACATCCGCGATCGCCGGATACGACAACCCCGGCGTGTAGTAGTGCCGGTCGCCGGCCAGCGCCTCCGGTCGCCGCGACAGCCCGCCGATCGTCGCCGCGACCAGGTCGACCGGTGCCATGTCCTCGTCGTACCCCAGCTCCGGCACCGCCGCGACCTCGACGAACGTCCGCAGCAGCCGGCTGAACCAGTCGTCGTCGTTGCCGGCGCCGGTGCGGCTGTCCCCGGTGATGCGCGCCGGCCGGTGCACCGACACCGGCAGCCCCCGCTCCCGCGCGGTGCGGACCAGCCGGTCGGCGACCCACTTGCTCTCGTTGTAGCCGCCGTAGAGGCCGTCCGGCTCGTCCGGCGGCACCGCCTCGGTCACGGTCCGCGACGCGTACGCCGGGCACAGGTAGACGCCGAGCGTCGACACGTGGTGCACCGCCTTCGGCCGCCCCCGCGACGCCAGCCGCAGCACCTCCACCGTCCCGGCGACGTTGGCCGGCGCCAGCCGCCCGTACGGCTGCACGAAGTGGACGACGCCGCCGTTGTGCAGCACCACGTCGACCCGGTCGGCGAGCGCGTCGAAGCCGCCCGGATCGAGCCCCAGCCGGGGCTCGGCGAGATCGCCGGTGACCGGGACGATCCGGGCCGCGTACGCCGGTCGCCACCGCCCGTACCGGCGCAGGTTCGCCTCGATCCGGGCCACCGCGGCGCCGTCGGACGCGGCCCGGACCAGGCAGTACACGTCGGCGGTGGTGTGCCGCAGCGCATCGTCGAGCAGGTACGCGCCGAGGAACCCGGTCGCGCCGGTCAGCAGCACCCCGGCCGGGTCGGCCGCCGGGGTGTACGCGCCGGCGGGGCGTACGTCGTCGGGCAGTTCCGCCTCGGCGCGCAGGCCGCCCCGGTGGCGTACGGGAGCCGCCGGGACGGCGGCCGGCGCGACCGCAACCCCGCCCGTCCCGGCCCCGTCCGCGTCAACCCCGCCCGTCCCGGCTCCGCCCGCGTCAACCCCGCCCGCCTCGGCCGCGGCGGCGTCGACGAGGGCGGCGAACGCGTCCAGCCGCGGTGCCTCGAACAGCGCCCGCAGCGGCAGCCGGGTGCCGAACCGCCGGTTGACCTCGCTGAGCACCGGTGCCGCCAGCAGCGAGTGCCCGCCCAGGTCGAAGAACCCGTCGGCGACCCCGACCCGGTCGCGGCCCAGCGCCCGCGACCACACCCCGGCCACCGCGACCTCGGCCGGCGTACGCGGCGCGACGAACGGCGGCCCGCCGTCGGCGACCTCGACGGGCAGCCGTTCGTGGTCCACCTTGCCGTGCGCGGTCAGCGGCAGCCGCTCGAGTGCGGTGAACGTCGCCGGCACCAGGTATTCCGGCAGCCGGGCCCGCAGGAACGCCCGCAGGTCGTCCGCGGCCGGCACCGTCCGGTCCGTCCCCGCCCCGCCCGTCCCCGCCCGGCCCGTCGCCCCGCCCGGCACCGGGCCACCCGGAACCGCGCCGCCCGGCACGACGAACGCGGCCAGCCGCTGCCCGCGCGCCACCACGACCGACCGGGCGACGGCCGGGTGCCCGTCGAGCACCGCCTCGATCTCGGCCGGCTCGATCCGGTGCCCGCGGATCTTCAGCTGCCGGTCGACCCGGCCGAGGAACTCGAGCTGGCCGTCCGACCCGACCCGGGCCAGGTCGCCGGTGCGGTACAGCCGCGCGCCGGGCGCCGCCGCGAACGGGTCGGCCACGAACGCCGTGGCGCTCAGGTCGGGCCGGCCGAGGTAGCCGCGGGCCAGGCAGTCGCCGCCGAGGTACAGCTCGCCGGCGGCGCCGTACGGGGCCGGCCGCATCCGCCGGTCCAGCACGTACGCCCGCACGTGCGGCAGGGGCCGGCCGACCGGCAGGTGCCCGCCGGGGACGTACCCGTCGGCGAGGCCTTCGGACCGCAGGACGGTGGCGCACACGGTCGCCTCGGTCGGACCGTAGTGGTTGTAGAACGCGGTCCGGCCGCCGGTGAGCCGGTGCCAGGTCCCGAGCTTGTCCGCCGACACCCGCTCGCCGCCGACCATCATCACGGTCAGCGGCAGGTCGGCGGGGACCTGCCGGGGGTCGCCGGCGAGGTCGTCGACCCAGCGCTGCCACAGTGCGGCCGGCGCGTCGACGGCGGTGATCCGCTGCGCCACGCACAGCTCGAGCAGCGCCGGCCCGGTGAGCGCGGCCGGGTCGGGGTGCACGAGCAGCGCCGCCCCGCTGATCAGGGCCGGGAACACGTCACCGACGGACGCGTCGAAGGTCAACGGCGGGATCATCAGGATCCGCTGGCCGGGCCCGAACCCGTGGACGTCGCGGAACGAGGTGGCCAGGGCGGTCAGCGTACGGTGGGTGACCATCACGCCCTTGGGCCGCCCGGTCGAGCCCGACGTGTAGACGACGTACGCGAGCTGGTCCGGTCGCCGCGCCGGCAGCCCGTCCGGGTCGCCGCCCCGGTCGGCCGTCCCGGCGACGTCGACGACGGTCGCCGGCAGCCCGGCCAGCCGGTCCCGGCCGGCGGCGTCGGTGACCAGGATCGTCGCCCCGGCGTCGGCGAGCAGCGCGCCGATCCGGTCGACCGGGTGCCCCGGGTCCAGCGGCAGGTACGCCCCGCCGGCGCGGATGATCGCCAGCAGCGCGACGACACCGTCCGGCCCGGCGCGCAGCGCCATCCCGACCGGGGTGTCCGCGCCGACCCCGGCCGCCCGCAGCCGCCGCGCCAGCCGGTCGGCCCGCCCGACCAGTTCGCCGTACGTCAGCTCCGTCCCGTCGCCGGCCACGGCCGGCGCGTCCGGGGTGCGGGCGGCCTGCGCCGCGATCAGGTCGTCGACGTACCCGGTCGGGGTGGTGGGCTCCGGTCCGGCTGCCGGGCGCAGGCCGGACCGGAGCAGTTCGAGGTCCCCGGGCGTGTGCAGGGCGAGGTCGCGAAGCCGCAGGTCCGGGGTGTCCGCCAGCGCGGTCAGCGCCAGTTCCAGGTGTGCCGCCAGCCGGGCGACGGTCGCCGGGGTGAACAGTTCGGCGTCGTAGTCGAGCTGCCCGGCGAGCGGGCCGGCGCCGTCGACGACCAGCAGCGTCAGGTCGAACCGGGCGGTGCCGCCGGCGAGCCCGGCCGGCGTCACGGTCAGCCCGCCGCCGGTCCCGCCCGGCGCCGGGTCCGCACCGGTGGCCGTCGGCCCGGAAACCGGCCGGTCGTCGCCGCTGTTGAGGACGAACATCACCTGGAACAGCGGCTGCCGGCCGGCGCCCCGGTCCGGCCGGACCAGTTCGGCGACCCGCTCCAGCGGCACGTCGCGGTGCCCGAGCCCGCCGAGGCTGGTCTGCCGGACCCGGCGCAGCACCTCGCGCAGTGTCGGGTCGCCGCGCAGGTCGGTGCGCAGCGCCAGGGTGTTGACGAACATGCCGACCATCGACTCGAGTTCCGGCAGCGAGCGGTTCGCCGCGGGTACGCCGACGACCAGGTCGTCCTGGCCACTGTGCCGGGCCAGCACGATCTTGAACGCGGCCAGCAGCACGGTGAACGTCGTGCAGTCCTCCCGCTGGCGCAGCGCCTCGACGGCCGCGGTGAGCCGGCCGGAGAGCCGGAACGGGTGGCTGCCGGCCGGCGACCGGGGACGTTCCGGCCGGGGCCGGTCGGTCGGCAGGTCGAGGTGGGCCGGGGCGCCGGCGAGCCGCTCCCGCCAGTACGTCTCCTGCCCGGCCACGACCCCCGGGTCGCGTTCGCCGAGCCACCGGACGTAGTCGGCGTACTGCACCGGCAACGGTGGCAGGTCCGCCGGCCGGCCGGTGGCGAGCGCCGCGTATGTCCGCGTCAACTCGGCCGCCAGCACCCGGGCCGACACGTCGTCGCAGACGATGTGGTGGAAGGTGAGCAGCAGCACGTGGTCGTCGGCGGCCAGCCGGACCAGGGCGGCCCGCACGAGCGGCGGCGTGCGCAGGTCGAACGGGCGGCCGAGTTCGTGGCGGGCCAGCCGGCGCAGCCGGGTCTCGCGGGTCGCGGCCGGCAGGTCGCCGAGGTCGACGACCGGCAGCCGTACGGCGACCCGTGGGTCGTCGGCGTCGACGATCCGCTGCACGGGGTGGCCGTCCCGGTCGGTGAACCGGGTCCGCAGCGGCTCGTGCCGGCGCACCAGCAGCCGCAGCGCCCCGGCCAGCGCGTCCGGGTCGACCGGGCCGGTCAGCCGGTGGGCGGTGCCCATCAGGTACGTCGAGTCGCCGACGCCGAGCCGGTCGAGGAACCAGATCCGCTGCTGGGCGGGGGACAGCGGCAGGTCCCCGGTCCGGTCGCCGGGCCGGATCGCCTGCGTCGCGGCGACCTCGATGCCGCGCCGGGCCAGCAGTACGGCCAGCAGCTGGTCGGTCGACGCGGTCATCGACCGCCCTCCTCGGCGAGCATGAGTTCGACCGCCTCGGGCGACATCGACTCGATCTGGGCCCGCAGTTCGGCGACCGCCGCGACCTGGCCGGGAACCGGTTCGAGCGCGGTCAGCGCGGCGGCCAGCCCGGCGGCGGTCGGCGCCTCGAACAGCGCCCGGGTCGGCGCCTCCAGCTGGAAGTACGCCCGTATCCGGGCCAGCACCCGTTCGGCGAGCAGCGAGTGCCCGCCGAGGGCGAAGAAGTCGGTGTCGACGCCGATCGGGTGCACGCCGAGGACCTCCTCCCAGATCCGGACGACGGCCGCCTCGACCAGGTCGCGGGGGCGACGTACGGGGTGGTGTCGGTCGCGCCCCAGTCCGGGGCCGGCAGCGCCTGCCGGTCGACCTTGCCGTTCGGGGTCAGCGGCAGCGCGTCGAGGACGACCAGGGTCGCCGGCACCATGTAGCCGGGCAGCCGGGCGGCCAGGCCGGGCGCGACGGCGGCCCACAGCGCCGCCGGGTCGGTGCCGGGGTCGTCGGCGACGGCGTACCCGACCAGGCGGGCGTCGCCGTCGTCGGTGCCGTGCCAGGCGGTCACCGCCGCGTCCCGGACGCCCGCCTGGGCGCGCAGCGCCACCTCGATCTCGCCGAGTTCGACCCGGAAGCCGCGCACCTTCACCTGGTGGTCGCCGCGGCCGAGGAACTCCAGCCGCCCGTCGGGCAGGTGGCGGGCCAGGTCGCCGGTGGCGTACAGCCGCCCGCCCGGCGTGTCGCCGAACGGGTCCGGCACGAAGCGTTCGGCGGTGAGCGCGGGCCGGTCCCGGTAGCCACGGGCCAGGCCCGACCCGCCGATGTGGACCTCGCCGGCCACCCCGACCGGCACCGGCTGGCCGCGGCCGTCGAGCACGTGGATGCGGGTGTTGTCGATCGGCGGCCCGATCACGACCGGTCCGTCGCCGGGCTCGACGACGCCGGCCGCCGACCACACCGTCGTCTCGGTCGGGCCGTACACGTTCCACAGCCGGCCACCGGACAGTTCGGCGGCCAGGTCGCGGGAGAACGCCTCGCCGCCGCACAACCGGTGCCGTACGCCGGCCGGCACCCCGCCGGCCGACAGCAGCATCCGCCAGGTCGCCGGGGTGGCCTGGAGCACCGTCGCCCGGTCCCGTTCGGCGCGGGCCCGCAGCGCCGTCCCGTCGACCACCTCGGCGGAGGTGGCGACCAGGACCCGGGCGCCGCAGACCAGCGGGAGCAGCAGTTCGAGCACGGAGATGTCGAACGACAGGGTGGTGACCGCGAGCAGCCGGTCGTCGCCGGTGAGCCCGAGCGTGTCGCGGAACGACAGCAGCAGGTTGGCGACCGCGCCGTGGGTGACCTCGACACCCTTGGGCCGGCCGGTCGACCCGGAGGTGTAGATGACGTACGCGAGCTGGTCGGCGCGCGGCTGCACGGCGGCCGGCGCGGGACCGGCGGCGGCCGGCGGCGGCCCGTCGTCGAGGCAGACGACGCCGGGGCCGGCGCACAGGTCGGGCAACCGGTCGCGCACCGACCGCTGGGTCAGCAGCACGTCCACGCCGGCGTCGTCGACCATCAGCCGCAGCCGGTCGGCCGGGAACGCCGGGTCCAGCGGCACGTACGCCCCGCCGGCCCGCCACACGCCGAGCATCGCGACCAGCATCGCCGCCGAGCGGTCCAGGCAGATCCCGACCGGGGTCTCCGGACCCACCCCGCGTCCGCGCAGCAGCGCGGCGAGAGCGTCGGCGCGGGCGTCGAGTTCGGCGTACGTCAGCGCACCGTCGGCGTCACCGACCGCGACCGCGTCCGGGGTGCGGGCGCACGCGGCGGCGAACAGGTCCGGGAAACCGGCCGCCGGCACGTCGCGGACCGGGCCCTGCCAGTCGGTCAGGGCCCGCCGCCGCTCGTCCCCGGTGAGCAGCGGTACGTCGCCGAGCGGCCGTCCCGGTTCGGCGACCACGGCGGCGAGCAGTTGCCGGAAGTGGCCGGCGAACCGGTCGACGTCGGCGGCGTCGAAGACCTCGGTGCGGTAGGAGAACGTCAGTTCCAGCCCGCCGTCCGGCTGCGGCACCCCGACCAGGGTCAGGTCGAAGAGCATGTCGTCGAGCCGGCTGTCCCACCACGACACCGCCAGGCCCGGCCACGCCGACGGCCCGTCGTCGGTGAAGTTGTGCAGGATCACCGCCGTCTGGAAGAACGGGTGCCGGTCGGCGTCCCGGCGCGGCGCCAGGTCCTGCACCACGACGTCGAACGGCACGTTCTGGTGGGCGAAGCCGTCGATGACGGCCCGCCGTACCCGGCCGGCGGCCTCGGCGAAGGTCAGATCCGGGTCGACGTCGGTCCGCATCGCGATCGGGTTGGCGAAGTAGCCGATCAGCGGCTCCAGCTCCACGTGGGTACGGGCCGCCACCAGCGTGCCGACGGTGACGTCCCGCTGCCCGGTGTAGCGGGCCAGCAGCGCCTTGTACGCGGTGAGCAGGGTGACGAACGGGGTGGTGCCGCGCGCCCCGCCGGCCGCCGTACGCAGCCCCTCGACCAGGTCCGGGCCGATCGTCAGGTGCACCTTCGCGCCGCCGGCCCGGGCCGGGCCGGCGTGCCGGCGGGCGATCGGCAGGTGCGCGTCGGCCCGGGGCGCGGCCAGGTGCCGGCGCCAGTACGCCAGTCCCGCCCCGAGGGCGCCGTCGGCGTTGCCGTCGTGCTGCCACTGCGCGTAGTCGGCGTACTGGACCGGCAGGTCCGGCAGCGGCGGCGTTCCCGTGCCGCCGTCGAGCCGCCACGCGTAACAGGTGGCGAGTTCACGCAGCGCGTTGCCGATCGACCAGCCGTCGATGGCGATGTGGTGGCTGGTCGCCAGCAGCACGTGGTCGTCGTCGGCGAGCCGGAACAGCGACGCCCGCAGCACCGGTCCGGTGGCCAGGTCGAACGGCACCGCGAAGGCGTCCCGGGCGAGTTCGCGGGCCCGCTCCTCGCGCCCGGCCGCCGGCAGGTGCCGCAGGTCGACCTCGGTCACCGGCACGTCGCCGGCCGGCCGGACCACCTGGCGGGGCTCGCCGTCGACACCGACGTAGACGGTGCGCAGCACCTCGTGCCGGGCGACCAGGTCACCGAGCGCGGCCCGCAGCGCGCCGACGTCGAGGGTGCCGGTGAGCCGCTGCGACATCGCGACGTGGAACGACGGGTCGGCCGGGTCGTACTGGGCGGCCAGCCACATCCGCTGCTGCCCGGACGAGCAGGCGAACCGCTGCTCGCCGCCGGTGCGCGGCACCCGCGGGATCGCCGGCTCGGCGGTCCCGGCCAGGCCGAGCTGGGCCAGCCGGCGGGCCAGGAGTTCCTGGCGCTGCGGGGACAGGGCGGCCACGCCGCCGTGGCCGGGTCGGTCCGCGCCCGCCGGGGTGGTGGTGGTCGGCATGGGACGGCCTCCTCGGGGATAGTCGTGGTCGGTCATGGTCGGGGTGGCCGTGGCGGGTCGTCGGCGCCGGGCGGGCCGTCGTCGCCTTCGACGGCGGCGAGCACGCCGGCGACCGTCGGGGTGTCGAAGAAGACGTGCAGGGGCAGATCGACGCCGAGCTGGCGGCGCATCCGGGCGGCGATCTGGGTGACGCTGAGCGAATGGCCGCCCAGGTCGTCGAAGAGGTCGTCGTGCGGGCCGATCCGGTCCACCCGCAGCACCTGCCGCCAGATCTCGGTGACGGCGTCGGCCAACCCGCCCGCGTCCGGCTCCGGAACCTCCGGCTCCAGCTCCGCCGGCGGCGGCACGGTGGTCGGGGCCGGCAGCGCGGCCCGGTCGAGCTTGCCGTTCGGCGTGGTCGGCAGCGCCGCCAGCGGCACCACCACCTCCGGCACCATCCAGCCCGGCAGCGTCTCGCGCAGGAACCGCCGCAGGTCGGCGTCGGCCACCCGCCGGCCGGGCCGGAACTCGACGTACGCGACCAGGCACGGCCGGCCGTCGTCGGCGCGGAGCACGACCGCGGACCGGCGTACGTCCGGATGCCCGTCCAGGGTCGCCTCGATCTCGCCCGGCTCGACCCGGTGCCCGCGTACCTTCACCTGCCGGTCGACCCGGCCGAGGAACTCCAGTTGCCCGTCCGGACGCCACCGGCCCAGGTCACCGGTCGCGTACAGGCGTGCTCCGGGCGGCCCGTACGGGTCGGGCCGGAACTGCCGCGCGGTCAGGCCGGGCCGACGCAGGTAGCCGCGCGCCACCCCGGTCCCGGCGACGTGGATCTCGCCGGGTACGCCGATCGGGGCCGGCCGCAGCAGCGCGTCGAGGACGTGGATCCGGGCACCGGGCAGCGGCCGGCCGATGGTGACCGCGTCGACCGGGTCGGCGAGTTCCGCCATCGTCGCCCACACGGTGGCCTCGGTCGGCCCGTACAGGTTGACCAGCCGGCGCACCGCGGGCCGCAGCTCGCGGGCGAGCGCGGACGGCAGCGGCTCGGCGCCGCACATCGCCACGACCGGGTCGGCGAGGCCGGCGTCGAGCAGCAGCCGCCACGTCGTCGGGGTGGCGTGGACGTGGGTCACCGTCTGCCGGCGGATCAGCTCGAGCAGGGCGGCGCCGTCACGGGTGTCGTCCTCGGCGGCGAGCACCACCCGGCCGCCGGTGACCAGCGGCAGGAAGAGTTCCGGCTTGGACATGTCGAACGCCGGGGAGGCCAGCGCCAACCAGCCGTCGGCGGGGCCGCTGTCCAGGACGGCACGCATCGCGTCCAGCAGGTGCGCCAGCGACCGGTGGGTGACCTCGACCCCCTTCGGCCGGCCGGTGGAGCCGGAGGTGTGCACCACGTACGCGACCGAATCCGGGTCCGGGCCGGCGGCGGGCGGTGCGGCGGCCGGGGCCGGGTCGGCGGGTGCGTCGACGTACCGCACCGCCGGCCGGTGCGCGGCCGGGTCGTCGGCGGTGCCGGCGGCGGTCAGCAGCACCGCCGGGGTGGTGTCGTCGAGCACGTACGCCCGTCGGGCCGGCGGGTGGTCGGGGTCCAGCGGCACGTACGCGGCACCGGTGCGCAGCACCGCGAGCAGCCCGGCCAGCAGCTGCGGTGAACGCCGCAGCCGGACCGCGACCCGGGTCCCGGGCCCGGCACCGGCGGCCCGCAGCCGGTCGGCGAGCACGCCGGCGGCCCGGTCCAGTTCGGCGTACGTCGTCACGGTGCCGGCGAAGACGACCGCGGGCGCGTCCGGGGTGGCCGCCGCCCAGCCGGCGACCAGCTCCGGCACCGTCCCGGTCGGCGGGCCGGCCGCCGAGGCGTCGGCGTTCGGGGCGAGACGGTCGGCGGTCGGGGCGGGCTCGGCCGACGACTGCCAGCCGGCCAGCAGCAGGCGGCGCTCCGGCTCGCCGAGCACCGGCAGCGCCCGCAGCGGCGTGTCCGGGTCGGCGGTCGCCGCGTCGAGCAGCGTGGTGAGGTGCCCCGCGATCCGGTCGACGCTGTCCCGGTCGACGGTGCCGGTGCCGTGCTGGAGGTTGACCGTGGTCCGCTCGGGGCCGTCGACGACCTGCACGTGCAGGGCGTTGCGGGCGGCGTGGTTGAACGCGGTCCAGCGGACCTCGGCGCGCAGCCCGGCGAAGACCGGGTCGGGGCCGGGCCGGCGCCGGTAGCTGACCGACACCGGCGCCAGCGCCGGGCGGGGCCGCAGCCCGTCGACGGCGCGGGCCAGCGGCACCGCCCGGACCGGATAGGTGCCGCGCAGTTCGGCGCGGGTGGCGGCGACCAGGTCGGCGAACGTCGCGCCCGGGTCGGGGTGGACGGTCACCGGCAGCTCGTTGACGAACAGGCCGATCGCGTCCCGGGTCGCGGCGGTACGCGTACCGAGGTCGACGGCGACCGTCGGGCTGGCGTTGCCGTACCGGTGCAGGACGGCGTGCACGGCGGCGAGCAGCACCTCGAAGCGGGTGTGTCCGGTCGTCTCGGCGCAGCCGGCCAGGGTCGACCGCCGCGCCGGGGTGAGGTCGAACTCGACCGCCTCGCCGGGCTCGACGCCGTCGGGGACGCGGGTCAGGCCCGGCAGCACCACCGGCTCCGGCTCCCGCCAGCGGGGCGCCCAGAACTCGCGGGCGGCGGCCGTGGTGGCGGCGATCCGGGCCGCCTCGTCGGCGGCCAGCTCCGCGTACGGCACCGGCGGGTCCGCCGGTGCGGGCACCCGGGCCACCCGGGCGCCGTACGCCGCCGCCAGCTCGCGCAGCAGCAGGTCCTTGGACTCGCCGTCGAAGACCAGGTGGTGGGCGACGACCAGCAGCAGGTGTTCGGTCGGGCCGAGGCCGAGCAGGGTGAACCGGACCAGCGGGCCGCGCCGCAGATCGAACGGGCGCAGCGTCTCGGCCCGGACCGCGGCGGCGAGGTCGGCGGCCGGCACCGGCCGCCGGGTCAGCCGGGGCGGCGCGGCGGCGACCAGCGCCAGTTCGCCGTCGGTGTCGTCGAAGGCGTACGACAGCACCGGATGCCGCCGTACGACCGCGTCGACGGCGTCGGCCAGCGCGGCGACGTCGAGTGCGCCGGACAGCCGTACCGGCAGCGGCATGTGGTAGGCCGATCCGGCCGCACCGATCCGCTCGGTGAACCACAGACCGTGCTGGGCGGCCGAGGCCGGACCGAGCCGCGGTAAGTCCACAGTGGTCACACTACCTCCGTCTCTGGGAAGCGCTCACCGGGCTGCTCCTCGCCGGCCGGCCGGTCCCGGCCGACCAGTTCCGACACCGGTGTCGTGGCGCCGGCCGGCAGCGCGTGCAGCAGGCGCAGCAGGCCGGCCGCCAGCCGGCGCGGGGTGGAGCGGTCGAAGGCGTACGAGTTCCACAGCAGCCAGCCGGACACCGACCCGTCCGGCTGCTCGACCATCGCCAGCTCCGGTACGCCGAGATCCGGCTGCCCGTCCGGGGTCGGCCAGTCGGCGTCCAGGGCCCGGGGCAGCGGGAACCCCTGCGAGAGCAGGCCGGGGAAGTGCGGGTCGCCGCCCCAGCTCTCGAAGCGCAGCCAGGCCGCGGCCGGGAAACGGGCGTAGAACTCGGCGAACGGGTAGTACTGGTGGTCGACGGCGGCCAGCGCGGTGGCGCGGACACGGTCGAGCAGTTCGGTGAAGGTCGGGTCGCCGGCGGTGTCGATCCGCAGCGGCAGCGACTGCACCAGGCAGCCGACCAGCGTCTCGAACTCCGGTCGGCCACGTCCGGGGACCGGGGACATGACGACCAGGTCCGGTTCCCCGCTCCACCCGGTCAGCACGGCCGCCCAGGCCGCCGTGACCAGCATGAACGTGGTGGCGCCCCGGTCGGTGGCCAGGGCCCGCAGCCGGCCGGCCGCGGCCGGGTCGAGCCGGAACTCCAGCGAGTCGCTGTGCAGGCGGACGGCGTGCCGGCGGCCGGGGAACGGCTCGACGACGGCCGGCGCCCCGTCGAGGCGGTCCAGCCAGTAGCGGCGGGTGTGCGGCCACTGCGCCCGGGTCCAGCGCACCGCGTCGGCGTGCGGGACCGGCAGCACCGGGAGCGCGGGCGGCCGGCCGGTGCGCAGCGCCGAGTAGACCAGGCCGAGTTCGCGCAGCAGCACCCCCATCGACCAGCCGTCGAAGACCAGGTGGTGTACGGCGAGGCCGAGCACGTGGTCGGCCTCGCCCAGCCGGACCACGATCGCCCGGACCAGCGGTCCGCGGTCCAGCCCGAACCGCAGTTCCCGGTCGGCGCGGACGAGTTGCGCGGCATGTGCCTCGTCGGTGGCGGCGGTGACCGTCACCGCCGGCGGGCAGGCGGCCAGCAGTTGCCCGCGCGGCGTCCCGTCGGGCGTGGGGAACACGGTGCGCAGCGCCTCGTGCCGGTCCACCAGCACACCCAGCGCCGCCTCGAGCAGGGCCGGGTCGAGGTCGTCGGTGATCCGGATCGCGACGCTGATCGGGCCGGGGTCGCGCGGTTCGTCGGTGGCGTACATCCAGGCCAGGAAGTTCTCCTGCTGCGCGGTGAGCGGCACCTCCCGACCGCCGGGCCCGGCGGGGTCGGACCCGGCGGGGTATGGGTCGGGCGCGGCGGCGTACGGGGTGGGCGCGGCGGCCGGCCCGTCGGGTCCGACGGTCTGCGGGGCGGCGGTCGCGGAGGCCAGCCAGTCGGCCTGCGCGGCCAGCACCGGCCGGTCGAACACCACCGAGGCGGGTACGGCGACCCCGAACTCGGCGGCGGCCAGCGTGGCGATCTGGGCGGCCTTGAGCGAGTCGCCGCCCAGCGCGAAGAAGTCGTCGTGCCGGTCGGGCGCCGGCACCCCGAGCACCCGGCCCCACAGCGCGGCGAGGGTGCGCTCCGCCGCCGTCGGCGCCCCGTCCACGTCGTCGGGCCGGCCGGCGGGGAGCGGTTCGGGCCGGCGGGCGAACAGGTCGCGCAGCGCGGCCCGGACCACCTTGCCGCCGTCGTTGCGGGGCAGCGTGTCGACGAGCAGCAGGCGCAGCGGCCGTTCGTGCGGGGCGAGCCGGTCGGTCAGGTGGGCCCGCAGCGCGTCGGCGGTGACCGGCCGGCGGGGCACCACCGCGGCGGCCACCATCGCGCCCAGCGTGGCGTGCGGCAGGCCGACCACGGCGGCGTCGGCGACGTCGGGGTGGTCGAACAGCACCGACTCGACGTGCAGGGTCGACACCTTGAACCCGCCGGTCTTGACGGTGTCGCCGTCCCGGTCGACCAGGTGCAGGTAGCCGTCGGCGTCGAGCCGGCCGAGGTCGCCCATCCGTACCCAGCCGTCGTGGAAGACCGCGGCGCTGGCCGCCGGGTCGCCGAAGTACGTCCGGGGCACGGTGTCGGCCCGCAACCACACCTCGCCGGTCGTGCCGGGCGGCAGCGGCACCCCGTCCTGGTCGGTGATCCGCAGTGCGGCACCGGTGGCCGGCCGGCCGAGCGCGGTCGGCCGGTCCGGGTCGTAGACGACGGTGGTGTGGGCCGGGGCGGCCTCGGTCGACGTGTAGTTGTTGACGACCGTCGCGTCGGGCAGGGCGGCCGCGAGGTCGCGGGCGACCGCGGGGGGCAGCGCCGCGCCGGTCGAGGCGACCAGCAGCACACCCGTCAGGTCGTACCGCTCGGCCGCGCGGGCGCGCAGCAGGTCGATCGCCATCGACGGCACCACGAAGACGGTCCCGGCCCGGTGCCGGGCGATCAGCGCGGCGAAGCCGTCGGCGTCGAACCGGGGCGCCACCACCGCCGCCGGCCGGGCGGTCAGCGCCTGGACCAGCATGGTCTGCGCGGCGTTGGTGCCGATGGGGAAGGCGTGCACGAAGTGCCGGGAGTGGGCCAGCGGCCGGCGCCGTGGTCGCGGGGTGGCGCCGAAGGTGAGGTTGGCGTGCGTGGCGGCCACCCCCTTGGGCTGGCCGGTGGTGCCCGAGGTGTGCACGATCTGGGCGAGGTCGTCGGGGCGCACGTCGCAGGGGTTTACGTCGTCGGGGCGGGCGCCGTCGCCGGCCGGGCCGGGGGAGGCCCGGCCCAGGTCGTCCGCGTGCACACTCCACCATGGACCGTCCGGGGCGGCGCCGGCGTGCAGCACGCCGGTGGCGCCGCACCGGGTGAGCAGGTCGGCCGCGGCCGGCGTCCGGTCCGACAGCGGTACGGCGACGGCGCCGGCCGTGGTGACCGCGCAGTACGCGACCGCGAAGTCGAGCCAGTCCGCCCCGCCGAACACCAACCCGATCCGGTCGCCCCGGCGCACCCCGCGGGCCCGTAGCTCGTGCGCGCCCGCGTCGGCGCGGGTCCGCCACTGCCCGAAGGTCAGCGTGCCCACCCCGTCGAGCACGAGTGCGACCCGGTCCGGCTCGTCCTCGGCCCGGGCCGCGAGCAGTGCCGGCACCGTCGTCGGGGGATCAGCGCGCACCGGCACCGCCGGTGACGGGTTCGAGTCCGAAGTGGTCGACGGCGTCGCGTACGGTCGCGCGCAGGTGCGGCGGGATCTGGCCGGCGTGCCGGGCGAGGTAGGCGCGTACGTGGTCCGGGTCGTCGCGCAGGAAGAGGAAGTCGGTCGGCACCATGTGCCGGATCGCCAGCAGCGGTACCGGGCAGCGCAGCGCCGGGAAGTCCGGGTTCCACAGCCCGCCCTTGGCCGGCGGGCCGTCGTGGAACTCGCCGAGCATCAGCCCGTGGGCGACGAACCGCGACTTCAGCCGCTCCTGGGTGCGGTCGACGACCGGCGGCACGTCGTCGGGCCGCAGGTCCGGGAAGACGACCAGGACGGTGGTGAACTGCGCGGCGGTGCCGTGCCGCGCGGCGAGGTCGACGAACCAGTCCCGGTAGGTGACCAGCAGCCGGTCCAGGTCGGCCGGGGTGTGGTCCCGGCCGGGTGCCACGGCCAGGTAGAAGGCGTCGCGGTCCAGCGACCCCTGGGCGTACGGGCAGACGCTGCCGGTCCGGCCGAGGTCGGGGTGCGGGCGGCAGAGGTAGTTCCGGGCCCAGTCGACGACGGTGCGCAGTGCCCGCTCGTGGCCGCGCACCGGCTGCGGTGGCGGGTCCTGTTCAAGGTCGGCGACCTCGATCAGGGTGTGGCGGGCGTGCGCCGGGTGGGTCAGCATGTGGGCCCCTCGTCTGCGTACGCGGCCGGGCGGTCCGGTTGCTCGGGCGACCGGTCCGTGCGCGCTGGCAGTCACGCTAGTAAGAGGTATGTGAATTAGTAAGTAGTCCTAACAGTGAAGTTAGTCGTCCTAACAGCCAATGTCGGGATCGGACGAACCCCCGAGGCCGCCTCCACCGCCCGGCGGGCAGTACGGTGTCAGCCATGCCGGAAGTGGTGGAAGGCCGCGAGTTCGTCGACGAGGACTGGTACGGCGAGGAGATGGTCGACCGGGTCTACTCCGGATGCACCTTCCGCCGCGTCGACCTGACCGACGCGTCCACCCAGCGGGTCACCTTCACCGGCTGCACCTTCGCCAACGTCCGGTTCAACGCGTCGCGCCACCACGACACCGCCCTGGTGCGGTGCGCCGTCGAGCGGTCCGAACTCTTCGACGCCGAGTTCACCGGCTGCAAGCTCACCGGCACCACCTTCACCGACTGCGGCACCCGGCCGCTACGGGTGACCGGCGGCGACTGGTCGTTCGTCAGCCTGGCCGGCGCCGACCTGCGCGGGGTGACGTTCACCGACGTACGGATGCGCGAGGTCGACCTGTCCGGCGCCAACTGCTCCGGCGCCACCCTGACCGGCGTCGACCTGTCGGCGGCCACCCTCACCCGCGCCGACCTGTCCGGTGCCGACCTGCGCGGCAGCGACCTCACCGCGCTCGACCCGTCGGCCGTCCGGCTGGCCGGAGCCGTCATCGACGCCGCCCAGGCCGTCGTGATCGCCCAGGCGCTCGGCCTGCGCATCGGCTGACCCGCCCCCGACTCTCGTCCGCCGCACCGGCCCGGTCCACCGGCCCGCTGAGGCGGGACACCACTGCCACGCCCCACAGCGAGTTCGCTGTGCGTACGCCGAATTCGCTGTGGACCGCGACACCACCTCGGGGTCCTTCCTCGGCAAGCCGCCGGGGCACCTGTGATCATCTGCTGTCCGGCGGTTCGACACGCCGTACCCATAACGGCGGAACAGCTGACGATCACCACGCACCGCCACGCGGATGCCTTCCGCGGGGTGGGCGGGAGAGGGCCGGGCGGCGTACCCCGACCATGTCGGTGCGCGGGGCGGCATATGTGGGAGGGAACTGGGAAGCCCACGGGCCTACCGACGGGTCTGGGAGGCGACATGGCGTGGGGCACGGAGCGGCCGGCAACCGACAGCAGTCGATGAACCTGGCGGGGGTGCGACCGCTGGCGGCCGTCGGGCGGGCGGTCGTCGGCCACGCCGGCACCGTCGTGGCCGGACTCGCCAGGGTCGCCGGGATCAACCAGCGCGGCGTGTGGTCCCGGCCGGGCCGGCACCACATCGAGGTCCGGGGCATCGCCGAACCCGCCGGCGGCCGGCTGGGCCGGCGGGTCGAGGCGGCCCTGGCCAAGGTCCCCGGCGTCGCGTGGGCACGGATCAACGCGCCGACCGGCCGGGTCGTCGTCGCCGTCGAACAGCCCGAGCCCGACCTCGACCGGCTGATCTCGGTGATCAGCGGGATCGAGCGCAACGACGGGTACGCCCCGGACCCGGACGTCGACCCGCCGCACCCGCCCGAGGAGGGGCCCCGTACCGGGCGGGCCGTCGCCACCCTCGCCGCCGACGCGCTCGGGCTCGGCCTCGCCGCCGCGACCCGGGTGCTGCCGTTCACCTCCCTGCCCGGCGAACTCGCCGGCCTGCTCAAGGTCGTCGACCTGCACCCCCGGCTGCACATGCTCGCCGGCAAGGGCCTCCAGGGCATCCCGCGCGCCGACTCGGTGCTGCCGCTGGCCGAGTCGTTGGCCCAGGGGCTGTCCGGCGGCTGGGCCGGGATCGTGCTCGACACCACCCAGCGGCTGCTGCAGTGGCAGGAGGCCCGCGCCGAACTCGCCGCCTGGGACAGGGCCGAACCGCGGCTCGCCGGCACCCCGGAGCGGGCCGCCGCCCCGTGCGCCAGCCAGGACCGGCCGGTCGCCAAACCGGACGGCCCGGTCGAGCGGTACGCCGTCCGGGTGCTCGCCGCCGGCGCGCTGGCCGGTGCCGCCACCCTGCCGTTCGCCGGCGCCAAACGGGCCGCCGCCGTCGCCCTGTCCACCCTGCCGAAGGCCGCCGCCGCCGGCCGGGAGGGCTACGCCGCCCGGCTCGGCGCGATGCTGGGCCGCCGGGGCGTGGTCGTGGTCGACCGCGGCGTGCTGCGCGAACTCGACCGGATCGACACCCTCGTCGTCGACGCCGAGGTGCTGCGGTCGTCGCGGGCCGTGCTCACCGACCTGGTTCCGCTGCCCGCCGCCGGCGCGTCCGGAGACGGCCGGTCCGACGGCGGAGCGCCCGACGAGCAGGAGATCGTCGAGCGGGCCTTCGCGCTCTTCGACGCCGACGAACCGGCCGGCCGGCACACCGCCGACGGCTGGGACCTCGGCCCGGTCGGCGACCTCGGCCCGGGCCCCGGCACCGAACGGATCCGCGAGCTGCGCGAGCGGGGCGGGACCGTGCTCGGACTCGCCCGCCAGGGTCGGCTCGTCGCGCTGGCCGGCGCCACCGCGGAACCCGCCCGGGCCAGCCAGATCCTGCCCGACGCCGCCCGCCGGGCCGGGCTGCGGCTGGTCGTCGCCACCCCGGACAGCGGCGACGGGCTGACCTCGACCGTACGGGCCCTGCAGGCCGACGGGGCGATGGTCATGCTCGTCTCCGGCGACCAGCGGGCACTGGCCGCCGCCGACTGCGGTGTCGGCACCGCCCGCGCCGACGGGCTGCCCGCCTGGGGCGCCCACCTGATCGTCGACACCGACATCGACGTCGCCGCGATGGTGGTCGAGGCGGCCGGCGGCGCCCGGCGCATGATCCAGCAGTGCATCGTGCTGTCCGGCGCCGGCACCGGCCTCGGTGCGGTGACGGCGTTCACCAGCCCGCCCGACGACCTGCCCGGCCGGGCCCAGGTGCCGCTGCACATCACCTCCGCCGTCGCGCTCGGCAACGGCGTCTGGCGGGCCAACGAGCTGCCCCGCACCCCGTCGACCCCGCCCGCGCCGACCACGCCGTGGCACCTGATGCCGGTACCGGTCGTCTTCGACCGGCTGGGCAGCGGGCCGGACGGCCTGACCGACGAGGAGGCCGGCCGCCGGGCCCGGCAGACCTCCGGCGAACCGCCGGTCGGCGCCGGGTTCGCCCGCGCCTTCCTCGACGAACTCGCCAACCCGCTGACGCCGGTGCTGGCGCTCGGCGCCGGGCTGTCCGCCGCGGTCGGCTCCGCGGTCGACGCCGGCCTGGTCGGCGGGGTACTGGCCGTGTCGGCCCTGATCGGCGCCGGCCAGCAGGCGGCCACCGAACGCGCGCTCGGGCGGCTCTTCGCCCGCTCCGCGGTCACCGTACGGGTCCGGCGCGGCGGCGCCGAACAGACCGTCGCCGGCGACGACCTCGTTCCCGGGGACCTGGTCCTGCTCAGCCCCGGCGACGCGATTCCCGCCGACTGCCGGGTGGTGGAGGCGGTCGGCCTGGAGACCGACGAGTCGTCGCTGACCGGTGAGTCGCTGCCGGTGGCCAAGGGCAGCGGCGCCATCGTCGCCGGCGAGGTAGCCGACCGCCGGTCCATGGTCTACCAGGACACCAGCGTCGCCGCCGGCCACGGCGTCGCGGTGGTCGTCGCCACCGGCGCCGACACCGAGGCCGGTCGGGGGATGGCGCTGGCCCGCGGCGCCGCCCCGGCCAGCGGGGTCGAGGCCCGGCTGACCGAGCTGACCGGCGCGGCGCTTCCGCTGGCCGCAGGTTCGGCGGTGGCGGTCGCCGGCGCCGGACTGCTGCACGGCGTACCACTGGCGCAGACGGGGGCGACCGCCGCCAACCTGGCCGTGGCGTCCGTACCCGAGGGGCTGCCGTTCCTGGTCTCCGCCGCGCAACTCGCCGCCGCCCGGCGGCTCGCCACCCACGGCGCCCTGGTCCGCAACCCGCGCACCATCGAGGCACTCGGCCGGGTCGACGTGCTCTGCTTCGACAAGACCGGCACCCTGACCGAGGGCCGGTTGCGGCTCGCCGGGGTCGGCGACGCCGGGCGGTACGCCGGCCTCGACGAGTTGCCCGCCGAGCTGCGCCCGGTGCTCGCGGCGGCGCTGCGGGCCACGCCGGAGGCCGACGACCCGGCCGACCTGCCGCAGCAGACCGACGCCGCCGTCCTGGCCGGCGCCCGCGCGGCCGGGGTCGGGCCGGACGCCGGTTCGCCCGGCTGGCGCCTGGCGGCGGCGCTGCCGTTCGAGGCGTCGCGCGGCTACCACGCGACCGTCGGTGGCCCGGACGGCGCACTGCTGCTCAGCGTCAAGGGCGCCCCGGAGGTGGTGCTGCCGCGCTGCGTCCGCCGACGCGAGCCGGGCGGTGAGGTACCGCTGGACGCCGCCGGGCGGTCGGCGCTGCAGGAGACGCTCACCCGGCACGCGGCCGCCGGGCAGCGGGTGCTGGCGATCGCCGAGTGCCCGTCGGCGACCACGTCGTCGGTCGCCGACGGCGACGTCGGCGACCTGACGTTCCTGGGCTTCGTGGCGCTGGCCGACGTCGTACGGGACAGCGCCGCGCCGGCGGTCCGGCGGATCCGGGAGGCCGGCGTGCACACGATCATGGTGACCGGCGACCATCCGGCCACCGCCGAGGCGATCGCCGCCATCATCAGCACCGACGACGCCGGCCAGCGGGTCGCCACCGGCGCCGAACTCGACGCGCTCGACGACACGGCGCTCGCCGAACGGCTCGCCGGCACCGACGTGGTGGCCCGCTGCACCCCGGCCCACAAGGTACGCATCATCCAGGCGCTGCGCGGCGCCGGCCGGACGGTCGCGATGACCGGTGACGGCGCCAACGACGCCCCGGCGATCCGGCTCGCCGACGTCGGCATCGCGCTCGGCCAGCGCGGCACCCCGGCCGCGCACGCCGCCGCCGACCTGGTCGTCACCGACGACCGGCTGGAGACGATCATCGCCACCCTGGTCGAGGGACGGGCGATGTGGTCGTCGGTACGGCACGCGCTCAGCGTCCTGGTCGGCGGCAACCTCGGCGAGATCGCGTTCAGCGTCGTCACCGCCGCCGCCACCGGGCAGTCCGCCCTCACCGCCCGCCAGCTGCTGCTGGTCAACCTGCTCACCGACCTGGCACCGGCGATGGCGATCGCGGTCCGTCCGCCCCGCCCGGAGGCCGGCGTCGACCTGCTCGCCGAGGGCCCGGACGCGTCGCTCGGGGCGACCCTGAACCGGGAGATCGGGTTGCGGGCCGGGGCGACCGCGTTCGGTGCCACCGCCGGCTGGACCCTGGCCCGGGTGACCGGCCGTCGCCGGCGGGCCGGCACGGTCGCCCTCGCCGCCCTGGTCGGCACCCAGCTCGGCCAGACGGTGCTGACCGGCGGCGCCAGCCCGGCCGTGCTGGCGACCGCCGCGGTCTCCGCCGGCGTCCTGGTGACGGTGATCCAGACGCCGGGGCTGAGCCAGTTCTTCGGGTGCACGCCGCTCGGCCCGGTCGGTTGGGGGATAGCCACGGGTTCGGCGGCCTGCGCCACGGTGGCGAACACGGCACTGGGCCGCCTGATCCTCCCGACCGCCGCACCCGCCGCCCGCGACGGGTCCCCTGGCGACGATCAAGGGGATGCCACCGACAGAACCGGACGCGATTCCGGCAACAGATCCAAGATCGGCCAGGCCGGGGGCGTGCCCGCCCGCTGATCACCGACCGGCGGCCGGCGCGGCCGGGGCGCCGATCGCCGCGGCCAGCTCCCGGCGGTCCCGGATGCCGAGTTTGCCGTACGCCCGCTGCAGGTGGTTCTCGACCGTCCGCACCGACAGCACCAGCCGCTCGGCGATCTCCGGGTTGCCGAGTCCGGCCGCCGCCAGCGCGGCCACCTCCCGTTCGCGCGGGGTCAGCGGACCGGCCGGATCCGGCTCGTCCAGCCAGGCGGGCCAGAACCCGGCGCACTCCTGCCGCAGCCGCTCGACCCGGCGGGCCAGTCGGCTCGCCGTCCGGCCGTCCGGCGGCTCGCAGCGGGCCGCGTGCACCGCCGCCTCCAGCGCCAGCAGGTCGTACCGCTGGTCCTCCCACCGCTGGCTGATCTCCTCCAACCGCAGCGGATCGGGGGCCGCCAGCGCCTCGGCGTAGTCGGCGTACCACTCGAACAACGGCGTGTCGCAGAGGTCCGCGATCCGGCGGGCCTCCCGGGCGACAGCGGTCGACGGCTCCAGCCGTGACCACAGGTGCAGCGCGTCCATCCCCACCGACATCAGCCCGCCGGCCAGGAACGCGTCCGTCAGCTCCCGCAGCAGCGCGACGGCCCGGCCCGGCTCGCCCGACATCGCCAGCAGCCACGCCTTGCTCAGCCGGGCGTAGTCCCCGGCGTCGCTGCCCTCCGGGACCAGCCGGGCCACCTCCTCGATCGCCGCCCAGCCCTCGTCGAACCGGCGCCGGTGCGCCGCCCACCACGCCTGCATCGCCAGGATCTTCACCCGGATCGGAAACAGCGTCGCCGAGTCGGTCACCGCCAGCGCCTCGTGGATCCAGCGGGACGCCGCATCGACCTGGCCGCGTTCGCCCGCGCAGATGCCGCGCGCCATCGCCAGCAGGCCCACCCCGTCCGGTGAGCCGTGCGCCACCGCGTCCCCGTAGTAGCGTTCCGCGGCCTCGGTCGCCTCCGTGATCCGGCCCGCCATCACCAGCGCCTGCACGTGGCACGTCTGGGTGGCCGCCCGCATCGTCGGCCACACCTCCGGCAGTGCCGGGTCGCCGGCCGCGAACGAGGCCGCGACCTGCGCCGGCGCCCCGGCGAAGACCATCACGTACGGCCGCAACGGCGCGATCGCGGTGGCCAGCAGCGGGTCCTGCGAGGGCTGTTCCAGGGCGGTCGCGATCGTCGCCAGCGCCTCGTGCCCGCGACCGCAGAACACCGCGATCCCGGCCTGCGCCGACAGCAGCTCGTGGCACACCTCGGCCGGCAGTGTCCGGCCGGCGTCGTCCAGCACCCGCAGGGCGTCGTCGGGGCGGCGCAACCCCCAGAACATGTTCAGCGCGCGCAGCGCGGCGGCCTGTGCCCGGTCACCGGGCGCGTCCATCTCCGCGTAGCCGCGCCGCAGCCGCTCGTCGGCCTCCTGGTGCCGGCCGAGCGCCACCAGGGCCCGACCGGCGTGCCACGCCCCGGCGGCGGTCGGCACCCGCTCGGCCAGCCGCAGCGCCAGCGCGGCGCCGCCGCGGCGCAGTGCCTCGGTCGCCGTGGCGAGCAGTTCCGCCTCGTCGACCTCGAGCCCGGCCTCGACCCGCCACGACACGACCTGGATGCGGTCCTCGGCGCCGGCCGTCTCCGGTTCCAGGGCGTCGGCCAGCTCGCGCAGGATCCGCCGGGTCCGCAGCGCGCCGGTCCGGGCCCGCGCCGCCTCGCCGTACAGCGGGTGGCCGAGCCGGACCACGGTGCGCTGGCCGCTCTGGTCCAGCCGGATCAGGCCACGCTCCTCCAGCTGCTCGGTGACCTCGGCGGGCACGAGCCGTTCGAGCAGCGACAGCGGGACCGGGGCGCCGTACGCGACGTACGCCAGCGCCGACGACTCGGTCGCGGTCAGCGCGCCGACGGTCAGCCCGACGACCTCCGGCAGGCCGGGCGTGCCCAGGTGCTCGGGACGCCAGTGCCACATGCCGTTCTCCCGGCGCAGGGTCGCGTCGGCGAAACCGGCCCGCAGCACCTCCCGTACGAACAGCGGGTTGCCCAGCGTGAGCCGCCACAGCGCGTCGAGGGTGAGCCCGTCGGCCGGGCCGTCGAGCAGCGCCGAGACCAGGTCGCGGAAGTCGGCGAACGCCAGCGGCGGCACCTCGACCCGGGCCAGCGCGCCGGCCCGGCGCAGCAGCGCGACCGGCGGGGCGTCGATGGTCGAGTCCAGGGTGCCGGCCAGTACGTGCACCGCGCCGCCGATCATCAGCCGCTCCAGCAGCGCGGCGGAGGCGTCGTCGAGAAAGTGCAGGTCGTCGACGCCGACCACGACCGGCCGGCCGGCCGCGAGGGTGTGCAGACGACGCTCCACCTCACGGAACACGTCCGTGACGCCGAGGGCCGCGCCGGGTAACAGGTCGACGACGGCGCCGAACGGCACCTCCCGCCAGCCGGGCGTCGCGGCCAACCGGACGACGGCGGCACCGACGCGTTCGTGGTCGTCCAGGGCCGCCGCGGCAAGCCGGCTCTTGCCCACCCCGGGCCGGCCGACCAGCAGCACCCCGGAGCCCGGTACGGCGGTCAGCGCCCCGGCGATCCGTTCCCGTTCGTCGTCGCGCCCCACCAGCGGGCCGTCCCCCGACAACCGATCCGCGACCATCCGCATCCCCGTGCCCTCCTGTTACCCATGCGGTTTACGGGCAAGTTAGACAGTGTCGTCCAGCGGATGAACCGGGTGGGTGCGCGGGGGGCGTATCATCTCCGCCCGCCCCGGCCCGCCGCCGCGGGCCGGCCCGGTCCGGTTGAGTAACCGGTCGACGGTCGCGCCGTGACTTTTGAGTACCCGGCACTCAGGCGACGGGCCGCCGGGTCGCCCAGACTTGGTCCGCATCCGATGTGGACCACGACGGGCGGGCGACGATGAATCCGGCGGACACCGGGATCCAGGACGGATCCGACCGCGGGTCGCGTCCGCTATCCGACACTTCGACCATACCGGCCGGCCGGCGGCGCCTCGGGCCCGACCACCACCCGCACCACGGAGGACCATGATGGACGCCACCCCGACGCTGCTGATCGTCGCGTCCGGCGGATTCGGCCACCGGGTCGCCGACCGGCTCGCCGCCGGCTACCCCGGCTCGACGGTCACCGACGCCGAGCGCCCGCAGAGCCGGCCGGACGCCGACATCGTGGTGGTCGCCGGCGAGTACGACCGGGCCGCCGTCGCCGAAGCCGTCGACCGGGCGGCGTTCACCGCCCGCCGGCCCTGGTTTCCGGTCCTGCTCGACCACCCCGACCTGCGCTGCGGCCCGGTCGTGGTGCCCGGCCGCACCGCCTGCCACGACTGCTTCCGGCGCCGCCGCCGGGACCACGGTGGGCCGGACACCGGGACCGTCGAACGGCCGGTGCCCGGCTACGCCGACCACCACGTCGGGCTCGCGGTGGCGCTGGCCCGCCGTGCGGTCCGTGACGCCCGGACCCCGTCCGCGCAGCTGCCCGGGGCCTGGATACGCACCGTCAACCTGGTTACCGGAACGAGCGGGCGCCACGGGGTGGTGGCGGTCGACGGGTGCCCCCGCTGCCGGCCACCGCGCGTCCGGGCGGCCCGGCCCGCGGACCCCGCCCCCCGGACGCGCCGACCCGACCCGGACCCCGGGGACCCCGACGGGGCGGACGCCCGCCGCGAGCGGACCGGGGCGCGGGCATGAGCGGCGTCGTCACGGCCGGGTCCGTGGCCCGGGCGGCGTCGAACGACCGCGGGTTCGCGGTGCCGGTACGGCCGCGTACCCGGCGCGGGGTGCTGACGTACCCGATGGGGGACGGGCTGGTCGTCGACGGCGTGGTACGCCGCCGGCGCCTCGGCGGCGGCGCCGTCGACCTGGTTGCGCACCTGCTGCCGTTGATGGACGGCACCCGCGACCATCCGACGCTGGCCGCCGCGCTCGGCATCACCCCGCGCGCGCTGTTCCAGGCGGTGACCCTGCTGTGGACCTGCGGGGTCGTCGAGGAGGCCGCGCCGGCCGGCGTCGACGTGACCGCGGTGCCCGACCACCTGGCCGACTTCCTGTCCCGGATCGGTGACGCGACGGCCGCCAACGCCGCCTGGGAGCAGGCCGCCGCCCGGCTCGCCGCCGCGCACGTCGAGGTACGCGGCGACGGACCGCTGGCCGCGGCGTTGGCCACCGAACTCGGCGCGCACATCGCGGTGAGCCGGGGCGCCGGACCGTACCCGGCGGGCGGGGCCACGCTGGTCGTGCTGGCGACGCCGACACCGGACGACGAGGCGGAGACGGTCGTCGACTGCTGGCGTAGCGACATCCCGGTGCTGTGGGTGTCGCTCCGTGCCGGCGTCGCCCACCTCGGCCCGTACGTCGATCCCCGCCTCACCCCGTGCCTCGCCTGCGCCACCGGCCGGCCCGTCGGTCCGCCGGACCCCGCCGGCCCGCCGGACCCCGACGATGTCGCGCTCACCGCCGCGCTGGCCGCCAACGAGATCTTCGGGCTGGTCAGCCGGGCCACCCGGACCGCGCTGCCGATGCGGTGGCGCAGCGTCGACCTCACCGACCTCACCCAGGAGCGGCACGCCGCCACCACCCGGCCCGGCTGTCCCGCCTGCTCGGCCGCGCCCGGCGAGCCGCGCGAGCCGCCGGTGGCGGCTCGCTACGAGGCGGCGGTCGGCCCTCCGCCCCGGGACTTCCCCGACGCCGAAACCCACCAGACGCACCACCGGCCGGCGGACCGGGCCCCGCAACGCGGCGCGCGGGCGTGGCCGCTCGCGCCGCGTACCCCGCTGGCCGTGCCCACGATGGAGCTGCCGCGCGACGGCCGTGCCGCCGGCGGGGTCGACCTGGCGGCGGTCGGGGTGCTGCTCGGGGTCGGCGCCGGCTGGTGGGACGGGACCCCGGACCGGGTGTCGTGGTGGACCGCGACCGGCGGCGACACCGGCTCGGTCGTGGCGTACGTCGTGGCCCGCGACGTCGCCGGCCTGCCGGCGGGCGTCTACGGCTACCTCCCGGACGGGCCCGCGCTCGCCCGGCTCGGCGACCTGACGGACGGGGTACGCGGCACCGCCCCCGCCTCGATCGTGCTGACCGCCGACCTGCACTGGACACCCCACGACGGGTACGACGGGGCCGGGCTGCGCCCGGCGCTGCTCGACGCCGGCTGCGCGCAGGCGGCGATCGGTGCCGCCGCGATCCCGCTGGGCCTGACCGCGCTGCCCCGTCCCGAGTGGGACGACGAAGCGGTGGCCGCCGTGCTCGGCGTCGACCGTACCCCCGAGCCCGTCACCGCCCTGATCGACCTGCGGGAGCCCGCGGCGGACGGGCGGGAGGCGGGCGACGGGGAGGTGCGCCGGTGACCTCGCCCGCCGGCCTCGCGCTGGCACTGCTGCGCTCGTTCGACGCGGCCGGCCCGCCCGGCGACCCGCTCCCGGCCCTGCCGCCGCTGCCCGCCGTCGGGCCGCCGGTGGCCGTACCGGTCGCCGACCGTCCACCGACCGACCCGCTCACCACGCTGTCGTGCCGGCAGGCGGTACGGCAGTTCGCGGTCACCCCGCTTCGGCTGCCCGAACTCGGCGCGGCCGTCGCGGCGGGGACCGCCGCGGACCGCCGGGACCGGCCGACCGAGGTCGACCACGACCGGCTGGAGGTGCTAATCGTCGCGTTGCGGGTCGACGGCCTCGCGACCGGCGTCCACCGCTACGACGCGGTCGCCCGGACCGTCACACCGGTGCTGCCGCTGCCGGACCGGGACGCCGGCGCGCACCTGACCGCGGGCCGGGAGTTCGCCGCCGCCGGCGCGATCGTCACGGTGCTCGGCGACATCGGGTCGGCCGTCGCCCGGCGCGGCGCGCACGGCTACCGGCTGCTGCTCACCCGCGCCGGTGCCGCCGCGTACGCGATGTGGCTCGACGCGGTCGCCCGTGACCTGACCGGCTGCGTCTTCGCCGGCCTCGTGCCGGCCGCCGTACGCCGGCCGTTGCGCTGTGACGGCGTACGCCGCCAGCCGTTGTTCGCCGTCGCCCTGGGAAACCCCCACAGCCACCGGGTGAGCGCCAACCCCAGCGGGCGCTCACCCGGTGTTCCACCCGACCACGGCCGGACCGGCCCGATCAGTAGGGAGGCAGCCATGAAGTTCATGAACCCGGTCGAGCTCGACCTGTACGCCGAGGACCTCGCGGAGTCGCGGTACGGGGCCGGCACCGGGTGACACCGGTGGCCCCCGCCGGTGCGACGCTCTTCCGCGTCGCCCCCCGGTCGGCGGCGCCTTCGGCTGCCCGGCCGGACACCCGCGCGGGTGGATCAGCCGACCTCGAGCGGGAGTCGGGGGTCGCTGGTCCACTCGCGCAGCGAACCGTCGTAGACGGCGACGTCGTCCTCGCCGAGCAGGGTCAGCGCGAGCGCGTCCCCGGTCGCCGCGATCCCACCGCCGCAGTAGGTGACCTTGCGGCCGGGCCGGGCCAGTACGTCGGCGAAGATCGCGCGCAGTTCGTCGACCGGCTTGAAGGTGCCGTCGGTCGGGTCGAGCAGCGCGCCGACGAAGACGTTGACGCTGCCCGGGATGCGGCCGGGGCGGGCGTAGCTGTTGGTCTGCGTCGCGTGGTGGTCCTGCGGCGACAGGCTGTTGATCAGGCACGCGCCGGAGCCGCTCTCGACGACCCGCTCGACCTCGGCGAGTTCGGCGAACAGGTCCGGGCGCGGGCTGCCGACGAACTCGGCCGCCGGGTAGCTCTGCGCACCGGCCGTGGTCGGCCGCCCTTCGGCGGTCCACTTGCGGAAGCCGCCGTCGAGGACGGCGACGTTGTCGAAGCCGTTGGCCCGCAGCAGCCACCAGACCCGGGTCGCCCAGAACGGGTCGAGGGAGTAGACGACGACGCGGCTGTCCGGGCCGATGCCGAGCCCGCCGGCCGCCGCGGCGAACCGGGCCGGGGACGGCTTGGTGAACCAGCCGCCGTCGGGCTCGGACAGGTCGTCGATGATGTCGGCGAACGCCGCGCCCGGGATGTGGGCCGCGAGGTAGTCGTCCCGCCCGGAGCGCTGACTCCACTGCGTGCTGCCCGGCTCCGGCGCGGCCAGGTGCACGGTCGCGTCGAGGACGCGCAGGTCCGGGTCGTCGAGGTGCTCGGCGAGCCAGGCCGTGGAGACCAGTGGGGTGGGCAGGGACGTTGTCATCGCGGCACTCCGTCACAGTCGTCTATTCCCTACTCGATGAGTAGGGTTCTGTGCCGTACAAGCTGCTCCGGGGCGCGCCCATTCCGGAACGTGTCCCTGGTCACGGCCGGTCCGGGCGGGCCGGGTGCCGTAGGGTGGCCCGGTGCCGCCGTCCCGATCACGCGCCCGCCCGTCGAAGGTGTCCGCCGAGCCGGCCCGGCCGAAGCCACCCACCGCGCTGGACGCGGCCGTGCTGCCCGACCACGACCTGGTGACCGAGGCCGGCTACGAGCGGCTCGGCTTCGTCGACCTCGACCTCTCGGCCCGCGACGCCGAGTCGGTCGAGTTCACCCAGTGCCGGCTGCGTAACACCACGCTGTCCGGCACCGTCCTTTCCCGGGCGCGGCTGACCGACTGCCTGGTCGAGACCAGCGACTGGGCCAACCTGAGGATGCCCTCGGCGACGCTGCTGCGGGTCCGGCTCGCCGACTCGCGGATGACCGGCTTCACCCTCGTCGACGCGGTGGCCCGCGACGCGGTGTTCGACGGGTGCCGGATGGATCTGTCGGGCTGGCGGTTCACCCGGTTCACCGCCGTACGGTTCGAGGGCTGCAACCTCACCGGTGCCGACTTCACCGGGGCGGACCTGAGCGGGGCGTCGTTCGTCGGCTGCGATCTGACCGGCGCCCGGTTCGACAACGCCACGATGACCGGCACCCGGTTCCGGGACTGCGTGCTGCTGGACGTCGCGGGGGTGACGAGCTGGCGGGGCGCGGTCGTCGAGGCGGCCGACCTCATCCAGTTGGCCCACGTCTTCGCCGACGCCCTGGGCGTACGCATCACCCCCGACCCCTGACCCGGGTCGGGGCGCCCGGGACCCGGGCGCCCCGAGCCCCCGCGATCTTGCAGATGTCTCCCCCTTTGCCCGGTTTTGTCGGGCGACAAGTGCAAGATCGCGGGGGAGGGTGGGTCACATGCCGCAGGACGGGGCGGACCAGCCGCCTACCGCGGCGACGTGGGTGTGGTCGTTGTGGCCGGGGTAGCCGGGGCCGAGGATCTGCCGGAAGCCGTGGTAACGGGCCTGCTGGGCGAGCCGGCACAGGCTGTGCGGCCCGGCGCCCAGGTCGACGCCGTCGCCGTAGAGGTGTCGGCTGTTGCTCGCGCCGCCGACCGCGCTGTTGCAGGAATAGCTGCGGAAGCCGCTGGTGACCCGGATCGACTGGCTACCGAGGGCGTGCCGCAGTGCCTGGAGCTTCCACATGCTGACCAGCGCGTTGGCACGTGCCGTCGCGGCCGACACCGCGCCGCCGGACCAGTTGCTGTTGCACTTGTTGAGCTCGGCGTAGCTGAAGTTGATCGGCGTGCAGTCGTTGTCCTGGAGCGCGTAGATGCGGTTGAAGGTGTTCGGTCCGGCGACGCCGTCGGCGGCCAGTCCGTACGCCTGCTGGAAGCGGATCACCGCCGAGCGGGTGGCCGGGCCGAAGACGCCGTCGATGGCGATCTGGGAGTTGTAGCCGGGGTAGCCGGCGACCCGGATCTGGAGCTGCCGTACGTCCTCGCCGGACGCGCCCTGCTGCAGGGTGCGGCCCCAGGTGTAGCAGCCGTCGGCGTAGGCGGGGGACGCGCCGACGGTGGTGCCGACGAGCGTGGCCGCGGCCGTGAGTACGAGTGCCGCGAGGATCTTCGAAGCACGTCTGAACATTCGTGAGCCTCCATTGTGGTGGGGATCAAGCGCATCGAAGAGCGTGACTTAACTGAAGATCTATGTCAATATCTGACAGTCGTTCGTAACAATCAGAAACTTTCCTGCCAGACCTGGCGCCGTCGGTCGGGTGGGTGTCGCCGCCGCGTTTCGCCGTGCCGCCGCCGTCGTGCGCTGATCGAGGACCAGTCGTGCCCATCTTGTCCCGATTGGTCGCGACGTTTCTCCCTGATCGGCCGGCGGTGGCGGGTCGGGCGACGCCTGTCGTACGAACAGGTGGTGAGGTTAGGCTAGCCTGATCGAATGGTGGGAGGTGTGGCTGCGGCGGGCTGGCGATCCGCTCCGCCGCGCCTGCCGGCGACCGTCGTCGTACACCGTGGACCCGAACCCGCACCCCGGACCCGGCCGCGCACGCGGCCCGGGCCACCGGCCCGGCCGGGCTGGCGGGCCCGGCCGGGCCGGCCGGCACCGGCCCCGCCCTCGTCGTCCTGACCTCCGGCTCCACCTGTCGCAGCCAGGCCGTCGTGCCCACTCGCGACCCGCTCCTCAACGAGGTGCGCGGCGGACGCGGCGTGGCCGAGGCCCGGCCGTCCCTCCGCGGCTGCCCCGGACCGCCGGCGGGTGCGGCCGACCCTGGGCCGGCCGCTGGCTCGGCTACCGCCCGCCCACCCAGGACATGTCCGGCCACGGCCCGAAGTCGAACTCCTCCGCGATGCGGACCAGGTCGGCCACCGGAACCGGAGGCGGTGCGGACGCCCCGCCCGGGTCGCCCGTCGAGCCGGGCTGGTCCAGTTGGATCAGTACGGCGACCTCGTCCGGCAGGGTGAAATACAGTTGGTTGCTCTCGGGGATGTGCCAGCCGGCCAGGCCGAGCACCGGGACCGGCTGGGCGGCAGGCTGGATGCCCAGCCCGGTGTGTGTACCGGGGCCGGAGACCACCAGCAGTTGGCGCCCGTCGGCGCCGGTCACCGCGACGGTCTGCCGCCAGTCGGTCCCCTGGTAGCCCAGGGAGAGCCGCCAGGGCCGGGTCGCCAGGTCGGCCGGCAACCAGCCGGGACGCGGTCCCACCTGGAGGTGTCCCGGATCCGGTCGCACCGACCGGGCGACGCGCAGTGCGGTGTTCTCCCGCTGCTCGGTGGTGTCGTCGCCGAGTACGGTCACGATCAGTTGCGGCTCCCCGGGCGGCTGCCAGATGACGTAGGGGTCGGGGCCGGCCTCGGGGTTGCCGGTCCGGCGGACGACCTGGCCGGCGACGCCGGCGACGTCGACGTCGTGCGTCGGACCGGTGGGCCGGTCGGCCTCCAGGGACTCGTGCCAGCCGACCGTCAGCGAGACGATCGCGGTCCCGGGGCCGGCCCCGGCCGCCTTCTCCCACTGGTACGAGACGACGGCCGCCTCCTCGCCGGCCACCAGCACGGTACGGCTGCTCTCCCCGTAACCGGCGGGCAGCCAACCCGGCCGGTGGCGCAGCGGGGTCTCCAGCCAGCCGCCGCCCGGACCGCCCGGCACCTCGGGATGAGCGGTGTCGGGGCGGTCGAGGAGACGCAGCGTGCCCAGTCCGCCGACGCCGACCGCTGCCGCGGCCGCACCCGCGCCGGCCAGCCGCAACACGAGGCGGCGCTGCCGGTGCCGCCGGGTGAGACCGGCGAGGTTCGCGTGGATACGCTCCGGTCCGGGCGCCTCGTCGGCGATGGCGGTCAACGCCTCACGGATCGCTGCGGAGTCGATCATCGTCTCTGCTCCTTCAACGGCTCGAGCGTGGCGGTGCCCCGCAGGCTGACCAGGGCGCGCGACGCCTGGCTGCGTACCGTGGCGACGCTGCAGTCCAGCAACTCGGCGATGTCGGCGTCGGCCATGTCCTCGAGGTAGCGCAGCGCGATCACGATCCGTTGCCTGGTCGGCAGGGCACGGATCAGCCGGACGAGCGCGTCGCGCTGCGCGACGGTCTCGGTGCGGTCGTCGACCGGGTCCGGCGGGTGGACCCGTTCGCGGCGCAGCCTGGCCGTCACCCGCCGGCGGGTCGACACCAGTTCGTTGACGATCATCCTGCGGACGTAGGACTCGGGCAGATCGAGTGAGCCGATCCGGGCCCACCGCGGATGCGCCTTGACGAGTACGTCCTGCACGATGTCCTCGGCCTGGTGCGGGTCGCCGGCCAGCACGGTGGCGTACCGGAGCAGCGCCGGCAACCGCGCCGCGACGAATTCCTCGAACGTCACTCGACCTCCCTGTTCATCTTGAACACGAAGCAGGTGCCGCGTTCTGTTGCATCGCCGCCGGACTTCGTCGTCCGGCGCCGGTCGCCCGGTGGCGGTCGTCGGGTGGCGGACGGGCGGGAGGCCACGCCGGCCCGACCGGCAGAATGCGCTTTCCTGCAGCACCGTTGCATCCATTGACCGAGTCCGATGGGTGGCGATAGCCTGCCGGAAAGCGTTTTCTTCTACGTGGGGCAACACGGAGAAACGGCGCGCCACCCTGCCGCCATGCCGTCCGCCCCCGTTCCGGTGCTGTCCCGTCCGGCGGCCGTCCATGGTGGCGAGTCCCCGGATGGGAGCAGCGACATGATCCTCGAACACCGTCCCCCCGGCCCGAGACGCCGGCTGCGCGGAGCCGTCGTCGGCCTCCTCGCCACGGCGCTCGCCGCACTCGGCCTCGCCGTCCTGCCGACCGGTCCGGCACACGCCGCCACCGTCGACACCAACGCCTGGTACGTCCTGGTCAACCGGCACTCCGGCAAGGCGCTCGACGTCTACAACCTCTCCACCAGCGACGGCGGGCAGATCGTCCAGTGGCCACGCAACGACGGCAACTGGCAGCAGTGGCAGTTCGTCGACTCCGGGTCCGGGTACTACCGCCTGAAGTCCCGGCACAGCGGCAAGGTGCTCGACATCCACGGCTGGTCCACCGCGGGCGGTGCCGACGTGGTGCAGTGGACCGACCTCAACGGCCTGAACCAGCAGTTCCGGCTCGCCGACTCCGACGGCGGGCACGTCCGGCTGATCAACCGGAACAGCGGCCTGGCGCTGGAGACCTGGGAGTGGTCGACCGCCGACGGTGCCCGGATCTCGCAGTGGAACGACCTCAACGGCACCAACCAGCAGTGGCAACTCGTCAGGGTCACCGGTGGCGGCAGCGGCGGCGACGGCAGCGGCCCCTGGCCGACCGAGACCGGCAGTGAGCGGGTCAGCGCGACCCGCAACCTCGGCAGCTTCTTCGACGGCGGCATGAAGCGCTACTACGGCATCGGCGACGGCGGCCAGAGCGAGGACCAGGACCCGATGTTCGTCGTACCCAACGGCGGCACCATCCAGAACGTCATCCTCGGTTCCCCGGCCGGCGACGGCATCCACTGCGAGGGCTCGTGCACCATCCGCAACGTGTGGTGGAACGACGTGGGCGAGGACGCGGCCACCTTCCGCAGCTCGAGCGCGTCGGCGACGTACCTGGTCGACGGTGGCGGCGCCCGGTCCGCCTCGGACAAGGTCTTCCAGCACAACGGTGCCGGCACCGTCACCATCCGCAACTTCCAGGTGCACGGCTCCGGCAAGCTCTACCGCGCCTGCGGCAACTGCTCCACCTCCTACCAGCGGCACGTCGTGATGGACGGGGTCACCGCCCGGACGACGGGCGTCCTGGCCGGCATCAACACCAACTGGGGCGACACCGCCCGGTTCTCCCGGATCACCGTGTACGGCAGCACCACGATCTGCGAGAAGTACCGGGGCGTGCCGAAGGGCGGCGAACCGACGAGGATCGGCTCCGGTGCCGACGGCACCAACTGCCTCTACAGCTCGTCCGACATCACCCAGCGCTAGCCGGGACCCCGGTGGCCCCGGCCCATGGAAGCCGGGGCCACCACCGTGCGGTGTCGTGGCGCGTCCCACGGTCGCGGCCGCGCGTTGCATCGACCGATCTCCACGCGTAACGTTCTGGCCCGAGCCGGGACGTCCCCACGCCAGTGGGCCCACCCGATCGCGCGAGCAGGGCAACGCTCGCCGCGCCCACCGCCCACGGCATTCGTCGTGCCCCGGCTCCGGGGCCCTCCTCCTCGAGGCAGCTCATGAGAAGACGACTCACCACCCTCGGCGCCGCGATCGTCGCGCTCGCCGCCTCCGCCCTGATGTTCGTGGCACCGGCCCACGCCGCGGCCGGTCTCCACATCAACGGAACCACCATCGTCGAGGCGAACGGGCAACCGTTCGTCATGCGCGGCGTCAACCACCCGCACGTCTGGTTCACCGGCCAGACCGACTCGTTCGCCGACATCAAGGCCCTCGGTGCCAACACCGTGCGGGTCGTATTGGGCACCGGCAAGCGGTGGGGCCCGTCCAACGACGTGGCCGACGTGATCGCGCTGTGCAAGCAGAACCGGCTGATCTGCGTGCTGGAGGTGCACGACACCACCGGCTACGGGGAAGAGGGCGCGGCCGCCTCGCTCGACGAGGCGGTCGACTACTGGATCAGCCAGAAGAGCGCGCTGGTGGGCCAGGAGAACCACGTCGTGATCAACATCGGCAACGAGCCGATCGGCAACGTCAACGCCGCCCAGTGGACCGCGGCCAC
Organism: Polymorphospora rubra; assembly: GCF_018324255.1. GTDB lineage: Bacteria > Actinomycetota > Actinomycetes > Mycobacteriales > Micromonosporaceae > Polymorphospora > Polymorphospora rubra. The sequence continues at coordinate 6,530,477 of NZ_AP023359.1, forward strand.
CGCCGCGGCGATCGGGCGGATGCGCGACAACGGCTTCGCCCACCTGCTCATGGTCGACGGCCCGAACTGGGGCCAGGACTGGCAGCAGGTGATGCGGAACAACGCCCAGACGATCCTCGACGCCGACGAGCAGCACAACACCGTGCTGTCGATCCACATGTACGCCGTGTACGCCACTGCGGCCAGCATCGTCGACTACCTCGACCACTTCGAGGCGAACGGCTGGCCGCTGGTCATCGGCGAGTTCGGCTGGCGCTTCAACGCCGGCGAGGTCGACCACGAGACCCTGCTCGCCGAGGCGGACGCCCGCGATCTCGGCTACCTCGGCTGGTCCTGGAGCGGCAACACCGACCCGATCCTGGACATGGCCACCAACTTCGACCCGGACCGGCTCACCACGTGGGGTGAGCGCATCTTCAACGGCGCGAACGGCATCCGGGCCACCGCGAGGGAGGCGACCATCTACGGTGGTACGACGCCCACCACCCCGCCGCCCACCACGCCGCCGCCGACGACCCCGCCGCCCACGACCCCGCCGCCCGCGGGCGCGTGCACGGCCACGTACACGGTGCTGAACCAGTGGCCGGGTGGCTTCCAGGGTGAGGTGCGGGTGACCGCCGGCAGCGCGGCGATCACCCGGTGGACGGTGACCTGGACCTTCGCCAACGGCCAGACCGTCTCCTCGGCCTGGAACGCGACGGTGACCGGCACGGGTTCGGCGGTGACCGCCCGCAACATGGGCTACAACGGCAGCCTGGGCGCCGGGGCCAGCACCACGTTCGGGTTCCTCGGTTCGTGGACCGGCACCAACGGCACGCCGGTGGCGTCCTGCACGGTGAGCTGACCGGGCGGTGTGGTGGCCGGGCACCGCGCCCGGCCACCACACCGCCAGCAACCGTCCGGGGCCCCCGGCCCACCGCCCGGTCACGCCGGTGCCGGTCCGGGGCGGGACGGTCGCAGCCGTGAGATCCTCGGGCATGTGCCCGGCGCCGCGACGTGGCACCGGCTGTCGGCACCTGGGGGTCTCGTGCGATACAAGGGTCCGCTTCCGAAGCGACTGGTCGACGGCGTCAACGCTCGCATGGCCGGGCTGCTGTCCTCGCCCCGATGGGGTCGGCTGGTGAGCGGACACCTCGCGATCGTCACCTACACGGGACGCCGCTCGGGGCGCACCTTCAGCACGCCGGTCGCCTACCGGCGGGCCGACGACGTGGTGACGATCGCCGTCGGTCTGCCCGAACGCAAGAGGTGGTGGCGCAACTTCACCGGCGCGGGCGGCCCGATCACCCTGCACCTGGACGGCGGCGACCGCCCGGGGCACGCGGTCGCCCGGGTCGACGACCGGGGCCGCGTCGCCGTCACCGTCCGCCTCGACGATTCGCCACCCGCCGGACACGACCGCTGACGGCGCTGTTGCCGCCGCCGGGAATGAATTTGCCATTCGGTCGTGAATTGACCGGCGAGTGGTGGGGTGGATACCGGCGTACTTCGATATCCTCCTAAAGGGCGGGATCGTGGTGCGGGTCCGGTGCGACGCGGGTAATGGCAGGCTTCCCGCCGTGTCACCACTCATTCCCCGGATGTGCCGGCGATTCGGAAGCTTCAACTCCGGAGCAGACGAAGCGAACCTCCGGCCCGCCCCGTTGGAACTGTCTGCCCAGGTGGGGAGGGTGTTCCACCGGTTTCCGGTGGGAATGGCCCAGTGTGCCCGCCGTACTCACCGCCTATTTTTCGATCTACTCAGTCGATATCCAAGCTACTCAACAGGCGTCCTGTGGTACTCAAAATGGCGCGATCGGCCGATAAATGTTTGACGATGTGCCGGTGCGCTGTCTAGCGTACGAATCCGTTGGTCGACGGAACCTCGCCGAAACTGGGAGAGCGTTTTCGAAGTCGGCAACAATGCATTCTTCCAATTCCGGAGAAGGGGGTGGGGTATGGTCGCCGTCAAGTCCCGTATCGCCTTTTCCATTCTCGTGCCGACGGTGCCCCGACGCCCGGAGCAGATACTTCCGTTCGCCGCGCTGACCGCCTGGACCCCGGCCGCGCGGCTGTGGCAGGGGCAGTCGCTGCTGGTCGAGCCGTACCAGGGGTTCGCCCACGCGGCGGGCGCCGGATTCCGGGTGCCCGTCGGGCTGGGCGTCGCCCTGATGGGGCTGCGGAACCCGTACGAGGCCGCCGGTCAGGCCCGGTCGCTGGCGGCGGTCACCGGGCACCCCGTCGTCGCCGGGTTCGGCCCCGGCGCCCCCGCGTTCCAGCGGGCGATCCTCGGGCGGCCGTACCCGAGCCCGCTGACCGCCTGCCGGGAGTACCTGACCGCGGTCCGGCAGCTGCTCGGCGGCGGTGTCGTCGAGGTCGCCGGCGAGTACGTGAACCTGACCGCGCAGTTGACGCCGACCCCGGCGCCCCCGGTGGAACTCGGTCTCGGCGTGCTCCGCCCCGGCATGGCCCGGCTCGCCGGCGAGGTGGCCGACGTCGCGATCACCTGGCTCACCCCGGCCGCGTACCTGCGGTCCTCGGTGGTGCCCGCCCTGCGGGCCGGTGCCGAGGCGGCGAACCGGCCGATGCCCCGGCTGACCGCGATCGTCCCGATGGCACTGGGCCGGCCCGACCGTACCCCGGTCGAAATCGCCCTGGCGAGCAACGCCGGACACCTCCAGGCGCCGCACTACCGGGACATGCTGCGCCGGGCCGGTGCCGGCATCGGCCCCGACGACAGCCTGGAGGACGCCGGCAAGGCGCTCGTCGGGTGCGACGGCTTCCTCAGCGGCTCGCCGGAGCAGCTGGCCGAGCTGGTCGCCGAGTACGCCGACGCCGGGGTCGACGAGATCGTCATCAATGTCACCGGCGTCCACGCCCTGTACGGGCAGCAGGCGGCACTCGCCGAACTGCGGACCATCCTGGCGGAGGTTGCCCGATGAGCGAACAGCACACCGCGCCGTCGCTGGCCCGGATCCGCGAGCACCTGATGGCCTGGACCACCGGCACCCCGCTGCCGGACCCGGGGACCGGGGCGGCGACGGTCCTGCTGGACGACCCCGACCACCTGGACGCACTCCTGCGCGGCGGGCTGGCCGACCCGCAGGGCGTGATCTTCGTGCCCGGTGCCGGTACCGGTGACCCCCGGATCGTCGGGTACGACGGCTCGCCCGCCGAACCGGGCGGCGAACTGTCCGTCAACGACGAGTTCTACCTCCAGATCCAGGACTACGCCGCCGCCGCCTTCATGGTCCTGGTCGGCCCGACCCTGGTCACGGTCGGCAACACCGACGACTTCCGGTACTTCCTCGCCGACGCCGACCGGGCCCGGTCGGCCGGCGGGTTCCCCGAGTTCGCGGTCGCCGGGCCGGTCCGGCTCGCCAACCTCCCCGGCCTGGGCGCCGGCCCGGCCGGCGACGGCCCCGACCGGCGGCTGCACGTCGACGCGGACGGCGCGGTCTCGACCTCGGTCACCGGGGTGCGGATCGGTACCGTCGGCGACGGGCCGGCGGCCCTGCGCGACGCCTGGCTGCGCCGCAACGACGCCAGCGACGCACCCTGCGCGGTGTGCCTCGACGGAGCCGTCGACGAGACGGAGCGCGCCGGGGCGGTCGCCGCCCGCCCCTGGCTGGGCCGCTACCTCGCCGCGATCGCCAGCCTGCGCACCCTGAACGCCAACGGGGTGGCCGACCTGCGCGTCTCCGGCTTCGGCGGCCGGCTCCTCGCCCCCTGGAGGGCGTCGACGACCCGGCCGACCAGCCCGGCACGCCGGCCGCGGTGCTGCTCTGGACCGCCGAGAGCGGCTACCTGCACCTGCCGGCGACCAACCGCAGCTTCGCCCTCAGCCTGGCCGCCGCCCGGCTCGCCGAGGCGCTGCTGGTGTGCGGCTCCGTCGACGCGGCGGCGGCGTTCGCCGACCACGGGAAGCTGCTGCGGGTGGCGACGTTCTTCGCCGACGCGGGCGTCCGGCTCGTCGCCGCCGAGCCGGTCGCCGCCGGGGACGGTCGCTGACATGACGACGACCCGAACCTCCGACATCCGTACCGCGGACCTCTACGGACCGCAGGGCGCGGCGGCCTACCACGACATCACCACCCGCGACACCGACGAGATCGTCGACCTGCGTCGCGCGGTCCGCCGCACCCCCGGCGAGATCCTGGAACTCGCCGCCGGGGCGGGCCGGCTCACGTTCGCGCTGCTCGCCCTGGGCCGCGAGGTGACCGCGCTGGAACTGTCCGGGGCGCTGTGCCGGCTGCTCGCCGACCGCGCGGCCCTGACCCCGGCGGCGCTGCGCACCCGGCTCACCGTCGTCGAGGCGGACATGACCTCGTTCGCCCTGGGCCGCCGGTTCGGCGTGGTCGTGCTCGGCACGACATCGGTGTCGCTGGTCGACGGGCCGGGCCGGCGGGAGCTGTACCGGCGGGTCGCCGAGCATCTCGCGCCGGGCGGCCGGTTCCTGCTCACCACCAGGAGCCGGACCGCCGGTCACCCGGCCGCGGAGACGTGGACCCGGGTCGAGGGTGCCAGCGGGCGCGGGTACCGCCTCGGCGAGCACTGGACCGACCCGGGCACCCGGGTGGTGACGCTGCGGCCGGAAACCGGGCCGGGCGAGGAACGCGTCGAGTTCACCAGCGTGGTCCGGAACCTGCCGGCGGAGTCGCTGGCATCCGAACTGGACCGGGCGGGCTTCGTGGTCCGGACCCGGACCGACCTGCCGGACGTACCCGGCTGGGACCACGTACTGCTGGAAGCGGAGGTGGCGTCGTGACCGGCAACGCCCTGTGGCCGTACCTGGTGAGCCCCGAGGACCAGGGCCGCGACGACCTGTGCGCGGTCTCGGCCAGCGGTCACCGGGTGCGGTTCGCCGACGGCGGCGACCTGCTCTGCGGCACCAGTGGCCTGTGGAACGTCAACCTCGGCTACGGCAACGCGGCCGTCGCCGACGCCATCGCCGCCGCGGCCCGCGACGCCTCCTACCTGACCGTCTTCCGCTACGAGAACCGGACCGCCCGAAGCGCGGCCGAGGCCCTGGTACGGGTGTGCGGCCCCGACGACTACGCCCGGGTCATCTTCTCCACCTCCGGCGGGGCGGCCAACGACGCCGCGATGAAGCTGGCCCGGCACTACCACGCGTTGCGCGGCGACGCCGCCCGGACGGTGCTGGTCGGCCTCCGGAACAGCTACCACGGGCTGACCTTCGGCGGCTTCGCGCTGACCGGTGAGGATCTCGGCCAGCGGCTCTACGGCGTCGACCAGCGGCTCGTGCGGCACCTGCCGCCGAACTCGGTGCCGCACCTGACCGAACTGCTCGGCCGCGAAGGTCGGCGGATCGCCGCCGTCGTGGTCGAACCGGTGCAGGGCAGCGGCGCGGTGCCGCTGACCGAGGAGTACGTCGGCGCGCTGCTGGAGCTGCGCGACCGGTACGGCTTCCTGGTGGTCGCCGACGAGGTGGCGACCGGGTTCGGGCGCACCGGCGACTTCCTCGCCACCCACCGGTGGCCGTCCGCGCCCGACGTGCTCCTGCTCTCCAAGGCCCTGACCAACGGCACCTGCGCCGCCGCCGCGATCGTGGTCTCCCCGGCCGTCGCCGACGCGTTCACCTGGACCGGGTCGACGCTCGGCCACGCCGAGACCCAGGGCGGTACGGCGGTCACCTGCGCCGCCGTCCTCGCCACCCTCGCCGAGATGGACCGGCTCGGCGCGGTCGACAACGCGCGCAAGCTCGGCGACCGGCTGGCGGCGGAACTGGCCGAACCGTCCACGTTGCACCCGCTGGTGACCGGGGTGACCGGCATCGGATGCTTCTGGGGGCTGCGGCTGCGTACCCCGTCCGGCGGCGATCTGCCGCAGACCGAGGTGGGCCGCGTCGTCCACGCGATCCGGCGGGCCGGGGTGATCGTCCACCCCGGACCGGCCGGCGTGCAACTGGTGCCGGCGCTGACGTACACCGACGCGGACCTGACCGAGCTCCTGGACGGCGTCCGGCGCGGCCTGGACGCGTACGCCCGGGGGACGGACTCATGAGCGAGCGAATCGGCCGGCTCCGGTGCCGGCATGACGGCCGCGAGCGAAGCGAGCGGGCGTCATGACCGGCGGGCCGCGCACCGTGCGGGTGTGTTCGGGATGGAACGGTCTCGACCGGCGCGACCTCGCCGGACCGACCAGCGAGACGGTCACGTTGCTGGTCGACGCGGCGGTGGCCGGGGCGCCGTTCGTCGGCCGCGTCGCCGCCGGTCTCGCCGGCGCGGATGCCGACGTGGACACGCTGGTGCTGCGGGGTGCGGGGGAGTTGACGGGCATCGTCGACCTCGCCGCGCGGATCGGGTCGGCCGGGCCGGTCCTGGCCGTCGGTGGCGGCTCGCTCATCGACCAGGCGAAGCTGGCGACGGTCCTGGCCGAGGTGCCGGACGCCCGGCGCTATCTGGAGACTCCCCAGCGCAGCGGTCTCGTCGTGCTCCCGGAGCAGTTGACCCGGTCCCGCCGGCTGGTCGTCGTGCCGACGACGCTCGGCACCGGCGCCGAGGTCAGCCGGGTCGCCTGCCTGGCCAGGGCGGACGGCAAGCAGCTCGTCTCCGGCGAGGTGTTGCGGCCCGACCTGGCCGTCCTGCTGCCGGAACCGCTGACGACCCTGCCCGGGCCGTTGCTCGCCGAGGGGGTGCTGGAGGCGCTGTTCCGGACCGTCGGCCCGTACGTCGGCGACCTCCGGGACACGGCGACGGGCGACGACCTGGCGGAACGGACGGCCGCCCGGCTGGTGGCGCTCGGCGACCGGGCGGGCGACGCGCTGCGCGCCGGCGGACGGCCGGAGCCGGACCTGCTGCTGGAGATCGTCCGGCTCGGCGGGCTCAGCCACCTGCCCGACATGCACGCCGGGCGGGATCCGTTCGGGGCGCGCGGCTGGTTCCTCGCCAACGAGCTCTCGGTCGCGCTCGGCATCAGCAAGACCCGGGCGATCGCCGCGCTGCTGCCACCGCTGTGGCAGGCGATCGTCGCGGGCGACTCCCGGATCGGCTCGGCGGAGCGGTTGCGTCGCATGTGGTCCCGACTGCGTACCGCCGGCCGGCGGACGCGCCCGGCGGACCCGGTGGCGGGCATCACCGAGCTGCTGGAGTCCTGGGGGATACCGCGGTGGGTGACCGCGGACGCCGCCCGGATCGACACGGCCGCCCACCAGGCGACCCGGGCCTGGGGCGGCGGACTGCCGATGCTCGCCGGACTGCGGCGCGAGGACGTACGCGCGCTGCTGGCGAAGACGGTGGCCGCGGCCGCCTGAGACTTCCGCGGCGGATCACGCCGCGGGGGACACCGCACCTACGAGTGACCGTAAGGAGGGAAACATGAACGACGAGAAGAACGTTGTGACCGAGGACGCCGGTCTCGAGCTTGCGATGCAGGAGCTGGAGACGATGGACGCCCCGGCGTGGGACGTCGTGGCCAGCGCCGTGCTGTCGATGGCGGGCGGCATCTCGATCAGCCTCGCCATCACCTGATCGCGAAATGCTGAGGGGCCGACTGCGAGCCGCTATCCCGCAGTCGGCCCCACCGCAGCGTGCTGATGGAAATTTTAACCCCGAACCAAGGGAACTGGCACGACGGGCGGCACACCGCAACACCAGCGCGGACTCTCGCCCGCATCCACCGAGAAGAGGCAGACCTCCGATGCCACGCAGCCGTCTCACCTCCCCGGCCGGACTTCTTTCCATCGTCCTCGGCCTGGCCCTGATCGTGGTCGGGTTCTTCCTCAGCGGGACGCTGCAGATCGTGACCATCGCCGGCGGGATCGGCATCCTGGTCGGACTCGGCGTCCAGGCCGTGACCAGCCGCAAACGCGAGCCGATCGGATGAGTGCCGTACCCCCGGTCAGCTTTCAGGCGGCCACGAGACGCTTCGGCGACCGGGCCGCGGTCGAGGGACTGAGCTTCGACGTCCGGCCCGGCCGGGTCGTCGGCCTGCTCGGCCGCAACGGCGCCGGCAAGACGACGTCGCTGCGGATGCTGCTGGGGCTCACCGCCCCGACCTCGGGCACCGCGACGATCTTCGGCCGGCCGTACGCGCACCTGGCCGACGCCGCCCGCCGCGTCGGGGTGAGCATGGAGGGCGTCGGCGCGTTGCCGGGCGTCAGCGGCCGGCGCGATCTGGAGATCACCGCGAAGGCACTGGGCCTGCCGGCGGGGCGCGCCGGCGAGGTGCTGGAGCAGGTCGGCCTGGCCGACCCGAAGGTCGCCGACCGGCCCGTCGCCCGGTACTCCACCGGGATGCGGCAGCGGCACGGCCTGGCCTGCGCCCTGCTGGCCGCACCGGAGCTGCTGGTCCTGGACGAGCCGGCGAACGGCCTCGACCCGGACGGCATCCGGTGGATGCGCGGCTTCCTGCGCGGTCTGGCCGACGCGGGCCACACCATCCTGCTCTCCAGCCACCTCCTGGCCGAGGTCGAGCAGGTCGTCGACGACGTGGTGATCATCCAGCGGACGCTGCGCTACAGCGGCACGCTGCGGGACCTGACCGACGGCGGCGCCCACTCCCTGGAGGACCGCTTCTTCCAACTCGTCGACGGTGACGCGCCCCCGACCGGCGGCGCGACCGTCCGCAGCGGGGCCCAGACCGGGACGGACCAGCATGCGTAACCTGTTGACGGCCGAGACGGCGAAGACGACGGCCGGAAAGTTCTGGCTCGCGCTGCCCATGATCGGCCTCGCCCTCGGCGCCATCACGGTGCTGTCGCTGGTGTCCGAGGCCGAGACGGGGATCACCGCCGGCACCACCACCGCCGCGGCGGTCACCGAGGACGCGGTCCGCTACTGGATGACCATGCACCTGTCCGCCGCCATGTTCGGCGCGCTGTTCGTGACCCGGGAGTACGCCTCCGGCGTCATCGGCCGGTCCATCCTGATCAGCGGCGGCAACCGTCGACGGCTGGTGGCCGCGAAACTCGTCGCCGCGACCGTGATGGGCACCGGGTACGCCGTACTGGCCACCGCCGTCGCGGCGCTGGCGCCGTGGGCCATCATGCCCCGGTACGGCATCGAGCCGGAATGGACCACCCGGACCTGGCAGGTCCTCGCCGGGGTCTTCGTGGTCACCGTGCTGAGCGCGCCGTGGGGGGTGCTGATCGGCTGGATCACCCGCAGCCCGGTCGTCTCCGTCGGCCTCCTGGTCGTCGCGACCATGGGCATCGAACCGTACCTGACCAGATTCGCCCCCGACGTCGGCCGGTTCCTGCCGACCATCGCCATGAGTTCGCTCTATCTCGACACCAGGCCGTACCTCCTGCCGGTGTTCGGCGCGGTGGCCGTCATCGCGGCGTGGCTGCTGGCGGCCTGGCTCCTCGCGGACCGCCTGCTGCACCGCCGGGACGTGCTGTGACGCAGGCCCGCCGACCACCGGCCGGGACCGCGGCGGTCGGCGTCGTCGACCTGCCCGAACGGTGCCGCCTGGCCCCGGACGTCACCGTCCACGAACCCACCGGGGAAGGCGCCTCCTGGATCATCCAGCGGGGCAGTTCCCACTACCTGCGGGTCGGCGCCGACGTGGCCCGGCTGGCCCGGTCGCTGGACGGGCGGCGGGACGTCGACGAACTCGCCACCCACCTCGGGCGGCCCTGGTCGGCGGAACACGTACGCGGGGCGCTGGCGCGACTGTGGGAGACGGGACTGCTCGACGACGGCACCGACCGGGCGCCCGCGCGGCCGCGCCGGGTGACCTTCGTCCCGCCGTTCACCGTCCAGGTCACCGTTCTGCGGCCGGACCGCCTCCTCACCGCGCTGCGTCCCGTCCTCGCCCCGCTGACCACCGGGCACGCCGCCGTACTGGTGGCACTCGTGGCGGCCGGCGGGCTGGTGGCGCTCGCCGCCCGGCCGGCGGTGCTGACCGCGGCGCTCGGCCGGCCGCTGCCGGTCGCCGCGTACGTCGCGGTCCTGCTCACCTTCTTCACCTCGACCGTGCTGCACGAGTTCGGCCACGGCATGCTGCTCAGCCGGTACGGTGGGCGCCCGTCGCGGATGGGCGTGATGCTCTTCTACCTGGCCCCGGCCTGCTTCTGCGACGTCACCGACGCCTGGCGCCTGCCCCGCAACCGGCAACGGGTCACCATCGCGCTCGCCGGTGTCGCCGTGCAGGGCGGGATCGCCGGCCTGGCCGCGCTGACCACCCTCTGGCTGCCGGCCGGGCCGGTCCAGGACACCGTGGTCCTCTTCTCGGTCGTGGTGTACGTCTCCGGGCTGCTCAACCTCGTCCCCCTGGTGAAGCTCGACGGCTACCTGGCGCTGATGTCCCACCTCGACATCCCGTACCTGCGGGACCGGGCGGTCACCGACGCCCGACGTGCGCTCGCCCGGCTGTTCCTGGGCGGCCGGTACGCCCGGGCCCTGGACCGCCGGTGGTCGGTGCCGTTCGGGTTGGCGTGCATGCTCTTCCCGGCGTACCTGGTCGCGACCGGCCTGGCGATGTGGACGGGCATGCTCAGCAGTTGGGGGCTGGTCGGGGCGGTCGTGTTCAACGCCCTCGCCGCGTACGTCGTCTACCTGCTCGGCAAGAGCGCGGTGCGGATGGTCCGGGAGGCGCGCCAGGCCGGCGCCAGGACGTGGCGGATCGCGCTGGCGGGGGCGGTGCTGACCGCGGCCACCGCCGCCCTGCTGATGCTGGTCGAGGTGCCGCGCACCATCTCCGGCGGATACCAGACCCGGGACGGACAGGTGGAGCTCCTGCTCCCGCCGAGCGCCGACCTGGACGCCCTGGAGGCCGGTACGCCGGTCCGGTTGCAGCGCGGCGGGCTGGCCACCCGCGCGGTGACCGGGGCCGCCGTGGTGGCCGACACCGACGCAGTCACGACGGAGGCACCGATAACCGTGTTCACCCCGATCACGATGGCGGACGCGCCGACGGCCGCCGTCGTCGCGTACCCGCTCACCGTCACCGACCGGCCCGCCGACCCGGCCGGGATGGCCCAGGTGGACGTCGGCCAGGTCACGCTGGGCAGGATGCTGTTCCTGACGGTCGTCGCGCCGTGGGGCCGGTGACCGGATGGACATCCGCTATCTGGAGTACTGCCACGAGGGCGAGCCGTTCTTCGACCGGCCGGCGTACCACTCCACCGGCACCGACTTCCCGCTGGTCGCCGACGACCTGCCGACGGGGTGGACGCGGGACCGGGACGGCGAGTGGGTCTTCCTCGCCCCCGGTGCCGCGCACCTGCCCGACCAGGGATGGAAGGTGCACGTGTCGGCGACCCTGGAGAACGCGCCGGAGATCCTCGACGAGTGCTGGGCGTACTGCCGCCGGGTCGGGACGCCGTTCAAGTTCATCCGGGGGCTCGACCATCTGAAGCGCCGCAACAGCAAGTACGGCGACCGGTCCGCGAGCGGAAAGTTCGTCACGATCTACCCCCGGGACGAGGCGGCACTCGGGCACGTCCTGCACGAACTCGGCACCGCGCTCGACGGCCGGCAGAGCCCGTACATCCTCAGCGACCTGCGGTGGCGCACCGGCCCGCTGTACGTCCGCTACGGCGGGTTCCGGATGATCGAGGGGCGCGGGCCGCACGGCGAGCCGGTGCCGTGCATCGTGGACCCGGACGGCAACCTCGTCCCCGACGTCCGCCGGCCGGGATTCCACCCGCCGGCGTGGGTGCCGGTGCCGGCGATCCTGGGGGAGGCGGTGGCGGCCCGCGCCAGCGGCACCCTGAAGGACTTTCCGTACCGCGCGAGCCGGGCCCTGCACTACTCCAACGGCGGCGGCGTCTACCAGGGCACCGACACCCGTACCGGGGCGACCGTGCTGCTCAAGGAGGCCCGTCCGCTCGCCGGGCTCGACCGCGACGGGCGGGACGCGGTCGCGCGGCTGCGGCAGGAGCACTGGGCGCTGGAGCGGCTGGCCGGACTCGACTGCGTGCCGGAGGCCCTCGACTTCCGGACCGGCAACGAGCATCTGTTCCTGGTACGACGGTTCGTCGACGGCACCCCGCTGAGCCGGGTGGTCAGCGAACGCAACCCGCTGATCACCGGCGACGGCGACGTCGCCGGGTACACCGCCTGGGCGCTGTCCCTGCTGGACCGCATCGAGCGGGCCCTGCGCGAGATGCACGGCCGGGGGGTGCTCTTCAACGACCTGCATCCCAACAACATCCTGGTCACCCCGGACGGCGAGGTGACGTTCATCGACTTCGAGACCGCCGGACCGGTCGCGGACGCCGCCGCCCAGGCGATCGGCGCACCGGGTTTCTGCGCGCCACCCGGCTGTGTCGGCGTCGACGCGGACCGGTACGCCCTGGCCTGCGTCGCACTGGCGACGTTCCTTCCGCTGACCATCGTGACGATGTGGGGGCCGGAGAAGACCCGGCAACTGCTCGACCTGGTCGCCGCCGACTTCCCGGTGCCCGGCACGTTCCTCGAGCGGCTGCGCCGGGACCTCCGCCTGGACACCGGGGAGCCGTCGACCGGCGGCCCGGCCGACCCGCTGTGGCCGGATCCGGACCCGGACTCGCTGGACGAGGTGCGGACCGTCCTGGGCAACGGCGTACTCGCCACGGCCGACCCGGGCCGCCCGGACCGGCTCTATCCGGGAGACATCGGACAGTTCCTCTCCCCGGTGGGCGGGTGGGGATTCGCGTACGGGGCCGCCGGCACCCTCTGGGCACTCAGCCGGGCCGGGGTCAAGGTGCCGGCCGAGCACGAGGAGCGGCTCCGGCGGGTGGTCCGGGAGGTTACCGCCGGCCCCGACTTCGGTGCCGGACTGTCCGGGATGGCGTACGCGCTCGACCGGATTGGCCTCGCCGAACAGGCGGGGGAGACCCTCGAACGGGCCATGGCCGCACCCCGCGACGGCCTCGACGCGGGGCTGCTCGCCGGGCTCAGCGGTCTCGGCCTCACCCTGTTGCACTTCGCCGGCCCGGGGACGCGGCGGCACCTCGTCGGGGCGGCGGACCGGGTGGCCGGGCAACTCGCCGACTTCACCGACCGGTACGCCCCGCGCCGGCCCGGTCTGCTGCACGGCCCGGCCGGTCACGCCCTCTTCCTGCTGCGGTTGCACGAGCACAGCGGCGACCCGACACTGCTCGACCGGGCCGCCGAGGCCCTGGGCCGCGACGTCGCCATGTTCGGCTTCGAGACCGACGCCGCGCCCTGGCGGCACCTGCACGGGCTCGCCGGGCCGGTCGGCACGGCCATGGTCATCGCCGAGTTCCTGCGGCACCGCGACGACGCGGGGCTGCGTCGTGCCGCCGAGGCGTTCCGGGTACGCGCCCGGGCCCGGTTCATGCCGGGCGCCGGCTGGTTCTCCGGCCGGGCCGGCTCCCTGCTGGGGCTGCACTACCTAGCCGCCGGACTCGACCCCGCCGGACTCGACCCCGCCGGCCGCGCCGACGACCGGGCGGCGGTGCGGCGGCACCTGACCGATCTCGGATGGCACGCGGTACGCCGCGACGACGGGCGGGCCTTCCTCGGCGAGCACGGGCTCAAACTCTCCCCCGACCTGGCGACCGGCGCGAGCGGCGTCCTGCTCGCCGTGCACACGGCGGTCACCGACGCGCCGACCCCGGTGCCCTTCTTCCCACAGCCATCACCCGCCGGGGTCCGCTCATGATCGACATCTCGGCGACGCTGGACGCCCGGAACGGGATCAGCCGTGTCTTCGCGATCGGGGCCCCACGACCACCGGTCGAGTTGCTCTGGCAGACCGTCGTGGAACTCGACCGGCCCGGCGATCCCGACGACGAGAGCCTGCCGCCCTCCGCGCGGTACGTCGGCGCCGGGGCGTACTCCCGGTCCGACTCGGTCCTGCGGGGCGCGGGCGAGGCCGTCGAGCGGGCCGCGCTGCACCCCGCCCGGGGCACCCTCGAGGGCACCGTCCGGGGCCGGCGGGCCGACCTCGGCCCGGCCGCGCTGGCGTACGACCGGCCGGACCTCGCCCTGGGCGCACCCGGCACCGCCGACCACGAGCTGACCTGGTATCCCGCCCGCCGGCTGCGCGACGGCGCCCCGCTGCTGGTGCCGGCGGGGCTGGTCGACTGGCCCTGCGCCGACGACGAGGCCCCGACGTTCGACCCCGGCCCCTCCGGGGCGGCCAGCGGTGCGGGATACGACATGGCACTGCGCAACGCGCTGCTCGAAATGATCGAACGCGACGCCGTCATGGTCGCCTGGGAGCGGGGTCTGCACCTGCCCCGGATCGCGCCGCCGGAGTCCGGGACGGGGCCGACCGGGCGCGCGGTCGCCGCCCTGCTGTCCACCGCGGCGGCCGCCGGCCTGCGGGTCGTGCTCGCCCGGGTGCCCACCGCCTTCCCCGACCTGTGCTGTGGCGTGGCGGTGGTCGTCGACGAGTGGGGCGGCGGCCGGGCGGCGGCCGTCGGCTGCAAGGTCTCCGAGGATCCGGCGCGCGGCGTGCTCGGTGCGCTCCAGGAGGGGCTCCAGGTCCGCGGGCTGCTGCGGAACACGAGGGGGGCCGGGCCGCCGCCGGACGTGCCCGCCCGGATCCACGACGAGAACGACCGGGTCGCCTTCATGCTCAGCGCCGAGGGCACCGACTCGATCGTCGGGTGGACGGCGGACTTCACCCCGCCGACGCCGCCGTCCGTCGGCCGGCCGCGGCGCCCCACCGTGGACGATCTGGTCGCCGGGTTGGTCGCCGACGGTGCCGACCCGCTGGTCGTGGACCTCACTGCCCGACTGCCGGCGCGGATCCGCGCGATGGGCTGGGCGGCGGTCAAGGTCGTTCCGGCCGGCTACCAGCATCTGCGGATGGACGAGGAGAAGGACTGGAGCTGGAACCGACCCCGGCTCGCCACCGCCGAGGCGCGCACCGGGCTGGTGGCGACCTTCGCGCCCGGGCAACGCCGCCGGCCGCATCCACTGCCCTGACGGTCGTGTCCCGGCCGGCCGACTTGCCGGAGACGCGTGCCGCTCGTACAGTGAACATGTGTTCATTGAAACGTGGAGGTCCGGTGCCCCGCTCGGCGGCGAGTAACGGGGCGATGCGTGCCGCCACCCGCGAGGCGGTGTTGACCGCCGCCATCCGGCTGTTCGCCCGACGCGGGTTCGCGGCGACGAACATGCGCGACATCGCCCGCGGGGCCGGGGTGAGCACCGGCCTGATCTACCAGCACTACGCGACCAAGGACGAACTCTTCGGGGACGTCGTCGCCCAGGCGCTCGACGGTCTGTCCGCGACGGTCCGTACTCTCGCCGACAGCGCGGACGCGGGCGCCGTGCTGGACGACTTCACCCGCGGCTTCCTGGCCGACCTCACGGCGACCGACGGCGCCGCGGAGTTCTTCATGGTCCTCAACCAGGGATTCATCGCCGACGAGCCGGCCGGTGTCCGGGACCGTCTCGGGCACGGCCTACGGGCGTTCAGAGGGGCGCTCACCGACGCCGTCGAACGCGGCCAACGCGACGGGCGGTTCGTCGCGGGCGACCCGGCCGAACTGGCGACCACCTACCTGGCACTGTTCTCCGGAATCGTCACGACCAGGCTCGGCCTGCGCGACGAGGTGGGCCTGCCCGGACCCGAGTCGGTCATGCGGGTGCTGACCGGCGGGCGCACACCGACAGGGGAGAGCGATGACTGACGTCGTCCGTGCCGACCGGCTCGGCGAGGCGTACCGGCGGCCGATCACCGAGGTCCTCGTCGGCGGATTCGCCGACGACTTCGCGTACTTCTCGTCCGATCCGGCGAAGGTCGCCGACGCGTTCGCGCATATGATCCTGCTCGACCGCTTCCATGTCGCTCTCGTCGACGGTGCGCCGGCCGCCGTCGCCTCCCTCACCACCGGGGAGCAGGAGTGCTTCGCCCCCGGTCGCGGGAGTTCCGCAGCCACCTCGGGCCGGTCCACGGCACGATCAGCCACCTGGTGGTGCGTAGCCAGTTCATGGGCGCGCCCGACGGAGCCGGCGACGACCTCACCGAGATCGGCTTCGTCACGACCGCCCCGGCCCACCAGGGACGCGGCGTGGCCACCGCACTCCTCACCCACCTGCTCGCCCTTCCCGGACACCGGGTGTACGTCCTGCGGGACATCAAGGACACCAACGCCGCCGCGCTGGGCCTCTACCGCAAGCTCGGCTTCACGCCGTACCGGCGACGCCCGGTACGGTTCGCCCGGCGCGCGGGTTTCAGCGAATACGTCTCGATGAAACTCGAACAGCCCGGCTGACGGTCGGCCCGGGGCGGAGCGGACACCGGCACCGGTGCGAGGATGTCCCCTGTGGAACAGACCCCGACCCGGCAAGCCGCCTCGGACGCCGTCGGCGGGCAGGGCTGGCGCTATCTGCTCGGCGCGTTGCGTACGTCGGTCCCGGTCGCCTCGCTCGGCCAGGCGGCCGAGGTGGTGGCGCGCCCGGTGGCGGCGTGCGGTGACGACGCCGACGGGCACCTGCGCGCCGACGTCCGGTCGGACCGGGTCGTCCTGACGCTCCAGGCACTGGACCGGGCGGCGCTGACGGCCCGCGACCTCGACCTCGCACACCGGATCTCCGCCACCGTGCGCGATCTCGGGCTGCGCACGGAACCCGAGATCGGTACGGGAGCACCCCGGTCGGTCCAACTCCTGGAGATCGCAATCGACGCGCTCGACATCGCGGCGGTCCGGCCGTTCTGGAGGGCCGTGCTGGGCTACACCGACGAGGCGGGCACCGGGGGCCCCACCGATCCGATCGTCGATCCGGTCGGGCAGGGACCGACGATCTGGTTCCAGCGGATGGACCGCCCGCGCCCGCAACGCAACCGCATCCACTTCGACATCTGCGTCCCGCACGACGAGGCGGCCGGACGGATCGAGGCCGCGCTGACGGCCGGCGGCCGGCTCGTCTCCGCGGCCGACGCTCCCGCCTTCTGGGTCCTCGCCGACATCGAGGGCAACGAGGCCTGCGTGACGACCTGGCAGGGCCGTGACGACTAGCGGACCGGCCCGGCCCGCCGGCTAGTCCCTCGCTGGCTCACCCGACGCCGGCCTCGTCCAGTGCGCGTAGGGCGATGCGCGTCGCTGCCGCGTCCGGGTCGCGGACCACGTTCTTCGCCCGGCCGACCGGGACGACCAGGCGGTGCCTGATCTCGAACTCCGGCCGCCAGGCGAGAAGTTCCACCTCCGCCCGCCAGTACGACCGCACCAGCACGAGCCCCCGCTCGTGCCCGCGCAGGCACCGACTGCGGGAGTGGCCGAGGAGACGCGCGTCCCGGACCACGACGCAGGCCTCCTCGCGCATCTCCCGGCGCAGCGTCTCCAACGGGGACTCGGCACCCTCGGGCCGGCCGGCGGGAAAGCCCCAGTGCTCGCCGTCGTGGCTGACGAGCACCAGTTCGGCAGCGTCGGTCAGGCAGATGCCGGCGGCTCCGTGCGACCGGCCGGCCGGCGCGGTGGGGCCCGGATGCCAGGAGACCGACCAGTCCTGACCGTTGGAGCGGGTGACCATCTCCGCCAGGTCACCCGCGGGCGTTCGCTCGCCCAAGGCCAACTCCTTCCGTGGTCCCGGTGACGCCGTGCCCGTGCCGAACCGGCGCAGGCACGGCTCATTGTCCGGGCCGCCAGCCCTTCAGCGCCGCCAGCCCCTCAGCGCGTTCAGCGCCACTAGCCCTTCAGCGCGTTCAGCGCCGCCTCGACCTCTCGCAGCGTGACCGCCTTGTCGATCCCGAGGTCGGCGAGCACCCCGGTGCCGTTCTCGAACTCCAGCAGGGCGAGCAGGATGTGCTCGGTGCCGATGTAGTTGTGGCCCAGCCGGATCGCCTCCCGGAACGTCAGGTCGAGGGCCTTCTTCGCCTGCGCGTCGAACGGGATCAGGTCCGGCGCCTGGCCGGCGGCGGGCGGCAGGGTCGCGGCGGCGGCCTCCCGGACCCGCTCCAGCGGTACGCCCTGTGCCACGATCGCCTTGGCGGCCAGCCCCTCGGGTTCGGCGAGCAGGCCGAGCACCATGTGCGCGGGGCGGATCTCGTCGTTGCCGGCCGCCCGGGCCTCTTCCTGTGCGGTCAGGACGACGTTGCGGGCCCGGTTGGTGAAGCGGTTGAAGCCCTGGCTCGGGTCGAGGTCCGGCAGGATGTCACCGGCCTTGGCGACGAAACGCTTCTGCGCGGCCTGCTTGCTGACCCCCATGCTGCGACCGATATCCGTCCACGACGCACCCGAGCGGCGGGCCTGGTCGACGAAGTGACCGATCAGGTGGTCGGCGACCTCGCCGAGGTGGTCGGCGGCGATGACCGCGGTGGAGAGCTGTTCGAGCGCGTCGGTGTGGACCTTCTTGATGCCTTCGATGAGGTCGTCGAGGCGTACCTGCCCCGACATGGGAATGGGGTTCGTCATGCGTCAACCATAAGTTGACGCATGGGGTTCGTCAACCCAAAGTTGACGCTACTCGTCCAGTGGTTCCGCGTTCTTACCGGGGAGCAGGTGGTCGTCAGGCCGTGACCTCAGCGGTGGCCGGCCGCGCCGGGACCGTGTTCCGCCAGGAACGCCGCGAGGGTGTCGGTCATGGCGTCGAGTTGCCACCGGTGGTCGGCGGCCGCGACGGTGCCGGTGCGGGCGTGGGGGAGTGCGGCCGCCAGCGCGTCGGCGGCCGGCGGGAAGATCGGCAGGGTCTGTTCGCCGACGATGGCCAGCACCGGTACGTCGACCGCCGACCACTGCTCGGCCCACGGCGCCTCCTGCGCCTTAGTCAGCGCCGCCGCGTCGGCGACCAGCGACGGGGCGATGCCGACCATTATCGGCCAGGCCGGGCTGGCCTTCGAGCCGGCGAGCCACTCCGGCGGCATGTCCCGCATGAAGAACTCGACGGCGCCCTCGTGGTCGCCGGCCGCGATCCGGTCCCGCAGCCCGCGGTGGGTCTCGCCGCCGTCGCCCTGCCCCTCCGGCGCCAGCGGCGCCTCCCACAGCGCGAGCCGGGTCGCGCCGACCCCGGCCTGCGCGGCCCACAGGGCGATGACCGCCCCCGACGAACCGCCGTAGAGGGCGGCGCGGCCACCGACCCGGTCGACCAGCGCCGCGACGTCCTCGACCTCCGAATCGAGCGCGCCGACCGGGCCGGCGTCGCTCTCCCCGCGTCCGCGCCGGTCGTAGTTGACGACGGTGAACCCGCGTGCCGCGAGTCGGTGGGCGAGCTTTCCGGTGTCCGGGTCGAAGGCCCGGAACTGCATCGCCCCGCCGATCAGGACGACCGGCGGCCCGTCGCCCTCGATGTCGAACGCGATGCGGGTGCCGTCCGCCGACCTGACGAGTTCGGTCATGTCTGACACGGTCGCACGGCGGTACGACAGCCCCGGACGTCCCACGCGGTGGCCGCCCGGTAAGGCCACCTGAAGGAAACCGTAAGTGGGAGCCGGCAGTGTTCCGGGTGTCAACGCAGCACAGCCAGGAGGAACCAATGCGCAAGATCATCGCCTCGACGTACATCACCCTCGACGGCGTCATCGAGAACCCGGCGTGGACCATGCCGTACTTCGACGACGACGCCGGCGCCTTCGCCGACTCGCTGCAGAAGGGCGCCGACGCCCTGCTGATGGGCCGCGCCACCTACGAGGGCTTCGCCGAGGCGTGGCCGAAGATGGCGGAGGCCGACGGCGCCGGCTACATGAACGGCGTCCGCAAGTACGTCGCCTCGACCACCCTGACCGACCCCGGGTGGAGCAACACCACCGTCCTGCGGGGCGACCTGGTCGAGGAGGTCACGAAGCTCAAGGCCCAGGACGGCCGGAACATCCTGATGTACGGCTACGGCCCGGTCGCCCACACCCTGCTCGGGGCGGGCCTGCTCGACGAGGTCGTGTTCTGGATCCACCCGGTCCTCGAGGGCGGCCCCACCGTGACCGGCCCGCTCGCCGACGCGAAGGCGACCCTGGCACTCGCCGACACCCGGGTCACGAAGAGCGGCGTCATCATCGCGACGTACCGGCCGGCCGGACAGTAGCCGACGGCGGCCGGACCAGGGCCCGGGCCTCGTCCGGGCCCAGGTCGCGTCCCCGCGCGACCAGGGCGTCGAACCCGGCCCGGCCGAGCGCGGCGACGAGCCGGACGGTGATCCGGTCGAGTTCGACGCGCTCGGCCGGCGCGGCGCCGAAGTCGGCCGCCGCCCGGGCCGCCCGGCCGCGCCGAGCAGCCGGGCCGCGAGGTCCAGGTCGGGTACGGCCGACGACATCCCCTCCAGAGCGCCGATCGCGTCCCGCTGGGCGCCCATCGTCCGCGCGAGGTCGAACGCCTCGGTGTGCAGGGCCAGCCCGGCCGCCGGGTCGCCGCCCTGCTCGGCCGCGTAGCCCAGCTCGACGAGGACCATCGGCAGGAACAGGGCCGGCTGCTGCTCGCGGCGGCCGACTTCGACCAGGTGCTCCAGGTGGGCGGTGGCGACGTCGAGCTTGCCGTCGCGGCGGGCCGCGAACGCCAGGCTCAACTCCGCGAAGACCACCGCCGCCGGCACGTCCTGCTCGACCGCCAGCCGGTACGCCTCGTCGCCCAGCTCCCGGGCCCGCACGTAGTCGCGGGACTGCACCGCGATCCAGGCCAGCCAGGACAGCTTGCTGCCGACCTCGGGCCACAACGCCAGCTCCCGCGCCCACCGCAGGCCCTCGTGGTGCAACGCGGCGGCGCGGTCGTACTCGCCCTTCAGGTCGGCGAGGCCGCCGACCCAGTCGGTCGCCTGGAGCCGGCCCCACCGGTCGCCGAGTTCGGCGAACAGTTCGGCGCAGCGGGTGCCGTCGCGGTCCAGGGCGGCCAGGTCGCCGGCCGCGTGCGCCAGCTTGGCCCGGGAGGCGAGCACGGCGGCCCCGGTCCACCGGTCCCCGGCGTCGGCCGCCACGGACAGCAGCTCCGCGGCCAGGTCCAGGTCGCTGCGGTCGAGCAGCGCGTATGCGACGAACCAGGTGACCCGCGGGTCGGCGGCCCGGGCCAGGGCGGGGTGGATCTCGGCGGCGGCCACCTGGTCACCCTGCAGCAGCGCGAAGCCGATCCGCCAGGCGGCGGCCCGCGCGTCGTCGCCGTCCGCCGCCAGCGCCCGACCGGCCTCGGTGAACCGGCCGCGCAGGAACCAGTACCAGGTCAGCGCGACGGCGAGGCGGCTTCCGTCGCCGTGGGCGAGCGCCGAGCGCAGGTTCGCCGCCTCGGCGTCGAGCCGGAGCAGCCATTCCCGCTGCCCTGGCCCGCGCAGCAGCGGGTCGGCGCGTTCGGCGAGGTCGGTGTAGTACGACGCGTGCCGGGTCCGTACGGCGGCGACGTCGGCGAGCCGGTCAAGCGCGAACGCCGCGACCGACTCCAGCAGCCGGTAACGTGGCCCACCGTCCGTCTCGTCGAGGACCACCAGCGAGCGGTCGACCAGCCGGGCCAGCACGTCGACGTCGGCGTCGCAGACGGCCCGCGCCGCGTCCGGGGTGCAGCCGTCGGCGAAGACGGCGAGTCGCGCGAGCACCGACCGGTCCTCGTCGTCGAGGAGGTCCCAGCTCCAGCCGATCACCGCGGTCAGCGTGCGCTGCCGTACCGGCAGGTCGCGGGCGGAGGTGGCCAGCAGCCGGAACCGGTCGTCGAGCCGGTCGACGACCCCGGCCAGGCCGAGCGACCGTACCCGGGTCGCCGCCAGCTCCAGGGCCAGTGGCAGGCCGTCGAGGCGGCGGCAGAGTTGGGCGACGGCCGGCGCGGTCCGCTCGTCGATGCGGAAGCCGTGCTGCCTCGCCGCCGCCCGCGCGGCGAACAGCCGCGCCGCGGCCGACCGCCGGACCGCGTCGACGTCCGGCCGCTCCCCGGGCACGGCCAACGGCGGTACGTCCCACAGCCGCTCCCCGGTGAGCCCGAGCGGCTCCCGGCTGGTGGCGAGCACGGTGACGCCGGGCGCGTCGCGCAGGAGCCGGGCGACCAGGTCGGCGGCCGGCTCGACGACGTGCTCGCAGTTGTCGAGCACGAGCAGCAGCCGCCGGTGCCGGACGGCCGCCAGCAGCCGTTCCGGGGCGGTGGCGGCGGCCCCGGCGACCTCGCGGACGTCGAGCGCGGCGAGCACCCGGTCGGCGACGCCCGGATCACCGGCCGGCAGCGCCGCCAGTTCGACCAGGTGCACCCCGTCCGGGAACGCCGGACCGGCGCCGTCTGGCCGGTCGGCGGCGTCGCGGGCGGCCTCGGTGGCCAGCCGGGTCTTCCCGACGCCGCCCGGCCCGACCAGGGTGACCAGCCGCCCTCCGGCGAGCAGGCCACGCAGCTCGGTGAGCGCTTCGGCCCGGCCGACCAGTTCGTCGAGCCGGGCCGGGATGCTGTTGCGGACCAGCGCGGCGGCCGGCGGGGCGGTCGGCGCGGCGGCCGGCGGCGGCGTGACTGGTGGCACGGCCCTCGGCGGCGCGTCGAGGCCGGCGTCGTGCGCCAGGATCCGGCGGTGCAGGTCGGCCAGTTCCGGGCCGGGGTCGAGCCCCATCTCGTCGGCGAGCCGGGCCCGCAGGTCGGCGTAGCTGTCCAGGGCCTCGGACTGGCGGCCGGCCGCGTACAGGGCACGCAGGTGCAGCGCCCGCAGCCCCTCCCGCAGCGGATGTTTCGCGACCAGCGCCGCGAGGTCGCCGGCGACCAGGTCGTGTTCGCCGCGGGCGAGCCGGGCGGCGGCCAGCCGCTCGTGTACGGCGAGCCGCCGCTCGGCCAGGCGGGTCGCCTCCGCGCGGACGAACTCCGCGTCGGCGAAGTCGGCGTACGGCTCGCCGCGCCACAGTTCGAGACCGGCGGCCAGCCGTTCGACGTCGCCGGCCCCGGCCAGTTCGGCGAAGCGGTCCGCGTCGACCGCGGTGGTCCGCAGGACGTAGCCGGGTGGCCGGGACCCGACCAGGTCGCGGGCGCCCGGCTCGGCGTCGTCGAGGGCCTTGCGCAGCTGCGAGACGCGTACCTGCAGCGCCCCGGCCGGGTTGGCCGGCGGATCGTCGCCCCACAGGTCGTCGATGAGGCGGTCCGCCGAGACGACGTGGTTGCGGTTGGCGAGCAGGTCGGCCAGGAGTGCCCGGACCTTGGCGCCGGGTACGGTCACCGGTTCGCCGGCGTCGGTGGTGACCGCGAGCGGCCCGAGTACGCCGAACTGCATCCGGCCACCCTACAAGCCCGTAAGCCGAGCTGAAGCCGGCCGTAAGCGGCGTGGCGGACGGTGTGGACGTCACCGGCACCGCCTTCCGAAGGGACCACCGGCCATGAGCTACGCCATCGTCGACGACCTGCGCATGTACTACGAGGAGCACGGCACCGGCACCGGCCGGCCCGTCGTCCTGATCCACGGTGCGCTCTCCGCGATCGGCACCTCGTTCGGCACGCTCCTGCCGCTGCTGGCGAAGACCCGGCGGGTCGTCGCCGTCGAACTCCAGGCGCACGGCCGCACCGTCGACGCGGACCGCCCGCTGTCCTACGAGCGGTTCGCCGCCGACGTCGTCGGCCTGCTCGACCACCTGGGCGTCGCGGTCGCCGACGTACTCGGGTGGAGCATGGGGGCGGGCGTCGCGCTGCGGCTCGGCACCGACCACGCCGACCGCGTCGGCCGGCTCGTGCTCGCCTCCGGCAGCTTCGACGAGTCCGGGTTGCACCCCGGCCTGCTCGACGGCATCCAGGAGCTGCGGCCCGAGCACCTGCACGGGTCGGAGTTCCACGAGGAGTACCTGCGTACCGCACCCGACCCCGCCGGCTGGGCGAACCTGGTCGGCAAGGTGAAGCGGCTCGACGCCGACCCGCCACGGTGGTCGGCCGACCAGATCCGGGCCCTCGCCGCCCCGACGATGGTCGTGCTCGCCGACTCCGACATCGTCGTGCCCGAGCACGCGGTGGAGATGTTCCGGCTGCTCGGCGGGGAGTGGCCGGTGACCTCGTCGGGCTGCCCCGGTGCCGGCTGGCGGTCCTGCCCGGCACCACCCACACGACGCTGCCGCAGCGGGCCGGGTGGCTGGCCCCGATGGTCGACGAGTTCCTCGACGGCTGACCCGACCCGGCGCCGTCCTGGCCGGCCGCTGCTACGGTCGGCCCCGATGACCACCCAGGAACGGCCGTACCGGCCGGCGCCCGACATGGCCATGCTGATCGGCGCCCTCGCGGCGCTCGCCGGCTACCTGCTGCCCTGGTTCAGGGTCGGCGAGTCGTACCGGTGGTGGTATTCCGGCTGGGAGTACGCGACCCTGAGCACCGGCGGCGGATGGACCCTGCTGACCATCCCCTGCCTGGTCGTGGCGGTCGTCGCCGGTCTGTGGGCCGGCCGTTCGGTGGCGGCGGCGATGACGGCGGTCACCGCCGGGATCGCCGGCATGTTCCTCGCGCTCGCCGTCGTCGCGGTCAGCCTCGGTGCGCTGCCCGAGCGGACCAGCATCAACTGGGTCGGCGAGCTGCCGTTCGGGATCGGGCTGCCGCTGATGGCGCTCGGGTTCGGCCTGCTCTTCGCCGCCGTCCTGCGCCCCCGACCCCTTCCGCCGGCGTTCGACGACCGCCCGCCGCAACGTCCCGGCCCCGGCCGGACGACGTCCGGTCCGGCATCTGGCGGCTGAACATCGCCGCCGCACACCAGGGCCGGGGATACGGCCGCTTCGCCGTCGCGGCGGTCTGCGACGAGGTACGCCGGCGCGGCGCGGACCGGGCGTTCGTGACGTGGGAGCCGGGCGGGTCCGGGCCCGAGGAGTTCTACCTGCGGCTCGGCTTCCGGCCGACCGGGGAGACCAGTGGCGGCCAGACCGTCGGCGCGCTGCCGCTGACCTGACCGCCGCCGGTCGGCGGCTAGCCGGGCAGCCGCAGCAGCCGGGCGCCGGTGTGCCAGAGCACGTCGCGCATCCAGTCGTCGCCGAGCCCCAGCCGGGCCAGGGCGGCGATCTGGTGCGCGTACGGGTAGGGGATGTTGGGGAAGTCGCTGCCGAGCGCGACCCGGTGACCGAGCCCCGCCAGCCGGGCCACGTAGCGGTCGGGCAGCGGGGCGAACCGGTTGCTGAAGTCGGTGCCGGCCATCGTGGTGTCGAGGTGGACGTTCGGGTACGCCTCGACGAGGTCGGCGAACTCGTCGTACTCGGGCATGCCGAGGTGGGCGATCACGAGGGTGAGCAGCGGATGGTCGGCGAGCAGCCGGCGTACCGGCGCGCTGCCGGTGTGTTCGCCGGCCAGCGGCGCGGAGCCGGCGTGGATCACCACCGGCACCCCGGCCGCCGCGAGCAGGCTCCAGGCGTCGTGCAGGCGCGGGTCGTCCGGGGTGAACCCGCCGACCTGGACGTGCACCTTGAACAGTCGCGCGCCCCGGTCCACCGCGGCGCGTACGTCGGCGGTGACGCCCGGTTCGGGGTAGAAGGTGGCGCAGTGCAGCCCGTCGGGGACCCGCCGGGCGAAGTCCGCGCTCCAGTCGTTCAGCCAGCGGGCCATGCCCGGCTTGTGCGCGTACGACAGGGCGGGGATCGTGCGCAGCCCGAGGGCGCGCAGCCGCCGTAGCCGGTCGGTCTCGTCGGTGCGGTAGCGGATCGGCCAGGGCAGACCGTAGTTCTCCTCGGCCCGGTCGAAGTAGGCCCACACCTTGCGCATCATCGGCTCGGGCAGGAAGTGCACGTGCACGTCGGCCAGCCCGGGGATGCCGAGTTCGCGCAGGTAGCCGGGTACGTCGGCGTCGCCGCGCGGACCGGGTGTCGTCGCCACGGCGGCCCCCTCCCGACCGGCCCGGCCGGCGCCGGGCACCCGTCGACCCTAGCCAGCGACGTCGGCTGACCCGCCCCCGACTCGCGGCCGCTGCACCGGCCCGGTCCACCAGCCCGCCCGGAGGCCGGATACCGGTGTCCCGCCCCACAGCGAGTTCGCTGTGCGTACGCCGAATTCGCTGTGGACCGCAACACCTCGGGGGTCCTTCCTCGACAAACCCCCAGGGCACCCGTGATCATCTGCTGCCCGGCAGTTCGACCCGCCGTACCTGGAACGGCGGAACAGCTGACGATCACCACGCACCGTCACGTCAGGAAGGGCACGGCGGCGGCCGCCGGTTGACGCACCACAGGAGCGTCCGGACGCCCGACGCGGCGATCGTCGCCTCGTTCGGGCCGGCGGCCCGGTACCCTCTGGCGGTGCCCGAGGTCTCGCTACGTCCCGCGACCGGCGCGGACATCCCCGACCTGCTCGCGTTCTGGCAGGTGGCGGCGGAGGACGCGCACCGCCCGGCCGACACCGCGCGGGCGGTCGAGGCGCTCGTCGCCCGCGACCCGGAGGCGCTCATCCTCGCCGTCGACGGCGGGAGCCTGGTGGGCAGCGTCATCGCCGGCTGGGACGGGTGGCGCTGCCACCTCTACCGGCTGGCGGTCGCGCCCACGCACCGCGGGCGGGGCATCGGCCGGCTCCTGATCGCGGCCGCCGAGGAACGGTTCCGGCGGCTCGGTGGGACGCGTGCCGACGCGATGGTGCTCGTCGACAACGGACCGGCCCACCGGGCCTGGCGGGCCGCCGGCTTCGCGCCGCAGGCCGAGTGGGCCCGGTGGGTCAAACCGCTGCCGCCGGCCTGAGCGCGCCCAGGGAAGGTCGGCAGGGCTGTCGGTGGGACTGAGGGACGGTTAGGGTCGGCGGGATCGACGGCGATGCGACGGGAGGCGTGATCGTGGCTCAGGACGGCGGTGCGGTGGCGGAGCGGGACACCTCAGTGGACGGTGCCGGCGGAAGAAACGAACGCGAGGTTGCCCCGCCGGGCGTCGACATCACGGTGGCGCACTCGGCCCGGGTGTACGACTGGTGGCTCGGCGGCACCGACAACTTCGCCGTCGACCGGGCGGTCGGCGCGGCCTTCGCCGAGGCGATCCCGGACATCCGCACCATGGCCCGGGAGAACCGCCGCTTCCTCGACCGGGTCGTCGACCACCTGGTCCGCGAGGCCGGCGTACGGCAGTTCCTCGACATCGGCAGCGGCATCCCGACCAGCCCCAACCTGCACGAGGTCGCCCAGCGCACCACCGCCGACGCCCGGGTGGTCTATGTCGACAACGACCCGATCGTGTTGGCCCACTCCCGGGCGCTGATCCGCGACAGCGGTGCCGGCGCGACCGAGTACATCCACGCCGACCTGCGTGACCCGGCGTCGATCCTGGCGGACCCGGTGCTGGCCCGCACCCTCGACCTGGGCCAGCCGGTGGCCCTGATGCTGGTCGCGATGCTGATGCTGATCGCCGACGAGGACGACCCGTGGGGCACGTCCCGGGAACTGATGGACGCGCTGCCGCCCGGCAGCTACGTCGTCATCACCCACCCCGGCCAGGACTTCGACCCGGCGGCGATGGCGAAGGTGGTCGGGGCGGCCGGCCGTGGCGGCATGACCCTGGTGCCTCGCGACCGGGCCGGGGTGGAACGGTTCTTCGCCGACTGGGAACTGGTCGAGCCCGGGGTGGTGCCGGTGCTGGCGTGGCGGCCGGACGGCCCGCCGCCCGCCGACCCGAACGCCGCCTACTACTGGGCCGGGGTCGCCCGAAAGCCGGGCTGAGCCGCCGGGCGGGGCACCCGGGCGAACCTGGGAGTTTCCTGTCACCCGGTCGACCGTGGGATTCAGCCGGCCCGCGGGTGGAGATGTTGCGGGGCATACCGTTCGCATCCGACCGGAAGGCCCCACCTATGGCAGGTCGCGCCGCCGCAGCCCCGTTGTCCGGCCCCGCCACGCCCGGAGCGGCCCGATGAGGGCCCGGCCACGCTTTCCCGTCGAGCCGTGGCAGGTCCGCGAACCCGATCTCGACCCGGACTGGCTGGCCGAGGCCGAGTCGACGTTCGCGCTGTCGAACGGGCACATCGGCCTGCGCGGCAACCTCGACGAGGGCGATCCGTCCGGCATGCCCGGCACCTATCTCAACTCCTTCCACGAGGAGTACGACCTCGACTATCCGGAGAGCGGGTACGCCTTCCCGGAGCGCGGCCAGACCGTCGTCAACGCGCCGAACGGCAAGCTGGTGCGGCTGTTCGTCGACGACGAGCCGTTCGACGTACGCACCGGGACGTTGCGGCACCACCAACGGATCCTCGACCTGCGGGCCGGCACCCTGTGCCGCACCGTGGAGTGGGTCAGCCCCGCCGGGACGGCGATCCGGCTGCGCAGCACCCGGCTGGTGTCGCTGACCCGGCCCGCGGTGGCGGCCGTCGACTACGAGGTGACCGCCGTCGACCGCCCGGTCCGGCTGCGGATCGAGTCGGACCTGCTCGCCGACGAGGACATGCCGCGGCGCGCCGACGACCCGCGGGCCGCGACCACCCTCACCGCGCCGCTGACCGCCGTACGGCACCGGGCCGGGCGCACCGGCGGGCTGCTGCTGCACCGTACGCGCCGCAGCCGGCTGCCGGTCGCGTCGGTCGTCGACCACGCCGTCACCGGCCCGGACGGTGTCACCTGCGCGACGACCGCGCGCCCGGACCGGGTGCGTACGACGGTCACCGCCGACCTGTCGCCCGGCGCGACGGTGCGGATCCGCAAACTGCTCGGGTACGCGTGGGCCACCACCGCGGCGGCGGACGCGGAGCCGCTCGACGCGCTGTGTGCCGAGGCCACCGCCGCGGTCGACGACGCCCGCGCGGCCGGCTGGGACGCCCTGGTCGCCGAGCAGCGGGCCCGCCTCGACGACTTCTGGGACGTCGCCGACGTCGAACTCGAGGGCGACCCGGAGGTGCAGCAGGCGGTCCGGTTCGACCTGTTCCACGTGCTGCAGTCCGGTGCCCGGGCCGGCGTCGCCCCGATCCCCGCCAAGGGCCTGACCGGCAACGGCTACGACGGCCACGTGCTGTGGGACACCGAGAGTTTCGTGCTGCCGGTGCTGACGTACACGTGTCCGGAAGCGGTCCGTGGCGCGCTGCGGTGGCGGCACGCGAACCTGCCGGTCGCCCGCGACCGGGCCCGGGAGTTGCGGCTGGCGGGCGCGGCGTTCCCGTGGCGGACCATCGCCGGCTCCGAGTGCTCCGGCTACTGGCCGGCCGGCACCGCCGCGCTGCACATCAACGCCGACATCGCCGACGCGGTGCTGCGCTACGTCGGGGCCACCGGCGACGAGGAGTTCTACCGTGGACCCGGGCTCGACCTGCTGGTCGAGACGGCCCGGCTGTGGCGGTACGTCGGCCGCTACGACGACGAGGGCGGGTTCCACCTCGACGGGGTGACCGGGCCCGACGAGTACACCGCCGTCGTCGACGACAACCTGTTCACCAACGTCATGGCCCGGCGCAACCTGCGGGCCGCGGCCGACGCCGCCGACCGGCACCCGGACCGGGCCGCCGAACTCGGCGTCGACCGCCACGAGACGGCGGCGTGGCGGGCCGCGGCGGCGGCGATGCACCTGCCGTACGACGACAAGCGCGGCGTGCACCAGCAGGCGGCCGGCTTCACCCGGCTCGCCGAGTGGGACTTCGCCGGCACCGACGCCGACGACTACCCGCTGTTGCTGCACTTCCCGTACTTCGAGCTGTACCGCAAGCAGGTGGTGAAGCAGGCCGACGTGGTCCTCGCGATGCTCTGCTGCGGCGAGTCGTTCAGCCCTGCGGAGAAGGCCCGCAACTTCGCCTACTACGAGCAGCGGACCGTACGCGACTCCTCGCTGTCGGCGTCCAGCCAGGCGGTGCTGGCGGCGGAGGTGGGACACCTCGAACTCGCCCACGACTACCTGGCCGAGTCGGCGCTGCAGGACCTGCGCAACCTCGGCGACAAGACCGGCGACGGGCTGCACGTCGCGTCGCTCGCCGGGGCGTGGACGGCGCTGGTGATGGGCTTCGGCGGCCTGCGCGACCACGACGGCACCCTGTCGTTCGCGCCCCGGCTGCCCAGCCACCTGCCGGCGCTGCGCTTCTCGGTCGCCTGGCGCGGCCTGCGGCTGCGGGTCGCGGTCACCGCCGGCACCGACGGCACGTCCGCCGGATCCGTCACGTACCGCGTCGACGGCGGCGGGCCGGACGCGTCGGTCGACCTGTGCCACCACGGGGAGCCGTTGACGGTGAGCGCCGCCCGCCCGGTCACCCGGCCGGTGCCGCCGCCGGCCGGGCCCGGCGCCGAGCCGCCGGCGCCGCCCGGCCGCGCCCCGACCCGTCGCCGTGACGTCCTCGACCACCTGCTCGCCGCGGACCGGGGGGATTGAACCGGGCCGGACAGGAAAGGACATGAAGATCAGCCGCGGTGCGCCCGACGCCACCCGACGAGACGAGGAGACCCGGAGCATGCCCGACCAGTTCACCCTGCAGGACCCGCGCAGCCAGTACCCGCGGCCGAACGAGCAGGGCGCCGAGCAGCAGTCCGCCCCCGGCTCCGACGAGGCGATGGGCCTTCCGGCCGACCACGGCGAGGAGACGTACCGGGGCACCGGCCGGCTGACCGACCGCAAGGCGATCGTCACCGGCGCCGACTCGGGGATCGGCCGCGCCGTCGCGCTCGCCTACGCGCGGGAGGGCGCCGACGTGCTGCTGTCGTACCTGCCCGAGGAGGAGGACGACGCGAAGCGGACCGCCGCCCTGGTCGAGGCCGCCGGCCGGACGGCCGTGCGGTTCCCGGGCGACGTACGTGACGAGGCGTACTGCGACCGGCTCGTCGAGCGGGCCGTCGACGAGTTCGGCCGCGTCGACATCCTGGTCAACAACGCCGCGTACCAGATGTCGGTCGACGGGATCGCGGAGCTCTCGACCGAGCAGTTCGACCGGGTGTTCAAGACCAACGTGTACGCGATGTTCTGGCTCTGCCGGGCGGCGCTGCCACACATGCCACCCGGGGCCACGATCATCAACACGTCGTCGATCCAGGGCTTCGAGCCGTCGCCGAACCTGCTCGACTACGCCTCCACCAAGGCGGCGATCGTGAACTTCACCAAGGCGCTCGCCAAGGAGGCCATCGGCCGGGGCGTACGGGTCAACTCGATCGCGCCCGGTCCGGTGTGGACGCCACTGATCCCGGCGACGATGCCGCCGGACAAGGTCTCCTCGTTCGGCGAGCAGACCCCGCTCGGCCGGGCCGCGCAGCCGGCCGAGCTGGCCCCCGCGTACGTCTTCTTCGCCTCCCAGGAGTCCAGCTACATCACCGCCGAGACCCTGGCCGTGACCGGCGGCCGCACCCTGACCTGACCCCGCCGCCGCGCCGTGGCCGCGCGTTGACGTGGCCCCGTCGCGGCGTGGCCGCGTTGACGCGGCCGCGCGTTGATCAAGGACTTGTTGCGCGACATACCGCCCGGATCGGGCACGGTTTCTCCTTGATCGGGCCGGCTCTCCGTGCCGGCCGACACGTTGCCGGGCCGCCAGCGGGCCGGGCGCGGATCAGGCGGGCCGGTCGGGAACGATCGAGGACATACCGTGCCTGATTCGCCCCGGTATGTCGCGCAACAACTCCTTGATCAACGCGACGCCGGCGCCGGACGCGACGCCGGCGCCGGACGCGACGCCGGCGCCGGACGCGACGCCGGCGCCGGACGCGACGCCGCCGGCGCTGGGGCGTGGCGGAGGGTCTTGTCGCTTGCGGTGGGGCCGTCCGAGGTCACCAGCACCGGCACCCCCAGGTGTTCCGCCACCGCCGTCGGCCAGTCGGTCGGCGGCGGTTCGGCGTACACCGGGCGGCTGGTCAGCAGGCGGCGGGTCAGCTCCTCCTGCCGAACCAGGTCGCCGGCCGGGCCGGGCACCAGCCGGTCCGTCCAGTCGTACGCGGAGCAGATCCGCGGCCGCAGCGCCCGGGCCACGTCCAGGTGGGTCAGCGCCAGCCCGTCGACGCCGCCGGCGACCTCGAGCGCGTACCGGTGCGCGACCGCGTCGAAGTGTCCGAACCGGAACCGGCCCTGCCACGCGTTGGTGTGGTTGTGCGGCTCGGCCGGGGCGAGCGCCGGATCCTCGGTGACCAGCGGACCCGGCCCGTGCCGCGGGGTGACGGTCCGCAGCACCCCGAGCCGGGTCGCCGTACCGGACAGTCCGGCCTCGGCGAGCAGCACCTCGGCGTTCGCGAACGTCGTGGTGCTCCACGTCGTGTACGGGTGGAACCCGTGCCACTCGTCCAGCAGCACCCCCTGGGCGCCCTCGAAGACGACCGTCCCGGCCCGCAGCAGCCGCCCGGTGTGGTCGCCGTCCATGATGGACACCCGCTCGGCGAAGGCGGTGAACGCGGTGACGCAGTCGTCGACGGAGGGTGCGTCGAGCGGACCGAGTTCGGCGGCGAGCCGGTCGCGCAGCGCCGCCAGGCGGGAACGCAGCCGGGCGGGGGACAGGCAGTCACCCACCCGCGGCGCGTCGTCGGGGTACGCCAGCGCGTACGCCGTCGTCTCGCCGACCCCCATCCCGCACGACCCGTGCCGGTCGCCGCCCCGGGCCAGCTCCCGGGCCCGGTTCGCCGCCCGGTGCCACGGGGTGGCGAGCAGCGCGTCCCGATCGACGGTCAGCCGGGGAAGCGCGTCGGTGACCCCGAGGGCCGCCAGGTGGTCGGCCTCGCCGGCCAGCGCCAGCGGGTCGACCACCATGTGCCGGGACAGGTGGGTACGCACCCCGGGCCGGAACGTCCCCGACCCGAACTGCGCGAACGTGTGGTGCCGCCCGTCCGGCAGGACGACGGTGTGCGCCGCCTGCGCGCCGCCGTTGAAGCGGACCACCGCGTGGACCGGCCGGCTCGCGCACAGCCAGTCCACGACGGTGCCCTTCCCCGCGTCGCCGTACCCGAGATCGACGACGATCACGTGGTTCATGGTGCGCTCCTCAGTTGCCGTTTGGTGCGTGCTGCGGTGCTCCGCTGCGCTGCGCTCCTCGCACTTAGCCATTTGTGCGTGCTGCGGTGCTCCGCTGCGCTGCGCTCCTCGCACTTAGCCATTTGTGCGTGCTGCGGTGCTCCGCTGCGCTGCGCTCCTCGCACTTACAGCCGGGTGACGCGGTCGGTGGTGCCGGTACGGGCCGGCAGTGCCGAGCGCGTCCTCCGGGCCCGGTTGGCGCCGATGCGGACGAGGGCCTTCGACACCGTCGCCGCCGCGTCCGAGCCGATGTCGCGCAGGTCGTCGAGCGCCTCGTCGAGGTCGACGGTGCCCTCGCCGAGCCCGACGGTCAGCGCGATCGTCTCGCAGGCCGCGTCGAGGTCGTCGAGTTCGATGGCGTTCTGGCCGAGCAGGTCGCGCCAGAAGCCGAGCACCCGCGGGTCCTTGGCGTGCCAGCTGCCGGCCGGCAGCAGGAAGTAGGTGTTCCACTTCCGGCGCACCTCGTCGACGATGCCCGCCAGCGGCACGTTCTCGGTGATCCGCTCGCCCAGCACCGCCTGCACCTCGCGCCGCTTCACCTGCGGGTACGCCATCTCGTCGCCGATGATGAACAGGTAGCCGCGCCGGCGCCGCTTCTCGTAGCAGTCGATCGCGGTGTGCCGGGCCATGAAGTACATCGCCAGGTCGTACGACTCCATCATCTGCCCGCCGCCGCCGCCCTCGAGCACCATGTTGCCGAGGTGCTCGTCCATCCGGTTGTCCGACTCGAACTGGCCGACCTGCAACGGCACCCGGTCGCAGGTGGCGTCGCCGATCGCGCCGAACATGATCTGCGGGTCGGTGGCGTAGCCCTTGCGCAGCAGCAGGCCGAGCAGTTGCGGCAGCTTCTCCTGCAGCACCCGGGGCACGTGACGCATCGAGCCGGTGACGTCGAACAGCACCGCGATCGCGACCGACTCGGGGTGTTCGGCACTGTCCCGGCTCTCCCGTACGTCAACCCCGCGCGGGTCGAGCGACGGGTGCACCGTACGGGCACCGCCGTCGGAGTAGGCGAAGGCGCTCTTGCCGCTGGCGCGGCGGTAGCTCTTGGCGGCGTCGTAGACGTCGGTGGACCAGATTCCGCTTCCCATCTCGGGCCTTCCTCTCTAGAGCGTGAACGGTCGGAACGTGCGGGGGCCGTAGAGGTCCGCCAGCACGTCGTCGAATTCGTCGAGTAGTCGCCAGGCGTCGTCGGGACGCTGGCGCGGGGACGGCAGGGTGCAGCCGGCGACGAACCGGCGCAGCGCCGCCGGGGCCCGGTCACCCATCAGGTGGGCCATGCACCGGCTGGCCATGGCGATGTCGGTGGCCGGGCCGGGGCGTTCCCGCCGGGTCACCTCGACCGGATACCAGTCGGCGTACGCCGGCACCAGCGCCGGTATCCGTTCGCCCTCGTTGCTGGCCGAGTAGCACCAGTCGACGAGGACGACGCCGTGCGCGTCCGGTTCGATCAGCACGTGTTCGGGCAGCACCGCGCCGTGCACGACACCGGCCCGGTGAGCCAGGCCGAGGGCGGTGAGCAGCCGTCGCCACATCCAGGCGGCGTCGCGGGCGTCGAGCCCGTCCGGGCGGCGGCTCCGAACCTCGGCGAGGCTGTGCAGGTTGCCGACGGCGGCGACGACGTTGACCCGGCGCTCGGTGCCGTCGGCGGTGTCGGTGTGCTGGAACGTGTCGACCAGCCGGGGCACGTACGGCAGGAACCGCGGGTCGCCGCGGTCGGCGAGCGCCCGCAGGGCCCGGGCCTCGCGGGCCATCAGGTCGTTGTTGGCCGGGTCGCGGGGCAGTTTGAGCAGCCGGTCGGCGCCGACGTCGTAGAGGTCGGCGAGGTCGCCGCGGTAGGTCGGGCTCCCGGTGAGGCGGTAGCTGTCCCGGCGGGTCCGGATCACCACACCCCGCCGGTCCTGCCACAGGCCGCTGAGCCGGACAAACGCCTCGGTGGCGGGATCCGGTCCGGTCCCGGCGGTCGGTCGCCGGTCGGGGTGGAGCAGTCGGGCCAGGTCGCGGTAGCGGCGGGCCGGGTCGGCGCCGCCGAACAGGTCGTCGGCGTCGCGGGCCGACATGACCAGCCGGATCGCCTCGGCGACCGTCGTCATCGGACGGCCTCCTCGCGTGAGGGACGCAGCAGCGCCGGATGCAGCAGCCGGGCGTCGCCGGCCCGGTAGAGCCGGGCCCGTGGCCCGCCGCGCGCGCCGCCCCGGTCGGTGGTCGCGCCGACGCTGTCCAGGAATCCGGGTACGGACAGCACCTTGCGGTGGAAGTTGCCGGCGTGCAGGGTGTCGCCCCACACGGTCTCGTAGACCGCGCGCAGTTCGGCGATGGTGAACTCGGGGCCGACGAACCGGGTGGCCAGCGGCGTGTATTCCAGCTTGGACCGGGCCCGGTCGAGTCCGTCGGCGACGATCCGGGTGTGGTCGAAGGCCAGCTTCCGGGTGGTGCCGGGACGTTGTTGGACCGGCCGGCCGGTCAGTGTGGCGGCGTCGGGCAGTCCGAGGCTGTCGACCGCCACCCAGGCGGCCTCGTCGGCGTCGGATCCGGCCGCCGGGTCGGGCAGGTCGGGGGCGAAGGCGAGGTAGGCGACCGAGACGACCCGCATCCGCGGATCGCGCCCCGGTGCGCCGTACGTGCCGAGCTGTTCCAGGTGGACCCGGCCGAGCGCGCCGGCCTGTACGCCGGTCTCCTCGGCCAGTTCGCGGCCGGCGCCGGTGGGCAGGTCCTCGTCGGGGTGGACGAAGCCGCCCGGCAGTGCCCAGTGTCCGGCGTGCGGCGGGGCGGCCCGGCGCACCAGCAGCAGGTGCAGCCGCCCGTCGCGGATGGTGAACGCGACGACGTCGACGGTCACCGCCACCGGGGGGTAGGCGCGTGGGTCGTACGTGGCGAGGAACTCCTCTTCGGTCATCGGGCGTCCTTCCGGTCGGGCGGTACGTCCACGAAGTTACTCTCACTTTGAGTCTTTCTCAAGTCGTGAATAACCCAGATCGCGGGCGGCGGCTGCAAACTCTCCGGGCTCGCGCTGCAAGTTCCGGAAGTGCGCCGTAGGGTGGAAGTGGTGCTATTAGGACACAACCCGGCAATTCAACAGCCGGGCTAGGCGCTTGGTGCTGATTTCGCCTCAAATTTCCTGCAATTCAATCTTATTGACGCATATATTTCTGCCTGCCTACGGTGGTCGCGAAGGTTTCGTACGGGTAACGGGACGCCGCATATCCGTCATGTCGTGACCGTCTACGGCACGGGTCATGGACCTTCACTTCCACGCACGAAGGCAGTGCGGCGGTGGAGGTCCGCCGCCGCGCCGGCGACCCCGCGTCGCCGGGACCCAGGCAGAGGAGAATCAATGCGCACCGAACCCACCGCCCGGCACCGCAGATCCCTCCCGGTGCTCATCGGCGCGTCACTCGCGGCGGCGACGCTCACCCTCGGTGCGGGGGCGATCGCCAACGCCGGCCCGGCCCCCGACCGCGTCGAGGCGCTCAACGCGCCCGGACTCGTGGGCTGGGCGACCGAGAACGGCGGCACGACCGGTGGCGCGGGTGGACCGACCGTGACCGTCACCGACGAGGCCGGCCTGGCCGACGCCGTACAGCAGGACGGTCCGGCGATCGTCCAGGTGAGCGGCACCATCAACCTGTCCGGCATGGTCCGGGTCGGCTCCGACAAGACGATCACCGGCGGCGGCACCATCACCGGCAACGGCTTCACGCTGCGTGAGTCGCACAACGTCATCATCCAGGGCCTGTACTTCGACGACTGGGACGACGACGCGATCAACGTGGAGACCGAGTCGACGAACGTGTGGATCGACCACAACACGTTCGGCGTCGGCTACGACGGCGCCGTGGACGTCAAGCGCGGCTCCGACTTCGTCACCATCTCGTGGAACCACGTACGCGGCCACAACAAGACCATGCTGCTCGGCCACAGTGACGACAACGGCAGCCAGGACATCGGCCACCTGCGGGTCAGCTACCACCACAACTGGTTCGACGGCACCGAGCAGCGCAACCCCCGGGTGCGGTTCGGCAACCCGGTGCACGTGTTCAACAACTACTACGCCTCGGTCGACGGGTACGGCGTCGCGTCCACCGAGGATGCCGGGGTGCTCGTCGAGGGCAACTTCTTCGAGGACACCGACGACCCGTTCCACCTCGGCGAGGGCTCGTCCGGTCCGGGCACGCTGGTCGCCCGGGACAACCACTTCGTCAACTCCGGCGATGGCGAGCAGGGCGGCAGCGTCGCCTCGATCCCGTACGCCTACACCCTCGACCCCGCCGCCGACGTGAAGTCGATCGTCACCTCCGGCGCCGGGGCGGCCAACCTCTGACCCGAACCTCCCGACGTCGGCGCGGCATCCCGTACGCGGGGGTGCCGCGCCGGTGTGTCCGGCGGGGTCAGCGCGGGCGCTGCTGGGCGCAGGTGGAGGCGTGCTCGACCTGCCAGCGGTAGAGGGCCTCCTTGACCCGGATCGACTCGCTGGTCGCCTCGGCCAGGTCGCGCTCCAGGCGCAGCATCTGGTCGGCGACCTGGTTCAGGAAGGCCCGTACCTCGTCGGGGTTGAGCCCGCCGCCGCGTCGGGGCGCCGGTCCGAAAGCGGCCTCGCGGATCTGCTGGTGGCCGATCCGTGCCGGTCGCTCCGCTGTGGACCAGTCGTCTGTCCGCATGCGCTCTGCCTCCGGGGGTCGATTGTCGTGGCATCTGCGAGCGACACCACTCTATGTGCCTGGTCACGGTTGTGGAATGCCTCCGATCCGTTCCGTAACCGCTATGCGACCTGCGGCGCAGTGGCCGGCGGGCCGGCGCCGCCGGCCGCGGGCGCCGGAACCGTTGTGCCGCAGGGGTTCCCGTCGTGGAGGGCCGCCGCGGCGGCCGGTGTCCCGTGGCGGCCGGCGGCGCGCGATCGGTGGTGACCGTGCGGCCGTCGCGGGTAATCGGGTGGGGCGGCGAACCGGCAGGAGGTGGACAGATGTCGCAAAGCACGCGAAGAACAGTGATCGTCGGATTAGCGGCGATAGTGCTCTCGGTCCCGGCCCCCGCCGGCGCCGCGCCGCCACCCGGCCACCCGCCGGGC
This sequence comes from Polymorphospora rubra, assembly GCF_018324255.1. Lineage (GTDB taxonomy): Bacteria > Actinomycetota > Actinomycetes > Mycobacteriales > Micromonosporaceae > Polymorphospora > Polymorphospora rubra. Next base: position 6,568,125 of record NZ_AP023359.1, read on the forward strand.
GCCGGCCCGGTCCCGGCCGCGATCGCCGGTCCCGCCGGTCCCGCCGGGGAACGTGACCGCCCGGCCCGGCACGACGCCCGCTACCTGCGGGCCGCGCACCAGGCCAACATGGCCGGGATCGAGGCCGGCCAGCTGGCCGGTACGAAGGACGTGGCACCCCAGCTCGCCGACCTCGGCGCCCAGTTCGTCGCCGACAACACCCAGCTCGACGCCGAACTGCGCCGGACCGCCGCCGCCGTCGGCGTCGAACTGCCGACGAAACCGAACCGCGACCAGCAGGTGGTGCTGGGCCGGCTGCGCGACGCCGACGGCGACCGGTTCGAGCGGCTCTTCGTGGCGTCCGAGGCATCGGCACACAAACGCGCCATCCGCCGCAACGAGACCGAACTGGACAGAGGGACCGAACCCGAGGCCAAGCAGTACGCCCAGGAGTCGACCCCGATCCTCCAGACGCACTACGACGACCTGCGCGCCCTCGCCGCCGAACTCGGTCTGCCCCGGCCGGGCTGACCCCCGCCGCGCCGGGCCGTAGCCCGGCCGCGGTGGGTCGCCGCGACACGACCGCGCGGTCTGCGTACGGTAGGCGAAACCGGGAAGGGGAGCGGCCTTGGGACGTACCGTGCTGGTGACCGGCGGGACCGGCGGGCTCGGCACCGCCGTCACCGCCGCGCTGCTCGACGACGGCTGGCGGGTCGTCGTGCCGTGGGTGGTCGAGGCGGAACGCGGCCGGCTCGAACCACACCCCGACCTCGTCCTGGTCGAGGCCGACCTGTTCGACGCCGACGCCGTAGGGCGCTGTGTGGCGCTGGCCGCCGCGACGGAGGCGGCACCGCTGCGCGCGGTCGTCAACCTGGTCGGCGGGTTCGCGATGGGCGGCCGGGTGCACGAGACCGACGTCGACGAGTTCGAGGCGCAGCTACGGCTCAACCTGCGGCCGACGTACCTGGTCTGCCAGGCGGCGCTGCCGCACCTGGTCGCGGCCGGTGGCGGATCGGTCGTCTGCGTGTCGAGCCGGGCCGCGACCCGGCCGTTCGCCGGCGCGGCCGGCTACATCACCGCGAAGTCGGCGGTGCTCGGCTTCGTCGGCGCGCTCGCCGCCGAGTACGGCAGGGACGGGGTACGGGCCAACGCGGTCGTGCCGGGCACGATCGACACCCCCGGCAACCGGGCCGCCCAGCCCGACGCCGACCGGCGCGCGTGGGTCGACCCGGCACAGATCGCGACGGTGGTCCGGCACCTGTGCGGCCCGGACTCCGCGGTCGTCAACGGCGCCCAGATCCCGGTGCACGGCCTGACCTGACTCCCGGCCCGCGGGCCACCGCGCGGCCGACCGGGTCCGGGTGGGCCGACCCGCTCAGGAACCGCCGCCGATCAGGGTCCGTCCCAACGGCGCGAGCGTGTGCCGGACCGTGTTGCCGTGGCGGGTGCTGACCACCAGGCCGGCGTCGCGCAGCACGGTCAGGTGCTCGCTCGCGGCCGGCGCCGAGATGCCGAGCCGGCCGGCGACCGCGCCCGTCGACGGGTTGTCGGCGGCCAGTTCCAGCACCGCGGCGCGGGTGCGGCCGAGCAGTGCGGCGAGCGACGTACGGCCCACCTCGGTGGCGATCCGGGCGGACCGTTCGACGGGATAGACCAGCACCGGCGGCAGGTCGGGGTCGACCAGCGCCATCGGCCGGCTGGCCGCCTTGAAGAAGCTCGGCACCAGCACCAGCCCGCGGCCGTCCAGGTAGAGGTCGCGCGTTGCCCGGTAGTTGGCGATCTCGAGGACCCCGTCGGTGAACCGGACGGCCGGGTGCAGCCCGTTGAGCAGCGCGACGGCGCCGCCGTCGAGCACCGTACGCGCGCGCAGCGCCCGGTCGGCGTCGAACGAGGCCCGGATCCGGTCCCACACGGGTGCCACGGCGACGTCGTGGTATCGCCGCAGTGCCCGGCCGAGGACGCGGAGCGCGCCCGGGTCGCCGTCGCCGACGCGCAGGGCGTCCGGGTCGAGCCGGTGGGCGGCGGTGTCGAGCAGTGCGATCTCGGCGCGCAGCCGGTGCCGTGGGGTGGCGAGCAGGGCCTGCAGCCCGGCCTCGAACCCGCCGGCGGCCTCGGCCGGGGTGAGGAAGTCGGGGAAGTAGCCGGTCGGCGGGTTGAGGGCCAGGGCCAGCGCGACCTCACGCCGCAGCGTGGTGTCGGGGCGCAGCCGGTCGGCGAGGTCCGACTTCCAGCCGGCGAGCAGCGGCGGGGAACCGCGCCGACGCAGCTGGTGCATGCTGAGCGCGAGCTCCCACAGCGGGTCGGGGGCGGTGGCGACCCGGGTGCGGTTCAGGTCGGCCACCGTGAAGTGGATTCTGAGCATCTGCACTCCTGGCCGGCATACCGTCGCCCGGCACCTTCCGGGCGGTGTCTCGGGGCACGCTCGCGTGGGACTACGGGGTTCGCCACCTTACCCGTGGGGTCCGACAAGTTCGCCGCCCGCCGGATCCGGTCGGACGGTGTCCAGCGACGGCGGCAGCCCGAAGGCGGCGAAGTGGCCGGGGTCGAGGAACGAGGTGATCCCGGCGATGCGTTCGTTGCGGAGCGTGAGCACCGTGATCGACCAGGCCAGGTGCGGGCCGTCGACGGCGCCGAGGTAGAAGGCCACGGCCGGCTGGGCGTTCGCGCTGGTCGGAAGGAAACGCCAGCTCGGGCAGCGGGCCATCGGCACCCGCACGGCGAAGTCCGTCACCGCCGCGATGCCGTGATACCAGTGCCGCAGCGGCGGCATCGACCAGGTCACGTCCTCGGTCAGCAGCGCGACCAGGGCGTCGACGTCGCCGCGCTCCAGCGCGTGGGCGTACGCCAGGACGAGGCGGCGGACCCGGTCGTCGCCGGTGTACCGCGGCGGCCGGTGCCGGACGCGGGGTGGGATCCTCTCGGCCACGAGCCGGCGGGCCCGCGCCAGGGCGGAGTTCACCGACCCGGTCGAGGTGTCCATCATCGTGGCGATCTCGACGGCGGAGAAGCCGAGGACGTCGAACAGCAGCAGCGCCGCCCGCTGGTTGCCGGGCAGGTGTTGCAGCGCCGCGACGAAGGCGAGTTCGACGGCCTCCCGCCGCTCGTAGCGGGCGTGCGGGCTGGCCGGGTCGTCCGGCAGGCGGGCGTCGGGGTAGGGACCGAGCCAGGCGACGTCGGTCACCGGGTCGTTGCCGTCCACGACGGCGCGCTCGCTGGCCGGGCCGAGGTCGACCGGCAGGGCCCGCCGGCCGCGGGTCTCGACGAGGTCCAGGCAGGCGCGGGTGGCCACGGTGTAGAGCCAGGTACGCAGCGGGCTGCGCCCTCGAACCGCGGCATCGCCCGCCAGGCCCGCAACAGGGCGTCCTGGAGGGCGTCGTCGGCGTCGTGGGGCGAGCCGAGGATGCGGTAGCAGTGGGCGTGCAGTTCGGCCCGCAACGGTCGTACGAGCCGGGTGAACGCGGCCTCGTCCCCCGCGCGGGCGCGGGCCAGGTCAGCGCCGTCGCCGGCCGGGGCCACCGGGCCCGTGGGCCGGGCGGAAGAAACTTTTCCCATGAGCGACGATTCTGCGCCATGGTGGGAGTCCTACCTGTGACCGACCGTTTCCGGCCTGGCCGGGAGGCCGCCGGTGGCCCCGTCCGACCCGCCGGGCCGGGCCGGGTCGAGCGATGATCCGATGACGAGGAGAACACCGACATGACCGGTTCGACCCGGAAACCGGCCGCGAGCCGTCCGAGGGAGATCTGGCCGCTGGTCCATGCCGAACGGGCGGCGCTGGCGGCCGACCTGGCGGACCTGACCGACGCGCAGTGGGCGACGCCTTCGCTGTGCACCGGGTTCTCGACGCGGGAGGTCCTGGCGCACCTCACCTCGGCGGCGAACCTCAACGCCGTACGGTGGCTGGCCGGTGTCGTCCGCTGCCGGTTCGACTTCGACCGGCAGGTGGCGATGCGAACGGCCGAGTGGTTGGGTGCCACCCCGGCCGACACCCTCGACGGGTTCCGACGGGCCGTCACCAGCACGACCAAGCCGCCGCTGCCGGTCATCGCGATGCTCGGCGAGACGGTCGTGCACGGCGAGGACATCCGGCGTCCGCTGGGCATCCACCGGGACTACCCGGTGGAGACGGTCACCCGGGTCGCCGAGTACTACAGCGGCTCCGACCTCGTCGTGCTCGCCAAGGGGCGGATCGGTGGCCTGCGTCTCGTGGCGACCGACGGACCCTTCACCACCGGCTCCGGGCTCCTCGTGTCGGGAACCACCCGTGCGCTGCTGATGGCCATGACCGGGCGTACGGCGTACTGGGACGAACTCGAGGGCGACGGTGTCGCGGTCCTGCGGGAGCGTGGCGTGGCCGGGAACGGTGCCGGCCGGGGCTGACGGGCTCCCCGCCGCCCACGACGTACGTCGTGGGCGGCCCGCCCGGCGGACCGCCCACGACCGGCGGGTCAGGCCGGGACGGTCCACTTCTGGTTGCCGGCGCCGGTGCAGCTCCAGATCTGCAGCGGGGTGCCGTCGGCGGAGTTGTTGCCGGTCACGTCCAGGCACTTGTCGGCCTGCGGGTTGACCAGGTCACGACCGGCGGTGTACGTCCACTGTTGCGCGGGCGAGCCGTTGCAGGTCCACAACTGCACCCTCGCGCCGTCGGCGGTGGACCCGGCGCTGACGTCGAGGCACTTGCCCAGCGCCCGTACGGTGCCGTCGCCGGGGCGGGTCCAGCGTTGGGCGTCGGTGCCGTTGCAGCCGTACAGCTGCACGGCGGTGCCGTCGGCGGTGCCGGCGCCGGCGACGTCGACGCACTTGCCGGCCAGGCCGGTGACCGGCCCGCCGGCGGGCGGGTTCGGGCCGCCCGGCGTACCGGACCAGGTGAAGGTCGCCGAGGTCCGGGTCGGCAGGGTGTAGACGAAGGACTGGTTGCCCCAGTTGACCCGCATCGACTGGCTGCCGCCGGTGGTGTTGTGGACGATCAGGGCCTTGGAGCCGTCCGGGTTCCTCCAGGCGACGTTCTTGACCGAGCCGTTGGCGGTGGAGGCGATGCGCGCGGCGCCGGGTTTCACGAACTTGGTCAGGTGGCCCATCGTGTAGTACTCGACGGTCCGGTCGACCTGGCCGTGCCGGGCGCCGCCACGCTGGACGGTGACCAGGCCGGTGCAGACGTTACAGCCGGCGCCGACGTACGGCAGCATGTTCTGGTCCAGCGCCAGGCTCCACTTGACCCACGACCGGCTCCAGTTGCGGGTGTAGTCGATCAGGTTGTGCATGTCCTGGGCGTGCTGGTCGCCGACCCAGGTGCCGCCGGAGTGCTCGGTCATGTACTGGTTGACCGCCGGGTACTGGTTGCGGACGGTGGTCTGCAGGTTGACGTCGCCGCCGTACCCGTGCCAGGCGATGCCGCCGAAGAGCGGGTCGTTGCGTAGCGCGGCGTCGGCCAGCGGCACCGAGCCGAGGTCGTTGTAGTTGCCCCAGTTGTAGTCGAGGATCAGCACCTTGGTGGTGATGCCGGCGGCCCGGAACGCCGGGATCAGGTGGTTCTTGGTGAACTCCAGCAGCCCGGAGCCGTTCCAGTTCATCGACGCGTAGCCGGTGGCGTCGGTGCCGCAGCAGGTCGGCTCGTTCTGTACCGACACGTAGTCGATCTTCAGCCCCTGGGCCTGGTTCTGCTGGACGTACTTCACGAAGTACTGGGCGTACGTCGGGTAGTACTCCCACTTCAGCCAGCCCCGGTTGGTGAACCGGTTGTTGTCCTTCATCCAGGCCGGGGCGCTCCACGGGGCGCCCTTGACCTTCAGCGCCGGGTTCAGGGCACGCGCCTGTTTCGTCAGCGGCACCACGTCGGCGAGGTCGTGGCCGATGCTGAAGTCGCCCAGGTCGCAGCAGGTGTCGTCGTACGAGTAGTTGAACCGGGCCAGGTCGGAGGCGCCCATCGGGTTGCGTACGAAGGCCAGGCCGATGCCGTCGACCGGGTGGAACAGTTCGCGCATGACCCGGTCACGGGTTGCCGTGCTGACGGTGTTGCTGCTGTTCAGCAGCCAGGCGGCGCTGTCGGTGAACGACGCGCCGCCGCCCTCGAAGCTCTGGTAGGTGGTGGACTCGTCGACGGTGACGGTGTGGGTGGCGTTTCCGGCGTTCGCCGAGAAGGCGGTCGACGGCTGCGGCTGCAGGCCGCGGGTGACGACCCGGCCGCCCGCGTCGGAGGTGGTGGTCAGCCAGACGTCGACCCGCTCGTTCGCGGCGTGGGCCGGCGGGCTGGTGGCCAGGGTGAGTGCGGTGGCGGCCAGACAGGTGGCGAGGGCGGCGGCGGTGGCGGCGCGGCGGCGGGCGGTGCGCCGGCCGGTACGGACGGTGACGGGCGGTGGGGCCCCGGTCGATGGCACGGGGATCTCCCCCTTCCTGCGAAGGGCCTGGTGGGTGGGCGGTGCCACACCTGTTCCGATCACACGCGGTGATCGTCGAGCCCCGGGGCGGTGGGCGAGATATCGACGATGATGACGAGGTAACACCAAGAATTAACTGTTAGCAAGGTTTGCTAAGGATTTAGTTTCGTTATCTGCACGTTATTGACGTGGTGCGCGTCACTCCGGTTGACTCGGCCCGGAACCGGTTTCGAAACCGGTTCCGCATCAACGGTTAACCGTCGTGACACACGAGGGGGTGTCGTGCGTATCACCATCGCCGACGTCGCCGCGCGGGCCGGGGTCAGCAAGACCACCGTCTCGCGGGTGCTCAACGGCCGTGGTGAACTCGACGACGACACCGCCGCCCGGGTACGCGCAGTGATCGACGAGCTGGGCTACGTACCCAGTGCCCGCGCCGTCGGCCTGGCCCGGGGGCGCACCCGAATCGTCGGCATGCTGGTTCCCTCGCTGATCTGGCCCTGGATGGGCGAGGTCGTGCAGGGTGCCGTCGACGTGGTCGAGAGCGGCGGCTACGGCCTGCTGCTGTTCACCTGCAACCAGGGCGCCCAGTCGATGCGCCAGTTCGCCGCCCAGGTGTCGGCGAAGTCGTTCGACGGGCTGCTGGTCATCGAACCCGAGGGCACCCTGGACTACATCACCCAACTGCCCGGGCGCGGTCTTCCGGTCGTGCTCATCGACGACCGGGGCAGCCGGCGGGTCTTCCCGTCGGTCGCCACCACCAACCGGGCCGGCGGTGCCGCCGCGGCCGGACACCTCCTCGAGCTCGGCCGCACCCGGCCGCTCGTGGTGACCGGCAGCCGGCGGTTCGGCTGCACCCGCGACCGGATGGCCGGCTTCGCCGACACCTACGCGGCGAACGGCCTTCCGCTGCCCCCGAACTGGTCGTCGAGGGGGACTTCACCCTCGAGTGTGGCCGCCGCGCGGTCCAGCGGCTGCTCGCCGACGGCGTGCACTTCGACGCCGTCTTCGCCCACAACGACCTGTCCGCCGGCGGCGCCGTGCGGGCCCTGCGGGAGGCCGGCCGATCGGTGCCCGACGACGTCGCCGTCGTCGGGTTCGACGACGTGCCGTACGCGCTGCACACCGACCCGCCGTTGACCACCGTGCACCAGCCGATGCGCGAGATGGGCGAGGCCGCCGCCCGGATGCTCATCGACCACTTCGCGGGCATGCCCCTGCCGGAGACCCCGCAGGTGCTGCCCACCACGCTGATCGTCCGCGGTTCCACCGTCCCCGGAGCGCCACCCGCACCCGCCACCAGGTCCGGCCCGGCCGGACCCACCACCACCGCAACTCCCGCCATCCCCGTCTGACCGAACCCCGGCGAGCCCGCCGGGGCTTAGTCGTACCCGATCGTGAGAGCGCTCTACGGCGCTTCACCGGCACACATATCACCCACACCACACCGCACCACCACGACCAGGGAGGAACTAGATGCGCGCCAAGCGTTTGGCGGCAGCGGCCGTCGCGGGTCTCACCGCGCTGAGCCTGCTCACCGCGTGCAGCGGCGAGTCGCCCAACAGCAACAACAACCGGTCCGGCTCGACCACCGTGCTCAAGGTGGGCATGCCCAACGGCCCGCAGACCGAGAACCACAACCCGTTCCTCGGCTCGTCGTCGGGCGCCTCGCTCGGCTACCGCTGGCAGATCTACGAGCCGCTGGTGATGACCAACGCGATCCGCCCCGCCGACCCCGGCAAGCCGTGGCTGGCCACCAAGTGGGAGTGGTCCGACGGCTACAAGGCCGTCGCGCTGACCATCCGCGACGGCGTCACCTGGTCCGACGGCAAGCCGTTCAGCGCCGAGGACGTCGCGTTCACCTTCGAACTGATCAAGAAGCACGAGGGGCTCAACGGCGCCGCCGTGCCGTACGGCGACATCACCGTGGCCGGCAACGTCGTCAACATGACGTTCGGCTCCCCGCAGTTCGTCAACCAGGCCAAGATCCTCAACGCCATCCCGATGGTGCCCAAGCACATCTGGTCCGGCATCGCCGACCCGACCACCGACATCAACAAGAACCCGGTCGGGACCGGCCCGTTCACCCTGAAGTCGTTCACCCCGCAGACCACCACCCTGGTGGCCCGCGACGGCTACTGGCAGGACCCGCCGGCGGTCAAGGAGCTGCGCTACACGTCGTACACCGACAACAACGCGCAGACCACCGCGCTGGCCAACGGCGAGGCCGAGTGGAGCTTCGTCTTCATCCCCAACTACCAGGCCGTCTACGTCTCCAAGAACCCCGAGCACAACAAGGTCTGGCCGGCCTCGGTGCTCGGCATCCACGGCCTCTACATCAACACCACCAAGAAGCCGTTCGACAACCCGGCGCTGCGCCGGGCGATGAACATGGTCATCAACCGCAACGACATCTTCGTGCAGGCCGAGGCGGCGTACTTCCACCCCGAGGTGACCTCGGTGACCGGCATCCCGACCCCGGCCGGTGAGTCGTTCATCGCGCCGGAGTTCAAGGGCCAGCTGCACAAGGTCGACGTCGACGGCGCCAAGCGGGAGCTGACCGCCGCCGGCTTCACCTTCGACGGCAACACGCTGAAGGACCCGACCGGCCAGCCGGTCACGCTGACCCTGACCGACCCCGCCGGCTGGTCCGACTACATCACCAGCCTGGAGATCGTGAAGGACAACCTGTCCCAGATCGGCATCACCGCCACCGTCGACAAGGCCAACCAGGACGCCTGGTTCCAGGCCGTCGAGGAGGGCAACTTCGACGCCACCTTCCGGTGGACCAACGGCGGCACCACGCCGTACGACATCTACCAGACCATCATGGACGGTGCGCTGCTCAAGCCGATCGGCACCCCGGCGTCGGGCAACTTCGGCCGCTTCGACAACCCCGAGGCGACCGCCGCGCTGGCCGCGTTCGCCAACGCCGCCGACGACGCGGCCCGTACCACCGCGATGAACACCCTGCAGAAGATCTTCGTCGAGCAGATGCCGATGATCCCGGTCGGTGCCGACAACGCCGGTGGCGCGTACGTGACGTCGAACTGGGTGGGCTGGCCGGACGACGCCAACCCGTACGCCCCGGCGCAGCCGACCCAGCCGAACGCGGTCGACGTCGTGCTCAACCTCAAGCCCGCCAACGCCTGATCCGACCTGTTCCCCTCCCGGGCGGCGCCACGGTGCCGCCCGGGAGGCCCAGGCGACGACAGGCCCGACCGGCACAGGAGCCCCGGCACGATGACCACAACCAGCGTTCCGACGCCCGCGGCGGCCCCGACCACCGAGGTGGTCCTGGAAGCCGAGGGCCTCACCAAGCACTTCCCGGTCCGGCGGGGGCTGCGCGACCTCTTCCGGCCGGCACTGCACGTGCACGCCGTCGACGACGTGCACATCACCCTGCGGCGCGGCCGGGTGACCGCACTGGTCGGCGAGTCCGGCTCGGGCAAGTCGACGGTCGCCCGGCTGCTCGCCCAGCTGTTCCGGCGCACGTCCGGGGACATCCGGCTGCACGGCGAGCCGGTCACCGTACGCGGTGGCCGGCGGTTCCGGGCCTACTGCCGCCAGGTACAGATGATCTTCCAGGATCCGTTCGCCTCGCTGAACCCGGTCCACACGGTCCGCTACCACCTCACCCGGGCGCTGCGCATCCACGGCCGCGCCGGGAAGACCGCCGCCGACCTCGAGGCCAACCTGCACGACCTGCTCAACCGCGTGCAGCTCACCCCGCCCGAGCGGTATCTCGACAAGTTCCCGCACGAACTCTCCGGCGGGCAGCGGCAACGGGTCGCGATCGCCCGCGCCCTCGGCGCCGACCCGCAGGTGCTGCTCGCCGACGAGCCGGTGTCCATGTTGGACGTCTCGATCCGGCTCGGCGTGCTCAACCTGCTGCGCGACCTCAAGGAACGGCTCAACCTCGGCATCCTCTACATCACCCACGACATCGCCTCGGCCCGCTACTTCGCCGACGAGACGCTGGTCATGTACGCCGGCCGGATGGTCGAGGGCGGCGACAGCGAGACGGTCACCCAGCGGCCGGCGCACCCGTACACCCGGCTGTTGATCGAATCGGCACCCGACCCCGACCGGCTCCAGGGCGACGCGCACGAACTGGCCGAGAGCATCCCGGTCGACCGGGCCGGCGGCGAGCCGCCGAGCCTGATCCGGCCGCCGGCCGGCTGCCGGTTCAACCCGCGCTGTGTGCACGTGATGCCGAAGTGCCGCACCGACCTGCCGCCCCGGTTCGACCTGGCCGACGGCACCGGACACTGGGCCGCCTGCTGGCTCTACGAGAACGGCGCGCCGGCGACGGACGCCGCGCCCGGGTCCGCGGACGTTCGCGCCGCCGCACCGGCGGCCGGCACCGACAACGGCCGGGTGGTGAAGCCGTGAGGTTCCTGCTGCAGCGCATCGCGTTCTACCTCTTCACCGCCTGGGCCGCGATCACCCTCAACTTCTTCATCCCCCGGATGATCCCCGGCGACCCGGTCCGCTCGCTGGTCGCCCGCTACCAGGGCCAGCTCAGCACCGAGGCGATGGCCTCGCTCTACGTCCTGTTCGGCCTCGACGAGGACAAGGGCCTCTGGCAGCAGTACGTCGAGTACTGGGGCCAGCTCTTCCGCGGCGACCTCGGCATGTCGTTCACGTTCTTCCCGGCCCCGGTCTCCCAGGTGCTGTCGGACAGCCTGCCGTGGACCCTGTCACTGGTCGGCATCACCACCGTCATCAGCTTCTTCGTCGGCACCTCGCTCGGCGTGCTCGCCGGCTGGCGGCGCGGGTCGTGGGCCGACGGCCTGCTGCCGGTGACCACCTTCCTGTCGTCGATCCCGTACTTCTGGCTCGGCCTGATCGCGATCGCCCTGCTCGCCGGACCCGGCAGCTTCTTCCCGTCGTCCGGCGGCTACGCCCCCGGCCTGGTGCCGGCCTGGGACCAGTACTTCATCCCCAGCGCCATCCAGCACAGCCTGCTGCCGGCACTGACCATCCTGATCTCGTCGGTCTCCGGCTGGATCCTCAGCATGCGCAACATGATGGTCACCGTCGCGGCCGAGGACTACATCACCGTCGCGCACGCCAAGGGCCTGTCCGAGCGGCGGGTCGCGGTCAGCTACGCCGCCCGCAACGCGCTGCTGCCCAACGTCTCCGGCTTCGCCCTGTCGCTGGGCTTCATCGTCGGCGGCACCCTCCTGGTCGAGATCGTCTTCTCCTACCCGGGCCTGGGGTTCCAGCTGTTCCAGGCGGTCGGCGCCAAGGACTACCCGCTGATGCAGGGCATCTTCCTGATCATCACGATCTCCGTGCTGGTCGCGAACCTGCTGGCCGACCTCGCCTACCTCGCACTCGACCCGCGTACGCGCAAGGAGGGCTGACCGGTGTCCATGCCCGCCACCACGATGACCGGTACGGTCACCGGCGACGGCGCGCCCGCCGCCCCGGCGCAGGCCGCCCCGAAACGGCGCCGCCTGCGGTTCGTCGCCAACCCCAAGGCGGCCACCGGCCTGGTCGTCCTCGGCTTCTTCCTGCTGCTGGCGATCATCGGCCCGTGGATCGCGCCGTACGACCCGTCGGCGCGCGGCGCCGACCTGGTCGCGCCGCCGTCGGCCGAGCACTGGTTCGGCACCACCCACCTGGGCCAGGACATCTTCAGCCAGGTGCTGGTCGGCACCCGGGGCGTCATCTTCGTCGGCTTCCTCGCCGGCCTGGTCGCCACCGTGCTGTCGGTGCTGGTCGGGGTCACCGCCGGGTTCCTCGGCGGCGCCGCCGACGAGAGCCTCTCGGCGCTGTCCAACGTGTTCCTGGTGATCCCCGCCCTGCCCCTGATCATCATCGTGGCCTCGACGATCCCGGGCGCCGGCGACCTGATGGTCGCCCTGGTCATCGGCGCGACCTCGTGGGCCTGGGGCGCCCGGGTGCTGCGCGCGCAGACCCTGTCGCTGCGCCGGCGCGACTACGTCGAAGCGGCCCGGGCCACGGGGGAGAGCACCTGGCGGATCATCATCTTCGAGATCCTGCCGAACCTGACCGCGATCATCGCCTCCGGCTTCGTCGGCACGGTGATCTTCGCCGTGATGACCGAGATCACCCTGGCCTTCATCGGCATCTCCACGGTGTCGGAGTGGAACTGGGGCACCATCCTGTTCTGGGCCCAGTCCCAGCAGGCCCTGGCCCAGGGCGCCTGGTGGTGGTTCGTCCCGGCCGGCCTGGCCATCGCGCTGCTCGGCACCGCCCTGTCGCTGGTCAACTTCGGCATCGACGAGTTCGTCAGCCCCCGGCTGCGCAGCAGCGGCAAGACCAGCGTCAAGACCGCGGACGGCCGTACCGTGCGGATGCGGGTCGGGTTCACCCCGGTCCTGCGCAGCGCGCCCCGGCCACCGGCGCCCCGCGACGCCGACGTACTCACCAACGAAAGGGTCGGCCGGCGATGACCACACCCGTCCTCGAGATCAGGAACCTCGACGTCGACTACGGCCTCGGCGACGAGGCGGTGCGCGCCGTACGGGACGTCAACCTGACCCTGCACCGCGGCGAGGTGCTGGGGCTGGCGGGGAGAGCGGCAGCGGCAAGTCGACGCTGGCGTACGGCCTGACCCGGCTGCTGCCGCCGCCCGGCGTCGTCAGCGGCGGATCGGTCGTCTACCACCCGCCCGGCGGTCGCGAACCCTTCGACGTGATGACCCTGACCCCGGCCGAACTGCGCCGCTTCCGCTGGGCCGAGACGTCGATCGTGTTCCAGGGGCGATGAACTCCCTCAACCCGGTCCACAAGGTCGCCACCCAGCTGCTCGACGTCATCAAGGCGCACGAGCCGCGGCTGAGTCCGGCCGCCCGCCTGGACCGGGCCCGGGAGCTGCTCAGACTCGTCGGCATCTCCGCCGACCGGCTGGACAGCTATCCGCACCAGCTCTCCGGCGGCATGCGCCAACGGGTCATGATCGGCATGGCGCTGGCCCTCGAACCGCAGATCGTCATCATGGACGAGCCGACCACCGCCCTCGACGTGGTGATGCAACGGCAGATCCTCGGCCAGCTCGTCGAGCTGCGCGAACGCCTCGGCTTCGCGGTCCTGTTCATCACCCACGACCTGTCGCTGCTGGTCGAGTTCTCCGACCGGATCGCCATCATGTACGGCGGACGCATCGTCGAGGAGGCGCCCGCCGCCACCCTCTACCGCGACTCGCTGCACCCCTACAGCGAGGGGCTGCTGCGCTCGTTCCCGGCGCTGCGCGGGCCGCGCCGCGAACTGTCCGGCATCCCCGGCTCACCACCGGACCTGCGGGCGATGCCGACCGGCTGCGCCTTCCACCCGCGCTGCCCGAAGGCGTTCGACCCGTGCGCCGACAGGCTGCCGGTGCTCGGCCCGCCGCCGGACCGCGCCGGCCCGGCCCGCACCGTTGCCTGCTGGCTGCACCCGGCCCCGGCCGGCTGACCGGCCCGGACCGGCCACCCACTTTCCGTTCCCATCGACCCGATCAGGAGCAGCATGGACACGACCGCCACGACACTCGATCCCAGCCGCGTGGAAAGCGGTCAACCCGACCCGATCGACACCCTGCCACCGAACTTCCGGTGGGGGTGGCGACCTCGTCGTACCAGATCGAGGGCGCTGTGGCCGAGGACGGCCGGACCCCGTCGATCTGGGACACGTTCTGCCGGGTGCCGGGCGCGATCGACGGCGGCGACAACGGCGACGTCGCCTGCGACCACTACCACCGGATGCCGCAGGACGTCGCGCTGATGCGCGAACTCGAGGTCGACACGTACCGCTTCTCGGTGGCCTGGCCGCGGGTGCAGCCCGGCGGGCGCGGTCCGGTCAACCCGGCCGGCCTGGCCTTCTACGACCGGCTGGTCGACGAACTCCTCGGCCAGGGCATCGACCCGTGGATCACCCTCTACCACTGGGACCTGCCGCAGGAACTCCAGGACGCCGGCGGCTGGCCGGCACGCGACACCGCCTACCGGTTCGCCGACTACTCGATGCTGGTCTTCGACCACCTGAAGGACCGGGTACGGACCTGGACCACGCTGAACGAGCCGTGGTGCTCGGCGATGCTCGGCTACGCGTACGGCAACCACGCGCCCGGGATCAGGGACTTCCCGGCGAGCATGGCGGCGGTGCACCACCTGCTCCTCGGTCACGGCCTGGCGACCCAGCGGATGCGGGCGGCCGCGCCCGGCCCGGTCGACCTCGGTATCACCCTCAACATGGGCTCGTCCAGCCCGGCCACCGACAGCGACCTCGACCGGGAGGCGGCCCGGCGCGCCGACGGCCTCGGGGTCCGGATCTACCTCGACCCGCTGCGGTACGGCCGCTACCCGGCCGACGTGGTCGAGGACCTGGCCGCCCAGGGATCACCATCCCGGTCCGCGACGGCGACCTGGAGATCATCTCCACGCCGTTCGACGTGCTCGGGGTCAACCACTACTTCAGCTCGGCGTTCTCCGGCGTCGACGAGGACGGCAACACCACCGACACCGACGGCAACCCGGTGGTCCGCGAGGTGTCGACCGGCCGGCCGCGCACCGCGATGGGCTGGGAGATCGTGCCGGAGGGCTTCACCGAGCTGCTGGTACGGCTCGGCCGCGACTACCCCGACCTGCCGATGGTGGTGACCGAGAACGGGTCGGCGTTCGACGACGAGCCCGACGAGACCGGGTTCGTCCGCGACGACGAGCGCACCGCGTACTTCGTCTCGCACATCGGCGCGGTCGCGCAGGCCCGGCGGCAGGGCGCCGACATCCGCGGCTACTTCGCCTGGTCGCTGCTGGACAACTTCGAGTGGGCGTACGGCTACGCGAAGCGGTTCGGCATCGTCCGGGTCGACTACGACACCCAGGTGCGTACGCCCAAGCACAGCGCCCTGTGGTACCGCGACACGATCCGTCGGGTCCGCGGCAACCGGGCCTGAGCCGCCGGTCGCCCCGGGACGCGCCGGCGTCCCGGGGCGACCGGTACGCCGGCCGGCGGCTGTCCGGGTGGCCGCCGGCCGGCACCGCCGGTCGTCAAATCCGGTACGGGTTCACCGACTGCGCGCCCATCAGGAACCACGCGGTCGCGCCGACGTGCTGCCGCTGGAAGTAGGCGAACCCGAACCCGGTGTCGAAGGCGCTGGTCGCCGAGACGATCCCGGACCGGGCGGGCAGCGGCCGGCCGGTCCAGGTGCCGCCGGCGGCCGGATCGGACAGCCGCCCACCGTTGGGGTCGGCGGTCAGCCCGACGGTCTGCCCGCCGCCGAGTACCTCCTGCGCGACCACGGCCTGGCGCAGGTAGTGCACGGCCCGGGTCCGGTCGTCCGGGCCACGCCGGGGCCGGTCGCCGCGCTCCAGCAGGGCGGCGGCGAGGTGCCCGTTGCCCTCCAGCCACACCGCGTTGCGGTTGTTGGGCCGGTCACCGCCGGGCACCGTCCCGGTGAGGACCTTCGACAGGTCGCTGAACGTGACCCCGGAGACGGGCCGGCCGGGCGGCATCTCCGAGTCCGGGCCGGCGGCGTCGGTGACCGCCAGCTCCCGCGCGGTCCAGTCCAGACCGCGGGCGTGCTTCTGCTCGCGCAGCGCCAGGTAGCCCCACGTGTTCGGATCCTCCGGCCGGACCGCCCGGTTGATCTGGTCCGGGTCGTCGTCGGGGCCCGCGCCCTGCGTACCGGTCCAGAAGTGACCGTCGACCGGGTTCCACATTCCCCGGACGAAGTCGCCGGCCACCCGGGCGTGCCGGTGCCAGGCCCGGTCGCCGGTGTAGCGGGCCAGCAGGGTGAACAGCGCGTACGCGTCGATGTTGTGCTCGGTGGAGCACCACCGCTGGTGGGTTACCCCGTCGCCCTGCACGCCGCCGTGGTAGCCGCCGTACCGGTACGGCGAGACGGTGTTGTCGACCACCCAGCGGGCGGCGGCGACCGCCCCGTCGAGGTACTTCCGCACGCGGGTGTGGGCGAACAGGTGGGTCAGCGCGAGCGCGGCCCACGACACGTCGCCGACCGACGAGCCGGTGAAGCCGTACGGCCACAGGAACGCCGCCTTGCCGTCGGCGCGGACCAGCCCGGGGAACTCCGGCGAACCGCCGTAGAAGAGCATCGGCCCGGCCGCGTACGCCTGCCGCAGCCGGCCGTCGGCGTACGCCTCGTCGTTGTCCTGGGTGAACAGCAGCGCGTCGCCGACGATCCGGGCCCGGCGTACGTTGTCCCGCGTCGGGCGGGCCAGGTAGGCGATCGCGGCGAGCGCGTTGTCGTAGATGAACGCGGTCGTCATCAGCTGCGACTCGTTGTTGTAGCTCTGCAGCAGCCGGGGGGTGTCGCCGCGCTGGTAGGCGTCCTGGACGACGTCGAGGTAGTGGTAGGCGCGCTCCACCGGAGCCTCGAGGTGGCGGTCGACGACCCGGCCGGGGCGGGGGCGGTCGTGGCCGCCGCCGGCCAGGGCGCTGCCGGGGGTGGCGAGCTGGACGCCGGTGGCGGCGACGGTCGCGGCGGTCGCGGACAGGGCGAGGACGTGCCGGCGGCGCAGCGCCGGTCGGGGGTGCGGGGCGGGTGGCTGGTGCGGGGCGGGCTGGTCGGTTGGCATGGACACACTCCGCGTGGATGTCGGTGGTGGGGAGGTGCGCCTGTGAGAGCGCTCTCTCAACAGGTCGACCAATTGAAACGCACGGGTCATCCCGGCGCAATACAACGGGCCGCCGGACGAGCGGGGCGGGCGCCGCCAAGCCGGGCCGCAGGGCGGGCGCCGCTGTTGATCTGAGCGTCAGCCACCTTATCGACGCCGCGTAAGGTGGCTGACGCTCAGATCAACTCACGTACGGCCGTCGCACGTACGGCCACGGGCCTGCGAAACGTGTCGCCGGCGGGGCGGTCTCTCTTCTGTCGGCGTTGCCGGGCGGCGTCGACCGCCCACTTTCGACCGGCGGAACGCTTACGCCTACCCGACGCGGTTGCCGTCCTCCAGATAGGCCGTGCCGCCGCCGCCCGCCGCGGCCAGCGCGGCGGTGGCACGCCGGGCCAGCGCGGCGGTGGCACGCCGGGCCAGCAGTGGCGAGAGTCGCTGTCGCGCCTCGGCCGGAGTGGACCAGGCCCAGCCGCGCAACTCGTCGGCCGGCAGGCGGATCTCCGCCTCTCTGGCGGGGGCGAGTACGCCACCGTCGTAGACGAACATGACGCCCTCGGTGCGACCGGCCTGCGCCGGGACCCAGTCGACCACCAACAGCCCGCCGGGCGTCAGCGACAGGCCGAGTTCCTCGTGCAGCTCCCGCATCGCGGCCGCATACGGCGATTCGTCGGCGTCGACACATCCGCCCGGCAACTCCCAGTGGTCGGTGTACCGGGGTTCCACCAACAGGATCCGGCCTCTGGTGTCGCGGAAGAGCACGGCCGCGGCCATCCGCTTCCGCGGTAGCGTCGCGGTGTAGTCGTCAGACGCTGTCATCACGCTGGGAGGCTACCGTGGACGCGCCGCCACGGGCCGGCCCGGCGATCCTCGGGTCCGGCGGCCGTTCCCGCGCTCTCCACACGGCGTCGATCACGGAGAAATCGTGGCGTATCCCGGCTGAATTGCGAGCATCATCCCCTTGATCGCGTGGCGCTGGCGGACAGGCTCTGCCGGGCGCCGGGCGCCGGGGCGCCGGGGCGCCGGGGCGCCGGGTGGCGCGTCGATCACGGAGGAATCGTGGCGTTCGGCGCCCGACTCGCGAACATCATCCCCTTGATCGTGCGGGTGCGGGTGCGGGTGCGGCGGGCGGCGGTGGGGCAAGGGCGGGCGGCGGTGGGCGTGGCCGTCAGGTGCGGCCGCCGAGCGCCACCGACGCGGCCAGCGCCACCTGCCGGTGCGCGGTCGCGACGTCCCGCGGCCGGAACGCCGCGTCGCCGACGATCTCGATGGCGGCGGCCACCGCCCGGTCCCGCCCCAGCACCGGCATCGCGACCGTGACCAGGCCGAGCCGCTGTTGCTGGCCCGCCGTCGCGGCGCCGGTCCGCCGCACCGCCGCCAGTTCGTCGCCGGGCCGGGCCGGGTCGGCGACGGTGTACGCGGTCAGGCCGCGCAGCGGGCGCTGGCGGGCGATCCGGCCCGAGGTGTACGCGAGCAGCACCTTGCCCGCCGCCGTGCTGTGCGCCGGAGCGTGGTCACCCGCTGCGCGGACCGCCGTTGCGTGCCGGGCGCCGTACACGGTCTCCAGATAGACGCACTCGTCGCCGCGCAGCACCCCGAGGCGGACGGCACGGTCGGTGCGCTCGTAGAGGTCGACCAGGAACGGCATCATGATCCGGCGCAGGTCGTCGTGCTGGCCGACGATCAGGTTCGCCAGTTCCCGCATCCGGCGCCCGACCTCGTAGCCGGTCGGCCCGTGCGCGACCAGGTCGTGCGCCACCAGCATGCGCAGGACGCGGTGCGCGGTGGTCTTGGGCAGTCCGGTGTCGGTGACCAGTCGGGTCAGGCTGCGGGGGCCGCCGGTGGCCAGCAGTTCCAGCAGGCTGACGGCGCGGCCGACGGCACCCGTCGGCGGCCCCCGTCAGGGCCGGGTGGCTCGGGCCGCATTCCCACCTCCTGGGGGTGGGCCCGGGTGCCCACGGCTGACACAACGTACACCGAACGACTGCGGTCAGCTACGGAACGTCACCAAACGGGGGACGGTCGGTCCGCTGGTTCCAGGCCGTGGAACGGTGCGGACCGGCGTGGCGCGGCACCGTCGCGCCGGACGGCCCGGCCCGCCCGGGCACGGCGGGCGCCCCGGTCACGGCGCACCGGCCGCCGCACGGGCGTCGACCGCGGCGCGGATCGCGGCCAGCTGGTCGTCGTACCGTCCGCCGGCCAGGTCGGCGAGCAGCGACCGCGCCGCGCGGTCGGCGGGGGCCGCCGGCAGTGGTTCGGTGCCCTCCAGGCCCGGCGTGGCGTCGACCGCCGCGGCGACCGCGTCGACGATCTCCTGTACGCCCGGCTCGGCGTCCCGGTTGGCGCGGGTGGTGACGTAGACACCGTGTGTCAGGTGGGTGTCCGCGCCGGTGACCAGCGGCACCCAGGCGAACCGGTCCGCGTCGGGCCCGGCCGAGTAGCTTCCCGCCTTGTACGGCAGCGCGATGTCCGACGGCAGCACCACCGTGCCCAGCCCGTCCCAGCCCATCTTGACCAGTACGCCGGTCACCTGGGACGGCTTGACGACCCGTAGCCGCAGCCCCCGGTCGGCCAGGCCGCTCGCCACGAAGCTGCCGTCGAGGATGTCGCGGGACCGGAAGCCCGGGGGCGGCAGCAGCAGTTCGTGCTCGGCGAGCCGGTGCAGTTCGAGGTGGCCGTCACCGACCCGCTCCACCGGCACCATCGCCTCCAGCCGCGCGGTGTAGAGCAGGTTGGTCTGCAGTCCCTTGCGCCGCCGGTCGCTGGCCCGCCGCTCCGGCGGCGGACCGATCACCAGGTCGTAGACCCGCCGCCGGACGTTGTCGAGCACCCGCTCCTCGAACCGCCCGCCGGCCCGGTCCAGTTCGTCGAGGGTGTGCGGGACGACGATGTCGCGGTCCCGCAGCGCGATCATCACCTTGGTCACCAGCTGGGTGTGGTGGGGCAGGAACGCCAGCAGCCGCTGCTGTCCGGTCGCCGAGCCGCGGAGCCGTTCGGCGGCGTCCAGCAGGTTCAGGATCTGCCCGAAGATGTCGCGGGCCTGCTCGCCGGCCGGGGTGGGGACGTACGCGCCCCGGGTACCGGCGACCTGGGTGACCAGGGTGCCCGGACCACCGCCGAACGCCTGCTCGAGGTCGTCGACGAGGTCCCGGATGTGCTGGTCGGTGGCGCCGAACTGCGCGGCGGTGCTGCGGTAGCGGCCACGTCGGGTCAGCGCGTCGAAGACCCGCAGGTGCTTGATCCGCAGCCGGTCGTAGTGCCGGTCGGGTCGGTCGGTGGACACCCGGGAAGGGTAGCCGGCCCGGCCCCGTCGTTCGCCAACGAAACGTTGGCCGGGCTCGCATTCCGAAGGCATCGAGGGGTGGTTCCGTTTGCTTGGTCGGGTGTCGGTCACCCAGGGTGGACAGCGTGTTCTGGACGCCCCGCACCGCCCTCGGCCGCCTGCACGACGCCTGCCTCGACCTCGACGCGGCCACCGTGACCGCGGACGAGGTCCGTGCCGCCATGACGATCGACGACCCGCGCCACCCGCGTACCCCGGTCGTGGTCCCGATGACCGAGGAGGAGGCGCGGGTGCTGGCCGACACCTGGCGGGAGCTGGCCGACCTGGCCGCCGACCTCGCCGGCCGGGCGGCCCGGGTCGCCGACGCGTGCGCCGCCACCGCCGCCCACCGGTCCCGCTGAGCCGCGCGCCGGCCGCCCTCAGCCGCCCTGCCGGATCCGGTCGACCAGGTCGCCGACCTCGGTCCGGATCCGGGCCAGCTGGGTCAGGTAGGTCCAGTAGTCCGGATGCGGCACGTCCAGCTTGTTGACCATCGTCTGGAGCAGCGCCGACCTGCTGTCGAGCTGCCGGGCGCTGTCACCGGGCGGCCCGCCCGCCAGCCCCAGCACGAACCGCTGCGCGTCGCGGATCACCCGCCGGGTCCGTTCCGACTCCGCCCGCGGATCGTCGCGTACGGCCCGCAGCGCGGCGAGCCGCTCGCCCGGCGCGTCGACGGTGTCGGTCACCCGCTCCAGGTGCGCCCTGGCCCGGGTGACGCCGTCCCAGGCCGCCTCCCACTCGCCGGCGGCGGCCCGCCGTTCGGCGTCCTGTACCGCGGCGACGGCCGCGTCGAGTTCGGTGTGCGCCGCCTTGGCGCCCCCGGTCAGGTCGGTCCAGCAGGCCGCCACGAACTCCCGGCGCAGGTCCGACATCCGCTCGTCGAGCTGCCCGATCCGGTAGCGCAGCCCGTCGATCCGGGTGCGCAGGCTGCCGAGCGCCTTCGGCGTGCGCTCGGGCAGCGTACGCGCCTCGTCGGCCAACCGGCGGGCCTGCTCGGCCTGCTTGCGGGCCTCGGTGACCGCGGCGCGTACGCCGACTCCGGCGCGCCCGACGGCGGCCTCGGAGATCTGGTGGTAGGCCTCCCGGGCCCGGGCCAGTTGCTGCTGTGCCCCGCCGGTGTCGCGGCCGGCGGCCCTGGTCGCCTCGATCGCCGCGGTGGCGTCGGCCAGCGCGGCGCGGGCGTCGCCGGCCTGCTCCTCGGCCGCGGTGATCGCCGCGGCGGCGTGCGCCATCCGGGTCCGGCACCACTGCGCGAACCGCGCCAACGCGGCCCGCGCGGCGTCCAGGTCGGCGCGGGACCGCTCCAGGGCCGCGGTCGCCGGCGGGGGCGCGTCGGGCGCGTTCAGCGCCAGGTAGGCGGCGACGGCCTGCTGGCACTGCCCGGCGGCGGCGTCGTACGACCGCCGGGCGGCGGGCACGTCGGCGGGGGCGAGTACGCCGAGCAGGAGGTCGAAGTCGGCGGCGACCGACGTCTGTTCGGTGTCGAGGGTGAGGAACGCGTCGGCGGCCCGGGCGGCGGCCTGCTCCGCCTGCCGGGCCTCTTCGGCCCGCTGTCGTCGACGGTTGCTCCACACAGTGTGCAATGGTGCCCGATCGGCGCACCCCGCGCGCAACGCGTGGCCCACATCCGATGATCGTCCGGACCCGGCCGCCGCCCGAAGCGGTGGACGACCCGTGGCGGCTTTTGTGTAACGTTCAGTCACGTTCGCAGAATCATCGCGTGTGGGAGGGCTCTTCGTGGGTGTAACTCTGTCCAAGGGTGGAAATGTCAGCCTGACCAAGGAGGCGCCGGGTCTCACCGCCGTCAACGTGGGCCTCGGCTGGGACGTGCGGACCACGACCGGCACCGACTACGACCTCGACGCCAGCGCCCTGCTCTGCAGCGACGCCGGCAAGGTCCTTTCCGACCAGCACTTCGTTTTCTACAACAACCTGACCTCGCCCGACGGCAGTGTGGAGCACACCGGTGACAACCTCACCGGTGAGGGCGACGGCGACGACGAGACGATCAAGGTGAACCTGGCCGGGGTGCCGGCCGAGGTGACCCGGATCGTGTTCCCGGTGTCGATCCACGACGCGCAGGGCCGCAACCAGTCGTTCGGCCAGATCGAGAACGCCTTCATCCGGGTGGTCAACCAGGCCGACAACCGGGAGTTGGCGCGGTTCGACCTCTCCGAGGACTACTCGACGGAGACGGCGATGGTCTTCGGTGAGCTCTACCGGCGCGGCGCCGAGTGGAAGTTCCGGGCGATCGGCCAGGGGTACGCCTCCGGCCTGCACGGGATCGCGACCGACTACGGCGTCAACGTCTGACGGTCCGTTCGAGGGGCGTGGGATGGGCCGACCGGCTCCTTCCACGCCCCTCGTCGTCGGCCCGGCCCGCCCTCGCGTCGACACGCCCCAGGTCAGTCTGCTTTGTCGGACGGCACCGTTACAGTGTGGCCCGACATCGCGGATGATCAAGGAGATTCCCCGTGCGAGCATTCGAACCGGGCGGCGGCACCACGACGGTCCCCCGGACCGCCCGCGCCGACGTGCCGGTGCCGGTCCAGACCGGACGGTCGCAGCCGCCCGCGCCGGCGGCCCGCGTCGACGAGGACCGGTTCGAGATCCCGCCCGCGTGGCGGCGCACCATCATCCCGCGCCGCGGCGGCGCCGCCGGCCCGCCGGTGCACGCCGGCCCGGCCTCGGTCACCGCCGCCGACGAGTTCCTGGCCCCGTTGCGCGCCGGAATCGACGCGCTGCTCGCCGACCCGCACACCGACCCGCGGACCGCGGCCGTCGCCCGCGCCCATCTCGCCGGCGAACCGACCCCGGCCGGCGCCGCCGCGGTCGCCGCCGCCGCCAGCCACGCGTACGGCTGGGGCAACATCGACCGGATCCGGGCCCTGGCCGACGGTTGGGTGGCCGCCCACGGCGTGGTCTTCGCCGCCCGCGCCGTCGTCGAGCTGAGCGGACTCGCGGTCGACCACGGCCCCTACCCGCCGCGGGGCGGCCGGGTCCGGATCGGCCGGCACACCGACCTGTCCGCCGCCGGCTGGAGCCACCACGCGCACTGGCTCGCCGTCGCCGCCCGGATCCGGGCCCACCTGGCCGCCGCCACCGACGCCGACCACGTGGCGGCCGTCGACGCGCTCGCCACGCTGCGCGCCGGGTCGGCCCGGCAGCGGGTCGCGATCTGCTTCCTGCTGCCCACGCAGACCGACTGGGTCGACCAGGAGTGCCGGGCCCTGCCGGCGACCAGCGACTACGCCGTCGGCGGCCTGCTGTGGTGCGCGATCGGATCGCTGCCGCAGCTCGACCTGATCGCCGAACACGTGCGCACCTGGTGGGTGATCCAGCACCAGAGCCTGGTCACCACCGTCGTCGACGGGATCGGGCCGGCGATCGCGCCCCGGCTCGCCGACTGGTTCGACCGCGACTACGCCGACGCCGACGCCCGGCAGCGGCTGCTGGACGCGCTCGCCGTCCTGCCGACCGACGAGGCGCTGCGGCTCCAGCTCGACCGCCTCGACCAGCCCCGGGTGCCGGCGTCGGTGCAGGCCGCCGCCCGCCGGTTCCCGGTCCGGGCCGTACGCCTGCTGGCCGAGGCCGCCGGCGGGGCGGCACCGCGCGCCCGGACCGCCGCCGACCTGCTGCGGGCCCATGTGTCCGCCCATCCGGCCGCGACCGCCGCCGCCCTGCCCGCACTGTCCGGCGACGCCCGCCGCCGGGTCACCGCGGTCCGCGACGGCGGCACCGGTCCACACGAGGAGATGCCGTGAGCGAGCGCGGCGAGCGAGTCGGTTGGCTCGGGTTGTCTCGTGCCGGCCGTGAGCGTAGCGAGGGGACGGCATGAGCGAGGGGAGCGTGCCGGTCCGGGTGCAGCGGCCACCGGCCGAGGTCCGGTACGCCGACGAACTGGCCCGGCTGCGCGAGACCGACCGCGGCGAACGGCCGCCCGGCTGGGCGTTGAGCCTGCAGGCCGCCCGCGCCTTCGTCCTCGGCGACGAGCGGGCCGGCATCAGCGGCAAGTTCGTCGGCGACCCGTCCCTGATCGACCGGGCCCTGGTGGCGCTGGCCACCAGCCGTGGGCTGATGCTGGTCGGCGAGCCCGGCACCGCCAAGTCGCTGCTGTCGGAGCTGCTCGCCGCGGCGGTCAGCGGCGACTCGACGCTGACCATCCAGGGTGGTGCCGCCACCACCGAGGACCAGATCAAGTACTCGTGGAACTACGCCCTGCTGGTCGCCGAGGGGCCGTCGACCCGCTCGCTGGTGCCGGCGCCGCTGCTGCGCGGCATGGCCGAGGGCCGGGTGGTCCGCTTCGAGGAGATCACCCGGTGCCCGCTGGAGGTCCAGGACTGCCTGCTGTCGCCGCTGTCCGACCGGGTGCTGTCGGTGCCGGAGCTCGCCGGGCCGGACGCGATGGTCTTCGCCCGGGAGGGCTTCAACGTCATCGCCACGGCCAACACCCGCGACCGCGGGGTCAACGAGATGAGTGCCGCGCTCAAGCGGCGGTTCAACTTCGAGACGGTCTTCCCGATCCCCGACCTGGCCACCGAACTCGACCTGGTGGAGGCCGAGGCGGGTGCGCTGCTGCGCCGCTCCGGGGTGACCGTGCCGCCCCGGCGGGACGTACTCGAGGTGCTGGTCACCACGTTCCGTGAGCTGCGGGCCGGCACGACCGGCCGGGGTGAGCCGATGGACCGGCTGTCGGCGGTGATGAGCACCGCCGAGGCGGTGTCGGTGGCACACGCCGTCGGCCTGCGGGCCTGGTTCCTGCGCGGTGACGCCGGCACCCCGGCCGACATCGTGCCCTGCCTGGCCGGCACCGCGGCCAAGGACGACGCCGAGGACCTGGCCCGGCTGCGCCGCTACCTGGAACAGCGGGTGCCCCGGCACGCCGGCGCGCACTGGAAGGCGTTCCACGACGCCCGGCACCTGCTGCCCGGCTGATGACCGCACCACCCGCCGGCCCGGTCGCCCCGGCCGACGTGACCTACCTCGGGGTACGCCACCACAGCCCGGCCTGCGCCCGGCTGGTGGCGGCCACGATCGAGGCGCTGCGGCCGGCGTACGTGCTGGTGGAGGGGCCGGCCGACGTCAACGACCGGCTCGACGAACTGCTGCTCGGCCACCGGCTGCCGGTCGCCGTCTTCACCTCCTACCGGGACGGCACCCGGGCCCACGCCTCGTGGAGCCCGTTCTGCGACTACTCCCCGGAGTGGGTGGCGCTCACCGCCGGCCGGCGGCTCGGGGCGCAGGTCCGGTTCATCGACCTGCCGGCCTGGCATCCGGCGTTCGCCGACCGGACCAACCGCTACGCCGACGCCGAGCGGCGCTACGCCGAGGTCGTCGACCGGCTGTGCCGCGTCTTCGCCGTCGACAACGTCGACACGCTGTGGGACCACCTGTTCGAGATCCAGCCCGACGACGGGCTCGCCGAACGGCTGGCGACCTATTTCGACCTGGTGCGCGACGGGTCGGCGGCCGGCGACGACGACTGCGCCCGCGAGGCGTACATGGCCCGGTGGGTCGACGCCGCGGCGGCGCACGCCGGCGGACGCCCGGTGGTCGTGGTGTCCGGCGGCTTCCACCGGCCGGCGCTGATCCGGCTCGCCGGCACCGGCGACGGCCGCTGGCCGGACGTGCCCCGGCCGCCCGACGGCGCCCGCGGCGGCAGCTACCTGGTGCCGTACTCGTTCCGCCGGCTCGACTCCTTCGACGGCTACCAGTCGGGCATGCCGTCGCCCGACTACTACCAGCGGCTGTGGGAGCACGGCGCGGCGCGGGCCGCCGACGACCTGACCGCGTCGGTCGTCGCCCGGCTGCGCCACCGCAGGCAGCGGGTCTCCACCGCCGACCTGGTCGCCGCCCGCACGATGGCGGCCGGCCTGGCCCGGGTACGCGGACACCGGCCGCCGGCCCGCGCCGACGTCCTCGACGGCCTCGTCTCGGCGCTGGTCGACGAGGCGCTCGAGGTGCCGCTGCCGTGGACCAGCCGGGGCCGGCTGCCGGCCGGTACGCACCCGGTGGTCGTGGAGATGGTCGCGGCGCTCAGCGGCGACCGGGTCGGCGAACTGCATCCCGACACCCCGCTGCCGCCGCTGGTCGACGACGTCACCGACACGCTGGAACGCCACGGGCTCGCCGCTGCCGGCGACGTCCGGCTCGACCTGACCGGCGCGGACGACCTGACCCGCAGCCGGATCCTGCACCGGCTGCGCGTCCTGGGCGTACCCGGGTTCCGGCGCGACGCCGGCCCGACGCCCGGGGTCGACGCGGTCCTCGTCGAGCGGTGGTCGGTCGAGGTGCGTGACGACCGGCTGAGCGCGCTGATCGAGGTCGGCGGGTACGGCGCCACGCTGCGCGACGCGGCCGCCGCCCGGCTTGCCGAGCGGGGCACCAACGCTGCGGGCAACGTCGACCGGCTGGCGTCGGTGCTGTTCGACGCCGCGCTGTGCGGGATCGCCGACCTGTCCGGCGACGTCCTCGACGAGGTCGCCCGATCGGTCGGCGCGGTGCGGGAACTGGCGCCACTGGGCCGGGTGCTCGCCGTCGCCCTCGGCCTGTGGCGGCACGACCGGCTGTTCGGGGTGGCACGGACCGGCGTACTCGGTGCGGTGATCTCGGCGGCGGCGGTGCGGGCGGTGTGGCTGGCGGAGGGGATCCGGGGCGGTCCGGCACCGGCCGAACCGGCGCGGCTGGCGGCGGTGGCGGCGTTGCGGGACGCGGTGGTGCACGCCGGGCCGGTGCTGGAGCTGGACCGGGCGGCGGTGCTGGCGGTCGCCGGCCGGCTGGCCGCCGACCGGGACGTGCCACCGGACCTGCGCGGCGCGATGTTCGGCCTCACCTGGGCGCTCGGCGGCGGCGCCGACCCGGTCGCGGCGGTACACGCCGTCGGCGGCACCAGCACCCTCGGTGACTGGCTGGCCGGGCTGTTCGCGCTGGCCCGTGAGGAGATCCTGACCGCCGACCCGGCCCCCGACCCCGACGGCGGGTCCGGCCGCACCGATCTGCTCGGGGTGCTCGACGGCCTGGTGACCGCGATGCCGGAGCGCGAATTCCTGGTCGCGCTGCCCGGACTGCGGCAGGCGTTCGCGTTCTTCCCGCCCCGCGAACGCGAGGGTGTCGCCGGGCGGCTGCTGGCCCGGCGGGGACTGGGCGGCTCCGGCCGCGCCCTGCTGCGTACGGCCGTCGACCCGGCCCTGTTCGCCCGTGCCCGCGAACTCGACGCCGACGTCGAGGCGGTACTCGCCCGCGCCGGCCTGCTCCTGCAGGAGACACCGTGACCGGGCGGAGCGAGGGAACGGGCGGGCTCAGGTTGTGTCACGCGGCCGGCGACCGGAGCGGGGTGGGCGCGTGAGCGCGCCGGTGCCCGACGAGGGGCTGGAGCGGTGGCGGCTGGTGCTCGGCGAGCCGGCCGACGCGTGTGCCGGGGAGGGCGGGCTCGGCGACCGGGCGGCGGCCCGCGACGCCGCGCTGGACTGGCTGTACGGCCGTGACGAGGAGCTGGCCCGCCGCGACGTACGCCGTGGCGGTGCCGGCCCCGCCGGCGGCGACGGCCCGTCGGTGCTGACCACCGTCGACTGGCTGGACGAGATCCACCGGCTGTTCCCGAAGGAGACCGTCGAGCGGCTCGAACGGGACGCGGTCGAGCGCTACGAGATCCACGAGGTGGTCACCGACCCGACCGTACTGGCCCGGGTGGAGCCGAACGCGACCCTGCTCAAGGCGGTGTTGCGGACCCGGCACCTGATGAACCCGCAGGTGTTGGTGCTGGCCCGGCGGATCGTCGCCGCCGTGGTCGCCGAACTGCTCGAGCGGCTCGCGCCGCAGGTCCGGCAGGCGTTCTCCGGCACCCGGTCGCGGCGGCCGAGCCGGCTCCGGGTGTCGCGCAACTTCGACGTACGCCGTACCCTCGCCGGCAACCTTGCGCACTACCAGCCCGAACACCGCCGGCTGGCGATCCAGACCCCGTACTTCGTCTCCCGGACCCGCCGGCACCTCGAGCGGTGGCAGGTGATCCTCCTGGTCGACCAGTCCGGGTCGATGGTCGGGTCGGTGATCCACTCGGCGGTCACCGCGGCCTGTCTGTGGGGGCTGCCGGGGGTCAAGACGCATCTCGTCGCGTTCGACACGAACGTCGTCGACCTCACCGCCGACGTCGACGACCCGGTGGAGCTGCTGATGCGGGTGCAGCTCGGCGGCGGCACCGACATCGCCCGGGCGGTCGCGTACGCCGCCGGCCTGATCGAGAACCCGCGCCGGACGATCGTCGCGCTGGTCTCCGACTTCTACGAGGGCGGGGATCCGGGGCAGCTGGTCCGTGGCGTCGCCCGCCTCGTCGAGCAGGGCACCCAGGTGCTGGGCCTGGCCGCGCTCGACGAGGACGCCAACCCGAGCTACGACCGGGCGATGGCCCAGCGGCTGGCGAACGTCGGCGCGGGGGTGGGCGCGATGACGCCGGGCCAGCTCGCCTCCTTCGTCGCCGAGCAGGTGGGCCGGTGACCGCGCGCCGCGCCGACCTGCTGGCGCTGACCCCGGACGCGCTGGCCGCACTGACCAACCGCGGCCTGCTCAAGCGTGCCGCGAAGGCGGTCGACGCCGGCGACGGCCCGGAGGTCGGTATCGAGCCGGACGGCACCCTGACCGGAGAGCACCCGGACGGGGTACGGACCCGGATCGGGGCGGGCGCCGACCTCGACGCGGCGGACTGCGACTGCGGCGCCCCGGGCGCCTGCCGGCACGTGCTGACCCTCGTGCTGGCCTACCAGGCGACCGCCGCCGCGGCGGCCGCCCCGACCGGACCGGCCGCCGCCGGCCCGGTTCCGGCCGGTGGCCGGTCCGGCGGCACGGCCCCCGCCGACGCCGTACCGGGCAGCCCGCCGCCGACCGCGCCCGCCGTGCCCGACTGGTCGCCGGGGGAGTTCGGCGACGACGAGATCGAGGCACTGATCGGCAGTCGGGCGCTCGTCCTGGCCCGCCGTACCCACCGGCGCGGCTACAACGCGCTGGTGCGCCGACCGACCGCCGTCGATCCGGCGCCACTGGTCGAGCTGCCGTCGTGCACGGTCCGGTTCCTGGTGCCGCACCAGCTCAACTACGCGCACACCGCAGCCGCTTCCGGCGCGCACGGGGAGGCGGTCGCGTTGGCGGTGTGGGCGTGCCGGGTCGCCGACGAGACCGCGCCGGGGGTGGCCGAGACCCGGGTCGAGGTCGGCGGGGCCACCGCCGGCGCCGACGGGTCCGGCCTGACGGCCGCGCTGGAACTGGCCGACGAGGTGCTGCTCGACGGCGCGGTCAACTCCGGTGGGCTGGCCGCCGGGTTCGCCGTCGTACGGCGCGATCTCGAGGCGGCGAACCTGCGCTGGCCGCTGCTCGCCCTCGACGATCTCGCCGGGCAGCTGACGGCCTACCGGGAGCGCAGCGCCCACCATCACCCCGAACGGGTCGCCGAACTCCTCGCCGAGTTGCACGCCCGGCACCGGGCGGTGACCGGCGCCGGTGCCGGCGCGCGTTCGCGGGTGCTCGGCACCGAGGAGGCCGCCGAGACCCCGCTGCGCCGGGTCCGGCTCACCGGCCTCGGCTGCCGGGTCGCCGGCACGGCCGAGGACCGTACGGTGGAGGTGTTCCTGGCCCAGGCGGATTCGCCGACGGTGCTCGTCCTGCGGCACCGGTGGCCGGTCGCCGACGGCACCGGTCCGACCGGGCCGGAGATCGCCGGGCGTCGGGTCGGCGGGGCCACCGTCGGCGCGCTCGCCGCCGGCAACCTGGTGACCGAGTCGGCGGCGCGCAGCGCCGCGCACCGGGTCCGGCTGGCGACCCGCCGGATCGCGGCGACGACCGTGTCGCCGTCGTCCGGTGCCTGGCGGTCGCTGGCCGACGGACTCGTGGTCCGGGACCTGGCCGGGCTGGCCGCCGCCCTCGAGGCGCTGCCGCCGCGGATGATCCGGCCCCGGGTCGACGCCGAGTCGTTCCGGGTGGTCGAGGTCGCCGACGTACGGTCCATCGGCTACCGACCCGGCGACCAGCGGCTCGACGCGGTGGTGGCCGACCCGACGGGCGGTACGGCGACGGTGTCCGCGGTGCACCGGGCGGTGTCGCCGGGGGCGCTGGAGGCGCTGGCCGCGGCGCTGCGCGGTGACCGGGGGCGGCCGCGGTTCGTCAGCGGCGCCGTGCACCGTACCCGGGGTGGTCTGGTGGTGGTGCCGGCCGCGGTCGCGGTGGACGGTGCCGTGGTGGTGCCGGATCTCGCCGGCGGCGACGACCGGGGGCAGCTGGCTCCCGGCGTCGCCGCGGTGGCCGACGAGCTGGGCGACGCCGTCGACGCGGCGCTGGGGCTGCTGGCCGAGCTGGCGCACCGGGGGGCCCGGCACGTGCCGGTGACGTTCCCGGGCCGGTTGCGGGCCGCCGGACGAACGCTGGCCGGGATCGGGCTGCGGCGCTCGGCGGAGGCGCTGGAGGGGCTGGCCGCCGGGCTCGCCGCCGATCCGACGTCGGTGTCGGGGGCGTGGGTGGACGCGCAGATCCGGTTGTCGGTCACCGCCGACCGTCGTTGACCGTCGGGCCGCCCCGCGCGCTGGCCCCGGAACCGCGCAATGCATTGGTGCCGTGGCCCTATTCGAATTGGTCGGCCGCCGGCCTCAGGTCGAGACGAGCTGGCCGTAGACCCCGGTGAGCCGCAGTTGCCGTTCGACAAACGGGGCGACCGCCCGGACCGTGTAGTCGACCCCGGAATCGATTGCGGCGTTGTAGCCGGCCACCAACGCCCCGATTCCCGTCGAATCGACGAAACTGACGTGTAGCAGGTCGATCACGATACGTGGTGGTCGCTGCAGCTCGACCAGGTCGACCAGCATCGCCCGCAGCGCGTCGTTGGCCGCCAGGTCGAGTTCCCCGCGCAACTCGACCACGACGGTGCCATCGTCGAGTTTCTGCTGGCTGACCACTGCGTCTCCCATGGGTTGCCCTTCCTCTTCGCGACGATGTTCTCGCTTCCCACGGTAGGCGAGGATCAGTTCGGACGCAGGGAGCGCACCCGTCCGGGCGGTGCCGGACGCGGCCGGACGGTGCCGCGACCTGGTTCGGCGCGGCGGCCATTACCGTGCGGCGCCCCGGTCCGCCCACGTCATTGCGCGCACGGTGAGGTTGTGATCGCTATTCGTCATTGCGGGATCGGGCTGAATGGTGCCGCCATGCCGCAACAGAAGCGTAATCTGGCACGCACACCTCGGATTTGCTCTTCGACCTTGTGCTACGCGAGACTTGATCTCCGCCCTGACCGCCTTTCTAGGAGATTCCATGGCCCGACAGGTAATTACCACACTCATCGACGACCTCGATGGTCAGCCGGCCGACCGGACCGTCGAGTTCGGTATCGACGGCGTGAACTACACGATCGACCTCTCGGACGCCAATGCCGGCAAGCTGCGCGCGGCTCTCGACGAGTTCATCAAGGCCGGCCACCGTATCGGTCGGGGTGGTGTGGTGCGTTCGGCGAACCGCCCGGTCGGCCGTTCGGTGGCGACCAGCACCAGCGGCCGTGACGAGAATCGCGCGATCCGTGCCTGGGCTGCGGAGAACGGTTTCGAGGTTTCCGACCGGGGCCGTATTCCGCAGGAGGTCAGTGACGCCTATCGGGCCGCGCACGGTCGGTGACCCGTCCCGTGTCGGAGCCGTCAGTCGGGCGGGGTGCGCCTGACGGCCCGACCGGCCGTACGTGCGCCCGGACCGTGCCGGGCCGTTGTGCGGTGCCATCGAGGGCGATCGTCCGCCGCCGCCGTCCGGCGGTGACCGGTCCGGTCGCCCCCGCGGCCGTGGTGCCGGCCCGGGACGGCCGGACGTTCGCCTTTTTCGGGATCGCCCGGCACCGCCGGAAACGGTAGGTTTCTCGCCGTGGAAGAGATCGACCGCGCTATCGTCGCCGCCCTCACCGCGGACGGCCGGCTGTCCTACACCGACCTGGCGGAAAAGGTCGGGCTTTCCGTGTCGGCGGTGCACCAGCGGGTGCGTCGACTCGAACAGCGGGAAGTGATCAAAGGCTATTCCGCCCGGGTGTCGTTCGAGGCGCTCGACCTGCCGTTGACCGCTTTCGTGGCGATCCGGCCGTTCGATCCGTCACAGCCCGACGACGCGCCGGAGAGGTTGTCGCACCTCCCGGAGATCGATTCCTGCTATTCGGTGGCGGGGGAGGACTTCTATCTGCTGCTGGTGCGGGTGGCGGGCCCCACCGACCTCGAGCGGGTCCTCCAGGAGATCCGTACGGCGGCGAACGTGACGACCCGTACGACGGTCGTGCTGTCCACGCCGTACGAGAACCGGCCGCCGAAGGTGGCCCAGCAGCCGGCGCCGTAGCCCCGGCGCCGCCCTGGGCACCGGGGCCAACGTGTGCGCCGGTCAGTCGGCGACCACGTCCGCGACCACGCAGGCGATGTTGTCGGGTGCGCCGTGGTCGTGGGCGAGGGCGATGAGCGCGTCGACGGTCCGGGCCGGTTCGCCGGCGTCGCGCAGGGTGCCGTGCAGCGCGGCGGGCGGTAC
This sequence comes from Polymorphospora rubra, assembly GCF_018324255.1. GTDB lineage: Bacteria > Actinomycetota > Actinomycetes > Mycobacteriales > Micromonosporaceae > Polymorphospora > Polymorphospora rubra. The sequence goes on from NZ_AP023359.1 coordinate 6,600,901, forward strand.
GACCCCGGACAGCCCGTCGGAACAGAGCAGGTACCGGTCGCCGGCCAGCGCCCGGTGGAGCGACAGGTCGGGTTCGGTGCCGGCGGCCCCGGTCAGGGCCCGGGCGAGCAGGGCCCGCTGCGGGTGGGTGAGCGCTTCCTGCGGGCCGAGCCGTCCCTCGTCGACCTGTGACTGCACCCAGGTGTGGTCGTGGGTGAGCTGGCTGAGCCGCCCCTCGCGCAGCAGGTAGACGCGGGTGTCGCCGATGTGGGCCAGGGCGAGGTGCGAGCCGGTCCACAGCATGGCGGTCAGCGTGGTGGCGGCCTCGCCGCCGCCGGCCGGGACGTCGGCGCCGACGTGGTCCACGGCCCGGTTGGCGCGGGCCACGGCGTCGGCGAGGGCGCCGAGCGGGTCGTCCACCGCAGCGGTCTCCAGTGCGGTGAGCGTTTCGACGGCGGCGGCGCTGGCCCGGCCGCCCGGCCCGCGGGTGCCGTCGGCGACGGCGAGCAGCCGGGTGCCGGCGTAGGCGACGTCCTCGTTGGTGTCGCGTCCCTCGCCGGCGTCGGTGCGGGCGGCGGGGCGGATGCCCAGTGGGTTGTCGTACATGGTGGCCCTTCCTGACAGGTCCTCCACGAGCCGGGTGGCGAGCCGCTGGCGTACGGCGGTGTCGGCGGCGACATGGGCCCAGTAGGCGGCGACCTCGTCGGCGGCCGCGGTGGGGCCCAGGTCGCAGACGGCCCGGATCCGGGCCAGCGGCATGCCGATCCCGCGCAGCCGGGCGATGAGGCGGGCCCGGTCGAGCTGCGCCTCGTCGTAGTACCGGTAGCCGGTGTCGCCGTCGACGGCGGCCGGCGGCAGCAGACCGAGTTCGTCGTACAGCCGCAGGGCCTTGGCCGACAGCCGGGTGGCCGCGGCGAAGGCTCCGATGGTCAGCAGTGGCACTCCCGCCCCCTTCTCGTGCCGGCCGGTCGACCGGTCACCTGATGCTGCGGCCTGCCCCAGGGGAAGGGTCCAGTCCGCGTTCTCAGGTGTTCCAGCGCAGGATGACGGGGCGGGAGTGTTCGTGGCCGAGGGCGGACAGGGTGGCGGTGTCGAGGCGGAGCCGGCCGCCGGCGGCCGGGGGCAGGGCGATCCACCGGGCGCCGGCGACGCGCAGGCAGTGCCCGTGGGCGACGAGGGCGACGTCGCCGTCGGCGAGCAGCGTGGTGGCCCGGGCGAGGACGCGGTCGAGCCGGGTACCGACCTGGTCGGGGGTCTCGCCGTCGGGCGCGCCGTCGGTCCACAGGTTCCAGTCGGGCCGGTCGGTGTGGATCTCGGCGGTGGTGCGGCCCTCGTAGCTGCCGTAGTTCCATTCGGTGAGGTCGTCGTCGACCGCGGTGACGGCCAGGCCGGCGAGTTCGGCGGTGCGCAGGGCCCGCCGGCGGGGACTGGCGAGGACGGCGGCGAACCTGCGGCCGGCGAGCCGGTTCCGCAGGTCGCGGGCCTGCCGTTCGCCGTCGGGGCTGAGGTCGAGGTCGGTGTACGAGGTGTGCCGGTGGGTGGCGCTCCACTCGGTGTGGCCGTGCCGGACGAGGACGATCTCCGCCATGCCCCCAGTCAACCACCGACAGCTTCCCGCCGTTTACCTAGCATCCTAGGATGCGCTAGCGGTGGTGGCCCACACCATCGCCGACGTTTCCGTCACCGACGGACGGGGCATGCCAGAGGGCAGGACCAACCGACACCGGCACGACGGAGGAGTCGAGATGAGCATCGCCGACAAGGCCAGGAACAAGGCCGAAGAGATGAAGGGCGCCGCCAAGGAGAAGTTCGGCGACGCCACCGACAACGAGCGCATGCGGGCCGAGGGGTCGGCGGAGAAGACCGGTGCGCGGGCCAAGCAGGCCGGTGAACACGTGAAGGACGCCGGCCGCGACGCGCGGGACGCGTTCCGGGGCTGACCGGCGCATCCGCGACGACGAAGAAGGGGACCCCGGCCCGGGGTCCCCTTCTCGCGTGTCGGCGGGTCAGGCCGGCATGGCCGAGGCCTGCTTGCGCCACCAGCGCTGGCCGGAGTCGGGCAGCGTGTCGATGGGGTCGTAGTAGGCGTAGCGCTTGTCGTAGACCTCGTCGTCGTCGGTCTCGATCGAGGTCCGGTAGTTCTTCGTCCAGTACGAGATGCCGTGCTCGCGGTCGTACTCGGTGAGCATGTGGACCCAGCGCTTGCCGACGAAGGGGACGTCGCAGACGATCCGCGGGGTGGCGTAGCCGGGCAGGTAGCCCATCAGGTCGTGTTGGAGCTGCTGGGCGTGCCAGACCGGGACGCGCCAGTGTTCGGCGTTGGGGATCATGTCGCACATGTAGAAGTAGTAGGGCAGGATCCCGGCCTCGCCCTGCAGCGCGAAGCACAGGTCGAGCAGGTCGGTGACGGTGGCGTTGACGCCGCGCATCAGGACGCCCTGGTTGCGTACGTCGCGTACGCCGACGTCGAGCGCGGTCTGGGCGGCGCGGGCGACGAGCGGGGTCAGCGACTGGGCGTGGTTGACGTGGGTGTGGATGGCGAGGTTGACGCCGCGGCGGGCGGCGGTGCGGGCGACGCGTTCGAGTCCTTCGACGACGTCGGGCTGCAGCCAGTGCTGGGGCAGGCCCATGAGGGCCTTGGTGGCGAGCCGGATGTCGCGGATGGTTTCGATGTCGAGCAGTCGCATGAGGTAGTTCTCGAGGTTGCGCCAGGGGACGTTGGCGACGTCGCCACCGGAGACGACGACGTCGCGTACGCCGGGGTGGGCGCGCAGGTAGGCGATGTGGGCGTCGTAGCGGTCGACGGGTTTGAGGGTGAGTTTGAGTTTGTCGACGGCGGGGGTGGAGTTGCCGACGAGGTCCATGCGGGTGCAGTGGCCGCAGTACTGGGGGCAGGTGGAGAGCAGTTCGGCGAGGACCTTGGTGGGGTAGCGGTGGGTGAGTCCTTCGGCGACCCACATGTCGTGTTCGTGGAGTGAGTCGCGGCTGGCGTAGGGGTGGGAGGGCCAGTCGGTGCGGCGGTCGGAGGCGATCGGGATCATGTAGCGCCGGATCGGGTCGGCGCGCAGCGTGTCGGTGGTGACGGGGCCGGTCGGGACCATGGTGTTGATCATCTGGGGTGGGATGAGCATGGACATGGTGGCGAGTTCGGCCTGGTCGGCGGTGAGGTCGGCGTAGAAGGTGTCGTCGACGAGGTCACCGAGGACGGCGTGGAGTTGTTTGGTGTTCTTGACGCAGTTGACGCGCTGCCATTGGGCGGATTCCCACTGTTCGCGGGTGATGTGGCGCCAGCCGGGGAAGCGGGTCCAGTCGGGTTCGACGAGTTCGCGTCGGTGGTAGTCGTACGGCTGTCCGGCGGTGGGGCGCGCTCCGGGGGTGGTGGGCGCGGGGTGCGTGGGGCGGTGTTCCGCCTCCCTGGGGTGCGTCACGGACCCTCCTGGTGTGTGCGCGGTGGGTGGTTACCCGGTTGAGGCCGCCTGAGGCTACTGGAAATCCTCCTGCAGAGGAACTATTCTGCCGTAAGTTTTCCCGCGTCGCGAGTGGCTGCCAAACGAGAGGGGTTGCGATGACGTCGCCGGTCGGGCTGCACCGGGTGGTCGAGCCGGTGGGCGTGTTGCCGCAGGCCGCCTGGCGGTTGGATGCGAGCCCGCGGGTCGGGCCGGACGAGGTGCTGATCGACGTCGAGCGGCTGAACCTGGACGCGGCGAGCTTCCGGCAGTTGTCGGAGAAGCACGGTGGTGACGGCGCGGCGGTGCGGGCCGAGGTGCTGGAGATCGTCACGTCGCGCGGCAAGATGCACAATCCGGTCACCGGGTCGGGCGGGATGCTGGTCGGTACGGTCCGTGCGGTGGGGCCGGAGTCGCCGTTGGGGCTGAAGGTCGGTGACCGGGTGGCGACGCTGGTGTCGTTGACGTTGACGCCGCTCTCGGTCGACGACGGCCTGGCCGGCTGGGACGGTCTGGGTGAGCAGGTGCCGTGTTCGGGGCACGCGGTGTTGTTCGCGCGGTCGATCGCGGCGGTGCTGCCGGACGACCTGGATCCGCGGTTGGCGCTGTCGGTGCTGGACGTGTGTGGTGCGCCGGCGTTGACCGACCGGGTGGTGCGCGGGTACGCGGCGCCGACGGTGGCGGTGCTCGGCGGGGCCGGCAAGAGCGGGTCGCTGGCGTTGGTGGCGGCGCGCCGGGCGGGCGCGGCGCGCACGGTGGGTGTGGTGCCGGTGGCCGGTGAGCGGGAGCGGCTGGTCGCGGCGGGGTTGGCGGACGAGGTGGTGTTGGCGGACGCGCGGGATCCGGTGGGGTTGTCGGCGGCGGTGGCGGGCGCGTTGGGTGGGCCGGCGGACGTGACGGTGGTGTGTGTGGATGTGCCTGGTTGCGAGCACGGGGCGATTCTGTCGACGGTGGACGGCGGGACGGTGATCTTCTTCTCGATGGCGACGAGTTTCGCGGCGGCGGCGTTGGGTGCGGAGGGGTTGGCCGCGGATGTGTCGATGCTGGTCGGTAACGGTTATGTGCCGGGGCATGCGGAGTTCGCGTTGGGGTTGGTGCGGGCGGAGGCGGGTGTGCGTGGGTTGTTCGAGGCGCGGTTGGCGGCAGACTGATGGGCATGACTGATGCCTCTGTGCGCGAAGCCGGCCGTTCGGTGCTCTACCGGGGTGGCCGGTTCTACTGTCCGGCGGAGCCGACGGCGACGGCGATGCTGGTGCGGGACGGGTTGATCGCGTGGTTGGGGGTGGACGCGGACGCGCCGGCGGCGGATGCGGTGGTGGATCTGGGTGGGGCGTTGGTGACGCCGGCGTTCGTGGACGCGCACGTGCACGTGACGGATACCGGGTTGGTGTTGTCGGGGCTGGATCTGTCGGGGGTGCGGTCGCCGGGTGAGTTGTTGGCGGCGGTGGCGGGGTTCGCGGCGGGGTTGCCGGCGGATGCGGTGGTGATCGGGCACGGGTGGGACGAGTCGACGTGGTCGGATCAGGTGCCGCCGGGGCCGGCGGAGTTGGATCGGGCGGCGGCGGGTCGGCGGGTGTATCTGTCGCAGGCGTCGGTCCATTCGGCGTTGTGTTCGTCGGCGTTGTTGGCGGCGGCGCCGGCGGTGCGTACGACGGAGGGGTTCGACGGGTCGGGGTGGGTGCGGGAGGCGGCGCACCATGTGGTGCGCGAGTTGGCGTTGGGGTCGGTGTCGGTGGCGCAGCGGGCGGCGGTGCAGCGGGCGGCGTTGGGGCATGCGGCGTCGTTGGGGGTGGCGGCGGTGCACGAGTGTGGTGGGCCGGGTACGTCGAGCGAGGCGGATTTCGTGGGGTTGCTGGGGTTGTCGGGGGCGGGGTTGCCGGAGGTGTACGGCTACTGGGGTGAGTTGATGGGGGTGGCGCGGGCGCGGGAGTTGGGTGCGGTGGCGGCGGGTGGGGATCTGTACGCGGACGGGGCGTTGGGGTCGCGTACGGCGCATGTGTCGCAGGCGTATCTGGATGGTGACCGGGGTTGTGGGGCGGGGTTCGTGTCGGTGGATCAGGTGCGGGACCACCTGGTGGAGTGTGTGGGGTCGGGGTTGCAGGGCGGGTTCCACGCGATCGGTGACGAGGCGATCGCGACGGTGTTGTCGGGGTTCGGGGCGGCGGCGCGGGAGGTGGGGTTGGCGCGGTTGCGGGCGGGGCGGCATCGGATCGAGCATGCGGAGTTGGCGGACAAGGCGATGATCGGCCGGTTCGTGGAGTTCGGGATCGTGGCCAGTATGCAGCCGGCGTTCGATCGGTTGTGGGGTGGTGCGGGGCGGATGTACGAGCAGCGGTTGGGGTTGGCGCGGTCGTTGGATTCGAATCCGTTCGGTGCGATGCACGGGGTGGGTGTGGCGTTGGCGTTCGGTTCGGATTCGCCGGTGACGCCGGTGGATCCGTGGGGTTCGGTGCGGGCGGCGGTGTCGCATTTCAATCCGGTGCACCGGATGAGTGTTCGGGCGGCGTTCGCGGCGCACAGTCGGGGTGGTTGGCGGGCATTGCCGCCTGAGGTGGGGCGGGTGATGGACGGGGTGTTGGCGTTGGGGGCGCCGGCGACGTTCGCGGTGTGGGATGTGGCGACGGAGGTGGTGGGTGGGATGCCGGTGTTGGTGGCCGAGGATCCGGATCTTCGGGGGCCGGCGGATCCGACTCCGCTTCCGGTGTGTCGGCGTACGGTGTCGCGCGGCCAAGTGATCTTCGACAGGGAGTGATCGTGGGCAAGTTGGATCTGGATCCGGTGCTGGTGGGCCGGGCGCGGGAATTGGCGCGGCGGGCGGGTCAGCCGGTGGTGGATCTGGCGCGTGGTCATACGACGGTGTCGGTGGAGCGGGCGGTGTTGCGGCTGGCCGGGGTGTCGGGTGCGGATCCGGACGGGATTCCGTGGGTGAACCGGTTGGTGGACGCGGTCGTCGCCGACGTGGGGCTGGGGCACGGGGTGGCGGTGCCGGTGTTCGAGGCGATGGCGCGTGAGGGTGTCGACGACGTGACGTTGCTGGCGCAGAAGGCGGCGGCGGGGTCGGTGCGGTTCGTGGTGCCGTCGGGGCGGGGGGCGTCGGCGGCGCGGCGGGCGTCGCGTCGGGCGGTGGCGGCGGGGGTGCGGCGTATCGATCGGCGGCGGGCGGAGCGGGAGCGGCTGGTGCGGCGGTGGGGGGATCCGCCGCGGCGGCCGTGGATCTATCTGATCGTGGCGACGGGGGACATCTACGAGGACATTCCGCAGGCGCAGGCGGCGGCGCGGGCGGGTGCGGACGTGATCGCGGTGATCCGGTCGACGGGGCAGTCGTTGTTGGACTATGTGCCGGAGGGGGCGACGCGGGAGGGGTTCGCGGGGACGTACGCGACGCAGGAGAATTTCCGGTTGATGCGGGCGGCGTTGGACGAGTCGTCGCGGGAGTTGGGGCGTTATGTGCGGTTGACGAATTACGCCTCTGGGTTGTGTATGCCGGAGATGGCGACGCTCGCGGGGTTGGAGCGGCTGGACATGATGTTGAACGATTCGATGTACGGGATTCTGTTCCGGGACATCAATCCGGTGCGGACGTTCGTCGATCAGCGTTTTTCGCGGCAGGTGCACGCGCGGGCGGGGATCATCATCAATACCGGTGAGGACAATTATCTGACGACGGCGGACGCGGTCGACGAGGCGCACACGGTGACGGTGTCGCAGTTGTTGAACGAGTTCTTCGCGCATGAGGCGGGGTTGGCGGACTGGCAGTTGGGGTTGGGGCACGCGTTCGAGATCAATCCGGATGTGCCGGAGTCGTTGCGGTTGGAGTTGGCGCACGCGTTGTTGGCGCGGGAGTTGTTTCCGGATGCGCCGTTGAAGTGGATGCCGCCGACGAAGCACATGACCGGGGACGTGTTCCGGGGGAATCTGCTGGACGGTTTCTTCAATCTGGTGGGTGCGCTGACCGGTCAGGGGATCCTGCTGGTGGGGATGATGACCGAGGCGGTGGTGACGCCGTGGTTGTCGGACCGGGACATCGCGTTGCAGAACGTGCGGTACGTGCTGGGTGCGGCGGGCGGGTTGGCGGAGGATTTCGTGCCGGCGCCGGGCGGGTTCATCCAGGCGCGGGCGAACCAGGTGTTGGGTGAGGCGGTGTCGTTGTTGGAGCGGATCGTCGACGACACGCTGTTGCGGGCGATCGCGGACGGGACGTTCGGGATCATGCGGCGGCCCGCGGACCGGGGCAAGGGCCTGGACGGGGTGGCGCGGCAGGAGGCGGGCTACTACAACCCGGCTACGGAGATCCTGGAGTCGGCTTCAGCGGGCGGGGGCGCGCCCGGTGAGCGCGAGGAGTGCAGCGAAGCGGAGCCCCGCAGTCGCGAACGGAAGGCAGGCACCGTGAGCGCGGTGGACCAGAGGCAGATCGTGCGGCCGTACGGGGACACGACCGGGGACGGCATGGTGCAGGTGTCGTTCACGTTGCCGGTGCCGCACGACAAACGGGCCGAGGGCGCGGCGTTGCAGTTGGCGGCGAAGATGGGGCTGGATCCGGCGATGCTGGTCCATTCGCGGCAGATGGGGGACGGGTTCACGTTCTTCGTCGTGTACGGGCGGGTGAACCATCTGGTGGATCTGTCGAAGGTGGAGGTGGTGGAGCGGGACTTTCCGCTGCTGTCCGCCAAGGAGGTCAACGCGTTGGTGAAGCGCCGGTTGCGGCGCAAGTTGTCGGTGGTGGGTGCGTGTATCGGTACGGACGCGCACACGGTGGGCATCGACGCGATCCTGAACGTGAAGGGGATCGCGGGTGAGAAGGGCCTGGAGTACTACCGGGAGTTGAAGGTGACGAACCTGGGTGCGCAGGTGAGTGTGCCGGATCTGGTGGAGGCGGCGCGGGCGGAGCGGGCGGACGCGGTGCTGGTGTCGCAGGTGGTGACGCAGCGGGATGCGCATCTGCACAACACGCGGGAGATGTCGGCGGCGTTCCGGGAGGCGTTGCCGGCGGGTCGGCGGCCGCTGCTGGTCGTGGGTGGGCCGCGGTTCGACGAGAAGATGACCGGCGAGTTGGGTGTGGACCGGATCTTCGGTCGGGGTACGACGCCCGGTGAGGTCGCGAGTTACCTGGTTCACGCGTTGATCACGAGCAAGGTGGGGGCATGAGCGAGCGGGTGGACGTTATGAGCGGCGACGAGCGGCTGGGGTTGACGGTGACGCACCGCAGGTACGTGCCGTATTCGCACGCGCACTACGCGGGGAACCTGGTCGACGGGGCGTACGCGTTGGGGTTGTTCGGGGATGTGGCGACGGAGGTGTGTATCCGTACCGACGGTGACGAGGGGTTGTTCGCGTCGTACTCGGATGTGCAGTTCCGGGCGCCGGTGCGGGCCGGTGACGTGGTGGAGGTGTCGGCGACGGTGACGCGGGTCGGGACGCGGTCACGGACGTTGGAGTTCGTGTGTGCGGTGGTGTGTCGTGGTGAGGGTGCGGGTTCGGTGGCGTCGGTGCTGCCGGAGCCGCTGGTGGCGGTGACGGCGACCGGCACGGTGGTCGTTCCGTCGCGTCCGTGATCCGGGTCGGCCGTCGGTGACGTACGCGGTCTGTGCCGATGTCGGGTCGACGTTCACGAAGGTGGCGGTCGTCGACCTGGCCGGCGGCGGTCTGATCGGGTCGGCGTCGGGGCCGACGACGGTGGGTTCGGACGTGTTGCGTGGTCTGGACGCGGCGGTGGCGGCGGCGACCGTCGGGTTGGGGCCGTCGGATGTGCCGTGGCTGGTGTGTTCGTCGGCCGGCGGCGGGTTGCGGCTGGCGGTGGTCGGCTACGAGGAGTTGGTGACGGCGCAGGCCGGGGCCCGGGTCGGGCTGTCGGCGGGGGCGCGGGTGGTGCACGTTTCGGCGGGCCGGCTGGACGCGGCGGGTGTGTCGGCGTTGCGGGCGGCGCGGCCGGACGTGGTGCTGCTGGTCGGTGGCACCGACGGCGGTGACGCCGAGGTGCTGGTCGGTAACGCGGGCCGGTTGGCGCGGGCCCGGTGGCGGGTGCCGGTGGTGGTGGCCGGCAACGTCGACGTGCGTGACGAGGTGGTGGCGGTGCTGGCCGGGCGGGGGGTGCCGGTGTCGGCGGCCGACAACGTGCTGCCCCGGATCGGGGTGTTGGCGCCGGGGTCGGCGCGGGCGGCGATCCGGGAGGTGTTCCTGCGGCATGTGATCGGCGGTAAGCGGCTGTCGCGGGGGCCGCGGTTCGGTGCGCTGGTGCGGGCGGCGACCCCGGACGCGGTCCTGACCGGGGTGGAGGCGCTGGCCGGCCAGGTCGGCGGTGACCTGCTGGTGGTGGATGTGGGTGGGGCGACCACGGACGTGTATTCGGTGTTGACGCCGGACGAGCGGGCGACGGGCCCGGGTCGGGAGGTTGCCGGCACGTGGTGGCGGGCCCGGACGGTCGAGGGCGATCTGGGGATGCGGTGGAGTGCGCCGGGGTGGTCGCGGCGGCGGGGCTGGAGCGGCTGCTGGCGCCGGGTGAGGGGGACGGGTTGGCGGTGGCGGCGGCGGCGCTTGCGGCGGATCCGTCGACGCTCGTCGGCGCGGGTGGTGCGGTCGATCGGCGGATCGCGGAGTTGGCGGTGACGGTGGCGTTGCGTCGGCATGCCCGCGGTGGTGGGCGTGGCGAGCGGGGGGCGCGGGATCTGCGGGACGTGCGGCTGGTGGTGGGGTCGGGTGGGGTGTTGCGGCACGGGGTGGCCGGTGCGGGTGCGGGGGTGTTGGCGGCGGCGTTGGCGGACCATGCGGGTGGGTGGGCGGTGCCGCGGGCGCCGCGTACGGTCGTCGACGTCGACTACGTGTTGGCGGCGGCCGGGTTGTTGGCGGACGGGTTTCCGGTGGCGGCGGCGGGGTTGTTGCGGGGGTTGGCCGGTACGTCGGACAGGTGATCGGGACGCAACACGCCAGGGCGACACGCCGGTGTTTTCGATGTCTGCCGTTGCGGCTGTTGACAGGTCCTGGGGTGGTGCACGTACCGTCTTTGAGTCCTACAACGGGAAGCGGCTGTTGTTCGCTTCGTCCCTTCGTCTGCTGGCCGCGCGGCAACGAGTCGCCACGGCCAGGTCCAGTGGGCGGGGGTCGGCGGGGCGGCGCGAACCGGCTGCGACTACCGGTGTGTGGGCAGGGGGAAATGCGCGGCCAGTAGACAACGGCATGACGGGGGCAGCCAGCCGCCGCCTTGTCGGTCCGAAGGTCGGGTGGGTCGCCACTGCCGCACCGGCCGGGAAGGGCCTGGGAGCATCGGGGCGTGACCGTGACGGTCACGCCCCGATTTCCGTTTCCGGTGGTGAACCCGCCGATCGTCCGGTGCGTACGGCTTTGTGCGCGGTGCCGTTCGACGGCCCGGTAGCGTTGCGGGGATGGACCGTCGCCGGGGTGTGCCGGCGGCGGCCGGGTCACGGGTGAGGCGCGGGTGGCGATGGTGCAGACGGCCGGTGCGGACCGGTCGGGTTCGGGTCCGGGGTCGCGGGGTCCGGTGACGGAGGTGCCGGCCGGCGGGTCGGCGCGGCGGCCGCTGCCGTGGTGGCTGTCACTTCCGGCGGCGGTCGGTGCGGGGCTGGCGCTGCTGGTGTCGTTTCCGCCGTACGGCCGGTGGTGGCTGGCGCCGGTCGGGGTGGCGTTGTTCGCGGTGGCGGTGCACCGACGGCGGCCGGTGGCCGGGTTCGGGTACGGGGCGTTGGCCGGTGCGGTGTTCTTCGTGCCGTTGCTGTCCTGGACGAACCTGCACCTGAGCAATCTGCCGTGGCTGCTGCTGTCGGGGCTGGAGTCGGTGTACCTGGGGCTGCTGGGTGCGGTGGCGGCGTACGTGAGTCCGGTCGTCGACCGGATGCGGTGGTCGTGGCCGGCGGTGACCGGGGTGTTGTGGGTGGCGCAGGAGGCGTTGCGGGACCGGACGCCGTTCGGCGGGTTCCCGTGGGGCCGGTTGGCGTTCAGTCAGGACGAGTCGCCGCTGCTGCGGCTGGCGGCGGTCGGTGGGGCGCCGCTGGTGACGTTCGCGGTCGGGGTCGCCGGCGGGTTCGTGGTGGCGGCGCTGTGGCGGTCGTGGCGGGCCGTGGACCGGGCCGGGCTGGTGCGGGTGGCGGCCGGGCTCGTCGGGGCGGTGGTGGTGGTCCTGGTCGGGTTCGCGGCGCCGGTCGGTGGCACCTCGTCGACCGGTACGGCGGTGGTGGCGGTGGTGCAGGGCAACGTGCCGCGGATGGGTTTCGATTTCAACGCGCAGCGGCGGGCGGTGCTGGACAATCACGTCAACGGCACCGTCGAGCTGGCGCGCCGGGTCGCGGCCGGCGAGCAGGAGCGGCCGGACCTGGTGGTGTGGCCGGAGAACTCCAGCGACATCGACCCGTTGCGGAACCCGGACGCGGCGGCGCGGATCTCGGTGGCGGCCGACGCGATCGGGGCGCCGATCCTGGTCGGTGCGGTGCTGCGGGGGCCGGAGCCGGGCCAGGTCCGCAACGTGGGTCTGGTGTGGCAGCCGGGGACCGGGGTCGAGGAGCGGATGTACGTCAAGCGGCATCCGGTGCCCTTCGCGGAGTACGTGCCGTTGCGGGACATCGCGCGGATGGTCAGCAAGGAGGTCGACCGGGTGGCGTCGGACTTCGTGCCGGGCTCGGAGCCGGGGGTGTTGCGGTTGGGGCCGGCGGTCGTCGGTGACGTCATCTGTTTCGAGGTGGCGTACGACGGGATCGTCCGGGACACGGTGGTCGGGGGTGCGCAGTTGCTGGTGGTGCAGACGAACAACGCGACGTTCAACGAGGCCGAGGCGCGGCAGCAGTTGGCGATGGTGCGGCTGCGGGCGGTCGAGCACGGCCGGGAGGCGTTGATGGCGTCGACGGTCGGGGTGTCCGGGTTCGTCGGCGTCGACGGGCGGGTATTCGACGGCACCGGGTTCAACACCGCCGAGGTGATCGTGCGGGAGTTGGCGCTGCGGGAGGGGCGCACGATCGCGACCCGGGTCGGGTTCTGGCCGGAGGTGCTGCTGGTGGTGGCCGCGGGCATGGTGGTGGCCGGCGCGGTGGTGCTGCGGCGGCGGTCCCGGCCGGGTGCGGCGGTCGTGGTGTCCGGTGACGTGGTCGGGAAGGATTCGGAGGAACGGTGAGCGACGTGGACGGGCAGGAGTCGTACCTGGAGGGTTATCCGGGTGTCGGCCGGGTGCTGGTGGTCATCCCGACGTACAACGAGGCCGACAACGTCGGCGTGATCACGTCGCGGGTGCGGCGGGCGGTGCCGTCGGTCGACATCCTGATCGCCGACGACAACAGCCCGGACGGCACCGGTGACGTCGCCGACGCGCTGGCGGCCGACGATCCGCGGGTGCACGTGCTGCACCGGCCGGGCAAGCAGGGGCTGGGCGCCGCGTACGTGGCGGGGTTCGCCGTCGCCCGCGAGCGCGGCTACGACGCGGTCGTGGAGATGGACGCCGACGGGTCGCACGCGCCGGAGGAGCTGCCGCGGCTGCTGGACGCGGCCCGGGGCGCCGACGTGGTGATCGGTTCGCGGTGGGTGCGTGGCGGGAAGGTCGTCAACTGGCCGTGGCACCGGCAGCTGCTGTCGCGTGGCGGGAACCTGTACACGCGGCTGGCGTTGGGGATGCCGGTCCACGACGCGACCGGCGGCTACCGGGTGTACCGGCTGCCGGCCCTGGAGAAGATCGATTTCGAGTCGGTGGCGTCGCAGGGCTACTCGTTCCAGGTGGAGCTGTCGCGGCGGGTGCACCGGGCCGGGCTGCGGATCGTGGAGGTGCCGATCACGTTCGCCGAGCGGGAACGGGGCGCGTCGAAGATGAGTTCGGTGATCGTCGGCGAGGCGTTGTGGCGGGTGACGATGTGGGGTGCCCGGGACCGGCGGGACGCGGTGACCCGGGCGGTGCGGGGTCGTACCGACGCCCACGCGCGCTGGCCGTGACCGGTACGCGTGTCATGCTTGACCGGTTGGACCTCGAGCTTGGGGATGTGAGCTGACATGCGCGGCAGGCTCCGCTACGTGCCGTTGGCCCTGCTGGCCCTCGCGGTCGTCGAGGTCGTGGTGTTCGTGTTCGTCGGCCGGGCGATCGGGTTCGGGTGGACGATCCTGATCGGACTGGCCGCGTCGGTGCTCGGCATGTGGCTGCTGCGCCGGGAGGGGCTGCGGGCCTGGCGCGGGTTCCGGGACGCGGCACAGTCGGGTTCCCCGCCCGGTGAACAGGTCACCGACGGCGTCGTCGGGCTGGCCGCCGGGCTGCTGCTGGCCGCGCCCGGCCTGGTGTCCGGTGCGGTCGGGCTGCTGCTGGCCGTGCCGCCGGTGCGCCGGCTGACGCGGCGCCGGGTCCAGGTCGCCGCCGAGCGGCGGGTGTCGTCGGCGGTCGCCGGCGACCTGTTCGGTCCCCGCCGGGTGCGCGTACACCGGGGTGAGCCCGCGGCGGAGCCGGCCGGGCCGACGCTGACCAAGCCGGAACCGGGCGCGGCGGCGGCTCCGGAGCCCGCGGGGCCGACCGAGGTCATCGAGGGCGAGATCGTCGAGCCGGGCCCGCGCCGCTGACGACACGCCCGGCCGTCGCCGGGCTGCCCCGGTACGGCCCGCGTAGGATCTGCCGGCGATGACGACGATGCGAAACGGGCGTACGGCCGCAGACCAGGACACGGCGCCGACGCTGGCGGAAACCGGGCCGCAGGATACGACGGCCGAGACCCGGCCGTGCGCGCACTGCGGCCGGCCGGTGCCGCAACGGGCCGCGGCCGGCCGGCCGTTCCGCTACTGCCGCGACAACGACGGCGCCTGCCAGCGCGAGTCCCGGAACACCCGGATGCGGCACCGCAACTCGCCGGGGCTGGCCGGTCAGGTCGCCCGCACCTGGGAGGCCGTGGACCGGCTCGACCAGGTCGTCGACACCCTCACCGAGGCGTTGCACGCCGAACTGTCGCCGGCCGGGGTGGAGCGGCGGCTGGCCGAGGCCGACGCGTCCGCCGCCGCCCGGGTCGCGGCCGCGCACGCCGAACGTGACGAGGCCCGCGCCGACGCCGAAGCCGCCGCCCGCGCCGCCGGGCAGGCCCGACAGCAGGCTTCGGCGGCGGAGCAGGCCCGCGACGCCGCCCGCGCCGACGCCGACGCGGCCCGGGAGCGGGCGGAGCGGGCCGGGCTGCGCGCCGACGCCGCCCTGGTCGAGCGGGACACCGCCCGCGGGCAGGCCAGCGCCGCCGACGCGCTGCGGGAGCGGGCCGAACAGGATCGCGACACCGTACGCGGCGAACTGGTCGCCGCCCGCGCCGACGCCGACCGGGCCGGCCGGGAACTTGCCGGGCTGCGCCGGGAACTGGCCGCCGCCGTCGCCGACCGGGACACCGCCCGCGCCGACGCGCAGCGGGCGACGCAGGCCGCCGCCGACGCGGTCGCCCAGGCCGAACGGTCCCGGGACGAGGCGGGATCGGCGCGGGCCCGGGCCCAGGAGGCGACCCGTGACGCCGAACACGCCCGGACCCTCGCCGAACAGGCCCGGACCGTCGCCGGGCAGGCCGAGGGCGACGCCGCCCGGGCCCGTACGGCCGCCGACGACGCGGTCCGCGCCCGGGACGCGGCCCTCGCGGAACGGGACCGGGTCGCCGGCGAGCTGCGCGCCGCCGCCGCCACGGCCGCCGCCGCCCGCGCCGACGCCGAGCAGCTCACGGCACGGCTGGCCGCGACGCGGGCCGACGCCGACGCCGCCCAGGCCCGCGCCGGGCAGCTGTCCGGCCAGGTCACCGATCTCGCGGCGGCGCTGGCGGCGCTGGGCGCCGCGACCCGCCCACCGGCCGGCGGCGTACCGTCGGTGTAGCGGTACGGCGTAGCGGGCAGTATCACCCCGGGTGACCGGGCGACCGGTGGCTGGTTCGGGCTATCCTCGGAGCGTTTGTCCGACGCCGTCCGGCGGGAATCGCCGGGATGCCGCACGTCGTTACATTCAGCGAGAAGCTTTGTCAGGTGCACCCCGGCGACGGGGCCACCACCACCGCACCACGTACGGAATACCAGCACCACGACCGAGGGGAAAGCCGATCATGGGCGAGCGCATGCTGCGCGGCAGCCGTCTGGGAGCAGTCAGCTACGAGTCCGACCGCAACACCGAACTCGCTCCGCGCCAGACCCGCGAGTACCTGTGTCTGAAGGGCCACCAGTTCGAGGTCCCGTTCGCCGTCGACGCCGAGGTCCCCACGACCTGGGAGTGCAAGTTCGACGGCAGCGTCGCGCGCCTGGTCGACGGCAGCGAGCCGGAGCAGAAGAAGGCCAAGCCGCCGCGTACGCACTGGGACATGCTCCTGGAGCGGCGGTCGATCGCCGAACTGGAAGACATCCTGAACGAGCGACTGGACGAGGTCCGCGCCCGCCGCGGCGGCCGCTGACCCGCGAACACCGAACCGCCCCCGGGGTTGGCCCCGGGGGCGGTTTCGCCGTTGTGGGGTTCGCAGGGCCCGGTGGCCCACCCGTCCGGGCTGCGGACGGCGTCAGCCGCAGTTGGTGCCGCGCTTGCCGCCCTGGGTGCCGCTGATGCGGCCCATCCAGTCGACGCACCTGCCCGCCGCCTGCAGGTAGATCGGGCCGGCGTACGACCGGAACTGGTCGCCCTCGTAGGCCGTCCAGTGGCTCCCGACCGGGTGGATCGCGAGGCCCGCCTCGATGAGGACCGGCGAGCCGGCGGTGTTCCGCTTGGCGACCACGCAGTTGCGGCCGGTGGCCGCGCTGTAGGTGAGGAACACGGTCCCCTTGGCGCCGATCGCGGCGGAGTTCACGACGCCGTAGCCGGAACCGCACTCGCCCCCGTAGGTGGCCGCGTACGCCGGGGTCGCCGCGGTCAACGCTCCGGCCATCATCGCGGCGGCAACGGTGACGGTTGCGACGGTGGTCCTGACGAGCTTCATGTGTCTCCTCCGGGTCTGCTGAGGTGATCTCCCAGCGAGGGTCGAATACGGCACTTCGCCCCATTCTATGGATGGCGGGCGATGTCTTCCATTCGGCGGCCGCCGCCGGGGTCCCAGCTCCGACCGGCTCTGCCGTAGATTCCCTGTCGACCACCACCGGGAGGCGCAGATGGGAGAAGTCCGAACCGCCGGCGCGAAGGTCGCCACGCTCGCCGCGGCGGTCGTCCTGCTGACCACCGCCTGCGCCGGCCCCGAACCCGCGACCACCCCGGGCTCCACCGCCACCCCCGGACCCGACACCGCCACGACCGCCGCCGGCCCGACAGCGCCGGCGACCGACCCGGCGTTCGCCGACCTCGAAGCCGCGTACGACGCCCGGCTCGGCGTCTACGCCGTCGACACCGGTACCGGACGCACCGTGACGTGGCGGGCCGACGAACGGTTCGCGTACGCGTCGACGTTCAAGGCACTCGCCGCCGCGGCCGTCCTCGCCGCGACCACGCCCGCGCAACTCGACGCGACCGTCCGCTACGACCGCGCCGACCTCGTCGCCCACTCACCGGTCACGCAGCGGCACGTCGACACCGGCATGACCCTGCGCGCCCTGTGCGACGCCGCCGTCCGCCACAGCGACAACACCGCCGGGAACCTGCTGCTGGGCCACCTCGGCGGCCCGGCCGGCTTCGAACGGGCGCTGCGCGGCATCGGTGACGACACCACCAGCGTCGACCGGTGGGAAACCGACCTCAACCAGGCCACGCCCGGCGACGACCGGGACACCAGCACCCCGCGCGCCCTGGCCGCCGGCCTGCGCGCGTACGCCGTCGACGACGCCCTGACCGCCGACGACCGCGACGTCCTCAACGGCTGGCTGGCCGGCAACACCACCGGCGACGAACTCGTGCGTGCCGGCGTACCCGACGGCTGGACCGTCGGCGACAAGACCGGCGCCGGCGGCTACGGCACCCGCAACGACATCGCCGTCGTCCGGCCACCCGGCCGCGCACCCGTCGTACTCGCCGTCCTGTCCAGCCGCGACCACCGCGACGCCACGTACGACAACGCGCTGGTCGCGCAGGCGACCAGGATCATCGTCGGGCATTTTTAGCGGCCACCCGCCGGCCGCGCGGCCAGTGCCGCGGCCCGGCCGGCCGCGACCGCGACCGCTTCACGCAGGACCCGCGGATCGACGCCGGCCGCCGGCGCGAACACCGGCAGCCCGGCCGGCCCGACCGCGGCCACCGCCGGCGGCGGTGGCGGCAACGGCGGCACCCCGGTGGCGTACGCCGCCACCGCGTCCACCCCGGCCGGCGCGACCGGCTGCGGCACCGCCGGCGTCCGGGCCGCGCCGCGCCGCCGTAACCCCGCCAGCAGCTCGCCGCGTCCCCGGCCCCGCAACAGCAGCAGGACGAACGGATCCGCGTCCAGCAGCCACGACGCCTGGTAACACAGCGCCGCCGCGTGCCGGCACGGGAACTCGAAGTCGGCGCAGTCGCACTCCGGCTGCAGGTCACCCAGATCCGGCAGCAGCCGCACCCCGGCGTCGTCGGCGGCCGCGACCAGGTCGTGCGGCACCTCACCGTCGAGCAGCGCCGCCAGATAGCCGGCGTTGCCGGCCACCTCGTCGGCCAGCCGCTCCCAGCCGGCGTCGGCGAGCCGCTCCACGTACACCACGGTCGTGTACGTGGCCCCGTCGTCGCCGTACACGGGTGCGGCCAGCCGGCCGGGGGAGACCGTGATCGACCCGACGTGTCCGGTGTACGCGTACCGGCGGCCCTTGCGCAGTTGCTCGCCGTCCAGGGCGGTCTCCTCCATGGCGCGTACCCACGCCCGCCCCCACCACGACGCCGCGAACTGCCGCACCCGGCGGCCGCCGCGGCCGAACGCCGGAAAGCCGCGCACCCGGTCGTCGCTCACCGCAGCACCACCAGTTCGGCCAGTTCGGCGTCGGACAGTTCGGTCAACGCCGCCGCACCGGAGTGCAGGACCGTGTCGGCGAGCTCCCGCTTCGCGGACAGCATCGCCGCGATCCGGTCCTCGACCGTGCCCTCGGCCACCAGCCGGTGCACCTGCACCGGCCGGATCTGCCCGATCCGGTACGCGCGGTCGGTCGCCTGGTCCTCGACCGCCGGATTCCACCACCGGTCGAAGTGGACCACATGATCGGCCCTGGTCAGGTTCAACCCCGTCCCGGCCGCCTTCAACGACAACACGAACACCGGCACCGCACCGGCCTGGAACCGGTCCACCATCTCCTGCCGGCGCGGCAGCGACGTGCCGCCGTGCAGCAGCTCGCACCCGTACCCGCGGGCCCGCAGATGCCGGCGCAGCAGCCGGCCCATCGCCACGTACTGGCTGAAGACCAGGACCGCGCCGCCGCCGGCCACGATCGCGTCGACCAGCTCGTCGAGCAGCTCCAGTTTCCCCGACCGGCCGGCGAGGACCGGCTCGTCCTCCCTCAGGTACTGCGCCGGATGGTTGCAGATCTGCTTCAACGCCGTCAGCAGCGACACCACCGCACCGCGGCGGGCCATTCCGGCCGTACCCGGCAGCCGCGCCAACGCCTCGCGGACCACCGCCTCGTACAACGCGGTCTGCTCCACCGTCAACGCCACCGGCTGGTCGGTCTGCGTCTTCGCCGGCAGCTCCGGCACCACGTCCGGGTCCGACTTGCGCCGCCGGAGCAGGAACGGGCCGACCAGCCGCGCGAGCCGCCGCCCCGCCGCCTCGTCACCGGACTGGACCGGATCGGCCCACCGCCGCCGGAACGTCGTACGGCCGCCCAGCAGCCCCGGCGTGGTCCAGTCCAGGATCGCCCACAACTCGTCGAGGTTGTTCTCCACCGGCGTGCCCGTCAACGCGACCCGGGCCGGTGCGACGTCGGCGACCAGCCGCAACGCCCGCGCCGAGCGGGAATCCGGATTCTTCACGTGCTGCGCCTCGTCGGCGACGACCAGCGCCCACCCGCCACCGGCCAGCCGCTGCGCGTCCAGCCGCATCGTCGCGTACGTCGTCAGGACGAACCCGCCGGCGACCGCGGGAAGGGACCGGTCCGGGCCGTGGAACCGCGACACCGCGACCCCCGGCGCGAACCGGCGCACCTCCCGCTCCCAGTTGCCGAGCAGCGACGCCGGACACACCACCAGGGTCGGTCCCGCCGTCGCCGGATCGGCCTGCCGGTGCAGGTGCAGGGCGATCAGCGTGACCGTCTTGCCCAGCCCCATGTCGTCGGCCAGACACGCCCCCAACCCCAGCGACGTCATCCGGACCAGCCACCGCAGCCCACGCACCTGGTAGTCGCGCAACGTCGCCGCCAACCCGGCCGGTACCCCGACGTCGGCGTGCGACCGGTCGTCGCCCGGGGTGGCGAGCCGGTCCCGCAGCCGCGTCAACCAGCCGTCCGCGACCACCTCCACCGGCTCCCCGTCGACGACCGTCGCCCCCGACAGGACCGCCGCCAGCCCGTCCACCGCGGTCACCGCCGGCAGCGACCGCTGCCGGGCCCGGGCCACCACCTCCGGGGCGGCCAGCACCCACCGGTCCCGCAGCCGCACCACCGGCCGCCGCGCCGACGCCAGCACCTCCAGTTCGGCCGCCGTCAACGGCTCGCCGCCCAACGCCACCTGCCAGTCGAACGACAGCAGCGCGCCAGCGCCGAACACCCGACCGCCTCCGGCGCCGCCGGGTCCGGCGTCGGCCGCGCCGACCAGGGCCCGCACCGACACGTCCCGGTCCACCTCCCGGGGCCAGTGCACCGCCACCCCGGCCGCCGCCAGCCGCCCCGCCGCACCGTCGACCAGGTCGGCGACCTCGTCGTCACCGAGCACCATCCGGTCCGGGACCGGCCCGGACAGCAGCCGTCGCAGCGGCTCCCACACCCGCGCCGCCCGCCGTACCGCGAGCACCACGTCCTGCGGCGCCCGCGCGTCGAACCCGGCCGCCGACCCCGCCCACACCGGCGCCACGTCGGCGACCAGCCCCGGGGCGGCGAGCCCGTGCACCTGCACCACCGCCTGCCACGGGCCGGCGGCCGGGTCACCGCCGGGGATCTCCAGCCGCAGCGACACCCGTACCCCGGCGTCGACACCGGCGGCCAGTTCGGCGGCCCAGTCCCGCAGCCCGTCGACGCGCAGCGGCGCCCGGCCGGCGTACGCGGTCCCGTCCGCGTCCCGGCCGCGCGGCAGGTCGTCGGCGACCGCGTCCAGGAACGCCCGCAGCAGCGGATACGCGTCCGGCAGCCGGACCCCGCCGCCGTCCGACGGCAGCGGTACGGCACGTGCCCAGGCCGGCATCGCCGCACCCAGGGCACCGATCCGGCCGACGTCGTCGGCGTCGAGCGGGCCGACCCGCCACGCGTCGAACCCGGCGGGGGAGACCCCGGGCAGCAGCCGGCCCCGCGCCACCAGGTGCAGTGCCACGCCGGCGGCCGACGCCCAGAACGCGGCCGCCGGATGCGCGTGCGATCCCGCCCCGGCCAGTAGCGGCAGCGCCGCGCCAACCGGTAGCCGCCGGGCGGTGACCGTCGACACCGCGACACCGTCGCCGTCCGGGACCGCCACGGTCAGCTCACCGACGCTGCCGTCGTCCGGTCCGTCGTCGGGGAGCGGTCCGCCGTCGGGTGCCCAGAACGCCAGCCGGCCGGCCCGGGGTGGATCGGCCGGCTCGAAGGCCACCGCACACCGCTGCCACATCGTCGCCACGCCCGCCCCCGGATCCGCAAACTCAGTACGCCGTACGGAGTCCGCCCATTGTAGCCACGCCGCCACGGAGGTGGCCGCCGGTTCCGTGCCCGACCGAAGGCCACGGCTGGGGGATCCCCGTCCACCGCCCCGTTGGCAGGGCGATATGTGTCGAACGTCCGTCCTGGGCGGGGGTGCTTCGCGGAGTTGCGTTGTTGATCTGAGCGGGAGGGACCTTATCGAGCGTGGGTAAGGTTCCTCCCGCTCAGATCAACAATGAGGACCATCAACAACGGCCGGGCGCAACCGCCCTCGGCACCAGGCGGCGCCGGGCGACCAGACGGCCCCGGCGGCACCATTCAGACCAGTGTCTGCGTACACGTATGCGTATAGTTCAGATATGCCTAACAAGACGATCTACGTGTCCGACGACGACCTGCCGCTGTTCCAGCGTGCCCAGGAGATCGCCGGCGGCAAACTGTCCACGGCCATCGCCGCAGCGCTACGCCGCTACGTCGAGGTCGAGGAGGGGCGGCAGCAAGGCTACGAGGAGGTCATCGTCCGTGTCGGCCCCGGACTCGGCCGCAAACAACGCTTCTCCGGCACACTCCTGGCCGAGATGGAACAGACTGGCAACGAGCGCGACGAGACTTACCGCGTCTACCGCACCCGCACCGAGAAGTTCGTCGTCCATCACGAACGCTCCGAGGCCCACGTCAGCAACGGGCCGAACGCGGAGAGATACCGCACCGGCTGGCGCGCGTGGGTCGGCGACTGGAGCGCCAACCAGTCCTGGACGCGCATTCCGGCCGACTCGACCCTGCGCGTCGCCGACGACCTCGACGCCCTGCGCGAGATCATCCCGCACGAGCTGTACGAACTGGTGCTCGACGCGGTCAGCCACCCCACCGTCGAGGACCTGGACATCTAAAGGTCGCACCGGACCGTGTTGACCTTCATGCCGCTCGAAGCCCCAGGATGGACGGCATGAGGGGACAGGGCGACCGGATGACGATCGGGGCGTTCGCCCGGGCCACCGACGTCACCACCAGCGCCCTGCGGTTCTACGACGACTGCGGCCTCGTCCGCCCCGACGCCGTCGACCCGGTCACCGGATACCGGTACTACTCACCGGACCAGATCGACGAGGTCGTCCTGATCCGCCAACTACGCCAGGCGGGACTACCGCTGGAAGACGTACGCCGACTGCTGACCGGCCCGGTGGAGATCGCCGAGGAACTGCTGACAGCCCACCTGCGTACGTTGGAACGCGCCGTCGAGGTCGCCCGCGCCAACGCCACCACCGCCCTGACCCTGATCCGGGACCGCACCAGCGACCTCTCCGTTCCCGGCCACACGCTGGCCGAGGCGATCGGACAGGTCGCCCCGGCCGCCGGCACCGACCCCGCGATCCGGATCCTCGGCGGAGTCCTGATCGAGGCGACGGCCGGCGAGCTCCGCCTGGTGGCGACCGACCGCTACCGGCTGGCGGCCCGGTCGATCTCCACCAGGGGCCGGCGCCGGGCGCCCGCGGCCGCCGTCGTCGCGGCCACCCAACTGAACCGGGTACGGCAGTGGATCGGAGACCAGGAGAGCGTACGGCTACGGTTCGCCGATCCCCACCTGCGGCTCGACGCGCCCGGCGGCGAACGGCTGCTGCCGACGATCGACGGAACGTTCCCCTCCTACCGGGTCGTCCTCGACGACCTACCCGAAACCCTGACCCGGATTGTCGCTCCTCGGGAAGCGCTCGTGACCGCCCTCGGCGGCGATCCGCGGGCAAGCCTCGATCTCCTCGTGGGCGACGACCTGACGGTCCGGCCGTCCGTCCACGACACGACGGTCACCGTCCCCGCCGACATCACCGGCCCACCGGTAGCGGTCAGCTTCCGGTTCACCACGCTGCACCCGGCCCTGTCGGCCAGCGTCGGCCCCGACGTGATGCTGCAGATCAGCCGACCCGACAAGCCCGTCGTCGTCCGCTCCGCCGACGACGGCGACTTCACCACCCTGGTCATGCCCGTCAGGGCGACCACCCCGCCCGCACCCCGAGGAGAACCGTGGACCAGCCGGCCCAGACCACGCCCGACGAGACCATGACGAGCATCGCCGCCGCGGTGGAACTCGGCCGGTCCGGGCAGCGGGTCCAGGCCCGCGACACCCTCACCGCACTCTGGGACCGCATCGGCACCACCGGCGACGCCTTCCACCGCTGCACCCTCGCGCACTACCTGGCCGACCTCCAGGACACCACGCAAGCCGAACTGGTCTGGGACGAACGCGCCCTCGCCGCCGTCGCCGACCTCACCGACGAACGCGCCCAGCGGCACCACCGTTCACTACAGGTCCAGGGCTTCCTGCCGTCCCTGCACCTCAACCTCGCCGACGACCACCGACGCCTCGGCAACACCGCCACGGCCCGCGAACACCTCGCCACCGCCCAAAACCTCGTCGGGTACCTGCCCGACGACCCGTACGGCGACATGATCCGTGGCGCCATCCAGAACGTCACCCGGGCCATGGCAGCCGGCTCGACCCGACGCCTCGACTCCCACCCGTCCTCGAACGGCGGTTGATCCGGTGTGCCGCTCGGGATCGTTCCGACCGGCACACCGCCGAACACCGCCGGATCAGCCGAGCTGCCGGGCGAAGAACCGTACGTCGCCGTCCAGCTCGAATGCCGGCATTTCGCCGTGCCCGCCGGAATTGGCGTGCAACGTCTTCTCCGCCGAACCGAAGGCGTCGAACAGCGCCAGGCTCTGCGCCCGCGGCACCCGCTCGTCGTCCCACTGCACCAGAAACCGCACCGGAACGGTGATCCGCGCGGCCGACCCGGCCGACGCCAGCGCCCCGCCCAGGCCGAGCACCGCGGCCCGGACCCGGGGCTCGGCGGCGACGAACGGAACACCGAGCCCACAACCCAACGACACACCCCAGTAGCCGACCGGGCCGGCACCGACCTGGTCGAGGTCCTGGACCGCGTCCAGAACCGCCCGCCACTCGGGAACGGTCCGCCGAGCCACGAGCGCCTGGAACGACGCGATCAGCGGAGCCAACTCCGCCCCGGCGGCCACCCGGGCCTGGTTGTCGGTCGCGATCCGGTCGTACTCCTGCTCCTTCGGCCGGTCGCCGTGAGCGGGCGCGTCGACCGCCACCACCGCGAAACCACACCCGGCCACGAAGCGGTGGGCGCGGGCCACGATGCCGGGCGCCCTCTTGTGCTGGCCTCCGCCGTGTCCCATCAGAACCAGGGGACGCGTGCCGGTGGCGCCGTCCGGCGTCCACAGCACGCCGGGAATCTCGCCGAGGGTGAAGAGCTGTTCACGGACGCCGTTCGACGACGTCTCAGAGGTGAAACGCATAGCGTGTCGAACCTTTCGGGATGCCTTCTGCGGGCACTCCCTAGACCATGCGGGGGAGGGAGTCCCGACCTGTCACAGCGTTGATCGGTCTCACCTCCTCAGTTCGCGGCGGCGCACGGCGACGCCGAAGCTATCACGGCCCGGTGGCGCGCCGGGCGCGCAGGGCGCGGAGCTTGTGCCGGTTGCCGCAGCGTTCCATCGCGCACCACCGCCGGGCGCCGGGACGGGACAAGTCGACGAACACCAGCGGGCAGTTGTCGCCGGCACACACCCGGATGCGTTCGGACAGCGGCCCGGACAGCAGCCCGATCATCTCCCGGGCCAGGGTCGACAGCGCCTGCCCGGCCCGCACCGGCGGCGCCCACGCCGCCGTCGTGCCGTCGGCGGCGAGCTCGGGGCCAGCGGCGGCCCGGCCGCGGCCCGGTTGATCACGTCGACCGCGCCCGTGGGGAGGGGACGCCCCGCCGCCCGGGCGTGTGCCGTGTCCCAGACCGCCTGGCGCAGCGTCCTGGCCGCGGTCAGCTCGCGGGTCGTAGCGGGAACCGTCAGGACCGCGACCAGCGGCGGCTGGGCCAGCCATCCGGCCAGATCGGCAGGCTCGTGGAGGGTCTCGAACACCGCGTACGGGCCCTCGCCACCGGTGTGGGCGAAGTCCAGGCAGACCGCGCCGGCGTCGAACCAGAACGTCCCTCCCTTGGGATCGTGCAGCACCCGTCCTGTTGCGTCCGTTCGCATGAAACCACTATAACCGGTGTCGTCACAGGTAACCGCTATAACCGGTGTCATCTTCAGGAGGCAGGCATGGCCGTACGACACGTCAATCCCGAGGGACTGCACCGCAGCCCCGCCTTCAGTCAGGCCGTCGTGGTCGAACAACCGGCGAAGACCATCTACATCGGCGGACAGAACGGCGTCGACGCCGAAGGCAGGGTCGTCGGCCCCACGGTCGGGGAGCAGGCCAGGCAGGCGCTCCACAACCTCGCGACCATCCTGGAAAGCGAGGGGGCGAGCCTGGCCAACATCGTCCACTGGACCATCGCCGTGGTGGACGGCCACGCGTTCGACGAGGGTTTCGCCGCCTTCCAACAGATGTGGGACCCGACCGACCCGCCGCCGGCCATCACCGTCCACGTCGTCGCCGGCCTGGGCCCCGGCTTCCTCGTCGAGATCGACGCCGTCGCCGCCGTGTGACCGGCCCCCGGGCGCCGGGGCCGGCCCTCACGGCCCCGGCGGCACCACCGACGCCAGCAACCGCCCCAACGACTGGTTCGTCCGGTTGGCCCGCACCGCCGCCCGCTGCTGACCCGCCGTCACGTCGATGTAGTTCTGGCTCGTCGTCAGACTCGCGTGCCCCAACAACCGCATGATCTCCGCCGCGTTCGCCCCGTCCTCCGCCAACCGCGTCGCGAACGTGTGCCGCAACGCGTGCAGCTGCGCACCCGCCGGCACCCGGTCGGTGATCCCCGCCCGCCGGTAACACGACTCCACCAGATACTGCAGCCCACCCCGCCGCAACGGCTCCCCGTGCCGATCCACCAGCAGCACCGACGTACGCCCCACCGACCGCGCCCCGAACCGCCGCTCCCGACTCTCCAGGTACGCCGTCACCACCGCGTCCAACTCCGGCTCCACCGGCACCACCCGCGCCCGACCACCCTTGCCGGCCACCTCGACCCGCCGCTCGCCGGGTCGGCCCGCCAGCGACCCCACCCGCAACGCCAGCAGTTCCGACAACCGCAGACCGGCACACAACGCCAGCGCGATCACCGCCATGTCCCGCTCCGGCCACGGATACCGCTGCCGCGGGTCGTCGTCGCGCGCCACCGCCTCCAGCAGCCGCTCCGGTGTCTCCTCGCCCCGCAGCGGCTTGGGTAGTGCCGGGGGAGCGGACGGCTTCCCGACCGCCGGCATCGGGTTACCGGCCACGACCCCGTCCGCGACCAGGAACGCGAAGAACGTGTTCCACGTCGACCAGGCCCGGTAGATCGAGGCGACCGCCCGGGTGGCGGCGAACCGGGCGAACGCCACCCGCAGCGTACGGGCGGTCAGCGCCGAGATCGGCAGGGTGGCCAGGGGGAGGGGAGCGTCGGGATCCTCGGCGATCAGGCGGACGATCGAGAGCAGGTCCCGCCGGTACGCCTCCAGGGTGTGCGGGGACGGCTTGCGGGCCGCCCGCGCCGTCAGGAACTCCTCGACCAGTGCCACCACCCGCTGCTCGCCGGTTTCATCCTGTTTGTCATGCATAAGGAATATTATGCAGCATTCACCGGTTCTTGGGAACCGGTAGTGGTGGCAGGCGCCGCTCGGGGGACACGGGTCGCGCGCTCGAGTTGTCCCGCCCGTCGGCGAGGCGTGTCGACCCCACGCGGGCATGTTCCGCCCGCGTCGGCCGTCGCCCGCCACGCGCAACACCCCGGTGCGGCAGTCGCCACCACGCCGACGTCCGCTCCATCCGCCCGGTTGCGAGGTCGCCCACGCGATCAAGGGGAAAGCGTGCCCGTTCCGTACGCCTTTACGAAGACGCAACTCCTTGATCAACGGGGAGGTCCGGGGCGGGGCGGCCGGGCGGCGGGTCAGGGCCGATAATCCGTAGGTTGACATAATGTACATTATCGAACCTCCACGGAACGCCGCCCCACACGTCCCGCCGGAGTCCGGCCGTCACTGCGGCCCGAGCACGCCCGTGCCTCCACATCCGTGTGCGAACGTCACTGTTTCCCCACTCGCACCGTCGCGCCGGCGATCGTGGCCCCTCGCCACGCGTACCGGATGAATTGGCCGATGCGACACGGCGTCCCGCCCCTTCGACGACGTCGCCGTCGGACGATACGCCAACTCCCCGGCCGGAACCGCGCATTGTTCGGCCCCGCCACATGCCGTCCGTTCCGTTTCGCCGTCACTGGGCGCTTCGGCCCGCACCTTGCCCGGCTGCGTCGAACGCGAGTGCGATAAATCGCAGCCCCACAATTCGGTCTTGGCACGGCACGTGACCGGCCAGTACGGTCGGGAAATCCGAGCCGGTCTTTTGATCATCACCAGATGGCGCCGGTTCGGATCCGCTTAGTCGTACTCGTACGAGCCGGGGACCCAAGCAATCGGGGTGAATCCGCGGACGATGTCCGCGGTAGGGCGACCTTTCCCGCCCGAATCCGTCAGCTAACCCGGTAGGCGGCCGTGGAAGGAGCAGAGCTTCGTGCAGCACCGAGCGTGCCCTGGTGGCACATCCCCCATTCCCCCGTTGCGCGGCGGACTGTCGCGTGGACCGACGATCACGGTTGTCACCTGACGTCGGATCACTGATCACGACACCAGATCGACCCGAACTCGGCTGAGCCCGGCCATTGTCGCCGGCGCCGGCTGTCCTTTCATTCCGCGTGATGCCCCATAGTGCGGCGTGCCCAATTCCGGGCCGCCGCTACGTGCGCGGGCTCCCGGAGGCAGCCGTGCTCTCTCTTCCCGAGCTGGTCGACGTCCGCCGTTTCCGATTGGGACGCCGACGACAGTCGGCAGGTAATGGAGCTTCTCGTGGAAAATTTCCGTTCGCACAATCCGTTCCGTCGCGCTATCCCCGACCGTTTCCGTTCGGTGGCCGTGGTTTCCGTCGCCGTACTCGCCGTGGCGGCGACCACGAGCGGTCTGTCGTCTGCTACCCAGGGTGAGGGTGCCGCAAACCCGGCCCCCGAGCCGGGTGTGGTGCAGATGGCGTTGTCGACGGAGCGGCAGCAGGCCGCGCCGCAGGCGCCCGCCGAGCAGGCGGCGGCGCCGAAGGCACCGGCTGAGAAGTCGCTGGAGCACGACTTCCAGTACCAGCCGAACGCCTACTACTGCGGTCCGGCGTCGACCCGGATCGCGCTGAGCGCGCAGGGGCACACGCCGGGCCAGGACAACCTGGCGCGGCAGTTGGGTACGACGTTCGCCGGCACGAACTCCTCCCAGGACATCGTCCGGGTGCTGAACAAGGTGATCGGCGAGGACGTCTACCGGGTGCGGGAGATCCCGGGCGGGGCGGCGACGCCGGCGCAGATGGACCGGTTGCAGGCCGATGTCGTCGACGCGGTGAGCAACGGGCGGGCCGTGGTCGCCAACATCGCCGGTGGGGCGACGGACAACGCCGGGTTCTGGCGCAGCTTCCCCGGCGGCCACTACGTCACGATCGTCGGGTACAGCGACGAGGGCCGGCAGGTCCAGGTCGCCGACCCGTCCGGGGTCGGTCCGGCGACGTACTGGATCAGCACGATCGGCATGGCGAACTGGATCGCCTCGCGCGGCTACTCCTACTGACGTCTACGCCTTCACACACGCGAGAGGCCAGCCCGGCGGGCTGGCCTCTCGTCGTACGTGTGGGTCAGAGTCCGCCGGCGACGCGCAGGATGGCGCCGGTGGCGTACGACGCGTCGGGGCTGAGCAGCCAGGCGACGGCGGCGGCGATCTCGTCGGGTTCGCCGGCGCGGCCGAGTGGTGCGCGTTGGGCGATGCGGTTGGGGCGGTCGGGGTCGCCGGAGACGGTGTGGATGTCGGTCCAGACGGTGCCGGGCGCGACGCAGTTGACGCGGATGCCGCGTGGGCCGAGTTCCTTGGACAGGCCGATGGTGAGGGCGTCGACGCCGGCCTTGGCGGCGGCGTAGTGGACGTATTCGCCGGGTGCGCCGAGGGTGGCGGCGGCGGACGAGACGTTGACGATGGCGCCGCCGTGGTTCATGCGACGGGCGGCCTGTTGGGCGCAGAGGATGGCGCTGACGAGGTTGACGTCGATGACGTGGCGCAGGTCGTGCGCGGTGAGGTCGACGAACGGGCCGACGCGGCTGGTGACGCCGGCGTTGTTGACCAGGCCGGTGACGGGCCCCAACTCCCCCTCGGCCCGGTCGAACAGGCGTGCGACGTCGTCGGGGTCGGTGACGTCGGCGCGTACGACGATGGCACGTCGGCCGGTGGCGTGGACGTCGGCGAGGACGGTTTCGGCGGCGGCGTCGTCGGCGCGGTAGCACAGCGCGATGTCGTGGCCGGCGGCGGCGAGCCGTCGTACGGTGGCGGCGCCGATGCCTCGGCTGCCGCCGGTCACCACGGTTACCGGTGTGTCTTTCACGCGCCACTCCCCTTTTCTGCCTGGTCGTGGTGCTGACGCTACCGCGCCGCCGTCCGGTGTGGAGAGCGGGCGTACGGTGGGCCGGTCGATGCCGTGGAGGTGTGTGGTGGCCGGTCTGGGCAAGGGTGATCTGGTCGGGGATTTCGAGTTGCCGGACGAGACGGGGACGCCTCGGCGGTTGAGTGCGCTGCTGGCGGACGGGCCGGTGGTGGTGTTCTTCTATCCGGCGGCGATGACGCCGGGGTGTACGGCCGAAAGCTGTCATTTCCGGGACCTGTCTGACGAGTTTTCGCAGGTGGGGGCGCAGTTGGTGGGGATCAGTCGGGATCCGGTGGAGCGGCAGCGGGAGTTTGCCGGCCGCCACGGGTTCGGTTATCCGTTGCTGTCGGATGTCGACGGGGCGGTGGCGCGGTTGTTCGGGGTGCGTCGGGCGTTGCCGTTGGGTGCGTTGTCGACGCGGCGGATGACGTTCGTGGTCGGTACGGATCGGCGGGTGTTGGCGGCAATCCACAGTGAGGTGAGCATGACGGCGCACGCGGACCGGGCGTTGGCGGTGTTGCGGGAGGCGGCGGCGGGTTGACGCGGGTGGGGTGTGTCTGTGCTCGACGTTGTCGGGGTGGCCTGGTAGGAAGGCTGCTGTCAAACATGCGTACGAAAAGAGGGTTGTGATGGCTACGCGCACCGCTGGGTTGTCGGCCGAGGAGCTGGAGGGCATCCGTGACTCGTTGGCGGCGGGTCGTAAGCCGAAGGTGGTGTTCACCGAGTCGGCGGGGCAGATCGCGGGGCAGATCGGTCAGGTGGTGGCGTTGACGGATCCGGCGGTGTCCGAGGAGTGGGTGGTGGTGCGGTTCGGTCGTGACGAGCTGCCGTTCTCCCCCGCCGATCTGGGGATCGCGCCGCGGGTGCCGGCCGGTCGGCGGGCGGAGCCGAAGGTGGAGGCCGCCGTGGAGCCGGCACCGGTTCCGGAGCCGGAGTTCAAGTTGGATCAGCCGCTGCCGGCGCCGCGGCCGGAGCCGGATTCCGAGCCGGAGGCGGAGGCGAAGCCGGCGCGGCGGGCGGCGAAGGCGGTCAAGGCGGCGAAGCCGAAGGCGGCGCCGGGGCTGACGGTGACGTTGGCGTACGCCGAGGGTGAGTGGACGGTGGGTGCGACGCAGGGCAGCAAGGCGTTGGCGAAGCCGTACGTCATCAAGCCGGCGGAGGCGTTGAAGATGGTGGCGTTGATCGACGTGCCGGGTGTGCACGAGGCGGTGGAGCAGATCGTGAGTGCCGAGCGGGCCGAGGCGGAGCAGCAGGCGGAGCGGTTGCGGTCGGAGTTGGCGGAGATCGAGGCGCGGTTGGCGGAGTTGCGCGACGCGGGCTGAGTGGCCCGCTCCCCGTGTCGCGCGCCGGTGGTGCGTGGCACGGGGGGTCGTGCGGGTCAGCGGTAGTCGGCGGCGTCGGCGTCGGGTTTGTCGCCGTAGTAGGCGTCGGTGATGAAGCGGGTGGCGTCGGGGCGGGAGCCGTCGAGGTCGGTGAAGCCGTAGTGGGCGGCGAGTTGTCCGGCGGAGAGTGCCTGTCCGGACCAGCGGGCGTGGTCGGGGTCGGTGGCCAGCGCGACGACGGCGCGGCCGATGTAGTGCGGGGTTTCGGAGATGGCGAAGAAGCGGTCCTTGGTGATGCCGTCGCGCCAGTTGTCCTCGGTGACGCCGAAGCGGTCGAGCATGTCCTCGGAGCGTAGGAAGCCCGGGGTGAGGGCGACGGCGGTGATGCCGTGCGGGTGGACTTCGTGGTGGAGGGTGCGGCCGATGCGGGTGATGGCGGATTTGACGAGGTCGTAGAACATGGTGCCGCGGTAGCGGTTGTCGAACATGCCGTCGCCGTCGGTGATTTCGCAGACCAGGCCCTGTTTGCGGTGGATGAGCAGGGGCAGGACGGTGTGCAGGGTGACGAGGTGGGTTTCCAGGGCGTTGCGGACGGCGCGTAGGCCGTTGTCGAGGTCGTGTTCCCAGATGGGTTTCCACTCGATGAGGTGGTCGCCGCCCCAGGTGTCGTCGACGAGGATGTCGAGCCGGCCGTCCTGTTCGGTGCTGATGCGGTCGGCGAGGGCGCGTACGTCGGTGGGGTCGGTGTGGTCGCAGCGGACGGCGATGCCGGTGCCGCCGGCTCTGGTGACGAGGTCGGCGGTGTCCTCGATGGTTTCGGGGCGGCCGATGTCGCTGCGGGTGGCGCGGGTGGTGCGGCCGGTGACGTAGACGGTGGCGCCGGCGGCGCCGAGTTCGACGGCCATGCCGCGGCCGGCGCCGCGGGTGGCGCCGGTGACCAGGGCGACGTGTCCGTGCAGGGTGTCGGGCATGGGTGTGCTCCTCAGGGGTGG
Organism: Polymorphospora rubra; assembly: GCF_018324255.1. Taxonomy (GTDB): domain Bacteria; phylum Actinomycetota; class Actinomycetes; order Mycobacteriales; family Micromonosporaceae; genus Polymorphospora; species Polymorphospora rubra. The sequence continues at coordinate 6,632,684 of NZ_AP023359.1, forward strand.
GTGGGGTGTCGCCAGCCGGCGAGGATCGCGTCGAGGTCGGTGGTGAGCCGGTCGCGCAGGTGGCCGTCGGGGCGGGTGGACCAGTGGATGGCGGTGCCGTCGGCGGTGGCGGTGAGGATGCGGGCGGCGACGGCGGCGGCGGGTGCGCCGGGCAGGGCGCCGGTGTCGGCGGCGGCGCGGACCAGGGCGGTGACGGCGGTTTCGACGGCGGTGTGGAGGTCGGCGAGGCCGGCGCGCAGGTGTTCGTCGGCGAGTTCGGTGGCGAGTTGCGCGAGGTGGTTGGGGGCGGTGCCGGGGTCGTCGATGGCGGTGTAGCGGTCGACGAGGGTGCGCCGGATCGCGGCGACCGGGTCGCCGTCGGCGGGGCTGGTGGTGGGCGGCTGGCGTGCGGCGTCGATCGAGGCGGCGAGCATGGCGGTGAGCAGGCCGTGTTTGGAGCCGAAGCGGTGGATGAGGGTGCCGGCGCTGATCTGGGCTTCGGCGGCGATGTCGGCGAGGGTGAAGCCGGGGCCGTGGCGGCCGATGACGGCGGCTGCCGCCGCGAGCAGCCGGTCGTCGGTGATCTTTCGGGGGCGGGCCATGCCGGTTATTGAACCGTGGTGCAATAACCGGGGTCGACCCGGGGTCAGTCGGTGGGGATGTTGGCCACCCCGATCCGGCGCCGGAAGACCCAGTAGGTCCAGGCCTGGTAGGCCAGGACGACCGGGGTGCAGAACGCGGCGATCCAGGTCAGGATGCCCAGCGTGTAGCCGCTGGCGGCCGCGTTGGTGGTGGTCAGGGTGCCGGCCGGGTCGGTGGTCGACGGCAGCACGTCGGGGAAGATCGCGGTGAACGCGGTGGCGACGAGCAGGCCGGTGGCGACGGTCGTACCGGTGAAGGCCCAGCCTTCGCGGCGTACCCGGTTGGCGGCCAGGCCGGCGACCAGGGCGAGGATCGCGAGCAGGGTGAGGGCGACGGCGGCCGGGTTCTGGCGCAGGTCGAGGGTCCAGGCGAGGAAGACCGCGGTGAGCGGGAACGTCACCATGCCGAGGCGGCCGGCGAGCTGGTTGGCGCGTTCGCGTACGTCGCCGGTGGTCTTCAGGGCCAGGAAGAGCGCGCCGTGGGTGGCGAACAGGGCGAGGAAGGTGGCGCCGCCGAGCAGCGTGTACGGGTGCAGGGCGGCGAGCAGGTCGCCGGTGTACTCGTGGTCGGCGGACAGCGGCACGCCATGGACGATGTTGGCCAGGATGACGCCCCAGGCGACGGCGGGGACGGCGGAGCCGACGGTGATGGCGGTGTCCCAGCGGGCCTTCCAGGCGGCGTCGGGGCGCTTGTGCCGGTACTCGAAGGCGACGTTGCGGAAGATCAGGGCGATCAGGATGAGCAGCAGCGGCAGGTAGAAGCCGGAGAAGAGGGTCGCGTACCACTCGGGGAAGGCGGCGAACATGGCGCCGGCGGCGGTGATCAGCCAGACCTCGTTGCCGTCCCAGACCGGGCCGATGGTGTTGATCAGGACGCGGCGTTCGCGGTCGTCACGGCCGAGGGCGGGCAGCAGGATGCCGACGCCGAAGTCGAAGCCTTCGAGGATGAAGTAGCCGGTGAACAGCACGGCGATGAGCAGGAACCAGACGGTGGTGAGGTCCACGGGGTGCGCTCCGGGTCAGTAGGCGAAGGCGAGCGGCTTGTCTTCGTCGTCGTGGTCGGTGGGGTCGGGCTCGGGCGGGTCGGTGTCCGGCAGGCCGTGGCGGGCGTAGCGGACGAGCAGGCGTACCTCGACGACGGCGAGGGTGGCGTAGACGAGGGTGAAGGCGGTGAACGAGGTGAGGACCTCGGCCAGGGAGACGCTGCGGGAGACGCCGTCGCGGGTGAGCATCTCGCCGAAGACGATCCAGGGTTGGCGGCCCATCTCGGTGAAGATCCAGCCGAAGCAGTTGGCGGCCAGCGGCAGGACCGGCATGACGAGAGCGGCGCGCAGCAGCCATTTCGAGGTCGGGGTGCGGCCGCGGCGGTGGGCCCACAGGGTCCAAACGGCGATCGCGGCGGCGGCGAGCCCGAAGCCGATCATGAGGCGGAAGCTCCAGTAGGTGACCGGGATGATCGGGGTGTAGCTGCCGGGGCCGTACTGGGCGGTGTACTGGGCCTGCAGGTCGTTGATGCCGTGCACCTCGCCGTTGACGTCGCCGGTCGACAGCCAGGAGAGCAGGTACGGGATCTTCAGGGCGAACAGTTCGCGGCTGCCGTCGAGGCTGCCGACGGTCAGTACGGAGAACGAGGCGGGCGACTCGGTCTCGTAGAGCCCTTCGGCGGCGGCCATCTTCATCGGCTGCACCTCGGTCATGATCTTGCTCTGGATGTCGCCGGTGGCCAGTACGCCGGCGGTGGCGAGCAGGGTGACGGTGGCACCGAAGCGGGCGGCGAAGCGGTAGGTGTCGGCGTCGGGGTTGTCGGGGCGGCGGACGAGGTGCCAGACGGCGACGGCGACGATGAGGGAGCCGGCGACGAGGAAGCAGCCGAAGATGGTGTGCGGGAAGGTGATCAGCGCGACCTTGTTGGTCAGCACCGCCACGAAGTCGGTGAGTTCGGCCCGCCCGCTCTCCGGGTTGATGCGGTAGCCGACCGGGTTCTGCATCCAGGAGTTGGCGGCGAGGATGAAGTAGGCGCTGACGGTGGAGCCGATGGCGGCGGCCCAGATGCAGGCGAGGTGTACGCGTTTCGGCAGCCGGTCCCAGCCGAAGATCCACAGGCCGAGGAAGGTGGATTCGAGGAAGAACGCGAGCAGGGCCTCGATGGCGAGGGGGGCGCCGAAGATGTCGCCGACGAAGCGGGAGTAGTCGCTCCAGTTCATCCCGAACTGGAACTCCTGCACGATGCCGGTGACGATCCCCATCGCGAAGTTGATCAGGAACAGCTTGCCGTAGAACTTGGTGAGCTTGAGGTAGCGCTCGTTGCCGGTGCGCAGCCACATGGTCTGCAGGATGGCGACCAGGACGGACAGGCCGATGGTGAGCGGTACGAACAGGAAGTGGTAGACGGTGGTGACACCGAACTGCCAGCGGGCGACGTCCAACGCGTCCACGGTTCTCCCCCGTCATCGAGCTTCTACGACAGTCGGTAGTAAATACTACTGCTTGTCGTAGAGGCTTCCGGCCCTACCCGGGGGTGCCACACGTCACCTCCGGCTGGCGCGGCTGTGCGACGATCTACCGCTGATGGACGACTCCCCCACCACCTGGCGCGCCCCACGACTGTGGCTGTTCTTCCAGTTCCTGGCCCGCGTCGTCGTCGGGCTGCTGGCCCGGCTGAAGGTCACCGGCGACGTGCCCGCCGGGCTGCGGCACGGGCCGCTGATCCTGGCCGCCAACCACATCAGCCCGTTCGACCCGATCGTGCTCGCCGCCGCCTGCCGGGTCCGCCGGATCGCGCCACGGATCATGGCCACCGGCGGACTGTTCCGCGCCCCCGTCGTCGGCCCCGCCATGCGGCACTGCGGCCACATCCGGGTCGACCGGCGCACCGAGAACGTCGGACAGGCCCTGCACAGCGCCGCCGAGGCCGTCGCAAGTGGCTCGGTGGTCATGGTCTATCCCGAGGGACGCATCGGACTGGACCCCGGCATGTGGCCCGAGCGCGGCAAGACCGGCACCGCCCGGCTCGCGTTCGAAAGCGGCGCGACCGTCGTACCGGTCGCCCAGTGGGGCGCGCACGAGGTGCTGCCGTACGGCGCCCCGAAAGGGATGTTCGGCGGCATCGCCCGCGCCCTGGTGCGCCGGCCGGTGATCCGGGTGCACTTCGGGCCGCCGGTCGACCTAGCCGACCTTGACCCGGCGGTGCCGGGCGCGGCGCTGCGGGCCACCGACCGGATCATCGACGCGCTGACCGACACCCTGGTGCCGCTACGCCCCGACGAACCCGACCGGCCCCGGCACGTCGACCCCGCCCGACCGGTCGACACCAGCCGCATGCACCGCCGCCGCACCGGCCGTTGACGAACGGCCCGGGGAACGCTCAGAACGGCCCGGGGAACGCTCAGCCGCGCCGCTGGCGCAGGTAGGCGAGCACCGCCTCGCGGGTGGTCCGCACCCCGAACACCTCGCGCGCCTGGGCGATGCGCCGGTTGGCGGTACGCAGCGACAGGAACTCCGCCGCCGCGGCCGCCGCGATCGTCTCCCCGTTCGCCAGCCGCTCCAACAGCGCCCGCTGCTCCGGGATCAGCACCACCGCCGTGTCGTCCTCCGGCTCGGCCTCCGGGTCCCGGAACACCGGACCGAGCCGCCCCAGGTCGCCGACCAGCGCCCGCCCCACCTCGGTCGACGTGTCGGCGATCGCGACCACCCCGACCCCACGGGCGGCGGCGAGCACCGCCAGCCGCACCGTCTCCAGGTCGGGAACCCGGCCGAACAGCACCACCTTCGCCTCGGACATGTCCCACGTCGACTCGGCCAGGGCGAACCCCTCCCGGGTCAGCCAACCCGCCCGGGCCAGCCGGCGCAGGACCGTGGTCGCGTCCGGCGCCGACGGCACCACGTACCTGGGGGGCTCGCCGCCGCTCACCGCAGCACCTCCAGCGCCAGCGCCGCCGCCTCGGTGCGGGTACGGGCCCCCAACTTGCGCATCCCGGCCCGGATGTGTGTCTCGACGGTCTCCCCGGAGATGCCGAGCTGCCCGGCGATCCGGCGGGTCGGCTCACCCTGCGCCACCAGCCGCAGCACGTCCCGTTCCCGGTCGGTCAGCTCGCTGCCGGACCGGGGGCCCCGGCTGTCGCGGCGTACGGCGTGCCGGCGCAGCGCCCGGTGCGCCCGGCCGACCAGCACGACCAGGCCGGCCTGCTCGGCGAGCTGCTCGGCGGCCAGCAGCGGCGGCACCGCCTGCGCCGGGTCGGACTCGTGCAGGCCGTGCGCGAGCAGGCAGCGGACCTCCTCGCGGACGGACAGGTCGTGCCAGGCCCGCGCCGCGGTCGCGAAGCCGTCGGCGGCGGCCCAGGCGGCCAGGGTCTGCGCGACCGGCGGCAGCCGGTCGGCGGCCGGGTCGGCGGCGAACTCGTCCGGCGCGCCGGCGTCGTACGCCGCCCACCGGGCGGTGATCCGACGCAGCCCGTCGACCAGGGCCGGGCCGCCACGGGCGGTGACCGGCGCGACCGCCCGGTCGGGCTGCCCGTCGAGCCAGGCCGCCTCCCGCCCCACCCAGTCCAGCAGTACGTCCACGGTCGTCGAACCGGTCGGCGCGGTGGCGAGCCGGGCCCGGGCCGGGGCGAGCAGCCCGCCGTCGGCCTCGACGAGGCTCGCGGCCGCGATCGTGTAGCCGCGGGCCAGCACCGGCAGGGTGCGGTCGGTCAGATCACCGGCGCGGCGTACGACCTCGTCGGCGCCGCCGCCGCGCAGCGCGGTGCACCACAGCTGGGCGGCCAGGAACCGGGTCTGCCAGCTGTAGGCCAGGTCGGCGGCGCAGGCCTGCGCCGCCTGCTCGGCGGTCTGGGCGGCCTCGGCCAGCCGGCCGTCGGCGGCGAGGGTCTCGACCAGCAGCCACGCGCTCCAGCGGGCGGCCAGCGCCTCGCCGGCCGAGCCGGCCGCGGCCGCCGCCGACGCCAGCGCGTGCTCCCAGCCCGGGGTGCGGCCGGCGGCGTGGACCGCGGCGACGGCGGCCCGCAGCCCCGGGTGGGCGGGCGGGTCGCCGTGCCGGGCGACGATCGCCGCGGCGGTCGCCGCCGCACCGTCGGGATCGCCGGCGAGCTGGGCGAGCAGCAGCACCCGGTCGCGGCCGGCGACGTGGGCCGGGGCGGCCGAGTCGGGTACGGGTGCCGCGGCCTCCCGGGCGGCGGCGAGGTCGCCGGTCTGCAGCAGCGCCTCGGCGCGCAGGACCGCGGCGTCGACGCCGAGCGGGAACGTCGTGGTCAGCACCCGGGCGGCGGCGCGGGGCCGGCCGCTGGCCAGGGCGGCGCCCGCGGCGTCGACGCGTACGGCCGGTGGCGGGTCGACGCCCGGCAGGCCGCAGGCGAGCAGGAGGAGTTCGGCGCGTTCGCCGGCGGTGGTGGCGCCGGCGGCGGCGGCGACCGCGTGCGTGTACGCGGCGTCGGTGTCACCGGCGGCGGCGAGGTGCCGGGCGGCCTCCCGGGCCGGTACGAGCTCGGCGAGGCGGCGGTGCAGGGCGCGGCGGCCCTCGTCGTCGAGCAGGCCGGCGGCGACCTCGGCGACGTACGGCGACACCGGTACGACGGTGCCGTCCGCGTCGGCGGCGACCAGGCCGGCGCCGGTGAGTTCGTCGACGCCGGCGCCGAGGACCGCGGTGGTGGCCGGCCGGCCGAGCAGACCGAGGGCCGCCATCGCGGTGCGGGCCGGGCGGGTCAGGTCGGACAGGGCGGCCGCGACCGCGTAGCCGACCTGGTCGATGTCGTCGTCGGCGGCGGCCGGTGCCGCGGCACCGCGCCGGGTGGCGGCGTGCCGGGCCAGCGTCTCCGCCGCCAGCGGCACCCCGCCGGCACGGCGTACGACGTCGGAGACGGTGGCGGGGTCGAGGCCGGGGGCGACCCGGCGGACGAGTTCGGTGGCCGCGTCGGGGTCCAGTGCCGGCATGCTGAGCCAGCCGGCGGCGACGGTCCGCAGCGCGGCGACGGCTTCGGCCGGCAGCCGGTGCGGGGTCCGCAGCGCCACCACGATCCGGCAGTGCGCGGCGAGCGGGACGAGGGCGGCGACGGTGGCCGGGTCGGCCCACTGCAGGTCGTCCAGGAGCAGCAGGCCGGCGCGGACCCGGGAGCGGACCGCTTCGGCGAGCAGGGCCGGGTCCTGGGCGGGCAGGCGCACCTTGACCGCCCGGGTCAGCGCGAACGCCGGCACTGCGGAGAGCATGGCCAACCCGCCGCCGGCGAACACCGGGCCGCGGAACGCGGCACCGAGTCCGGAAAGGACGGTGCTGCGGCCGCTGCCCGGGCCGCCGGTGACGACGACCAGGCCCGGTGCGGTCAGCAGCGCGGTCGCCTCGTCGACGACGGTGCGCGGCCGGCCGGTGGCGGCCTGGCCGTCGAGGGCGCGGTCGGCGATGTCGCCGCCGGGTGCGTGACGCACACGTCCTCCCCTGACACTGGGCTCGGCGCCCCGTCGGGTGAGACGGTGGCACGAACATGGGATCCTGCGCCGGCAGGATATTCGTAGTGTGAGGTCCGGCAGGGACGCTGCGCCCCGCCGATTGTCGAAAGGGACGACCACCGAGATGAGCGAGCAAGGCCACCGGACCCCCGTCATTGTTGCCGACCGTACCGCCGGCTGACGAGTCATGGGTCCAGGTCCGCTCAGTGTCCGTGTCGCTGCTCTGTGTGACGAAGTTGGTCCGAGAGTCGGCCCCAGCGCTCAGGCGCAGGTGTTCGGCATTCGTCGCCGGCTCGACGAACCGTTGCGGGTGGCCATCGCCGGACGTCTGAAAGCCGGAAAGTCGACACTTGTTAACGCACTAATCGGACGCCGGGTGGCGCCCACGGAGGTCGGTGAGTGCACCCGGATCGTCACCCAGTTCCGCTACGGCACCGCCGACCGGGTCGACGTCGTACGCCGCGACGGCCACCGGGTCAGCCTTCCGCTGGACGAGTCGGGGATGATCCCGCAGCGGCTCGGGGTGGCCCGTGCCGACATCGCGTTCGTCGACGTGACACTGACCAGTGACCACCTCCGCGAACTGACCGTGGTGGACACCCCGGGTCTGTCCTCGACGAACACCGCGGTCAGCGCCAACGCGCAGCGGTTCCTGTTCAGCGACGGCAGCGCCCCGTTCGACGACGACATCGACGACGACTCCGTCGGGGCGATCTCCGGCGCCGAGGCGATCATCTACGTGTTCACCCAGTCGGTCCGCGACGACGACCTGCAGGCGCTGGAGGCGTTCCGGTCGGTGTCGGCCCGGCTGGCCAGCAACCCCATCAACTCCCTCGGCCTGTTCAACAAGGTCGACAAGCTGGTCGGGGCGATGGCCGACCCGTGGCCGGTGGTCGGGCCGCTGGCCGCCGACCAGACCAAGGTGCTGCGCCGGGTCGTCTCCGACGTGGTCCCGGCGATCGGGCTGCTCGCCGAGACCACCGAGGCCGGCCGGCTCACCGCCGCCGACTGCGAGGCACTGCGTACGCTCGGTCAGCTGCCGCAGAGCGAGCGGCTGGTGCTGCTCGCGTCGGTGGACCTGTTCACGTCCCGCGAGTGCGTGGTGCCGCGCGAACAGCGCGAACGGCTGCTGCGGCTGCTCGACCTGTACGGCATCGGCTTCGCGATCGCGCAGCTGGCCGCCCGGCCCCAACTGGCCAGCGGCGACCTGGTCCGGATGCTGTTCCAGGCGTCCGGGTTCCCGCGCCTGAAGCAGACCCTCGACCAGGCGTTCCGGTGGCGTACCGACGCCATCAAGGCCGGCTGGGGCCTGTCCAGCCTGGAGAAGATCGCCAGCCACACCGAACGGCCGCAGGACCGCGAGCTGCTGCGCGACGCCATCGAGCGGGTGCTCCAGCAGCCGGAATACCACCGGCTGCGGCTGCTGGAGGTGGCCCAGCAGGTCACCACCGGCTCGGTGGAACTGCCCGAGCCGATGGAGCAGGAGCTGACCCGGCTGGCGCTGTCCAACGACGCGCAGTGGATCCTCAACCTGCCCAACGCCGGCCTCGACCAGCTGGTCAAGGCGGCCCTGGAGGCGGCGACCCGGTGGCGGGTCTACGCCGTGGCCGGTGCCAGCCCCGCCCAGTCGCGGGTGGCGCTCGTCGCCCACCGTGGCTTCTACCTGCTGTCGCAGCAGATGCGGGCGGGCGGGGGCATGCGGTGAACAACAACGCGTACGGGGCGGCCGTCCGGCCGTCACCAGTTGATCATCCGGTAGCCGCGGCGACCGCGCGGACCACGGACGCAGACGAAAGGTGCCCGATGTGACCACGACCGCCAACGCCAAACCCGAGGCGGCCCTGGGCAAACTGCTCACCGCGGCGGTCGACTCCTCGCAGGCGTTCCTGCGCAAGATCGACCCGGATGCCGCCGCCGACATCGACGCGTTCCGCCGCCGCCAGGTCACCCGGCCGTCCATCGTGGTCGTCGGGGAAACCAAGCGCGGCAAGAGCTCCCTGGTCAACGCGCTGATCGGGGTGCCGAACCTGTCGCCGGTGGACGCCGCCGTGGCCACCGCCACCTACCTCGAGTTCGTGCACGCCGAGACACCCGGCGCCAAGGCGTGGCTGCCCGGCCGCGAGGACCCGGTGCCGCTCGGCCTGAACGACCTGCGCGACTGGGGCACCGCCTTCGGCCGGCTGCCCGAGGGCGTCCGCCCGCCCCGGCGGATCGAGGTCGGGCACACCGCCCCGCTGCTGCAGTACCTGACGCTCGTCGACACCCCCGGCACCGGCGGCCTCGACCCGATGCACGTCGAGATCGCCCTCGACGCCGTCGAGAAGGCCAGCGCACTGCTCTTCGTCGTCGACGCGTCCGGGCCGTTCGCCAAGCCCGAACTCGACTTCCTCATCGAGGCCAGCAAGCGGGTCAACTTCGTGGTGTTCGCGCTGACCAAGACCGACGCCTACCCGGGCTGGCGGACGATCTGGGACGACGACCGCGGCCAGCTCCAGACCCACGCCCCCCGGTTCGCGTCCGCGCCCTGGTATCCGGTCTCGGCCCGGCTGGCCGAGCTCGCGATGACGCTGCCCCGCGAGGCCGCGCCCGAACTGATCCGCGAGTCGCGGATCGCCGAACTCCAGCACGCCCTGATCGCCCTGGCCGGCAAGGGGCACCTGCTCCAGCAGGCCAACGTGCTGCGGACCATCCGCTCCGAGGTCATCCGGCTCGACCTCGAGATCACCGACCGGATGAAGGCCACCGACCCCGACCCGGCCGACTCCGAGAAGGCCAAGAAGGACCGGGCCGCGCTCGCCGCCCGTAAGCGCACCGACTCCCGCCAGTGGTCGCTGGCGCTGAACACCGAGACCCAGCGGGCCCGGGTCGAGGCCACCGGCCGGCTGCGCAACTACGTCAGCAGCCTCCAGGAGGACTTCCTCGGCAAGATCGAGAAGTCGAAGGGCGACGACCTGAAGAACCTCCCCCAGGAGGTCGACCGGGCCCTGCACGCGCTGTCCGTACGGCTGTCGCACGAACTGGAGTTCCGCTTCCGCAAGGTCGGCGAGCGGGTCCTCGCCCAGGTGTTCGCGCCGCACGAACTCCAGCACGTGCTGCGCCGGCTCAACGCCACCCTGCGCCACGCCCTGGCCAGCAAGCCCCGCCGCGAGGGCGGCAACGGCGACAACATCATGATCGCCATGTCGGCCGGTGGCATGGCGATGATGGCCGGCCGCGGCGCGATGGCCGGCGCGTCCGCGCTCGGCGCCGGCGCCCTGGTCGGCGGCGGCCTGCTGATCCCGTTCGCCGGCGTCGGTCTCGGCCTGGCCGCCGGCGCGTTCCTCATCTACAAGCGCCGCGTCCAGACCGACCGGCAGCAGGCCAGGGTCTGGCTGCGCGAGGTGCTCGGCGAGGCCCGCGCCGCGATCTCCGACGAGATCATGCACCGGTTCACCGACCTGCAGTACGCGCTGACCCTGGCCCTCGACGACGCCATCGAGCGCCGGCTGGCCCAGCTCGACGCGCACATCGCCGCGATCGACAAGGCGATGGCCGAGGACAAGGCCAGCCGGGCCAAGCGTAAGGCCGCGCTCCAGACCGAACGCGAAGCGCTGCGGGCCCGCGTCAAGCAGGTCGACGAGGTCCTCGTCCGGGCCCGGGCGATCCAGCCCGCCCAGGCACAGGAGGCGGCGTCATGAGCGGGCGAATCAGTTGGCTCGGGTGGAGTCATGACGGCTCGGAGTGCAGCGGAGAGGCGTCATGAGCGAGCGGAGCGGGCGAATCAGTTGGCTCGGGTGGAGTCATGACGGCTCGGAGTGCAGCGGAGAGGCGTCATGACCGACAACTGGGACCAGTGGCCCGAGGATGACGGCTTCGAGGACGGCGACACCGCCAACCTCGACGACCTTCAGGGCGGGTTCGCCGAAGACGGGTACGCCAGCGAGGGGTTCGGCCCGGCCGACGACCTGCCCGGCGGCGACACCTCCGGCGAGGAGCCGGCCGAGGTGCCGTTCGGCGCGCCGCTCGGTTACGGCGACCTCGTCGACCAGGCCCCGGACGCCGAACCGCTCGACGCGGACACCGGGCTCGACGAGCCGGCACCGGCCGCCGAGTCGGGCTTCGGCCCCGCCGACGCCCCGGTCGGCGCCGACCCCGACCTCGACCCGCACGGCGACGGCGAGTCGTGGCCGGATTCGACGTTCCCGCCGGCGCTCGACCTCGGCGCCCCGCCGGAGCCGGTCGACGGCTTCCCGTGGACCGACGCCGACACCCTCGGCGCCGGCGACGCCGCCCCGCTACCCGACCCGGGTACGGCGTACGCCGATGCCCCGCCGGCCGACGACCTGGCCGCGTACGCCGGCACCGAGACCCCGGCCGGCGGCGACCCGTGGACGACCCTGGCCGCCTCGGACGACCCGGCGACCAGCAACCTGGCCCGCTTCTGGGCCCCCGGCACGGCCTGACGCCCGGCGGCGGCCCCGCCCGACCGGGGGCCGGGCGTGCGGGGCACCTGTCGCCTTCACGGGCCACAGCGGATTCGCTGTATCCACGCTGAATTCGCTGTGGCCCGCAACAGCAGGTCCTTCCGGCCGAACCCCGTGTCAAGGCCACGCGCCGTGCCCCTGCGGCGCTGGCCGGCAACGGGGCGTCGAGAGACGTCGTGATCGTCTGCTGTCCAGGCAGTCCGAACCCGGCGTGTCGAGTGCCGGAACAGCAGACGATCGAGGCACCCGACCGGGTGCGCGGCGGCTCCGGGCGGCGGCGGCATGCGAGGCCACCCGACCCGGGGTGCGCGGCGGCTCCGGCCGCCGGGCGGCGGTGGCGGCATGGAGTGCCGCGAACCGGGAACCACAGGCTGCCGGCATCGACACCGAAAGGCCCTGTGTTGACACCTCCTGTCGTACCGCGTCGTGCCGTCCTGGCCGGGCTCGCCGTCACCGTCACCGTCGTGCTGGCCGGGTGCGGCCGCGGCGGCGAATACTCCTCCGGAACCGATCACGGCGCGGCCGCGACGGTGCCGGCCGGTGCCGCGGCGGGCACCACGACGACGTTCAACGACGCCGACGTGACGTTCGCCCAGACGATGGTCCCGCACCACCGGCAGGCGGTGGAGATGGCGGTGCTGGCGCAGACCCGCGCCGAGAACACCGACGTCAAGGCGCTCGCCGACCGGATCCGGGACACCCAGCAGTCGGAGATCGACACGATGACCGGCTGGCTGGCGGCGTGGGGCCGGCCGGCGCCGATGCCGGGCGCCGGGCACGGAACGTCTCCGCCGGGGACGGCGCATCCGATGCCGGGAATGCTGTCCGACGCCGACATGAAGAGCCTCGCCGACGCCCGGGGAACCGCGTTCGACCAGCAGTTCCTCACCATGATGATCGCCCACCACCAGGGTGCCGTCACGATGGCCAGGGAGGAGATCGCGAAGGGGAGCAACGCCGACGCGAAGGCTCTCGCCGAGCGGATCGTCACCGAACAGCAGGCCGAGATCACCGCGATGCGCGACATCCTGAGCCGCCTCTAGTCACCCCGCCCCGGTCCGGGGACGGCCGGGCACCGGACGGTGCCCGGCCGTCGGCCGGCTCAGGCGGTCGAGACGAGCAGCACGACGACGGCGATGACCACCATGACGGCCAGGGCCAGCGTCCACACCTTCGCCGGCTCCTCGTACCAGGACTTTTCCGGCTGGCGCGGTGCCATCACCGGCGGTCGGGGCGTCGGCACCGGCCGCGGCTGGTGCTGCTGCGGCGCGGCGACCGGTGGCCGGGCCGGCTGCGGCTGCTGCGGTGGCGGGACCATCCGGGGCGGCTGCGGTCCCGCCGGTGCCGCCGAGACCGGGCGGGTCGGCTGCGGCGGGCCCGCCGACACGGGCCGGGCCGGCTGCTGGGGCGGGTACGGCGGTCCGCTGCGCGGCGGCGCGACCGGCTGGCGCACCATGCCGGGCCGGGCCGGCGGACCGGGTGCCGGCCGCGCCGGTACGGCCCGCGGCACGCCGGAATGGCCCTGGCCGGCGCCGCCGGTCGGGGCACCGAAGCACAACGCCCCCTCGGCGACGACCGTCTCCGGCTGCTCCAGCGTCGTCGGCGGCAGCCCCAACTCGCTGTGGATCAGGTGCGCGGCCAGCGGGATCCGGCTCGACCCGCCGACCAGGAAGATCCCGACCAGGTCGGCCGGCCGCAGCCGGGCCGCCGTGATCGTCTGGGCCAGGCAGGTGACCGTACGCATCAGCCCCGGCCGGATCAGCGCCTCGAACTCCTCGCGGGTGATGTGCGCCGAGATGTCCAGCGCCGGCAGGTGGATGTCGGCGCTGGTGGTGCGCGACAGCATCTCCTTGGCCCCGCGTACGTCGTCGTAGAGCAGCGTGCGCTGCCGGCGCTGACCGGCGTCGGCCGGGCTGATCACCGAGTTCCACATCATCGTGTGGTCGGTCGAGTAGCCGCGACCCAGGTGCTCCACCAGCGCCTGGTCGAAGTCGAGGCCGCCGAGTTCACCCAGGCCCTGCTCGGCCAGCACCTCGAACCCGGCCTGGGTGCGGCGTACGACGGTGGCGTCGAAGGTGCCCCCGCCCAGGTCGTAGATGCCCAGCGCCCGGCCGACCGGGACCGCCGTACCGAGCACCGCCGTGTAGTACGACGCGGCCGCGACCGGCTCGGCGATCAGCCGGGGTGCGGGCAGGCCCGCGGCCCGTGCCGACTCGACCAGGACCGCCCGGCGCCGCTCGCCCCACTGCGCCGGATGCGTCATCCGCAGCTCGTCGCACGGGCCGCCGAGCTGCCGCTGCGCCTCGGTCGCGATCCGCCGCAGCACCGCCGCGACCACCTGCGGCAACGGCAGCTCCTGGTCGCCGAGCAGCACCACACCGTCGTCGACGCGGCGTTTCGGGTTTGGTTCGTAGCGCGACGGGTCGATGCGGGCCGACCGCTCGGCGTCCCGGCCGACCAGCATCCGCCCGTCGGCGTCGAGGTAGACGCACGACGGCTGCAACGGCGAACCGTCGAAGAGCAACGGCCGCGCCCGGCCGTCCGGGCCACGCACCATCGCCACCGTGTTGGACGTGCCGAAGTCGACACCGAGCACCCGCATGCGCGTCACGATACTGTGCCCGCGCGCGTCCCCTGCGTACCGCCGAACACCGGGCCGACCACGCCCGGCCGGGTGTCGTCCACCCGCCGGCCAACCGGGCCGGGCATACTGCGCACCGTGCCGCACCCCCATCCGTACCTCGACGCGCCCGGTCCGCTCGCGTTCGCGCACCGTGGCGGCGCCGCGCAGGGTGACGAGAACACCGCCGAGGCGTTCGCGCGGGCCGTCGCGCTGGGCTACCGGTACGTCGAGACCGACGTGCACGCCACCGCCGACGGTGTCGCCGTCGTCCTGCACGACCCGACCCTGGACCGGGTCGCCGGGGTCTCCGGCCGCATCGCCGACCTGCGCTGGAAGGACCTCGCCGCGGTACGGGTCGGCGGGGCGGCGGTCGTGCCGCGGCTGGACGACGTGCTCGCCGCGTGGCCGGAGGTCCGGTTCAACGTCGACGTGAAGTCCGACGCCGGGGTCGAGCCGGCGGTCGCCGACGTACGGCGGGCCGGGGCCGGCGACCGGGTGCTGCTCGCCTCGTTCAGCGACGCCCGGCTGAACCGGCTGCGGGCCCTGGCCGGCCCGTCGATCGCGACGTCGCTCGGGATGCGTTCGGTCGCCCGGCTGCGGCTGGCGTCGCTGCACGGGCGGCGGATCACGCTGCCGCCGTCCGTCGTCGCGGCGCAGGTGCCGGTGCGGTACGGCCGGATCCCGGTCGTCGACCGCCGGCTGATCGCGTACGCCCACCGGCTGGGGTTGCACGTGCACGTCTGGACCATCGACGAACCCGCCCAGATGGACGGGTTACTGGATCTGGGTGTGGATGGCATCATGACCGATCACGTCGACGTGTTGCGTGACGTCTATCTCCGCCGCGGCCACTGGACCGCCTGACCCCCCGGGAAAACTCCGATGGCCGACACCGCCACCGCCGCGGGCGACACCGCCACGCCGCCGCAGCCGCCGCACAGCACCCGCCGCGAGCGGACCGGCTGGTATTTCTACGACTGGGCGATGTCGGCGTTCTCGACCACCGTCATCACCGTCTTCCTCGGCCCGTTCCTGACCAGCATCACCGAGGTCGCGGCCGGCTGCGAACTGGGCGCCGCCGACTGCACCGGATACGTCTACCCGCTCGGGATCAAGGTCGCCGCCGGCGCCTACTTCCCGTACCTGGTGTCGCTGTCGGTGTTCCTGACCGTGTTCGTGCTGCCGGTCACCGGGGCGATCGCCGACCGGTCGGCGCACAAGAAGCGGCTGCTGGCCGTCGCCGCCTTCCTCGGTTCCGGCGCGACGATCGCGATGGTGTTCGTCACCGGCGACCGCTACCTGCTCGGCGGCGCCCTGTTCGTGTTCGCCAACGTGAGCTTCGGCGCGGCCGTCGTCGTCTACAACTCGTTCCTGCCGCAGCTCGGCGGCCCCGACGACCGGGACGGGATCTCCAGCAAGGGCTGGGCGCTGGGCTATCTCGGCGGCGGCCTGCTGCTGATGCTGAACCTGGTCGTCGTCACCCTGTTCAGCGAGGAGGGCAACCCGCAGCGGACCCTGGACCTGGCCCGCTGGTCGATCGTGTCGGCCGGTGTGTGGTGGGCGGCGTTCACCCTGGTCCCGCTGTTCTGGCTGCGGGAGCGGCCGTCGGTGGAGGCGGCCGCCGGCGGCGTACGCGGCAACGTGCTCCTCGACGGGTTCAAGCAGCTCGGCCACACCATCAAGGGCCTCAAGGCGTACCCGTTGACGCTGTTCTTCCTGCTGGCGTTCCTGGTCTTCAACGACGGCATCCAGACCGTCATCGCGTTGGCCAGCCAGTACGGCACCGAGGAGCTGCGACTCGACCAGACGACGCTGATCGTGACGATCCTGCTGGTGCAGTTCCTGGCGTTCGGCGGCGCGCTGCTGCTCGGCGGCGTGGCCAAGCGGATCGGCGCGTGGAAGACGGTGCTGATGAGCCTGGTGCTGTGGACCGGGGTGATCCTGGCCGCGTTCTGGCTGCCGGCCGAGGCGCCGATCCCGTTCATGATCCTCGGCGCGGCGATCGGTCTGGTCCTCGGCGGCAGCCAGGCGCTGAGCCGGTCGCTGTTCAGCCAGCTCATCCCGGCCGGCAAGGAGGGCGAGTACTACGGCTTCTACGAGATCAGCGACAAGGGCACCAGCTGGCTCGGTCCGCTGGCGTTCGGTCTGGTGTTCCAGCTCACCAACAGCTACCGGGTCGGCCTGGTGTCGCTGCTGATCTTCTTCGTGGTCGGCTTCCTGCTGCTGCTCGCGGTGCCGATGCGTAAGGCGATCATCGCGGCCGGCAACACTCCGCCCCGGGTCCTGTGATGATCGGTCGGGCCCGTTCCCGGTACGCTGCCCGACCGTGACCGTCGACGACTCCGCCCTGTCCCCCGCCTGCCTGGTCGCCGGCGACGGCCGGCTGCGCCACGGCGCCGCCCTGAAGTTCTTCTGGGGCCGATGGACTGCGGAAAGTCCACGATGGCCTTGCAGATGAACTACAACCACGCCCGGCAGGGCCGGCGCGGCATCGTGCTGACCCGCATCGACCGGTCGCTGGGGCCGCAGGTCACCACCCGGATCGGCCTCGCCCACGAGGCGATCGAGGTCACCGACGACCTCGATCTGCGGGCGCTGGTGCGGGGCCGGTGGGCCGACGGCGAACGGGTCGACTACCTCATCTGCGACGAGGCGTGCTTCTACAGCGTGGAGCACGTCGAGCAGATGGCCGAACTCGTCGACTGCTACGACGTCGACGTGTTCGCGTTCGGGCTGGCCAGCGACTTCCGCTCGGAACTGTTCCCGGCCGCCCGGCGGCTGTTCGAACTCGCCGACGAGGTCGCCCGGATCCAGGTCGAGGTGCTGTGCTGGTGCGGCCGGGAGGGGCAGCTCAACGCCCGGATCGTCGACGGCAAGGTGGCCCGGGAGGGCGCCCAGGTCGTCATCGGCGACACCGTCGACCACGGCGACGTGCGCTACCAGGTGCTGTGCCGGCGCCACCACCGCACCGGCGACCTCGGCCCGGTGCGCGCATGACCGAGCGCAGCGAGGTCGTCATCGGGCCCAGGGCACGTCGTGCGGGCACCGAGCGTAGCGAGGGGGCCGTATGACCACTTCCCTTCCGGTCACCGTCGACACCTCGTCGCCGGTCGCGCCGTACGAGCAGGTCCGGGCGGGGATCGCGGAGCTGGCCGCGACCGGCCGGCTGGCCGCCGGCACCCGACTGCCGACCGTACGCCGACTCGCCGAGGATCTCGGGCTGGCCGCCAACACCGTCGCCCGCGCCTACCGGGAGCTGGAGCAGGCGGGACTGGTCGAGACCCGGGGCCGGCACGGCACGTTCGTGACCGCGCAGGCGGGCGGGGTGCCGGACGAGGCCCGGCGGGCGGCGGCCGACTACGCGGCGCTGACCCGCCGGCTGGGCCTGCCGCCGGATCAGGCGCTGGCCCTGGTCGCCGCCGCCCTCGACACCGGCGGCTGACGATCGGCGGGCCGGTGGTCTAACGTCGGGCAGACCCCGCCGCCGACGCCGAGGAGTCCATCGATGGCCCGCCACGTCCAGTCCGCGCCCCCACCGGCCGACCCGTACGCCGGTGACCGGCAGCTCAACGCCTGGCTGGACCGGCACCTCGGCCCGGCCGGCCACGCCGCCGCCAAGGACCGGCTGACCGCGCTCGCCGCCGAGGTCGACGGGCCGCTGCGGGCCGCGCACCACGACGCCGAGAACCACCCGCCGACCCTGGTCCGCTACGACGGCTGGGGCGCCCGCGTCGACCGGATCGAGACCAGCGCCGGCTGGCAGGCGCAGCGGGCCGCCGCCGCCCGGCACGCCGTCGTCGCCCTGCCGTACCAGGACGAGGCCCGGGCCACCTGGGGCGCCGCCGCCCGCGTCGTCCAGCACGCCCTGCTGCACCTGTACGCCCCGGAGTCCGCGACGTTCTCCTGCCCGGTGGCGATGGCCGACGGGGCGGCGGCGGTGCTGTCCCGCCCGGATGTCGACCGGGCCGTACGCGACGCCTGGCTGCCCCGGCTGACCGGCACCGACCCCGACACGGCGATCACCAGCGGGCAGTGGATGACCGAGGCGCAGGGCGGTTCCGACCTGGCCCGCTCCACCACCGTCGCCCGTCCGGCCGGCGACGGGAGCTGGCGGCTCACCGGCGAGAAGTGGTTCTGTTCCGCCGCCGACTCGGCGATGGCGATCGCGCTGGCCCGACCGGAGGGTGCCGGCCCCGGCAGCCGGGTCCTCGCCCCGTACCTGGTGCCCCGGTACGCCGCCGACTCGCCGCTCGCCGCCGGCGCCGCACCGGACGCACCGGCGCCCGGCGTCACCGTGCACCGGCTCAAGGACAAGCTCGGCACCCGGGCGCTGCCGACCGCCGAGATCGGCCTGCGCGACGCGTACGCGCTGCCGGTCGGCGACCCCGGCCAGCTCGGCCTGGTCCGGGCGATGACCCTGGTCGTCGTCACCCGGGTCCACAACGCGTCCGCCGCCGCGAGCGGCATGCGGCGCGGCCTGGCGTACGCCCTCGCGTACGCCGGGGCCCGGCAGATCGCCGGCGGGCGGCTCGCCGACTCGCCGCTGCACCGGGCCACGCTCGGTACCCTCGCCGTCGACACCGCCGGCGCGTTCGTCCTCACCGGACACACGTTCGCGCTGCTCGGCCGGGTCGAGGTCGGCGCCGACCCGGACGCCGCCGCCGAACTGCGCGTCGTCGCCCCGCTGGCCAAGCTCGCCACCGGCCGGCTCGCCGCCGCGGCCGCCGGCGAGTACGTGGAGGCGTTCGGCGGCGCCGGCTACGTCGAGGACACCGGTGTGCCCCGGCTGCTGCGCGACGCCCAGGTGCTGCCGATCTGGGAGGGCACCACCAACGTGCTCGCCCTGGACGTGCTGCGTGCCGTCACCCGCGAGAACGCCGCCCCGCCGCTGCTACGCCGGCTCGACGCCGCCGCCGACCTGGCCCGTACCCGGTCGCCGCTCGTCGCCGACATCCTGGCCGGGGCGACCGCCCGGCTCCGCGAGGCGTTGACCGAGGTCGCCGCCGACCCGACGGCGGCGCAGGTCGTCGCCGGGGCGCGCGGGCTGGCGCTGCGGATGGCGTACGCCCTGACGACGGCGCTGCTGGTCGAGCAGGCCGACTGGGGTGACGAGCAGGCGGAGGTGGCGGCCCGGCTGTGGGCCCGGCGCTGGCTGCGCGGCGACGACATCGCGATCGACGCGCATCATCATCTTGAGCTGCTGGCCTAGCTTCGCCGTATACCTGCGATCGGGTTCCTGTTTACCGTCAGGCCGCTTTTCCGTGGTGGCTGGTCGCTGCACGCGTCCGCCCCGAATTCAAGCCTTGTACCGAGCTTGCGCAAGCGGATAGCCTATTGATGGCTACAACAGTAGCCACAACTCCCGCAATGGCACCACCAGCGCGTCCATCGGCACAAAAGAGCCCTACACAAAGGCTCGGCACAAACGCGGGGAGGCAACACAATGAGGAAGGTCTGGAAAATCGCTGCCACGATGACGTTGCCGGCGATAGCTGTTCTCGGACTCTCAACCCTTACCAAAACCGACTCCCCGAATTCTTCCACACCAGCGCCACCCGCCACAAGAAGTAATTCGATCGTCGACACGACAGCCGCGGGCCCCTTCAACATCTACAACCCCGTGACCGGCAAGTGCATGGACCTCGTTGGCGCCGGGGCGGGCCGTCCGGGCGACCCCGTCATTCAGTACACCTGCGACAACACCGAGGCCGACAACCAGCGGTGGTACGTGGACTACCGTCGCGGATTCTCCAGCTTCACCATCCGTAACGCGAAAAGCGGGCTGTGTGTGGACCTGCCGGGCACCGCCGCACCCGCGAACGGGACAGCGCTGATCCAGCGAACCTGTACACCCAGCCCCAACGACAACCAGCTCTTCTATTTCGAAGACGAACTGCTCAGAAACGTCAAGGGTGACAGCTGTGTCGCCGGGGCCGACGGCAACGGCGCGACGCTCGGTACATACATTTGCCTCGTGGCGGACGACCACTGGTGGCAACTACTGTGGTGAGATGAAGGCGGCCTCATTCGGCACCTACTGCCCGCCGTGCGTGAACGTGAATGAATGGTCGTCCACGGAATCGATGTGACGAAGTCGGGTGGGCCCGCGCCGTACGGCGCGGGCCCACCCGACTAGATGGCCGAACCGCCGTGTCGCGAGCGCAGCAGCGGGGCGACCTCGGTCGCGAAGCGTTCCATCTCGGCGAAGTGCGGCTGGAACTGGAACAGGAACGTCTCCACGCCCGCGTCGACGAAGCCGCTGATCCGGTCGGCGATCTGGGCGTAGCTGCCCACGAGGCCGGACAGCGTGCCCCCGTTGGTGCCGACGCTGGCCACGCCGACCGCGTTGCGGCCCATCACCCGGGCCGGGTCGGCGCCCACGATCGGCTTACGCTGCGCCTGCGTGAGCCGCCACAGCCTCTCGAACTCCTCGTCCGCCTCCTCCTGCGTCGGGCGGGCGATCAGGAAACTGGTCAGCCCGAACCGCAGCGGGTCACGGTACGGCCGGGGGCGGGACAGCAGGTCGGCGATGATGGCCTTCACGCCGTCCGGCCCGTCCAGCGGCCGGCCGTTGATCAGGAACACGTCGGCGGCCTCGGCGGCCAGCACCCGGGCCGGCTCCGACTCGCCGCCGAAGTAGACCACCGGCGGGTTGCCGGCGTACGGCCGCGGCCGCAGTCGTAGCTCCTCGACCCGCAGGTGGTCGCCGGCGACCGTCACCGGGCCCTCCCCCCACGCCTGCTCCACGATGGAGAGCCATTCGCGGGAGTAGTCGTAGCGGCGGTCGTGGTCGATCAACGGCAGGCCGAGCTTGGTGATCTCGGGCAGGAACCAGCCCGACACCAGGTTGATCGCGAACCGGCCCGGCTGATGTGGCCGATCTGGGTTGCCATCTTGGCCAGCACGCCGGGGTTGTAGAGGAACGGCTTGATCGCGGCGATGATCTCGATGCGGGAGGTGGCCTCGGCGATCGCCGCCGCCGTGGTCCAGGTGTCGATGACGTCGCCGACGTCGTCGCCGGGGTTGATGGTGTGCTGGGCGATGAGGGTGGTGTCGTAGCCGAGGCGTTCGGCGTCGACGACCGTACGCCGGTTGTCGGCGTAGCTGCCGTCGAGCCGCTCGTCGGGGTGGTCGCGGACGGCCCAGTTGCCGCTGATCGGGGTCCACACCCCCAGGCGCGGTGAGGTGCTCATGGTCAGCCCTTCGGGAGTTCGTCGTTGAAGTCGCCGACGAAGATCTGCTTCACGTCGACCGGCTTCTCGATGAACTCGACGTCGAGCAGTTCGTCGGCGAACGCCTGCTGCTGGACCAGGAACGCGTCGTCGATCGGCTGGTATCCGGCCCCACTGATCCTGAAGGTGGTGGACAGCGTCGCCAGGCTGTAGTCGACGTGCGGCTTGACCAGTTCGGCCGCCTCGTCCGGATGCTGCGACGCCCACAGCCCGGTTTCGGCCGCCACCCGGAAGAACGCCCGCAGCGCCTCGTGCTTCTTCTCGTACGCCTGCGGGCTGACCCGCAGGCAGTACAGGTTGTTGACGGTGCCGGCGATCCCGTCGATCTCGACCAGGTCCGGGAAGCGCTCCAGGATGTCCGGCGAACCGGGCGCGTTCGCCGAGTACGCCTCGATGTCGCCCTTGACCAGGGCGTTGACGCCATCGGCGCCGGAGATGTTGACCGCCTTGACGTCGTTGTCGGTCAGGTTGTTCTTCTTCAGCAGCCGCTCGTACAACAGGCCGTGGTTGGACCGGATCGGCATCCCGACCCGCTTGCCGCGCAGGTCGGCGAAGCTGGCGATGCCCGAGTCGCGGCGCACGATGTACTTGATGTTCTGGTCGTTGGGCCTGGTGCAGCCGATCACCTTCTGCCGGCTGCCGGACGCGGCCGCGTTGATCGGTCCGATGTCGCCGGTGTCGGAGATGTCGATCTGGCCGGCCTCCATCGCGGAGTTCAGCTCGACCGAGTTGGCGAACTCCCGGTACGTGATCTTCACCCCGGGGACCTGGAGGTCCTTCGCCTCGAACAGCGGGGTGTAGCCGTACAGGTCGGTGGTGACCAGGGTGAGCGAGACGGTGCCGTCGGCGGCGGCCGCGTCGTCGCCGCCCCCGCCGCAGCCGGCCACGGCGAGCGCGGCGGCGAGAGCGGTGGCGGCGGCGATGGTCGCCCGCCGGGAACTGCGCGTGAACATGACGTGCCTTTCGGGAGGTCCGGTACCGGTCAGTGCCGGCCGAGTTCGGTTTCGTAGTGGGCGGCCCCGAGCTGTTCGAGGATCCGCAGCCGGGTCCGTTCGAAGCCGGGGTCCTCGCGGGTACGGGCGCCGGCGAAGTCGGGTCTGATCTCGTCGGCGAGCCGGCCGTCGGTCAGCACGAGGATCCGGTCGGCGAGCACGATCGCCTCGTCGACGTCGTGGGTGACCAGGACCGTGGTGAAGCCGTGCGCCTTCCACAGCGAGTGCACCAGGGCCTGCATCCGCAGCCGGGTCAGCGCGTCGAGGGCGCCGAACGGCTCGTCGAGCAGCAGTACGGCGGGCCGGCGCACCAGGGCACGGGCCAGGGCGGTGCGCTGCGCCTCCCCGCCGGACAGAGTGTTCGGCCACACGTCGGCGCGGGCTTCGAGGCCGACCTCGGCCAGCACCTCGACGGCCTGCCGGCGCAGTGCCGACCGGCTGCCCGGCAGCCCGAAGACGACGTTCTCCCACACCGTGCGCCACGGCAGCAGCCGGGCGTCCTGGAAGCCGACCGCGACCGGCTGCTCGACGACGACCTCGCCCTCGTGGTCGGTGTCGAGCGCGGCCAGGGCGCGCAGCAGGGTGCTCTTGCCGCCGCCGCTCTCGCCGACGATGACCAGGAACTCGCCCCGGGGAACCTCCAGGTCGACGGTGTCGAGAATGAGCCGGCTGCCGTAGTGCTTGCGCAGCCCACGTACGGAGATACCGCTCATGACACCCGCTCGCTTCGCTCGCTCATGAGTCCACGAACTCTCGGCGCCAGGACAGGGTCTTCCACTCGATGACCCGGACCAGGCTCTCGATCGCCAGGCCGAGCAGCGCGTACAGCGCCAGGCAGAGCACGATCGTGTCGGTCTGCAGGAAGTCCTTGGCCCGGGTCAGCATGTAGCCGATGCCGGAATCGGCGGCGACGGTCTCGCCGAAGACCAGGCTGAGCCAGGCGATCGCGAGCGAGAACCGCAGCCCGATCAGCAGGTGCGGCAGCGCCCCGGGCAGGATGATGTGCCGGATCACCGTCCACCGGGAGGCGCCGCAACTCTGCGCGAGTTCCCGGAACCGGGGGTCGACCGAGCGGATGCCCTTGCTGAAGTTCAGGTAGATCGGGAAGATCACGCCGATCGCGACCAGGCCGACCTTCAGCGCCTCGTCGATGCCGAGCCAGAGCAGCAGCAGCGGCATCAGGCCGAGCGTCGGTACGGCGCGCAGCATCTGCAGCGGCGGGTCGACGAGTTCGTCGGCGACCCGGGACAGGCCGGTGGCGAGCCCGAGTACGACCCCGATCGCGACGCCGATCAGCAGGCCGAGCACCACCCGGCGCAGCGAGGCGAGCACGTTGTCGGCCAGCACACCGCTCTGGGCGAACTCGACGAACCGGTCCCAGACCATGCCGGGGCTGGCGAACGTCGTCGGGTTGAGCCAGCCGACGCTGGAAGCGAGCTGCCAGACGGCGACGAGCAGGACGGGCACCAGGATCCGCCGGCCGGACTTGAGGACGCGGCGGCGCAGCGAACCCGTCTTCCTGGGTGCCTTGCCCGGCCCCGGCGGGCGCGGTCGTCCGCCGGTGGGCTCGACCGACCCGTCCGGGGTGGACAGGACTGTCGCGGTCATCGTGGACCTTCCCTTCGTGCGGTGTTCACAGCAGTGGCCCCCGGGGTGCGACGCCGTTGAGGACGTGGTTGCCGACGTGGTGGTACTTCCAGCGGGTCGGGTCGTGCAGGGTGTGGGTGCGGGCGTCGCGCCAGAACCTGTCCAGGCCGTGTTCCTCGTCGGTGGCGCTGGTGCCGGCGTACGAGAACAGTTCGCTGGCCGTGGTCACCGCCGTCTCGGCGGTGAACGCCCGGGCGGCGGCGACCGACAGCGACGCCTCGGCGACCTTGTCGGCGTCGAGGACCGGGTCGGCCTCGGCGTCGTCGACCGCGTCGGCGGCCCGCTCCAGCAGCGCCCGCGCCGCCCGTACCTGCACCGCCTGCCGGCCGACGTCGTTGATCAGGTGGTGTTCGTCGGCGGCCCGGTCCCACGGGCTGTCGGCATAGGCCCGGGTACGGGTACGGACGTACTCGGCTGCGGCGGCCAGTGCCCCCTCGGCGATGCCGACGTCGATCGCCGCGTGCAGCAGCTGCCCGGCGGCGCCGGCCGTACGTAGCTCGTCGGCGTTGTACGGCCAGGCGACGATCCGGTCCGCCGGCACCCGTACGTCGGTGAGCAGGGTGGTGCCGCTGTGCGTGCCGCGCTGGCCGAGCGCCGACCAGTCGCCGCCGAACGACAGGCCGGGGCTGCCCTGTGCGACGTACGCGACGACGTCGGCGCCGTCGGGGTCCTTCGTCTTCACCGGCACCCAGTCGGCGGTGGCGGCGCCGGTCGTGTAGTACTTGCGGCCGGTCAGCAGCAGGTCGGTCGTGCCGTCGAGGCGGCGCAGCGACGTGTTCGTCTCGCCCTTGCGCCGGTCGACGCCGCGTTCGGCCATCGCGTTGCCGAAGCGGGCGCCGCGCAGCAGTTCGGCGTGGAAGAACTCGCGCTGGGCGGCGGTGCCCCGGTCCCTGAGAACGCGGACGAACACGAAGTGGTTCTGGAGTACCTGGCTGATGGAGGCGTCGGCGACGGCCAGGATCCGGAAGACGTCGGCGAGTACGCGGTGGCTCGCCTGCGCCCCGCCGGCGGCGCGCGGCACGGTGATGCCGAGCAGTCCGGACCGGGCGATCTGTTCCAGTTCGGCGCGCGGGACGGTGCGGTCCCGGTCGCGTTCCTTGGCGCCGGGGGCGAACCGCCGGGCCAGGTCGGCGGCGACCCGTACCGCCTCGGCTCCGTCGGCGATGACGGCGACGGCCGGTGCCTCGGTTCCGGTGGTCATGCCGCGACCGTCTCGGGTACGCCGAGCAGCCGGCGGGCGTTTCCGCCGGCGACGGCCACGACACCGGGCTCGTCGAGGCCGGCGGCGGCGAGAGCGGCGAGGACGTCGACGCGGTCGATCGACTCGGCCACGATCGGCGAGTCCGATCCGACGAGCACGTGGTCGGCGCCGACGACGTCGACCAGGTAGCGGATGCTGGCCGGGTCGAAGCCCATCGTGTCGACGTACACGTGTCGGCGCAGGTGGTCCGGGGCGTGCCGGCTGATCCGCTCGACCAGGCCGGTGAACGTGCCGAGCAGCAGCGCCGGCGCGCCGATCAGCGGGATGACGACCCGCAGCCCGGGCAGGTCGTCCAGGATGCGGGAGTTGAGCAGGGCCAGCAGGCTGGCCGCGTCGATGGCGCCCCGGGCGAGCAGGGTGCCGGCGCGGCCGACGCCCTCGAGTTGTTCGGTGAAGCCGCGCGGGTTGATCGGGTGCACGAAGAGCGGCACGCCGAGTTCTTCGGCCGCACGTAGCGTCGGCAACGCGGCCGGGTCGTCGAGGAGCCGGTCACCGCCGTCGGCGGCGGCGTCGAGGACCGCGCCGGACAGGCCGAGTTCGGTGACCGCCCGGCGGAGTTCGTCGGCGGCCTGTTCGCCCTGCCAGGCGTCGACGGTGGCCAGCCCGAGCAGCCGGCCCGGGTGGTCGGCGACCTGCCGGGCCAGGTGGTCGTTGATCGCCCGGACGGTGTCGGCCGGCAGGACCGTGCCGGCCGGCGCGACCAGCGATGGCGGGGCGTTGAGGACCCGCGTCGTGATCGAGCCGGCCGCCGCCGATTCCAGCACGTCGTCGATGTCGACGATCCGGCGTACGGTCCGCTCGCGCAGCTTGGCGATCTCGGGCCGGGCGTTGGCCCACAGGGCGGGCGGATGGGCGGGGTCGACGTAGTGGACGTGGAAGTCCACGATCGCCGGCGAGTCTGTTTCGGGCATGCTGATCTGACCTCTTGAGCGAAGGATGCGTGACCGGCTGGACCGGGCGTACGCGACGAACGGCGCGCGGTTCCAGTTCGTGGGACTGGCGATGAAGGCACCCGGGTCGGGCGGGGCGGAGTGCTCGGCGTTGAGCGGCTCCGGGCGACGGACGCACCCACAGGGGCGCGGCCCCTTCGTGAACGCCGCAGTGACGGCGCCGGCCCGTAGAGGTCAGACCGGCGGCTAGCTAGCTAGGACCGACACAGGGTGGCGGTGCAGTGCTTCTTGATCACGGCGATAACCCTACTCACCCCATAGGAATTAACAAGAAAGCGTCCACGATGCGGGATGTCCACCCCCACCGTGACCAGCGAATCCACCCCCGGCGCCGCCCCGCGTCGGGGGCGCGGGCCCGGCCGGCGTACAACCGGAGGCGCCTACGATGGCGCGGTGCTGCTCGCCGACTGGCTGCCCCACGCCTGGGCGCGGACGCGTACCGCGCGACTCCTCGCGGGCGGCCTGTTCGACGGCCCGCTGCCCGACCGCGAGATCCGGGCGGAGATCGTCGACAGCGCCCGCCTGGCCACCCTGCGGGAACTCGCCACCGCCGGCCGGCCCGTCGGCGGCATCTGCCGCTGCCCCGGCGGCCCGACCCTGGCGCTTTACGACTCCGACGACCGGATCCTGGGCAGCGCCACCGTTCACGGCCACGGCAGAGTCTCGTGGGAACGGCCGGGATTCCGCGACGACCTGGAAACGGCCGCACCGATGGCCCTGGCGCTGTTCCTCTACGAACACGGCGTCGGGAACGTCGTCGGCGATCTGCTGACCCCGGTCGTGCTGGAACTCGGCTTCTACGAGGAATCCGAAGGGCCACAGTTCCGTCCCGCGTCGGTGCCGGCGATGCTCGCCGAGCGGCAGGTGCCGGAGGTCCTCCGTGACGATCTGCTCGGTGTGGCCGGCAACCATGCCGCCGAACTGCCGCAGGACCGGGTGTGCGCGCTCGCCGAGCGGCTGGCCGCCGTTGAGACGGATGCGGTCAGCCGCGCGACGGTACTGCTGAACTGGCTCGGCCGACTGCCGTTCCCGACCGAGGCGCTGTGGGGTGAGGGCGTGCTCGTACGGCGGCTCCTGGACATCCTTCCCGAGGCCGAACTCGTCGCCGCGGCGGGATCGGGACCACCCGTCGTGGCGCTCGGCGCCCTCAACTGGGCCGCCCACCAGCCGGAGAACCGGGCAGTCGTCGCGGCGGTCGCGCCGTCCCTGCGTCGCATCCTTCCCTGACGCCTCGACCCGCGGGTACGGGCCCCGTCGGTCCGCGACACCTTCGGACGGGGCCGGTGTACGCGGCGGCGGTCCGGCGGGGTATTGCTGTCGCGGCCCACAGCGAATTCAGCGTATGCACAGCGAATTCGCTGTCGAGCGCAACAGCTACCGGTCGCCCCGACGCTCGCCGGACGAAGCCGCGCCCCGGCGTTCCAAGGTGGACGTGGCTGGATCAACCGCTGACGGCGTGTCGCCTTCGGTTGCGGCCGGCAGGTCGGACGGCTGATACGGGGTCAACCGGCGGCCGAGGGCCGGACCGCGCCGCCGGCCGGTGAGCGGTCAGGTGCGGCGTCGGGCCCGGGCGGCCCAGATCGCGTACGCCGGGTCGCGGTCCAGGTTGTGCCGGTCCCGGTCGTAGCGGCGGGTGGTGCGCGGGTCGGCGTGCCCCATCGCGTCCTGCACGTCCTCCAGCGGCACCCCCTCCGACCGGGCGGTGGTCGCGAACGCGTGTCGCAGCGAGTGCGGTGACAGCTTCGACCAGGCCGGGATGCCGGCGTCCCTCGCCAGCCGGCGGACCAGCCGGAACACGGCGTGCCGGTCCAGCCGGCCGCCGGTGGCGGTGACCAGCAGCGGGCCGGTCAGCTCGTCGAGCCGGACCCGGGCGGTCACCGCCCGGTCGGTCAGGTACGCGTCGACGGCGTACGTGGTCGACGGGGTAAGCGCCCGACGACGGGGTCGGCCGCCCTTGCCGACGAAGCGGACGCTGCGGTGCCCGCGCTCGTGGCCGAGGTCGGTGATGTCGAGCGACACGAGTTCGCCGACCCGTAGCCCGAGGTCGGCGAGCAGGGCGACGGCGGCCCGGTTGCGGGCCGCGGTCGGGCCGGTGGCGGTGTCGGCGGCGGCGAGCAGCGCGTCGACCTCGTCCGGGGCCAGGCCGACGGTCGCCGAGTGGTCGCGGTTGAGCCGGGGCCGGTCGGCGCCGGAGACCGGGTTGGCGTCCAGGGCGCGCAGCTTGACGAGGAAGTCGTACCAGCTCGACAGCGCCGACAGTTTGCGGGCCACGGTCGACGCGGCGACCGGCCGGCCGCTGCGGGTGTCCACGGTGGACTCCAGGTCGCGGGCGTACGCGTTGACGTCGAGGAACGACACCGCGAGCGGCTCCACCGACCGCTGCGCGCACCAGGCCAACCAGCCGGC
Organism: Polymorphospora rubra; assembly: GCF_018324255.1. GTDB lineage: Bacteria > Actinomycetota > Actinomycetes > Mycobacteriales > Micromonosporaceae > Polymorphospora > Polymorphospora rubra. Next base: position 6,661,313 of record NZ_AP023359.1, read on the forward strand.
GACGTCGCGCCGGTAGGCGTCGCGGGTGTGTTCGGACAGTCGCCGGTTGCGCAGCCACGCCTCGGTGAAGTCGGTCGCGTCGCCGCCGAGGGCCGGGACGGCGGTCGTACGCGGAACGAGAGCGGACGGTGGGATGGCCGGCATGCCGGACAGTTTCCCGCAATCCGGCCGGGCCGGCACCACGCGACGCGCGGAAAGATCATTCCTCGTTCACGTGGCCGGCCCCGTCGACCCGCCACCGCCGGGTGTGACCGACCGCGTCGGCGAAGTACGCGTCGTGGGTGACCGTCAACAGCGTGCCCGGAACGCCTGCAGCGCCTGCTCGACGACGTCGAGGGAGTCGAGGTCGAGATAGTTCGTCGGCTCGTCGAGCAGCAGCACCCGGGCCGGGCTGTTGACCATCACGGCGAGCAGCAGCCGGCGCAGCTCTCCCGCCGACAGCGTGCGCAGCGGCACCGACCACTGGTCGGGCCCGAACAGGTAGCCGTCGAGCAGGCGTTCGGCGTCGTCGACGTACACCGGGACGTGCGACCGGAAGAAGTCCAGCACGGAGACGTCGACGCGTAGGTCGTCGTGGGTCTGCGGAAGGACCGCGACGGCGGCCGGGCCGGCGTCGGCCAGCGCCCGCAGCAGGGTGGTCTTGCCGGCGCCGTTGCGGCCGGTGACCAGGATCCGGTCTCCGCCGCGTACGTCGAGGTCGACCCGGTCGAGCAGGGTACGGCCACCGCGTTCGACGGTCAGGCCGGCGACCCGCAGCACCACCTCGTCGGCGGTCGCCTCGCCGCGAAACGCGAGCGCCAGCCGGGGCCGGGTCTGCGGCTGCGCGATCCACCGGATCGACGCCATCTGCCGGCGCAGCCGCCGCTCGCGGGCCTTCGCCTTTTTCGCCACCTTCTTGGCGTACCGGCGCTGCTGGTCGGCGCCGGGCCCGCTGCGTACGGTCGTCTCGACGCCGAGCGCATGCGACCGGGTACGGGCGATGTCGGCCTCCCACCGGCGCCGGTCCTTCTCCTGCGCCTCGTGGTCGGTGAGCAGCTTCTGCCAGCGCCGCACCTTCTCGGCCCGGTATTCGGTGTGGCCGCCGGTGTAGAACTGTGGCTCGTCGTGGATGCCGTCGAGCTCGACGATCCGGTGCACGGCAGCGTCGAGGAACGCCCGGTCGTGGCTGACCACCAGCAGCCCGCCGGCGAACCCGGCCAGCCACCGCCCGAGCCAGGCGATGCCGTCGGCGTCGAGGTGGTTGGTGGGTTCGTCGAGGATCAGGGTGTCGGGGGTGTCGAGCAGCAGCCGGGCCAGGGTCAGCCGGGCCTGTTCGCCGCCGCTGACCCGGCGTAGCGGGGTGTCGTCGGCCAGGTGGGCGATGTCGAGGTGGTCGCGAACCTCGGCGAGCCGGCTCGCCGTCTTCCAGCCCGCGAGCGCCGTCCAGCGCTCCTGCACCTCGCCGTACGCGGCCAGCACGTCGTCGCCGGCTTCGAGCCGCCGCTCCAGGGCCCGCATCTCGCGGTCGACGTCGTGGAGTTCGCCGAGCCCGGCGTGCAGGAAGTCGCCGACGGTCGCGTCCGGGTCGGTCACCTGCTGGGCGAAGTAGCCGATCCGGGTGCCCGGGGCGACGGCAACGTGGCCGGTGCTCGGCGGTTCGGCGCCGGTCAGGATGCGCAGCAGCGTCGACTTGCCGACGCCGTTCGGGCCGACCAGCCCGATCCGGTCGCCGGCGCCAAGCGCGAGTTCGACGCCAGCGAACAGCGGCTCACCGTCGTACGTCTTGCCGACCGAAATGACTTTGAGCAAGGCTTCCTCCGCAGAACAGGACCGGCACGGGTACGGCCGCACGCCAGGTTGGCGCGGGACCGGTGGCGTGGCGTCACGACGACGCGTCCTGGCGGATCACATGTGGAAGCCGGCTCTCCTCTCCGGGCCGGTCACGGCCCGTCCCCCAGCATGCCGGCGGCCCCCGCGACCGGCAACCGGATTGGCAGGGTTATGGGGGTGCCACGGTGCGTACCGGTCCGGTACGGTCTTCCGGCCGGCATGATCATGGCCGGTGACAGCGTGTAGCTCAGCAGCAGAGCACCGGGCTTCGGCCCCGGAGGGCGCGGGGGCGGAACCCGCCACGCTGGCGATGGACGAGAACGAGAAGCGGATCGGCACCGGCTACGCGACGGCCCAGCTGGCCAAGGCGTTCGCCACCTCGACCGGGCACGAGGACGCCGAGACCCGGCAGCGGGCCGGCGAACGGCTGCACCGGTGGGAGTCGGTGCTGCGCGGCATGCTGAACGGCGTCCTGACCATCGGCTCGCGTACCCCGGTCGCCGGCCTGCCGGCCTGGGTCACCCTTGAGGTGGTCCGGGGCGGCTTCGCGACCGGTAGCGCCGTGGCCGGCGGCCCGCTGCTGCCGCACGAGACCGCGCTCGCCACCCGGACCGGGCTGCCCGCCCAGCGTCGGGCCCTGTTCGCCCACCACCTGACCGAGTCCGGCCTGGCCGAGCTGACCGCGCTGCTGCGCGCCGGCACCTACCGGGTCGACGTGCCCGAGGCCGCGGCCCTGGCGGTCGTGGCGTGGCTGCTCGGCACCGGCGACCGGAACGCCGCCCTGGCGCTGCTGGACGAGATCGGCCCGTACGCCGACCGGCTGCGGTTCACGCCCGTTCCGCGGGACGTACCGGCTCCCGGGCCGGCGGTGGTGTGGCGGGAAACCGCCGCCGACGTCTCCGCCAGGCTGGCCGGGCGCCGCCCCGACGAGCGGATCGAGGCGATGCGCGAGGCGCTGACCGTCTGGAACCCGTTCGCCGACCGGCTGCTCGCGCTGTGGCTGGACACCGTGGTCGACGGCCGCGTCGCCGTACGCTTCGACGACCGGTGGCGGGACCGGGCCATCACCCTGCTCGACCACTACGAGCGGCTGGCCACCGTGCACCGCCGGTGCGGCAAGCACCGACGGCCGAAGGAGAACCTCGCCATCCTGCGCGCGGCGGTGCAGGACATGGTCGACGGTGCCGGACTGACGGCCCGCTCCCGGGGACTGTTGCAGCACGCCGTCGACTCGATGCTGCGCCGCCGCGGCCGCCCGGGTTCGCCGGAACACACCGCGCTGCGCACCCGTCAGGCGGTCACCGGCACCGCCCCGACCCACCACACGTTCGCCCAACTCGTCGGGGACCGGGTGGCCGACCTGCCACCGGACGCCGGGATCGCCGACGTCGTGGCGGTCACCGCGCCGGTGCGTGCCGGTGAGCAGGGCGCCCCGGCGGGCGCGCCCATCCCGGAGCCGATCCGCCGGATCATCGCCCGTGGCCGGGCCGGCACCATCGAGGAACTGGTCGCCGCCGGCGTCGTACCGTCGGCCGAGGTCCTGGCCGGGCTCGTGCCGCGGATCGCGGCGGCCGCCACCGCGGCGGCGTACCCGGACGAGACGCTGCGGGCTCTCGTCGCCGCCACCCACCAGGCGTTCGGCAACCGCCGGTCGCTGCTGCTGCGCAACCTCGAACACCAGGTCCGGTTCGACGAACTGCCCTGGGTACGGGCACTCGCCGGGCACCGGCACGCCACCGACGGCACCCGCGACCACGCGGACGCCGCACTGCGCCGGCTCGGGCAGCTCACCCTCGACGCGTTCCCGGCCACGCTGCTGCCCAACCCGATGGTGCGCCAGCTCGCCGCGCTCGGTCGGGAGGCCGACGCCGGACTGCCGTGGGTGGAGGAACTGGCCGCCGACATCTTCGAGGGCACCTTCTCCGGCAAGTTCCTCGCCGCCGCGAAGATCGCCGGCGAACTGCTCGCCGGCAGCCTGTACGAGCGCTACTACGGCATCGACTACGCGGCGCTGGCCCGCATCGACGACGTCGACCGGCGCGGCCGGCACGCCGCCGCCACCTCCGCGGCGTTCGACGCGCTCTGCCTGACCCGGGCCGGCAGCGGCGGCTGGCATTCGGTCGCCGCCAACGGGACGGTGATCGAGCAGGCGCAGATCCTCACCACCCACAACCTCGCCACCCTCGTCCACGTCGGCGTCTCCCCCACGGCCGGCTGGCCGGACCTGGCCCGGCGCGGCTTCGCCACCGCACTGGTCCTGACCGCCCGGATCCGGCACAATCCGCGGCCACTGCCGACCATCAAGGACACCGCGTACGCCTGGCGCCAGATGCTCTTCCACCTGTCGATGCCGGGCGTCGACCCGACCGCCGCCGTCGAACTGTTCTGGGACGACCTGGACCGGCAACCGCCGTTCGTACGCGACCGGCTCGCCCCGGCCCTCGACGGCCTGGCCCACGTCGTCGCCGGTGGCGGCTTCGCCGCCGACGGCACCGCCCGGACCGGCCGGCGCCTGCTCGGCTGGGCCGTCGACCGGCACTGGCTGCGGTAGCGGGCCGGCGCCGCCGGGCGAGGGCCCTGCTCAGGGACGCGCGTCGGGGCGGTCCCAGCCGGCCGGCATCCGCGGCACCGGCCAGGCCGGATCCGGGGTGAAGTCGACGTACGTGCCGTCGAACGGGTACTCAGCCCGCTCGGCGAGCGCGATCACCTGTCGCCCCACCGCCCGGACCGCGTCGGCGGTGGCGGCGTCGAAATAGAGCGGGTGCCCGGTCAGCGCGACGAACTCGTCCTCGTCCTTCCACCGCCAGGTCAGGTCCGGGTCGACCCGGACGTCCAGCACCTGGTCGACGGTGTCGACGCCGTCGTCGTGCCGCCGGTACGGGGCTTCGAGGTTGACGTACCAGCCGGCGAACTTGCCGTCGGCGAAGAACCACCACACCGAGTACGCCGTGTCCGGCGGCATCAGCACCAGGATGTCGTAGTCGAGCCACGGCTGCCGGAGCAGCCGGGGGTCGCGCATCAGGTCCAGGGACAGTTCGTGCTGGGTGTTGCCGTCGGCGTCGACGACGCGGGCGTACTCCCCGCCGACCGGATGCCACAGCAGGAGTCCCGCCGCGTCGTCGCGGACGACCCGCATCGGCTGGACCCAGGTGTAGCGGCCGTCGCGGACGTACCTGCGCAGGACTGTCTGACCCTCGGCGTACGGCATCGCCGAAGCCTATCCGGGCCGGATCACGCGGCACTGCCCCGAGCCGACGGCCGGGGTTCGGTGGACCGGCGCGTACGCGACGGCGCCGGGTACCTTGAGATCCACTGTCGAGCCCATCCCGAGGAGGCACCGGTGACCCTGGCCGCGACCGTACGTCTGCTGGACTGCTGGGCACCGTCCGATCCGGACACCGGGGCCCGGCCGTGGCGGGTCACGGCGGCCTTCGGTAAGGCGCCCACCCCGGTCGGGCAGGCCTGGGCGACGGTTCCGGCACCCGCCGAACTCGCTGAGTTCGGGCTGTTCCCGGACCAGGACCGGCCCGGCCGGCTTCCGGTCGGCGCCGAGCCGCTGAACCGCTTCGTCCCGGCCGGGGCCGGGGTGACACCGGGGCGGCCGCCCGCAGAGGTCGCCGCCGCGGTCGCCGGGCTGCTGACCGACACGTTCGCGGCCGGGCCGGTCCCGCCCGACGAGCGGACCCGGCTGCTGGCCGAGCGGCTCGCCGGGCAGCTCGCGTACGGGTCGGGCGACCTGCTGCGGCTGGTGGTCGCCGCACCGGACGGCTCCCCGGTCGACGGTGAACTGCACCTGCTCGGCCGGGGCGGCGCCGGCCGGACGACCCGGGTGACCCTGGCGCCGGCCGGCCCCGGCGACGACCGTCCCGACCTGGCGACACGTACCGGTGATGTCGCCGCCGTGCTGGCCGAGCTGGCCTGGTTGTCGAACAACGACCGGATGGAGATCACGGCGACGGTCGAGCCGCACCAGCTGGGCCTGGGCCGGCTCGCCCCGGCCGCGGCCGACGCCGCGTTCCGGGCGTGGTGGGCCGCCTCCGACCGGTGGGCACGGATCGCCGAACGGTGGGACGACGGTGCTCCGACGCCGCTGGGCCGGGCGGAGCTCGCGCACGTACGGGCCGACTTCGAGCGGCACAATCTCGACCTGGCCAGGTCGACGGCCTGGGCGATGGGGAAGATCGGCGACTACGACCCGGACGACGAGCCGCTGCCCGGCTTTCCCGGCGACCGGCTGGTCGCCCTGCTGACCCGGGAGCTGTTCGACTGCGTCACCGAGCAGGTCACCGGTGATCCGGCGCGCGGGCCGCTGCTGGCGTACGGGATCGGTCTGCCGTTCGAGGCCCGGGAGGACAGTGAGGGCTTCTACGGCTGCCTGCTGCTGGTCGAGCCGGACCGGGTCGGGGTGCTGCTCGTCGACGCGGTGTGCTGATCCCGGACGTGGAACGCCCCGGCGGCCTGTCGAGGCGTCGCCGGGGCGTTTCGGGTGCCGGTGGCGGTCAGCCGAACCGGCCGGTGATGTAGTCCTCGGTCGCCTTGACCTGAGGGTTGCTGAAGATCCGCTGGGTGCGGTCCATCTCGATCAGCTTGCCGGGCTTGCCGGTGCCGGCGATGTTGAAGAAGCCGGTCCGGTCGCTGACCCGGGCCGCCTGCTGCATGTTGTGGGTCACGATGACGATCGTGAACTCCTTCTTCAGCTCGTACATCAGGTCCTCGATCGCGACGGTGGAGATCGGGTCGAGGGCCGAGCACGGCTCGTCCATCAGCAGCACGGCCGGCTTGACCGCGATGGCCCGGGCGATGCACAGGCGCTGCTGCTGCCCGCCGGAGAGGCTGGAGCCGGGCCGGTTGAGCCGGTCCTTGACCTCTTCCCACAGGTTCGCCCCGCGCAGCGTCTTCTCGACCAGTTCGTCGAGGTCGGCCTTGCGCATCCGGCCACTGTTCAGCTTCACGCCCGCGGCGACGTTGTCGTAGATCGACATCGTCGGGAACGGGTTCGGGCGCTGGAAGACCATGCCGACGTGGCGGCGTACGTTGACCGGGTCGACGCCGTCGCCGTAGAGGTCCTGGCCGTCCATGGCGACCTTGCCGGTGACCCGGCCGCCGGGTACCACCTCGTGCATCCGGTTCAGCGACCGCAGGAAGGTCGACTTGCCGCATCCGGACGGCCCGATCAGGGCGGTCACCGAGCGCGGCTCGATCATCATGTTGACGTCCTCGACGGCCAGGAACGATCCGTAGTAGATGTTCAGGTCCGAGACGTCGATCTGCTTTGCCATGAGAGTCCTTCCCTGGTCAGCGGCTGTTCGAGAGGGAGAAGTAGCGGGAGATGAGACGGGCGACCAGGTTGAGTGCCATCACGATGATGAACAGGGTGAGTGCCGCCGCCCAGGCCCGTTCGACGCCGAACTCGGCCCGGGCACCGGGGATGCTGTACGAGTAGTAGGTGAAGATCGGCAGCGACGACATCCGGCCGTCGAACAGGTCGGTGTTCAGCACGGTGGTGCTGCCGGCGATGATGAGCAGCGGGGCGGTCTCGCCGATGACGCGGGCGATGGCGATGGTGACGCCGGTGGCGATGCCGGCCGCCGCCGTACGCAGCACGACCTTGATCACGGTCCGCCACTTCGGCACGCCGAGAGCGTACGACGCCTCGCGCAGCTCGTTCGGCACCAGCTTGAGCATCTCCTCGACCGACCGCACCACGACCGGGATCATGAGTACGGACAGCGCGACGGCGCCGCCGATGCCGAACCGGACGCCCGGCCCGAAGAAGATCGAGAAGAGGGCGAAGGCGAACAGGCCGGCCACGATCGACGGGATACCGGTCATCACGTCGACCAGCAGGGTGACCGCCCGGGCGAGCCGGCCGCGGCCGTACTCGACGAGGTAGACGGCGCACATGACGCCGATCGGCACCGAGATGACGGCGGCCGCGAGGGTGATCAGCAGGGTGCCGACGATGGCGTGCTGGGCACCACCGCCGGGGCCGACGACGCCGCGCATGTCGCTGGTGAGGAACTGCCAGTCGAACCGGCCGATGCCGTTGTCGGCGACCGTCCAGAGCAGCGACAGCAGCGGCAGGATGGCCAGCGAGAACGCGACCGACACGGCGATCGTGACGAGCCGGTCCCTGGCCTTGCGGGAGCCCTCGACGACGTGCGACAGCACCGGGAGGGCGATCGCCAGCAGCGCGATCCCGAGCAGGGCCGACGGGAACGCCGCCCAGCCGAGCACGGTGTAACCGGCCACGCCGACGAGGGCGCTGACCGCGACGACCGTCCACGGCACCCAGCGGGGCAGGTTGCCGCTGGTGAGGGAGACGGTCTTTCCGGCCGGTGCCGCCGGGGTCGTCTTCGTCAGGGTCATGCGTTCGCTCCCGAGAATTCCCGGCGCCGCGCGACGATCGCCCGCGCCGCGTAGTTGACGACGAAGGTGACGGCGAACAGCACCAGACCGGAGGCGATGAGCGCGTTGACCGCCAGGCCGCTGGCCTCCGGGAAGTCCAGGGCGATGTTGGCGGCGATGGTGCTGCTGTTGACCGTGCCGATCAGGTTGACCGAGACGACGTTGTAGGCGGACAGCACCATGGCGACGGCCATGGTCTCGCCGAGGGCGCGGCCGAGGCCGAGCATGCTGCCGCTGACGACGCCGGAGCGGCCGAACGGCAGGACGGTCTGGCGGATCATCTCCCAGCGGGTGGCGCCCAGCGCCAGCGACGCCTCTTCGAGCAGCCGGGGCGTCTGCAGGAACACCTCCCGATTGACCGCCGTCATGATCGGCAGGATCATGACGGCGAGGACGAGGCCGGCGGTGAGCATCGTCCGGCCGGTCGTGGAGGCCGGGCCGGAGAACAGCGGGATGAAGCCGAGGTTCTCCTCCAGCCACCGGAAGCTCGGCACCATCGCAGGGGCGAGGAAGTAGATGCCCCACAGGCCGTAGACGACGCTGGGTACGGCGGCGAGCAGGTCGACGAGATAGCCCAGGCCGGACGCGACCCGCCGCGGTGCGTAGTGCGAGATGAACAGCGCGATGCCGATCGACAGCGGGAACGCGACCAGCAGCGCGATGACGGCGGCCAGCACCGTGCCGAACAGCAGCGGGCCGACGAAGGCGAGGAAGCCCTCACCGCCGGGCAGGTCCTCGCCGTCGGCGACCAGCGCCGGGAAACCCTCGAACAGCAGGAACGCGGCGACGGCGGCCAGGGTCACCAGGATGATGATCCCGGCGCTGGTCGCCGTCCCCGCGAAGATCCGGTCGCCGAGCCGGGCGCGGGAACCGCGCCAACCCGGCTTCTTGTCCCCGCCGGTGGGGGCTCCGCTCACGGCGGTGGCGGGTGATGTCACGGTGTGCGCCTCCTCGGACTTCTTCAGTGAGGGGCCCGGCGCGCGGAGCGGGTCCTACCGGCCGGATGGCCGGTAGGACCCGCGTCACTGCGTCCTGCCCTGGTGTTCGTGTTGATCAGCCAGCCGCGGTGATGGCGTCGATGGCGGCCTGGGCCTGGGTGCGGAGCTGGGCCGAGATCGGCGCGGAGCCGGCGTTCTGGGCGGCAGCCTGCTGGCCCGGCTCGCTGATCACGTAGGAGAGGAAGGCCTTGACCAGGTCGGCCTGCTCCTGGGTCGGGTAGCTGGTGCAGGCGAGCTGGTAGGAGACCAGCACGATCGGGTACACGCCGGCCTGGGTGGTGTCCCGCGGCAGGTCGATCGCGTAGCTGTGCGTCGAGGTACGGCCGTCGACCTTGGTGGCGGCGTCGACGACGGCGGCAGCGGCCTGCGCCGAGTACTCGACGAAGGTCTCGCCGACCTGGATGGCGGCGACACCGAGGCCGGTGGCCTGCGACGCGTCGATGTAGCCGATGGTGCCCTCACCACCGCGCAGCGCGGCGGCGACACCCTGGGTCTGCGCGGCGGCCTCACCACTCTGGTTCGGCCATTCGCCGGAGACCTCGTGCGGCCAGTCGTTCGGGGCGGCCTGCGAGAGGTAGTCGACGAAGTTCTCGGTGGTGCCGGACTCGTCGGAGCGGTGCACCGCGGTGATGTTGCTGTCCGGCAGGGTGGCGCCGGAGTTCAGCTCGGCGATCGCCGGGTCGTTCCACTTGGTGATCTTGTTGTCGAAGATCCGCGCGATGACCGACGCCGACAGGTTCAGCTTCGGCACGCTCGGCAGGTTGTAGGCGACCGCGATCGGGCTGATGTAGCCCGGGAACTCGATGAAGCCGTTGGGCCCGCACTTGGCCTGCGCCGCCGTCATCTCCTCGGGCTTGAGGTAGGCGTCGGAGCCGGCGAACTGCACGCCGCCCTCGATGAACGCCTTGCGGCCACCGCCGGACCCGATCGGGTCGTAGGTCACGGTGACGTCGGGGGCCTCGCTGGAGAAGCCCGCGATCCAGGCCTCCATCGCGGCACCCTGGGCCGAAGCGCCGGAGCCGGCGAGGCTGCCACTGAGCTCGGTGGTGGTGCCGGTGTCCGAGCCATTCTCCTCGGAGTCGCCGCTGCAGGCGGCCATGCCGAGGGCAAGCATGACGGCGACCGGCAGGGCGGCCAGCCGAAGGGTTCTGCGCTTCACGGTTTCATTGCCTCTCTGAGGTCGGGGTGGCGACGCCGCTGGCGGGTGCGTCTTTGTCGCGGGTCGCCGTCTCGAACGTCGTGGACGCTACGAGCCCTTGCTAAACGGGCGGGCGGACGATGGTGAACGTCAGGTGAACCAAACTTGTAACGTCACCCGGTTGCCGCGTCGCAGCAGACAGAGGGCGCAGCGAATGACAAACCACCGCATCAGGTATGAAAGGGGTGTTTCGCTGTGATTCAGGACAGCGGGTGGGGCTGGGTCGCGCGGGCGGCCTTCCAGCGCCGGGCCTGTTCGGCGGTCACGGTGTACGACACGCTGCCGGACCGCCCCGCGGCCGGCTGGGTGACCCGGCGCAACGGCAGGCCGAGCGCGGGATAGTCGTGGTAGGCCTTGACGATCCGGGTCAGGCCGGCCATCGCGCCGATGATCTTGTCGGCGGGGCTGCCCAGCCGGGCCGCTATCTCGGCGACCCGCAGGCGCTGGTCGGGCAGGTCGGAGAGCAGGTCGAGGATCGCGACCACGGTCTCGTGGGTGCGCGACCGACCCTGGGCGAACCGGCGCAGCTCCTCCACCGGCCACTCCCGGTCGTGCCGCGGGCCGGCGGGACGCGGGCGCGGCGCCGGCGGCGGAAGGGGCCGGTTGCGCTGGTCGAGGTCTTCGATGAGGCGGACGATGTGGTTGACGTACTCGGCGGGCACGGCGAGATGCACCAGGTCGGCGGAGCGCAGCCCCGCCTGCCCGGAAAGTGATCCACGTCGTCGGTTCATCTGCCCCGCCCCGATGGCTGTCCAATCGCGACCACGCGCCATCGCGCCGACATGGGGAGCCGGCGACACGGTCACGTGCGCGTCAAAGTATCACCGTCAGGTAACGCAAGATCATCTTTGCGTACGGAGGGGCGGCCAACCGGGGGCGGCGCGGCCGGTCAGGCGGCGGCGCGCAACCGGTCGTCGAGCGCGTCGAGGTCGGGTACGAACCAGACGTGGTCGGCCCGGTTCGACTCGTGTACCAGGGCCCGCAGCGCCGCGCTGGCCGCCAGGTGCCGGCTGATGTCGCCGACGACCACCAGCCGCAGCCGGTAGTTGACGAACTTCTGCATCACCTCGCCGGCGAACCGGGTGCCCAGCGAGAAGAAGTCGTCGTCGAGCCGGCTCGCGGGTACGGCCACCACCTCGGCTCCGGCGAACGCCGCGCCGATCAGGTCCAACGCGTCCTGCTCGGTGGCCACCGGCGGACCCGCCGGGTCGCAGACCAGCACCGGCACCCCGCCCAGTTCCCGCACCACGTCAGGCACCGTCCACCTCCCCGGCGAGCAGACCGTTGCCGTCGGCGAGCACGGCGTCGACCAGGCGCAGCAGTTCGGCGGTCTCGGCCGCACCGCCGAGTATGACGATCTTCATCCGGTTCCTCTCCCGGTCGTGGACGGTCTGTACGCGCAGCGGATGCGCGGGGTCGCCGGCATTGTTCGCGGCGGCCAGCACGAGCGTGCCCAGCCGGTCCGCGCCGGACTGGTCGACGCCGTCGACCTGCACGATGCTCGACACCTCCACCGGCGCGACGCGGGTGGGCGCGGCGGGTGGCGGCTGCCCGGTCAACACGTCGAGGTCGGCGCCGGCGATCCGGTACTGCTTGCCGATCCGCACCGCCCTGAGCCGGCCGGCACGGATGTAACCGCGCACGGTCCGTACGTGCAGGCCGAGACGGTCGGCCACCTGCTCCACCGAGTACATTTCGTTCCCCATCGCGCCCCACCTTACGTCAGATGGGGAACGATGGGGAAGGTGGCGTCAGGCGGCGAAGCGGTCGAGTGCCTGCCGCACGTGGTCACGGGTCGTGCCGGTGGGCAGATGCCCGGCCTCCTCGACGACGATCAACTCCGCGTCGGGCCAGGCCCCGGCGAGCTGCCAGGCGGTGTCGAGCGGGCCACCCAGGTCGACCCGGCCGTGGACCAGCACACCGGGAATCCCGGCCAGCCGGCCGGCGTCGCGGATCAGCGCCCCTCCTCCAGCCACGCGCCGTGCGCGAAGTAGTGCGAACAGATGCGTACGAACGCCAGCTTGGCGGCCGGCGGCCGGTCGCTGTACGGGTTGCTGGCGCCCTTCGTCTCGTTGGACACGGCGGCGTCCTCCCAGGCGAGCCAGTCGACGGTCGCCTTCTCCCGGACCGCGGCGTCGGGATGGTTCACCAGCCGGGCGTACGCCCCGACAAGATCGCCGTCGGCGGTCGTGCCGGACTCGGCGACGAACCGTTCCCACTGCTGCGGGTAGAAGCGGCCGACCCCCCGGTACAGCCAGTCGATCTCGAAACGGCGGGTCGTCGTCACGGCCGAGATGACGATCTCGGACACCCGCTCCGGATGCCGCTGCGCGTACGCCAGGATCAGCGTCGAACCCCACGAGCCGCCGTGCAGCAGCCACCGGTCGACGCCGAGGTGCTCCCGCAGCCGCTCCATGTCGGCGACCAGATGCCAGGTCGTGTTGGGCGCCAGGTCGGTGGCGGGATCGGCGGCGTGCGGTGTGCTGCGTCCGCAGCCACGCTGGTCGAACTGGACGATCCGGTAGCGGTCCGGGTCGAACAACTGCCGGGCGAGGGACCCGGACCCGGAGCCGGGCCCGCCGTGGACGACGACCGCGGGCCTGCCGTCCGGGTTCCCGCTGACCTCCCAGTAGACGAGGTTGCCGTCGCCGACGTCGAGCATCCCCGTCTCGTACGGCTCGATCGGCGGATACAGCTCTCCCATTTTCCGGCCTCCACGACGTCGACGGCGCTGACGTTCCCCGATCATCCGGACCCGGCGCGGGCACGCAAGTCGATTTACCGAACCTCCGCCGGGCGGCGGCCGGCCACGGGAACCGGCCGGCCGCCGTACGGGGTCAGCGCCGCTTCAGCACGAAGACACCCCACCCCAGGTACGGCCGCCCGTAGCGGACGTACTGCAGCGGGGCGGTGTCGAGTTCGGCCCGGAACGCACCGGCCAGCTCGTGGCCGGGGTTGGCGTCCAGCCATGTCCGCACCGTGAACCACTGCGCGGCCACGTACCGGTCCCAGCTGTCCTCGTCGGCGAGGACCATCTCGACCAGGTCCCAGCCGAGGTCGCCGAAGAGGCTGACCAGGCCCGGCAGGTCCCGGAAGTCGTCGCGGCTCGTGGCGTGGCAGCCTTCGACGGTCGCCTGGTCGGGCGGGTCCATCCGCCAGTACGGTTCGCCGACCAGCAGCAGCCCGCCCGGGGCCAGACTGCGTTCGAGCAGGGCGATGGTGCCGGCGACGCCGTCACCGATCCAGGTGGCGCCGACACACGCCGCGACGTCGACCGGCGTCGCGGCGACGTGGCCGGCGGGGCGTCGCCGTGCCGGAACGTCACCCGGTCGGCGACCCCCAGCTCGTCCGCCCGGGCCCGGGCGGCGGCGACGAACACGGTGCTGATGTCGACCCCGGCGCCGGTGACGCCGTGGTCACGGGCCCACTGGCACAGCATCTCGCCGCTGCCGCTGGCCAGGTCGAGCACGGTCGTCCCGGGCCGCAGCCCGATCGCCCGGCCGAGGATCGCGAACTTCTCCTCGGTGAACGGGTCGTGGATGCGGTGGTCGCGCTCGCGGATGGTGAAACTAGGTGGAAGGTCCACTTCTGGGGTTCCTCACGTCAGGGATGGTCAGCTGGTCGATCCGGGGCGACGCGACGGACACCGGCATGGTCCACCTCCCACGAGACATGAAGATCGCCAACCTAACCCCCGGCGTCGGCACCGTCGACCGGTTTTACGCCGGTTGCGCTGGCGGTGTCGGTCCGCAGCCGGGCGTGTACGTGCATGTCGTGCCAGCCGTCGGCGTGCAGCGTCGCGCCGCGCGCCGTCCCCTCCAGCCCGAACCCCGCCCGGCCGGCGACCCGGCACGACGCCAGGTTCCCGACCGAGTGCCGAAGCTCCAGCCGGTGCAGCCCGAGCGTGCCGAACGTCCAGGCCGCCATCGCCCGCGCCGCCCGACCGGCGACGCCGCCGCCCGCGCCGCCGGCAGCACCCAGTACGACAGCTGCGCCACCCCCTCCGACAGTGAGACGGTCCGCAGCCCGACCTGGCCGACCGGCGCGTCGCGCCCGTCGACGACCGCCCAGCTGGCGTCCGTCTCGTCCGCCCAGCGCCCGGCCCAGCCGGCGATCCACTCCCGTGCCTCGTCGTCGCTGTCGATCCGGCGGGCGTGCCAGCGCCGGATGACCGGACAGTCGAACGCGGCCCGTACGACCACGGCGTCGTCCACCCGCCACGGCCGCAACACCAGCCCGTCGTCCACGATGAGGTGGGGCTGCGCCAGCCCGCGCAGGGCACCGGCGGGCAACGCCGGGCCGGCAAGTGTCGGCATGGCCCCATCATCACCGATCTGATCGACGGTATGGTGCCCGGATGGCACGACTGTGGTTCGTCACCGGAGCGGGCCGGGGCCTGGGACGCGCGTTCGTCGAGGCCGCCCTCGCCCACGGCGACACCGTCGTGGCGACCGTACGCCGCGACGACGCCCTCGACGACGTCGCCGCACGCTTTCCGACCCTGCACCGCCGGCGGCTCGACGTCGCCGACCACGCCGCCGTCCGGTCCGTCGTCGACGAGGTGGCCCCCGGCGAGTGGGCCGAGCCGCCGCCGTCGGTGGCCGCCGAGGCGCTGCTCGCCCTCCTCGACCAGCCGGACCCGCCGCTGCGTACGGTGATCGGCAACGGCGCCCACGACATGGTCCGGCTGGCCCTGGAAGCCCGCCGCGACGACTACCTGAAGGACCCGGCGTTCACCTGGCCCGGCCCACCGGCCACCCCCGCCCGCCACTGACGACCGGCTATCGTCCGGGGCGGACCGGACGGCGAACGGGCGGCGGGAGTTCCGGATGGATGCGGCCAACGGATTCCTGACCTGCGACTTCCTGACCTGCGACGTCGGCCGCTACCGGCGGCACGGCCACGGCCCACCGGTCGTGATCCTCGGCAACCCGCAGGCCGACCCCGACTGGTGGACGCCACCGTTCGTCGCCGCCCTGGTCGACGCCGGGTACGAGGCCGTCACCTTCGTCCACACCGGCCCCGCGTACGCCCCCGCCGGCGTCGTACGGGACGTCGTCGCGTTCGTCGCACACCTGGCCGCCGGTCCGGTACGCCTGCTCGGCTGGTCACAGGGCGCGGCCATCGCCCAGGAGGTGGCGCTGCTGCGGCCCGACCTGGTCGAGGCGGCCGCGCTCGTCGCCACGTACGGCCGGCAGAACAGCGTCGACCGCATCCTCCAGGCCGCCTCGTCGGCCCTGGACGCGGCGGGCCCGGAACTCGACCCGGTACGGCTGGCGATGCTGCTGCTCACCAGCTACCCGCCCGCGGCGCTGGGCGACGACGCCTTCGTGGCCCCGATGGTCGACGCCGCCCGGGCCTGGTCGGTCCGGCCCGCCGAGCACCCCGAACCACGGCGGCGGTCCGCCGCGTTCATCACCGGATACCAGGAGCGGCTCGACGCGCTCACCGGCGTACGGGTCCCCTGCCTCGTCGTCGGCTTCGGCCAGGACGCGGACACCTTCGTCGTACGGGCCCGGGAGGTCGCCGAGGCGATCCCCGGCAGCCGGTACGTGGAACTGCCCGACGCCGGCCACCTGACCCCGGTGACCCAACCGCACCGGGTGATCGACCCCGTACTCGCCTTCTTCGCCGATCCGCGTCCCTGACCGCGGGCCCGGTCAGTCGGCCGGCTTCTTCCAGACCGAGACGTTACGCCGACCGCGTCGCCGCCGGGCTTGGCCCGCAGCCGGGCCACCATCGCGGGACATGTCGATGCCCGAAGTAGCCGTCTGCATCGTCCACCGGCGGACCGTACCCCGGCCCCCACGATGACGCCCGTGAGCTTCCGGTGGGCCGCCGCCCGGTCCGGGTCCGTGCGAGCATGGTCCGGTGACGATCGCCGACACCTACCGCCAGTTCGCCGCCCGGGAGGCGAGCGGCGAGTCGCCCACCTACGAGCGGCTCGCGTACGCGGTGTCCCGCGACGCCGAGATCCTGGCGCTGCTGGCCGGGCTGCCGCCGGGCAAGCGACAGCCGAACCTGATGTTCGCCGTCGTACGCCTGCTCGGCGGCCCGGTCGACGACCCGGCCGCGTTCCACGACTTCACGGTGGCGCACTGGCCGGCGGTGGCGGCGGAAATGCGCGACCGGGCCACGCAGACCAACGAGGCCGGGCGCTGCGCCGCCCTGCTGCCGGCGCTCGCCACACTGCCGCAGCCGCTGGCCCTGCTGGACGTGGGCGCGTCCGCCGGCCTGTGCCTCTACCCCGACCGGTACGCCTACCGCTACGGCGATCACGCCGTCGGATCCGGTACACCGGTGCTCGAGTGCGCCGCCACCGGCGTCCCCGTACCGTCCGTTCCACCGCAGGTGGTCTGGCGGGCGGGCCTGGACCTGAACCCGCTCGACGTGACCGACCCGGCCGACGTCGCCTGGCTGGAGGCACTGGTCTGGCCCGAGCACACGCACCGGCGGGCGCGGCTGCGCGACGCCGTGGCGGTCGCCCGGGCGGATCCGCCCCTGCTGGTGCGCGGCGACCTGCTGGACGACCTGCCGGCCCTGGCCGCGAAGGCCCCGGCCGACGCGACGCTCGTCGTCTTCCACACCTCCGTGCTCTACCAGGTGCCGGCCGCGCCCCGGGAACGCTTCGTCGAGACGGTGCGGACACTGCCCGGACACTGGATCAGCGTCGAGGCTCCCGACGTGGTGGGCTTCGACGATCTGCCCGCACCACCGGACGAGGCGCTGCACAACGTGCTGGCGCTGGACGGCAGGCCGCTCGCCTGGGTGCGGGGGCACGGGCAGTCGATCACCTGGTTCGGATGACGATGGCGGAGCCCACGGACGACGCTGCCCGGAACAGGCTGCGGCACGTGTACTGGATCGGCGGCGGCAGCGGCGCCGGCAAGTCGACCGTGGCCCGCCGGGTCGCCGACCGGCACGGGCTGCACCTGTACGCGACCGACGACGTCATGTCCGACCACGCCGGCCGCAGCACCGCGCAGGAGTGCCCGTACCTGCACGAGTTCATGGCGATGGACATGGACGAGCGGTGGGTGCGCCGCTCCCCCGAGGTCATGCTGGAGACGTTCCACTGGTTCCGGGGCGAGGGCTTCGCCCGCATCGTCGACGATTTGCTGCGGCTGCCGACCGAGCCCGGGATCCTGGTGGAAGGCTTCCGGCTGCTGCCGTACCTCGTACGGCCCCTGCTGGCCACACCCGCCCATGCCGTCTGGCTGCTGCCGTCGCCGGCGTTCCGGCGAGCCGCGTTCGCCGACCGGGGGTCACTGTGGACGATCGCCGGCCGGACCAGCGACCCGGAGCGGGCCCTGCGCAACCTGCTCGAACGCGACCGGTTGTTCACCCAACGGTTGCGGGCGGAGACCGGCATTCTCGGCCTGCCCGCCGTCGAGGTCGACAGCGCGACGACAGAAGACAAGCTGACCGAGCGGGTGACGCGGGCACTCGCACTCCGGTGATCCCGGGCGAGGTCACCCCGGACCGCGTACGCCCGTCCGGGCGGCCATGTCCGAGGTGAAGGCGACCACCACCTCGTCGGCGCCCAGCCACCACGTCTCCTCGGTGCTTTCCATCGCGGCGATGATCCAGACACTGCCGGCGGGGAAGGTCAGGTGCAGCGCGGCCGGGGCCTGGTGACCGAAGTCGGTGAGGTGGGGGTGCCAGATCAGCCGACTGTCCAGCACCGGGCCGGCCAGCAGCGGCGCCCACCGCGCATGGTCGTGCACCGTCCAGCGGAGCCCGTTACCGCCCTGCTCGTACACCGTGAGCTGGGAGGTCATCGGCGCGGCGTACAGGTGCAGACTGAAGTGGCCGAAGGGATTGTCCCAGACCGCCGAGTACGCGGCCCCGTCGTCGAGGAGCAACTCGACACCCATGACCGGACAGTGCCAGGTGTCGAAGTCCCATGTTGCGGGCGGGTGGTCCGTGTACAACCCGTAGTACGCCACTCCGGTGATGCGTCGACCGACCAGGGCCCTCGCGGTCGCGTCCAGTTCGACGGCCAGCCGCCTGTGGTCTTCGGACATCACCACATCATCCTCGCGGAGTGTGGGACGGAGAGTGCGCGACGGTCAGGAGATGGTTGCTGGCACCGAGCAGGCTCGGCTCGTCCTCCACCGCACGCATCATCTCCAGCAGCAGGTCGGTCAGCTCCGGGCTGGCCAGGATCTCCGGCAGTCGCGGCCCGGTCAGCCACAGCGGTCCCTCGACGGCGACCACGCGCCGTACGACCAGCCCCGCCTCCGTGGCCTCACCGGCCATCTCGTCGGGGTGGTGGAAGTAGGCGGTGGTGAACCAGGTGCGGTCGGTGTCGGTGTTGCGGTGCACCCCGTCGGCGACCGCGCTTTCGACCAGCGGACGGTACCGGGCGTCGTCGAAGTGGTCCTTCACGAAGCCGTCGAACAGGGACGCGAACCGGCTGATGGTCGCGCCGACGACCACGCCGCCGGGGCGTACGACGCGGGCCGCCTCACGCCACGCGGCGACCCGGTCGGTGCGCTCCGGCAGGTGGTAGAGCGGCCCGAGGAGCAGTACCGCGTCGACGCTGTGGTCGGCGGCGGGCAGTGCCCGGGCGTCTCCGGGTACGGCGGTCACCCCAGGCAGCGTCGCCGCCTGCGCCACGTGTTCCGGCAGCGGGTCGACGACCCGTACCCGGTAGCCGGCATCCGTCAGCGGTCCGGCGTACACCCCGGTGGCGCCGCCGACGTCCAGCACGTCCGCGGGTGCGGCGGGCAGCACCCTGGTCAGGACGTCCCACGTACGCAGGAACTCCAACCTGCCCTGGCCGGCGGCCAGCCGGTGCCGTTCGCCGCCCCGCCGGTAGTACTCCGATACCTCCGGGCTCAACATTCGACAGATGCTGGACCGCCGACCACCGGTGCGCAACCGAATACCGACGGTGTCATGGTCGGGTCGGAGGTGCGGTTTCCGGACTTCCGGTGATCAGAACGGGGGTACGTCGGTGGGCGCGCCGGTCCACATCCGCATGGCAGGCCTGGGTTTGCGCTGTTGAAGTAGCGTCACGGCGTCCTTGACGCGGCCGAGGTCGATGAGGTGCCCGGCCAGGGTGCTACTGAGAACGGACTCGTGCTGTTCGAGGATGGCGACGGCCTCCTCGATGCGTCCGGCGTCGGCCAGCAGCTCGGCGATGGCCTGGACCGCGTACCAGGTTCCACCCTCGGGATGCGCTCGCGTCTGCTCGATCGCCTCCTCGCGACGGCCGCACGCGACCATCAGCGGGAGCCGCATCTGGAAGAACTCCCAGTATTCTTTGCCACGGCGCGCCTTCAGGCTGTCGAGGTAGGCCAGGCCATCCTCGGCGCGGCCCTGGTCCGCGTAGTGGGTGCACAGTGTGTGGACGATCCAGTCCTCCGCGCCGCCGGGAGAGTCCGCGAGTAAGCGCAGTACCTCCGTCGCCTCGTCACCGCGGTCGTGTCGTACCAGAAGCTGCGCGAGCTGCACCGTCCCGTGGACCTGGCGGGCAGCCGAGTCCCCCGGCTGCCGGTACACGGCGATCGCGCCCGCCACGTCACCGCGCTGCTCCAACACCTCCGCGAGACGCTGCGCGGCGTGCCCGTGGTATTCGGTCGCGGCGTACGTCCGCAGCTCCTCGATCCGGTCGTGCCGGGCCAGCAGGTCGGCCAGCTGGTCGCGGCCGTTGACCGAGGTGGCGTCCCGGGTGTGCAGCAGGGCGATCGCGTCGTCGATGCGGCCCTGGCGTTCGCGGATCGTGGCGAGCAGGCCGACCGCATTGGACGGTTCGATGCCGCGGTAGCGGCACGACGGGGCGCCGCAGCTGTGTTTCGGCTCCTCGATGCGGGCGGCCAGCAGCGCGGCGGCGTCCTCGTCCCGGCCCACGCCCTCGGAGATCTCGACCAGTGCGGCGGCCAGGAACCACTCCTCGATATACGGGCGGAGCAGGGCGAACGCCTCGTCACCCCGACCGTACCGGCCAAGCAGGCGCGCGAAGAACCTCAGCGCCAGCCGGTCGCCGGCCTCCGCGTACGGGCGGGCCAGCACGATCGCCTCCTCGACTCTCCCCCACTCCTCCAACAGGCCGGCCATGGTTTCGGCCGCGTTCCACCAACCCGTGGCGACGTACGGGGCGAGTACCTCCAACGCCTCCGCCTGCCGGTCCTGTCCGGCGAGCAGCCGGGCCCGCTCGCGCGCGCAGAACCATTCCCCACGGCCGGCCTGGACCTCCACCTCCGCGCCATGGCCGAGCTCGATGAGCCGGGAGACCAGGTCCGGGGGAATGCAGCCGTTCAGTGTCCGGGTCCGGTAGTCGAGATCAGCGGCGTCCACGGAGGCAAACCCTAGCCCCGCCCCGAGAACTGCGGTGCCGGCGGCAACCCTGTCGGTGCTCGGTGTCGACCTACGCCCGATTTCGATTCCTGCCGATGACACGGCGGCATGCACAATCGTCGGATGCGTACTCCCGGGGCCGATGAAGCGTTGCGCTGGCTGGCCGGGCAGGGCGTGATCCCGCTCGGCCGGGACCGCTGGCTCGCGCACGGCCGCGAGTGCACCACCGATGATGTCGCGCACCAGTGGTCGAGCGACGCCGTCAACGACGACCTGCCACCCGCCGAGCTGCTCCGGCGCGGCTTCGGCCTGCTCGACCTGCTCGATCACTACTGCGTGACGGTCGAGATCGGCTTCCTCATCGCCAACGAGACCGACCCGGCGATCCGCGCCGTCTTCTGGGCCGGCTACCGCGAGCGGCTGGAGCGTGAAGAGCCGGTGAAACCGGTGCTCTACTCCCTGTGGGTCGACTGGTTCGAGGACCACACGACCAGCGACGAGGCATTCCGTGCAGTGCTCGCCGACGACACCCGCTACCTGCGTTCCCGGAATCGCCTCGACGACCTGGCCACCGGCCCTCTGCACCGCCGCGCCGCCCGCGTCCTCGAGCATTCCGGCCCGGTCTCCTGGCTCAGCAAACACGACGTCTACCGCGCCGCCGCGACCGTCCCGGCTCTGCACCGATCCGTCTACCGTGGCCTTCTGACCAGCTACCACGACTTCTACGGCGACCTGGATCCGGCAGCGGCCCGTACCCTCCTCGACCAGCTCGACCTGCCCCCGGACACCGAGCACCTGCCCCAACTCCGTGCCGTCCTGCTGACCGGCGCCCGCAACCACTACCTCAACCCCGACCTTTGGAAGTCCGTCGCCTCGACCTGACGGTGATCCTCGACGCCGACGTGCCGGCCACGTCCGGGCATAGGGTAGGCGGCATGGCACTGCGGCTTGTTCAGGCGAACCTCAAAGCTCGGGACGACTCGGCACTCGGCCGGTTCTGGGCGGAGGCGCTCGGTTGGGTCTCCCGCTCCGGTTCCGGTGCGACCAGCGTTGCCCCCGCGGACTTCGTCTGGACGGATCCCGATGCCCCTGTCTGCGTCGATGTCATAGCCGTCCCGGACCCCGAGACGGTGAAGTACCGCGTGCACCTCGATCTCGCCACCACCTCCGCGGCCCATCAGACGGAATTGGTGGCGCGCCTGAAGGAACTCGGCGCGACGCCCGCCGACGTCGGCCAGGGCGACGTCCCGTGGACGGTGCTGGCCGACCCAGAGGGCAACCTGTTCTGCGTACTGGAGCCTCGGGAGATCTACCGGGACACCGGGCCGATCGCCGCGCTGGTGGTCGACTGCGCGGACCCGCGCGCCATGGCCCACTTCTGGGGCGAGGCGATGGACTGGACCCCGCACGAGGTGACCGACGATCATGCCCGGCTGCGCTCCGCCAAGGATGTCGGGCCGTATCTCGAGTTCCTTCGCGCGCCCCACCTGAAGGACATACGGCATCGCGCCCATCTCGACGTGGTGCCGCATCGCGGTGACGATCAGGCGGCGGAGGTGGCGCGGCTGCGGACCCTCGGTGCGACGCCCGCCGACGTCGGCCAGGGCGACGTCTCGTGGATCGTCCTCGCCGACCCGGAGGGCAACGAGTTCTGCGTCCTCGCTCCGGGCTGACACGGACTGCTGGATCGAGACCACCAAGCTGTACGCCCTTCTGATCGGAGGACTGAGTGACGGTCGCGGTGCAACAGCTGTGGAAGCCAACTGCTGCTGACATTCGGCTGTGGGGGCGCCCGTTGTGGTGGACGGTGAGCCCGTTGCAGGAGCTCGCCGTGCTGTTCGTCCCACAACGGCAGTTGAGCCATTCTTCGTCCACCGCCGGGTGGCTCGGCTGGATGTCCGAGGTGCCGTTCGACAGCGTGTTGGTGATCCGGCACGCCGACGGGTCGGTACAGCACCGCACCATCAAGTCGATCCCGCTGTGGCCGAGTCACATCGCCCTCCTACCAGGCGACCGACTCCTCATCGCGAGTGGTCGAGTTCGGAAGGACGAGGAAGGATCGTGGAAGCCGAACGCGCTCGTGTATTCCCCGGACGGCACGGTGGAGAAGTCCTTTTGTATCGGTGATGACATCGATGTCCTGGTGACGGCCCATGACGGATCGATCTGGACGGCCTACGGCGACGAGGGCATCTACGGCGGCCATCCGAAATCCGCGGCCGGACTTGCGGGCTGGGATAGTCACGGCCAGATTAGCTGGGAACCGGACGGACGCCTCCCAGAATGGCCACTGGCAGGATTCAGTGCCGCCACAGAGGGTGACCAGGTGTGGTTGGCCTGGTATTCGCGCCCCAGCGCCGGGGGCACCTTCTTGACCCGGATCACCCCCGCGACCGGCGAGGTGACCAGTTGGCCCAGTCCGGTCGAATCCCCGGACGGTGTGGCGGTACGTGGCCATCACGCCATTCTGACTCGACGAGTCCACAACAAGAACTCGACCGTGGTGACCCGCGCCGAGTTGGTCGACGGTTCATGGGCGACGGTGGAACGCCGGATTGTTGAGGCACCCGGCCCCGTTGTCCTGCGATGCGGCCAAGGCCGCGACGGAGTCCTGTGGCTTCGTGCCGGCGACGCCTGGGTACGCATCGAGGCGTGAAGTTTTCTATAGCGTGATAATTCAGGTCGGCTGATAGCGGACCGTTGTGCAACCCCTCGGTCGCTTTCCCGCCGATCGCCTGCACCGTCGCGTCGACTCCCCGATCTTGCCGGTTTCGAGGACCGTGAGTTTCGGTGCCACCGACGGCGGCGACCGCGGTTCGTCGTCGAACAGACTTCCCCCGTTTACTGATGGTGACGACCTGCGGGAAGCCGGGGCACGCGTTGTCCGGGGCAGCGGGAGCGACAGGACACCCGCGGGCGCCGAGCGGCGGAGGTCCCGTGAAAAGTTTCTTGGCATGTGTCGGATCCGGGGCGAGTCGTTCGTAGAACAGGTGAGGGGCGGCCGGAGGAGGCCGCCGGACAAAGGGAGTTTGCGATGACCCGGTACTTGATCTCGTTTGATGACGGCGCGATGGACCACCTCTCCGAGGAGGATCTGCCCGATGTGGGCAAGGCCGCGCACGCGGTGGTCCAGGAGGCCGTGAACGCCGGCGTGTTCGTGTTCGGCGCCGGCCTGGAAAGGCAGCGGGCGAGCGTGGTGGCCACGGACGGGATGGTCACCGACGGCCCGTACCCGGAGACCAAGGCGGTCGTCGGCGGGTTCGTGGTCGTCGACGTGGCCGCACGCGAAGAGGCGCTGGCGTGGGCTGCCAGGTTCGCCGTCGCCTGCCGCTGCGCGCAGGAGGTCCGGGAGCTCGGAGCCGACCCCGAAACAGACGCGATGCTTCGCCAGGCTGACCGGCGATGACGGCATCCGACGACGGCTGATCAAGGAAGACCTGCCGCGTCGGTACGGATCATCAACTCTGGGCTCTCGCCGACGTACTTACGTAAGCCGCGTCCGACCGGCAGTCCGTCAGCGTGGGCGGTTCGTCACACCGCTGCACCCTTGCCTGCTCGGAGGCACAGGCGGTTGGGTCGACCGTATGGCTCGAATCGCGTACGACAACGCGGACGCCGCGGCGTTCGAGGCGACCCGTCACCTCACCGACGACGGACTCACCGCCTGGCGGGAGGCGGTGACCCGGCACCTCGATCCCCGTGCGGGCGTGCGAGTGCTCGACCTGGGCGCCGGTACCGGCATGTGGTCACAGGCCTTCACCACGTGGTACGACCGCATCGAGGTCATCGCGGTCGAACCATCCGAGGCGATGCGCGCCCGCTCGGTCCACCAGCCTGTCGTACCCGGCGACGCCCAACGCATCCCGCTCGACGACGGCAGCGTCGACGCCGCCTGGCTCTCCACGGTCATCCACCACGTACCGGACCTGGCCCGCGCAGCCCTGGAACTGCGCCGGGTACTGCGTCCCGGCGGCCGGGTACTGATCCGCTCCGCGTTCGCCGGCCGACACCAGGCGATCACTCTGTTCCGCTACTTTCCCGAAGCCATCCGCGTGCTCGACACCTACCCCAGCGTGGCTGACGTCGAAGCAGCCTTCGCTACCGCCGGGTTCGTTACCGTCGGCTTCGAACAGGTCCCGCAGGTAAGCGCGGCGTCGCTCCGCGACGCCGCGGCGGCGCTGCGCCGCGAGGCGCACACCCTCTTGCAACTGATCAACGACGACGAGTACGCCGCTGGCCTGGCCCGATTGCACGCGGCAGCGCGACTTGAGAACGGCCCCGTAGTTGATGCCCTGGACCTCCTCGTCCTGGCCTGAACAGCTACAAGATCCTGCCGAAGTCCGGTCGTCCGCGGTTGAGGCGCTCAGTTGGCGGGCTGGCTCGGTGCGTTGACTCAATGGTCGGTCGATCCGTCGGCGCCGGTGTTCCTTGCGTCGATTTCATGGCGGCCAGATCCCTGTCGCCGAACGGAACTCAGTCGCCGTACCAGTGGAGCACCAGGCCCGGCTCGTCACGCCATCGCGCGAGCAACGCCCGCAGCGCCGCCACCAGCCCACGCTCCACGTCGTTGCCCGCCGCCGCCTCAAGACGGTCGACTTCGGCATTGAGCTGCGGCAGATCCCCACGGCCGAGTACGCCATCTGACCATGGGTCAAGCTGGCCGAAGATCGGAAGGCGGTTTCCGCCGGCGGCGTTCATCAACGGCAGCAGATCCTCCACGGCCATGTCGAGCAGCAGACCGCGTTCCTCCGCCGTGGCCCACTCTTCGGCGTCAGCACGGTGGCGCTCACGCCGCTGCGCCCGGGTGGCACGACGCAGGCTCTTCGGACGCGGCGGCGGAAGGCGTAGCACCAACAGCAGACCCACCCCGGTGACGCTACGGCGTCCCCTTCGCTGACCCGGCATCAGATCCCCGGAAGGGGATGGTCGGCTGTCTTGTCGATAACGTGAGTCGACGTATCTATCCAGACTGGGCTGATATCTTCCCCCGGAGTTGGTTCAGCCACTCGATGCCGAGTTGGTGGCCGTCGGGGAACTGGTCGTCGCGATCCCAGCGCCACGCTGTGATCATCGCCAGCGCGAGGGTCCGGCAATCTCGGAGCAGTCGGCGATCGACGTTCGGGTAGTGGTCTCCGACCTCGTCGGGCGCGTGGGCCAGGTCGAACTCGATCGGCCCTCGGCAGCACGTCTCGAAGTCGATGAAAAGCGGGCCGGTCTGGGTCAGGAGCAGGTTGCCCGGATGGGGTTCGCCGTGCAGGAGTTGCTCGGGACGGCCGCTCTCGGTGACCGCTCGTCGCAGGCGGTCCAACGTGCTGGCGAGGAAGACCCGGTCCGGGTCAGCCAGATCCGGTGTTCGGGCATGGTCGGCCACGAGCGTCTGGGCCTCGGAAACTCGGTCCGTGAAATGCGGGGTGGGCAGGTCGACCCTGCGCATTCCGGCGTGCAGACGTTCGAGCGCGCCGACGTACTCGGCGTTTGAGAGCGATCGAGTAGTCACCGGTTCGTAGTAGGGCCAGAAGGTGACCACGTAGTCGCCCCGGACAAAGACCTGGGGCGACTCCAGTGCGGCCACCGGGCTCCCGACCTCGGCCAACCGCTGAGCGACATCCACTTCAAGCTGGGCGCACTGCTGCGCGGCCGGCGCCACCCGGGCGAGCACGTCGCAGGGCCGCAAACGCAGGGTGAGCGTGTTCGAGTTGTGCAGGACGGTGGCGTCGTGGGCGGTCAGGCCCAGCCACGAGGCGCTCGATATGGCTGCCTGTGTTGCCCGCTGAGCCTCAGATGCCTGCATCGGAGCACCGTAGTTCGGTGTTCGTGGCGCAGCAGCCGTATTTGGTGTCCGGTCCCCCGGCGAACCTTGGTCGAACTGGGGTTACGAGATGGATTGGGTCTTCCATCCGGCTCTCGCTCCGCCGTGCCTGATAGGAGCGAAATCGGGCTGGTCGCTTCTCAGGCGTGTGCGAACGAACCCGGCCGGTCCCTGCCGGCCAGAAGGGCCAGAACGGTTGCGGGGCAAAACTCGTGACCGTGGCGTCGGAGTCCAGGGCCATCGCCTCGTCCCGCTCCAGCCACGACTCCACACCGACGTGACCGCCGACGGATACCGAGCAGTACGAACCCGGGTAGTTCCGCTGCCCCTTGTAGGCCCGTCCGTAGTTTCCAGACCAAGAACGACGCCAAGCAGTTGATCTAGGCCCGGCAGCTGGTCGAGGACTGTCTCGCCCCGGTCGCCGACGACACCATCGTCACCATTCGGGCCGCCGACCTGCGCCGCGCGATCGGCGGCGTCACCCACGACGCCGCCTGAGCGGGGTTGTCGAAAGCTCGTCGACGTCGACCATACGGTGCCGGCCGGCGTTGTGCCCGGCCTGCGAACCTGCGGTGACTCGGGGCCGCCATCTGGCTCAAGAGCTGCGTTCCACAGGTTGCCCCGGAGGCGACTCGTCACCCGCCACCGCTACCACCACCGTCGCCGCCACCATCCCCGTCACCATCCCCGTCACCGTCACCGCCGAAGTTTCCACCGCCGCCCGCGCCGCGGCGGCTGGATCCGTTGGAGCTGACGAAGAACGAGGAGATCGGGGTGTCAGTCCACCAGGCCAGTATCAGTATGAAGACTACGACGATTCCTCCGAGGATCAACGCCGTGGTCAAGGCAGCCATCATGAGTGCCTCTAAGTTCAGCATGTTCCGTCTCCTCCCCTGTTGTCCCCCTGGCGGTCTCCATCCAGTGTGGCGTGTCGCGTCGGGTGGGCGGAGCGGTCGCGCGGGCAACTTGTCGATGTCTTTCGGCAACGCGTGGTGTCCGGACCCCGTCCGGGCGGCTGGCCGCCAGGCCGGTCCGGGGTGGCGTGCCGCCGGGGCCGGCTTGCCGCGCGTCTTGATCCCGTAGAGACCAATTCGGCAATGCTCAGAAGGTCTGGTGCAGGCCGCCGTGGACCATGCCGCCACGGATTTCGATGCCGCCGCCGGGGCGGCGTGGGTGGAACGGGAACTGGCGGTAGCCGTCAGCGGGAAGGCTGCGTCTCGGCAGGCAGGCTGGCGGGGTGCCGGTAGATGGTAGGCCGGGTGACGCCGAACTCGGTGGGGATCTGGGCGACGGTATGCAGACGGCGTCCGTCGGGTCCGGTTTCCTCAAACATCTGCTGCGCGATCTTGCTTGGCGCGGGGTGCGTTTGGGTTTCTGGCCGCCGGTGCGGCCGCGGGCGCGGGCGGCGGCCAGGCCGTCGAGGGTGCGTTCGGACATGAGGGCGTGTTCGAACTCGGCGATGGAGCCGAGGATCTGGAAGAACATGCGGCCCATCGCGGTGGACGTGTCGATCTTCTGGTCGAGCACGACCAGGTCGACGCCGCGCTCCTGTAGCCGAACAGACAGCTCGATGAGGTGCTCGAGCGAGCGGCCGAGCCGGTCGAGCTTCGTGACCACGAGTTGATCGTCGCGGCGGTGGGCGACCAGTAGCGCCTTGTCGAGCTCGGGCCGGCGGGCCAGCTTGCCGGACGCTTTGTCGATCGAACGTTATCGTTCACCGCCTGGAGCGGCTGTTGAAAAGGCTGACATGTCTCGTCAGGTTTTTCTGTCAAGGTCTCCGTCATGGATCTTGATTTGGCAGGCAAGGTTGCTGTGGTGGCGGGGGCGACACGCGGTGCGGGGCGCCAGATTGCCGTGCAGCTTGGTGCCCGTGGGGCAACGGTGTATGCCACCGGCCGCAGTACTAGAGGGCAGCGTTCGGAGATGGACCGGCCGGAGACGATCGAGGAGACCGCTGAGCTGGTGACCGCAGCCGGTGGTAGGGGGATCGCTGTCCAGATCGATCACCTCGTCGCGGAGCAGGTGCGTGCGCTGGTGGAGCGCATCGATGCTGAGCAGGGGTGCCTAGACGTCCTGGTCAACAACATCTGGGGTGCGGAGCTGTTGTTCAGCTGGGACCAGAAGCTGTGGGAACACTCTTTGGACACCGGCCTGCACATCCTGCGGCTGGCGGTCGACACCCACATCATCACCAGCCACTTCGCGCTGCCGCTGCTGATCCGCCGACCGGGTGGCCTGGTGGTCGAGATGACCGACGGCACCGCCGAGTACAACCGTACGAACTACCGGGCGTCGTTCTTCTACGACCTGACCAAGGCCTCGGTACTGCGCATGGCGTTCGCGCAGGCCCAAGAGTTGGCGGCGTTCGGTGCCACCGCGGTGGCCCTGACGCCGGGCTGGATGCGTTCGGAGATCATGCTGGAGCACTTCGGTGTCACCGAGGCCAACTGGTATGACGCCACGGCCACCGAACCGCACTTCGCGATTTCGGAGAGCCCTGCTTTCGTCGGCCGGGCGGTCGCCGCGCTCGCGGCCGACCCAGATGTCGCCCGGTGGAACGGGCAGTCGCTGTCCAGCGGGCAGCTGGCTCAGGTCTACGGCTTCACCGATCTCGACGGTAGTCGCCCGGACTGCTGGCGGTACCTGGTCGAGGTCCAGGACGCCGGCAGGCCGGCGGACGTCACCGGCTACCGCTGATACAAGCCGGCCAGCCGTTGTGCGGCAACCCGCATCTGATCGCGCAACGGCTCAGGCGCCAGTACCTCCACCTCCGGGCCGAGGCGTAACAGCTGGTCGTAGGCGATCTCGGCGGACTCGACGGGCAGGCAGGTGACCACCCAGCCCTGTGCGTCGGGTTCGCCCGCCGCGGCGGTGGCCGCCTGCACCGCGGGCGGCTCGACGGCGAACCGTAACGCCCGCACTCCGGCCGGACTCAGTCGTACCGTCACCTGCTCGGCGAGCATGCCCCGGACGAACTGTGCCGCCCGTTCGGCCCACACTGCCGGCAGGTCAAAGGACTCTTCGCGGACGAACCGCTGATCGGTAACCTCCACGGCTACGACCCGGTCGACGCGGTATACCCGGAGGTCCGCGCCGATCCGCGCGACGAGGTACCAGATCCCCGCCTTGAGGACCACGCCGTAGGGCTGCGCGGTGCGCGTCACCTCGTCATGACGGTGGTAGCGAAGGATCACCGTCAAGTCCTCCCACACCGCGCGGACCAAGACGCTCAACGCAGGCGGCGGGTCGCTGTCGTGAAACCACCCCGGCGCATCAAGGTAGAAGCGTTGCGCCGCCTGCGCCGCCGCATCACGCAACCCGGCTGGCAGCGCCGCACTGACCTTGAGCTGGGCGGTGGCCAGCAAATCGCCGAGTCCCATGTCTCGCGCCGGGCCGTACAGGCCGAGCAGAAACAGTGCCTCGGCCTCAACCCGGCTGAGTCCGGTCAGTCGGGTGCGGTAGCCATCGACCAGTCGGTAGCCACCGTGTCGTCCCTGTTCGGCGTAGACCGGCACCCCCGCAGCGGCCAATGCGGTGATGTCGCGGTAGACAGTCCGTTCTGACACGCCTACTTCACCCGCCAACTCCGCTGCGGTCATAGCCCCCCGCGCTTGCAGCAACAGCACCATCGTGAACAGCCGGGACACACGCACATCTGCCATCTTGGCCGTAGAAGCCGGCACCCGGCACCTCGCCCACCCGGCACGCTCAGACTCGATAGCGACGAGCCAGCAGGGGGATCAGTCCTCGTCGCCCGCGTCAGGATCACGCAGCGTCCGCCGGGCGCCGCCGAGCTCGGGCAACTGAAACGAGTAGTGACCATGGACGTTGATGTGCTTGCGCAGATACGGCGACAGCCGAGCCACATCAGCGTCCAGGACCGGGTAGCCGGAGGCCCGGAGCTCCACCACCCGCCGAGCCGGCACCGCAGTCAGATCAGTACCACCGAGGCCGAGACCGGCGACCTCCCCGATACGGTCCAGCGCGCCGACCATCGCCTTACCCGACGCGGCCGTCGGACCCCGGCACAGCCGTTCCAGGTCCGATACCCGGGCCCCGTCCGGGACGTCGAGCAAATCCTCCAACAGCCGGGCCTGCGCAGGCGTGAGCAGCGCAGACAGGGTGTCCCACAGCCGCTGCAACCCCGCGTCACGGACCCAAGCCACCAACCTGGCCAGAGTCGTCACCCCCGGAAGCAGCACCTGCCGCTCCCGCAACCAGCCGACAGCACCATCGAAGATGGCCCTCGGCCCGTCGCCGGTCGTCCACGCCCGGTCATCCACCCACCGAGTCAGCTCGGCCTCTACCGTGGTGAAGTCCTGCCACCGGTACTCCCGGACGATCTCCCACCGATGTTCGAAGCGAGTCTTCTCCCGCTCGACGTACGCCTTGACCTGCGATGCATCCGCGATGCCCAGCTGCTCCGAGACGTCCAACACCACCGTCGGCACATCCAGCGGATCCGTCAGGAACGTGCCCAGATAGCGAACCGTCACCAACTGCACGCTGAACCCGAGCTTGCTGTGATCGCTGCGCCGTTTGGCGACCAGCGCCTTATCGGCGTCGTCGAGGAAGAAGAACCGCTCCAACTCGGCCCGCGACGGCGGCGCCGTGAAACGCCCGTACGTCGCAGCCTGCTCATCACTCAGGAACTCCACCGGCACGAGGCATCAACGTAGATCCCCATCGACATCTGTCGCTACCGCCAGTTTTCGTTCCGACGTTCCTCGTGGGCCCGGCCTAGCACGGGACCCCTGTCAGACACCCCGGATCCGACCATCCGAAGGCGTTACACCATAACGGTCATTATGGTGTAACGACATACTGCGCCTTTTGTCCGTTTCTAGCGCCAGCTTTACCGGATTAGCGTTATCGGTAATCCGGTAAAGCTGGCAGAGGTCATCCCCGAGAGATTCGGCGTACCTCAACTAGGTCCCCCTGCTGCCGCTCTCAGCTGAACTGGTTGGGTCCTGTGCGGAGTGGCAAGCTCGTCGGGCGTGAAGCCAGCTGTCGTCGCCCCCGGTTCCGGCGTCCACTCGCCTCGTCGGGCGTTTGGGCTCAGCGGCCGAGGGTGCCTACGGGAGGCCGAACGTGGTGCTGATCTCGTCGACCAGTTTCGCGACGGGAACTGGTCGGTCCGTCCTGACCATGATCCTGGCGGCGACCCCGAGCGGCTCAGCTTCCGCAGCCCATCGAGGCCAGGACTCCGCGAGCTGGCGATCGTCGTTGTAAAGGGCGGCTCGGCGGCGGTTTCGGTAGCGTTCCCGTGCCAGCGAAGCTGGGACGTCGCACCAGATCTCGATAGCCGCGGGGCTTGCGCACCGGCGAAGACCGTCGTGGACGTAGCCGAGATCTCGCGGTTTGAACCACCAGGATTCGAGGATGACGAGGCCGTGTGTGGCTGCGGCCAGTTCCCACATGGCTTGGCTCGCCACGACACCGAATGCCGTCGTGGGGATGCCCGGCAAGGCGGCGGCCATCGCCTCCTTGAGAACGTCTTTGCAGATCAGCGGGACATCCATGGCGGAAGCCAACTGGTTGGCCAGCGTGGTCTTGCCCGATCCGGGCAGGCCATTGACCAAGACAAGGTAGTCCGCCATCCGGGCATGATTCCACGCTTCCGGACGGCCGTAGTGGGGTTTTGTGCTGGGCAAACGCCGTTGAACCCGCCACGGTGTATGGCGGCTCAATGCGCTCTTGCGTACCACTTCATTATCTCATGAGCACCTATTTCAACTACAACGGGTAGCGAGTTTCGGCCTATCCGGTTACCGCTACGGTGCCCGGCATGCTTACTGGTGAGGAGAAGTTCGTTCGTTCCGGGCAAGTTCGGTTGTGGACCGAGCGTTTCGGTCGCCCTGATGACCCCACCGTTCTGTTGGTCATGGGCACCTCTACGCAGGGCATCGGCTGGCCCGATGAGCTTGTGGGAGCTCTCGTGAACAGCGGTCGGCAGGTGATCCGGTTCGATCACCGCGACACCGGCCGTTCCGACTCCGTCGATTTCACAACGCATCCGTACGCGCTTGCCGACATGGCAGCCGACACGGCCGCCGTTCTGGACGGTTACGGCGTCCCGGCCGCACACATCGTCGGGTCGTCGCTGGGTGCGGCGATCGGGCAGTGGCTCGCCGTGCATCACGCGGTCCGGGTTCGCACGCTGACGGCGTTGGCCTCCTCTCCCATGGGGAACAATCCCGGCCCGGCGTGGGCACGGGCGATGGCAGGTCAACCGGCTGCGGCCGATGAGCTCCCGCCCCCGACGGCACGGTTCTTCAACCACGTGATGGACTCGGTGAAGGCGCCCCGCACGACGGTCCAGCAGCGCATGGACGCCGCCGTACAGACCTGGCGAGTGCTCAACGGCGATGTCCTGCCCTTCGACGAGCCCGCCGCGCGGCTGTTCGTCGAACACTGTTACGCCCGGGCCGACAACCTCGCTGCCGCCTCGAATCACGATCTCGCCGGTCGGCGCTGGGACGACGACCGGCGGGCCTCCTTGTCCCGCATCACCGCTGCGACCCTGGTCTTGCACGGCAGCGATGACCCGCTGTTCCCCCAAGCCCACGGTGAAGCCCTCGCGGAGCAGATCCCGGCGGCGCAACTGGAGATCGTGCCTGGAATGGGCCACCACCCGTTCTTCTCGCCAGGGCTCACCGAGCGGATCGCAGGCTCGATCATCCGCCACACGACCTGATTCCAAGCCGCCCGCACCCGGCTCAGAAGAGGCCGCGCCGGTCGGCTGGGCGGCCCACTCGTAGTCGGCGAGGACGTCCTGGACCATCAGGGTGTTGACGTGGACCAGGCCGGCTTGGAGAACGCGCAGGCAGAGGACGGAGAGTTCCTGTTCGTCGCGGCGGTTGGTGGCGATGTCGCCGCCCTTGCCGTAGAAGATCACGCTGTCGGCCCGGTTCCACGACTCGACGACGTTGAGGCCCTTGTTGATCTCGCGTTGGAGGGTGTGGACCCGGGCCGCGAACGTGGCGTTCGCGATCTCGGTCGCAATTGTCCGAGCGACCTCCGCAATCAATCCGGCTACGGCGACGGTAGGAGCTTAGTGATCCGGGTGAGTGCGGCGTCGAGCGTCTCGGCATCGACCGCGCCGATTCCGATGGCGATGCCGGCCGGCGGGTCCCCGGCGGTCGCGTATCTGCCGAGGCCCTCGACGGCGATACCGGCCTGTCCGGCACGCCGGACCAGGTCGGTTTCGTCGACATCAGGCGGTAGAAGCAGGCTGACGTGCAGACCTGCCACCGCCGGGATGGCGGTCGTGCGCTGGCCCAGATCGGCCGCCAAGTGCCGGCTCAGCACGGCCCGTCGAGGCGCGTAACTGCGGCGGAGCCGGCGCAGGTGGGCGGCCATGCTGCCGTCGGCGAGCAGGCCCGCCAGCGCCCGCTGGCTAAACGGATCGCCGCCGACCGAGGTGAGTTGGCACAACGTTCGCAGGCTCGGCATCAGCGTGGCGGGAGCCACCAGATAGCCGAGGCGCAGGGCCGGCGACAGGGTCTTGCTGAACGTGCCGACGTAGACGACGCGCCCATCCGGGTCCAGCAGGTGCAGGGGCTCGACCGGGCGACCGGTGAACCGTAGTTCCGTGTCGTAGTCGTCCTCGACGATGGCGGCGTCGTGCGTCCGGGCCCAGTGCAGCAGCTGCTGGCGGCGTCGCAGCGACATTGCGCAGCCCAGCGGGAACTGGTGTGACGGTGTCACGTACACCAGGGTCGCTTGTGACGGCAGCGCGTCGACGACGATGCCCTCGTCGTCGACGGGAACTCCCTCGACCGTCGCGCCACGCACCCGGGCCAGGTCACGGAACCGTGGATAACCCGGGTCCTCCACGGCGACCACCGTGCCCGGACTGACCAGCGCCGTGAGTACCAGGTCGAACGCCTGTTGCGCGCCGGCGGTCACCATGACCCGCTCGGCGCCGGCGCGCACGCCGCGCGAGGCGCCGGCCCAGTGGGCGATGGCAGTCCGCAACTGCGGGTCACCGACCGGGTCGGCGTACGTGCCGAGGTCCGCGGCGCCGTACCGCATCTCGCGGGTTAGCCGGAGACGCCATTGCTGGTGCGGGAAAAGTGTCGGGTCGGGTGTGCCGAGGCGCAGGTCGGCGCCGGGCACCGGTCCTGGTTCCGGTGCGTACGCGGGCGGTATGCCGGGGCGTGCGATGAGCGTGCCCGGACTGAAGGCCTGGCCGTGGGCCCCGGCGGGGAACACCGTGGACACCCGGGTGCCCCCGCCGCCCGCGCCTTCCAGGTAGCCCTCACCCACCAGACGCCCGTACACCGTGGTCACGGTGTGCCGGGACACCCCGAACTGGGCGGCGAGCTGCCGCGATGGGGGTACCCGGTCACCTGGGCCCAGGCGCCCCTCGCTGATGGCCGTGCGCAGGTGGTCGTAGAGACCCTGCGTGAGGCCCCCGCGGCGGATGGCGGGATCGGGTAGGAACACGTCCATCGCGCCATCCTGACATCTCATCTGGTCTGGTGAAAGATGGCGAACTTGGTCCTGTTGCACAGACCATGAGGATCGTACGGTCGACCGGCACGCGCACTCGACCGACCGAGAGGGGACCTGCGATGACAACCGTCACGGCGCCGACAGACACGCTCGACACCACCCAGTTCGACTGGATTCCGCTCGGTAACGGTGTCGCCTTCAAACCATTGGCCTTCGGTCCCGGCGACGTACGGCAGCTGCTGCTGCGCGTCGAGCCCGGCACTGTGGTGTCCCGGCACCGGCACACCGGCGACGTGCACGCCTTCAACATCGACTCGTGGATGGCGGTCGGAGACGAACCGTGCGTCATCCACATCCGGGTGTCCGGGGAGCTGCAGAACCTCGCGGATGACGGGACGGTGGTGGGTTCCACCGACACCGCATCCATGCACCGGCGTTATCTCGCCTGGTGCGAGTCCACGGGTACGTCTCCGCACCCCCTGCTCAAGGACCATCCCCAGCAGCGGTGATGATAGGGCGGACCCGTCGACGGCAGACAGGACGTTCTTTGAGTGACACGCCGGATCTCGGCCCCGTGCCGGAGCGCGTCACTGTCGAGGCAGCGCAGGTAAGTCGACTCATCGGAGAGCAGTTTCCGCAGTGGGCCGGTCTTCCCGTCGTGCCCGTGGCCAGAGGCGGCTGGGACAACTGGACGTTCCACCTCGGCACCGACCTGCTGGTGCGCCTACCCAGCGCGGCCGAGTACGCCCGGGCGGTCGAGAAGGAGCACCGGTGGCTTCCGGTGCTCGCTCCCCGGCTCCCCCTGCCCGTCCCGGTCCCGTTGGCGAAAGGCGGGCCGGGGGCGGGCTACCCGTACTCCTGGTCGATCTACCGATGGCTCGACGGCGGGACGGCGACGGTCGACCGCATCGCCGATCCGGTGCGGTTCGCCGCCGACCTGGCCGGCTTCCTGGCCGCCCTGCGCAGCGTCGACGCCACCGGTGGTCCCCGGCCGGGGATCCACAACTGGTTCCGGGGCGGCACGCTGCGCACGTACGACAAGCAGTTCGAACGCGCGGTCGCGGAGCTGGCCGGCCACGTCGACGTCGGACCGGCCCGCCAGATCTGGGCGGACGCGCTCGACGCCCGCTGGGACGGTGTGGACCGGTGGTTCCACGGTGACGTCGCCGAGGGCAATCTGCTGCTCCACGACGGCCAGCTCGCCGCCGTCATCGACTTCGGTACGTGCGGCGTCGGCGATCCCGCCTGCGACCTGGCGGTCGCCTGGAGCTTGCTGACCGCCGATGGCCGGCAGGTGTTCCGGGGTCGGCTGTCGGTGGATGCGGACTCCTGGGCGCGTGGGCGTGGGTGGGCGCTCTGGAAGACCCTCGTTACCTGCTCCTACACGTACGAGGACCCTGAGGACGCGGAAGACTTCGCGAGCGCACGGCGCATCCTCGGCGAGATCTTCTCCGAGTACGCGGGCGGTCAGTCCTCGTCCGTGAGCCGTGGTACGGCGCGCTCGTTGTAGAGGAAGCGTCCGTCCTGGAGGAAGGCGATCAGTGGGTGCAGTCCCTCCTCCGGCTCGACGCCGACGAACCGGTTGTCGCCGGCGTGGACGTAGCGGGCGGTCGTGCCGTCATCTCCGAACTGTGCCGCGAGGCCGTGCGGGATGTCGGTGATCTCCAGCCCGTCGGTGTCGGCCTTCACCTCGTAGGTGAACGACCGTGCGGAGTAGCTCCCGGCGTAGGTCTCCGGCCGGAACGGCACCGGGGTGTCCGGCGGCAGCACCCGCGACGGCAGGCGGATCCCGGCCGCGGACGAGAGGATCTCGGCCAGTACCTCGTCGATGAAGGCCCCGGCGTGGCCGCCGTTGGCGTGGACGGCGAGCACCAGGCCGCGGTCGGGCACGATCCGCCAGGTCGTGGACTGGCCCGGGGTGCCGCCGTCGTGGCCGACCACGGGCCTGCCGTCCCAGTCGAAGAGCATCAGCCCGAGGCCCCAGGCGGCCGCGTAACGCTCCCCCAGCCGCGGCAGGGTGACCTGCGGCCGGCACATCTCGGCAAAGCTTCCCGCGGGCAGCATCCGCGTCCCGTCTGCCGCCACGCCGTCGGCCAGCAGCATCCGACCGAACCGTACGAGGTCGCGCGGTGCGGCGCTCGGCGTGGACCCCGCTGGCGCGGCCGACCGCGGCAGCAGCCGCCAGGGTGACACCCTCGGCGGCTCGCCGACGTGCCCGACCGCGGCCCGGAACATGATCGCTTCCTCGGCGTGGAGCGCCATGTGTCGCGCCCCGAGCGGCTCGATCAGCAGCTCCCGCATGGCGGCCTCCCAGGTGCGCCCGCGCAGCGTGGCGACGAGGGCACCGAGCGCGCTGTAGCCGGCGTTGCAATACGAGAACAGCTCCCCCGGCCCACTGATCTGCCGGGCGTTGTCATGCATGAACGCGACGAGCTTGGCCACCGCGTCGTCCCCGCGTCCGGTGTCCTCGAACAGATCCCCGTCGAACCCACCGGTGTGCGACAGCAGCTGCCGGACGGTGATGCTCTGCGAGGCGGCGGCGTCC
The DNA here is from genome assembly GCF_018324255.1 of Polymorphospora rubra. Classification (GTDB taxonomy): domain Bacteria; phylum Actinomycetota; class Actinomycetes; order Mycobacteriales; family Micromonosporaceae; genus Polymorphospora; species Polymorphospora rubra. Next base: position 6,698,845 of record NZ_AP023359.1, read on the forward strand.
AGCACCCCGAACTCGGGAAGATACTTCCGGACCGGCTCGTCGAGATCGACCAGCCCGTCCCCGACAAGCTGCATCACCAGGGCGGCCGTCCAGACTTTGGTGACCGACCCGATCTGGAACAGGCTGTCGGCGGTGGCCGGCACCCCGGTGTCCAGGTTGATCACCCCGGTGGCCGCCTCGGCCAGCTGATTCCCCATCCCGACGGCCACCGCGGCCCCCGGCACACCGTGCCGCCCAGCGGCCTTGTCGATCCATTCCTGAAGATTCGGAAGAAGCGCCATATCGAGGACCGTACCGGTGTGACACCTTCCCCGATGCCCCGCTGGGGACGCCCCCACGCCGTGGAGTACCCCATGGCGTCATAGGCATATGATCCACTCATGAAAGTCGATATGTCGCACCGGTGACCTACCGTCGCCGGCCCGGCGTTTCCGGCCGGAACAGTGCCGTGACCAGTCCCTGAGGAGCGCCGTGTCAGCGCCGTCATCCTGCCTTTCGTGCACGCAGAACGCCGAGGACACGAACCGCCCCCGGGAGAACTGGATCGCCTCCGACGACCACTGGCGGGTCAGCCACGCGGTCGGTGCCGCGGTCGCCGGCTGGCTCGTCCTGGTGCCGCGCCGGCACGTCGTCACCATCGCGGACCTCACCGACGAGGAGGCCGCCGCCCTCGGGACATGGCAGGTCCGGTTGTCCCGCGCACTGCACACGGTGACCGGCTGCGCGAAGACGTACGTCGCGCAGTTCGCCGAGGTGGCGGGTTTCGAGCACGTCCACTTTCACGTCGTGCCCCGGGCTGACGGGCTACCGCACCAGTTTCGGGGCCCCCGGGTCTTCGGTCTCCTCGGCAACCCTGACCAGCCCGGCGTCACGCCCGCCGAGGTGACCCGGATTTCCGCCGCCCTGCATGCCTACCTGCACCATCCGCTTTCGCCGGCCCCGATGGCGGGCCCATCCCACGATCAGGTGGTCAGGGCGGCACCGAAGTGATCGGCCACCTCGTCGGCGATGGACTCCGCGTTCTCGGTGCCGTCCACCTCGACGACGCGAATGCCCAGGGCGGTGGCACGCTGAGCGGCGTCCGTCGCAAGGATCCTGTCGCGTTCCAGGCGGTTACGGCGGGCCTGTTCAGGATCGGGCAGGTCCGCGCCGAACGCGCCGGCCCGGGGTAGCGCCGCGGCCTGGTGTGCGCGCCACTCGTCGGTGGGAACCAGTACGACCGCGCGCCGCAGGTCGTCGGCGACGGTGGCGATCAGGTCGGGCCGGAGGTTCCAGCCGTCGGCCAGAATCGGATACGGGGATACCAGGGCGCGCAGGTCGTCCAGAACCCAGGGGAACCTCTCGGCGAAGTCGTCGAGGGCGCGGTCCGCCATCTCGCGCGGTGAGAGCTGGCTCCAATATGCCGGCCAGTCGGTTGGTGGTTGCCCTCGGCGGGCCCGGGCCGCGTTCCGGCGATCCTCGTGGGCCCGCGAATCCTGGTAGTCGCAGTGGTAGTGGGTGAGACCGTATCGGCTGGTCAGGATGGCGGCGACGGTGCTCTTGCCGGCCCACTGCGCGCCGCCGATCCAGAGCACGTTCCTGATCGTCCCGTCGTACGTCCACTGCACGACGTCGAGACTGCACCCACGATCAGCAAAGAAACAGTCTTGTCTTGTGGCGGGCGGGCTACGTCGACTGAGGACGATCGTGCTGCTGGGCGGTAGGGTGTCCGGCGTGACCAGGCCGAGCATCGGAACGCTGCACACGGTCGACGTCGACGGGGTGTCCCTGGCCTACCGGGCCGCCGGCGAACCTGCGGGCGTACCCATGGTGTTGCTGCACGGTCTCGGTGACGACGAACGCGACTGGCACACCGTGCTGCCCCACCTCGCCGACAGTTACCGGGTGTACGCGCTGGACCTGCGCGGCCACGGCCGGAGTTCGCACCCCGGCCGGTACTCGTTCGAGCTGATGCGCGACGACGTGATCGGGTTCCTCGACGCGGTCGGTGTCGGACGGTGTGTGCTGGTCGGTCACTCCATGGGCGGGACCGTGGCGATCCTGCTCGCGCAGGCCGTGCCGCACCGGTTCAGTCACCTGGTGCTGGAGGACACCACGGTCCCTCGACCGGGCGCTTTGAAGCGACCTCCGCTTGCCCCACCGGACACGCCCACCGGGTTCGACTTCGCCGCGGTAAACGCCATCCGCGGCCAGGTCGACGATCCCGATCCGGCCTGGTGGGACCGTATCGGGACGATCGACATCCCGACGCTGATCGTCGGCGGGGCGGACAGCAGCAGCATCCCGCAGCACCTGCTCGCCGAGACCGTCGACCGGATGCCCGACGCCACCCTCGTCACCATCGTGGCCGGCCATCACGTACACAAGGACCGGCCGGCGGAGTTCCTCGCCGCCGTCGACGGTTTTCTCATGTAGACGCCGCGCCGCCTGGCCGCGGCGATGCCCCCGCGCTGCCGAGCCGCGCCGGCGACCGTGCGCCCATTGAAGACTGGTGGCGTGACCATGGTGCTGACACGATCGCGGATCGACGCCCTCATCGACATCGGCGACGTGCTGGCGCTGCTCCAAGAGGGGTTCCGCGCATCCAAGGCGTCGCCGGCACCCCTGCGGATCCGCACCGACCTACCCGGCCCCGGCACCGCGACATGCCTGATGCCCGGGCTTCTCCCAGGCGTTCCCGCATACACCGTCAAGGTCAATGCGAAGTTCCCCGACGCCGCACCCGCCCTGCGTGGCGTGGTCTGCCTGCACGACCTGCACACCGGAGAACTGCTCGCCCTGGCCGATTCAGCCAGCCTGACCGCCTGGCGCACCGGCCTGGCCGCCGCACTGGCCACCCACACCCTCGCGCACCCCGATGCCGACACCCTCGGCTTCATCGGCGCCGGCGCCCAGGCCCGCACCATCTTGGCCGGGCTGCGCCAGCTTCGCTCCTGGCGACACACCACCGCCTACGATCTCAACCCCACCCGCCCGGGAACTGGCTCCGCACCTGCGCCGTTGCCCGTGCCGTCGGTGCGAGGTTGCCGCAGGAGTGCCGCGGCGGCAGCGGCGGCGAGGCAGATGACGGCGGCGATGATCAGGGGTGGCCGGCCGCCGAGGTGTACGGCGGCGGCGCCGAGGGGGATCGCCAGGGCGATCGGCGCGAACATGACGGTGTTGGCCGTGGCGGCGACGCGGCCGAGGATCGCGGGCGGGGTGTGGGTCTGTACGGCGGTGACGGCCGCGACCAGGGTCCAGGGCAGGCCGATCCCGGTGATGATTGAGGCTGCGACGGTGGGTGCCGGCCAGGGCAGGCAGCGGGCGAGGCAGCCGGCGGCGACCAGGATCGCGCCGACGGCACCGACCGTGACGGGTCCCCACCGGGTGAGGAGGCGGCCGACGAGCAGGCCGCCGGCGATGGAGCCGAGTCCCTGCGCGCTGAGCAGGACGCCGAGGAACGTCGACGGTAGCCGCAGGTCGACGGTGACGACGGCGTACAGGGCTGCGGTGATGAAGCCGGACATGGCGATGGTGACGGCGGCCAGGGCCACGGTACGGCTGATCGTGGGTTCGGTGCGCAGGACGGCCAGGCCGGCTCGGAGGTCGGTCCGCTGGCGGGCCGGTGGGGCGGAGTCGTGTTCCCGTAGGCGTACGGCGGTGTAGAGGGCGGCGCCGAGGATCGGCATGGTGGCGCTGAGTACGGCGACGGGGTGCCCACCCTGCCAGGCGTACAGGCCGGCGCCGACCGTCGGGGCGACGAGTTTGGCGCCTTCCTGGGCGCTGGAGCGCCAGCCGTTGACGGCGGCGAGGCCGGCGGTGGGAAATGCCCGGGGCAGCAGTGCGGTTTCGCCGGCGTCGATGAGTACGTAGCTGATGCCGTAGGCGAGCGAGACGGTGAACAGCAGCCAGGTGTGTTCGGCGGCGTGTACGCCGAGGAGGGTGAGCAGGGCGGCGGCGAGCACCAGGTTGGTCGTGATCAGGGTCGGTCGTCTGGGTAGCCGGTCGAGGAGGCCACCGAGCCATGGCCCGGCGAGTTGTGGGGCGTAGATGCCGAGTCCGGCGAGCGCGGCGAGGCTGGTGGAGCCGGTCAGGTCGAGGATCCAGAGGCCGGCGACCAGGGACATGGTGCTGCTGCCGAAGCCGGACAGGGCCGAGATCGTCACGAACAGCGCGGTGTTGCGCCGCATGGCACCCTCCGAAGGTTGAGTCGCGTCGACTCACATCCTGGAAGGTTGAGCTGACCCGGATCAATAAGGTCGCGCGACGTCAACCATCTGTTGACATCGCGGCTCGTAGGGCGGTGGTCGCCTGCTGGACCGGTGGCGGCAGGTGCCGCGGGTCGGGCCCGGTCAGGTCGGCGAGGATGTGTACGGCCAGGGCGTACAGGGCTCCGGGTGGGGCCTGGAGCGCGGTGGCGACGGTGGCGCGCACGAGGGCGGCCCGGGTGAAGCGGGTGTCCCACCGCCGGTCGGTGTCGATCCAGCGGCCCAGTTGCACGACGGCGGTGCGTACGGCCGCCATCCGGGGTGCGTACGCGCTGGTCGTCTCGTGGTGTCGCGTCTGGGCGGCGTCGGCCAGGCGCTGGCGGCGCTGTTCTGCGGCCTGCCGGCTGGCCAGTCCGAGCGCGGTGGCGATCTGTGCCCAGGTGGCGCCGGCGTGGCGGGCGCGTTCGATGAGGGTGAGCTCCTGCTCGTCCAGCCGGGCGCGGGCCGCGCGCATCTGCGCCAGTTGGGTCAGTTCAGCCGTCACGGTGTCAACGCTACGTTGACAGGCCGCGTCGCGACGGCCCATGCCACCGCCGTCATTCCCATCACCTTGCATGGTCATGCGGTGGCATGCATATACTTCTGCTCGTGTCCAAGGTCCTCACCTCCCTGCCTGTCGGCGAACGCGTCGGAATTGCCTTCTCCGGCGGCCTCGATACCTCCGTAGCGGTCGCGTGGATGCGCGAGAAGGGTGCGGTGCCCTGCACCTACACCGCCGACATCGGGCAGTACGACGAGCCCGACATCGGCTCGGTGCCCGGGCGCGCCACCGCGTACGGCGCCGAGGTCGCCCGCCTGGTCGACTGCCGGGCGGCCCTGGTCGAGGAGGGGCTCGCCGCCCTGGCCTGCGGGGCGTTCCACATCCGGTCCGGCGGCCGGGCCTACTTCAACACCACCCCGCTCGGGCGGGCGGTCACCGGCACGCTGCTGGTGCGGGCGATGCTCGACGACGACGTGCAGATCTGGGGTGACGGCTCGACGTTCAAGGGCAACGACATCGAGCGGTTCTACCGCTACGGCCTGCTCGCCAACCCGTCGCTGCGGATCTACAAGCCGTGGCTGGACGCCGACTTCGTCCGCGAGCTCGGCGGCCGCAAGGAGATGTCGGAGTGGCTGCTCGCCCACGAGCTGCCCTACCGGGACTCCACGGAGAAGGCGTACTCCACCGACGCGAACATCTGGGGCGCCACCCACGAGGCCAAGGCGCTGGAACACCTCGACGCCGGCATCGAGATCGTCGAGCCGATCATGGGCGTGCGGTTCTGGGACCCCGCCGTGCAGATCGACGCCGAGGACGTCACGGTCGGCTTCGAGCGGGGCCGGCCGGTGACGATCAACGGCAAGGAGTTCGCCTCCGCCGTCGACCTGGTCCTGGAGGCCAACGCGATCGGCGGCCGGCACGGCCTGGGCATGTCCGACCAGATCGAGAACCGGGTCATCGAGGCCAAGAGCCGCGGCATCTACGAGGCGCCGGGCATGGCGCTGCTGCACGCGGCGTACGAGCGGCTGGTCAACGCGATCCACAACGAGGACACCCTGGCCAGCTACCACACCGAGGGCCGCCGCCTGGGCCGGCTGATGTACGAGGGCCGTTGGCTGGACCCGCAGGCGCTGATGCTGCGCGAGTCGCTGGACCGCTGGGTCGGTTCGGCGATCACCGGCGAGGTGACCCTGCGGCTGCGGCGCGGTGAGGACTACTCGATCCTGGACACGTCCGGTCCGGCGTTCAGCTACCACCCGGACAAGCTGTCGATGGAACGGACCGAGGACTCCGCGTTCGGGCCGGTCGACCGGATCGGCCAGCTGACGATGCGCAACCTCGACATCGCCGACTCCCGGGCGAAGCTGGAGCAGTACGCCCGGCTCGGCATGGTCGGCGGCAGCCCGCACCCGGCGCTGATGACCGCCGCCCAGCCGGCCCCGACCGGGCTGATCGGCGCGATGCCCGAAGGTGGCGCCGAGGCGATCGCGTCGCGGGGCGAGAGCCCCAACGGCGAACTGCTCGACAACGCCGCGATGGAGTTCGGCACCGACTGACCCGGGGTGGTGGTGGCACCCGCCGACCGGGTGCCACCACCGTCAGTCCCACCAGAACGACCAGAGGTCGAGGTCGACCAGGGTCTCCGCGTACGCGTCGAGGGTGGGGGTGTCCGACGCCCGGACGTTGTCGGGGCAGAAGGCGAGGTGTTCGGCGGCGACCCGCAGCGCGTGGTCGCGGTCGGTGGGTGGGGCGGCGACGCTGACGTAGAGGGTGGCGAAGCCGAGCGCGACGACGCGGGCCCCGAACCGATCCTCCCAGCTACGCAGCACCGCCGAGAACGTCGTCATGTCGCTCTCGCGGTTCACCGGGCCCCGCCAACCGAGGTCGGTGAGCGTGTCGGCGCCGCGGGCACTGGGCACGAGCCCGATCCGGGGCGCGGTCAGCCACGACTCGAGGACGATGAAACAGGCCCATTCGGCGGCGCAGGCGTCCGGGTCCTCGCGCAGGGTGCCGGGGGCGGCCAGGCCGGGCCAACCTTCCCCGAACGGGACGATCGCCGCGCGCTCTTCGTCCTTGACGGGTAGGACGTCGCGCCACCGTCGCGCGAGCACGGCGTCGACGTCGTGGACCGCCGGGTCGGGGGCGGCCGGGTCGGGGTGCAGTTCGCCGGTGCGCCAGGGGCGGTTCGGTTCGTCGTCGCGGAGCCCCTCCAGCAACAGCGGCCACAGCCCGGTCCGGGTGTGCTGGGCCCGCAGCGTTTCCCACAGCGCGGCCGGCGGTTCGGTGACGCTGATCCACAGGATCGGCCGACCGGCGTCGCCGCACCCGTGCACCGTGGTGCCGGCGGGCAGGTCGAGTCCCAGCCGGCTGCCGGTGGGGTCGCCGGCCAGCACCACCAACGGGTGATCTTCGGTTGCCATGCCGCAGACCGTAGTGGCGCGGTACGACGACTTGACCGGTAAGGAATTGCTTACCCGGACCTGCTCGCCGTCTGGCTGATGCCGAACACGTTCGAGCCCCGGGTCGGGCACCGGTGCACCTTCCGCGTTCCCCGCCGCCTGGCGGCGGCCCTCGCGGCCATGGACCGGCCCGGTGGCACCATGACCGGATGACGCCCTGGGAACCGGTGACGACCGGCCGGTCCGGCGCCCGCGTGTGGCGCGGCCCCGGCCGCTACCGCAAGCAGGGCGACCCCGAACAGATCGCCGCCGAGGCGCACCGCCTCGCCTGGCTCGCCGGCCGGGCGGTCCCGTGCCCGCGGATCGTCACGCACCGGCCCGGTGAACTCGTCACGACCGCCGTGCCGGGCCGGCCCGCCGACGGACTCACCACCGGTCCCGGCCGGGACCGGGCCGTCGACTCCCTGGCCGACCTGCTGCGTACGCTGCACGGCCTGCCGGTCGACGGCTGCCCGTTCGACACGTCGCTGGCGGCGGCCGTTCCCGCCGCCGACGCCGCGGTCGCCGCCGGCACCGTCGACCTGTCCGACCTCGACGACGTACGGCACGGCTGGTCGGCGGACCGGCTCCTCGCCGACCTGCACCGGACCCGGCCGGCGACCGAGGACCTTGTCGTCTGCCACAACGACCTGACGCTGGCCAACGTGCTCGTCGCCGGCGACGGCACCGTCACCGGCGTCGTCGACGTCGGCCGGCTCGGTGTCGCCGACCGCTACAGCGACCTGGCGATCGTCACCCGCGACCTCGCCGGCGGCTGGCACCCCGACCACGCCGCCCGCTTCCTCACCAGGTACGGGCTGTCCCACGTCGACCGGGCGAGGATCGACTTCTACCGGCTGCTGGACGAGTTCTTCTGACCCTGCCGTGGGCCGAGGTCCGGGCCGCCAGCGGCCGTCACGTCCGGAGTCCGGGCAGCTGCCACAGGCGTACGACGTCGCCGTCGTGGCCGGTGGTCAGCCAGCGGCCGGATCCGCCGGCGGGCCGGATCGCGTACGTCGTCATCGGCTGCCCGTAGTCGACGGTCGCCACGTGCCGCAGGTCGCGGGTGGACAGCAGCAGGTGTTCCTCGGTGTCGGTCTCGTACTCGTCGGTGTTGACCCCGACGATCACCAGGTCGTCGTCGACGACCGCACCGGCCTCGATCAGGATGTATTCCGGGTCGGTCGGATAGCCGGGGATGCCGTCGGCGGCACAGCCGGCCACGACCGTGCCGGTGGCGACGTCGTGGATGCCGAGTTCGCCGTCGACGTGCGGCATCGCCAGGTAGCGGTCGCCGCCGGAGGTGAAGCCGGACAGGCACTCCCCGGCCAGCTCCCGGCAGACGATCCGGTCGCCGTCGAGGTCGACGAGCCAGCTGTACGAGCCGTCCTGTCCCATCACGACGTGCAGCCCGACCCGGGTCCGGTCGGGGTGCGGCCAGAAGGTGGCGGCCCCGATCTGCGACGCGAGCTCCACCCGGTCGATCTCACGCCCGCTGGCCGCGTCGAACACGGCCAGGTGGTCACCGTCGGGCAGGTACACCCACAGCATCCCGCGGGTGTCGAGGTGGCAGTTCGGGGTGCACGGCATCCCGACCGCCTCGACCGGCTGGTCCCGCCGCCACAGCAGGTTGCCGGCCAGGTCCACGACGGCGAGGTGGTCGAGGGTGACGACGGCGACGTGCCGGTCGCCGACGCTCGCCTCGAACGGCGCCCCACCGGCCGGCACCGGAATCCGGGCCGTGGGGCGCAGCAGGTCGTCGAGGACGGTCACCGCCTGCCCGTCGGCCTGTGGGACGACCCAGCCGACCCCGTCGACGTACGTGACGTCGCGGGCGGCGGGAACGGAGGTCTCGGCCAGCAGCTGTGGGCGCACGGCGGCAGGGTACCGGCATACTGCGACAGTGGACGCCGCCCCGCCCCCGCCGCCGTACCAGCGTGCGCTGGCGTACGTCGCGGCCCTGTCGACGGGGCCGCCGGTCGACCCGGTGCTGCGGGTCACCCTGAACTTCCACCCCGACCGGCTCGGCCACGGCCGGCACATTCTCGCCGACCTGGCCGCGCACGGCGTCTACCGGTCGCAGTTCGTCACCGGCACCGGCAACGGCGGCCTGACCGCGTATCCCGGCGGCGACCGGTGGCGCTGGGAGAGCCGGATGTTCGGTGCGGCGTACGACGACGCGCAACCCGACGTCCGCCCCGTCTACGGTGCACTGAACTTCCGGCACGAGCCGGCCGGTGCCGCCCCCCGGTTCGGGTCGGCGCACTTCCGGCTGACCGCCGCGACACTGGCCCGCACGACGTTCTGCTACCCCGACAGCGTCTTCGAGCCGGCGCACTTCGCCGTCGCCGACCGGATGTCGCTGATCGCGCTCGCGTACGCCGACACCCCCGACGACGCCCTCGACGACTACATCGAGGCGCACGTCCACGGCCCGGTACGTCTGGACCGCGACGTGGAGGCGCTGGTGCTGGATCCGAGCTTCAAGGGCACCGACGTGGAGGCCGCCGCCCGCCGGCTGCCGTGCCCGGTCGAATGGCATCCCGGGTTCCGGCTGTCCGTCGCCCGGATGCGGCGGTTCCCGGACTACCGGGGCCCGCGGTACGTCGACCTCGGCGCCCGGATCGCCGTCGACGGCCACCTCGACCCGCGGATCATCGGCGTCGCCGCCCGCACCGGCGACCACGACCCGCAGGCGCTGAAACGGGTCTGGCACTACGTGGCACGCTTCGGCGCCCGACGTTATCCGGTCGACGGGGCCGGGCCGCCCGCCGCAGAATGCCCCGATGACGCGGCAGCCGCTGGGCGTTGACGACCTGACCGCCGTCGTACGGGCGGTGTTCGGTGCCGGCCGGCGCGCGGCCGGGGTCGAGCGGCTGCGTGGCGGCAGCCGCAAGGGCGTCTACCGGCTGACCCTGGACGACGGTGCGACGGTCGTCGTCTACGTGTGGAACGCGGGCGAGGACTACTGGCCGCCGGCCACCGACCGCCCCGACCCGTTCGGACACCCCGGCGGCGCGGACCGGTTCGAGGCCGCCCACACCGCACTGTCCTCGGTCGGGGTCCGGGTGCCACGGATCCTGCTGCTCGACCGCGGCGGGAAACTCGTCGCCGGTGACCTGGCGGTGGTCGAGGACGTGGCCGGCGGCACCTTGGAGCGCCTGCGGGAACGCGACCCGCGCCGGGCCGGACCGGTGCTGGCCCGGCTCGCCGACACGGTACGGGTGATGCACGCCCACCACCGCGACCGGTACGGCCGACCCGGCCGGCCGGCGCCCGCCGACGCCCCACCGGTGCCCGACCTCGTCCTGGACCGGGCCCTGGGGCACCTGGCCGGGGCCGCCGCCCGGGTGGAGCGGATCGCCGCGCTCGCCCCACGTCTCGCCGACGAGCTGCGCGACCGGCACGCGGCCGTCGGACCCCGTACCGGGTACGGCCTGATCCACGGCGAACTCGGCCCCGACCATGTCCTCGTCGACGACCGCGACGGGCCGGTCCTGATCGACATCGAGGGCGTCAGGTACTTCGACGTCGAGTGGGAGCACGCCTTCCTCGAGCTGCGGTTCGGTGACGGCTACCGCCGGCTGGCCGCTGCGGGGCTGGACGCCGCCCGGCTGCGGCTGTACCGGCTGGCGCTGTACCTGTCGCTGGTGGACGGCCCGCTGCGGCTGCTCGACGGCGACTTCCCCGACCGGGCCGGGATGCGCGCCATCGCCGCGGCGAACATCGACCGTACGGTGGCAGAGCTGTCCGCGCGGCGCCGGTCGGCGTAGGGCGGCCGGTGCGGCGCGGTCAGGGGGTCGGGGGCAGCAGCCGGGTGACGAGGTCCTCGATCAGGGTGTCGGGCCGGTGCGGTGCCAGTACGCCGGGAACGGTCAGGTCCTCGACGATCAGGCCGAACATGGCCAGGTAGAGCAGGACGACGGCGCGCCGGTCGCCGGGCAGTCCGGCGCCGACGTGGAAGTCGATGTTGGCGGCCAGGTCGGCGGCGAGGAACCGGGTCAGTTCGGCGTGCAGTTCGGGCCGGCGGGTGGCCTCCAGGCGCAGTTCCAGCAGGGCCAGGTGGCTGCTGCGGTCGCGGCGCATCCGTTCGACGATCTCGCGCATCAGGGTGACGGCCAGGTCACGTGACGGTGGTGCGGTCATCGTGTCGGCGAGCGCGGCGGGGTCGGGGGTGAGCCGCTCCCGGGTGCGGCGCATGACCTGGGCGAGCAGGTCGGCGCGGTTGGTGAAGTAGTTCGAGGCGGTGCCGGTGGGTACGGCGGCCTGCGTGTCGACGGCGCGCAGGGTGAGGCCGCGCGAGCCGTCGCGGGCCAGGACCTCGATGGCGGCGTCGAGCAGCGCGGTGCGCCGGGCCGGGTTCTGTCGCATGGTGGGACCTCCCGATTAACACCACTGTGACTGCAGTACTACGGTCAAATCACTGCAAGCACAGTACATCAGGTTCGGACACCGGACCGGAACGGGAAACCGATGCGAAAACTGACCTACTACGTCGCCGCCACCCTCGACGGCCACATCGCCGGCCCGGCCGGACAGTACGACTTCTTCCCCCTGCCCGCCGACCTGACCGAGACGATCCTCGCCACGTACCCGGAGACGATCCCGGGCCACCTACGTCAACCGCTCGGCCTGGCCGACGTACCCAACCAGCGGTTCGACACCGTCGTGATGGGCCGCGGCACCTACGAGCCCGCCCTGCGCGAAGGAATCACCAGCCCCTACCCGCACCTGCGGCAGTACGTCGTCTCCCGCACCCTGACGACCGACGACCCGGCGGTCACCGTCGTCGCCGACGACCCGGTCGCCCTCGTCCGCGAACTCAAGCGCGCGGACGGCGCCGACATCTGGCTGTGTGGCGGCGGCAAACTCGCCGCGACCCTGCGCGACGAGATCGACGAACTGGTCATCAAACGGAACCCGATCATCGTCGGCGCCGGCATCCCGCTGTTCGACGGCCCGTTCACCCCGACCACCTTCACCCCGACCGAGACCCGCGAATTCGCCTCCGGCGTCGTCATGACCACCTACACCAGAACCTGAACCCCACCGGTGGGACGATCTCCCCATGCCCACCCCCGACGCCACCCACCTCCAACAGGCCGTCACCGAAACCGTCACCGTCCTGTCCCCGCACACCGGCGCCGACTGGCAGGTCCCGGCCGGCACCCTCGACTGGACCTGCTGGACCACCGCCGCCCACATCGCCCACGACCTGCTCGCCTACGCCGGCCAGCTCACCGGCCGCCCCGACACCGGCTACCTCCCCTTCGACCTGCGCGTCCACGACACCGCCACACCGGCCGACCTGCTGCAGGTGATCACCGCCTGCGGCGGACTCCTGCACGCCGCCCTGACCACCGCCGGCCCCGACACCCGCGCCTGGCACTTCGGCCCGTGCGACCCGGCCGGCTTCGCCGCCATGGGCGTCGCCGAAACCGTCCTGCACACCCACGACATCACCACCGGACTCGGCGTACCGTGGCAGCCACCACAGGAGCTGTGCGCAGGCGTACTCGAACGGCTCTTCCCCGACGCCCCGACCGGCGACCCGGCGCGGGTCCTGCTCTGGACGACCGGACGGGCCCCGCTCGACGGCCGGCCACCCCGAAACCCGTGGACCTGGCAGGCCGCCGTCGCCTAGCCTGGCCGCGCGACCGACCAGCACAGGAGACCGGCACCGTTGCCCCGCAAACCCGCCCGCCACCACCCACGACGCCCCGCCACCGGCGCCGGACCGGGTCCGGACCGCGTCGACCCCGGCACCGACCGCACCGGCCCCGACCGCACCGAGCTACGGGCCGACTGCGGCAACTGCTTCGCCCTGTGCTGCGTCGCCCTGCCGTTCGCCGCCTCCGCCGACTTCGCCGTCGACAAACCCGCCGGACGCCCCTGCACCAACCTGCGCGACGACAACCGCTGCCGCATCCACCCCCGGCTGCGCGACGCCGGCTTCACCGGCTGCACCGTCTATGACTGCTTCGGCGCCGGCCAGAAAGTCTCCCGGACCACGTTCGCCGGCCGCGACTGGCGTGACGACCCGACCACCGCCCGGCAGATGTTCGACGTCTTCCCGATCATGCGGCAGCTCCACGAACTGCTGTGGTATCTCACCGAGGCGCTGACCCTGCCGGCCGCCCGCACCCTGCACCCCGACCTGCGGACCGCCCACGACCACACCCGCCGACTCACCCTCGGCACCCCCACCCAGGTCGCCGCCGTCGACGTCGCCGCGCACCGCGCCGACGTCAACACCCTGCTGCTGCAAACCAGCGAACTCGCCCGCGCCGCCGCGGCCCCCGGCCGCCGCAGAAACCACCGCGGCGCCGACCTCATCGGCGCCAACCTCGCCGGCACCGACCTACGAGGCGCGAACCTGCGCGGCACCTACCTCATCGCCGCCGACCTCACCCGGGCGGACCTACGCGGCGCCGACCTCATCGGCGCCGACCTGCGCGACACCCGCCTGCCCGGCGCCGACCTCACCGGCGCCATCTTCCTCACCCAGGCCCAGGTCAACGCCGCCCGCGGCGACACCACCACGAAGCTCCCACCGACCCTGACCCGACCCGCCCACTGGGTCACCGCTTCGTCGCGTACAACCGCATCGTGACCGGCCCGAACACCGCCACCAGCACCGCCGACGCGACCAGCACCCAACCCACCTGACCGACCGTCGCCTCACCGGCCATCAGCCCCCGCACCGCCGTCACCAGGTGCGTGATCGGATTGACCCGCACCGCCGCCTCCAACCAGCCCGGCATCGTCGACGGATCCACGAAGATGTTGCTGCCGAACGTCAACGGGAACAGCACCATCATGCTCGACCCCATCACCGCGTTCTGCGTCCGCATCAACAACCCCAGCATCGTCCAGATCCACGACAACGCGAACGAGAACACCAGCAGCAACAACACCGCCAACACCACACCGACCACACCACCCGCCGGCCGGAACCCCAGCACCAACCCCAACGTCACCACGACCACCGACGCCAACGAATACCGCACCGCATCCCCCAACAACGCCCCCACCAGCGCCGACGGCCGCCACACCGGCAACGTACGGATCCGGTCGAACACCCCCTTGGCGATGTCGACGTTCAACGCCATCCCGGTGTACATCGTGATCATCACGACCGTCTGCACCAGGATCCCCGGCAACAGGAACTGCAGATACTCCCGCGGCGACCCCGCCAGCGCCCCACCGAGCAGATACGTGAACACCAGCGTCAACATCACCGGAAACGCCGTCACGTCGAACAACTGCTCCGGAACATGCTTGATCCGCAGCATCGCCCGCCACCCGAACGTCAACGACGCCCGCACCGCATTCGGCCGCGGCGGCCGCTCCCGCACCGACAACACCGCCCGCAACGCCTCACCCGACGCCGGACGCGAAGACACCGCCGTCACGCCTTCACCCCCACACCCGCCGCCGGCACCCCGCCGTCGTCCGCCGGATGCCCCGTCAACGCCAGGAACACCTCATCCAGACTCGGCCGCCCCAACGCGAAATCGGTCACCTCCACCCCCGACCGCGCCAACGCCGCCAACGCCTCCGACACCCGCAACGGATCCGACACCCGCGCCGACAACGCCACCGGATCACCCTCGGCCACCACCGGCACCCCCAACACCCCGGCCAACACCCGCTCCGCATCCGCCCGCCGCCCGGCATCCACCACCCGCACGTGCAGCACCCCCGCACCCACCGACGCCTTCAACTCGCCACTGGTCCCCTCCGCGATCACCCGACCATGGTCGATCACCGCGATCCGGCCCGCGAGTTGATCCGCCTCCTCCAGATACTGCGTCGTCAACAACACCGTCGTACCCTCGCCCACCAACGCCCGCACGATCTCCCACACCTGGTTACGGCTACGCGGATCCAACCCCGTCGTCGGCTCGTCCAGGAACATCAACGCCGGCGTCACCACGATGCTCGCCGCGATGTCGATCCGTCGCCGCATACCCCCGAATACGTCTTCACCTGCCGGCCCGCCGCATCCGCCAACCCGAACGCCGCCAGCAGATCACCGGCCCGCGACCGCGCCCGCCCCCGCGAGAACCCCAGCAACCGACCCAACAACACCAGGTTCTCGACCCCGGTCAGATCCTCGTCCAACGACGCGTACTGCCCCGTCAACCCCACCCGGGCCCGGACCGCGTCCGCCTCCCGCACCACGTCGTGACCCAACACCCGCGCCCAACCACCATCCGGACGCAACAACGTCGCCAACATCCGGATCGTGGTCGTCTTACCGGCACCGTTCGGCCCAAGAAACCCGTACACCCCACCCGCCGGCACCGCCAGGTCCACACCGTCCACGGCCCGCTTCGACCCGAACGTCTTCACCAGCCCCGACGTCTCGATCGCCAACTCGGCCACCACCGGCCCCCTCACCATCGGCAACGCCCGACACGCGAGTCTGCCACGCCATCGACGAACCCACCCGCCGAACCGGAGATCAGCCCAGCTCCCCCGACCGCAACACCAACGTACGACGGTCGTCGGTCACCACCGCGACCCCGTCACCGGCCAACGCCACCACATCCGGAATGCTCGCCCCGACCGGCACCCCCTTCGTACCCTTCGCCGCACCGACCTCCTCCACCCACACGAACCACTGCAGGTCGCTTCCCCCCTGCACCGCGGCGTCGGTCAACACCATCCGGCCACCGGCCGTCGCCCGCACCGCCGCACCCTCCTCGATCTCCCGCACCGGCTTCCCGTCGGCGTCCAACACCTGCGCCCCCCGCAGCGAACCGAACAGCCCCTCACCGAACAGCAGACCGCCCTCGGTCACGAACCAGTCCTCCTCCGTCGACCACTCCACCCCCACCGACCACTTCTCCAACCCCGTACGCACATCCAACGCGATCGTCTTGTCACCGTCGTTCGCCCGCGCGTCGACCGCCACACACACCAGGTGCTGCCCACACGGCTTCACCTTGTCGACCGTCGTACCCGCCGCCAACGGCATCGACCACTCCTGCTTGAACCCCGGCACCGAAAAACCCGCCACCACCGAACGCCCCGGCGACGCGTCATCGTTCAACTGCCCCACCACGAACCCGTCGTACGCCGTCCAGAAATCCTCCACGATCGGCAACGACCCACTGCCGCGCGGCTTACCCGTGTTCGCGTCCAGCAGATACCCCCGCCCCCGCACGTTGTCCAACTCCACCACCACGTCACCGGCCGTGATCGTCTCCACGAACGTCCCCGACGCCACCGGCAACACCCCCGGCCCCGCCGCCGCCTCAGCCCCCGTCCACTGCCGCATCGCCTCCACCCGATGCGCATCGATCACCAACAGGTCGTCCGGACCCGCCCGCCGCCACTTCTCCTTCCCCGTCCGCAGATCCACCCGCACCACCGCGTTGTCGTAGATCCCGTCCCGGATCTCCACCACCACGTCACCACCCAGGAACACCACATCCGTACGGTCGCGGTCCCACTTGCCCCGCCACACCAACTTCCCGTCCGACTCCTGCAACACCGACCGGATCCAGTCACCACCATCGGTCGCCGAATCCGGCGCATCCACCACGATCAGCTCACCGACCGGCGTCAACCGCACCTCCGTCGGCTCCACCTCCAACGTCGTCGTCCACCGCGGCTCACCACCGGCCACCGGCAACGACACCACCTCCGTACTCCCCAACCCCACCACCGCCGACACCACATGACCGTTCACCGCCACCGCCGCCACCTCGCCCGCCCCCGACGCCGGCCGCTCCGTCACCTGCACCAGGTCACCACCGGAACGCCCACCACCGAACGGCCCCAACCCGCCCCCGACGGCGAACCGCCGACACCCTGCACCATGTCCGACCACTGCCCGGCCAGCCACGACCCGCCCTGCACCGCACCCACCACACACCCCACCAGCACCGCCACCGACAACGCCGCCGCCACCCCCCGCACCACCGGACGACGACGCCGCTTCACCCCCGACACCGGCAACCCCGCCGGCCGCTGCCCGGACGCGCCGATCCCCGCCCACGGCGAAGCCGCACCCACCCCACCGGCCGGCCCCGCCACCGGAGCACCCGGACCGGCCGGCGAACCCGGCACCGGACCACCGGCGGACACCGGCCGAACCCCGGACCCCGACACCGGCACACCCGACACCGGCTCGGCACCCAACACCGACGACACCGGAAACACCGACGACACCGACCCACCCGACACCGGCACCGACGACACCGGACCGACCCCCGACACCGGGAACGTCGACGTACCCCCGACCGGCCCCTCCACCGGACCCGCCGCCAACCCCGACATCCCCGCCAACAACGCCCCGTACGCCACCGGCAACTCCGGCTGCTCCGGCACCGCCGGCGCCACCCCCAACCGCGCATGCAACCGACTCGCCACCAACGGCATCCGACTCGAACCACCCACCAGCAACAACCCCGCCAACGCCGCCGGCTCCACATCCGCCCGCTGCAACACCCGCCGCGTCTCATCCACCGCCCGCGCCACCAGCGGACCCGCGATCCGCTCCACCTCCTCACGCGTCAGATGCATCGGCTCCTCACGCCCCGGCACATGCAACGGCGCCGCCGCCGTACGCGACAACATCTCCTTCGCCGACCGCACCTCCGCCCAGAACGCCTGCCGATCCCGCTGCTCCGCCAACCCCCGCGGCTCCCGCAACCGCTCCCACAACCCCGGATCCCGAACCCCCACCAACTGCCCCAGATGCGCCACCAACGCACTGTCGACATCCAACCCACCAAGATCATCCAAACCGCCGGTCGCCAACACCCGCAACCCCGCCGGCTCCCGCCGCACCACCGCCACGTCCAACGTCCCGCCACCAAAATCGAAAACCCCGAGACACCCGAACGGCGGCACCTGCTGCCCCAACACCTGCATGCAGTACGTCGCCGCGGCGATCGGCTCGTCCAACAACCGGACCTGCCCCAACCCCGCCTGCCGCGCCGCCGCCAACAACACCGCCCGCCGCGGCTGCCCCCAGTCCGCCGGACACGTCAACACCGTCGCCCCGGTCGGATCCACCCCCGCCGTACGCGCCTCCACCGCCACCCGCCGCAACCCCGCCGCCAGCAACTGCTCCACCGGCACCTCATGACTGCCCAGCAGCACCCGCCCCTCGTCGATCCGCCGCTTCGGATGCGGATCGAACCGCTCCGGCTCCGAACCCGCCAACCGCTGCGCATCCCGACCCGTGTGCGGCACCCCCGCCGCATCCACGAACACCCCGGACGCCAACAACGGCGACCCGTCGAACAACAGAGCCCGCGGCTGCTGATCCCCCCGCCGCACCACCGCGACCGTGTGCGTAGTGCCAAGATCCACTGCCAGCCGAACCGGCTCCGCCACGACATCCACCCCTAACGACACGACACACGCACCGCGGCGGATGCTACTGCCCCCGGGCGACACCCCCACCGACACCCGTCAACGCCCGGCCGCCAACTCCACCACCAACGGCCGATGATCCGACACCCCCACCACCGGCGTACGCACCGCCACCACCGGCGGCAACCCACCCGCACCCCGCGAATCCACCAACGCATGATCCAACTGCACCCGCGGCCGCACCGACGGATACGTCGGCCGCCGCCCCAACGACCGCCACCCCGACACCAGCCCCGGCAACCCACCCGGCAGATTCAGATCCCCCAACAACACCCGCGGCCCCGGCAACCGCCGCAGAAACCGCGTCACCCGCCGCAACTGCCACACATTCCACCCCGGCACGAACGACAGATGCGTCGCCGCCACCGTCAACTCACCCCACGGCCCCACCACCACCGCCGCCAACACCACCCGCGGCTCGTCCCGCAACCGGATCAACCCCGTACCCGGCACGTACACCGGCGACCGCACCGGCGCCCCCGCGAACCGCGCCACATGCCACGACCGCACCGGAAACCGCGTCACCAACCCCACCCCGTAACACGGCTCCCCGACCCCGTCATCATCATGATCCAAAGCCCGGAACCGCTCCCCCGGCGTGCCCACCACCGCCGGCGCGAACCGGTGCGCCACCGCACCACACGCCCCCGCCACCACCGCCGTCAGATCCAACTCGCCACTACGCGTCTGGCCCCGGTCGACCTCCTGCAGCGCCAGTACGTCCGCATCCAGCGCCCCGACCGCCGCCGTCAACCGCTCCCCCACCACCAACCCGTCGTGCACCGACCGGCCATGCAGCAGATTGAACGTCGCCAGGCGCATCACTGCACCATAAGACCGGACCCGCCCCGGCACCCGTCGGACGAACAGCCCAGCGCATCCGACACCACCCCTGTGCCACAGTGACCCGGTGCTGATCAAGCTCCTCTGCTGCTCCACCCTGCTCTTCGTCGCCCTCGGCGCCATCGGCATCTGGCTGCGCCGCCACCGCCGCCCCTGACCCCGCACCCCCGCCCGCACGGTCCCCGCGTGCGGAGCGGCCGGGGCGGCCGGGGCGGCCGGGGCGGCCGGGGCGCGATCAAGGAGAAACCGTGCCCGTTCCGTCCGGATCGCGGAGAGACTTCTCCTCGATCAGCGCAACGGGTCCGCAGCTCGCCGCCGACCGCGCCCTGGCCAGCACGATCAAGGAAAAGGCGTGGCCGTGTCGCCCCACTTGTCGCGCAACTTCTCCTTGATCACGCAGGAGGGCGGGGGCGGGAGGGCGAGACGGGCACGGAGGCAGGGCACGGCCGGGGCATACGGAACGCGGTGAGGCTGCGCACAACCACGGGCAGCCGGCCACCCCGCCCCGGAAGAATCGCCGGACGTGGACCCCGCAGCCATCGCCACCCTGCTCACCGCCGCCGCCCTTGCCGGCTGGGTCGACGCGGTCGTCGGCGGCGGCGGACTCCTGCTCCTGCCCGCCCTGCTCATCGCCGCCCCCGGCGTCCCCGTCGCCACCGCACTCGGCACCAACAAACTCGCCGCCATCGCCGGCACCGCCACCGCCGCCGCCACCTACGCCCGCCGCACCAAAATCGACTGGACCACCGCCGGCCCGGCCGCCGCGCTCGCCGTACCCGTCGCCGGACTCGGCGCCGCCCTGGCCGGCACCGTCCCGGCCAACGCCTACCGGCCGGTTGTCCTCGCCGTCCTGGTCGCCGTCGCCCTGTTCGTCACGCTCCGGCCCCGGCTCGGCGTGGTCGCCGAGCCGCTACGGCGTACGCCGACCCGGATCAGCGCCGCCGTCGCCGTGGCCGGCGGCCTGATCGCCCTGTACGACGGCATGATCGGCCCCGGCACCGGCACGTTCCTCGTACTGGCGTTCACCACGATCGTCGGCGCCGACTTCGTCCACGGCTCGGCGATGGCCAAGCTCGTCAACGCCGGCACCAACCTCGGTGCCCTGCTCGTCTTCGGGCTGGCGGGCCACGTGTGGTGGCTGCTCGGCGCCGCGATGGCCGTCTGCAACATTCTCGGCGCGGTCGTCGGTGCCCGGATGGCACTGCGACGCGGCTCCGGGTTCGTCCGGGTCGTGCTGCTCGTCGTCGTGTTCGCGCTGGTGGCCAAGCTCGGCTACGACCAGTTCGCCTGATCCGAAATCTGGAACGTCCCCGAAAAGCCGGGTCCCCCGGTGTCGGCGAGGGTCGCCGACGTGGCTTGTGAGGTGGGGCACTGCGCGTAGCGCATCCTAGGAAGCTAGTACTACTGGGGAACCCCGGGTTCCGCCGGCCAAGGTCATTCGCGAAGAATGACGGGGTGCACGGCCACCCGGTGACCCCGGCCTCCCGGAACAGCCCCCGGCGCACCGCCGACGCCCTCGCCGCACAGCGGCCCGACCTGCTGACCGCCTACACCGCCGCCCTGCCCGGTGCCCGCGCCGCCGTACTCGGCCGGCTCTGGACCGCGCTGGCCCGCGAACCGGTCCCCGGCGTGACCGCCCGGACCACCATCGGCGGCCGGCTCACCGTCACCCTCACCGGAGACCGCCGGCTCACCGGTCCCCCACCGGCCCCGTACGTGCCGCCACCCGACAGCCTCGGCCTCGAGTTGGACGGGGTCGCCGTCGACGACCCCGCCGAACTGGCCACCGTCCTCGGCGGCGGCGACCCGGGCGCGACCGACGCCCACCGGCGACTCGCCGGCGAACTCGACGACAGCGTCGCCAACCTCGCCCTGGCCCGCGCCGCCCAGCCCGCCCCGAACGGCGGGCCACCCGTCCTGACCCGGCCCGGCCGCACCGACGCCGACTGGGAACAACTCGTCGTCGACGGCCACCCGCTGCACCCCGGCTGCCGGACCCGGTACGGCATGTCGACCGCCGACGTGCTCGCGTACGCCCCCGAGCACCGGCCCACCGTCCACCTCGAGCTGGTCGAGGTCCCCGCCGACCGCTGGCTGACCACCGGCAGCGGCCTGCCGCCGCTCCTGCCCATGCACCCGTGGCAGGCCGCCCACCTGCTCGGGGCGTACCCGTGGCTGCGCCGCACCGGCCGGACCCGGCCGGCCCGCCCGCTGATGTCGCTGCGCACCCTCGCCCCGCTCGACGACCCCGGCCACCACCTCAAGACCGCCGTCGACGTGCAGATGACCAGTGCCGTACGCACCGTCTCGGCCGCCGCGGTCCGCAACGGCCCACCGGTCACCGCCCTGCTCGCCGACCTCGCCGCCCGGGTCGGCGGGCTCACCGTGCTGACGGAGACCGCCGCCGGCGCCGTACTCGTCGACGACGAACCCTGCCGGAGCCTCGCCGTCGTCGTACGCCGGGCCCCGGCGCCCGGCCCCGACGAGACCGTGCTGCCGCTCGCCGCGCTGGCCGCCCCGTCGCCGGCCGACGGCCGGCCGCTGGTCACCGAGGCGGTCGCCCTCGGATACGGCGGCGACCCGGCCGGCTGGCTCACCGACCTGACCCGGGTGCTGCTGCCGCCGCTGCTGCGGATGCGCGACCTCGGTGTGGCACTGGAGGCGCACGGCCAGAACACCCTGGTCGGGCTGCGGCACGGCCGGCCCACCCGGCTGTTCTACCGCGACGTCGGCGGCATCCGGCTCGACCCGGCCCGGCTGGCACACCACGGCGTCGACGCCCCGCCGGTCCACGGCGACCTGGCCACCGACGACCCCGCCGAACTGCGCGACACCCTGCTCGCCGCCACCGGCACCGTGCTCGCCGAGCAGGTGGCGGTGCTGAGCCGGGTGTACGGCACCGATCCGCGTACGCTGTGGTCGGCGGTCGCCGCCGCCGCACCCGACGACGACCTGCTCTTCCGCCCCACCCTGCCGGTCAAGGCGACGACGGCGATGCGGATGGCCGCCGACCCGCTCGACGTCGTCTGGGCCCGGGTACCGAACCCGCTCGCGGAGCTGCGATGACCGCCATCCCCACCATCCACCGGCGCCGGCTGTGCGCCTGCGCCACCGGCGTCGGCACGGTCGCCGGCGCGGCCGCGCACACCGCCGGGGAACTGCGGATCCACGCCCCCGAACTCGTCGAGGGGTTCCGGGCCGCGCTGCCCGCCGCGGCGCGCACCGTCGGCCGGCGGCTCGCCGGCGCCCTGGTCCGCGAGGACATCGGCGACGCCCGCGCCCGGTGGGCCGGCGCCGGGACCCGGCACGGCTTCGACCGGGTCGAGTTCGACACCGTCGACACCGCCGACCCGGTCGACCTGCTGCCCGGGCAGATCATGGGGCGACGCGGCTGGGCGCTGGCCACCGAACTCACCAACGCCGTGGTCAACCTCGCGATCGCGTACGCCCGGCGGGCCGCCCGCCCGGTGCCGGCCGGGTCCGGCGCCGACGGGTTCGCGGTGCACGCCGAACGGCTCGCCGTCGACGGGCACAACCTGCACCCGTGCGGACGTACCCGGCTGGGGTGGAGCGTCGCCGAGGTCCTCGCCCACGACCTCGAGGCCGGGGCGACCCGGGTCGGGTTCGTCGCCGTCCGGCGGGACCTGCTCACCGGCGACGACGTCGGCGCCGACCTGGCCGCCGCCTACCCGGACGTGCCCGCCGCGCCCCCCGGGTACGTCAGCCAGCCGGTGCACGCCTGGCAACTGGAGTCGGTGCTGGCACACCGGTACGCCGACCTGTGGCGGGACGGCGCGCTGCGCCCGCTCGACGGGACACTGGCGGCCGCGCCGACGGCGGCGCTGCGGACCCTGCTGCTGCCGCCCGGCCGCGACGGCCGGCACCGCTACCTGAAGGTGTCGCTGGACATCCAGGTGACGTCGACCCGCCGGACGATCTCGGTCGCCAGCACCCGCAACGGGCCGGCGATCTCCGCTCTGCTGCACCGGCTGCTCGCCGACGACCCGGCCGGCGGGCGGGTGCTGCTGCTGGCCGAGACCGCCGGGTCGGCGCTGCCGGTCGGCGGCGGGCGGGACGCGTCGGCGATCCTGCGGTCCGGTCTCGACGACCGGTTGGCGGCCGACGAGGTCGCCGTACCCGGTGGTGCGCTGCCGGCCCGCGACGGTGCCGGCACCGTGCTCGCCGGCCTGGTCGACCGGTACGCCGCGACCCGCGGCCGGCCGGACCCGGCCGACGCCGCGCTGGGGTTCCTGACCGAATACGCCCGGCTGCTGCTGACCCCGGTGCTGCGCCTGGCCACCCGGTACGGGATCGGGCTGGAGGCGCACCTGCAGAACTGCCTGCCGACGTTCGTCGCCGGGGTGCCGCACCGGATCGTCTTCCGCGACTTCGCCGGGCTGCGGCTGCACCGGCCGAGGCTGGCCGCCGCCGGCCGGTCGGTGCCGCTGTGGCCGGGTTCGGTCGTCGGCACCGACGACGTGGACGTGATGCGGGCCAAGGTCGGCTACACCGCGCTGCAGGCGCACCTCGGCGAGCTGGTGGTGCGGCTGGCCGGCTCGCACGGGCTCGCCGAGCCGGCCGCGTGGCGGGCCGTCCGGGCGGTGGTCGACGAGGTGTACGAGCCGCTGCGGGTCGACCCGGCGACCGCCGCCGACGCCGCCGCCGACCACGCGGCGTTGACCGCCGCCCGGGTGCCGCACAAGGCGCTGGTCCGGATGCGGCTGGCCGGCGACGGCGACGTCTACATCCCGGTACGGAACCCGCTGCATGCTGCCTGAGCGGGTCGCCGCCGCGGTCCGGGCGCTGCCCGGCCCGGTCTGCGCGTACGTCTACGACCGGGCGGTGCTGCGGCGGCGGGCGGCGGCCCTGCGGGCCGCCCTGCCGGCCGGCAGCACCCTGCTGTACGCGGTGAAGGCGAACGGGCACCCGGACGTGGTGGCCGCGCTCGCCGCCGCCACCGACGGGCTCGAGGTCGCCTCCGGCGGCGAGCTGGCGCTGGCGCGGGCCGCCGGCGCGGCCCGGATCGTGTTCGGCGGTCCGGGCAAGACCGACGCCGAGCTGCGGACGGCGGTCGACGCCGGGGCGCTGGTCAACGTGGAGAGCGCGCTCGAGCTGCGCCGCCTGGCGCTGGTCGCGGCCGATGGCGGGACCGGCGGAACGGCGCCGGGCGCCGGGGCCGCGGTGCCGGTCGCGGTACGGGTCAACCGGGCGGCGGGCGGCCCCGGCGGCAGCCACCGGATGACCGGCACCCCGACCCCGTTCGGCGTCGACGAGGCGGAGCTGCCCGAGGTGCTCCGGCTGGCCGCGACGCTGCCCGCCGTCCGGCCGGTCGGCTTCCACCTGCACGCGGTGTCGAACAACCTCGACGCGGCCGCGCACGCCGGCTTCGTCGTGGACGCGGTCCGCTGGTCGGTCGCGGCCGCCGCCCGGCACGGCCTGGACCTGGCGTACGTCAACGTCGGCGGCGGCCTCGGTGTCGACCATGCCGACGCGGGGGCGGGGTCCGACGGCACCGGCCCGGCGGAGTTCGACCTCGAGGTGCTGCGGCACGGTCTGGCGCCGGTCGGTGACCTGCTGCCGGCCGGCGCCGAGCTGGTCTTCGAGCCGGGCCGCTGGCTGGCCGCCGACGCCGGCTGGTACGCCGCGGAAGTGCTGGACCTCAAGCACACCCACGGCCGGTGGTTCGCCGTGCTGCGCGGTGGCACCCACCACTTCCGGCTGCCGGCGGCCTGGGGCTACAGCCATCCGTTCGCGGTGCTGCCGGTTGACCGGTGGCCGTACCCGTTCGCCCGGCCGGAGGTGCGTGACGTGCCGGTCGACGCGGTCGGTGAGCTGTGCACGCCGCGCGACGTACTGACCCGGGGGCAGCGGGTGGCCCGGCTACGGGTCGGTGACGTGCTCGTCTTCGGCCGCACCGGCGCGTACGGCTGGGACATCTCGCACCACGACTTCCTGCGCCACGAGCATCCGCGGACAATCGTGCTCTGACCGGACGGGGTGCCGGCCGACCGGAATCGGTCAGCTGCGGGCGCGGGGGTTGGCCCGGATCTCCCGCAGTGCCTGGCGGCGTACGTCGCCGCGCAGCGTGTCGACGTAGAGCCGGCCGTCGAGGTGGTCGGTCTCGTGCTGCAGCGCGCGGGCCAGGAAGCCGCTGCCGGTGATCGTCAGCGGTTCGCCGTGCTGGTCGAAGCCGTGGGCGGTGGCGTGCATGGCGCGCGGGGTCGGGAAGTACAGGCCGGGGATGGACAGGCAGCCCTCCTCGCCGTCCTGGGTCTCCTCGGACAGCTCGAGCGTCGGGTTGACCAGGTGGCCCCGGTGGCCGTCGGCGTCGTAGACGAACACCCGGACGCCGACCCCGATCTGCGGCGCGGCGACGCCGGCCCGGCCGGGTGCCCCGAGCAGGGTGTCCATCAGGTCGGTGACCAGGGCGCGCAGCTCGGCGTCGAAGCTGGTGACGGGGTCGCAGGGGCTGCGCAGCACCGCGTCGCCGATGATCCGGATCGGCCGCATCGTCATGCCGGCAAGGCTAGCCGACGCCCGCCCGCCGCGCGGGGGTGGGACGCGGCGGGGAGGTGGACTGCGAGCGCGGCCGGGCCCGCCGGGTGGGGGCGGATCCGATCGGCTGGGGGCGAATCCGGTAAGGCCGATCCGGCGGCCGATCCGGTCGGGCGGGTCCCGCGAGGGGGTTGCTGTTGCGGTCCACAGCGAATTCAGTGTGGATACAGCGAATTCGGCGTATGCCGCGACAGTGGTACCCGGCCGCCGGATGGCGTCGACCGCGACCGGCGGCGCGTGATCGCCTCCAGGCCGTCAACTGCCCGTGCCGCGGCCACGGTGTGCCGCACCCGCCCGTGCCACGCTCGGGCGAAGACGCGGCCGGGCGAGACGCGGCCGCCGGTGGCCGCGGGCCGGCACGGGTCAGCGTGGGCGGCGGGCGCCGGCCGGGCCGGCGAGGGCGGCGCGGACCGGGGCGGCCTTCGCCGCCGCCTCGGCGACCTCGGCGTCCGGGTCGCTGCCCCAGGTGATGCCGCCGCCGGCCCAGACGTGCACCCGGTCGGCGTCGACGGCGGCCGTACGGATCGTCAGGCCGAGGTCGACGCGGTCGGGTCCGATCCAGCCGAGCGCGCCCATGCTGGCGCCCCGGCCGACCGGTTCCCGGGCGGCGATCTCGGCCAGCGCGGCGTGCTTGGGCGCCCCGGTCACCGAGCCGCCGGGGCAGACGGCGCGTAGCAGGTCGGCCAGGCCGCATCCGTCGGCGAGGTCGGCGGAGACGACGGACTCGGCCTGCCACAGGTCGCACCAGCGCCGGATGCCGTAGAGCTCGTCGACGCGTACGGTGCCGGTCTTCGCGACCCGGGCCAGGTCGTTGCGCTCCAGATCGACGATCATGACGTGTTCGGCGCGTTCCTTCGGCGACGCGAGGATTTCGGCCCGGCCGGTGGCGGTCGCCGGGCGGGTGCCCTTGATCGGTCGGGTAACGGCCCGCCCGGCGGTCACCTCGACCAGGGTTTCCGGGGAGGCGCAGCCGATGGCCCAGCCGGATCCGGCGAGCACGCCGCCGTAGCGGGCACCCGGCAGGGTGGCGAGCCGGGCGAGGGCGGGCAGCGGGTCGCCGGTGTAGTCGGCGGACGCGTGCCCGACGACGTTGACCTGGTAGACGTCGCCGCGGGCGATGGCCGCGCGGGCCTGCTCGACGGCGGCCGCGTGCTGTGCCGGCGTCCAGCTCTCCCGCCACGGTCCGAGCCACCAGCCGCCGTCGGGCGCGTCGGCCGGTCCGGCGTCCGCGCCGTCGGGGTCGGCCGGTCCGGCGACGGGCCCGTGGCCGACGGCCGGTTCGTACACGACGGCGACCAGGTCGGGTACCGCGGGTACGGGGCTGGCGGGGCCGGTCGGCGCGCCGATGGCGTGGGCGGCGGCCGCGGCGGAGAAGTACACGGTGGCGCCGGCCGGTGCGCCGGGCACGGGTGGGAGGGGCGGAGCGGCCAGGTCGCGGACCGGGAGTCCGGCGGCGGCGAGGAAGTCCTCGAGCAGCCGGGTCGGATCGCCACCGTCGGTGATCCGCCACTCCAGGCGAGAGCGCTCCCGGAGTACGCTTTGCCCGAATTCGGTCACAGTGTGTGACGCAAGGGGGCGAATTGGGAGCGCGCCCACGACAAGTGGTCCGATGTGCCTCATACGAAGGGTGGATTCTCCCCTGATCATGCCGTTACCTGCTCGAAAACGCGTCGTTCGACTTGGTAACGTGCATCACTGTTCATGTGAGTTTCTACACAGCCGAACGCGCCGCCCCCACACCGGAGATCCTGATGTGCCAGCACCAACCGACCTGCCCCTCCGCCGACGCCACCGACCGGGAAGCCGCACGCGTCATCGCCTGCTTCCCCGAGCAGGGCTGGAGCCTGCTCTGCAACGGTGTCATCAGCTTCGAGGACACCGGTGAGCTGTTGCCGGACGGCAGCACTATCGCACCGCACCGTGGTCCGGCCCGACACGCCCTGGCCGCCTGACCTGAGCCTGCCGGCCCGACCGGTTATCGGGCCCCGATCCGCGCACGGACCGTGACCGACGGTCACTGCTCGAACGCCTCCGGCGGCGGGCAGGCGCAGACCAGGTTCCGGTCACCGAACGCTCCGTCGATCCGGCGCACCGGAGGCCAGTACTTGGCCGCCCGGTCCACCCCGGCGGGAAACGCCGCCACCGAACGCGGATAGGCGTACGGCCACTCGTCGCCGGTCACCATCGCCGCCGTGTGCGGGGCGTTGGACAGCGGGTTGTCGCCCTTGGGCCACTCACCCGAACCGACCTTGTCGATCTCGGCCCGGATGGCGATCATCGCGTCGCAGAACCGGTCCAGTTCGGCCAGGTCCTCGCTCTCGGTCGGCTCCACCATCAGCGTCCCGGCGACCGGGAACGACATCGTCGGCGCGTGGAAGCCGTAGTCGATCAGCCGCTTCGCGACGTCGTCGACGCTGACCCCGGTCGCCTTCGTCAGCGGCCGCAGGTCGAGGATGCACTCGTGGGCGACGAGCCCCTTGTTGCCGGCGTACAGCACCGGGAAGTGGGCGCGCAGCCGGGCCGCCACGTAGTTGGCCGCCAGGACCGCCACGCCGGTCGCCCGGGCCAGCCCGTCCGGGCCCATCATCCGCAGGTAGGCCCACGGGATCGGCAGGATGCCGGCCGAGCCGTGCCGGGCCGCCGAGATCACCGGCCGGGTCGCGCCCGCACCGGACTCCGCGTCACCGGCGGCGGCCACCAGCGGGTCGTGGGGCAGGAACGGCGTCAGGTGCGCCCGGACCGCCACCGGACCGACGCCCGGCCCGCCGCCGCCGTGCGGGATGCAGAACGTCTTGTGCAGGTTGAGGTGCGACACGTCGGCCCCGAACCGTCCCGGCTTGGCGTACCCGAGCAGGGCGTTGAGGTTGGCGCCGTCGACGTACACCTGGCCGCCGGCGTCGTGCACCTTGGCGCACAGTGACGCGATGCCGGTCTCGTACACCCCGTGCGTCGACGGGTAGGTGACCATGATCGCGGCGAGGGTGTCCCGGTGCTGCCCGATGCGGCGGTCGAGGTCGACCAGGTCGACGTTGCCGTCGGGGTCGCAGGCGACCACGACGACCCGCATGCCGGCCATCACCGCGCTGGCGGCGTTGGTGCCGTGCGCCGACGACGGGATCAGGCAGACGTCGCGGCCGGTGTCGCCGCGCGACAGGTGGTAGGCGCGGATCGCCAGCAGGCCGGCGAGTTCGCCCTGCGAGCCGGCGTTCGGCTGGACGCTGACGGCGTCGTAGCCGGTGACCTCGGCGAGCCAGCCCTCCAGCGAGGCGACCAGGTCGCGGTAGCCGGCGGCCTGGTCGGCGGGGGCGAACGGGTGCAGGTCGGCGAACTCGGGCCAGCTCACCGGCTCCATCTCGGTGGTGGCGTTGAGCTTCATCGTGCAGGAGCCGAGCGGGATCATGCCGCGGTCCAGCGCGTAGTCGGAATCGGACAACCGGCGCAGGTAGCGCAGCATCGCGGTCTCCGAGTGGTGCCGGGAGAAGACCGGATGGGTCAGGTAGTCGCCGGTGCGCAGCAGGGCGGCCGGCAGGGCGGTGTCGACGGGCTCCACCGGGGCAGCGGGCTCAGTCGGGGCGGCGACGCCGAAGGCGGCGAACACCTCGGTCAGGTGCGCCTCGACGGTCGTCTCGTCGCAGGAGATCCCGACCCGGTCGGCGTCGACGAGCCGCAGGTTGACGTTGCGTCGCGCGGCGGCGGCGACCACGTCGGCGGCCCGGCCGGGCACGACCGCGGTCACGGTGTCGAAGAACGCGCCGTGGGCGGTGGTCACCCCGCCGGCGCGCAGTCCGGCGTCGAGCCGGGCGGCCATCGCGTGGGTACGCTCCGCGATCGCCTTCAGGCCGGCCGGCCCGTGGTAGACGGCGTACATGCCGGCCATCACCGCGAGCAGCACCTGGGCGGTACAGATGTTGCTGGTCGCCTTCTCGCGCCGGATGTGCTGCTCGCGGGTCTGCAACGCGAGCCGGTAGGCGGGTGCGCCGGCGGCGTCGCGGGACACCCCGACGAGCCGGCCGGGCAGCATCCGCTCCAGGCCGGCGCGGACGGCGAGGTAGCCGGCGTGCGGGCCGCCGAAGCCCATCGGTACGCCGAAGCGTTGGGTGGTGCCGGCGGCGATGTCGGCGCCGATCTCGCCGGGCGGGCGCAGCAGGGTGAGGGCGAGCAGGTCGGCGGCGACGGCGACGAGCGCGCCGGTGGCGTGGGCGGCCTCGACGAGCGGGGCGTGGTCGCGGACCGCGCCGGACGCGCCCGGGTACTGCAGGTGCAGGCCGAAGAACTCGGTCGGCAGGTCGTCGGCGTCCAGGTCGACGACCTGTACGTCGATGCCGAGCGGTTCGGCCCGGGTCCGGATGACGGCGACGGTCTGCGGCAGGGTGTCGGCGTCGACGACGTACACCGGGCTCTTGCTCTTCGCGGCGCGGCGGGCGAGCGTCATCGCCTCGGCGGCGGCGGTGCCCTCGTCGAGCATGGAGGCGTTGGCGGTGGCCAGGCCGGTCAGGTCGGTGACCATGGTCTGGAAGTTGAGCAGCGCCTCCAGCCGGCCCTGGCTGATCTCCGGCTGGTACGGCGTGTACGCGGTGTACCAGGCCGGGCTCTCCAGCACGTTGCGACGGATGACGGCCGGGGTGTGGGTGCCGTGGTAGCCCAGGCCGATCATGGAGACGGCGACGGTGTTGCGGGCGGCGAGGGCACGCAGTTCGGCGATCACCTCGGCCTCGGTGGCGGCCGGCGGCAGGTCGAGGCCGTCGTGCCAGCGGATGACCTCGGGGATCGCGGCGTCCATCAGCTCGTCGACGGAGTCGTAGCCGACGGTTTCCAGCATCCGGCGCTCGGCGGCGGCGTCGGGTCCGATGTGACGGTCGGCGAAGGGTCTGGTACTCACAGGCATCTCCCGGGCGAGGTCGACGAGGCGGCCTCCCCTTCTGTCACCGGCGCGGATGGTCCGCGTCGACTCCAGAGCGCCTGCCCGCGTGGTCCTTTTGCCTGAGAGGTTCCGGGGAGGAGTTGCCCCTTCGGCGCCGCCTGGTTCGGCCAGGTGGTCTCTCCCGCGCGGGTGGTACCGGCACTGGCCACGCTACCAGCGCCGGCACCGCCCGCATGATCTAGACCCGGTCAGGCGGCGGCGAGCACCGCTCCGTCGCGCCGGTCGGCGTCCTGCGCCGGCCGCAGCGCCAGGGCGAGCACGTCGGCGACGTCGGCGAGGGTGTGCACGGTCAGCGCCGCGCGTACCTCGGCCGGCACGTCGTCGAGGTCCGGCTCGTTGCGCGCCGGGATGACCACCTCGGTCAGCCCGGCCCGGTGCGCGGCGAGCAGTTTCTGCTTCACCCCGCCGATCGGCAGCACCCGGCCGGCCAGGGTCACCTCGCCGGTCATCCCGAACTCGGGACGTACCGGGCGGCCGGAGGCCAGTGACGCCAGGGCGGTGACCATGGTGACGCCGGCGCTCGGGCCGTCCTTGGGCACCGCACCGGCCGGCACGTGCAGGTGGATCCGCCGGCCCGCGAGGGCGTTCGGGTCGAGGCCGAGTTCACGGCCGTGCGAGCGCAGGTAGGACAGCGCGATGTGGGCCGACTCCTTCATCACGTCGCCGAGCTGGCCGGTCAGGGTCAGGCCCGGTTCGCCCTCCATGCTGGTCGCCTCGATGAACAGCACGTCGCCGCCGGCGCCGGTGACGGCGAGGCCGGTCGCCACGCCGGGGACCGCCGTACGCTCCGCCGACTCCGGGGTGAACCGGGGCCGGCCGAGGTAGCCGGCCAGATTGTCGACGGTCACCGACACCTGGCCGGGCTCGGTCGCCAGCTTCACCGCGACCTTGCGCAGGATCTTCGCCAGGGCACGTTCGAGCTGCCGTACGCCGGCCTCCCGGGTGTGCTCGCCGGCGATCCGGGCCAGCGCGGCGTCGTCGACCGTGACGTCGTCGGCGGTCAGTCCGGCCCGCTCCACCTGCCGGGGCAGCAGGTGGTCGCGGGCGATCGCGACCTTCTCCTGCTCGGTGTAGCCGTCCAGGGTGACCAGTTCCATCCGGTCCAGCAGCGGGCCGGGGATCGCCTCGACCACGTTCGCCGTCGCCAGGAACAGCACGTCGGACAGGTCGAGGTCCACCTCGAGGTAGTGGTCGCGGAACGTGTGGTTCTGCGCCGGGTCGAGCACCTCGAGCAGGGCGGCGGCCGGGTCGCCGGCGTACCCGGCGGAGATCTTGTCGACCTCGTCGAGCAGCACGACCGGGTTCATCGAGCCGGCCTCGCGCAGCGCCCGGACGATCCGGCCGGGCAGCGCGCCGACGTAGGTGCGGCGGTGGCCGCGGATCTCGGCCTCGTCGCGGATGCCGCCGAGCGAGACCCGGACGAACTTGCGGCCGAGCGCGCGGGCGACGGACTCGCCGAGGCTGGTCTTGCCGACCCCGGGCGGGCCGCCCAGCGCCAGTACCGCGCCGGAGCCGCGGCCGCCGACGACGGCGAGGTTGCGCTCCGCGCGCCGGTTGCGCACCGCCAGGTATTCCAGGATCCGGTCCTTGACGTCGGACAGTCCGGCGTGGTCGGCGTCGAGCACGGCGCGGGCCGCGGCCAGGTCGGTGTTGTCGTCGGTACGCACCGACCACGGCATCTCGAGCACGGTGTCGAGCCAGGTACGGATCCATCCCGACTCCGGGGACTGGTCGCTGGCCCGCTCCAGCCGGCCGACCTCGCGCAGCGCCGCCTCGCGTACCTTCTCGGGAAGGTCGGCGGCCTCGACGCGGGCCCGGTAGTCGGCGGAGCCGTCCGGCTCGTCCTCGCCGAGTTCCTTGCGGATCGCGGCGAGCTGCTGGCGGAGCAGGAAGTCGCGCTGCGACTTCTCCAGCCCCTCGCGTACGTCGGTGTTGATCCGCTCGGTGACCTCCTGCTCGGCGAGGTGGTCGCGGACCCAGCCGACGAGCAGTTCGAGCCGGGCGGTGACGTCGCCGGCGGCGAGCAGTTCGGACTTCTGGGCGACGGTGAGCCACGGGGCGTAGCCGGCGGAGTCGGCGAGTTCCGACAGGTCGGTCATCCGCTCGACGGCGTCGATCACCTGCCAGGCGCCGCGCTGCTGGAGCACGGCGGTCATGAGGGCCTTGTATTCGCGGGCGAGTTCGCGGGCCCTGCCGGCGGGTGCCGGTTCGGTCAGCGGGGTGGCCTCGACCCAGAGCGCGGCGCCGGGGCCGGGCACGCCGGAGCCGATCCGGGCCCGGGACAGGCCGCGGACCACGGCGGCGGGTTCGCCGCTGGGCAGCCGGCCGACCTTCTCGATCGTGGCGACCGCGCCGACCGGGCCGTATTCACCGTCGACGCGGGGCACGGCCAGGACCTGTTTGTCGCCGGTCGCCCGGGCCGCGTCGACGGCGGCCTGGGTGGTCGCGTCGAGGGTCACCGGAATGACCATGCCGGGGAGCAGGACGTCGTCGGTCAGCGGCAGTACGGGAAGAGTTGCCATCGAGCACCTGCCATCCATTGAGTTGAGCTTGCTCCACTCAAGTTACAAACGGTGCCCTATGTTCCCGCAGTGACGCAGGCCACAGTCGCACGGAGCCGGCGTGACCTCCGGTACCCCACGAACCTGGAGCGGGCACCGGCAGGTGCCACGGCGATGAGCTTTTCGACATTTCTTTGTCGATCTCCCGGGCCACTGCGACGCTTTCGTTGAGCGCTCAATCATCTGTCGTAGATCGAATGGAGCTGCCATGGCCCCGCGCACCCTCGTACAGGATCTGGCGATCCTGCTGGCCCGCATCGGCATCGGCGTCGTCTTCGTCGCCCACGGGTGGCAGAAACTGGTGACCAACGGGATGGACGCCACCGCCGCCGGCTTCGGCCAGATGGGCGTACCGCTGCCGACCCTGTCCGCCTGGTTCGCCGCGCTCGTCGAACTCGTCGGCGGCGCGGCCCTGATCCTGGGCGCCGCGCTGCCGGTCGCCGGGGTGCTGCTGGCCGTCGACATGCTCGGCGCCTACCTGTTCGCCCACGCCGGCAACGGCATCTTCGTCGGCGACGGCGGCGCCGAACTGGTCCTCGCCCTCGGCGTCGCCGCGCTGCTGTTCGCGGCGATCGGATCCGGCCGGTTCGGCGTCGACGACCGGCTCGGGTCCCGGCTACGCCGCTCCCCCGCCCGGACCCCCGCATAACGACGCCGGCCCCGCCGGCGGCGTCGAACGCCGCCGGCGGGGCCGGTCCCGCACGGCTCAGCGGTACGGCATCATCGGGAACCAGCCGAAGCCGAACATGGCCGGCACCCGCAGGTCCCAGTAGACGACGGTGAAGACCCCGAGCGCGATCAGCAGCGACGCGGTGATGACGGTCGTCCGGACCGGGCTGTCCGACAGCCAACGCAGGAACCGGCCCCGGGTGCCGGCGATCAGCAACGCGAACAGCGCGGTCACCACGACGACGTTGCCCAGCGACTGGAGCACGAACGCACCCGCGCCGTACAACGGGTTGCCGGTGTCGACGGCCCAGTGGAAGAGCTTGTTGAACAGCGGGTACGGCCGGCCGATCAGGAAGCCGCCGATCAACGCGCCGAGCGTCACCACCCGGGCCACCGGCCGGTGCGCGAACGGATCCGGCACGACCTTCAGCGCGGCCAGACCGAGGTACGTCAACGCCAGGCCGATGAGGCCGAAGACCACCGACGACTGGATGATGCGGACCGGCATGTCGCCGACGGTCTCGGTGGACAGCTGTGGCAGCCGGTCACCGAGGAGCACCCCGACGAAGCCGTACACCGCCGAGACGACGACCATGCCCAGCGTCAGCCAGCCGACCGGGCGCAACAGGGCGCGGACCGGACCGTCGTGAGCGCCCCGGGCCGCACCGGCCTGGCCCATCGGCCCGACCGAGGCGGCCACGGCGATGTTGCACGCCGTGAAGGTGCCGGCGAGGCCGGAGACGAACGCGAACAGCAGCCCGGCCGCGGTGCCGGCGATCGCGGTCTCCTTGGCGTCGTGGCCGAGCAGGGCGTTGGCCACGTTGTCGCCGATCACCGAGTCGACGAACTCGAACGACCACAGGACCGACAGGAGAATGCCGGCGGCGACACTCCAACCGACGATCACACCGGTACGGGGCCGCTGCTCCAGTTCGAGGGGAAGGGAGGTCTTGCCAGCCTGCGTGGTACTCATGGGCGCCCACCTGGGAGTCGGTCCCCGCGTCACCGGGCGGGGACGTACATACGAGCTCCGATCAGTGTTCGACGACCGTAGATCCACTACTGGCTATCTGTCGGTCCGATGAAGACAATCTGTCGCTCCGTCGCTGGAACCGGTGCCATGCCGCGTGGCACCGCGCCGATCGAGGAGAAGCCGCGCGACAGATCCGGCGAAGCGCCCACGCTCTCACCATGATCTCGTCCGCCGCAATCGCGCGGAGCTGAATGCTCGTGCCGGGCGGGGACCGTAGACACGGAGCCGCCGGTGGCCGGGCGTCACGGCCGGCCACCGGCGGCAGGTGCCGGTCAGCCGACCGGCTCGGTCACCTCGACCAGCGTGCGGGCCCGCTGCGGCCAGGCGGCCACGCCCGGCGTGATCCGTACGCCGGCCGCCTTCAGCGTGCCGCGCAGCGTCTCCACGTCGCTGTCGGCGAGCTGGCGGTAGGTGCGGATCCCGGCCGCCGTCAGGACTGCGGCCGTCTTCGGTCCGATCCCCTCGATCCGGCGCAGGTCGTCGGCCGGCTCGAGGGGATCAGCCCCGACCGCCTGCGCGGGTACGACGACCGCCGCCGGCACCGGCTCGGGCTCGGGGGCCGGCGCCGGCTCGGGGGTCGGCTCGGGCGCCACCGCGGCGACCGGCTCCGTGATCGGTTCCGGGTCGGAGACGGCGACCGGCACCACCGGCTCCGGCTCCGACTGCGTCGCGGCGACCGGCTCGGCGGGAACGGGTTCGATGGGCTCGACCGATTCGGTGGCGGCGGGCTCGGTCGCGACGACCGCCTCCGGCTCGGGCTGCGACACCACGGCCTCGACCGGCGCGGGGTCCACCACGGCGGCCGGACCAGCCGTCGCGGCCGTCTCGACCACCGGCTCGGCAGCGACGACCGGCACCGGCGCGACGGCCGGCTCCGCCACCGGCTCGGCCGCGACCGGCTCGGGCTTCGACTCCACCACCGGCACGGGATCCACGGCGGGGGCCGGCTCGTCCGCCGTCGTCGGGACGGGCTCCGACTCGACGGCGATCCGCGGTTCCGCCGCGACGGCCGGCTCGGACACCGCGGCCGGCTCGTCCGTCGTGGAACCGGCGGACGCGGAGGCCACGGGCACGGCGGACGCCGCCGGTGCGAGATCCGCCGTGGTGGCGTCGGCGGCATTGTCGACGGGGCCGGCGGACGCCGGCGCGGGGTCGACGACCGGGGTCGGGACCGGTACGACAGGGGGCAGCGTGCCGGTCGGGGCGGACTCCGCGGTATCGACGGTGCTCACGCCGGTCTCCGGGGCGCGTGGGCCACGGCCCCACACGAACCAACCGACCGCGACGCCGACCAGCAGAGCCAGAGCGAATATCAGGGAATGCGCGAAGGACCACGCCATAGAAGACCTCCTGGATGAATGCGCCGGAAGCGCGAAATCTCGCCGCAGCTTCGCATACATCGAGTGCTTCCGACAAAGCAACCACACCGGGAGTCGGGTGACGAATCAACTACAGCACGCAAGCGTTCCCACTCCGTCGCTGCTGGTCGCGGCGATCCGGCTGCGGACGGCCGTGGCACCTAATGACGGGGCACAATCGTTCACGGCCCGGAAACACAATTGCGTCCCGGTCTTTTCCGCGGAACGCGGCCGGCAATTGTCAGGTGCCGTCGCCGGCGCCACCCGACGCGCCGCCACTGCCGTCGTCGCCGGGAATGTCGTCGTCGGCGACGTAGCCGGTCGCGCCGTCCTGGTCGGATCCCGTGCCGTCCTCCGCCGACAGTGCGGCGCCGGTCGGATCCGCGCTGAGTTCGGCGTCGACGGCGACGTTCTCGGCGGGCTCGGCGTCGACGCCGGGATCCTCGGCGATCTCCACGTCGCCGTCGACGGCGGCGTCGACCACGCTGTCCGCGCCGAACTCGGCGTCTTCGGATGGGACTGTCACCCGAAGACCATAAGCCGGCCGGGGCGGGTCGGTCCGACACTTCGCCGCACCCGTACGACGGACCCGTGCGGCGGGACGGGAGTGTGGCGCGAAGCGACCGCGGTAGCGTAACGTGACGCCCAGGATGATTGCATATATACAGGCTTACCCGTCCATGATCAGTCACTGCGCGGGAATCAGGCACTGTGTGGGGATCGGTCAGCGCGCGGGGATCGGTCACTGCGCGGGAGGTACGACGTGCAGTTGCTGATCCGCCAGACCGAGTCGGGGACCCAGGTCCGGTTCACCCTCGAGGGCGAGATCGATCTGGCCACCGTGGGCGACGTACGCGACGCCGTCATCGCCACCCTGGCCCGGTCCCGCCCCCGGTCGGTCGTGCTCGACCTCGCCCTGGTCACCTTCATCGACTCGACCGGCATCGGCGAACTCGTCGCCTGCCACAAGGCCGCCACGGTCAGTGGCGCGGAACTGGTGCTGGAGAGCCTTTCGCCGTTCGTCCGCCGGCAGATCTGGGCCACCGGCCTGCTCGGCCTCTTCGGTCTGCCCACCGACTCGCCGCTCGGCGACCCCGACGGCGTGCGCTGAGCCGCGTCACGGGTGGCGCGCCGAGCGCGCCCAGCGCTCCCACCACTGGGCCTCGGGCAGCTCGCCGGAGGCGGCGACCAACGCCTGGAGCACCGACGCCAGCGCCCGCGGGTCGACCACGCCGACCGACTCGACCAGGGCCCGGATCTCACCGGCCCGCTGCCGGGTCACCGCCCCCACCAGCGCGCACCCCTCACTGGTCAGGCCGACCCAGGCGACCCGCCGGTCCTGCTCACGGTGCTCGCGGCGGACCAGCCCGCGGCGGATCAACCGGTCCGACGTCCGGGTGACGGTCGACGGGTGCACCCCCAGGTCCGCCGCCAGGTCGACGGTGCGGCGCGGTCCGTTGGAGACGAGCAGGACGAGCATCCGGTACTGCGGAAGGGTGATGTCGACGTCCAGCCTGGCCAGCGTGTGCGCGGTCATCCCGACCAGCACCCGGGCCAGCGCCGACAGACCGTCGACGAGGGTGCCGACGCCGCTGACCGTGGAGCCGGGCGGCTCCGTGGATAAGCTCACGGAACAATCCTCGCATAGCGGCACAATTGCCGTCGCAGCCCGCCGTCACGGTTCCGACGGCGGGCGCGGCGCGGGTTTCGGGCCCACCGCGGCCCAGACGGTCTTGCCGTCGTCGGCCTCGGCGAATCCCCAGTCCCGGGCCAGCACGTTGACGATCGCGAGGCCGCGGCCGCGCCAGGCCCGGCCGTCCGGGAACGAGTCGGGCGGCGGCATGTGCGGCGCGCGCGGATCCCGGTCGCGGACCCCGAGCCAGACCGTGCCGTCGACGCGGTACACGGTGAGGTCGAGTTCGGTGCCGGCGTGTTCGATGGCGTTGCTGACCAGTTCCGAGGTGATGACGACGGCGTCGTCGGCGAGGTCGTCGCACTGCCAGTCCTGGCAGGCGGCCGACACCGTACGGCGGGCCAGCGCCGCCGACGACGGGTGGGCCGGCAGCAGCCGGTGCCGGCGGCCGACCGGGGTCGGACGTCGGGTCACCACGGCCACCGCGTCCGGCACCGCGGGGCAGATGTCGAACAGCCGGCCGAGCATCCGGTAGACGATGCGCCCGGTGGCACTTGCGGGCTCGGCGCACAGCAGCAACGGGGTCGAGGTCCGGCCGGGAGCGGCGACCTCGATGAGCGTACGCAGCGCGGTGGCGCGCACGATCCGCGCGGCGTGCAGGTCGACGACGACGGCCAGCGGGGCGTCCAGGAGCGCCCGGCGCAGGGCCGCGATCAGGCTGACGAGGGCGGACTCGTCGAGCTGCCCGCTGACGGTGACGGTGGAGATGCCCGTGGCGAAATCGCGGCCGACGGTGCAGGCCGTGGCGTTCACCGTTCGCTCCGGCCGGCCGGGTGGGCCTGTCCGGGATAGACGGTCCCGGTCGACGGCGGCGGCATGCCGAGGGCCGCGGAGACCCCGGCGACCCGCAGGACCCGGTCGACGATGCCGCGCGCGTTGCGGACCAGCAGGACCTGCCCGCGGCCGGCCGCGGCGTAGTGCGCGTCGACCAGCTCCTTGATCGCACTCGAGTCGATCATGCTGACCCGGTGCAGGTCGACCACCACCCAACGGACATCCGGCACCGGGCAGGCGCCGTCGACGATCTCCCGCAGCCGGCCGGTGAACGTCATGTCGAGCTCTCCGGACAGCGTCACCACGCAGGTGTCGGCGACCGGATGGCCGACCTGGATGTTGAACACGCGGCTCCCCTGCTTGGCACGACGGAACGGCGGCGACCGCCCCCACGACGACCGCCGCCGACGAGCTCCGTGCATGCCTGCACGCATCCGTCCACGTGACGATATCCGTCGGGCCGGGCGTGACCACCGGCGGGCCGGCCGGCACGCCGCTAGCCGAGAATCCGCCGGACGAGTTCGGGCACCCACTCGACGTACTCGACCTGGGCGCCGCCGGCATGCTCGGCGTAGAGGAACCGGCCGGTCTCGCTGGCCGCGACCGGTACGGTGACCCGCCCGCCGTGTGCGGCCAGCCGCGTGACGACCTCGTCGAGGTCCGACACCACGACGGTGGCGCTGGCGTCGGCGTAGCGGGCCCGCTGTTCGGCCGGGCCGGCGATGACCAGGAAGTCGCCGACGGCCGCCAGCTCCACCCCGCCGAACCCGAACCGCAGGTCCGGCGCGGCGCCCACCAGTTCGGTCAGCAGCGGCAGTGCCCGGTCCAGGTCGTCGACCCAGAGCCGGGCGTACGTCTTCAGGATCGCCATCGTGGTGCCCCTCTCGTCGGTCGGCGCGGCGGCGGCCGCGCCCGCCCGTGGAACGCTAGGACGGGTCGGAGGAGCCGGGAAGTACGCACTTTCCAGGTAAGACACGCACTTTCTGGTAAGAAAGGCACTGACAGGGAAGCGTGACGATGGATGGAGGAACGGACCGGTGACCGGAGCACCCATACCCGCAGCGGTCGACGACCCGGCCGGCGTACGGACCCGGGCGGAGACCACCGCGCGGGAAGTGTTCGCCGCGATCGGGACGAAGTGGGCGCTCGACGCCGTCGACGCCCTCGGATCCGGCACGCTGCGTTTCACCGAACTGCAGCGGGAACTGCCCGGCATCAGTCACAAGATGCTCACCCAGACGCTACGGGCCCTGGAACGCGACGGCATCGTCGACCGGACGGTCCACCCGACGGTGCCGCCCCGCGTCGACTACCGCCTGACCGCCGCCGGGCGCGGGCTGCGCGACATCGTCAACGGGATGTGCGACTGGAGCGGGCGGTACCTCGACGAGATCCTCGCCGCCCGTACCCGGGCCGGCGGCTGAGCCCGACGCGGGCGGCCGGCCGGTCGGATCCGGGTCTAAGGTCCCGGGCCGCGACGGACCGCCGGCCCTCGTGCCCGGGTCCGGGTACGGCGTCCAATGGAGATGGCCACGAGGGAGCCTCCCTCACCGGCCAGGTACGAGAGGACGTGGAACCATGACCGCGATGGCGAACCGACCCGCCACCGAGCCGGCCACCCCGACCGTCGAAACCCCCCGCCAGAAGGCGACCCGCCACGTCTTCGCCGTCGTCCGTCTCGCGCTGGGCTGGTACTTCCTGTGGGCGTTCGTCGACAAGACGTTCGGCCTCGGCTTCAGCACCCCGACCGAACGTGCCTGGATCAACGGCGGGTCGCCGACGGCCGGCTTCCTCGGCAACGCGGTGAAGGGGCCGTTCGCCGGCTTCTACAACGGCATCGCCGGCGCCGCCTGGGCCGACATCCTGTTCATGGTCGGGCTGGCCGCGATCGGCACCGCCCTGATCCTGGGCATCGGCATCCGGGTCGCGGCGGTCACCGGCGGCCTGCTCTACGTGATGATGTGGACCGCGGTGCTGCCCCCGGACACGAACCCCTTCCTCGACGACCACCTCATCAACACCGCGGTCCTCGCCGGGCTCGCGCTCTACGGTGCCGGCGACACCCTCGGCCTCGGCCGGGTCTGGGGCCGCCTGCCCCTGGTCCAGCGGATGCCGTGGCTGAAGTGAACGGAGGCGCGGGTGGCCGGCGGATTGCCGGCCACCCGCGCGGCAGGGACGTGGGCCGGGCCGGTCGGGGCACACCGACCGGCCCGGCCCACGCTGGTGGTTGTGGGCCGGGCGGCGGTCGATAGGATCGGCCGGATGGGCGCACCCGGAGACCCCGCGAACCGTGATACGCCGTCGCTCGGCCTGACCCCGCTGTCCCGGGTACGCCTCGACGAACTGCTGCGCGAGATGCTCGACCGGGTCGGTGAGGTGGTCGCCAGCCGGGAACGGTTGCGGGCGCTGCTCGACGCGGTGGTGGGCATCGGCACCGACCTCGACCTGCGCAGCACCCTGT
Source organism: Polymorphospora rubra (assembly GCF_018324255.1). GTDB lineage: Bacteria > Actinomycetota > Actinomycetes > Mycobacteriales > Micromonosporaceae > Polymorphospora > Polymorphospora rubra. The sequence continues at coordinate 6,740,276 of NZ_AP023359.1, forward strand.
CCCGCATCGTCGCCGCCGCCTGCGAACTCGCCGGCGCCCGCTACGGCGCGCTCGGCGTCGTCGGGCCGGACCGGCAGCTGACCGAGTTCATCACGCACGGCATCAGTCCGGAAGCACACGCCGCGATCGGCGACCTGCCGCACGGGCGGGGCGTGCTCGGCCTGCTCATCGAGGATCCCCGTCCGGTCCGGATGCCCGACATCACCCGGCACCCCAAGTCGTACGGCTTCCCGGCGAACCATCCGCCGATGCACAGCTTCCTCGGCGCGCCGATCCGGATCCGGGACACCGTCTTCGGCAACCTCTACCTCGCCGAGAAGCAGGGCTCCGCCGAGTTCACCGACGACGACGAGGAGATCGTGACCGCGCTCGCGGCCGCCGCCGGCGTGGCGATCGAGAACGCCCGGCTCTACGCCGTCGCGAGCCGCCGCGAACGCTGGCTCGCCGCCGCCGCCGAGATCACCTCGGTGCTGCTCGGCGAGGTACGGCGTACCGACGCCCTGGCCCTGGTGGCCCGGCGGGCGCGCGAGGTCGCCGAGGCCGAGATGGTGCTGGTGCTGCTCTACGACGACGAGACCGAGCGGTTCACCGTCGAGGTCCTCGACGCGGAGTCCACGCCCGGCGACCGGTCCGGGCCGGCCGATGACGGCACACGGCGGGAGAACGGCCTGGTCGGTACGGTGCTGCCGGCCGCCGACACCACCTTCTCGGCCTCGGTGACGCGGCGGGAACAGGTGCTGGTCGACAGCCTCGCCGCGGCGGCGCCCTGGCCGACGGCGGTCAGCGCCGGACCGGCCGTGATCGCTCCGCTGGCCGCCGGCGAGACCCTGCACGGCGTACTCGTCGTCGCGCACCGGGCCGGCCGCCAGGTGCGCGCCGACGACGACGCGCCGCTGCTGGCCAGCTTCGCCGGGCAGGCGGCCCTGGCCATGGAACGCGCCCGCGCCCAGGAGGAGCGGGAGATGCTGGTCGTCCTCGAAGACCGCGAACGCATCGCCCGCGACCTGCACGACGTGGTCATCCAGCGACTGTTCGCCACCGGCCTGCACCTACAGAGCACGATGCCGCTGGCCGGCTCCCGGCCGGAGCTGACCGGCCGGCTCAACGCCGCCGTGGACGACCTCGACTCGACGATCCGCGACATCCGCCGGGCCATCTTCGAGCTGCGTACGCCGGCGACCGCGGAGCTGCGTACCGAGATCACCGAGGTGGTCCGGGGCAGCGCCGGGTCGTTCGGGTTCCGGCCGGCGCTGGAGATGACCGGGCCGATCGACAGCGCGGTGCCGGAGGCGGTCCGGCCGGACCTGCTGGCGGTGCTCGGCGAGGCGCTGTCCAACGCGGTACGGCACGCCCGGGCCGGCCGGGTGGCCGTGGCGGTCCGGGTCGCCGGGGGGCGGCTGACGGTGGAGGTCGTCGACGACGGGGTCGGCTGCGATCCGGCGAAGGCCCGGGGTGGGCTGGTCAATCTCGGCGAGCGCGCCCGCCGGCACGGCGGCGAGTTCGAGATCGGCGCGGCCGAGCCGCACGGCACCCGGCTCCACTGGACCGTCCCCCTACCCACCTGACCGCCCGCCCCCCACTGCCCAGCCCCGCCCGCGCATCCCGCCCGCCCGGCTCGTCGCGGCCCGCCCGGCTCGTCGCGGCCCGCCCGGCTCGTTGATCAAGGAGTTGTTGCGCGACAAAGCGGACGGAACAGGCACGATATGTCCTTGATCAACGCGCCCCGCGTAGGCGGTACCCACCTGTCGCCCACCTGGGTCGGCAGGCGATCACCGGCGTCCCGGCGGGCTGCAACCTGTGGTGCTCCGGAGCAGATTCCTGTTGTGGCCCACAGCGAATTCGGCGTATCGACAGCGAAGTCGCTGTGGGCCGCGACAGTGGTACCCGCGCGCCGTCACTCGGGTGCCGGGGCGCCTCGATCAATTGCGGCTCAGGCGGTCGACACGCCGCGCCGGGAGCGCCTGAACCGCAGACAATCACGACAACCGTGGGAACGCACGGGCCCCGGAACGCGCGGGGCGCGGGGGTCAGCGGCGGGGGCCGAGCAGGCGGGTGGCCAGAACCGCCGCCTGGGTACGCCGTTCCAGGCCGAGCTTGGCGAGCACGCTCGACACGTAGTTCTTGACCGTCTTCTCGGCGAGGAACATCTTCGCCGCGATCTCCCGGTTGGTCAGCCCGTCGGCGACGTGTTCGAGGATGCGGCGTTCCTGCTCGGTGAGCGAGTCGAGTTCGCGCGGCCCCTCGACGCCGCCCCGGATGCGTTCGAGGACCCGCTGGGTGACGGCCGGGTCGAGCAGCGACTGGCCGGCGGCGACCCGGCGGACCGCGTCGACGAGGTCGGTGCCGCGGATCTGCTTGAGGACGTATCCGGCGGCGCCGGCCATGATCGCGGCGAACAGCGCCTCGTCGTCCTCGTACGAGGTGAGGATCAGGCCCTTGATCGACGAGTCGATGGCGCGGACGTCCCGGCACACGTCGATGCCGTTGCCGTCGGGCAGCCGGGCGTCGAGGATCGCCACGTCGGGGCGCAGCGCCGGGATCCGGCGGGCCGCCTCCGCCGCCGAACCGGACTCGCCGACCACCTCGATGTCTCCGGCGCTGTGCAGCAGGTCGGCCAGGCCACGGCGGACCACCTCGTGGTCGTCGAGCAGGAACACACGGATCATTCCCCGTTTCTACCTCCTGTCCCCCGCTCCTGCACAGGGGACAAGGTCCCGTCCCGCGCCCGGCGCAGAACCTCCTCGACGGTGAGCGGGCTGCGCGGGTGGTGGCTCAGGCACAACGGGGCCTGGATCCGCGCGAACTCGGTGCCGTCGACGGCGGCGTAGAACTGCCCGGTCCGCAGCCGCGAGATGTCGGAGACGTCGCTGCCCTTGGCCTGCGCCATCTCCCGCGCGGCCGCGATCTGGGCCGGTGCGTTGAGCAGCCCGAAGAACTGCGTGGCGGCGTTGCCGGGGATCCGGTTGTGCAGGCCCTTCGGGGCCTGGGTGGCGAAGACCAGCCCGAGGCCGTACTTGCGGGCCTGGGACGCCAGGGCGAGGGTGCTCTGCGTGCAGGCGGTCATCGGCCCGCTCGGCGCCAGCGTCTGGGCCTCGTCCATCACGAAGAGGCCGCCGAGCGGGCGGTCGCCGGCCGGGTTGCGCTTGATCCAGGCGAACAGCGCCATCTGCAACTGGTTGACGAACCCCTGCCGCCGGTCGTCGCCGGGCAGGCCGACCAGGCTGATCACCGACACCCGGGCCCGCTTGCCGGGCGGCGGGGTGAGCAGTAGGCCCGGGTCGACCGGGGTGCCCTCCCCGCCGAAGAGCGGATCGTTGACCATGGCCGCGGTCAGGTTCTGCGCCAGTTCGCCGGCGATCTTCTCGGCGTTGTCGAGGTCGATCACCCCGTCGGGCAGCGCGGAGAGCAGGCCAACCAGCCCCGGCAGGGTGCTGCCGCCGCGCCGGCCGAAATACTCGATCGCCTTGCGCAGCACCGCCTGCCCCAGCTGCGCCTTCTGGGTCCGGCCGTCGAGCCGCAGGCGGGGCGCGATCGACGCGACCGCCGCCTCCACCGCCTCACCGAACTCGTCGGCGTCGTCGACGACGCTGCGGAAGTCGGGCAGCGGCTGGAAGCTCAACGGCCGGCCGCCGGACCGCCGGGGCGTCCATACGACCACGTCGGTGCCCGCCAGGTAGTCCGCCGCCCGCGCCGCGTCGCCGGCCGCCCACCCGTCCGGCGGCTCCGGCCACGGGTCGCCGAGCCGGGCCAGGTCGTTGTTGGGGTCGAGGACGATCGACGACACCCCGTGCAGCGCGCACTCCTCGACCAGCCGGCGGATCAGCACCGTCTTGCCCGACCCGGAGCCGGCGAAGATCGCGGTGTGCTTGCGCAGCGCCTCCAGGGCCACCCCGACCGGCCGTCCGGCCTCGGCCGTCTCCCCGCCGGTCGACCGGCCGAGAAAGACCGTCGGAACGGCACCGCCCGCCGCCGGCCCGGTCGGACCGGGTACGGGCACACCGCCGCCCGCCCGACGCGGATCCGTCGCGCCGTCGCCCGCTGCCGGCGGAAGTCCCGGCCCCGCGTCACCCGCGCCCGCTGCCGCCTCCGGTCGGCGCTGGACCGGGATCGCCGCACCGCCGTCAACCGCCGCACCGCCGTCAACCGCCGCACCGCCGTCGACGGGCGTGCCCGCGTCGCCGCCCGGGCCGACCTCGGCCGGCGCGTCGGCGGGCTGGCCGCCGCCGTCGACCGCCCCCGGGGCAGGGCCGGCGACGGGGGCGTACTCCCTGGTCTCGTACCCGGTCAGCCGGGCGGACGCCGGCGCCGGCACCACCGCGCGGACCGTCGCCGGCGTCGGGTCGGCGGCCGTGGACCCGGCGGCCGGCGGCCCGGAGACCGGCTCGACCACCGGCCCGGCCGCCGCACCGGCCAGCGCCGCGCCCAGCAGCGACACCCGGCCGGTCGGCCGGCGGGACACCAGCCAGGCCCGCAGCCCCGGCGGATCGTCGGCGAGCAGCCGGCGCAGCGCCGCCAGGATCCGCAGGTCGACGGCGGGCATCGGCAGGGTGCGGCCGCCGGCGGCCTCGAACGCGGCGACCGCCTTCGTGGTCGCCGGCCCGCTGGACCAGCCGTGGTCGCGCAGCAGGAACAGCCGCCGCTTGGCCACCCCGGCGTCGAGCCCGGCCATCGTCGACGCGGCCCGGATCCGGTTCAGCGCGGCGGTCGCGTGCTGCGCGCCGACCGCCCGGAACGCCCAGTGCTCCTCGTCCTCGGTGGACTCGTCGAGGCTGCGCCGCAGCCGGGCGTGCAGCGGCGGGTTCGCCGTACCCGGTGGCGGGTCCTGGCTGAAGGCCCGGCCGGCGTCGCCCTGTTCGGCGATCCACGCGGTGAGGCCGGCGGCGAGCAGGGCCGGTACGGTCTCGTCCTCGGTCTTCGGCGCGAGCGCCCGCTCGACCTCGGTGGTCACGGCCGGGTCGTCGACGAGTGCGGCGAGCCGGGTGTCGAGCGCGGCGAGGTCGGCGGCGCCGACCGGGTCGGCGGCGGGGGCGGCCGGCCCGGCGTCGGCCGGTGCCGCCGGGCCGAGCCGGTCGAGGACGGTGACCTCGCCGGCCCGCAGGCAGGCCTGGACGTGCGCGTCGATCCTGATGAGCAGTTGGCGGGGCGTGTAGTCGGGGGCGTCCTCGAACGCCGACGGGTCGACCGGCCAGGTCGGGTACGGCGGCCGGAAGCCGATCTCGGCGAACTTGGCGGTGAACCGTTTGCCGATCAGGGCCTGTCCGACCGCGGCGCTCGGGATGCCCCTGAGCTGGATCGCCTCACGGAACCGGTCGCGTACGGTGTCGGTGGCGTTGTCCCTGATCAGCGCCCACGAGGCGGGCAGGCAGGCGACGACGGTCAGGGTACGGCGGGTCACCTCGCGCAGCGACATCAGGCCGCCGGCGACCTGCTCGAGGGCGAGGGCGTCACCGGGGTCCAGCGGCCCGTGGGCGGCGGTGGAGCGCAGCGACTGCGCGATGAGCGTGTCGATCTGGTCGACCGCGATGATCGTCGGGCCGGTCAGCGCCAGCAGGCGGGAGATGTCCTGGACGATCCGCTCCGGCGGCGGCAGGTCGCGTCGCATCCCCCAGGCGGCCCGCTCGCCGGGCACCGTCTCCTCGACCGAGTTGAGGTAGGCCTGGCCGAGGTCCTGGGCGGTGAAGTCCTCGGCGGCGTAGAGGACCAGGGCGCGGGCGGTCTGCTGGCAGTCCCGGCCGACGTCGCCGTCGTGGTGACGCAGCGCGTCGACGAACGTGTCGAGGTGCGCCGGGGTGATCGCGGTCTCGCCGGCGACCGCGCGCCGTACCGTGCGGGGCACGCCGACCAGCGAGGCGAGCCGGCGCAGGAAGACCCGGACCTGCCGGTCGGTGCCGCCGCCGGTGCGGGACAGACTCTCCAGCACCGACTGCACGGTGGTGGTCCAGAAGGTGGCCGGGTTGAGGAGACTGACCAGGACGAAGTAGCCGTCGAGGGCCTGGGCCTTCTCGCGTACCCAGCCGAGCAGGTGGGTCTTGCCGGCGCCCTTCTGCCCCTGCACGACCACCCCGATCGGGCTGGAACCGGGGCTGTCCCGGGCGTCGGCGAGCCCGTCGAGGACGGTGCGTACGACGTCGCGGTGCAGGTCCTCGACGTGGTAGCGGGACGGCTGCCACAGGTCGTCGGGGGTGGGCGCCCAGTTGAACCGCAGCGCGGCGAGGGCGGCGTGTTCCTCCTCGGTCATCGGTTGCCGATCGCCAGGAGGTGCTTCTCCTGGTCACCGATGATCACCGCCGCTGCCCGGTCGACGGTGGAGAGGCTCTTCTGGTTGGACTCGGGCACGATGTGCACGTCGGGCAGCCGGTACATGTGGCGCAGCGTCCGGTCGACGTCGGCGCGGGGCAGGTCGGCGAGGTCGGCCCGGATCAGGGTCAGGCTGACCCAGGCGCCGGGGGCGTCGGCGAGGTCGGCGTACGCGGCGCGGATCCGGGCCTCGGTGTCATCGGCGGCCGGAGCCGGGGCGGTGCGCGGGGCCGGCACCGCCGCGACCGGGGCCGGGGCTGGAGCCGGGGCGTCCTCGTCGCGGTGGAAGACGTCGGCGAGGCTCAGGCCGGCCCGGTCGAGGTGCCGTGGCAGGTTCGCCAGGACCGCGTAGAGCGCGCCGGCGGCCGACCCGGACCGGGGCGGGAGTTCGGCGCCGAGGTGGCCGACGCACCAGGCCCAGCCGCGGTCCTCCAGCAGGTGCGCGAACGCCCGGCCCTGCCGACGGCTGCTGACGAACCGCAGGTCGTTGAGGTGGGTCCGGCTCTTGCCGTCGAGGGTGAGGCCGTACCGCTGCTTCAGCTCGGGATTGGACACCTCCCGCGCCTCGGCCATCAGAGTGATCATGACGGCCTTCTCCGGCAGGGACAGCTTCTCGTCGGTCATTCCGGTTGTCCTTCCAACATGGACCGGCGGCGACCGAGGAGGAACCGCTCGATCTGCGCCGTGACCATCCGCACGTCGTGGAGCACCTGGGCGTTGGTGAAGCGGAGGACAGCGTAGCCGTCCAACTGCAGCCGCACATCCCGCTGCCGGTCGGCCGCGAACCGTACCGCCGACCGGTGTTCCGGCCCGTCGATCTCGACGACGCACCGTTCGGCGGACCACAGCAGGTCCACCCGGACGGGTGGGGCGAGCCCGGATTGGTACGTCGGGTTCCAGGTCCGGCCGGCGGCCCAGGTGGTCGCCGACAGGGCGGCCTCGAGCGCCAGTTCGGCCGGGCTGTCGGCGCGGGGGCGGCCGGCGACCGCCGGTACGACCAGCCGGTCGGGCACGGTTGGGCCGGTGGCGGGGCCGGCCTCCTCGGGGCGGGGGCGAGCCGCCGGGTCGGGTCCGGGCGCCGGGTCGGGCCCGGCCGCCGAAGCCACGTCGGGCAGCGGTACGGTCACGGCCGGCAGATGGTCCACGGTGGCCGGTACGGCGCCGGTGAGCCACACCCCGAACCCGCCCCGGTCGGCGAGCCACTCCCCCGCCGCGACCAGCGCCTCCGCCTGCCCCACCGGCCACTCCTCGGGCACGTCGACGACGACGGCGGTACGGGCCCGGCCGAAGGTCGCGGCGAGCACCCGGGCGAGGCCGGTGGCCCGTACCTCGACGGCGAACCGGCCGGCGCGGACCGGCCGGCCTGGTCCGGGGCCCGGGTCGCCGGGCGGTCCGACCGGTGGCGGGCGCCGGGTGAGCGCCGCCGCGGCCAGGTCTGCCAGGAAGGGCCCGAAGTGGTCGGAGGTGGCGGCGGCCCGCCGGGCGAGGACACGTACCGCCGCAACGTGGGCGCCGCCGGCTCCGGTGATGCCGGCGGCGTCGGGCAGCCAGGCCGGGAACAGGTCGAGGGCCGCCCGTTCCAGTTCGGCCAGGATCGCGTCGACCAGCGTGGCCGGCGAATCGGCCGCGGTGGACGGGCCGGGCCGGTAGACCACGATCGTGGGTGCACCGTCGGGCAGCGGGTCGACCGCCACCGCGACCAGGTCCGCGGACACCCCGACGAGGCGTACGGCGCGACCGGTCGGCAGCCGCGCCCACGTCAGTCCACTGTCCCCCGTCGCGCGAATCCGCCGAGTCTCCTCTTTCCCCGCAGCCGTGACAACCCCGTACCTCGTCACCGGTGCCCGCTGACCGCCGAGCGTGCCCGCACCGCCGGCACGGTGGTGATCGTCTGCGGCTGAGGCGTTCCGGGTACGGCGTGTCGACCGCCTGAACGACAGACGATCGAGGTCGGAGGCCGGGAACCGACGGCCCGGCGACGTGCACGCCCCGCCTGGTGCTGCGGTAGCTCCGGTGCGAGATCCGCGTGATCAGGGACCGCGGCGGGCGACACGCCGACGACACACGGAACGTGGTCCCTGATCACGCGGATCTTGGGGTCAGGAGGATGCGCGCAGGTGGGTCAGGAAGCGGATGAAGTCCTCCTGGTGGATGGGGGGAATCTCGCCGCCGTGGCGGGCCCACCACGTCGGGGTCGGCGGGACGTAGTCGTCGTCGAGGGCGTCGACCTCGAAGTTGTCCCGTTCCCGGGGCAGGAGCATCAGCAGCGGGTTGAGGCGTTCACCGCCCGGCTGCCGGCTGAGGTCCACCAGTGCCTCCCGCCACTTGGCGTAATCGGTCTCGGCCAGCGGGTGCCCGGCCGTCGCGAGCCAGCCGCGCATCTGCCGCCACGTCACCTGGTGCGGGCTGATGAGGTGGTAGCAGCCGCCGACGGCGTCCGGCCGGGCGGCGATGTCGACGATGCCGGCGGCGACCCGGTCGACCGGGGTCAGCGTCATCGAGTAGTCGAAGTCCGGGGCGGCCCCGACCTCGACCGCGGCGGCGATCAGCCGGTTGAACTGGTCGGCCGAGTTCGACGTACCGGTGACGGTGTCCCAGGAGACCTTCGCCATCCGGTGGATGGTGGTCGGCAGCCCGCGCCGGGAGACCTCGCGGACCAGGTTCTCGGCGACCCACTTGCTCTGGCCGTAGCCGTTCGACATCGACGAGGGCGGCTCGGCCTGGATGCTGGACTCGTCGATCCACCGGTCGAAGGCGTCGACCTTGAAGATCGACATCGTCGACACGTGGTGCAGCGGGGTGGTCGGTCCGGTGCAGGCCAGCCGGATGATCTCCCGGGTGCCGTCCACGTTCGTCCGCCGCATCGCCTGGTACGGGTGGACGGCGTTGACGTCGGCGCCGTTGTGGTAGATCGCGCCGACGGTGTCGGCCAGTTCGGCGAAGCGGTCGGCGGACAGCCCGAGGTGCGGTGCCCCGAGGTCGCCGGCGACCACGTCGACCCGGCTGTCGACCTGCGGGTGGTACGCCGACCAGCGGTGCAGCGCGGCGACCAGCCGTTCCCGGGCGTGCTCGTCGGAGGTGCCGCGGACCAGGCAGACCACCCGGTTCGTGGTCCGGTCGAGCAGTTCCCGCAGCAGGAAGGCGCCGACGAAGCCGGTGGCGCCGGTGAGCAGCAGCGGTCCGGTCGGGTCGGCCGGCGGCCCGGCCGGCCGGATCGCCGGGTCGAGTTCGGAGTCGGCGCGCAGCATCCGGTCGAGTTCCTCGGTGCCGCCGCCGAGCAGGTGCCGGACGAGCTGGGCGATCGTCGGGAAGGCGATCGCGTCCATCGGCGACATGGTCAGGCCGAGGTCGGTGGCGGCGGCGACCACCCGCAGCCCGCTCAGCGAGTCGGCGCCGAGGTCGAGCAGGTCGTCGTGGATGCCGATCCGCTCGACGCCGAGCACCCGTTCCCAGATCTCGCAGAGCCGCCGCTCGGTCGCGGTGCGCGGGGCGACGAACTCGGTGCCGAGGTCGGCGCGGGCGCCGTCCGGGGACGGCAGCGCCTTTCGGTCGATCTTGCCGGCGGCGCTGCGCGGGAGGGCGTCGAGCAGGACGAACGTGGCCGGGACCAGGTAGTCGGGCAGGGTCTCGCGCAGGAAGTCGCGCAGGACGGCGCCCGACGGCTGGGTGCCGGCGCCGGCGGCGTACGCGACGAGGCGCCGGTCGCCGTCGGCGCCGGTGTGGGCCACCACGACCGCCTCGTCGACGAAGGGATGGGCCAGCAGTCGGGTCTCGATCTCGCCGGGCTCGATCCGGTAGCCGCGGATCTTGATCTGGTCGTCGACCCGGCCGAGGAACTCCAGGTTGCCGTCGGCGCGGTAGCGGGCCAGGTCGCCGGTGCGGTAGAGCCGGCCGCCGGGCTGCGGCGCGTACGGGTCGGGGACGAACCGTTCGGCGGTCAGCTCGGGCCGGCCGTGGTAGCCGCGGGCCACGCCGGCGCCGCCGATGAACAGCTCGCCGGTGGCGCCGACCGGCACCGGCTGGAGGTGCCGGTCCAGTACGTAGAGGCGGGTGTTGTCGATCGGGCGGCCGATGGCGACCGGCTGGGTGCGGTCCACGTCGGCGGGTACGTCGTGGACGACGCAGCCGACGACGGTCTCGGTGGGTCCGTACTCGTTGACGATCCGGGTGGCCGGGGCCAGCTCCTGCCAGGCGAGGACGGTTTCCAGCGGCAGTTGCTCGCCACCGACGACGAAGGTGCCGACCGCGTCGACGGTGGTGTCGGCCGGCAGCAGCCCGCGCAGCACGTCGAGGTGGCCGGGGGTGAGCTTGACCAGGTCGAACCGGCCGTCGCCGGCGAGCATCCCGGCGACCGCCTCGACCTCGCCGCCGGGCGGCAGCAGGGTCACCGGCCGGCCGGCGACCAGCGGCACCAGCAGGTTGGTGACGGCCAGGTCGAACGCGATCGACCCGAGCATCGGGGCGCCGGTGCCGTCCGGGCCGGTGTACGCGCCGACGGCCCAGGTCAGGTAGTTGGCCAACCCGCCGTGGGTGATCATGACGCCCTTGGGTCGGCCGGTGGAGCCGGAGGTGTAGATGGCGTAGACCAGGCTGTCCGGGCCGGCCGTGCGCGCCGGCGTCGACGCGTCCGCCCCGGCGATCTCCGGCCAGTCGGTGTCCAGGTTGACGACCTGGCCCATGAACGGCGGCAGGTCGTCGGCCAGCCGTTCCTGGGTGAGCAGCACCGCGACGCCGGCGTCCCGCAGCACGTACGCCAGCCGTTCGGTCGGGTGCGACGGGTCCAGCGGCAGGTAGGCGGCGTCGGCCTTGACCACGCCGAGGACCGCGACCAGCATCTCCGGGCCCGGTTCGGCGCAGATGCCGACGAACTGCTCCGGCCCGACGCCGAGGCCGCGCAGGTGGTGGGCGAGCTGGTTGGCGCGGGCGTCGAGTTCGGCGTAGCTGAGGGTGGTGCCGTCGGCGAGGACCGCGGCGGTCGCCGCCGGCTCGGCGGCCGTCTGCCGTTCGAAGAGGGTGGCGAGGTCGGCCGGCGGTCGCGGTACGGCGGTGTCGTTCCACTCGGTGACCAGCCGGCGGCGCTCGTCGGCGGGCAGGTAGGTGGCGAGCGCGTCGCCGTCGGGGTCGGCGGCCATCTCGGTGAGGACCTGCCGGTACATGGCGGCGAGCCGCTCGCCGGCCGGGCGGCTGACCGCGTCGGGGTGCATCCGCAGGTTGATCAGGCCCTGCCGGAAGACGGTGGTGGACAGCTTGAACTCGATCTGGCTGTCGTCGATGCTGGCCGCGAAGTCGACGAGGTCCATGTCGACGGTGCGGAAGTCGAGGTAGTTGAACATGACGTCGACCAGCCGCCGGTTGGCGGACAGCTCGCGCTGCATCGCCGGCATCGGGTAGCGGCGGTGCGGCCAGAGTTCGATCTCCTGGGCGAAGACGTCCCTGACCAGCTGGCGCCAGGTCGGCGCGGTCAGTTCGAACGGGAACGGGACGGTGTTGAGGAACAGGCCGTAGAGCCGGTCGGCGCCGGCGACCTCGGGCCGGGTGTCGCAGACCAGGCCGCCGAAGAAGCGGGGCTCGTCGGTGAGCATGCTCATCACCTTGAGGTGCGCGGCGTGCAGGACCGCCTTGATCGGCACCTCGGCCGTCCTGGCGAGGGCCCGCAGCCCGTCCTCGAGGTCGGCGAACATCACCTCGACGCGCAGCGGGCCGCGCGGTCCGTCGCCGGTGGCCCAGCCGGGCGGCAGGGCGAGCCGGGCGGCGCCCTCGACGGTACGGCGCCAGTAGCCGCGGTCGTCCTCCGAGCGGAGTGACTCCTGCTCGGCGGCGATGAAGTCGGCGAACCGGATGCCGAGTTCCTGCGCCGGCTGCGGCGGCTGGCCGTCGCGGATCTGCCGGTAGTAGGTGAGCAGCTCCATGAGGAGCATGTGGTAGCTCCACCCCTCCATGATGGGGTGGCACTCGGTGATGACCAGCGCCCAGTCGGTGTCGGTGCGTACGACCGCGTGCAGCCGCAGCAGAGCCGGGGTGGCCAGGTCGAACAGGTCGGCCCGCTCGGCGGCCATCCGCTGGCGGATCTGCTCGTCCTGCTCGGCGACGGTGAGGTGGCGCAGGTCGGCGGCGCTGGTCGACAGGTGCGCGGTGCGGTGGATGAGCTGGAGCGGCTGGGAGTAGCCGATCAGGTCGAAGCCGGTACGCAGCACCTCCTGCCGTTCGACGAGCAGGCGTACGGCGGCCTCGAACGCGGGCACGGAGAACTCGGCGTCGTCGCGGATCTGGTACGTGGTGGCGTTGTGGTAGTAGTTCACCTCGCCGCCGCCCATCATCTCGAAGACCATGCCGGCCTGGAGCATCGAGACCGGGAAGGCGTCCTCGACGTCGGCGGGCAGCTTCCGCCGGTCCTCGTCGGAGATCAGGGCGAACGGGGCGACGCCGGCGCGGGCGCCGGCGACGGCGGGCCGCTCCGCGGCGAGTTCGGCGAGTTTCGCGACGGTCGGGTGGGCGAAGACGTCGTCGACGGCGATGTCGAGGCCGGCGTCGCGGAGGTCGCCGACGAGGGCGACGGCCGACAGCGAGTCGCCGCCGAGGTCGAAGAAGTCGTCGTCGACGCCGACCTCGGTGATGCCCAGCACGGTCCGCAGCACGGCGGCCACCTGCTCCTCGACGGCGGTGCGCGGGGCGACCAGTGCCGAGTCGGTGGAGGTGGCGGCCCGGTCGGGGTCGGGCAGGGCGGCGAGGTCCGTCTTGCCGTTGCTGGTCAGCGGCAGTTCGGTCAGCGGCACCAGGTGGGTGGGCACCATGTAGTCGGGCAGGGTGGCGGCCAGCATCTCCCGCAGGTCGGCGATCGGCAGCGCGTCGGGGTTGGTGGTGACGACGTACCCGACCAGGGTCCTGCCGGCCGACCCGGTTCCGCGCAGGGTGACCACGGCGTCGCGGACACCCGGGTGCCGGCGCAGCGCGGCGACGATCTCGCCGGTCTCGACCCGGTAGCCGCGGACCTTGATCTGGTCGTCGACGCGGCCGAGGAACTCGATGTCGCCGCCGGCGAGGACCCGGGCCCGGTCGCCGGTGCGGTAGAGGCGGGCGCCCGGCGGGCCGTACGGGTCGGGGACGAACCGTTCGGCGGTGACCGCCGGCAGGTTGCGGTAGCCGTGCGCGAGCTGGCCGCCGCCGAGGTAGAGGTCGCCGACGACACCGACCGGCTGCGGGCGCAGTTCGGCGTCGAGGCAGTACGCGGTGGTGCCCGGCATGGAGCGGCCGATCGGGAGCAGTTCGGCGGCGGCGGACGGGTCGGCGGGCGGCCCGTCGGCGAAGTACGCGACGTTGGCGACGGTGTTCTCGGTGGGGCCGTACTCGTTGACGATCCTGGTCTTGCCGCCGGCGGCAAGGTCCCACCAGCGGTCGGCGAGGCGGCTGGCGAACCCCTCGCCGCCGACGACGAGGTGGCCGGCGAGCCGGGCGGCCTGGTCGGCGGTGAGCTGGTGGGTGAGCACGTCGAGGTGGCCCGGGGTGAGCTTGACGAAGCTGAACGGGCCGTCGGCGGCCGCCTCGGTCAGGGCCCGGCCGAGGTCGCCGACGGCGAGGTCGGCGGGGAGCAGGTGGACCGGCTGGCCGGCCAGCAGCGGCAGGTAGAGGGTGGTGACGACCAGGTCGAACGCGGTCGACGAGAACAGCGGGGCGCCGCGTCCGTCGGCGGTCAGGTAGGCGTCGGCGGCCCAGGTCAGGTAGTTGGCCAGGCCGCGGTGGCTGACCAGCACGCCCTTGGGCCGGCCGGTGCTGCCCGAGGTGTAGATCAGGTAGGCGACCGCGTCCGGGTCCGGCTCGCCGGCCGGGTCGGTGGCGGGTTCGGCGTCGATGGCGGCCCGGTCGGCGTCGACGAGCAGGACGGGACCGGAGTGGGTGGCGGTGATGCCGGCGTACGCGGTCTGCGTGACGACCAGGGCCGCGCCGGCGTCGCGCAGCACGTACCCGACCCGTTCGGCGGGGTCGCCGGGGTCGACCGGCACGTACGCGGCACCGGCGCGCCACACCCCGAGCAGGGTGGGCAGCAGGTCGGGGCCCCGGCCCAGGCACACGCCGACGACGCTGCCCGGCCCGACGCCGCGGCCGCGCAGGTGGTGGGCGATCCGGTTGGCGCGCTCGTGCAGTTGCGCGTACGTCGTCCGGTCCGGGCCGGCGACGACGGCGGTCTCGTGCGGGCGGTGCCAGGCGTGTTCGGCGACGGCGGCGGTCACCGGGCGCGGTGCCGGCCGGGCGGCCGGGGCCGGGCCGGCGCCGAGCAGCAGCTCCCGCTCGGCCGGGTCGAGGATCTCCAGGGCGGACAGGGTCAGCTCCGGCGCCGTGCAGACCGAGTCGAAGAGGGTGCGCAGGTGGCCGGCGAACCGTTCGACGGTCGCCCGGTCGAACAGCGCGGTCGGGTATTCCAGGACGCCGCGCAGCGACCCGTCGCCCTGCTCGCTCAGCTCCAGCCGCAGGTCGTGCTTTGCCACCGCGCCGACCAGGTCGACAGCCTCGACGTCGAGGCCGGGCATGGTGAACGCCGACGGCGCCGACTCGGCCAGGTCGAACATGACCTGGAACAGCGGGGTACGGGACCGGTCGCGCTTGCGGTCGACGTCGTCGACGAGGAACTGGACCGGCGCCTCCTGGTGCTCCAGCGCGTCCAGGACCGTACGGCGGTTGTCGCGCAGCAGGTCGGCGAAGGACGGGTCGCCGCTCCAGGTGGCGCGCAGCACCACGGTGTTGAGGAAGAAGCCGATCAGGTTGCGGACCTCGGGGCGGCCCCGGCCGGCGACGGCGCTGCCGACCGAGATGTCCCGCTGGCCGCTGTAGCGCGACAGCAGCACCTGGAAGGCGGTGGCGCCGACGGTGAACAGGGTGGCGTCGTGGCGGCGGCCCAGGTCCCGCAGCCGCCCGGCGAGGTCGGCCGGCACGGTGAACAGCACCCGGTCGCCGGCCCAGTCGCGCTTGGCCGGGCGGGGCCGGTCGGTCGGCAGTTCCAGCGGCGTCAGGCCGGTGAGCCGGTCCCGCCAGTGGCCGAGTTGCCGGTCGAGCTCGGCGCCGGCGAGCCGGCCGCGCTGCCAGGCGGCGAAGTCGGCGTACTGGACGGTGGGCTCGGGCAGGGCGGGGGCGTCGGGGGCGTCGATCGCGTGCAGGTAGAGGGTGAACAGGTCGTTGATGAACACGCCCATCGACCAGCCGTCGCAGGCGATGTGGTGGAAGACGACGGCGAGCAGGTGCCGGTCCGGGGCGAGCCGGATGGCGTGTACGCGGACCGGATGCTCCAGGCCGATGTCGATCGGTTCGGCGGCGTCGGCGGTGGCCAGGTCCAGGGCGCGCCGGTCGCGGTCGGCGGCGGGCAGCCCGGTCAGGTCGGTGAACCGGATCGCGGCGCTGTCCGGTGCCGGGTCGACGACCTGGATCGGTTCGGCGTCGGCGAGCTGGTAGCGGGTGCGCAGCACCTCGTGCCGCACCAGCAGTCGGCGCCACGCCTCGCCGAGGGCGGCGACGTCGAGGTCGCCGGTGACCCGCAGGACCAGTGGCACCAGGTATTCGGGGCTGCGCGGGTCGAGCATGGTGAGAAACCACAGCCGCTGCTGGCCGAACGACACCGGCAGCCGGCCGCCGCGGTCGACGTGGGGAATCGTGTCGCGGCGGCCGCCCCGCCCGCCGGCGAGCCGCTGGCGGATGAGCGCCTCGCGGCGGGCGTCCGCGTCGTTGCGGGCCGGGTCAGTGATCTCCGCGTTCATCCGTGTCAAATCCCGTCTCGATGCAGGTTGTCAGTTGCCGGCGTCGGCGAGCAGGGCGGCCAGCCAGTCGGGGTCGACATCCTCGACCACGCCCTCGCGGACCAGGAAGTCGCCGAGGGTCGCGGCGTCCCAGGCCGGGCCGGTCAGGCCGTACGGGGCCGGGCCGCGCGCGGCGACCGCGCGGGCGTCACGCTGTTCGGCCGGGGTCGGGTGGGGCCGCTCGCCGCGGTCGTAGCCCGGGTCGAAGGAGGCGAAGCCGTCGTCGTTGAAGTTGCGGATGACCGCGCGGACCCGGCCGGGGCCGGTGACCGTGTGCTGGGCGATCGAGGCGATGTTGGAGCCCTGGGCGCTGAGCAGCACGATCTGGGCCCGCTGCCAGGTGACGGCCGGGACCTGGGCGCTGCCGGCCAGCCGCCACAGCTCACCGATCTCGGCGTCGTCGCACTGCCGGGCCCGTGGGGTGTCGCCGGCCCGGGCCCGCAGCGGGACCCGGCGGGCGAACGGGCGCGGCACGGTGGTGAGCCGGGCCTGCCAGGTGTGCAGCGCGGGGTGCCACTCCAGCTGCACCGGGATCGCCCACTGGTCGAGGCCGGACAGGTCGAGGTCGAGCAGGGCGTCGTACGCGGTGTCGGGCAGGCCGGCCGCCAGCAGTACGCCGTGGCCGCTGTGCGAGTCCTCGAGCTTGACGCCGTGCGGGCGGCCCCACAGCTCCTCGTCGGCCCGCATCGCCTGCATGGTCCGGACGAGGGCCGCGAGGCGCGCCGCCCCGCCGCCGGCGGCGGGGCGGACATCGGGTCCGGCGTCCGGTTCGGCGACGAAGGTGTCCAGGAACGGGGCGAGCGGGACGTTGAGCACGATCAGGAACGCCGACGTCGGCGGCGGGCCGCCGTACGAGTGCCCCTCGGCGTACGCGTCCATGCCGCAGCCGGCGAAGATCGCCTCGATCCGGTCGACCTCGTCGGTGGTCGGCCCGGTGTCGAGCAGGACCCGGACCTGGAGGCGGGCGGCGCCGGCCGGCCCGGTGTCGAACAGATCCGGGCCGGCGGACGCCGGGGCGGCGGTGTTCACCAGCGCAGCTCCTTGCGGACCAGCAGGTGTTCGGCGTGCACGCCGCGCTGTTTGCAGTTGTCGAGGAACTCGGCGACCTGGAGCAGCTGGTACGACTCGGGGGTGTAGCTGGTCGCCATCACGTGCTGGAGCCAGTCCTCCTGGCCCATCGCGTAGACGTACGCCTCCTTGGCGCCGAGCTGGTCGACGATGCCGGTGGCCTGGGCGGCGTTGGAGCCGGACAGCTTGCGGGTGATGGCCATCTTGCGCGGCACCGGCTGGGTGAACAGGGAGCTGTAGAGCCAGGTCAGCGGGGCGCCGTCGCACTCCATGCCGATGAACGCCAGGTCGGTCTCGCCGATCCCGGTCCGCATCCGGCGGTACAGCTCGGACTCCAGCCCGGAGGTGTCGGCGCCGATGAAGACGCCCTTGCCGGCCAGGTGCACCCAGTAGCTGCTCTTGGCCCGGATGTCGAGGTCGCAGTGCTCGCCGAAGAACGGGGCGGCGACGATCCGCCCGCCGTCGAAGGCCAGCTCGTCGAAGTCGTCGACCTCCCGGACGGTGAAGCCGACCTGCTCCAGGTAGAGGCGGATCGACGGGTCCTGCCGGTGCCCGCCGCCGTTGCGGGGCACCACCACCGTGCCGACCCGGTGGCGCAGCTGGAGCAGCGTCTCCAGCACGATGTGGTCCTGGTGGGCGTGGGTGATCAGGACGTAGTCGATGCGGTCGGGCAGGTCGACGTACGTGAACCGGTCGCCGGCGGCGTGGTTCGAGCTGATGAACGGGTCGACCAGGATGGACACCGACGGGGTCTGGAGCAGGATGCAGGCGTGCCCGAAGTAGCGGATCCGGCCGCCGCCGTCGATGTGGCGGTCGGCGGGGACGGCCGGGTCGGTGGTGAGCAGGGTGCGCAGCAGCCGGTCCTGCTCCCCGGTGCCGACCTCCAGCGCCTTGCTGATCTCGTCGAAGGTGCGCGGCGTGGTCCGGGTGGCGAACAGCTCGTCGATGCCGGCGTGGTCGAGGCGCAGCGGGAGCTGCAGGTGGTCGGGGTGGGCCAGCCGTGGCGTGCTGAGGATGAACGGCGGTTCGCTGCCGTCGTCGAGCGACAGTTCGATCGCCTCGCGGTCGCGGCGGAAGACCGGGCTGCGGTAGAGCAGCGGCTCCAGGAAGCGCAGCGACGGGTGGTGGTTGACGTCGTAGACCAGCTCGACGTAGCCGCGCAGTTCCGGCGGGAGCTGGGCGTACAGCGGCGACAGGTCGTAGCCGGTGGCCTGGGCGCGCAGCAGGTCCTCGGCGCCCTTGATCGCCCCGGCGAAGGCGAGGGCGGCCGCGTCGTCGCGGGCGATCCGGTCGCGCAGGTCGCGTACCTCGTCGACCCGGGACAGGTCGGCGTTGACGAAGAAGCCGCCCTTCATCTTCGGGTTGGCCACGGCCGCGACATGCACTTCGGGGCGCTGCACGAACGAGTCCATGATCGGGAAGAGCAGGTTGGCGAGGTTCATCGCGCCGGAGACCGGGGTGTAGACGTGCGTCCAGGCGACGAACTGGTTGACCAGCCCTTCGATGCGCACGTTGGGCTTCACGTACAGCGGTTCGGTGCTCATCGCGTCCTTCCCATCGGGTTCGTCACTGTGCCGGCCCGGCGGCCGGGTCGGGGTCGGCGGGTGCCGCGGGGGCGGCACCGTCGTCGGACAGGGCGGCGACCTCGTCGTCGCTGAGCCGGTCGATCTCGGCCCGGATCTCGTCCTCCACCGCCTGGGCGAGCGCGGCGATGGTGGCGCGTTCGAAGACCAGCCGCAGCGGCAGCTCGACGTCGAACTCCTCGGCGATCCGGGAGATCAGGCGGACGGCGAGGATCGAGTGCCCGCCGACGGCGAAGAAGTGGTGGTGCACGCCGACCTCGATGCCGAGCAGTTCGGTCCAGATCTCGGCGATCCGCTCCTCGGCGACGGTGCGCGGGGCGACCGTCTCGGTGCCGGTCAGCGCGGTCGCCGACAGCTCCGGTGCCGGCAGCGCCCTGCGGTCGACCTTGCCGTTCTCGGTCAGCGGCAGGCTGTCCAGCCGGACCCAGAGCTGCGGGATCATCGGCTCCGGCAGGTGCTCCCAGCAGTGGTCGGTCAGCTCGTCGCCGTCCGGTCCGGCCGGGGCCGCCCCGTCCGGTCCGGGGTCGCCGGCCGGGGTCCAGTACGCCACCAGTTGCGGGCCGCCGTCGCGGTCGACGGCGACCACCACCGCCTCGCGTACGCCGGGGTGGGTGGTCAGCACCGCCTGGATCTCGGCCGGCTCGACCCGGTAGCCCCGGATCTTGAGCTGGTGGTCGGCACGGCCCAGGTATTCCACCGCCCCGTCGGCGCGCAGCCGGGCGACGTCGCCGGTGCGGTACATCCGCTCCCCCGCCACGTGCGGGTCGGGGACGAACCGCTCGGCGGTCAGGTCCGGCCGGCGCAGGTAGCCGCGGGCGAGCTGGATCCCGGCCAGGTACAGCTCCCCCGGTACGCCGGGCGGCACCGGCCGCAGTTCGGCGTCGAGGACGTACAGCCGGGTGTTCCACACCGGGTGGCCGATCGGGACCGGCTCCCCCGGCCGGCCGGGCGCGCACTGCCAGGAGGTGACGTCGACCGACGCCTCGGTGGGGCCGTACAGGTTGTGCAGTTCGGTGTCGAAGACCTCGAAGAACCGGTCGCGCAGCGCCGGGCCGAGGGCCTCGCCGCTGCACACCACCCGGCGCAGCGCGGTGCCGTCGGCGACGCCCGGGTGGCCAAGGAAGGCGTCCAGCATGGACGGTACGAAGTGGATGGTGGTGATCCGCTGGTCGCGGATCACGCCGGCCAGGTAGGCGGCGTCGCGGTGCCCCTCGGGGCGGGCCAGCACCAGCGTCGCCCCGGTCAGCAGCGGCCAGAAGAACTCCCACACCGACACGTCGAACGACGACGGCGTCTTCTGCAGCACCCGGTCGTCGGCGGTGAGGCCGTACCGGTCCTGCATCCACAGCAGCCGGTTGACGATGCCGGCGTGCGACACCACGACGCCCTTGGGGCGGCCGGTGGAGCCGGACGTGTAGATGACGTACGCCGGGTCCGCCGGCCCGGCCGGCGTCGGCGTCGCGGTGGCGGCCTCGAGGGCGGCGGCCGTGGCCGGCTCGTCGAGGACCAGCACCGGGGTGTCGACGGCCGGCAGGACGCCGACCACGACCGAGGTGGTCAGCAGCAGTTCGGCGCGCGCGTCGGCGATCAGATACACGATCCGGTCGGCCGGATAGCCGGGGTCGACCGGCACGTACGCGGCACCGGACTTCAGCACCGCGACCAGCGCGACGACCAGCTCCACACTGCGGGGCACGGCGACCGCGACGAACCGTTCCGGGCCGGCGCCGCGCGCGGCGAGCAGCGCGGCCAGCCGGTCGGTGCGGGCGTCGAGTTCGGCGTACGTCAACGTGGTGCCGTCGAAGACGACGGCCGGCGCGTCCGGGGTGGCCGCCGCCTGCCGGCGCAGCAGATCCGGCAGGGTCGCCGCCGGCACCGGGTGGGCGGTGTCGTTCCACGCGCCGAGCAGGTCGCGTTCGGCGCCGGTGAGCGGGTCGAGGTCGGCCACGGCCACGTCGGGGTCGGCGGCGACCTGCTCCAGCAGGCGCAGGTAGTGGTCGATCATCCGCTCGACCGTCGGCCGGTCGAACAGCGCGGTCGCGAACTCCAGCATCCCGGTCACCGCGCCGTCGGCGTGCCGCCGCATGATCAGTCCGAGGTCCTGCCGGGCGGCCAGCGGCGCGTCGCGCACCCCGGTCGTCGGCACGTAGCCGGCGTGGCCGTCCTCGTGCAGGTCGAACAGGACGTCGTACAGCGGGTTGCGGGACAGGTCGCGGTCGGTGCGGACCTCCTCGACCAGCCGGTCGAACGGCAGGTCCTGGTGGGCGAAGGCGGACATCGTGGTGGCCCGGACCCGGTCGAGCAGCTCGCCGAAGGTCGGGGCGCCGGACAGGTCGAGCCGCAGCACCAGGGTGTTGATGAAGACCCCGACCAGGTCGTGCAGTTGCGGCACCGGCCGGCCGGCGACCGGCGAGCCGACCGCGAGGTCCCGCTGCCCGGTGTAGCGGGACAGCAGCACCGCGAAGGCGGCCAGCAGGGTCATGAAGGGGCTGGCGCCCCGGGCCCGGCCGGCGGCCAGGACCGGTCCGGCGACGTCGACCGGCACCTCGAAGGCGACCGCGCCGCCGCGCGGGTCGCGTACGGCGGGCCGGACCCGGTCGGTGGGCAGTTCGAGGGTGGGCAGGCCGGCAAGCTGGTCCCGCCAGTGGTCGAGCTGCCGGTCCAGGACCTCGCCGGACAGCCAGGACAGCTGCCAGCTGGCGAAGTCGGCGTACCGCAGCGGCAGGTCGGGCAGGTCCGCCGGCCGGCCGGCGCGGTGCGTGGCGTGGATCTCGGCGAACTCGCGGCCGAGGACGGCGGTCGACCAGCCGTCGCAGGCGATGTGGTGGATCAGGAGCAGCAGCACCGCGTCGCCGGCCGCCGGCCGGGCCAGCACGGCCCGCAGCACCGGGCCGGCCTCGAGGTCGAACCCGCGCGACATGTCGTCGGCGAAGACGGCGGCGGTCGGCTCCCCGGGGATGTCGAGCACGCGCAGCGGCACCGGGCCCGGCGGGTCGACGACCTGGGCCGGTTCGCCGTCGACGACGACGTACCGGGTCCGCAGCGCCTCGTGCCGGGCAGCCAGGTCGCGCAGGGTACGGGCGACGAGGTCGGCGTCGGCCGGGCCGGGCACCGGCACGAAGACCGGGGTGAGGTATTCGATGCTGTCCGGGTTGAGCTTGTCGAGGAACCACAGCCGGCGCTGGCCGAACGACAGCGGCAGCGGCCCGGTGCCGGCGACCGGTACGACCGGCGGCGGCGTCTCTCCCCCGGCGGCGGTGATCAGGTCGGCGTGGCCGCGTACGGTCAGCGCGGCGAACAGGTCCCGGATGGACACCTCGACACCGCTGCGCTCGCGCAGCCGGACGGCGAGCTGGCCGAGCTGGAGCGAGTGGCCGCCGAGGGCGAAGAAGTCGTCGCGCAGCCCGACCCGCTCCACGCCGAGCACGTCGGCCCAGGCGCCGGCGACCGCCTTCTCGGCGTCGGTGACCGGGGCGACGTACGTGACGCCGACGGTGGACAGGTCCGGTGCCGGCAGGGCGGCCCGGTCGACCTTGCCGTTCGGGGTCAGCGGCAGTGCGGGCAGCGGCACGTAGACGCCCGGCACCATCGCCTCGGGCAGCCGGCCGCGCAGGAACTCGCGCAGCTCGGCGGTGTCGACGTCGCCGTCGGCGACCAGGTAGGCGACCAGCCGGCGGGTGTTGTCGGGTCCGGTGTGGCCGACGACGACACACTGCCGTACCCGGGGGTGGTCGGCGAGCGCGGCGCGGACCTCGGCCGGCTCGACCCGTACCCCGTTGACCTTGATCTGGTCGTCGACCCGGCCGACGAACTCCAGCACCCCGTCGGCGCGGCGGCGGACCTGGTCGCCGGTGCGGTAGAGGCGGGCGCCGGGCGGGCCGTACGGGTCGGGGACGAAACGTTCGGCGGTCAGGTCCGGCTGGCCGAGGTAGCCGCCGCCGACGGCGGCACCGCCGACGCACAGCTCGCCGGCGACGCCGGGCGGGGTCGGCTGGCCGTACGCGTCGAGGACAAGGGCGCGTACGCCGTCGACCGGGCCGCCGATCGGCACCGGTCCGGTCCGCGGCCCGGCCGGTACGGCGTACGCGGTCACGTCGATCGCGCACTCGGTCGGCCCGTACGTGTTCCAGACCGCGACCGGCAGCCGGTCGGTGAGCCGGCGGACCAGCGCGTGGTCGAGCGGCTCGCCGGCCGACCAGACCTGGCGCAGGGCGGTGCAGCGGTCCCAGCCGGGCTGGTCGAGCATGGCGCGCAGCACCGACGGCACCAGCTGCAGCACGGTCGCGCCGGTGTCGGCGACCGCCCGGACCAGGCCGGCCGGGTCGCGTTCGAGGCCGGGGCCGGCCATGACGACGGTGCCGCCGGCGACCAGCGGGGCGAACCACTCCAGGACGGCGGCGTCGAAGCCGACCCGGGTCTTGGCCAGCACCCGGTCGTCGGCGCCGAGTTTCTGGGTGTGCACCGACCAGACGACCCGGTTGGCGATGGCGCCGTGGGTGACCACGACACCCTTGGGCCGGCCGGTGGAGCCGGAGGTGAACATGACGTACGCGGGGGCGTCAGCGGCGGGTTCCTCCGCCGCGCCGACGATCGCGGCTCCGGCGGGGTTGCCGGCTCCAGCCGCGGCGGCGGGGTCGGCGGTCTCGGCGACGGCGCAGCCGGGCGGGACAACCGCGCGCAGCGCCTCGGCCCGCTCCGGGTCGGCGACGACGGCCGGTGCGCCGGCGGTCTCGAGCAGCAGGGCCCAGCGGGCCGGCGGGTGCTCGGTGTCCAGCGGCAGGAACGCGGCACCGGCCCGCCACGCGGCCAGCGTCGCCACCGCCAGGTCGAGGCCGCGGTCGAGGCAGAGGGCGACGACCGCGCCGGGCCGTACGCCGGCGGACCGCAGCCGGGCGGCGAGCGCGTCGGCGGCGGCGGTCAGGTCGGCGTACGTCAGCCGCCCGCCGGCCGCCTCGACGGCGGTGGCGTCGGGGGTGGCCGCCGCCTGCGCGGTGACCAGGGCCGGCAGCAGCCCGGTCCGGGCGGCCGGCGCGCCGGTGCCGGCGGCCAGGGCCTCGCGGCGGGCGTCGGCGCCGAGCAGGTCCACGGTCCGCCAGTCGGCGTCCGCGTCGGCGCCGACCGCCGCGAGGAGCCGGCGGTGCTGTTCCGCGAGCCGCGCGACGGTGCCGGCGTCGAACAGCGCGGAGGCGTACTCGAACTGGATCTCCAGCGAGGCGTCCGGGCGGGGGATCACGTGCACGGTCAGGTCGAGCAGCGACCCGCCCGGCGCGATCGGCATCGGGATCTCCTCGCCGATCGGGTGGTCGGTGTCCTGCACCGGCATGTTGCAGGCGACCTGGACCAGCGGCGGGAAGCTGCGGTCGGCGTCGCCGCGCAGGTCGCGGACCAGGGTCTCGAACGGCACGTCCTGGTGGGCCATCGCCTCGGCGAGGTTGTGCCGGACCCGGCGCAGCACGTCGCGGAAGCCGACGGTCTCGGCGGCGCCGTCCGGGGTCAGCGACGTGCGGACCGGGACCACGTTGACGAACATGCCGACCAGGTTCTGCAGTTCCGGCAGGCTGCGGCCGGAGACCTGGGTGCCGACCACGATGTCGGTCCGCCCGGTCTGGCGGGCCAGCAGCACCTTCAGCGCGGTCAGCACGACCGTGTAGACGGTGGTGTCCTCGGCGCGGGCCAGCTGGCGCAGTGCCTCGCCGGTCGCCGCCGGGGTGGTCAGGACCAGGGTCGCGCCGGCGTAGTCGGGTTCCGGCGGCCGGGGCCGGTCGGTCGGCAGTTCCAGCGGCGGCGGCAGCCCGGCCAGCTTCCGGCGCCAGAACGCCGACTGGTCGTCGTGCCGGCCGCCGTCGAACTCGGCCCGTTGCCAGGCCGCGTAGTCGGTGTAGGAGACCGGCAGCGCCGGCCGCCGGTCGGGGAACGCCAGCTCGTGCAGGACGTACATGATCGAGGCGGCGTCGGTGACCAGGTGGTGCGCGCCGATGACCAGGACGTGGTCGTCGGCGGCGAGCCGGATCAGCTCGACCCGCCACAGCGGGGCGGTGTCGAGCCGGTAGGGCCGCAGGATGACCTCGCGGATCCGGTCCTCGATGCCGTCGGCAGGGTCCGGGCCACCGGACAGGTCCTGCAGCGCGATGGTGACCGGCACCGACGCGGCGACGACCGGCCGGGGCCGGCCGTCGACGACCTCGACCGTCGTCCGCAGGCTGTCGTGCCGGTCGGCGACCTGCGCCAGCGCGACCGCCAGGGTGTCCGGTTCGACCGGCAGCCGCAGCCGGACGGCGCCGCCGAGGTTGAACGCCGGTACCTCACCGGCCAGCTGGCTGGTCAGCCAGACCCGCTCCTGCGCGAACGACAGCCGGCCCGGTTCGTCGCCCGGGGCGCGCGGGATGCGGCTGGCCGCCGCGGGCGCGTTCCCCTTGCGCAGCCTGGCGAGCAGCTCGCGCTTGACCGCGGACAGCCCGTCGCCGCCGGACGGCGTACGGACACCGGCGTCTGTCATCTGGCCCCGTTCCTCGTGGTCTGGCGGTGGTGGTGGCCGGTTCGGGGCCGGCCACCACCACCGGCGGTCAGTTGCGCGTGGTGATGCTTTCCAGCCGGGCCGCCGCCTCCTCGTCGGACAGCGACGACAGCATCTCGACGAGCAGTTCCTCGATCCGCTCCGACAGGGCCCGCGAGGTACGGGCCTCGAACAGTCCGGCGACGGTGAGGTCCACCTGGAACTGCTCGCGGATGCGGGCCACCAGCTGCACCGCGATCAGCGAGTTGCCGTTGAGGTCGAAGAAGTCGTCGTCGATGCCGACCTTGTCCAGGCCGAGGGTGTCGGCCCACATCTGGGTCAGCACCCGCTGCACGTCGGACTCCGGCTCGACGTACGGCGTCATCAGGCTGCGGGTCGCCACCGACGCGGTCGCCTTGGGGGCGGCCATCAGCTGCTCGCGCAGCGCGTCGCGGGTGACCTCGCCGGCCATCCGCATCCGCTTCACGAAGCTGTCCGGGCAGACGATGATCTGCGGTGCCGCGGCCGAGTCCAGCATCTGGTGCAGCATCCGGTAGCCGTCCTCCGGCTCGATGCCGAACGCCTTCTCGTTGGAGCGCAGCAGCGCCCGTTCGAGCTGGCGGGCGATGCTGAACCTGCTCTCGTCGTCCTCGTCGGCGGCGGCCGCCGGCGCGGTGTCGCTGCCTTCCGAGGTGGACATCGAGGTGTCGTTGTACTCGAACATCGTGAAGCCCTTGATCGCGACCAGTTCCACGCCGTCCTCGTCGGCGAGCGTGATGTCGGTGCGGATCAGGGCGCCCCGGGTGTCGTCGAGGTGCCGGATGTAGCTGTAGAACCGGCGCGGCAGCGCGGCCCGGACCGTGATCCGGTCGTAGCCGAACGGCAGGTGGCTGGTCTGGCTGGCGACGACGGTCTGGCCGAGCGCGGTCGCCTTGTCCAGCAGCGCCGGGTGCAGGCCGAACTCGTCGAGGTCGCCGAGGAACTCCTCGCCCAGCTCGAGCAGGACCAGCTCGTCGAAGAGGCCCTGGTCGGTCTGGTCGCCGTGCCAGTGCGCCCGGATGCTCTGCTGCCAGCGCGGGCCGAGGGTGATGATGCCCTCGGTGACGCCCTCCGGCTCGTCCTCGACGTGGCAGATCGCCTTCCACGCCGACACGTCGTGCCGCGGGGCGTCGTCGCGCGGGCCGGGGCCGACCTTGGCGGTGGTGAACTCGACCGGGTTGCCGCCCTCGCTGTCCGCGTCGGCGATCAGCACGTCGTAGACGCCGTTCGGCTTCGGGGTGAGGATGATGTGCACCGTACGGCTGTCGACGAACTGCACCGGACGCATGAAGACGACGTCCCGGATCTCGGCGGTCCGCGAGCCGGTGACCTCCTCGTACGCGGCCCGGACGAGTTCGACCAGGCTGGTGCCCGGCATCGTCGGCAGGCTGTCGAGCTGGTGCTCGGCGGTGACCCAGTCCTCGGTCGACAGGTTCTTGACGAAGATGACCTGGTCGCTGCCGGCCCGCACGAGCCGGCTGCCGAGCAGCGGGTGGGCCACCTTCTCGTAGCGGTCGCCCAGCTCGAACGAGGTCAGCAGGTCGGGTACGTCGATGTCGAACGCCATCCCGAGCTTGGTCCAGATCGGCCAGTTGATCGACACGACGTGGGTGTTGCCGCCGCTGCGCGACTGCGCGTACGAGTCGAGGATCGAGTTGGCCGAGCAGTAGTCGAACAGCCCGAAGTCGCCGGAGAAGACGGTGAACGACGAGTAGAGGACCAGCAGGTCGATGCTGTCGCCGAACACCTCCTCGATGGCCAGGGTGCCGAAGACCTTGGCGGCGAGCACCGCCTCGGCGTCGGCGAACTGGCGGGTCTCCAGCATGCCGCCACCGGTGATGCCGGCGGCGTGCAGGACGCCGTTGACCGGCCCGAACGCGGCCTCGGCCTGGGTGCGTACGGCCCGCAGTGCCTCGGTGTCGGTGACGTCGGCGGCGACGACCAGCACCTCGCCGCCGGCCGCCTCGATCTCCTCGACGGCCCTGATCCGGGCGGTGACCGCGGTCTCGGGGCCGGCGAGCAGGTCCCGCCACTCCTCGCGGGGCGGCAGTCCGGACCGGCCGACGAGGACCAGCCTGGCGCCGTGGTGCTCGGCGAGGTCGCGGGCGGTGACCAGGCCGATGCCGCCGAGGCCGCCGGTGATCAGGTAGACGCCGCCGTCGCGCAGCAGCCGCCGCGCGGCGCCGACGCCGTCGAGGGCGACCTCCTCGTGCGACCAGAGCCAGCGCTTGCGGCCGCGGTAGGCGACCACCTGGTCGGCGCTGCCGCTGGAGATCTCGCGGAGCAGCTGCTCGGCGACGGCGCGTCCGGACGACACGTCGATCGACCGGCAGGTGGTGTCGCTGAACTCCTTGGGCAGCAGCTTGACGAAGCCGTCGACGCCGCTCTTGACCGGCTCGATCCGCTCGCCGCCGACGACGTCGCGCAGTTCGCTGGTGAGCAGGTAGAGGTCCAGCGGCGGGCTGGCCGGGTTGCGGGACACCGCCTGGGCGGCGGCGAGGATGCTGAAGAAGCCGCGGGAGAGGCCGTCGCGGGCCCGGTCCCGGCCGGTGTCGCCGGCGAGGTCGCCGACCAGCCAGCCGTGCACGATCTTCAGCCGTTCCGGCTGGTCGGCCAGGGCGGCCGCGACGACCGCGGAGTAGTCGGCCAGTTCGCCCGGCCGCACCGTGTAGGCGTCGCCGTCGGCGTGCTGCTCGGCGCCGGCCCGTACGGAGACCACGGTGGCGCCGGCGGTGCGCAGCCGGGCGGTCAGCTCGGCCACGACGCCGCCGTCGGCCGGCTCGAACACCACCCAGGCGGCGGCGGTGTCGACGTCCGCCGGGGCGGGTGGCGAGGTCTCCTTCCACACCGGTACGTAGTAGGGCCCGGTCTCGGTGTTCGCGGCGACGTCCTGCGTCGACGCGGTGGCCTGCGCGCCACCCTCGAGCCAGGACCGCTGCTTCTCGTACGGCACCCGGGGCAGCGCGACCCGGTGCCGCCGCTCGCCGCCCCACAGCGCGGCGAAGTCGATGTCGGCGCCGGTCTGCCAGACCTGGCCGAGCGCGGCGAGCAGTACGGCGGTGTCGGGCTGACGCTGCTGCGGGTGGCGCATCGTCGAGACCGCCAGCCCCTGCCGGTCGGCGCCGAGCTGGCGGCGGGCCAGGCTGGACAGCGTCTGGCCGGGGCCGAGTTCGACCAGGACCCGGGCGGCGGCGGACAGCAGGCCGACGGCGTCGGCGAACCGTACCGCGCCCCGCAGGTGCGCGGCCCAGTACGCCGGGTCGGTCGCCTGCCCGGCGGTGATCCAGTCGCCGCTGAGGTTGGAGACGAACGGGATCGTCGGCTCGCTGCGCGGCACCGCCGCGACCAGCTCGGTGAACCGGTCCAGGATCGGGTCCATCATCTGCGAGTGGAAGGCGTGCGAGGTGTGCAGCGCGCGGCCCTCCATGCCCTGCACGGCGAGCACCGCCTTGAACTGCTCGACGGCCTGGTCCGGTCCGGAGACCACGACGAGGTCGGGCGCGTTGACCGCGGCCAGGCTCAGGTCGGCCGGCAGCATCGAGGTGACCACCTGCTCCGACATCGGCACCGAGAGCATCGAGCCGGCGGGCAGTTCCTGCATCAGGGCGCCCCGGGCGGCGACCAGGCGCAGCGCGTCGTCGCGGGTGAAGACGCCGGCCAGCGTCGCGGCGACGTACTCGCCGACGCTGTGGCCGACCATCGACCCGGGCCGCAGGCCCCAGCTGAGCACCAGCTTCGCCATCGCGTACTCGACGACGAACAGCGCGGGCTGGGTCACCGCGGTCTGGTTGAGCCGCTCGGCCGCCGCGGCGGCGTCGTCATCGGACGGGAAGAGCAGTTCGCGCAGGTCCCAGCCGGTCTGTTCGCGCAGCACCTCGGCGCACTGGTCGATCTCGGTGCGGAAGACCGGCTCGGTCTCGTAGAGGTCGCGGCCCATCTGCGGATACTGGGCGCCCTGGCCGGGGAAGACGAAGGCGACCTCGCGCTTGACGCCGCGCGGCGGGATGACCCCGGGCGACGGCTGCGGTACGCCGGCGGCGAGCCGGTCGCCGGCCTCGGTGCCGTCGGTGGTGACCACGAAGCTGCGGACCGGGCGGGCGGTGCGGCCGACCGCGAGGGTGTACGCGGCGTCGGCCAGTTCCTCCGGCCGGTCCCGCAGGTGCGCGCCGATCGCGGTCGCGTTGGCCTCCAGCGCGGTCGGCGTACGGGCCGACAGCAGCAGGAGCTGGTGCGCGCGGATCGGCCTCGACGACGGCTCGACGGCCGGCGCCTCCTCCAGGACCAGGTGGCCGTTGGTGCCGCCGACGCCGAACGAGCTGACGCTGGCCCGCAGCGGGCCGGAGTCGGACTTCCACGGGGTGAGGTCGGTGTTGACGTAGAACGGCGAGTTCTCGAAGTCGATCTGCGGGTTGGGCTCGTCGAAGTTGATGCTCGGCGGCAGCACCCGGTGCTGCATCGCGAGGACGGTCTTGATCAGGCCGGTGACGCCGGCGGCGGCGCCGAGGTGCCCGACGTTGGTCTTGACCGAGCCGATGCCGCAGTACTGCTTGCGGTCGGTGTGCGCGCGGAACGCCTTGGTCAGCGCGTTGACCTCGATCGGGTCGCCGACGAAGGTGGAGGTGCCGTGCGCCTCGACGTACGAGATCGTGGCCGGGTCGACGCCGGAGCGGGCGAGCGCGTCGGAGACGGCGGCGAACTGGCCGGAGATGCTCGGCGCGGTGAAGGCGCCCTTGTCGTTGCCGTCGTTGTTGATCGCGGTCGCCCGGATCACGGCGAGGACGTTGTCGCCGTCGGCGAGCGCGGCGTCGAGGCGCTTGAGGAGCACCACGCCGGCGCCGCTGCCGAAGACGGTGCCGCGCGCCTTGGCGTCGAAGGTGCGGCAGTGCCCGTCCGGCGAGTAGAGGCCGCCCTCGCTGTAGAAGTAGCCGGAGACGCGCGGGATGAACTCCTCGACGCCGCCGGCGAGCGCCATCTCGCACTCGCCGCTGCGCAGCGCCTGCGAGGCCAGGTGGATCGCGACCATCGAGGTGGAGCAGGCGCTCAGGCAGGTGAACGACGGGCCGCGCAGGCCGAGCCGGTACGACACCCCGGTGGCCAGGTAGTCGGCGGTGTTCGAGATGTTGGTGGACAGCCGGCCCATCACGTCGACGACGTCGGGGTTCTTGTTGACGTTGTCCTCGAGGTAGTTGTTGAACCCGAGGCCGCCGTAGACGCCGATGCGCCCGGCGTACGAGGCCGGGTCGTATCCGGAGTGCTGGAGCGCGGTCTCGCACTCCTCGAGGAAGATCCGCTGCTGCGGGTCGAGGATCTCCGCCTCGCGCGGGCTCATGCCGAAGTACCCGGCGTCGAACATGTCCGCGCCTTCGGTGATCGGCGCGGCCTTGACGTAGCTCGCGTCCGCGATGGACTCCTCGGAGACGCCGGCCTCCCTCAGCTCGTCGTCGCTGAAGAAGGTGATCGACTCGACGCCCCCGACGAGGTTGTGCCAGAACTCGTTGACGTCGCGCGCGCCCGGGAAGCGTCCCGCCAACCCGATGATGGCTATGTGCGCGTCTTCGACACCGCTCACGGTTTTCCCTCTCGCTTCAACCTGGACCGGACCGGCGGGTTGGTGTTCTCGCCGAGGTTGGCCGGACATGAACGTTGGAAGTCTGTTGGCCGCCCCCGAGCAGCGACAAGATGCCGGCCACTGCTTGGCGAGTAGTCGCCAGGTGACCGCACTGTCATCACCGCGCGGAGGCGTTCCGGTGGGACTTCCGGCCACCGGACACTGGGCAGGCTGTCGCGGTGCCACCGCGCGCCCGCGGTGGCACCGGTCGCGCCGCGGTTCAGAGCAGCAGCGCCACGACGGCCACCAGCAGCAGTACGACGAGGGTGCCGACCGGCACCGCCACCTGCAGCCGGTCGCGCCGGTCGCCGGTGGGCAGCGCGTAGCCGGCCGCGACGACCGTGCCGACGAGCAGGCCGGCGATGTGCGCGGCGATCGCCATGCCCGGGATGGCGAAGGTGGTCACCACGCCGAAGGCGAGCAGGACGATGGCCAGGACACTGCGTCGGCGCAGCTTCAGGCAGACCAGCAGCAGCGCGGCGAAGACCCCGAAGTTGGCGCCGGAGGCGCCGGCGGTCAGCGCGTCGTGGGTGAACAGGTAGGTGGCGATCCCGGCGCCGAGGCCGGAGAGCAGATACAGCTCCAGGAACCGGCGGGAGCCCAGGAGCGGCTCCAGCTTCCAGCCGGCGAGGCCGAGCATCACCATGTTCGCCACCAGGTGCGCCAGTCCGTAGTGGACGAACATGGAGCTGACCAGACGCCAGACCTCGCCCCGGTCGACCGCCGGACCGTTCATCTCGGTGGCCAGGTGCAGCGGGCTGACCCCGTCCCAGATCGCGGCGGCGGGGGTGAGGCCCTCCTCGAGGCCGATCATCACCAGACCGGCGACGGCGATCAGGACGTTGACCGAGATCAGGGTCTTCAGGACCGGCCGGTCGGCTCCCCCGGTGCCACCGAAGGCCGGCGCCGGGGGCGCCGCGGTGCCTCCGGGGCGTTCGTCGGTCAGCTGGTCCTCGGCCATGCCGTCCTCCTCTTCGGATGTCGGGTCGTCGGGGCCGTACACGGCGTTGCGGTCGCGGGACCAGATGCCGTCGCGCAGGCGGATCAGGGCGTAGCAGATCAGGACGGCGGTGAGCGCTCCGGACAGGAAGAGCGGGGCGCGCAGCGCGCTCTCCCGGCCGAGCAGGGGTTCGCCGAGCTTCACCACCAGGCCGCCGATCAGCGAGCCGGCGGACAGCGGCCCCCAGGCGAGCAGCCGGTAGATGCTGTTGACCCGGCCCAGCATGTGTTCCGGCACGATGCGCTGCCGGTAGGAGATGGTCACCACGTTCCACACCACGGCGAGGCCGGCACCGACCGTGAGGGCGAACGCGACCAGCAGCGCGCTGGAGGTGAAGCCGATCGTCAGGCTGACCGCGCTGTTGCCGAAGAGGGTCAGCAGCAGTACCCGGCGGGCGCCGAGCCGGGACTCCAGCATCGGCGCGAGGCCCGCGCCGGCCGCGGCGCCGACCGCGCCGACGGCGAACAGGACGCCGTACTGGGCGGCGTTGAGGTTCAGGATCTCCTGGGCGAACAGCACCTGGGTGCCGAGGATGATGGCGCTGGCCAGGTTGAGCAGGCCCAGGAAGATGCCGAGCTGGCGCAGGACGTGATGGTTCCAGAAGTAGCGCGCGCCCTGCGCCATCTCGGTCCGCAGCGACCGGCCGGCCGGGGCCGCGGCCGGGTCGGTGCCCGGCGTCGCTTCGGTGGTCGCCGTTGCCTCGGCGGCCCCGGCCGTCGCGCCGGCCGCCGGTACGGGCCCGAGTGCCGTGCCGACCGGTGGCGCGGTCGCCGCTCCGGTCGCCGGTGCCGCCTTCCGCGCCGAGGCGGTGACCAGCAGGATCAGCCCGGCCGCCAGGAGGTAGAGGGCGGCGTCGACGGCGAACGGCAGGGTCACCGCCACCGTCAGCAGCAGGCCGCCGATCGCCGGGCCGAGGAACACCCCGCCGGTGGTGTCGGCGAGGACCAGATTGCTGTTGGCCCGGTTGAGCTGCGACGGCCGCACGATCCGGGGCAGGATCGTCTGGGTGGCGTTCTCGTTGAGCACGGTCAGCGCGCCGATCGTGAACGCGACCAGGTAGACCACCCAGATGCTGGCGACGTCGGCGAACAGGACGACCGCGAGCAGGCCGACGACCAACGCCCGGCCCAGGTGCGTCGAGGAGATCAGCCGGCGGTGCTCGTAGCGGTCGACCAGCACGCCGGCCGGCAGGCTGAACAGCAGCCAGGGCAGCTCGGCCGCGACGCCGACGCCGGCGAGCAGCAGCGGGTCCCGGGTCAGGTCGGCGGCCAGCCAGGGAAAGGCGACGGTGGTGATCCCGGAACCGAGGTTGGCCACGAACATCGCGGCGAACAGCGCCCAGAAGCCGGTGCCGAGCCTGTCGGTGCGGCGCGGCGCGGGCCGTACGGCACCGGCCGGCGGCTGGTGGCCGGCGGCCGGCGGCGCGTCGGTGGCCGGAACCGGGTCCTTGGTTCCGGTGGCCGTGTGCGGGGTGCCGGCGGCCGGCCCGGCCGGTGGCGGTCCGGCCGGGCCGGCCGTGACAACGGTTCCGGCCGTGCTCACCTCGGGCGCCGGCTCACGCACGTCGCCTCCTCGTCTGGAAGGGGTGGTCGGTGGCGCCAGCGGAGGATGGTCCGAGGTGGGCCGCGAACGCGTCTAGCCGACGCCAGCGCGGGCGGCCGGGTCAACGTGGTGTCCACTTCTCGCCAGCGTCGATGCCCGACCTTGCCGGGCGGCCGACGGCGGCGAAAGACTCGGGGCGCCGACCGCTCCCGCCGGATACACGCGCGCCCGCTGGCATTCACGCGAACCGTCGGCGGGTTCCGGCACCGCCCGAGAAGTCGACAAGGAGCGCAGCGTGTTCGAGGACGACGACGACCGCCACTACACGGTGGTGGTCAACGACGAGGAGCAGTACTCGATCTGGCCGACCGGGCGCGACGTGCCGGCCGGCTGGCGGGAGGTCGGCACCACCGGCCCCAAGGCCGCCTGCCTGGAGCACATCAAGGAGGTCTGGACCGACATGCGGCCCAAGAGCCTCCGGCAGCGGATGGGCGTCTGAGGCGTGGCGGCGGACGGGCCCGTGGCGGCCCGCCGGCTGCGCACCGGCATCGCGATCGAGGGCAGCGACCTGCCGGTACGGGAACTGATCGCGCGTGCCCAACTGGCCGAACAGGTCGGCCTGGACGCGGCCTGGCTGATCCAGCTGCCCAACATGCGGGACAGCTTCAGCGTGCTGGCCGCGATGGCCGCGGTCACCGAGCGAATCCAGCTCGGCGCCGGGATCATGCCGCTCTACACCCGGCCACCGGTGGTCATGGCGCAGACCGCGGCCACCATCGACGAGGTGTCCGACGGCCGGTTCACCCTCGGCGTCGGGCTGGGGCACCGGCTCACCGCCGAGTGGTCGCTCGGCGTACCGCTGGGGCCGTCGCTGCCGGCGATGCGCGAGTACCTGTCGGTGGTGACGTCGCTGCTGCACACCGGCGAGGTGCACGTCGACGGCAAGTGGTACAAGGGCCATTCCCGGTACGCGTCCCCGCGCCGCGACGGCCTGGCCACCTGTCTCGGCGCGCTCGGGCCGAAGATGAGCGAACTCGCCGGCGAGGTCGCCGACGGGCTGCTGCTGTGGATGTGCACGGTCGACTACGTACGCGACGTCGCGATCCCGCACCTGCGCAAGGGGCTGGAACGGTCCGGCCGCGACCTCGACGGCTTCCCGGTGGTGGTGTTCGCCCCCGGCGCGGTGTCGGTGGACCGGGCCGCCGACGTCGAGTCGCTGCGCCACTACCTGTCGACGTACGCCCGGGTGCCCAACTACCGCGCCATGTACGAGGCGAGCGGGTTCGGTCCCGCGCTGGCCGGTGGCGAGATCGGTGACGACCTGCTGTCGGCCGTCGGGGTGATCGGCTCCGACGACGACGTCACCGACCGGGTCGCGCAGTACGCCGCCGCCGGCGCCACCGAGGTCGTGATCACCCCGATGGCGAGCGCCCACCAGGACCGCGACCTGTGGCGACGCACCGGCGAGGCGGCCGTACGGGCGTCCGGCGGAAAGTGACCGACGGGCCCCGGGGCAGCCTTCCGGCGGCTCCGGGGCCCGTGGCAGCTTCCCGCTAGTGCGCGGTGGCCGGCAGGTCCAGCCGGGGCCACCCGGCCACGTCGCGGCGCAGCTGACGGTCGTGGGTCGCCAGGACGACGGCCGCGTCCGTGACGCGCAGCGCCTCGGTGAGTTCGTCGACCAGGGCGATCGACAGGTGGTTCGTCGGCTCGTCGAGCAGAAGCACGTGCGGTCGCGTCGCCAGGACCATCGCCAGGGCGAGCCGACGCTGCTGCCCCATCGACAGGTCGCCGACCGGCCGGCCGAGATCGGCCGACGGCAGCAGGCCGAGCCCGGTCAGCGACAACTCCGCCCCGACGCCGGCGGTGGCCAGCCGCGCGACGTGCGTGGCGAAGACGTCCCGGGCCGAGCGCCGGTCGACGCGGGACTCCTCCTGGGCGAGCAGGCCCACCCGGGCGTTCCGGGCCCGGGTCACCGTCCCCGCAGTCGGCGGCAGCCCGCCGGCGAGCGCCGCCAGCAGGGTCGACTTGCCGGCGCCGTTCGGGCCGGTGACGACGAGGCGGGCCCCCGACTCCAGCGACAGCGTCACCTCGCGGTCCAGCCGGCCGGCGACGACGACGCCGTCCGCGACGAGCAGGCGTACGCCGGGCCGGGCCGGCATCGCGGGCATCGTGAACCGCGCCGGTGGCGGCGGTGCCGTCACCGCATTGCGCTCCAACTCGTCGCGGCGGCGGTGCACCGACCGGACCAGGGCGGGGGCGCGGGTCGCCCGCTGGTGCTTGCCGGTGCCCTTGTCCGGCCGCCACCCGGTGACCAGGCGGTTCTGCGCCTGCGACAGGTCGCGGGTCAGTCGGGTGTGGGTGGTGCGCTGCCGTTCGTACTCCTCCTCCCAGCGGTCGCGTTCGGCGATCCGGCCGGCCTGGAAGCCGGCGAGGCCACCGCCGTACACCCGGGGACGGCCGTCGCGGCTCGGGTCGAGGTCGAGAATCGTGGTCGCGACGTCGGCGAGCAGGGCCCGGTCGTGGCTGACGACGACGACCCCGCCGGGGTGCTCGCGCAGTTTCGTGGTCAGGAAGTCGAGGCCGGCCGCGTCGAGGTGGTTCGTCGGCTCGTCGAGCAGCAGGAAGTCGTGCCGGGCGCCGAGCAGGCAGGCGAGCCGGACCCGGTACCGCTGCCCCACCGAGAGTTCGTCGAGGCGCCGGTCCCGGTCGGTGACCGCGTTGAGCGCGTCCAGGGCGAGGTCGACCCGCCGGTCGGCGTCCCAGGCGTCGAGCGCCTCCGCGGCCGCCAGCGCCCCGGCGTAGGCGTCCGCGGCGTCGGGACGCCCCTCGGCGAGCCACCGGGTGCTCGCCTCGAGGGCCGCCAGCGCGGCCCGGACCTGCGCGAGTTCGGCGTCGACGGCCCGGCCGACGGTGGCCCCGTCGGCGACCGACATCTCCTGGGCGGCGGTGCCCAGGGTGCCGACGCGGTGGACGGTGCCCGCGTCAGGGGGCAGCGTGCCGTCGAGGACGTGCAGCAGGGTGGACTTTCCCCGGCCGTTCTCGCCGACGACGCCCCACCGGCTGCCCGGGGAGACCGTCATGTCGACGCCGGCGAGGACCGTACGGCCGCCACGGTCGACGCGGACGCCTTCGGCGGTGAGTTGGGCCCGGGCACGCGCGGGCAGGGTGATCGAGATGGTCATGGCTTCCTCCGGACGGAGGCACACTCGTCCCCTTCGGTGAAGGGAGGAGGTGCTTCGAGCTGACGCGACCCGGAACGGGTCGATGACGGCGTCCGACCACCCGCGGGCCCGCGGTGCGGGCGGCGGGTCGTCCGGAGTCAGCTCAGAGGAAGAGTTGGCCTGCCACGGAGTGATCGTAACAGGACGGGCGGGCCGGCCCTGGTACCGATCAGGGCTGCCCGTCGGGACCGAGGTCGGGGGCGAACTGGGCCAGCGAGACCTCGGTCGCCGCGGCGATCTCGTCCGGGCCGGCCGTGCCCGACGCCCCGACCACGTCCGCCCAGGCGTGCACCGACCGCCGGGAGAACTCCTGGCCCTGCGCCGAGTTCGCGGTCGCGACCGGGTCGTCGACGGTCTGGCCGGCGACGAAGAGCGCCAGCGCCATGACCGCGCCGTCCCAACCGGGGCCGACGTAGAGCGCGCCCGCGCCGCTGCCGGCGATCTCGATCGGCACGGTGTGTTCGAGTTCGAGCACGGTGTCGTCGCCGTCGGCGGTCAGCCGGAGTTCGACCAGGCTCGTCGGCCCGCCGAAGGTCACCTTGAGGAGTCGAGGCGGTTCGCAGGTCAGGATGTCGCCGCCGGCGTTGCCCTCGAGCTGGAACGACCCGCCGGCGCGCAGGTCGCCGCTGACCGGAAGGAACCACCGCTTCAGGCGGTCCGGGTCGGTGACCGCGTCCCAGACGTCCTCGACCGGTGCCGGGTACTCCCGGCGGAGCCGGACGCTGACGGTCTCGCCGCTGGTGGCCGGCAGCCGGCTGACCTCGCGGTGGATGGCCTTGAGTTGGCTGGCGATGTCGATCATCGGTGGTTCCTCTCCTCACCGGCCGGGCTGTCGCCCGGTGCCCCGTCGGTGCCGCCGCGCCGGCGGCGTTCCCGCCGGCCCCGGGCGAGTTCGGTCGCCAGGGCGTCGAGATGCTGCTCCCAGATGCCGCGGAAGCGCGTTAGCCACTGGTCGACTTCCCGCAGCGGCTCGGAGTTCACCGCGTACAGGCGGCGGGCTCCCTGCGCGCGGACCGTGGCGAACCCGTTCTGCCGCAGCACGCGCAGATGCTGGGACACCCCCGGCTGGGAGATCCCGAACTCCGCCCGGATGACCTCCGTGATCGCGCCGGAGGTCTGCTCGCCGTCGGCGAGCAGTTCCAGGATCCGGCGGCGGACCGGGTCACCGAGGATGTCGAAGGCGTGCACGGCACGAGTATTGCAGCTCGGAATTATATAATCCAGTCCTTATAGAAGGAGGCGGAGATCAGTTCCGACGATCGGGGTGCTCCTCCGGCGGCGCGAACTGTCGGAGCAGGGCAGCCTGTCCAGGATGGACGGCGAACGCCGGGTTGACCGGCCGGGGGAAGATCTCGGCCGCCGCCCACTGGGCGGAGAGGACGCTGGAGGCGGTGCCGATGCCGACCCGCGCGACTCCAGCTCGGCGACCAGCCGTCCGGCATCGAAGAGGTGGACCGACTCCACCCACCACGGCCGGACTCCCCCGCGCGAGGTCCCCGCCGGGGCGACCGGGCCGGTCAGGACCAGGTAGTGGTCCGGCTG
Organism: Polymorphospora rubra; assembly: GCF_018324255.1. Classification (GTDB taxonomy): domain Bacteria; phylum Actinomycetota; class Actinomycetes; order Mycobacteriales; family Micromonosporaceae; genus Polymorphospora; species Polymorphospora rubra. The sequence continues at coordinate 6,778,448 of NZ_AP023359.1, forward strand.
CCCGGATCGGGCCACGTCGAGGATCCCGTCGCGCTGGAGGTACCACTTGACGTTCACCGTCTGACCGGCCAGCGGCCCGGACGCGAACCGGCCGTCGAACGCTCTCGCGTTCGCCGCCGGCTCCAGGTCGATGTCGAAGATCTGGGCGGCGATCCACTCGCCGAGGTGCCCGGCCGTCATCGGGCGTCCGATGTGTCCGGCGATCTTCGCGTCGATGGCGTTGCGTTCCCCGAGCAGGGCGGCGACCGCCCGCAGCGCGTCCTCGTCCACGGTGGACGAGTCTGCCACGCACCGCCCGGTCGTGCCGGGTACGCGGCCCCTACCTCAGCGGGCGCCCACCGCCTCGAGTTCGGCGGCCACCGTACGCATGATCGACGTGCGGTCCTGTTCGAAGAACGAGTGGTCCCCGGGAAGAGCCGCATGGTGAACTCGCCGCTCGTCTCCTCGCGCCACCGCATCATCGTCGGCACCGTGGTGCTCGGGTCGTCGTCGGCGCCGAAGACGGTGATCGGCAGGTTCAGCGGCGCGGCCGGCCGGTGGACGTCGGTCTCGAAGATCTCGTAGTCGGCCCGCACGCTCGGCTCGAAGAGGGCGAACAGTCCCGGGTCGTCGATGATGGTCGTCGGGATGATGCCCAGCGCCCGCAGGTGGTCGGCGAGTTCGGGGCCGGACATCTTGTGCACGCCGCTGTCCCGCTCGACCGCCGCCGGCGACGGGCAGGCGCAGACGAACAGGTGCGCCGGCGGCCGGCCGGCCTGCTCGAGCAGCCGGGCCAGCTCGTACGCGGTCAGCGCACCGGAGCAGTAGCCGAACAGGGCGTACGGCAGGTCGAGGTATTCGGTGAGCGCGCCGGCCAGTTCGCCGACCACGTCGCCCATCCGGGTCAGCAGCGGTTCCCGCAGCCGGCTCTCCCGGCCCGGCAGCCGCACCGCGCACAGGTCGACGCCGTCGGACAGCCCGGTCGACCAGCTCCGGAAGGTGGCGCCCCCGCCACCGGCGTGCGGCAGGCAGATCAGGCGGGTGGTGGCGGTGCCGGACGGGCGCAGCCGGGCGATCCAGGGAGTGCTCAAGACAGCGGCCTTTCCGGCTCGGTGTGCGGTGCCCGCAGGGCCAGCCCCATCCGGCGCACCGTCGAGTGGTCGAAGATCGTACGAAGTGGCAGTTCACGGCCGATCTCGCGACCGATCCGGTCGACGAGCTGCGCCGCCAGCAGGCTGTGCCCGCCGATGTCGAAGAAGTCGTCGTCCACCCCGACCCGCTCGACGCCGAGGACGTCGGCCCACAGTTCGGCGAGCAGCAGCTGGGCGTCGTCGGCCGGCCCGGCGCCGTCGGTCGTGGCGGCCCGTACCGGCCGGGGCAGCGCCAACCGGTCGATCTTGCCGGTGGCCGTCGAGGGCAGGGCGTCGAGGAAGCTGAGGCTGGTCGGCACCAGGTGCGACGGCAGCGTACGTCCGAGCGCCGCGCGCACCCCGGCCGCGTCCGCGGGGCCGTCGGCGACGACGTACGCGGCGAGTTCGGGCTCGGCCCCCTCCCGGGTCCAGGCGACCACCGCGGCCTGGCGAACCTCCGGCAGCGCCTCCAGGGCCCGTTCGACCTCGCCGGGCTCGACCCGGAATCCGCGGATCTTGAGCTGCTGGTCGACCCGGCCGACCAGCTCGATCTGCCCGTCGGGCAGCATCCGGGCCAGGTCGCCGGTGCGGTAGAGCCGGGCCCCGGGCTCGTACGGGTGCGGCAGGAACCGCTCCGCGGTCAGGTCCGGCCGGCCGAGGTAGCCGCGGGCCAGGCAGTCGCCGCCGACGTACAGCTCGCCGGGTACGCCGACCGGGGCGGGCTGGCCGGCCCGGTCGAGGATGAGCGCGCCGACGTTGGCCAGCGGCCGGCCGACCGGGACCGCGCCGGTCAGCTCGTCCTCGCCGCAGGCCGGCGGCCACAGCGAGTCCCAGCCCTCGGCGGCGCCGTAGAGGTTGTGCAGCGACCGGCCGGGCAGGGTCTTGACGAACAGCCGGGCCAGGTCGGCCGACAGCGGCTCGCCGGAGCTGATCCACAGCGCCAGCCGGGGCAGCCGCTCGGCCAGGTCGTCGACGGTGAGCAGGAGCATCCGCAGCAGCGACGGCACCAGCAGCAGGCGGGTCACCCCGTGCGCGGCGAGTACCCGGACCAGTGCCTTGGGGTCGCGGCCGGTGTCCTTGGGCACGACCACGGTCGGTACGCCGTACAGCAGCCCGCCGAGGAGTTCCCACAGCGAGTCGACGAAGCCGATCGGGGTCTTCAGCACGCCGACCTCGCCCGGCGCGAAGGGCCGAACGTCTGCGAACCAGGCGATCCGGTTGACCATCGAGCGGCCGGTGACCGCGACGCCCTTGGGGCGGCCGGTGGAGCCGGAGGTGTAGATGACCGCGGCCAGACTGTCGATCGTGGACACCGGGGCCGGGTCGACGCCGGGCGCGTCCCCGTCGCCGGGGTCCCCCGTGTCGAGGTCGACGACCTCCGGCAGGTCGGCGGGCAGTCGGGAGCGCAGCGCCCCGGTGGTGACCACGGCGACGGCACCGGCGTCGGCGAGCATGTACGCCAGGCGCTCGGCCGGGTTGTCGGGGTCGAGCGGCAGGTAGGCGCCGTCGGCCTTCCACACGGCCAGGGCGGCCACCGGTAGGTCGAGGCTGTGGCCGAGGCAGACGCCGACCGGGGTCTCCGGGCCCACACCGAGCCGGCGCAGCCGGCGGGCCAGCCGGGTGGACCGCTCGTCGAGTTCGGCGTACGTCAGCAGCCGGTCGCCGTCGACGTACGCGGTCGCGTCCGGGGTCAGCGCGGCCTGCCGGGTGAACCGCGAAAGCGGCGTCACGGCGCCGAAGTCGCGCACCGCGCCGCGGGCGACGTCGCGGGTCAGGTGGTGGTGCTCGGCCGGGCTGGGCAGCGACAGCAGGTCGATGCGGCGGTCCGGGTCGGCGACCGCCTGGGTCAGCACGCTCTCCAGGTGACCGACCAGGCGCTGTACCGAGGACCGGCGGTAGAGGTCGGTGGCGTACTCGACGAATCCCGCGAGCGCCCCCGATTCGGTGGTCCAGACGTGGAAGGCCAGGTCGAACGCGGCGGTGCGGGTCTCCGTCGGCAACGACTCCACCACCACACCACCACCCAACACCCCCACCTCAGCCGGCGTATTCTGCACCACCAACGCCACCTGAACAAACGGCATAGAACCCGCCCGCCGCACCGGATGCAACTCCTCAACCACCCGATCAAACGGCACATCCTGATGCCCGAACACATCCAACACACCAGACCGAACCCGACCCAACAAACCCCTAAACGACGGCCGACCCGACAAATCCCCACGCACCACAACCGTATTCACAAAAAACCCGATCAAATCCTCCAACTCAGGCGCACCCCGATTAGCCACAAACGTCCCCACCACCACATCCTCCACCCCCGCATACCGCCCCAACACAACATCCAACCCCGCCAACAACCCCATAAAAACAGTCGCACCCGCACCCCGACACAACTCCCCCAACCCCACCGACAAACCCACCGGAAACTCAAACCGCTCCCGATCCCCACCACCACCACGACCCACCGACCGAGGCAAATCAGACGGCAAATCCAACACCGCAGGAGCACCCCCCAAATACCCCCGCCAAAACTCCAACTGCCCCTCCAACACCCCACCCGACAACCACTGCCGCTCCCACACCGCAAAATCAGCAAACTGCACCGGCAACACCGGCAACGGCGAACCCTCACCCCGCACAAACGCCCCATACAACACCGACAACTCACGCAACAACACCGAACCAGACCACCCATCAAAAACAATATGATGAGCCGACACCAACAACACATGCTCACCCTCAGAAACCCGCAACAACACCCACCTCACCAACGGCCCCACCGCCACATCAAACGGCCGCAACCCCGCCTCACGCACCCACCGCGCCACCTCACCAGCCCGAACACCAACCCCCAACCCCGACAAATCAACCAACGGAACATCCACCACCCCCACCCCACCAATCACCTGCACCGGCTCCCCATCCACCGCCACAAACCGCGTACGCAACACCTCATGCCGCGCCACCACCTCACCCACCGCACCAACCAACGCCCCCACATCCAAACCACCCACCAACCGCAACGGCCACACCACGTTGTAATCAACCCCACCCGGCACCAACCGATCCACAAACCACAACCGCCGCTGCCCCAGCGACACCGGCAGCGGGTCGGGGCGCCGGGCCGGCGTGATCGGCGGGCGGGTACCGGTCGCGTCGGCGCGCAGCATCGCCTCGAGGGCGGTGGCCAGGCCGGCCACGGTCGGCGCGGCGAAGAACGTGGCCAGCGGCAGTTCCCGGTCGAACGCCCGGCGGATGCGGGCGACCAGGCGGCTGGCGAGCAGCGAGTGGCCGCCGAGGTCGAAGAAGTCGTCGTGGGCACCGACCCGGTCCAGCCCGAGCAGGTCGGCCCAGATGCCGGCGAGGGTCTCCTCGATCGGGGTGCGCGGCGGCACGTAGCCGGTGCCGAGGTCGGGCCGGTGGCCGTCGGGGTCCGGCAGGGCGGCCCGGTCGACCTTGCCGTTGGGGTTCAGCGGCAGCGCGTCGAGCACCACGAACGCGTTCGGCACCATGTAGCCGGGCAGGAACTTACGCAGCTCGGCGAGCAGGTCGCCGACAGCGGGCGGCTGGGCGCCGCCGGCCGTCTCGACGTACGCGACCAGGGTGTGGTCCTCGCCGTCGGGCCGGGCCACCACGACGGCGTCACCGACGCCGGCGCACCGGCGCAGCCGCTGCTCGATCTCGCCCAGTTCCACCCGGAAGCCGCGGACCTTGACCTGGTGGTCGACCCGGCCGAGGAACTCCAGGGTGTGGTCGGCCCGCCAGCGCACCACGTCGCCGGTGCGGTAGAGCCGGGCCCCGGTGGCGAACGGGTGCGGCACGAACCGCTCGGCGGTCAGCTCCGGCCGGCCGAGGTAGCCGCGGGCCAGGCAGTCGCCGCCGATGTACAGCTCGCCGGGAATCCCGACCGGCGACAGGTTGCCGTGCGGGTCGAAGACGTACAGCTCGGTGTCGGGGATCGGGCCGCCGATCGGCACCCGGCCGTCGACGCCGGTCGCCGGCCGCATGGTGTGCGTCGCGGCGAAGATCGCCGCCTCGGTCGGGCCGTACCCGTTGACCAGGGTGGCGTCGGCGTCGAGCAGGCGCAGCGCCTTCTCGACGTGGCTGGTCGACAGCTGGTCGCCGCCGGCGATCAGGGTCCGCATCCCGGACAGCGACTCCCCCGCGGTGTCGACCACGGCGTGGAACAGCGCGGCGGTCAGCCAGCCGACGGTGACCCGGGCCCCGGGCAGGAAGATCCCGACCCGCTCCGGCAGCGCCTTGCCGGGCAGCACGGCCAGTTCCGCGCCGTTGGCCAGGGCGCCGAAGACCTCCATGACCGACACGTCGAACGACAGCGACAGCGCGTGCAGCATCACGTCGGTCTCGTCGATGTCCGCGTACGCCGGGCGGTGCACCCGGGCGATGGCGCACCGGTGGTTGACGGCGACGCCCTTGGGCCGGCCGGTGGAGCCGGAGGTGTAGATGACGTACGCCAGGTTCTGCGGGGTGACCCCGGCGTCGACCTCGGTGACCGCAGTGTCGTCGGGCGCCGCCGGCAGTTCGTCGACGAGCAGCGGCGCGATCCCGGCCGGGACCAGGTGGCGGGTGGCGGCGGTGGCCACGACGGTGGTCGCGCCGGCGTCGCCGAGCATGTACGCCAGCCGCTCCGCCGGGTTCTCCGGGTCCAGCGGCAGGTAGGCGCCACCGGCCTTGAGTACGCCGAGCACGCTGACGACCGAGGCGATCGAACGCTCGACGCAGATGCCGACGAGGACCTCGGGGCCGACGCCGGCGGCGCGCAGGTGCCGGGCCAGCCGGGCGGCGCGGGTGTCGAGTTCGCGGTAGGTGAGCCGCTCGCCGGCACAGGAGACGGCGACGGCGTCGGGGCGGCGGGCGACCTGCGCGGCGACGAGTTCGTGCAGCAGGTGGACGACGGGCTCGCCTTCGGACGCCGGGTCGGTCGACGGCTCGACCGAGACGGGCGCGGCACCGACCGTTGCGCCCGGGGCGGTCCCGACGGCCGCGGCCGGGGTGACGGTCGCGGCGGCGAGCAGCGTCCGGTGTTCGTCCGCGCCGGGCAGCGACAGCAGGTCGATGCGGCGGTCCGGGTCGGCGACCGCCTGGGTCAGCACGCTCTCCAGGTGACCGACCAGGCGCTGTACCGAGGACCGGCGGTAGAGGTCGGTGGCGTACTCCACGAAACCGGCGAGCGCGCCGGTCTCCGTGGTCCACAGGTGCAGGGAGAGGTCGAACGCGGCGGTGCGGGTCTCCGTCGGCAACGACTCCACCACCACACCACCACCCAACACCCCCACCTCAGCCGGCGTGTTCTGCACCACCAACGCCACCTGAACAAACGGCATAGAACCCGCCCGCCGCACCGGATGCAACTCCTCAACCACCCGATCAAACGGCACATCCTGATGCCCGAACACATCCAACACACCAGACCGAACCCGACCCAACAAACCCCTAAACGACGGCCGACCCGACAAATCCCCACGCACCACAACCGTATTCACAAAAAACCCGATCAAATCCTCCAACTCAGGCGCACCCCGATTAGCCACAAACGTCCCCACCACCACATCCTCCACCCCCGCATACCGCCCCAACACAACATCCAACCCCGCCAACAACCCCATAAAAACAGTCGCACCCGCACCCCGACACAACTCCCCAACCCCACCGACAAACCCACCGGAAACTCAAACCGCTCCCGATCCCCACCACCACCACGACCCACCGACCGAGGCAAATCAGACGGCAAATCCAACACCGCAGGAGCACCCCCCAAATACCCCCGCCAAAACTCCAACTGCCCCTCCAACACCCCACCCGACAACCACTGCCGCTCCCACACCGCAAAATCAGCAAACTGCACCGGCAACACCGGCAACGGCGAACCCTCACCCCGCACAAACGCCCCATACAACACCGACAACTCACGCAACAACACCGAACCAGACCACCCATCAAAAACAATATGATGAGCCGACACCAACAACACATGCTCACCCTCAGAAACCCGCAACAACACCCACCTCACCAACGGCCCCACCGCCACATCAAACGGCCGCAACCCCGCCTCACGCACCCACCGCGCCACCTCACCAGCCCGAACACCAACCCCCAACCCCGACAAATCAACCAACGGAACATCCACCACCCCCACCCCACCAATCACCTGCACCGGCTCCCCATCCACCGCCACAAACCGCGTACGCAACACCTCATGCCGCGCCACCACCTCACCCACCGCACCAACCAACGCCCCCACATCCAAACCACCCACCAACCGCAACGGCCACACCACGTTGTAATCAACCCCACCCGGCACCAACCGATCCACAAACCACAACCGCCGCTGCCCCATGGAGACGGGGGCGAAGCGGCTGTCCGGGTCGCCGTCGGCCAGCAGTTCGGCGAGCACCTGGAGGCGGTCCGCCGACCCGGTCTGCTCGGTCGTGGGCGCCTGGTCGTCGAAGCTCGTCATCACGACTCCTGGGTGCGGTCGGTTCCTTCGCGGCGGACGGTGGCGGGTGCGCCGGCGGTCCGTTGGAGCAGGTTGGCGACGCCCGGGGCGGCAGCGGCGTCGAAGAGCCCGGCGAGCAGCTCGTCACCGGTGGCCCGGCGCAACGCCGGCATCGCCGGCCGGGTCGGGGCCGGGCCGGCCGGCCCGGCGGCCGCCGCCGGCGGCAGCGCGGCGGCGAACGCCGACAGCCGGGGCAGCTCGAACACCTGGCGCAGCCGTACGTCCGGTCCCAGCTCGCGGCGCAGCCGGGCGACCACCTGGGTGGCCAGCAGCGAGTGCCCGCCCAGCGCGAAGAAGTCGTCGTCCGGCCCGACCCGGTCGACGCCCAGGACCTCGCACCACACCCGGGCGACGAGCCGCTCCGCGGCGGTACGCGGTTCCGGCCCGGACGGTGCGGCCGGGACCGGCGGCGGCTCGGGCAGGGCGCCACGGTCGATCTTGTCGGTGCCGGTGCGGGGCAGGGCGGTGACCACCAGCCAGCCGGTCGGGACCAGGTAGGCGGGCAGCAGCTCGCCGAGCCGGTCACGCAGCCGCCGGTCCAGGTCGGGCACCGGCGCCGACACCGGTTCGACGTACGCGAACAGCTCGTGGTCGCCGCGCGCGGTCGGTCGGGCGACGACCACCGCGTGGCGTACCTCGGGCAGGGTGGTAAGCGCCGCCTCGACCTCGCCCGGCTCGATCCGGTGGCCCCGGATCTTGACCTGGGCGTCGACCCGGCCGCAGAACTCGAGTTGCCCGTCGGGCAGCGTGCGGGCCAGGTCGCCGGTGCGGTAGAGGCGCTCACCGACGCCGAACGGGCTGGGCACGAACCGGTCGGCGGTCAGCTCCGGCCGGCCGAGGTAGCCGCGGGCCAGGCCGGCGCCGCCGACGTAGACCGCGCCGACCACGCCGGCCGGCACCGGTGCCAGCTCGGCGTCGAGGACGTGGACGGCGGAGCCGGCGACCGGCGGGCCGATCGGCACCCGGCTGCCCACCTCCGGCACGCCGGGCCCGGACAGCGCGGCGAGGGTCGTGGCGATGCTGGTCTCGGTGGGGCCGTACGCGTTGGACAGCCGGGCGTGGGGCGCGAGCCGGCGCCAAACGGCGATCCGGGCCGGGGTGGTCGCCTCGCCGCCGATCGCCACCACCCGCAGGCCGGCCGGTGGGCGCAGGCCGTCACGCTCGCACTCGGCGACCAGTTCGTGGAAGTACGCGGTCGGCAGGTGTACGACGGTGACGCCGAGCCGGTCGCAGGCCGTGAAGAACTCGCGCGCGGTGTCGATCATGTCGTCGGCGCGCAGCACCAGGCAGGCGCCGGTGGCCAGGCAGGGCCAGAGCTCCTCGGCGCTGACGTCGAACATCAGCGCGGTGAACTGGAGGACCCGGTCGGCGGCGGTCAGGCCGTACTCGGTCCGGTCGGCGGCGGCGTAGTTCGCCACGCCGCGGTGCGGGACGAGGACGCCCTTGGGCCGGCCGGTGGAGCCGGAGGTGTACATCACGTACGCGAGGTCGTCTGGTCCGATGTGGACTTCCGGCGGGGCGGCGGCGATCGACGGCGGCACCGGTTCGACCGCCAGCACCGCCGGTCCGCCGGCCGGCAGCATCGCCCGCAGCTCCGGTTCGACCACCACGACGGCCGGGCCGGCGTCGGCGAGCAGGGCGGCGATCCGGCCGGGCGGGCTGTCCGGGTCCAGTGGCAGGTAGGCGGCGCCGGCGCGCAGGATGCCGAGCAGGCCGGCGACGGCGGCCGGGGACCGCCGGCACAGCAGCGCCACCAGTGCACCGGGGCGTACCCCGGCGGCGTGCAGGCGGGCGGCGACGTCGCCGGACCAGTCGCTCAGTTCCCGGTAGTCGTACGTGACCCCGGTGGCGGCGTCGTGCAGCGCCGGGGCGAGCGGAGAGCGGGCGGCCGCGGCGGCGAACAGGTCGGTGAGGGTGGCCGGTGGCGCGGCCTGTGCGCGCCGGTCGGCGGCGGCCAGGATCCGGTCGCGTTCGGCGCCGGTCATCAGCGGCAGGGCACCGACCGGCCGGTCCGGGTGGGCGGCGACGCCGGCCAGCACCGCCTGGTAGGCGGCCAGCAGCCGGGCCACCGTGTCGGCGGTGAACAGGTCGGTGGCGTACTCGGCGACCAGCCGCAGTTCGGCGCCGTCGACGACGGAGACGCTGAAGTCGAACAGCGAGATCCGCCGGTCGAGCACCGGTACGTCGGTGGCGCGTACGCCGGGCAGCCGCAGCGCGCCGAGCCCGCCCGGCTGCACGTCGAACATCACCTGGAAGATCGGGTGGTAGCTCGGTTCGCGGTCCGGGCGCAGCGCCTGCACGACCTGCTCGAACGGCAGGTCGGCGTGGGACTGGGCGTCGGCGACGACGGTGCGGGTCCGCGCCAGCAGCTCGCGGAACGTCGGTCCGCCGGCCAGGTCGAGGCGCAGCGCCACGGTGTTGGTGAAGAAGCCGATGAGCCGTTCCAGCTCGACCCGGCCCCGGCCGCCGACGGCGGTGCCGACGACCAGGTCGTCGACGCCGGTGTGCCGGTGCAGCACGACCGCGAACGCGGCCAGCAGGGTCATGAACGGCGTCGCCCGCTCCCGGCGGGCCAGCTCGCGTACCGCGTCGGCGAGGTCGTCGGGGACGACCGCCTCGAGCAGCGCGCCGGTGTAGCTCTGCGTCGCCGGGCGGGGGTGGTCGGTGGGCAGGTCGAGCAGCGGGGCGGCGCCGTCGAGCCGGTCGCGCCAGTGGGCGAGCTGGTCGTCGAGGCCGCCGTCGGCGAGCACGTCACGCTGCCACAGAGCGAAGTCGGCGTACTGCAGCGGCAGGTCGGGCAGGTCGGCGGGACGCTGCTGGACGGCGGCCAGGTACGCCTCGGAGACCTCGCCGAACAGCACCTCGGCCGACCAGCCGTCGCAGACCGCGTGGTGCAGGGTGAGCAGCCAGGCGTGGTCGTCGTCGGCGAAGCGGAGCAGGTCGCTGCGCAGCAGCGGGCCGGTGGCCAGGTCGAACGCGGTCCGGGCATGGTCGGCGGCGCGGGCGCTGGCGGTGCCGGCCCGCTCGCTCGCCGGGACCGACGTCAGGTCCGTCACCGGCGTCGGCACCGCGACGGCGGGGCCGATCAGCTGGCGGGGCTGGCCGTCGACGGCGCGCAGCGTGGTCCGCAGCGCCTCGTGCCGGTCCACGACCGTCTGCAACGCGGTGGCCAGCGCGTCGGCGCGCAGCGGTCCGCGCAGCCGGACCGCGAAGTGCACGTTGTAGAGCGGGTTGCCGGGTTCGAGCTGGTCGAAGAACCACAGGCGGTCCTGGCCGGACGAGGCGGGCAGCGCCTCCACCGGGCCGCCGGCGGCGGTCACCGGCCGTCCTCGGCCGGCACCGGGCCGGCGTCGTCGAACGCGGTCGCGGCCACCGTGAAGGCCTGCCTGGCCCGGGGCACCAGGGCCGGGCCGGAGCGGGCCGGGGTCCGCTCGGCCGGGGCCGCCCCGATCCGTCGGGCCAGCCCGGCGACGGTCGGCGCGGCCAGCAGGTCGCGGACCGACAGCGGCACCCCGAGAACCGCGAGCAGCCGGGCGGTGACCTGCGCGGCGAGCAGCGAGTGGCCGCCGAGGTCGAAGAAGTCGTCGTCGGCGCCGACCGCCGGCAGCCCGAGCACCTCGCACCACACGTCGGCGACCTGCTGCTCGACGCCGGGCGTGGGTGGCCGCGAGCTGCCCGGTGCCGTCTCGACGGCGCCCGGGTCGGGCAGCGCCCGCCGGTCCACCTTGCCGCTGGTGGTGCGGGGCAGCTCGGCGAGCACCTGGATCGCGGCCGGCACCAGGTAGGCGGGCAGTACGCCGCGCAGGAAGTCGCGCAGGGCCGCCGGGTCGGGGGCGGCCGGGCCGTTGCCGGTGACGTACGCGACCAGCCGTACGCCGGTGCGGTCGGTGTGCGCGACCACGACCGCGTCGCCGACGGACGGCTCGCGACGCAGGGCGTGCTCGACCTCGCCGGGCTCCACCCGGAAGCCTCTGATCTTGACCTGGTGGTCGATCCGGCCGAGGAACTCGATGCCGCCGTCGGGCCGGAACCGTCCCCGGTCGCCGGTGGCGTAGAGCCGGGCGCCGGGGCGGGTGCCCGACGGGTCGGGCCGGAAACGTTCGGCGGTCAGGTCGGGTCGGCCGTGGTAGCCGCGGGCCACCCCGACGCCGCCGAGGAAGACCTCACCGACGGCGCCGGCCGGCACCGGGCGGCCCGCCGTGTCCAGCACGTACGCCTCGACCTCCGGCAGCGGTTCGCCGATCGGCAGCGGCTGGTCGTCGGTGTCGAGGCCGCCGGCGGGGCCCAGCTCGCGCAGGGTGTTGCCGATGGTGACCTCGGTGACGCCGTACACGTTCAGCAGCCGGGTGTTCGGGCCCAGCACCTCGCGGAACCGCCGGTGGTCGGTGGTCGTCCACGCCTCGCCGCCGATCGCCGCCAGCCGCAGCGTCGTCAGTCTGGAGCCGGTCGCCCGCAGGTGGCTGGCGAGCAGGTTCATCACCGACGGCAGCAGTTCGACGGTGTCGACGCCGTACTCGCGGATCACCCGCAGCAGCGCGGCCGGCTCGGGGGCCGCCTCCGGTGGGCAGAGCACCAGCCGGCCGCCGGAGAGCAGGGCGCGGACCAGGTCACCGGTGCACACGTCGAAGGCGAGCGCGGCGAGCTGGAGGTGGGTGCCGGGGTGCAGGTCGAGGTCGTAGGCGCTGCGCCAGGCGGCGTACTTGCGGGCCAGGGCGCGGTGCGAGATGCCGACCGCCTTCGGCCGGCCGGTCGAGCCGGAGGTGTAGATGAGGTAGGCGAGCTGGTCGGGGTCGACCGCGACGCCGGGGTCGGCGTCGGGGGCGGTGGCGAGCGTCGGGTCGTCCGGACGGAGCAGCAGCGGTCCGTCGGCGTCGGCGGCGTCGGCCGCGCCGGTGGCACCGGGCAGGTCGGTGCGGGCGGTGACCAGGGCGCGCGGGCCGGCGTCGGCGAGCAGGTCGGCCAGCCGGTCGGCGGGGCTGTCCGGGTCCAGCGGCAGGTAGGCGGCGCCGGCCTTGAGCACGCCGAGGACGCAGGCGACCCAGTCGACGCCGCGCGGCAGGCAGATCCCGACCAGGTCCTCGGTGCCGACGCCACGGTCGCGCAGCAGGTGGGCGAACCGGTTGGCGCGCCGGTCGAGTTCGGCGTACGAGACGGCGCCGACGCCGGGGTGCAGGACCGCCTCGGCGGCGCCGCGTTCGACCGCGACCCGGGCGAAGATCTCGTGCACGGCGGGGTCGGCGCCGGTGGCCGGCACCGGCGCCGGGGCGGACGGGACGGCGGCGGCGGTGGTCAGTGGCAGGTCGCAGATCCGGCGGGCCGGGTCGGTGAGCGCGGAGCGCAGCAGGGCGACGTACGCGTCGAAGAACCGGGCGATGGTGGCCGGCTCGAACAGGTCGCTGCGGTACTCCCAGATCATCGTGATCCGCTGGTCCCGCTCGTGCGCGGGCACCCCGATCTGCCGTTCGGCGCGTGGCACGACCAGCACCGACAGGTCGAGTTTGGCGGTGCCGTTGTGCCGTTCCAGGTAGGACGCCGAGATCGGGCCGGCGCGCAGCGGGGTCAGCGGCGCGTCGTCGAAGTTCATCATCGCGGCGAACATCGGGTTGTGCCCGGCCCGGCGTGGCGGTGCCAGCTCGCGCACCAGGTGCACGAACGGCAGGTGCTGGTGGGCCTGGGCGTCGAGGGCGGCGGCGCGGACGTCGTCGACGAGATCGGCGAACCGGCGCCGGCCGGGCACGTCCAGGCGCAGCACCACCGGGTTGACGAACATGCCGAGGATGCCCTCGGTGCCGGGGATCGCCCGGTTGCCGTACGCCGAACCGACGCTGAGCTCGTCCTGTCCGGTGAACCGCCGCAGCATGGCCGCGTACCCGGCCATCATCGTGGTGAACAGGGTGACGCCCCGGCGGCGGCTGAACTCGCGGACCGCCGCGCACAGGTCGGCGGGCAGCTCGGCGCGGTGCACCGCGCCCGGTGCCGGGTTGCCGCCGGAACGCGGGTGGTCGTACGGCAGGTCGAGCCGGTCCGGGGCGCCGGCGAGCCGGTCGGCCCAGTGGTCGAACTGGGCGCGCATCGCCGGGCCGGGCAGGGCGGCGCGCTGCCAGTGCACGAAGTCGAGGTACTGCAGGCGGGGTTCGGCCGGGGCGGGCGCCCAGCCGGCGACCGCGGCGTAGTTGGCCAGCAGCTCGTCCATCAGCACCGCGAACGACCAGCCGTCGTGGATGATGTGGTGCTCGACGAGGACGAGTTCGTACTCCTCGTCGGCCAGACGCAGCAGCAGCCAGCGCAGCAGCGGCAGCCGGGACACGTCGAACGGGACCCGGATCTCGGCGGCGACGACGTGCTCGGCGGCGCCGGCCGGGTCGGGGGCGTAGCGCAGGTCGCGGGTGGCGACCCGGACCCGGTACGGCGGGTGGATCAGCTGCACCGGGTCGCCGCCGTGGGTGATGACCGTGGTGCGCAGGATCTCGTGCCGACGGACCACTTCGGACAGTGCCTGCTCCAGCAGGCGGACGTCCACCGGTCCGTGCAGCCGGATCGTCGTCGGCGCGTTGTAGGCGACGTTGCCAGGGGTGAGCTGTTCGAAGAACCAGATCTGTTCCTGCATCACCGACAGCGGGGCGGTGCGCCGGTCGCCGTCGTAGCGGGTCAGTTCCGGCAGGGTCGGGGCGCCGCCGGTCTCGCCGGCGCGGGCCGCCTCGACCCGGGGTGCCAGCGCGGCCACCGTCGGGTTGGCGAGCAGGTCGTGCAGGGGCAGTTCGACGCCGAGGTCGGCGCGCAGGTCGGCCTGGATGCGGGCGGCGAGCAGCGAGGTGCCGCCGAGGTCGAGGAAGGCGTCGTGAACGCCGATGCCGGGCAGGTCCAGCACCCGCTGCCAGATCCGCCGGATGCTGGCGGTGGTCGGGTCGGTGGGCTCGTCGGTGGCCGGCCCGGGGTCGGCCGGGGCGGGCGCCGGGCCGAGGGCGGCCAGCGCCGCCCGGTCGACCTTGCCGCCGGCGGTGACCGGCAGCCGGTCGAGCCGGTGCCAGACGGCCGGCACCATCCAGGTCGGCAGCCGCCCGGTCAGCCAGGCGGTGAGCGCCGCCGGCTCCGGGCCGACGGCCCCGTCGACCCCGACCAGGTACGCGGTCAGCCGGCCGTCGCCGGCGAGGACGGCCGCCTGGGCGATGTCGGGGTGCCCGGTGAGGACGGCTTCGACCTCGGCCGGCTCGATCCGGAAGCCGCGGACCTTCACCTGGTCGTCGACCCGGCCGAGGAACGTCAGCGCGGCCGGGTCGGCCGCGGCGGTGTCGACGGCGACCCGGACCCGGTCGCCGGTGCGGTACATCCGGGCGCCCGGCGACCCGAAGGGGTCGGGCACGAACCGCTCGGCGGTCAGGTCCGGCCGGCCGAGGTAGCCACGGGCCAGGGCGGTGCCGCCGATGTACAGTTCGCCGGCCCCGGTGGCGGCCAGGTCGGGGTCGAGCACGTGCAGGACGCGGGGGCCGACGGCGGTGCCGATCGGCACGCTGTCGGCCCCGGCGGTGACGTCGGCCCGGTGCACCGACGCGGTCATGACCGTCTCGGTCGGACCGTACGCGTTGAACACCGGCGGCCCGTCCGGGCCGACCGCGACCCGCCAGCGGTCGACGGCGGCGGCGGGCAGCGCCTCGCCGCCGGCCAGGACCGCGCGCAGGGTGCCGACGGCGGTGGGCAGCAGCCCGGCGTGCCGGGCGGTGGTGAGTTCGGCGAACAGCGCGGTCGGCAGGTCGGCGACGGTGACCGCGTGCGCGCGCAGTGCGGCGCAGACCTCGGCCGGTCCCCAGACCCGGTCATCGCGCAGGACGACCCGGGCGCCGGCGGCGAGGCCGGCGAAGAGCTGTTCGACGGCGACGTCGAAGCCGTGCCCGGCCATCTGCAGCACGACGTCGTCCGGGGTCAGCCCGAGGTGGGCGACCATCGCGCGGACGTGGGCGGCGGCGGCGCGGTGCGCGACGACGACGCCCTTGGGCACGCCGGTGGAGCCGGAGGTGTAGATGACGTACGCCGCGGTGTCCGGGTCGACGGCGGGGTCCGGGGCCGGGGCACCGGTCGACGGTGCGGCCGGGTCGACGACCGTCACCCCGGCGCCGGCGACGGCCGCCTCGGTCGCGGTGCCGGCGACGACGACGCGTACGCCGGCGTCGGCGATCAGCGCGGCGGTGCGTGCCGGCGGCAGGTCGGCGGTCAGCGGCAGGTACGCGGCACCGGCCTTCAGCACGCCGAGGATCGCCACGACGAGTTCCGGACCACGGGCGGTGCGGATCGCGACCACGTCGTCGGGGCCGGTGCCGGCGGCCCGCAGCCGGGCGGCCAGCGCGGCGGCGCGGTCGTCGAGTTCGGCGTACGTCAGCCGGTCCGGCCCGCACTCCACCGCACAGGCGTCGGGGCGGGCGGCGGCGTGCCCGGTCACCAGACCGTGCAGGGTCTGCACGTCGAGACTGGCTGTCATGTCCTCAACTCCAGTTCCCCCTGTGCGGCCGTTCGGAGTCCGGCCGCCCGACGGCGGGACACGGCGACCCGTCGGGACCGGCGGGGGCGGACAGCGGCCGGGGCCACCGGTGGCGCGGCGCGGTCGGTCGGCACCGGCGGTCCCTGGTGGGCGCGCGTCCCGCACGCACCTGGCGCGCGGTGTGCGGATACGAGAGTTCGGGACCGGTGACAGACCTGACAAGCCGCTGGCGACTAGTCGCCAGCGGCGTTGACCGTCCACACCGGCTCGGCTCGGATTGGAGCATGGGCAGGGGGGCGACCGTCGAGGTCAACGGGGTGACGCTGGCGTACCGCCGGCACGGTGCCGGACCACCGGTCCTGCTGGTCGCGCCGGCGGCGGCCCGGGCCGCGCTGTGGGACATGCACCAGGTCCCGGCGCTGGTCGCCGCCGGATACGAGGTGATCACCTTCGACAACCGGGGCACCACCCCGTCCAGCACCCCGCCGGGGCCGTACCGGCTGGCCGAACTCGTCGCCGACACGGCCGGCCTGATCCGGGCGCTGGGCATCGGCCCGTGCCGGGTCGCCGGTTCGTCGCTGGGCGCGATGGTCGCGCAGGAGCTGGCGCTGGTCCGTCCGGACCTGGTGACCGGCATCGCCCTGCTGGGTACCCGGGGCCGGCTGACGCACTACCTGCGGGCGCTGACCACGGCCACGGCACTGGCGGTCCGGCACGCCGACACGGTGCCACCCGGGTACGCCGCCGTCACCGGGATGGGCAACCTGTTCGGGCAGCGGACGCTGGCCGACGACCGGTTCACCGCCGAGTGGCTGGCGCTCTCCGAGGCGTTCCCGGTCGCCGGCGACGGGCCGGCCAGCCAGTACGACGCGGCGGCGATCCCGGACCGGCTGGCCGCGCTGTCGGCGGTGACGACGCCGACGCTGGTGATGGCGTTCGAGCAGGACGTGATCACGCCGGTCGAGCTGTGCCGCGAGGTCGCGGACGCGATCGCGGGAAGCACGTACGTCGAGGTCAAGGAGTGCGGCCACTTCGGTTTCCTGGAGCGCCCCGACGAGGTCAACGCCCACGTCGTCAACTTCTTCGACGCCCTGGCCACCCCGGACTGGTGACGTCGCCCCGCCGGACTGGCGCCTCGATCGTGACGATCAGGGAGTTCGGCGCCCGACCCGCCGGCGACACGCGCGTACCGGTCCCTGATCACGGGGACCGGTACGTGGGGCTTGCGGTCAGGCGGGGGCGAAAATGTACGGGGTCGGCTCGCCGCCGGCGCGCAGCACGAGCAGCCGGCCGGACTCGCCGCCGGCCAGTTCACCGAGCGCCGCCTCGGCCACCGCGTCGACGGTCAGCATCGGGCCGCCGGTGACGAGGTGCCGGTGCGGGCCGAGGAACCCGGTGTCGACGAAGTCCGGGCAGATGGCGGAGATCCGGATGCCCTGCCCGGCCAGCGTCGGGGCCAGCGCCCGGACCAGACCGACGACGGCGTGCTTGGTCATCGCGTAGACCGGGTCGAGGTCGAACCCGGTCAGTCCGGCGATCGACGAGGTGACCAGCACCGCTCCCCCGCCGGCCCGGCGCAGCGCGGGGATCGCGGCCCGTACGCCGAACACCACCGCGTCGATGTTGACCCCGGTGACCGCCCGGTAGCGGGCCTCGTCGAGTTCGGTGAGGTCCGGTGTGCCGCTCAGCATGCCGGCGTTGAGGTGCACCAGGTCGAGTCGGCCGTGTACGGCCTCGGCGCGGGCGAAGGCGGTCCGGGTGCCGTCCGGCGCGGCGAGGTCGGCCCGGACGGCGGTGCCGCCGACGTCGGCGGCGACCGACCGGGCGGCGGCGCCGTCCCGGTCGACCACGACGACGGCGGCACCGGCGGCGGACAGTCGCCGGGCGACCGCCGCGCCGATGCCGTTGCCGCCGCCGGTGACCAGGGCGACCCTGCCGGCGAGCGGGGTCGCGGTCACGTCGGTCCCGGGTCGTCGGCCGGGGCGAGGCACCACTCGAGTACGGCCATGGCGCTGTGCAGCTTGTTGTCGGCCTGGCCGAAGGCGATGCTGGCGGGCCCGTCGAGGACGTCGCCGGTCACCTCCTCGCCGCGGTGTGCCGGCAGGTCGTGCATGAAGACCGCGCCCGGCTGCCCGGCGAGGACCCGCGCGTCCACCCGGAACGGTTCGAACCGGGTCCGCCAGTCGGGGTCGGGTTTGCTGGTGCCGGTCGTCTGCCACCGGGTGGTGTAGACGACGTCGGCGCCCGGGCACGGCGTCATGTCGTGGTGTTCGACCAGGGTCGCCCCGGACCGCTTGGCCAGCACCGTCGCCTCCGCGACGACGTCGGGCGGCAGCCCGTAGCCGGCCGGGGTGTTCAGGTGCAGGGTGGTGCCGGGGAAGCGGGTCAGTGCC
Organism: Polymorphospora rubra; assembly: GCF_018324255.1. Lineage (GTDB taxonomy): Bacteria > Actinomycetota > Actinomycetes > Mycobacteriales > Micromonosporaceae > Polymorphospora > Polymorphospora rubra. The sequence continues at coordinate 6,796,940 of NZ_AP023359.1, forward strand.
AGGGCGAGGGCGATGGCGGTGTTGTTGCCCTCGCCGACGTACCGCACCGTGATCCCGTCGACGCGCCCGAAGTGCTGCGCGATCGTGGTCAGGTCGGTCAGTGCCTGGGTGGGGTGTTCCCGGGCGCTCATCGCGTTGACGACCGCCATCCGGTCCTGCGCGGCGTAGGCGGCCAGTTCGGCGCTGGTGCCGCTGGTGCGGGCGACGAAGGCGTCGAGCATCCCGGACAGCACCCGGGCGGTGTCGGCGGCCGTCTCCCCGGTGTTCTCCTGGAGGTCGCCGGGACCGTAGGAGACGAGGGACGCGCCGAGCCGTAGCGCGCCGGCCGAGAAGGCGGTCCGGGTCCGGGTGGAGGTCTTGCGGAAGTAGACGCCGACCACCCGGCCGGCCAGCGGCCGGGTGGCCTCGACCGCCGACCGGTGCCGGGCGATCGCCGCCCCCCGGTCGACGAGCTGCCGCAGTTCGTGGTTCTCCAGGTCCGAGATGGACAGTAGGTGACGCACGCCGGCCCCCTCAGTGGTTCCGTGCCGTCGGCTGCTGCCGGGGCAGCACCCAACCCTGGTTGGCCGAGGCGACGCCGGCCTGGAACCGGCTCAGCACCCCGAGATGGTCCAGCAGTTCGGAGACCCGTCGGCTGAAGGTGCGCGGCGACATCCCGAGGCGCTGGCTCGCGGTGACGTCGGTGGCCCCGGTCATCAGCTGGGCCAGGATCGGGAGCAGGTGGTCCGGGGGCGGCTCGATGCTGCCCGGCGGGGCCGTGGCCGCGTTGCGCTGGGCCGGTGGTGGCAGCGGCCGCGACGCGGCGGTCGGGGCGGGAGACGGCGCCCAGGCCGGGTGGGCGGGCCGGACCGGAAGCGGGTTGACCCGCACCTGGCCGCCGCCCGTCCGGGTCGGGTCGACGGGTACGGCGGGACGGGGCGGCGTGGCGGGACGGTCGTTCCAGGGCCTGCGGGTGTCCGAAGTGGTGCCGGCGAGCCGGCTGCCGCCGGGGCCGGAGTCCATCGTGGTCAGCTGGGAACGGCCCGGGATCGCTGACGATCGGGTCAGTTGTGTGGGCCGGATGGCGTCTCGCAAGACGTGCCTCCACATAGGCAAGCTGTAGCCGGTCGTGGGTACAAACCAGTTATGGGATGCGGACAAACGCTTGATCATGATTGCTCGACCTGATCTAAACATCAGCGAAAGCCGCTGTCCTTGCCGTTCTCTCTCGATCCGCTCTACACCTCGTCTCCGCGGAGAGGGCAAGCGGACGACTATCACAAGGCAGACGTCCTACCGTAAAGCGACATAACACAGCAGAAATAAAATGTCGGGCAGTACCCGGGCGTCGGAGAACGCGACGGCGACGCGCTCCGGGACGGAAAGGCGGCGCCGACGACAATGCGACAACTGATGCCGGCGAAAACGGATCAGGATTCCGTTCCGGCGCTCTCCAGGGTGGCCCGTTCCCGGGCGAAGAGTCGACAGAGTCCGTCGATTCGGTAACGCGATCCGTCGGAGCGCGAACCACCGACCGGATACACCAGTCGCACGTCGACCAGTTCCTCGACCAACTCCTCGGCGAACCCGCCGGCCAGCTCGCCGGCCTCGTGTACCGAGAACTCGGCCCGGTCCAGCGACCCGAGCCGGCGGAACAGCTGGCGGGCGGGTGGTCCGAGACGGATGTAGCTCGACCCGATCGCGGCCCGTACGTCGAGGTCGCCGAAGGACATCGCGTCCAGGCGCCGGGTCTCGTCCTCCAGCGCCGCCATGAACCGGGCCAGCGACCAGTGCGGGCGGGCGGACAGCCGGGCCCCGACCGCCCGTACGGCCAGCGGCAGTCCCTCGCACCAGCCCACGATCCGGGCCGGCAGCCCGGGCTCGGCGTCGAGCCGGTCCCGGCCGACGGTCTCGGCGAGCAGCCGGATCTGGTCGGCCCGGTCGAGCGTCGCCAGGTCCAGGTGCCGTACGCCGTCCAGGGCGGTCAGCCGGCGCCGGCTGGTGATCAGGGTGGCCCCGCCCGGCGCCGCCGGCAGCAGCGGCCGGACCTGGGCCTCCGACTCGGCGTCGTCGATGACCAGGATCGCGCGACGGTCGGCCATGCGGGCGCGGTAGAGCGCGGAGCGCTCCTCCAGGGTGTCCGGCATCTCGCGTTCGGGGACACCGAGGCTGCGCAGGAAGCGCAGCAGGATCGCCTTCGGGTCGGCCTTGCCGCCGACCCAGGTGAAGAGCTGCCCGTCCGGCACGTCGTCGGCGAGCATGTGCGCGACCCGTACGGCCAGCGCGGTCTTGCCGACGCCGGGAACTCCGGAGATGGCGACCACCCGGGGCAGCTGCGAGTCGTCCGGCCCGCGCAGGTAGTTGAGCAGTTCGTTGGTCTCCGGGCAGCGGCCGACGAGGTGGAACGAGTCCCGGGGCAACTCTCTTGGCACGTGTAACCAGGGGGCCCGGGACTGCTCCCCCGCTGGCGGCGCGGGGTCGGTCGCCGCGTCGGAGAGCAGGATGGCCCGGTGCAGTTCCTTCAGCTCCCGGCTCGGCTCGAGCCCCGCCCCGTCGACCATGGTGCGGTGCCCGTCGCGGTAGGCGGCGACCGCCTCGGCGCGCCGGCCGGACCGGTGCAGGGCCTGCATCAGGTGCAGCCGCAGCCGTTCCCGGTAGGGGTGGGCGGCGGCCAGTTCCCGCAGCTCGGCGACGACCTGCACGTGCATGCCGAGGTTGAGTTCGATCTCGATGCGCTGCTCGATCGCGGCGAGCCGGCGTTCCTCGACCGCCTCGGCCTCGATCCCGACACCGGGGGCGTTGACGTTGGCGAAGACCGGTCCGCGGAACAGCGCGAGCGCCTCCCGCAGTTCCTTCACCGCCTCACGGGACCGCCCGGCGGCCAGCAGCGCCCCGCCGTGCTTGACGCGGCGCTCGAAGACCAGCAGGTCGACGGCCTCGGGGTCGACGATCAGACCGTATCCGCCGGCCCGGGTGATCAGTTGGGGCTGGGCGGTGGGCGGCAGCGCGGTCTCGCCGGTCACGTGCAGCAGTTGACGCAGCCGCCAGATACGGGTCTGCACCTGCCCCAGCGCCGTCTCCGGCGGTTTCTCCCACAGCGCGGAAATGATTCGGTCGGCGCTGACAAAGTTGTTGGAGTTGAGCAGCAGCATCGCGAGCAGGCCACGCTGAAGTGGTCCACCGGCGGGCAGAACCCGCTGACCCACCTCGATTTCCAACGGGCCGAAGCACCGGAACCCGACATGCCGCATAGAGAGATCTATACCATCCGACCGACATTCGGGCCCGACTCAGCGCGAAGACGGCCGCTATCCGGTCGGCAGGTTCGCGGTCGCCAACCATCCCACTAACGGACATTACGCAATAGCGCATCACCATGCGTAGGCATACCGTAACTCTTGGTTGACTTTTTTCTAGGTTTCCACCCAATTAACAACTCCCCGACTCGGCGGCCACCTCGACGCCCACGAATCGTCGGAATCACCGACCTGAATCGACTAACCGGATAGCGCTCCCACATCGCGCGGCTAATGGGAGCTTCTGGCGAGTAGTCGCCAAAGGCTGTCGCGGCGCGGGGCCGACCGTCGATCCTGCGTTGGCGATCGGAACCGGCTCGACCGGTCATCGGCATCCCACCAGCGTGGGGATCCCGCAGTGAGGAGTCACCGTGCTGTCACGGGTCGAGCACCTGGAATCGACTCTCGTCCGCACCCCCACCACCTCGATCGTGACGCACTGGCGGGGGCGGACGCACCATCTGCGACTCAAACACGAGTCGTTCAACCCGTCCGGGTCGATCAAGGACCGGACCGCCGCCGGACTGCTCATGGCCATGGACCGGCGCAGCCCCCTGGTGCCCGGCACGGTGGTCGTCGAGTCGACCTCCGGCAACCTCGGGCTCGGCATGGCCCGACTGCTCGCCGGCCTCGACTGCCGACTCATCGCGGTCATCGATCCGAAGACCCCGCCGGCCACCCGCGACGCGCTGACCAGAGCCGGCGTCCAGGTGTACTTCGTCGACGAACCCGACGGGTACGGCGGATACCTGCTCACCCGGCTGCGCACCGTACGCGACCTGTGCGCGACCAACCCCGGCTACCGCTGGCCCGACCAGTACGGCAACTACGCCAACCCGTGGATCCACCAGCTCACCACCGGACCGGAGATCGCCGAACAGGGCGGCCCCGACCTCGACGCGGTCTACGTCGCGGTCTCCACCGGCGGCACGCTCGCCGGCATCGCCGCCCACCTGCGCACCCTCGACCAGCAGATCCGGATCATCGCCGTCGACGCCCACGGCTCGCTGGTCACCGGCGCCCCGCCCGGCCACCGCCTCATCGCCGGGATCGGGCCAGCCGGCGGTCCTCGTTCCTGTCCGAGCACAGCTACGACGCCGCCACCTGGGTCGCCGACGCCGACGCCATCGCCGTCTGCCGCGTCTTCCTGGCCGACACCGGGGTGGCGCTGGGCGGCTCCTCGGGCTGCGTCCTGCACGCCTGCCTGCTGGACCTGGCCGGCCCCCAGCCGCCGACCAATCCGCTGTGCCTGTGCCCCGACGGCGGCGACCGCTACCGGGCCACCCTCTACGACGACACCTGGCTCGACGAGGTCGGCGCCCGCGAACCGGTGGAACTCGCCGTGAAGAGGCTGCGCGCCGACGGCCTCCGCTTCCAGAATGGATAGAACAGTGCTCGACCTACCCGGCTATCCCGACGCCGAGTTGCTCTACCTCTCCCGTGCGCACGTCATCGAGTGCCTGGCCGGCGTCGACCCGGTGGCGGTCACCGCGGACGCGCTGCGCCGGCACACCCTGGGTGAGACGATCCTGCCCGACGAGGCGTACCTGCCGTGGCAGACGCCGGCCGGGCACGCGGCCCGCTCGCTCGGGATGCCCGGCGCCATCCACACCGACGACGGCCTGGCGCTGGGTATGAAGGTCATCAACGGCAGCCTGGGCAACCCGGGCAACGGCCTGGCCCGCTCCCAGGGGCTGCTGATGATGTTCGACGTGGAGACCGCCTACCCGTGGGCGGTGATGGAGTCGGCGTACATCAGCGCCCTGCGCACCGCCGCCGTCACCGCGGTGGGCGCGCAGTGGCTCGGTCCGGACCCGATCGGCCGGCTGGCGGTGCTCGGCTGCGGCACCCTGGCCCAGGCCCACCTGCGGCTGCTGCCGTCGGTACTGGGCAAGCTCACCGAGGTCAGCCTCTTCGACCTGGATCCGACCCGGTCCGCGGGCCTGGCCGACGCGCTGCGCGCCGACCCCGACACCGGGCACCTGGCGGTGGCCGCCACCGCCACGGCACGCGAGTGCGTCGAGGGCGCCGACCTGGTGCTCGCCGCCACGATCACGACCGAGGGCTACATCGCGTACGACTGGCTCAAGCCGGGTGCCCTGATCGCGCACGTCTCGCTCGACGACGTACTGCCCGAGGTGGTCACCCGGGCGGACCTGGTGGTCGTCGACGACTGGGGGCTGGTCAGCCACGACGACCGCCGCCTGCTCGGCCGGATGTGGCGGGCCGGCACGCTGCGCGACGCCGACGGGGCCTACCGGCCGGGGGCGACCCCCGACCCGGCCGCCGCGCGGGTGCACGGCAGCCTCGGCGACGTGATCGCCGGGCGGCATCCCGGCCGGGCGGCGCCGACCGACATCGTCCTCAGCAACCCGTTCGGAATGTCCATCCTCGACGTCGCGCTCGGCGCGGTGGTGGCCGGGACCGCGCGCGAGCGTGGCCTCGGTCTGCGCATCCCCCGCTGACCGGCACCACGGACCGTCGCCGTCCACACCAACAGTGGCCGGCCGGCAGCGCCGCCGGCCGGCCGTCCGACGCGCCCAGGGAGCGACCCCATGTTCCGCACCATGCTCAAGTCCAAGATCCACCGAGCCACCGTCACCCAGGCCGATCTGCACTACATCGGGTCGTTGACCATCGACGTCGACCTGATGCGCGCCGCCGACATCCTGCCCGGCGAGCTGATCCACGTGGTCGACATCGACAACGGCGCCCGGCTGGAGACGTACGCGATCGAGGGGCCGGCCGGTTCCGGGGTCATCGGCATCAACGGCGCCGCCGCCCGGCTGGTGCACACCGGTGACCTCATCATCATCATCGGCTACGGGCTGGTCACCGACGAGGAGGCCCGCAGTCTGGAGCCGAGGGTGGTCCACGTCAACGGCAAGAACGAGATCATCTCGCTGCACTCCAACCCGGGCGTCTGACCGGCGCGTCCGCACCGCGTGCCGGCCCTGTCCGGAGGCCGGCCGGCCGGTCCGGAAGGGACCGGCGGGCCGGCCTCTGGCAACTAGTCGCCATGACGATTTCTTGCCGGGTTCGACATGATCAGGGCACCGGGGAGATTGATTACGTTGTCGCTGTGTTGACCGACGGCAATCGCTCATCCGGCGTATCCGCCCAGTTCACCCGCGTCGCCGGGGAGTTTCCGGACCGGGTGGCACTGCGTTTCCTGTCCGGTGACGGCACGGTCACCGAGCGAACATACGCGCAACTGGTGGCCGAGCGCGACCCCGTCGCGGCCGCGCTGGCCGCGGAGTTCGCCCCCGGTGACCGGGCCCTGCTCCTGCTGCCGCCGACCGGGCCGCAGTTCGTCGCGGCCTTCCTCGGGTGTGTGCACGCCGGCCTCGTCGCCGTACCGGTGCCGCTGCCGGCGTCCGGCCGGCTGAACCGCGCCGGCGACCGGCTCGCCGGCATCGTCGCCGACTGCGACCCGGTCGTCGCCCTGGTCGCCGACGCCGCCGGCCTCCCGCCGGGTGTCCTGCCCGACGCGGTACGCCCCCTCGCGCTGGACACGCTGCCGCCGGCACCCGCGACCGGGCTGCCCGACCGGGCCCCCGACGAGATCGCGTTCCTGCAGTACTCGTCCGGCTCGACCGGGACGCCCAAGGCCGTCTGCAACACCCACGACGCGGTGCTGCGGCAGGTCGACCAACTGAACGCGATGTGGGGCTTCCCCGAACCGATCCACGTCGCCGGCTGGCTGCCGCTCTACCACGACATGGGCATGCTCCAGCAGGCGCTGCTGCCGCTGCTCACCGGCGGCACCGCCACGATGATGAGCCCGGCCACCTTCGCCGCCGACCCGGCCCGCTGGTTGCGCGCGGCCAGCACCTACCGCGCGAACTGGATCGCCGGCCCGGACTTCGGCTTCGCCCGGTGCGTCGAGGCGGTCCCCGCCGCCGAGGCCGCCACCCTCGACCTGGGTGCGATCCGGTACGTCGCCAACGGCGCCGAACCGATCCGCGAGCAGACCGTACGCCGCTTCGCCGCGCACTTCGCCGCCGCCGGCCTGCCCCCGAGGCGGTGACCCCCTCGTACGGGCTGGCCGAGGCGGTGCTCTGCGTCGCCAGCAGCCGGCGCCCGCGCGGCTTCCGGGCGGCCGACTTCGACCCGCGCGCACTGGCCGAGGGGGTCGCCCGCGGGGCGGCCGGCCCGGCCCGGCGGACGCTGGTGTCGTCCGGCAACTGGTTCCACGACCGCGAGGTGTCCATCGTGGACCCGCAGACCCGGGAGGAGCTGCCGGCCCACGGCGTCGGCGAGATCTGGGTGGGCGGCCCCGGCCTGCCGAGCGGGTACTGGGGCCGGCCGCAGGAGTCGGAGCGGACGTTCCGGGCGGTCCGCGCCGACGGGCGGGGCCCGTGGCTGCGTACGGGTGACCTGGGCTTCCTCGACGAGGACGGCGAACTGTTCGTCTGCGGCCGGCTACGCGACCTGATCATCGTGCACGGCGCCAACCACCACCCCAACGACCTGGAACGCACCGTCGAGCGGCGGATCGACGCGGTCGCCGTCGGCGGCGCGTGCGCGGTGCAGCCCGACGACGGCGACGCGGTGCTGGTCTTCGCCGAGGTCGACCGGCACCTGCCGGACACCGAACTCGCGGACATCGCCGCCGCGATCCGCGCGCAGATCCACGACCGCCACGAGATCGTGGTCGCCGAGGTGGCCCTGGTGCGCCGGATGGCGCTGCCGAAGACGACCTCCGGCAAGATCCGCCGGACGGCGACGGCGGCGGCCGACCGCGAGGGCCGACTCCCGGTCCTGTACCGCGACAGCCTCGCCGAACCGGCCGCGCCGGACACCGTACCGGGGGCGCCCACCGGGCCGGACACCGCCGCCGCCCCGGCCGGCGCCACGGTCGTGCCGGGAAGCGGGCCGGACAGCGCCGCGCCGGGCACCGCCGACACGCTCGCCGTCGCGCACGGGACGCTCGGCGCGGTGCTGGGCCGCGACCGGGTGCCGATGGACACCGGGTTCGCCGCCCTCGGGCTCGACTCGGTACGCGCCACCCGGTGGGCCGCCACCCTCGCCGAACGGACCGGCCGGCCGGTCGACGTGTCGATGCTCTTCCGGTACCCGACGCTGCGCCGGCTCGCCGCCGCCCTGGCCGGCACCACCGCCGCCCCCACGGCACCCGCCGCGGCGCCCCCGCCGGCCGCCGGGGCCGTCGCCGTCGTCGGGGTCGGCCTGCGGCTGGCCGGCGGCATCGACAGCCTCGACGCGCTGCGCGCCCTCCTGCACGCCGGCGGCAGTACGCTGCGCCGGCCGCCGGAAGGCCGGGCCGCCGACGGCATCCCGCTCACCCTGCCCGGCGGCTATCTCGACCGGGTCGACACCTTCGACGCGGAGTTCTTCGGCATCGGCGGCGCGCAGGCCCGGGCGATGGACCCGCAGCAGCGGCTGCTGCTCGAGGTCGCCTGGCACGCGGTCGAGGACGCCGGACTGGTCGCCCACCGGCTGCGCGGCAGCCGGACCGGGGTCTTCGTCGGTCAGGGACACCACGACTACGCCACGCTGCCGCTGCGGATCGGCCGGCCGGACCTGATCCGGGCCATGCACGCCACCGGCTCCAGCATGAGCGCCACCGCCGGCCGGATCTCCCACCACCTCGGGCTGCGCGGCCCGGCGCTGACCGTCGACACCGCCTGCTCGGCCTCGCTGGTGGCGATCGACACCGCCCTGCGCCACCTCGCCGACGGCACCTGCGACCTCGCCCTGGCCGGCGGGGTCAGCCTGGCCCTGTCGCCGGAGACCGAACAGGCCCTCGCCGACGCCGGCATGCTGTCACCGGCCGGCCGCTGCGCGACCCTGTCCGCCGACGCCGACGGGTACGGGCGCGGCGAGGGCGCCGCCATCCTGGTCCTCAAGCCGCTGGCCGCCGCCCGGCGCGACGGCGACCGGATCCTCGCGGTGCTCCGCGGCAGCGCGGTCGCCCAGGACGGCGCCTCCTCCGGGCTGACCGTGCCCGATCCCGGCGCGCAGGCCGACGTGATCCGCGCCGCGCTCGCCGCCGCCGGACTCACCGCCGACGACGTCGACGCGGTCGAACTGCACGGCACCGGCACACCGCTCGGCGACCCGGTCGAGATCAGCGGCCTGGCCGAGGTCTTCGCCGGCCGGGACCGGCCGCTGCTGGTCGGCTCGGTCAAGACGAACCTCGGCCACCTCGAGGCCGCCGCCGGTGTCGCCGGGGTGTTGCGGGCCGTCGTCGCCCTGCGCGACCAGGTCTGGCCGGGCAGCCCCACCCTCACCGCCGCCAACCCGCGGCTCGCCGGCACCGGCCTGGACCACCGGTTCCCCGCCGGCACCGAAACCGTCGACCCGGGCCGTCCGCTGCGCCGGGTCGGGGTCAGCTCGTTCGGGTTCACCGGAACCATCGCCCACCTGCTCGTCGAGGCGGCCCCGGACGCCGCGCCGCGTCCCACGGACCGGCCGCCGGCACCGACCGGCTGGGTCCCGCTCGCCGGCGCCGACCCCGACGCCGTACGTCGGCGGGCCGGCCGGCTCGCCGCCGCGCTGGCCGGGCTGGCGGCCGACGACCGGGCCCGGCTGCTCGCCGGCTGGCGGCGGCACCGCGACCACCTGCTGCCGTGGCGTGCCGTGCTCGACGCCGACAACCCCGCGCTGCCCCGGCTCCTCGCCGACCCGCCGGCGCCGGTGTCCGCCGCGGCGCCGGGGCCGCTGGTGCTGCGGCTGCGCGACGGCGACCCGGTCGCCGAACTGCTCGCCGGGATGCGTCGCTGGCTGCCCGACCGGCTCGCCCCGACCGGCTCCGGACCGCACTGGCGGCAGCTGCTCGACGTGCTGCACGCGCTCGGGCTGGCCCCGGACCTGGTGTACGCCGACCCGCGCTGGTCCGCCGAGATCGCCGCCCACCCCGACGGTGCGCCGCCGCTGACCACCGATGGCCCGGCCGGGCTCGTGCTCGCCGTCGGCGACGTCGGATCATCCGATGTGGACACCACCGCGGGTGCTGTCCCGCTGCTGGTCGACGACGGCGGGCGGGCCGGTGTCGTCGAGGCGTACCGGCGCGGCGCGCCGCTGGACTGGACGGTCTTCGACCCGCCGGTCGGCACCGACCCGCGACTGCCCGCGTACCCGTTCACCGCACACCGGCACTGGTATCCGGTGGAACCGGCCACCGCCCGCGCCGCCGCCCCGGCCGCGCCGCTGACCCCGGACCGGATCCGCCACGACGTCGCCGAACTGGTCGACCGCGCCCCGGCCAGCCTCCGCGACGACGAGGACCTGGTCGCCGCCGGCCTGGACTCGGTACGCGTCATGGATTTGGCCGCCCGCTGGCGGCGGGCCGGCGCCGACGTGGCGTACGCCGACCTGCTCGCCCGGCCCACCCTCGCCGCCTGGGCGCGTCGGCTCCTCGCACCGCGTGACGAACCCGCCGCCGCGACCCCGGTCGTCGACGAGCACGCGCCGTTCGACCTGACCCCGGTCCAGCACGCCTACTGGGTCGGCCGCGACCCGGCCCAGCCGTTGGGTGGCGTCGGCTGCCACGTGTACGCCGAACTCGACGGCCACGGCCTCGACCCGGGCCGCCTGGAACGGGCCGGGTACGCGCTGGCCGACCGGCACGGCATGCTGCGGGCCCGGTTCGACGCCGACGGACGGCAGCGGATCGCCCCGGAGACGTCCTGGCCCGGGGTGGCCGTGCACGACCTGCGCCACCTGCCGACCGACGACGTCGACGCGGCGCTGCGGGACGTGCGGGACCGGCTGTCGCACCGGCTGCTCGACGTCGCCCGTGGCGAGGTCTTCGACCTGCGGGTGTCGCTGCTGCCCGACGGCGGCACCCGGCTCCACGTCAACCTCGACCTGCTGGTCGCCGACGCGGCCAGCATCCAGATCGTGCTCGCCGACCTCGCCGCGCTGTACCGCCGGCCGCAGGAGGCGCTGCCGGCGATCGGCACCAGCTTCGCCGCCTACCTGGCCGGCGCCGGCCCCCGGGACCGGCGCCGGGACGAGGACCGCGCGTACTGGCGGGACCGGCTGCCCGACCTGCCGGCGCCGCCGCAGCTGCCGCTCGCGGCCACCACGACCGACGGTGCGCCGCGGTTCGTCCGACGCAGCCGGCAGGTGCCGCGGGCGGCGTGGCGGGCGGTCGTCGAGCGGGCCCGTGGGTACGGGGTGACCCCGTCGATCGCGCTGGCCACCGCGTTCGCGACGGTGCTGGCGACGTGGAGCACCCAGCAGCGGTTCCTGCTGAACCTGACGCTGTTCGACCGCGACGGCCGGCACCCGGACCTGGACCGGCTGGTCGCCGACTTCACCAGCCTGGTCCTGCTCGACGTCGACGTGGATGCGGCGGCCGGCTTCGCCGCGCGGGCCCGCGCGGTGCAGGACCGGTTCCGGGCCGATCTGGCGCACGCCGGCTACTCCGGTGTCGAGGTGCTTCGCGACCTGGCCCGCGAGCGGGGGCCGGCGGCGGCGGGCGCGCCGGTGGTGTTCACCAGCAACCTGGGCCGTGACCTGGTCGACGGCGACGTACGCGACGCGTTCGGCGAACTGGGCTGGACGGTGTCGCAGACGCCGCAGGTGTGGTTGGACCACCAGGTGATGGAGCACGCCGGTGGGGTGCTGCTGACCTGGGACGGCGTCGACGACCTGTTCCACGACGGGGTGCTGGACGCGATGTTCGGCGCGTACGGCCGGCTGGTGGACTGGCTGGCCGGGGCGGACTGGGCGGCGGTGCCGCCGACGCTGGTTCCCGACGACCAGTTGGCGGTGCGGGCGGTGGTGAACGCCACCGACCACCCCATCTCCGGCCGACTCCTCCACGACGGCCTCTTCGAACACGCCACCACCCGCCCCCACCACCTAGCCGTCACCGGACCCGACGGCACCCTCACCTACCAACAACTCGCCCAACAAGCCCTCCACATCGCCGGCTGGCTCACCGACCAAGGCACAAAAACCGGCGAACCCGTCGCCATCACCCTCCCCAAAGGACCCCACCAAATCGCCGCCGTCCTCGGCACCCTCACCGCCGGCGCCACCTACGTCCCCATCAACCCCCACCACCCCCAACACCGCAAACAACAAATCCACACCACCGCCGGCATCACCACCACCCTCGACACCACCACCATCACCCAGGCCCTCCACCACCCCAACCCACTACCCGCACCCGCCAACATCCCCGACACCACACCCGCCTACATCATCTTCACCAGCGGATCCACCGGCCAACCAAAAGGCGTCCAACTCACCCACCGCGCCACCCAAAACACCATCGAAGACATCAACCACCGCTACCAAATCACCCCCAACGACAACACCATCCAAATCAGCCAACTCGACTTCGACCTATCCGTCTACGACATCCTCGGCACCCTCACCGCCGGCGCCACCATCACCACCACCCCCGAAAACCAACACCCCGACCCCCACACCTGGGCCCACCTCATCCACCACCACAAAACCACCATCTGGAACACCGTCCCCACCCTCCTCGACATCCTCCTCACCACCGCCCAACCCCACCAACTCACCACCCTCCGCCTCGCCCTCACCAGCGGCGACTGGATCCCCCTCGACCAACACCACCGCCTCACCACCAAAAACCCCCACACCCAACACATCGCCCTCGGCGGCGCCACCGAAGCCGCCATCTGGTCCAACCACCACCACATCACCCACATCCCCCCACACTGGACCTCAATCCCCTACGGCACCCCACTACGCAACCAGACCTACCGCATCACCGACCCACACGGAAACGACCGACCCAACTGGGTCCCCGGCGAACTCTGGATCGGCGGACAAGGACTCGCCACCGGCTACACAAACGACCCCCAACGCACCACCACCCAATTCCCCACCCACCACAACCAACGCTGGTACCGCACCGGAGACCAAGGCCGCTACTGGCCCGACGGCACCATCGAATTCCTCGGCCGCACCGACCACCAAATCAAACTCAACGGCCACCGCATCGAACTCGGCGACATCGAAACCCACCTCCACACCCACCCCCACATCCACCACGCCATCGCCACCACCACCAACCAACAACTCACCGCAGCGGTCACCGTCGACGACCCCGCGCCCGGCCCGGACGCGACGGCCGTCACCGGGCTCGGCGAGATCCTGCTCGCCGCGCCGGAGCCGGCCACCGTGGCCGGTGACACCGACGCGATCGAGGCGGTGCTGACCGAACAGGCGCTGGTCCGGCTGCTCGACCTGCTCGAGCCCGACGGTTCCCCCGTGGAGGGGCCGGTCGACGGGCGGCTCGACCGGTGGCGGATCACCGCGCCGATGCGCCCGCTGGTGTCGCGGTGGCTGGAGTGGCTGGCCGACCGGGAGGTGCTGGCCGCCACCGGGGACGGGTACGCCACCGGGCCGCGGCTGGCCGCCGTACGCGCCGCCGCGACCGCCGGGGCCGGGACCGCTGGTGCCGCTGGGGTCGCGCCGGCCGGCGACACCGACCCGACCGGCGGGGACGCGCTCGCCGGTATCTCGGACCGGCTGCGCGCCACCACCGGGCGGCTGCTGGCGATCCTGCGCGGCGAGCAGGAACCGGCCGCGCTGCTCGACGACCCGGTACTCGCCCCCGAGGCGCTCGTCGACGCCCAGCCGGCGACCGTCGCCGCGCTGACCGGACTCGCCGCCCGGCTGACCGCCGCCGCGGACCGGCTCGGCCGGCCGCTGCGGATCGCCGAGTACGGCGGACGCGGCGGGCGGACCGCCGCCCGGCTGCTCGCCGGACGCGACCCGGCCCGCGTCGAGTACACCCTGTTCGACTCCTCCGCCGGGCTGCTCGCCACCGCCCGCGAACACCTCGCCGGGCTGCCGCACCCGGTACGGCTGCACCGGCTCGACGGCACCGTCGACGAGTCGGCCCTGCACCGGTTCGACGTGGTCGTCGCCAACAACTCGCTGCACCGCGAACCCGACCCGGCGGCGGCGCTGTCCACCGTACGGCTGCTGCTCGCCCCCGGCGGCGTGCTGGTCGCCCTGGAGGCGGCCACGCTGTCGCCGCTGGCGCTGGTCACCGTCGCCGTACCGGAACGGGGGTTCGCCGACCTCGACGGCATCCGGCGCGGCCAGCGGGATCCACTGCTGTCCGCGCAGCGGTGGCACGACCTGCTGGCCGACACCGGCTTCGCCCGGCCGGCGGTGACCGGGCACGGCCCGGAGCAGTGGTGGCTGACCGCCGCCCGTCCCACCGACGCCCCCGCCGTCGACCTGGCCGGGGTACGCCGGTGGCTCGCCGAACGGCTACCGGCCTACCTGGTGCCGGCCCGACTCGCGGCGCTGCACCGGCTGCCGCTGTCGGCCAACGGCAAGGTGGACCGGGCGGCGGTGCGCCGGCTGCTCGCCGACGCCGCCCCGGACGCCGGCGGGCCGGTGGACACCCCGGACACCCCGGCCGAGCGGCTGCTCGCCGGGATCTGGGCGGAGTTGCTGGACGCCCCGGTCGGCCGGGACAGCGACTTCTTCCGGCTCGGCGGCGACAGCCTGCTCGCCACCCGGATGATGGCCCGGCTGCGGGCGGCCGGGGTGACCGGCGCCCGGTTGCCCGCCCTGTTCGCCGCCTCCCGGCTCGCCGACTTCGCCGCCACGCTGGAGCTGACGGCCGCCCCGGAGACGACCGTGCCGGAGCCGCCCGGGGCCGCACCGGCGACCGACGACGCCGACCGGTACGAACCGTTCGAGCCGACCGACGTGCAGCGCGCCTACCTCTTCGGCCGCGGCGACCAGTTCGCGCTCGGCGGGGTCGGCACCCACTACTACACCGAGTTCGACGGCGTCGACGTCGACCTGGCGCGGCTCGAGGAGGCGGTCGCCCGGCTGGTCGGCCGGCACGACATGCTCCGGGTGGTCTTCGACGCCGACGGGCGGCAGCGGGTGCTGCCCGACGTACCCCGGTTGCGGATCCCGGTCACCGACGGCGGCGACGACGGCACCGAGGCGCTGGCGGGGCTGCGGGCCGACATGTCGCACCAGGTCCTCGACCCGGCCCGGTGGCCGCTGTTCGACCTGCGGGCGGTCCGCTACGGCGACCGGCGTACCCGGCTCGGGCTCAGCCTCGACAACCTCGTCCTCGACGGGCTGAGCATGCGGATCTTCTACACCGAGCTGGCCACCCTGTACGACGACCCGGACGCGGTGCTGCCGCCGGTCGGGCTGTCGTTCCGCGACTACCTGCTGCGCGCCGGCCCGACCACCGACCAGGTCGCCCGGTCGCAGGACTACTGGCGCAACCGGGTCGTCGACCTGCCGCCCCCGCCGCAACTGCCGTTGCGCACCGACCCGGAGACGGTCACCCCGCGCTTCGTACGCCGTGAGGCGGCACTGTCCGCGGCGGACTGGGGCACGGTCACCGCCCGGGCCCGCGGGTACGGCCTGACCCCGTCCGCGGTCCTGCTGACCTGTTTCGCCGAGGTGCTCGCCGCGTGGAGCGCGAGCACCGAGCTGACCATCAACCTGACCCTGTTCGACCGGCGCGACGTGCACCCCGACGTCAACCACGTGCTGGGCGACTTCACCTCGCTGCTGCTGCTGGCCAGCCGGCCGCGGCCGGGGCAGGGTTTCCTGGACCGGGCCCGCCGGTTGCAGGAGCAGATGTGGCGCGACCTGGAGCACCGCGACGTCTCGGCGGTCTGGGTGCTGCGCGAACTCGGCCGGCTGGACGGCACCGGCCGGGCGAGCATGCCGGTGGTGTTCACCAGCGCGCTCGGCGTCGACGGGGAGGTGGCCAACCACGCGCCGCGCCGGTTCCCCGAGCAGGGCTGGGGCATCTCGCAGACCCCGCAGGTGTGGCTGGACCACCAGGTCTACGAGGACCGGGGCGGGATCCGGTTCAACTGGGACGCGGTGGAGGAACTCTTCCACGACGACGTGCTCGACGACATGTTCCGCGCCTACCGGGGTGTGCTGGCCCGGCTGGTCTTCGCCGACTGGGCGGAGCCGACGCCGGGCCTGACCCCGGCCAGTCACCTGGCGGTGCGGGCGGTGGTGAACGCCACCGACCACCCCATCTCCGGCCGACTCCTGCACGACGGCCTCTTCCACCACGCCGCCCGGCAACCCGACCACACCGCCGTCACCGGACCCGACGGCACCCTCACCTACCAACAACTCGCCCAACAAGCCCTCCACATCGCCGGCTGGCTCACCGACCAAGGCACAAAAACCGGCGAACCCGTCGCCATCACCCTCCCCAAAGGACCCCACCAAATCGCCGCCGTCCTCGGCACCCTCACCGCCGGCGCCACCTACGTCCCCATCAACCCCCACCACCCCCAACACCGCAAACAACAAATCCACACCACCGCCGGCATCACCACCACCCTCGACACCACCACCATCACCCAGGCCCTCCACCACCCCAACCCACTACCCGCACCCGCCAACATCCCCGACACCACACCCGCCTACATCATCTTCACCAGCGGATCCACCGGCCAACCAAAAGGCGTCCAACTCACCCACCGCGCCACCCAAAACACCATCGAAGACATCAACCACCGCTACCAAATCACCCCCAACGACAACACCATCCAAATCAGCCAACTCGACTTCGACCTATCCGTCTACGACATCCTCGGCACCCTCACCGCCGGCGCCACCATCACCACCACCCCGAAAACCAACACCCCGACCCCCACACCTGGGCCCACCTCATCCACCACCACAAAACCACCATCTGGAACACCGTCCCCACCCTCCTCGACATCCTCCTCACCACCGCCCAACCCCACCAACTCACCACCCTCCGCCTCGCCCTCACCAGCGGCGACTGGATCCCCCTCGACCAACA
This sequence comes from Polymorphospora rubra, assembly GCF_018324255.1. Lineage (GTDB taxonomy): Bacteria > Actinomycetota > Actinomycetes > Mycobacteriales > Micromonosporaceae > Polymorphospora > Polymorphospora rubra. The sequence goes on from NZ_AP023359.1 coordinate 6,813,998, forward strand.
CCACCGCCTCACCACCAAAAACCCCCACACCCAACACATCGCCCTCGGCGGCGCCACCGAAGCCGCCATCTGGTCCAACCACCACCACATCACCCACATCCCCCCACACTGGACCTCAATCCCCTACGGCACCCCACTACGCAACCAGACCTACCGCATCACCGACCCACACGGAAACGACCGACCCAACTGGGTCCCCGGCGAACTCTGGATCGGCGGACAAGGACTCGCCACCGGCTACACAAACGACCCCCAACGCACCACCACCCAATTCCCCACCCACCACAACCAACGCTGGTACCGCACCGGAGACCAAGGCCGCTACTGGCCCGACGGCACCATCGAATTCCTCGGCCGCACCGACCACCAAATCAAACTCAACGGCCACCGCATCGAACTCGGCGACATCGAAACCCACCTCCACACCCACCCCCACATCCACCACGCCATCGCCACCACCACCAACCAACAACTCACCGCAGCGGTCGTACCGAAGGAACCGGACCTCGATCCGGAGGAGGTGCGGACGTACCTGGCGCAGCGGCTGCCGGCGTACCTGGTGCCGGACCGGATCGTGGTGCTCGACGCCCTGCCACTGACCCCGAACGGCAAGGTCGACCGCGCCGCCGTCGCCCGGCTCGCCCGCGTCGACGCCGCCGGCGCGGACCAGGATCCGCCGCGCGGGCCGGTGGAGACCGAACTGGCCCGCATCTGGTCGGAGCTGCTCGACCTGCCCGCGGTGGGCCGGCAGCAGAGCTTCTTCGCCCTGGGCGGCAGCTCGCTGACGGCGACCGGACTGGTCGAGGAGATCCGGCGCCGCTTCGCCGTACGGCTGTCGCTGCGCGAGCTGTACGCGTCACCGACCATCGCCGGCCTGGCCGACCTCATCGACGAAGAGGTCGTCGCGGAACTCGAAGAAGGAACGCTGTGAACAACGACCCCGACATCCGTGCCCTGGTCATCGAACTGGAACGGGCCGGCGTGCAGCTCTGGGCCGAGGACGGCAGGCTGCGCTTCCGGGCGCCGAAGGGCGCGCTGAGCGCCGAGCGGATGACACAGCTCCGGGACCACCGGGAAGCGCTGATGCGGCACTTCGACGGCACCGCCGGCGGGCTGGTCACCGACCCCGCGAACCGGCACGAGCCGTTCCCGCTCACCGACGTGCAGTCGGCGTACCTGCTGGGCCGGCACGACGCGTTCGCGTACGGCGGGGTCGCCTGCCACGGCTACTTCGAGGTGGCGTTCACCGGGCTCGACCCGGACCGGCTGGAACGTGCCTGGCAGCGGCTCGTCGACCGGCACGAGATGCTGCGCGCGGTCGTCGACGCCGACGGGCACCAGCAGATCCTGCCCGGGCCGCAGACGTACCGGGTCGACGTCACCGACCTGCGCGGCGCGGACCCGGACACGGTCGCGGCGGCCCGGGCGGCGGTCCGCGCCGAGCTGTCCCACAAGGTGTACGATCCGCGCACCTGGCCGATGTTCGGGCTGCGGGTCACCCGCGCCGACGACCGCGACCTGCTGCACTTCTCGATCGACCTGCTCATCGCCGACTACGCCAGCATCCAGTTGCTGATCGCCGAACTCGACCAGCTCTACCTGGACCCGGAGGCCACGCTCCCGCCGCTGGACATCAGTTTCCGGGACTTCCTGCTCACCGAGCGGACCACCCGCGACTCCGCCGGCTACGAGGCCGACCGGGCCTGGTGGGATGCCCGGCTCGACGACCTGCCGGCCGGCCCGGAGCTGCCGACGGTCACCGCGGCGGCGGCCGGCCCGCCCCGGTTCCGGCGCTGGCAGACCAGCCTCGCCGAGCCGCGGTGGACGGCGCTGCGCGACCTCGCCGCCGCACACAACCTGACCCCGACCGGGGCGCTGCTGGCCGCGTACGCCGAGGTGATCGGCGCGTGGAGCCGGCGGTCGCGGTTCACGCTGAACCTGACCCTGCTCAACCGGCCGCCGTCGCACCCGCAGATCGCCCGGCTGGTCGGCGACTTCACCTCGGTCACCCTGCTGACCGTCGGTCCGGAGCCGCACGAGGCGGCGGCGGCGCCGTTCGCCGGGCGGGCCGGGGACCTCCAGCGGCGGCTGTGGGAGAACATCGACCACCGCCGGTTCTCCGGGGTGGAGGTGCTGCGCGCGCTCGGCCGGCGCCGGGGGCCGGACGCGGCGCTGATGCCGGTCGTGTTCACCAGCACCGTCGGGCTGACCGAGGGCGGCACCGGCACCGGGTTCACCGGCACCGGCGAGCTGGTGTTCGGGGTCAGCCAGACCCCGCAGGTGTGGATCGACTGCCAGGTGATGGAGCACCACGGCGAGCTGCGGATCAGTTGGGACGTACGCGAGGGCGTGTTCCCCGACGGGCTGGTCGACGCGATGTTCGACGCGTACGCCGACCTGGTCGGGCGGCTCGCGGACGGCTCCGGCGCCTGGGACCAGGTGGGGCCGGTGCCGCTGCCGGCCGCGCAGGCGCTGCGCCGGGCCGCGGTCAACGACACCGCCGCCGACCTGCCGGTGGGCCTGCTGCACGAGCCGGTGTTCGCGCAGGCGGCGCAGACCCCGCAGCGGGTGGCGGTGGTCGCCGACGGGCGGGCGCTGACGTACGGCGAACTGGCCGGCCGGGCGGTCGAGGTCGCGGACTGGCTGCGGGCCACCGGGTGCCGGCCGGCCGAGCCGGTCGCCGTGGTCATGGACAAGGGCTGGGAGCAGGTCGTCGGGGTGCTCGGCGTGCTGCTGAGCGGCGGCGCCTACGTGCCGGTCGACACCAACCAGCCGCCGGTGCGCCGGGACCTGATGCTGGCCGCCGCCGGGGTCCGGCTGGTGCTGACCCAGTCGTGGTTGGACCGCCCGGACGGCAAGACCCTCGACGTCGACACGCTGGCCGGCGGGCCGGCACCCGTCGCCGGACCGGCACCCGTCGCCGGGGTCGGCCCGGACGATCCGGCGTACGTCATCTTCACCTCCGGCTCGACGGGCACGCCGAAGGGCGTGATGGTCAGCCACGCGGCGGCGGCGAACACGGTCGCCGACGTCAACGCGCGGTTCGGTGTCGGCCCGGACGACCGGGTTCTCGGCCTGGCCAGCCTCGGCTTCGACCTGTCGGTGTACGACATCTTCGGCCCGCTGGCGCAGGGCGGCGCGGTGGTGCTGCCGGCCGCCGACCGGCGCGGCGACCCGTCGCACTGGGCGGAGCTGGTCGCCACCGGCGGCGTCACCGTCTGGAACTCGGTGCCGGCGCAGCTGCAGATGCTGCACGACTACCTGGCCGGGGCGCCCGACGACGAGGCTCGGCCGGCGGTGGCCGGGCTGCGGCTGGCGCTGCTGTCCGGCGACTGGATCCCGGTCGCGCTGCCCGACGCGATCCGCCGGCAGGTGCCCGGTCTGCGGGTGGTCAGCCTGGGCGGGGCGACGGAGGCGGCGATCTGGTCGATCCACCATCCGGTCGACTCCGTCGATCCGGCGTGGCCGAGCATCCCGTACGGCCGCCCGCTGGCGAACCAGACCTTCCACGTGCTCGACGACGCGATGCGCCCCCGGCCGGACTGGGTGCCCGGCGAGCTGTACATCGGCGGTGCCGGGCTCGCCCTGGGCTACGTCGGCGACCCGCTGCGCACCGCGGAACGGTTCGTCACCGATCCGCTGACCGGCCAGCGGCTGTACCGCACCGGTGACGTCGGCCGCTACCACCCGGACGGCACGATCGAGTTCCTCGGCCGGGAGGACTCCCAGGTCAAGATCAAGGGGCACCGGATCGAACTCGCCGAGGTCGACGCGGCCCTGTCGACGTACCCGGCGATCGGGACGGCGGTGACGGTCGTCGACGGCGGCGGGCCGCTGGACCGGCGGCTGGTCGCGTTCGCCGAGCCCCGGCACCGGCCGGCCCCGCCGGAGGTGGTCGCGACGACCGCCCGGGTCGCCGACGCGGCCGGCCGGGCGGCCGGCGCGCTGGCCCGCGGGGTCGACGGTACGGCGGTCCGGGAGGTCGTCGAGGCGCTCGACCGGGCCGCGCTCTCCGCCATGCGGGACGCGCTGCGTCGGGCCGGTGACCTGTTCACCGACCCGACGGTCGGGCACGGTCTCGCCGAGGTGCTGGCGGCCGCCCGGGTCGCGCCCCGGCACCACCGGCTGGTCCGGCGGTGGCTGGCGGCGCTGACCGCACACGGGCTGCTGGACGCCGTACCGGGCGGCTGGCGGCTCGGCGGCGGCGCGTCGGTCGGGACCGGTGCCGCGCCGGCCGGCGGTCCGGTGGACGGCGAGCCGGCCTGGGACCGGATCGAGGCGTTGGCGACCGCGCACGGCCACGGCGCCGAACTGATCCGCTACCTGCGGACCAGCGCCCGCCACCTGCCCGACCTGCTGCGCGACGAACTCGACCCGCTGGCCCTGCTGTTCCCCGAGGGCAACCTGGACGTGGCCCAGGCCGCCTACCGGGACAACCTGATCAGCCGCTACGTCAACACCGGCCTGGCCGCCGCGCTGCGGGCGATCGTCGCCGGGCAGCCGGCCGGGCGGCCGCTGTCGGTGCTGGAGATCGGTGCCGGGGTCGGCGGCACCACCAGCGACCTGATCGACGCGGTCGACGGGCACCTGGTCGACTACCTGTTCACCGACGTGTCGCCGTTCTTCCTCGCCGAGGCGCGGACCCGGTTCGCCGACCACCCGTGGCTGCGGTACGGCCTGTTCGACCTCAACGCCGACCCCCGCGACCAGGGCTACGAGCCGCACTCGTTCGACGTGCTGGTCTGCGCCAACGTGCTGCACAACGCCACCCACGCCGGCCAGGTGCTGGCGCGGGTCACCGAACTGGTCCGGCCCGGCGGCTGGCTGCTGTTCATCGAGGCGACGCGGGACAACTACCCACTGATGGCGTCGATGGAGTTCAAGGAGGGCCTGACCGACTTCACCGACGAGCGCGCCGCCGCCGACCGGACCTTCCACACCGGGCAGTCGTGGCGGGACATGGTCGCCGGGATCGACGCCGAGCTGGCGTTCTGCCTGCCGGCCGACGACGAGCCGCTGGCCGCGGTCGGCCAGCACGCGTTCGGCGTACGGGTCAAGCCGCACCGCTGCCCCGTCGACCCGGACGGCCTGGACGCCCACCTGCGGTCCCGGCTGCCCGGATACATGCTGCCGAGCCGGGTGCACACCGTCGACGCGCTGCCGCTGACCGGCAACGGCAAGGTCGACCGGGCGGCGCTGGCCGGCCGGCTGACCGGCCCGGCCCGGGCCACCGGCGACGACGGCCCGGTCGACGAGCCGCGGACCGACCTGGAGCGGCGGCTCGCCGGCCTGTGGACGGAGCTGCTCGGCACCACGCGGATCGGCCGCGACGTCGACTTCTACACGGTGGGCGGCGACTCGCTGCTGCTGTCCAAGCTGGTCGGGATGGTCCGCGACCGGGTGCCGGAGGCCGCCGGGCACACCTGGGACCAGCTGTTGCGGCAGATGCTGCGGACGCCGACCGTCGGCGGACTCGCGGACTGGCTCACCGCCGACGGCGCCGGGCCGGTGACCGCCGCCGACCGGCAGTCGCCGCTGGTGACGCTGGTCGCCGGCACCGACCCGGACGCGCCGGTGCGGGTCCTGGTCCACGACGGCAGCGGCACGCTGGCCCCGTACCGGGCGCTGGTGCCGCTGCTGCCCGGTCCGGGTGCGGTGTACGGGCTGGCGATCGCCGACACCGAGAGCTACCTGCGGCACGACCCGGCGACGCTGATCGAGCGGCTCGCCGGGGAGTACCGGCAGGCGCTGGCTTCGACCGGCCGGACGCGGTTCGAGGTGATCGGCTACTGCCTGGGCGGCCTGCTCGCCACCGAGCTGGCCCGGCAGCTCACCGAGAGCGGGGCGGAGGTGACCGGCCTGCGGGTGGTCAGCAGCTACCGGGTCCCGTACACCGTCGAGGACGACCTGGTCGCCGAGTGGGCGTTCGCGCAGCTGATCGGCGTCGACCCGGCCGTGCTCGGCTATCCCGACGACGAGACCGTGCTGGCCCGGGCACTGTCGACGGTGCTGGCCGCCACGCCGGGACGGATCCCGGCCGGGGCGTTCGCCGAGCTGGACGGCGATCCGGCGCTGCGGTCGGTCGGCGCCCGCTTCCGCCGGCTCGCCGGCCGCGACCCCGCCGACCGGCTCGCCGCCCTGGCCGGGGCGGCACCGACCGGCCCCGACGGCGGCGACCCGCTCGGCACGGTCGGCACCGCCGCCCGGGTGTTCCGGCAGAGTCTCGACGCGGCCAGCCGGCACCGGGCCGACCCGTACGCCGGGGACATCACGTTCCTGCGCCAGGACAGCGAGATCCATTTCCTGCCCGGGCTGGGTGCGGACATGACTGCGTACTGGCACGACGTCTGCCTCGGCGAGCTGCGGGTCGTCGACATCCCCGGCGACCACTTCACCTGCCTCCAGCCGCCGTACGCGGCACAGGCCGCGGCCCGGCTCGGCGAAACGGTGGCGCCGTGCTGACCGTCGGGGTGCTGGGCGCGGGCGGGGCGGTCGGCCGGCAGGTCGCCCGCGGCCTGGCCGGGGCCGGGGTCGGGGTGCGGCTGGGGGTCCGCCGGCCGGCGTCGGTCGAGGTGCCGGCCGGGGCCGAGGTCGTCACGGTCGACGTCACCGCACCGGCGGCGCTGCGCGCCTTCTGCGCCGGATGCCACCTGGTGGTCAACTGCGCCGGGCCGTCGTACCGGCTCAGCCCGGTGGTCGCCGCCGCCGCGGTCGCCGCCGGTGCGGCGTACGTCGACGCCGGCGGCGACGACCTGCTGCGCGACCGGCTGTCGTTCGCCCCGGTGCCGGTGGTCCTCGGCGCCGGCCAGAGCCCCGGCCTGTCCGGGCTGCTGCCGCGCTGGCTGCGCGACCCCGACGGCGGTCCGGTCGAGGTGCTGCGGGCCTGGTTCGGCGGGCTCGACCGGTTCAGCCCGGCGGCGGCCGCCGACATGGTGGCCAGCCTCCACGACGGGTACGGCGAGGCGCTGGCCGGCTGGCGGGCCGGGGCGGCGGCGCCGCGTACGGTCGAGCCGCTGGTCGACGTGAGCCTGCCGCCGTTTCCCGGCCGGGTGACGGCGTACCCGTTCCTGACCGGCGAGGCCCGCCGGCTCGCCGTCGAACTCGGCGTACGCGACGGCGCGTGGTTCAACGTCTTCGCCGGCCGGCAGACCCTGGCGGTGCTCAACCGGCTGCGGACCGGATCGGTCGGCGCCGACCCGGGCGACGCCGACGGCGGTACGGCGGCCGTCCGGCTGGCCCGGGCCGCCGAGGTCGACCTGGCCGGGCAGCGGCCCTACCAGCTGATGGTGGTCGAGATCGCCGACGACCGGGGGTCGCGGACGTTGACCCTGCGCGCCGACGACGGCTACCGGCTGACCGCGACGGTCGCGGTCGAGGCCGCCGCGGCGGTGCTGGCCGGCGCCGTACCGCCCGGCGCGTGGCTGGCCGCCGACCTGCTGGACCCGGCGGCGGTGGTGGACCGGCTGCGCCGCGACGCCGCGTGCACGGTGTTCGAGGTGACCGACGGGCCGCGCGCCGCGGCGGTCGAGGAGGGGGTGCTGTGACCCGGCGGCTGCGGTTCGTGGTCTGCGGCACGACGTTCGGGCGGGTCCACCTGGCCGCCCTGCGCGACCGCCCGCAGTGGGGTGAGCTGGTCGGAATCCTGGCCCGGGGCAGCGCCCGCTCGGTGGCCTGCGCGCAGGAGTACGGCGTGCCGCTGTACACCTCGGTCGACGAGCTGCCGGACACCGTCGACGCGGCCTGCGTGGCGGTGCGGGCGGGGGTGGCCGGCGGTACGGGCAGCGAACTCGCCGCCAGCCTGCTCGCCCGGGGCGTCCACGTGCTCCAGGAGCACCCGGTGCACCACGACGAACTCGCCGACTGCCTGCGGCTGGCCCGCCGCAACCAGGTGCTGTACCGGCTGAACGACCACTATCCGCAGCTCGCCCCGGTCCGGGCGTTCCTGCAGGCCGCGGCGGTGCTGCGCCGGCACGGCCCACCCCGGCACGTCGAGGCGAGCACCGCCATCCAGGTCGCGTTCGCCCTGGTCGACATCCTGTCCCGGGCGCTGCCGGCGATGCGGCCGTGGGCGGTGGCGGCGCCGGCCGGCTGGCCGGAGCCGATGCGTGGCCTGCTCGACGCGGCGCCGCCGCTGCGGGGTGTCGACGCGGTCCTGGGCGGGGTGCCGGTCGGCATCCGGGTGCACAACCAGCTCGACCCGCACGACCCGGACAACCACGCGCACCTGATGCACCGCATCTCGCTCACCACCGACGCCGGGACGCTGACCCTGGCCGACACGCACGGGCCGGTGCTGTGGAGCCCGCGCCTGCACGTGACCGGCGCGGGCGCGGCCGGCGACGGCGGGGACGTCGGCGGCGATCCCGGGCTGGCCCGGCCGAGCACCGCGGTGCTGCCCGGCACCGAGCCGACCTCCTACGCCGACGTGCTGCGGACGGCCTGGCCGGCGGCGATGGCCCGCACGATGGCCGAGTTCGCGGCCGCCGTGACGGCCGGCGAGGACCCGATGCGCCTCGGCCAGTCGCACCTGACGGTGTGCCGGGTGTGGCAGGAGCTGACCGGCCGGCTGGGACAGCCGGACCTGATCTCGGGAAGCCCGCCGCCACCGGTCGACGTCGCCGACCTGACCGGCACCGACCCGGACGGCGGACCGGTCCGGGCCGACGGGACCGGCCCGGTCGGCGAGGCGGGCGCGGGCGACGCGACCGGCGCGGTCCCGCGGCAGCGGGGTACGGCGCCGGCGGTGGCCCGGTGAGGACGACGACGGCCGGCGACACCATCTGGCTGCGGCGGGCCCGGCCGGTTCCGCACGCCGAGGCGCGGCTGGTCTGCCTGCCGCACGCCGGCGGCGGCGCCAGCTCGTTCCGGCGCTGGCCGGCCCGGCTGCCGGCCCACCTGGAACTGCACGCCGTGCAGTACCCGGGCCGCGAGGACCGGCTCGCCGACAGTTGCGTCACCGACTTCGCCCGGCTCGCCGACCTGGTCACCGACGCGCTCACCCCGCTGCTGGACCGGCCACTGGCGATCTTCGGGCACAGCATGGGCGCGGCGCTCGGCCACGAGGTCGCCGTACGGCTGGGCCGGCGCGGCTTCACCCCGGCGCACCTGTTCGTCTCCGGCCTGCCCGCGCCGTGTCACCACCGGCCCGGCACCGTCCACCTGCGCGACGACGAGGGGCTGGTCGCCGAGCTGCGCCGGCTCGGCGGCACCGACGACCGGGCGCTCGACGACCCCGAGCTGCGGTCGGTGGTACTGCCGTCGGTCCGCGCCGACTACCGGGCGTTCGAGACGCACCGGCCGGTCCTGGCACCGCCGGTGGGCTGCCCGGTGACGGGCCTGGTCGGGGTGGACGACCCCACCGCGTCGCAGGCCGGGATGCGGGACTGGGCGCACCACACCCGGGCCGCCTTCGCGCTGCGTACGTATCCGGGCGCGCACTTCTATCTCGACGGCGTCCACGAGACGGTGGTGGCCGATGTGGTGACCGCCCTCGGCCCGGCCCGGCGGGTCAACGACCTGCCGTGACCAGCCGTCCGACGTGCACTGTCCTGATTAGACGATAGGCCGGGATCGGCCCGGTTCGTCATGGGCTGGGCATGGCGAGAATTACACACCGCTCCCCCGTCGGCGCCGGATGTGCAAGCATCGATCGGCGTCGCGGGAGCACGCGTAGGCGGATGGTTGGGGGGAGCCATAGCCACGGGTCAGGAGCAGCGTGACCGGTTCGGCGACCGGCTCAGGAGTCTCCGGCGGAGCCTGGGCCTCACCCAGGAGGCGCTGGCCGAGGCGTCCGGCTCCAGCGTCCGCAGCATCCGGGAGATGGAGCGGGGCCGGGTACGCAGCCCGCAACGGCGTACCGCCGTCCTTCTCGCCGACGCGCTGCGGCTCGCCGGCCCGGAACGGAGCCGGTTCCTCGACCTGGCCCGCGCCGAACGGCGACCGCCGGACCCGACACCGCAGCCGGCCGACCCGCCGGCGGCGGTCGTACCCGGGGAACTGCCCGCCGCCGTCCCGGACCTGGCCGGCCGGTCGGACGCCCTCGACCAGCTCTCGGCGCTGGCCGTCGCGGACACCGGGGCCGCCCGCGTCGTCGTCCTGCACGGGCCGCCCGGGATCGGCAAGACCAGCCTCGCCGTCGCGGCGGGACACCGGCTCAGCGCGGCGTTCGGCGACGGGCAACTCTTCGCCGACCTGCAGGGCGCCGACCCGGCCGACACGCTGGCCGGGTTCCTGCGCTCCCTCGGCGTGCCGGACAGCCTCGTCCCGGTCTCCCCGGCCGAGCGGGGCGGCCTGTTCCGCACCCTGACCCGGAACCGCCGACTGCTGGTCGTCATCGACGACGCCGCGGACGAGGCCCGGGTACGCCCGCTGCTGCCGGCCGGCCGGCACTGCCTGGCGCTGGTCACCAGCCGGCGTCCGCTGACCGGTCTGGCCGGCGCCGTCCGGCAGCCGCTCGACCTGCTGGATCCGGCCGCCGGCCGGGAGCTGCTGGCCGCGATCGTCGGCCCCGAGCGGGTCGCGGCCGAACCGGACGCCGCCGACCAGCTCGTCACGCTCTGCGGTCGGCTGCCGCTGGCCATCCGGATCACCGGCAACCGGCTCGCCAGCCGGCCCCGGTGGTCGATACGGCGGCTGGTCGACCTGCTGCACGACCAGCGTCGGCGCCTGACCGTGCTGACGGCCGGAGATCTGGGCATCCGGGCCGCGTTCGAGGTCTCCTACCGGCAGCTGGACCCGGCGGCCGCCGCGGTGTTCCGGCGCGCCTCGTTGATTCCCGGCGCCGACTTCGACGAGAGCCTGGTCGCCGCCGTCGCCGGCACCGACGAGGAGGCGGCGGCCCTGGCCGTGGAGGAACTGGTCGAGGCCGGGGTGCTGCTGTCGTCGGGCGACCGCTACCACTTCCACGACCTGGTCCGGCTCTACGCCGCCGAACGCCTCGACGGCGAGGAGGACCCGGTCGACCGGGCGGCCGCGCACGACCGGATGGTCGGCTGGCTGCTGCGCCGTACCGAGCGGGCCGGCGCCGTGTTCGAGCCGGTCGCCGACCGGGCGGACGCCCCCGTCGCCGACGACCGGGCGGCGGCGTCCTGGTTGGACCGCGAGTCCGGCAACTGGCTGGCGGCGCTGCGCGACGCGGCCCGGGCCGGCCGGCACACCGACGTGATCCGGGTGGCCCGGTCGTTGCACTGGTACTCGGACGCGAACAGCCACCGGCACCCCTGGGACGAGATCTTCGCGCTCGGGGCGGCCGCCGCGCGATCCGCCGGTCGCCCCCGCGACGAGGCCGTACTGCTGAACTTCCTCGGCTGGGCGCACTACTTCTGCCGGGACCGCAACGCCGAGGCCCGGACCGTCCTGGACCGCGCGCTGGAGCTGGCCCGGCGGATCGGGGACCGCCGGGAGGAGGCGTGGGCACTGACGTACTGCGCGGCGGTCCTGGTCCGGACCGGCCACGCGGCGGCGGCCCTCGACCCGTGCCGCCGGGCCGTGGGCCTGTTCCGTCAGGCCGGGTACGCCCTCGGCGAGCACTGCGCGGCGAGCGCCCAGGGCGCGGCGCTGGCCGCGCTCGGCCGGTACGCCGAAGCGGCCGACCTGCACCGGGAGGTGCTCGCGTTCTACCGGCGGGACAACGGCCTCACCCGTACCGGTGCGGCGGTCACGCAGGGCGCGGCGATGATCTCCCTCGGCGGGGCCCTGGCCGGCCTCGGCCGCTGGCGGGAGGCCGCCGACGAGTTCGACCGGGCCCGGCGGACCTTCGACCGGTGCGGCGCGACGTTCAGCGAGGCGCACGCCACCTACCGGTACGGCCTGGCGGTACGGGCGTTGGGCGAGGTCGACGACGCGGCCGACGCGCTGCGGCAGGCGCTGGCGCTGTTCTGCGCGCTGTCCAGCCCGTGGTGGGAGGCCCAGACCCTGTACGCCCTCGCGGCGCTGGCCGACCACGACCGGCCGGCGGAGGCGCAGGTGCTACGCGAGCGGGCACTGGACCGGTGCGGCGAGCTGGACGCCCCGGAGGTACGGACGTTTCGGGCGGCTCTCCAACGGGAACTGGCCGCCCGGCCCCCCGGGTAGCGGTCCGTCGGTCAGCCGGGCGAATCTCAGCTGTTTCCTGACCTCGGGGCGGCCGGTCGCGGGTCGGTCCTTTGCGGATTCGGCGGATCCGTGCGCGACGTGCGACCGCCTGCCCACTCCCGAGCCAATCGACAAACCGCGATGGAACGTGGCGGGTGGGGCCCACCCGCCGAACACACGAATTTCCGAGGCCGGAACGTCACGCATTCAGTCCAGTCATGTTAAATAACTGTAACCTCAATCAGATATGACGATGTTCCACCACCCCCACGCGGTGCGCCGACACGACGCACGATCACCCATCGCGACACCCGCGACACCGACGCCCGTCGACCGGGCCGACCGCCGGACGAGCAACGTTCCACCCCTACCAGCCCGCCCATTCGAGTCCGACCCGACAGGCGCGACCATCCGACAACCGGCACCACGACAGGCACCCCGAACAGCAACAACAACCCATTGTGAGGAGACTGGGACCGAGGGTAGGATCAGCCAAAGACGAGCCCTCACCAACAAAGAGAGTGCCACCCGAAGTAAAGAAGTCGCCACCTGAGGTAATCGAATGGCACCACAAAACGGTCATGAAGCATATACCAAACGAAATCAGCTATCGGTAAGATCAAGACCACCATTCACCTCAAGCGACTCACATAGGCGCACTTCCCGAAAAGCGCCATGATCAAGATCTAATGCTTCCTACCGACACTCATTGCGCGAGCCGTACCAACCGCCCCATCCGCACCCCACCCGCGGCACGTGTCGGCACCGAGAAATTTCTCGTGTACATCAGCCCGCACCATTGCGAGTCAACCGTGTCGAATGACAGACTCGTGCCCGTCCCCGGCAGCCGCAGTCGCGACATCGTGTGATCCTGGCATGATTCTGGTCGCGGACCCTCGCGGTTACGCATGGCGGAGTGTGAATACGGTCGACGGTCGGCCCCATCGTGATCGTCCTCGGGAGGCGGCACTTCTTGTACCTCGTGGAACGCCAAACCGAGCTCGCACGACTGGACGACCATCTGCGTGACTGCCTCGCGGGCCGCAGCGCGGTGGTGGTCGTCACCGGCGCGGTGGCCTCGGGCAAGACCGAACTGGTGCACCACTTCGCGGCCCGAGCCAGCAGGACCGGCACCAGGGTCCTGAGCGCCGCCGCCTCCCGGGCGGAGCGCGAGATGCCGCTCGGCGTGATGCGGCAACTCTTCCGCCACTCCCGCCTCGCCGGCGCCCGTCAGCGACAGGTCGACGAACTGCTCGACGACAGCCTGCGGGGCTCGCCGCTGTCGGCCGCCGACATCGGCGACCAGCTCGACGCGCGCCTGCCCCACCAGCTCGGCAACGTACTGCTGGACCTGGCCGCCGAGGAACCACTGGTGATCGCCGTGGACGACGTGCACCACGCCGACACCGCCTCGCTGCGCTGCCTGGCGTACCTCGTCCGGCGGCTCCGCTCCGCGCGCATCATGCTGCTGCTCACCGAGTCTCCCCGCATCCAGGTGAGACACCCCGAGGCATACGCGGAGCTGCTGCACCCGTCGGGTATCCGCCGCATCCGGTTGGCCCCGCTGTCCCGCGGCGGGGTCCGCGCCGTACTCGAGGCACGGCTCGGCGAGGCGACGGCCGAGCAACTGGCCACCGACTGCCACCGGGCGACCGGCGGCGTCCCGCTGCTGGTCGACGCACTGCTCGACGACAACCACGGCACGGACCGCCCGGCCGGCGAACTCGTGACCGGTGACGCCTTCGACGAGGCGGTGCTCGCCTGCCTCTACCGCTGCGAGCACCGGGTGCTCGAGATCGCCCGGGCGGTCGCGGTGGCCGGCGGTGACATCGACCCCGAACTGGTCCACCAACTGCTCGGCATACCACCGGCCACCGCGACCGCGCTCAGCGCGGCGACCACCGCCGGGCTGCTCGACGAGCACGGCCTGTGCTCGCCGGAGGTGACCCGGGCCGTCCTCGCCGGCATGGTGCCGGAGGAGCGGGCGGCGCTGCACGGCCGGGTCGCCGAGCTGCTCCACCACAAGGGCGCTCCGGCCACGACGGTCGCCCCGCACCTGGTCGAGACCACCACCGTCAGCCAGCCGTGGACGGTGACCGTCCTGCTGGAGGCCGCCGACCAGGTACTCCTCGACGGCGACGTCGAGCGGGCCCGCCGCTACCTGCGCACCGCGGAACGCTACTGCACCAACCGGCCGCAACGGGCCCGGGTCCGCGCCGCCCTTGCCCGGGTCGAATGGCGGATCGACCCGGCGACCACCATCCGGCACCTCCCCGATCTGACCGAGGCCGCACGGGAGGGGCACCTGACCGGCCGGCAGGGACTGCGACTGATCCATCACCTGACGTGGCACGGCCGGGTGTCCGAAGCCCTCGACATCATCCGGCACCTGAAGTCCACCCAGGCGCGGGACGACGCCGACCTGGCCGCGGAACTGTTCGTCGCCCGGGTCTGGCTGTCGTCGTTCTATCCGTCGTTGCTGCCCGACCTGCGCCGCGAGCTGGGCACGACCCGGCGGGACCGGTTCACCGTCGCCCGGATCCGGGCCCGGCTGCAGGGCCGCGCCACCCTCAGCGCGGTCCTGACCGGGGACTTCGAACAGGACACCGTACGCGCCGCCGAACAGGTCCTGCTGGGGCGGGGCTCGACGAACATCGACTCTGGCCGACCGTCACCGCACTGTTCACACTGGTCCAGGCCGAACGCCTCGACACCGTCGACGAGTGGTGCCGGCGGCTCGGCGGGGATCCGACGCCCCACCGGCACCCGACCGCGCTGGCCCTTCTGGCCGCCGTCCGTGCCGAGGTCGCGATCCGGCGCGGCGACCTGGCGCAGGCGCTGGAACTGACCCGTGACGCGTTCGCCGCGATGTCCCCGGAGAGCTGGGGTGTGCTGGTCGGCATTCCGCTGGCCACCCGGTTGCGGGCGGCCACCCTGATGGGACGGTTCGAAGAGGCGGCCGAGTGCCTGCGGGTGCCGGTGCCGCAGGCCATGTTCGACACCCCGTTCGGCCTGTGCTATCTGCGGGCCCGAGGGCAGTACCACCTGGCCACCGGCAACGCCGAGTCGGCGCTGGTCGCCTTCCAGCTCTGCGGTGAGCTGCTGGCCCGCTGGCAGATCGACCTGCCGACGCTGGTTCCGTGGCGGACCGACGCCGCCCGCACCTGTCTGCGCCTCGGGCGACAGAAGCTGGCCAGCCGGTTGATCGGCGAGCAGCTCGACCGGATCGGTCCGCGGCACAAGCGGCTGCGGGGAGCGGCGCTGCGTACCCTCGCCGCCACGACCGACACCACCCGCCGCCCGCCCGTGCTGTGGGAGGCCGCCCAGCTGCTCCAGGAATGCGGCGACCAGGTGGAGTTGGCACACGCCCTGACCGACCTCGGGGTGGCCCACCGCGTGCTGGGTAACCACCGGCACGCCGAGCTGGCGGTCCGCTCCGCTCGCACGGTCGCCGAACAGTGCCGGGTCGAGCTGCTGAGACGCTCCCTCAACGGCACGGCGGAATCGGTGCTCGCCGACCCGGCGACGATGGCCGCGCCCCTGCCCGGGATCGCCACCACCCGGGTGCTGACCGGCCCGCCGGCCGCGGGCACGCTGGCCGCGCCGGTCGGTGCCGAGGTCGCCGCACCGATGAGCGAGCTGAGCGCTGCCGAGCAGCGGGTCGCCACCCTCGCCGCGCAGGGCCACACCAACCGGGAGATCGCGTCGAAGCTGTTCCTGACGGTGAGCACCGTGGAGCAACACCTCACCCGCATCTACCGCAAGCTGAAGGTGACCCGCCGCCGGGAACTGTCCGGCCGGCTGCGCTGGGGCCCAGCCGTGTCCCGCGCCGAGTCCACGGTGCCGGCCAGGGCGCAGTAAACCCCAGCTCGACCCCTAACAAGGTGTGCGGTCTTAGCAGCCGGAACCCTGGCAGCACAAGGGTTTCTCCCTGGTTGTCCGGCCCCTGCCGCGGTGGAAGACTCCCGTTCGGGGTAGCGGAAATCGACGGGATTGTCCGCAGGCAGGCAGGACCCGCCGGTCGGCGGCCGTACCGCCACGCGGGCCGGACATGCGCCCGGCCCGGGCTCGACGCACCCCTGCCCCGGCCGCTCCGACGGCACGGGCCGCCCGACCTCCGGGCGATGTCGACGAACAGGGCGGGAACCGCGGGTGGAGCTGATCGAACGCGACGAGGAACTCGGACGGCTGCGGGAGGCGCTCGGGCACGCCGGCGACGGCCAGGGCCGGGTGGTGCTGATCACCGGCGCGGTGGCCAGCGGAAAGACGGCGCTGCTGCACGCGTTCGCCGAACACGTGGTGCCCGCCGGCGGACGGTTCCTCGGCGCGGCCGGCTCCCGCACCGAACGCAGCCTGCGATTCGGGATCATGGGACAGCTCTTCCACGCCGCCCGGCTGCCGGCCCCGGCCGCGCAGCGGACAGCCGAGCTCCTGCGCGATCCGGCGTTCGCCGGCGAGTTGGGGGATCCGGGCGGCGAAACCCCGGCCCGGCTGCGCGCCGGCGACCAGCGCCGGGCACAGGTACTGCAGGAACTGTTCACCGCCGTGGTCGACCTCGGCGAACAGGGGCCGCTGGTACTTGCCGTCGACGACCTGCACCATGCGGACACCGCCTCGCTGCACTGCCTCCTCTACCTGGCGCGCCGGCTGCGCTGCGCGCCGGTGGTGCTGGTGCTGACCGAATCCATCCGCCCACAGTCACCGCAGCCGCTGTTCCGGGCCGAACTGCTCAGCCAGCCCTACTGCGTTCGGGTGTCGCTGCCACCACTGTCCAACCGGGGGCTCGGCCAGCTGGCGGCAGCCCGCCTCGACGCCCGGGCCAGCACCGAGCTGACCGACTCCCTCGCGATCAGCGGCGGCAACCCGCTGCTGGCCCGCGCGCTGATCGAGGACCAGGTCTGGCCCGCGGACGGCTCCGCTCCGGCCGCGCTGCACCTCGGTATCACCTTCGGGCAGGCCGTGCTCGGCTGTCTCTACCGCCACGAGGAACCCGTCCGGCAGGTGGCCAGGGCGCTGGCCGTACTCGGTGACCAGGCGGCACCGGAACTGGTCGCCCGGCTGATCGGCGTGGTGCCGGAAGCCGCGGCCCAGTTGGTACGGCTACTGGACATGTCCGGCCTCACCGACCGGGGGCGTTTCCGGCACGCCCAGATGGCCGCCACGGTCCTCGACGACATGCCGATCGACGACCGGCGCGAACTGCACGCCCGGGCCGCCAACCTGCTGCGCGACGACGGGGCCGCCCCGACCGTGGTCGCCGCCCACCTGATCGCCGCCGGCACCACCGGCGACGCGCCGTGGACCGTGCCGGTGCTGCACGACGCCGCCGAACAGGCACTCGCCGCCGGCAAACCCGAGCTGGCCGGCTCCTGCCTGCGGCTGGCCATCGAGGCCGGCACCGACGAACGGCAGCGGGCCATCAGCACGGCGCTGCTGGTCAACGCCCAGTGGCAGGTCAATCCGGTGACCGCCAGTGGTCACCTCGGCGAACTGGTGGCCGCCGCCCGCGCCGACCGGCTGCCCGCCCGGGAGACCCTGGCCACGGTGCCGTACCTGCTGTGGGAGGGCCGGGTGACCGACGCCGTCGACGCGTTGGAGCGGCTCGCCGCCGACGCGGACCGGCTGCCCGTCGAAACCGCCGCCCGGTTGCGGGCGATGAAGCTGCTGGTGTCGGCATCGAACCCGGCACACCTGGCCGGCGTCCGGCAGACGTCCGGCACGGGGACGAAGATGTCCGCCGCCCCGGAGCCCGTCGGCCCACCGTTGCAGGCCGTGACCCTGCTGGCCGGGGTGCTGACGCAGACCCCGGACGACGAGCTGGCGGCCGGTGCCGAGCACCTGCTGCAGTGGTGCGAGTTCGACGGCAACACCCTGGGCCCGATGACCGCCGCGCTGACCGCGCTCCTCTATGCCGGCCGCGCCGACCGGGCCGCGGTCTGGGGCGACCTGTTGTGGCGCCGGACCGCCGCCGGTGCCGCGCCGATCTGGCAGGCGGTGCTGCGGACCGTACGTGCGGAGGCGGCACTGCGGCTGGGCGACCTCGGCCGGGCGCAGGAACAGGCGCTGGCCGCGCTGGCCGCCGTACCGGTGCGGGCGTGGGGGGTGGCGATCGGCGCACCGCTGTCGACCCTGCTGCTCGCCGCGACCGAGACCGGCAACCTCGAGGACGCCGTACGGCACCTGACGGTCCCGGTGCCGGCGGCGATGTTCGACACCCCGATCGGCCTGCACTACCTCCAGGCCCGGGGGCGTTACCACCTGGCGACCACGCGGCACCATGCGGCGATGAACGACTTCCAGACCTGCGCCGAGCTGATGAGGCGATGGGGGACGGACCTGCCCGCCCTGGTCCCGTGGCGGCTGGAGATGGCCCGTACGCAGCTCCGGCTCGGGCGTCCCCGGGCTGCCGGCGACCTGATCCGCGAGCAGTTGCACGGGGCGCCCGGCAACCCGCGCGTCCACGGTACGGCGCTGCGGCTGCTCGCCGCGACGGTGCCCATCGAGCGGCGGCTGGCGCTGCTGAAGGAGGCGGCGGAGAAGCTGCAGGCAGTTGGCGATCGGGTGGAACTCGCCCACACTCTCGCCGATCTGGGTCAGACCCTGCGTACGCTCGGCGACCTCGCCCGGGCCCGGGCGATGGTCCGCCGCGCCTACCAGTTGGCCAGGGAGTGCGGCGCGGAACTGCTCTGCCGGCGGCTGCTGCTCACCGAGCCCGGCGCCGGTCTGTCCGATGTGTCGGCGGTTCCCGACGAGGACGCCGACGACCAACTCAGCGACGCGGAGCGCCGGGTGGCGGTGCTCGCCGCACGGGGCTACACCAACCGGGAGATCGCGGCCCGGCTCCACATCACGGTGAGCACCGTGGAACAGCACCTGACCCGGGTCTACCGGAAGCTGAAGGTCAAGCGACGGGCCCACCTGCCGGCCGGACTGACGTCGCTGGCCGACGGACTCCACGAGGACCTACGGCTCGGCGTCCGCTGAGCCGGCCACCGCCGCCGACCGGCCGGACGGCGAACCGACCCGACCTCGCCATCCAAGATCGATAGGGGTCGGATAAGGGCTGGACCCGCATCCCGTACCGACGGTAGGGGGTGGCACGACGAACGCTTTCCGTTCCCATTGTCTTCCTTGCGCCCGCTTCGTTCGGCGGGCTAACTTCGGGCGCCCACGCTCGAATTCACCGAGGAGAGCTCCGTGGACTTCACCCTGACCTTCGACGCCGCGTACGCCGCCCACGCGGCCGTGGTCATGGCGACCGTGGCGGACGTCATGCCGGACGACGAACTGCGCTACTGGGTGGTCACCGCCGACGACGTCAACCAGCGGGCCCGCGCGGTCCTGGACCGCGCGGCAGGGCCGAACGCGACGATCTCGTATCTCGACGTGGACGCGACCCGGCTGAGCAAGTCCATCGGGTGCGACCCGGTGATGATGCAGTACCTCTCGCCCGCCATGTACCTGCGGCTCCTGGTGCCCGAGGCACTCCCGTCCCAGGTGGAGCGGGTGCTCTACATGGACTGTGACGTGCTGTGCACCGACACGCTCAAGCCGCTGTTCGAGATGGACATGGGTGGTGTGCCCATCGGCGCCGTACGGGACGCCTTCAACCGGCGCCTGCTGGACATGGGCGGCCTGCCCGGCATGATGTCCTACGGCATGGATCCGCGCGCGTCGTACTTCAACTCGGGCGTGCTTCTCATCGACGTCCCCGCGTGGAAGGCGGCGGGCGTCACCGAACGGTCCATCAGCTACCTGGACCGCCACGCGCAGGAGTCCCGCTATCCCGACCAGGACGCCCTGAACTTCGCCGTGTACGGCAACTGGCTCAGGCTGTCGCGGCGTTGGAACGACGTCATGTCGTGGCGGCTGGAGCCGGAGTTCGGCGGCAGGTTGTCCGACGCGGCGATCATCCACTGCAACGGGCCGCTCAAGCCCTGGCAGCCCAACTTCGACAAGGGCGCGCGCCGGGACCTGTACTGGAAGCATCGCCGCCTCACCGGTGGACTGCTACGCACCCGACGTTGACGCCCGCACCTGGGACCAGCGGCAAGGACGTAAGGGCAGGGCCCACGCTCGTGGAGCGTGGGCCCTGCCCTTAGCTGTTCCCGACGATGGTCCGGCAGCGGCCGGCCGCGTTCGTCACTCGGCGATCCGGGTACGACCTGTCCAGCGGAAGACCACCGGGACGTCGACGACGTCGACCGGGGAGTCCCGCCCGAAGTGCTCGTAGCCGCCGTTGTACTGGACCTTGATCTTCTCCGCCACCCGCGTCACCCGGTGGCTGCGCAGGCCGGGCGGAAGGTCGGCGGGTCCGGCCCTCGAGGACGACGTCGATGATGCCGGCAGCGTCTCTGGTGAGCCGGTCGTCGGCGGCGACGACCGGGCCGACCGCCGGGCGGACAGTGGTAGCCGACTCGGAAAAGTCCTTCATGGCGCGACCTCCGTCGTATTCGCACGCCTGCGACGCTTGCCGGCACCGTTGACGGCGGAATCGTCCGCACAGGCTTGACGACACCCGATTACCGGGCCAACGGACGGGGCTCGTGGTCGCACGTCGCTGACGGTGACCGGCCCGCCCGTTCGCCTCGAATGTAATCCAGGTCACACTCGACCGAACACCCTTACGCTCCCCTAGGACTGCCCTGGCCAGGCACGACGAGTCACGAGAAGCCGGCCGCGGGCTCACTCCCAGCGGAAGAAGCGGGTGGCCAGCACGGAGCAGAGCACGGCCGTCACGGCCAGGACGAGCAACTGGGGCACCGCGGGGCCGCTGCCCGCCCACGCCGCGCCGATCGTGTCCACGGTGGCGCCCAGCGGCGAGTAGTCGCCGATCCGGGCCAGGATGGCGGGCATCTGGTCGCGGGGCAGCCAGGTGCCGGCCAGGAACAGCAGCGGGAAGAACAACGCGGGCCCGATCGACTGCGCCGCCCGCGCGGACGGTGCCAGCGCCGCGATCAGCAGCCCGACGGCGAAGAGACAGGCCACCCCGAGGACGAAGGCCAGCAGGAAGCCCGGGACGTTCGCCGGCGCCGGCTGGTCGAGCAGGAACCGTACGGCGATCGCGGTGACCACCGCACCGAGGACACCCATGCCGAGGTTGACCACGACCTGCGCCACCAGCAGGAAGCCGGGCGGAACCGGGGTGGTCGCCAGGCGCCGCAGGATCCGGCGCTCCCGGTAGATGCCGAGCGCCATCGGCAGGGTGAACAGGGCGAGCATCCCGATCGTCAGGGCCAGCGCGAGGGAGGGCAGGAAGGTCTGCTCGCCGTGCTGCCCGGGGGTGTCGCCCGACGCGCCGCGCTGCGGCAACCCGAAGACGAGCATCAGACCGATCGGCAGGGCGAAGACGAAGAACAGCGACACCGGCTCCCGGAGGAACAGCTTCGCCTCGACGGCGATCAGCTTGGTCAGGGCGCTCACGAGGACCTCTCGTCGATCGGGCGGCCGAACCGGCCGGTGAGGGAGACGAACGCGTCGTCGAGGGTGGGCTGTTCGACCCGCAGGGCGCTGTAGGGAATCTTGCGTCCGTTGAGCACGGAGAGGACCGCCTGGAGTACGTCCTCCGTGCCGGTCACCGTCACCTCCGCACCGTCCCGGGACACGCCCTTCACCTCGGACGGCTCGAGCAGCCACGCGTCCTCGACCGGCTCGCTGGTACGGAAGTGCACCCGGTGTTCACTGCCGACCCGGGCCGTCAGGCCCGCCGGGGTGTCGATGGCCACCACCCGGCCCCGGTCGATGATCGCCAGCCGGTCGCAGAGGCGTTCCGCCTCTTCCATGAAGTGGGTGACCAGTACGACCGTGACGCCCCGGTCGCGAATCCGGTCGACCAGGTCCCAGGTGTCCCGGCGCCCCTGCGGGTCGAGCCCGGTGGTCAGCTCGTCCAGGACGGCGATCTCCGGCCGGCCGACCAGGGCCAGCGCCACCGACAACCGCTGCTTCTGCCCGCCGGAGAGCTTCTGGAAGTAGGTGTTGCGCTGCTCGATCAGGCCGAGGTCGGACAGCAGCTCGTCGATGTCGGCCCGGTTGCGGTAGAAGGACCGGTAGAGGTCCAGCGCCTCCCACACCCGCAGCTTGTCCGGCAGCTGGCTCTCCTGGAGCTGGGCGCCGACGCGCTGGCGCACCTCGGCACGGTCGCGCAGCGGGTCGAGGCCGAGCACCCGGATGCTGCCACCGTCGGCACGCCGCAGGCCCTGGACACACTCGACCGTGGTCGTCTTGCCGGCCCCGTTCGGTCCGAGCACCCCGAAGATCTCGCCCTGCTCCACGGTGAAGGAAACATCCGCGACCGCGACCTTCTCGCCGTACCGCTTGTGGAGATGCTCGACTTCGATGACCGGCATGGCTTGGTCCTCCGTGTGCTGCCGTTGGCTGGTGACCGGTGGCGGTCGCGGCACGTCGGCGGTGGGCCGGTCGGGCGGTCAGCCGGCTGCGCGCACCGGCGCGACCATCGTTGCCCGGCTTACCCGGCCATCATCCGGTTCGGGGAGAATCGGATCAACCCATCAGCCGACAGATCGGGGTCTGGCGGCCGATGGCAGGGGTCGCGGCCCGTCACCCACCGTGAACGTCGGCCGGCCGGTCCGCCGCGCCGGCCGGGCAGAACCGCAGGATGTCGACCGGGGACGCCAGCACGACGTCCGGTCCCGCCGCGAGCAGGGTGTCCGGGTCCGACTCGCCCCACAGCGCCGCCGCGGCGGTGACGCCCGCACCCCGGGCGCTGGCGATGTCGCTCGCCGCGTCGCCGACCAGCACCGCCTCCCCGGGCGGGACCCGCAGCAGGGAAAGAGCGCGCAGCACGATGTCGGGTGCCGGCTTGGGCCGGGGGACCTCGTCCGCCCCGATGACGTGGTCGAAGCTCGCCAGCAGACCGAGCCGGTCGAGCAGGGTCCGGGCGCGTACGCCACTTCGGCCGGTGGCGACGGCCAGCCGGGCTCCACGCCGGCGCAGCGTCCCGAGCAGCTCGGGCACACCGGGCACCGGCGAGACACGGTGGGCGAGCCGGTGGCTCTCCCGGACGAAGGGCTCCGCCATCGCGGCGGGCAGGCCCATCATCCGCAGCACGTCCGGCAGGTGGTGACCGGGATACCGGCAGTACTCGTCGACCGGTGCCGCGCCGTCACCGACGACCTCGGCGTACGCGCGGGTGAACGCCTCCCACGCCACCTCGATGCTGTCGACCAGCACCCCGTCGAGGTCGAGAAGGACGGCCCGGACCGGCCGGTGGGCGGCCGACGGCGGCTGGATCTGCTCCATCACACCCGGATGCTACGGACCGCGACCGGGTCCGCCGCACGGTGCACGGGCGGACCGGGTCCGGCCGGCCGGGGTAGGGGTCGCTACGGGTGCCGAAGGTGCGCGGGCGGACAGCTCCCCGCGTGCCGGCGGCACGCTCACCGGACGGCGTCGAGCCTGGACCTGCTGACCCGCCCGTGCGCGGTACGTGGAATCTCGTCGAGGAAGTGGACGTACCGGGGCCGTTGCCGGGCCGACAGGTACCGTCCGACGTGGTCGATGAGCATCTGCGCGGTCACTCCCCCGGCGGCGGCGACGTACGCGGTCACGTACTCGCCGAGCACCGGGTGCGGGGCCGCGACCACCACCGCGTCGGCCACCCCCGGAAAGCCCAGCAGCGTGTCCTCGACGAGGGCGACGTCGATCCGGCCACACCCGACGTGGGCGATGTCGTGCCGCCGCCCGATGATCCGGTACGAGCCGTCCGGGCACACGGTCGCCAGGTCCCCCGTCGGGTGCCAGTCCCCGGCACCGACCGCCGCGTGGGCGCGGTCGACGTATCCGCTGAACAGCGTCGGCCCCCGGATGCTCAGCTCACCGACCGACTCGCCGTCGGCCGGCACCGGCTGGTCCTCCCGGTCGAGAATCCGGGTCTCGACGCCGGGCAGGGGCAGCCCGGTGGCCGTGGGTTCACGGCTGGCGTCGGCCCGGCCGGTCACGGCGATGAGGGTCTCGGTCGTGCCGTATCCCTGCACGAGCGAGCGCGCCGTGAACGCCCGCAACCGCTCGGCGACCGGAGCCGGCAGCGGGTCGTCGGCGGAGATCAGGACCCGTGCCCGGGTCAGTGGGCGGGCCCGGGCCGGCTCGCGCGAGATCCGCGCCCACTGCCGGGGCAGGCCCAGATACATCGTGCCGGCGGGCACGACGACGTCCTGCTCGACGTCGAGGTGCACGAGCCGGCCCCCCACCCGCAACGTGCCGAGCAGACCGACGACCAGCCCGTACACCCGGAACAGCGGTAGCCGTTGGACCAGGACGTCCTCGGCGCTCCAGCGCCAGGCCTCGGCGAGCAGGTCCAGCTCGGCCGCGATGGCCCGGCGGGAGATCCGTACGCCACGTGGGCGCCCGGTGGCACCGCCGGTGTAGAGGATCAGCGCGTCGGTGGTCGGGTCCGGTTCGGGATGGTGTGTCGAGGAGCGCCGCCCGAGTTCCACGGGGACGGTCGGCAGGCCGCCGGACGGGCGCCCGGCGGCGCAGTCGAGGACCAGGGTGGCGTTCGACTCCCGGAGGATCCGGTTGCGCTCCCGCTCGTCGCCGCCGGGTGGCAACGGTACGAGGGGCACCCCCGCGTGGACGGCGCCCACCATCGCCACCACTGCCTCGATGCTCGGCGCCGCGTCGACCGCGACGGCCGCGGCCCCCGGACCCGGTCGGCGACCGCTGTCGCGCAGCCCAGCAGCGCCTCGCTGGAAAGGGTGCGACCCGCCACCGTGACCGCGTCCCCGTGGTCCATTCCGGATCTGCCGACCCCGGCCAGCAGCACCATTCGCGCTAACCTCGGCCGGCTGTGTGACGGGCCGTCGACCTCGGCGGGCACATCACAATCACGCAGACCTCTCGCGTCATAAGTACGTTCAGCCCAGATCTTGTCTCGCCACTCGGTGCGGACGCGGGCCGATGGTTTCGAAATTAGAGGGAAGCCTTCGCGTAACACAACCCCTAGGAGCCAACCGGGATCTTCATTAGGCGGCGAGAACTCGACTGACGCAGTGGGACTGCAAAAAGGCCGACAACGGATCTGCCGATCAGCGAAGATGCGCCGGGCCGCGACCGGACCACCATCGAGCAGGGCCGACCACCGGGGCAGAGTCGATCTCGATTCTGGCAGGCCGGAATCGGCGGTGAAGGCTGAGAATTTCCTGTGAGGATGGCCCTGCCACGTACTGGAGGACGAACATCGACCACGGCCCGCGGGTAGGGGTGGGCGTACCGACGTGTCAGGCGGGCCGACGGTGACAGCGGTTTGCCGCACGTGCGGAATCGGGCCCGGCCCCCACAATCGACAACCAAGATCAGTTGTCGACTGCAACTCCCCTTCCGGCCGACAACTGTCCCGACCGCGCCGACGGGAATCGATTACCCATTCCCGATCCGGCCGGAGATGGCATCCGTACGCCGACCCACATATCAATTGCACGTACCGGACTTTGTGCGCGCACCGCCCGCCGGAACACACACGGCGTAGACAGATTCACTCCCCGGCCGGGACCGGTCTCGTCGATCCGCCGCCGCGGGACAATCGGAATGCCCCGCTGCCACCCCGCGGACCGCCGACGCCGCGCCGCACGACATCCCCGGTGGACCCGTGCGGGCCGGGGGTGGACGCATTGCCTCCGCCCCGCCCGCATACACACCGGACACCGGGCGCAGGACACGGACCCCACGGCGAAGAGGACGCCGTGGGGTCCGTGTCCTGGACGACGGAGTCAGTCCATCGCGCGGCGCATGAAGCCGCGTACCCCGACCGTGGTGAAGAAGACGAAGACGCCGGCGAGGACGCTCAGGCAGATCCACAGCGGCACCGACTCCACGCCGTTCGGCGCGACCACCGCCCGCATGCCCTCGCTGACGTAGGTCAGCGGATTGAGCGCGCAGATCACCTGGAACCAGGGCAGGCCGCCGATCGCCAGCAGCGGGAACTGGCTGGCGCCGGTGAACATCAGCGGGGTCATGATGACGGTGAACATGATCTGGATGAGCTGCGGCGGAACCAGCGTGCCGAAGGTCAACCCCATCGCCGCCCCGACCAGGGAGCCGGCCAGCAGGATTCCGGTCACCGGCAGCAGGGCGCTCCACGGCCAGCTGACGCCGAGCATCAGCATGCCGACCGGGATCAGCACGAGCCCGGCGATCACCCCCCGGATCGCACCGAAGACGATCTTCTCCAGCGCCACCAGGGGGATGGACATCGGCGAGAGCAGGCGGTCCTCGATCTCCCGGGTGTAGGAGAAGTCCATCACCATCGGCAACGCCGTGTTCTCCAGGCCGATCAGGAACGCGTTCAACGCGATCACACCGGGCAGCAGCACGTTGGCGAAGTCGTTGCTGGCGTAGCCGAGGTCGGCCAGCACCTTGCCGAAGATCAGCAGCATGAACAGGGGCTGGAAGAACACCTGGGCGAGGAAGCCCACCAGCTCCCGGCTGGTGACGAAGAGATCCCGCCAGAGCACGGCGCGGAACGTGGCGAACTGCTCCATCGGGCTTACCGGGGCGGGTGGCAGATCGCCCGTGGTCGGTCCGGCTGGCATGGCGGGGGCGGTGACGCTCACCGAAGGTCCCTTCCGGTCAGGTGGATGAAGACGTCCTCGAGGCTGGGCTGGCCGATGCCGAGCTCCCGCACCTCGCAGCGCAGATCGGAAAGGATCTTCAACGCCATCGGGATCACGTTGGCCGGCTGGGTGCTCGTGTAGACCCGGAAGGTGGGGCTCGCGTCGTCGTCCGGCTCCGGAGCGGGCGGCGCCGGCATCGGCGGCATGCCCGGGAACATGGGCGGTGCGGCGTCGGTGCTGGGGCGTGCCCCGGCCCGGACCCGCTCGACCCGTTCCACGTCCGGGAGGTTGCCGAGGGCGGCGTGCACCTCCTCGGCGCCCGGACCGCCGCTGATCCCGATGCTGAGCGTGCTGCTGCCGGGCAGCGTACGGGTCAGCGCGGTCGGCGTGTCGAGGGCCAGCAGGCGGCCGTGGTCGACGATCCCGACCCGGTCGCACAGCTTCTCGGCCTCGTCCATGTCGTGCGTGGTCATCACCACGGTCACACCCGCCCCGCGCAGCTCGGCGATGCGGTCGTGGACGAACAGCCGTGACTGCGGGTCGAGGCCACCGGCGGGCTCGTCGAGGAAGAGCACCCGGGGCCGGTGCATCAACGCCCGGGCGATCATCGCCCGCTGCGCCAGGCCACCGGAGAGGATGTCGGTGCGGGAGTTGGCGTGGTCCCGCAGCCCCATCTGTTCCAGCAACTCGTCGGCGCGGCGGGTCCGGTCCCGGCGGGGCATCCGGTGGTAGGCCGAGTGGAACAGCAGGTTCTGCCGTACCGTCAGTGCCCGGTCCAGGTTCACCCGCTGCGGCACGACCGCGAGGAGTTTCCGCGCGACGGCCGGTGACCGGACCACGTCGGCGCCGCAGACCGTCGCACTGCCGGAGGTGGCGCGCACCCGTGTGGTGAGCACCCCGATCGTCGTGGTCTTGCCCGCGCCGTTCGGCCCGAGCAGCCCGAAGACCTCGCCGGCGGCGACGGAGAACGTCAGCCCGTCCACCGCCGGCGGCATGTTCGGCCGGTACTTCTTGACCAGCTCCGTAACCACCACTGCCTCGTCCACGCCCGTCATGCTCCCGTCCGGGTGACTTGTCGGATAGATGTGCGCGCGCGGTTAGGGGTCGCCGCGCGGATGCTAGGGGACCCGGGTCAGAACCCGTGGTCCACCAACCACTTCTGGATGTCCGCCGCGACCCGGGGGCCGTTCTCACCGACCATCGTGAAGTGGTCCCCGTCGGCGTCGATCACCTCGTGCGGATACGGCCAGCTCGACCGCCACTCCCCGTCCTCCCCGCCCCACTCTCCGAGTGGCTGGGCGGCCCGGACCAGCAGCGTCGGGATGTCCATCGCCCCCGGTCGCCAGTCGTAGAACAGCGGCAGGTAGCCGGCCCACGCGGTCGTACGCCAGTCGTCCATCGGGGTGTACGCGCTGTCCCGGTCGGTCATCCCGCCGAGCAGCTGCGGCACCCACCGGCCCAGCACCTCGCTGTCGGCCGGGTAGGTGTCCATCAGCACCACGGCCGCGGGCGGACGCCCCTGCCGTTCCAGCTCCCGGGCCAGCACGTTCGCCACCATCGCGCCGCCGGAGTGGCCGCCCAGCAGATACGGTCCGGCGCCCACCGCGTCGAGCACGGTGGCGACATGCACCCGCAGCAGCGCGCCGAGGTCGGCGGGGAGCTCCTCCTCCGCCCCGTAACCCGGGTTGGGCAGCGCGTACACGTCCCGCTGCCCGCGGAAGCCGGCGGCGAGCCGGGCGTACTCGTGCGGGCCGGAGAGCAGCGACATGGTGCAGCAGAGGACCAGCGGCGCCGTCCCGCCGGTGCCCTGCGCGAGCCGGAGGATGCCGGCCGGGTGGGTGAGCTCCGCCGGTTCGGTGAAGGCCGGCCGGAACCGGGACAACTTGAGCAGCACGTCGGCGTACTCGGCCGCGTTCTCGCGGGCGGCGGGCTGCCGGAACAGGCCACCGAGGATGCCGCCGGTGTTGGCCGGCGGCGCCATCGACGGCGCCGCCCCGCCGAGCTGGTCGACCAGGTGGCGGGCCAGCACCGCCGGGGTCGGGTGGTCGAAGAGCAGGGTGGCGGAAAGCTCCGCGCCGGTCTCGTGGCGCAGCGCGTCCCGCAGCTCCAGCGCGGTCAGCGAGTCGAATCCGACCGCCAGGAAGTCCTCGTCCGGGTCGACGGCGGTGGGCGAGATGTGCCCGAGCACCGTGGCGACCAGGGCACGGACCAGGTCGAGCACGATCTGGTACCGCTCGTCCGGGCCGGTGGCGGCCAGCCGCGCGGCGAGCGCCCCGGCCAGGTCCCCGCCGCCGCTTTGACGGGTCGCCACGGCCGGTACGACGTCCACCTCGGGCGTCGCATCGGTTCGTGGCCCGAGCATCTCGAACCGGATCGGCGCCGGCCAGAACCGTTCGTGGGCGAAGGCGTAGGTGGGCAGGTCGACCCGGCCGGCTCCGGAGCCGGCGAACAGCGCCGGCCAGTCCAGGCCGGCGCCGCGCATGTCCACGGCGGCCAGCGCGGCCAGCAGGGTGGCCGGTTCGGGCTGGTCCCGGCGGCTGCCCGCGACGAACGCCGGGCCCGCGTCGGGCAGGCATTCGCGGCCGAGAGCGGTCAGCGCACCGTCCGGCCCGAGCTCCAGGAACGTGGTCACCCCGACCGAGTCGAGGGTGAGTATGCCGTCGTGGAACCGGACGGTGTCGCGGACGTGCCGGACCCAGTACTCCGGGTCGGTGGCCTCCTGTGCGGTCAGCACCTCGCCGGTGCGGCCGGAGACGATCGACAGGGTCGGCGGGTGGAAGGTCAGCTTCTCCGCGACCACCCGGAAGTCGTCGAGCATCGGGTCCATCAACGCCGAGTGGGAGGCGTGGCTGACCCGCAGCCGCCGAATGCGCCGGCCCTGTCCGGCCAACTGTTCGGCGGCCCGGTCGACGGCCGCCTCGGTCCCGGAGAGCACCACCGACTCGGGCCCGTTCACCGCACCCAACGCCAGCCCCTCGGCGAGCAGCGGCGCCACCTCGGCCTCGCTGGCGCGTACGGCGAGCATCGCCCCGCCGTCGGGCAGCGCCTGCATGAGCCGGCCCCGGGCGGCGACCAGGGCGGCGGCGTCGGCCACCGACAGCACCCCGGCCACGTGCGCGGCGGCCAGTTCGCCGGCCGAGTGGCCCAGGAGCTGGTGCGGGCGCAGCCCCCAGCCGGTCACCAGGCGGAAGGCGGCCACCTCGTACGCGAAGAGTGCCGGCTGGGTGAACTCGGTGCGGTCCAGCAGTGCCGCGGCCGGGCTGTCCGGCGCGGCGAAGACCACCTCCCGCAGCGGGCGGGGCAGGTGCCGGTCCAGTTCCTCGGCCACCTCGTCGAAGGCGGCGGCGAACGCCGGGAAGGCCCGGTAGAGCCCGGCCCCCATTCCCGGGCGCTGCACGCCCTGACCGGTGAACAGGAACGCGAGCTTGCCCCCGGCCCGGGCCACGCCCCGGACCACCCGGGGCGCGATGCCCTCCTCCGCCACCGCCCGCAGGCCGTCGCGCAATTCCTCGAGGTCGGCGCCGAGCACCACGGCCCGGTGCGGCAGCGTGGCCCGGGTGGTGACCAGCGACCAGCCGACGTCCACAGGGGACGTCTCGGGTCGCTCGTCGATCAGGGCCAGCAGCCGGCGGGCCTGTCCGGCCAGCGCCGGCGCCGACCGCGCCGAGACGAGCCAGGGGACCGGGACGTCGGGCCCGAATTCGACCGCCGGCGCCGCGCCCGGGGTGGCGGCGCCCTCGCCCGGCCCGTCGGCCGGGGGCGCCTGTTCGATGATGGCGTGCACGTTGGTGCCGCTCATCCCGAACGCGGATACGCCGGCCCGCCGGGGCCGGCCGGTCGCCGGCCACGGCACCGCCTCGGTGAGCAGCGACACCGCCCCCGACGACCAGTCGACGTGCGGGGTGGGGGCGTCGACGTGCAGGGTCGCCGGCACCACCCCGTGCTGCATCGACAGCACCATCTTGATGACGCCGGCGACGCCCGCCACCGCCTGGGTGTGCCCGATGTTGGACTTCACCGAGCCCAGCAGCAGCGGCCGGTCGGCCGGCCGACCCTGCCCGTACGTGGCCAGCAACGCCTGCGCCTCGATCGGGTCGCCCAGCGTCGTGCCGGTGCCGTGCGCCTCGACGACGTCCACTTCCGAAGCGGTCAGCCCGGCGGCGGTCAGCGCGGCCCGGATGACCCGGCGCTGCGCGGGGCCGTTGGGCGCGATGAGCCCGCTGGTCGTCCCGTCCTGGTTGATCGCGCTGGCCCGGATGACGGCGAGCACCCGGTGGCCGTTGCGGCGGGCGTCGCTGAGCCGCTCCACGAGCAGCATGCCGACCCCCTCGGACCAGCCGGTGCCGTCCGCCGCCGCCGCGAAGGGCTTGCAGCGTCCGTCCTGGGCCAGCCCGCGCTGCCGGCTGAACTCGACGAACACCGCCGGGGTGGGCATCACCGCCGCACCGCCGGCCAGGGCGAGCGAGCACTCCCCCAGCCGCAGCGACTGGCAGGCCAGGTGCAGGGCGACCAGCGACGAGCTGCACGCGGTGTCGACGGTGACGGCCGGCCCCTCCAGGCCCAGCACGTACGAGATCCGGCCGCTGGCCACCGATGAGGCGTTCCCGGTGGCGATGAAGCCGTCGACGCCGCCGCCGGTGAGCAGAGCGGCGTATTCGCCCTGGGTGCCCGTCGCCGCGAACACCCCGGTCGGTGCACCGCGCACGGTGGTCGGGTCGATCCCGGCCCGCTCGAACGCCTCCCAGGACGCCTCCAGCAGCAGCCGCTGCTGCGGGTCCATGGCGAGGGCCTCGCGGGGCGAGATGCCGAAGAACGCCGGGTCGAAGTCGCCGGCCGGGTAGAGGAAGCCGCCCTCGCGCACGTACGAGGCGCCCCGCCGGTCCGGGTCCGGGTCGTAGATCGAGTCAAGGTCCCATCCCCGGTCGTCGGGGAACGGCACCATCGCGTCGGTGCCGGCGGCGACCAGGTCCCACAGCTCCTCCGGCGAGCTGATGCCACCGGGGAACCGGCAGCTCATGCCGACGATGGCGATCGGTTCACTGAGCGTCGCGGTGAGCCGCTGGTTCTCCTGCTTCAGCTTCTGGTTGTCGCGGAGAGAGGCGCGCAGGGCGCCGACGACCTCGTCCAGCGAGACACTCATCGGGGGCTCCTCATCGGGATGGGCCGGGTCACGAGTCCGAACCTTCCAGGGCCAGCCGGACCAGGTCGGCCACGTCGAGTTCGTTGATCTCCAGCTGCGCCCCCGGATCCGGCACGGTCGCCGGGGCGGCAGTGGCCACCGGGGCGGCGAGCCGGAGCAGCGGGTCCAGCAGTCCGGCCCGGCGCAGTTCGTCGAGCGGGATGGCGGCCAGCACGGCGCGGACCGACTCCTCGTCGGCGCCCTGCGGACCGGCCCGGTCGTCGGCGGGCCCGGTGCGGAAGATCTCCCGGTCCAGGTGTTCGGCCAGCGCCGCCGGGGTGGGGTGGTCGAAGACCACGGTGGTGGGCAGCTCGTGGCCGGTCGCGGCGATGAGCAGGTTGCGCAGCTCCACGGCGGTCAGCGAATCGAAGCCGAGGTCCAGGAATCCCCGGTCGGTCTCGATGACGTCGGTGGTGGCGTGGCCGAGCACCTTGGCGGCGTCCACCCGGACCATCTCCAGCAGCGCCGCGCCCCGCTCGTCGGCGGGCAGGGCGCGCAGGCCGGCGAGCAGGTCCCGGGCAGCCGGCACGTCCGGCGCCGCCTCGGACCCGGCGGTCAGCGCGCGTACGGCGGGCAGTCCGGCCAGCAGCGGGCTCGGCCGCAGGGCGCTGAACAGCGGGTGGAACGTCGCCCAGTCGACGTCGGCGACGGTGACGCAGTTGTCGCCGAGGGCCAGGGCGCGGCCGAGCGCGGCGATCGCCAGGTCCGGCGGCATCACCCGCAGTCCGCGACGCCGCAGCTGTTCGGGGGCGTCGTCGGTGAACATGCCGGACTCGGTCCACGGTCCCCAGGCCACCGAGGTGGCCGGCAGTCCCCGGCCGCGTCGCCGCTCGGCGAGGGCGTCGAGGAAGGCGTTGCCGGCGGCGTACGCCCCCTGCCCGCCACTGCCCCAGGTCGCGGCGATCGACGAGAAGAGCACGAACGCGTCCAGGTCGACGCCGTCGAGCAGCTCGTCCAGGTGCTCGGCGCCGGCCGTCTTGGGGGCGATCACGTAGGCGAGGTCCTCCAGCGTGGACTCGGCCAGCGGCACCACCTCGCTGACCCCGGCCGCGTGCACCACGGCGCGCAGCGGGGGGCCGTCCCGGCCGATGTCGTCGAGAAGGCCGGCCATCGCGTCGCGGTCGGCGGCGTCGCAGGGCGCGACGAGGCACGGCACTCCCAGCGCCTCGATCTCGGCCCGCAGTTCGACGGCACCGGGGGTGTCGACGCCCCGGCGGCTGGTCAGCACGATCCGCTCGGCGCCACCGGCGGCGACCCAGCGGGCCACGTGGCCGCCGAGCGCGCCGACGCCGCCGGTGATCAGCACGGTGCCGCGCGGCTGCCACGGCCGCCCGTCGGCGCTCGCCGCGGCCGGCGCGAGCCGTCGGGCCAGGACGCCGTCCTCCCGGATGGCGAGCTGGTCCTCGCCGCCGCCCCCGGCGAGGATGCCGACCAGCCGCGTGGCGGCCGGGTCGTCGATGGTCGCCGGCAGGTCGACCAGCCCCGCCCAGCGGGTGGGCTGTTCCAGGGCCGCCACCCGGCCGAGTCCCCAGAGCATCGCCTGGCGGGGCGCGGTCGGCACGTCGGCGGTGCCGGTCGACACCGCGCCCCGGGTCACGGCCCAGAACCGGGCCGGCACGTCCAGGTCGGTGAGGAGCTGGAGCAGCAGCACGGTGGCGGCCACGCCACGGGTCAGCGCCGGATACTCCTCGTGCGGGGTGTCGTCCAACCCGAGGAAGGAGAGCAGCGAGACAGGCGTACCGGAGGGCACGTCGGCCGCCGCGTCCCGCAGCATCTCGACGAGCAGGTCCGGGTCGCCGTCGGTGTCCACCGGCAACGGGACGACGTCCGCGCCGAGACCCCGGGTCCAGGCGACCAGTTCGTCGGCCCGGCCGGCGGGTACGGCGACCAGCCAGCGCCCGGGCGCCCCGACGGCCGGCCGCGCGGCGACGGCCTCCCACGTCACGCGGTAGCGGGCACCGTCGACCAGCTCGCGTTGCCGGCCCCGCCGCCGCCAGGCGGACAGGGCGGGCAGCACGGCGGCGAACGGCTGGTCCCGGTCGACGTCGAGGTCCCGGGCCAGGGACTCCAGGTCCCCGGCCTCCACGGCCGCCCAGAACCGGCGGTCGACCTCCGTGGTCTCCGCGGCCTCCGGGCGCTCCCAGGAGACCGGCTGCGGCCAGAACCGCTGCCGGTCGAAGGCGTACGTCGGCAGGTCGACCCGCCGGGTGCCCGTGCCTGCGAAGAACCGGGCCCAGTCCGGGGAGACCCCGTGGGTGTGCAGCCCGGCAAGGGCCCGGAGCAGCGTCGCCGCCTCCGGGCGTTCCCGGCGCAGCACCGCCACGGTCAGCGGGGCGCGGGCCGGCGTACCCGTGCCGTCGGCCTCGAGGACGGCCTGGGTGAGGGTGGTGAGCACACTGTCCGGGCCGATCTCCACGAACCCCGTGACGCCCTGGTCGCGCAGGGTCCGTACGCCGTCGGCGAACCGGACGGCGTCCCGGACGTGCCGGACCCAGTAGCCGGGGGTGCCCAGTTCCGCCCCGGCGACCGTCCCGGTGAGGGTGGAGACGACGGGGATCCGCGGCGCCCGGTAGGCGAGGCCGGCGGCGACGGCGGCGAACCCGTCCAGCATCGGGTCCATCAGCGGGCTGTGGAAGGCGTGGCTGACCGGCAGCCGCTTCACGCGTACGCCACGGGCCCGCCACTCGTCGGCGACCTGGTCGACGACGTCGGCGACGCCGGAGACGACCGTGGCGGCGGGTCCGTTGACGGCGGCGACGGCGACCTGCCCGGTCCGGCCGGCCAACGACGCCTCGACGTCGGCCTCGCCGGCGGCGACGGAGAGCATGGCGCCGCCGGCCGGCAGGTCCTGCATGAGCCGGCCCCGGGCGGCGACCAGCTCGGCGGCGTCGGCGAGGTCGAACACCCCGGCGACGTGGGCGGCGGCGAGTTCGCCGATCGAGTGCCCGGCCACCAGGTCCGGAGCGACCCCCCAGCTCTCCAGCAAGCGGTACAGCGCCACCTCGACGGCGAAGAGGCCGGTCTGGGTGAACAGGGTCTGGTCGAGCAGTTTCGCCTCCGGCGTGCCGGGGTCGGCGAACAGGACCGGCCGCAGCGGCCGCGGCAGGTACGCGTCGAGGTGGGCGCAGACCTCGTCGAGCGCCTCGGCGAACGCCGGGGAGGCGGCGTACAGCTCGCGACCCATGCCGGCGCGTTGCGCGCCCTGACCGGAGAAGAGGAACGCGGTCCTGGACCGGGGTGCCACGGAACCGGTGACCAGGTGCGGCGAGGTGTCGCCGGCGGCGAGAGCGGCCAGCCCGGCACGCAGTGTCGCCGGGTCGGCGGCGAGCACCACGGCGCGGTGCTCCAGGGCGGCGCGGGTGACCACGGACGACCAGCCGGCATCGACCAGCGGCGGCGCGTCGGGGCCGGTCAGCTCGTCGGCCCACCGGGCGGCCTGCGCGGTCAGTGCGGGGCCGCTGCGGGCGGAGAGCAGCACCGGCACCACGGGCGGCGTGGCACCGGCGTCGGGCGCGGGCGGGACGGACGGTTCGGGCGCCTGCTCCAGGATGGTGTGCGCGTTGGTGCCGCTGATCCCGAAGGACGACACCGCGCCCCGCCGTGGCCGGTCGGTCGCCGGCCAGGCCCGGCCCTCGCGCAGCAGTTCCACCGCCCCGGCCGTCCAGTCGACCTCCCGGGTGGGTTCGTCGACGTGGAGGGTCTCCGGCAGGAACCCGTGCCGCAGCGCCAGCACCATCTTGATCACCCCGGCCACACCGGCGGCGGCCTGGGTGTGGCCGATGTTCGACTTCACCGAGCCGAGCAGCAGCGGCCGGTCCGCCGGCCGGTCCTGGCCGTACGTGGCGAGCAGCGCCTGCGCCTCGATCGGGTCGCCG
The DNA here is from genome assembly GCF_018324255.1 of Polymorphospora rubra. GTDB lineage: Bacteria > Actinomycetota > Actinomycetes > Mycobacteriales > Micromonosporaceae > Polymorphospora > Polymorphospora rubra. Next base: position 6,849,691 of record NZ_AP023359.1, read on the forward strand.
AGGCGGGTGCCGGTGCCGTGCGCCTCGACCGCGTCCACGTCGGCCGGGCCGAGTCCCGCGCTGGCCAGGGCGTGCCGGATGACCCGCTGTTGGGCGGGGCCGTTGGGGGCGGTCAGGCCGTTGCTGGCGCCGTCCTGGTTGACCGCGCTGCCCCGGACCACCGCGAGGATCGGGTGGCCGTTGCGCTGGGCGTCGCTGAGCCGCTCGACCAGCAGCAGGCCCAGCCCTTCGCCCCAGCTGGTGCCGTCGGCGGCCGAGGCGAAGGCCTTGCACCGGCTGTCCGGGGCCAGGCCGCGCTGGCGGCTGAAGCCGACGAAGACGCCGGGGGTGGACATCACCGTGACCCCGCCGACCAGGGCGAGGTCGCACTCGCCGGCGCGCAGCGCCTGGCCGGCCCAGTGCAGCGCGACCAGCGACGACGAGCAGGCGGTGTCCACCGACACGGCCGGTCCCTCGAGCCCGAGCGTGTACGACACCCGTCCGGACAGGACGCTCGCGGCGTTGCCGGTCATCAGGTGGCCCTCGGCGCCCTCGGCGCTGAACATCAGGTTGCGGTAGTCCTGGTAGTTGGTGCCGATGAACACCCCGGTGGCGCTGCCCCGCAGGTCGAGCGGGTTGATCCCGGCCCGCTCGACCGTTTCCCAGGACGCCTCCAGCAACAGCCGCTGCTGCGGATCCATCGCGAGGGCCTCGCGGGGGCTGATGCCGAACAGGACGGGGTCGAAGTCGGCGACCCCGGGGACGAAGCCGCCCTCCCGGGCGTAGCTGGTGCCCTCGTTCTCCGGGTCGGCGTCGAAGAGCCGGTCGAGGTCCCAGCCCCGGTCGGTGGGGAACTCCCCGATCGCGTCGCCGCCGCCGGCGAGCAGTTGCCAGAACTGCTCCGGGGTGTCGGCACCGCCCGGGAACCGGCAGCTCATCGCGACGATGGCGAGCGGCTCGTCGGCCGCACCGGCGGGCCGGGCGACCGGCTCGGGTACCGCTACGGCGGCTGCCCCGGTGAGCAGCCCGTCGAGGTGGCCGGCGAGCAGGGTCGGGCTCGGGTAGTCGAAGGCGAGGGTGGCGGGCAGCCGCAGGTCGGTCGCGGCGGCGAGGAGGTTGCGCAGGTCGACCGCGGTCAGCGAGTCCAGGCCCAGCTCACGCAACGGCCGGTCGGCGGGGATGTCGGCGCCGCCGGCGTAGCCGAGCGCGGTCGCGGCGCACTCCCGGACCAGGTCCAGCAGTGCCGCGGCGCGTTCCGCGGGCGGCAACCCGGCAAGCCGCGACGCGGCCCCCGACGGTGCCGCGTCCCTGGTCGCCGGCTCGGCCGGCCGGCTGGCCGCCTCGCGTACCTCGGCCAGGTCGGCGAGCAGCGGGCTGGGCCGTACGACCGTGAACGCGCCGGCGAACCGGGGCCAGTCGACGTCGGCGACGACCGTGGTGGTGTCGCCGCGCAGCAGGGCCCGTTCGAGGGCCGTCACGGCCAGGTCGGGTGCCATCGCGACCATGCCGCCCCGGCGCAGCCGCTGCTGGGCGCGCTCGTTCTCGGCGGGCAGGCCGGCACCGCTCCACGCGCCCCAGGCCACCGACAGGGCCGGCCGGCCCGCCGACCGGCGCCGCTCGGCCAGGGCGTCGAGGTAGGCGTTCGCCGCCCCGTACCCGCCCTGTCCGGCGTTGCCGGAGGTGCCGGCGAAGGAGGAGAAGAGTACGAACGCGTCGAGGTCGAGATCGCGGGTCAGCTCGTCCAGGTGCGACGCGGCGACGCACTTGGGCGCGGCGACGGTGTGCAGCCGCTCGGGGGTGAGCGTGTCGACGATGCCGTCGTCGAGGACGGCGGCGGTGTGCAGCACGGCGGTCAGCGGGTGCTCGGCCGGCACCTCGGCCAGCAGTCGGGCCAGCTCGTCGCGGTCGGTGACGTCGCAGCGGGCCAGGGTGACCTGTGCGCCGAGGCCGCCCAGCTCGGCGGCGAGCGCGTCGGCGCCGGGCGCCTCGGGGCCGCGCCGGCTGGCCAGGACGACGTGTGCGGCGCCACGGCGGGCCGCCCAGCGTGCGACATGGCCACCGAGTCCCCCGGTGCCACCGGTGATCAGCACGGTCCCGCGCATCCGCCAGCCCTCGGCCGCTTCCGCGTCCGCCGCCTCGCCGGTGGGGCGGGCCCGGTCGGCGAGGCGGAGTTCGTGGGCGGGGATGCGGGTGAGGCGTCGGACGAGGACGCCGTGGTCGCGGATGGCGACCTGGTCCTCACCGGTGCCACCGAGTACGGCGCACAGCGCGGCGCCGGTCCGGTCGTCGAGGTCGGCGGGCAGGTCGATCAGGCCGCCCCAGCGTCCGGGGTGTTCCAGGGCGACCGCGCGGCCGAGCCCCCAGACGGCGGCCTGGGCGGGGCGGGGCGGCCCGTCGTCGGCGTGGACGGCGACGGCGTGGCGGGTGACGCACCACAGTGGCGCCTCCTCGCCGAGCAGGCCGAGGGCCTGCACCAGCGCGGCGGTGCCCCAGGTGGCGAGGGTGGTCGCCGGGTGTTCGGGGTGTGTCCGGTCGTCGACGGCGAGCAGGGACAGGACCAGGCTGGCGCCGCCGTCGGGACGGGCGGCGCGGAGCAAATCGGCCAGTGCCGGCACGTCGTCGGTCGTCTCGACCTCGACGGGTACGACGGTGGCGCCGACGGTGTCGAGCGAGCGGAGCACGCCGGTGACGAACGGGTCGTCGCGCCGGCCGGCGGGCAGGGGCACGAGCCAGGTGCCCTCGGGTCGGGGCAGGGGCAGGTCAGGCAGGGCCGTCCAGGCGATCCGGTAGCACCACCGGTCGACGTCGGGGGTGCCGGACGACTGCTCGGTGAGGAAGGTGGGTGCCGAGGGCCAGTACCGGCGGTGGTCGAACGCGTACGTCGGCAGCTCCGTCACCGCCGCCGGCGCCAACACCGCCGTCAAATCAACCGGCAGACCGACCGTGTACGCCGTCGCCAGGCTGGTCAACAACCGGGTCGGATCGTCCTCACCCCGACGCAACGTCCCCAACACATGCCCGGCAGTGTCCAGATCGTCCAGGATCGCGGTCACCGGCATCCCCAACACCGAATGCGGAGACACCTCCACAAACGTCGAATGCCCCGCCCGATCGCGACCCGGACCGCGGTGTCGAACAACACCGGCCGCCGCAGATTCTCATACCAGTAATCCGCACCCATCGACCCCGGATCCACCCAGTCACCGGTCAACGTCGACACCAACCGCACCCCACCGATCCGCGGCGCGACACCCGCCAGATCCGTCCGCAACTGCTCGGCGACCTGCTGCACCGCCGGCGAATGCGACGCATAATCCACCGGAATCACCCGGGCCCGCACACCGTCGGCCTGACACGCCGCGACCAGACCCGCGACCGGCCCCGGCGGACCCGACACCACCACCGTCGACGGGCCGTTCACCGCCGCCACACCCACGCCCGGGAACTGGTCCAGACGAGCCGACACCTGCTCGACCGACAGATCCACCGACGCCATCGCACCCGAACCCGCCAACACCGCCAACGCCCGCGACCGCAACGCCACCGTCTTCGCCGCATCCTCCAAACTCAGAATCCCCGCCACACACGCCGCCGCGATCTCACCCTGCGAATGCCCGATCACGGCACGCGGAACCACACCCGCCTGCTTCCACACCGCGGCCAGAGCAACCCCGACCGCGAACAACACCGGCTGGACCACCTCCACCCGCCCCAACCACGACTGGTCGTCACCGGTCAACACCGACACCAGATCCACATCCACCCACGGCGCCAACACCCGCTGACAATCAGCCAACACCTCGTCGAACACCGCACACGAACCAACCAGACCCGACGCCATCCCCACCGACTGCGCACCCTGACCCGGAAACACGAAAACCGGACCAGCACCACCATCGACCGCGACCCCGGACACCGCATTCCCCGCCGGCACACCACCGGCGACCGCGTCCAGCCCCGCCAGCAACTCCCCGACACCACCACCCACCACCACCGCCCGGTGATCGAACACCGACCGGGCCGACACCAACGACCACGCCACCTCCGCCGGATCCACCCCACCACGACCACGGACGAACTCCGCCAACCGGGCCGCCTGACCCGCCAGCGCACCCCTGGACCGCGCCGACACCGACCACAGCAGCGGACCGGAGACCAGCCCGGGCTCCGATCGCGACGCGGCGTCGCCCGGCTGGTCGGTCTCCGCCTCGGCGGCCGGCTCCTCGATGATCACGTGGGCGTTGGTGCCGGAGATGCCGAACGATGAGACGCCCGCCCGGCGGGGCCGGTCCACCGCCGGCCACGGCCGCCCCTCGGTCACCAGCTCCACGTCACCGGCCGACCAGTCGATGTGCGGGGACGGCTCGTCGACGTGCAGCGACGCCGGCACCAGGCCGTGCCGCATCGCCAGCACCACCTTGATCACCCCGGCCACCCCGGCCGCGGCCTGGGCATGGCCGATGTTCGACTTCACCGACCCCAACAGCAGCGGTTGGCCCACCGGCCGGTCCTGGCCGTACGTCGCCAGCAGCGCCTGCGCCTCGATCGGATCACCGAGAGTGGTGCCGGTGCCGTGCGCCTCCACCACGTCCACATCCGCCACCGACAACCGCGCCGACGCCAACGCCTGCCGGATCACCCGCTGCTGCGACGGGCCGTTCGGCGCCGTCAACCCGTTCGACGCACCGTCCTGGTTGACCGCACTACCCCGCACCACCGCGAGCACCCGGTGACCGTTACGCCGGGCGTCCGACAGCCGCTCCACCAGCAGCATGCCCACGCCCTCGGAGAAACCGGCCCCGTCCGCGGACGCGGCGAACGACTTGCACCGGCCGTCCGGGGAGAGGGCCCGCTGCCGGCTCGACCCGACGAACAGCCCCGGGGTGGCCATGACGGTCACCCCGCCGGCCAGCGCCAGGTCGCACTCGCCGGCCCGGAGCGCCTGGACGGCCAGGTGCAGTGCGACCAGCGACGAGGAGCACGCCGTGTCGATCGACACCGCCGGCCCCTCCAGGCCCAGGGTGTACGACACCCGACCCGACACGACCGCCGCCGCGCCGCCGGTCATCGAGTGCCCGTCGTCGCCGTCCGGCGACATCATCAGCAGGGTCCCGTAGTCCTGCCCGTTGGTGCCGACGAACACCCCGGTACGGCTGCCGCGCAGCGACGCCGGATCCATCCCGGCCGCCTCGATCGCCTCCCAGGACGTCTCGAGCAGCAGCCGCTGCTGCGGGTCCATGCTCAGCGCCTCGCGGGGCGAGATGCCGAAGAAGGCCGCGTCGAAGTCCACGGCGCCCTCGACGAACCCGCCCTCCCGCGCGTACGAGGTGCCGGGCCGGTCGGGGTCGGGGTCGTAGAGCCGGTCGAGGTCCCAGCCCCGGTCGTCCGGGAACGGGGTGACGGCGTCGCGGGCGTCGCGCAGCACCTCCCACAGCTCGTCGGGGTTGCTGATCCCTCCCGGCAGGCGACAACTCATCGCGACGATCGCGACCGGCTCCAGTTCCTGGGACTGCGCCTCGCTCAGCCGGCGGCGGGTGTCGTGGAGATCAGCCATTACCCGCTTGAGGTAGTCGCGCAGCTTGTCTTCATTGGCCATTGGATTGCCGCTTCCTCGCGGAGGTGTCGGGGAGGTCCGGGATCGGGAGGTCAGGAGATACCGAGGTCCCTGTCCACCATCGCGAACAGTTCGTCGTCGCTGGCGGTGTCGAGATGCCGGCCGAGGTAGCCGTCGGTGTCACCGCCGGTGTCCTGGCCGAGCCGGGTGAGCATGGCCTGCAGGCGTACGGCCGCGCGCATGCGGGCCCCCTCGTCGGCGACGATGACGTCGAGGCCGTCGGCGATCCGGTCGAGGTCGTCGAGCAGGACGGTGGGGCTGACGACGTCGTCCTGTGCCACCTCGGCGTAGAGGTATTCGGCCAGGGTGGTCGGCGTCGGATAGTCGAAGACCAAGGTCACCGGCAACGCCACCCCGGTGATGGTGCCGAGCCGGTTGCGCAGTTCGACCGCGGTGACCGAGTCGAAGCCCAGTTCCCGGAACGCCCGGTGGTCGTCGACCGCATCGGCGGACGGGTAGTTGAGCACCGAGGCGACCTGGCCGCGGACGAGGTCCAGCAGCACGGTGAGCCGATCCGCGGCGGGCAGGCCGGCCAGCCGCTCCTGGAGGCCGTTCGGGGAATCCCCGACGTCGGTGGTGACCTGCCGCTCGGAGGCCTGGAGGCGTCGTACGTCGGGCAGGTCGGCGATGAGGGGGGCGGACCGGGTCGCGGTGAACGCGACGTAGAACCGTTCCCAGGCGATGTCCGCGATGGTGAGGGCCGCGTCGCCGTGCTCCAGGGCCTGCTGGAGGGCTGAGATGGCCGCGTCCGGTGCCATCTCCGTCACGCCGTGGCGGTGCAGGACGTCGCCGAGCGGCCCGTCGGCCATGCCACCGCCCGCCCAGGCGCCCCAGGCGACCGAGATGGCCGGCAGCGCGAGGCCGCGCCGGTGCTGGGCCAGCGCGTCGAGGAACGCGTTGCTCGGGGCGTAGTTGCCGACGCCGGAGCTGGCGACGGTGCCGGCGAAGGAGGAGAACATGATGAACGCGGACAGGTCCAGGTCGAGGGTGAGCTCGTGCAGGTTGTGCGCCACCTCGACCTTGCCCCTGAGCACCCGCTCGATCTGGTCCAGGCGCAGGTCGTTGATCAGGGCGTCGTCGAGCACGGCCGCGGCGTGCACCACGACGGTCAGCGGGTGCTCGGCCGGGATCGAGTCGATCAGGTCGGCGAGGGCTTCCTGGTCGGCGGCGTCGCAGGCGGCGACGGTGACCTCGGCGCCCAGCGCGGCGAGTTCGGCGACCAGCTCGTCGGCGCCGGGGGCGGCCGGACCCCGGCGGCTGGCGATCACGATGTGCCGCATGCCGCTGCGGGCCAGCCACCGGGCGGCGTGTCCGCCCAGCGCGCCGGTGCCGCCGGTGACCAGCGCGGTGCCGGACGGCTCCCACCGGGCGGGGGGCTGGCTGTCGCCGAGCGGCACCCGGGTGAGCCGGCGGCCGAGCAGGCCGCTGGGGCGTACCGCGATCTGGTCCTCGCCACCGGCCGTGGTGAGCGCGGCGACGAACAGGTCGGCGCAGCGCTCGTCGACCTGCTCGGGCATGTCGAGCAGGCCGCCCCAGCGCTGCGGCTGCTCCAGCGCCGCGACCCGGCCGAAGCCCCAGACCATCGACTGCACCGGCGAGCGCAGCAGGTCGGTCCGGCCGACCGACACGGCGCCGGAGGTGACACTCCACATCGGAGTGTCCCGAAGCCCCAGGTCGCCCAGCGCCTGGAACAGCGCGACGGTCGCCGCGAAGCCGCCGGGCACGGCCGGGTGCAGCGGGTGGACCAGCTCGTCGAAGGCGAGCAGGGAGACCACCGCCGTCACCTCGGGCAGTTCGTCACCGGCCGCACCGGCGGCGCCGAGCGCCTCCCGTACCTGCTTGGCGAGCAGGTCGCGGTCGGCGTCTTCGGCCGCGACCGGCACCGGGACGACCGTGGCGCCGGCGGCGGCGATCGCCTCGACGCAGGCGTCCTGCCACGGTTCGATGATGTCGCCGGTCGGCATGACCACGACCCACCGGCCGGTCATCCCCCGGTTCTGTACGCCGGTGAGCGGCCGCCACGTGTCCTGGTAGCGCCAGCTGTCGATGGACGACCGGCGGCGGCGCTGCCGGCGCCACGAGGCGAGCACCGGCAACGCCGGCCGCAGCGCCTCGGCGACCTCGGCGCCGGGCAGCTGGTCGGTGGCGACCGAGTCGGCCAGCGCCGACAGGTCCTCGCGCTCCACCGCGCTCCAGAACGCCGCCTCGCCCGGTTCGGCGGTGACCTGGGTCAGCGTCTCCAGGTCGGCCCCGCCGACCCCGTCGAGCCAGTAGCGCTGGTGGTCGAAGGCGTACGTGGGCAGCGCGACGACCGGTGCGGGGGTGAGCACGGCGCGCAGGTCGACGGCGAGGCCGGCGACGTGCGCGCCGGCCAGGCTGGCCAGCAGCCGGACCCGGTCGTCCTCGCCGCGGCGCAGGGTGCCCAGCACCTGCCCGGTCGCGCCGGCGTCGTCGAGGATCGCGGTCAGCGGCATGCCGAGCGCCGGGTGCGGGGACACCTCCACGAAGGTGGTGTGCCCGGCCGCGACCGCCACCCGCACGGCCGGGTCGAAGAGGACCGGCTGCCGCAGGTTGTCGTACCAGTACTCCGCGCCCATCGACGACGGATCGACCCACTCCCCGGTCAGGGTGGACACCAGCCGGATCTCGCCGGCACGGGGCGTGATGTCGGCCAGTTCGGTCCGCAGCAGCTCGGCGACCTGCTGGACGGCCGCGGAGTGCGAGGCGTAGTCGACCGGGATCAGCCGGGCCCGCAGCCCGTCGGCCTGGCAGGCGTCGACGAGGTCGGCCACGGCGTGCGGCGGGCCCGAGACCACCACGGTCGCCGGACCGTTCACCGCGGCGACCCCGACGCCGGGGAAGGCGGCCAACCGGTCGGTGACCTGGTCGGCGGTGAGGTCGATCGAGGCCATGGTGCCGGTGCCGGCGAGCGCGGCGAGCGCCCGGGAGCGCAGCGCGACGGTCTTCGCGGCGTCGGCCAGGGTGAGGATGCCGGCGACGCAGGCGGCGGCGATCTCGCCCTGCGAGTGGCCGATCACCGCCTGCGGACCGACCCCCGCCGCGCGCCAGACGGCGGCGAGGGCGACGCCGACGGCGAACAGGACCGGCTGGACGACCTCGACGCGGTCCAGCCACGACTCGTCGTCGCCGGTGAGCACCCCGACGAGGTCGACGTCGAGGTGCGGGGCGAGCGCCGCCTGGCAGCGCGCGAGGGCGTCGTCGAAGACGGGGCACGCGCCGACGAGGCCGGCCGCCATCCGGGCGGACTGGGCGCCCTGGCCGGGGAACACGAACACCGGGCCGGTGCCGTCGGTGCCGGCCACGCCGGACACCAGGTTGCCGGCGGGTACGCCCTCGGCGAGCGCGTCCAGGCCGGCCAGCAGCTCGTCGATCCCGGTGCCGACGACCGCCGCGCGGTGGTCGAAGGTGGACCGGGTGGTCGCGAGCGACCAGGCCGCCGGCGTCGGGTCCGCGCCGTGCTCGCGGACGTACCCGGCCAGCCGGGCGGCCTGCGCGGTCAGCGCACCACGCGACCGGGCGGACAGCGGCCAGAGCACCGGCCCGGCCGGCAGCAGCCCCGGGATGGCGTCGGCGGTGCCGGCGGCGTCGACCGTCGCCGTCTCGTCGGGGTCGGCCGGCGCAGCGTCGGCGTCGGTGGCCGGCTGCGGCCGGTACTCCTCGAGGATGACGTGGGCGTTGGTGCCGCTGACCCCGAACGACGAGACGCCGCCGCGGCGCGGCCGGCCGGTCTCCGGCCAGGGCATCCGCTCGGTCAGCAGGGACACCGCACCGGCCGACCAGTCGACCTCCCCAGACGGCTCGTCGACGTGCAGGGTCTCCGGCATGACGCCGTGCCGCAGCGCCATCACCATCTTGACCAGCCCCGCGACCCCGGCGGCGCTCTGGGTGTGGCCGATGTTCGACTTGACCGAGCCCAGCCGGAGCGGCCGGTCCCCGGGCCGGTCCTGCCCGTAGGTGGCGAGCAGCGCCTGCGCCTCGATCGGGTCGCCCAGGCGGGTGCCGGTGCCGTGCGCCTCGACCATGTCGACGTCGGCGGCGGAGAGCCGGGCATTGGCCAGGGCCTGGCGGATGACCCGCTGCTGGGCCGGGCCGTTCGGGGCGGTCAGCCCGTTGGAGGCACCGTCCTGGTTGAGCGCGCTGCCCCGGATCACGGCGAGCACCGGGTGGCCGTTGCGGAGCGCGTCGTCGAGCCGTTCCACGAGCAGCACGCCACCGCCCTCGCCCCAACCGGTGCCGTCCGCGGCGGCGGCGAACGCCTTGCACCGGCCGTCCACGGACATGCCGCGCTGCCGGGAGAAGACCACGAACACGCCGGGGGTGACCATGACGGTGACGCCGCCGGCGATGGCCAGGTCGCACTCGCGGCGGCGCAGCGCGGTCGCCGCGAGGTGCAGGGCGACCAGGGACGACGAGCAGGCGGTGTCGACGGTGACCGCCGGGCCGTTCAGGCCGAGGGTGAACGAGATGCGGCCCGACGCCACGCTGGTGGTGTTGCCGGTGCCGATGTACATGTCGACGCCCTCGGGCACGTTCGGCACGCCCATGCCGTAGTTGGAGGTGCTCAGCCCGACGAAGACACCGGTCTGGCTGCCGCGCAACGACAGCGGGTCGATGCCGGCCCGTTCAACCGCCTCCCAGGAGGTCTCCATCAGCAGCCGCTGCTGCGGATCCATGGCCAGCGCCTCGCGGGGCGAGATGCCGAACAGGGTCGGGTCGAACGCCCCGGCGTCGTCGAGGAACCCACCGACCCTGGTGTAGGACTTGCCGGGCTTGTTGGGGTCCGGGTCGTAGAGCGCCTCCAGGTCCCAGCCCCGGTCGGCGGGGAACTCGGTGAGCGCGTCGCGACTGTTGTCGACCACGTCCCACAGATCCTCAGGCGAGTCCACCCCGCCCGGGAAGCGGCAGCTCATCGACACGATGGCGAGCGGTTCGGTGTCCCGGGCCTCGACGGTCTGCAGACGACGGCGGGTGTCGTGCAGATCGGCGGTCACCCGCTTGAGGAAGTACCGCAGCTTGTCGTCGCTCATCGGGTGGCACCTTCCGCGATCCGGGACACGGTCATCTCAGGAGATTCCAAACTCTTTGCTGATGAAGTCGAAGATCTCGTCGTCGCTGGCCGACTCGAGGTCGGGCCGGTCCGGCGCCTCCCCTGGCCCGGCGGCGAGGTCGGATGCCTTGGCCAGCAGGTCGCGCACCCGCGCGGTGAACCGGTCCCGGGCCTGCGCGTCGAGCGGGATGGCGGCGAGCAGGTTCTCCACCGCGTCGATGCCCTGGAAGATCGGCTGGGTCGACGGCGCCGCGTCGGCGGCGACCTCCGCGGCCAGCTTCTCGGCCAGCGCGGTCGGGGTCGGGTAGTCGAAGACCAGCGTGGCCGGCAGCCGCAGCCCGGAGAGGGCGTTGAGCCGGTTGCGCAGGTCGACGGCGGTGAGCGAGTCGAAGCCCAGTTCGGTGAAGAGCCGGCCGGGGTCGATCGCGTCGGCGGTGGCGTGCCCCAGCACCGCGGCGATGTTGGACCGCACCACGTCGAGCACGACCCGCATCCGGTCCGGCCCGGCCAGTCCGGCGAGCCGCTGGGTGAGCTGCACCCCGCCGGTCCCGGCGCCGCCCGCGTCGACGGAGCGGCGCAGCGGCACCCGGACCAGGGAGCGCAGCATCGGCGCGAGGGTGCCGGTCTCCGCCTGCGCCCGCAGCGCCGCGACGTCCAGCCGCATCGGTACGGCGGTGGGCGTGTCGAGCCGCCAGGCCGCGTCGAAGAGGTTCAGCGCCTGGACCGTGCCGAGCCCGGAGGCGCCCTGTTCGGCCATCCGCCGGACATCGGCCTCGGCGAGGTGGCCGGTCATGCCGCTGGCCTGCTGCCACAGGCCCCAGGCGAGCGAGATGCCGGCGAGTCCACGGGCCCGCCGGTGCGCGGCGAGGGCGTCGAGGAAGGCGTTGGCCGCCGCGTAGTTGGCCTGCCCGGCGCTGCCCAGCGTGGCCGCGCCGGAGGAGAAGAGCACGAACGCGGCGAGGTCCGCGCCGGCGGTGAGCCGGTGCAGGTGCCACGCGGCGTCGATCTTCGGCCGGGCCACGGCGTCGATCCGCTGCGGTGTCATCGCCTCCAGCACGCCGTCGTCGAGGACGCCGGCGGCGTGCACGACGGCGGTGAGCGGATGCGCGGCGGGTACGCCGGCCAGCAGCGCCGCCAGCTCCGCCGGGTCGGCGGCGTCGCAGGCCGCCACGGTCACCTCGGCACCCGCGTCGGTCAGCTCGGCGACCAGTTCGGTCACCCCGTCGGCGGTCGGGCCGCGCCGTCCGGCGAGCAGCAGGTGGCGTACGCCGTGGGTGGTCACCAGGTGCCGGGCCAGGATCCGGCCGAGGGTGCCGGTGCCGCCGGTGACGAGGACGGTGCCGTCCGGGTCGATGCCGCCGGGCAACGGGTCCACCCCGGCCGGCATCCGCACCAGCCGTGCGGTGCGGACCTGTCCGGCGCGTACGGCGAGCTGCGGTTCGCCGGAGGCGAGCGCGGCGGCCACGACCGCCGCCGTGTCGGGGTGGTCATCGAGGTCGATCAGCTGGCAGCGGCCGGGGTGCTCGAGCTGGGCACTGCGCAGCAGGCCCCACACCGGCGCCTGGCGCAGGTCGACCGTCGACTGCGCGGCCACCGCCACGGCGTGCCTCGTCACCAGCGCCAGCCGGGATGCGGCGAACCGTTCGTCGGCGAGCCAGGTCCGCAGGGCCGCCAGGGTCCGGTGGGTGGTGGCCCGGGCCTGTTCGGCGACCGTCGCGTCGTCGTCCGGGCGGTCCGGTTCCGCCGGGCCCACCGGAACGATCACCAGTTCGGGCGCCTCCCCGTCACCGGCGAGCAGGTCCGCGAGGGAGTCCAGGTCGACGTCGGTACGTACCCGGACGCCCGCGGCCTCGCAGGCGGCGCCGAGCGCGAGGTCGTCGGCGCCGAGCGCCACCCATCTGCCGGCGGCCGGCACCGGGCCGACCGGGACGGGCAGCACCGGCCAGTCGAGTTGGAACAGGGACTCGTGCCGGCCGGAGCGGGCCGCGCCGAGGGCGTCCCCGGCGACCCGCCGCATGATCAGTGAGTCGACCTCCATGACCGGGGCGCCGGTGGCGTCGCCGATCTGGAAGGAGACGCCGACGTCGCCGGCCGCCGCGACGCGTACCCGCAGCGCGGTGGCGCCTGCCGCGTGCAGCGACACTCCCGTCCAGGCGAAGGGCAGCCGGGGGACGTTGGTGTCGCCGCCGTCGCCCATCCGGCTGAGGAAGCCGCCGATGGACATGGCCTGGAGCGCGCCGTCGAGCAGCGCCGGGTGCACGCCGAACCGCCCGGCGTCGCTCCGGTAGTCGCCGGGCAGTTCCACCTCGGCGAACACCTCGTCGCCCCGGATCCAGGCGGCCCGCAGGCCGCGGAACGCCGGACCGTAGCCGAACACGGTCGCCTCGATGCCGGAGTAGAAGTCGTCGGACTCGACGGCGACGGCCCCGGGCGGTGGCCACACCCCGAGGTCGAAGGTTGCCACCGGCCGGTCCGGGCCGGTCGGGGCGACCAGGCCGGTGGCGTGGCAGGTCCAGGAGGCGTCGGCGAGGGTCTCGTCGGCGTCGTCCCGGGACGGCCGCGAGTGCAACTGCACGGTACGGCGTCCGTCGGCGTCGCGGTCGCCGACGGTGAGCTGGATCTGCAGGGCGCCCGGCTCGGGCAGGACCAGCGGGGCGAGCAGGGTGAGTTCGTCGAGCCGGGGGCAGCCGGCCTGCTCGCCGGCGTACGTGGCCAGTTCCACGAAGGCGGTGCCGGGCAGCAGGATCGCGTCCATCACCCGGTGCTCGCCGAGCCACGGGTGGGTACGTACCGACAGCCGGCCGGTGAAGACCATCCGCTCGCTGTCGGGGAAGGTGAGCGCGGCGCTGAGCAGGGGGTGTCCGGGGTCGTGCAGCCCGGCGGCGGCCACGTCCTGGACCTGGTACGCCGGCATGTCGATCCAGTACCGGCGGTGGTCGAACGCGTACGTCGGCAGCTCCGTCACCGCAGCCGGCGCCAACACCGCCGTCAGGTCGACCGGCAGACCGATCGTGTACGCCGTCGCCAGGCTGGTCAACAAGCGCGTCGGGTCGTCCTCACCCCGACGCAGGGTGCCCAACACATGCCCGGTGGTGTCCAGGTCGTCCAGGATCGCGGTCACCGGCATCCCCAACACCGGATGCGGAGACACCTCCACAAACGTCGAATACCCGGCTTGCACCGCAACCCGGACCGCGGTGTCGAACAACACCGGCCGCCGCAGATTCTCATACCAGTAGTCCGCACCCATCGACCCCGGATCCACCCAGTCACCGGTCAACGTCGACACCAACCGCACCCCACCGGTCCGCGGCGCGACACCCGCCAGATCCGTCCGCAGCTGCTCGGCGACCTGCTGCACCGCCGGCGAATGCGACGCGTAGTCCACCGGAATGATCCGCGCCCGGACACCGTCGGCCTGACACGCCGCGACCAGATCCGCGACCGGCCCGGGCGGACCCGACACCACCACCGTCGAGGGGCCGTTCACCGCCGCCACACCCACACCCACAAACCCGTCCAGACGAGCGGTCACCTGCTCGACCGACAGATCCACCGACGCCATCGCACCCGAACCCGCCAACACCGCCAACGCCCGCGACCGCAACGCCACCGTCTTCGCCGCATCCTCCAACGACAAAATCCCGGCCACACACGCGGCGGCGATCTCCCCCTGCGAATGCCCGATGACGGCACGTGGAGTTACGCCGGCCTGCTTCCACACCGCGGCCAGGGCAACCCCGACCGCGAACAACACCGGCTGCACCACCTCCACCCGCTCCAACCACGACTCGTCGTCACCGGTCAACACCGACACCAGATCCACATCCACCCACGGCGCCAACGCCCGCTCACAATCAGCCAACGCCTCGTCGAACACCGCACACGAACCGACCAGACCCGACGCCATCCCCACCGACTGCGCACCCTGACCCGGAAACACGAACACCGGACCGGCACCAACGCCACCAGCGACGCCCGACACCACGTTCCCCACCGGAGAACCCTCGGCCAACGCCCGCAACCCCGCCAACAACTCCCCGACGTCACGACCGACAACCACCGCCCGGTGATCGAACACCGACCGGGTCGACGCCAGGGTCCACGCCACCTCCGCCGGATCCACGTCGGCGGCCCGGCCCCGGACGAACTCCGCCAACCGGGCCGCCTGCCCGGCGAGCGCCCCCTTGGACCGCGCCGAGACGGACCACACCACCGGCCCGTTCGCGACGGCACCCGCCCCGGACGTCGGCCGGTCCCCGGTGTCCGGAGCCGGCTCGTCGGCCTGCTCGATGATCACGTGGGCGTTGGTGCCGGAGATGCCGAACGACGACACCGCCGCCCGGCGGGGCCGGTCCACCGCCGGCCACGGCCGCGCCTCGGTCACCAGCGACACCGCACCCGCCGACCAGTCGATGTGCGGAGACGGCTCGTCGACGTGCAGGGTGGCGGGCACCACCCCGTGCCGCATCGCCAACACCATCTTGATCACCCCGGCGACACCGGCCGCGGCCTGGGCGTGCCCGATGTTCGACTTGATCGAACCGAGCAGCAACGGCCGCTCCTCGGGCCGGTCCTGCCCGTACGTCGCCAGCAGGGCGTGCGCCTCGATCGGATCACCGAGGGTGGTGCCGGTGCCGTGCGCCTCCACCACGTCCACATCGCCCGACGACAACCGCGCCGACGCCAACGCCTGCCGGATGACCCGCTGCTGGGCCGGACCGTTCGGGGCGGTGAGCCCGTTGGAGGCACCGTCCTGGTTGACCGCACTCCCCCGCACCACCGCGAGCACCCGGTGCCCGTTGCGCCGGGCGTCCGACAGCCGCTCCACCAGCAGCATGCCCACGCCCTCGGACCAGCCGGTGCCGTCGGCGGCGGCGGCGAACGACTTGCACCGGCCGTCGGCGGCCAGGCCCCGCTGCCGGGAGAACTCGATGAACGCGGTCGGGGTGGCCATCACCATGACGCCGCCGGCCAGCGCCAGATCGCACTCGCCGCGACGGAGGGCCTGACCGGCCCAGTGCAGCGCCACCAGCGACGAGGAGCAGGCGGTGTCCAGCGACACGGCCGGCCCCTCCAGCCCGAAGGTGTACGCCACCCGGCCGGAGATGACGCTGCTGGTGAGCCCGGTGAGGGCGTATCCCTCGGTGCCCTCGGGGGCGTACGCCAGCAGCGAGGCGTAGTCCTGGCCGCTGGTGCCGACGAAGACGCCGGTGCTGCTGCCCCGCATCCGCGCCGGGTCGAGGCCGGCGGACTCGAAGGTCTCCCAGGTGGTCTCCAGCAGCAGCCGCTGCTGCGGGTCCATGGCCAGGGCCTCGCGCGGCGAGATGCCGAAGAAGTCGGGGTCGAAGCGGTCCACCCCGGTCAGGAAGCCGCCGCCACGGGCGTAGAAGGTGCCGCTCTGGTCCGGGTCGGGGCTGTAGAGCGTGTCGAGGGCCCAGCCCCGGTCGGTGGGCAGGTCGGTGATGGCGTCGACGCCGTCGGCCACCAGCTGCCACAGGTCGTCCGGTGACCAGACCCCGCCGGGCAGCCGGCACGCCATGCCGACGATGGCGAGGGGTTCGTCGTCGTCGACCGTGACGGTGGCGGGCGTGGGGCGTACCGGTGCGGCGTCGCCGGCGACCTCGGTGGCCAGGAAGGCAGCCAGCGCCAGCGGGGTCGGGTAGTCGAAGACCAGGGTCGCCGGCAGCCGCATGCCGAAGGCGACGTTGAGCCGGTTACGCATCTCGACGGCGGTCAGCGAGTCGAAGCCGAGCTCGCTGAACGCCCGTGGGGCCTCGATCACCGCCGGGTCGGGGTAGCCCAGCACGGCCGCCGCCTGCCCCCGGACGATCTCCAGCAGCGCGTTGTGCAGGTCGGCCGCACCGAGACCGGCGAGCTGCTGGACGAGGGACGCGCCGGTGGTCACCGCGGCGGCCCGGGCCGGCATCCGGACCAGGCCCCGGTACAGCGCCGGCACCACACCGCCGGCGAACTGCGCCCGCATCGCGGCCAGGTCGAGCCGCGCCGGCACCACCGCCGCCTGGCTGGTGCGGCAGGCCGCGTCGAAGAGGGCCAGGCCCTCCTCGGCCTCCATCGCGACCACGCCGGAGCGGGAGATCCGGTTCAGGTGTACGTCGTCCAGCTCGGTGGTCATGCCGCTGCGGTCGGCCCACAGCCCCCAGGCCAGGGTGAGGGCGGCCAGCCCACGGGCCTCGCGGTGCTGGGCCAGCCCGTCCAGGAACGCGTTCGCGGCGGCGTAGTTGCCCTGGCCGGGGCCGCCGGCGGTGGCGGCCATCGAGGAGTACGAGATGAACGCCCGCAGGCCCAGGCCGGCGGTGAGTTCGTGCAGGTTCCAGGCGGCGTCCACCTTCGGCCGCAGCACGCTGTCCACCTGCTCCGGGGTGAGCCTGGGGATGGTGCCGTCGTCCCGGACGCCGGCGGCGTGGATGACGACGGTCAGCGGGTGTGCGGCGGGGATGCCGGCCAGCAGGTCGGCGACCGCGGCCCGGTCGGTGACGTCGCAGGCCGCGACGGTGACGGTGGCGCCGAGGTCGGCCAGTTCCGCGCGGAGTTCGGCGACGCCCTCGGCGGCGGCGCCGCGCCGGCTGGTGAGGATCAGGTGCCGTACCCCGTGGTCGGTGACCAGGTGCCGGCTCATCAACTGGCCGAGGGTGCCGGTGGCGCCGGTGATCAGGACGGTGCCGTCGGCGTCGAACGGCGACGGGGCCGGTTCCGGCTGGGCCGGCACCCGGGTGAGCCGGGCGGCGTACGGGACACCGGCCCGGATGGCGAGCTGCGGCTCGTCGCCCAGCATGCCGCGCACCACCGCCTCGGCCGCATCCGCCGGGTCGTCGACGTCGACGAGGACGAACCGGCCGGGGTTCTCCGACTGGGCGGAGCGGACCAGGCCGACGACGGCGGCACCGGCCAGGTCGGTCACGTCGGGGTCGGGACCGGCGGCGACGGCGCCGCGGGTGACGAGGACCAGCCGGGAGCCGGCGAAGCGGTCGTCGGCGAGGAACTGCTGGAGCACCGCGAGCGCCCGGTGGGTGGCCGCGGTCACCGCCCCGGGAACGTCCGACGCGTCCGCCAGGTCCATGAGGGACGCGACGACCACGTCGGGGGTCCCGTCGCCCATCGCCCGGGTCAGGGTCGCCAGGTCGGGGTACGCGCCGGTCGCGCCGACCGCCGCCGCCAGGCCGCTGCCGGCGGGGTCGACCACCGCCGACACCACCCCGGGCAGCTCCGCCGGCACCGGCGCCGGCACCCAGTCCACCCGGTACAGCGACTCGTCGGCTCCGCCGCCGGCCACCCGCAACTGGTCGGCGGAGACCGGCCGCAGCACGAGGGAGCCGACCGAGACGACCGGCGCACCGGCGACGTCGGCGAGCAGCAGGGAGATGCTGTCGGTGCCGGTGTGGGTGACCCGTACCCTGGCCGCGGCGGCACCGGCGGCGTGCAGCGCCACGTCGTTCCAGGAGAACGGCAGCCGCCCGTAGCCGGCCGGGGCCGGCCCGCCGGCCGGCGCGACGGGGGTGGGCAGCCCGAGCGTGTGCAGCGCGGCGTCCAGCAGGACGGGGTGCAGCCCGTACACGCCGGCCTCGGCGGCCGGGCTCTCCGGCAGCGCCAGCTCGGCGAAGAGGTCCTCGCCCCGACGCCAGGCGGCCCGCAACGCGATGAACGAAGGGCCGTAGTCGTAGCCCTGGGCGGCGAGGTTCAGGTAGAGGTCGCCGGTGTCGACGGGCGTCGCGTCCGGCGGCGGCCAGGCGGTCAGGTCGGACCAGCCGGGTACGGCGGTCGGCGTGGCGGGCGTGCTGGCCAGCATGCCGCTGGCGTTGCGGGTCCAGGTCTGCTCGCCGTCGTCGGTGCCGGGGTCGGTGGCGGAGTGCAGCGAGACGGACCGGCAGCCGGTCTCGTCGGCCGGGCCGATCCAGAGCTGGATGTCCACGCCGCCGGTCTCCGGCAGGATCAGCGGGGCCTCGAGGGTCAGCTCGCGGACGTGGTCGGCGCCGACGTGGGCGCCGGCCTGCAGGGCGAGTTCCACGAAGCCGGTGCCGGGCAGCAGCACGGTGTCGAAGACGACGTGGTCGGAGATCCACGGGTGGGTACGCCGGGCCAGCCGGCCGGTGAAGAGGAACCCTTCCGCGTGGGCGACGCCGACGGCCGCGCCGAGCAGCGGGTGCCGGGCGGGGCGGAGACCGACGGCGGTGACGTCGCCGGTCCAGCCGGCGCCGCCCTCCGGCCAGTAGCGCTGGTGCGCGAAGGCGTACGTGGGCAGGTCGACCCGGGTGGCGCCGGTCTCGGCGTACCAGTTCTGCCAGGTGACCGGGACGCCGTGGACGTGCAGTTCGGCCAGGGCGTGCAGCAGCGCGTGCGCCTCGGGCCGGTCCTTGCGCAGCGTCGCCACCGCGACGGTGTCGTCGCCGGTCAGCAGTTCGCCGTTCATGGCGGTCAGCACGCTGCGCGGGCCGATCTCCAGGAACGTTCCCGCTCCGGCCGCCTGGAGGGCGGTGATCCCGTCGGCGTAGCGGACCGCCTCCCGCACGTGCCGCACCCAGTAGTCCGGGGTACGGATCTCGTCCGGGTCGGCGAGCGCACCGGTCAGGTTCGACACCACCGGCAGCAACGGCGCCACGAACGTCAACCCGTCGAGCACCGTGCGGAACTCGGCCAGCATCGGCTCCATCAACGGGCTGTGGAACGCGTGACTGACCCGCAACCGCCGGGTCCGCACACCCTTGCCGGACCAGAACGCCTCGACCTCGTCCAGCGCGTCGTTCGCTCCGGAGACGACCACGGCCGACGGGCCGTTGACGGCCGCGACCCCGACCCCGGCCAGTCCGGCCAGGGACTCCCGCACGGCCGCCTCGTCGGCGGCGACCGCGAGCATTCCGCCACCGGCCGGCAGGGCCTGCATCAACCGGCCCCGCGCCGCCACCAGGGCACACGCGTCCGCCAGGGACAACACACCGGCCACGTGCGCGGCCGTCACCTCGCCGATCGAGTGACCGCCGACGTAGTCCGGCACGATCCCGAACGACTCCACGAGGCGGAAGAGCGCCACCTCGACCGCGAACAGACCCGCCTGGGTGAACGCCGTCTGGTCCAACAGGTCCGCCTCGGGCGACCCCGCCTCGGCGAACAACACCTCCCGCAACCCACCCGGCAACAGCCCGCACACCTCGTCCAGCGCCGCCGCGAACACCGGGAACGCGCCGTACAACTCACGACCCATCCCGGCCCGCTGCGCACCCTGACCGGAGAACAACACCGCAAGCGGTCCCCGACGTACCCCCGAACCGGTCACCACCGCGCCCGACGGCGAACCCGCCGCCAACGCACGCAGCCCGGCCAGCAGATCGTCCCGGCCCTCCGCCAGCACCACCGCCCGGTGCTCCAGGACCGAACGGGTCGTCACCGACGACCAGCCCACGTCCACCGGACGCAGGTCGGCGTCCCCGGCCAACCACGCCGCCCACCGCTCGGCCTGGCCGGGCACGGCGGCCGCCGCACGCGCGGAGAGCAGCACCGGCAGGACCGGCAGCCGGTCCCGTGGCCCGGCCGGCGCGACGGCTTCCGGTTCGGGGGCCTGCTCGATGATGGTGTGCGCGTTGGTGCCCGACACCCCGAACGACGACACCCCCGCGCGACGCGGCCGCTCCACCGCCGGCCACGGCGTCGCCTCGGTCACCAGCGACACCGCACCCGCCGACCAGTCCACCTCCGGAGTCGGCGCGTCCACGTGCAACGTCGGCGGCACCACCCCGTGCCGCATCGCCATCACCATCTTGATCACACCGGCCACGCCGGCGGCGGCCTGGGCATGGCCGATGTTCGACTTCACCGAGCCGAGCAGCAGCGGTGCCGCCTCGCCCCGGTCCTGCCCGTACGTGGCAAGAAGCGCCTGGGCCTCGATCGGGTCGCCGAGGCGGGTCCCGGTGCCGTGCGCCTCCACCACGTCCACGCCACCGCTGGCGAGACCGGCGGCGGCCAGGGCCTGCTGGATCACCCGCTGCTGGGAGGGGCCGTTGGGCGCGCTGAGCCCGTTGGAGGCACCGTCCTGGTTGACCGCGCTGCCGCGCACCACGGCGAGCACCGGGTGGCCGTTGCGGCGGGCGTCGGAGAGCCGTTCGAGCAGGAGGACACCGACCCCCTCGGACCAGCCGGTGCCGTCGGCGGCGGCGGCGAAGGCCTTGCACCGGCCGTCGCCGGCCAGACCCCGCTGGCGCGCGAACTCCACGAAGGCCGCCGGAGTGCACATGGCGGTGACGCCGGCGACGACCGCCAGCGTGCATTCCCGCTGCCGCAGCGCCTGCCCGGCCAGGTGCAGCGCCACCAGCGACGACGAGCAGGCGGTGTCGACGGTGACCGCCGGGCCCTCCAGGCCGAAGGTGTAGGCGATCCGGCCGGAGACGACGCTGCCGGCGTTGCCGGTCATCAGATGCCCCTCGAGGCCCTGTGCGGCGCCCATCAGCACGCCGCCGTAGTCCTGCCCGGTGCTGCCGGCGAACACCCCGGTCCGGCTGCCGCGCAGCGACAGCGGGTCGATGCCGGCACGTTCGAAGACCTCCCAGGAGGTCTCCAGCAGCCACCGCTGCTGCGGGTCCATCGCCAGCGCCTCGCGCGGCGAGATCGCGAAGAAGCCGGGGTCGAAGTCGGCCAGGTCGTGGACGAAGCCGCCGTGCCGGGTGTACGAGGTGCCGGGCTGGTCGGGGTCGCTGTCGTAGAGCGAGTCGAGGTCCCAGCCCCGGTCCTCGGGGAACGGGGTCATCACGTCCCGTCCGCCCGCGACCACGTCCCACAGGTCCTCCGGGGTACGCACCCCGCCGGGAAAGCGGCAGCTCATGGAGACGATGGCGATCGGCTCGTGTTCGCCGGCCTCCACCTCGCGCAGACGCTGGCGTACCTGGTGCAGGTCGGCCGTCACCCGCTTCAGGTAGTCGAGAAGCTTCGCCTCGTCAGCCATTGACCGTCCACTCCTCCGTTTGACCTGTCGACCCGGCAGCGCTCACGTCAGGACACCCCCAGCTCCCGGTCGATGAAGTCGAAGACCTCGTCGGGCGTCGCGTCCTGGAGCTTCTCGGCGACGGTCTCGCCACCGGCCGGCGCGTCCGTCTCGTTGAGCGCGGACAGCAGTGCCCGCAGCCGCTCGGTGATCCTGATCCGGGCGCTACGTTCCGGGACGGACCCGAGCAGCGCCGCTTCCAACCTGTCCAGCTCACCGAAGACCGGGGCCGCGCCGACCGCCCCGCCGTCGACGACCGCGGCCCGGACGAACTCGGCCAGCGCCTCGGCCGTCGGATAGTCGAAGACGACGGTGGCGGGAAGCCGTACGCCGGTGGCGGCCGCGAGCCGGTTGCGCAGCTCGACGGCGGTCAGCGAGTCGAAGCCGAGCTCGCGGAATGCCCGGTCCGGTTCCACCGACTCCGCCGTCGGGTGCCCGAGTACGGCGGCGGCCTGTCCGCGTACGAGATCGAGCAACGTCTTGCGCCGTTCGGCCTCGTTCTGCCCGGCGAGCAGGGCGGCGAGGTCCTCCGGGGCACCGTCGTTCTGCTCGGCCTGCTGCGCCACGGCCTGCCGCGCCTCGGCGACGCCGTGGAGCAGCGGGCTGGGGCGGACCGCGACGAAGCCTGGAACGAACTGGTTCCAGTCGATGTCGACGATCAACGTGACCGGTTCGCGCCTGTCGACGCACTCGCCGAGCGCCGTCAGCGCGGATCCGCTGTCCAGGCGGGCGACCCCGGAGCGGCGGCGGCGTTCCTCGACCGCCGGGTCGGCGGCGGCCATCCCGCCGGCGGCCCACGGTCCCCAGGCGACGGAGGTCGCCGGCAGTCCCTGCTCCCGCCGGTGCTCGGCGAGCGCGTCGAGGTACGCGTTGGCCGCGGCGTAGCTGCCCTGCCCGGCGGCGCCGAGCTGCCCGGCCATCGCGGAGAAGAGTACGAAGGCGCGCAGGTCGTGGTGCGCGGTCAGCTCGTGCAGGTGACTGGCACCGAGGACCTTGGGGCGCAGCACGGTGGCCAGCCGCTCGGGGTCGAGACCGTCGAGCACACCGTCGTCGAGCGCCCCCGCGGCGTGCACCACCGCGGTCAGCGGGGCGTCGGCGGGAATCTCGGCGAGCAGCTTCGCGAGCGCGGCGCGGTCGGCGATGTCGCAGGCGGCGACGGTCACCCGGGTACCCGCCGCGGTCAGTTCGGCCACCAGTTCCGGCAGGCCCGGGGCGGCATCACCCCGGCGGCCGACCAGCAGCAGGTGTTCGGCGCCCCGGGCGGCCAGCCAGCGGGCGACCTCGGCGCCGAGCGCCCCGGTGCCGCCGGTGACCAGGGTGGTCCCGCGGTGGTCGACCGGGTCTCCGGTCGCCGCGCCGGTGGCGGGGGCCCGGACGAGCCGGCGGACCAGGACGGTGGTGCCGTCGACGGCGAGTTGGTCCTCCCCGTCGGGCCCGGTCAACGCGGCGCAGAGCAGGTCCCAGCCGTGGTCGTCGAGCGTGGCCGGTACGTCGACGAGGCCGCCCCAGCGCTCGGGCTGTTCGAGGGCGACGACCCGGCCGAGGCCCCACAGCAGGGACTGTGCCGGCCGGATGTGCCGGCCGGCGACGCCCCGGGTGAGGCACCACAGTGGCGCGGCGACATCGAGGTCGCCGAGGGCCTGCACCAGCGCGAGGGACCGGGCGAGGAACGGCGGCACCGGCTCGATGTCGCCGGGCGCGGACGGGTCGGTCAGGGCGAGCAGCGACACGATGCCGGCGGCCGTGGGTACGGCGTCGTCGGCGGGTCGGAGGCCGGCGGCGGTGAGCCGCGTGGCGACGGCGCCCCGGTCGTGGTCCGCGTCGGTCAGGATGACCAGGTGGGCGTCGGCGCCCCGGCGGTTCAGTTCGGCGACCGCCGTCTCGCCGTCGGCGCGGCCCCGCTCGTCGGCCACGACCCACCAGGTGCCGGGGAGGAAGGCGACCGGCATGCCGGCGTACGGCTGCCAGACGGTGCGGTAGCGCCGTTCGTCCAGAGTGGACCGCTCGCGTTGCTGTCGGCGCCAGGTGGCCAGGAGCGGCAGTGCCGCGCCGAGGGTCTCCAGCGACTCGGCCGTGCCGTCGGCGGTGAGGGTCGCCAACGCCGCGAGGTCGTGCTGCTCGACGGCCGCCCAGAACGCGGTGTCGACGTCGTTGGCGGTGGTGTCGCCGAGCGCCTGCCCGGCGGCTTCGGGCCAGTACCGGTCCCGCTGGAACGCGTACGTCGGCAACTCCGTCACCGCCGCCGGCGCCAACACCGCCGTCAAATCAACCGGCAGACCGACCGTGTACGCCGTCGCCAGACTCGTCAACAACCGGATCGGATCGTCCTCACCCCGACGCAGCGTCCCCAACACATGCCCCGTGGTGTCCAGATCGTCCAGGATCGCGGTCACCGGCATCCCCAACACCGGATGCGGAGACACTTCCACAAACGTCGAACACCCCGCCCCGATCGCGACCCGAACCGCCGCATCGAACAACACCGGCCGCCGCAGATTCTCATACCAGTAATCCGCACCCATCGACCCCGGATCCACCCAGTCACCGGTCAACGTCGACACCAACCGCACCCCACCGGTCCGCGGCGCGACACCCGCCAGATCCGTCCGCAACTGCTCGGCAACCTGCTGCACCGCCGGCGAATGCGACGCATAATCCACCGGAATCACCCGGGCCCGCACACCGTCGGCCTGACACGCCGCGACCAGACCCGCGACCGGCCCCGGCGGACCCGACACCACCACCGTCGACGGACCATTCACCGCCGCCACACCCACACCCACAAACCCGTCCAGACGGCCGGTCACCTCCTCGACCGACAGATCCACCGACGCCATCGCACCCGAACCCGCCAACACCGCCAACGCCCGCGACCGCAACGCCACCGTCTTCGCCGCATCCTCCAAACTCAGAATCCCCGCCACACACGCCGCCGCGATCTCCCCCTGCGAATGCCCGATCACGGCACGCGGGGTGACACCGGCGTGCCTCCACACCGCGGCCAGGGCGATCCCGACCGCGAACAACACCGGCTGCACCACCTCCACCCGCCCCAGCCACGACTGGTCGTCACCGGTCAACACCGACACCAGATCCACATCCACCCACGGCGCCAACGCCCGCTCACAATCAGCCAACGCCTCGTCGAACACCGCACACGAACCGACCAGACCCGCCGCCATCCCCACCGACTGCGCACCCTGACCCGGAAACACGAACACCGGACCGGCACCAACGCCACCAGCGACGCCCGACACCACGTTCCCCACCGGAGAACCCCGGCCAACGCTCGCAACCCCGCCAACAACTCCCCGACGTCACGACCGACAACCACCGCCCGGTGATCGAACACCGACCGGGTCGACGCCAGCGACCAGCTGACGCGTGCCGGGTCGACCAGCTCCCGCTCGCGCAGGTGCCGGCCCAGTCGGGCGGCCTGCCCGGCCAGGGCGGACTTCGAGCGCGCCGACAGCGGCCACATCACCACCGGTGCCGTCAGCAGACCGTCGCGGTGGCCCTCGGTGGCGGGGTCGTCGGCGGTCGGCTCCGCCGGCGCCTCGAGGATGACGTGGGCGTTGGTGCCGGAGATGCCGAACGAGGAGATCGCCGTACGGCGGGGTCGCCCGGTCTCGGGCCACGGCTGGGCCTGCGTGGCGAGCGCGATCGCGCCCGCCGACCAGTCGATGTGCGGAGAGGGCTCGTCGACGTGCAGGGTGGCGGGCACGACCCCGTGTTGCATGGCGAGCACCATCTTGATCACGCCGGCGACGCCGGCGGCGGCCTGGGTGTGGCCGATGTTCGACTTCACCGACCCCAACAGCAGCGGTTGGCCCGCCGGCCGGTCCTGCCCGTACGTCGCCAGCAGCGCCTGCGCCTCGATCGGATCACCGAGAGTGGTGCCGGTGCCGTGCGCCTCCACCACGTCCACATCCGCCACCGACAACCGCGCCGACGCCAACGCCTGCCGGATCACCCGCTGCTGCGAGGGGCCGTTCGGCGCCGTCAACCCGTTCGACGCACCGTCCTGGTTGACCGCACTACCCCGCACCACCGCGAGCACCCGGTGACCGTTACGCCGGGCGTCCGACAGCCGCTCCAGGAGCAGGATCCCGGCGCCCTCGCCCCAGCCCGTTCCGTCCGCACCACCGGCGAACGCCTTGCACCGGCCGTCCGGGGCCAGCCCCTGCTGCCGCGAGAACTCCACGAACAGGCCCGGCGTCGCCATCACCGTCACGCCACCGGCGATCGCCAGATCGCACTCACCGGACCGCAGCGACGCGGCAGCCATGTGCATCGCCACCAAGGACGATGAACACGCCGTGTCCACAGACACCGCCGGTCCCTCCAACCCCAATGCGTACGACACCCGACCCGACACCACGCTGGCCGCGTTCCCCGTGCCCGCGAAGCCCTCCGTCTCGGTCGCCGAGCCCATCAACAACGCCCCATAGTCCTGACCATTCGTGCCCACGAACACCCCTGTTCGCGAACCACGCAGTGATCCCGGGTCAACCCCTGCCCGTTCCACCGCCTCCCACGAGACCTCCAACATCAACCGCTGCTGGGGATCCATCGCGACCGCCTCACGTGGCGAGATCCCGAAGAATGCCGCGTCGAAGTCGGCGACGTCGTAGAGGAAGGCACCGGTACGTACGTAGGAGGTCCCGGAGCGGTAGGGGTCGGGGTCATACAAACGGTCGATGTCCCAGCCCCGATCGCCGGGTAGTTCGGAGACGGCGTCCCGGCCGGCGTGCAGCATCTGCCAGAACCGCTCGGGGTCGTCGGCGCCGCCGGGGAAGCGGCAGGCCATCGAGACGATCGCGATCGGCTCGTCGTCGGTGCGGGACACCGACGTGGTCTGCGCCGGCGTGGCGGCGGCGCCGCCCAGTTCCTCGTGCAGGTGCCGGGCCAGGCCGGTCGGGGTCGGGTAGTCGAACACGAGGGTGACCGGCAGTCGCAGCCCGGTGGCGGTGGCGAGCCGGTTGCGCAGCTCGACCGCGGTGACGGAGTCGAAGCCGAGGTCCCGGAAGGCGTGGTGCGGGTCGACCGCCTCCGCGCCGGCGTACTTCAACACCGTCGCCGCCTGGTCGCGGACCAGGTCGAGCAGCGCCTGCTGCCGCTCGGCGTCGGTCATCCGGGCGAGCACCCCGGTCGGGCCGGACTCCGCCACCTCGGTCTGCGCCGCGAGGCTCTTGCCGGCCCGCAGCCGCTGCACGTCGGGCACCTCGGAGATCAGCTGTCCGGGGCGGGTGGCGGTGAAGGCGACCAGGAACCGGTCCCAGGCGATGTTGGAAATGGTCAGGAACGTCTCGTCGTGCTCGACGGCCTGCTGGAGGGCGGTCACGGCGCGCAGCGGATCCATTTCCGGTGCCCCGTGCCGGTGCAGCATCTGGCCGAACTCGCCCTCGGCCATGCCGCCGCCGCCCCAGGCGCCCCAGGCGACGGAGGTCGCCGGCAGGCCCAGGTCCCGGCGGTGTTCGGCGAGTGCGTTGAGGAAGGCGTTGCCGGGGGCGTAGTTGCCGACGCCGGAGCTGCCGACCGTGCCGGACATCGAGGAGAACAGGATGAACGCGGAGAGGTCGAGGTCGCGGGTCAGCTCGTGCAGGTTGAGCGCGGCGGTGACCTTGGCGCTGAGGGCGTAGTCGACCTGGCCCATGGTCAGCGAGTTGATCACGGAGTCGTCCAGCACCGCCGAGGTGTGCACGACCGTGGTGAGCGGGTACTCCGGCGGCAGGTCGGCGATCACCGCGGCGAGGGCGGCCCGGTCGGCGGCGTCGCAGGCCGCGACGGTGACCCGGGCGCCGAGCGCGGCCAGTTCGGCCTCGAGTTCGGCGATCCCGTCCGCCTGTCGGCCCCGCCGGCTGAGCAGCACCAGGTGCTGGGCGCCGTTGGCGGCGAGCCAGCGGGCCAGGTGCCCGCCGAGGGCGCCGGTACCGCCGGTGACCAGGGCGCTGCCCGAGGGGCGCCAGGGTCGTACCGGACCGGTGTCGGCCAGGGGCGCGCGGAGCAGGCGGCGGGCGACGGCGCCGGCCGCGCGCAGCGCCACCTGGTCCTCGTCGTGGTCGCCGCCGAGAACGGCGGCGAGCCGGCGCGCGGTGGTCCCGTCGAGGTCGACCGGCAGGTCGACCAGGCCGCCGAAGCGGTCGGGGTGCTCCAGGGCGGCGACCCGGCCGAAGCCCCAGACGAGTTGCTGGAGGGGGTGCGGCAGGGCCTCGGTGGGCGCGGTGGAGACCGCGCCCCGGGTGAGGCACCACAGCGGTGCCCGCACACCGGCGTCGCCGAGGGCCTGCACGAGCGTCACGGTGCCGGCGAAACCGGTCGGCACCGACGGGTACGCCGGGTGCGCCGTCTCGTCCAGCGCCAGCAGGGAGAGCACGCCGGCCGGCGCGGCCACGTCCTGGGCGAGCCGGGCCCGCAGCAGGTCGGCGAGCGCCGCCCGGTCGGCCCGCTCGGCGTCGAGCACCACCCGGGTCACCTGGGCACCCTGCCCCCGCAGGGCGTCGACGCAGAACGCGACGACGTCGGCGTCGTCCGCGTCGTCCGGGCCGCTGAGCAGCCACCAGGCGCCGGACAGCGGGGTGTCGACCAGGTCGGCGACCGGCAGCCAGCTGTCCCGGTAGCGCCACGAGTCGATCTCGGCCTGCTCGCGGTGCCGGCGGCGCCAGGCGGCGAGGACCGGCAGCAGGTCGGCGACGGCCTGCTCGGGCACGCCGCCGGCCGCGGCGGTCAGTTCCGTGGCGAGGGCGGCCGGGTCACCGGCCTCCACCGCGGCCCAGAACCGGGTGTCCAGCGGGTCGTCACCGCCGCTGCGTGCGGCACCGGCGGCGGTCGGCGCGGCGATCTCCCGGGGCCAGAACATCTGCCGCTGGAACGGGTACGTGGGCAGGTCGCGCCGGCGGGCGGGCCGGCCGTGGAAGGCCGGGCGCCAGTCGACGGTCGCGCCGCCGGCCCAGACCTCGGCGACGGAGGTGAGGAAGCGGTCCAGGCCGCCCTCGTCGCGGCGCAGCGTGCCGACCACGGTGACCGGTACGCCCTCGGCGGCGGCCAGTTCGGCGCTGGCCTGCACGCTCATGGTGAGCACGGGGTGCGCGCTCACCTCGATGAAGGTCCGGTGGCCGGCGGCGGTCAGCGACCGGACGGCCTCGTCGAAGCGCACCGTCTGCCGCAGGTTGCGATACCAGTAGTCGGCGTCGAGGCCGGCGGTGTCGAGCCAGTCGTTGTCGACGGTCGACCAGAACCGCACGTCGGCGGTGCCCGGCCGCAGCCCGGCCAGCAGTTCCCGCAGCCGGTCCCGGAGCGGCTCGACGTGCGCCGAGTGCGAGGCGTAGTCCACGGTGACGCGCCGGACGCGTACCTCCCGGCCCGTGTAGTGGGCGGCGAGTTCGTCGAGTGCGGCGCCGTCACCGGAGACCACCACGGACCCTGGCCCGTTGACGGCGGCCAGGGCGAGCCGCCCCGACCAGCCGTTGATCGTCTCGGCGGCCTCGGCGGCGGTGGTGGCGACGGAGAGCATCCCGCCGTGGCCGGCGATGTCGACGATGACCTTGCTACGCAGGGCCACCACGGCGGCGGCGTCGTCGAGGGTCAGCGCCCCGGCGACGTACGCGGCGGCGATCTCGCCCTGCGAGTGCCCGACCACGGTGGTCGGGTGTACGCCGTACGAGCGCCAGAGGGCGGCGAGCGAGACGCCGACCGCGAAGAGCGTGGGCTGCACGACGTCGACCCGGTCCAGCGACGGCGCGTCCGGGGCGCCCCGGACGACGTCCAGAAGGGACCAGTCGACGTACGGGCGTAGCGCCGCCGCGCAGGCGTGCAGGGTCTCGGCGAAGACCGGGGCGGTGTCGAGCAGGCGGGCGGCCATGCCGCTCCACTGCGAGCCCTGACCGGGGAAGACGAAGACGACCTCGCCGGGCGTGCCGGCGGTGCCGGTGACGGTCCCGGGGGCGGGCCGCCCGTCGGCGAGCCGGCCGAGTGCGGCGGTCAGGTCGGGCCGGCCGCCGGCCAGCACCACCGCCCGGTGCTCGTGGGCGGCGCGGGTGGTGGCCAGCGACCACGCCACGTCGTCCAGTTCCGCGTCCGGTACGCCGTCGAGGTGGTCGCGCAGGTTCCGGGCCCGGTCGGCCAGGGCGGCCGGGGTACGCGCGGCGAGCACCCAGGGCAGTTCGCCGGCCGGGGCGGCCACGTCGGGCCGCGGGTCGGGCCGGTCCGGTTCGGGCGCCTGCTCGTCGGGTGCCTGCTCGAGGATGGTGTGCACGTTCGTGCCGCTGATCCCGAAGGAGGAGACGCCGACCCGGCGGGGGCCGTCCGCCGGCCAGGTGCGGGCCTCGGTGAGCAGCGAGACGGTGCCGGCCGACCAGTCGACGTGCGGGGTCGGCTCGTCGACGTGCAGGGTGCGCGGCAACACCCCGTGCCGCATCGCCATCACCATCTTGATCACACCGGCCACCCCGGCCGCCGCCTGGGTGTGCCCGATGTTCGACTTGACCGACCCGAGCCACAACGGACGGTCGGCCGGCCGGTCCTGCCCGTACGTGGCGATCAACGCCTGCGCCTCGATCGGATCACCGAGGGTGGTGCCGGTGCCGTGCGCCTCGACCACGTCGATCTGGTCGGCGGTGAGCCGGGCGTTGGCCAGCGCCTGCCGGATGACCCGCTGCTGGGCGGGGCCGTTCGGCGCGGTGAGGCCGTTGGACGCGCCGTCCTGGTTGACGGCGCTGCCCCGGACCACGGCGAGGATCGGGTTGCCGTCGCGTTGGGCGTCGGAGAGCCGCTGGAGCACCAGCAGGCCGGTGCCCTCGCCCCAGCCGGTACCGTCGGCGGCGGCGGCGAAGGGCTTGCACCGGCCGTCGGTGGCGAGGCCGCGCTGCCGGGAGAAGCCGACGAAGATGCCGGGGGTGGCCATCACGGTCGCACCGCCGGCCAGCGCCAGGTCACACTCCCCCGCCTGCAGAGCCTGGGCGGCGAGGTGCATCGCGACCAGCGACGACGAGCAGGCGGTGTCGACGGTGACCGCCGGGCCGTGCAGCCCGAACGTGTACGAGAGCCGGCCGGAGATGACGCTGGCCGAGTTGCCGGTGGCGAGGTAGTTCTCGTCGATGCCGCCGGCGACCATCAGCAGCTGGCCGTAGTCCTGCCCGTTGGTGCCGATGTAGACGCCGGTACGGCTGCCGCGCAGGCTGGTCGGGTCGATCCGGGCCCGCTCGAACGCCTCCCAGGCGGTCTCCAGCAGCATCCGCTGCTGCGGGTCCATCGCCAGGGCCTCACGCGGGGAGATGCCGAAGAAGGCGGGGTCGAACTCGCCGGCGCCGTCGACGAAGCCGCCCTCGCGGACGTAGCTGGTGCCGGGGTGCTCGGGGTCCGGGTGGTAGAGCTCGGCCAGGTCCCAGCCGCGCTCGCCGGGCATCAGGGTCATCGCGTCGGTGCCGGACTCGACGAGCCGCCAGAGCTGCTCCGGCGAGCTGACGCCGCCGGGGAAGCGGCAGCTCATCGCGACGATGGCGACGGGTTCCTGGTGGAAGGTGACGCCGTCGGTGGCGAGCTGGCCGGGCCCGTCGCCGGCGGTGAGCCGGTGCAGGTGGGTGGCGAGTTCACCGACGGTGGGGTGGTCGAAGACGAGCGTGGCGGGCAGTGTCATGCCGGTCTCGGCGGTGAGCCGGTTGCGCAGTTCGACGGCGGTGAGCGAGTCGAAGCCGAGGTCGCGGAAGGTGCGGTCGGGCAGGGGCTGCCCGGCCGGATAGCCGAGCACCACGGCGGCCTGGACCCGGACCAGTTCGGCAAGCTGCGGCAGGGAACGGCCGACGACCACGGAACGCACCGTGCCGGCCGGTGCCGCCGGCACTCCGGGCAGGCCGCCGAGGAGCGGGTTCGGCCGGGTGGCGCGGCGCGACGCGGCCAGCCGGCCCCAGTCGACGTCGGCCACCAGGAGGGCCGCCTCGTCGGTGTTGACCAGCCGGCCCAGGGCGGTGGCCGCCTCGGCACCGGGCATGGGGTTGAGGCCGCCGCGGGTCAGTCGGGCGGTCAGCGCGCCGTCGGTCGCGGCCATGCCCTGCTCGGCCCAGGCACCCCAGGCCAGGGTGGTGGCCGGCAGCCCCTGGTCGCGGCGCCAGGCGGCGAACGCGTCGAGGTAGGCGTTGGCGGCGGCGTAGTTGGCCTGCCCGGCGCTGCCGATCACCCCGGCGAGGGAGGAGAAGAGGACGAACGCGTCGAGGGTCCGCCCCGCGGTCGCGGCGTGCAGCACCCGGGTGGCCCGGACCTTGGCGGAAAGGACCGTCCGCATCCGGTCGAGGTCCATCCGGTCGAGTACGCCGTCGTCGACGACGCCGGCGGTGTGCACGACCGCGGTGAGCCCGGGCAGGTCGGCGACGAGCGCGGTGACCGCGTCGGTGTCGGTGACGTCGCAGGCGACCGCCCGGGCGACGCCGAGCGGGGCCAGTTCGTCGACGAGTTCGGCCGCGCCGGGGGCGTCGGGGCCGCGCCGCGACGCCAGCACCACCTCGGCGGCGCCGTGCTCCAGCAGCCACCGGGAGACGTGCCGCCCGAGCGCGCCGGTGCCGCCGGTGACCAGGACGGTGCCGGAGGGCCGCCAGCCGGGGCCGGTCGGCGCGGCGGCCGGGACGAGCCGGCGACCGTACGCCCCGGAGGCGCGTACGGCGACCTGGTCCTGCCCGCCGTCGGCGAGCAGTGCCAGGAACGTCTCCCGGACGGCGCGGTCCACGCGGCCCGGCACATCCACCAGGCCGCCCCACCGGTCGGGTTGTTCGAGGGCGACCACCTGGCCGAGGCCCCAGGCAAGGGCGGCCCACGGGTCGGCGATCCGCTCCCCCGCGGTGGCGGCGACCGCGCCCCGGGAGACGCACCACACCCGGCCGTCGAGGCCGGTGTCGGTGAGGGCCTGCACCAGGGTCAGCAGGACCGCCGCGCCGGTCGACACGGCGGGCGCGTCCGGCAGCGGGTCGTCCCGTTCCGGCAGTACGCACACCACGCCCGTCCAGCCCCGCTCGCCGGTCTCGCGCAGCCGTTCGGCGAGGTCGCGGCGGCTGACGGCCGGCGCGACGGTGAGGGTGTCCACGTCGGCGCCGGCGCCGGTCAGGGCCGCCGCGACGCCCGCGTCGTCGGCGCCGGTGTCGACGACCAGCCAGCGGCCGGGCAGCCCGGGCACCGGGGTCGGGTGCAGCGGCTCCCACGCCACCCGGTAGGACCAGCCGTCGAGGAGGGCGTCGCGCTGCCGGGTCCGTCGCCACGCCGACAGCACCGGCAGTGCCGGGGCGAGGGCGTCCAGGGCGGCGTTCTCGGCGCCGACCTGGGCGGCGAGTGCGGTGAGGTCGCCCTGTTCCACCGCCGTCCAGAAGTCGACGTCCGCGTCGGCCGGCCGCTCGGCGGTGGGCGTGCCGTCGGCGTCGGTGGTCGCCTCGGGCCAGTAGCGGCGTCGCTGGAAGGCGTACGTGGGCAGGTCGAGGCGGGTGGCGCCGGTGTCGGTGAACCAGCTCTGCCAGGTGACCGGGATGCCGTGGACGTGCAGTTCGGCCAGGGCGTGCAGCAGGGCGTGCGGCTCGGGGCGGTCCCCGCGCTGCACGGGCACGGTCAGCGCGTCGCCGGTGGGCAGGTCGGTGTGCAGCGCGGTCAGCACGCTGCGGGGTCCGACCTCCACGAACGTGTCGACCCCGGCCGTGCGCAGGGCGGCGACGCCGTCGGCGTAGCGGACCGCTTCCCGGACGTGTCGCACCCAGTAGTCCGGGGTGCGCATCTCGTCCGGGTCGATCGTTCCGGTGAGGTTGGAGACCACCGGTACGGACGGCGCGGCGAACGTCAGCCGGTCGAGCGTGGCCCGGAAATCGGCGAGCATCGGTTCCATCAGCGGGCTGTGGAACGCGTGACTCACCCGCAGTCGACGCGTCCGCACACCGCGGTCGCCCCAGAACACCTCAAGATCATCCAGAGCGGCCACGTCACCCGACACGACCACCGCCGACGGGCCGTTCACCGCCGCGACCCCGACCCCGACCAACCCGGCCAGCGACTCCCGCACCGCCACCTCGTCAGCCGCGACCGCCAGCATTCCGCCACCGGCCGGCAGGGCCTGCATCAACCGGCCCCGCGCCGCCACCAGAGCACACGCGTCCGCCAGCGACAACACACCGGCCACGTGCGCGGCCGTCACCTCGCCGATCGAGTGACCGCCGACGTAGTCCGGCACGATCCCGAACGACTCCACGAGGCGGAAGAGCGCCACCTCGACCGCGAACAGACCCGCCTGGGTGAACGCCGTCTGGTCCAACAGGTCCGCCTCGGGCGACCCGGCCCCGGCGAACAACACCTCCCGCAACCCACCCGGCAACAGCCCGCACACCTCGTCCAGCGCCGCCGCGAACACCGGGAACGCGCCGTACAACTCACGACCCATCCCGGCCCGCTGCGCACCCTGACCGGAGAACAACACCGCAAGCGGTCCCCGACGTACCCCCGAACCGGTCACCACCGCGCCCGACGGCGAACCCGCCGCCAACGCACGCAGCCCGGCCAACAGATCCGCCGGCTCCTCCGCCAGCACCACCGCCCGGTGCTCCAGAGCGGTCCGGGTCGTCGCCGACGACCAGCCGACGTCGAGCGGACGCGCGTCGTCGGCGGCGGCGAGCCACCGGGCCAACCGGCCGGACTGGGCGGCGACGGCGGTGTCGGAACGGGCCGACAGCGGCACCGGCACGACCGGACGCACCAGCACGGACGGCCGCGGGACGTCGTCCTGCGCCGGTTCGGCGGCCTCCGGCTCGGGAGCCTGCTCGATGATGGTGTGCGCGTTGGTGCCCGACACCCCGAACGACGACACCCCCGCGCGACGCGGCCGCTCCACCGCCGGCCACGGCGTCGCCTCGGTCACCAGCGACACCGCACCCGCCGACCAGTCCACCTCCGGAGTCGGCGCGTCCACGTGCAACGTCGGCGGCACCACCCCGTACCGGATCGCCATCACCATCTTGATCACACCGGCCACGCCGGCGGCCCCCTGGGTGTGGCCGATGTTCGACTTGATCGACCCGAGCAGCAGCGGTCCGCCGTCACCCCGCTCCTGCCCGTACGTGGCGAGCAACGCCTGGGCCTCGATCGGGTCGCCGAGGCGGGTGCCGGTGCCGTGCGCCTCCACCACGTCGACCTGGTCGGGGCTGATCCGGGCGTGGGCCAGCGCCTGCCGGATGACCCGTTCCTGGGAGGGCCCGTGCGGGGCGCTGAGGCCGTTGGAGGCGCCGTCCTGGTTGACCGCGCTGCCCCGGATCACGGCGAGCACCGGCTGTCCCCGGCGTACCGCGTCGGAGAGGCGGGTGACCAGCAGCAGGCCGATGCCCTCGGACCAGGTGGTGCCGTCGGCGGCGGCGGCGAACGCCTTGCACCGGCCGTCGGTGGCCAGGCCGCGCTGCCGGGAGAAGCCGACGAAGACACCCGGGGTCGGCATGACCGTGACCCCGCCGGCCAGGGCCAGGTCGCAGTCGCCGTTGCGCAGTGCCTGCGCGGCCAGGTGCAGCGCGACCAGTGACGACGAGCAGGCGGTGTCGACGGTGACCGCCGGCCCCTCCAACCCCAGGGTGTACGCGACCCGCCCGGAGATGACACTGGGGGCGCTGCCGGTGAGCAGGTGCCCTTCGCCGTTCTCGGTCTGGGCGACCACCCGCTCGTAGCCGTGCGAGGCCGCACCGACGAACACCCCGGTACGGCTGCCACGCACGGCCGGCAGCGGCAGCCCGGCGCGCTCGAACACCTCCCAGGACGCCTCCAGCAGCAGCCGCTGCTGGGGGTCCATGGCGAGGGCCTCACGGGGCGAGATGCCGAACAGGTCGGCGTCGAAGTCCCCGGCGTCGTGGACGAAGCCGCCCTCCCGGACGTAGCTGGTGCCGGGGTTGTCGGGGTCGGGGTGGAACAGCCGGTCGAGGTCCCAGCCCCGGTCGGCGGGGAACGGCCCGATGCCGTCGGCTCCGTCGCGGACCAGGTCCCACAGCGCCTCGGGGCTGTCGACACCGCCCGGGTAACGGCAGCTCATCGCCACGATGGCGATCGGCTCGGTGTCGCGGGCCTCCAGCTCACGCAGCCGACGGCGGGTACGCCGCAACTCGGAGGTCGTCCGCTTGAGGTACTCGACGTACTTCTCGTCCTCGGTGCTCATCGCGAACCCACCTCACTTGGCATGCCGATGTCGGTGCGACTGACCATCACGACGTCTCCAGTTCGCGGTCGATGAGGTCGAAGATGTTCTCGGCGGTGGCCGACTCCAGGTCGTCATCGTCGTCGGACCGCCGCGCCGTCAACCGGTCCAGCAGGCCGTGCAGCCGGTCGGTGATCCGCCGGAATTCGTCGCCGTCGGCGTCGAGGCCGGCGAGGGCCGCCTCCAGCCGGTCGAGGTCCGGCCCGAGGCCGGCGGCCCGCTCACCGCCCCCGGCCGGAACGAACCGGCCGGCCAGCCAGGCGGCAAGGACGTTCGGCGCCGGGTTGTCGAAGATCAGGGTCGCGGGCAGCCGCAGTCCGGTGGCCGCGCCGAGCCGGTTGCGCAGCTCGACCGCGGTGAGCGAGTCGAAGCCGAGTTCGCGGAACGCCCGGGTCGGCTCGACGGCGGCCGGGTCGGCGTGCCCGAGCACGGTCGCCACGTGCGCCAGGACCAGATCGGTCAGGGCGCGTACCCGCTTCTCCTCGGGAAGGCCCCGCATCGCCTCGGCGAACGCCGCGCCGTCGGTGGCCTCGGCGCCGCCGGCCGCGCTACGGCGTGCCCGCTGGCGGACGAGCTGGGACAGCAGGGGGTGGACGGGGCCGGTGCCGCCGGCGGTGCTGAGCCGGGCGGGCACCACCAGGGCCCGTTCGGAGTCACGGGCGACGTCGAGCAACGCCAGCGC
The DNA here is from genome assembly GCF_018324255.1 of Polymorphospora rubra. Taxonomy (GTDB): domain Bacteria; phylum Actinomycetota; class Actinomycetes; order Mycobacteriales; family Micromonosporaceae; genus Polymorphospora; species Polymorphospora rubra. The sequence continues at coordinate 6,886,209 of NZ_AP023359.1, forward strand.
CTCCGCCGTGACCAGCCCGACCATTCCGCCCCGGTCGAGGCGGCGCAGGTCGGCGGCGTCGAGGTGCCCGGTCATCCCGCTGGCCTTCTCCCACAGGCCCCAGGCCAGCGAGACGGCGGGCAGCCCGAGTGCGCGCCGGTGCGCGGCGAGCGCGTCGAGGAAGGCGTTGCCGGCGGCGTAGTTGCCCTGGCCCGGCGCGCCGAGTACGCCGGCCGCGGCGGAGAAGAGGACGAAGGCGTCGAGTTCCCGGTCGAGGGTGGCGTGGTGCAGGTTCCAGGCCGCGTCGACCTTGGGCCGCAGTACGGCGTCGAGGCGCTCCGGGGTCAGCTGGTCGACGGTGCCGTCGTCGAGGACGCCGGCGGTGTGCACGACGGCGGTCAGCGGGTGCCGCGCGTCCACCATGGACAGTACGTCGGCCACCGCCGCCGGGTCGGCCAGGTCGGCGGCGACGACGGTGGCCTGCGCACCGAGTTCCTTCAGCTCGGCCAGCAGTTCGTCGGCCCCCGCCGCGGCCGGACCGCGCCGGCTGACCAGCAGCAGGTGGCGGGCGCCGTGCGCGGTGACCAGGTGCCGGGCGACCAGCGCGCCGAGGGTGCCGGTGGCGCCGGAGACCAGCACCGTGCCGTCGGGACGCGGTTGCCGGGGGATGGTCAGGGCGAGCTTCCCGACGTGCCGGGCCTGGCTGAGGAACCGGAACGCCTCGGGCGCCTGCCGTACGTCGAAGGTCCGCCTCGGCAGGGGCTGCAGGACGCCGGCGGCGAACAGCGCCATCACCTCGCCGAGCATCCGCCCGATGCGGTCCTGGCCGGCGTCGATGACGTCGAAGACCTGGTAGCTCACGCCCGGATGGTCGGCGGCGACCCGCTCCGGATCCCGCTTGTCGGTCTTGCCCATCTCGACGAACCGGCCGCCGGGGCCGAGCAGGCGCAGCGAGGCGTCGACGAACTCGCCGCTGAGCGCGTTGAGCACCACGTCGACGCCACGGCCGCCGGTGCGCCCGCGGAACTCGTCGACGAAGCCGAGGGTGCGCGACGAGGCGATGTGGGCGTCGTCGAAACCGGTGTCGCGCAGCACCGGCCACTTGCCGGTGCTGGCGGTGCCGTAGACCTCGGCGCCGAGATGGCGGGCGATCTGGACGGCGGCCATGCCGACCCCGCCGGCCGCGGCGTGGATCAGCACGGACTCGCCGGCCCGCAGCCGGGCCAGCTCGACCAGGCCGTACCAGGCGGTCAGGAACACCACCGGTACGGCCGCCGCGTCCGCGTACGACCAGCCGTCGGGGATCCGGGTCACCACCCGGTGGTCGGTGATCGTGACCGACGAGAACGAGCTGGGGAACAGGCCCATCACCCGGTCGCCCGGCGCCAGGTCGGTCACCCCGGGGCCGACCTCGAGGACGACGCCCGCGCCCTCGTTGCCGAGTCCCTCCTGGTCGGGCACCATGCCGAGAGCCAGCACGACGTCGCGGAAGTTCAGTCCGGCGGCACGCATCGCGACGCGTACCTGGCCGGCCGGCAGCGCGGCGGCGGCCTCCGGGCACGGCACCAGGGTCAGGTTCTCCAGCGTTCCCTTGACGGCCACGTCGAGCCGCCACGGGGTGTCGCCGTCGGGCAGCGCGAGCCCGCCGGTGTCCCGGGCCCGGGTGAGCCGGGGCACCAGGGCGGCGCCGTCGCGGAGCGCGACCTGCGGTTCGCCGGAACCGACCGCCGATGCCACCGCCCCGGCGGAGGCGGCGGTGTCGTCGGTGTCGAGCAGCAGGAAGCGGCCCGGGTGCTCGGACTGCGCGGAGCGGACCAGTCCCCACACGGCGGCCTGCGCCGGGCGGCGGGGGGCCTCGCCGGGGGTCGCGCCGACCGCACCACGGGTCCGGAACACCAGCCGGGCGTCGTTGAGGCGGGGCTCGGCGAGCCAGCCGCCGAGCAGCGCCAGCGCCGCCCGGGCGGCGTCGTGCGTGGCCCGCACCGGGTCGTCGCCGTCGGCGTCGGGCGGATAGACCACCACGTCGGGTACGGCACCGTCGGCGTCGATCGCCGCGACCAGCGCGGCCAGGTCGGCGTACCGCTGGACCGGGTGTGCGGCCGCCGCCGACGCCTCCGGCAATCCGGCCGGGGCGGCGCCGAGCACCGCCCAGCGCAGGCTTTGCCCGGCGGTGGCCGGGCCGGCGGGCAGCCAGTCGAGGTGGAACAGGGCGTCGCGGTGTGCGGCCGGGGCCGCCGGGACGGCCGAGGCGGGCCGGAACGTCAGCGCACCGATCTCGGCGACGGGCTGGCCGGCGGCATCGGCGACGGCGACGGCGACCGTGTCGCGGCTCAGCGCACGCAGTCGTACCCGGAGCCGGGTGGCGCCGTGGGCGTGCAGCGCGACCGACTCGAAGGCGAACGGCATCCACACGTCGGCCGGGTCGCCGACCAGGGCGGTCACGCCGCACGCCTGGAGCGCCGCGTCGAGCAGCGCCGGGTGCAGGCCGAAGTCGGCCGCCGCACCGGCGGTCGTCTCCGGCAACGCCACCTCGGCATACACCTCGTCGCCGTGGCGCCAGGTCTGACGCAGCCCCTGGAACGCCGGCCCGTACGTGAGCCCGCCGTCGGCCATCCGCGCGTACCACTCGGGCAGGTCGGTCTCGACCGGGATCGCCCCGGCGGGTGGCCAGTCGGCGAGCACCGGGCCGGACGGCGCCGGGTGTGCGTGCAGCACACCTTCGGCGTGCCGGGTCCACTCGTCGTCGTCGGCCTGCTCTGGTCGGGAGTGGATGGTAACGGCCCGCTTCCCGTCGGCGTCGGGGGCGCCGAGGCGCAGCCGCACCTGGACGGCGGCGCCGTCGGTGGGCAGCACCATCGGGGCGAGCAGGACCAGTTCGCCGACCTGACCGGCGTCGACCTCGTCGCCGGCCCGGACGACCATGTCGAGCAGTGCGGTGCCCGGCACGACGACCGTTCCCCGGACGACGTGCTCGGCCAGCCACGGGTGGGTACGGGTGGACAGCCGGCCGGTGAGCACGACGGTGTCGTCGTCGGGCACCCGTACGGTCGCGCTGAGCAGGGGGTGTCCGGGGTCGTGCAGCCCGGCGGCGGCCACGTCCTGGACCTGGTACGCCGGCATGTCGATCCAGTACCGGCGGTGGTCGAACGCGTACGTCGGCAGCTCCGTCACCGCAGCCGGCGCCAACACCGCCGTCAAATCAACCGGCAGACCGACCGTGTACGCCGTCGCCAGACTGGTCAACAACCGGGTCGGATCGTCCTCACCCCGACGCAACGTGCCCAACACATGCCCCGTGGTGTCCAGATCGTCCAGGATCGCGGTCACCGGCATCCCCAACACCGGATGCGGAGACACCTCCACAAACGTCGAACACCCCGCCCCGATCGCGACCCGAACCGCCGCATCGAACAACACCGGCCGCCGCAGATTCTCATACCAGTAATCCGCACCCATCGACCCCGGATCCACCCAGTCACCGGTCAACGTCGACACCAACCGCACCCCACCGGTCCGCGGCGCGACACCCGCCAGATCCGTCCGCAACTGCTCGGCAACCTGCTGCACCGCCGGCGAATGCGACGCATAATCCACCGGAATCACCCGGGCCCGCACACCGTCGGCCTGACACGCCGCGACCAGACCCGCGACCGGCCCCGGCGGACCCGACACCACCACCGTCGACGGACCATTCACCGCCGCCACACCCACACCCACAAACCCGTCCAGACGGCCGGTCACCTCCTCGACCGACAGATCCACCGACGCCATCGCACCCGACCCCGCCAACACCGCCAACGCCCGCGACCGCAACGCCACCGTCTTCGCCGCATCCTCCAAACTCAGAATCCCCGCCACACACGCCGCCGCGATCTCCCCCTGCGAATGCCCGATGACAGCCCGCGGAGTCACGCCGGCCTGCTTCCACACCGCGGCCAGAGCAACCCCGACCGCGAACAACACCGGCTGGACCACCTCCACCCGCTCCAACCACGACTGGTCGTCACCGGTCAACACCGACACCAGATCCACATCCAGCCACGGCGCCAACACCCGCTGACAATCAGCCAACGCCTCGTCGAACACCGCACACGAACCGACCAGACCCGCCGCCATCCCCACCGACTGCGCACCCTGACCCGGAAACACGAACACCGGACCAGCACCACCATCGACCGCGACCCCGGACACCGCATTCCCCGCCGGCACACCACCGGCGACCGCGTCCAGCCCCGCCAGCAACTCCCCGACACCACCACCCACCACCACCGCCCGGTGATCGAACACCGACCGGGCCGACACCAACGACCACGCCACCTCCGCCGGATCCACCCCACCACGACCACGGACGAACTCCGCCAACCGCGCCGCCTGACCCACCAGCGCACCCCTGGACCGCGCCGACACCGACCACAGCAGCGGTCCCGTCGGCAGGAGCCCGCTTCCGGTGGCGGGTGGGGCGTCCTGCGGCTCGGTCCCGCCGTCCTCGAGGATCAGGTGGACGTTGGTGCCGCTCATGCCGAACGACGAAACGCCCGCCCGGCGCGGCCGGTCCACCACCGGCCACGGCCGCGCCTCGGTCACCAGCTCCACGTCACCGGCCGACCAGTCGACGTGCGGGGTCGGCTCGTCCACATGCAGGGTGGCGGGCACGACCCCGTGCCGCATCGCCGACACCATCTTGATCACACCACCGACCCCGGCGGCGGCCTGGGCGTGCCCGAGGTTCGACTTGATCGACCCCAACAGCAGGGGCCGGCCCACCGGCCGGTCCTGCCCGTACGTCGCCAGCAGCGCCTGCGCCTCGATCGGATCACCCAACGTGGTCCCGGTGCCGTGCGCCTCGACCACGTCGACCAGGTCGGGGGTGAGTTTCGCCCCGGCCAGGGCCTGCCGGATGACCCGCTGCTGGGAGGGGCCGTTCGGCGCCGTCAACCCGTTCGACGCACCGTCCTGGTTGACCGCACTACCCCGCACCACCGCGAGCACCCGGTGACCGTTACGCCGCGCGTCCGACAGCCGCTCCAACAACAGCATGCCGGCGCCCTCGGACCAGCCGGTGCCGTCGGCGGCGGCGGCGAACGACTTGCACCGGCCGTCGGCGGCCAGCCCGCGCTGCCGGGAGAACTCCACGAACGGCCCGGGAGCGGCCAGTACGGTGGCTCCACCGGCCAGGGCCAGCTCGCACTCCCGCTGCCGCAACGCCTGGCAGGCCAGGTGGATGGCGACCAGCGACGACGAGCAGGCGGTGTCGACGGTGACCGCGGGCCCCTCGAACCCGAAGGAGTACGCGAGCCGGCCGGACAGCACGCTGGCGGCGGCACCGGTGACCGCGTACCCCTCGGCGTCGGAGGCGCCGTGCAGCACCGACGCGTAGTCCTGGCCGGACGTGCCGACGAAGACACCGGTACGGCTGCCGACCAGCGACAGCGGGGCGATGCCGGCGCGTTCGAGGAGTTCCCAGCTGACCTCCAGCAGTTGCCGCTGCTGCGGATCCATGGCCTGTGCCTCGCGGGGCGAGACGCCGAACAGGGCGGCGTCGAACGCCCCGGCGTCCCGGAGGAAACCGCCGGAGGTCGTGTACGACGTGCCGAGGTTGTCCGGGTCCTCGTGGTAGAGCCGGTCCAGGTCCCAGCCCCGGTCGGTGGGGAAGTCGGTGATGGCGTCGCCGCCGGCCTCGACGAACGACCACAGTGCCTCCGGCGAGTCGATCCCGCCGGGGTAGCGGCAACTCATGGCGACGATCGCCACCGGCTCGGACTCCTCGGCGGTGACCTCACGCAGCCGCTGCCGGGTCTGCTGCAACTCGGCGATGACCCGCGTCAGGTACTCACGCAGCCGCTCTTCATCCGACATGAAATCCCGCTCCCTCGTTCCTCACCGGTGTCGACGCGTGGCTCAGGAGAGCCCGAGGTCCCGGTCCACAAGATCGAAAAGCTCCTGGTTGCTGGCCACCCGCAGCCGGTCCACCACCTCGGTGCCACCGCCGTGCTCCGCCCCACCGAGGCGTTCCAGCAGACGCTGCAGGCGCAGGGTGACCCGTACCCGGCCGAGGTCGTCCTGGTCGCGCAGCACCAGGGCGCTCTCCAGCTGGTCGAGTTCCTCCACCGTGGGCAGTGCCTCGACGGACGCCTCGCTGACCAGTTCGCCCCGCAGGTGCTCAGCCAGCGCCAGCGGGGTCGGGAAGTCGAAGACCACCGAACTGGCCGGGTTGAGGCCGGTCAGCCGCGCCAACCGGCCGCGCAACTCCACCGCGGTCAGCGAGTCGAAGCCCAGATCCCGGAACGGCCGGGCGCTCTCCAGCGCGTACGGGCTGTCGTGCCCGATGACCTCGGCGGCGGCGGCGCGGACCAGGTCGACCAGCAGCCGGGTCTGCTCGTCCTCGGACAGGTTGGCGAGCCGCTTCCGCAGCTGGGTCAGGACCTCGTCGCCGTCGGCGAGGGTCTGCTCCGGCGCGACCGCCAGCGCCGCCACCTCGGGGATCTCGCTGATCAGCGGCCGGGACCGGGCGGAGGCGAAGAGCGGCGCGAACCGGACCCAGTCCACGTCGGCGACGGTGACCTGCGGGCCGGGCGCGGCGACGGCGGCGCGCAGGGCGGCCATCGCCGGCTCCCGGTCGAGCAGGGTGACGCCACGCCGCCGCATCGCCGCGGCGAGTTCGTCGCTGGCCATGCCGCCCCCGGACCAGGGTCCCCAGTTGACCGACAGGACCCGGGCCCGACCGGCCGGCCGGGACTGGGCGAACGCGTCGAGGAAGGCGTTGCCGGCCGCGTACGCGCCGTGGTCGCCGACGCCCCAGGCCGCCGAGATGGAGGAGAAGTGGACGACCAGTTCGAGCTGGTCCGGGTCGAGGAACTCGGCCAGGTGCCGGGCGCCGGCGATCTTGCCGGAGACCACGTCGGCGAGTTCGTCGGGGCCGACCGCGGCGATCGGGTTCAGCCGTCCGACGCCGGCGGCGTGCAGCACCGCCTGCACGCCGCCGTCACGGCGAAGCTCCTCGGCCAGCCCGGCGACGGCGTCGGGGTCGGCGAGGTCGCAGCCGACGACCCGGGCGCTCGCGCCGAGGTCGGCCAGCTCCGCCACCAACTCGTCGGCGCCGGGCGCGGCCGGACCGCTCCGGCTGACCAGGACCAGCCGTTCGGCGCCGTGCCGGGCGAACCAGGCGGCGGCGTACCGGCCGATGGCGCCGGTGCCGCCGGTGATCAGGACGGTGCCGTGCGGCTGCCAGCCGGGTCCGTCCGGCGCGCCCGCCCGGCTCGCCCGGGCCAGCCGGCGCAGGTGCACACCGGTCGCCCGGACCGCCGCCTGATCCTCCTGGTCGCTGTTCAGCAGGACGCGTACGGCGTGTCCGCCGGTCGCCGCGTCCAGGACGGCGGGCAGGTCGAGCAGGCCACCCCAGTGGGCCGGGTGTTCCAGGGCGGCGACCATGCCGAGGCCCCACGTGGTCGCCTGGGCGGGGTTCACCACCGGGTCACCGGTGCCGGTGCTGACCGCCTGGCGGGTGAGCAGCCACAGTCCGGCGGCCGGCAGGACGCCGGTCACCGCCTGGATCAGCGCCAGGTTGGCGGTGAGCCCGGCCGGTACGGCGGGATGGTCGGGCCGGGGCCGCTCGTCCAGCGCCAGCAGGGACACGATCCGGGTCGCGCCACCGGGCTCGGCGAGCCGGCCGGCCAACTCGTCACGGGTGGTGGCGGCCGGGTCGACCACCAGGGTGCGTACGGTGCCCCCGGGCCCGGCCAGCAGGCCGGCGAGCTGATCGGCGACATCGGTCGCGCCGGGCGGGGTGACCAGCAGCCAGTCGCCGGGCGCCGGCGCCGTGGCGGGCTGCCGCACCGGCCAGGTGATCTGGTAGCGCCAGCCGTCGGCGAGCGCCCCCTCCCGCTGCCGCCGACGCCAGTCCGCGAGGTCGGGCAACAGGTCGCGCAGCGACCGGTCGGGGTCGAGCCCGACCCGCTCGGCGAAGGCGTCGCCGTCCTGCTCGACGACGGCCTGCCAGAAGCCGTCATCCCCGGTGGCGGCCGCCTCGGCGGTCGGGACCGCACCGCCGGTGAGGGTCGGCCAGAACCGGTCGTGCTGGAAGGCGTACGTGGGCAGCGGCACCGGGGCGGTGGCCGGCAGCAGTGCGGTCCAGCCCACCGGCACACCGTGGCAGTGCAGTGCCGCCAGCGCCCCGAGCAGGGTGGCGACCTCGTCCCGGCCGGACCGCTGGGTGCCGGTCACCAGCATCCGGTCCTCGGCGCGCAGCAGGTCGGCGGCGAGCGCGGTCAGCACCGTGTCCGGGCCGACCTCCAGTACGGCGGTGACCCCGTGGGCGGGCAGCCGGTCGACGGTGTCGGCGAACCGGACGGCCTCCCGGACGTGCCGCACCCAGTAGTCGGCGGTCCGCAGTTCGTCGGGGTCGGCGGGCGCGCCGGTCAGGTTGGACAGCACCGTCAGGGTCGGTGGGGCGTACTCGAGGGTGGCCGCCACGGCGGCGAAGTCGGCCAGCATCGGCACCATCAGCGGGCTGTGGAAGGCGTGGCTGACCCGCAGCCGCTTGGTGCGTACGCCGTCTTCACCGAAGCGGGCGGCCAGTTCGTCCAGCGCGGCCGACTCTCCGGAGAGCACCACGGCGGCCGGGCCGTTGACGGCGGCGACGGCCACCCGGTCGGCGTACCCGGTGAGGGCCGCGAGCACGTCGGCCTCAGCGGCGGCGACCGCGAGCATGCCGCCGCCGGCCGGCAGGGCCTGCATCAGCCGTCCCCGGTTGCCGACCAGCGTGCAGGCGTCCGGCAGGCTGAACACGCCCGCGACGTGCGCGGCGGTGATCTCCCCGACCGAGTGTCCGGCGACCAGTTCGGGGCGGATCCCCCAGCTTTCCAGCAGCCGGAACAGCGCCGTCTCGAAGGCGAAGAGCGCGGCCTGGGTGAAGACCGTCTCGTCCAGCAGCGCCGCCTCCGGCGTGCCCGGTGCCGCGAACATCACCTCCGTCAGCGGTCGGGGCAGGTGGGTGTCCAGGTGCTGGCAGGCCGCGTCCAGGGCCGCCGCGAAGGCGGGGAAGGCGGCGTACAGGTCCCGGCCCATCCCGGCGTGCTGGGCGCCCTGCCCGGAGAAGAGCACGGCGAGCCGTCCGCCCGGCTCGGCCACCCCCTGGACGAGGCTCGGGTGGCTCTCGCCGGCGGCGAGCGCACGCAGCCCGGCCTGGAAGGTGGCCCGGTCGGGGGCGACCAGCACGGCCCGGTGCCGCAACGCCGACCGGCCGTTGGCCAGCCCGTACGCGATCTCTAGGTCGCCGGCCGCGGTGCCCGGCAGCCAGTCGGCCAGCCGCGCGGCCTGGGCACGCAGCCCGGCCCCAGCAGCCGCCGACACCGGCCACGGCAGCACCGGCAGGGACGCCGGCGCTGGGGTGCCCTCGCCCACCGGCGCCGCCGGCTCGACGGCCGGCGCCTGTTCGAGGATGAGGTGGGCGTTGGTGCCGCTGACCCCGAAGGCCGACACGGCGGCCCGGCGCGGCCGGTCGGTCGCCGGCCACGGCTGTGCCGCGGTCAGCAGCGCGATCGCCCCGGCCGTCCAGTCGACGTGCGGCGAGGGCTGGTCCACGTGCAGCGTCGGCGGCAGTTCGTCGTGCCGCAGCGCCATCACCATCTTGATCACACCGGCCACACCGGCGGCGGCCTGGGTGTGGCCGATGTTCGACTTCACCGAGCCGAGCAGCAGCGGCCGGTCCGCCGGCCGGTCCTGCCCGTACGTGGCGAGCAGCGCCTGCGCCTCGATCGGGTCACCGAGCCGGGTGCCGGTGCCGTGCCCGTCGACGACGTCCACCTCGGACGGGGCCAGCCGGGCGTTGGCCAGCGCCTGGTGGATGACCCGCTGCTGGGCGGGGCCGTTGGGGGCGGTCAGGCCGTTGCTGGCGCCGTCCTGGTTGACCGCGCTGCCCCGCACCACGGCGAGGATCGGGTCGCCGTCGCGCTGGGCGTCGGACAGCCGCTTGAGCAGCACCAGCCCGGCGCCCTCGCCCCAACTGGTGCCGTCGGCGGCGGCGGCGTACGACTTGCACCGGCCGTCGGCGGCGAGCCCGCGCTGCCGGGCGAACTCGACGAAGGCGCCGGGCGTGGCCATCACCGTCACGCCGCCGGCGACGGCCGTGTCGCACTCACCCTGCCGCAGCGACTGGCAGGCCAGGTGGATGGCGACCAGCGAGGACGAGCAGGCGGTGTCCACGGTGACGGCCGGCCCCTGCAGCCCGAACGTGTACGCGAGCCGGCCGGACATCACCGCCGCGGTGTTGCTGGTGGCCTGGTAGCCCTCGGTCTCGGCCCGCGCCGCCAGCAGCAGGGTGGCGTAGTCCTGGCCGTTGGTGCCCACGAAGACACCGGTGCTGGTCTCGCCCAGGTCCGCGGGAGCGAGCCCGGCCCGCTCGAACAGCTCCCAACCGGTCTCCAGCAGCAGCCGCTGCTGCGGATCGGTGACCAGCGCCTCCCGTGGTGAGATGCCGAACAGGCCGGCGTCGAACCCGGCCAGGTCGGCGAGGAACCCGCCCTCGCGGGCGTACGAGGTGCCGGGGCGGTCCGGGTCCGGATCGTAGATCGCGTCGAGGTCCCAGCCCCGGTCGGTGGGAAAGCCGGCGATCGCGTCCCGCCCGTCGGCCACCAGCCGCCACAGCTCCTCGGGGCCAGCCACCCCGCCGGGATAGCGGCAGCTCATCGAGACGATGGCGATGGGTTCGTCCAACGCGGCGGTGGGTCGGGCGGCGGCGGCCACCGGCTCGGCGACGCCGAGGATCTGGTCGGCCAGGTGGTCGACGAGAGCGGCCGGGGTGGGCCGGTCGAAGACCACCGTGGTCGGCAGCGCCAGCCCGACCGCCTCGCCGAGCCGGTTGCGCATCTCCACGGCGCTCAGCGAGTCGAACCCGAGTTCCCGGAACGGCCGGTCGACGCCGATCGCCTCCGCCGAGGTGTGGCCGAGCACCGCGGCGGCGTGCTCCCGGACCAGGTCCAGCAGGGTGCGGCGGCGTTCCGGGGCGGCGAGGCCGGCGAGCCGGGCGCGCAGCGGGGACGCCGGTGCCGTGTCGTCGCCGGAGCGGGTGGCGGCCAGGGCGCGGGCCACCTCGGGAATGTCGCCGATCAGCGGCCGGGGCCGGGCCAGCGTGAAGGTCTGCAGGAAGCGGTCCCAGGTGATGTCGGCGACGACGAGCGTCGACTCGTTCCCGGCCAGCGCCCCGGCGAGCACGGCGACCGCCAGGTCGGGGTGCATGGGACGGATTCCGGAGCGGAACATCTGCCCGGTGCCCTCGGTCGCCACCATGCCGCTGCCGTCCCAGGCGCCCCAGGCGAGCGCGGTGCCGGCAAGGCCGCGCCGCCGCCGGTCCTCGGCGAGCGCGTCGAGGAAGGCGTTGCCGGCGGCGTACGCCGCCTGGTGGCCACCGCCCCAGACCCCGGCGCCGGAGGAGAACAGCACGAAGGCGGTGAGGTCGTCGCCGAGAACCTGGTCGAGGTTGACCGCGCCGGCGACCTTGGCGCGCAGGACGCCGGCCAGCTCGGCGAGGTCGGTGTCGGCCACCGCGCCGGCGTGCGCCACCCCGGCGACGTGGAACACCGCGTCGATCCGGACGTCGCGCCGGGACAGCCCGTCGACCAACGTACGCAACGATTCCCGGTCGGCCACGTCGCAGGCGGCCACGGTGACGGTCGCGCCGTAACCGGTCAGCTCCGCCTCCAGCTCGGCGGCGCCGGTCGTGGCGGCGCCCTGCCGGCCGGTCAGCACCAGGTGGGCGGCGCCCTCGCGGGCCAGCCAACGGGCCACCTGGGCACCGATCGTGCCCAGGCCGCCGGTGACCAGGACGGTGCCGCCGGGCCGCCAACCACCGTCGGCCGGGCGCTCCTCGGTGGCGCGGACCAGCCGGCGGACGAACAGGCCGGAGGCGCGTACGGCGATCTGGTCCTCGTGTTCGATCCCGGCGAGGGCGGCGACCAGCCGGCCGCGGGCTCGCTGGTCGGGGTCGGCGGGAAGGTCGACCAGGCCGCCCCAGCGGTCCGGGTGCTCCAGCGCGACGACCCGGCCGAGGCCCCAGACCAGCGCCTGATCCGGCCGGTCCACCGGGTCGGCGCGACCGGTGCTGACGGCACCGCTGCTGACGCACCAGAGCGGGGCCGTCACGCCGGCGTCGCCGAGCGCCTGCACCAGGGCGAACGTACCGGCGAGCCCGGCCGGCACCACGGGGTGGGTCGGGTGCGGGGTGCCGTCCAGGCCGAGCAGGGAGCACACCCCGGCGACGGACGCCGGGTCGGTGCCGCGCAGCAGGTCGGCCAGGGTGGCCCGGTCGGCATCGGTGACCGTGATCAGGGTGGCCGTCGCACCGGCCTCGGTGAGCGCCCGGACGACGGCGGCGGTCAGCGGCGCGTCGGCGTACGCGGCCGGCACCGGCACCAGCCACGTCCCGGACAGTACGGCGGTCGTCGGGACGGTGGCGGGCTTCCAGCGCACCCGGTAGCGCCAGGTGTTCACAGTGGACCGGTCGCGGCGGCGCCGCCGCCAGGCGGCGAGCACGGGCAGCGCCTCGTCCAGGCGGCGGGCCTGCGTGCCGTCCAGCCGCATCGCCTCGGCGAGCGCGCCGGCGTCGGCGCGTTCGACGGCATCCCAGAACTGCCGGTCCGCCGGTTCGTCGGCGGTCGCCACGGAGCCGGCCGGCATCGGCGCGTCCGGCCAGTACCGCTGGCGGTGGAAGGCGTACGTGGGCAGCTCGACCCGGCGGGCACCGGCGCCGGTGTACCACTGGGTCCAGGTGACCGGGATGCCGTGGACGTGCAGTTCGGCAAGAGCGTGCAGCAGTGCGTGTGCCTCGGGCCGGTCGCGGCGCTGTACCGCCACCGACGAAACTTCGTCGGGGAGCAGGTCCGCGTTCATCGCGGTCAGTACGCTCTGCGGGCCAATCTCCAGGAACGTGTCGACGCCAGCCGCTTGCAGGGCGCTGACCCCGTCGGCGTAGCGGACCGCTTCTCGCACGTGCCGGACCCAGTAGTCGGGGTCGCGCAGCGTGTCGGCGTCGGCGACCGCACCGGTCACGTTCGACACCACCGGCAGCAGCGGCTCCCGGAACGTCAACCCGCCCAGCACAGCCTGGAACTCGGTCAGCATCGGGTCCATCAACGGACTGTGGAATGCGTGACTCACCCGCAACCGACGCGTCCGCACCCCCTGCCCGACCAGAACGCCTCGACCCCGTTCAGGGCATCGTTCGCACCGGAGACGACCACCGCCGACGGGCCGTTGACCGCCGCGATCCCGACCCCGGCTAGCCCGGTCAGGGACTCCCGTACCGCCGCCTCGTCAGCCGCGACCGCGAGCATGCCGCCACCGGCCGGCAGTGCCTGCATCAACCGGCCCCGCGCCGCCACCAGAGCACACGCATCCGCCAGGGACAACACCCCGGCCACATGAGCAGCCGTCACCTCACCGATCGAATGACCACCCACATAGTCCGGGACGATCCCGAACGACTCGACGAGGCGGAACAGCGCCACCTCGATGGCGAACAGACCGGCCTGGGTGAAGGCCGTCTGATCCAACAGGTCTGCCTGCGGCGTCCCGGCCTCGGCGAACAGCACCTCCCGCAACCCCTGCGGCAGCAGGCCGTCCAGGTGACCGCACACCTCGTCCAACGCGGTCGCGAACACCGGGAACGACGCGTACAACTGACGCCCCATCCCGGCCCGCTGCGCACCCTGACCCGAGAACAACACCGCGAGCTGACCACGCGGCGACGCCTCGCCGGTGACGACCGCACCGGACGGGACACCGGACGCCAGACCACGCAGCCCGGCCAGCAGATCATCCCGGCCCTCCGCCAGCACCACCGCCCGGTGATCCAGGACCGAACGGGCCGTCACCGACGACCAGCCCACATCCACCGGACGAAGGTCGCCGTCCCCGGCCAGCCAGGCGGCCCACCGCTCGGCCTGCCCGGCCACAGCCGTCGCCGAACGCGCGGAGACCAGCACCGGCACCAGCGTCGCGGGGTCACCGGCAGCAGCCGGCCCATCTTCGACCAGCTCACCGTCGACGACGGGCGGTTGTTCGAGGATGACGTGGGCGTTGGTGCCGGAGATACCGAACGACGACACCGCCGCCCGACGCGGCCGATCCACCACCGGCCACGGCATCGCCTCGGTCGCCAGCGCGACCGCCCCAGCCGTCCAGTCGACGTGCGGAGACGGCTCATCCACATGCAGCGTCGGCGGCACCACACCGTGCCGCATCGCCATGACCATCTTGATGATCCCGGCAACACCCGCCGCGGCCTGCGTGTGCCCGATGTTCGACTTGACCGAACCCAGCCACAACGGCCGGTCCGCCGGCCGGTCCTGCCCGTACGTGGCCAGCAGCGCCTGCGCCTCGATCGGATCACCCAGGGTGGTGCCGGTGCCGTGCGCCTCGACCGCATCCACATCACCGGGCGCCAGGCGGGCGCTGGCCAACGCCTGCCGGATCACCCGCTGCTGCGACGGACCATTCGGCGCCGTCAAACCATTCGACGCACCGTCCTGATTGACCGCACTACCCCGCACGACGGCGAGAATCCGCCGACCATCGCGCTGCGCGTCGGACAACCGCTGCACCAACAGCATCCCGACACCCTCGCCCCAACCCGTACCGTCCGCAGCGCCGGCGAACGCCTTGCACCGCCCATCGACCGCCAAGCCCCGCTGCCGCGAAAACTCGATGAACGTGCCCGGCGTTGCCATCACGGTCACACCACCGGCCAGGGCGTAGTCGCACTCCCCCGACCGCAACGCCTGCGCCGCCAGGTGCAACGCCACCAACGACGACGAACACGCCGTGTCGACGGTCACCGCCGGGCCCTCCAGCCCGAACGTGTACGCCACCCGACCAGAGATCACACTGCCCGAGTTACCCGTACCGATATAACCCTCGACACCCTCACCCACACCAACAAGCTGCGACGCGTAGTCGTGATACATCACCCCGGCGAACACACCGGTCCGGCTGCCCCGCAACCGCTGCGGATCCAACCCGGCGGATTCGAACGTCTCCCACGACGTCTCCAGCAGCAGTCGCTGTTGCGGATCCATCGCCAACGCCTCACGGGGCGAGATGCCGAAGAAGCCGGGGTCGAACTGTGCCGCGTCGTGGAGGAAGCCGCCATGCCGGGCATACGACGTGCCACTGCGGTCCGGATCCGGGTCGAACAGACCATCCAGATCCCAACCCCGATCAACCGGAAACTCCGAAACCCCGTCACCACCGGCCGCCAACAACGACCACAACTCATCCGGCGACGACACCCCACCCGGAAAACGACACGCCATACCCACGATCGCGACCGGCTCGTCGACACCCACCGCCACACCAGCAGCAGCACCCGACACCACCGCCGGAACCCCGACCAACTCCTGATACACATGCTCCGCCAGAACCAACGGCGACGGATAGTCGAACACCAACGTCGACGACAACCGCAGACCCGTCGCCGCATTCACCCGGTTACGCAGATCCACCGCCGTCAACGAGTCGAAACCCAACTCCCGAAACGCCCGGTCAGCCGGCACCCGCTCCGCACTACCATGCCCCAACACCTGCGCCACCAGACCCCGAACGAGAACCCCGACCCGCTCCCGGGCCTCCTCGACGGGCAGCCCGACCAACCGGGCAGCCCAACCACCCTGACCCGCCTGCCGACGCGACGACGACGACACACCCAACAACACCCGCAACAACGCCGGCACCGAACCGGTGGCACCGGCCTGAACCCGCATCACCGCCAGATCCAGCACCGCCGGCACCAACACCGGCCGGCCAGCGGACACCGCCGCGTCGAACAACTCGACACCGACCTCGGCACTCATCGGGGTCAGCCCCGCCCGGGACGCCCGCGCCCGGTCGACATCGCCAACCGAGGCGGCCATCCCGTCGACGTCCCACATACCCCAGGCCAGCGACACCCCCGGCAGGCCGAGGCCACGCCGGTGGGTGGCGAGGGCGTCCAGGAACGAGTTCCCGGCCGCGTACGCGGCCTGGCCGGGTGATCCCCACACGCCGGCGATCGACGAGAACAACACGAACAGGTCGAGGTCCAGACCGGCGGTCGCCTCGTGCAGCCACCAGGCGGCATCCACCTTCGGCGCCAACACCGACGCCAGCCGCTCCGGCGTGATCCCGGTGAGCACGCCGTCGTCCAGAACACCGGCCGCGTGCACCACACCGGCCAGCCGGCCGGACGCGGCGATCCGACCGACCAGGTCGTGGACCTGGGCCCGGTCGGTGACGTCGCCGGTCACCACCTCCGCCCGGGCACCCAGTGCGGTCAGCCGGTCGACCAGGTCGGTGGCGCCCGGCGCGGCGGGCCCCTGCCGGGATACGAGCAGCACCGACCGTGCCCCGTACGCCCGGACCAGGTGTTCCGCGACCAGCGCACCCAGCGCGCCGGTGCCGCCGGTGACCAGTACCGTGCCCTCGCCCACCGCCGGACCGTCACCGGCCGGTGGCGCGGTGCGGACCAGCCGGGGGCTCAGCGGTTCGGCGCCGCGCAGTGCGACCTGCCCGCCCGTCCCGGCCGGATCGGCGGCCACCGTGGCGAGCACGGCGAGCATCTCGGGGTCAGGGTCGCGGTCGACGTCGGCGAGGACGATGCGTCCCGGGTGTTCCGACTGCGCGGACCGCAGCAGACCCCACAGGGCGGCCCCGGCCAGATCGGCGATCCGGTCGCCCGGTGCCGCGCTCACCGCACCCCGGGTGAGCACCACCAGGCGGGTGTCGGCCAGTGCGTCGAGGGCGAGCCAGGCCTGCACGACCGCCAGCACGTCGCCGGTCGACGACCGCACCAGCCCGGGTACGGCCGGGGTCGTCGCCTTCCCCGGGCCGTCGGTGGCAGCGGTGGTGGCAGGCAGCAGGAGCAGGGCGGGGGCCGGGCGGTCCGGGGCGACCACGTCCGCCACGGCGGCGTACGCGGCGACGTCGGGCAGGCCGGGGCAGCCGGCGCCGAGAACGGCCCAGTCCGGCGTGGTCCCGGCCGGTGCGATCCGCTCCGGCTGCCAGGTCACCTCGAACAGCGACCGACCGACCGCGCCGGACGCCGGTACGCCGCCCAGTTCCCGCAGTACGAGGGAGTCCACCGACACCACGGGGGTGTTCGTCTCGTCCACCGCCACCAGGCGCACCGCGGAGCCGTCCCGGGTCAGCCGTACCCGCAGCCGGGCCGCGCCGGCGGCATGCACCTGCACGCCCTCGAACGCGAACGGCACGCTCGGTCCGGTCCCGTCGCCGTCGGACAGCAGCAGGCCCACCGGGTGCAGCGCCGCGTCCAGCAGCGCCGGGTGCACCCCAAACGCCCCCGCGTCGGCGCCGACGTCCGTGGGCAGCGCCACCTCGGCGAAGACCTCCGCCCCCGCCGTCCACAGTCGACGCAGACCTTGGAAGACCGGCCCGTACGACAGGCCACGCTCGGCCACCGCCGGATACCAGCCGGTGAGGTCCACCTCGGTCGCCGCGTTCGGCGGCCAGGCGTCGAGGCCCGGCTCCTCGGGCAGCGCCGGCTCCAGCACACCGTCAGCGTGCCGGGTCCAGCCGGCGTCCGGGTCGTCCTCCGGCTGGGAGTGCACGGTGACCGGGCGGACGCCCGAGTCGTCGGCGGCGCCCACCCGTACCTGGACCCGGACCCCGCCGTCGGCGGGCAGCACCAGCGGTACGCCGAGGGTCAACTCCCGTACCCGGGCGGCACCCGCCTCGTCGCCGGCCCGCACCACCAGTTCGATCAGCGCCGTACCCGGCACCACGACCGTCCCGGCGACGACGTGGTCGGCGAGCCAGGAGTGGGAGGTGGCCGCGATCCGGCCGGTGAGCAGCACCATGTCCTCGCCGGCCACCGCCACCGCCGCGGCGAGCAGCGGGTGCCCGGCCGCGCCGAGACCGGCGCCGGAGACGTCGACGAGCCGGCCCGCCGGTTCCAGCCAGTACCGCTCGCCCTGGAAGGCGTACGTGGGCAGGTCGACCGGGCGTCCGCCGCCGAGTTGGCCGGCCCAGTCGACCGGGACGCCGTCGACGTGCAGCCGTGCCATCGCCTCCAGCAGCGCGCGTGGTTCCGGCCGGTCCCTGCGCAGCAGGGGCACCACCACCGGGTCGGGCGCGTCGGCGGCCCGCCCGGCGAGGCAGTCCTGGGTCATCGCGGTGAGCACACCGGCCGGCCCCAGCTCCACGAACACTCCGACGCCCGCCTCGACGAGCGTGTCGACGGCGTCGGCGAACCGCACCGCCTCGCGTACGTGCCGTACCCAGTAGTCGGGGTGGCACAGTTCCTCCGGTCCGGCGACCCGGCCGGTCAGGTCGGACACGACGGGAATGGTCGGCGGGTGGTAGGTGAGCCCGCCGGCGACCGCGGCGAACTCCGCCAGCATCGGGTCCATCAGCGCGCTGTGGAAGGCGTGGCTGACCCGCAGCCGCCGGGTCCGCGTACCCCGGTCGGACCAGACCGGCTCCAGTTCGTCGAGCGCGGCGGCGGGGCCGGAGACGACCACGGCGGCGGGGCCGTTGACGGCGGCGACGTCGAGCCGGCCGGGCACCCGCGCCAGGGAGTCCCGTACGGCGGTCTCGTCGGCGGCGACGGCGAGCATCCCGCCACCGGCCGGCAACGCCTGCATGAGCCGGCCGCGCGCGGCGACCAGGGCGCACGCGTCCGCGAGCGACAGCACCCCGGCCACGTGCGCGGCGGCGATCTCGCCGATGGAGTGGCCGACGAGGAAGTCGGGCCGCAGGCCCCAGCGCTCGGCGAGCCGGAACAGTGCCACCTCGACGGCGAACAGGCTGGCCTGGGTGAAGACCGTCTGGTCGAGCAGGTCGGCCTCGGGCGTGCCCGGCTCGGCGAACATGACCTCGCGCAACGGCCGGGGCAGCAGCGGGTCGAGCAGGTCGCACACCTCGGTCAGGGCGTCGGCGAAGGCGGGGAACGCGGCGGCGAGGTCACGGCCCGTCCCGGCCCGTTGGGCGCCCTGACCGGAGAAGAGGAACGCCAGCCGGCCGCGCGGGACGGCGGCACCGGCGGAGACGTTCGCGGCCGGTTCGCCCGCCGCCAGCGCGCGTAGCCCGGCGAGCAGGTCCGCGCGGCTCTCGGCGAGCACCACGGCACGCTCCGGCAGCGTGGCCCGGGGCAGCGACGACACGGCGACGTCGACCGGCCGGACCGCCTCGTCGGCGGCGAGCCGGTCGGCCCACCGCCCGGCCTGCCCGGCGAGGGCGTCGGCACCGCGGGCGGACAGGAACACCGGCGTCAGCGGCAGCGGTTCGCCGGTCGGTTCCGGCTCCTCGGCGGCGGGGGCCTGTTCGAGGATGACGTGCGCGTTCGTACCGCTGATCCCGAACGACGACACCGCGGCCCGGCGCTCCCGGTCGACGGCCGGCCAGGCACGGGCCTCGGTGATCAGCGACACCTGACCGGCGGACCAGTCGATGTGCGGGGAGGGTGCGTCGACGTGCAGGGTGGCGGGCAGCCAGCCGTGCCGGATCGCCTGCACCATCTTGATCACGCCGGCCACGCCGGCGGCGGCCTGGGTGTGGCCGATGTTGGACTTGATCGAGCCGAGCCAGAGCGGCTGGTCAGCGGACCGGTCCTGGCCGTACGTGGCCAGCAGCGCCTGCGCCTCGATCGGGTCGCCCAGCGTGGTGCCGGTGCCGTGCGCCTCGGCGACGTCCACGTCGGCCGGGGAGAGCCGGGCGCTGGCCAGCGCCTGCCGGATCACCCGCTCCTGCGACGGGCCGTTCGGGGTGGTGAGCCCGCTGCTGGCACCGTCCTGGTTGACCGCGCTGCCGCGGATGACGGCAAGGATCCGGCGGCCGTCGCGCTGCGCGTCGGAGAGCCGCTGGAGCAGCAGGACGCCCACCCCTTCGGACAGGGCGGTGCCGTCGGCGGCGGCGGCGAACGACTTGCACCGACCGTCCGGGGCGAGGCCGCGCTGCCGGGAGAAGTCGGCGAAGACGCCGGGGGTGGCGAGGACGGTGACGCCGCCGGCCAGCGCCAGGTCGCAGTCGCGCTGGCGCAGCGCCTGCACGGCGAGGTGCACGGCGACCAGCGACGACGAGCAGGCGGTGTCGACGGTCACGGCCGGCCCCTCGAGGCCGAGCGTGTACGCCACCCGCCCGGAGACCACGCTGCCGGAGTTGCCGGTGCCGATGTAGCCCTCGACGCCGTCGGGCAGGTCCAGTACGCGGGAGGCGTAGTCGTGGTACATCACGCCGGCGAAGACGCCGGTGCGGCTGCCGCGCAGCCGGGTCGGGTCGATCCCGGCCGACTCGAAGGCCTCCCAGGCGGCCTCCAGCAGCACCCGCTGGTGGGGGTCCATGGCGAGGGCCTCGCGGGGCGAGATGCCGAAGAAGCCCGGGTCGAATTCGGTGGCGTCGTAGAGGAACCCGCCCCGGTCGGCGTACGAGGTGCCGGGCCGGTCCGGGTCGGCGGAGAAGAGCCGGTCGAGTTCCCAGCCCCGGTCGGCGGGGAACTCCCCCGTCCCCTCCCGCCCTTCGGCCACCAGGTTCCACAGGTCGGCCGGGTTGCGTACGTCGCCGGGGAACCGGCAGGCCATCCCGACGATGGCCATCGGTTCCCGGTCCTTCGCCTCCACCTCGCGCACCCGGCGGCGAGCCTCGCGCAGGTCCGCCGTCGCGCGCCGGAGGTACTCGAGGAACTCTTGCTCAGTGGGCATCGCGACGCTCCGTATCGGGATTCGAGGTCCGTGACATGCGGCGTCAGGCCGTTCCGAGTTCGTCGTCGAGGATGCTGAAGATCTCCTCGGCGCTGGCGGAGTGCAGGCCGGCATCGGCCGCCGGGTCGTCGGTACGGGGCTCGGCGATGGTCCAGAGGGAGAGCAGTTCCCGCAGTCGGGCGGCGACAGCGGTCCGGTCGGTGTCGTCGGCCGCGACCGACTTCATGGCGTTTTCCAGCTTGTTCAGGTCGCCGAGTACGGACAGCGCGGAGGTGGTCCGCTCGGCCAGCAGCCCGCCCCGCAGATGCCCCACCAGGGCGGTGGTGGTCGGCCGGTCGTAGATCAGCGTGGCCGGCAGGCGCAGGCCGGTGGCGGCGGCGAGCCGGTTGCGGAACTCCATCGCCATCAGCGAGTCGAAGCCCAGCTCGACGAAGCCCCGGTCCTCGCCGATGGCCCGGAACGACGGGTAGCCGAGGACCGCCGCGGCGTGGGTGCGGACCAGGTCGGACAGGACCCGGTCCCGCTCGGCCTCCGGCGTGGCGGCCAGGGTCTCCCGCAACGCGGCCGGGTCGCCGCCGGCGGCGGCCCGGGTCGGGGCGGCGGTGCGGACCAGGCCGTGCAGCGGCCGGGGCAGCGCCGACCCGAGCCGGCCGAGCGCCGCCAGGTCCAGCCCCACGGGTACGACCACCGGGTCGCCGCCGCGCAGCGCCTCGGTGAACAGCTCCATGCCCTCGTCGGGGCCGAACGGGCGGAAGCCGGCGCGGCGCATCCGGTCCTCGTCGACGTGGCCGTCCCGCCCCTCCTCGTTGGCCCAGGGGCCCCAGGCCATCGAGGTGACGGCCAGCCCCCTGGCCCGCCGGTGGTGGGCGAGGCCGTCGAGGAACGCGTTGGCCGCGGCGTGGTTGGCCTGGCCGGGAGCGCCGAACAGGCCGGACGCGGAGGAGAACAGCACGAACGCGGCGAGGTCCAGCTTCTCGGTCAGCTCGTGCAGGCGCCAGGCGGCATCGACCTTGGGCCGCAGCACCCGGTCGAGGCGGTCCGGGGTGAGTGCGGCGAGGATGCCGTCGTCCAGGACACCGGCGGCGTGCACCACGCCGACCAGTGGCGCGTCGGCGGGAATCTCGTCGACCAGGACGGCCAGCGCGTCCCGGTCGGTGACGTCGCAGGCCACCACCCGCGCGGTCGTACCCGCCGCGGCCAGTTCCCCGACCAGGTCCCGGGCACCGGGAGCGTCCGGGCCGGTGCGGCTGACCAGCAACAGGTGCCGTACGCCGTGCCGGGCGGCCAGGTGCCGGGCGAGGTTGCGGCCCAGCGCGCCGGTTGCCCCGGTGACCAGTACGGTGCCGCCGGCGAGGTCGGGCGTGGTCGACTCCGACGGCGGTGGCGCGAGCCGGCCGAGCCGGGGCACCCTCAGCTGGCCGTCCCGGATGGCGAGCTGCGGCTCTCCGGTGGCCAGCGCCGCCGGCAGGGCGGCGGCGGAGCGCGGGTCCGCGTCGAGGTCCACCAGGACGATCCGGTCCGGGTGCTCGGACTGTGCGGAGCGCAGCAGCCCCCACACCGTGGTCGCCGGCAGGTCGTCGACCCGGTCGGTGTCGACGGCGTACGCGGCGCCTTGGGTGGTGACCACCAGCCGGGCCGTTGCCAGGGCGTCCTCGGCGAGCCAGGCCTGGGCCACGGCCAGGATCTCGTGGCTGATCAGGTGTGCGGCCCGCACCGGGTCCGGCTCGTCGGTGCGCCGGCCGGCGGCGACGACGACCGCGTCGGGCACCGGCGCGCCGGCGCGCAGGGCGGCGGTCAGCGCGGGCAGGTCGGCGTACCCGTCGGTGTCCTCCTGGCCGAGGGCGACGATCCGGGCCGGATGCCCGGCGGCCACGGCGGGGGCGGGAGTCCAGTCGAGCCGGTACAGCGACCGGTTGGCGGTGCGTCGGGCGGCGTCGAGCTGGTCGGCGGAGATCGGCCGCAGCACGAGCGCGTCCAGCGACGCCACGGGTTCGCCGCCGGTGTCGGTGACGGTCAGCGCCACCGCCGACGGGCCGACGCGCAGCCGGACCCGCAGTTCCCGGGCGCGGGTGGGTTCGATGGCCAGCCCGGTCCAGGCGAACGGCAGGCCCGGCCGGACGGCGTTCTCGCCGTCGGCGGCCGGCCGGCCGGCGACGCTGGCGCCGACGGCGTGCAGCGCCGCGTCCAGGAGCGCCGGGTGCAGCGTGAAGGCGTCGGTGTCGACGTCGTCGTCGAGGGCGACCTCGGCGAGGATGTCGTCGCCGGACCGCCAGGCGGCCCGCAACGCCTGGAAGGCCGGCCCGTAGTGGTAGCCCATCGCGGCGAGGTTCGGGTAGAGGTCGTCCAGCGCCATCGGTTCGGCGTCGGCGGGTGGCCAGGCGCCGGTCGCAGCGGTGGCCACCGGCCGGGTCGGGGCGAGCAGGCCGGTGGCGTGGCGGCGCCACTGCCGGGCCGCGCCGGGCTGGCCGGTGCCGTCGTCGACGTGGGAGTGCACGCTGACCGGCCGGTGCCCGTCGGGGTCGGCGGCGCCGACCCGGACGCGCAGGTCGACGGTGCCGTCCTCGGGCACGGCCAGGGGAGCTTCCAGGGTGAGTTCGTCGACGTAGGCGGTGCCGACGTGGGAGCCGCTCCAGGCGGCCAACTCCACCAGCGCGGTGCCGGGCAGCAGGACGGTGCCGAGCACGGCGTGGTCGGCGAGCCACGGATGGGTGGCGAGCGAGAGCCGCCCGGTGAGCAGCAGTCCTTCGTCGCCGGGGAGGTCGGCGACGGCGTTGAGCAGCGGGTGGTCGGCCGGGTCGAGCCCGACGGCCGGCAGGCCGGCCCGCCCGGTCCCGGTGCGCGACAGCCAGTACCGCTCCTTCTGGAAGGCATAGGTGGGCAGGTCGGTCAGTGGTTCGGCGGCGGCCAGGACCGCCCGCGGGCGCACCGGCAGGCCGTGTACGTGGGCGGTGGCGAGGCTGGTCACCAACCGCACCGCGTCGTCGCCACCGCGCCGCAGGGTGCCCAGCACCTGCCCCGCCACGCCGGCGTCCTCCAGGATCGCCGTCAACGGCGGCCCCAGGACCGGGTGCGACGACACCTCCAGGAAACCGCGGTAGCCGGCCTCGATCGCCACCCGCACGGCCGGGTCGAACAGCACCGGACGGCGCAGGTTCATCGCCCAGTAGTCGCCGTCCAGCTGGGAACCGTCGACCCACTCGCCGGTCACCGACGACACCATCCGGGTGTGCCCCGGCCGCGGAGCCACCTCCGCCAACTCGACCCGCAGGCGGTCGGCGACCTCCTGCACCGCCGCGGAGTGCGACGCGTAGTCGACCGGCATCACGCGCGCCTTCAGCCCGTCCGCGGTGCATTCGGCGACCAGTTCGACGAGCACCTGGCGCGGTCCGGCGACCACCACGGCGCGCGGTCCGTTGTACACGGCGATCGTCACGCCCTCGGGCAGCCGTGCCGCCGCCTCCTGCGCCGAGCAGTCGAGCGCCGCCATCGCCCCGACGCCGGACAGCGACGTCAACGCCTGGGCCCGCAACGCCACGATCTTCACGGCGTCCGCCAGGGTGAGCACCCCGGCCACGTACGCGGCGGCGACCTCACCCTGCGAGTGGCCGATCACCGCCTGCGGAACCACCCCGACGTGCTCCCAGACCCGGGCGAGAGCGACCGCGACCGCGAACATCGCCGGCTGGACAATCTCGGTGCGTTCCAGCCACGACTCGTCC
This sequence comes from Polymorphospora rubra, assembly GCF_018324255.1. Lineage (GTDB taxonomy): Bacteria > Actinomycetota > Actinomycetes > Mycobacteriales > Micromonosporaceae > Polymorphospora > Polymorphospora rubra. The sequence continues at coordinate 6,910,588 of NZ_AP023359.1, forward strand.
GTACCGGTCAGCACCGACACCAGATCGATGTCGCTCCACCGGGCCAGCTCGACCTGGCACTCGGCGATGGCCTGATCGAACACCGGGCAGGCTCCGATCAGCCCGGCGGCCATCCCGACCGACTGGGTGCCCTGCCCGGGGAAGACCGACACCAGCCCTTCGCCCAGGTCGGCGGCGCTGCCGGTGACCACACCGGTGGCGGGGACACCGGCGGCCAGCGCGTCGAGCCCGGCGAGCAGGTCGTCGCGGTCGGCGCCGATCACGCCGGCCCGGTGCTCGAACACCGACCGGGTGGTGGCCAGCGACCACGCCACCCGCGCCGGCTCCACCGCCGGCTGCTCCCGTACGTACCGGGCCAGCCGGGCGGCCTGCGCGGCCAGGGCGGGGCCGGACCGCGCCGACACCGACCAGGCCAGCGGTCCCGGGGACACCAGCGCGGTGTCGGCGGGAGACGGTCCGGGCGCCTCGTCGGGTGCGGTGGTCGGTTCGTCCGGCTGCTCGATGATCACGTGGGCGTTGGTGCCGGAGATGCCGAACGACGACACCGCCGCCCGGCGGGGCCGGTCCACCGCCGGCCACGGCCGCGCCTCGGTCACCAGCGACACCGCACCCGCCGACCAGTCGATGTGCGGAGACGGCTCGTCGACGTGCAGGGTGGCGGGCACCACCCCGTGCCGCATCGCCAACACCATCTTGATCACCCCGGCGACACCGGCCGCGGCCTGGGCGTGCCCGATGTTCGACTTGATCGAACCGAGCAGCAACGGCCGCTCCTCGGGCCGGTCCTGCCCGTACGTCGCCAGCAGCGCCTGCGCCTCGATCGGATCACCCAGCGTCGTGCCGGTGCCGTGCGCCTCCACCACGTCCACGTCGGTGTGCGACAGGCCGGCCGACGCCAGCGCCTGCCGGATCACCCGCTGCTGCGACGGGCCGTTCGGCGCGGTCAGCCCGTTCGACGCACCGTCCTGGTTGATCGCGCTGCCCCGGACCACGGCGAGGATCTGGTGGCCGTTGCGTCGGGCGTCGGACAGCCGCTCCACCAGCAGTATGCCCACGCCCTCGGCCCAGCCGGTGCCGTCGGCCGCGGCGGCGAACGACTTGCACCGGCCGTCGGCGGCCAGGCCGCCCTGCCGGGAGAACTCGGCGAACGTGTCCGGGGTGGCCATCACGGTCACGCCGCCGGCCAGGGCCAGGTCACACTCGCCGCGACGCAGCGCGGAGACGGCCAGGTGCAGGGCGACCAACGACGAGGAGCACGCGGTGTCGACGGTGACCGCCGGGCCCTCCAGGCCCATCGTGTACGACACCCGGCCGGAGATGACGCTGTGCGCCCCGCCGGTCATCAGATAGCCCTCGGTGCCCTCCGGCGCCTCGGTCAGCCCCGAACCGTAGCCGGAGGCCGACGCGCCGACGAACACCCCGGTACGGCTGCCGCGCAGGGCGTGCGGGTCCAGCCCGGCCCGTTCCAGGACCTCCCAGGACGTCTCCAGCGTGAGTCGCTGCTGCGGGTCCATCGCCAGGGCTTCCCGCGGTGAGATGCCGAAGAAGGCGGGGTCGAACTGCGGCACGTCGTAGAGGAAGCCACCGGCGGGGGCGTACCCCGGGTCCTGTCCGTCGGGAAGGTCCCAGCCCCGGTCGGTGGGGAAGGGTGCGACGGCGTCGACGCCGTCGGCGACGAGCCGCCACAACTGCTCCGGGCCACCGGCACCGCCGGGGTAGCGGCAGGCCATGCCGACGATCGCGACGGCCTCGTCGGTGCCGGCGGCGACCACCGGCTCGGTCGGCGCGGCGGCGGCCGCACCGAACGCGGTGACCCGCAGGTGGGCCGCCAGCACGGCCGGGGTGGGGTGGTCGAAGACCAGGGTGGACGGCAGGCGCAGCCCGGTGGCCTCGTTCAGCCGGGTCCGGAAGTCGACCGCGGTGAGCGAGTCGAAACCGAGGTCCTTGAACGGGCGGCCGCGCAGCTCGCCGGGCGTGGCGTGGCCGAGCACCCGGGCGGTCTCCTCGTTGACCAGCCGGAGCAGTTCCCGCTCCTGCTCCGTCTCGGACAGGCCGGCCAGGTGGGCCAGCGCCTCGGCGGGCGCGCCGGCCGCGGCGGACTCGGCCTCCTCGATCGCCAGGGCCAGAACCTGGGGGATCTCGGAGATCAGCGGGCTGGGCCGGGTGATGGTGAACGTCGGGTGGAACCGGCTCCAGTCGACGTCGACGACGGTGACGCAGGGCTGCTGCCGCTGCACGGCCCGGTCGAGCGCGACGAGGGCCCGCTGCGGGTCGATGGTGGGCAGACCCATCCGGTGCAGCGCCTCGACGCCGGCATTCTTCGACGCCATGCCGTCGGCGCCGCCCCAGGCGGTCCAGGAGATGGCGGTGGCGGCCAGGCCGCGGTCCCGGCGGTTCCAGGCCAGCGCGTCGAGCACGGCGTTGCCCGCCCCGTACGCGCTCTGCCCGGCACTGCCCCAGATGCCGGAGACGGACGAGAAGAGCAGGAACGCGTCGAGCTTGCGGTCGGCGAGGCAGCGGTCCAGGTGCACGGCGCCGAGCACCTTGCCGGCGACGACAGCGGAGAAGCCGTCGAGGGTGGTGTCGTCGATCGAGGCGAGGTGGTCGAGGCCCGCCGCGTGCACCACCACGCTCAACTCCGGCAGCGAGTCGACCAGCGCGGCGACGGCCCGCTCGTCGGTCATGTCGCAGGCGACCGCGCTGACCCGCCCGTCGTACTCGCCGAGCAGCCCGGCCAGGCCGGGGGTGTCGGCGCCCCGCCGGGCGGCGAGGACGACGTGCCGGGCGCCCCGGTCGAGCAGCCAGCGGGTGAGGTGGCCGCCGAGCGCGCCCGTACCGCCGGTGACCAGGACGGTGCCGCCGGTCCACCAGTCGCCGGCGGGCCGTTCGGGGGCCGGGGCCGCTGCCGGGGTGAGCCGGCGGGCCCAGACGCCGCCCGCCCGGACGGCCACCTGGTCCTCGCCGCTGCGGCCGGCGAACACGGCGGCCGCGCGGGCCAGGAGGCGGTCGTCGGCGGTGGCGGGCAGGTCGACCAGTCCGCCCCAGCGTTGCGGCGTCTCGAGGGCGGCGGCCCGGCCGAGGCCCCAGACCAGGGTCTGGAGCGGGTGCTCGACCCGGTCGACGGGACCGGCCTTGATCGCGCCGCTGGTCAGGCACCAGACAGGTGCCGTCAGGTCGGTGTCGGCCATGGCCTGGAGCAGAACCAGCACGATGGCCGCGGCGGCGGTCGTGCCGGGGTGTTCCGGCAGCAGCCGGTCCTGGCCGGCCGCCACGGCGAGCACGCCGTCGAACGGGCCGTCGGCGGCCGCGGCGCCGAGCCGGGCGGCCAGCTCCGACCGGGTCAGGTCGTCGGAACCGAGCACGACCGGAACCGGTTCGGCGCCACCGTCGCGCAGCAGCCCGGGCAGCCGGTCCGCCCACGCCGGCGCGTCGGCGGCGGGGAGCAGGACCAGCCACCGGCCCGCCGGCCGGTCCTTCTCGTCGACCGGCACGGGCTTCCAGGTCACCTGGTACGACCAGCCGTCCACCGCCGAGTGGTCGCGCCGGTTACGGCGCCAGGAGGCGAGCACCGGCAGGGCGGGCAGCAGTGCCGCCACCGGGTCCCGGTCGGCGCCGGCCGGGTCGGCACCGAGCTGGCCGCGCAGCGCCGCGACGTCGGAGTGCTCCACCGCCGCCCAGAACTCGGCGTCCTCGGTGCCCGGTCCGGCCAGCTGCGGGGCCGGCGGCCGCTCCGGCCAGAACCGCTGCCGGTGGAACGCGTACCTGGGCAGCGGCACCCGGCGCGGCTCGGCACCGGCGAACAGCGCCGCCCAGTCGACCGCCGTGCCGGCGACGTGCAGTTCGGCCAGGGCGGTGAACGCGGACTCCGGCTCGGGGCGGTCGCGGCGCAGCAGCGGCACCGCGGCGGGGCCGTTGTCGTCGTCGCCGTCGGCGGCAAGGATCTCCCGGGTCAGCGCGGTGAGCACCCCGCCCGGGCCGACCTCCAGGAACGCGCCCACGCCAGCGCCGCGCAGGTGGGCGACACCGTCGGCGAAGCGGACGGCGTCCCGCACGTGCCGGACCCAGTAGTCGGTCGTACGGATCGAATCGGGGTCGACCGGGGCGCCGGTCAGGTTGGACACGATCGGCAGGGTCGGCTCGCGCAGCTCCAGCCGGTCCAGTACGGCGGCGAAGTCGGCGAGCATCGGGTCCATCAGCGGGCTGTGGAAGGCGTGGCTGACCCGCAGCCGCCGGGTGCGGACACCGTCGGCCGTGAACTGGCGTTCCAGGTCGTCGAGGGCCGCCTCGGCGCCCGAGAGCACGACGGCGGCGGGGCCGTTGACCGCGGCCACCGCGACCCGGTCCGCCAGGTCGGCGATCGCCGCCCGCACGTCGTCGTCGGACGCGGCGACCGAGAGCATGCCCCCGCCCGCCGGCAGCGCCTGCATCAGCCGACCCCGGGCGGCGACCAGCGCGCCGGCGTCCGGCAGCGACAGCACACCCGCGACATGGGCGGCGGTCAGCTCGCCGATCGAGTGGCCCATCAGCACGTCCGGGGTGATCCCCCAGGACTCCAGGAGCCGGTGCAGGGCCACCTCGACGGCGAACAGCCCGGCCTGGGTGAAGACCGTCTGGTCCAGCAGGGCGGCGTCGGCGGTCCCCGGCTCGGCGAAGAGCACGGGGGTGAGCGGCCGGGGCAGGTGCCGGTCGAGTTCGGCGGTGACCTCGCCGAGCGCGCGCGCGAAGACCGGGAACGCCGCGGCCAGCTCCCGTCCCATGCCGGGCCGCTGCGAGCCCTGGCCGGAGAAGAGGAAGGCGAGCCTGCCGCCGCCCGGGGCGAGCCCGGTGACCAGGCCCGGGGCGGTTCCGTCGGCGGCGAGCGTACGCAGGCCGCGCAGCAGGTCGGCGCGGTCGGCGGCGAGCAGCACGGCGCGCTGCTCCAGGACGCCGCGGGTGGTGACCGACGACCAGCCGACGTCGACCAGTTCGCCGTCGTGGTCGGTGTCCAGCAGGTCCGCCCAGCGGCTCGCCTGGGCGGCCAACGCCTCGCCGGCGCGGGCTGACAGCAACACGGGCACCAGCCCCGCGCCCGTCACCGGGGCCGGGTCGACCGGTGCCGCCGGCCGGGTGACGGATGCCGCCGGCTGGGAGGTGTCGGTGGCGTCCGTCGCCGGCGCCGGGCTCTCGGTGGGCGCCTCCTCGATGATCACGTGGGCGTTGGTGCCGCTCATGCCGAACGACGAGACCCCGGCCCGTCGGGGCTGTTCCCCGGCCGGCCAGGCAACCGGCTCGGTGACCAGGGACACGGCCCCGGCCGACCAGTCCACCTCCGGGGTCGGGGCGTCGACGTGCAGGGTCGCGGGGATGCGCTCGTGCTGGAGCGCCAACACCATCTTGATGACACCGGCGACGCCGGCGGCGGCCTGGGTGTGGCCGATGTTCGACTTGACCGAGCCGAGTCGCAGCGGCCGGTCCTCCGGCCGGCCCTGTCCGTACGTGGCCAGCAGCGCCTGCGCCTCGATCGGGTCGCCCAGGTTGGTGCCGGTGCCGTGGGCCTCCACCACGTCCACGTCGGCGGACGACAGGCGGGCGCTGGCCAGTGCCTGCAGTACGACCCGCTGCTGGGACGGCCCGTTGGGGGCGGTGAGGCCGTTGCTGGCGCCGTCCTGGTTGACCGCGCTGCCCCGGACGACCGCCAGTACGGGGTGGCCGTGGCGCCGGGCGTCGGAGAGCCGCTCGAGCAGCAACAGGCCGGCGCCCTCGCCCCAGCCGGTGCCGTCGGCGGCGGCGGCGAACGACTTGCACCGGCCGTCGACGGCCAGGCCGCGCTGCCGGGAGAAGCCGACGAAGGTGGCGGGGGTGGCCATGACCGTGGAACCGCCGGCCAGCGCCAGGTGGCACTCGCCCTGGCGCAGTGCCTGGCAGGCGAGGTGCAGCGCGACCAGCGACGACGAGCAGGCGGTGTCCACACTGACCGCCGGCCCCTCGATGCCGAGCACGTAGGAGATCCGGCCGGAGACCACGCTGGCCGCGGTACCGGTGAGCACGTACCCCTCGACGCCGGGCGGCGGCGGCTGGAGCAGCGCCGCGTAGTCCTGGCCGGAGGTGCTGGCGAACACACCGACCTGCTGACCGCGCAGGGTGGCCGGGTCGATGCCGCCGTGTTCGAACGCCTCCCAGGCGGTCTGCAGCAGCAGTCGCTGCTGCGGGTCCATGGCCAGGGCCTCACGGGGCGAGATGCCGAAGAAGGCCGGGTCGAACTCCGCCACGTCGTGCAGGAACCCGCCGTGCCCGGTGTACGAGGTGCCGGGGTGGTCCGGGTCCGGGTGGATGAGTCGTTCGAGGTCCCAGCCCCGGTCGGTGGGGAACTCGGAGATGGCGTCGCCGCCGGTGTCGACCAACTGCCACAGGTCCTCGGGCGACCGGACCCCGCCCGGGTACCGGCACCCCATGCCGACGATGGCGATCGGCTCGCGCTGCGCGTTCTCCAGGTCGCCGAGCTTGCGTCGGGTCTGGTGCAGGTCGGCGGTGACCCACTTGAGGTACTCGCGGAGCGTGTCTTCAGTCGCCATCAGCGCCACCTTCACGGGCCGGAGGAACCAGACGACCCAATACCGTCCACAGACGCCGCGCCCGCGACATCGCGACCCATTCCGTGGGCCGGAAATTGCATCTATTCAGCGGCATCGAAGCGCACACCAGGTCTCACCTACCCGGGGAAAGGTAATTGCGGCCCGGCGGCGGTCACAACCCCTAGGGTGCCCCTAGGGCCGCCCCTAGGTATGCCGCCTCGCTCAACCCCGCGGGCTGGGCTTGAACTCCCCTTCGGCGAGGGTCGGCGGGGCCACGCCGACGGTCTGTCCGGGCCCGCCCACGCGGCCCCGACGGCACCTTCGGCGCGCCCTGCCGAATGCCTTTCGCAGGTTCGTCAGAAATTGCCTCCGGGGCCGCCGAGTTCGCGGTGAATAAATTCGAAAATCTCCGCGTCGGACGCGTCGTGCAAACTTTGCGTCACGGGCTCGGATTCGGGCTCGGAACGGTCGTCGCCCCACCGGGCAATGAACGCCTGCATCTGCACCAGCAGCTTCTGCCGGGTCAGTGGGTCCGGCGCGCCGGCCGTGAACAGGCCGTCCACCTTCTCCAGTTCGGTCAGCAGCCCGGCGGTGGCGTTCTCCCCGCCGGAGACCACCAGACCGCGCAGGTGCCGGGCCAGCGCCAGCGGCGTCGGAAAGTCGAAGACGACACTCGCCGGCAGTGTCACGCCGGTCGCGGCGCGCAGCCGGTTGCGCAACTCGACCGCGGTCATCGAGTCGAACCCGACCTCCCGGAAGGCCCGCGCCGGGCTCAGCTGGCCGGTGTCGGTGTGGCCGAGCACCGTTGCCGCCTGCCGGGTCACCAGGTCGACCAGGACCTCGTCCCGGGCCGCCTCGCCCAGCGGCATGAGCCGCTCCAGCAGGGCGGTCACCGCCGCATCGTCGGCCGTTCCCTCGTCGTCGAGGGCGCGGACCGCCTCGGCCGCCTCGGGAATCTCGGCGATCAGCGGCTGGGGTCGGATGGTCGCGAGGACCGGCGCGAACCGGTCCCACCTGACGTCGGCGACCACGACGAGGGAACCGTCCCGGACGGCCTGCCGGAACGCCTCGCCGGCCAGCTCCGCCGGCATCCCGGGCAGCCCGCGCCGGCCCAGCTGTTCCAGGTCGGCGGCCTCGGCACCGTCCTGCCGCGGGCCCCACGCCACCCAGGTCACCGGCCGTCCGGCACGCTGCCGGTTGGTGGCCAGCGCGTGCAGCAGCGCGTCGCCGGCGGCCTGACCGGTCCGCCCGGCGAGGCCCCACACCCCGGAGATCGAGGAGCAGAGCACCAGCGGACCGGACGACTGGTGCTCCAGTTCGTCGGCGTACCGGGGGAGGTCGCCGACGGTGGCGACCAGGTCGGCGGCCAGATCGGCGAGGGTGAGCCGGGCCAGGGGCAGGTCACCGGTCTCGGCCGGCAGATACACCACCGCGGTGACGGGACGGCCGTCGGCCGCGATCTGCGCGATCCGGTCGGCGAGCTTTCCACCGGCCGGATCGTCCAGCGGCAGCACCTGCGCGCCGGCCCCGGTCAGCCAGGCCGTCGTCTGCCGGGCGACCGGACCGGCTCCACCGCCGATCAGGACGGTGCCGTGCGGGGCGTACCCGTCGACGACCGCCGCACCGGTGTGCCGGACCAGCCGGCGGGCGTACGTGCCGGACGCGCGTACCGCAAGCTGGTCCTCGCCCTCCACATTGGTCAGGGCGGCGGCGAGCGCACCGGCCACATCCGCCGGAAGCCCGCCGGGCAGGTCGACCACGCCGCCGACGTGCCGGGGGTGTTCCAGCGCGGCAGCCAGCCCGAACCCCCAGGTGGTCGCCTGGGCCGGGTGTGCCACCGGCTCGTCGTCGGTGGCGACCGCGCCCGTGGTGGCCAGCCAGAGCGGTACGGCCGGGCCGTCGACGTGCGCCTGCATCAGCAGCAGGTTCGCCGCCAGGCCGGTCGGCAACGTCGGCTGCTCGGGGTGCGGCGCCTCGTCCAGGGCGAGGAGCGAGAGCACCGCGGTCGGCTGGTACGCGTCCCGCGCGGCGACCAGCTCGGCGGCGATCCCGTCCCGGCTGATCGTCGCCGCGTCCACGGTCAGGACGTGCACCACCGCGCCGACGGCGGTGAGCGCGGCGGCGACCTCGCCGCTGATCTCCCGCTTCGGGGCGATCAGCAACCACGTCCCGGGCTGGCCGGCGGTGAGCCGCCGGGGGCGCCAGGTGATCCGGTACCGCCAGCCGGTGAGGGTGCCGTCGGATTCCTGGCGGCGGCGCCAGGAGTCCAGTTCGGGCAGCAGTTCCCGCAGCGGCTGACTGGCGTCGATGCCGAGCCGATCCAGGTCGCCGTCACTGACGGCCCGCCAGAACGCCGCGTCGACCGCATCGGTCCCGGCGCCGGTCCCGGTCGTCGCGGCCGAGGTCGGCCAGTACCGGTCCCGCTGGAACGGGTAGGTGGGCAGTTCGGGCAGTGTGCGCGGCGCGGGTGCGGGTCCGGCCAGCGCGGTGAGCGCACCGGTCCAGTCGACGGTCCCGCCGGTCGCCCAGTGGGCGGACAGCGCGGTGAGCAGCGCGGTCGGCTCGGCGGAGCCGGTACGCAGCGTGGCGATGGCGGCGGCCTGCTCGGTCAGCAGGTCCGCGTTCATGGCGGTGAGCACCGCGGACGGCCCGACCTCCAGGAAGGTGTCGGCGCCGGCCGCGCGCAGGGCGGCGATCCCGTCGGCGTAGCGGACCGCTTCCCGGACGTGTCGCACCCAGTAGTCCGGGGTGCGGATCTCGTCCGGGGCGGCCAGGGCGCCGGTCAGGTTCGACACCATCGGCAGCAGCGGGTCCCGGAACGTCAGTTCGGTGAGCGCGGCCCGGAACTCGGCGAGCATCGGCTCCATCAACGGGCTGTGGAACGCGTGACTCACCCGCAGCCGACGGGTCCGCACGCCCTTACCCGACCAGAACGCCTCGACCCCGTCCAGGACATCGATTGCCCCGGAGACGACCACGGCCGACGGGCCGTTGACCGCCGCTACCCCGACCCCGGCCAGCCCGGCCAGGGACTCCCGCACCGCCGCCTCGTCGGTGCCGACCGCGAGCATCCCACCGCCGGCCGGCAGGGCCTGCATCAACCGACCCCGCGCCGCCACCAGGGCACACGCATCCGTCAGGGACAGCACCCCGGCCACGTGCGCGGCCGTCACCTCACCGATCGAATGCCCACCGACGTAGTCCGGGACGACACCGAACGACTCGACGAGCCGGAACAACGCCACCTCGACCGCGAACAGACCGGCCTGGGTGAACACCGTCTGGTCCAACAGCTCCGCTTCGGCACTGCCCGCCTCGGCGAACAACACCTCCCGCAACCCCTGCGGCAACAGACCGTCGAACAGCCCGCACACCTCGTCCAACGCGGTCGCGAACACCGGGAACGACGCGTACAACTCACGACCCATCCCGGCCCGCTGTGCCCCCTGCCCGGAGAACAACACCGCCAGCGAACCGTTGACCGTCGTCGCGCCGGTCACCACCGCACCGGACGACTCACCGGACGCCAGACCACGCAGCCCGGCCAGCAGACCCTCCCGATCCGCCGCGAGCACCACCGCCCGGTGGTCCAGGACCGAACGGGTCGTCGCTGACGACCAGCCCACATCCACCGGACGCAGGTCGGGGTTTCCGGCCAACCAGGCCGACCACCGGCCCGCCTGGCGAGCCAGTGCACCGCCCGACCGTGCCGAGACCAACACCGGCACCGGCAGCGCTGGGCGATCCGAGTCCCCGGTGAAGTCCGATCCGTCAGCCTTCTCCTGCCCGGCACCCGGGCGGACGACCGGTTCGCCGTCGATGACGGGCGGTTGTTCGAGGATGACGTGGGCGTTGGTGCCGGAGATCCCGAACGACGACACCGCCGCCCGCCGCGGCCGATCCACCACCGGCCACGGCGTCGCCTCGGTCGCCAGGCTGACCGCACCCGCCGTCCAGTCGACGTGCGGAGACGGCTCGTCCACATGCAGCGTCGGCGGCACCACACCGTGCCGCATCGCCATGACCATCTTGATGATCCCGGCAACACCGGCAGCGGCCTGGGTGTGACCGATGTTCGACTTGATCGAGCCGAGCCACAACGGCCGGTCCGCCGGCCGGTCCTGACCGTACGTGGCCAGCAGCGCCTGCGCCTCGATCGGGTCACCCAGGGTCGTGCCGGTGCCGTGCGCCTCGACCGCGTCCACATCACCGGGCGTCAGACGGGCGCTGGCCAACGCCTGCCGGATCACCCGCTGCTGCGACGGACCATTCGGCGCCGTCAGGCCGTTCGACGCACCGTCCTGGTTGATCGCACTACCCCGCACCACCGCCAGGATCCGCCGGCCGTCGCGCCGGGCGTCGGACAACCGCTGTACCAGCAGCATGCCGACACCCTCGGACCATCCGGTGCCGTCCGCGGCACCAGCGAAGGCCTTGCACCGCCCGTCCCGGGACAGGCCCTGCTGTCGGGAGAACTCCACGAAGGTGCCCGGCGTCGCCATCACGGTCACACCACCGGCCAGGGCATAGTCACACTCCCCCGACCGCAACGCCTGCGCCGCCAGATGCAACGCCACCAACGACGACGAACACGCCGTATCAACCGTGACCGCCGGACCCTCCAGCCCGAACGTGTATGCCACCCGACCAGAGATCACACTGCCCGAGTTACCCGTACCGACATAACCCTCGACACCCTCACCCACACCAACAAGCTGCGACGCGTAGTCGTGATACATCACCCCGGCGAACACACCGGTACGGCTGCCCCGCAGCCCGGCCGGGTCCAGGCCGGCGGACTCGAACGTCTCCCACGACGTCTCCAGCAGCAGTCGCTGCTGCGGATCCATCGCCAGCGCCTCACGCGGCGAAATCCCGAAGAACGCCGGATCGAACTCCGCCGCGCCATGCAGGAACCCACCATGATGCGTGTACGAGGTGCCGCTTCGATTCGGATCCGGGTCGAACAGACCATCCAGATCCCAACCACGATCAACCGGGAACTCCGAGATCCCGTCACCACCAGCCGCCAACAACGCCCACAACCCGTCCGGGCTCTCCACACCGCCCGGATAACGACAGGCCATACCCACGATCGCGATCGGCTCGTCGACACCGGCGGTGAGCGCCGTACGCGTGCGGGCGGCGGTCCGGCCGGAAAGCTGCTCGTGGAGGTGGGCGGTGAGCGCGTCCGGGGTCGGGTAGTCGAACACCAACGTCGACGGCAACCGCAGACCCGTCGCCGCGTTCACCCGGTTACGCAGGTCGACGGCGGTCAACGAGTCGAAACCCAACTCCCGGAACGCCTTGTCGGCCGGCACCCGCTCGGCACTACCGTGCCCCAACACCTGCGCCACCAGACCCCGCACCAGGGCTCCGACCCGCTCCCGGGCCTCCTCGACGGGCAGCCCGGCGAGCCGGTCGCCCCAGCTGCCCTGCCCCGCCTGCCGACGCGTAGACGACACACCCAGCAACACCCGCAACAGCGCCGGCACCGATCCGGTGGCGCCGGCCTGAGCCCGCATCGCCGCCAGATCCATCACCGCCGGCACCAGCAGCGGCCGGCCGGCGGACACGGCCGCGTCGAACAGCTCGACACCGGTCTCGGCGCTCATCGGGGCCAGGCCGGCGCGGGATGCCCGTGCCCGGTCGACATCGCCGACCGAGGCGGCCATCCCGTCCGCGTCCCACATACCCCAGGCCAGCGACACCGCCGGCAGCCCCAGACCACGCCGATGCGCCGCCAACCCGTCCAGGAACGAGTTACCCGCCGCATACGCGGCCTGCCCCGGCGACCCCAACACCCCGGCAACCGACGAGAACAACACGAACAGATCCAGATCCAGACCAGCCGTCGCCTCATGCAACCACCAGGCAGCATCCACCTTCGGCGCCAACACCCGGTCCAACCGCTCCGACGTGATCCCGGTCAACACCGCATCGTCCAGAACCCCGGCCGCGTGCACCACACCCGCCAACCGACCGGACGCCGCGACCTCCCCGACCAGACCGTGGACCTGGGCCCGGTCGGTGACATCACACGCCACCACCCGCACCTCGGCACCCAACCCCGCCAGCTCGTCGACCAAATCCCGCGCACCGGGCGCCTCCGGCCCCTGCCGGGAGACCAGCACCAACGACCGCACCCCGTGAACCCGGATCAGATGCGCGGCGATCACCGTGCCCAGCGCACCGGTGCCACCGGTCACCACAACCGTGCCTTCGCCCAACGAACGGACTGAGGTGGTGCCGCCGGCAGCGCGGGTCAGTCGGGGTGTGAACACCCGACCGCCACGTACCGCAACCTGACCACCCGTCGCAGAGGTATCCGCAACGACCCCCGCAAGCAGACCAGCCATGGCCACATCCAGGTCGGCGTCGGCGTCCAGGTCGGCCAGCACGATCCGATCCGGATGCTCCGACTGCGCCGACCGCAACAGACCCCACACCCCGGCCCCACCCAGATCCGACACCCCATCCGACCCGACCGCGGCGACCCCACCCCGCGTAACGACAACAAGCCGAGACTCCGCCAAAGCGTCGGCAGCCAGCCACGACTGCACAACGGCCAACACACCCGCGACCACCCCACGAACCGCGTCCGGCAACCCGACCCCGACAGCCGGAACCGGCACCACCAACACCGCCGGACTCACCCCAGCCGCGACCACCGCCTCCACATCCACATACGACGCCAGACCCGCAACCTCCCCACCAAGAACCACCCAACCAGCCGGAGCCACCTGCTCGACCGACTCGACCTGCCACGAGACCTCGAACAGCGACCGGCCAGCCACCCCCGACACCGGCAGCCCCGACATCTCCCGCAACACCAGCGAATCCACCGACACCACCGGCGCACCAGCCTCGTCCACCGCGACCAGCCGCACCGCCGACCCGTCCCGGGTCAACCACACCCGCAACACACCCGCACCCGAGGCATGCACCTGCACACCCTCGAACGCGAACGGCACCCGTGGACCCGAGCCATCGCCGTTGTCGCCCGCGTCCGTCAGCAGCAGGCCCATCGCGTGCAGCGCCGCGTCCAGCAGCGCCGGGTGCACACCGAACCCGGCCGCGTCACCGGCCACGTCGTCGGGCAGCGCCACCTCGGCGAACACCCCACCACCCGACGTCCACGCCCTACGCAACCCCTGGAACACCGGCCCGTACGACAGACCACGCTCCACCAACCCCGAATACCAACCAGCCAGATCCACCTCCGACGCACCCACCGGCGGCCACGCACCGATGACCGGCTCGTCAACGCCCGGCGCCTCCAGCACACCCTCGGCATGCCGCACCCACAGCGCCTCGTCATCCCCATCAGCCTGCGAATGCACCGTCACCCCACGGACACCCGCCTCATCCGCCGCACCCACCCGCACCTGCACCCGCACCCCACCCGACGCCGGCAACACCAACGGCACACCCAACGTCAACTCACGCACCCGCGACGCACCCACCTCGTCACCGGCCCGCACCACCAACTCCACCAACGCCGTACCCGGCACGATCACCGAACCCGACACCACGTGATCAGCCAGCCAGGCGTGCGACGACACCGACAACCGACCGGTCAACAGGACACCGTCACCGTCGGCGAGGCGCACCGCCGCACCCAGCAGCGGGTGATCGGCGAGGCCGAGACCGGCGCCGGTGACGTCACCGAGACGGGACCGGGCAGGCGCGGGCCAGAAACGCTGGTGCTCGAACGCGTACGTGGGCAGGTCGACCCGGGCGGCGCCGGCGCCGGTGTACCACTGGGTCCACGTAACCGGAACGCCGTGGACATGCAGCTCGGCCAGGGCGAGCAGCAGCGCGTGCGCCTCGGCCCGGTCGCGGCGTTGTACCGCCACCGACGAAACGTCCTCGGGCAGCACCTCCGCGTTCATCGCGGTCAGCACGCTCTGCGGACCGATCTCCAGGAACGTGTCGACGCCAGCCGCCCGCAGGGCGGTGACCCCGTCGGCGTAGCGGACCGCCTCCCGCACGTGTCGCACCCAGTAGTCCGGGGTGCGGATCTCGTCCGGGTCGGCCAGCGCGCCGGTCAGGTTCGACACGACCGGCAGCAGCGGCTCCCGGAACGTCAGTTCGGTGAGTGCGGCCCGGAATTCGGCGAGCATCGGCTCCATCAACGCGCTGTGGAACGCGTGGCTCACCCGCAGTCGACGGGTTCGTAGCCCCTTGCCGGACCAGAACGCATCAAGATCATCCAGAGTGGCCACGTCACCCGAAACGACCACCGCCGACGGGCCGTTGACCGCCGCGATCCCGACCCGCCCGGCGGACCCGGTGGCGTCGGCACCTTGGCCGGTCAGCTCGGCCAGGGAGGCTAGCACCGCAGCCTCGTCAGCGCCGACCGCGAGCATGCCGCCACCGGTCGGCAGTGCCTGCATCAACCGACCCCGGGCCGCCACCAGAACACACGCGTCCGCCAGCGACAGCACCCCGGCCACGTGTGCGGCCGTCACCTCGCCGATCGAGTGACCGCCGACGTAGTCCGGGACGATCCCGAACGACTCGACGAGGCGGAACAGCGCCACCTCGACCGCGAACAGGCCCGCCTGGGTGAACACGGTCTGGTCCAACAGGTCCGCTTCGGCGCTGCCCGCCTCGGCGAACAGCACCTCCCGCAACCCCTGCGGCAACAGACCGTCGAACAGCCCGCACACCTCGTCCAACGCCGCCGCGAACACCGGGAACGCCGCGTACAACTCACGACCCATACCGGCGCGCTGCGCACCCTGACCGGAGAACAACACCGCCAGCGAACCGTTGACCGTCGTCGCGCCGGTCACCACCGCACCGGAAGACTCACCGGACGCCAGACCACGCAGCCCGGCCAGCAGACCCTCCCGGCCCTCCGCCAGCACCACCGCACGGTGCTCCAGAACGGTCCGGGTCGTCACCGACGACCAGCCCACATCCACCGGACGCAGACCGGCGTCCCCGGCCAACCAGCCGGCCCACCGGCCCGCCTGGAGGCTCAGTGCACCGCCGGACCGTGCCGAGACCAACACCGGCACCGGCAACGCGGGGTGCCCTGAATCGCCGTCGGTCATCTCGCGTCCGACCCCGGAGCCGGTTCCGTCGGTGACCACTCCGCCATCGATGACGGGCGGTTGTTCGAGGATGACGTGGGCGTTGGTGCCGGAGATACCGAACGACGACACCGCCGCCCGACGCGGCCGATCCACCACCGGCCACGGGGTCACCTCGGTCGCCAGCGCGACCGCCCCAGCCGTCCAGTCGACGTGCGGAGACGGCTCATCCACATGCAGCGTCGGCGGCACCACACCATGCCGCATCGCCATGACCATCTTGATGATCCCGGCAACACCCGCCGCGGCCTGCGTGTGCCCGATGTTCGACTTGACCGAACCCAGCCACAACGGCCGGTCCGCCGGCCGGTCCTGCCCGTACGTCGCCAGCAGCGCCTGCGCCTCGATCGGATCACCCAGGGTGGTGCCGGTGCCGTGCGCCTCGACCGCATCCACATCACCGGGCGTGAGGCGGGCGCTGGCAAGAGCCTGCCGGATCACCCGCTGCTGGGAAGGGCCGTTGGGGGCGGTGAGCCCGTTGGACGCACCGTCCTGGTTGATCGCACTGCTCCGCACCACCGCCAGGATCCGCCGACCGTCACGCTGAGCATCGGACAACCGCTGCACCAACAGCATCCCGACACCCTCGCCCCAACCCGTACCGTCCGCAGCGCCGGCGAACGCCTTGCACCGCCCATCGACCGCCAGGCCCCGCTGCCGCGAAAACTCGATGAACGTACCCGGGGTCGCCATCACGGTCACACCACCGGCCAGGGCGTAGTCACACTCCCCCGACCGCAACGCCTGCGCCGCCAGATGCAACGCCACCAACGACGACGAGCAGGCGGTGTCGACCGTGACGGCTGGGCCTTCCAGCCCGAACGTGTACGCCACCCGACCAGAGATCACACTGCCCGAGGTTCCGGTGCCGACAAAGCCCTCGACGCCGTCCGGGGTGTCGGTAAGTCGCGAGACGTAGTCGTGGTACATCACGCCCGCGAACACACCCGTACGACTGCCCCGCAGCCCGGCCGGGTCGAGACCGGCGGATTCGAACGTCTCCCACGACGTCTCCAGCAGCAGTCGCTGTTGCGGATCCATCGCCAACGCCTCACGGGGCGAGATGCCGAAGAAGCCGGGGTCGAACTGTGCCGCGTCGTGGAGGAAGCCGCCATGCCGGGCATACGACGTGCCACTGCGGTCCGGATCCGGGTCGAACAGACCATCCAGATCCCAACCCCGATCAACCGGAAACTCCGAAACCCCGTCACCACCGGCCGCCAACAACGACCACAACTCATCCGGCGACGACACCCCACCCGGAAAACGACACGCCATACCCACGATCGCGACCGGCTCGTCGACACCCACCGCCACACCAGCAGCAGCACCCGACACCACCGCCGGAACCCCGACCAACTCCTGATACACATGCTCCGCCAGAACCAACGGCGACGGATAGTCGAACACCAACGTCGACGACAACCGCAGCCCCGTCGCCGCATTCACCCGGTTACGCAGATCCACCGCCGTCAACGAGTCGAAACCCAACTCCCGAAACGCCCGGTCAGCCGGCACCCGCTCCGCACTACCATGCCCCAACACCTGCGCCACCAGACCACGCACCAGGGCTCCGACCCGGGCACGCCCCTCCTCCACCGACAACCCGACCAACCGGGCGCCCCAACCACCCTGACCCGCCTGCCGACGCGACGACGACGACGACACACCCAACAACACCCGCAACAACGCCGGCACACCGGTCACCCCGACCTGAACCCGCATCGCCGCCAGATCCAACACCGCCGGCACCAACACCGGCCGACCCGCGGACACCGCCGCGTCGAACAACTCGACACCGACCTCGGCACTCATCGGGGCCAGGCCCGCCCGCGCGGAACGCGCCCGGTCGGCCTCTCCGAGGGTCGCGGCCATCCCGTCCGTATCCCACATGCCCCACGCCAGCGACACCGCCGGCAGGCCAAGACCACGCCGGTGCGAGGCAAGAGCATCCAGGAAGGTATTGCCCGCCGCATACGCGGCCTGCCCCGGCGACCCCAACACCCCGGCAATCGACGAGAACAACACGAACAGGTCGAGGTCCAGGCCGACGGTCGCCTCGTGCAACCACCAGGCGGCATCCACCTTCGGCGCCAACACCCGGCCCAGCCGCTCCGACGTGATCCCCGTCAACACCGCATCATCCAGAACCCCGGCCGCGTGCACCACACCGGCCAACCGACCGGACGCGGTAACCTCCCCGACCAGACCGTGGACCTGGGCCCGGTCGGTGACATCACACGCCACCACCCGCACCTCGGCACCCAACCCGGCCAGCCGGTCGACCATCTCCCGCGCACCGGGCGCCTCCAGCCCGTGCCGGGAGACCAGCACCAACGACCGTACGCCGTGGGCCCGGATCAGATGCGCGGCGATCACCGCGCCCAGCGCACCCGTACCACCGGTCACCAGCACGGTCCCGGTGATCGGCTGCGCCGCCTCCACGGCGGCCGGGACGGCCGTGCGGACCAGGCGCGGGGCGTACACCCGGCCGGCGCGGACCGCCACCTGGCCGCCCGTCGGCGACGGGTCGACCGCCGTCGCGGCAAGCACCGCGAGCACGTCGGCGTCAGGGTCGGTGTCCACATCGGCCAGGACGATCCGGTCAGGGTGTTCCGACTGCGCCGAGCGCAGCAGACCCCACACGCCGCTTCCGGCCAGGCCCGGCACCCGATCGGAGTCCACGGCCGCCACCGCGCCCCGGGTCAGCACCACCAGCCGGGACTCGGCCGGCACGTCGCTGCCCAGCCACGACTGGACGGTGCCCAGCACGGCGGAGACCGCCGCGCGTACCGCCCCCGGCAGCTCCTCGGCGTCGGCTTCCACGGCAGGCACCGGCAGCAGGACGAACCGGGGAGCGGGTACGCCGTCCGCGACGGCGGCGGCCAGCGCGGCCGGGTCGGCGAAGGCCGGCGCCGCCGACAGTGCGGCCGGCGAGCCGGCGCCCAGCAGCGCCCAACCGGCGGTCTCGTCGACCGGGGTGACCTGCTCCACCTGCCACGTGATCTCGAACAGTGAGCGGGCGCGCGAGCCGGCGGCCGAGACGCCGGTCAGTTCGCGCAGGGTGAGGGAGTCGACCGAGACGACAGGCTCGCCCGCCTCGTCACGTGCGACCAGTCGTACCGCCGAGCCGTCCCGGGTCAACCGCACCCGCAGGGCGCGGGCGCCGGAGGCGTGCACCTGGACGCCTCCGAAGGCGAACGGCACCCGGGGCCCCGGGGCGTCCTCGGTGAGCAGCAGACCGATCGGGTGCAGGGCCGCGTCCAGCAGTGCGGGGTGCACGCCGTACGTGTCGACGTCGTCGACACCGTCGTCGGGCAGGGCGATCTCGGCGTACACCGCGCCGTCGGCGGTCCATGCCCGCCGCAGGCCCTGGAAAACCGGCCCGTACGACAGGCCGTGCTCGGCGAGGGCCGGGTACCAGCCGGTCAGGTCCACCTCGACGGCACCCGCCGGGGGCCAGGCGACCGGCGTGGGCTCGTCGGGGAGTGCCGGCTCGAGGATGCCCTCCGCGTGCAGGGTCCAGCCGGCTCCGTCGTCGTCCGCGTTGCGCGAGTGGACGGTCACGGTGCGATGGATCGGGTCGGTGGGCTCTCCCACCCGCACCTGGATCCGTACTGCGCCGCTGGCGGGCAGGACCAGGGGCGTGGCGACGGTCAGTTCCCGCACCCGGGACATGCCGACCTCGTCGCCGGCCCGGACGGCCAACTCCACCAGTGCCGTGCCGGGCAGGAGGACGGCGCCGGTGACCGCGTGGTCGGCGAGCCAGGGCTGGGACGCGAGCGAGAGCCGCCCGGTCAGCACCACCTCGCCGTCGCCGGCCAGGTCGACCGATGCGCCGAGCAGCGGGTGATCGGCGAGGCCGAGGCCGGCGCCGGTGACGTCACCGAGGCGGGGCCGGCCGGGCGCGGGCCAGAAACGCTGGTGCTCGAAGACGTATGTGGGCAGCTCGACCCGGCGGGCGCCGGCGTCGGTGTACCACTGGGTCCAGGTGACCGGGATGCCGTGGACGTGCAGTTCGGCGAGAGCGTGCAGCAGTGCGTGTGCCTCGGCCCGGTCCTTGCGCAGCGTCGCCACCGACGAGACGTCCTCGTCGGGCAGCAGGTCCGCGTTCATCGCGGTCAACACACTCTGCGGACCGATCTCCAGGAACGTGTCGACCCCGGCCGTGTGCAGGGCGGCGATCCCGTCGGCGTACCGCACAGCCTCCCGCACGTGCCGCACCCAGTAGTCCGGGGTACGGATCTCGTCCGGGTCGGCCAGCGCACCGGTCACATTCGACACCACCGGCAGCAGCGGCTCCCGGAACGTCAGTTCGGTGAGCGCGGCCCGGAACTCGGCCAGCATCGGCTCCATCAACGGGCTGTGGAACGCGTGACTCACCCGCAACCGACGCGTCCGCACACCCCTGCCCGACCAGAACGCCTCGACCCCGTCCAGCGCGTCGTTCGCACCGGAGACGACCACCGCCGCCGGGCCGTTGACCGCCGCGACCCCGACCCCGACCAACCCGGCCAACGACTCCCGCACCGTCGCCTCATCGGCGCCGACCGCGAGCATCCCACCACCGGCCGGCAGGGCCTGCATCAACCGACCCCGCGCCGCCACCAGGGCACACGCGTCCGCCAGCGACAAGACACCAGCCACGTGCGCGGCCGTCACCTCACCGATCGAATGACCACCCACGAAGTCCGGGACGATCCCGAACGACTCGACGAGGCGGAATAACGCCACCTCGACCGCGAACAGACCCGCCTGCGTGAACACCGTCTGGTCCAGCAGGCCCGCTTCGGCACTGCCCGCCCCGGCGAACAACACCTCCCGCAACCCCTGCGGCAACAACCCGTCCAGGTGACCGCACACCTCGTCCAACGCGGTCGCGAACACCGGGAACGACGCGTACAACTCACGACCCATCCCGGCCCGCTGCGCACCCTGACCCGAGAACAACACCGCCAGCTGACCACGCCGCGCCGCCTCGCCGGTGACGACCGCACCGGACGGGACACCGGCGGCCAGACCACGCAGCCCGGCCAACAGGTCCACACGATCCTCGGCCAGCACCACCGCCCGGTGCTCCAGGACCGAACGGGCCGTCACCGACGACCAGCCCACATCCACCGGACGCAGGTCCGAATTGCCGGCCAACCAGCCGGCCCACCGCTCTGCCTGCCCGGCCACAGCCGTCGCCGAACGCGCGGAAACCAGCACCGGCACCAGCGTCGCGGGGTCACCGGCAGCAGCCGGCCCATCTTCGACCAGCTCACCGTCGACGACGGGCGGTTGTTCGAGGATGACGTGGGCGTTGGTGCCGGAGATGCCGAACGACGACACCGCCGCCCGACGCGGCCGATCCACCACCGGCCACGGCATCGCCTCGGTCGCCAGGCTGACCGCCCCAGCCGTCCAGTCGACGTGCGGAGACGGCTCGTCCACGTGCAGCGTCGGCGGAACGAGCCCGTGCCGCATCGCCATGACCATCTTGATGATCCCGGCAACACCCGCCGCAGCCTGCGTGTGACCGATGTTCGACTTGACCGAACCCAGCCACAACGGCCGGTCCGCCGGCCGGTCCTGCCCGTACGTCGCCAGCAGCGCCTGCGCCTCGATCGGATCACCCAGGGTCGTGCCGGTGCCGTGCGCCTCGACCGCATCCACATCACCGGGCGCCAGGCGGGCGCTGGCCAAAGCCTGCCGGATCACCCGCTGCTGCGACGGACCATTCGGCGCGGTCAGGCCGTTCGACGCGCCGTCCTGGTTGATCGCGCTACCCCGCACCACGGCAAGGATCCGCCGGCCGTCACGCTGAGCGTCGGACAACCGCTGCACCAACAGCATGCCGACACCCTCGGCCCATCCGGTGCCGTCAGCCGACGCGGCGAACGACTTGCACCGCCCGTCGGCGGCCAGGCCGCGCTGCCGGGAGAACTCCACGAAGGTGCCCGGCGTCGCCATCACGGTCACACCACCGGCCAGAGCGTAGTCACACTCCCCCGACCGCAGTGCCTGCGCCGCCAGATGCAGCGCCACCAACGACGACGAGCAGGCGGTGTCGACGGTCACCGCCGGACCTTCCAGCCCGAACGTGTACGCCACCCGCCCCGACAGGACACTGCCCGACGTGCCCGTGCCGACGTACCCCTCCACGCCCTCCGGCACGTCCATCAGCTGCGACGCGTAGTCGTGGTACATCACCCCGGCGAACACGCCGGTAGAACTGCCCCGCAAGCGCTGCGGATCCAACCCGGCCGACTCGAACGTCTCCCACGACGTCTCCAGCAACAACCGCTGCTGCGGATCCATCGCCAACGCCTCACGCGGCGAAATCCCGAAAAAGCCCGAATCGAACTCCGCCGCCGAATGCAGAAACCCACCGTGCCGCGTGTACGACGTACCACTACGGTCCGGATCAGGGTCAAAGAGCCGATCCAGGTCCCAACCACGATCAACCGGGAACTCCGAAACCCCGTCACCACCAGCCGCCAACAACGCCCACAACTCATCCGGCGACGACACCCCACCCGGATAACGGCAGGCCATACCCACGATCGCGATCGGCTCGTCGACACCGGCGGTGAGCGCCGTACGCGTGCGGGCGGCGGTCCGGCCGGAAAGCTGCTCGTGAACGTGGGCGGTGAGCGCGTCCGGGGTCGGGTAGTCGAACACCGACGTCGACGACAACCGCAGCCCCGTCGCCGCGTTCACCCGGTTACGCAGATCGACCGCCGTCAACGAGTCGAAACCCAACTCCCGGAACGCCCGGTCAGCCGGCACCCGCTCCGCACTACCGTGCCCCAACACCTGCGCCACCAGACCACGCACCAGGGCTCCGACCCGCTCCCGGGCCTCCTCGACGGGCAGCCCGGCGAGCCGGTCGCCCCAGTCGCCCTGCCCCGCCTGGCGGCGGGTCACCGCCGAGCCGAGCAGTGCGCGCAGCAGCGACGGAACCACCGTGCCGGCCGCTCGCGTACGCATCGCCGCGAGGTCCAGCACGGCCGGCACGAGCACCGGCCGGTCGGCGGACACGGCCGCGTCGAACAGCTCGACAGCGACGTCGACGCTCATCGGGGTCAGGCCCGCCCGGGACGCACGCGCCCGATCGGCCTCTCCGAGGGTCGCGGCCATCCCGTCCGTATCCCACATGCCCCAGGCCAGCGACACCGCCGGCAGCCCCAGACCACGCCGATGCGACGCCAACCCGTCCAGGAACGAGTTACCCGCCGCATACGCGGCCTGCCCCGGCGACCCCAACACCCCGGCAACCGACGAGAACAACACGAACAGATCCAGATCCAGACCAGCCGTCGCCTCATGCAACCACCAGGCGGCATCCACCTTCGGCGCCAACACCCGGTCCAACCGCTCCGACGTGATCCCGGTCAACACCGCATCGTCCAGAACCCCGGCCGCGTGCACCACACCCGCCAACCGACCGGACGCCGCGACCTCCCCAACCAGACCGTGGACCTGGGCACGGTCGGTGACATCACACGCCACCACCCGCACCTCGGCACCCAACCCCGCCAGTTCGTCGACCAAATCCCGCGCACCGGGCGCCTCCGGGCCCTGCCGGGAGACCAGCACCAACGACCGCACCGACCACACCGACACCAGATGCTGGGCCACCACCGCACCCAACGCACCCGTACCACCGGTCACCACAACCGTGCCCGCACCCAACGACGGCACCGAACCGGACCCGGCCACGGCACGAACCAGTCGGGGCGTGAACACCCGACCACCACGTACCGCAACCTGACCACCCGTCGCAGAGGTATCCACAACAACCCCGCGAGCAGGCCCACCGAGACCGGATCGAGGTCGGTGTCCAGATCGGCCAACACGATCCGATCCGGATGCTCCGACTGCGCCGACCGCAACAGACCCCACACCCCGGCCCCACCCAGATCCGACACCCCATCCGACCCGACCGCGGCAACCCCACCCCGCGTAACGACAACAAGCCGAGACTCCGCCAAAGCGTCGGCCGCCAGCCACGACTGCACAACGCCCAACACACCCGCGACCACCCCACGAACCCCGTCCGGCAACCCGACCCCGACAGCCGGAACCGGCACCGGCAGCACCAACACCGCCGGACTCACCCCAGCCGCGACCACCGCCTCCACATCCACATACGACGCCAGACCCGCAACCTCCCCACCGAGAACCGCCCAACCAGCAGTCTCGTGGACCGGGGTAGCCGGCTCGGCCTGCCACACCACCTCGAACAGCGACCGGCCAGCCACCCCCGACACCGGCAGCCCCGACATCTCCCGCAACACCAGCGAATCCACCGACACCACCGGCGCACCAGCCTCATCAACCGCCACCAGCCGCACCGCCGACCCGTCCCGGGTCAACCACACCCGCAACACACCCGCACCCGAGGCATGCACCTGCACACCCCCGAACGCGAACGGCACCCTCGGCCCACCCCCGTCCACCTCGGACAGCAGCAACGCGACCGGATGCAGCGCCGCGTCCAGCAGCGCCGGATGCACACCGAACCCGGCCGCCTCACCCGCCACCTCATCAGGCAACGCCACCTCGGCGAACACCCCACCACCCGACACCCACGCCCTACGCAACCCCCGGAACACCGGCCCGTACGACAGACCACGCTCCACCAACCCCGAATACCAACCAGCCAGATCCACCTCCGACGCACCCACCGGCGGCCACGCACCGATGACCGGCTCATCGGGCAGGGCCGGCTCCAGGATTCCCTCGGCGTGCCGGGTCCAGCCGGCGTCGCCACTGTCGTCGGGCTGTGAGTGGACCGCGACCGTGCGGAGGCCGGCGCTGTCCGGCGCACCGACGCGCACCTGGACCCGTACGCCGTCGGCGGGCGGCAGGACCAGCGGCAGGCCGAGCGTCAGCTCACGTATCCGGGCGGCGCCGACCTCGTCACCGGCCCGCACCGCCAGCTCGACCAGTGCCGTACCCGGCACCACCGTCGCGCCGGACACCGTGTGGTCGGCCAGCCAGGCGTGCGACGACACCGACAACCGACCGGTCAACACGACACCGTCGCCGTCGGCGAGGCGCACCGCCGCACCGAGCAGCGGGTGATCGGCGAGGCCGAGACCGGCGCCGGTGACGTCACCGAGACGGGACCGGGCAGGCGCAGGCCAGAAACGCTGATGCTCGAACGCATACGTCGGCAGATCCACCCGGCGAGCACCGGCGTCGGCGTACCAACTCTGCCAGGTCACCGGGACGCCGTGGACGTGCAAGTCGGCCAGGGCGAGCAGCAGCGCGTGCGCCTCGGCCCGATCGCGGCGCTGCACCGCCACCGACGAAACGTCCTCGGGCAGCACGTCCGCGTTCATCGCCGTCAGCACACTCTGCGGACCGATCTCCAGGAACGTCCCGACCCCGACCGCCTGCAGGGCGGTGACCCCGTCGGCGTAACGGACCGCCTCCCGCACGTGCCGCACCCAGTAACCCGGGTCACGCAGCGTGTCGGCGTCGGCGACCGCACCGGTCACGTTCGACACCACCGGCAGCAACGGCTCCCGGAACGTCAAACCGGTGAGTACGGCCCGGAAGTCGGCGAGCATCGGGTCCATCAGCGGGCTGTGGAACGCGTGACTCACCCGCAGCCGACGCGTCCGCACACCGCGGTCGCCCCAGAACGCGTCAAGATCATCCAGAGCGGCCACGTCACCCGACACCACCACCGCCGACGGGCCGTTCACCGCCGCGATCCCGACCCGGTCACCAGACCCGGCCAGCGACTCCCGCACGGCCGCCTCGTCCGCGGCGACCGCCAGCATGCCGCCACCGGCCGGCAGGGCCTGCATCAACCGGCCCCGCGCCGCCACCAGGGCACACGCGTCCGCCAGGGACAACACACCGGCCACGTGCGCGGCCGTCACCTCACCTATCGAGTGACCGCCGACGTAGTCCGGCACGATCCCGAACGACTCGACGAGGCGGAAGAGCGCCACCTCGACCGCGAACAGACCCGCCTGGGTGAACACCGTCTGGTCCAACAGTTCCGCCTGCGGCGTCCCCGCCTCGGCGAACAACACCTCCCGCAACCCCTGCGGCAACAACGGATCCAGATACCCGCACACCTCGTCCAACGCGGTCGCGAACACCGGGAACGACGCGTACAACTCACGACCCATGCCAGCGCGCTGCGCACCCTGACCGGAGAACAACACCGCAAGCGGACCCCGACGTACCCCCGAACCGGTCACCACCGCGCCCGACGGCGAACCCGCCGCCAACGCACGCAGCCCGGCCAGCAGATCGTCCCGGCCCTCCGCCAGCACCACCGCCCGGTGCTCCAGAGCAGTCCGGGTCGTCACCGACGACCAGCCCACATCCACCGGACGCAGACCGGCGTCCCCGGCCAACCAGCCGGCCCACCGCCCGGCCTGGCCCGGCACGGCGGCCGCCGCACGCGCGGAGACCAGCACCGGCACCAGCGGCGGCACTGCGACGGCCGGTCCGGGGTCGACCACCGGCGGCTGCTCGATGACCACGTGGGCGTTGGTGCCGCTGACGCCGAAGGAGGAGACGGCGGCCCGGCGGGGCCGGTCCACCGCCGGCCACGGGGTCGCCGCGATCGCCAGGCTGACCGCGCCGGCGGTCCAGTCGATGTGCGGGGACGGCTCGTCCACGTGCAACGTGGCCGGGACGAGCTCGTGCCGCATCGCCATGATCATCTTGATCACACCGGCCACTCCGGCCGCGGCCTGCGTGTGCCCGATGTTCGACTTGATCGACCCGAGCAGCAACGGCCGGTCCGCCGGCCGGTCCTGGCCGTACGTGGCGAGCAGCGCCTGCGCCTCGATCGGGTCGCCCAACGTGGTGCCCGTACCGTGCGCCTCGACCGCGTCCACATCACCGGGCGTGAGGCGGGCGTTGGCGAGCGCCTGCCGGATCACCCGCTGCTGCGACGGACCGTTCGGGGCGGTGAGCCCGTTCGACGCACCGTCCTGGTTGACCGCGCTGCCGCGCAGGACCGCCAGGATCCGCCGGCCGTCCCGCCGGGCGTCGGACAACCGCTGCACCAGCAGCATGCCCACGCCCTCGCCCCAACCGGTGCCGTCCGCGGCACCGGCGAACGACTTGCACCGCCCGTCGGCGGCCAGGCCCCGCTGCCGGGAGAACTCCACGAAGGTGCCCGGGGTCGCCATCACGGTCACACCACCGGCCAGAGCGAGGTCGCACTCCCCCGACCGCAACGCCTGCGCCGCCAGATGCAACGCCACCAACGACGACGAACACGCCGTGTCGACGGTCACCGCCGGACCTTCCAGCCCGAACGTGTACGCCACCCGGCCGGACATCACGCTGCCGGAGTTGCCGGTGCCGATGAATCCCTCGGCCCCACCCGGCACGTCCATCAGCTGTGCGGCGTAGTCGTGGTACATCAGGCCGGCGAAGACGCCGGTACGGCTGCCCCGCAGCCCGGCCGGGTCGAGACCGGCGGATTCGAACGTCTCCCAGGACGTCTCCAGCAGCAGTCGCTGCTGTGGATCCATCGCGAGCGCCTCGCGGGGCGAGATGCCGAAGAAGCCGGGGTCGAACTGTGCCGCGTCGTGGAGGAAGCCGCCGTGCCGGGCGTACGAGGTGCCGGGGTTGTCGGGGTCGGGGTGGAAGAGCCGGTCCAGGTCCCAGCCCCGGTCGGTCGGGAATTCGCTGATCCCGTCCTCGCCGGCCACCAGCAGTGCCCACAGCTGCTCGGGCGAGGAGACGCCGCCGGGGTAGCGGCAGGCCATGCCGACGATGGCGACCGGCTCGTCGACGCCGGTGACGCGGACAGCCTCGGTGTGGGTGACGACCTGCCCGGAAAGCTGCCGGTGGATGTGGTCGGCGAGGGCGGTCGGCGTCGGGTGGTCGAAGACCAGGGTGGAGGGCAGTCGCAGGCCGGTGACGGCGTTGACCCGGTTGCGCAGGTCGACGGCGGTGAGCGAGTCGAAGCCCAGGTCGCGGAACGCCCGGTCGGCGGGGACCGCTTCGGCGCTGCCGTGCCCGAGTACCTGGGCGACCAGGGCGCGGACCTGGGTCTCGACCTGGGCCCGGGCCTCGTCGGTGGTCAGTGCGGCGAGCCGCTGCGCCCATCCGCTCGCCGTGCCGGCGGCGGGCCTGCGGGTGGCCGTGGATCCGACGAGTGCCCGCAGGATCGGCGGTACGGCCGTCGCGGCCCGCATCGCCCGCAGGTCGATCACCGCGGGTGTCAGGTTCGCGGCACCGGAGGCGACGGCGGCGTCGAAGAGCGCCGCACCGACGGGCGCGGTGATCGGGTCGATGCCGGAGCGGGTCATCCGGGTGCGGTCGGCGTCGGTGAGGCTGGCGGTCATGCCGTCGGTGTCGGTGTCCCACCTGCCCCAGGCCAGCGACACCGCCGGCAGGCCCAGACCACGCCGATGCGAGGCGAGAGCATCCAGGAAGGTATTGCCCGCCGCATACGCCGCCTGCCCCGGCGACCCCAACACCCCGGCAACCGACGAGAACAACACAAACAGATCCAGATCCAGACCAGCCGTCGCCTCATGCAACCACCAGGCAGCATCCACCTTCGGCGCCAACACCCGGGCCAACCGCTCCGACGTGATCCCGGTCAGCACCGCATCGTCCAGAACCCCGGCCGCATGCACCACACCCGCCAACCGACCGGACGCGGTGATGTCACCGACCAAACCGTGAACCTGAGCCCGGTCGGTGACATCACGCGCCACCACCCGCACCTCGGCACCCAACCCCGCCAATTCGTCGACCAAATCCCGCGCACCGGGCGCCTCCGGCCCCTGCCGGGAGACCAGCACCAACGACCGCACCGACCACACCGACACCAGATGCCGGGCCACCACCGCACCCAACGCACCCGTACCACCGGTCACCACCATCGTGCCCACACCCAACGACGGCACCGGGGCCGCCGCGACGGCAGCGCGGACCAGCCGGGGCACCCGTACGGCGTCGGCGCGGACGGCGAGCTGGTCGCCGGCCGCGGCGAGCAGCGCCAGGTCCGGACCGGTGAGGTCCCGGTCGAAGTCGGCAAGGGCGATCCGGTCGGGGTGCTCGGACTGCGCCGACCGGAGCAGGCCCCACACGGCGGCGCCGGCCAGATCGGTCACCCGGTCGGTGCCGCTGGCGGCGACGGCGCCCCGGGTGGTCACGACGAGGCGGGAGCCGGCGAGTTCGTCGGTGGCCAGCCACCGCTGCACCACCGACAGGACCTCGGCGGTGGTCGCCCGGACCCGGGCCGGCTGGTCGTCGCCCGGGCCGGCGGGCACGGGCAGCAGGATCAGCGCCGGCGCGTCGGCGCCGGCCCGGACCGCCGCGATCAGGTCGTCCAGGTCCGGGTGTACGGCCGGGCCGGTGAGCCCGGGAACCGCGGCGCCGACGATCGCCCAGTCGGTGTCGGGCAGTTCGACGGGGCTGGTCGGCTCGGCGCGCCAGCTCACCTCGAACATGGAGCGGGCGGCGACGGCCGCGGCGCTCGGGTCGGTCGTGGTCTGCTCCCGCAGCACCAGGGAGTCGATCGACACCACGGGGTGGTCGGTCCCGTCGACCGCGCGCACCCGCACCGTCGTGCCGGCCCGGTTCAGCCGGACCCGGAGCAGGGTGGCGCCCGTGGCGTGGACCTGTACGCCCTCGAACGCGAAGGCCATCATCGGGCCGGTCGGCACGTCGGCGGGGAGCAGGCCGGACGGGTGCAGGGCGGCGTCGAGCAGGGCCGGGTGGACCGCGAAGCCGTGCACGGCGTCGGGGCTGTCGACGGGCAGGGCGACCTCGGCGAAGACGGCACCGTCGGCGTCGGTCCAGGCGCGGCGCAGCCCCTGGAACAGCGGCCCGTACGCCAGGCCGTGCCCGGCGAGGGCGGGATACCAGCCGGTGAGGTCCACTTCGGTCGCCCCGGCCGGCGGCCACTGTCCGAGGCCGGTGTCGTCGGCCGGTTCGGCTGCGGCCACGATGCCCTCGGCGTGGCGTACCCAGTCGCCGTCCGGGACGCCGTCGGGCTGGGAGTGGATGGTCACCGTACGGCCGCCGGCGGTGTCGGCGGCGTCGACCCGGACCTGCACGCGGACGCCGCCGTGGGCGGGGAGGACCAGCGGGGCGGCGATGGTCAACTCACGGATCCGGGCGGCGCCCAGCTCCTCGCCGGCGGCCAGCGCCAGTTCCACCAGTGCCGTGCCGGGCACCACCACCGTGCCGGCGACGACGTGTTCGGCCAGCCACGGCTGCGCCGACGTGGACAGTCGGCCGGTCAGCACGACGGCGTCCTCGCCGGCCAGGCGGACGGCCGCGCCGAGCAGCGGGTGCCCGGCCGCGCCGAGTCCGGCTCCGGTGACGTCGGAGGTACGTCCGGCCGGACGCAGCCAGAAGCGTTCCTGCCGGAAGGCGTACGTGGGCAGGTCGATCCGGCGGGCGCCGGTGCCGGCGAACAGCGGGGTCCAGTCGACGTCTACGCCGGCGGTGAAGAGTTCGGCGAGGCCGGTCAGCAGCGAGCGTGCCTCGGGGCGGTCGCGGCGTTGTACGGCCACCGACGGGACGTCGTCGGGGAGCAGGTCCGCGTTCATCGCGGTCAGCACGCTCTGCGGGCCGATCTCGAGGAACGTGTCGACCCCGGCCGCCTGCAGGGCGGCTATCCCGTCGGCGTAACGGACCGCCTCCCGGACATGCCGCACCCAGTAGTCGGGGTCACGCAGCGTGTCGGCGTCGGCGACCGCACCGGTCACGTTCGACACCACCGGCAACAACGGCTCCCGGAACGTCAAACCGGTGAGTACGGCCCGAAAGTCGGCGAGCATCGGGTCCATCAACGGGCTGTGGAACGCGTGACTCACCCGCAGCCGACGAGTCCGCACCCCACGGTCGCCCCAAAACGCCTCAAGATCATCCAGAGCGGCCACGTCACCCGACACGACCACCGCCGACGGGCCGTTGACCGCCGCGATCCCGACCCCGGCCAACCCGGCCAGCGACTCCCGCACCGCCGCCTCGTCGGCGCCGACCGCGAGCATGCCGCCACCGGCCGGCAGCGCCTGCATCAACCGACCCCGCGCCGCCACCAGAGCACACGCGTCCGCCAACGACAACACCCCGGCCACATGAGCCGCCGTCACCTCACCGATCGAATGCCCACCCACGAAGTCCGGCACGACACCGAACGACTCCACCAGCCGGAACAACGCCACCTCGACCGCGAACAGACCCGCCTGGGTGAACACCGTCTGGTCCAACAGCTCCGCCTCCGGCGACCCCGCCTCGGCGAACAACACCTCCCGCAACCCACCCGGCAACAGACCATCGAACAGCCCGCACACCTCGTCCAACGCCGCCGCGAACACCGGGAACGACGCGTACAACTCACGCCCCATGCCAGCCCGCTGCGCACCCTGCCCCGAGAACAACACCGCCAGCGGACCCCGCTCGCCGGCCCGGCCGGTCACCGCATCCGACGGAGAGCCGTCGGCCAGCGCCGCCAACCCGGCGGCCAGGTCGTCGCGGTCGGCGACGAGCAGCACGGCGCGGTGGTCGAGGGCCGACCGGGAGGTCACCGTCGACCAGGCGACGTCCCACGGGTCCGGCGCCTGGCCGGTCGCCAGCCACCGCGACCAGCGGGCCGCCTGCCGGGGCAGTCCGTCCTCGCCCCGGGCGGAGAGCAGCACCGGCACCAGTGGCGGCGTGGCGGTGGCGACCGGCTCGTCGCTCTCGGCCTCCGGCGTCGGCTGCTCGATGATCACGTGGGCGTTCGTGCCGCTGACGCCGAACGAGGAGACGGCCGCGCGGCGCGGCCGTTCGTCGGCGGGCCACGGCTGGGCCTCGGTCAGCAGGGAGACCGCCCCGGCCGACCAGTCGACGTGTGGGGTCGGCTCGTCGACGTGCAGGGTGCGCGGCAGCACCCCGTGCCGCATCGCCATCACCATCTTGATCACACCGGCCACCCCGGCCGCCGCCTGGGTGTGCCCGATGTTCGACTTGACCGATCCCAGCCACAACGGACGGTCGGCCGGCCGGTCCTGCCCGTACGTGGCGATCAACGCCTGCGCCTCGATCGGGTCACCGAGGGTGGTGGCGGTGCCGTGGGCCTCGACGGCGTCCACGTCGGCCGGCGTCAGGGCGGCGGTGGCCAGCGCCTGCCGGATCACCCGCTGCTGGGCGGGGCCGTTCGGAGCGGTGAGGCCGTTGGACGCGCCGTCCTGGTTGACGGCCGAGCCGCGGATCACGGCAAGGACGCGCCGGCCGTCGCGGCGCGCGTCGGACAGCCGCTGCACCAGCAGCGCCCCGACGCCCTCGCCCCAGCCGGTGCCGTCGGCGGATGCGGCGAACGACCGGCACCGCCCGTCGGCGGCGAGCCCGCCCTGCCGGGAGAACTCCACGAACGCGCCCGGGGTGACCAGGACGTTCACCCCGCCCGCGACCGCCAGATCGCACTCGCCGGCGCGCAGCGCCTGCACCGCCAGATGCAGCGCGACCAGCGACGACGAGCAGGCGGTGTCGACGGTGACCGCCGGGCCCTCCAGCCCGAACGTGTACGCGACCCGGCCGGAGATGACGCTGTGCGCCCCACCGGTCAACCGGTAGCCGTCGAGGTCCCGGGTCTCGTCGCCGGCGCCGTACCCGGACGGGGACGCGCCGACGAAGACGCCGGTGCGGCTGCCGCGCAGCGCGTCGGGGGCGACACCGGCCTGCTCGAACACCTCCCACGACGCCTCCAGCAGCAGCCGCTGCTGCGGATCCATCGCCAGGGCCTCGCGCGGCGAGATGCCGAAGAAGACCGGGTCGAAGTCGGTGGCGCCGTCGATGAACCCGCCGGCGCGGGTGGCCGAGCGGCCCGGCGCCTCGGGGTCGGTGGCAAGCAGCCGGTCGAGGTCCCAGTACCGGTCGGTGCGGAACTCCTCGATGCCGTCGCGGCCCTGCGCGACCAGGTCCCACAGCCCGTCGGGGTCGCTGACACCGCCCGGGAAGCGGCAGCTCATGCCGACGATCACGATCGGGTCGTCGGTGACCGGCCCGACCGGCGTCCGGTCGGGGACGGCCTCGACCTCGTGCAGGCGAAGCTCGGCGGCCAGGTGCCCGGCCAGCGCGGCCGGGTTGGGGTAGTCGAAGACCAGGGTGGTGGGCAGGGTCAGGCCGGTGGCCTCGGCGATCCGGTTACGCAGGTCGACGGCGGTGATCGAGTCGAAGCCCAGGTCCTTGAAGGCGCGCCGGGCCTTCACCGTGTCGGTGGCGTGGCCGAGCACGGTGGCGGCATGCGCCCGGACCAGGTCGGTGAGGTGCCGGTCCTGCTCGGTACGGGGCAGGGCGAGCAGTTGCCGCCGCAGCTGACCGGCGTCGTCGGTGGCCTTCTCGTCGGCCGGTCGGCCGCGCAGCGCCTCCCGGGCCTCGGCGATGTCGTCGAGCAGTGGGCGCGGCCGGGCGGACGCGTACGCCGGGGCGAAGTGCGTCCAGTCGACGTCGGCGACGGTCAGGCAGGCTTCGCCGTGCTCGACGGCACGGCGCAGGGCGAGCAGGGCCGCACCGGGCTGCATCGGGTTGAGCCCACGGCGGCTGAGCAGTCGGCGGGCCTCCTCGGTGGTGGCCATGCCGCCCTCGGCCCAGGCGCCCCAGGCGATCGAGGTGGCGGTCAGTCCCCTGGTCCGACGCTGCGCGGCCAGTGCGTCGAGGTACGCGTTCGCGGCCCCGTACGCGCCCTGACCGCCGCTGCCCCAGACCGCGGAGATGGAGGAGAACAGCACGAACGCGTCCAGCGGCCGGTCGCCGAGCAGCGCGTCGAGGTGTACCGCGCCGGCGACCTTGCCGGCGATGACCTCGTCGAGGACGTGCAGGTCGGTGTCGAGCAGCGGGGTGAGCTGGGTGATCCCGGCGGCGTGCACCACCGCGCTCAGCGGGGCGACGTCGTCCAGCCCGGCGACCAGGTCGGCGACCTGCTCCCGGTCGGCCATGTCGCAGGCCACCACGCTGACCCGTACGCCCTGTGCGGTCAGCTCGTCGGCCAGTTCCCGGGCGCCGGCGGCGTCCGGGCCGCGCCGGCTGGTGAGTACCAGGTGCTCGGCGCCGTCGGCGGCGAGCCAGCGGGCCACCTGCGCGCCGAGCGCGCCGGTGCCGCCGGTGACGAGCACGGTGCCGCGCGGCTGCCAGCGGGTGACCGGCCCGGCGGGGCCGGCGGTGGTCCGGGCCAGCCGGCGGACGAAGGTGCCGTGCGGGCGTACGGCGAACTGGTCCTCGTCGCCCGCCCCGGTGAGCACCCGCAGCAGCGCGTCGGCGCCGGTCGGGTCGGCCCGGCCGGGCAGGTCGACCAGGCCGCCCCACTGCCGGGGGTGTTCCAGGCCGACCACCCGGGCCAGGCCCCAGACGGCGGCCTGTGCGGCGCTGCCGACCGGTTCGCCGGGGTCGGTGCCGACCGCGCCCCGGGTCAGGCACCACAGCGGCGCGGTGACGGTGCCGTCCTGAAGGGCCTGTACGAGACGGGTGGTGGCGGCCACCCCGACCGGCACGGTCGGGGCGTCGGGGTGGGGTCGCTCGTCGACGCCGAGCAGCGACACCACACCGGTCAGCGGGGCGTCCCGGTGCCCGGCGATCAGGTCGGTGAGCTGCTGCCGTGACGCGTCGAGCGGGTCGACGGTCAGCCGGCGCGGCTCTCCCCCGGCGGCGGTGACCGCCGCGTCGAGCAGATCGGCCCATTCGTCGGCGTACGGGGTGTCGGTCGGGCACACCACCAGCCAGCTGCCGACGGTCGCCGCGGGGCTCGGGGCGGCCGGCTTCCACACCACCCGGTACGACCACCCGTCGAGCACGGCACGCTGCACCCGGGCCCGGCGCCACGACGACAGCACGGGCAGGGCCGGGGCGAGGACGTCGAGGTCGGCGGGCTCCACGTGGGCGGCGAGCGCGGCGACGTCGGCGCGGTCCACCGCCGACCAGAACTCGACGTCCACCACGTCGGGGCTGACCGGTCCGGCGGCGGCCGGCGGCTGCCGCTCGGCCCAGTAGCGTTCCCGCTGGAAGGCGTAGGTGGGCAGGTCGGTCAGCGGGGTGGCGGTGGGAAGGACGGTGCGCAGGTCCACCGGCAGGCCCTGCGCGTGCGCGGCGGCGATGCTGGCCAGCAACCGGACGGGGGCGTCGTCGCCGCGGCGCAGGGTGCCCAGCACCTGACCGGTGGCGCCGGCGTCGTCGACGATCGCGGCCAGCGGCGGTCCCAGCACCGGATGCGGTGACACCTCCACGAAGGCGGTGTGCCCGGCCGCCACGGCGACCCGGACGGCGGTGTCGAACAGCACCGGTCGGCACAGGTTCTCGACCCAGTAGTCGGCGTCCATGCCGGTGCCGTCGACCCAGTCGCCGGTGAGTGTGGACACGATCCGGGTGTGCCCGGCCTGCGGGGTGATCCCGGCCAGCTCGGTCCGTATCCGGTCGGCGATCTCCGCCATGGCCGGGGAGTGCGAGGCGTAGTCGACGGCCAGCACCCGGGCCTTGATCCCGTCCGCCGTGCAGGCCGCCACCAGGTCGGCGAGCGCCTGCCGTGGTCCGGACACCACGACCGTACGCGGGCCGTTGTGCACCGCGATGCTGACGCCCTCGAGCAGCCGGGCGGCGGCCTCGTCGGCGGAGCAGTCGAGTGCCGCCATGCCGCCGGTGCCGGCGACCACGGTCAGGGCCCGGGCCCGCAGGGCGACGACCCGTGCCGCGTCGGCCAGGCTGAGCACGCCGGCGACGTACGCGGCGACGATCTCGCCCTGGGAGTGGCCGACCAGCGCCTGCGGGGTGATCCCGGCGTGCTGCCAGAGCCGGGCCAGGCCGACCGCGACGGCGAACAGCACCGGTTGCACGATCTCCGAACGGTCCAGCCACGACTCGTCCGTGCCGGTCAGCACCGCGACGATGTCGACGTCGATCCACCGGGACAGCTCGGCCTGGCACTGCGCGAGCGCAGCGTCGAACACCGGGCAGGCGCCGATCAGGCCGGCGGCCATTCCGGCGGACTGGGCGCCCTGGCCGGGGAAGACCCACACCGGGCCCGCGCCCGGCTCGGGGACGCTGCCGGTGACGACGGTCGCGGCGGGGGCACCGGCGGCCAGCGCGTCCAGCCCGGCGAGCAGGTCGTCGCGGTCGGCGCCGATCACCCCGGCGCGGTGCTCGAACACCGACCGGGTGGTGGCCAGCGACCACGCCACCCGCGCCGGCTCCACCGCCGGGTGCTCCCGCACGTACCTGGCCAGCCGGGCGGCCTGCGCGGCCAGGGCCGGGCCGGACCGCGCCGACAGCGGCCACAGCGTCACCGGCGAGGTGAGCAGGCCGGTGGTGGTGCCGGGAACGACGTCCTGCCCGGCCGCGGCCGAGGGCTCCGCGGGGGCGGCCTGTTCCAGGATGACGTGGGCGTTGGTGCCGGAGATGCCGAACGAGGAGACCGCGGCCCGCCGCGGCCGGTCCCGCTCCGGCCAGGGCCGCGCCCGCGTGAGCAGGGACACCGCGCCGGAGGACCAGGCGATGTGCGGGGACGGCTCGTCGACGTGCAGGGTCGCCGGCAGTACGCCGTGCCGCATCGCCTGCACCATCTTGATCACGCCTGCGATGCCGGCGGCGGACTGGCTGTGGCCGATGTTGGACTTGATCGAGCCGAGCCAGAGTGGATCGTCGGCGGGCCGCTCCTGGCCGTACGTGGCCAGCAGCGCCTGCGCCTCGATCGGGTCGCCCAGCGTGGTGCCGGTGCCGTGCGCCTCGACGACGTCCACGTCGGCACCGGTGAGTCGGGCGTTGCCGAGCGCCTGCCGGATCACCCGCTGCTGCGCGGGCCCGTTCGGGGCGGTCAGGCCGTTGGACGCGCCGTCCTGGTTGATCGCGCTGCCCCGCACCACGGCGAGGACCCGGTGGCCGTGGCGGCGGGCGTCGGACAGCCGCTCGACGAGCAGCAGGCCGACGCCTTCCGCCCAGCCGGTGCCGTCGGCGCCCGCCGCGAAGGACTTGCAGCGGCCGTCGGAGGACAGGCCCCGCTGGCGGGAGAAGCCGACGAAGGCGCTGGGGGTGGCCATCACGGTGACGCCGCCGGCCAGCGCCAGGTCGAACTCGCCCTGCCGCAGCGCCTGACAGGCCAAATGCAGCGCCACCAGCGACGACGAGCAGGCCGTGTCGACGGTCACCGCCGGCCCTTCCAGCCCGAGCGCGTACGCGATGCGGCCGGAGACGACGCTGGTGGCGGTGCCGGTGAGCAGGTAGCCCTCGTCGGCGCCGTCCGCCTCGCCCCGCTGCCCGACCCCGTAGCCGTTGGCCGCGGTGCCGACGAACACGCCGACCTTCTGCCCGCGCACGGAGGACGGGGCGATACCGGCGCTCTCGAACGCCTCCCACGAGGTCTCCAGCAGCAGCCGCTGCTGCGGGTCCATCGCCGTGGCCTCACGCGGGGCGATGCCGAAGAAGTCGGCGTCGAACTCGGCGGCCCCGTAGAGGAAGCCGCCCTGCTGCGTGGCCGACCTGGCCGCCTGGCCGTCCGACGAGCCGGACAGGTCGTCCAGGTCCCAGCCCCGGTCGGCGGGGAAACCGCCGATGGCGTCCCCACCGGAGGCGACGAGGTCCCAGAGCTGGTCGGGCGACGACACACCGCCGGGGTAGCGGCAGGACATCGCCACGATGGCGATCGGCTCGCGGGCGGCCGCCGTCAGCTGCTCGTTGAGCTGCTTGAGTCGACCCGTCTCCTTGAGCGAAGCGCGAAGAGCCTCGACGACCTGGTTTCCAGACGTGGACATCATGTTCTCCGTACGTGGGACAGGGT
This sequence comes from Polymorphospora rubra, assembly GCF_018324255.1. GTDB lineage: Bacteria > Actinomycetota > Actinomycetes > Mycobacteriales > Micromonosporaceae > Polymorphospora > Polymorphospora rubra. Next base: position 6,947,979 of record NZ_AP023359.1, read on the forward strand.
CAGGACTCGGATCCGTCGAGAGCCAGCCTGATCAGGCTGTCGGTGTCCATCTCGTCGATGAGGTCGAGGGAGTCGTCGGTGGTCGCCGGGACGTCGTCGCCGTCGGTCAGCTTCAGCAGCAGGTCCAGCAGTCCGGCCTCCCGAATGCGGGCCAGCGGGATGGTGGCGAGGGCCTGCCGGACCGCCACCTCCGCCGGGTCGGCCGGCGCCTCCGCGTACGACTCGGGCACCAGTTCCCGGCCGAGGTGGCTGGCGAGGGCCACCGGGTCGGGGTGGTCGAACACGAGGGTGGTGGTCAGTGCCAGGCCGGTGGCCCGGGCGAGCCGGTTGCGCAGCTCGACCGCGGTGAGCGAGTCGAACCCGAGTTCCTTGAAGGCGCGCTGCGGCTTGACCTTCCCGGTGTCGGCGTGGCCGAGGACGGCGGCGGCGTGGGTGCGGACCAGTTCGGTGAGGAGCTTGTCCCGCTCGGCGGCGGCCAACGGAAGCAACCGCTCCCGCAGGTCGGTGCCTCCGTCGGGCGACTCGTCGGCCGCCTCGTGCAGGGCCTGCCGTGCCTCGGGCAGTTCGGCGAGCAGCGGACGGGGGCGGGCCGAGGCGTACGCCGGGGCGAAGGTCGCCCAGTCGACGTCGACCACGGTCCGGCCCGACTCCGGCTGTCCGACGGCGACCCGCAGCGCGTGCAGGGCCTCGGCCGGCGGCATGACGGTCAGGCCCCGGCGGGACAGCATCCGCTGGGCCTCGTCGGTGGCCATGCCGCCGTCGGCCCACGGCCCCCACGCCACGGAGGTGGCGGCCAGGCCCCGGGCGCGCCGCCGTTCGGCGAGCCCGTCGAGGAACGCGTTGCCGGCCGCGTAGCCGGCCTGCCCGCCACTGCCCCAGATGCCGGCGATCGAGGCGAACATGACGAAGGCGTCCAGCGGCCGGTCGCCGAGCAGTGCGTCCAGGTGGACCGCGCCGGCGACCTTGCCGCCCACCACCTCGGCCAGTGCGGCCAGGTCGGTGTCCACGATCGGGCTGAGCTGGTTGGTGCCGGCGGCGTGCACGACGGCGGTCAGCGGGATGTCCTCGTCGAGGCCGGCGAGCAGGGCGGCGACGGCGGACCGGTCGGCCACGTCGCAGGCCACGACCGAGACGCGTACGCCGTGCGCGCCGAGTTCGGCGCGCAGTTCGGTCGCGCCCGGCGCCGATTCGCCGCGCCGGCTGGTGAGGACGATGTGCTCGGCGCCGTTGGCGGCCACCCAGCGGGCCACGTGGGCGCCGAGGGCGCCGGTCCCGCCGGTGATCAGGACGGTGCCCCGGGGCTGCCACCGCTGCGCGGCGTCGGGTGCGGCCGGCGCCGACCGGACGAGGCGGCGGGCGTAAACGCCGGTGGGTCGGACCGCGAGCTGGTCCTCGTCACCGGCTCCGGTGAGCGCCCGGACCAAACGGTCCCCGGCGGTCGGGTCGGTCGGGTCCGCCGGTAGGTCGATCAGGCCGCCCCAGAGCTGCGGGTGTTCCAGCCCGACGACCCGGCCCAGGCCCCAGAGCCCGGCCTGCCCGGCGCTGTCGACCGCGTCGCCGTCGCCGGTGGCGACCGCCGCCCTGGTGGCGCACCACAGCCGGGCCGGCACCCCGACGTCGTGCAGGGCCTGGACCAGCAGCATCGTGGCGGCCGTCCCGGCGGGTACGGCCGGGTGACGCGGGTGGGGCCGGTCCCGCAGGCCGAGCAGCGAGAGTACCCGGGTGTCCGGCCGGTCGGCGAGTGCGGCGGTCAACTCGCCGGCGAGGGTGTCCCGGTCGACGGTGTCGACGTCGACGGTCAGCCGGCGCACCGTGCCACCGGCCGCACTCAATGCCGCGTCGACGGTGTCGGCGTGCCGGTCGGCGAGCGGGTCGTCGGCCGGCTGCACCAGCAGCCACCCCCCAACCGGGGCACCGGCGGCGGGTTCGACGGGCCGCCACACCACCCGGTACGACCAGGTGTCCACGGTGGAGCGCCGCTGCCGGGCGCGCCGCCAGGAGGTGAGTACCGGCAGGGCGGGGGCGAGCCGATCGGCCTCGTCGCCGAGTTGTGCGGCGAGGGCGGTGAGGTCGGCTCGTTCCACGGCCGACCAGAACTCGGCGTCGGCGTCGTCCGGTGCCGAGGTCGGGCGGACCGTCGCGTCAGGCCAGTAGCGCCGGTGCTGGAAGGCGTATGTGGGCAGGTCGACCCGGCGGGCACCGCCCGCCCCGGGGTCGGCGGTTCCGGTCGCCGCCGCGGCGAACCACCGGGTCCAGGTGATCGGGACGCCGTGCACGTGCAGTTCGGCCAGGGCGTGCAGCAGTGCGTGGGCCTCGGGCCGGTCCTTGCGCAGCGTCGCCACCGATGAGACGTCCTCGTCGGGCAGCAGGTCCGCGTTCATCGCGGTCAGCACACTCTGCGGACCGACCTCGAGAAACGTGTCGACCCCGGCCGCGCGCAGGGCGGTGACCCCGTCGGCGTAGCGGACCGCCTCCCGCACGTGCCGCACCCAGTAGTCGGGGTCGCGCAGCGTGTCAGTGTCGGCGACCGCACCGGTCACGTTCGACACGACCGGCAGCAGCGGCTCCCGGAACGTCAAACCGTCGAGCACAGCCCGGAACTCGGCCAGCATCGGCTCCATCAACGGGCTGTGGAACGCATGACTCACCCGCAACCGACGGGTCCGCACCCCCTGCCCGACCAGAACGCCTCGACCCCGTCCAAAGCATCGATTGCCCCGGAGACGACCACGGCCGACGGTCCGTTGACCGCCGCGACCCCGACCCCGGCCAGTCCGGCCAGGGACTCCCGCACCGCCGCCTCATCAGCCGCGACAGCGAGCATCCCGCCACCGGCCGGCAGGGCCTGCATCAACCGACCCCGCGCCGCCACCAGAGCACACGCGTCCGCCAGCGACAACACCCCGGCCACATGAGCAGCCGTCACCTCACCGATCGAGTGACCACCGACGTAGTCCGGCACGACACCGAACGACTCCATCAGCCGGAACAACGCCATTTCGACCGCGAACAGACCCGCCTGGGTGAACACGGTCTGGTCCAGCAGTTCCGCCTGCGGCGTCCCCGCCTCGGCGAACAGCACCTCCCGCAACCCCTGCGGCAACAACCCGTCCAGGTGACCGCACACCTCGTCCAACGCGCCCGCGAACACCGGGAACGACGCGTACAACTCACGACCCATACCGGCCCGCTGCGCACCCTGACCCGAGAACAACACCGCCAGCTGGCCACGCCGCGTCGCCTCGCCGGTGATGACCGCACCGGACGGAACACCGGACGCCAGACCACGCAGCCCGGCCAGCAGGTCCGCACGGTCCTCGGCGAGCAGTACCGCCCGGTGCGGCAGGGCGGTCCGGTGCACCACGGACGACCAGGCGACATCGAGCGGGCGCGGGTCGGCGTCGCCGGCGAACCAGGTGGCCCAGCGGTCCGCCTGGGCCACGACGGCGTCCTCCTCGCGGGCCGACAGCAGCACCGGCACCGGCGGCGGCGGCGGCACGGCGTCGACCGGGTCGGCGGTGGCGGCCGGCGGCTGCTCGATGATGACGTGGGCGTTGGTGCCGGAGATGCCGAACGACGACACGGCCGCCCGCCGCGGCCGATCCACTACCGGCCACGGGGTCGCCTTGGTGGCAAGCGCGACCGCCCCGGCGGTCCAGTCGATGTGCGGGGACGGCTCGTCCACGTGCAGGGTCGGCGGGACGAGCCCGTGCCGCATCGCCATGATCATCTTGATGATCCCGGCAACGCCGGCGGCGGCCTGGGTATGGCTGATGTTCGACTTGATCGAGCCGAGCAGCAGCGGCCGGTCGGCGGGCCGGTCCTGGCCGTACGTGGCCAGCAGTGCCTGTGCCTCGATCGGGTCGCCCAGGGTCGTGCCGGTGCCGTGCGCCTCGACCGCATCCACGTCGGCCGGCGTGAGGCGGGCGCTGGCCAGCGCCTGCCGGATGACCCGCTGCTGGGCAGGGCCGTTGGGGGCGGTGAGTCCGTTGGACGCACCGTCCTGGTTGATCGCGCTGCCGCGCACGACGGCGAGGATGCGGTGGCCGTTGCGCTGGGCGTCGGAGAGCCGCTCCACCAGCAGCATGCCGACGCCCTCGCCCCAACCGGTGCCGTCAGCGGCGGCGGCGAACGACTTGCACCGCCCGTCGGCGGCCAGACCACGCTGGCGGGAGAACCCGATGAAGGCGGTCGGGGTGGCCATCACGGTGACACCACCGGCGAGAGCGAGGTCGCACTCCCCCGACCGCAACGCCTGCGCCGCCAGGTGCAACGCCACCAACGACGACGAGCAGGCCGTGTCGACGGTCACCGCCGGACCTTCCAGCCCGAACGCGTACGCGACCCGGCCGGAGGCCACGCTGCCCGCCGTGCCGTTGACGAGGTAGCCCTCCAGTTCCTCGGGTACGGCGCCGAGGCGGCCGGCGTAGTCGTGGTGGATCAGACCGGCGAAGACACCGGTGGTAGCGGCCGTTTCGGCAGGGTCGATGCCGGCGTGTTCGAACGCCTCCCACGACGTCTCCAACAACAACCGCTGCTGCGGATCCATCGCCAACGCCTCACGCGGCGAAATCCCGAAGAACCCCGCATCGAACTCCGCCGCATCCAACAGGAACGCACCCTGCCGCGTCGTCGACGTACCCGCCCGATCCGCATCCGGGTCATACAACGCGTCAAGATCCCAACCACGATCCGTCGGAAACCCACCCACCGCATCACCACCAGAAACCACCAGATCCCACAACCGATCCGGCGACGACACCCCACCCGGAAAACGACACGCCATACCCACAATCGCCACCGGCTCATCAACCCCGACCGCCGCCGCGACCACCCGCTCCCCACCACCACCAGCAAGCCCAAGCTCCCCAAACAAATACTCAGCCAACCGAACCGGCGTCGGATAGTCGAACACCAACGTCGCCGGCAACCGCAACCCCGTCACCGACCCCAACCGATTACGCAACTCCACCGACGTCAACGAATCAAAACCAAGCTCCCGAAACGCCCGACCCGCCGACACCCCCGACACCGACCCATGCCCCAACACCGCCGCCGCCTGCCCACACACCAACTCCGTCAACAACCGACGCGCATCCACCCCCGACACACCCGACAACCGATCCCGCCACGACGAACCACCCGCCGCGACCGAACCCGCCACCCGCCGACCACCCGACCGCACCAGACCACGCAACACCACCGGCACCGACCCGACAGCACCGGTGACCCGAAGGTTCGCGGCCACCGGCACCGCCGGCACCGCCGCGACAGCCGCGTCGAAAAGCTCCGCGCCAGCCGCCTCGGAGAGCGGGGTCATGCCGATCCGGGACAACCGCCGCCGGTCGTCGGCGTCAAGCTGACCGGTCATGCCGCCGGTGGTGGCCCACATGCCCCAGGCGACACTGGTCGCCGGCAGGCCAAGCTGGCGACGGTGAATGGCGAGGGCGTCGAGGAACGCGTTCGCCGCCGCGTAGTTGCCCTGCCCCGGCGAACCCAGGGTCGCGGCGATCGACGAGAACACCACGAACGCCGCCAGATCCAGCCCTTGAGTGGCCCGGTGCAACGCCCAACCACCGTCGACCTTCGGCCCCAGCACCGCGCCGACCGCCTCATCGGTCAGCGAGGTGATGGTGGCGTCGGCGATCACACCAGCGGTGTGCACGACCGCCGTCAACGGATGCGCCGGATCGACCCCGGCAACCAGCGCCGTGACCTGTTGTGGGTCGGACACGTCCACCGACACCGTCGTCACGGTCGCGCCGGCACCGGTCAGGTCGGCCACCAGCGCGGCGTAGCCGTCCGGGCCGCTCTGGTCGGGGAGGCTGCGGGAGGCCAGGAGCAGGTGCCGGGCCTGCCCGGTCGCCACCAGATGCCGGGCCACCACACCAGCCAGAGCACCCGACGCACCCGTGACAAGCACCGTCCCGTCCGGGTCGACCGGCGCCGGAACCTGAACCACAACCTTGCCCACATGACGGGCCTGACTCATGAACCGCAACGCCTGCCGAACCTGCCGCACCTCCCAGGAACGCACCGGCAACGGCGTAAGCACACCCGCCTCGAACAGGCCCAACAGCTCGGACAGCATCTGCCCGATCCGCACCCCACCAGCCTCATTCAGATCAAACGCCCGATAGGCAACCCCCGGATGCGACGCCGCAACCAGCCCCGGATCCCGCACATCGGTCTTACCCATCTCCACGAACCGGCCACCACGCGGCAACAACCGCAACGACGCATCAACGAACTCACCCGCCAACGCATCCAACACCACATCCACACCCGCACCACCAGACACCAACCCGAAAGCCTGCTCGAAACCGGTGTCCCGCGACGACGCGATCCGCTCATCGGCAACACCCAACCCCCGCAACACCTCCCACTTGCCAGGACTCGCCGTCGCATACACCGTCGCACCAAAATGCCGCGCCAACTGGATCGCCGCCATACCGACCCCACCGGCACCACTGTGAACCAACACCGACTCACCAGAACGCAGACCCGCCAGATCCCGCAACGCGTAATACGCCGTCAGGAACACCACCGGAACCGACGCCGCCTGCGTAAACGACCAACCCGCCGGCACCCGGGCGATCCGGTCCCGCTGCGCCACCACCTGCGGACCGAAACCCGGCTCGAACAACCCGAACACCCGATCACCCGGCGACAGATCGGCCACATCGGGCCCGACCTCCAACACCACGCCGGCACCCTCACTACCCATCACCGCAGACGGATCCGGATACATCCCCAACGCGATCAGCACATCACGGAAATTCACCCCGGCCGCGCGTACGCCCACCCGAACCTCGCCGGAGGTGAGCGGGGCGACGGGGGTGGACACGATCCCGACCCCGTCCAGGGTGCCGGGGGCAACGGCCGCCACGTGCCACGGGCCGGCGGACGGCGCGGCGAGGTCGTCGCCGGCCTGCCGCAGAAGGCGCGGTACGTACACCGCACCGTCGCGGACGGCCACCTGACCACCGGTGGCAGCCGGATCGGCGACCACCGCGTTCAACAACGCCAGCGTTCCCCCGTCGAGATCACCATCCACATCCGCCAACACGATCCGACCCGGATGCTCCGACTGCGCCGACCGCACCAGACCCCACACCGCCGCACCCACCAGATCCGACACCACCCCACCAGAACCAACAGCCACCGCACCCCGCGTCACCACCACCAAACGGCAGTCCACCAACACCCCCGCCACCAACCACGACCGCACCCCCGCCAACACACCCGACACCACCGACCGCACCACCACCGGCACATCAGCCGCCTCCCGGGCGGCGTCGGCGGCGCCACCCGCTGGCAGGTCGGTCCCGGCCGCCACGCCGGCAGGGACCGAAAGCAGCAGAACCCGCGGAGCCGGCCGACCGGCGTCCACCTCGGACACCACGGCGGAGACGTCGGCAAAGACCGGTCCGGCCAGGCCCTCGGCCACCCCCTCGCCGACGACCGCCCAGCCGGCCAGGTCGCCGACCGGGTCCACCTGCTCCGTCTGCCAGGCCACCTCGAACAGCGACCGGCCCACGGCGGCGGGCGCCGCCGCGACGGACATCTCCCGCAGCACCAGCGAATCCACCGATACCACCGGCGCACCGGACTCGTCCACCGCCACCAGGCGCACGCCGGAGCCGGCACGCGTCAGGCGCAGCCGCAGGACCCGGGCGCCGGAGGCGTGCACCTGCACGCCCTCGAACGCGAACGGCACGCGGGGCGTCGCCCCGTCGACGCCGTCGAGCAGCCCGATCGGGTGCAGCGCCGCGTCGAGCAGCGCCGGGTGCACACCGTACGCGGCCACGTCGGCAACGGCGTCGTCCGGCAGGGCGACCTCGGCGTACACGACGCCGTCACCGGTCCACACCCGACGCAACCCCTGGAACACCGGCCCGTACGACAGACCACGCGCCGCCAACGCCGGATACCACCCGGCCAGATCCACCTCCGACACCCCGGCCGGCGGCCACACCTCCAACGTCGGCTCGTCGTCCTCGGCGGCCACCAGCACACCCTCGGCGTGCCGGATCCAGGCCGCCTCGGTGTCGTCGTCCGCCTGGGCGTACACGGCGAGGGAACGGGCGCCCGTCGGGTCGGCGGCGCCCACCCGCACCTGCACCCGTACCCCGCCGGAGGCGGGAAGCACCAGCGGGGCCGCGACGGTCAGGTCGCGTACCCGGGCGGCACCCACCTCGTCGCCGGCCCGCACGGCCAGCTCGACCAGGGCCGTGCCGGGTACCAGGACCGCGCCGGAGACCACGTGGTCGGCCAGCCAGGCGTGGGTGGACCGGGACAGGCGGCCGGTCAGCACCACCTCGTCGTCGCCGGCGAGCCGTACGGCCGCACCGAGCAGCGGATGCCGCGCGGCCCCCAGCCCGGCGCCGGTCACGTCGCCGGCCTGCCGCGAGCCGACCTGCGGCCAGTAGCGACGCCGCTGGAACGGGTAGGTCGGCAGGTCGAGGGGAATGCCGGTGGCACCCCGAGCAGGGGAGTCCAGGTGACCGCGGTACCGGCGGCGTGCAGCTCGGCGAGGGCGGCGATCAGCGCCTGCGCCTCGGTACGTCCCTTCCGCAGGACCGGCACGACGACCACGTCGGCGTCCTCGTCGGCGAGGCTGTCGCGCACCATCCCGGCCAGGACCCCGTCCGGTCCGATCTCCACGAAGGTGCCGACGTGGCGCTGCCGGAGGTGGCCGACGCCGTCGGCGAAGCGGACAGCGTCGCGCACGTGCCGCACCCAGTACCCCGGGTCGGTGATCCCGGCGGGGTCGGCGGCCCCGCCGGTCAGGTTGGACACCAGCGGCACCGACGGCTCGGCGAAGGTGAGCCCGTCCAGGACGGCCCGGAAGTCGGCGAGCATCGGCTCCATCAGCGGGCTGTGGAACGCGTGGCTGACCCGCAGCCGGCGGGTGCGTACCCCCCGGCCGGACCAGAGCGTGTCCAGTTCGTCCAGCGCGGCCAGCTCGCCGGAGACGACGACGGCGGCGGGGCCGTTGACGGCCGCGATCCCGACCCGGTCGGTCAGCCCGGCCAGCGAGGCGAGCACGGCGGCCTCGTCGGCGGCGACGGCGAGCATGCCGCCGCCGGCCGGCAGGGCCTGCATCAGCCGGCCGCGCGCGGCCACCAGGGTGCACGCGTCGGCCAGGGAGAACACCCCGGCGACGTACGCGGCGGTCACCTCGCCGATGGAGTGCCCGCCGAGCAGGTCCGGCGTGACGCCGAAGGACTCGACGAGCCGGAACAGCGCCACCTCGACGGCGAACAGGCCGGCCTGGGTGAACTCCGTCCGGTCCAGCAGTTCGGCCTCGGGTGCGCCGTCCGGGGCGAACAGCACGTCCCGCAGCGGGCGGGGCAGCAGCGGGTCGAGGTGGGCGCACACCTCGTCGAGGGCGGTGGCGAACACGGGGAACACGCCGTACAGTTCCCGGCCCATGCCGGCGCGCTGGGCGCCCTGGCCGGAGAAGAGCACGGCGGTACGACCGGCGCGGGCGGTACCCCGCACGACGACGGACGACGGCAGGTCGTCCGCCACCGCGTCCAGGGCGGCGAGCAGGCTCTGCCGGTCGCGGGGCAGCAGGACCGCGCGGTGTTCGAAGGCGGACCGCCCGGTGAGCAGCGCGTGGCCGACGTCGGCGACGGACAGCCGCGGGTTCTCGGCGACGTACGCGCGCAGCCGGCGGGCCTGGTCGCGCAGCGCCTCGTCGGTGCGGGCCGACAGCACGCACGCCACGGTGAGGTCGCCGGCGGGGGCCACGTCGGGGGCGGTGGGCACCGCCGTCGGCTCGGGGGCCTGCTCCACGATGGCGTGCACGTTGGTGCCGCTGATGCCGAACGAGGAGACGGCCGCCCGGCGGGGCCGCCCGACCTCCGGCCAGGGCCGGGCCTCGGTGAGCAGGGCGACCGCGCCGGCGGTCCAGTCGATGTGTGGGGACGGCTCGTCGACGTGCAGGGTGCGCGGCAGGACGCCGTGCCGCATCGCCATCACCATCTTGATCACACCGGCGACACCGGCGGCCGCCTGCGCGTGCCCGATGTTCGACTTGATCGAGCCGAGCAGCAGCGGCCGGTCGTCGGGCCGGTCCTGCCCGTACGTGGCGATCAGTGCCTGCGCCTCGATCGGGTCGCCGAGCGCGGTGCCGGTGCCGTGCGCCTCGACCGCGTCGACGTCGGCGGGCGTGAGGCGGGCGTTGGCGAGCGCCTGGCGGATGACCCGCTGCTGGGAGGGGCCGTTGGGGGCGGTGAGGCCGCTGCTGGCGCCGTCCTGGTTGACGGCGCTGCCCCGGATCACGGCGAGGATGCGGCGGCCGTTGCGCTGCGCGTCGGAGAGCCGCTCCAGCAGCAGCATGCCGACGCCCTCGGCGAAGCCGGTGCCGTCGGCGCCGGCGCCGAAGGCCCGGCACCGGCCGTCGTGGGACAGCCCACGCTGGCGGGAGAACTCGGCGAGCATGCCCGGCGTCGACATGACGCTGACCCCGCCGGCGAGTGCCAGTCGGCACTCGTTCTGCCGCAGTGCCTGCGCGGCCAGGTGCAGCGCGACGAGCGACGACGAGCAGGCCGTGTCGACGGTGACGGCCGGCCCTTCCAGCCCGAAGAGGTAGGAGATGCGGCCGGAGGCGACGCTGCCGGCGCTGCCGTTGCCGACGTACCCGCCGAGTTCGTCGGAGGTGCCGAGCGCGGTGGTGGCGTAGTCGTGGTAGATGAGGCCGACGTACACGCCGGTGCTGCTGCCCCGCGCGGAGTGCGGGTCGATGCCGGCCCGCTCGAACGCCTCCCACGAGGTCTCCAACAGCAGCCGCTGCTGCGGGTCCATCGCCAGGGCCTCGCGGGGCGAGATGCCGAAGAAGCCGGCGTCGAAGTCGGCGGCGTCGTAGAGGAAGCCGCCCTGCCGCGGGGTGGCGTGGTCGTCGTCGGCCGGCAGGTCGGTGAGGTCCCAGCCGCGGTCGGCGGGGAACGGGGCGATGACGTCGGCACCGGCCGTGACCAGGTCCCACAGCTCTTCGGGGGTGTGCACGTGCCCGGGGAACCGGCAGGCCATGCCGACGATCGCCACGGGTTCGTCGACGGCGGCCACGGCCGCCGGCGCGGCGGCCGTGGGAGCGGCCCGGCCGACGAGTTCCCGGTCGAGGAAGTCGGCGAGGACGAGTGGCGTGGGGTGGTCGAAGGCGACGGTCGCCGGCAGCCGCAGGCCGGTCGCGGTGGCGAGTCGGTTGCGCAGTTCCACGGAGGTGAGGGAGTCGAAGCCGAGTTCCTTGAAGGGGCGTTCGGCGTCGACGTTTTCGGCCGAGCGGTGTCCGAGCACCGCCGCGACGTTCGTCGCCACCAGGTCGAGGAGCCGCCCGCGGCGCTCGACCGGGCTGAGCGCCGCGAGGCGCTCCGCCGCCGACGCGTCGGTGCCGGCCCGGCCGGCGGTACGCCGGCGCGGCCGGCCCTCGCGGAACAGTTCGCGCAGCAGGCTCGGCACCGGGCCCGCCGGTGCGCCCCCGGTCGGCACGTTCATGAGTACGGCGTGTGCGGCGCCCCGCTGGCGGGCCAGGTCGAAGAGCGTGGTGCCCTGGTCGTCGGTGAGTGGTGTGCTGGCGGCACGGATCGCCCGCCGGTGTTCGGTGTCGCCGAGGTGGGCGGTCATCGTGCTGGTGGTGGCCCAGAGTCCCCAGGCCAGTGCGGTGGCGGGCAGGCCGAGTTGGCGGCGGTGCTGGGCGAGGGCGTCGAGGAACGCGTTCGCCGCCGCGTAGTTGCCCTGCCCCGGCGAGCCCAGGGTCGCGGCGATCGACGAGAACACCACGAACGCCGCCAGATCCAGCCCTTGAGTGGCCCGGTGCAACGCCCAACCACCGTCGACCTTCGGCCCCAGCACCGCGCCGACCGCATCGTCGGTCAGCGAGGTGATGGTGCCGTCGGCGATCACACCAGCGGTGTGCACCACCGCCGTCAACGGATGCGCCGGATCGACCCCGGCAACCAGCGCGGTGACCTGTTGCGGGTCGGACACGTCCACCGACACGGTGGTGACGGCCGCACCGGCACCGGTCAACTCCGCCACCAGAGCCGCGTAGCCATCCGCGCCGCCCTGCTCCGGGAGGCGGCGGGACGCCAGCAGCAGATGCCGGGCCTGCCCGGTCGCCACCAGATGCCGGGCCACCACACCGGCCAACGCACCGGAGGCACCGGTGACCAGCACGGTGCCGTCCGGGTCGACCGGCGCCGGAACCTGAACCACGACCTTGCCCACATGACGGGCCTGACTCATGAACCGCAACGCCTGCCGAACCTGCCGCACCTCCCAGGAACGCACCGGCAACGGCGTAAGCACACCCGCCTCGAACAGGCCCAACAGCTCGGACAACATCTGCCCGATCCGCACCCCACCAGCCTCGTTCAGATCAAACGCCCGATAGGCGACCCCCGGATGCGACGCCGCAACCAGCCCCGGATCCCGGACATCGGTCTTACCCATCTCCACAAACCGGCCACCACGCGGCAACAACCGCAACGACGCATCAACAAACTCACCCGCCAACGCATCCAACACCACATCCACACCCGCACCACCAGACACCGACCCGAAAGCCCGCTCGAAACCGGTATCCCGCGACGACGCGATCCGCTCCTCAGCAACACCCAGCCCCCGCAACACACCCCACTTACCGGGACTCGCCGTCGCATACACCGTCGCACCAAAATGCCGCGCCAACTGGATCGCCGCCATACCGACCCCACCAGCACCACTGTGAACCAACACCGACTCACCAGAACGCAGACCCGCCAGATCCCGCAACGCGTAATACGCCGTCAGGAACACCACCGGAACCGACGCCGCCTGCGTAAACGACCAACCCGCCGGCACCCGGGCGATCCGGTCCCGCTGCGCCACCACCTGCGGGCCGAAACCCGGCTCGAACAACCCGAAGACCCGGTCGCCGGGCGACAGGTCGGTCACGTCGGGGCCGACCTCCAACACCACGCCGGCACCCTCACTACCCATCACCGCAGACGGATCCGGATACATCCCCAACGCGATCAACACATCACGGAAATTCACCCCGGCGGCGCGGACCGCGATCCGCAGTTGGCCGGGCTCGAGCGGACGGGCGGTGGTCGGCACCAGCCGTACGCCGTCGACGGTGCCGGTGTCGCCGGGGGCGACGTGCCACAGGTCGGCGGACGGGACCAGTTCGTCGCCGGCGGGACGCACCACGCGTGGCGTACGGATCTTGTCTCCTCGGACGGCCACCTGGCCGCCGGTGGCGGCCGGATCGGCAACCACCCCGTTCAACAACGCCAGCGTGCCCGCGTCGAGGTCACCATCCACATCCGCCAACACGATCCGACCCGGATGCTCCGACTGCGCCGACCGCACCAGACCCCACACCGCCGCACCCACCAGATCCGACACCACCCCAGCAGAACCAACAGCCACCGCACCCCGCGTCACCACCACCAGACGACAATCCACCAACACCCCCGCCGCCAACCACGACCGCACCCCCGCCAACACACCCGACACCACCGACCGCACCAACGCCGGCACATCACCCGCAACCGGCCCGACCACGGCCGGCACCGGAAGCACCACGACCGCCGGCACAGGGTCGCCCCGGTCGACCGCGGACAGCAACGCCGGAACATCCTCGTACGCCGGCAGGCCCGCGGCCTCGCCACCGAGCACCGCCCAGCCGGCCGTAACCTCGACCGGTTCCACCTGCTCGACCGGCCAGGCCACCTCGAACAGCGACCGGTCCACGGCGGCGGACGCGGTCGCGGCGGACATCTCCCGCAGCACCAGCGAATCCACCGACACCACCGGCGCACCGGCCTCGTCCACCGCCACCAGGCGTACCGCCGACCCGTCCCGGGTCAACCGCACGCGCAGCGCGCCCGCGCCGGAGGCGTGCACCTGCACACCCTCGAACGCGAACGGCACCCGGGGCCCACCCTCGTCGGCGCCGGACAGCAGCAGGCCCACCGGGTGCAGCGCCGCGTCCAGCAGCGCCGGATGCACCCCGAACGCGTCGACATCCGCCCCGGTGTGGCCGGGCAGGGCGACCTCGGCGTACACGACACCGTCACCGGTCCACACCCGACGCAACCCCTGGAACACCGGCCCGTACGACAGACCACGCGCCACCAACGCCGGATACCAACCGGCCAGATCCACCTCCGACACCCCGACCGGCGGCCACACCTCCAACGTCGGCTCGTCACCGAGCGCCGCCTCCAGCGTGCCCTCCGCGTGCCGGGTCCAGCCGGCATCGGCGTCGTCCTCGGCCTGGGCGTGCACGGTGACGGCGCGGCCGCCCGCGTCGTCCGCCGCCCCGACCCGCACCTGCACCCGTACGCCGCCGGAGGCGGGGAGCACCAGCGGGGCCGCGACGGTCAGGTCGCGTACCCGGGAGGCGCCCACCTCGTCGCCGGCCCGCACCACCAGTTCGACGAGCGCCGTGCCCGGCACGATCACCGAACCCGACACCACGTGATCGGCCAGCCAGGCGTGCGACGACACCGACAGCCGGCCGGTCAGGACGACCCCGTCGTCGCCGGCCAGGCGTACGGCCGCACCCAGCAGCGGGTGGTCGGCGACCCCCAGCCCGGCGCCGGAGACGTCACCGACCCGCCACGACGCCACCTCCGGCCAGAACCGCTCCCGTGTGAACGCGTACGTGGGCAGCTCCACCCGCCGGGCGTCGGTGCCGGCGAAGACGGTGGTCCAGTCGACGGGTACGCCGGCGCTGTGCAGCTCACCGAGTGCGGTGAGCAGCTGGTGGTGGCCGCTCTCGTCCCGGCGCAGCGAACCGACCACCACGCCGCCGTCGTCCGCCCGGTCGAGCGAGTCCTGGACGGCGACCTTGAGCACCGGGTGCGGGCTGATCTCCACGAAGGCGCGGAAGCCGTCGGCGATCAGGGCGTCGAGGACGGGCGCGAGGCGTACGGGTTCACGCAGGTTCCGGTACCAGTAGTCGGCGTCGAGTTCGGCGGTGTCGACGGGCCGGCCGGTGACGGTGGAGTGGAACGCGACATCGGTGGAGCGGGCGTCCACGGTGCCGAGGGCGGCGACGAGGTCGTCGCGTACCGCGTCGACGTGGGCGCAGTGCGAGGCGTAGTCGACGGCGATCTCGCGGGTACGGATGCCACGCTCCGCACAGGTGGCGAGCAGCTCGGTGACGGCGGACGCGTCGCCGGAGACGACCGTGACGGCGGCGCCGTTGAGCGCGGCGACGGAGAGTGCCGTACCCCACGGCTCGATCAGCTGCACGGTTTCCTCCGCCGACAGCGGCACCGAGACCATGCCGCCCAGGCCGGAGATGGCCAGCAGGCCACGGCTACGGGTGACGACGAGGCGCATCGCGTCGGGGAGGGTCAGCGCGCCCGCGACGCAGGCGGCCGCGATCTCGCCCTGCGAGTGGCCGATGACGGCGTCCGGGGTGATTCCGCACGACCGCCACAGCTCCGCCAGGGACACCATGACGGAGAAGAGCGCCGGCTGGACCACGTCCACCCGGTCCAGGGCGGGGGCGCCCGGCGCACCCCGGAGCACGTCCTCCAGCGACCAGTCGACCAGCCGGGCCAGCTCGGCGGCGCATTCGCGCATCCGCGCGCCGAAGACCGGTGACGATTCCAGCAGGTCCAGCGCCATGCCGGTCCACTGCGAGCCCTGACCGGGGAAGACGAAGACCACCTTCGGCGTACCGTCGCCGACGCCCCGCTCGACGGCGGTGTCGGCGGCGAGCGCGGCGAGGGCGTCGTCCCGGCCGGCGACGACCGCGACCCGGCGGTACGGGTGCTGGGCGCGACCGGTGGCGAGCGACCAGCCGAGGTCGACGAGGTCGAGGTCGGTGTCCTCGGCGAGCCGGGCGCGCAGCCGGGCGACCTGGTCGCCGAGCGCACCGGCGCTACGGGCGGACACCAGCAGGGGTACGGCGGTGGCGGTGACCAGGCCGGGCCGGTGGGCGGGCGGGGCCGGCTCGGCCGGGGTGTCCACGCCGGACGGAGCCTGCTCGATGACCACGTGCGCGTTGGTGCCGGAGATGCCGAAGGAGGAGACGGCGGCCCGGCGGGGCCGGTCGGCGGCCGGCCAGGCGGTGGCCTCGGTGAGCAGGGCGACCGCGCCGGCGGTCCAGTCGATGTGTGGGGACGGTTCGTCGACGTGCAGGGTGCGCGGCAGCATCCCGTGCCGCATCGCCATCACCATCTTGATCACACCGGCCACGCCGGCGGCGGACTGGGTGTGCCCGATGTTCGACTTGATCGACCCGAGCAGCAGCGGCCGGTCGGCCGGCCGGTCCTGCCCGTACGTGGCGAGCAGTGCCTGTGCCTCGATCGGGTCGCCGAGGACGGTGCCGGTGCCGTGCGCCTCGACCGCGTCGACATCACCGGGCGTGAGGCGGGCGTTGGCCAGCGCCTGTCGGATAACCCGCTGCTGGGAGGGACCGTTGGGGGCGGTGAGGCCGTTGGAGGCGCCGTCCTGGTTGACCGCCGAACCCCGAATGACGGCGAGGATCTGGTGGCCGTTGCGCTGCGCGTCGGAGAGCCGCTCGACCAGCAGCATGCCGACGCCCTCGCCCCAGCCGGTGCCGTCCGCCGACGCGGCGAACGACTTGCACCGCCCGTCGGGGGCCAGGCCGCCCTGGCGGGAGAACTCGGAGAACATGCCGGGCTGGGCCATCAGCGCCGCACCGCCGGTGAGCGCCATCTCGCACTCGCCGGCACGCAGTGCCTGGATGGCGAGGTGCAGCGCGACCAACGACGACGAGCAGGCCGTGTCGACGGTCACCGCCGGACCTTCCAGCCCGAACGTGTACGCGACCCGGCCGGAGGCCACACTGCCGGCCGTACCGGTCAGCAGGTGCCCTTCGAGCCCTTCCAGCCCGTCGCTGCCGCTCGCGGCGTAGCCGGAGGAGGCGGCACCGATGAAGACGCCGGTGATGGTCGAGTGGGCGGTGCCGGGGTCGATGCCGGCGTGTTCGAACGCCTCCCACGACGTCTCCAACAACAACCGCTGCTGCGGATCCATCGCCAACGCCTCACGCGGCGAAATCCCGAAGAACCCCGCATCGAACTCCGCCGCATCCAACAGGAACGCACCCTGCCGCGTCGTCGACGTACCCGCCCGATCCGCATCCGGGTCATACAACGCGTCAAGATCCCAACCACGATCCGTCGGAAAACCACCCACCGCATCACCACCAGAAACCACCAGATCCCACAACCGATCCGGCGACGACACCCCACCCGGAAAACGACACGCCATACCCACAATCGCCACCGGCTCATCAACCCCGACCGCCGCCGCGACCACCCGCTCCCCACCACCACCAGCAAGCCCAAGCTCCCCAAACAAATACTCAGCCAACCGAACCGGCGTCGGATAGTCGAACACCAACGTCGCCGGCAACCGCAACCCCGTCACCGACCCCAACCGATTACGCAACTCCACCGACGTCAACGAATCAAAACCAAGCTCCCGAAACGCCCGACCCGCCGACACCCCCGACACCGACCCATGCCCCAACACCGCCGCCGCCTGCCCACACACCAACTCCGTCAACAACCGACGCGCATCCACCCCCGACACACCCGACAACCGATCCCGCCACGACGAACCACCCGCCGCGACCGAACCCGCCACCCGCCGACCACCCGACCGCACCAGACCACGCAACACCACCGGCACCGACCCGACAGCACCGGTCACCCGAAGGTTCGCGGCCGCGACGACCGGCGCGGCGCCGGCCAGGGCGGCGTCGAAAAGGTCGGCTCCCTCGGCGGCGGTGAGTCGGCTCATCCCGGCCCGCGCCAGGCGCCGCTGGTCGTCGGCGTCAAGATGGGCGGTCATCGTGCTGGTGGTGGCCCACATGCCCCAGGCGACACTGGTCGCCGGCAGGCCGAGCTGCCGGCGGTGCTGGGCGAGGGCGTCGAGGAACGCGTTCGCCGCCGCGTAGTTGCCCTGCCCCGGCGAGCCCAGGGTCGCGGCGATCGACGAGAACACCACGAACGCCGCCAGATCCAGCCCTTGAGTGGCCCGGTGCAACGCCCAACCACCGTCGACCTTCGGCCCCAGCACCGCGCCGACCGCCTCATCGGTCAGCGAGGTGATGGTGGCGTCGGCGATCACACCAGCGGTGTGCACGACCGCCGTCAACGGATGCGCCGGATCGACCCCGGCAACCAGCGCCGTGACCTGTTGTGGGTCGGACACGTCCACCGACACCGTCGTCACGGTCGCGCCGGCACCGGTCAGGTCGGCCACCAGCGCGGCGTAGCCGTCCGGGCCGCTCTGGTCGGGGAGGCTGCGGGAGGCCAGGAGCAGGTGCCGGGCCTGCCCGGTCGCCACCAGATGCCGGGCCACCACACCAGCCAGAGCACCCGACGCACCCGTGACAAGCACCGTCCCGTCCGGGTCGACCGGCGCCGGAACCTGAACCACAACCTTGCCCACATGACGGGCCTGACTCATGAACCGCAACGCCTGCCGAACCTGCCGCACCTCCCAGGAACGCACCGGCAACGGCGTAAGCACACCCGCCTCGAACAGGCCCAACAGCTCGGACAGCATCTGCCCGATCCGCACCCCACCAGCCTCATTCAGATCAAACGCCCGATAGGCAACCCCCGGATGCGACGCCGCAACCAGCCCCGGATCCCGCACATCGGTCTTACCCATCTCCACGAACCGGCCACCACGCGGCAACAACCGCAACGACGCATCAACGAACTCACCCGCCAACGCATCCAACACCACATCCACACCCGCACCACCAGACACCAACCCGAAAGCCTGCTCGAAACCGGTGTCCCGCGACGACGCGATCCGCTCATCGGCAACACCCAACCCCCGCAACACCTCCCACTTGCCAGGACTCGCCGTCGCATACACCGTCGCACCAAAATGCCGCGCCAACTGGATCGCCGCCATACCGACCCCACCAGCACCACTGTGAACCAACACCGACTCACCAGAACGCAGACCCGCCAAATCCTTCAACGCGTAATACGCCGTCAGGAAGACGAGCGGAACCGACGCCGCCTGGGTGAACGTCCAGGTGGCGGGCATCCGGGCCAGCCGTTCCCGCTGGGCGACGGCCTGCGGGCCGAAGCTCAGCTCGAACATGCCGAAGACGCGGTCGCCGGGTGACAGGTCGGTCACGTCGGGGCCGACCTCGAGGACCACACCGGCACCCTCGCTACCCATCACCGCAGACGGATCCGGATACATCCCCAACGCGATCAGCACATCACGGAAATTCACCCCGGCCGCGCGTACGCCCACCCGGACCTCGCCGGACCCGAGCGGACGGACCGGGGCGGGGGCGAGGGTGACGCCGTCAAACGTGCCGGGCCGCTCCGCGGCCACGTGCCAGGGGCCCGACGGGAGAGCCAGGTCTTCCGTAGCCGCCCTGACCAGGCGCGGTACATGAACGGCACCGTCGCGGACAGCCACCTGACCGCCGGTGGCAGCCGGATCGGCAACCACCGCGTTCAACAACGCCAGCGTGCCCCCGTCGAGATCACCATCCACATCCGCCAACACGATCCGACCCGGATGCTCCGACTGCGCCGACCGCACCAGACCCCACACCGCCGCACCCACCAGATCCGACACCACCCCACCAGAACCAACAGCCACCGCACCCCGCGTCACCACCACCAGACGACAATCCACCAACACCCCCGCCACCAACCACGACCGCACCCCCGCCAACACACCCGACACCACCGACCGCACCACCACCGGCAGGTCGGCCGGCTCCGGGGTCACGCCACCCGCTGGCAGGTCGGCCCCGGCCGGCGCGCCGGCCGGGACCGGAAGCAGCAGGACCCGTGGAGCCGGCCGGCCGGCGTCCACCTCGGACACCACGGCGGAGACGTCGGCAAAGACCGGTCCGGCCAGGCCCTCGGCCGCCCCCTCGCCGACGACCGCCCAGCCGGCCAGGTCGCCGACCGGGTCCACCTGCTCGGCCGGCCAGGCCACCTCGAACAGCGACCGGTTGAGCCCCACCGTCGAGACGCCGGTCATCTCCCGCAGCACCAGCGAATCCACCGACACCACCGGTGCACCGGCCTCGTCGACCGCCACCAGCCGGACCGCCGAACCGTCCCGGGTCAACCGGACCCGCAACACACCCGCACCCGAGGCATGCACCTGCACACCCCCGAACGCGAACGGCACCCGAGGCCCGCCTTCATCCACTTCGGACCACAGCAACGCGACCGGGTGCAACGCCGCGTCCAGCAACGCCGGGTGCACACCGAACCCGGCCGCCTCACCCGCCACCTCATCAGGCAACGCCACCTCGGCGAACACCCCACCACCCGACGCCCACGCCCTACGCAACCCCCGGAACACCGGCCCGTACGACAGACCACGCTCCACCAACCCCGAACACCAACCAGCCAGATCCACCTCAGACGCACCCACCGGCGGCCACGCACCGATGACCGGCTCGTCAACGCCCGGCGCCTCCAGCACACCCTCGGCATGCCGCACCCACAGCGCCTCGTCATCCCCATCAGCCTGCGAATGCACCGTCACCCCACGGACACCCGCCTCATCCGCCGCACCCACCCGCACCTGCACCCGCACCCCACCCGACGCCGGCAACACCAACGGCACACCCAACGTCAACTCACGCACCCGCGACGCACCCACCTCGTCACCGGCCCGCACCACCAACTCCACCAACGCCGTACCCGGCACGATCACCGAACCCGACACCACGTGATCAGCCAGCCAGGCGTGCGACGACACCGACAACCGACCGGTCAACAGGACACCGTCACCGTCGGCGAGGCGCACCGCCGCACCCAGCAACGGATGCCCCGCGACCCCCAACCCGGCGCCGGAGACGTCACCGATCTGCCACGACGCCACCTCCGGCCAGAACCGCTCCCGCGCGAACGCGTACGTGGGCAGTTCGACCCGGACGGCGCCGGCGTTGGCGTACCAGTTCTGCCAGGTGACCGGGACGCCGTGGACGTGCAGTTCGGCCAGGGCGTGCAGCAGTGCGTGGGCCTCGGGCCGGTCCTTGCGTAGCGTCGCCACCGCGACGGTGTCGTCGCCGGTCAGCAGCTCACCGTTCATGGCGGTCAGCACGCTCTGCGGGCCGATCTCGAGGAACGTGTCGACGCCAGCCACGCGCAGAGCGGCGATCCCGTCGGCGTAGCGGACCGCCTCCCGCACGTGCCGCACCCAGTAGTCCGGGGTACGGATCTCGTCCGGGTCGGCCAGCGCACCGGTCAGGTTCGACACGACCGGCAGCAACGGCTCCCGGAACGTCAACCCGCCCAGCACCGTACGGAACTCGGCCAGCATCGGCTCCATCAACGGACTGTGGAACGCGTGACTCACCCGCAACCGACGGGTCCGCACCCCCCTGCCGGACCAGAACGCCTCAAGATCATCCAGAGCGGGCAGGGCACCCGACACCACCACCGCCGACGGACCGTTCACCGCCGCGACCCCGACCAACCCGGCCAGGGACTTCCGCACCGCCGCCTCGTCCGCGCCGACCGCCAGCATGCCGCCACCGACCGGCAGCGCCTGCATCAACCGACCCCGCGCCGCCACCAGAACACAAGCATCCGAAAGGGACAGGACCCCGGCCACATGAGCAGCCGTCACCTCACCGATCGAATGACCACCCACGAAATCCGGCACGACACCGAACGACTCCACCAGCCGGAACAACGCCACCTCGACCGCGAACAACCCCGCCTGCGTGAAGACGGTCTGATCCAACAGTTCCGCCTGCGGCGACCCGGCCTCGGCGAACAACACCTCCCGCAACCCCTGCGGCAACAACGGATCCAGATGCCCGCACACCTCGTCCAACGCCGTCGCGAACACCGGGAACGACGCGTACAGCTCACGACCCATGCCAGCGCGCTGCGCACCCTGACCCGAGAACAACACCGCCAACGGACCCCGCTCGGTGGCCCGGCCGGTCACCATCGCACCCGACGGAGAGCCGTCGGCCAGCGCCGCCAACCCGGCGGCCAGGTCGTCACGGTCGCCGGCGATGACCACGGCCCGGTGGTCGAGCCCGGTACGGGCCGTCACCGAGGACCATCCGACGTCCAACGGGCGCAGGCCCTCGTCCGCCGCCAGCCACCGCGCCCACCGGGCGGCCTGGCCGGGCAGGGCGTCGGCGTGAGCGGTGGAGAGGACGACGGGAACCAGGGGCACCCGCCGGGACGCCGATGCCGGGTCGTCGGCCGCGACGGCGGACTGCTCGGGGATATCGGCCGCGGAGGCGGGCTGCTCGGGGATATCGGCCGCGGAGGCGGGCTGCTCGATGATGAGGTGGGCGTTCGTACCGCTCATGCCGAACGACGAGACGGCGGCCCGGCGGGTGCCGGCGGTCTCCTCCCACGGGCGCGGCTCGGCGAGCAGTGCGACGGCGCCGGCGGACCAGTCGATGTGCGGGGACGGCTCGTCGACGTGCAGGGTGCGCGGCAGCACCCCGTGCCGCATCGCCATCACCATCTTGATCACACCGGCGACGCCGGCGGCAGCCTGGGTGTGCCCGATGTTCGACTTCAGCGATCCCAGCCACAGTGGCCGGTCCGCCGCCCGCTCCTGCCCGTACGTGGCGATCAACGCCTGCGCCTCGATCGGATCACCGAGGGTGGTGCCGGTGCCGTGCGCCTCGACCACGTCGATGTCGGCGGGGGTGAGCCGGGCACTCTCCAGGGCCTGGCGGATGACCCGCTGCTGGGAGGGGCCGTTGGGGGCGGTGAGGCCACTGCTGGCGCCGTCCTGGTTGACGGCACTGCCCCGGATCACGGCAAGGATGCGCCGGCCGTTGCGCTGGGCGTCGGAGAGCCGCTCCACCAGGAGCACGCCGACGCCTTCGGACCAGCCGGTACCGTCCGCGTCGGCGGAGAACGCCTTGCAGCGGCCGTCGGCGGCGAGCCCACGCTGCCGGGAGAACTCGATGAAGGCGCCGGGGGTGGTCATCACGCTGACCCCGCCGGCGACCGCGAGGGAGCATTCGCCGTCGCGCAGCGCCTGCCCGGCGAGATGCAGTGCTACCAGCGAGGACGAGCAGGCGGTGTCGATGGTGACCGCCGGGCCTTCCAACCCGAAGGTGTAGGCGACCCGGCCGGAGATGACGCTGGCGGCGGTGCCGGTGAGCACGTAGCCCTCGACCCCGTCGGGCAGGCGACGCAGCACCGAGGCGTAGTCCTGGCCGGCGGTGCCGACGAAGACCCCGGTGCGGCTGCCGCGCAGCTCGTCGGCGGGGATGCCGGCGCGTTCGAACACCTCCCAGGTGCTCTCCAGCAGCAGCCGCTGTTGCGGGTCCATCGCCAGGGCCTCGCGGGGCGAGATGCCGAAGAGGCTCGGGTCGAAGTGCCCGGCGTCGCGCAGGAAGCCGCCCCGGTCGGAGTACGAGGTGCCGGGGTGGTCCGGGTCCGGGTCGTACAGCCGGGTGAGGTCCCAGCCCCGGTCGTCGGGGAAGGAGCCGATGGCGTCGGTGCCGGTGGCGACGAGGTCCCACAGGTCCTCGGGCGAGCCGACCCCGCCGGGGAAGCGGCACGCCATGCCGACGATCGCGATCGGCTCCGACTCCGCGTCCTCCAGGTCGCGCAGGCGCCGGTGCGCCTGGCGGAGCTCGGTGGTCACCCACTTGAGGTGTTCGAGGAGCCTGTCTTCGTCCGCCATGACCCACCCGCCCGGAGCTTGCTACCGATCGATCCGCCGAACACCAAGAAGTCCACCGGCATGTCTCCGGGCGCCCCGACCGGAGTCCACCGATGGCGACAATGGATGTGTCTCCTGGTGCAATACCTTTTCTCACCACTGGTCATGCGCACGCCGCAACGCCGCCACCCCGACGGCGGCGGCAGATGGCACTCACCGTGAGTGGACGCTACTGAGCGCCGACAGCCCGCCCAACCCCTAGCGCACCCCTCATTCAGCCCTCGCCGAGCCGCGCGAATCACGGAAAACCGCAGGTCGCGGCGGTTGCCGTCGGACCGGACGTGACGGCTTACGCGGGACGGCGCCGGGCAGCGGGCCGGGCCGGTCAGACCGGCTGGTGGGCCGGCGACCGCAGGATCGTACGGAGTTGGCCGGGTGGTGTGACGCGTCGCCGCCACTCGCGCGGGTAGCCGACCGACACCTCTTCGAACCGGACGCCGTCGTACCAGGTGGTGCGTGGGATGTGCAGGTGGCCGTAGACGGCGACCCGCGCCTCGAAGCGCACGTGCCAGTCGGCGGTCCGATCGGTGCCGCACCACTGGGCGAACTCGGGAAACCGCAGGATGCGGGTGGGTTCGCGGACCAGCGGCCAGTGGTTGATCAGCACGGTGGGCAGCCCGGCGCGTTCGGCCGTCAGGCGTTGCGCGGTTTCCCGCACCCGGGCGTGGCACCAGGCGTCCCGGGTCGGGTACGGGTCCGGGTGCAGGAGGATCTCGTCGGTGCAGACCACACCGGTCTCGTGGGCCCGGGCCAGGGCCTGCTCCTTCGTGTACGTCCCGGGTGGCCGGAACGTGTAGTCGTAGAGCAGGAAGAGCGGGGCGACCAACACGGGGTCGCCGTCCGGATCCCAGACCGGGTAGGGATCCTCGGGCGTGACCACACCGAGGCCACGACACAGTTCCACCAGGTGCCGGTATCGTGCCTCGCCGCGCAGTTGCACCGGGTCGTCGCGGGGTGTCCACAGCTCGTGGTTGCCCGGTGCCCAGACGACTTTGGCGAAGCGGTTGCTGAGCAGGCGAAGCGCCCACTCGATGTCGGCGACGAACTCGCCGACGTCGCCGGCCACGATGAGCCAGTCGTCCTCGTGTCCGGGCCGGAGCGCCTCGACGACGGTCCGGTTGTCCGGGTGGACCACGTGCAGGTCGCTGATGGCGACGAGGGAGCCCTCACCGGTTGCGGCCACGCGCGAGCCCTCCCGTCCGGGTACGCCTGCACCCGCGTAGTCCTGCGGCCCGCCGGCCCGGGATGGTGGGCCTGGTCGGACCGGCTCCGACCCTACGGAGCCCGACAGCCCACGGCACACCCCTAGATTCCGGTCGACCCCTAGGGTCAGTGGTGCGATCGTCGGGGCGGGACGGTCAGGACTTGCCGAACTCGCGCTGGATGATGTCGAACAGCTCCTCCTGGCTGACGCTGGCGAGTTCCTCGTCCGCGGCGGCGGGTTCGGCGCGCCGCGGCGCCGGGATCGTGGTCGGGCGCCGGCCGCTCCAGCGGGCCAGCAGGTCCTCCAGCCGCCGGGTGATCTCGGTGTGGTCGCCGTCCGGGGGCAGCGCCCGCAGGCCCCGGTCGAGCCGGTCGATCTCGGCGATGAGCGGGGTGGCGGAGTCGTCGGCGACCAGCCCGGCCCGTAGGTGCTCGGCGAGCGCGGCCGGCGACGGGTGGTCGAAGACCAGGGTGGTGGGCAGGGTGAGGCCGGTCTCGGCGGTCAGCCGGTTGCGCAGTTCCACGGCGGTGAGCGAGTCGAAGCCGAGGTCGAGGAAGCCGCGCCCCGGTTTGATCGCGGCCGGGGTGGGGTGCCCCAGGACGGTCGCGGCGGTGCCGCGCACCAGGTCGAGCAGGATACGGTCCCGTTCGGCGGCGGTGGCGGCGGTCAGCCGGTCCCGTAGGGCCGCCGCAGCGCCGGTCGTGGCGTCGGCGGGTGTCTCCGGCTCGCCGGTCCGTGCCTCGGGGATCTCGGCGAGCAGCGGGCTGGGCCGCAGTGCGACGAACGAGGCGGCGAACCGTTCCCAGTGGACGTCGGCGACGACCACGGCCGGGTCGTCGTGGTCGAGGGCCCGCTGCAGGGCGGCGACGGCCCGGTCCGGTGCCATCGCCGGCAGTCCGCGTCGGGTCAGCTGTTCCTGGGCGGTGCCGTGGGCCATGCCGGCCCCGGCCCAGGGGCCCCACGCCACGGCCGTGCCGGGCAGCCCGCTGGCGCGGCGCCGCGCGACGAGGCCGTCGAGGAAGGCGTTGGCCGCCGCGTAGCCGGCCTGGCCGGCGCTGCCCCACACCCCGGCGATGGAGGAGAACACGACGAAGGCGTCCAACGGGTGGCCGTCGAGCAGGTCGTCCAGGTGCACCGCGCCGTCGACCTTGGCCCGCAGCACGTCGGCGAGTTCGTCGGGGCCGATCTCGGCCAGCGGGGTCTGCTGTGCCGCGCCGGCCGCGTGCACGACGGCGCGGACCGGGTCGCCGCGCTCGGCCAGCCCGGTCAGCAGGGTGGCGACCGCCTGCCGGTCGGCCACGTCGCAGGCGGCCACGGTGATCCGGGCGCCGGACTCGCGCAGCCGTCGGGCCAGATCGGCGGCGCCCGGGGCCTCCTCGCCGCGCCGGCTGGTCAGCACGACGTGTTCGGCGCCGGAGCGGAGCGCCCACTCGGCGACCCGGGCGCCCAGCGCGCCGGTGCCGCCGGTGACGAGTACCGTCCCGGTCAGCCGGGTCACCCGGCCGGCCGGGCCGGACGCGGCGCGTACGAGTCGCCGCGCGAACAGCCCGGCGGCACGTACGGCGAGCTGGTCCTCCCCGGTGGCCCCGGAGATGGCCGCGCAGAGCAGGCGCGCGGCCCGGTCGTCCATTGTGGTGGGCAGGTCGACGAGCCCGCCCCAGCGCGCCGGCTCCTCCAGGGCGGCGACCCGGCCGAAGCCCCAGACCTGGGTGCCGGTGGGATCGACCGGGCCGTCGGAGGTGCCGACCGACACCGCACCGCGGGTGAGCCACCACACCCGGCCGCCGACACCGGCCGTGATCAGCGCCTGCACCGTCGGCAGCGCCTCGGCCACCCCGCCACCGGCGAGCGAGACCAGGGACAGCACGCCGTCGACCGGGCCGGGGCCTTGCAGCGCCTTCGCGACCAGGTCGCGGTCGGCCGCCGAGCCGTTCAGGACCACCGGCCGGACCTGCGCCCCGGCCGCGGTGAGCGCGGCGGTCACGGTGTCCCGCACCGCGTCGTCGACACCGGTGTACGGCACCAGTACGAGCCAGGTCCCGGACAGCGCCGGCCCGGTCTCCGGTAGGGGACGCCAGACGACCTTGTACCGCCAGCTGTCGACGGTGGACTGCTCACGGGTGGTGCGGCGCCATTCGGCGAGTGCGGGCAGCAGGGCGCGCAGCGGCTGGTCGGCGTCGAGTGCCACCTCTTCGCCCAACCCGGTGAGGTCCTGTCGTTCGACAGCCGCCCAGAACCGCCCGTCGGATTCGACGGCCGACGACGCCGGCCCGGTGAGTGCGGGTTCGTCGAGCCAGTAGCGCTGGTGCTGGAACGCGTACGTGGGCAGATCGACCAGCCCCGGCCGGGCGCCGTTCGCGGCGAACCAGGCCGGCCAGTCCACCGACGTACCCGTCACGTGCAACCGGGCCAACGCCGCCAACAGCCCGTCAACCTCGGACTGGTCGCGGCGCAGCGTCGGGATCGTGTGCGCCCCGGCCGGCAGACTCTCCGCCGCCATCGCCGTCAACACCGCGTCCGGCCCCACCTCCAGGAACGTCTCCACACCCTGCCCGTGCAGGAACCCGACCGTGTCAGCGAACCGCACCGCCTCCCGCACATGCCGCACCCAGTAACCCGGATCCGTCAACTCACCAGGCCCGGCGACCCGCCCGGTCACATTCGACACCACCGGCAACACCGCCGGCCGCCACTCCAGCCCCGCCAACACCGCCCCGAACCCGGCCAGCATCGGCTCCATCAACCGCGAATGAAACGCATGACTCACCGCCAACCGACGCACCCGCCAACCCCGCTCCACAGCCGCCCGTTCCACCACATCGAGCTGTTCGACCAGACCGGAGACGACCACCGACCGCGGACCGTTCACCGCCGCCACATCCACCCCGACACCATCGATCACCGCACGAACCTCGACCTCGCCCGCACCCACCGCCAACATCCCCCACCAGCCGGCAACCCCTGCATCAACCGACCCCGCGCCGCCACCAACCGACACGCATCCCCCAACGACAACACCCCGGCCACATACGCCGCCGTCACCTCACCGATCGAATGCCCCGCCACAAAATCAGCGCGCACACCCCACGACGACAACAGATCGAACAACGCCACCTCAACCGCGAACAACCCCGCCTGCGTAAACACCGTCCGATCCAACAGACCCGACCCGTCCTCGAACACCACCTCCCGCAACGGCCGATCCAGTTCCGGATCCAGCAACCCACACACCCGATCGAAGGACTCCGCGAACACCGGAAAGCGGGCGTACAACTCCCGCCCCATCCCCGACCGCTGCGCGCCCTGCCCCGTGAACAACACCGCCCGACGACCGGCGCCCACCTGCCCCGTCACCACACCCGGGGACACGCTCCCGTCGGCCAACCCCGCCAGCCCGGCCAACAAAGCGTCCCGGTCACCGCCGGACACCACCGCCCGATGCTCCAACCCGGCCCGGGAGGCCGCCAACGACCAGGCGACCTCCGCGACCGGCACGTCCGGCCGGCGGCGCAGGTGGTCGGCCAGCCGGGCCGCCTGCCCCGCCAACGCCTCCGCCGAGCGACCCGACACCAACCACGGTCCGCCGGACAGCACCCCGACGCCCGACCCGGCCGGCCGGTCGGGTTCGGGGTCACCCTGCTCGACGATGACGTGCGCATTGGTACCGGAGATACCGAACGACGACACCGCCGACCGGCGCGGCCGACCCGTCTCCGGCCACATACGCGACCGCGTGACCAACTCGACCGCACCCGACGACCAGTCCACCCGGGTCGACGGCACGTCCACATGCAGCGTCGCCGGCACCACCCCGTGCCGCATCGCCAACACCATCTTGATCACACCAGCCACACCAGCAGCCGCCTGCGTATGACCGATATTCGACTTCACCGACCCCAACAACAACGGCCCACCCACACCCCGCTGACCGCCATACGTCGCCAACAACGCCTGCGCCTCGATCGGATCACCCAACGTCGTACCCGTACCGTGCGCCTCCACCACATCCACATCAACCGCCGACAACCGCGCCGACGCCAACGCCTGCCGGATCACCCGCTGCTGCGCCGGACCATTCGGCGCCGTCAAACCATTCGACGCACCATCCGAATTGACCGCCGAACCCCGCACCACCCCCAACACCCGCCGACCATCCCGCCGCGCATCCGACAACCGCTGCACCAACAACACACCAACACCCTCACCCCAACCCGTCCCATCAGCCGACTCACCAAACGCACGACACCGCCCATCCCCCGACAACCCACCCTGCCGAGAAAACTCCACAAACGCCCCCGGCGTCGCCATCACCGTCACACCACCAGCCAACGCCAGATCACACTCACCCGACCGCAACGACCCCACCGCCAGATGCAACGCCACCAACGACGACGAACACGCCGTATCAACCGTCAACGCCGGACCCTCGAACCCGAACGTATACGCCACCCGACCCGACAACACACTGGTCGCGTTGCCGGTGAGCAGGTGCCCGCCCACCTCCCGGTCCCGGCCCATCGACGTGGCGGCGTACCCCTGGAAGCTGGCCCCGGCGAAGACACCGACGCGGGCGCCGCGCAGACCGGACGGGTCGATACCGGCGGACTCGACCGCCTCCCAGGAAACCTCCAACAGCAACCGCTGCTGCGGATCCATCGCCACCGCCTCACGCGGCGAGATACCGAAGAACTCCGCGTCGAAACCGGCCGCGCCGTGCAGGAAGCCGCCCCGGTGGGCGAACGAC
This sequence comes from Polymorphospora rubra, assembly GCF_018324255.1. Classification (GTDB taxonomy): domain Bacteria; phylum Actinomycetota; class Actinomycetes; order Mycobacteriales; family Micromonosporaceae; genus Polymorphospora; species Polymorphospora rubra. The sequence continues at coordinate 6,977,630 of NZ_AP023359.1, forward strand.
GTGTCGGCCGCGCCGGCGAGGAAGTCGTCCCAGCCGCGGTCGAGCGGGAACCCCGAGATGCCGTCCCGGCCGGCGGTCAGCAGGTCCCAGTACGCGTCGGTGGTGTCCACGTCGCCGGGCAGGCGGCAGGCCATGCCGACGATGACGATCGGGTCGTCGTCGACCGGCGCGGCCACGTCGACCGGCGTCACCTCCCGCGGGCCGCCGAGCAGTGCCGTGTGCAGGAGAGCCGCCACGGCCTGCGGGGTGGGGTGGTCGAAGACGAGGGTGGTGGGCAGGGCGAGGCCGGTCTCGGCGGTCAGCCGGTTGCGCAACTCCACGGCGGTGAGCGAGTCGAAGCCCTGTCGTTGGAACGCCCGGTCCGCCGGCACGGACTCCACCGACGGGTGGCCGAGCACCACGGCCGCCTGGGAGCGCACGAGGTCGAGCAGCACGGCGTCCCGCTCGGTCGGCGGGAGGGCGGCCAGCCGTTCGCCGAGGGGTGTACGGGTGCCGTCGGCCGCCGGCGCGGCCCCGTCCGGGGCGGGCTGCGCGGCGGGGATCTCGGCGAGCAGCGGGCTGGACCGCAGGGCGGTGAACGAGGCCGCGAACCGGGCCCAGTCCACGTCGGCGACGACCACCGACGCGTCGTCGTGGTCGAGGGCCTGCTGGAGGGCGACCACGGCCAGCTCCGGGGCCATCGCCGGCAGGCCGCGCCGGGCCAGCTGGTCGCGTGCCTCGCCGGCCGCCATTCCGGCGCCGGCCCACGGTCCCCACGCCACCGCCGTACCGGGTAGGCCGCGGGAGCGCCGGCGGGCCACCAGGGCGTCCACGGCGGTGTTGGCCGCGGCGTACGCGACCTGGCCGGCGCTGCCCCAGACGGCGGCGATGGAGGAGAAGACCACGAAGGCGTCGAGCGGTTCGCCGTCGAGCAGGTCGGCCAGGTGCGCGGCGCCGTCGACCTTGGCGCGCAGCACCGCCGCCCACTCGTCGGGGGTGACGTCGGTCAGCGGGGTGAACTGGGGTGCCCCGGCGGCGTGCAGGACGGCGCGGACCGGCTCGCCGCGCTCGGCCAGCCCGGCCAGCAGCCCGGCCAGGGCGGCCCGGTCGGCCACGTCGCAGGCGGCCACGGTCACCCGGGCGCCGGAGTCGCGCAGCCGCCCGGCCAGGTCGTCGGCGCCCGGTGCCTGCTCGCCACGGCGGCTGGTCAGCACCACGTGCTCGGCGCCGGATCGGACCGCCCACTGCGCCACGTGGCCGCCGAGGGCACCCGTACCGCCGGTCACGAGCACGGTGCCGGCGAGCCGGAACGTCCGGTCCGCCGGCGTGCCACCGGCGCGGACGAGCCGGCGGACGAAGACGCCGGAGGAGCGGACGGCCGCCTGGTCCTCGGCCGGGGTGTCCGGTCGCGGGTCGTCCGGGCCGGTGAGCAGCGCGCAGAGCCGGCCGACGGCCCGGTCGTCCAGGTCGTCGGGAAGGTCGATCAGCCCGCCCCAGCGGGTGGGCCGCTCCAGCGCCACGACCCGGCCGAGTCCCCAGACGGCGGCGGCGTCGGGTGCCGGTGCCTGATCGGACCGGCCCACCGACACCGCGCCCCGGGTCAGCCACCAGACCGGCGCGGGTACGTCGACGTCGCCGAGTGCCTGCACCACGGCCAGCGCGTCGCCGGCCGGGCCGTCGGCGAGGGAGACCAGCGACAGCACACCGGTGACCGGTCCGGCGTCGGGGAGGCAGCCGGTGAGTCGCGCGGCGAGGTCGGCACGGTCGACGGTGGGGGCGATGACCGGGACGATCCGGGCGCCGCGGGCGGCGAGGCCGGTCACCAGCGGGTGGTCCTGCTGGCCGGGCCGCAGGACGGCCAGCCACGTCCCGGTGAGCCGGTCGGCGGGTTGGACCGGGCGGGGACGCCACGCGATCCGGTACCGCCAGCCGTCCACGGTGGACTGACGGCGCCCGGCACGCCGCCACTCGGCCAGCCGGGGCAGCAGCGCACTCAGCGGCTGGTCCGGGTCGAGCCGCAGCTCCTCGCCCAGCTCGCCGAGGTCCGCCCGCTCGATCGCGGCCCAGAAGCGGCGGTCGAGGTGGTCGGATCCGGCGTCGGTCCGCGCGTCGCCGGTGGCCGGCTCCGGCCAGTACCGGTGGTGCTGGAAGGCGTAGGTGGGCAGGTCGAGCGGGTGGGTGCGGGCCCCGGCGTCGGTGAGCGGGGTCGCCCAGTCGACGGGCGTGCCGGCGACGTACAGCTGGGCCAGGGCGGTGAGCAGGGCGGTGCTGTCCGGGTGGTCCCGGCGCAGCGTGGGAACGAACCGGGCGTCCGGGTCGCCGGGGTGTCGGCGGCCATCGCGGTGAGCGTCGCGTCCGGGCCGACCTCCAGGAAGACACCGACCCCCTGGGTGTGCAGGTACGCGATCGCGTCGGCGAAACGCACCGGCTCGCGGACGTGCCGTACCCAGTGGTCGGGGTCGGCGATCTCGGCCGGTTCGGCGGCCCGGCCGGTCAGGTTCGACACGACGGGCAGCGTGGGCGGCCGCCAGTCCAGGCCGGTCAGCGCGGCCCGGAACCCGTCGAGCATCGGCTCCGTCAGGCGTGAGTGGAACGCGTGGCTGACCGGCAGCCGGCGGACCCGCCAGCCCCGCTCCGTGGCGGCCCGCTCCACCGTGTCGAGCTGGTCGAGGGCGCCGGCGACGACCACGGCGCGGGGCCCGTTGACGGCGGCGACGTCGATCGCGGTGCCGGCGACGACCGCCAGCGCCTCCTCCTCGGACGCCTCGAGGGCGAGCATCCCCCCGCCGACGGGCAGGGCCTGCATGAGCCGGCCCCGTGCGGACACCAGGGCGCAGGCGTCGGGCAGGGTGAGCACCCCTGCCACGTACGCGGCGGTCACCTCGCCGATCGAGTGCCCCGCCACCAGGTCCGGGCGTACGCCCCGGGAGGCGAGCAGCTCGTACAGCGCCACCTCGACGGCGAACAGCGCGGCCTGGGTGAAGACGGTCTGGTCCAGCAGGGCCGCCTCGGGGGTGCCCGGCGCGGCGAGGACGACCTCGCGCAGCGGGCGGGGCAGTTCGTCGTCCAGCAGCGCGCAGACCCGGTCGAAGGCGTCGGCGTAGACCGGGAACCGGTCGTACAGGTCGCGGCCCATGCCGGGCCGCTGCGCCCCCTGGCCGGTGAAGAGCAGCGCCACCCGGGCGGTGCCGGCCCGCCCCGTCACCAGGGCCGGGTGGGGACGGTCGTCGGCCAGTGCGGTCAGGCCGGCGAGGAGCTCGTCGGGGTCGGCGCCGACGACCACCGCGCGGTGCTCCAGCCCGGCGCGGGTGGTGGCGAGCGTCCAGCCGACGTCGGCCGGCGACAGTCCGGTCCGGGCGCGGAGGTGGCCGGCGAGCCGGGCCGCCTGGGCGGGCAGCGCCGCCGTGGTACGCGCCGACAGCACCCACGGCAGCACGGCCGGTGCCCGGGTCGGGGCCACCGCCGCGAGGTCGGGTTCGGGATCACCCTGCTCGACGATGACGTGGGCATTGGTGCCGGAGATTCCGAACGCCGACACGGCCGACCGGCGGGGCCGATCCGTCTGCGGCCACGGGACCGGCCCGGTGGCGAGGGTGACCGCCCCGGCGGTCCAGTCGACCTTCGTCGAGGGCACGTCCACGTGCAACGTCGCCGGCACCACCCCGTGCCGCATCGCCAACACCATCTTGATCACACCAGCCACACCAGCGGCCGCCTGCGTATGACCGATATTCGACTTCACCGACCCCAACAACAACGGCCGATCAACCACCCGACCCTGCCCATACGTCGCCAACAACGCCTGCGCCTCAATCGGATCACCAAGAGTGGTACCCGTACCGTGCGCCTCCACCACATCCACATCAACCGCCGACAACCGCGCCGACGCCAACGCCTGCCGGATCACCCGCTGCTGCGCCGGACCATTCGGCGCCGTCAAACCATTCGACGCACCATCCGAATTGACCGCCGAACCCCGCACCACCCCCAACACCCGCCGACCATCCCGCCGCGCATCCGACAACCGCTGCACCAACAACACACCAACACCCTCACCCCAACCCGTCCCATCAGCCGACTCACCAAACGCACGACACCGCCCATCCCCCGACAACCCACCCTGCCGAGAAAACTCCACAAACGCCCCCGGCGTCGCCATCACCGTCACACCACCAGCCAACGCCAGATCACACTCACCCGACCGCAACGACCCCACCGCCAGATGCAACGCCACCAACGACGACGAACACGCCGTATCAACCGTCAACGCCGGACCCTCGAACCCGAACGTATACGCCACCCGACCCGACAACACACTGGCGGATGCGCCGGTGGCGCCGTACCCGGCGAGGGACTCGCCGGCCCCGCGGACGATGTGGTCGAAGTCCTGGCCGTTGGTGCCGGCGAAGACACCGACCCGGGCACCGCGCAGGCTCGACGGGTCGATACCGGCGGACTCGACCGCCTCCCAGGAAACCTCCAACAGCAACCGCTGCTGCGGATCCATCGCCACCGCCTCACGCGGCGAGATACCGAAGAACTCCGCGTCGAAGCCGCCGGCGTCGTCGAGGAAGGCGCCCGCCGAGACGTACGACGTGCCGGGCCGGCTACGGTCGGGGTCCAGGAGGGCGTCCAGGTCCCAGTGCCGGTCGGTCGGGAAGCCGGACATGGCGTCGGTGCCGGAGGCGAGCAGCTGCCAGAAGCGGTCCGGTGATTCCGCCCCGCCGGGGAATCGGCAGCCCATGCCGACGATGACGACGGGGTCGTCGTCGGCCGGCCGTACGGCCCCGGCGGGCGTACTGGGCAGGGCCTTCGCGCCGAGCAGTTCGGCCCGCAGATGGCCGGCCAGGACCGTGGGGGTCGGGTGGTCGAAGGCCAGCGTGGCGGGCAGGGTGAGCCCGGTCGCGGCGTCGAGCCGGTTGCGTAGCTCTACCGCGGCCAACGAGGTGAAGCCGAGGTCGCGGAAGGCGCGGTCCGGCGGCACCCGGTCGGCGCCGCCGTGCCCGAGCACGGCGGCGACCTGCGCCCGGACCAGGTCCCGCAGGACGTGCACCTGCTCGGCCTCGGGAAGTCCGGCGAGCCGGCTCCGCAGGGCGGATGCGGCCGGTACGCCGCCGGGTTCGGCGGCGGGGACGGCGGTGAGCAGGTCCCGGATGAGTGGGTCCGGCTCCCGGCCGGCGCCGGCCACCCGGTCCCAGTCGACGTCGGCGACGACGAGGTGGGTCTCGTCGTCCTCGACGGCACGGGTGAGGGCGCGGATCGCGATCGCGGGGTCCATCGCGCCGACACCGCCACGGGCGGCCCGGCGTTCGAAGTCGCCGGCGCTGACCCCGCCGTCGGCCCAGAGGCCCCAGGCGATCGAGGTGGCCGGAAGGCCGTCGGCGCGGCGGCGCTGGGCGAGGGCGTCGAGATAGGCGTTGCCGGGCGCGTAGTTGGCCTGGCCCGGGCCGCCCATCACCCCGGCGAGCGACGAGAAGAGCACGAAGGCCGACAGCTCGTGCCGGCGGGTCAGCTCGTCGAGGTGGCGTGCCGCGTCGACCTTGGCCCGCAGCGCGGTGGCCATCTGCGCGACGGTCAGTGTGTCGAGGAGGCTGTCGTCGAGGGCGGCGGCGGTGTGCACGACGCTGGTGAGCGGCGCGTCGGCGGGCACGGTGGCGAGCAGTTCGGCGAGGGCGGTGCGGTCGGCCACGTCGCAGGCGGCGACGGTGATCCGGGTGCCGGTGGCGGCCAGTTCCCCGGCGAGCGCCGCCGCGCCGGGGGCGTCGGCGCCCCGCCGGCTGACCAGCAGCAGGTGTTCGGCGCCGGCGGCGGCCAGGGCGCGGGCGACGTGTGCGCCGAGAGCTCCGGTGCCGCCGGTGACCAGGGTGGTACCGCGCGGGTCGAAGGTGCCACGCGGGCCGGCGGTGCCGGGCCGGGCCCGCACCAGCCGGCGGGCGTGGGCGCCGGTGGCGCGGAGCGCGACCTGTTCCTGCGCGCCGCCGATCATCCGGCGCAGCAGGCGTACGGTGCGCGGGTCGGGTCGGGCGGGCAGGTCGAGCAGGCCGCCGTGGCGGTGCGGGTGCTCGGCCCGCAGCACGCCACCGAGCGCCCAGAGCATCGCCTGCACGGGATCGACGCGAGGGTCGCGGGCGCCGAGGGTGACGGCGGCGTGGGTGGCGATCCAGAGCCGGCCGGCGGCACCGGTGTCGCCGGCCGCCTGGGCCAGTGTGACGGTGTCCGCCAGCGCGGCCGGCACGGAGTCCGACTCGGGGTGGTGGCCGGCGCGGAGGCCGAGCAGGGACAGGACATCGGTGGTCCCGCCGGTGGCGAGTGCCTCGCCCAGTGCCCCGGCGAGGCGGGCCCGGTCGGTGTCGGCCTCGACGGTCAGGACATGTACGCCGGGGCCGGTGAGGGCGTCCACCCACGCGTCGACGTTCTCTCCGGCGCCGGCCGGTACGACGAGAAGCAGTCGGGTGTCGGGGCGGGTGGGTTCGTCGTCGGGCAGCGGCTGCCAGGCGATCCGGTAGCGCCAGGCGTCGAGGCTGGCCTGTTCGTCCCGGTGGCGACGCCAGCGGGACAGCGCGGGCAGCACCGTACCGAGTGGTGCGGTGACGTCGACGGCCAGGGTCTCGGCGAGCGCGGCGGCGTCCTCGCTCTCGATGACCTGCCAGAACGCGTCGTCGACGGGGTTGGCCCGTGCGGTGGTGGGCTCGTATGTCCGGGTGCGGGCGTCGAGCCAGTAGCGCTGGTGCTGGAACGCGTACGTGGGCAGGTCGACCAGCCCCGGCCGGGCACCGTTCGCGGTGAACCACGCCGGCCAGTCCACCGACGTACCCGTCACGTGCAACCGGGCCAACGCCGCCAACAGCCCGTCAACCTCGGACTGGTCGCGGCGCAGCGTCGGGATCGTGTGCGCCCCGGCCGGCAGACTCTCCGCCGCCATCGCCGTCAACACCGCGTCCGGCCCCACCTCCAGGAACGTCTCCACACCCTGCCCGTGCAGGAACCCGACCGTGTCAGCGAACCGCACCGCCTCCCGCACATGCCGCACCCAGTACTCCGGATCCGTCAACTCACCAGGCCCGGCGACCCGCCCGGTCACATTCGACACCACCGGCAACACCGCCGGCCGCCACTCCAGCCCCGCCAACACCGCCCCGAACCCGGCCAGCATCGGCTCCATCAACCGCGAATGAAACGCATGACTCACCGCCAACCGACGCACCCGCCAACCCCGCTCCACGCACCGGTCCCGCAGGGCATCAAGCTCGTCGACGGCACCCGACAACACCACCGACCGCGGACCGTTCACCGCCGCCACATCCACCCCGACACCAGCCAGCAGGGCACGGACCTCGTCCTCGGCGGCACCCACCGCCAACATCCCCCCACCAGCCGGCAACCCCTGCATCAACCGACCCCGCGCCCCCACCAACCGACACGCATCCCCCAACGACAACACCCCGGCCACATACGCCGCCGTCACCTCACCAACCGAATGCCCCGCCACAAAATCCGGCCGCACCCCCCACGACGACAACAGATCGAACAACGCCACCTCAACCGCGAACAACCCCGCCTGCGTAAACACCGTCCGATCCAACAGACCCGACCCGTCCTCGAACACCACCTCCCGCAACGACCGATCCAACTCCACATCCAACAACCCACACACCCGGTCGAACGACTCCGCGAACACCGGAAAACGGGCATACAACTCCCGCCCCATCCCCGACCGCTGCGCACCCTGCCCCGTGAACAACACCGCCCGACGACCAGACACCACCTGCCCGGTCACCACACCAGCCGACGACACACCCCCGCCGGCCAAGCCGTCCAACCCGGCCAACAGGTCCTCACGACCGGCACCGGACACCACCGCCCGATGCTCCAGACCCGCCCGCGACACCGCCAACGACCAGGCAACACCCGCCGGATCGAGAGCCGGCCGGTCACGCAGGAAGCCGGCCAACCGGGCCGCCTGCCCCGCCAGCGCCTCCGCCGAGCGACCCGACACCAACCACGGCCCACCGGACAGCACCCCGACGCCCGACCCGGCCGGCCGGTCGGGTTCGGGATCACCCTGCTCGACGATGACGTGCGCATTGGTACCGGAGATACCGAACGACGACACCGCCGACCGACGCGGCCGACCCGTCTCCGGCCACGGGACCGACTCGGTGGCCAGGGCGACCGCCCCGGCAGTCCAGTCGACCTTCGTCGACGGCACGTCCACATGCAACGTCGCCGGCACCACCCCGTGCCGCATCGCCAACACCATCTTGATCACACCAGCCACACCAGCGGCCGCCTGCGTATGACCGATATTCGACTTCACCGACCCCAACAACAACGGCCCACCCACACCCCGCTGACCGCCATACGTCGCCAACAACGCCTGCGCCTCGATCGGATCACCAAGAGTGGTACCCGTACCGTGCGCCTCCACCACATCCACATCAACCGCCGACAACCGCGCCGACGCCAACGCCTGCCGGATCACCCGCTGCTGCGCCGGACCGTTCGGCGCCGTCAAACCATTCGACGCACCGTCCTGATTCACCGCCGAACCCCGCACCACCGCCAACACCCGATGCCCGAGCCGCCGGGCATCCGACAACCGCTCCACCAGCAGGATGCCCACGCCCTCGGACCAGCCGGTGCCGTCGGCGGCGTCGGCGAAGGACTTGCACCGCCCGTCCGGGGCGAGCCCCCGCTGGCGGCTGAAGTCGATGAACGTCTCCAGGGTGGTCATCACCGTCACCCCGCCGGCCAGCGCCAGCGAGCACTCGCCGGAGCGCAGCGACTGCACCGCGAGGTGCAACGCCACCAGCGACGACGAGCAGGCGGTGTCGACGGTCACCGCCGGACCCTCGAAACCGAAGGTGTACGCCACCCGACCGGAGAGCACGCTGCTCGCCGTGCCGCCGCCGATGAAGCCGTCGATGGTCTCGGGCACCTCCCCCAGCCCGGCGGCGTAGTTGTGGTACATCATTCCGGCGAAGACGCCGACCCGGGTACCGCGCAGCGACAGCGGATCGATCCGGGCGTTCTCGATGGCCTCCCAGGACGCCTCCAGCATCAGCCGCTGCTGCGGATCCATCGCCAGTGCCTCGTACGGCGAGATCTTGAACAGCTCCGGGTCGAATTTCCCGGCGTCGTGCAGGAACCCGCCCTCGCGGGCGTACGTGGAGCCGCGACGTTCGCCGGTCGGGTCGTACGCCTCGTCGGTGGGCCAGCCACGGTCGACGGGGAATTCGGTGATCCCGTCGCCACCGTCGGCCAGCAGCTCCCACAACTGCTCGGGCGACCGGACGCCGCCGGGGTAGCGACAGCTCATGCCGACGATCGCGATCGGCTCGTGGTTCTTCTCGTCGACGGCCTTCAGGCGCTCGCTGGTCTCGTGCAGGTCGGCGGTGACCCGCTTGAGGTATTCGCGGAGCTTTGCTTCATTGGCCATCGGGGATTCACCTGTCGCGTTGGTCGGCAAACGGGAGATGTCGACGGGTCAGGATCGACCGAACTTGCTGTCGATGAAGTCGAAGAGTTCGTCGTCGCTGGCGTCGTCGATGGCCGAGGCGGGAGCGACGACCGGCGCACCGGTGGCGTCCTCCCACCGGCTGACCAGGCCCCTGAGCCGGGCGGCGACGACGGACCGGGTCTCCTCGTCGGTGGCGAGGGTCCGTAGCGCGTCCGGTGGCGTCGCCGCGAACGCGGACTCCAGCCGGTCGAGTTCGTCGAGCAGGGTGGGCGTCGCCCGGCCGGGGCCGAGCCCGGCCAGCAGGTGGGCGGTCAGCGCCTCCGGGGTCGGGTGGTCGAAGACGAGCGTCGCGGGCAGCGGAAGGCCCGTGACGCCGGTCAGCCGGTTGCGCAGTTCCACCGCGGTCAGGGAGTCGAAGCCCAGCTCGGTGAAGCTCTGCCCGGATGTCACCCGGGTTCCCGACGGGTGGCCCAGTACCTCGCCGACGTGGCCGTCGACCAGGTCGGCGACCAGCCGCCGGCGGTCCTCGTCGGACGCGCCGGCGATCCGGTCGAGGAACGCCGCCGGGCGGGGAGTCCCCGCCGCCCGGCGGGGGCGTACGCCGGCCAGGCCGCGCAGCGGGGGCGGGAGGTGGTCGAGGGTCGGCAGGTCGCGCAGGGCCGCCCAGTCGAGGCGGACCGGCACCAGCAGCGGCCGGAGGCTGCGCCGGGCGGCGTCGAACAGGTCGAGCGCCTGCGTGGTGCCGAGCCCGGCGATGCCCTGGCGGGCCATCCGCTGCCGTCGGGCGGCCCCCAGGTCGCGGGTCATCCCGCTGTCCTCGTCCCACAGCCCCCAGGCCAGCGACGTCGCGGCCAGGCCGGCGGCCCGCCGGTGGTGGGCCAGGCCGTCGAGGAACGCGTTGGCGGCGGCGTAGTTGCCCTGGCCGGGGGCGCCGAGCGGGCCGGCGATCGAGGAGAACAGCACGAACATCGGCAGGTCGAGGTGGCGGGTCAGCTCGTGCAGGTGCCACGCGCCGTCGACCTTGGGTGCCAGCACGGCGGTGGTCCGCTGCGGGGTGAGCGCGGTCAGCACCGCGTCGTCGAGAGTTCCGGCGGCGTGCACCACCCCGGTCAGCGGGTGCTCGGCCGGCACGGCGGCCAGCAGCGCGGCGACCTGGTCGCGGTCGGCGACGTCGCAGGCGACGAATCGGGCCTGGGCGCCGAGCGCGGTCAGCTCGGCGAGCAGGTCGGCCGCCCCGGGCGCCTCGGCGCCGCGTCGGCCGGCGAGGAGCAGGTGCCGCACCTTGTGTGCGCCGACCAGGTGCCGGGCAAGGAGGCCGCCGAGGGTGCCGGCGGCGCCGGTGACCAGCACGGTGCCGTCGGGCACGAGGTCGACCGCGCCCGTCGGGCCCGGTTCGGCCGGCGCGAGCCGGGGTACGTGCGCCTGCCCGTCCCGGATGGCGAGCTGTGGCTCGTCGGTGGCGAGGGCCCGGCCGAGCAGGTCGGCATCGGTGTGCCGGTCGAGGTCGACGAGCACGAACCGGCCGGGGTGTTCCAGTTGCGCGGTGCGCAGCAGCCCCCAGACGGCGGCGCCGGGCAGGTCGGTGACGGCGCCGGCGCCGTCGGGCACCGCCCCGTGGGTCAGCACGACGAGCCGCCGGTCGGTGAACCGCTCGTCGGCCAGCCACCGTTGGACGTCGCCCAGCAGGTCGGTGACCCGGGTGCGGGTGCCGGTGGGCACGTCGCCGGGAGTCACGGCGGGCGGCAGCAGGACCAGGCGCGGGTCGGACCGGCCGGCGGCGATCTCGTCGGCCAGCGCGGCGAGGCCGGGCACCGACCGGTCGGCGAGGCCGGTCGGGTCGTCCCCGACCGACACCACGCCGGACGCCGCGCGGGCGGGCATCGGCACGGCCGGCCAGCGCAGGTCGTAGAGGGGGATGTCGGGGGTGCTGTCGGCGGTGACCTGCTCGGCGTTCACCGGCCGGGACACCAGCGCGCCCACCCGTGCGACGGGTGCCCCGGTGTCGTCGGCCAGGGTGAGGGTGACGGCGGCGCCGGTGCGGTGGACCCGCACCCGCAGGGCCGTCGCGCCCGCCGCCGCCAGCGACACGTCGGACCAGGCGAACGGCAGCCGGGCGGCGGCCTGGTCAGGCTCGGGGTCCGTCAGGCCGACCACGTGCAGGGCCGCGTCGAGAAGCGCGGGGTGCACGGCGTACCCGTCGGTGTCGACGTCGTCGGGCAGGGACACCTCCGCGAAGATCTCCTCGCCGCCGCGCCACGCGGCCCGCAGGCCGCGGAAGGACGGCCCGTGGTCGACGCCGAGCCGGCCCAGCCCGGTGTAGATCGGGTCGACCTCGACGGGCGTACCGTCCGGTGGCGGCCAGGCGGTCAGGGAGTCGGGCGCGTCGGCGGCGGTCGGGGCGAGGTGGCCGTCGGCGTGCCGTACCCAGTCGGCGTCGGCGCGGTCGGCGGGGCGGGAGTGGATGCCCACGCGGCGGCGGCCCTGCTCGTCGGGGGCGGCGAGGGTCAGCTGGACGGCCCGGGCGCCGTGCCGGGGCAACACGAGCGGGGCGGAGAGCGTCAGCTCGGCGAGGTGTTCGCAGGCGACCTGCCGGCCGGCGTGCAGGGCCATCTCGACCAGCGCGGTGCCGGGCAGCACGACGGAACCCCACACCACGTGGTCGGCCAGCCAGGGTCGGGTCTGGGCGGTCAGCCGGCCGGCGAAGACGTGGACGTCCTCGCCGGCGGGCCGGACCTGCGACGTCAGGAGGGGATGTTCGTTGGCGCGTACGCCGAAGCCGGCCGCGTCGGGCAGTCCGGTGGGGTCGGCGTCGAGCCAGTAGCGCTGGTGCTGGAACGCGTACGTGGGCAGATCCACCAGTCCCGGCCGGGCACCGTTCGCGGCGAACCACGCCGACCAGTCCACCGCGGTACCCGTCACGTGCAGCCGCCCCAACGCCGCCAACAGGCTGTCGACCTCCGGCTGGTCACGACGCAACGTCGGCACCAGGTGCGCACCCGCGGGCAGACTCTCCGCCGCCATCGCCGTCAACGTCGCGTCCGGCCCCACCTCGAGGAACGTCTCCACGCCCTGCCCGTGCAGGAACCCGACCGTGTCCGCGAACCGGACCGTCTCGCGCACATGCCGTACCCAGTACTCCGGATCCGTGATCTCCGAACCCGCAACCTGCCCGGTCAGGTTCGACACCACCGGCAGACCCGGCAACTGCCAGTCCAGACCGGAGAGAACCGTCCGGAACCCGGCCAGCATCGGCTCCATCAACCGCGAATGAAACGCATGACTCACCGCCAACCGACGCACCCGCCAACCCTGATCCACGCACCGGTCCCGCAGGGCATCAAGCTCGTCGACGGCACCCGACAACACCACCGACCGCGGACCGTTCACCGCCGCCACATCCACCCCGACACCAGCCAGCAGGGCACGGACCTCATCCTCGGCCGCACCCACCGCCAACATCCCCCACCAGCCGGCAACCCCTGCATCAACCGACCCCGCGCCCCCACCAACCGACACGCATCCCCCAACGACAACACCCCGGCCACATACGCCGCCGTCACCTCACCAACCGAATGCCCCGCCACAAAATCCGGCCGCACACCCCACGACGACAACAACTCCCACAACGCCACCTCAACCGCGAACAACCCCGCCTGCGTAAACACCGTCCGATCCAACAAACCCGACCCGTCCTCGAACACCACCTCCCGCAACGACCGATCCAACTCCACATCCAACAACCCACACACCCGGTCGAACGACTCCGCGAACACCGGAAAACGGGCATACAACTCCCGCCCCATCCCCGACCGCTGCGCACCCTGCCCCGTGAACAACACCGCCCGACGACCGGCGCCCACCTGCCCCGTCACCACCCCCGAGGACACGTCGCCTCCGGCGAGAGCGTCCAGACCCGCCAGCATCTCCGTGCGATCCCCGCCCGACACCACGACCCGGTGCTCCAACCCGGCCCGGGACACGGCCAGCGACCAGGCGACGTCCGTCGGATCGAGGGTCGGGTGCTCACGGAGGAAACCGGCCAGCCGGGCCGCCTGGCCGGCGAGCGCCGGCGCCGACCGCGCCGAGAGCAGAAACGGGCCGGCGGTGGTCGACGCCGGCGAACCATCGGGACGGGCCGGACGTTTCGCGGGTTCCGGCTGCGACCGGCCGGACGCGAGCGGCGCGGGGTCGGGCCCGGCCTGCGGGTCCGGCTCGGATTCGGCCTGTTCGACGATGACGTGGGCGTTGGTGCCGGAGACACCGAACGAGGAGACGGCCGCCCGCCGGGGCCGGTCCGTCGCCGGCCACCCGGTCGGCCCGGTGGCGATGGTGACCGCACCGGCGGTCCAGTCGACCTTCGTCGACGGGGCATCCACGTGCAGCGTCGCCGGCACCACCCCGTGCCGTATCGCCAACACCATCTTGATCACACCGGCCACACCGGCCGCCGACTGCGTGTGACCGATGTTCGACTTCACCGACCCCAGCAACAACGGCCGATCCACCGGCCGCCCCTGACCGTAGGTGGCCAACAACGCCTGCGCCTCGATCGGATCACCGAGGGTGGTGCCCGTGCCGTGCGCCTCCACCACGTCCACGTCGGCGGACGACAACCGCGCCGACGCCAACGCCTGGCGGATCACCCGCTGCTGGGACGGACCGTTCGGCGCCGTCAGACCGTTCGACGCACCGTCCTGGTTGACCGCACTGCCCCGCACCACCGCCAGCACCCGATGCCCGAGACGGCGCGCGTCCGACAACCGCTCCACCAGCAGCACGCCCACCCCCTCGGCGAACGCGGTGCCGTCGGCCGCGTCGGCGAAGGCCTTGCAGCGCGCGGCCCGGGACAGGTTGCCCTGGCGGGTGAAGTCGACGAAGACCGACGGGGTGGACATCACCGTCACGCCGCCGGCCAGCGCCAGGTCACACTCACCCGAACGCAGCGACTGTACGGCGAGGTGCAGCGCCACCAGCGACGACGAGCACGCGGTGTCCACACTCACCGCGGGGCCCTCGAGACCGAGCGCGTACGCGACCCGGCCGGAGGCGATGCTGCCGGCACTGCCGAGTCCGAGGTAGTCGACGACCCCGTCGGGCACGTCGGCGGAGCCCGCGGCGTAGCCGCCGTGGGTGAGGCCGGCGAAGACCCCGACCCGTTCACCCCGCAACCCGGACGGGTCGATGCCGGCGGACTCGACGGCCTCCCAGGAGACCTCCAGCAACTGCCGCTGCTGCGGGTCCATGGCGAGGGCCTCGCGGGGCGAGATGCCGAAGAACGCGGCGTCGAAGTCGCCGGCGTCGGACAGGAAGCCGCCCTGCCGGACGACGGAGGTGCCGGAGCGTTCCCCGGCGGGGTCGTGGAGGCGGTCCACGTCCCAGCCACGGTCGTCCGGGAAGCCGGTGATGGCGTCGCCGCCCCCCGCGACCAGGTCCCAGAGCTGGCCGGGCGAGCGTACGCCGCCGGGGAACCGGCAGCCCATGCCGACGATCGCGATGGGCTGCGCCAGCTCGTCCTCGACGTCGCGGAGCCGCTGCCGGGTCCGTCGCAGGTCGGTGGTGACCCTCTTCAGATATTCCCGGAGCTTCTCTTCGGTATCCATCAAGCTTGCCCTCGCGATGGCCGGCGGAGACATGACGTGGGCGACGGTACGAATGCGTGTGAATGCACGGGTCCCCTCTGCCGGGGAAAGCTATGGCGTCGCGGTGAGCTGCGACAACCCCTAACCGCGGCGGGCCGGGCCCTAGGGGTGGTCCGCCCTCGGCACGGGCGATAGCGTCCTATTTGATCGCACCCGTGTCCGTTGGGGTGCCGGCGGCACGCGACGCGGACTCCGGGCACCCCCGTGGGAAGGACGGGCACCCCCGTGGGAAGGACCTGCCGAGCTTGACATCCTCCGCCGTCCTAAAGGACGGGGATTCCCTTGGTCGCCCTCGGGTTTTCCTGTTTCGCCGACGACCGCCCCGTCCGGGAGGTTTCCTGTTGTGGTCTTACACCGTCTCCGCAGGCTGTCACCGCCAGTCCGGCGGCCAGAAGGTTACGGGCCGCGTTCACGTCCCGGTCGTGGACGGTGCCGCACCGGCAGGTCCACGACCGTACGTTCAGCGGCATCCGGTCCGCGAGCGCACCACAGGTGGAGCACAGTTTCGACGACGGGAACCAGCGGTCGACGGTGACCAGGTTCCGGCCGTGCCAGTCGGCCTTGTACTCCAGCATGGTGCGGAACTGCCGCCAGCCCGCATCACTGATGGCGCGGGCCAGGCTCCGGTTTCCGAGCATGTTACGTACGGTCAGGTCCTCGATCACGAGCGTTTGGTTCTCACGCACGAGTCGAGTGGTCAGCTTGTGCAGATGATCACGGCGCCGGTCGCCGATCCGCGCATGGATTCGGGCGACCATCAGCCGGGCTTTGGCCCGGTTCGCCGAGCCCTTCTCCTTACGGGCAAGGTTCCGCTGTGCCTTCGCCAGCCGTTGGCGGTCGGCGCGTTCGTGGCGGGGGTTGACGATCTTCTCCCCGTTCGACAGGGTCAGCAGGCTGTCGAGGCCGGCGTCGATCCCGACCGACCCCATGCCTGGGGCGGGAACCTGCTCGATCACGTCGTCGCAGAGCAGGGACACGAACCAGCGGCCGGCGGCGTCCTGGGACACGGTCACCGTGGACGGCGACGCACCCGGCGGCAGCGGCCTGGACCACACGACGTCCAACGGTGCGGACATCTTCGCCAGGGTCAGCTTGCCGTCGCGGAACCGGAACGCGCTGGTGGTGTACTCCGCCGACCTGCGGGACCTCTTCCTCGACTTGAACGACGGATACCCGGCGCGTTTGGCCCAGAAGTTCGTGAACGCAACCTGCAGATGTCGCAGGGCCTGCTGCAACGGCACGCAGGAGACATCGTTGAGGAACGCCAACTCCTGCGTCTTCTTCCATCCGGTGAGCAGGGCCGAGGTCGCGTTGTAGCTGACCCGTTCCCGACGCAGCGTCCACGCCTCGGACCTGGCCTGCAACGCCATGTTGTAGACCAGCCGGACGCAGCCGAACGTGCGGGCCAGCTCAGCGGCCTGCTCGGGGGTGGGGTAGAAGCGGTATTTGAACGCCCGCTTCACCGTCCTGGCCACGGCGCACACATTACCGGTCGTGCATGTGAGTCCCGGTCCGGGGGCGGCCCGTGCGCCTGTCCGCCCAGCCGGCGGATCGGCTTTCCCCGCCCTGCTCCGCAGAGGTTCCGTTTCCTCCCCGGCCTGAAGGCCGGAGTATCCACGGAAGGATTCCGATGACCGCACCGAACAACGACGACGGGCTGTGGGTGAGGCGCTTCCACCCGGCACCGGCCGGTAGGCCGCGCCTGGTCTGCCTGCCGCACGCCGGCGGCTCGGCGAGCTTCTACTTCCCGGTGTCCCGGGCCCTCTCCCCCGCGGTCGAGGTGCTGTCGATCCAGTACCCGGGCCGACAGGACCGCCGCCACGAGCCGTGTGTGGACAACATCCCCGAGTTGGCCCGGCAGGTCCTCGCCGAGCTGGGCCCGTGGCGGGACCAGCCGCTCGCGCTCTTCGGGCACAGCATGGGCGCCAGCCTCGGCTTCGAGATCGCCCGACTGATCGAGGCGGAGCAGGGCTCCTGCGCGCACCTGTTCGCCTCCGGGCGCCGGGCGCCGTCGATGCCCCGCCACGAGACGGTGCACCTGCTCGACGACGAGGGCCTGCTGGCCGACGTACGCAAGCTCAGCGGGACCAACCCGGCGGTGCTGGGCGACCCGGAGATGCTGCGCGCCGCACTGCCTGCGATCCGCAACGACTACCGGGCCGCGGAGACCTACGCGTACGTGCCCGGTCCCGCCCTGCGCTGCCCGGTCACCGCGTTCACCGGCGACAGCGACCCGAAGACCACGGTGGACGAGGCGCGGGCGTGGGGCACCCACACCACCGGGTCGTTCGACCTCCAGGTCCTTCCGGGCGGGCACTTCTTCCTGGCCCAGCACCAGGCCGCGATCCTGCGGGCCATCTCGGCGGCGCTGACCCCGACGACGGTCGGCTGACCGGCTGATGGCGCGGCCCCGACGCCCGTACGGGTGTCGGGGGCCGCGGCGACCGGTCAGGGCTTGTGCGCGACCGCGATGACGTAGTCGAGCAGCCCGATCTCCTTCTTGATCAGCTCCTGGTCGCGCCAGTTGTTGGCCATTCCCTTGACGACGCCGGGATCGACGGCGGCCTGGAAGGCCGGGTCGCCGGGCCGGGCGGTCTGGTACCGCCGCCACCCGTCCCAGGTGTGGTCCCTGATGGAGCGGACCTCCGGGTTGGCGAAGCCCGCCCCGGTGAGCTGGTCGGCGTAGCCGGCGCGGTCGTGCCAGTTCTCGTCCGGGATGCTGAACTTGACGAAGCTCAGCGGGCCCGACCTGATGCTCATCCGGGCGGTGTCCCCGTCGAGCGGAATGATGTCGGCGGTGGCGAGCACCCCGCCGGGCCGCAGCACCCGGAACGCCTCGGCGAAGAAGGCACTGCGCGGGTGGAAGTGGAACGCCGACTCCAGCGCCACCACCCGGTCGAACGTGCCGTCCTCGAACGGCAGGGTGGTGGCGCTGCCGAGGCGGAAGTCGGTCCGCTCGGCCAGGCCCTCCCGCTCGGCACGCTGCCGGGCGTGCTCGACGTGCCGGGGGGTGATGTTGATGCCGGACACCTTGCTGACCCGCCGGTCGCGCAGCCAGGCGAAGTCCTGGTCGCCGTAGCCGAACCCGACGTCGAGGATGGTGTCGTCGGGCTTGAAGCCGGCCGCGTCGGCCAACTGCATGGCCAGCGCCTCCCCCGCCACGTCGATGCTGGTGACCCCGTCCTCCCACCAGCCGAAGTTCATGTACCGGGTGTCGCGGGCGGCGAACTCGACGTCCGGGGACTGGATCTCGTAGAAGCGGCGGACCCGGGTGACCGGGTCCTTCGTGGCCAGGGTGCGGACGACCCGGCCCAGGGTGCGTAGGTTCTCCAGCATGCGGTGTGCTCCTTGTGGTCAGGCGTGCGGAACGGGGAAGCGAACCTGCTCACGAAGGTCATCGACCAGGGCGGGCAGGTCGTCGGCCGTGGCGGTGCCGAAGACGTAGAAGTCCGGCCGCACCAGTGCGACGTCGGCCTCGTGGCCCGCCAGCCAGGGCAGGTAGACACCGTCGAGGTCGACGACGGCATCGGACGCCGGTCCACGGTCCGGCGCGACACGCACGACGAGGGCGCCGAGCGCGTCGAGGAACGCGGTCCGGTCGGGGTCGAGCGCGGGTTCCGCGCCCTCCTTCACGATCAGGACGAAGCCGGTGCCGACGACGGCGTCGAAGCGGCCGGTGCGGTCGCCGACGGCCACCCGCCCCTGGGGTACGGGCTCGCCGGCACCGGTGCCGAGGCTGCCGTCGACGGCCCGGCGCAGCACGCCGTCGACGATGGGTTCGCGCAGTGATCGGGCGTGCCGCTGCTGGGTACGCCGGCGCAGCGCGGCCAGCATCACCGCGTCCCGGCCCGCCGCCGCGGTGCGGTCGGTCTCGCAGATCACCGTGCCGGAGTCCCTCGACATCCGGATCGCGTGCTGCACGTGGACCTGCCGCTCCCGCTGGTACGTGTCCAGCAGGTCCGCGCCGGCCAGTCCCCGGCGCACCAGGTCGAGCTTCCAGGCCAGGTTCATCGCGTCCCGGAAGCCGGAGCTCATCCCCTGCCCGAGGAACGGGGGCATGACGTGCGCGGCGTCACCGGCGAGAAAGATCCGTCCGGAGCGCCACCGGTCGGCGTAACAAGCCTGGGTGGTGTAGACGCCGTACCGTTCGAGGGTCGCGTTCTGCGCGGTGATGCCGAAGAGGCCGAGCAGCCGCCAGACGTTCTCGAGGCTCTCGAACTCCTCCCGGCTCTCCCCCGGAACCCGCATGAACTCCCAACGGCGGTGCCCGGGCCCGGCGGAGACGGCGGTCCGCGGCCGGCCCGGATCGCAGATCTGCAGGTTGTTCGGCTTGAACTCGACGGCCTCGTGGGGCACCACGTCGCAGACCAGCCAGTCGTGGGTGAAGTCGAGGTCGACCACGGCCGCGCCGAGGTGGCCGCGTACGAAACTGTTGGCGCCGTCGCAGCCGACCACCCAGCGGGCCGTGCGGACCTCCTCGCTGCCGTCCCCGCCGACCACCGTGACCTCGACGTGGTCGTCCCGGTCGCGCAGTCCGGTCACCTCCTCGCCGCGCCGCACCTCCACGCCCGGCAGCGCCCCGCCCCGCTCGGCGAGGCGTGCCTCCAGTCCGGGCTGGTAGAACGATGTGGAGTCGGGCCAGCCGGTCGGCCCGTTCTCGGCGACCTTGACGTGCAGCAGGGTACGGCCGAAGGCGTTCTTCCAGGTGTACTCGCCGGATAGCTCCACCACCGGGTCGAGTTCGGCGCCCGTGCCGCAGGCGGCCAGGATGCGGCTGGCCTCGCCGTCGTAGGTGACCGCCCGGGGGAAGTTGTACGGGGTGAGCCACTTGTCGATCGCCTGCACGGTGAAGCCCCGCTGGGCGAGCAGGATGGTCAACACCTGCCCCACCGGCCCGTAACCCACGATCAGTACGTCCGTCGTCGCCATGGGCGCCGTTTCCTCGCTTCCGGGGGCTGCCACTCAGAGCCCCAGCTCGGTGTCGATGAGGCTGAAGATCTCGTCGTCGCTGGCCTGGTCGAGGTCGAGGTCGACGTCGTCGTCGGTGGTGGACGCCCCGCGCATGGTGCGCCACTTGGCGACCAGCACCTCCAGCCGGGCCGCGACCTGGAGGTGCAGCTCCGGGTCGACCACCGACTCGCCCAGCGACCGTTCGAGGTTCTCCAGCTCGGTGAGGACCACGGGCACGCCCTGCCCGCCGTCGGGAAGGAGCTGCCCGCGCAGGAGGCCGGCCAGGGCGGTCGGGTTCGGGTGGTCGAAGATGGCCGTCGCCGGCAGGCGCTGACCGGTCGCCGCGGTGAGCCGGTTGCGCAGCTCCACGGCGGTCAGCGAGTCGAAGCCCAGCTCGTTGAACGCCTGCCCGGGACGGACCGCGTCGACGGTGGCGTGGCCGAGCGCGGCGGCCGCCTCGGTGCGGACCAGGTCGAGCAGGAGCGCGTCCTGCTCCGGGCCGGTGAGTGCGCGCAGCCGCCCCGCCAGGTCCCGGCCGCCGGCCGCCTCGGCCTGGGCCCGGGGCCGCTGCCGCCGGACCAGGCCGCGCAGCAACGCCGGCACCGCGTCCGTCCGCGCGTCGAGCACACCCAGGTCGATGCGGGTGGGCACCAGATCGGCCCGGGGCACGCGCAGCCCGGCGTCGAACAGCGCCACCCCCAGGTCCGAGTCGAGGGCGAGCTGGCCGTCGCGGGCGGTGATCCGCGGGTCCGCGCGGTCGAGGCCGGCGGTCATCCCACCGGCCTGTGCCCAGAGCCCCAGGCGTACGACTGCGCCGCCAGGCCGACGCCGGCGCGCTGCTGGGCCAGCGCGTCGAGGTACGCGTTCGCGGCGGCGTAGTTGCCCTGGCCGGGCACGCCGAACACCCCGGCGCCGGAGGAGAAGAGCACGAACCCGGCGAGGTCGAGATCCCGGGTCAGCTCGTGCAGGTGCCCGGCGGCGTCCACCTTGGCGCCGAAGACGGTGTCGAGCCGTTCCGGCGTGAGCGCGGTGACCACCCCGTCGTCGAGCACCCCGGCGAGATGCACGACGGCGGTCAGCGGGTGCCCGGCCGGCACGGCGGCGAGCAGCCGGGCCACGTCGTCGCGGCGGGACACGTCGGCGGCGACCACGGTGACGGTCGCGCCCAGCGCTTCCAGCTCCCCGACCAGCTCCGCCGCGTCGGGCGCGTCCGGCCCACGCCGGCTGGCCAGCAGCAGGCTGCGCACCCCGTGCCCGGTGACCAGGCGTCGGGCGACCAGCCCGCCGAGCGTGCCGGTGCCGCCGGTCAGCAGCACGGTGCCGTCCGGCGCCCAGTCGCGTGGCATGGTGAGCACCACCTTGCCGACGTGTCGGGCCTGGCTGACGTACCGGAACGCCTCCGGCGCGCGGCGCACGTCCCAGGCGGCCACCGGCAGCGGGCTCAGCGTCCCGTCGGTGAAGAGCCGCATCAGCTCGACCAGCATCCCCTGGATCCGGTCCGGGTCGACGGTGGTCAGGTCGTACGCCCGGTAGGTCACCCCGGGATGGTCGGCGGCGACCTTGTCGGGGTCACGCAGGTCGGTCTTGCCCATCTCGACGAACCGGCCGCCCCGGGGCAGCAGCCGCAGCGAGGCGTCCACGAACTCCCGGGCCAGCGAGTCGAGCACCACGTCGACGCCGCGACCGCCGGTGGCGGCGAGGAACCGCCCTTCGAAGTCGAGCGTGCGCGAGGAGGCGAGGCGGTCCGCCGGCAGGCCCAACGCGCGCAGGGCGTCCCACTTGCCGGGGCTGGCGGTGGCGTACACCTGCGCGCCGAGGTGGCGGGCGAGCTGGACGGCGGCCATGCCGACCCCGCCGGCGGCGGCGTGCACCAGGACCGCCTCGCCGGCCCGCAGTTCGGCCAGGTCGACCAGCCCGTGGTAGGCGGTCAGGAAGACCACCGGCACCGACGCGGCCTGGGCCCAGCTCCACCGTTCGGGCTTGGGCACCAGCAGCCGGCGGTCGGTGACGGCCACCGGCCCGAAGCCGCCGACGAAGACGCCGAGCACCGGGTCACCGGGGCGCAGGTCGGTGACCTCCGCGCCGACCTCGGTGACCACGCCGGCGGCCTCGCCGCCGGGCGGGCCCGGGTCGCCCGGGTAGAGGCCGAGCGCGTTGAGCACGTCCCGGAAGTTCAGGCCGGCGGCGCGGACGTCGACCCGCACCTCGTACGGGCCCAGCGGCACGTCGGCGGCGTCCGTGGCGACGAGGGCCAGGTTCTCCAGGCTGCCCCGCGAGGGCACGTCGAGGCGCCACGCCTGCTCCCCGGCGGGCGGGACGAGCGCGTCGGCCGGTGTGCAGCGGGCGAGGCGGAGCACGTGCGCGCCGCCACCGCGGATCGCCAGCTGCGGCTCCCCGGTGGCGAGGACCGCGGCGACGGAGTCGGCGTCGAGGGGCGCGTCGTCGGTGTCGAGCAGCACGATGCGGTCCGGGTTCTCCGACTGGGCGGAGCGGACCAGGCCCCACACGGTCGCGGCGGCCGGGTCGGTCACCTCGGTGGAGCTGTGCACCGCCACCGCGCCCCGGGTGGCCAGCACCAGCGTGCCGTTCGCCCACCGCTCGTCGGTCAGCCACGCCCGGACCAGTTCCAGCGCGTCACCGGCGATCCGCCGGGCCCGCCCGGCGTGGTCCTCCCCTCCGGCGGGCGGCCCGCCGACGGCCGCGAGGACCACCTCCGGCGGGTGGGCGCCTTCGTCGACGGCGCGGGCCAGGGCGGCCAGGTCGGGGTGCCCGGGGAACGGGCCGGCGGGTGCGCCGACGGTCACCACCCGCACCGGGGGCGCCGTCTCCGGTGCCGCCAGCGCCGTCCACTCCAGCCGGAACAGCGACTCGGCGACGGCGGTGTCGCCGCCACCGGCCAGGTCGGCCCGGGAGATGGCGCGCATCGTCAGCGAGGCCACCTCGGCGACCGGCTCACCGGTCGGGTCGGTGGCGGTCAACGCGAACGCGTGCGGCCCCACCCGGGTCACCCTGACCCGTAGCGCGGTGGCGCCGCCCGCGTGCAGGGTGACCCCGTTCCAGGCGAACGGCAGCAGCAGCCGGTCCGCGTCGACGTCGGCGAGCCCGCCGAAGTGCGCGGCGTGCAGGGCGGCGTCCAGGAGGGCCGGGTGCAGGCCGAAGCGGGCCGCGTCGGGGCGCTCCGGCTCGGCCAGGTGCACCTCGGCGTAGACCTCGTCGGCACTGGTCCAGACGGCACGTAGGCCCTGGAACGCCGGCCCGTACGCGTACCCCTCGCCGGCCAGCCGGGCGTAGAAGTCGGTCAGCTCGACCGGGCGGGCGCCGGCCGGTGGCCACTGTTGCGCGGCAGCGGGCGGCGACGCCGGCTCGGCGGACAGCAGCGCGGCGGCGTGCCGTACCCACGGGGTGCCGGCGGGTGCGTCGACGGCACGGGAGTGCAGGGTCACGGGGTGCCGGCCGGTGTCGTCGGCCGGCGCCACCGCCACCTGCACCTGTACGGCGCCGTCGGCGGGCAGCGCGAACGGGGCCTCGATGACCAGCTCATCCAGCACCGGACAACCGACCTCGTCGCCGGCGCGCAGGCAGAGTTCCACCAGCCCGGTGCCGGGCACCAGCACAGTCCCGCTCACCCGGTGGTCGGCCAGCCAGGGTTGGGCGGCGACGGACATCCGGCCGGTGAGCAGGTGCCCGCCGGAGCCGGCGAGCGGCACCGAGGCGCCCAGCAGCGGGTGTTCGGGCGCGTCCAGCCCGGCCGTCGTCACGTCCCCCGACGCGGCGCTCACGCGCGGCCAGTACCGGCGGTGCGCGAAGGCGTACGTGGGCAGGTCGACGCGGCGGGCCCCGGCGAAGACCGGCCGCCAGTCGACGGGCACGCCGCGCACGTGGAGGCGGGCCAGGGAATGCAGGAACCGGTCGGTGCCGCCGAGGTCGCGCTGCACCGAACCGACCACCACCGCGTCGGCGCCGTGCGCCTCGAGGGTGTCCTGCACCCCTGCGGTGAGCACCGGGTGCGGGCTGCACTCGACGAAGGCGTCGTGGCCCGCATCGGCCAGGGCGCGTACGGCCCGTTCCAGCTCGACCGGCTGCCGCATGTTGCGGAACCAGTACTCCGCGCCCATCTCCGGGCCACTCAGCCAGTCGACGTCGGTGGTGGAGAACAGCGGCACGGCGGCGGGGCCGGGCTCGACGTCGGCCAGCGCCGCCAACAGGTCGTCGCGGATCCACTCCACCTGTGCCGAGTGTGAGGCGTAGCCCATCGCGATCCGCCGGACCCGGACACCGTCGGCGGCGAGCTCGGCGAGCACCTCGTCCATGTCCGCCGTGTCGCCGGAGATCACGACGGCGGCGGGGCCGTTGACGGCGGCGACGCCGACCCGGTCGCCCCGACCGGCAAGGCGGGCGCGGACGTCCTGCGCCGGCAGCGCCACCGAGGCGATCGTGCCGTGCCCCACCAGGGCCCGCAGCACCCGGCTGCGCAGGGCCACCACCTTCGCCGCGTCGGCCAGGGAGAGGACTCCGGCGACGCAGGCGGCGGCGATCTCGCCCTGGGAGTGGCCGACCACGGCGGCCGGGCGGACGCCGTACGAGCGCCACAGCTCCGCCAGCGACACCATGATCGCGAACAGGACCGGCTGGACCACGTCGTCGCGGTCCAGGGCGGGTGCGCCCGGCGCCTGGCGGAGCACGTCCGTCAGCGACCAGTCGAGGTACGGGCGCAGCGCCGCGTCGCAGGCGGCCATCCGCTCGGCGAAGACCGGGGACTGCTCCAGCAGTTCCAGCCCCATGCCGGGCCACTGCCCGCCCTGGCCGGGGAAGACGAACACCACCCGGCCGGCGAGGTCGGCGTCGCCGCGTACCAGGTCCGGCGCGCCGCCGCCGTCGGCGAGCGCGTCGAGGGCGGCGGTGACGGCCGTGGCGTCCGCGCCGAGCAGCACCGCCCGGCTGTCGAAGGTGGCCCGGGTGGTGGCCAGCGACCAGGCCACGTCCGCCGGCCGCTGGTCGGGTCGGCCGGCCAGGTGGTCCCGCAGCCGGCGGGCCTGCCCGGCGAGCGATTTGCCGGTCCGGGCCGACAGCAGCCAGGGCAGCGCGCGGACCGGCCCCTCGACCGCGCCCGGCGCCTGCGCGTCGTCCGGCCCAACGGTGTCGGCCGGCGCGGGAGCGCCGGTCGGGTCCGTCGCGTCGCGGGGCGCCTGCTCGACGATGACGTGCGCGTTGGTTCCGCTGATGCCGAACGAGGACACGCCGGCCCGGCGTGGCCGGTCGGACTCCGGCCACGGGCGGGCCTCGGTCAGCAGCTCGACCGCCCCGGCCGACCAGTCGACCCGGGAGGTCGGACGTTGCGCGTGCAGGGTCCGGGGCAGCCGGCCGTGTCGCAGCGCGAGAACCATCTTCAGCACCCCGGCGACGCCGGCGGCGGCCTGGGTGTGCCCGAGGTTCGACTTGACCGAGCCGAGCAGCACCGGCGGGTTGCCGGTGGGACGCTGCCCGTAGGTGGCGAGGATCGCCTCGGCCTCGATCGGGTCGCCGAGGGCGGTACCGGTGCCGTGTGCCTCCACCGCGTCGACGTCGGCGACGCTCAGCCCGGCGCTGCGCAGCGCGGCCCGGATCACCCGCTCCTGGGAGGGCCCGTTCGGCGCGGTCAGGCCGTTGGACGCGCCGTCGGAGTTCACCGCCGAGCCGCGCAGCACCGCCAGCACCGGCAGGCCACGGCGACGGGCCTCGGAGAGCCGGGCCACCACGAGCACGCCGACGCCCTCGGACATGCCGAACCCGTCGGCCTCCTCGGCGAACGCCTTGCACCGGCCGTCGGCGGCCAGGCCGCGCTGCCGGCTGAAGCCGGTGAGCCCGGCCGGGGAGGACAGCACCGACACGCCGCCGGCCAGCGCCAGGTCGCACTCGCCCTGCCGGAGCGCCTGCGCGGCCAGGTGCAGCGCGACCAGCGACGCCGAGCAGGCGGTGTCCACCGTGACCGCCGGCCCCTCCAGCCCCAACGTGTACGCCACCCGGCCGGAGAGCACGCTGGCGGCCGTACCGGTCAGCAGGTGCCCCTCGTCGGCGGTGGTCTCGCCGTCGTCGGAGCCGACACCCGGGCGGACCTGGTCGGTGTAGTCCTGGCCGTGGGTGCCGGCGAAGACGCCGGTACGGCTGCCACGCAGGGTGCCCGGGTCGATGCCGGCCCGTTCCAGCGCCTCCCAGCTCGTCTCCAGCAGCAGGCGGTGCTGCGGGTCCATGGCCAGCGCCTCGCGCGGGCTGATCCCGAAGAACGCCGCGTCGAAGTCGGCGATCCCGTCGAGGAAGCCGCCGGCCCGCACGTACGACCGGCCGGGCCGGCCGGGCACCGGGTCGTAGAGGTCGGCCAGCGGCCAGCCCCGGTCGGTGGGCAGGCCGCCGATGACGTCGCCGCCGGCGTCGAGCAGCCCCCACAGCTCGTCGGGTGAGCCGATGCCGCCGGGGAACCGGCAGGCCATGGCGACCACGGCGATCGGCTCGTCGACGGCGACCGCGGCGGCGTCGGTCGTCCGGACCGGGGCGGTGCCGAACAGCCGGGCCGCCAGATGGTCGGCGAGCGCCTGCGGGGTCGGGTGGTTGAAGACGGCCGTCGGGGCCAACCGGACCCCGGTGGCGGCGGTGAGCCGGTTGCTCAGCTCCACCGCCATCAGCGAGTCGAAGCCGATCTCCCGGAACGGGCGGCGGGGATCGATCTGCTCCGCGCCCGCGTGGCCGACCACGGTGGCGCACCGGGACCGGACCAGGTCCAGCAGGACCGGACCGCGGTCCGCCTCGCCCAGCGCGGCGAGCCCGTCGGCGATCCCGGTGGCGACCCCGGGTGCCGCGTCGGCGTTGACCGCGCGGCGGGCCGGCGGGGGCAGCAGGGCGCGCAGCAGCGCGGGCACCTCGCCCGCGGCGCGGACCGCGGCGAGGTCGAGCCCGATCGGGACCAGCGCCGGTCGGTCGGCGTGCAGCGCGGCGTCCAGCAGCGCCAGCCCGGTGGGTACGTCCAGGGGGCGGGTGCCGCCCCGGGCGAGCCGGGCCAGGTCGGCCCCGGTCAGCCGGCCGGCCATGCCGCGTTCCTCCGCCCACAGCCCCCAGGCGAGCGAGGTCGCCGGCAGGCCGCGGGCGCGCCGGTGCGCGGCGAGGGAGTCGAGAAAGGCGTTGGCGGCGGCGTAGTTGCCCTGGCCGGGCGAGCCGAAGGTGGCCGCGGCGGAGGAGAAGACGACGAAGGCGGCCAGGTCCAGCCGTTCGGTCAGCTCGTGCAGGTGCCAGGCGCCGTACACCTTGGCCCGCAGTGTCCGCTCCCAGCGGGCCGGGTCCAGGTCGGCGAAGAGGGCGTCGTCGGTGACTCCGGCGGCGTGCACCACGGCGACCAGCCGGTCGGCGAGCGACCCGACGATCGCGGCCAGCGCCGGCCGGTCGGCGACGTCGGCGGCGACCACCCGGACGGTGACGCCGGCCGCTTCCAGCTCGGCCGTCCACGGCGCCGGCTCGGCGGTCCGGCTGAGCAGCACCAGCTCGGTGACCTTGTGGCGGGTGGCCAGGTGGGCGGCGACCCAGCGGCCCACCCCGCCGGTGCCGCCGGTGACCAGCACGCTCCCGCCGGCCAGGCCGGGCAGCGCGGTGGCGGCGTCGCCGGGGCGGTCGACGGGGCGCAGGCGGGGCAGCAGGGCCCGGCCGTCCCGGACGACCACTTCCGGCTCGTCGGGGTCGGCGGTGAGCGCCACCCGGATCGCCGCGTCGTCGAGGTGGTCGGCGGCGAGCAGCAGGAGCCGGCCGGGGTGCTCCGACCCCGCGACGCGGACCAGCCCGGTCACCGGCGCGTGGACCGGGTCGTCGGCCCGGACGGCGACCGCCAGCCGGGTGGTCTCCGACCGGGGGTCGGCGAGCCAGCGCTGGAGCGTACGCAGGGTGTCCAGGCCGACGGCGTCCGCCCGGTCGGGCACCGGTCGCGTCGGGTCACCGTCGCCGACGCGCAGTACGAGCAGCGCCGGCAGCGGCCCGGCCGGCGGGATCGCGTCGACCGACGTCCAGGCGGGTACGGGAGCCGGCGTCGGCACCGGCACCGTCTCGACGACGTGCAGTCCGCCCGGCGCGGGGTGGGGGGCCGCCGGCGCCGGCCGGGTCGCGCGGAGCACCACCCGGTCGACGTCGAGCACCGGGGCGCCGGCGTCGTCGACGGCGCTGAGCGTCACCGCGTCGCCGCCCGCCGGGACGAGGCAGACCCGCAGCGAGTACGCGCCGACGGCGTGCACGCGCACGCCCGACCAGTCGACCGGCAGCCGGCGTACGCCCAGATCGCCGCCGTCGGGTTCCGCGCCGTCGGGTCCCGCACCACCTGCTCCGGCGAGCGGATGCAGGGCCAGCACGGCGTCGAGGACGGCGGGGTGCACCCGCCACCGCTCGACGTCGGGATCGTGGACGTCGTCGGGCAGGCGTACCTCGGCGTAGAGCCGGTCCCCGGCGAGCCAGGCGGCCCGGACCGCCGCGCCGGTGAGTGTCCGGTGCCCGGGATCGTCGAGGTCGACGGGGCGGGCGTCGGCGGGCGGCCAGGCGACGCCGGCGGGACCGGCGACGCCCGGCGGCCGGGGGCCGGTGGCGGGCGCGGCCGGGGCGCGGGTCGGGTCGGCCGGGGCGAGGACGCCCTCGGCGACCATCCGCCACGGCTCTTCGTCGCCGGCGCGGACGTGGCAGCGTACGGCGCGGCGGCCGCGCTCGTCCGGGTCGTCCACGGCGACCTGGATGTCGACGGCGAGTTCGGCGGTCAGCGCCACCGGGTCGGCGGTGGCGAGCCGTTCGACGGTCGGGGCGCCGAGGCGGTCGCCGAGGTGCCCCAGCAGGTCCAGCAGCGCCCCGCCGGAGAGCAGCGCCGGCCCGGCGTCGGGTCCGGTGGCCAGCCACGGCCGGGCGGCGGCGGAGATCCGGCCGGTGCCGACCAGCCGCTCGCTGCCGGCCACCGGCAGGGCGGCCTCGAGCATCGGGTGGTCGACGGCGACCAGGCCGGCACCGGACGCTCCGGCCGGCCCGCCCCCGGCCGGCAGCCAGTAGTGCCGGCGCTGGAACGCGTACGTGGGCAGGTCGACCCGGCGCGGGTCGGGGCCGAACAGTGCGGCCCAGTCCACCCCGTGGCCCCGGACGTGCAGCTCGCCGACTGCCGCGAGCAGGGCCGCCGGCTCGTCGCCGGTGGTCCGCATGGCCGGGACGAAGGCCACCTCGGCGGCGGTGTCCGCCTCGTCGTCGAGGCAGTCCCGGCCCATCGCGGTCAGCACGCCGCCCGGCCCGATCTCGAGGAAGGTGCCGGTGCCCTGCCGGTGCAGGGCGCGTACGCCGTCGAGGAACCGGACGGTGCCCCGTACGTGCTCGGCCCAGTAGCCGGGTGAGCAGAGCCGGGCCGGCTCGACCGGGTGACCGGTCAGGTTGGACACCACGGTCAGGTCGGGGGTACGGAAGGCGATCCCCGCCGCCACCCGGGTGAACTCGTCGAGCATCGGCTCGATCCGGGGCGAGTGGAACGCGTGCGAGACGCGGAGCCGGTTCGTCCGGCGTCCGGCGGCCCGCAGCGTCGCCGCCACCGCGAGCACGGCGTCCTCGTCGCCGGAGACGACCACCGCGCGCGGTCCGTTGACGGCGGCGAGACCGACCCGCCCGGTCAGGTGGGCGGCCACCTCCTCCGCGCTGGCCTCCACGGCGACCATCGCGCCGCCGTCCGGCAGCGCCTCCATGAGCCGGGCCCGGGCGGCGACCAGCGTCGCCGCGTCGGCCAGCGGGAACACTCCGGCGACGTGCGCGGCGACCAGTTCGCCGACGGAGTGGCCGAGGACGGCGTCGGGGCGTACGCCCCACGATTCGAGCAGCCGGAACAGGGCGACCTCGACGGCGAACAGGGCCGGCTGGGTGTAGAGGGTCCGGTCGAGCAGGGCCGCCCGGGGGAGCCCCCGGGCGCGAAGACCACCTCCGCGACGGGGTGCGGGGCGTGCCCGGCAAGGCAGCGGTCGAGTTCGGCGCAGGCCGCGTCGAACGCGGCGGCGAAGACGGGGTACGTGGCGTGCAGCTGGCGGCCCATCCCGGGCCGCTGGCCGCCCTGCCCGCCGAACATCAGGGCGAGTTGCCCGTCGACCACCCGTCCGGTCACCACGTGGGCCGTGGGCGCGTCGGCGTCGCCCCGGGTCAGGGCGGTCAGCGCCGCGCGGGCGCCCGGCAGGTCGGCCGCCACGAACACGGCCCGGTGTTCCAGCGCCGCCCGGCCGGTGGCCAGGGAGTAGCCCACGTCGACGGGGCGCGGTGGCGGGTCGGTGCGGCCCAGGTGGGTCAGCAGCCGGGCGGCCTGGCCGCGCAGCGCCTCGTCGTCGGCGGCGGCGAGCACCCACGGCACGGGCGGCCCGGCCGACTCCGCGGGTTCGGTCGACGCGGCGGGTCCGGTCGGTTCCGGAGCCGACGGTTCCGGAGCCGACGCGACGGCGTCGGTGTCCACGTCGGACACCGGCGGGCCGGCGTCCGTGGCCGGTGCGGGCGGGGCGGCCTCGATGATGACGTGGGCGTTGGTGCCACTGATGCCGAACGACGAGACGCCGGCCCGGCGGGGGCGGGCCGCCGCCGGCCACGGCCGGGCCGAGGTGAGCAGCCGGACCGCCCCGGCCGCCCAGTCCACCTCGCCGGTGGGCCGGTCGACGTGCAGTGTGCGGGGCAGCACGCCGTGCCGCATCGCCAGCACCATCTTGATCACCCCGGCGGCGCCGGCCGCCGCCTGCGTGTGCCCGAGGTTGGACTTCAGCGAGCCGAGCCAGAGCGGCTCCATGTCGGACCGGTTGGCACCGTACGTCGCGAGCAGCGCCTGCGCCTCGATCGGATCGCCCAGCCGGGTGCCGGTGCCGTGCGCCTCCACGGCGTCGACGTCGGTGTAGCCCAGCCCCGCCGCGTCCAGGGCACGGCGGATCACCCGCTCCTGCGCCGGGCCGTTCGGCGCGGTCAGCCCGTTGGAGGCGCCGTCGGAGTTGATCGCCGAACCACGCAGCACGGCGAGCACCGGATGCCCGCGCCGCCGCGCGTCGGAGAGCCGTTCCAGCAGCAGCACGGCGACGCCCTCGGACCAGCCGGTGCCGTCGGCGGCGTCGGCGAACGCCTTGCAGCGACCGTCCGGCGCCAGCCCGCGCTGCCGGCTGAACTCGACGAACGCCTGCGGGGTGCCCATCACCGCCACGCCGCCGGCCACGGCCAGCGAGCAGTCCCCGGCGCGCAGCGCCCGGGCGGCCAGGTGCAGGGCGACCAGCGAGGACGAGCAGGCGGTGTCCACGGTGACCGCCGGCCCCTCCAGCCCCAGCGCGTAGGCCACCCGGCCGGAGACGACGCTGCCGGCGGTACCCACCCCCAGGTAGCCCTCGGTGCCGGGCGGCGCGGTGCGCAGGTTGGCCGCGTAGTCGTGGTGCATGACGCCGGTGAACACGCCGACGTCGGTGCCGCGCACCGAGCCGGGGTCGATGCCGGCGCGTTCCAGCAGTTCCCAGGAGGTCTCCAGCAGCAGTCGCTGCTGCGGGTCCATCGCGAGTGCCTCGCGGGGGCTGATGCCGAACAGCGTCGCGTCGAACTCCCCCGCCCCGGCCAGGAACCCGCCGGTGCGCACGTACGACGTGCCCGGCCGGTCCGGGTCGTCGGAGAAGAGGTTGCCGAGGTCCCAGCCCCGGTCCCGGGGGAACTCGCCGAGCCCTTCGCGCTCCTGCGCGACCAGGCGCCACAACTCCTCCGGGGAGCCCACCCCGCCGGGCAGCCGGCAGGCCATGGAGACGATGACGACCGGGTCGTCCTCGCTCGCGGCGGCGGTCGACGTGGCGCGGGGGGCCGTGCCGGACGCGCCGCCGAGCAGGCGGGTGCCGAGGTGCCGGGCCAGCGCCTGCGGGCTCGGGTGGTCGAACGCGGCGGTGGCGGACAGCCGTACCCCGGTCGCCCGGTCCAGGTGGTCGCGGAGCGCGACGGCGCTGACCGAGGTGAAGCCGAGTTCCTTGAAGGCCCGGGTCGGTCGGACGGCCGCCGGCCCGGCGAGCCCGGCGATCCGCGCGGTGAGGGTCCGGACCAGGTCGAGCACGGCCCGGGACGCCTCCGCGGCGGTCAGGCCGGCCAGCCGGCGCCGCAGGTCGGCGGCGGCCCGCCCGTCGTCGTCGGTCGCCGCCGGGCCGTCGCCGGCGACGGCCCGCCAGGCGGGGTGGGCACGCAGGTGCGGGGCGAGGTCCCCGGCCAGCAGGAGGTCGGTGTCGGGGGCGACGTCGAGGGCCGCCACGGTGGCGGTGAGCACGACGGGCGCCGGCCCGGCCGATGGGGCCGCGGCGGCCACGGGCTCGGCGCCGAGCAGCAGCGCGGGCCGGCCGGCGGCGCGGCGGCGACGGACCAGGGCGTGCAGCGCGCCGGTGGTGGCGGCGGCGACGTCGCCACCGGCCGACCCGAGGTACGGCGTGACCGGCATGACCAGCGTGAAGCCGGCGAGGTCGGCGTCGCGGGTGTGCGCGTCGAGGGCGTCGGCGAGGGCGCGCAGGCGATCGGCGTCCGCCCCGGTGGCGAGGTCGGTGTCGGCGGCGCAGACCACCACCGCGCCGAGCGGGTGGGCGAGCGGGTCGAGCAGTTCCCGGAACGGGCCGGCCGGGGCCGGGACACGCACGGTGACGTCCGCCCCGGCGGCGGTCAGCTCGTTGATCAGTTCGCCGCGGGCGGGGTCGTCGGGGGCGGCGCCGATCAGCAGCAGCCGGCGGGCACCGTGCGCGCCGACCAGGTGCCGGGCCACGGCCGCTCCGGTGTCCCCGTCGACGCCGGTGACCAGCACCGTCCGCGTCGGGTCGACCGGCACGGCGGGCGCGGTCGGGGCGGCGGGCAGCGGAGCCGGGACCGGGTGGTGGGCCGCGCCGACGCGTACGACGAGTTGCGGGGCGCCGGAGTCGACGGCGGCCGGCAGCAGTGCCGCCGACCGGTCGTCGTCGTCGAGGTCGGCGAGCACCAGCCGGTCGGGGTGTTCGACCTGGAGGCAGCGGCCGACCGCCCACAGCGCCGCGGTCCACGGATCGTCGGCCGGTTCGCCGGGCGACGAGGTGAGCAGCACCAGTCGGGAGGCGGCCAGGTGCCCGTCGGCGAGCCAGTCCCGCAGTTCGCCGGCGAGCCGTACCGCGGGTCCGTGGCCGGCCGGCCGGTCGGCCGGCGGGGCGGGCAGCACCGTGACCTCGGGCACGTCGGCGCCCTCGGCGACGGCCGCGCGCAACGCCGCCAGGTCGGTGTGCCGTTCCACCCGGTCGCCGGCCGGTAAAGCCCTCAGCCGGTGCGGGCCGGCGCCGACCAGCGCCCAGCGGCGCGGCGCGGGCGACGGCGTGGCGGCGCCCGCCGGTGCCGGCCCGGCCGGCGCGGTGACCGGGCCGGTCAGTTCCAGCGGCTGCCAGGTGAGGCGGTGGAGGTTGTCGTGCTGGCCGGCGCCGATCGCGCGCAGCCGGGCCGGCTGTCGCAGCAGCAGCCGTCTGGCCAGCTTGCCGGAGCCGGTACGGGGGACCCGCGCGATCTCGTACAGTTCCTCCGGCACCTTGAAGTACGACAGCCGTTCCCGGGACACGGCGTAGGCGGCGTTCGGGTCGAAGCCGTCGGGACCGGGCACCACGAACGCCACCGGCACCTCGCCGAGCACGGGGTGCGGCCGGCCGGTGACCGCCACGTCGACCACCCCGGGCACCGTGCGCAGCGCCTCCTCCACCTCCGCCGGAT
This sequence comes from Polymorphospora rubra, assembly GCF_018324255.1. Lineage (GTDB taxonomy): Bacteria > Actinomycetota > Actinomycetes > Mycobacteriales > Micromonosporaceae > Polymorphospora > Polymorphospora rubra. The sequence continues at coordinate 7,011,371 of NZ_AP023359.1, forward strand.
GGATCTTCTCGCCACCCCGGATGACGAGTTCCCGGTGCCGGCCGGTGACGAAGACGTTCCCGTCGGCGTCGCGCCGCGCCAGGTCCCCGGTGCGGTACCAGCCGTCGCGCAGTGCGGCGGCGGTGGCCGCCGGCTGACCGTGGTAGCCGACCATCAGGCTCGGTCCGCGTACCCACACCTCGCCCTCCCGGCCGGCGGGCACGTCCAGCCCGGTCTGCGGGCTGACCAGCCGCACCTCCAGGCCGGGCACGGGCAGCCCGCAGGACCCCTCCACCCGGGGCAGGTCGGGCCGGGTGATGGCGATCGAGCCACAGGTCTCCGTGCTGCCGTACGCGTCCAGCAGCGGCGCGTCGAAGACCTCCTCGAAGGCGCGGCGCAGCGTGGCCGTGGTGATCGCCCCGCCGACCAGGCACATCCGCAGCGCCGGGGCCCGGAAGCCGGTCTCCCGCGCGACGTCGACCAGCCGGTGGTACATGGCCGGCACACCGGCGAGGAAGGTGGCCGAGTCCGCCTCGACGGCGTGCAGCACGTCCTCGGCGGAGAAGCCGTCGACGATCCGCGCGGTGGCACCCACCGCGGTCACGCTGAGCACGCAGCCGATGTGGGAGAGGCTGTGGAACAGCGGCAGCGGCCAGACGACCCGGTCCTCGGCGGACAGTCCGGGAATCGGTACGTAGCAGGAGGCGACCGACCACAGGCAGGAGCGCTGCGTGGAGAGCACGCCCTTGGGCTGGCCGGTCGTGCCGGAGGTGTAGAGCATCCAGGCGACCTCGTCGAGCCCGAGGTCGTCACGGGCCGGGACCGGCGCGTCGACGCCGACGAGATCACGGAACGCGGTGGTGCCCCACGGAACGGGGTCGTCGCCGGTGACGACGACCCGGAGCCGCTGCCGGCCGTCGCGCAGGCCGACCACCTGCTCGGCGTGGTGCGGGTCGGTCACCACGACGACCGCGCCGCAGTCGTCGAGCAGGTACGCCAGTTCCGCGTCGGTGCTGCGCGGGTTCAGCGGTACGCCCACCGCCGCGGCCCGGGTGACGGCGAGCCAGCTCTCCACCATCTCGACACAGTTGTCGAGGTAGAGGGCCACCCGGTCCCCCCGGTCCACGCCGAGGTCGGCCAGATGGCCGGCCAGCCGCCGGGTGCGTACGTCCAGCTGCGCGTAGCTGACCGCCGAGCGGGCGTCGCGGAACGCGACCTTGTCCCCGAAGCGGTCGGCGTGTGCCCGGAGCAGACCGGGCAACGGCTGGACCAGGTCGCTGAAAGGCATGTCACCACATCCGTTCGTCGGCGAGATCCTCGTCCGTGGCGTCGCTCGCCGTAACGGCACAAGTCTTCCGAGCAGCAGGGCGGTGACCTACCCCTGCCACCCCCTATGTCGTCCCCAATTCCGTCGCCAGGGCGTCGCTCCCCGGGCCGGGCCGGGCCGATGATGGGGCGACCGGCGTGGCCGGTCGCGTCCGCGTTCGTTCCGCCCCTTCAGTCGAGGTGCCAGCGTTGGAACGCTCCTGGTTGTTCGCCCGCCTGGCCGCCCCGGCCGACGGGCGTCCGGACGAGCGTGTCTCCGAACTCGTCCGGACCGTCGTACCGGATCTGGTCGCCGGTGTGCGCCGGCACGACCCTCGGGCAGGCTGGTTCTTCGACCGGCTGGCCGGCCCCCGCCTCGGTCTCGGTTTCCACGCCGACCGGGGCGGCCTGCGCGAAGTGGAGCACCGCCTGCGGGCCCACTCCGGGCCGGTGTCGGTGACGTCCGGCCTCGCCGACCCGTACCCCGTGCGGGACACCGCCCGGGGCGGGCCGCTCGCGCAGGTCGGCAGCGAGCTGGCGCTGGCCCTGCTGGCCGACGGTGCACTCCCGGGCGACGCCGAGCTGCCGGTCGCGCTGCTGCATCTGGGACACCTGGTCGACCTGATCCCGCCCGCCGCCCGGGCCGGCCTGCTGTTCCTGTACTGGCAGGAACGCGGCGAGGCGCTCACCGGGGCGCAGCGCCGCGATCTCGTCGCGCAGGCGGACGCGCAGGCCGAGAAGCTGGTCCTGGCCGCCACCCATTTCACGATGGGCCCCGACCGGTCCGCCGCCTGGCACCGCTACCTGGACACGGTCCGGGAGCTGACCGCACAGGACTGCCCCACGAGCGGCGCGCCCCGCCGCTGGCTGCTCGCCGAACACGCGCGGCTGACCCAGCGACGCCTGGGTGTCGGCCCGGCCGTCGACGCCCTCGCCGCGATGGCGTTGCGGCTCGCCATCGTCCGCGACGGGATGCCGGCGCTGCCGTATCCCGGTCCGGCGACCGCCGCACCGGCACGGCCGACGCCGGACCCGGCACCGCCCCGCACGACGACCGCCCGGCCGACCCCGACCCCACGGAAGGTTCCGAGATGACCGCCGACGCGCCGCACCGCATCGACCTGGACCTGGCCGAGCGGTCCTATCCGATCTGGGTGGGCGCCGGGGTCCGCCACCGGCTGCCGGAGGAGGTGGCCCGCGTCGGCGCCCGGCGGGCGGTGGTCGTGACGGCCCGGCCGCCGGAGTGGACCCCGGACCCGGGGGTGCCGCACCTGGTGGTGCCGGCCCGCGACGGCGAACACGACAAGACCCTGTCCACCGTCGAGCGGCTGTGCCGGGAGTTCGCCGACTTCGGGCTGACCCGCTCGGACGTGGTGGTCTCCTGCGGCGGGGGCACCACGACCGACGTGGTGGGGCTGGCGGCCGCGCTCTACCACCGGGGTACGCCGGTGGTGCATCTGCCGACCTCGCTGCTCGCCCAGGTGGATGCCAGCGTGGGCGGCAAGACGGCGGTCAACCTGCCGCACGGCAAGAACCTGGTCGGGGCGTACTGGCAGCCGCGGGCCGTGCTGTGCGACACCGAGCACCTGACCACCCTGCCCGGGCGTGAGTGGCGCAACGGCTACGGCGAGATCGCCCGGGCCCACTTCATCGGCGCGCCCGACCTGCAGGACCGGTCCACCCCGCAGCAGATCGCCGCGTGCGTCGCGTTGAAGGCGTCGGTGGTGGCCGCCGACGAGCGGGACGCCGGGCTGCGGCACATCCTGAACTACGGCCACACGCTGGGCCACGCTCTGGAGCGGGCCACCGACTTCCGGCTGCGGCACGGCGAGGCCGTCGGGATCGGCACGGTGTTCGTGGGCCGGCTGGCCGGGCTGCTGGGCCGGATCCCGGACACGCGGGTGGCCGAACACGAAGAGGTCGTCGCCGGCTACGGGCTGGACACGGCACTGCCGCCGGACGTCGACCACGACGACCTGATCGCGCTGATGCGGCTGGACAAGAAGGCCGCCTCGGGCCTGGCCTTCGTTCTGGACGGGCCGGCCGGCCCCGAGCTGGTCGACAACGTGCCCGAGGGTCGGGTCCGCGAGGCGCTGGCGGCACTGCGCGACACCCGCCCCGTCCCGGCGGGCTGACCGCCGGGACGGACCGGAAACAGCGGCGGAGGGGCCTCGTCGTCACACCTCGACCGCGAGGCAGTAGGTCAGCAGCTCCCGCGGGGTGCGCGCGACGAAGTCGGGGCCGGCGGCGAGCAGGGCGGCGCAGTCGCCCTCGTGCCAGGTCGTCGCCACGGTGGTGGTGCCGGCGTCCCGGCCACTGGCAAGATCGATCACCGCGTCGCCGACCATCAGGGCCCGTTCCGCCGGCACGCCGAGCAGATCCAGCGCGTGCAGCACGATGTCCGGGGCGGGCTTGGGCCGGGGTACCTCGTCGGAGCCGATGACGTGCCCGAACAGGTGCAGCACGCCGAGCAGTTCCAGCAACGAACGGGCGCGGGGACCGCTCTTTCCCGTGGCGATCGCCATCCGGACCCCCCGCCCGTGCAGGCCGTGCAGCAGCTCGCGGACCCCGGGGAAGAGCGGGACCTGGGGAGCGAGCCGGTAGCTCTCCCGGACGAAGGGCTCTTCCATCTCCAGCGGCAGGCCCATCAGCCGCATGATGTCCGGGAAGTACCGGCCCATGTGCCGGTTGTATTCCTCGAACGGTGCCGGCCCGTCGCCCACCACCTCCGCGTACGCGATGTCGAACGCCTCGCGCATGACGGCCGAACTGTCGACCAGGACGCCGTCGAGGTCGAACACGACCGCCTGGACCGGGCGGGCGGCCGGCCGCCCGCCGGCGACGGTGGGTGTGGATGTTGGCAGGGTCATGCGTGCTCCCGGAGGCGAAGGTCAGCCGGTGGGTCTCACCGGCCGGGACGCCCCGCCAGCGCGGGGCGCCGCCCTGGCCGGGTGGGCCGGGCGGAGTGGTAGATCCGTTCGATGACGTCGATGGTGCGATGGGCCTCGGTGACCGCCAGGCCCCGGTTCGCCGGGTCGGCCAGCAGCCCGGGCAGGGCGTCCAGCTGCCGGTCGTACTCGGCGCCGACGGGCTCCTCGGGCAGCGGCAGCCGCACCGCCTCGCCGGCCACGGTGCGGGTCAGCACCGGAACCGGGTCACGGTTCGGGCTGAAACCGAACGTGCAGCGCAGGCTGGCGACGCCGTCGACCCCCTGGACGGTGATCGTGGTGCGGTCCCGGGCCTCGTGCGAGGCCCAGCAGGCGTGCAGCGCGACGGAGACGCCGTCCTCGGTGAGCAGGAATCCCCGCGCGGTGTCCTCGACGTCGCCGACCGACCGCCGGGCGCCGGTCTCCTGTTCGCTGCGCCAGGCGGCGTGGTGCGCGGCGTCGTTGACGAAGTCGTCGGAGACGCTGCCGACGGCGTGGGCGATGGCGGCCGGGCCGAGCAGCGGCAGCACCGTGTCCAGCAGGTGCCAACCGAGATCGACCAGCGCTCCCCCGCCGGAGAGCTGCCGCTGGGTGAACCAGCCGCCACCGTCCGGCACGCCCCGGGCGCGGACCCAGGCGACGTCGACGTGCCGGATCGCCCCGAGTGTCGCGCTCGCCGCGATCAGCGCGCGCACGTCGGCCCGGTAACGGGCGGCGCTGCCGGCGAGCAGCACCGCGCCGCCCTCCCGTTCGGCCTCCGCCAACGCGGTCGCCTCGGTGGAGGTGAGACAGACGGGCTTCTCCACGAAGACCGGTAGGCCCCGGCGGAGGACCCGGGCGGCGATGTCGCTGTGCAGGTGGTTGGGGACCGCGACGACCACCAGGTCGACCAGGCCGTCCGGGAGGTCGTCGACGCTGTCGTACGCGTACGGCACGGCACTGTCCTGCTGGACGCGGTGGCGCAGCGTCGCCTCGGGATCGACCACGGCGGTGACCGTGTACGCGGGGTGCGCGACGAGCCGGGGCAGCCAGATCTCGCGTCCCGCCCAGCCCAGCCCGGCCACCGCCACCCGCAGCGGCGACCGGTCCGGGCCGGGGACGTCGGCGGCCGACACGCCGCTCACCCGTGGAGGATGTCGGCCAGCACGGCGGCGATGTCGTGCATCTGCTGCTCGGTGCCGAGCAGCGTGCGGTGGTGCAGCCAGATGCAGTCGGAATGGATCAGCTCGGTGTTCGGGCACCGGGCGGCGATCGCCTCGACCGACTCGTCGGGCGCGCCGGCCTTCCAGAAGCCGTCGCAGCGGTAGATCGCGCGGAACGCCACGAACGCGGGCACGCCCCGGGCGATGAGGGTGTCCACGACCTCGCGGCGACGCGCGACGTCCAGGCCCGGTACACGGAACATCGCCATGTAGTGCGGGTTACGGTCGCCCCGCTCGTCGCGGCCCTGCGGCACGACGCCGGGGATCTCGGCGAGCAGGCTCGCCAGCAGCGGCCAGCGCTGCTCGCGTACCGCGATCTGGTCGTCCAGGCGGGCGAGCTGGGCGCGCAGGACGGCCGCGGTGAACTCGCCCATCCGGTAGTTCGAGCCGGTGGTGCTGTGCAGGTAGTCCCGGTCGGTACGCGGCCGGCCGCAGCTGTGCACGAGGAATCCGCGCTCGCGCAGCTCCTCGTCGGGGAAGAGGACCGCCCCACCCTCGCCGGCGGTCATCAGCTTGCCGTTCTGGAAGCTGAACGCGGCCACCGAGCCGAGCGCCCCGGCCCGCTTGCCCTGCCACTGCGCGCCGTGGGCGTGCGCGGCATCCTGGAGCAGCGCCACCCCGGCGTCGGCGGCGAGCTTGTCCAGCGCGTCCATGTCGGCGAACTGGCCGGCCATGTGCACCGGCATGATCACCTTGGTCCGCGGCGTGATCGCGGCCTCGACCGCGGCCGGATCGATGCAGTAGGTGTCCAGGTCGACGTCGACCGGTACGGCGACCGCGCCGAGCCGCTGGGCGGCCAGCGAGGACGAGATGAACGTGAAGGCCGGCACGATGACCTCGGTGCCCGGCCCGGCGCCGAGCACCTCCAGCGCCACCTCCAGCGCGTGCGTGCCGTTGGTGACCGCGAGCGCGTGCGGCGTGCCGTGATATGCCCCGAACTCCGCTTCGAAGGAGTCGACCTCGCTGCCGCCGATCCGCCACCACTGGCCCTGCTCCAGGGCCCGGATCAGACCGGTACGCTCCTCGTCGCCGAACTGCGGCCACTCGGGAAACTCCGGCACCGTCGAGGGCTGACCACTCATAACTTCCCACTTCCCAACTCGGGCAGACCAAGGGTTTCGCCGGTCCGTCGGGCGGGGCGACCCGGGAACCGCCGGTACGCGATCCGGCCTCCTCCGCGCCGGGGCGGCCGGTTCGAGGTAGGGGACGCCCCCGCACAACCGGCGGCATCGTCTCAGCAGGGAGGACGCTAACCGAACCGGCCGTACGGTTACCGCCCCTAGCAGCCCCTAGGCACCCCTTAGTCCGCCCGTGCCCTGGCCGCCGCCGGTTCGCTCGGCGCCGGGCACGTAGTAAGACTGCGGAGGATCAGTCATCGGTCCTGTCACGACAGGGCCGCGCCCCGCGAGGTGAAACGTGTCGGACGTGCTGCTGTTGAACGGCCCGAACCTGGGCATCCTGGGCCAACGGGAGCCGGAGATCTACGGCACCGACACCCTGGACGACATCGAACGGGCGGTCGCCGAGGAGGTCGCCGACCGGGGCTGGCGGGTGGTGGCCGAGCAGCACGACTGCGAGGGCGCGCTGATCCGCGCGATCCAGGGCCGCTACGACACCGTCGGCGCGATCGTCAACCCGGGCGCGCTGATGATCGCCGGCTGGAGCCTGCGGGACGCGCTGGCCAGCTACCCGCGGCCGTTCATCGAGGTACACCTGTCCAACGTCTGGGCCCGGGAGAGCTTCCGGCACGACTCGGTGATCGCCCCGCTGGCCAGTGGCGTCATCGCCGGGCTCGGGTCGCTGGGCTACCGGCTGGCCGCCCGCGCCCTCGTCGCCACCGTGCGGTGACGACCTGACACGCCCTCTCCGGCACCGTTCCGGCACCGGTACGGTCGGCCGCACGTACCGACTCTTCACGAAGGACACCACGTGCGCATCCCCATCCTCGTACTGACCCTCATCCTCGCGTTGGTCTTCCTGGCCACCGCCGTACCCAAGCTGACCGGACAGGCGGCGATGCGTGAGCGGATGGACCACCTCGGCGTCTCGCCGGGGCTGACCCGCCTGCTCGGGGTGCTGGAGATCGCCGCGATCGCCGGTCTGCTGCTCGGGCTGCTCTGGCCGCCGCTGGGCATCGCCGCGGCGATCGGTCTCGCCCTGCAGATGGTCGGGGCGGTGGTCTACCACGCCCGGGCGAAGGACCCCGTCGGGGTGAGCGCGGTGCCGGCGGTCTTCGCCGTCATCGCCGTCGTGCTCGCGTACCTGCATTTGCAGGGCTGAGGCCACGGTGCCCGGCGGGGACCCGCGCGACGGCGGTGTGCTCGGCGTCGACGTCGGTGGCACCAAGGTGGCGCTACGGGCCGAGGCGCCCGGGCGGCCGACGTACGACCGGACGTTCCACTGGCCGCGCGAGGCCGATCTGGCCACCGACCTGGCGACGCTGGCCGCCGAGGTGACCCGGCTGCGCGACGGGTGGGGGCCGGTCGCCGCGGTCGGTGTCGCGATGCCGGCGACCACCGACCCGGCGGGCACCGTCACCACCTGGCCCAACCGACCGGGTTGGACCGGTCTGGACCTCACCGGCGAACTGCGCCGCCTCTTCCCGGGCGCCGCGACCGCCGTCGCCGACGACGGCGACCTCGCCGCGCTGGCCGAGGCCCGGCACGTCGGCTGCGACGACGTGGTCTACCTGGGCGTCGGTACGGGGATCGGCGGCGGCGTGGTGTGGGAGGGGCGATCGGTGCCGGGCCGGTCCTCCGCCGAGATCGGCCACATGGTCGTCGCCCTCGACGGCGAACGCTGCGACTGCGGCCGGCGCGGTTGCCTCCAGGCGATCGCCTCCGGCCCGGCCACGCTCCGCCGGGCCGGCATCGCCCGCGGCGTCGCGGTGTCCTTCGACGACCTGCGGGCCGGGCTGCGCGACGGCCTGCCCTGGGCGGTCGAGGCGGTCCACGCGACCTGCACCGCGCTGGCGGCCGCGGTGGTGAGCCTCGGTGAACTGCTGGCCCCGACGGTGGTGATCGTGGGTGGCGGCTTCGCCGGCGGGCTGCCCGGCCTCGTCCCGCTCGTCGGGCACACCGCCCGGATGTCGGCCCGCCCCGGACGTCCGGTGCCGGTGGTGACGGCCGCCGCGCTCGGCGGTCTCTCGTCGCTGCACGGCGCCCTCTGGCTGGCCCACGACCTCACCGGCGGGCCGGGCCTGCGCCGGTGACCCCTACCGCCGGACGGCCGGCGGCCCGTACCCAACCCGAGAAGGAGATCCACCAGTGATCAGGATCGGTGTCATCGTCGGCAGCACCCGGCCCGGCCGCAAGGCCGACGCCGTGGCCCGGTGGGTGCAGGACATCGCGGCCAAGCGGGGCGACGCGACCGCGGAGGTCGTCGACCTGCGCGACTACGATCTGCCGCACCTCGACGAGATGGTGCCACCGTCGATGGCCCCGTCCAGGCAACCGAAGGTCCGCCGGTGGGCGGCCACCGTCGCCGGATTCGACGCGTTCGTGTTCGTCACCCCGGAGTACAACCATTCGATCCCCGGCGCCCTCAAGGACGCGATCGACTACCTCTACCAGGAGTGGCACAACAAGTCCGCCGGCCTGGTCAGCTACGGCGTGTACGGCGGCACCCGGGCCGCGGAGCACCTCCGGCTGGTCCTCGCACAGGTGGAGGTGGCCGACGTCCGGTCGCAGGTGGCGCTCTCCCTGCACACCGACTTCGTGAACTTCACCAGCTTCCGGCCCGCCGCCCACCAGGAGCAGGCGGTCGGCGCCATGCTCGACCAGATCGTGGCGTGGGGTGGCGCGTTGCGCGGCCTCCGCCAGCGCTGACCGCCCGTGTCCACGGCGGCCCCCATGCCGGAGATCAGCGGCACCACCCGGGTGTACGCGCTGCTCGGCGACCCGATCACGCAGGTACGCGCACCCGGTCTGCTCAACCCGGTGCTGGCCCGGCGCGGCACCGACGCGGTGCTCATCCCGATGCGGGTGGCACCGGCCGACTTCGAGCGGGTGGTGCACGGGCTGGGGCAGGTCGCCAACCTGCACGGTCTGCTCGTCACCGTGCCACACAAGGCGGCCGCGCTGGCCCTGGCCGACCGGGCCACCGATCGCGCCCGCCTGGCCGGCAGCGCCAACGCCCTGCGTCGCGAGCCCGACGGCACCTGGTCGGCGGACACCTTCGACGGCGACGGCTTCGTCCGCGGACTGATCGCGGTCGGACAGCATCCTCGGGACCGTCGAGTGTGCGTGGTGGGTGCGGGCGGGGCGGGCAGCGCCGTCGCGGTCGCCCTGCTGGACGCCGGCGTGGCCGAGTTGCGCCTGGCCGACACGAACCCCGACCGGCTCGAGACGCTGCGGGAGCGGCTGTCCGTCGCCTACCCCGGCCGGGTCGCCGCGGCGGTCCGGCCCCAGCTGGCCGACGCCGACCTCGCGGTCAACGCGACGCCGCTGGGGCTGCATCCCGGCGATCCGCTCCCGTTCGCGGTGACCGGGCTACCTGCGGGCAGCCTGGTCGCCGACATCATCATGAGTCCGGCGGAGACGGCGCTGCTGCGGGAGGCCCGCCGGCGGGGCCTGCCGACGCATCCGGGCGAGCCGATGCTGGCCCACCAGATCGACTCCTACCTGACCTTTTTCGGCCTGTAGCCGGCGGTGTGCGGTGCTCCGGCCGGCGCGGCCCGCTGTCAGGACGGCATGCGCATCGTCGCCATGAAGGTCGGCAGCAACCACGGCCGCCGTCCACCGACGGACAGCTTCCCGGCGAGCATCGCCCGGACCCGGGAGACCCGCCCGAAGAGCATCAGGCCGAACGTGGCGGGGTCGTAGGAGACCCGTACGTCCGGTCGGGGGTCCGGGTCCTCCACGGTCACCAGCCCGTCGGTGAGGACGAAGGTCACCGCAGGGCTGACCGTGGAACGGAAGGTGACCGAGAGGCGGCCGGGGCGTACCGGGCCGTCGTGGTCGACCAGCCGTCCGTAGCCGCAGCGGACCACCCCGACCAGGAACAGGTCGAAGAACAGGGCCGCGTCACGCGGATCGATCTCCCACCGGGCCCCGGTGGCCCGGGCGATGTCCCAGGCATGGATGTTCAGCTCGTTGAGCAGGTGCGCGAGCAGCCCGGCGACCGGCAGGCGGGCACCACCCAGCCAGCTCACCTGGGGCAGCGGGCCGATCTCGGACGCGGCCGAGAGCAGTTCGTCGACATCGGACCGCAACCGGGCGCCCAGCGTCGGCACGTCGCGTTCGGTGAAGTCGGCCAGGATCCGGCGGTTCATGTCGGCCACCGTGTCGACCGTGGTGGCCGCCAGCAGGTCGCCGAGCGGGCGCCCCGGCAGATCCGGTGCCGCGTCCCGGATCAACGCGACATCCATCGCGGACACGCTGACCAGGTGGGCCAGCGTGTCCGCGAGAGTCCAGTGCGCGGTCACCGCCCGGTCGGGCGGCGCGCCGTCGACGAGAGCGAGCAGTCGTCGGAGAACGGCGGGTACGGAGTCGCGTACCCGGTTCCATTGGTCGGCAGTCACCGTCATGCCGTCCACGATGGCTGGTCGACGGGACGGTTCGCTACCCCGAGATCGCCCCGCGGATCCGCCAGGACCTTCTCGGCAGGGCGGCGAGCTTGATCCGCAGCCCGTCGGCGTCCGGGTGGTCCAGTTCGTCGAAGATGGCCAGGGCGTCCTGCCACGCCGAACCGGCGGCCTCGGGGTCGCCGATGGACTGGTACGTGTCGCCGAGGTTCGCCAGCACCTCCGCCTCGTCGTAGCGGTCGCCGAGGGCGCGGTGCAGGTCGAGGGCCCGCCGGTAGCAGCGTAGGGCCTCGTCGTGTCGGCCGAGCCGGTGGTGGGCGTACCCCAGGTTGTCCCAGGCCAGCGCGGCACCGTGCCGATCCTCGTTCTCCTCGTGCAGGGTGAGGGCCCGGCGGGAACAGTTGAGGGCCAGTTCGTGATGGTCGAGCCGGGCGTGCAGCCAGCTCAGGTTGTTGAGGGCCTTGGCCTGACCGACCAGGTAGCCGGCCGCCCGGTAGAGGCTGAGCGCCTGCCCGGTCTGGTCGAGCGCCTCCTCGTGCCGGCCCTCCCGGGCGAGTATCCAGCTCACGCCGACGTGGGTGTGCGCCTGTCCGACCGGGTCCGTCAGCTCGCGGTACAGGTCGAGGACCCGCTGGTAGTGGACGTGCGCGTCGGTGTTGCGGCCGAGCCAGATGGAGGCGATGGCGAGCCCCCGGTGGGCGTGTGCCTGGCCGAGGCGGTTGGCGCCGCGCCGGGCGGCGTCGAGTGCCGTGCGCTGCGCGGCGATCAGGTCGTGCCAGTGGCCGCGCCGGTCGAGATAGGTGGTGAGCACGGCGGCCAGTTGCCACGCGTGGTCGTCGAATGCGGCCCGCCCGGCCCGTTCGACGACGGCCAGCAGAGTGCCCTGCTCCGCCGTGAACCAGGCCATCGCGGCCGGGTGGTCGACCGGGTCGTCACTCGTCACGCCCGGCCGCGGGTCCGCCGGCACGACGGAAGCCGCCAGCCGGTACGGGTCGAGCATCCGGTCCGCCGCGTGCGTGGTGTGCAGGTAGTGGTCGAACAGGCGGTGAATGGCGACGGCACGCGCGGCCGCGCTGTCGATCGTGTGGCACAACTCGGCGGCGTAACTGGCGAGCAGGTCGTGCTGCACGTACCGACCCGGTGCGTGTTCGGTCAGCAGGTGCGCCTCGGTGAGCCGGGCCAGGAGCGGACGTACCCGCGCCGGCGGGATCCCGGCGAGGCTGGCCAGCGCCGGTTGTCCCGCGTCCGGTCCGGGGTGGAGTCCCAGGAGGCGGAACAGCCGGGCGGCATCGGGCTCCAGCGCCCGGTACGACCAGGAGAGGACCGCGCGTACGTCGGTCGCCGGATCTCCGGTGTCGAACGCGGTCAGGTCGCCGCCGCGCACGTCGCGCAGTTCGGTGGCGAGGGCGGCCAGCGGCAGGTGGGGTCGGGTCGATGCCCGCGCCGCCACGACGGCCAGTGCCAGCGGCAGCCCGGCGCACCGTCGAACGATCTCCTCCACCGCCGCGAGGTCCGTCGTGGTCCGGTCCCACCCGATACGCTGCCGCAGAAGCTCCCGGGATTCCGTGGCGGAGAGCAGGTCCAGTGTGAGCGGTCGCGCGCCTTCCGCGATGACCAGGCCGGTGAGCCGGTTACGGCTGGTGACGACGACCAGGCACCCCGGTGCTCCGGGCAGCAGGTCCCGGACCTGCTCGGCGTCGCGGGCGTTGTCGAGCAGGACGAGCACCCGCCGGCCGGCCAGCAGGGTGCGGTAGAGCGCCGCCTGCCGGGACAGCTCGGTCGGTACGTGGTGTCGTGGTACCTGCAGTGCCTCCAGGAATCCGAGCAGTGCCTCGGCTGGTCCGACCGACCGCCCGCCCGGGTCGAAGCCCCGCAGATTGACGTAGAGCTGTCCGTCCGGGAACCGGTGCGCCGTCCGGTGTGCCCAGTGCACCGCCAGTGCCGTCTTGCCGACGCCGGCGGTGCCACCGATCGCGGAGATCACGACCGCCCGGCCACCGGCGCCGTCAGTACCATCCAGCAACGCGTCCAGCGCGCGCAGTTCGGCCTGACGGCCGGTGAAACCGGGTACGTCGGTGGGCAGTTGGGCGGGTACCGGTGCGACGGGGGACGGCAGCGCATCGGGCGACGGACCGGGCTCCGGCTCGGGATCGGGGTCGGGGTCGGGCATGTCGTGGCGCAACACCCGCAGGTGCGCCGCAGCCAGTTCGGCGGCGGGTTCCACCCCCAGTTCCTCAACCAACCGGCGCCGGGTTCCGGCGTACACCTGCAACGCGCGCGCCTGCTGGCCCGTACCGGCCAGGGCGAGCAGGTACCGGCTGACCAGTGACTCGCGCAACGGGTGGGCATCCACCACCGGACGCAGCACCTCGATCACGTCCGCGTGCCGGCCCAGCGTCAACTCGGCGGTGGCGAGCTGCTCGTACGCGGACAGCCGCTGTTCGTCGAGGCGCGCGGCGGCGGACTCGACGAACGCACCCGCCGCGCCGGCCAGTGCCGGTCCACGCCACAACGCCAGCCCGGTCCGGAGCAGCTCCACGGCGGTCGCCGGCTGCCCGGCCGCGACGGCCGTCCGGGCCCGCGCCGCGGCGCTGGTGAACACGGCCAGATCAAGCTCGTCCGGCCCGACGACGATGCGGTAGCCGCCGGCCTGGGTGAGCAGCACGTCCGTGAGGCCGGCACCCCGCAGCGCCGCCCGGATCTGCGACACGCACACCTGCACCTGGGTACGGGAACTGCGGGGCGGCTCGTCCGCCCAGAGTGCCTCGGTCAGTTGCGCGGGTGACACCACCCGGTCCGCGTCGAGGAGCAGCCGGGCCAGCACCGCGCGTTGCTGCGGGCGCCGGAAGTCCAGGACCTTCCCGTCAACGGTGACCTCGACGGGGCCGAGTATGCGCCATCTCATGCTCTTCACTACCCCGCATCATCGAGTAATCGTCCTGATTGCCCGGTCGACCGGCCCGCGCCTAGCCGTCGGCTAGCAGACGCCAAGTCCGGCGAACCAGGCTTGTTGCCAGTGACCGGCAGGCAGGGGTTGAGCCAGGTCACCCCCTGCCTGCACAGGATTCAGGAGGTAGTAGTGGGCACATTCGTACATCGCGGTTTCGCCCGGCTCGCCGTGGCGCTGGTCGCCCTCGGTACGGTGGGCGTGGGCTGGACGGCTCCCGCGTCCGCGGACCCGGCCGGGCTGGTGCACGTCGGCGAAACGACGCAGGAGACGAGCAGCGACAAGGTGCTCCCCGTCCGCTGCCCGGCGAACACGGTCGTCACCGGCGGGGGCGCCTACCTCACGACGTCGCCCGACGCCCGGGGGCGCGTCGCGGTGGACCGGTTGGAGCCGCTGGCCGACGGCAGCGGGTTCGTCGCCACGATGCGCGAGGCCGGGCCGGTCAACTACGAGGGCGAATGGCGCTTCACCACCGGGGCCGTCTGCGTCTCGCCGCCGTCCGGGTACCAGGTCGTCGCGGTGACCGGGGCGGTGGGAACGCAGTACGTGACCGCCAGCTGCGGAACGAAGAGCGTCATCGGGATGGGTGGCCGGGTCAACGGCGGTGCCGGGGACGTCGTGCTGGACCAGGTGGTGCCGTCCTTCGACCTGAAGTCCGTCACCGCGCGCGGCGTCGCGGTCCAGGGCGCGACCACGCCCGGCTGGTCCGTCACGGCCTTCGCCGTGTGCGCCACCGCCGTGGCGGGCCTGGAGCGGCTCTGGGACGCGTCACCCAACGACAGCACCCCGGACAAGCTCGCGTCCGTCACCTGCCCGGCCGGGAAAGCACTGTACAGCGTGGGTGCGGACATCAACGCCGGCAACGGTCAGGTGCTGCTGTCCGGGGTCAACATCGGGCCGGAGGACACCGTCCGGGTCTGGGCCGACGAGGATGCCGACGGTCTGGCCGGGAACTGGACGGTCGCCGCGTACGGCATCTGCGGTAGCTGACCGGTACACAGGCTGGTTGCTCGGCGCTGGTCCGGTCGGTCGTGTCAGCGGCCGGCCGGACCAGCGGTCGTGGCTTTGGCTGCCCGGCGGCCCACGGCTCACTGACGAAGCCGAGGGGCCGTCATAATCGCGGTCGTGAGGTGGGTCGGGCAGCGCGGTGCGGAGGAGCGGAGTGGACGACCACGCCAGGGTGCTCGCAGCCTTCGAGCGGCTGCACGCGGCGGGATGCCCGCTTCCCACCGCCGATCAACGCGAGCGGATCGCCAAGGTGGCGTTCCGACGGTGGCGTACCTTCGACCGGCGCTCGCGTATCCGTCGCCCCTCACCGGCGGATCGCATCCGGGACCTCGCTCGCGGCCTGGTCAATGCCCTGGAAGCCGATCCGCGCCTGGTCGGACCCCTCATTCGCGACTATGAGTGTCTGGCGGAAGCCTTTGCGGCGGCCATTGATCCGACGGCCGATCGGGGCCAGCTCCCTCCGGGGTGAAGGAGGGATCATGTCGACCGGTCCGCCACCCGGCCACCGCACGACTCGGCGTCCGTGCGACCGGCGCGGCGCGGGACCAGGCGCCGATCCGTACTCTCGACGGCATGGCTCTCGGCGATCTTCCTCCGATCGAGTTCGCGTTCCCTGGACCGCTGCGGGATCAGTTGGTGGCCGCGGTCCTGTCCGGCGCGAAGACCTCGACCTCTGCCCTGGTGCTCGGATACGAGCGTGGGAACGAGCCACTGCCGAAGGTCGGCCAACTGCTCGCGGTGGTGGACTCCGGAGAACGGCGGGTCGCGGCGATCGAAATGACCGAGGTCCGGGTGGTCCGGCTCGCTGATGTGGACCTGCAGCACGTCCTCGACGAGGGCGAGGGTCACGAGTCGTCAGCGCAGTGGCGGGCCGAGCACGAGAGGTTCTGGCACAGCGCGGAGGTGCGCGCGGAACTGGCGAGCCCGGTTTCATCGTGAACGATGACACCCTCGTACTGGCCCAGCGCATCCGGCTGGTACACAACGCCGACGGCGGGTGATTCGCTCGACCTTGACCAGACCCGGCCGATCGCCGTGCCGTCACCGGCAGACGATGCCCAGCGGCACGACCAGGCAGCACGAACCGACAACGGCCAGGACGAGCGCGGCAACCGCCCGGACCGCCCAGGCTGCCCGGGTGCGGTGGCGTCGGGTGACCGGGAGGATCTGCTCCACAGCGACGAAGGTGATCCATACCAGAGCCATCAACGGCAGGTACAGGTCCCAGACCGGATCCGCGAAGGCGCTCGCGTTGCCGGAAGCCCCGTAGTTCGGGCAGTCCTCCTGGCTGGTGATCGGATTCAGTGCCACGATCACGGCCACGAGAGCCGGGCCGCCGACCACGAAAGACCAGAAGCCGGCCAGAAGCTTCGGGCGCACACGATCATCCACTGGGCCACAGTAGGCGTTTCCCAAGCGGCCCCATCCACCCGACAGGTGCCAAAGACCGCGGCGGCCGGTCGGCGTCAGAGGATGGACGAAGCATGAGTCCTCAGGTGAACTCGAACGTCATGCCCTTCGGAGCGGGTCGTCGACCGCAGACGAGAGCGGCAGCCGTACCCGGAAGGTGGCTCCTCCTCCCGGCGTCTCGACCACCTCGACACTGCCCCGGTGCGCGGCGACCAGGGCAGCGACGATCGCGAGGCCCAGGCCGGCACCGGTGGCGCCGTCCGTCCGCCTGGTCCGGGCCACATCCGCGCGGTAGAACCGCTCGAAGACCCGCTCCGCCTGCTCCGGCGAGAGCCCCGGACCGGTGTCCGCGACCTCCACGACGGCCAGGTCACCCCTTTCCCGTCGCAGCCGGAGGGTGACGGTTGCCCCGGAGGGCGTGTGGGTGATCGCGTTGGTCATCAGGTTCCCGAGGATCTGCCGTAGCCGGGCGTCGTCGCCGTACACCACCAGCGGGCCGGAACCCTGTGCCACCTCCAGCCCGATCTTCCGTTCGGGCGCGACCGCAGCGGCGGCCTGCACCGCGTCGGCCGCCAGCAACGGCAGTTCGACCGGCGCCAGTGTCAGCGGCCGTTCCTTGGTCCAGGCGGGCAAGGAGCAGCAGATCCTCGACGAGAAGACCCATCCGGGACGCCTCGTCCTCGATCCGTCGGACCAGCCGGGCGGTCTCCTCCGGAGAGCCGACGGCGCCCTGCCGGTACAACTCCGCGAAGCCGCGGATCGTGGTCAGCGGAGTACGTAGTTCGTGCGATGCGTCCGCCACGAACTGCCGCATCCGCTCCTCCGAGCGCCGGGCCGCGGCTTCCGAAACCGCCTGCGCGGTGAACGCGGCCTCGATCTGGGCGAGCATTGCGTTGAGCGCCTGGGACAACCGTCCCAGCTCGCTCCGTGGCTCCGGCACGCCGGGCTCCGGGTCCGGTACCCGTTTGGTGAGATCGCCGCCGGCGATCGCCGCAGCGGTCCGCTCGATCTCCACCAGCGGCCGAAGACTGGTACCCACGATCGCTGCCCCTATCGAGGCGAGCAGCAGCAGGACCATGCAACCGACCAGTACGTCGATCCAGATCAGCTGCCGGACGGCCTGGTCGACGGCGGCCAGGCTCTGCCCGACGACGAGCAACTGTTGATCGTTGATCTGTCCGACGGTGACTCGCCAACGCAGGTGTTTGCCGGCCGCGTGGAGTGTCGAGATCTTGTTGATCCGCTGCTCGTACCAATCAAGGCTGGTCGGCCAGCTTGGAAGGTCCGTGACGGCGAAACGCTCATCCGTGACCGTCCGTCCCACGCCTGCCTGTTTGTCGATGAGTACGGCGACGTAGTCGGTCGGCAGGCCGGCGGTGTGGTTGATGGGAACCTGACCGGTCGCCTTCACCCGGTTGACGAACCCACCCAGTCCCGCGTCGACCTGACCAACCAGGTAGCGGTGCAGAAAGAAGGCGCTGCTCGCGCTGATCACCACCAGGGCGGCGGTGACCAGGGCCAGGACCGCGGCGACCAACTTGACCCGCAACGGGATGCCGCGGACCCGCCCCTTGAACGGCAGGTGGACGATCATGCCGCCGGCTCGTGCAGGAGCAGTTCGAGGGTCTTGGGACCATCCCGGTAGGCGAGCAGAACCTCGCTCCCAACGCGCCGGATCATTCGGCGAATATCGCAGCGCAAGCTGAGTATCTTATGGCCGTTCTCTGAGAAGATGCCGGGTGGAATAACCCTTGCAGGGTCTTGAGCTTGCGGAGAATCGGTCGCCTGGGATCTGTCCGTGACGCCCCGGCGAAGCCCTCCGTTATGGATCGATGGCAATTCTCTCGCCGCCCAGAATGGGCCCGGGCTGTGTGTCGCCTGGCCCATCGTGTTTCGAGAAGGTGTTACTCCGCCGCAGCGATGCCTGCCCGGCAGACGAACGCGGCCGCGATGTGTGCCCGGCTTGTTGCGCCGAGGTTTGCCTTGATGGCCGCGATGTGCTTTTCGACCGTCTTCGTGCCCAGGCCGAGGGTCTTGGCGATCTGTGCGTTAGTGCATCCTGCGGCGACGAGCGCGGCCACCTGACCTTGCCGAACGGTGAGAGCAGCGACCGGGCCGGGTTGAGTGGACTCGTCGGCATCGTGCTCCGGGATCGGCAACTGCAGGGTTGCGAGCTCGCTGCGCCGACGCAGACCGAGGACGCGCAATGCGGACGCGATATAGGTTTCGACCGTCCGGACACCGAGAAAGAGGCGCACGGCGATCTGGCGATTGGTCATTCCTCTGGCCGCGAGCGCGGCGACTTCCAGCTGGCGGGGGGTGAGTACGGCGGGGGCGCGGTCCGGCACGGACCGCAGCAGGCCCACGGCGCCAACTCGGATCGCGGTCGTGCGCAACTCCGCCGCGACGGCGTCGAGAGCCGCGAGTTCGCTGAGCGCATCGTTTCGGTCGCCCCGTGCGAGGGCACTCGCGATGGTGGTCCACCGGGCGCGAACGAGTTCGATCGCGGTCGTGGAGGCTTGGGCGGCCCCGATGGGATTCGCGGGCGTACCGAGGAGGCTGCGCATCCTGGCGAGGGCGGCCTGCTGCGCGGCAGACGCCATGAGCGCTTCGACGTCGTCGACGAACCTGGTCGCGGCTGACCGGTCGCCGTCGGCGAGCGCCGCCTGAAACGCGATCTCGTAGGCGCGGACCCGGTCCTCGTTCACGAGTCGAAGGTCCCTGAGGCCTCCTGCCTGCGCCAGTACCCGGCGGGCACCGATCGGGTCGCCGAGTTCGGCGAGGCTGGCCGCCATGAGATGGATTCCGGTGTGCGTAGCTATCGGACGACGCGCCCGCCACGCGCTGGTGAGCAACTCCCGCTCGATCGACTGCAGGTCGACGGGGTATGCGCTGATCCCGGACACAAAGCATTGGGTTGCGAGCGCGAACGGCAGCCACGGTGAGTTCGGATCGCGCCGCAGGCGAGGCAGGGCCGCCTCGATCAGTCGCCGTGCACGATCGAACTCACCGAGGTGCTGAAGCGCGAACGCTTCGAAGAAGTCGATGATCGGTACCCATGCCATCAGCCCGTATCGTTTCGTCCTCGCGCCGAGCCGTGCGAGATGGTCCGACGACCATGCACTGTGCTCGCTCAACGATCCGATGCCCGCGGCATGAATCATGAACGGAAGGCCGGCGGCGAAACGATCGCGATGGCGTGACGTCGCGGCAAGCAACGATTCCGCCCCGTTCGTGAAGCGCTCGGTGAGCATGGACTGCTCGGCCCACGTGTAGCCGGTCGTGTCTCCGTCCACGCAGAGTCGACCGAACGCGACCGCGGCGAGCTCGAGGAGTGTGGCCGGGGTGTCGTCGTCGCCTGGTGGAGGTATTGAAAGGTCCAGGCCGGCGAGGCGACCCGCCCAGACGTCGGTCAGCAGCCGCACGGCGCGCAGGCCTCGCCCGTCGTCAACGAACGTCGACGCTTCGACCCTGCTCATCCGCCACCGGGCATCCTCGTCGCGACCGACAAGCATCTCGTAGGTTGCCATTCGCAGTCGAGCGGCGGCATCGACACCTTGCGCGGCTTCGCCCGCTATGTCGATCACGTGTGCAAGCGGATGACGCGAGAGCACGAGCCGTTCGCCGCGGAGAAGCACGGCAGAACCATGCCGGCGGACGGCAGTCGGGCCCGTTTCGGTCGGCTGTTCCGGACCGGGGCGATCTGCCCGACGATCCGGCAGCCCATCGTCGAAAGGGGTCACGTCCGCAGGAGCGTAGCGGCGATCCGCATCAGCGATGTTCAATCGTCGGCTTGTGGACAGGTCGACACCGTAAAAACCCAACCTCCTCCGGTACGGGCGACCGCGGGTTTCCACGGCTTCTTTCCATCCGTCTCGACTTTCCATTGTGATCGCCGGCAAACTGCGCCGGTTGTCATCCCGACCGTCCGGAAGGAACATCCGTCGTGCGCGACACAGTGTCCCGGCTCGCCCGCCTGACGGGAGCCAGCATGGCCGCCTCGTCACTCCTGCTACTCACCACGATGAGTCCCGCCGCCGCCGCGCCGATCACGATCACGGACCACCCCGCTTCGGTTCCGGCCGGCGGCACGATCGAGATCACCGCGACCTGCGACGACGAGTTCCACACCGCCAACCTCGCCGAGGTCCGCTACTCACGAGTCTCGGCCGACCAGCAGGAGGTCAACTTCCACATCAACGGCGTCATCCTCAGCCCACCCGACGCCGACTTCACCGACAGCTACGACACCAGCGGGATCGGTACCCCCAACCCCGGAGACAAGTACACCGTCAGCCTCCATTGCTACGTCGTCGTCGGAGGCGAAGTCACCCACCTCATCGGCGATTACGGACCCGTCGACATTCAGATCGCCAACGGCACGACCCCCACCCCAACTCCCACCAGGACCCCGACCACACCAACCCCATCCACCACCGCTCCGACCGCGACGCCGAGTACGCCGCAAGCGACAAGCACCGGGACGCCGACCAGCGCGCCGCCGGCCGACGGCGAGAACCCGCCGCAACTGCCCGTCACCGGCACGCCCACCGGTCTCATCGTCGCCGCCGGCGTGGTCATGCTCGGTGCGGGGGCCGTGGCACTCACCCTGATACGCAGACGGACGACGAGCTGACCCGGCTGTCCGCGATCGTCTGTAGCACCTGCCCATGGCCGTGACCACATGCTTCGCAGGCGCCGGCCACGTACTCGCCGCTATCGGTCGGAGGACTGTGGGCCGAGGTGTTGAAACACCTGTTCCGGCCCGAGGCGGCAGGGTTCCAGCGAACGCCGCCTGCGCCCGCCGTCAGCACTCAGCGCGTGCTGACGGCGGGCGCAGGCGGTGCGTTGGCCAGAATCGGCCGACTTCGAAAAGTTCACCGTGCGACACTGCTGACCTACGCGGAGGGCTTCCTGCGGAGGTCGAGGGCCGCTGCTGCGCGAGGGGGCGACGGCTGGCTGGACCGCCCATGGCGCGGACTGTCGCTAGAGTTGGCAAGCCGGCCGGGGCTGTCATCGAGGGCTGTCGGGAGAGCGTGTGGCCGTACGGGTTGTGAGTTCGATGCCTGGGTATCCTTCGGATCCCGTTGAGGAGCTCGAACGGCAGGACAGGCCGTCACCCGCCGCCGAACTGTGGACCGGCACGGTACCCCTGGCCCTGGTGACCTGCTTCTATCGGCCTGTTGGTGATAACGCGCAGCCCCGGTGGCAGCGCCCGGTCAGATCTGGTGGATCGATCCTCAGGCCTCTGGCTCCGTTCCGCAGACGCTGCACCAGGTGCGCGGGCTCGACGTGACACGGGTCGAGCCGAATCCGCAACAGGATGGCCGCTATCGCAACTTCGGGACGAACAGTGCGGCCGGATACTGGTGGCGACCCCGCGGAGCAGGTGCCGAAACATGACGATCGAGACGTTGGCGATCCCGACCGACGAGCAGATCCGGTCGCTGCACGAACGGTACGCACCGAACGAGGAGGCATTCGAACTCGTCTACACCCACTGTCAGATCGTCTGTGCCCTCGCCGAGCAGTTGCTCGACAGGTGCCGGTCGCCCCTGAACGCGGACCTGGTACGTGCGGGAAGCCTCCTGCACGACATCGGCGTCTACCGCCTGCACGGTGCGGCGGGGCAACTCGATCACGACAACTACATCCGCCATGGGGTGCTCGGGCACGCCCTGCTGCGTGAGCTCGGCTTTCCGGAACGGATCAGCAGGTTCTGCTCCCACCACACCGGTGTCGGGCTCACCCGTGACGACGTGCTGCGGCAGTGCCTGCCGCTGCCGGTGGGTGACTACACGGCCGACACCGGGGAGGAGCAGATGGTGATGTACGCGGACAAGTTTCACAGCAAGACGACGCCGCCCTCGTTCGTGAACGCGAAGTCCTACGCCGCCAGCGTGCGCCGGTTCGGTGAGGACAAGGTGGCCCGGTTCGAGGAGATGGTGGAGAGGTTCGGTGTCCCGGACCTCACGCAGTTGGCCCACCGCTATCAGCAACCGCTGACCTAAACCCGGGCTACAAGCCCTCTCTCACCGGGGCAGACGTCACAGACGGAAGTACGGCCGGATCAA
The DNA here is from genome assembly GCF_018324255.1 of Polymorphospora rubra. Taxonomy (GTDB): domain Bacteria; phylum Actinomycetota; class Actinomycetes; order Mycobacteriales; family Micromonosporaceae; genus Polymorphospora; species Polymorphospora rubra. The sequence goes on from NZ_AP023359.1 coordinate 7,033,747, forward strand.
TAGGCTGGTCCCATGACAGTAGGCGCGACCGACAGTGGTGATCGAGCAACACTGCTCTGGCTGCCCGTCGGTGCGGGCGGACAGGTCGTGAAGCGCACCAGCGCCTGGTGGGAGCGGGCGTGCTCGCGTATCGAGCGGCGTCGGCCGGCACCACTGTTCCACGCGGCGTTGGAGCTCCACCTCGGCGGCGTGCCGTTCGTCGTCGAGATGACCCCCGCGTGGGGTGTCCCCGCCGGAGACAGAGGCGTCGTTGTGACAGGGCCGGTCGGCACACGGCGGCTGGGACGCCTACGCCTGTTCCGCTACGAAGTACGCTGCTGGGCGCGTGGCGTCATCCCGGACCGGGAATGGGCTGTCGGCGATCCGGTCGTCATCACGCAGGACACCGAGATCGTCGCGCGAATGGCACGGGCTGTCGGCTCGCTTCCGGCGCTGACCTGGGGACGCACACCACCGGGAGCGGGCGCCATGTGGACATCCAATTCGATCGTGTCCTGGCTGCTCCGTCACAGCGGACTGCCAACCAGGCACTCGCCGCCGAACGGCGGCCGAGCACCGGGATGGGCAGCGGGCGAGCAACTCGGTCACGAGGACGCAAGCCGGGCGACCGGCGGAGAATGCGGTACCGAACCCGTCGTCCCCCGGTCGACGGACATCACCTCTCGATGATGTTTCCGTTCTCGTCGATGCCGTGGCTCCGCCAGTAGACGTCCCACTCGTCGTCCACGTGCTGCGGCACCTTGCCCTCCGGGTAGCGGACGTACGGAGCGGTCGGCTCCTGCCCCTCCGGAACGCAGGCACTGCCGCCCTGACCACCAACCGCGATCACCGGGTACTCGCCGCCGCCGCAGATGTTCTCCTGGAAGGAACAACCACCGGTCACCAACAGACCCGCCAGCCCAACCGTGGCAAGGACAATCCGTGTTCGCATACGGAGGAGTCTCGTCGCGGGTGGCGGCCGCCGCCATCCGTACGCGTACTCAGCGTCTTCGCTCCGTCGTCTTGACCGGCCCCTCACCGAGGATCGTCGGTTTGCCACGGATGAAGGAACTGTTCGGGTCGAAGGCTCCATGCTTCGATGGCGGCGAGGAGTTGGGCCTCGCCGGCAACGGTTGCGGCTCGGACGAGGATCGCGCCGATGTCGTAGTCGAAGCCGTCGAGCTGGTCGGCGTCGTAGTCCCGATGCGTCAGCCTGAAGGTACGGTTACGGTCGGCCCGGGTCCAGCCCTGCCGCCGCACGGCGGCATCGGTGTCGGTCTCGACGGGGCGGATCTCGACGAACGCCCGCCTGCCCGGCCCGGCGCCCGGCACCTCGGTCACCAGGCGCCGGCCGAGGCGCAACGCGGTCAGCTTGTCCACCGGCCACAGCTTCCCGCTGCCATCCGCAGTCATGGGGAATTCTTCGTGTAGCAGGAGTCGACCCCGTCCGTCAGCCCACGGCCACCGGCGCCGGCCGCACCCCTGGTAGGCGATACCGGTCAGCGGCGCGACGTCCCGTCGCTGTCCGTCTCCAGCGGCCACCGCCCCACCCTTCTGACCAGCCCGCCGGCGTCGCCCCTGCCCGCTCCCCCGCCGGCGATCGACGGGCACGTGCCGCCGTCCTGCACCGGCCATCGGGCGCCGTACCGGGCGTCGTGTGGTTGCCGCCCGTGCGGGTCGCACCGGTCCCGGGCGCCGACAATCCCCTACGCGACGGCGGAGAACTCTCCGCGACCTACGACTTCACCTTCCCGCAGACCGACCCGACGACCGTCGCCCGGTCCGTGTTCGACGCCCGCCATTCGGCGGCAAGCACCGCCCAGAGCTGCTTGTCGTAGCGCACGCCCTCGTACGGCCATGCCTCGCGTCGCACACCCTCCAGCGTCATGCCGAGCCGCTTGGCCACCGCCAGGCTGCGGTCGTTGTCGGCCCGGCAGTGCCACTCGGCCCGGTGCAGCCCCCGGGACGTGAACGCCCAGTCGAGCAACGCACCGCACGCCTGCGTGACCAGACCGTGGCCCTCGGCGGACGGCTCCAGCCAGCAGCCGATTTCACACGAGCCGGCAACGGCATCGAACGCGGTGAACATCACACCGCCGACCAGCACTCCATCCCGCCAGATGCCGTACAGCCGGGCACCGTCGCCGGCCTGGCGTTCGGCATATCGCGCGAGGGTGGCCCGCGCCCCGTCCACATCGCCGGTGACGAACGCGGGTCCGACCCATGGACGAATGTGCTCGCGGGCCCGGTCCAGATGGTCGGCGAACTCCTCGGCATGCCAGACCTCCAGCGGGCCGAGGCGGGCACCGTCGCGCAGCGACAGCGAGAACATGCGACCCTCCCATTCACATAACAAACGTTACGGCAATGTACCGTGGCAGCATGCCACGCACCAAGGGAGATCACGAGGCCCGCCGACGCGACGTCTCCGCAGCCGTCTGGCAGGTCATGGCCACCCACGGCTTCACCGGTCTGACCCTGCGCGCCGTCGCCGCCGAACTCGGCGCGACCACCGGCCTGCTGACGCACTACTTCCCCACCAAACGCGCCCTGGTGGAGCACGCCCTCGAACTGCTCGAACAGCGCACCGTCTCCCGCCCCCGCCGCCAGGCGGGCAGAGGTCTGGCCGCGCTGAGGGACGCGTTGCTGGACATCCTGCCGCTGACCCCCGAGGCCACCGACAGCAACCGCATCTGGGTCTCCTCCTGGGACACCGCACTGTCCGACTCCGCCCTGAGCACCGACTACGCCCGCAAGTACGCGACAAGCCGGGACCGGCTGACCGAGCGGGTGGCCGCGGCCCAGGAGCTCGGCGAACTACCCCTCGGCAACCCCGCCCACATCGCGGCCGGGGCGCAAGCCTTCATCCTCGGCCTCGTGGTCCAGGCACTCTTCGACCCCGCAGCGTTCCCGCCCCAGCGGCAAGTCGAACTCCTGGACGACTACCTGACCGCCCTGACCGCCGCACCCGGATCAACGACGGATACCAACTGACCAGACGCAGGGTCACGCATTCGGCCGCGGCGTAGGCGAACACCTCGGCCAGCGTCCGCAACCGCACGCGGTTCGACACCGCGCAGCACCGGCCGGCCCGACACCAGACCGGCCATCTCGCGAAAGCCACCCCCGTCAGCACCGGAAATGAGCCCTCCACCTGCTGCTCGTTGCGGTTCGACCGGCACGAGCAGCAGGCGGCGGGTCACATCATGCGACGGCGGTACCCTCGAGCTCGATCATCTGGCCGGGGACGGCCAGCCGAGTCACCCCGAGCATCGTGGTGGTCGGTGCCACCCCGGCGGCGCCCAGACGCGACGCCAGCATGCCGTAGTGCGGGAACAGCTCATCCACATCGGTGGTAAAGACGTTGAGCCGGACGAGGTTTCCCAGGGACATGCCCGCCGCGGCGAGTACGGCCTCCAGGTTTTCGATGCTCAGCGCCAATTGTGCGGCCATGTCGCCTTCGTGCTGAGGCCTGCCGTCGTCGCTCATGGCGGTCTGTCCAGAGCAGTACAAGGTCCGGGTCTGCCCGGAGACGGTCTCCCCCTGGTTGAACCCTATCTCCAGCGACCATGTCCACGGGTTGACCGCCGCGCGTTCCAGTGCCACATCTGCTCCATTCGGCTCATCGGAAGTGCGTACGTCACCGCTGACGTCGCGTCGAGGAGCCTGCCAACAAAACACGACATCTCTTGTCGTGTATTCGGATAAAGTCCTCGAGTGCGCGCCGAACGACTGGTTTCGCTGGTCCTGCTGCTGCGCCAGCGTGGTCGGTTGACTGCGGACACCCTGGCGCGCGAGCTTGAGGTGTCCACCCGTACCGTGCTGCGCGACATCGAGGCGCTGTCCGCGTCCGGCATTCCGGTCTATGCCGAGCGCGGGCGGCACGGCGGGTTTGCGCTGCTGCCCGGGTTCCGAACCGAACTCACCGGGCTGAACCACGACGAGGCCCTTGCCCTGCTGACCGCTGGATCGGGGCGCGGGGAGCAGATGTTCGGCCTCGGATCGGCGCTCGCCTCGGCCATGCGCAAGGTCGTCGACGCGCTGCCCGAAAGCCATCGGGCCACCGCCAGCGACGCGGCCCAGCGAGTCCTCGTTGAGCCGAAGACCGATCTGCTCTCACGCCGGCCGGTCACCGAGGACGTGCCGGACACGACGATGATCGTGGTCCGACGCGCGGTGCTCGCGGGACACAAGCTACGCATCCACTACGCCGCCACGGGGCAGCCACCACAGTGGCGCACGGTGGACCCGATCGGCCTGGTCACCGTACGCGACCGGGTCTATCTGCTGGCCACGAGATCCGGTGAGGACCGCACCTACCGGCTGTCGCGCGTGCTGGCCGCTGAGGAAGTCCCCGAACCGGCACAGCGACCGAGCCAGGTGGATCTCGACCGGGCCTGGCGGGAACGCTGCGCGCAGTTCCTGTCCAGTGACCACATCGCCGTGCTGGTGCGGGTGAACCCGGCGTGGCGGGAGGACCTGCTGAGCGCCGCGGTGGCCGTCCGCGCCGAGGAGCCCGACGCAGACGGTTGGCTACGGCTGGAGGTGACCTTCCAGGATCTACGCCACGCCGAGTGGGCGCTGTGGCAGCTCGGCATGGGAGCGGAAGCTCTGGCCCCGCATTCGTTGCGTACCGCCCTGCGCAGCCGCGGCGACGCGTTCGCCGCACGCTACGAAGAGACACGCTGAGGCCGCCTCGGCGTTCAGGTGGCCGCGATCGGCGTCGTGGTGTGCGCGGCGGCCCCGCCCGATACGGTCGTCGGGGAACGCTGTGCCCCGGGAGCCGCCGCGCACGCCCGTCACTGGCTCCTGCCGCAGGCCTCGGCCTTCAGGTCGCGGATCATTCGAGACTCGCGCTCCATGGCACCGATCTGCTGGAGCAGCAGGCTGAGTTCGCCCTTGGCCCGCTGCTTCGCGTCATCGGTATAGGTGTCTTCCCACTCCTCGAACTTCCGCTTGGCTTCATAGTCCAGTTCCAACGCCTGCGACAGCGACTGGCCGTAACGGGCGTTGGTGTCCACCGTCCATTCGTCGTCTTTGCTCTTCGGGTCGACGCCGTTGAACCGGATGTAGATCTCGCGCATGGCTTGGACCTGGGCCTTGGTAAGTTGCCAGGCCTGGAATTCCTCGGAGAACCGGATGGCGCTGTCCTCGGTCACCGGATTGCCGCCCTGGATGAAGTCGAACAGAGCCTGCGCCTGCTCGTGCGCGAGCTTCAACGCATCCTGGGAGATGTCGTGTTGTCGGGTGAGCTGATCACACAGCTCCTTGTTGTAGGTCATCGGAGGGTGCTCCTGGCCGGACTCGCCACGGCCCCCACCTCCCGGGCCGGAAGGTGGCTTCGGCAGCTCACCGGAGCCGCCGCCACCGCCCCCGGGCTCACCCGTTGTCGTATACCACTTGCAGTACGGCACCACGTAGTACGTGTCGTTCTCGTAATAACCGGTGTGTGCGTACTCGGAGCACGCCAAACCCGCAAGAGCCTGTGCCGGCGCGGCGACGAGTGTGCTGGCCAGAGCAGCCGCCGCCGTGACCGCCGCGAGTTTGCGCATCAATCTCATGGTCGAGATTATTGAGGTTCCTCACGCATTGCGTCGCATGCTGTCGGGTTTCCGGCTGTCCTGATGTTCTCCGAACCATCGGGGAATCTCATTCCTCCGCGAACTGCAGTAACTGTCCGAGACCCGGCCCGGATTCTGCCCGTCGCCGCCGTAGCGATTCCCGCCGCCTGTCCCAGCCAGCCGACCCGCTCAGGACGGCCAGCAGGTCGGCGGGCTCGCCGACCACCGCAGATACGCGTGCAACCGCCGTTGCCTCCCCACCGGCCGAACTATGATTCGGCCCCGGGCCCCCAAAACCCTTGGAGAAGGCGCATGAGCGATGTGAGCATCGGCACCGGCAAAGTGGTCGTGAACAGGGCGATGTCGCTGGACGGGTTCATCGCCGGTCCTGGCCACGCGATGGACTGGATCTTCGAGTACCTGACTGCGGATACGTTCCCGGAGGTTATGGCGGCCACGGGTGCCATGCTCGTCGGCCGGGGCACGTACGAGGTCGCCAAGCGCATGGCCGACCAGGACACCCCCTACGACGGGGGAGGACAGTTCATCCTCACCCACGAGCCTCCCGACGAGCCGGACCCTACCGTCACGTTCCTCACCTGTGACATCGAGGAAGCCGTTGCCACGGCACGCAGCGCCGCGGGCGGCAGGAACCTGGAGATCCTCGGTGCTGACGTGGCCGCCCAGTGCCTGCAGCGCGGGCTCGTCGACGAGATCCTGGTGTATGTCCTACCGGTGCTGCTCGGCGACGGTGTCCGCTTCTCGCCCCCAAGCCTCGACAGGATCGACCTGGAGCCTCTCAGCAACACCCAGTCGGGCGCCGTCACGATGCTCCGCTTCCGCGTGCGGAAGTAGGCGCAGCCCTCCAGCAGTTGACACCACCACGCAGCGGACACCCTGACGTCTAGGCGGACTCGAGGACAAAGAAGAGGAAACACATGAAGGACCCGGAGCCCTTGACCTTGTCGGGTGGAAGCATCTCCGCAGGAGTGTCCGGAGAAGGGGGCGGTTCGCTGATCGTCACGATGCGGAACCCTGCGGCAGCAAAAGCATCTGACATGGCGTGCAGCGGTCGGTGCCAGAAGGTCAGCCACACAGTCTGACCGTCCATGATGTAGTCCTCGGAATACTTCGTGAGCGCGAAGTAGTCGTCGTCGGGATGCGTGACCGGAAAGCCGGCCGGATGCATGACCGAGAGTATCAGGCGACCGCCTGGCTTCAGCACGCGATGCAGTTCGGCGAGGGGGCCCGACCAGTCCTCCAGGTAGTGCAGGACCAGGGACGCGACGACGTCATCGAACTCGGCGTCTGCGAAGGGCAAGGGCTTGCTCAGGTCCGCCACGTGCAGGTCGGCGTCTTCGCCCAGCCGTTGGCGGGCCAGGTTGACCATGGCCGCACTCACGTCGAAGCTGGTGACCACGGCTCCCCTGGCGCGCAGCGCCGCTGACAACGGGCCGGAACCGCACCCCGCGTCGAGGATTCGGCGGCCGGAGACGTCGTCGGCGAGGCGAAGCATCGCGGGCCGCTCGTAGTAGGCGTTGAAGAGGCCAGACTCGTTCTCCGCCGCGTAGGCGTCTGCGAAGTTGTCGTAGTCGGTTGCTGTCACCGTGACCCCGTTCCCGTGAGAGGCGAGGGTGCATGTCTACCAAAGCCGCATGGGTGCGACAAACAAGCACCCGGCTCGTGCGCGTGGGCCAGGACCCGATCCCACGTCCCGTCCGCTGCCCCAACCGCTCCTCGTAGCTCGGCACGACACCCCCTAGTCACGCACGAACGTCACGCGCCCTGACGTGGCGGGCGAGTGGTCGGGCCACGGCACGGCGTACGGTGCGTCGGCTCCGGCAGCGACCCGGGCGAACCGCAACAGCTCGCGGATGATGCCGGCGTTGCCCATCGCCCAGCCGACGTGGGGCTCGAGTGTGCTGGGCGTCGCCCGGTGCTCGTCATTCGACCAACGCACCCCGTCGGCGTCGACGGTCGCGTGGGTGATCAGGTCGTCGACCAGCACGCCGGCGAAGTCGAGCGACTCCGTCTGCTCGACGTGCCGGTCGCAGGCCAGCGCCAGGACTCCTGCGGTCCCGCAGCACCGGCCGTTGTTGTCCCAGAAGCCGGGGCGCACGCGGCGCGGAAGGCCGCAGTGGGTGACGGTCTGCCAGCACCGGTCGGCCAGAGCGGTCCAGGCAGGGTCCTTGGTGAGTGCACCGAGAAGCCGGAAGACCTGCGCGTCACCCGCTGGGCCGTTGCACCAGCCGTAGCTGTATCGCTCGATCAGTTCGGGTCGGTGTGGCGGGTCGGAATGCGGGACGAGAAAGCCCGCCGGTCCTGCCTCGTCACGGGACACCACGTCGGCGGCACCCGCCAGGGCCAGTTCGATCAGGTCGTCACGGCCAGCGGCGGCGCCTACGGCCGCGAGCGCGTACACGATGCCGAGCGTGCCGTGCGCGATGTGATGCGAACGCGCGGGGCTGGGGCGAACCGCCCAGTTGACTCCGCCGGGAGTCGGGTCGGCGGTGGCGAGGTACGGCTCCACGGCGAGGACGGCGAGGTCGAGGTCGCCGGCGTGTAGCGCGCCCAGCGCGATGCCGGCGTTGCCGAAAAGCAGCTCGAACATTTCATTCCAGCGCCGCCCGTCGAATCGCGAACGCACCCGGCTCAGTGCCCGTGAGGCCGCTCGGTCAGCCGCCGGATCGTCGAGCAGGCCGTGTACCGCACGCAAAGCCACCGCCGTACCGGTCAGACCGAAATACAGTGAACAGTTCTCCTCGCCGTCAACAGCAGCGGCCAGCGCTCCCGCGCCACGTAGGGCGGCGTCGCCGTACCGGTCGTCCCGGAAGTGCCGCTGGGCTTCCAGCAACGCGAGCACGACACCGGCCCCGCCGCTGTACAACGTGTGGTCAACCTCCTCGTCGACTGCGGTGCTCGCCCACGTCAGGCCGGCGCCGTTGCCACGCGCTGCCCCGAGCATCCAGTCGAGAGCTCCCGCGGCCAGAGTCTCTGCTGCTCCCGCTTGCGGGGCGCGGGGCTGGCTGTGGCTGCCGGTTTCCATCCGGCCATCACACCAGATCGATCTGTCGGTCCGACGGGAGCGGCACGCGTACCCGCCAGGACGGTCCGTGGCAGCGACTTCGTGCGACCCTACAGGTGGACCACGCGACAACCGGGAGCAGGCGTGGCGAGGGGTGAGCCGGATGACCGAACGGGACATGTCGCACCTGCTGGATCGGGCCGCCGGGTCGGGCGAGCCGCCCCGGGGGTGGAGCGAGTCGTCACGCGCGGCGAAGCTCGGGCCCGACGCCGGTGGGCGCCGTCGGCCGCGGCTGCGACCGCGGCCGTCATCGTGGTGGTCGGAGTCGCGTACGCGCTGCGGCCCACCGAACCGGGCGGGTCACCGCCAGCTCATGGGGTGGCGGGGACCACCACGAGTGATGTGACGGGCGACCTGGTGAGGCGCCTGCGGCAGAGCAGCGGTGCGGAGTTCGCCACCGATCGACTGCTCGTGATCGGCGCTGCGGGCGACGAGACGGTCGCCGTACTTCGACGGGACGCGCGCCCGGACGAAGCACGTGCCGGTGGACGCGCCGCCGAGGTGTGGGTGGCCCGTGGCCCTGGGATGTTCCACCGCGCGGTCGACTACATCTCCTATGACCTCGCCTGTACGGCAGACGACTCCGGGTGCGCGAGCATGAGGCCGGACGGCCTCGGGTTCGCCGCGATCAGACGGCAGCCGGGCGGCCGCACCTTCGTCGTCGTCGCGGAGACAGGGAACCACGAGGTCACCGTTCGCACCGCCGAAGGCGAGGCGAAGAACGTGGGGCCGATCCCCACCGGCGGAATAGTCGAGGTGGCCACGGAGCATCCGTGGCAGATCCGGCTTGAGATCGCCCCCACCCCCGGCCAGGCGTACGTGTTGCCGGTCCCACCGGGAGGCGTCATCGAGGACTAGGCGGGCCTGGCACCACGCCCCTCGCCCCGGCCGGGTCCGGCCCGGCAGATGATCACCGAAGGGCTGCGGGCCCTCACCTGCGGGGCGGACCGATCAGCGGATCCTGCTTGTCCGGCGACGTCAGCTCGTCACCTGCCGGAACGCTCTCGGACCTGTGCTGCGGGTCCCGGCCTGGGAGCGGCGGCTGGCTGTCGTTCGGTACCGGCGCTGCGGCGAGCCCGTCGCGCGCGGTCAGGCCGTGACGAACGCGGTCCTGGTGAGCTGCTCGGACACCCTCCAGACCCGCGCGGCCTCCTCGGCGCTGCGCAGCGGCGCATACATCCGCTGCTCGGCCGGCGGACCCCCCAGGTTCCCCGGGCCGCTCGGCCCGTACAGGACACCGGGCTTGGCGCTCGGATCGGTCGCGGCCGTGAGCGCGGGCAGCTTCGCGGTCTCGACGGTGCCCGCCAGGATGCCGCGGGCGGACATGGCCCGGATCAGGCGTATCGCGGGGGTGTCCTGGCTGCGGCCGAGCTCGGGCGGGCGGCCAGGAGGCTGGTGGGGGCCACCCCGGGGTGGGAGAGGTTGCTGGTGATGCCCCAACCGTGCGCCCGGCTGCGCCGGTCCAGTTCCAGACCGAACATTCCGAACGCGATCTTCGACTGGCTGTAGGCACGCATGCCGTGGTAGGACCGCTCCCAGTTCAGATCGTCCCAGTTGATCACACCACGCCGGGCGGCCACGCTGACCTGCGATGTCACCCGCGCCCGGCCCGCCCGCAGCAGCGGGAGCAACCCCGCGACCAGCGCGAAGTGGCCGAGGTGGTTGGTGCCGAACTGCAGTTCGAACCCGTCGGCCGTGGTCTGCCGGTTCGGCGGCCGCATCACGCCCGCGTTGTTGATCAGGAGGTGGATCGGACGGCCCTCCCCGCGCAGGGCGTCACTCAGGGTCGCGACCGACTCCAGCGAGGACAGGTCGAGGCTGCGGAGCGAGACGTTCGCACCTGGTGCGGCCTGCCGGATCGTGGTGATCGCGGCCTCGCCCTTGCGCGGATTGCGGACGGGCAGGATCACCTCGGCGCCGGCCGCGGCCAGCCGCGCGGCCATCCCCAGGCCCATCCCGTCGCTCGCGCCGGTCACGACGGCGCGTTTTCCGGACAGGTCGGGGACGGTGATGTCGATCGGTGTACGCGGCACTGGTCTGCTCCCTCACGTGGTTGTCCGGATTTCCGGGCTACGCCGTCGATCGTCGGCCGAAAGCGCCGCGGTATCCACGGCCTGCCGATCACAGGCTCGCCAGGTCACCCCTTCGACTGAAGTCGGGGGGATCGGCGGACCGTGGCTACCTCTTCATGCGGCCGGTAGAAACGGGGCAGTACGCGAAGGGGAAACGTCGTGATCGATCGCACCGGACCGGCGGAGTTCCTCCGCAACCGACGTGAGGCACTGCAAGACGAGCGCGACCACCTGTTCCGCCTCGCCGGCCACGGCCCGCCGCCAGGGGCACGTCCAACGAGCACATCAGTCCCGGCCTGCTGCGGGTACTCGACCGCCTGGCCGACACCCCGCCGAGATCGTCACCGAACTGGGCGAGCCCCTGCGGCAGTCCCCGATGGGCGTCGCGCTCACCGGGGACACGACGCGGTACACCGGGCCCGCCCGCAGCGCGGGCTACCGATGGTTCACCGACCCACGCCGCGGGGCTACGCGAGCTGGTCACCCTTCGGGGCCGGACTCCCGGGCGGCGCGCCTGACCGAACTGCTGCTGGCTCGTAGCGAGGAGGTCCGGCGGGTGTGGAACGACCACGAGATCGGGGTACGTCCGCACGAGGTCAAGCACTTCGTCCACCCCGAGGTCGGCGCGCAGAAGCTGTGCTGAGGTCCACCTCTGCCGTGCCGCCGTCAGGAGAGAGATGGCCTGGTTGATTCGCGCGTGGCGACAGCCCGACGGTGGGCCGCGCTGCCCTCGCGATAGAACAGGTAGCCGCCGTGGTGCAGGACGTCCCCTTCGAAGCGGCCGTCGGCGGTGAAACCGCTGTCGTCCCAATAGTCGATGTGGTCGCCGGTCACCTCGTACCGGCCGGTGTAGGCACTGTCCCGTTGCCCACGCGCCTCGTCGTATCGGCCGTCGGCCAGCAACTCCTGCCGGATGTGGTTGTCGGCGGTCACCCACATCCCGACGTACGGGTGTGTGGTCCCGGAGGTCGGGGACGACGCCTGCGCCGTGGACCGCGCGGGCTGTGGCGTCGACGGTGTCTCCGTCCCGCAGGCGGTGAGCGCCACCGTCGCGGACAGGGCGGCGGCCGCCGTGGACAACCTGCTTCGCTCGATGCCGGACATGTCAGCCTCGCTGCCTGGTCGGACGGATGATGATCTCGTTGACGTCGACGTCCGCCGGCTGATCGACGGCGAACGAGATCGCCCGCGCGACCCGCCCGAACTGCGCGACCGCACTGTCGACGAACGCCGCGACGTCGCCGCGGTCGGTCACGTCGAGCCGCCGTACCCGGATGTTGTCGTGGCGATCGGCGAGCGCGGCGAGCCGCTCTCGCCGACGTGCGCCCGCGACCACGTCATGTCCCTCGCCGGCCAGGCGCAGTGCGACCGCCTCGCCGATTCCGCTGCTCGCGCCGGTGACCAGAACTACCTTGGTGGTGGGTTCCATGGATCCACCCTCCGGGTTCCGGCGGCTGTGAGACAGGGCGTGTCACACCCAGGCAGACCCTCCCGGTCGCCGCGCCCCTGTGAACAGGTGCTGGACGCCCTGGCTGCGTTGCACGCGCATGCTGCGTAGCGTCTCCGCTGGCGGGTAAGGTCACCACCGGCTCGGCGAAACGTCCCGCAGCAGCCCACGCCGCAGGAGACATCGCGAGCTCGCCCTGCTGAGCAGGGCACACATACAGAAGTTGGTGTCCAAGTGGGACTCGAGCCCCAGGTGTTGCACCTGTGCACCAAACGGACGCACAAGCGACGTAGGTTAGCAGGACCGTCCACATAGGGATCTTGGCTCGGCGTCAACCACCGTCTGGTCCGGCGGTCAACCGCATGTGGGTGTGAGTTTCGGGCGGGTGCGCCTGCCACCAGCGGTCGATGTCGACGGTGGCGCCGTCGACGGTGGAGCACAGCCATACCGATCTGATTCTGCAGGCGACAAAATTGAGGGGTCCAATGGACTCAGTGACCGACCCGAGGCCCGAAGATCTGGCGTTCCGGATCGTCAGCCTGCTGCGCGCGGTTCATCCGCTGCGGGTTGGCGTGGCGATGCGCCAGGCCGACACGATCCTGACGCCCCTGGCACCGGACGACCGGGCCGCGGTGCTGGACCGCGCCATCCATCTGGCCCTGACAGCCGACGAGGGCTGGGCGACGATCACGCATCGCCGGTAAGCCCGCCCCCGGTGCAGCCTTACCGCGTTCGACCGCGCTGTAGCGGTACGCGCCACTTTCTCATCCGCAGAGAAGTCTCTGCAGACGGTTCTTGTCAGGTGTAGCGTGAACCCATGGAACCAACCGTCCGGAGGTTGGACGCGCGCAGCTTGCGCGGCCTCGCCCATCCCCTGCGCCTGCGAATCCTCGATGCCCTGCGGCTCGACGGGCCCTCGAACTCCAGCCACCTCGCCACGCGCTTCGGCGAGAACACCGGCACGATCAGCTGGCACCTGCGCCAGCTCGCCCGGCACGGGTTCATCGAGGAGGACATCGGGCGCGGCGACCAACACGAGCGGTGGTGGCGCGCACCGACCCGCAAGGAGATTCTGGACACCAGCGAACTGGACCGGGCCGCCGTGTCAGGTGTGGTGAAGGAACTGCTGCGCTGGAGCTTCGGCCGGGTCACGGAGTACCTGCAGGAGGACTGGCCAAAGGAGTGGCGCGAGGCCAGCACCGTCGCCGAGTGGACCGAGCTGCGTCTCACCACCCATCAGCTGCGTGAGCTCAGCGAGCGGCTGACCGGGGTGGTCGAGGAATACCTCCACGCCCAGCCGGAGCCGGACGCGCTCCCGGTGGTGGTGCAGCTCCAGGCGTTCCCCCGGAAACCAGTTCAGAAGTCCCAATGACCGGCCTGCTGCGCCGTCACCGGGACTTCCGTCTGTTGTTCGGCGCCGAGGTCACCGGGAAGTTCGGCGCCGCGTTCACCGGCGTTGCCATGCCGCTCGCCGCCGTTGCCGTGATGGACGCCAGCACGTTCCAGGTCAGCCTCCTCAGTGCCGCGATCTGGCTGCCGTGGCTGCTCCTCGGGCTGCCCGCCGGCGCCTGGGTGGATCGACTGGCCCGGCGCCCGATCATGCTCTGGTCGGTGGCGGCCTGCCTGGTCCTTTATCTGAGCATCGGGGTCGCCGCATGGCTCGACCTTTTCGTGTTCGGCTGGCTGCTGACAGTTTCTCTGCTGGTCGGCGCGGCCGCGGTCTTCTTTCAGGTCGCCTACACCGCCTACCTGCCCTCGCTGCTCGCCCCCGATGACCTGGTGGAGGGCAACGCCAAGCTGCACGGCAGCGCCTCGGCCGCGCAGATCCTGGGCCAGGGTGGCGGAGGCTTCCTCATCCAGTTGGTCGGCCCGGTCAGCGGGCTGCTCGCCAACGCCGGCACGTTCGCCGTGAGCCTGCTCTGCCTGTTCGGCATCCGGCACCGCGAGCCGCCCCGCATCCGGCAGAAGCCGCCGCGCGGCGCATTCGCCCGTGAGGTCCGCGACGGGCTGCTGCTGGCCGCGCGGGACCCGTGGTTCCGGGCCTATGCGCTCTACGGCGCGTTCGCCAATCTGTGCCTGATGGGCTACCAGTCCATCCTCGTGGTGTTCCTGGTCAACGACGTGCATCAGGGCTCGGGAACCGTCGGTACCCTGATCGCGATAGCCAACGCGGGCGGCGTCGCCGGCGCGCTGATGGCCCGACGCATCTCGTCGCGGCTCGGCACCGCCCGGGCGACGCTGGTCTTCGCCATGGTCTTCACACTCCCGGTCCTGCTGGTGCCGCTGGCTTTCCCGGGATGGGGCGTGATCCTCTATCCGATCGGGGGACTTTGCGCATCCGCGGGAGTGGTGGCGGTCAACGTGCTTAAGGCCGGTTTCCAGCAGCGGTACTGCCCGCCTGAGCTTCTTGGCCGACTCAGTGCCAGCTCCTTCTACCTCAACTACGGCGTGCTGCCGGTCGGCGCGTTGCTCGGCGGCGCGCTGGGCACCGCACTCGGCGTACGCCCGGCCATATGGCTGCTGGTTGCCGGCGTGCCGCTCTCCGGTCTGGTCCTGCTGTTGTCCCCCATGCGCCACCACCGCGACCTGCCCGCCCACCAGCGTGGACAGGAACAACGTGAGCAGCAGCGAGACGAAGAAGGACAACACGTAGGAGCACAGCCCGATGGGCAGCACACCGGTTCGGTCGGTTAGGAACCGGCGAACGTGCGCAGGGCTGCCAGCCAGAGGTCGGCGAGCAAAGCCACCTCCGCACCGTCCAGCAGCGCCGAGGCGTATGCGAAGGCAGCGTAGAGCTGGGGGCCGGACGGCAGGTCGCGCGTCACGGCGCTGATCTCCAGGACGTGTGACATCGGCATGGCCGGGTCGCTGCCACCGCCGACCGGTAGGCTCTCCGGGGCGAAGTCCCAGCCCTGAGCCGCGCCGAACTCGCCGGTGAACCGCCCAAGGTAGTTGAAGATGACCTGGCGCGGTGGCGCCGCGGCCAGCTCCCGCGCGGCCTCGGGGACCAGGTAACGCAACAGTCCGAAGCCCAGGCCGTGATGCGGCGCGGCCTCGCGCTGGGCGAGAATGCGGTCGAGCGCGCGGGCCGGATCGGGGCCACCCTCGAGGCGTACGGGAAACATGCTGGTGAACCAACCGACCGTGGGTGTCAGGTCGATCCCGTCGACGATGTCCTCCCGGCCGTGCCCCTCCACGTCGATCAGAATCGGGGCGCCCCGCCAGCGCTGGACGGCGACAGCAAGCGCGGCCAACAGCACGTCGCCAACGCCCGCTCCGAGCGCGGCCGGAACGCTCGACAGCAGCGGCTCTGTCACCGACGGCGCGAGGTGGCGCTCCACCACGGCGCGGCCGGCCACCACATCCCGTCCGGGATCGAGCCGCCTTCCTGGCAGCAGCTCACCGCCCCCGTCGAGAACATCGCGCCAGAAAGGCAGCTCGGCCGTACGTCCGGGGGCCTCGCGGTGCAGCAACCGGCTCCATCCACGGAACGAGAGACCTCGCGTGTGCGGTGCGCGGCCGGTGAGGTCGGCCAGCACGATGCGCCACGACACTCCGTCGACGGCGAGATGGTGGATGGTGAGCAGCAGCCGTCCCGGCGCCCGGGAGCCGGCGTCGAACCAGACCACCTGGACCAGGTCGCCACAGGCAGGTCCTATGAGGCGCGCGGTGGCGGCCCGGTTGGCCTCGATCAGGGTCGGCAGCTGCGATTCCGGTACACCGCTGACGTCGACGCGTCGGGTGATCGCGCGGGCCGCGGCCATGACGTCACCCGCGGGTGGAATGTGGAGCCGCCAGTCGGGACCGGCGCGGTGCAGGTGGATACGCAACGCGTCGTGTCGGGCCAGCAGACCGGCGACGGTGCTCAGCAGGTCGTTCTCGCGGAGGCCGGGTGGGGCCCGCAGGAGCGTCGACTGGTGATAGCCGTCCGTGGGGCCGCCCAGGTCGCGGAGCCAGTGCACCATCGGGGTGAGCGGCACGGTCCCGACCGGGTCGTCGTCCGGAACCGCCGCGACCGGAGCCGGTGAACCGGTGGCGGCGGCGACCAGCGCCCCCGGCTCCCCAACCGCGGGGGTTGCGGGCGGGGTTTCGAGCGCGGCGGCCAGGGCCTTGGGCGTACGGTGCCGAAAGATGCCCCGGACCGAGAGCCGCAGTCCCGCCGAGCGGGCCCGGGCCACCAGGCGGATCGACGTGATGCTGTCACCGCCGCGGTCGAAGAAGCTGTCATGGGCGGCGACCGCGGACACGCCGAGCACCTCGGCGAAGAGTTCACGTAGCTGACGTTCACGGGGGTCGGCGCTGCTCTCGTCGGGCGTGGCGGCTGGCCGGGAGGGCGGCAGGGCGGACAGCGCCGCGCGGTCCAGCTTGCCGTTGGGCGTCAGCGGTAGGGCGTCCACCACGACCACGGCCGGGATCATGTACTCGGGCAGCACCTCCGCGGCGTGCTGGCGCAGGACCGCCGCGAGATCGTCTGGCGCCGGGCCGTGTGGTACCACGTACGCGGTGAGCACCCGTCCGCGCAGGATCACCGCGACGGTGCCCACGTCGGGGTGGCGGCCCAGCTCCGTCTCGATCTCACCGGGCTCGATCCGGAAGCCGCGGACCTTCAGCTGCCCGTCGACCCGGCCCAGGAAGTCGAGCGTGCCGTCGGCGCGGCGGCGGGCGAGGTCGCCGGTGCGATACATCCGCGTGCCGGGAGGGCCGTACGGGTCGGCGACGAACCGCTGCGCGGTGTGGCCGGCCTGGCCGAGGTAGCCGCGGGCGACCCCGGTCCCCGCGAGGTAGAGCTCCCCGGACACCCCGTCCGGGACGTGCAGCAGGCCCGCGTCGAGCACGTGGGCACGGGTGTTGTCGAGTGGGCGGCCGATGGGCGGCGGGTCGAGATCGGAGTCCAGGACTGCGGCCGTGGACCAGATGGTCGTCTCGGTCGGCCCGTATACATTGACCACCTCACGGGCGGTCGAGCGCAGGCGCCGAGCGAGCGGGCCGGGTAGCGGCTCACCACCGACGAGGATCCGCAGCCCGCGCAGCGCTCCGGGTGCCAGCTCGGCGATGCCGGACCAGAGCGAGGGGGTGGCTTGAACCACGGTGATGGCCTCGTCGGCGATCACCGAGGCCATGGCGGTCGGGTCGCGTACGGCGTCGGGGTCGGCGATGACCAGAGTGGCACCGCGCAGCAGGGGTTGCAGTAGCTCCAACTGCGCGATGTCGAAGCCGGGCGTCGTGACCGACAGCAGCCGATCGCCCGGCCCGATCGGCAGCACCCGCTGCATGGCGTGCAAGAGATTGACGAGGGCCGACCGGGTGACGATCACACCCTTGGGCTGCCCGGTGGAGCCGGAGGTGTAAATGGTGTAAGCGGCGGCGAGCCACCCGGCATCGGCATTCCGGTGCTCGTTGTCACGGCGCACCGATCGCTGGAGTGGAACGACCTCCGGAAGCTTGCCGAACACCAGCAGTGGGTGGGCGTCGGCGAGCATACGAGCCACCCGCGCCTCCGGCTGGCGCGGGTCGATCGGCAGGTAGGCGGCGCCGACCTTCTGCACCGCGAGCACAGCGGTGACCAGGTCCGCGGAGGGCGGCATGACGAGTGCCACCAGGGTTTCCGGCCCAGCGCCCCGGCTGACCAGATACCCGGCGAGGCGGTCGGAGCGCTCGTCCAGCTCGGCGTAGCCGAGGCGGGTGCCCCCGTCTACGACGGCGACGGCACCGGGCGCCGCCGCGACCCGCCGGGCGAAGAGTTCCGGCAGGGTCGAGGCGGGCAGTGAACGCTCCGTCGCTCGGGCGGCGGCGGCGAGACGGGCGTGCTCGAGGGGCGTGAGCAGGTCGATCCGGCTCACCGGGAGGTCGGGCGAGGCCGTGGCGGCCCGCAGGAGGGCGGCATACCGGGCGGCGAAGGACTCCATGGTGGACCGGTCGAAGAGGTCCGGCGTGTACCACAGATCGCCGCCGATGTCGCCGCCGTCGCGTTCGGCCAGGTCGAACAGCAGGTCGAAGAGAAGCTGCTCGGAGCCGTTGCCGGGCAGCAGCTCCACGTGCAGGTCGTGCAGGGCGGGCCTGGCGGACGCCGCGTTGCGCAGGGTCAGCATCACCTGGAACAGCGGGTGGCGGGCGGCCGAGCGCTGGTGACCCGTGGCCTGGACGACCCGCTCGAACGGCACGTCCTGGTTGCGGTACGCCGCGAGGGCGACGGCCCGTGACCGATCGAGGAGCTGTGCGAAGGTGGGATCACCGCCGACGTCGGTGCGCAGCACCAGGGTGTTCATGAAGAAGCCGACCAGACCCTCCAGGTCGCTGTCCGTGCGCCCGGCCACGACCGTGCCGAGCGGAACGTCACGTTCGGCACCGAGGCGGCCGAGCAGGGCCGCGAGCCCGGCCTGCAGAACCATGAAGAGGGTCGCGTCGTGCCGCTGGGCGAGTCGTACGGCGGCCGCGTGCGTATTCGGATCGATCCGCAACGGTACGGCCTCCCCCGGTGCGAGGCGGTTGCGGGCCGGGGGCGATCTGTGGGCAGCGCGATCTGCTCGGGCAGGCCGTCGAGCGTCTCGGCCCAGAACCGCAACTGGCTGTGGACGCGGCTGCGCGGATCGTGCTCGTCACCGAGCAGCTCGTGAAACCACATGGTGTAGTCGGCGTACTGCACGGGCGGCTCCGGCCGGGCGGGCGGGATGCCGGTGCGGCGGGCGCGGTAGCTGTCGGCGAGGTCGAGCAGGAGCGGGGCCGTCGACCAGGCGTCGTACGCGACGTGGTGCACGACGAGGACGAGAACGTGGTCGTCGAGGGCGAGGGCGAGCAGCCGCGCGTACAGGGGTGGCTCCCGGCCGAGGTCGAACGTGTGGGCTGCCACCTCGGCTACGGTCTCGGCGAGCGCGCCCTCACGGACCTCGTCGACGGGCAGCTCGCGCAGGGCGGGGACGTCGTCGACGATCTCCTGGTGCGGTACGCCGCCGGGCGCCGGAAAGACGGTGCGCAGGCTCTCGTGGCGAGCGGCGACATCGCGCAGGGCAGCGGCTAGCGCGTTCCGGTCGAGTCCACCCCTGATGCGCAACGCGAGCGGCACGGTGGGCTGGCGGCCCTCGGCGAGGTGCTGCTGGAACCAGAATCGTAGCTGGCCCGGTGACAGGGGTATCACGGTCGTGCCCCCGTACCCAGAGCGTTCCCAGGGCGCTCGGTACGGGCGCCGGCCTCATCGCGGAGCCGAGCGAGGTGGCGCAGCCCGGCGAGCACCTCGTCCACGCCGACACCGAAGTCGATCAGGCAGGCGATCTCGTCGGCCCCGGCCGCGCGGATCCGCTCCACGGTGACGCGGGCGCGGCCGGCGGTGCCGAACAGGCCGCGGTCGTCGAAGTACCGGTCGAAGGACTCTGCCACCAGGAACTGCAGGTCGTCGGGGTCGAGCGTGGACAGGTCGAGGTCCGGGGCAAGGGCCGACTCGGACCGCAGGACCAGCCCGGCCGAGCTGGCCAGGTAGCCGAGCAGGGGCTCGCGTACGGTGGCGCGGACCTCCTCGGTGTCGGCGCCGAGACAGGTGTGCAGCATGACGGCGACGTGGCCGGGTGCGCCGGGGTGATGCTCCGCGAGCGTACGCCGGTATTCGGCGACCTTCCCGGCGAGGTCGTCGATGGTCTGACCGATCAGGTGGGTGAGGACGCCAGCGCCGGCGCGGCCAGCCGCGCGGAAGGTCTCGGTGTCCCCGGCGCTGGTCAGCCACACGGGCAACTCGGACTGCACCGGTGGTGGGAATATGCGTACCTGGGCCGTGCCGCCAGCGCCGTCGCGTACGGTTCGCTGCTCACCACGCCACAGCCGCCGTACCTCGTCGAGGGTCTGCAGGGTACGGCGCTTGCGGTCCCGGTACGCCTCCGGCGCGAGCGCGAAGTCGAAGGCGTGCCAGCCCGAGGCGAACGACACCCCGGCCCGGCCACCCGAGAGGTTGTCGACGACGGACCACTCCTCGGCGATGCGCAGCGGGTCGTGCAGCGGGGCGACGACGCTGCCCGCACGGATCTGCACGTGGGTGGTGACGGCGGCGACGGCGGCACCGGTGACGGCCGGATTGGGGTAGAGCCCCCCGAAGGGATGGAAGTGCCGCTCGGGTGTCCACACGGCACGGAAGCCGGAGTCGTCGGCGAACCGGGCGCCGTCGAGCAGGAGCCGGTATCGGCCGGACCCGGCGGCCGTGCTGTCGTCGGCGAAGTAGAAGAGGCTGAAATCCACGATGACCTCCGGGTCCTAAGGCGCGGCGGCTGTCGCTCCGCCGGTGGCGACGTCGAGCAGGGCGGTGCCCCCCGCCCACCGCCGAGCGCGGCCGGCCAGCTCCGCCGCCACGGCATCGAACTCCTCGCGCATCTCGCCGAGTGCCCGCTCGGTGGAACTGCCGCCGGGTCCCGCACCGTACGCGCACGCCTCGGCGACCGCGGTGGGGTTCAGCCAGTCGCCGTCCGCGTCGCCGGGGGCGACCGCGGCGATCTCGGGCGCCTTGGCGGCCTCGGTCAACGGCACGCCGGCGCGGTGCGCCTCTGTGACGGCATGTCCGACGAGATGGTGTGCGGTGCGGAAGGGAACGCCCGCGACGACCAGCCGCTCGGCGAGGTAGGTGGCCGAGGTGTAGCCCTCCACGGCCCGACGCAGCATCCGCTCGGCGTCCGGCTCGGCACCGGCGACGACCAGCCGCAGCAGGACGACAACGTCGGTGGTGGCGCGCAGCCCGGGCCACAGGTGGCGCAGCGCGTCCCCGGAGACGGCGATGGCGTTGGTGTACGACGCCGTGGCCATAGCGGAGGCAGCGGCGGTGAATCCGCCCAGGCTCGCGGCTGCCCGGCCCTGGATGTGCTCGAGCAGGAAGGGATTACGTTTCTGGGGCATCATCGAGCTTGATCCGACCAGGTCGTCGGCGAGCCGCAGCAGCGGATTCTCCTCGGCGGTCCAGAATGTGAGATCGCGGGCCACGCGGGAGGCCGCAACACCGACCACGGCGGCGGCCGACAGCAGCCGCAACCCGAAGTCACGGGAGGCGACGGCGTCCACCGAATTACGGGCGACCGTGGCGAAGCCAAGCAGCTCGCCGGTGCGGGCCGGGTCGATGGGCACGGAGGTGCCACCCACGGCACCGGCGCCGAGCGGGTTCACGTCGAGTTCCCTGGCGGCATCGAGCAGGTCGCGCAGGCCTCGCAGGACGGCGGACGCCACCCCCGTGAGGTAGTGACCGTAGGTGATGGGTACAGCGGGCTGCCCATGGGTGTAGGCGGGCATCGTCACCATCCGGTACGCCGCGGCGCGGTCCAGCAGGACCTCGGCGAGTTCCCGCACGGCTTCCATGAGCGGCCCGGCGTAGCGGCGGGCGCGTAGCCGTGCCGTGGTGGCGTTCAGGTCGTTGCGGGAGCGGCCGGTGTGGAGCACGCCGCCCACCTCCTCCCCGAGCTCTGCCACCAGATGTGACTCGTACGCCAGATAGACGCCCCGCGGCATGGGCCGGGCCCTTACGGGGGCGAAACCCTCGGCGCGCAGGCCGTCGATCTCCTTGAGCAGCACGGCCGCCTGGGCGGCGCCGACGATGCCGCGCTCGGCAAGCATCACCAGGTGGGCCCGGTCGACCTCACTGATCAGCTCCAGTTCCTCACCGAGACTGTCGGCGACCGGCCGGTACTGGTCGTAGACGATGCGGTGAGCCTCGGCATTCAGGGCGGTACGCAGCCGACCGGTGTCGACGCCATCCGTAACGGGGGCGGTCTCCGCGATCCGACGATTCATACGGGCACCGCCTGAAGGGAGCGGCTCAGCAGGTCGCATCCACGCTCGGCGATGTGCACGGCCTCCGGAACGGAGGCGGCCTCGGCGATGACATGCCCGAGGCGGCCCCGGAAGTCGACGGCTCGGGTGACCTGGCTGCCCGCCGCCGCGTACAGGACGGCGTCGACGACTCCGGGTATCTCGCGGACGGCACCGAGCAGACCGTCGGTCAGCTCCGGGCCGGCGAGGACGGCGTCGTGGCCCGCCGTCAGGAAGCGGATGGCGGCGGCGCCGGCACGAGGGCCGTCCGCAGCAGCCGGCGCAAGCCCGGCAGCGGCCCGAACCTGGTCGGCGACGAGGTCGATGCCGCAGGCCCGCCGCACCAGGTCCGGAATCATGCCGCCGGCCAGGCGCGGGTTGACCTCGACCACGGCCGGACGATCGGCGTCCAGGCGCAGCTCGACGTGTGCGGCGCCCCAGTCGAGCCCGAGGGCGGCGACCGCGTGTTCGGCACATTCGCGCAGCAGCCCCGCACGCGCGGACGGCACGGCGGCCGGGACGTCGTGGCCGGTCTCCACGAAGGTGGGCGGTTCGCCGAGGTGCTTGGTGACCACGACGAGCGCGGCCCCCCGAAGACCTCCACGGAGAACTCGGCGCCGGGCAGCATCTCCTCGACCAGGAAGTCGGGTGGCACGGCCACGCCGCGCTCGTTGACCCTGGTCGCAGCCAACGCGGCGGCGTGCCGCGTGGTTTCCTCCTCGTTGGCACAGGCGCGTACGCCCAGGCTGCCGGATCCCTGAAGGGGCTTGAGGACGACGGGAAAACCGATGCGGCCGGCCGCCGCGAGCGCGCCGGGAACGTCGCGCACGACCTCGTACCGGGGCTGCGGGACGCCTGCCTCACCCAACCGGCGGCGCTGCGCCGCCTTGTCCCGGCAGGTGCGAATGGCCTCCTCGCGGGGACCGGGCAACCCGAGCGCCCGGGAGGTGGCTGCGGCGACGGCGATGTAGTACTCGGAACTGGACGTCACGCCGAGCACCGGGTCGACAGCGGCGATCCGGCGGGCTGCGGCGAGAACGGCATCCCGGTCAGCGGTGTCGGCGAGTTCGGTGCGCAGCCCGTCGAGCGCCACGTACGGATAGCGGCCGGGGTCCGCGGTGACAAGGACCGGTTCGATGCCGAGGTCGCGGGCGCTGCGGGCGAACAGCCGCCCGCTGCCGGTGGTGTTGGACTCGACAAGAAGAAGCGTCACCGGGCGGGTCCCGTCACGGCTTCGAAGCTACGCCGTGCCCACGGCAGGCGGGTCCAGCGGTCGGTGACGTCGCTGGGATGTTCGACCAGCCGGGGCCGTCCGGGTTGGGCGTGGGCACGGCGTCGTGGGCACGCAGCCAGGCGTCGTTGTAGACGGTGGACTGGTAGCGGTACCCCTCGTCCGGCAGCACCATCAGCACGGTGTCCCCCGGGTTCCGGTCCGCCCACCAGGCCGCGACCTGGAAGGAGGCGCCGCTGGTGGGTCCCATGAAGAGCCCATGGCTGCGGTACAGGTCGTGGGTGGCGTGGAACGCCTCCCGAGGCGTGACCCAGTGGACCTCGTCGTACGCGGTGTAGTCGACGTTGCCGGGATGGATGCTGCTGCCCAGGCCACGCAGCAGCCGGGCGCCCTCGGCCGCGCCGAAGATGATCGAGCCGGGGGTGTCGACCCCGACCAGGCGAAGGTCGGCGTTGGACGCGCGCAGGGCGGCGGCGAGCCCACCCGTGGAGCCGCCCGACCCCACCGTGCCGACCAGACAGTCCACGGCCCCGAGGGTGGCGCCGACCAGGTCCGCGACGGCGGCGTAGGCGGCCGGGTTGTCAGGGTTGTCGTATTGTCCCGGCACAAAGCTGCCGGGGTGCTCGCGGCGCAGCTCCTCGACGCGAGCGAGTCGGGCGGCCTGGATGCCCCCGGGTCTGCCGTCATCCTCCACGATCTCGACACGGGCGCCGAGCATCTCCAGGCGGCGGCGCAGATCGGCATCGATGACCGGGTCACCGACGACGGTCAGCGGGTGACCGCGATGCCGGCAGACCATGGCCAGGCCGAGACCGAAGGTGCCGGATGAGGTCTCGATGACAGGAGTGCCGGGGGTCAGCGTGCCGGCTGCCTCGGCCCGGTCCACGATGTAGCGGGCGGGCAGCAGCTTCATCAAGCTGAACGTGGCCGCGTAAAGGTTCGCGGTGATGCGGATGATCCGAGGAAGCTCGGTGGCCTCCAGGACGGAGGAGTAGATCTTGCGGCCCGGTGCCGTCACTGTCTCAGTCATCGGTGGTGAACTCCCATTGCTCGACGAACCCGAGGTCACGTAGTAGGTGTCTGGCCCGTTCCAGGCGGGCGTCGACGTCCGGGTGGTCACGGTCGAGCAGGATCCCCGAGATGTCGCCGCTGTGTGCCGTCTGCAGCCCGACGGCGCCGACCTCCGCGACAATCCCGAGAATCCGCTCAAGCGCCGGGATGGGCAGATGGCGCTGGTTGATCTGGGTGCTGACGGTGGCAACCCGACCGAGCAGGGCGACGTCCTTGGTGGCGACCGCCTCACGCAGCATGACCCTCAGCTCAGCGAAGATCGCGGTCTCGCGCCGGTCGTAGAGGGCCGGCGGCAGCGCCAGGGTGTCCACGCCGGTCCCGTCCGTCACGGTGCGGTTGCCGAATCCGAGGACGTGCATGGGCGGCAACGGATTGCCGAAATCCTCCAGTACCTCACCGGCGCGCTGCGCGAACAGCACCACCCGGTCGCCGAACATCAGCGAGTCCGAGGCGGTCTCCGCCCGAACCGCGACCCTCGCTGCGGTGTGCGGCGGCACCGGAACCTCGTACGCATCGCCGACCGCGTTGATCGCGGCCAGCACGTCGCTCGTCGAGGAGCCGAACCCACGGCCCAGCGGCACGTCGCCGGAGAGTTCCAGCCGCCCACCGCAGGGCAGATCCAGCGTCGCGAGGGTCAACTCTGCGGCCCTACGCGCCTTGCTCTTCCACTGCGGCACCACCTCCACCCGATCCATGCCGCCGGGGACGAAGGTGGCCCGCACGTAGTACATCGGACACGGCAGGGTGACGAGCCCCGGCACCATGCCGGGCTCGCGCGCGAACACACCTTGCAGGATCTCGCCGTGATGCACAGGTGCGGACGCCACGCCCGCCCTCTCCCTGCTTCGTCCCACCTTGTCCCCCGGCCTTCTCTCGAGGAATCCGGCTGCGTTCAACCCCGCAACCGCCCGGCGATGACCCGCCCCACCACGGCAAGCGGGTCGGTACGGATCATGTCGTCGTGCTCACAGTCGATACCGTGCACCTCCACCGGTCTCGAGGCGTACGGCCGCCAGGCCTGCGCGGGCGTCAACGGCCAAGGCGTACGCAGCGCGTCGAAGAACACGATCGGACCGCGCAGCACCCGCGCCGGCGTGTATTTCATCCGCAACTCCAGGTTGGTGCGGGTGGTCTCGACCACCGTCACGGCCTGCTCGTGCTTGAGCAGCCCGAGTACCGGTTCCTCGGCACGTAGCGGCCCCACCAGCGCGGCTACGTCCACCGGTCGGTCGGCGCCCGGAACGGGTAGGTCCCGGCCGCGGCCGCCGAGCAACGCCACCAGCACGTCGCGGGCGGTGACAGGGCGCGACACGAAATCGTCGGGCAGCGGATACGCGTCGAGCAGGCCGAGCAGTGCGACCTCGGCGCCGTCCGCCTCCAACAGGGTGGCCACGGCATGCGCCACCATCCCACCGAACGACCAGCCAAGCAGGTGGTACGGGCCGTGCGGCTGGATGGTGCGGATCTGGGCGGCATAGTCGGCGGCCATGTCCTCGACGTGGCCGGGTCGGAAACCGTCGCGCGACATCTGCCGAGCCTGCAGACCAATGACCGTCCGCTCCGCGCCGAGGTGCCGTAGCAACCCGGCGTAACACCAGCTCATCCCCGAAATCGGGTGCACGCAGAAGAGGGGCGGAGCGGCGCCGCCGGTGCGTAGGGGCAACACGGTGTCCAGCGGGCTGGCGCCGACGCCGGCGCCGGCTGCGATGCGGTCGGCCAGCTTGTGAACGACCGGGTGCTGGAACAGGTCCCGGATGGTCACCGCTACCCCCCACACGTCGCGGACCCGGCCCACGAGCCGAGTGGCAAGCAACGAGTGCCCGCCCAGGTGGAAGAAGTTGTCGTCGACACTCACCCGCGGCACGCCGAGAACCTCGGCGAAGAGCCCGCAGAGCAACTCCTCGGCCGGGGTGCGCGGGGCACGGCCGTCGGTGGAGGACTCCGGAACGGGCGCGGGCAGCGCACGGTGGTCCAGCTTGCCGTTCACGGTCAACGGCAGCGCATCGAGCGGCACGAACGCGGACGGCACGGCGTGGTCGGGAAGCCGCGCCGCCGCGGTCCTGCGGAGTCCGGCCACGTCGACGTCGGCGGGCACCACGTAGGCGACGAGGCGTTTGTCGCCGGGCCGGTCCTCGCGCAGGAGCACCTTCGCCTGGGTCACCTCGGGAAAGCCGAGCAGTTCCGTCTCCACCTCGCCGGGCTCGATGCGAAAGCCGCGCAACTTGATCTGGTGGTCCGTGCGGCCCAGGTACTCCAGGTCACCGCCGCGGTTCCAGCGCGCCATGTCGCCGGTGCGGTACATGCGGCTGCCGGGCGGCCCGTAGGGGTTGGCGACGAACCGCTCGACGGTCAGTCCCGGGCGGCGTAGGTAGCCGAGCGCGAGCCCGTCGCCGCTGAGGTACAGCTCACCGGGCACACCGATCGGCACCCGGCGCAGCCGCGCGTCCAACACGTACGCGTATTTTCCGGCGATCGGCCGGCCGATTGGCACGACGGCAGTGGCCGCGGCGCCCGGCCGGACGACGTGGGCGGTGCTGAATCCCATGCTCTCGGCGGGACCGTACCCGTTCACCAGATGGATGCCGGGATGGTCGGCGACGACGCGGGCGGTGTGCGTGGGTGAGGCGGCCTCGCCCGCCGTCATCGCCTCGGCCAGACCGTCGAAGGTCTGCGGATACTCGTCGAGCATGAAGTTGAACAAGGTCGCCGACATCTGCAGCGTGGTCGCCCCGTGCTGCTCCACCAGTTCGGCGATGAGCCGCGGATCGGTGATCTCACCGGGCTGCAGCACGCAGGTGCCGCCGTGCAGCAGCGCGCCGAACACCTCCAGCGCGAACGCGTCCCAGGAGATCGGCGAGCACTGCAGGTAGCTCTGCCGCGGGCCGAAGCGGAGGTAGTCCGGCCCGACATAGGTGCCGATCAGCGCCAACTGTGATGCCACGACCCCCTTGGGCTCACCGGTGGAGCCGGAGGTGAACATGACGCAGGCGTACGTGTCGAGCGGCACCCGTATCCCGGGCGCGGCGGCCGGCAGTCGGCTGATGGTGGGCGATTCGCGAGTCAGGTCGACCACCTCCGCGTCGGTGTCGACCGGGGTCATGTGGGTCTGGGTGATCAGCATGGTGGGCCGGGTCAGCGTCAGGTTGGACGCCAGCCGCTCGGGCGGGAACTTCGGGTCGAGCACCGTGTAGCCGACTCCGGCCTTGAGCACCGCGAGCAGCGCGGCGATCAGGTGCGGAGTACGTTCCAGATGGACGGCGACCAGCGCAGCACCGGTCGGGCGTAAGCCGCGATCGAGTAGATGCCGGGCAAGCCGGTTGGACCAGGAGTCGAGCTCCCGGTAGGTGACTCGACTGTCGTCATAGATCAGGGCGACCGCGTCGGGGGTTCGGGCGGCCTGGGCGGCGAAGAGCGTCGCGAGGTCACCGTCACCCGCGGCCTCGACGACGGGCCCGGTACGCGGGGCACCCGCCCAGGCGCCGAGCATCCGGTGCTCCGCCGGGTCGAGCAGGTCGAGGTCGTCCAGCGGCGCGTCCGGCCGCTCGGCAACCAGGTACAGCAGGCGCCGCAGACGCTCACCGAACGCCCGGACCGTCTCGGGCTCGTACAACTCGAGGGCATATTCCAGGTCGATGTCGAGACCGCCCGGCTCCCGCCCACCGGCACGGTGCTCGGTGAAGGCGACCGTGAGGTCGAACTTGGCGATCTGCAGCTCCTCGTAGGCCAGCTCGGCGCTGGTCCCGGCGAGCTGGGACGCCTGCCGCTCGCCGTCGGCGAGGGTGAGCATGACCTGGAACAGCGGATGCCGCGCCGCCGACCGTTCCGGATTCAGTTCCTCGACCAACCGCTCGAACGGCAGATCCTGATGCGCCCACGCCGCCAGATCCCGCTCCCGCACCCGATCCAACAACTCCCGAAAACTGGGATCACCACCAACATCGGTACGCAACACCAACGTGTTGACGAAGAACCCCACCAGATCCTCCAGCGCCGGATCCGTACGCCCCGCCACCGGCGAACCGAGCGGCACGTCCTCTCCCGCACCACTGCGCGCCAACACGGCCGCCGTCGCGGCCTGCACCACCATGAAGAGCGTGGCCGCCGACCCGGCCGCGAGCTTCACCAACTTCGCGTGCAGCTCGGCGTCGACACGCAGCCCGACCCGGCCGCCCCGGTAGGACGCCACCGCCGGACGCGGCCGATCCGTCGGCAGCGTCACCTCCTCGGGCAACCCGTCCAACGTCTCCCGCCAGAACGCGACCTGCCGGGAGGCCAGGCTGTCCGGGTCGTCCTCGTCACCGAGCAGCTCCCGCTGCCAGAGGGTGTAGTCGGCGTACTGGACGGGCAACGGTTCCCATGCCGGCCCGACACCGGCGAGCCTGGCCTCATACGCCGTGGCGAGGTCCCGCATCAACGGCCCGTTGGACCAACCATCCGAAGCGATGTGATGCACCACCAGGACAAGGACCCGGTCGGCCGGGCCCGTCTCGACCAACGTCACCCGGATCGGCACCTCGACGGCAAGATCGAAAACGCACCCGGTGAGTTGGGGAAGGACCGCATCCAGGTCCTCCTTCCGTACGGCGAGCCGAGCCAGCCCCAGGCGCAGCTCGTCGGGCGGCAGCACCCGCTGGTACGGGCCGTGCTCGCCGACCGGGAACACGGTCCGCAGACTCTCGTGCCGCCCGACCACGTCCCCCAACGCCGCCTCCAGCGCCACCGGGTCCAGGTCACCGCGCAGCCGCAGCGCGAGCGGGATGTTGTAGGTCGCCGAACCGCCCTCCATCTGGGCCAGGAACCACAGCCGCTGCTGGGCGAACGACAGCGGCAACCGGTCCGGCCGCACCACCGGCACAAGCGGCCGATGCAGGACCCTACGACCCGCCGTCACACTCCCGGCAAGCCCCGCCACGGTCGGACAACGAAAGACGTCCCGCACGGACAGCTCCACACCGAACACCGTGCGGATGCGACCGACCAAACGCGTAGCCAGCAGGGAATGCCCGCCGAGGTGGAAGAAGTTGTCGTCGATGGTGACCGACGGCACCGCGAGCAACTCGGCGAAAAGCCCGCAGAGGATCTCCTCTGTGTGTGTCCGCGGGCTCCGGCCACCGTCCAGGACCTCTACCTCGGGAGCGGGCAGGGCCGCCCGGTCGAGCTTGCCGTTGACGGTCAGCGGCAGGGCGTCCAACACCACGAACCCGGACGGCACCATGAAATCCGGCAGGACCCTGGCGACCGCTTCTCGCAGGACCTCGGTGTCACACCCGGCACCCGGCACGGCAACCACATAGGCCACCAGACGCTTTTCCCCGGGCCGGTCCTCACGCAGAACCACGGCAGTACGCAGGACTTCAGGCCGGCGCAGCAACACGGCCTCGACCTCACCCGGCTCGATCCGGAAACCACGAATCTTCACCTGCTGATCAGCCCGACCAACAAACTCGACCAGACCATCAACACTCCACCGCCCCAGATCACCCGTGCGATACATCCGCGACCCCACCGGCCCAAACGGATTCGCCACAAACCGCTCCGACGTCAACCCCGGACAACCCACATACCCCCGCGCCAACGCCGGCCCAGCAATATAGATCTCACCAACCGCACCAGGCGGCAACAAACGCAGAACACCATCCAAAACATAAACACCCGTATTCTCCAACGGCGCCCCGATCGGCAACGAACCGACATGACCATCCCCATCACGCACACCATAGGCCGTCACATACACAGTGGTCTCCGTAGGCCCGTACCCGTTGAACACCGTCAACCCCGAACAAACCCCCGTCACCCGACGCACCGCCTCGGGCGAGACCACATCACCACCGGTCCACACCTCACGCACACCACGAAAAGCCGCCGGATTCTCCTCAGCCATCACATGAAACAACCCAGCAGCCAAACACACCGCAGGCGGCCTGGCCACCGAAAGAAACTCCCCCATCGCAAACGGACTCAAAACCCCCCGCGGCGCCACCACCACACACCCACCACGCAACAACGGACCCCAAATCTCCAACGTAGAAGCATCAAACGCAAGCGACGAATGCAACATCATCCCCTCACCCACACCACCAAAAGCCGCATCAGCCACCAACTCAGCCACATTCCGATGCGTATTCCCCGACCCCTTCGGCACCCCCGTCGACCCAGACGTGAAAATCACATACGCAAGCTGATCAGGATGCACCACCACACCATCCAACCCACCAACCACACCACCATCCACACCATCCTCAACCCGAACATCCAACACCGTCACACCAAGCCCACCAACCTCACGATCAGCCAACACCACACCCGCACCCGACCGACGCAACACCTCCCGCACCCGCTCAACCGGATACCGAACATCCACCGGCACATACGCACCACCAGCCTTCAACACCGCCAACATCGAAACAACAACACCAACACCCCGCTCCTGCAACAACAACACCCGATCCTCAACACCCACCCCAGCAGCCACCAAACGACCCGCCAACCGACCCGCCCGCAACTCCAACTCCCCATAAGTCAAAACACAATCACCATCCACCACCGCCACCGCACCAGGACACCCCACCGCAAAACCCCGAACAACCTCCGGCAACGAACACGCCGAACGCGGCAACAAATCACCACCACGCGCCCCCACCAACCACCCCCGCTCCCCCTCACCAAACACATCAACATCACCAACCCGCAACTCCGGCCGATCAGCAACCCCATCAAGAAAACGCACCAACCGACCAGCAAAAGCCCGCACCGTACGCTCGTCATAAACATCACGAGAAAAATCAACAGTGACACTCAACCCCGACAGATCCCGATGCTCCTGAAAACTGACAGTGAGATCAAACTTGGCAACATCGAGATCCTGGAAATCAAGCCGAGTCGCCAAGCCCGCGAACTGCGGAACCCCAACCTCCGCATCCGACAACGTCAACATCACCTGAAACAACGGATGCCGCGCCGCCGACCGTTCCGGATTCAGCTCCTCGACCAACCGCTCGAACGGCAGATCCTGATGCGCCCACGCCGCCAGATCCCGCTCCCGCACCCGATCCAGCAACTCCCGAAAACTGGGATCACCACCAACATCGGTACGCAGCACCAACGTGTTGACGAAAAAACCGACGAGGACCTCCAGGTCGGGTTCCTCGCGTCCGGTGACCGGGAACCCCATCGGCACGTCGGTGCCGGCGCCGCTTCGCGCCAGCACGGCCGCCGTGGCGGCCTGCACCACCATCAACAGCGACGCCCCGCACTCGGCGGCGAGCGCGGTCAGTTTGGCGTGTACGCCGTCGGCAGTGCCGGCCTCGACCCGGCCGCCCCGGTAGGACGCCACCGCCGGACGCGGCCGATCCGTCGGCAGCGTCACCTCCTCGGGCAACCCGTCCAACGTCTCCCGCCAGAACGCGACCTGCCGGGAGGCCAGGCTGTCCGGGTCGTCCTCGTCACCGAGCAGCTCCCGCTGCCAGAGGGTGTAGTCGGCGTACTGGACGGGCAGCGGCTCCCATGCCGGCCCGACACCGGCGAGCCTGGCCTCATACGCCATGGCGAGGTCCCGCATCAACGGCCCGTTGGACCAACCATCGGACGCGATGTGATGCACCACCAGCATCAGTACGTGGTCCGTGGCGTCGACCTCGACCAACGTCGCCCGAATCGGCACCTCCACCGCCAGGTCGAACACGTACCCGCCGACCTCACGAAGGACGTCCTCAAGGCCACGCCCCGCCATCGACACGAAGGCGAGCGTCACCGCCACCTCGTCGAGCGGCAGCACCCGCTGGTACGGGCCGTGCTCGCCGACCGGGAACACGGTCCGCAGACTCTCGTGCCGCCCGACCACATCCCGCAACGCCGCCTCCAGCGCCACCGGGTCCAGGTCACCGCGCAGCCGCAGCGCGAGCGGGGCGTTGTAGGTCGCCGAACCGCCCTCCATCTCGGCCAGGAACCACAGCCGCTGCTGGGCGAACGACAAGGGGATCACTGGTTCACTCCTGTCCGACGGTACGGCCGCAGCTTCGGGCGGGCTGCGATGTCCGAGGATCCGGCCCGGCCGATCCGGTCGGCCAGGCGCGCTACGACGGGATGCTCGAAGAGGTCACCGATGGACAGTTCGACGCCGCAGGCGTTCCTGATGCGGCTGATCAGGCGGGTGGCGAGCAGGGAATGCCCGCCGAGGTGGAAGAAGTTGTCGTCGATGGTGACCGACGGCACCGCGAGCAACTCGGCGAAAAGCCCGCAGAGGATCTCCTCTGTGTGTGTCCGCGGGCTCCGGCCACCGTCCAGGACCTCTACCTCGGGAGCGGGCAGGGCCGCCCGGTCGAGCTTGCCGTTGACGGTCAGCGGCAGGGCGTCCAACACCACGAACCCGGACGGCACCATGAAATCCGGCAGGACCCTGGCGACCGCTTCTCGCAGGACCTCGGTGTCACACCCGGCACCCGGCACGGCAACCACATAGGCCACCAGACGCTTTTCCCCGGGCCGGTCCTCACGCAGAACCACGGCAGTACGCAGGACTTCAGGCCGGCGCAGCAACACGGCCTCGACCTCACCCGGCTCGATCCGGAAACCACGAATCTTCACCTGCTGATCAGCCCGACCAACAAACTCGACCAGACCATCAACACTCCACCGCCCCAGATCACCCGTGCGATACATCCGCGACCCCACCGGCCCAAACGGATTCGCCACAAACCGCTCCGACGTCAACCCCGGACAACCCACATACCCCCGCGCCAACGCCGGCCCAGCAATATAGATCTCACCAACCGCACCAGGCGGCAACAAACGCAAAACACCATCCAAAACATAAACACCCGTATTCTCCAACGGCGTCCCGATCGGCAACGGACCGGGATAGTCGACGGCCCGACGTACCTGGTGGGCGATGGCGAAGACGGTGGTCTCGGTAGGCCCATACCCATTGAGGACGACGGCGTCTGGGGAGTGCTCCATCACTCGACGCACCGCCTCGGGCGAGACCACATCACCACCGGTCCACACCTCACGCACACCACGAAAAGCCGCCGGATTCTCCTCAGCCATCACATGAAACAACCCAGCAGCCAAACACACCGCAGGCGGCCTGGCCACCGAAAGAAACTCCCCCATCGCAAACGGACTCAAAACCCCCCGCGGCGCCACCACCACACACCCACCACGCAACAACGGACCCCAAATCTCCAACGTAGAAGCATCAAACGCAAGCGACGAATGCAACATCATCCCCTCACCCACACCACCAAAAGCCGCATCAGCCACCAACTCAGCCACATTCCGATGCGTATTCCCCGACCCCTTCGGCACCCCCGTCGACCCAGACGTGAAAATCACATACGCAAGCTGATCAGGATGCACCACCACACCATCCAACCCACCAACCACACCACCATCCACACCATCCTCAACCCGAACATCCAACACCGTCACACCAAGCCCACCAACCTCACGATCAGCCAACACCACACCCGCACCCGACCGACGCAACACCTCCCGCACCCGCTCAACCGGATACCGAACATCCACCGGCACATACGCACCACCAGCCTTCAACACCGCCAACATCGAAACAACAACACCAACACCCCGCTCCTGCAACAACAACACCCGATCCTCAACACCCACCCCAGCAGCCACCAAACGACCCGCCAACCGACCCGCCCGCAACTCCAACTCCCCATAAGTCAAAACACAATCACCATCCACCACCGCCACCGCACCAGGACACCCCACCGCAAAACCCCGAACAACCTCCGGCAACGAACACGCCGAACGCGGCAACAAATCACCACCACGCGCCCCCACCAACCACCCCCGCTCCCCCTCACCAAACACATCAACATCACCAACCCGCAACTCCGGCCGATCAGCAACCCCATCAAGAAAACGCACCAACCGACCAGCAAAAGCCCGCACCGTACGCTCGTCATAAACATCACGAGAAAAATCAACAGTGACACTCAACCCCGACAGATCCCGATGCTCCTGAAAACTGACAGTGAGATCAAACTTGGCAACATCGAGATCCTGGAAATCAAGCCGAGTCGCCAAGCCCGCGAACTGCGGAACCCCAACCTCCGCATCCGACAACGTCAACATCACCTGAAACAACGGATGCCGCGCCGCCGACCGTTCCGGATTCAGCTCCTCGACCAACCGCTCGAACGGCAGATCCTGATGCGCCCACGCCGCCAGATCCCGCTCCCGCACCCGATCCAACAACTCCCGAAAACTGGGATCACCACCAACATCGGTACGCAACACCAACGTGTTGACGAAGAACCCCACCAGATCCTCCAGCGCCGGATCCGTACGCCCGGCCACCGGCGAACCGAGCGGCACGTCCTCTCCCGCACCACTGCGCGCCAACACGGCCACCGTCGCGGCCTGCACCACCATGAAGAGCGTGGCGGCCGACCCGGCCGCCAGCCTCACCAACTTCGCGTGCAGCTCGGCGTCGACACGCAGCCCGACCCGGCCGCCCCGGTAGGACGCCACCGCCGGACGCGGCCGATCCGTCGGCAGCGTCACCTCCTCGGGCAACCCGTCCAACGTCTCCCGCCAGAACGCGAGCAAACCGCCCTCCACGCCGGACAGACCACGCTGCCACAACGCGTAATCGGCATACTGCACAGGCAACGGACGCCACCGAGGCGCCGCACCATCGACCAGCCTGGCCTCATACGCCATGGCGAGGTCCCGCATCAACGGCCCGTTGGACCAACCATCGGACGCGATGTGATGCACCACCAGCATCAGTACGTGGTCCGTGGCGTCGACCTCGACCAACGTCGCCCGAATCGGCACCTCCACCGCCAGGTCGAACACGTACCCGCCGACCTCACGAAGGACGTCCTCAAGGCCACGCCCCGCCATCGACACGAAGGCGAGCGTCACCGCCACCTCGTCGAGCGGCAGCACCCGCTGGTACGGGCCATGCTCGCCGACCGGGAACACGGTCCGCAGACTCTCGTGCCGCCCGACCACGTCCCCCAACGCCGCCTCCAGCGCCACCGGGTCCAGGTCACCGCGCAGCCGCAGCGCGAGCGGGATGTTGTAGGTCGCCGAACCGCCCTCCATCTGGGCCAGGAACCACAGCCGCTGCTGGGCGAACGACAGCGGCAACCGGTCCGGCCGCACCACCGGCACAAGCGGCCGATGCAGGACCCTACGACCCGCCGTCACACTCCCGGCAAGCCCCGCCACGGTCGGACAACGAAAGACGTCCCGCACGGACAGCTCCACACCGAACACCGTGCGGATGCGACCGACCAAACGCGTAGCCAGCAGGGAATGCCCGCCGAGGTGGAAGAAGTTGTCGTCGATGGTGACCGACGGCACCGCGAGCAACTCGGCGAAAAGCCCGCAGAGGATCTCCTCTGTGTGTGTCCGCGGGCTCCGGCCACCGTCCAGGACCTCTACCTCGGGAGCGGGCAGGGCCGCCCGGTCGAGCTTGCCGTTGACGGTCAGCGGCAGGGCGTCCAACACCACGAACCCGGACGGCACCATGAAATCCGGCAGCAGCTCCGACGCGGCGCGGCGCAGCCGGTCGACGTCGGCCGTGGTGTCGTCGTCCGCGACGACGTATGCCACGAGACGCTTGTCGCCGGGCCGGTCCTCACGCAGGACCACGGCGGCCTGCACGAGGTCCTCGTCGCGTAGCAGCACGGCCTCGACCTCACCCGGCTCGATCCGGAAACCACGAATCTTCACCTGCTGATCAGCCCGACCAACAAACTCGACCAGACCATCAACACTCCACCGCCCCAGATCACCCGTGCGATACATCCGCGACCCCACCGGCCCAAACGGATTCGCCACAAACCGCTCCGACGTCAACCCCGGACAACCCACATACCCCCGCGCCAACGCCGGCCCAGCAATATAGATCTCACCAACCGCACCAGGCGGCAACAAACGCAGAACACCATCCAAAACATAAACACCCGTATTCTCCAACGGCGCCCCGATCGGCAACGAACCGACATGACCATCCCCATCACGCACACCATAGGCCGTCACATACACAGTGGTCTCCGTAGGCCCGTACCCGTTGAACACCGTCAACCCCGAACAAACCCCCGTCACCCGACGCACCGCCTCGGGCGAGACCACATCACCACCGGTCCACACCTCACGCACACCACGAAAAGCCGCCGGATTCTCCTCAGCCATCACATGAAACAACCCAGCAGCCAAACACACCGCAGGCGGCCTGGCCACCGAAAGAAACTCCCCCATCGCAAACGGACTCAAAACCCCCCGCGGCGCCACCACCACACACCCACCACGCAACAACGGACCCCAAATCTCCAACGTAGAAGCATCAAACGCAAGCGACGAATGCAACATCATCCCCTCACCCACACCACCAAAAGCCGCATCAGCCACCAACTCAGCCACATTCCGATGCGTATTCCCCGACCCCTTCGGCACCCCCGTCGACCCAGACGTGAAAATCACATACGCAAGCTGATCAGGATGCACCACCACACCATCCAACCCACCAACCACACCACCATCCACACCATCCTCAACCCGAACATCCAACACCGTCACACCAAGCCCACCAACCTCACGATCAGCCAACACCACACCCGCACCCGACCGACGCAACACCTCCCGCACCCGCTCAACCGGATACCGAACATCCACCGGCACATACGCACCACCAGCCTTCAACACCGCCAACATCGAAACAACAACACCAACACCCCGCTCCTGCAACAACAACACCCGATCCTCAACACCCACCCCAGCAGCCACCAAACGACCCGCCAACCGACCCGCCCGCAACTCCAACTCCCCATAAGTCAAAACACAATCACCATCCACCACCGCCACCGCACCAGGACACCCCACCGCAAAACCCCGAACAACCTCCGGCAACGAACACGCCGAACGCGGCAACAAATCACCACCACGCGCCCCCACCAACCACCCCCGCTCCCCCTCACCAAACACATCAACATCACCAACCCGCAACTCCGGCCGATCAGCAACCCCATCAAGAAAACGCACCAACCGACCAGCAAAAGCCCGCACCGTACGCTCGTCATAAACATCACGAGAAAAGTCGATACCGACCCGCAGACCCGCCGGATCGCCGGCCTCGGTGTGCTGTTCCCGGAAGTTGACGGTCAGGTCGAACCGGGCCACACCGAGCGGGATCTCCTCCGCTCTGGCGGTCAGGCCGGGCAGTTCCGGCGCGGGGGTGACCGCGTCGGCGAGGGTGAGCATGACCTGGAACAGTGGATGCCGCGCCGCCGACCGTTCCGGATTCAGTTCCTCGACCAACCGCTCGAACGGCAGATCCTGATGCGCCCACGCCGCCAGATCCCGCTCCCGCACCCGATCCAACAACTCCCGAAAACTGGGATCACCACCAACATCGGTACGCAACACCAACGTGTTCACGAAGAACCCCACCAGATCCTCCAGCGCCGGATCCGTACGCCCCGCCACCGGCGAACCGAGCGGCACGTCCTCTCCCGCACCACTGCGCGCCAACACGGCCGCCGTCGCGGCCTGCACCACCATGAAGAGCGTGGCCGCCGACCCGGCCGCCAACTCCACCAACTTCGCGTGCACGCCGTCACCAGTACCGACCTCGACCCGGCCACCCCGGTAGGACGCCACAGCCGGACGCGGCCGATCCGTCGGCAGCGTCACCTCCTCGGGCAACCCGTCCAACGTCTCCCGCCAGAACGCGAGCAACCCGCCCTCCACGCCGGACAGACCACGCTGCCACAACGCGTAATCGGCATACTGCACAGGCAACGGACGCCACCGAGGCGCCGCACCATCGACCAGCCTGGCCTCATACGCCATGGCGAGGTCCCGCATCAACGGCCCGTTGGACCAACCATCGGACGCGATGTGATGCACCACCAGGACAAGGACCCGGTCGGCCGGGCCCGTCTCGACCAACGTCGCCCGAATCGGCACCTCCGTCGCCAGGTCAAACACGTGTCCGCCGAGTTCGGCGAGGGTGACGTCGAGGACGTTCTGCGCCACAGCGACTCGGGGCAGCTCGAACGGCACGTCGTCGATCGCCAGCACCCGCTGTGCCGGGCCGTGCTCGCCAGCCGGGAGAGGAAAGGTCGTGCGCAGAGACTCGTGGCGCTCCAGGACGTCCAAGAGCGCCGACTCGAGGGCGACCCGGTCGAGGTCTCCGCGGAGCCGGATGGCCAGCGGGATGTTGTAGGTCGCCGAACCGCCCTCCATCTGGGCCAGGAACCACAGCCGCTGCTGGGCGAACGACAACGGCAACCGGTCCGGCCGCACCACCGGCACAAGCGGCCGATGCAGGACCCTACGACCCGCCGTCACACTCCCGGCAAGCCCCGCCACGGTCGGACAACGAAAAACATCGCGCACAGATAGCTCCACACCGAACACGGCGCGGATGCGACCAACCAAACGCGTAGCCAGCAGGGAATGCCCGCCGAGGTGGAAGAAGTTGTCGTCGACCCCCACCCGGTGCACGCCGAGCACGTCTGCGAAGAGCCCGCAGAGCAGCTCCTCACCGGGCTCGCGGGCGGCCCGGGTGCCGACGCCGCCCGTGTTGTCAGGCGCCGGAAGCGCGGCGCGGTCGAGCTTGCCGTTGACGGTCAGCGGCAGGGCGTCCAACACCACGATCGCGGACGGCACCATGAACTCGGGCAGCGCGATGGCCACGGCTTCGCGGAGCCGGTCCTCCTCGGCTTGCCGGTCATCACCGCTCCATCCGTCGCTTCCGGGAACCACGTACGCCACGAGGCGCTTGTCACCAGGTCGGTCCTCGCGGACCAGGACGGCGGCCTGCCGAACTCCCGGGTCGGCGAGCAGCACGGTCTCCACCTCGGCCGGTTCGATCCGGAAGCCACGCAGCTTGACCTGCTGGTCGGCGCGGCCGACAAACTCGATCACCCCGTCGTGGGTCCAGCGTGCGACGTCACCGGTCCGATACAGGCGCGATCCGGGAAGACCGTACGGGTTGGCGATGAAACGCTCGGCGGTCAAGGCGGGGCGGCCGAGGTAACCGCGCGCCAGATGGCTGCCGGAGACGTAGAGCTCACCAGCCGTGCCGGGGGCAGCGGGGGTCAACGCGTCGTCGAGGACGTACATACCGGTGTTGGCCATGGGCCGACCGAGGTCGAGACTGTCGACGGTGCGGCGGTCGGGCCCGAAGGTCTGGTAACTGCAGAAGACCGTCGTCTCGGTCGGCCCGTACACGTGCACGACGGTGGTGTCCGGGCACTCCCGCAGCACTCGGCGCAGTGCCGCGACGGACAGAATGTCGCCACCGGTCCAGATCTCCCGCACACCGGCCAGAGCGGCCGCGGACTCCTGAGCGATGACGTCGAAGAGGGCCGTGGTCAGGTAGAGGGCGGTGATCTCTCGCTCCGCGAGGGTCGAGATCAGTTCGCCAAGGTCGAGTTGGTCACCGGTGAGCACGACCATCCGCCCGCCGTGCAACAGCGGCACCCACATCTCGTACGTAGAGGAGTCGAAGGTGGGCGGCGAGTAGGCCAGCACGCGCTGGTGCCGGCCGTTGTCCCAGCACGGGTCGAGGGCCAACTCGGCGACGTTGCGGTGGGTGTTGGCCACCCCCTTCGGTGTGCCGGTGGAGCCGGAGGTGTACATGACGTACGCGACTTGGTCCGGGTGTACAGCCACGTCCGGTGCCGCCGCTTCTTCCGGTTTCCCGGGCTCGCCAGGCTCCCAGGCCGACGGCACGCGAACCACCGGCACGCCGCAGTCGAAGGGCAGACCGCCGGGCTCGCGGTCGGTAAGCAGCAGCTCGGCCCCGGCGTCGGCGACCATCCAGGTCAGCCGCGCGGCAGGTTGCCGCGGATCGAGCGGAACGTAGGTGCCGCCCGCCTTCAGCACGGCGAGTTCGGCGACCACGAGCTCGGCGGAACGACTCTGGTAAAGCGCCACGCAGACGCCGGGCCGTACTCCGAGACCGGCCAGCCGGTTGGCGAACCGGTTGGCGGCGGCGTCAAGGGCGGCGTAGCTCAGCTCCCGCCCATCGCAGACCACGGCGACGGCGCCGGGCTCGCGGGCGGCACGCTCGCTGAAGAGCTGGTGCAGCGGCCGCACGGGCAGAGTGGCCGCGGTGTCGTTGTACGCGATGATCAGCTGCTCGCGTAGGGGCGCGCCGAGCCAGTCGATATCCCGGACCCGGACATCGGGGTTGGCGGCGACCGCGCGCATGGCCCGCTCGAACATGGCGGCGGCCGTGCGGGCGGTGTCATGGTCGACCCGGTCGCCACGGTAGGCCAGCTCTCCGTGCCCTGAGCCGCACACGATCACCGTCATGGCGTGGTGGGTGGCGTCGGCCAGTTCAACATCCTCGACCACGACGTTCGCGGGAGTGCCGAGCGCGTCCCAGCGGCGGGTGTCGGTGACGACCACGGTGTCGAACAGTGCCTCGCCGAATCCAGTCGCCTCGGCGATGATGTCCAGCGGGACGTCGCGGTGTGGGGCGACGAGCCCGTGCCGCTCGGCGGTGCGGTGGGCAACCGCGCGGAGAGTGTCCTCGGGCGCCACGTCGACCCGGACCGGCAGATCGTCGCCGTCGCCGACCAGGGCGGAGCGTCGATTCACCAGTTTGGTACAGACCAGACCCCAGATTGCCTGGTGGAGACACTTCGCCGGCCCGTCGAAGAGGGCCATGTCCGGAGGCAGGGACAGCGACAAACGGGCGGTGCCGCGAGGACCGACGCCGTCCCGTCCGATCAGGCAGGCCTCCCCCGGTTCGCCGAGGGCGGCCCGCCACGCGTCGCGCGCGGCGGGACCGGCGTCCTG
This sequence comes from Polymorphospora rubra, assembly GCF_018324255.1. GTDB lineage: Bacteria > Actinomycetota > Actinomycetes > Mycobacteriales > Micromonosporaceae > Polymorphospora > Polymorphospora rubra. The sequence continues at coordinate 7,074,755 of NZ_AP023359.1, forward strand.
CTCCGGTTCGAGCGGGCTCACCACCTCACCGCCGAGCAGCACCGTGACGGTGTCATACATGGCACGGGCGGTGAGGACGGCTCGATGGCCGGTGACGATGAGTCGGTGCCGGTGGGTCTGCGGGTCGGTCACCAGGGTGACGCGGACCAGGGGCTCGGTGCCCGTGAGGTCGAAGCCACGGCGACGCTCGACGTCCGCGGCCGACCGGGATTCCGCGTTCAGGTCATCGCCGCCTTCGACGAGGTGCTCCGTCCAGGGTGGCAGGGCCTGCGTACGGGTCACCCGCACAGGACGGCCGGCCTCGTCACGGCGGAAGCCCGAACCCAACTCCGGGAGGGCGTGTACGAGGCGGGCAGCGCGCTCACGCAGTGCGGCCACATCGAGCCGGCCGCCGAGCGCCACCGAGGCCTGCGTCGTGCCGAACTCGTGGGCGTCGCGCTCGTGTTCGGCGTGCAACAGCAGTCTTTCCTGGGCGGCGGTGATCGGCGGTACGCGTATGGGATGTTGCTGGGGCATCTCGGCACCTTCTCCGTAACGGACGAGGGTGGGGAGCCGGGCGCGGCGGGCCCGTCACGATGGCCATCGATGCCGGGTGCCCATCGTGCTCGTGGCGGGGCCTTGCCCGGCGTAGTTCGATCGTATGAGCGGGCACAGCCCCGTACCGGCGTCTGCGGCGGCAACTGAGGGGCAGTTGGGGAGGCTGTCTCGCATGCTGCCGGTCGTGTGTGCCGCGCGGGCCTAGGGTCAGGGGCAAAACAATCCGACGATCGAGGTGAGCATGGCTACCAATCCCTTTGAGGACCCTGACGGCACGTACGTTGTGCTCGTCAACGACGAGGGCCAGCACTCGCTCTGGCCGGACGGCCTGGCGGTACCGGCGGGCTGGTCGGTGACGCGGGCGGCGACCTCCCGCCAAGAGTGCCTGCAGTACGTCGAGGAGAACTGGACGGACATGCGGCCGGCGTCGCTGATCCGCGCGATGGGTGGCTGAGCATCCTCGCCGCCAATGCCACGGCGCCCGTCCCCGGCGGGAACGGGCGCCGTGGCATTCTGCCTAATTAGGGCATGGTGACACACCACTCGAGGACGGCCATGGCGGCCGTCATCTTGTGGTGGGCCTGCCGCCAGGCGCGGCTGCGAGCGCCGTCGAGCACCGTGTCGGTCACCTCCTGTCCGCGTACTGCGGGCAGATCGTGCAGGAACACGGTGTGCGGCGCGGCGACCTTGCCGAGAAAGTTGTCGTCGACTCGGAACGCCTCGAAGGCGGTGAGCCACTCAGGGTCCTCCTTGGGGACCCCCATGGTCTGCCACCGGCTGGTGTAGACGGCGTCGACCGGCCCCTGGACGAGGGAGGGGTTGGTGATCTGCTCGACCCGGGCACGGCCCTCGCCGAGCAGGTCGACGGCGCCGAGAATGTCCTTGGGCACTTCGTATCCAGCCGGGCAGAGCAACGTGACGCGCAGGCCGGGGGTAAGCGCGGCGGCGAGCGCGAGTGCGCAGCTGGAGCTGTTGCCCTCGCCCACGACGAGCAGGTGGCGGCGGTCGAGGCTGCCGAACTCCTCAGTGAGCGCGGCCAGGTCAGCGATCGCCTGGGTCGGGTGCTCGTCGGAGCTGAGCGCGTTCACCACGGCGAGCCGGCTGGCCGTACCGATCCGGCGCATCTCTTCGACGTCGCCATTGGTCCGGATGACCAGTGCGTCGAGGTATTCACCGAGCACCCGGCCAGTATCCTCAAGAGTCTCCCCGGTGGTCAGCTGCAGGTCGTCCGTGCCGTAGGTGATCACATGTGCGCCCAGGCGAGTCGCGGCGGCCCAGAAGGCGGTACGCGTACGGGTGGAGGACTTGCTGAAGTAGATGCCCACAGACCGGTCAGTGAGGGTCTTCTCGCGGACGCCCACGCGACCGAACCGCACGGCGCGGCTGACGAGGTCCGCGAGGTCGGTCGGGGTCAGGTCGGTCAGGGAGATCAGGTTAGACACGGGAAGGGACCACGCCTCTCTGCGAGTGCGGGAAGGTCGGTGCGGGGGTCGACGGGACGGCCAGGTGTCGGACGAGGTTCAGGACGTTGAAGCTGGACAGACCGGTGTGGCCTGCGCGCTCGTGGCGGACCGGCCGGATGAGGCCGCGTAGTAGCAGGGCGTGCAACCCACGTAGCACGTCAGCCGGCGTACAGCGGGCCTGGCGGGCGACCTCGGTGACGTTCCACGAGGCGCCTTCGGCGGCGAGCACCTGCAGTAGGGTGGTGTGCTGCTGCTGGAGCCGGGCGATCGATTGCTCCAGTGAACGTCGGAACGAGCCTGCGGTCTTCGAGTCGGGCGCCGACATGTGCTCGGTGAGGGACAGCGGATACGATTCGGCAGCTTCGAGGAGCTGGTGCGGCGAGTAGAGCGGCAGCCAGGAGGCGGCCGACTCGATCGCCTGGGGCAGGCCGTCCAGGGCGCAGCAGATGCGGGCCATCGTGGCCACGACGGACTCAGTGGGCAGGATGTCAGGCCGCAGGTGCCGCAAATAGGACATCATCAGCCCCAGGGCCGGCTCCTCGTCGCTTTCCACCGGCCCGTTGGGCGCCATGGGCTCGGGCAGGGTGAGCGGGGTCAGCGGCACGAGACGGTCACCAAGCACCGGGGTGGGCTCGCGCGTGGTGATCAGGACGCTGAGCCGGGGGCAGGAGTGCAGCAGCTGCAGCAGCGAGGCGTGCACGGCGGCCGGCGTGTCGACGCCATCCAGGACAAGTAGTGTGCGCTTGCCGCCGATGGCCTGGGCCAGCTCTTGCAGTGGTCGGCCGGCTGTGACGATCTCACCGATCCAGCTGGCGAACACGCGCTGCGGCAGCCCGGCCGCGGCGTCGGCACCGACGCCCATGTGCACCCAGAGGATGGGCATGCGGCTTCGGGCGTGCAGTGCCTGTGCGGCCTCCAGGGCAAGCCGGGTCTTACCGACACCGGTAATGCCGACCACCGTGACTAGCCGCTCGCGCTCGGTGCCGAGCAGTTCGGTGACGGCCTGCAGTTCCGACCGGTTGCCGACGAAGTGGCCGATGGGGGCCGGAGGCTGGGCCTGCTCGATTTCGTAAGCCTGCTCGAGGGCGCCTGTGGCAGACATGCCGCCCGCGGCCACCTCGAAGGCCGCGCGGCGCGAGCCCTTCAACCGTAGGGCCGAGACGAGCAGCCGCACCGTCTCTCGTCGGGGTTGCTGTACTTTACCGAGTTCCAGGTCCCGAATGGCGCGCACGCTGACCGCGGAAAGTCCGGCGAGCTGCACCTGGGTGAGCCCCGCCTGCCACCGCGAGACCTTTAGCATTTCCGCGAGCCCGTCGGCGTGCTGCCGAACTCCATTCTCGCGCATCTGGCTTCCCATGACTTGGCAGTACCCCCATAACATGCCGAAGTTTGTCGCCCCACGACCTTGGGCCGTCAGAAGAAACAGATCAACCGACTCTAACCATATCGATAACCATCGTTCAAGGGGGCGCGACGAACCGATCCGATGACCATGCAGCGCCGCAGGCCAGCCGGACGATCGAGTTCCACACTCCCCCCTTGCCAGCCCCCACAGGGGCCGCCATAACCTCACGCCATTTCTCACTGGCCAAGAAATCGCCGATTCAGAGATCAAGTTCTTAGATCCAGTACGCGACCTGCTGCCGCGTGCGAGGCTAAGCGAATTAAGGGACTTAAAGCACATTCTCCACCATAACGGCGATATACCCCAAAATGGGTTTACGCTGGAAGGTTCCCACGCCCGATCCATTCGGTGAATCTCGAGATTCCGTGGCGGGCGAACACGGCCCGGTCAGCGGTTCCGCGACCATTCCGGTCGCAGTTGATTGCCGCCCATCCGAGATTAGGATTCAAATAGTCCGGCCTTGCCATATCCTGCGCGCGAGTCTCCGATGCGTCTTCCCACGCCCCGGATCGGCCGCCGCTTCCTGGCGCTCCAGTCGTTGCACCTGTCGGGTCAACCAAAACCACCAGGTCCAGAGAATCTCACTTCGACTGCGCCCATTTAGGGGTGACTTGAGCCGGCCCGGCGCGTTGGGTTGACCTCCACGTACGGATGAGACAGTTTCACGTTTCGTGTCGGATCCACGTCCGGTCGCCCCTACGCAAACGACGGTCAGGGTAGTCGCACGGCCGGGAACGGACTCGGCGCGGCCGCGCCGAACATCGATCCCAGCTTTCTGGCGGCCTGCCTGGTCCGGACGACCATGGCGGCCGTCATCGACGGTGTCTGCCCGATCCGGCGCAGCAGCAGTACCGATCCGAGGACGACCTGGCCCCACACCACGGGTGCCGCGCAGGAGTTCCAGCCCGTCAGGTCCTCGTCGTGTCCGACCGTGAACCCCAACCGACGGGTGTCGGCGAGCGAGGCGCGCAGGGTCTCCCAGTCGGTGATGGCGCCCGGGCCGGCGTACGGCGGCAACTCCACGTCGAGGGCGGCCCGCTGAACGGCCGGCGGACAGAAAGCGAGGATGGCCCGTCCGGCGGCGCCGGACCGCAGCGGTCGCGCCACCGACAACAGATCCTCGGCGGCGTACCCGATGTCGCCGAGATCGGCGTCGGTGGCGGCCAGGTCGGCGCAGAGCCGCTGGAAGGTGCCGAAGGGCACCAGGACGTAGAAGAAAACCGGCCCGCCGGTGGTGGCTCGCAGCTTCTCCAGCACCGAGTGCACGGCGTGCGGATCCTGGGGCTGGGCGCAGGCATGGATGGCGAGCTGCACCACGCCGCTGCCGAGGCTGTAGCGGCCGTGGCCGATCCGGACGAAGATGTCCTGTTCGACGCCGGAACGCAGGATTCGGTGCACCGTGGAGTCGTCCAATCCGGTGGCCCGAGCCAGCTCGCCGGGACCGTGCACCTCCCCTTCGAGGCGGGCGAATGCTCGTTGTACGCGGAACACCCGCTCAGCGAGCACCGTGCCTGCGCCGCGACTGGCCATGCCCTCCCCTCCCCCTCACGAAGCCGGCCGAGATCGGCGGCTACAGCGTGGCCAGCCGCTCCTCCAGGTCATCCAGGCCCAGCGATCCCAGGTTGAGTGCGGCCATGTGCCACGCCCTGAGGTCGAAGTCCGCACCGCGCGCCCGTCGGGCCGCCTCCCGGCCGCGCAGCCACACCCGCTCACCGAGCTTGTAGCCGATCGCCTGCCCAGGCGCGCCCTGATAGCGGATGATCTCGCTACGGATCACGTCAGGATGCCGGCCCTGGTGCGCCAACAGGAACTGTTCGGCCAGCTCCGGGGTCCAGGTCTCGCCGGCGTGGAACGGCGAGTGGTCGGGAATCGGCAGGCGCAGATGCATGCCGAGGTCGACGATGACCCGGATGGAGCGCAGCATCTGCGCGTCGAGGTAACCGAGCCGGTGCTCGTGGTCGTCGAGGAAGCCGAGTTCGTCCATGAGACGCTCGGCGTAGAGCGCCCAGCCCTCGGCGTTGGCACTGACCATGCCTACGCCTGTCTGGTATCGCGACAGCCGGGACGCGGCGTGCACCCACTGGGCCAGCTGCAGGTGGTGTCCTGGCACGCCCTCGTGATACCAGGTGGAGACGAACTCATGGGCGGGAAAGCGGTCGCGGCCGACGTGCGGAAGCCAGGTCCGCCCCGGGCGGCTGAAGTCGCGCGCGGGGGCCGTGTAGTACGGCGCGGGCGCGCTACCGGCCGGCGCGAGACACGACTCGACCTGCTTGACCGGCTCGGGGATGTCGAAGTGCGTCCCGTCGAGTTGGCCGATCGCCTCCTCCATCAGGCGCTGCAACCATTCGCGGGTGGGCTCCGCACCATCGACGCCCTGCCCGTTGATGTCGAGATGGCGGGTAACCGCCCACGGGGACTCGGCACCCGGCAGGATCGCCTCGGCCTCGACGCGCATCTCGTCGAGCAGCCGGTGAAACTCCGACCAGCCGTATTCGTACGCCTCCGCGAAGTCCAGGTCGTTGCCGTTCCAGTAGCGCGATGCCAGCAGGTAACGGTCCCGCCCCACCACGTCGGGGGTTCCCGCGACGCTCGGGGCGTACGTGTCGCTCAACCATGTCCGCAGGTCGCCGAGCGCGCCGTTCGCCAACTCGACGGCCGTGTCGAGGTCCCTTCGCAGCGGCTCGGGCCCGGCCGCGGCGAACCGAGCGAACCAGCCGCCGTCCACGCCGATCCACTCGTCCAACTGCCTGATCATGGCCGTGACCTGACGCGGCCCGCCGGGCAGGCTGCGGCGCAGGCCCTCGGCGAGCGAGGAGCGGTAGCCAGCCAGGCAAGCGGGCACCGCGGTCAGCCGGCTCGCCACGGCCCGCCAGTCCTCCTCGGTCTCGGTGGGCGCCAATGTGAAGGCCATCCGGACCCGGTGGACCGGCGAGAATACGTTTGAGACGTCCCTCAGCGTCTCTCCCGATTCGTGCATCGCTCGTTGCGCGGAGAGTCGCTCCCGCAACAGCCGAGCGCACCCCTGCTCGGCCGGATCGTCCAGGCTGCCCGGCACCGCCTCGGCCTCGGCAAGGCGGGCGAGCGTCTCCCCCGCGAGGTCGGTGAGCTGCTGCCGGCCGTCCGACGAGTAGTCCGGCAGTCGGCTGTGGCTGGCGGCGTCGCCCAGATAGGTGCCCTCGACGGGATCGAGGGCGACGAGCTGATCGACGTACTCCTCGGCGACGCGGCGAGGCGACAGGAGAACGTGCGATGCATCGCGGGCGTCTGGCATGCCTTCCATGGTGACCCCGATACCATCTCGCCGGCGCCGCCGACGGACCGGTTGCCTGCGAGTTGCCCTTTTCCTGCCGGTTGCCTGCGGGCAGATCTTCACCGCCGGTGCCGCTCACCGCCGGGGTAGGCAGTTGGGCGGCGGTTACTCCAGGCGCCGTTGACGGTCGAGAAGCTCGGTTGGCAATGTCCTGCTTAAGCCTCAGACGCTCCGGCCGCACCCGGCCCGTATCCAGCGCGCGTACTGGCGCGTCGCGTCCGGCATCGCCTTCCTCGATCGCAGGAGCGCACAATGAAGAGTTCTGATTCCAAGGAAATCGCCGCCGACCTGGCCGCGAACACGGCACTCCTGGAGATCGCCGAGAACCTCGGCCTCTCCGCGCTGCTGGACCGCGGTGTGCCGTTCGACCTCAGTGCGGCAGCGCGGACCGCAGACGTGCCCGAGGCGGGTATGCGGATGTTCCTCGATGCCCTGGTCTCGGCGGGCCTGATCGAGCCCGGTGAAGCCGACGGGCGGTACCTGCCCGCCCCCGACCTGGCCGACCGCCGCTACGAGGCCGGCTATCTCTCCTGGTCGCTGAACGCAAACCGGCCCTACCTCGACCACGCGGCGCTGTTCCTGCGCGATCCAGAGGGAGCCGGCGCCCGGTATCAGCGGGACGGACGCCGGGTCGCGGTCTCCTCCCGGTGGATCGGGTCGCGTGGCTTCTATCCCGGGGTGATCGCCGAGATCACCGCCCGTAAGCCGCAACGCATCGTCGACCTGGGGGCTGGCGCGGGTGGCCTGCTGATCCAATTGCTCACTGCCCTGCCCGACAGCACGGGCCTCGCTCTAGACCTGAGCGCCGGCGCTTGCGATGAGGCCGAGAAGGCCGCTCGCCGCGCCGAGGTGGGCGACCGCTTCGAGGTGGTGCACCGCTCCATCGAGTCGCTCATCGACGACCCCGAGCCGGTGCGAGGCGCCGACCTGGTGCACGCGGGCTTCGTGATGCACGATGTGGTGAGCGATCCCGATGTCCTCCATGGCGTACTACGCACCGTGCGTGAGTCGCTGACGCGCGATGGTTGCTTCGTGGTCACCGACGCCGTGCCGTACGTCGGGAATTCGCGCGAGCGCGCGTTCAGCGCCCTCTTCAGCTACCTGCACGCCAGCTCCATGGACGTACGTCTGCCAACCGAGGAGCACTGGCGCGAGGCGCTCGGACGAGCCGGTTTCAGGGAGGTGTCCAGCGAGCCGCTCGGCATGCCGGGCAGCAGGGTCTTCGTCGCCGCAGTCTGAAAGGGACGTGATGAACCAGTCCATCGGCCAGGCCCGGGACCGGGCACGTGCCCTTTACGAGGCACGTGCCAAACGGGTGCCCATCGCACCCTTCACCGATCAGGACCCGTCGCTCGACATGGCCGACGGGTACGCCGTCCAGCAGGAGCTGACCGCGATGCTGCTCGCCGACGGGGAGGCGGTCGTCGGGTACAAGGCGGGGCTCACCTCCGCACCGATGCAGCAGATGTTCGGCGTCGACACCCCCGACTACGGCCCCGTGTTCGCTTCCACCGTGCTCGCCAACGGGTCGATTGTGTCCACCGAGGCTTTCATCGCGCCCAAGGTCGAAGCGGAGATCGTCTTCCGGCTCGGCAGCCCGCTGCGCGGCCCGGGTGTGACGACCGGACAGGCCCGCGCGGCCGTGGCCGAGGTGATGGCCGGGCTGGAGATCGTGGACTCGCGGATCGAGGACTGGCGGATCCGGCTCGCCGATACCGTCGCCGACCTGGCCTCCAACGGCGCGGTCGTGCTCGGCACTCCGCTGCCGGTGGACCCGGCCGTCGATTACCGGCTGCTCGGCATGGCCTTCTCCCGGGGCGGGACACTGGTGGCGACCGGCGCGGGGGCAGCGGCGTTGGGCGATCCCGCGGCCGTGGTGGCCTGGCTGGCCAACACACTCGGCGAGCACGGGACCGTCCTGGAGGCCGGTCAATTGATCATGACGGGAGCGCTGCACGCGGCGGTCCCGCTGAGCGCGGGCGACGCCTTCATCGCCGAGTTCGACCGGCTGGGCGCCGTCACCTTGGCCGTCGACGAACCCTGAAGGGAAGGCACAACGACATGAGACGAAACGGGCGGCTTTCCGTGGCCGTGCTCGGCGCCGGCCTCATCGGTGCCGACCTGGCCACCAAGGTGATGCGCTCCGGCTCGCTCGACCTGCGGCTCGTCGTGGGCCGGGACGAGAACACCGCGGGCCTGCGGCGGCTGGCCGCGCTCGGCATGCCGGTGTCAGGCGCGGGCGTCGCGTCGCTTGTAGACGTTGGCGAGCCGGTGGACGTGGCGTTCGACGCCACCAACGCGATGGCGCACGCCGAGCACGCTGAACGGCTGGTGCCGCGGGGCACCATGCTGATCGACCTGACCCCGAGCAAGATCGGGCACATGGTGGTACCGACGGTGAACGGCTCCGACATCGTCGGGCACCGCGACATCAACATGGTGAGCTGCGGCGGACAGGCGTCGATCCCGGTGCTGCACGCGATCACCCGGGCCCACCGGGTGGACTATGTCGAGGTGGTGACCACGGCCGCCACCCTGAGCGTGGGCCGCGGAACCCGGCTCAACCTCGACGAGTACATCGAGACCACCCAGGACGCGGTGCGCCACTTCACCGGGGTCAAGGAGGTCAAGTCGATCCTCAACATCAGTCCCGCCACCCCGCCGGCCCGCTTCCGGGTCGCCATGTCGATGCTCGGGCGGGACCTCGCCGCCGGCTCCGTACGCGCGGCCGTCGACGCAGCCGCGCAGCGGCTGCGCTCGTTTCTTCCCGGATTCGCCGTGACGGCGTGCACCGTCGACGGCGAGAAGGCCTTCGTCGCCGTGGAGGTCACCTCAACCGGCGACCGCATCCCTGAGTATGCGGGCAACCTGGACATCATCAACTCCGCCGCGCTTCACGTCGCCGAGAAGTACGCGGCGAGCCGGCCCGAACCCGCGGAGACGCCATGACCCAGCCAGATCACGGGGGCGGTGGTGGCCGGCCCGTCCTCATCCACGACCCCTCCCTGCGCGACGGCCACCACGCGGTCGGCCATCAGCTCAGCCGGGAGCAGCTGCGCGCCTACGCATCCGCCGCCGACAGTGCGGGCATCCCCGTCGTCGAGGTCGGCCACGGCAACGGGTTGGGCGCCTCCTCGCTGCAGGTCGGCCGGGCCCGGGTGAGCGACGACGAGATGCTGTCGACGGTCCGCGAGTCCCTGGTGCACAGCCGGATGGGCGTGTTCATGCTGCCCGGCTGGGGCGCCGTGCGGGACCTGAAGCGCGCCATCGACCACGGCGTGGACCTCGTTCGCATCGGCACCCACTGCACCGAGGGCAACCTTGCCGAGCGGCACCTCGGCTTCCTGCGCGAGGCCGGTGTCGATGCGCACGGTGTCCTGCTGATGAGCCATATGGCCAGTCCGCAGCGGCTGGCCGAAGAATGCGTACGACTGGTCGAGTACGGTGCGACCGGCGTCGGCATCCTCGACTCCGCCGGGCAGTACCTGCCGGGCGACGTCGCCGAGCGGATCGCGGCGATCCGTGCCGCGGTCACCGTGCCAGTCATGTTCCACGGCCACAACAACCTTGGCATGGCCGTGGCCAACTCGGTCGCCGCCGCCGAGGCGGGCGCCGGCATCATCGACGCCTGCGCCCGGGGCTTCGGCGCGGGGGCGGGCAATACCCAGATCGAGGTCGTCGTCCCAGTCCTGGAGCGCCTTGGCTTCCGCACCGGCATCGACCTCTACAAGTTGCTGGACGCGGCCGACATCGCCGAGCGCGAACTCATGGACACCCCGCCGACGATCGACTCGATCGGCATCGTCAGCGGCCTGGCGGGAGTGTTCTCCGGGTTCAAGAAGCGGGTGCTGGAGATCTCCAAGCGGGAGGGCGTCGACCCACGCGACGTCTTCTTCGAGCTGGGTCGGCTGCAGGCGGTGGCTGGGCAGGAGGACCTGATCATCGACGTGGCGCAGTCGCTGCGCGCGGCGGGCGGCGCGCGAGAGGGGAGCCGCACCCGTGTATGAGGTCCTCAAGGCCATCCTCGTCGAGGACCTGCACATGCGCGCCGAGGACGTGCGCCCCACGGCGAGCCGCGCCGAGGTGGGCCTGGACTCGTTGGCCGCCGTGGAACTGGCCGCCGCGTTGAACAGCCGGCTCGGCATCGCGGTGCAGGACTACGAGGTGCTGGAGGCGGTCACGGTTGCCGACGTCGTGCGGCTGATGGAGCAGCGCCGGTCAGGCTCCGGCCCGCTGGGTTCCGGTCCGCTGGAGGCGCCATGACGGCGCCACTTCTCCGCGCGGTCCTCGACGACCTTCCCGGCTACCAGCCCGCCGCGGGCCTGTACGGTGGCGCCGCAACCATGCGACCGCTGTCAGCCAACGAGTCGCCCCACGCGCCGCTGCCGGGCATTCGCGAGGTGGTCACGGCGGCGGGCGCGACGATCAACCGCTACCCCGACCCCGACTGCTGCGAGCTGACCGCCGCCCTCGCCCGCGTTCACGACGTGGATCCTGGCCGGGTGCTGGTCGGCGGCGGTTCGGTCGCCCTGCTGCAGTTGCTCCTCCATGCGGTCGCCGAGCCCGGCGCAGAGGTCCTCTACGCCTGGCGCTCGTTCGAGATCTACCCGGTCATGGCCGACCTCGCCGGAGTCACCTCCGTCCGGGTACCCCTCGACGGCGATGACCACGATCTGGCCGCCATGGCCGCGCGGATCACCGCTGCGACCCGCATGGTTATCGTGTGCAGCCCTAACAACCCGACCGGTACCGTGGTCGGCGACTCCGAGCTGCGCGCCTTCCTTGACCGGGTTCCGCCTACCTGCCTGGTCGCGCTCGACGAGGCCTACCACGAGTACGTACGCGCGCCAGGAGCCGCCGACGGCCGGGCCCTTTGCGACGCGTACCCGAACGTGGTGGTATTGCGGACCTTCTCGAAGGCGTACGGGCTCGCCGGGCTGCGGGTGGGTTACCTGCTGGGTGCTCCCGGCGTCGTGGACCGGTTGCGGCGCGCCACGCTGCCGTACTCGGTGAACGCGGTGGCTCAGCTGGCGGCTCTGGCCGCACTCGGCCTGGCGAAGGAACTGCTGCGGCGGGTCGACGCCACCGTAGCCGAGCGCACCCGGGTCCGCGACGCGCTGCTCGCCGCCGGCTGGCGGGTGCCCGACGGGCAAGGCAACTTCCTTTGGCTGCAGCTCGGCGAGGACGCGTCGGCCTTCGGGACCTGGTGCGCCAAGCGGGACATCGCCGTGCGGGCGTTCGCGGGCGACGGCGTACGCGTCTCGATCGGCTCTGTCGAGGACGACGACGCCTTTCTCGCGGCCTGCGCCGAATGGCGGTCCTCGACCATGGGGGTGAAGACATGATGCGGACAATCCTGAGCGCCGACGGCTCGCTGACCCGACGGATGGTGGTCGAGCCGGGAATGTGCAGCGGCGGATCACTGATCTTCGGCCGGATCGGCGACTGGACCTGGGAGGCGGTGGCCGAGGCCTGCCGGACCAACGTGCACGCCGCACGAACCGCCGAGGGACGGCCCGCTTACCTGTCGTTCTACTACTACCGGGTACGCGGCGGGAAGGTGGTCCATCCACACGGCCTGACCTTCGGCGACGAACTGCAGGTGACCTCGCGGGTCTTTCAGCTCGGCAGTCAGTCGGTGCTCACCCTGCACCGGCTCGCGCCCGCCGACCTCGCCCTGGGTAGCGCTCCACTCACGCCGGAGGAGGCGTACGACAGACCACACCCGGACTGCCTCTACGCCGAGAACTTCAACCGGTGGATCGCGCGTACCCGCCCGGGGAGCAACCAGCGCCTGGCCGAGATCGCACCCCTGGACTTCACGTACGAGCACCTGCCGAGGCTGCCTAACCAATACTCGCCGCGTTCAGTGGGTCGGGCACGAGAGGCCGGCACCTTCTGCTCGGAACCGCCAGCGGGCTTCACGGTGACCGGGCCGGTGGAGACGCACGAGTACACTCTGGATGTCGTGCGCGACCTCAACGGCGCCGGGTTGGTGTACTTCGCCGCGTACTTCTCCATCTTCGACACGTCGCTGCTGCGCCTGTGGCGATCGCTGGGACGCGACGACGAGCGGTTTCTGCAGCGCAAGGTGATCGATCAGAAGGTCGGGTACTTCGGCAACGCCGACCCCGGCGCCGTCTTCACGATCACCGTGCGCCGGTGGTGCTCCGCGGCGAATCCAGAGATCGAGCTCGCCGACATGGCGATGCGTGACGCGGGATCCGGCCGGTTGCTGGCCATCACGGCGATCGAACTCGAGTCCGCCTAAGCTCGGTGGTTCATGAGTTCGCCGCTCGGAGGATGGCGGTGAGACCGTCGATGGTCTGCTGGGCCTCAGCTCGGTTGGTCTCCGTCGTCCATCCCTGATGCCATGGCCCGCCGGGTCCGGCCACGAATCGCAACGCTTCGAGCGCCGGCGCGGCGAGGTCGGGCACTGGCCCGGGCAGCATCACCGCGCGTGGTTCGTCGGACACCTGCGCAAGGCGGTTCTGTAGGTGCTCGCCGCCGGGAAGGGCCGCGGCCACGAGGGCTGCCGCCGCGACGACTTCGTCGGGGAAGAACTCCCGCCAAAGGAGGTCGCGGTTGGCAACGACGTAGCCGAACGCCCGCCGCAGCACCTCGGCGCGCTGCTGTGGTGGGCGTTCGGCGACCTCGTCAAGGAAGTCCAGTGCGCCGTCACTGCTGAACGGTCCGGTTCCGAACGTACCCACGTCGCCCTCGTTTCGACAGACGGCCACTGCCGATCATCATCGGTTGTGGACGTGACCGAAGATCGTACGGTGGCCGCGCGTTACCGCGGAAACCCGGGCGGGTAGCGGCAGATCCTGAGAACAGCGTCGGGCCGCGGCAGTGCCGCACGAGGTCAACTTCGCGAGTCGGCCGGAGCTGGCCATCGACATGACCGCCGCAGCGTTGGACGCTGGCCTCCCGGCAGCTGGGCCGCCGCGGGCGTACGGCCTCAGTCAGACTCGCGGTCAACGAAACTCGATGCCTGATCAACACCTTCGTCATCCCCGCGACCCCGCTCACCGTTTGCGCTGGTCACAGTTCCGGCGATCCCACCAAGCCCGAACCCACTACACACGCCGACTCAAGCTCGAACTACAGGCATGATCTCGAAGGGCGGCTGCCGTATCAGTTGCCGCCCAATTGCCGCCCCTACTGCCCAACTGAATAGCGTCGGGCAATTACCATATCGATAAACAGTGCGAGCGATTACTGTCGGCACGATGACAGTGGTGTCGATGTCCGTGGAGAGAACGTTGCCGGTCGGGTGCCAATCGCCTCACATAGCGGGTGGGATATCGACACCAAGCCGAGCGAACATGGAGAGGCGACCCGGGTGACGCTTGTCGACTATTCCTCCCTCAAACCTCGTTCTTTCGGCGAGTACGTCAGGTCGGCGTACGCGGAGAAGGGTCTCGTCGTGCAGCCCCGCATGGGATTCGCGGAGCCAGCAAGAATGGCAGCGGGATTGGCGGCGACCAGAGCCGCGAGAGCTAACACCGTGGGAACCATAACCGTCGACAGCTATACTCGCGTCGGCGATCACGAGCACGTTCGGACAGCGCTCGAGCACGGATTGCAGCTCAACGGTTATCCAATTGTCGACCATCCCGCCGACGTAACGGCAAAAGCACTTGACGGCATCCTTTCCGAAAGCTTCCCGGTACAGGTGCGCCACGGCTCGGCCCGGCCGGGCGCAATCTTCGCCGCGCTTTCCAGGCTGGGGCTCGATGCGTCCGAGGGTGGTCCCGTCTCGTACTGCCTCCCCTATGGGCGAGTGCCGCTCCGGGAATCCATCAATAATTGGTCCGAAGCGACCTCTCAATTTGCATTCCAGAGCGGCGGCACGGCCCACCTCGAGACATTTGGTGGATGCCTACTCGGGCAGCTTTGCCCGCCCAGCGTGCTGGTGGCACTAAGCGTTCTCGAGGCAAGGTTCTTCTGCCTGCACGGAGTGTCGAGCGTGTCATTGAGTTACGCACAGCAGACGCACTTCGAGCAGGATATCGAAGCGGTCGCGGCAATGCGCCGACTCGCGACGGAATTCGTACCAGCGCGCGATGTCCATTTCGTACTCTACGCCTACATGGGCGTCTACCCACGCACCCGCAAGGGTGCCCTCGAGTTGTTACGGGAAGCGGCTCACCTGGCGGTGGCCACCGGAATGGAACGCCTCATCGTGAAGACCTCCGCAGAGGCACATCGGATTCCCACAATCGCGGAGAACGTCGAGGCGCTCGAAGAAGCCGATGATGCCGCCCGCCACCCCGGCGACCGGCACCCGGCTGATCCGGGAAACGCCGGTTCCGACTGCGTCTACCGGGAGGCACGGAATCTCGTCGAAGCGGTGCTCGAGCTTTCGCCCGACCTTTCGCGCGGTCTCCACATCGCCTTCCGCCGCGGAATCCTCGACATACCCTTCTGCCTGCATCCCGACAATGCCGGCAGGACTCGTAGCCGCATCGATCCACAGGGCCGTCTGCAGTGGCTTGATGTTGGTTCAATGCCGATTAGTCCCACAGTCGAACCCGTCGGCCCCTCGGTCCGGCTGACGTCGCAAGGCCTGCTTGCGGACCTCAATCTCGTCAGGGACAGATTCGACCGCCCCGAGTTGGCGGGCAGGAAGCCTGTCGCACCCATCGATTGAATAAAAGGGGCATGATGCACCGTCACGAGCCGTCGGGTTCCGGCGTCCAACTTCCTCCGCTCTGGGAGCACCTCGCGCACCCGCGAACCAGAGCGGTCATGTCCATCCAGAACGCTGTGCTCGCCGCCACACGAGACCTTCTGGGTACGGAGGGATTCATCGAACTCCTACCACCGGTCATGGGGCCGGTGACTGACCCGGGGATCCGGGGATCCAAGCAGATTGACGTGGACTACTACGGGCACCGCTATCGGCTCATGACCAGCGCCATTCTTTACAAGCAGGCGGCCCTCCTCAATCACGAAAGAGTCTTCTTTGTCGCTCCCAACATCAGACTTGAGCCCTTGGAAACGGCATCGACCCAGCGACACCTGTGCGAGTTCCACCAGCTCGACGTAGAGATGGCGGGAGCGACCCGACAGGACGCCATGGCGATGGCCGAGAAGATCGTTCTCAACGCGATCCGGCGGGTGCTCGACACCGCAGCCACCCAACTGGGCAAGGTCGGCCGCAACACTGCCGCCCTGGCGGACGCGGCCGCCAAGCCCTTTACCAGCGTCACGCATGCGGAGGCGGTGAAGCTCCTGCACAATGCGGGCTGTCCCCAGGACGAGGCGTCGGAACTCTCCTGGAAGGGCGAGGCGCTGCTGTCCGCAATCGTCGGCACTCCCTTCTTCGTGACCGACTATCCCAAGGGCTCACGCGGGTTTTATGATCGTGAGAGCACGGAAGTCCCTGGCCTGCTCCGCAACTTCGACCTCATCGCGGGAGAGGGGTACGGCGAACTCGCCAGCGGTAGTGAGCGTGAGGCGGACTATGCCCGGATCGTGCTGAGGATGCGAGAGACAGGGGAGAACCCCGCCAAGTACGCCTGGTATCTGGGCATGATGAAGCAAGGGATCCCGGCGAGCGCCGGATTCGGCATCGGCCTCGAGCGCCTGGTGCGCTACATCGCCGGTCTGGAATCCACCTGGGAAGCGAGCGCCTTTCCCAAGCTCCCCGGTATCGTCTCGCCCTAGGGCACAAGAAGGATGATCGTGACGACGACGCGTTCCATCGTGCGAATCGACTCCGGTGACGGGCCCACCGCCCCCGCCGCCGAGATACTGCCCTGCTGACCACACTGCAATCTGATTCACACACCTGGAATCTGGTCTTTCTTCAGATACACCTGGAAGGGCTGGGCTACGACGTGGTGAATCTCGGGCCGTGCGTGCCCGACGAGCTGATTGTCCAGGAGTGCCGACGCCGAGTGCCCGACCTCGTGGTCGTGAGCACCCTGAACGGGCACGGCGTCACCGACGGTCTGCGCGTCATTCGGAGGATCCGCTCGATACCTGCGATGAGTGACAAGCCGGTTGTCATCGGAGGCAAGCTGGGCGTCGGCGGGCGACAGCCGCTGCACGTCGTCGCGAAGCTCGTGGACAGCGGGTACGACGCGGTCTTCGACGACGGGGCGCCGATGGCGGAGTTCGACAGATACCTGCACCGGGTGGTTGCCCGACATCAGCGTGCTGTCAGCTCAGCAGGAGGAACAGGGTGACGCCGGCGGAGAATTGCCGCGGGAGGGTGCCGGACAGCGGCCCAGACGCAGCCTGGCGGCGGCCGATGGGAGGTCTGCGGTGAAGGTCGTAGGCATGCCCGATGTGGCGATCCGCGAGCGGGCCCGACTCGGGGTGGAAGCCGCTTTCCCGCCCACTGAAGAGTATGGGGGCACGGTGTTCGGGCAGCGGTATGGCGCCGCGCCGGTCGACCAGATCGACAGCATGCGGCTCGTACCTCCGGTCTTCGTACCCGACCGGGTGTCCAAGCTCGTCGAGCTGGGTCGAGAACCACTGCACGCGGATGTAGCCCTGCGCACATCCCTCGGCGGATTCCAGAGTTCACTGCCCCTGTACGTCTCGGCGTTCGGCTCCACCCAGGTCTCCGGCGGCGACATCGGGGTGGCCGTGGCTCGGCAGGCGGGTCGGCTCGGCGTGCCGATGGTGATTGGCGAGAACATCGTTCCCACCTACGGCCACTACGGTCGCGTCGACCCAGGAACCGAGAGCCTGTTGCTACGCCGGATTCGCGCCTACCTGGAAGAGGCGACCGGCGACTGCGGTGGGGTGGTCGTGCAACAGAGCACCGAGGACGCGGACATGGAGGTGTGGAACACGATCTACAGCGATCCGACCGCGGCGGCGCTCCTGTCCACCGGAAGGCTGGGATTCGAGCTCAAGGTGGGACAGGGCGCAAAGCCGGGGCTGGGCGGTATCACCTTGGTCGACCAGGAAGCGGCGGCACGCCTGGACGGGGTCTACCGCATCGAGGACCACTCGAACGATATGCGCCATTTACTCCGGTACAGCAGTCCGGGCACATTCACCAGCGAAATCCTGCGCATGCAGATCAGGCTCATGCGAAACAACTTCCCTCGCGCCCAGGTATGGGTGAAGCTGCATCCGGGACGCGACATCCGCGAAGCCGCCGCCGCCGCCTGGGACGCAGGTGCGGACGCCGTGACCGTGGACGGCGCCGAAGCCGGTTCGGGCTGGGCTCCGTACGCCATGCTCGAGCACGTCGGACTGCCCCTGGCCGAGTGCCTGCGCCGCATCGGTCAACCCGAGGGTTGCCTCCTCGCCAGCGGCCGCATGTGGGAAGGAAGTCGCCTCGTCAAGTGCCTCGCTCTTGGCGCCCGTGCGGTCGGCCTCGGCCGGGCAGCCCTCATCGCCGTCGACGAGGATCCCCACGCCGGTCTGGAGCGCCTGGTGAAATGCCTGGAACTCGAGGTCAGGCTGCTCGTCAGTGCGCTCGGCAAGTACGAGTTGCACCGCGTCGGACCCGAGGATGTGTGGTGGCCGGCCGAACGCGGTCCACGACCGCACGACTCAACCGGGAAGACGTGCGTAAGCGGCGGTGACGGGCGTGCGGGCTCCGGGCCTACCGCAGCCTCGGACTCCGTCCGCCCCGGAGGATGACCGTTGCGGCGGCCGCCGGGGTGTTGGTGGGCGCGGCTGGTAGCGCGACATCCTGTGCGCGCCGGGTGCGCTGCGCTCCGCCGCTGAAGAGGGCGTCGCGGTGCGGCGGTTCAGGAGAGCAGGACGACGTGCAGTGTGCGGGGGCCGTGCACACCCTCGACCCGGTTGAGTTCGATGTCGCTGGTGGCCGACGGCCCGCTGATCCAGGTCAGCGGGCGGTGCGGGGAGAGTCGGCCGAGCGCCGCCGGCACCCCGGCCACCACCTGGGCGGCGCGGACGACGCAGATGTGCAGGTCCGGCAGGAGGCTGAGGACGCGGCGGCCCTGGTCGGGCGAGCCGTCGAGGACGACGGTGCCGGTCTCGACCACGGCGACGGCGGCGGCCGTGACGACGCCGTCCGCGGCGGCGATCCGGGCGTTGTCCAGACCGTCGTCGCGGAGCGCGGTCACGGTCGGGGGCAGCCAGGCCGCCGACAGTCCCGGTGGTACGACGACCGTCGCGGACGCCGGCAGGATGCCGGCGACCGTGTCGGCGACGGCGGTCTCGGGCACCCGGTGCACCCGGGCCCGGTAGTCGGTCAGCCGTTCCACCAGCAGGTCGAGGTCTGCCGTGCCCTCCCGCCGGTAGTCGCGCGGCACCCGGACGGGATCGGTGCCGTCGGCGATCGCGGCGCGCAGCCGGCCGAGGATCAGATCCCGGCTGCTCACCGCTTCGCCCACCATTCCCGGAAGGTCTCCACCGGCGGCTCGGGCAGGTCACGGCCGGCGGTCCAACCGGACAGCGGCGGCGGCAGGCCCCGGCCACGCCGGCCGGCCAGCCGGCTCAGCCGCGCGGCACGCTGCGCGGCCGCGAAGAGTGCGGGGTGGTCCATGGTGTACGCGGCGGCGGCCATGGCCACCGACTCACCGCGCGGGTGCGGAACCTGGTCGCGCAGGTGCACCAGCAGTTCCGGAATGTTGATTTTCACGGGGCATGCGTCGTAGCAGGCCCCGCAGAGCGACGACGCGTACGGCAGGGAGGCGTTGTCCGCCACCCCGGTCAACTGCGGGGAGAGCACGGCACCGATCGGGCCCGGGTAGACCGACCCGTAGGCGTGTCCGCCGGTGCGCTCGTACACGGGGCAGACGTTCAGGCAGGCGGAGCAGCGGATGCAGTGCAGCGCCTGCCGGCCCACCCCGTCGGCGAGTACCGCGCTGCGACCGTTGTCGAGCAGCACCAGGTGGAACGCCTGGGGCCCGTCGCCCGGGGTCACGCCCGTCCACATCGAGGTGTAGGGGTTCATCCGCTCCCCGGTCGAGGCCCGGGGCAGCAGTTGCAGGAAGACTTCCAGGTCGCGCCAGGTCGGCACCACCTTCTCCACACCCATCACGGTGATCAGCGTCTCCGGCAGGGTCAGACACATCCGTCCGTTGCCCTCGGACTCCACCACCGCCAACGTGCCGGTCTCCGCCACGGCGAAGTTCGCCCCGGAGACCGCCACCGACGTGGACAGGAACGTCTGTCGCAGGAAGCGACGCGCCGCCGCCGCCAGGTCCGCCGGCTCGTCGGTCAACGCCCGGTCCACCCCCGGCATCGCCCGCAGGAAGATCTCCCGGATCTCGGCCCGGTTACGGTGGATGGCCGGCACCAGGATGTGACTCGGCCGGTCGTCACCGAGTTGCACGATGAGTTCGGCCAGATCGGTCTCCACCGGAATGATCCCGGCGGCCTCGAGTGCCTCGTTGAGGCCGATCTCCTGGGTCGCCATCGACTTGACCTTGATCACCCGGTCGCTGCCGGTGGCGCGGACCAGGTCGGTGACGATCCGGTTCGCCTCGTTCGCGTCGGCGGCCCAGTGCACCACTCCCCCGGCGGCCGTCACCCGCGCCTCCAGCTGCTCGAGCAGTTCCGGCAGCCGGGCCAGCACGTCGGCCTTGATCGCGGAGCCGGCCGCCCGCAGCTGCTCCCAGTCCGGCACCTCGGCGATCACCGCACCGGACTTCGCCCTGATCGTCGCCGTGGCATGCCCGAGGTTGCGGCGCAGTTGCGCATCGGCCAGGGCCCGCCGTGCGGCGGCCGGGAAGGGTTCCTCGCCCCGCAGCTGCCCGACGCCCCCGGGCGCGGTCGCCGGCATGCCGAGGAAGGTCCGGGTCACGTTCGCACCACCAGTTCGCCTCGCTCGCCGGGGCTGCCGCCCTGCTCGGTGGAGGCCAGTATCTCGGCCAGGTGCACCGTACGCACCCCCGTCCGCAACCGGGACAGCCCGCCACCGATGTGCATCAGGCACGAGGCGTCGCCCGCCGTACAGACGTCCGCGCCGGTGGAGAGCACGTGGCGCATCTTGTCCGCCAGCATCGCGATCGACGTGTCCGCGTTCTTCACCGCGAACGTGCCACCGAACCCGCAGCACTGCTCGGCCGCCGGCAGCTCGACCAGTTCGAGCCCGCGTACCGCGCGCAGCAGGCGCAACGGCCGGTCCCCCACCCGCAGCGAACGCAGCGAGTGGCACGTCGGGTGATAGGTCACCCGGTGCGGAAAGTAGGCGGCGACGTCGGTGACCCCGAGCACGTCCACCAGCAGTTCGGACAGCTCGTACGTCCGCCCGGCCACCGACTCGGCCCGGCTGGCCAGCCGTTCGTCACCGCCGCGGCGGGCCACCAGCGCGTGCTGGTGGCGCACCGACCCGACGCACGACCCGGAGGGTGCGACGATCACGTCGTACGGATCGAAGGTGCGCACGTGCCGGCGTACCAGCGGTACGGCCCGGGCCTGGTAGCCGGTGTTGATGTGCATCTGTCCGCAACAGGTCTGCCCCGCAGGGAACACCACCTCGTGGCCCAGCCGTTCCAGCAGCCGAACGGTCGCCTTCGCCGCCTCGGGGAACATGGTGTCCGCCAGGCAGGTCACGAACAACGCGATCCGCACGTCACACCTCCACCCGCCGTTCATCCGCCCGCGCCGCCCCGGAGCCGCGTTCGGGCTCGTAGCGCACTATCCGCTGAGTCTGTCGTACCAGCCGGCGCAGCGCAGCGAGGTCGCCGCCGACCGCACCGGCGGCCCGGGCCTGCACCAGCACGTTGCCGATCGCGGTGGCCTCCACCGGCCCCGCCAGCACCGGCAGCCCGCAGGCATCCGCGGTGAGCTGGCACAGCAGGGCGTTGCGCGCCCCTCCCCCGACGATGTGCACCGCGTCGACGTGCCGGCCGGAGAGTTCCTGCACCTGGTGGACCGCCCGGCGGTGGGCGAGCGCCAGGCTGTCGACGATGCAGCGGACGACGGCGGCCGGAGACCGCGGCGTCGGCTGCCCGGAACGGCGGCACGCCCCGGCGATGCGGTCCGGCATGTCGCCGGGCGGCAGGAACGCCGGGTCGTCGATGTCGACCACGCTGCGGAACGCGGGTTCGCGCGCGGCGGCGGCGAGCAGGCCGGCCAGGTCGGGTCCGCCCCAGCTGCGCAGGCATTCCTGCAACGGCCACAGACCCATGACGTTACGCAGGTAGCGGATCGTGCCGTCGACGCCGCCCTCGTTGGTGAAGTTCGCCCGGCGGCTGGCCCCGGTGAGCACCGGTCGGTCCAGCTCGACGCCGACCAGCGACCAGGTGCCGCAGGAGATGTAGGCGAAGTGTTCGCCGCTGGCGGGCACCGCGACCACGGCCGAGGCGGTGTCGTGGGAGCCGACCGCCACCACGTCCGGCGTACCCGGCAGGTCCAGCCCGGGCAGCGTCGGCCCGATCCGGGTGCCGGGCTCCCGCAACGGCGGGAAGAGGTGCCGGGGAATGCCTGCGTCGGCCATCAGGCCATCCGCCCAGGTGCGGGTGTGTACGTCGTACAGCTGGGTGGTGGAGGCGTTGGTGATCTCGGCGCCGACCTGCCCGGTCAGCCAGTAGGCGATCAGATCCGGGATCATGAGCAGCCGGTGGGCGGCGCCGAACTGCGGCGTGGCGACGGCCGCGGTGAGTTGGTAGAGGGTGTTGAACGGCAGTTGCGCAAGACCGGTGGTGGCGTAGAGACGTTCGGCGCCGAGCCGCCGCGTGACCTGCTCCAGGACGCCGTCGGTACGCGTGTCGCGGTAGTGCACCGGATTGCCGAGCAGCGCACCCGAGGCGTCGACCAGGCCGTAGTCGACCGCCCAGGAGTCGACGCCGATGCTGGCCACCGGGCCGGCCGCGCGGAGCCCGGTCAGCGCCTCGCGGAAGAGCGCCAGGATGTCCCAGTGCAGCGTCCCGCCGACGCGCACCGGCTCGTTGGCGAACCGGTGCGCCACCGTCAGGTGCAGGGTGTCCGGGCCGACCTGGCCGAGGACCACCCGGCCGCTGGAGGCGCCGAGATCGACGGCGGCGACGCCGGCCGGCGTGGTGCCACCGGGGTGCGGTGCCGCACCGGGCCGGGCCCGGGCCGCGGACCCGGCCGGCAGGTCCGCCCCGGACGGGGACCCGGCCCCGGTCCCCGGGGCACCCCTCGGCGGCATCGTCGTCACCGCAGGAAGGCGGCGGCGACGCCGGCGTCGACCGGGATGTGCAGGCCGGTGGTGTGCGACAGGTCGCCCGCGGTGAGGGCGAAGACGGCGTTGGCGACGTGCTCCGGCAGCACCTCCCGCTTGAGCAGGGTGCGTTGCGCGTAGAACTCGCCGAGCTTCTCCTCGGGTACGCCGTACACGGCGGCCCGGTCGGCGCCCCAACCGCCGGCGAAGATGCCGGAGCCGCGCACCACCCCGTCCGGGTTGACACCGTTGACCCGCACACCGTGCGCGCCCAACTCGGCGGCGAGCAGCCGGACCTGGTGCGCCTGGTCCGCCTTTGCCGCGCCGTACGCGACGTTGTTCGGGCCGGCGAACACCGCGTTCTTGCTGGCGATGTAGACGATGTCGCCGCCCATGCCCTGGGCGACGAGCACCCGGGCGACCTCCCGGGAAACCAGGAACGACCCCTTGGCCATCACGTCGTGTTGCCGGTCCCAGTCGCGGGCGGTGGTGTCCAGCAACGACTTCGACAGCGACAGCCCGGCGTTGTTGACCACCAGGTCGACCCCGCCGAAGGCGAGCACCGCCGCCCGGACGGCGGCGGCCACCTGCTCCTCGTCGGTGACGTCGAGCGGCACGGCGACGGCGGCGTCCGGGCCGCCGATCTCGGCCGCGACGGTCCGGGCGGCGACGGCGTCCCGGTCGGTGACCACGACGCAGGCGCCCTCGGCGGCGATCCGGTGGGCGATCGCCCGGCCGATGCCGGACCCGGCGCCGGTGACCAGCGCGATACGGGTGGAAAGCGGCCTGGGCTTCGGCATCCGCTGGAGCTTCGCCTCCTCCAGCGCCCAGTACTCGATGCGGAACTTCTCCGCCTCGTCGATCGGGGCGTACGCCGAGACCGCCTCGGCGCCCCGCATCACGTTGACGGCGTTGACGTAGAACTCCCCGGCGACCCGCGCGGTCTGCTTGTTCGCCCCGAAGCTGAACATGCCGACGCCCGGCACCAGCACGATGGCCGGGTCGGCGCCGCGCAGGGCCGGGCTGTCCGCCTCGGCGTACCGCTCGTAGTAGGCGCGGTAGTCCGCGCGGTAGACGGCGTGCAACTCCCTGAGCCGCGCGACGGTCTCCGCCAGCCCGGCGGTGGGCGGCAGGTCGAGCACCATCGGGCGGACCTTCGTCCGCAGGAAGTGGTCCGGGCACGACGTGCCCAGCGCGGACAGTTCCGCCATCCGCTCGCGGCCGACGAAGTCGAGCACCACGTCGCTGTCGGTGTAGTGGCCCACCTGCGCCCGGTCGGTGGAGGCGAGACCACGCAGCACCGGTAGGAGCGCGGCGGCGCGGGCCTGCCGCTCCGGCTCGGGCAGCGGCTCGTACACCAGCTTCCCGAACGGCTCGGGCCGACCGTGCTCGGCGATGTACCGGGCCGCGGTGACGATGATCTCGCGGGAGTTGGCCTCGCAGTCGTCGCTGGTGGCGCCCCAGGCGGTGATGCCGTGCCCACCCAGGATGACACCGATGGCCTGCGGGTTGGCCCGCTGCGCGGCGGCGATGTCGAGTCCCAACTGGAAGCCGGGCCGGCGCCACGGCACCCAGAGCACGCGGTCGCCGAAGATCTTCCGGGTCAGCTCCGGCCCGTCGGCGGCGGTGGCGATCGCGATTCCCGAGTCCGGGTGCAGGTGGTCGACGTGTGTCACGTCGACCAGACCGTGCATCGCGGTGTCGATGGACGGTGCCGCTCCGCCGCGCCCGTGCAGGCAGTAGTCGAACGCGGCGACCATCTCGTCCTCGCGCTCCACACCGGGGTAGACGTCGACCAGGCACCGGAGCCGGTCCAACCGGAGTGCGGCCAACCCGTGCTCGGTGAGGGTGCCGAGGTCACCGCCGGAACCCTTGACCCAGAGCAGGTCGGTGGGTTCGCCGGTCACCGGATCGGTCTCCACCCCTTTGGTGGAGGTGTTGCCGCCGGCGTAGTTGGTGTTCGCCGGATCGGCGCCGAGCCGGTTGCTGCGGTCCAACAGGTCACGCACCGCGGGGTTCGTCATGGCTTCCTTCGCATTTCTCGGGGTACAGGCGACAAAGGGATGTGGCCGGGAGGTGTCAGGCGCCCCAACCCGCCTGCTGACCACCGACCCGCTCGGCCGTGACCCGCTCCAGGTGGCCGGAGCGCTTGTAGGCCGCGACCGGGTCCGGGTCCAGCCCCAGCTCCTCGCGCAGTTCGCGCAGCAACGGCCGGACGTCGGTGTGGTACGCGTCCATCAGCGCGGCGTTGGCCTCCAGCACGTCGCCGCAGCGCTGGGCGGCGGTCAGCGCCGCCACGTCCACCAGGAGCGCCTTGGCGGTCGCCTCCTGGACGTTGAGCACCGACCGGATGACCGCCTGCACCTTCGGTTCGATGTTGTGGCACTGGTCGAGCATGAACGCGATGCCGTAGGACGGGCGCAACGCGTCGGCCTGGACGATCTCGTGCATGATCCGGAACAGTTGGAACGGGTCCGCCGCGCCCGCCATCAGGTCGTCGTCGGCGTAGAAGCGTGAGTTGAAGTCGAAGGCGCCGAGTTTCCCGGCGCGCAGCAGGAAGGCCACGATGAACTCGATGTTGGTACCCGGTGCGTGGTGGCCGGTGTCGATGACCACCTGGGCCCGGTCACCGAGTTCGAGGCAGTGCGCGTACGCGGTGCCCCAGTCCGGCACGTCGGTCAGATAGAACGCCGGCTCGAACAGCTTGTACTCCAGCAGTAGCCGCTGCTCGCCGGTGAGCCGGTCGTACGCCTGCCGCAGCGCCTCCGCGAGGCGGTCCTGCCGCTCGCGGGTGTTGTCCTGTCCGGGGTAGTTGGTGCCGTCGGAGAACCACAGCTTGAGGTCCCGCGACCCGGTGGCGTCCATGACGTCGACGCACTCCAGGAGGTGCCCGATCGCCTTGCGGCGGACCGCCGGGTCGGGGTTGGTGACCGAGCCCAGCTTGTAGTCGTCGTCCTGGAACACGTTGGCGTTGACGGTGCCCAGTTCGACGCCCTGTTCCCCGGCGTACCCGGCCAGCGCGGCGTAGTCGTCCACCCGGTCCCACGGGACGTGCAGGGCCACGGTCGGCGCGACACCGGTGAAGCGGTGCACGGTCGCCGCGTCCGCCACCTTCTCGTACGGGTCGCGGGGCACGCCCGGCTGGGTGAACACCTTGAACCGGGTACCCGAGTTGCCGTAAGCCCAGGACGGGGTCTCGATGCGCTGCTCCCGCAGGGCGTCGAGGACCCGCCGGCGGGTGCTCGGGTCGATCTCGGTCATTGCCGCTCCCCAAGTTGCTCTTCGAGATGGAAGATCTCGGTCCGGACGTGGACGGCGGGGTGGCGGCGCCGGTACTGCGCCGTCCGCTCCGGTCTGACCTGGCGGGTGCGGCAGACCCGGCGCACGCACACCGGTCAGAAGTTGAACTGGTCGATGTTGGTGGCGTTGAACTCGAACGGTTCGCCGAGCAGCACCTCACCGTTCGCGCCGACGGTGAACTCGCCGAGCTTGCCGGCGGTGAACGTCTCCCCCTCCTTGCCGGTGATGATCCCGGAGGCGAGCGCCGCACCGGTGTACGCGGCGAGGTAACCGAGGTCGGTGGGGTTCCACAGGGCGAACGCCTTGACGGTGCCGTCCTTGACGTACTCGCGCATCTGGTTGGGCGTGCCGAGCCCGGTGAGCTGGACCTGGCCCTTGTAGGACGAGCCGGAAAGGTAGCGGGCCGCGGCGGCGACACCGACGGTGGTCGGCGAGATGATGCCCTTCAGGTTCGGGTAGCGGGACAGCAGGCCCTGGGCCTCCTGGAACGACTTCTCGTCCTGGTCGTCGCCGTAGACCGTGGCCACCAGCTTGAGCTTGCTGTACTCCGGCTTGGCCAGTTCGGTCTTCATCAGCTCGATCCAGGCGTTCTGGTTCGTCGCGTTCGCGGTCGCCGACAGGATGGCGATCTCGCCGCCGTCGGGACCGACCGCGTCGGAGATCAGCTTGATCTGCGACTGGGCGATGCCCTCCGAGGTGGCCTGGTTGACGAAGGCGTCCCGGCACTCCGGCTTGGTGTCCGAGTCGTAGGTGACGACCGTCGCCCCGGCCGCCCGGGCCTCGGTCAGCGAGCCGCAGACGGCGTCCTGGTCGTTCGCCGCGATGATGATGACGTCGGTGCCCTGCTGGGAGAGCGTGTTGATGTACGACACCTGGGCCGACGGGCTCGCCTCGGACGGGCCGGTCTGGGCGTACTGGCCCTTGAACTCCTCGACCGCCGGCTTGCCGCCCTGGTTGTCGGAGGTGTCGAAGTACGGGTTGTTGACCTGCTTGGGCAGGAAGGTGACCTTGAGGCCCTCCTTGATGGTGCCGGAGGGATTGGCGCCGGCGCCGGTGTCGCCACCGGTGTCGGTGTCCTCGGCGCAGGCGCCGAGGGTGAGGGCGACGGCGGCCAGCACCGCGGTCGCGACGATCCGGGTACGTCTGATCCTCATGGTGATTTCCTTTCGGGGTGGTGGCGGGTCGGCGCCGACGTAGCCGCTCGCGCGTCATCCGCACGGCGTTCGGTCCGACGACGGAGAGGATGAGCAGGGTGCCGGTGACGATGGTCAGGGCGTTCGCCGGCACGTCGGCCAGTTGCAGCGCGTTGCGCAGGACGCCGAGCAGGGCCACCGCCGCGAGCACGCCGACGAGCCCGCCCCGGCCGCCGAAGATGGAGACGCCGCCGAGCAACACGGCCGCCACCACCGCCAACTCCAACCCGGTCGCGTTGTCGGCCCGGGCACTGGCGAACCGGAAGGTCCAGAAGACGCCGGCCAGCGCCGCCATGGCACCGGTGGCGACGAAGAGCCAGAACTTGGTGCGCAGCACCGAGACACCGGCGAAGGTGGACGCCTCGGCGCTGTTGCCGATCGCGTAGAGCGAACGACCGATCGGGGTGGCGTACAGCAGCACGCCGAACATGACGGCGAGGGCGGCCAGGACCAGCACGAACCAGGGAATGACGGTGCCCGGGATGGGGGCCACCGCGTTCTGCGTCCAGGTCGGCGGGTAGTCGGCGATCGCCCGGTCGCCGAGGACGACGTACGCCAGGCCACGGTAGAGCGCGAGCGTGCCGATGGTGACCGCCAGTGACGGCAGGCCGAACACCGTGACGAAGAGGCCGTTGACCGCACCGAGGGCGGCGCCGAGCAGCAGGCTCAGCACGATCAGCAGCGGCAGCGAGGTGATGCCGAGGTACCAGAGTTGGCCGAGTACCGCGCAGGTCAGGCCGACCGTGCTCGCCACCGACAGGTCGATCTCGCCGGTGATGACGACCAGTGTCATCGGCAGTGCGATCAGGGCGATCGGGATCGCCTCCAGCACGACGAAGCGGTAGAAGCGCGGGCTGCCGACACCCTCGATCGAGGTGGTGGCGACGAGCGTCACCAGGAGCAGCGCGAGGATGAGGACGGCGTCCCACGATCCGATCAGGCGGCGCCAGGTGGGCGGTCCCGGTGGCGACGCCGGGGTGGCGGTGGGTCCCGGGGTGGCCAGGGTGTCAGTTGCCACGGGTCTTGCCTCCTCGCAGACGACGTGCCATGCGGACGGCGAGCGCCCGGTCGAGGCCGATGGCGGCCAGGATGAGTGCGCCGACCGCGGCGCGCTGCCAGAACGGGGTGACCCCGAGCACCGGCAGGGCGCTGCCGATGGTGGTCAGCAGGACGGCGCCGAGCGCGGCGCCGTACACCGACCCGCTGCCACCGAAGATCGCGACGCCGCCGACCACCACGGCCGCGACCACGTTCAGCTCGATACCGAGCCCGGCGTTGGCGTCGAGGGTGCCGAACCGGGCCGCGTACAGCACGCCGGCCAGCCCGGCCAGCGCGCCGCTGGCCACGAAGGCGAAGAAGACCCGTCGACCGACCGCGATGCCGGACAGCCGGGCGGCGTCGGGGTCGGAGCCGATCGCGTAGAGCTCCCGACCGCTGCGGTAGTTGCGCAGCAGGTAGCCGGCGGCGACGAGCACGGCGACCGCGAAGAGCGCGAGCACCGGGACGCCGAGAACGGTGGCGGTGCCCATCCGCAGGAAGTCGCGCGGCATGTCGGCGGCGTTGATCTGGCGTCCGGTCGCCCAGGTGTGGTCGATGCCGCGGAACACGTAGAGCGTGCCGAGGGTGACCACCAGGGCCGGTACGCGGGCCGCCGCGATCAGGCCGCCGTTGACCGCGCCGCAGACCGCGCCGAGCGTGACCCCGATCAGGATGGCCAGCGGGATCGGTACGCCGGGGTTGTTGACGAACAGCACGCCGGTGCCGAACGCGGACAGGCCGAGGATCGAGCCGACCGACAGGTCCACGTTGCGGGTGATGATCACGATGGCCTGGCCGACCGCGAGGATGGCCAGAATGGTCGAACCGAGCAGCAGGTCCTTGACGTTCTGCGCGGACAGGAAGCGCTGGTTGACGCCGAAGGTCACCGCGACCAGGAGCACCAGCGCGAGCAGGATGCCCAGTTCGCGCACGACGAACAGCCGGTGCGTCAGGCGGGCGCCGGACTCCCGGTCCGGTCCGGGCCGCTGCGGCGGGGCGACCGGCTGGGGCCGTACGTCTGCCGTGGTCATGCGACGACCTTCCGTTGTCCGGTCGCGGCGAACATGACGCTCTCCTCATCGGCCCGGTCGCGTGGAATGTCGGCGACGAGCCGACCCTCGTGCATGACGAGCACCCGGTCGGCCATGCCGAGCACCTCCGGCAGTTCGCTGGAGACCATCAGGACCGCCACGCCCTCGGATGCCAGTTGGGAGAGCAGCCGGTGCACCTCGGCTTTCGTGCCGACGTCGATGCCGCGCGTGGGTTCGTCGATCATGAGCACCCGGGGCTCGGTGGACAGCCACTTGGCCAGCACGACCTTCTGCTGGTTGCCGCCGGAGAGGGTCGAGACCGGGTCGGTGTTGCGGGCGGCCTTGACCTGCAACCGCCTGGCCCAGTCCGCCGCCGAACGCCGCTCGCTGCCGCCGAACAACAGCCCCAGGCGGCTCAGGGCCCACCGGCGCGGCAGCGTGGTGTTGCGCTCGATGGACAGCTCCATCACCAGCCCCTGCTGGCGACGGTCCTCGGGCACGAGGGCCAGGCCGGCGTTGATCGCCGCCGGCGGGTCGGCCCCGCGCAGTCGCGTGCCGTCGACGCGGACCTCACCGGCGTCGTACCGGTCCACGCCGAAGATCGCCCGGGCCACCTCGCTGCGACCGGCGCCGACCAGGCCGGCGAGGGCAACGATCTCGCCGCCGCGCACGGTGAAGGAGACGTCTTCGAAGTAGCCGTGCCGGGTCAGCCCGTCGACCTCCAGGCGTACCTCGCCCACCTCGGTCTCCAGCTTGGGGAAGAGCGCGGCGACGTCACGGCCGACCATGGTGCGGACGAGACCGTCCACGGTGAGGTTGCCGATCTCGTCGGTGGCGATCCACCGGCCGTCGCGCATCACGGTGACCCGTTGACAGAGCGAGAACACCTCGTCGAACCGGTGCGAGATGAACAGGATCGCCGCGCCGTTGTCGCGTAGGGAGCGGGCCACGGCGAAGAGTCGTTCGACCTCGACGCCGGACAGGGCCGCCGTGGGCTCGTCCATCACCAGCACCCGGGCGTCGAAGGAGAGCGCCTTGGCGATCTCGACGAGCTGCTGGTCGGCGATGGACAGGCCGCGGGCGGGACGGTCCGGGTCGATCCGGACGCCGAGCCGGGCGAACAGTTCGTCGGTGCGCTCGCGCATGGCCGGGGCGTCGATGCGGCGCAGCCCTTTGAGGGGTTGCCGGCCCATGAAGATGTTCTCCGCGACCGACAGGTCCGGGAACAGGGTCGGCTCCTGGTAGATGACGGCGATGCCGGCCGCGCGGGCGTCGGCCGGGCCACCGAAGGTGACCGGCTCGCCGTCGAGCAGCACCCGTCCCGTGTCCGGCCCGTGCACGCCCGCCAGGATCTTCACCAGGGTGGACTTTCCGGCGCCGTTCTCGCCGACCAGGGCGTGCGCCTCGCCGGCGTACAGGTCCAGCCGGGCGTTGCGTAAGGCGGCGACAGCGCCGAACGACTTGTCCACACTCTCCAGCGCCAAGACCGGACGCACGCGGCCCCTTGGGGTTGTGGGGTTGCAGGAGTGAATGAAACGTTTCACTTGGAATCCGACTCTAGGTGTGTTCTTGGGCACAGGTCAAGGGTTTCCAGCCGGTTACCGTCCTGTTATACAGGACCGCAAATGTGGGCTCAGGCCGCGATTCGCCTGCCCGAAACGCCACTCGCCCAGGGAGGACCCGCGAGTTGGAACGAGTGAAACGTTCTACCACCGATAGGCTCTCCCGATCGGCGACGCGGCGAGCCCTTGCCACGCCGGCGCCGACCACCACCTGCACCACAGCGTCGAGGGAGCCATGGCAACGGCAGGCATCAAGGAGGTCGCGCGGCGCGCCGGCGTGTCTCTCGGCACCGTCAGCAACGTGCTCAACCGGCCGAACAGCGTCGCGCCAGCCACCCGGCAGAGGGTCCTCGACGCCATAGCCGAGCTCGGCTATGTGCGCAACGACTCCGCCCGGCAGCTACGCGCCGGCCAGAGTCGCACCGTGGCGATCGTCGTGCTCGACGTGGCCAACCCGTTCTTCACCGACGTGGTCCACGGTGCCGAGCAGGTCATCGAGGAAGCCGGCGCGATGCTCATCGTCTGCAACAGCGGCGAGGACAGCGCCCGCGAACGCCGCCACCTCGAACTACTCGAAGAGCAGCGGGTACGCGGCGTCCTCATCACGCCCGTCGCGCACGGCGTCCAACCCAACCTCGAACGCCTGCACAACCGGGGCATCCCGGTGGTGCTGGTCGACCGCGGATCCGGGCAGGCGAGTCGCTGCTCGGTGGCCGTGGACGACCTCCTCGGCGGCCGGCTGGCCATGGAGCACCTGCTGGATCAGGGCCACCGGCGCATCGCGTACGCCGGAGGCCCCTTCTCGATCCCCCAGGTGGCCGACCGGCATGCCGGCGCCGCCGCGGCGTTGACCGAGCGTGCCGTCGCCACCGAACTGCACGTGGCGAGCACGGGCAGCCTGACGGTGGCCGCCGGTCGGCGCGCGGCCGAGGAACTGCTGACCCTGCCCGCCGGGCACCGGCCCACTGCGGTGATCTGCGCCAACGACCTGATCGCCCTCGGCGTCCTGCAACAGTTGACCGAACGCGGGCTACGGGTGCCCGACGACGTGGCGATCGTCGGATACGACGACATCGAGTTCGCCGGTGCGGCGGCGGTGCCGCTGTCGTCGGTCCGTCAGCCCCGCGAGCAGCTTGGCCGCACGGCGGCGCTGCTGCTGCTCGAGGAGGCCGAAGCGGACCTGGTGCACCGCCACCGGCACGTCGTCTTCCAGCCCGAACTGGTTGTACGCCGCTCCAGCGATCACCACCGCGGCTGACCGCCCCGCTCACCTTCGCCGGGTCCAGCCGGCTGGCCTCGACCCACCCTGGCAGACAGGGCGGTGTCAGCGGCTCCGGGTGTGAGACGACGCGGGAACGTTGGCCGGGCCAGCCTGACCGGATGGCCGCTAGGTGATTGAAAAAAGCCGATCGACGGGGTCCACGATGGCCGGCAGCAACGCGCCGGGCACGAGGGCCGGGTCGTCGGCGCGGATCGTGTCCGCCTCGAACGTGGCGAACCCGGGCCCGCTGATCCGCAGGCGGAGTTCCAGCCCAGGGTCCTCGCCGCCCAGGTGGTTCGCCACCGCGAGAACCTCCGCTGTCGCGGCGACACCAGCGGCGGACAGCCGACGCCCGTCGCGGCGCGAGCGGGTGACCAGCCGCCAGCCGAAGATGCCGAACCCGACACCGGCGATCGTCACCAGCACGCCACCGGCGAGCAGGCCCCAGAAGTCCGTGGGCGACCGCGGTGGGTCCAACGTCATCGCGGCGACGATCAGGATCGGCCCGGGCAGGCAGATGGCCAGGAACATCGATCGGCACAGCAGCGCGCCGATCGGACCGAGGCGCACTTCCGCTTCCCGAGGGGCAACCGTCACCCCCGCACCCTAGTGCAGTGTCCAACGTGGCTGACTGCCTCGTTTCCCGAAGCGATCGGCCGGCTCGCCGAGATCGTCGCCCCTCGGTTCGCTCGTCCGGACGCGGGCATGTGGGAGGGCGTCCGGGCCGGTTCAGGAGGTCCGGTCGATGACCTCGAACGCGAGGTGTCGTCCGCGTTCGAGCGCGGTCTCGTCGTCGAACAACTGGAACCGGGTGTTGGCGGCGCTGAGGAACGCGTCGATGCGGAACGCGTCGCCGGGCGGATCGGCGGAGCCCGCGATCGACAGCTCGGACTCGATCAGATCCAGCCATTCCCGCTTCAGTTTGCGGATCGCATCGGCGACCGGGCCGTCCCGGTGGCCGTACTCGCTGGATGTCGCCGTGATGAAGCACCCGCCCGGGAAGACCCTGCGGCGTAGGCACGAGAACCACGAGTCCACGACCGCGTGCAATCGATCCCGTCCCGGCTGCGATCCCCAACCGGGGGCGATCACGGTGTCGATGTAGATCTGGCGTGCTTCGGCGACGGCGGCGAGCAAAATGGCCTCGCGGCTGCCGAACACCGTGAGGATCCCGCTCTTGCTCAACCCGGTCGAGGCGGCGAGTCCGCCGACCGTCACCGAGTCCAGCCCGCTGACCGTCGCCGTCATCGCGGCGCTGCGGGCAGCGGTGCGCCGGGTGGCATCGCCACGGCGGCGCCGACCATCCACGGAAGTCACCCCCGCAGCATATGCGACCGACTGGACGCAAAGCTCGGCGACCCATACTATGCGACCGATCGGTTGCTTTTTTGGGGAGAGGGAACATGAGCATCGACGTCACCGACGGCGTTGTCACGCGCCAGCGCGTGTACCTTGACGATCTTGATGGTTTCGGCGTCCTGCATCACGCCGGCTATGCCGTGCTGTTCGACCGGGCCGTGATCGACTACTGGCTGGAAGCCGGCTGGAAGCCGGACCCACGCGAATCGGTCCAGGTGGTACGGGAGCTGACAATCACCTACCACGCCCCGATCGTCGGGATGTGCGATGTCGACGTGCACTTCTGGGTCGAGCGGGCGGGGCGGACCAGCGTCACCTACCGCTTCGAGGTGCTGTCGACCACGCACGCCGTCCGCCATGCCGAGGGAAGCCGGGTGCTGGTGAACCTCGACCCGGACTCGCTGCGCCCGGTCCCGTTGACCGACACGATGTGGGAGATCGCCGGCCCGCTGCTGGGCCGGGGAGTCGCCCGCCCGGAGAGCTGAGAACGGAGGCACGTTCCGGCTAGCAGGTGTCTCCGCACTGCGGATCGGTTCCGCCGATTCGGCCGTCGCGGTCGGCGTACGCCGCCAGGATGGGCAGGGTGGCAGTTGCCGCGATCGGGCGTCGCAGCGTGGGTGGCGGAGGTGGATGTGCAGGGCGGTGCTGTCGCGTCGGTGGACGTGGGAACGGTGGCGCCGGGCCTGGCGGACCGGGTGTGGATCAATGCCAAGGAGGCTCCGCGGGCGGTGCAGTTCGTACGGCCGGCCCCGGTGTCGCGGGCGTGGCCGGCGCGGCGGCAGGTACGGGGCGGCGGCGACCTGTCGGTGACCTGCGAGCAGTTCCGCGACGACGTCCTGGCCATCGCTCGCGGGTTCGTCGCCGCCGGCGTGCGGCACGGTGACCGGGTCGCACTGCTGAGCCGGACCCGGTACGAGTGGACCCTGGTCGACTACGCCCTGTGGGCAATCGGGGCGGTGACCGTGCCGATCTACGACACCGCCAGTCCTGATCAGGTGGGATGGATCCTGTCGGACTCCGCAGCCGTGGGCTGCGTGGTGGAGACGCCCGCACACGGCGAGATGGTGGCGGGGCTGCGGCTGGACCTACCGGCCCTGCGTGAGGTCTGGCAGATCGAATCGGGCGACCTGATCGCCCTGGCCGGGCAGGGGCGTACGGTCGACGATGCGCGGGTCGACGACCGTCGCGCGCGGGTGGCCGGCGGTGACATGGCCACGATCGTGTACACCAGCGGCACGACCGGCCGTCCCAAGGGTTGCGTGCTGACCCACCGCAACATCCACCGCGACGTGACCAGCGCCGTCGCGGTGCTGCCGGAGTTGCTGCACCCGCGGGCGTCGACGGTGCTGTTCCTGCCACTCGCGCATGCGTTCGCCCGACTGATCCAGGTGGGGATGGTGCAGACCCGGGCCACGATGGTGCACAGCGCGGGCATGTCGGGGGCGCTGGACCAGCTACGCAGGTTCCGGCCCACCTTCATCCTGGCGGTGCCGCGGATCTTCGAGAAGCTGCACGCCCAGGCCCACCAGAAGGCCGACGAC
Source organism: Polymorphospora rubra (assembly GCF_018324255.1). GTDB lineage: Bacteria > Actinomycetota > Actinomycetes > Mycobacteriales > Micromonosporaceae > Polymorphospora > Polymorphospora rubra. Next base: position 7,109,830 of record NZ_AP023359.1, read on the forward strand.
GCCCGCCGCGGACGACTGTTCGCCGCCGCCGACCGGGTGGCGGTGCGCTACAGCCGCGCCCTCGACAAGCCGGGCGGGCCGGGCATGCTGCTACGGCTCGCCCGTGGCGGGTGCGACCTGCTGGCGTACCGGAAGCTGCGGGCGGCGCTGGGTGGACGGTGCCGGATGGCGATCGTCGGCGGGGCGCCCCTCGACGAGCGGCTCGAACACTTCTTCCGCGGCGCCGGCATCGTGGTGTTGGAGGGGTACGGCCTCACCGAGACCTCGCCGACACTCACGGCGAACCTTCCCTCGGCGCAGCGAATCGGCACGGTCGGTCGTCCCCTGCCCGGGGTCGAGATCCGCATCGCCGACGACGGCGAGATCCTCGCCCACGGCGACGTCGTCTTTCCGGGCTACTGGAACAACCCGGACGCCACCCGCGCGACCTTCACCGAGGACGGCTGGCTGTGCACCGGTGATCTCGGCGATCTCGACCGCGACGGGTTCCTGCGGCTCACCGGCCGCAAGAAGGAAATCATCGTCACCGCGGCCGGCAAGAACATCGCACCGGTGCCGATCGAGGAGGCCGTCCGCGCTCATCCGCTGATCAGCCAGTGCATGCTCGTCGGCGCTGGCCGCCCGTACGTGGCCGCACTGGTCACCATCGACCCGCACGCATGGCTGCGCTGGCGCTCCGCACACGGCCGGCCGGACGCCTCCGTCGCCACGATGCGGGACGATCCGCAGTTGCGCGGCGAGGTGCAGTCCGCCGTCGACCGGGCCAACGAAACGCTGTCGAAGGCGGAGCAGGTCAAGACCTTCCGGATCCTGCCCCGGGACTTCACCGAAACCGACGGGGAGATCACCCCGACCCTGAAGATCAAACGCGACATGGTCGAAGCGCACCACGGCGCCGACATCGACGCCCTCTACCACGGCCACTGACCGCAACGAGAGACAGCCGCACAGGTAGGCAAGGTCGTCGGCCTGTTCATCGCCCGCGCGGTCACGACCGCGACGCCTGGATGACCATCCCCGAGGCCGACGACCTGCCCGCACCGCACTCCTTCGACCAAGGCTGCGCACCGACCCACCGAGTCGTGGCCGGCCTGCCCCTGCCCCACGGCAACGGCCCCGTCGAAGGCGCCGACACCAAGGTCAGGATTCTCGGACGGCAGATGTGCGGCAAAACAGGATTCGCGCTTCTACGTCGACGAATCCTGCTCGCATAGATCACTGACCGTTTACACCCTCGCCGCGTCAGAGCCGAACGACCGCCGGCCCGTACGCGGCCACGAGCGCGAGGCCGACCACTTCCCGGCCTTCACCGACCCCGGCTGCGCCCTGATCTGCTGTCACCGACCCCACCAGGCGCAACCAAACGGGATGAGCGCTCAGGAAGGCTGGTAGCTCCCGAACGACCAGTGGTTGCCCTCCGGGTCCGTTACGCTGCCGCCGCGGCCGCCGTAGTCCTGGTCGACCAGCTCGCGGAGCACCGTCGCCCCGGCGTCGACGGCACGCTGGAAGACGGTGTCGGGGTCGTCGGTGACCAGGTACGCCGCGGAGCCGCCCACGTTGGTAACCGCTCCGTCGGCGCGCTCGCTGCCGAACATGATGCCCCCACCGCCGGGCCACAGCCACTCGGCGTGCACGACGACCGAGGGGTCGGCCTCGTCCCGGTAGGTCGCGTGCTCGACGAATCCGATCGCGCCCAGCCAGGCGATCATCGCGTCGGCGTCGCGGAAGGACATGGTGTGCCAGAGCTTGATCTCCGCTGCGTTGCTCATGCCCCCGACTCTCCCCCACCGTCGGCGTGCAGGTCTTGAAGGAATGGGAACTCCTCGCGCAACCAGGTCGTCGGCGAGCACCCCGCGAACCGTACCCACTCGCGTGTCAGGTGGGCCTGGTCGGCGTACCCGCACCGCTGCGCGGCCTCGGCCAGTGGCACCCGGCCCAGCACGGCACGGGTTCGCTCGAAGCGGCCCAGGCGGCGTACCTCCTGCGGCGTCATCCCGCACTCGCGGCGGACCAGCGTGCCGAGGTGGCGGCGGCTGTAGCCGACGTCGTCGGCGACGTCCTGGACGGTTGCGCCGCGGGTCAGCCGGGCGAGAGCGCGACCGACCTCGGCCCGCGGTTCGTCGTGGTCGGTCAGCCGATCCAGCAGTGCGTCGGCGACGAGGGCCGCCCGAGCCTCGGGCGCGCAGTCGGCGAGCTGCTCCGGGAGGTGCCGCAGGGACGGTACGACGTCGTCGAGCTCGACCAGCGTGCTGGCCAGCTCGGCCGCCGGCATCCCGAGCAGTGCCCGCGCCCCGGCCGTGGTCAGGTCCAGCTGCACCCCGGTCTGCTTTCCGTCGTGGTGGATCTCGGCCGGGCCGGCGTGCAGCCCCGACAGCGTCGTCCACCGGCGCCCACGGCTCGCGTCGTCGCCGCGCCAGCCGATGTCGAGCGGCTCCCCGACCGGCAGCACGAACGTCAGTGTCGTGCCCGGTAGCCCGCGGTGCACCCCGGGCGCGCCCATGTCGATGTCGTACGTCGACAACGAGGCGACGTACGGCTGCAGCGCCCGGGGAATCACCACGCCCACCGCTCCACGGTAGCTGGCTCGACAGCAGGGTTCGGACCGTCTCGCCCTGCTCGCCCACCCGGGCTGTTTCCCGACGCCATGCCCCCACCCGGCCGCGAACCAGACGACAGGAAGGTGGTGCGGGCGGCCCTTCGGGCTGACGGGAGCTCGGCCGCGGGCCGGTGAGAACCCGTCGAGCTCCGGCCAGCTACCTCGACAGCACCGGACCACCCGGCTCCGCCAGCGCTGCGGGCACCTTCCACCAGTTCGGCCCGCCCTTGATGGCCATCGGCGCGGCCGCGGCGCCCTTCCAGCCTGCCCGGCGACACCGCCCGGCGGTTGCCGAGCCGTTGCCAGCAACGGTCTCGCTCGTTGAGCCGATAACGCCGGTAGTGCACAAGGGGTGAGCCGCGTGACAGACGACGAACGGGCGAACGACGACCTGCCGCACAACGTCCCCCGCGGGTGGCCTGCTTCTACCGCTCCCGGCAACTCCCGTCCCCACCGGAGCACAGCCCCGCAGGATCGGCTTCGTGGCAACCGGGCCGCGGATCGCAGCAGAGCGACGCGGTAGATCGGGTCCGCCGCCGGCACCGGCCGTACCGCGCGCAGGTGTTCTACCTGCCCGAGCCGGACCGCGACGGCCCGATCGCACCACCTTCTGAGCCCCGGGCGCCGCCCATCGTGGAGCTTGACGAGGTGTCCGGGTGTTGGTCCGTCAGGGCGATGCTCTGCACGGCTTGCCAGGGCCGATCACGGGCGGGATCATCTCGGATCAGCCGCCTGCGGACCGCGACCTGCCGTCCCGGACCGGGCGAGTACCGGGCGTCGTACCGACGTCGAGAAGCTCGAGGGAAGGGTGTGGAGTGACGCGGGAGGCGGTGGGGAGGCGACTGCGAGCGCTGGTGGTCGCCACGGTGATCCTGTGTGGACTGGCTGTGGTCCCGGCACAGCCGGCGTCCGCTCAGACCGGGGCGATGATCCAGCCGGTCGGCGGGCGGGTAACCGGGGTGTTGTCGAACAGATGCGGCAGCATCGACAGCGACCACTACGGGGTGGACGTCGCCGGAAACAGCGGGATGGCGATCGGCGCCGCCTATCCCGGCACCGTCACCTTCGCCGGCTGGACCTCCGGCGGGGAAACACGGTGACGATCTCCCACGCCAGCGGATACGTCACCAGATATCTGCACATGGTGCGGCAGGCCTCGGTCACCGTCGGTCAGCAGGTCGGGCAGGGTCAACTGCTCGGGTACGTCGGCAGCACCGGCAACTCCACCGGCCCCCACCTGCACTTCGAGATCCGGCGCAACGGGGCGGTGTACAACCTCGCCCCGGCGTACTCCTGCGGTGGAACCGTGACCAAGGGCGCGCCGATCAACCTGCCGTTCGCGGACCTGGCACCGGCCGATGCGATCCCTGAGCGGTTCGCGTTCGTGAACTCGGCCGGTGTGGCGTTCGCCAAGGACGGCGCGTACTCGCCCTGGCAGGCGATCAACGCCGGCGGCGCCACCAAGGTCGCCCTCAGCGGCAACTGGATCGGCTGGCTGCAAAGCGGAAACTTCTACGCCAAGGACGGCATCCACGGCCAGTGGCTGCCCCTCGCCGAGGGTGGACAGGTCAGCGAGATCGCGGTCAGCGGTGGCGGCTGGTTCGCGTTCGTCGGCGGCGGAAACTACTTCGCCAAGCAGGGCGCCTATGCCGCATGGCTGACCATGGCCGGCGGCGGGCAGGTCAGCGAGATCGCCGTCAACGGCTGACGGCCACACCACCGCGTTCGGGCGGTGGGAGCACCACTCCGCTCTCACCGCCCGGAGGCTCCGCCGGGCAGTGAAGTCAACGGGTGGAAACCGGCGATCGAGCCCGGATGGCAGGATCTGCCGGATGGAGAGTGTTCTGCCTCCGGGGGTCGCCCCACTCCTTGGCCAGGCGGGTCGGGTCGTCGTGCTCAGTGGCGCCGGGATGTCGGCCGACAGCGGCGTACCGACCTTCCGTGACGAGCTCACCGGGCTGTGGGCCCGCTTCGACGCCCACCAGCTCGCCACCGCGGAGGCGTTCCACGCGGATCCGGACCTGGTGTGGGGTTGGTACGAGTGGCGTCGGGCGCGGGTGCGCCGGGCCCAGCCCAACCCCGGACACCGCGCCACGGCCACCATCGAAGCCCTGATCCCCGATACCGTCGTCATCACCCAGAACGTTGACGACCTGCACGAGCGGGCGGGATCCCGGGCGCCGATACACCTGCACGGGAGTCTTTTCGCACCCCGCTGTGTGGCGGAGGACGGCCACCCGGCGGTCTTTCCAGACAGCGAGGACGACGAGGCCGCCGATCCGGGAACGGGAAGCCGGCTGTCGCCGCCCAGTTGTGTGCGCTGTGGCGCACTCGTCCGTCCCGGCGTGGTGTGGTTCGGTGAAGTGCTGCCCGAGGCTGCGTTGACCGCGGCGGTCGAAGCCGCCGCGGCCTGCGACGTGCTGCTGGCCGTCGGCACCTCCGGCGTGGTGTACCCGGCCGCCGAGATTCCCCGGATCGCGGCACGCTCCGGCGCTGCCGTCATCCAGATCAACCCGCAGCCGACGTCACTCGACCAGATCTGCACCGTCAACCTGCGCGGATCCGCGGCCCAGGTCCTTCCCACCCTGGTCGAGGCCGCGTTCGGCATCGCCGGGCAGGCGTGATCGGCGTACGGGGCCATTGGTTTGTCGGGGGTTGTCGGAGTTACCAGGGGATGACGCCGTCGTCGTTGAAGAACGAGCCGGTCGGCCCGCCGTCGGGCAGTGTGGCGAGCCGGATCGCGGTTGCCGCGGCCTCGCGGGGAGGCCGGCCCTGGAAGCCGGTGAAGTCGGTCGCGACCAGGCCGGGGCAGGCGGCGTTGATGAGGATGTCCGTGCCGGTGAACTGCCGCGCGTAGTGCACGGTGACGGCGTTGAGGTACGACTTCGTCGGCGAGTAGGCCGCCATGACCGGGCCGACTTCGATGTCCGGGTCCGCCTGCCAGGTCACCGACCCGACGCTGCTGGAGATGTTGACGATGCGCGGGGAGGCCGAGCGCCGCAACATCGGCAGCATCGCGTTGGTCACCCGGATCACGCCGTAGACGTTGGTGTCCACGACCGTACGGACGACCTCGAGGTCGAGGGTGGTGGGATCCTGGACCCATCCCGGTCCCGTCTCTCCCGAGATGCCGGCGTTGTTGACCAGAACGTCCAGGCGTCCGCCCTGGCGTTCGATCAGTTCCGCGGCCTGCGCGACGCTCCGGTCGCTGGTGACGTCCAGTGGAACCGCGAACGCGTCCACTCCGGCGTCGTGCAGCCTCTTCACGGCCGCCTCGCCCCGGGCCTGGTCGCGGGCCCCCACCGCGAGGCGGTGGCCCAGTGCGCCCAGCCCTGCCGCGATCTCGTATCCGAGTCCCTTGTTCGCGCCGGTTATCAGCGCGGTCTTCTTGTCGCTCATGAGGCCGATGGTGGCTCGGCGGCGAGTGGAACCGTTACACCGTTCAGGTGCGCGGTGATACCCGGCCGGTATCACCGCAGTACCGTTGTCCGGTGGACACGCTGGAGACCCGCGAGCTCAGGTACTTCGTCACCGTCGCCGAGGAGCTGCACTTCAGCCGGGCGGCCGAGCGCCTCGGCATCGCCCAGCCCCCGTTGTCCCGGGCGATTGCGCAGCTCGAGCGGCGCCTCGGTGTCACCCTGCTCGATCGCAACCGCCGCGGCGTCACCCTCACCGACGCGGGTCGGGTACTGCTCGACGAGGCCCGCACCGTCCTCGACGCGACCAGCGCAGCCGCCCGCCGCACCCGACGCGCCGCATCCGCCACGAACCGGCTGACGCTGGCGACGAAGGCCGGCACGAACCACGAGCTGCTACGGAAACTCCTGGACGCCCACGCCGGCGAACCTGACGCGGTTGACATTGACGTGCTGCTGTGCGGAATGGGAGAACAGGCGCGGATGCTGCGCGACGGCCGCGCCGACGTGGCTCTCATGCAGCGGCCTTTCGACGCTCTCGCCGGGTTCGACACCGAGGACCTGCTGACCGAGCAACAGGTCGCCATCCTGCCCGCCGGGCATCCTCTCGCCGCCCGTACGTCGCTGACCATGGCGGACATCAGCGACGTGGCGGATCTGCCGGTCGCCCGCTGGCCCCGTCAAGACGGCATCTACGAACCCGGCCCAGGCCCCGAGATCCACGACCAGTCGCAGCTGGCCCAGCTGATCGCCCTCGGGCACACCATGGCCGTCCTCTGCGCCTCTTCCCGATCCTGGCTGTGGAACGGGCATGCCGCCGTCCCCCTGACCGACGCACCTCACGTCACCACCGTTCTCGCCTGGCCCCCGCACAGCCGCTCGCGGGCCGTCGCCGGGCTCCTCCGCACGGCAACCAGGCTGCGATAGGCGGCGTGCTCCTGCCGCTGTCGATCCTCGGCTCTCCGCCGCCGGGCCTGTTCGGCCCCGAACTCCACCGGACGGGGATGCAGGCTTGATAGGGTGGGGGTATGGAACTGATTGAGGTAGACAGAGCCTAGCCACCGAACTGCCGGTGGCTTTCACCCGTGCGGGCGTCCTCCGCATCGGTGAACGATCGTTTCTCAACGCACGCGCGTTAGTCCGCCCTTGCCGGGCGTCGACACAGTCGCGTGAACCTCGCCGGCACGTTCGCATCGCACCGACCTCCGGTCCGGGCACGACTGCGAACGCGCGACTACGACCTTGCCAGGTCCGTGACCTCCTCCTGTCCGACGTCCGGGCAGCGGCTTCGTGCCGCAGGAGCGCGGCTCCTCCCCCATTCGGTCGCCCTCTCGCTGCATCGGCATACGGCCCCGTGGTCACGTCAGCGTCACAGAACTGATCCCCGTCACGCCAGTCGGCGGTTGACGGGAAAGTAAGGAGAAGCACCGCAATGTCGACGAAATCTGCCGTCACCCTGCGTGACCTGACCTTCGAGTGGCCCGACGGCACCGTCGCGCTCACCGGCGTCAACGGCACATTCGGCGCCGGCCGGACCGGGCTGATCGGTCGTAATGGCGCAGGCAAGTCCACCCTGCTCCGCCTCATCGCCGGCGAACTGCAGCCGAGTAGCGGGCAGATCGATACCAGCGCCGAAGTCGGTTACCTACCGCAGACGCTCACGCTACGACCGGACACCAGGATTGCCGAACTGCTCGGCATTCAGTCGATCCTCGACGCGCTGAGAGCGATCGAGTCCGGTGACGTCGACCAGCGCCACTTCGATGCGGTCGGCGATGACTGGGACATCGAGTCCCGTGCCGACGAGGCACTGCACCAAATCGGGTTCTCCGCCACGGACCTCGACCGTCGCGTTGCCGAGGTCTCCGGCGGGGAGGCCATGTTGATCGCGATCACCGGGCTACGGATCCGCCGCACGCCGATCACGCTGCTCGACGAGCCCACGAACAACCTCGACCACGCGACGCGCGCCAAGCTGGCCGATTTCGTCGACCAGTGGCCGGGGACGCTCATCGTCGTCAGCCACGACCTTGAACTGCTGGAGCACATGGAGAACACCACCGAGTTGCACAGCGGCACGCTGGACACGTTCGGCGGCCCGTACAGCGCCTGGAAGGAGCACCAGGAGCAGGAGCAGGCAGCCGCCGTGCAGGCCGCCCGTTCGGCTCAACAGGCGCTCAAGGTCGAAAAGCGACAGCGCATCGAGGCGGAGACGAAGCTGGCCCGTCGCGAGCGGACCGCAAAGAAGACCCAGAAGGACGGCGGCATCCCAAAAATCCTCGCAGGCAACCGCGCCAGCAGGGCCCAGGCATCCGCCGGGTCGCTTCGCTCCACACTCGACGACAAGGTCCAGGCCGCGCAGGCCGCCGTCGACGCCGCCGACGCACGCGTCCGCGAGGAGGAGCACATCCGTCTCGTCCTGCCCGACCCGGATGTCCCGCGGGGGCGACGCCTGGCCGAACTCGAGGACGACGGCCGGAGCATCGTTGTCCAGGGGCCGGAACGGGTAGCGCTCATCGGCGCGAACGGCACCGGGAAGTCGACCCTGATCGAACAGCTTGTCCGCCGCGCCGAGCCGACTCCCGGGCGACCTCACGGCCGCCTCGTCACCGAACTCGTCGGGTATCTGCCGCAGCGTCTCGACGGACTCGACGACGCCGCCAGCGCCATGGAGAACGTCCGGGCGGTTGCGCCGGGCATGCCGGCCGGCACCATCCGCAACCAGCTCGCGCGGCTGCTGCTTCGTGGTGACAGCGTGGACCGTGCGGTCCGTACGCTGTCCGGCGGTGAGCGGTTCCGCGTCTCGCTCGCCCGGCTCCTCCTGGCCGAGCCGCCCGCACAGCTGCTGATCCTGGACGAGCCGACGAACAACCTCGACATCACGAGTGTCGAGCAACTCGCCGAAGCACTGGATGCCTACCGCGGCGCGCTTCTCATCGTCAGCCACGACTTCGCGTTTCTGGAGCGGATCGGCGTCGACACCATCATCGAGCTTGACGGAAACGGACGGATGCACCAACGCCGGGGCTTGGGCGTCTGACCGCGCTCGGCCAGTCGCAACGGCAAACGCAGGAGGAGGTGGCGCGCCCGCCGTCGGTCCGCCGCCTCCTCCCGCGCAAGGTCGTGATTCGGCAGGGACATCTTCTCGGCCGGTCGACGGTCGGTGCCGGGCTTGCCGTGGACAACGTTGCCGGACGAGTCGGCGTAGCAGCGATCGAACTCGTCGGACGGGCGAGACGGTAGACGTCGGCCAATCTCGGCGCGTCCAGCTTACGGCTGTATCCACCAGAAAATCGGGGGCACCCACGAGGGGGTCACCTTACAGTCCGGGGATGCATGACTCGGATGGGTATTTCGGTAGAGATGTGGCGGCCAAATACGACGATCCCACGTCGGAGATGTCCGATCCCGCCGTCGTCGGGGAGACGGTCGACGTACTGGCCGAAATCGCCGGCGGGGGCCGCGCACTGGAGCTGGGCATCGGGACAGGCCGCATCGCGTTGCCGCTCGCCGGCAGGGGCGTACCCGTACATGGCATCGACCTGTCCCGCGCGATGGTCGACCAGATGCGCACCAAGCCGGGCGGTGACGCGATTGACGTCACGATCGGCGACTTCGCCACCACGAAGGTCGACGGGACATTCTCGCTGGCCTTCCTGGTCTTCAACACGATCATGAACCTGACCACCCAGGAAGCCCAGGTGGCCTGCTTCCGCAACGTCGCCGACCACCTGGAGCCGGGTGGCTGCTTCATCATCGAGGTGATGGTCCCCGAGTTGCGGCGGCTCCCCCACGGCCAGAACATCGTGCCCTACCAGGCCAGCCCCACCGGCTGGGCGTATGACGTCTATGACGTCGCCACCCAGGGCACGACCTCCAACTACGTTCGCATCGTCGACGGGGTCGGGTCGTATCGCTCGATTCCCTTCCGTTACGTTTGGCCGTCCGAACTGGACCTGATGGCACAACTCGCCGGACTTCGCCTTCGCGATCGCTGGGACGGTTGGAATCGAATGCCGTTCACCCACGAGAGCCGACAGCACGTGTCGGTCTGGGAGAAGCAGATCGGCTAGTGGTACGCCGGTGGCCAGGCCCCGCCGGTGGTTCCGGCGGGGCCTGGCGTGGTGGGGGTTACCGGGAATGTCGGTGCGGTCCCGCCGACCCGGCGGGAGGGGTCAGTTGCAGGTCGTGCCGTTGAGGGTGAAGGGCGCCGGGGTGGTGGGCAGGCCGTCGGCGCTGTAGCCGAAGCTGACCGCGCCACCGGTCGGGATGGCGGCGTTGTAGTTCTCGTTGGTCACCGTGACCGCGGCACCGGTCTGCTGGAAGACCCCGTTCCAGTGGCCCTGGACGACCTGGCCTGCGGGGAAGGCCCACCCCAGCGTCCAGCCGTTGACGGCGGGGCCGTCGTTGTAGACGGTGACGCTGGCCGTGTATCCGGTGCTCCAGGAGTTGGTTACCACGAAGGAGACCCGGCAGCTGCTCGCGAGTGCGGTCGCCGGGACGATGTCGCCGTAGTCGTCGCGGGCGGTGGCGAAGTCCTGGAAGCCGAAGCCGGGGCCGGCGGAGCGGGTGGTGGTGCCGGCCGCCAGGACGGTGCCGTCGGGGTTGACCGCGTAGACCGGGCCGCCGCTGTCGCCGCCGCGGGCCGATTCCTCGCCGTCGAGCTGGGTGGCCTCGACCAGGTCCTCGATGTCGTCGTAGTGGAACTCGACCCGCAGGTTGCAGACCGGGCCGCCGAGTTCGCCGGCCGAGGTGTATCCGGACTGGCAGAGCAGCTGTCCGGGGAAGACCTCGGTCCAGCCGACGACCTCGGCGCGGACCTCGTCGTGCTGGCCGCCGACGTAGATGTGGCTGCCGGGCGACGAGGTCGAGATCAGCATGGTGTCGTGGTCGTCGTTGCTGGCGACCGCGTAGCCGACCAGGGTCCCGGTGTTGGTGGTGGTGTTCCAGGCGATGTGCCAGGGCGAGCCGATGGCTCCGCAGTGTTCGGCGCTGAGCAGGTAGCCGGTGCCGGAGACGGCGTCGCGTACGCCGAAGCCGGCGGTGCAGCCGTAGGTGGTGAACCCGATCCCGATCCCGCCGTCGTACGGTGCGGCGTCGTCGAACCGGGACCGTTCGACCATCGGCTCGCTCCGGACGATCCGGGTGCTGACCCCGGTCGCCGGCAGCTTCGGAAGTCTCGCGCCGGCGGCGTCGTCGACGGCGACGTCGATGCCGGAGCCGTCGGTGCGCAACCGGAGTGCGTGGGTGGCGCCGGTCGGGTCGGCGTCGACCGCGGTCCGGAGTTTCGCCGCCGCCTTCTTCAGTTCGGCACGCGAGTAGGTGGCGGCGGCCACCTCGACCGGCGCGGTGCGGCGGGCGGTCGCCACCGCCGCCGCGATGTCGGCGGGCAGGGCGCCCTTCCACCAGAGGGTGACGTGGTCGTCGACGAGCCCGATGCCGGCGTAGCCGCGCGGCGGGGCGGCGTCGACAGCGGTGCGGATGACGTTGGCCGCGTCGATCAGGGGGGCCTGGGCGGTCATCCTGTCCAGGATCCGCGCCGGGATGACATCGTGGATGGAGCCGCGGTCGGGCGTCGGCGTCGGTGCCGCCGCCCCGGACGGCTGGCCGGGCGCCGCGTGGGTGGGCGCCGTCAGCGGGCCGATCAGTGCCGTGGCGCCGATCAGTACGCCGGCGACCACCGCGCGGGTGGTCGCCTTCCAGGTCTGTGTCATGACGTCGAGTCAATCGATGTCGGCGACCACACAACAGGCAGGACGTCCGGCAGGAGTGCTCCTGCCGGTCCCGCACCGACCGGCGGCGGGCGGATCAGAGCAGGTCGAGGGACATCGCGGTGGTGACCGCCGCCGTACGGTCGGAGACGCCGAGTTTGGCGAACGCGCGCAGCAGGTGCGTCTTGACGGTCGCCTCGCTGATGTGCAGTTCGCGGGAGATTTCAGCGTTGGACAGGCCGCGGGCGACGAGGCGGAGCACCTCGGTCTCCCGTGGCGACAGTGACTCGTGCTGTGGGCGGCGTACCCGGTGCAGCAGGCGGGTGGCGACCGACGGTGCCAGGACGGTCTCGCCGCGGGCCGCGGTGCGTACGGCGTTGACCAGGTCGGCCCGGGAGGTGTCCTTCAGCAGGTAGCCGGCGGCGCCGGCCTCGACGGCGCGCAGGATGTCGGTGTCGGTCTCGTACGTGGTCAGGACGACCACCCGGGTCGTCGGGGCGACGCCCAGCACCTGGCCGGTCGCGGTGACCCCGTCGATGCCGGGCATCCGCAGATCCATCAGCACGACGTGGGGGCGCAGGGCGCGGACGGCGGTGACCGCCTCGGCGCCGGAGCCGGCCTCGCCGACGACGGCGATGTCCGGCTCGCCGTCGAGCATGCCGCGCACTCCGGCGCGGACCACCGGATGGTCGTCGACCAGCAGTACGGAGATCACAGGTCGGGTACCTCCACCCTGATCGTGGTGCCGCGGCCGGGTTCCGAGTCGACGGTCAGCTTGCCGGACACCTGCTCGACCCGGGCCCGCATGGCACCGAGTCCGTAACCACCGGACGCCTGTTCGGGATCGAACCCGCGCCCGTCGTCGGCGACCTCGACGGCGACGGTGCCGCCGAGGTGTGCGAGTCGCACCGTGAGCAGCCCGGCACCGGCGTGCCGGCGGATGTTGGCCAACGACTCCTGGACCGCCCGCAGCAGGACCACCTCGACCGCGGTGGCCAGGCCGACGGGTTCGCCCTCGGTGCTGAAGTCGACGCGTACGCCGGTTTCCCGGCCGAACCGGTCGACCAGCCGGGCCAGCGCGTCGGCGAGCGAGGAGCCGTCGAGTTCGGCCGGGGTCAGCGCGCCGACCAGGGCGCGGGCCTCGGAGAGGTTGTCGCGGGCGGTGTCGAGGGCCAGGCCGAGGTGTCGGCGGGCCTGGGCGACGTCGCGTTCCAGTTCGGCGTCGGCGGCCTGGATGAGCATGATGACGCTGGTCAGTCCCTGGGCGACGGTGTCGTGGATGTCGCCGGCGAGGCGTTGCCGTTCGGCGAGTACGCCGGCCTCGTGGGACAGCCGGGCGACCTCGGCGCGGCTGCCGTCGAGTTGGCGGATGAGCCGGGCCCGTTCGTCGTTCTGGATGGTGACCCGGCGGGCCCAGGTGCCGAAGACGGCGGAGCCGACAACGATGGTCGCCGCGACCGGCAGCGGGCCGGCGACGGTGTCGGCCAGGTCGCGGGTGGACTCGTAGGCCACCACGACGTCGGCGGCGTTGAGCACGAGTACGGCGATCGTCGCCCGTAGCGCGTCCATCAGCATGTACGCCTGTGGGCAGAGGGCGAGCAGCGCGAACGACGACACGCTGACCAGTGCGACGGCCGGGGTCATCAGCACGACGACGCCGGCGAAGTAGACGTAGGCGCGGCGGTCCTCGATCTCGCTGCGGATCAGTGGCCGCCCGTACAGCCAGTACCAGGCGGCGAGGCCGGCCAGCAGGGCGACCGCCCAGGCCCGCGCCACCACCGGCACGGAGCCGGTGGTGGCGACGAAGCCCGACGTGCCGACGGCGACCAGCCCGAAGTAGGCGTCCCACATCGGGAAGCGGTTCAGCCAGGTCGGCGTGTCCTCCATGGGGACTACCGGTCCCGCCGTCCGCGCCAGCGGAAGGTCGTCAGGCACAGCAGCAGTCCTCCAATGCACCACGCCCCCAGGACCAGGGCGATCCGCCCATGCTCCCACGAGGTCGTGACGATCTCCTGCGGCAGGATGTCGTCCGGCAGGAACACCGACCGGAAGCCCTGGGCCATCCACTTCAGCGGGAAGACCGCGCCGAGCTGCTGCAGCGGCTCGGGCAGCGCGCTGATCGGGGTGTAGAAGATGCCGGAGATGAAGGCCAGCACGATGTACGGCAGGTTCATCACCGCGGCGGCGCTGCGCTCGGTACGGGCCAGGCTGCTGGCGGCGATGCCGAGGAACGAGCAGCCGATGACGCCGAGCAGGAAGACCCAGCCGAAGGTGACCCAACGCGAGGCCTCGGTCGGCAGTTCGACGTCGAAGAGCAGCATGCCGAGGCCGAGCAGGATGACCACCTCGGCGATGCTGATGACCAGCACCATGACGACCTTGCCGAGGAAGTACGCCGACTTGGGCATCGGGGCGCCGCGCAGCCGCTTGAGGGTGCCGTCGTCCCGGTCGGCCGCGATGCTGATGCCAAGGTTGACGAAGGTGGCCGAGGCGACACCGGCGGCGATCATGCTGGGTACGAAGTACTGCGCCGAGGTGACGGTGCTGCCCTCGTAGATGCCGCTGAACAGCGAGCCGAGCAGGGCGAGCAGCACGATCGGCAGGGCGAAGGTGAAGACGACGTTGTCCCACTCGCGGAAGAAGCCCTTGAGTTCGATCACGCCCCGGTGCAGGCCGAGGCTGAGCGCGGAGGGATCCTTCCCGGTGGTCGCGGGGCGGGTGGTGGTCGTGGTCATTTCTGGGCGCTCCCGATCAGGTCGAGGTAGACGTCTTCGAGGCTGGGCCGGCTGACGGTCAGGCCGGGAACGGTGCCGCCGTGGCGGGCGGTCAGTTCGGCGATCAGGGTGCCCGGGTCGGTGGCCTCCTGGGTGCGGTGCTCGCCGTTCTCGAGCCAGGAGACGGTCGCCTTGGCCTCGGCGCGCCCGCCGAGGGTGGCCGGGTCGCCCTCGGCGACGACCTGGCCCTTGACGATGACCGCGACCCGGTCGGCGAGGTTCTCCGCCTCCTCCAGGTAGTGGGTGGTCAGCAGGACGGTGGTGCCGTTCTCCTGGGCCAGGGAGCGGATCAGGTCCCAGAACTGCCGGCGGGCCTGCGGGTCGAAGCCGGTGGTCGGCTCGTCGAGGAAGAGCAGCGCCGGGTTGCCGACGATGCCGACGGCGACGTCGATGCGGCGCCGCTGGCCACCGGACAGGGTGCTGACCCGGGAGTTGGCCTTGGCGGCGAGACCGACCTGCTCGATGACCTGGTCGGGGTCGCGGGGGTTGGGGTAGTAGCGGGCGAAGTGCCGCACGGTTTCGCGGACGGTCAGTTCGCTGAGGTCGGAGGCGTCCTGCAGGACGATGCCGATCCCGTAGCGCCAGCGCCGGCCGGCGCGCTGCGGGTCGGCGCCGAGCACCTCCACCTCGCCGCCGTCGCGGTCCCGGTAGCCCTCGAGGATCTCGACGGTGGTGGTCTTGCCCGCACCGTTCGGGCCGAGCAGAGCGAAGATCTCGCCAGCGGCGATGTTGAGGTCCACGTTGTTGACCGCGAGGTTGTCGCGATACCGCTTGGTCAGGCCGCGTACCAGCACGGCGGAATCAGTCATGTATCGATCGTCGCGGTCGGCGGGGCCGCCCGGGACGCCCGGAAGACTGACAACGGCTGTCCACCGATCGGTGGACAGCCGTCGGTACGTCAGTGGACGCCGGTGGCGGGCCGGTTACTCAGTGGAACACCTTGAGTCCGATGACGCCGGCGACCACCAGCAGCAGGCAGGTGATCCGGGCGACGGTCGCCGGTTCGCCCAGGGCGACCATCCCGACGGTGGCGGTGCCGACCGCGCCGATGCCGACCCAGACGGCGTAGCCGGTGCCGATCGGGATGTCCCGCAGGGCGAGCGCGAGGCCGGCCATGCTGAGCACGAGCGCGACCGCGAAGACCAGCGACGGTACGGGTCGGGTGAAGCCGGCGCTGCGGCCGAGCGCGATCGCCCACACCGTCTCGAGCACGCCGGAGATGATCAGTAGCAGCCATGCCATGTCTGTTCCGTCCTTTCCGCGTGGATCGGCCCCGGTCGCGGCCACACGGCCCGGGCACGCGTCGGCGGCCGGGCGGAGCGGGAGGGGAAGGTGCGACGGAGGCCATGGTGGGTTGCGCGTCGTCTTCGCAACGCCGGGTACGACACGCGGCTCGTCCGGGGCGACCCGCCAGATCGGGCGCCGGTTGCCACCCTAGCCGACCGGGGCGGACCGGGGGCCGATGGTGGGCGGACTCACCACACCGGCACGCAACCCGGGGGCGGCCGGACCGCACCATCCGAAAACAACACTATCGATACTTGTGAATGCCGCAGGCCACTCCTAGCGTGAGGCCTCAAGCCGGCGGCCATCCGTACGCCGGCAGTGAGACCGGCGGCGCGGATCGCACCGATTCCGTCCCGCCGTCGCCCCGACCGCCCCGGAACCCCGGGTGGAATCCCTCGGTAAGGAGCCCGTCTTGCGCATCCGACTGACCCTGGCGATCCTCGCCACCGCACTCACCGGCGCCCTCGTCGCCCCCTCCACCGCGGCCGCCGCGCCCGCGCCGATCATCGGCGGCGGCACCGTCGCCTCGGCCCCGTGGGCCGCGGCGGTGTTCCAGAACGGCTCGTTCGCCTGCTCCGGCTCGCTGATCCACGCGAGCTGGGTGCTCACCGCCCGGCACTGCCTCGGCGGCACGATGTCGGTCCGGGTCGGTAGCGTCTACTACGGCTCCGGCGGCCAGACCCGTTCGGTCTCGGCCACCTACGGCCAGAACGACGTCGCCCTGCTGCGGTTGAGCAGCGCGATCACCAGCCCGTCGGTGGTGACGCTGGCCAACGCGAACCCGCCGGTCGGCTCGACGAACCAGATCTACGGCTGGGGCCGCACCTGCACCAACTGTGCCCCGTCGTCGCAGCTGAAGACCGCCACGGTCGGCGTCACCTCGCTCAGCGCCACCGACGCGTACGGCGGCCCGGCCATCCGCAGCAACCGCGGCAACGGCGTGGCCTGGCAGGGCGACTCCGGCGGCCCGCAGTTCTACAACGGCCAGCAGGTCGGCGTCTGCTCGACCGGCAACGGCAGCACCCTCCAGAACTACGCCTCGGTGGCGGCCAACCGGGCGTGGATCACCGCGATCTCCGGCGTCTGATCCGATCTCCCACCACGCGCCGTGCCGGTCATCCGCACTGGATGGCCGGCACGGCCGCGTGCACGGAGCCGCCGTCAATCGTCCCGGTCGGCGGGACCGCCATCCGGGTCCAGGGCAGCGTGCGCGGCGGGCTCCGCCAGCCCGGAGGCCAGCATCAGGTCGACCGCGACCGAGCGGACCTGCGCCGCGATCGCGGCCGTCGACAGGCCCACCCCGGCGGCGTACACCTCGCCGGCGAGCCGGGCGGCCCGGACCGCGTGCCGACGGCCGTCCACCGACTCCCGCCCCCGGTCCAGGTCCTGGTGCAGCGCACGGACCGCGGCGGCCAACTCGTCGAGCGCCTCGGCCAGCACCGGCGGCCCCGCCTCGCCGGTACGCAGCGCGGCCCGCTGCCGGCGGGCGAGCACCCGCGCGTTGCGTACCGCGTGGTCGAGGTGCGGCGCGGCGGTGACGTACATGCCGAGCGCCGACCGGTCGCCCCAGCGGATCGGTGACACCGCGACCGTCTCGCGGGCGCCGGCCAGCGCGTCGGTCAACTCCTGCAGCAGCGGTTCGGTGGCCCGCAGGCCGGCCAGCGTCGCGTCGGCCGCCGCCGGGTCGGCCTCGCGCAGCGCCCGGCCGGTCGCGGTCAGCGCCTCGGCCAGGGTGTCCAGCACCGGGCCGACCGCCCGGCCGACGGTGGCCAGCGGGTCCCCGGGCAGCAGCAGCGCGTGTACGCCGAACGCCACCGCGCCGCCGATCAGCGCGTCGAGCCACCGGGTGTAGTAGATGCCGCCGGACGGCGGGTAGAGGGTGGCGATCAGCACCGCCGACGCCGCGGCCTGGTTGATCAGCAGGGCACCGCTGCCGAGGAACAGGGCCGCGCCGACGGCCAGACCGACCACCAGCGCCAACTGCAGCGGGCCGGCCCCGAACAGCACGATCAGCAGGTCGCCGACGAAGATGCCGACCGCGACCCCGACCACGAGTTCGACGGTGCGGCGCAGCCGCTGGCCGGCCGAGGCGCCGAGCACCAGCACCGCCGAGATCGGTGCGAAGAACGGCATCTCGTGCCCCATCACGTACTGGGCGAGGAACCAGGCCAGCCCGGCGGCCGACCCGGCCTGGATCACGACCCGGCGGTGCACCCAGACCCGGGCCGCCCGGGTACGCAGCATCTCCGGGGTCGACCAGCGCCGCCCGGCCTTCGTCTCAGCAGCCCCACGCACCCTGACACGCTACGGCCGCAGGCGCCCCGACCAGCACCGACAGCCGGTGTCGACCCGATCACAAACCCGGCCGTACGGGCGCTCCCGCCCGCCGGATCGGAATCGTATGCTTCAATTCCTGGCGGCGCCTCGAGGGGAACCCATGACGATCGGTGAAACGCTGCGCACCTATCCCTTCGAGCCGTTCCACGGCGACCTGCCCGACGAGTTGCTCCGGATGGTGTGGGCCGAACCGGTCAGCCGGGTGGAGCTGCCCGGCGGCCGGCCGGCCTGGCTGGTCGTCGGCTACGACGAGGTGTGCACGGTGCTCGCCGACGCGCGGTTCACCCGGCACGGCGACCCCTACCCCACCGGCGCACCGGACACCGGCGGCGGCTGCCCGGTCCGGGAACTGAGCATGAACGGGCCGGCGCACACCAGCCTGCGCCGGCTGGCCGCCCGGGCGTTCACCGCCCGCCGGGTCGAGGCGTACCGGCCCCGGGTGCAGCAGATCACCGACGAGCTGCTCGACGAGATGGTGGCCGGCGGCAGCCCGGCCGACCTGATCGCCGGGCTGGTCGCGCCGCTGCCGGTCCGGGTCATCTGCGAGGTGCTCGGGGTGCCGCTGGCCGACCGTGACCGGTTCGCCGAGTGGACGGCGGCGATCCTGGCCATCGCCGGGCAGGACTCCCCCGAGGCGGTCCAGGCCGTCGCCGAGCTGCGCGCCTACCTGGCCGGGCGGCTGGCCGCCAAGCGGGAGCACCCCGGCGACGACCTGTTCTCGGCGTGGCTCGCGGCACAGGCCGAGGACGAACTCAGCGACGAGGAGATCGTCGGGCTGGCGGTCGGCGTACTCATCGGCGGGCGGGAGATCAACTCGACCAGCGCCGGCCTGCGCGCCCTGTTCCTGCATCCCGAGCAGCTCGACCGGCTGCGCGCCGACCCGGGGCTGCTGCCGGCCGCGGTCGACGAGATCCTGCGCTGGACGTCGGTCAGCCCGATGTTCCTGCCGCAGACCGCGGTCGCCGACGTGGAACTGGCCGGGCACCTGATCCGGGCCGGCGACACGGTGATGGCCGTGCCGTGGGCCGCGAACCGGCACCCGGACGTCTTCCCCGATCCGGGCGCCTTCGACATCGGGCGCCCCCAGAACCCGCACCTGGCCTTCGGACACGGCCCGCACTTCTGTCTCGGGGCGGCGCTCGGCCGGCTCCAGATCGAGGTGGCGATCGGCACCCTGCTACGCCGCTTCCCGGCGCTGCGGCCGGCGGTCCCGCTGGACGAACTGCCGTGGCGGCAGGAGCGGATCAACTGCGGGATAGCGGAGTTTCCGGTCGCCTGGTGAGGTCGGGCAACACCGACTCGACCGCGTCGGCGGCCCGGTCGACCGATGTCGCCGCGAGCGGGTCGGGCACGGCCGGCGGCGGGTCGTCGATCGCCGCCCGCAGCGCCGCCGCCACCGCGTCGGCGGTCCAGTCCTGCTCCGGCAGCCAGCGGCCGACGCCGTACGCGGCCAGCCGCCGGGCGTTGTCGGGCCGGTCCAGCCCGGCCGCCATCGCCACCTGCGGGGTGCCGGCGGCCAGCGCCCGGCCGAGCGTGCCGATGCCGCCGTGGTGCACCACCGCGGCGGCCCGGGGCATCACGGCTCGGAACGGCAGCCGGGCGAACCGGTGCACCCCGGGCGGCAGCGGATCGGGCACCAGGTCGCCGTGCCGGACCGCGAGCAGCGCGGGCCGCCCGAGCGCGCGGATCGCGTCGACGGCGGTGCGGTAGAAACGGCGTTGCAGCAGCCGCCCGGTACCGCCGGTGACCAGGACCGGCGCCACGTCGCCAGCGAGCAGTTCCCGCGCGCCCGGCGGTACGTCGTCCGGGGCGTCCTCGTCGGCGAGCACGAACCCGGCCAGGTCGGTGCCGGCCGGTGCGGGCGGGCCGGCGGCGTCGAACCAGGCCGGCCACAGCCCGACGTAGCGGCGGGCCGACGACATCCAGCCGGGCCAGTCGGTGACCGGGCCGAGGCCGATCGCGGCGCGGGCGGCGTCGACGCCGTCGGCGAGCACCTGGCGGTAGACGCCGGCGACGCCGGGCAGCGCCATCAGCTGGAACGGCGAGGCGGCCAGGCAGACGGCGGGCGCGTCGAGCGCCTCGGCGGCGGTGAGCACCGACTGCCCGGAGATCGGCGCGCCGACCAGAACCGTCTGTTGTGGACGGTGCAGGCGCAGCATCTCCCGGCACTCCAGCAGCAGCTGGTCGAACAGCCCGGTGCGGTCGAAGTGCCGGCGGAACTGCGCGATGTCGGTCTCGCCGAACTGGCCGGCGGCGTCGGCGAGATAGCGCTCGTACTCCGCGACCGTGTCGACGGCGACGAGGTCGAGCCCGGCGCGGTGCACGGCGGTGCGGTAGTAGGCGTGGGTCAGCACCGTCACGTCGTGGCCGCGGGCGCACAGCGCCCGGCCGACCCGGACGAACGGCAGCACGTCGCCGTCGGTGCCGTGGATCACCATGAGGATCAGCGCCACCGGCGGCCTCCACCCGTCGCGGCGGGCCGCGCCGACCGGCCGTGGTCAGTAGTTCTCAACGGCGTTGACCCGGGCCGGCCAGTACCGCTGGCCGGGCGGCGCCTGGTAGTGCTCCCACCGCGGCTCGCCGCCGGCCGGCGCGTCGCCGAGCACCGTGACCCGCTGCCCCCGACGCGGCTCGTCGTAGTCGTTGACCGCGTAGTGCTGGGTGACCCGGTTGTCCCAGACGGCGACGTCGCCGGGCCGCCAGCGGTAGCGGCAGACGAACTGCGGGCCTTCGGAGAACTCGAAGAGGTACTGCAGCAGCGCGTCGCTCTCGTTGCGGGTGAGCTGCGGGATGTGCGAGGTGAACAGGCGGTTGACGTACAGCGAGCGGCGGCCGGTCTCCGGGTGCACCCGGACCACCGGATGCTCGGCCCGGCTGGCGAAGTCGCTGCCGCCGATGCGGATCGCGTGCACCGCGGTCAGCCCGTC
Organism: Polymorphospora rubra; assembly: GCF_018324255.1. Classification (GTDB taxonomy): domain Bacteria; phylum Actinomycetota; class Actinomycetes; order Mycobacteriales; family Micromonosporaceae; genus Polymorphospora; species Polymorphospora rubra. The sequence goes on from NZ_AP023359.1 coordinate 7,130,878, forward strand.
GAGCAGGTCGCGCATCGGCGCCGACAGCCGCTCGTAGACCAGGTACTGGTTGCTCCACATCGTGTCGCCGCCGGTGCTCGGACACTTCACCAGGTGCAGGATCGAGCACAGTGGCGGGTTGGCGTGGAAGGTCATGTCGGTGTGCCAGACGTCGACCTTGCCGCCCCGCTCGGAGTCGATGATGACGATCTCCGGCTGGCCGTCGAGCCGGGGCAGGTAGGGGTGCAGCTCGACCTCGCCGAACCGGCGGCCGAAGTCGACGTGCGCGGCCGGGGTGAGGTCGTCCTGCCCGACGATGAAGATCACCTGGTACGTCAGCAGCAGCCGCTTCAGTTCGGCGAAGACCTCGTCGGTCAGCTCGGTCAGCCGTACCCCGTGGATCTCGGCACCGAGCGCGCCGGAGATCGGCCGTACGTCGAACATCGGTCCAGACATCGCCGCCTCCGAACCCGCAGTGGTGGTGCCGTCCGTGGCCGCATCATTCCACGGCCGGACCGCCGTACGCCAGAGCCCGGCCGGCCGCCCGCGGCGACCTTGACGGCACCGCGCGCAGGCTGGAAGCATCGATCGCAGTTGCTGCCGGCCGCGCGTCCTGTCGCCGCATCCTGCCGTGTTCCAGACGGGAGAGCCCGCGTTGATTAGCCACGCCGTCCTGACCCCGTGCCTGCCCTACGACGACCCGGACGCCGCGCTGCGGTGGCTGGAGCGGGCCTTCGGGTTGGTCCACGCCGGACCCGGCGACGGCCCGGCCCTCGTCACGGCGGGCGGGATCCGGGTGGCCGTCGAAGCGCGCCGGCCGGGCACCCCGCACGTCGCCGTACGGCTGCTGGTCACCACCGACGACGTCGACGAACCGCACCGGCGGGCGGTCGCCGCCGGCGCCCCGGTCGTCGACGGACCCGACGACGCCGGCACGTTCACCGTCGCCGACCCCGGCGGTCACCTGTGGACCTTCACCCGCCCGGCCGGGCCACCGGCGCCGGACGTCGCTCCCCCGACCGACGACGCTCCCCCGGCGCCGGCCGGCGCCCTCCCGGCGGTCCTCGACGGCGACGCGTCGCCGCAGGAACGGCTCGGCCGGCTCACCGACCTGGCCGCCCCGTTCGCCGTCCGGGTCGCGGCGACGCTGCGCCTGGCCGACCTGATCGAGTCGGGCGTCCGCGGCCTCGACGCGCTCGCCGGGCGGGCCGGCGCCGACCCCGACGCCCTCGGCCGGCTGCTGCGCTACCTGGCCCACCGCGGCCTGTTCACCGAACCCGCCCCGGACGAGTTCGCGCTGACCGAGACCGGCCGGCTGCTGCGCGAGTCCGGCCCGGCCGGCCAGCGGAGCTTCCTCGACCTCGAGGAACTTGGCGCCCGGATGGACCTCGCCTACATCGGCCTGCTGCACGCGGTCCGCACCGGCGAGCCGGGATACGCCGCCGTGCACGACCGCAGCCTGTGGGCGGACCTCGACGCCGTCCCGCACTACCGCCGGTTCTTCGACAACCTGATGATGAGCCAGAACCACCTGACCGCGCCGCAGGTCGCCGCACTCTACGACTGGAGCGGCGTCGGCCGCGTCGTCGACGTCGGCGGCGGCAGCGGCGCCCTGCTGGCCGAACTCCTGCGGACCCACGGCCACCTGCGCGGCACGCTGGTCGACCGGCCCGACCCGGCCGGCACGACCGCCCGGCGGCTCGCCGACCAGGGGCTCGCCGAGCGCGCCGAGGTGGTGCCCGGCGACTTCTTCGCCCCGCTGCCGACCGGCGGCGACGTCTACGTGGTCGCCCGCGCGATCACCGACTGGAACGACCGGGACGCCACGGCGATCCTGCGCCGCTGCGCGGAGGCGACCGGTGACGGCGGCCGGGTGCTGATCGTGGAGGTGCTGCCGACCGAGCCGCACGTACCCCACCTGTCCCCGTTCGACCTGCAGATGCTGGCCGTCGTCGGCGGCCGGGAACGGACCCTGGCCGACTTCGAGGCGCTCGTCGCCGCCGCCGGCCTGGCCGTCACCCGGGTCCTGCACGGACGCGGCGGACTGGCGCTGATCGAATGCGCCGCCGTCGCCGGTCCGGCCGCCGACCCGGTGACCGACGCCGGCTCGGCCGCCGCCGACGGCACGGGGGCGGCACCGACGCTGACCCCGGCCGGCTGACCGGCGTGCGGATCCTGCTGACCTGCCAGCCGATCACCTCCCACCTCGTACCGGCCCTGGTCCCGCTGGCCCACGCGGCACTGGCCGCCGGACACCGGGTCGCGGTCGCCACCGCCGCGTCGATGGCGACCGAACTGGCCCGGCACGGCGTGCCGCACCTGCCGCTGCCCCGGGTGCCGGGCCTGGAGCAGCTGCGGACCGACCCGGCCCTCGCCGACGAGTTCGGGCTGCCGAAGGCGCTGATGGCGCCCGGCAGCCGCACCGTCGAGCCGGCCGTCGCCCGGCAGATCGCGCGGGCGTACGCCGGACCGGTCGCCGGACACTTCGCCGCCGACCTGCTCGCGGCGGCACCGACGTTCCGACCCGACGTGATCGTGCGCGAGCCGGCCGAGTTCGGCGGCTACCTCGCCGCCGAACGGCTCGGCATTCCCCATGCCACCGTCGACATCGCCCCGTACGCGCTGACCGAGCTGCCGGTCGTGCACCACGCCGTCGACGCGCAGCGGATGGTGCTCGGCCTGCCACCGGTCGACGACCCCTGGCATCCACACCGCTATCTGCTCGCCGCCCTGCTGCCGCCCCGCTGGTATCCGCCCGAACTGCGGCTGCCGACCACCCGGCACTACCGGGTGCCTGTACCCGAGGAGGAGCCGGCACCGGCCGGCGGACCTGGCGGAGATCCGGACCGGCCGCTGGTGCTGGCCAGCCTGGGATCGCTCGCCCTGACCCTGCCCGGGATGGCCGACCTGCTGCCGGTCATCGTGCGGGCGTTGGGCGCCCTGCCGTGCCGCGCCGTGGTCACCCTAGGCGGCCAGGCACAGCTTGCCGCCACGATCGGGCCGGTCCCGGACAACGTACGGGTCGAGCCGTACGTGGCCCAGGCGGAACTGCTCGCCCGGTGCGACCTGTTCGTCACCCACGCCGGCTACAGCGCGATCCGGGAGGCGGTGGCCGCCGGGGTGCCGATGGTGACGCTGCCGGTCGTCGCCGACCAGCCCGCGAACGCCGCCCGGGTCGCCGAACTCGGCCTCGGCCGGACGCTGCCGATCAAGAACCTGACGGCCGACGCGGTCGTGCGGGCCTGCGCCGCCGTCCTCGCCGATCCCGGCTACGGCACGCGGGTCGCCGCCCTGCGCAAGGAGTTGCGGGACTCCCCCGACCTCACCCACCTGGTCGACGACCTGACCACTCTGGAGCCCTGCCCGTAACCCGGGTGGACAGGGCCGGCTCCACGGCACGGCGGGCGGGGGTGGGCCGACCACGGTGCCGTCGGGATAAATTGGATGGGCTCGCCCGGGTTGAGCATTATGGTTGGTCGATGGACGTTGTCAGCACTGCCGACGTCTCGCCGGACGACCGGTTCGCCTTCTGGCGCGAGGTCAGCGCGAAACTCTGGGTACCGTACGACCTGGCCCGGGAACGTCAGGCGGAAGCCGGATTCGAGGCGCGGGTCGGCATCAGCGAGTTCGGCCCGGTGCAGGTGACCCTGATGACGACGATGGCGCACTCGGTGCGCCGCACGCCCCGGCTGATCCGGCAGGCCGACCCGGAAGTGTTCAAGGTGAGCTGCATGGTCAGCGGCAGCGGCACGCTGACGCAGGACGGCAGGCGCGCCGACTTCGGCGCCGGGGATCTCGTGCTCTACGACACCTCGCGTCCGTACCTGGCGCAACTCCGGCCGGACGATTCGACGAGCCGGATGCTGCTCCTGCGTTTCCCCCGGACTCTGCTGCCGTTTCCTCCCCGGGAACTGCGTGAACTGAGCGCCGTCCGCATTCCCGGCGCCCGCGGCATCGGCGCGTTGTCGTCGCGTTTCCTGCTGCAGCTCGCCGACCAGATGGACGAACTGACCCCGGCCGAGACCGCGCGGCTGGCCACCCTGACGCTCGACGTGCTGATCACGGCATTGGCCGACGCGCTGGACACCCGGAAGGTCATCCCCGCGGACACCCACCACCGGGCGCTGACCGCCCGTATCCACGCCTTCATCCGCGATCATCTCGGTGACCCGGACCTGACCCCGAACGTGATCGCCGCGGCACACCACATCTCCGTGCGCTATCTCCACAAGCTGTTCCGGCAGGAGGAGCACACCGTCGCCGGCTGGATCCGCGAACAGCGCCTCGAGCGGTGCCGACGCGACCTCGCCGAACCCCGGTTCGCCGCCCGTACGATCAACGCGATCGCCGCCCGGTCGGGATTCACCAGCGCCGCGCACTTCAGCCAGGCGTTCCGCGCCCGTTACGGCCAATCGCCCACCGAGTTCCGCCGGCAGCTCCCGACCGTGCACGGAGACTAAACACCCGTGCACCCGGCCACAACGACAGGCGTGGATGCGACGGGCAGTCTCGTCTCAGGAAGTCGGTTGATCCGAACCGACAGCACCGAGAAGGGAGAATCATGCGCACCTGGGCAGGGAAACCCTGCCGGGCCACCGCCGTGGCCCTGGTCCTCGCCCTGCTGCCGATCATGTCCGGCCCGGCGCAGGCCGCCGACGTGGCCTACAACCGGAAGAGCCAACACCTGACCGCCACGCCGAACAGCGGGATGCCGATCGCACTGGTCAGCCGCGAGATCACGCTCGCGGACGGCACCTACGGCTGGTGGAACTTCCCCACCTCGGCACCATGCCAGACCTACACCGGCCGCATCCTGCCCGGCACGTACACCTGGACGGATCAGCTCTGGCCCGGAATCCCCAGCGCCGGAACCTACCGGCACCACAGCTACCTCACCGAGGAGAACGGCGGCTGGTCGTACCACATCCAATGTGACTTCCAGCTGTCCGCCACCGGTTCGTACACCTGGGGCAGCGGCCTCGATCCCCACTTCTGACACCGCGTCCACCGGCACGGCCGAGCCCACAGTTCCGTCACATCACCAAGGGAGATCCACATGAGACTCGTACGAGTTTCGATCGCCGCCATCATGTTGGGCAGCGCCGCCGTCCTGGCGGTCGCCGCTCCGGCCCAAGCGTCCTGCCCGCAGGGAATCGCCAGCTTCGAGCCGCAGGTCAACGGCACGTTCGCCGGGACCGGCATCAACATCCGCACCGGGCCCGGCGCCGACTGCACCTCACGCGGCCATGGCCAGCCCGGTCAGACCGCGACGTTCCGCTGCTGGACGATCGGGCACGACGGCCTCCGCTGGACCTATCTGCACAACCGCGCAACCGGCGTGTCGGGTTGGTCCCGCAGCGACCTGCTCTCCGGGGGAGGCGCTTCGGCCTCGTGCGGCATCTGAGCCGCGGCCGCGCACCGGCATCGGATCCAAGGCCGTCCAAGACCCGTCGCATCCCGCCGCGGACCCGCGACAGCAAACCCGAACCACACGGCGTGACGTCCCGAAGCCGTCCTGAGGGCCGCGAGTTCCAGTCCTCGGGTCCCGCGCCGCTCATCAGCGAGGCGGCAGGACGGACGCGCGCAGTGCCGCCGCCAGCCACTCGTACGGGAACCGCTCCGGCGGCACGTTGTTCACGGCGGTGACCAGCGCCATGTACCGGTCGAACGGTCCCTGCGGCTCCGGCGGCGTGCGGTCCCACTCCGCGCCCGCCAGCATGTGGTCGGCCGTCTGGATCCGGAACTCGGGCGTGTCCGGCATCCCGGGGCTGTCCGGTGTCGCGAAGATGCCGGACAGCCACCCGATCCACCGGTCGGCGATCTCCCGTCCCCGCGGCGAGTCCGGCGGCACCCGCTCCCGCGCCGCGTCCATCGCCGCCTGGCCGATCGGCGTGGCCGCCTCCAGGGTGTCCAGCATCGGCGACGAGGTCATCAGCGGCCCGGCCCCGGTCGTGCACACCTCGTACAGCTCACGGCGCACGGCCTGCCGGACCTCGGTGTCCCGGACCAGTTCGGCCAGTTCGATCCACGCCTCCAGTTGGGCCGCGGTGGGATGTTGGGGCAGCTCCGGCCGGGCCGCCCGCCACCACTGGACCATCCGCTCCGGCGGCTCCCAGCCGGTGGTGACCTCGGTCCAGAACTCGTCGATCAGCCGGTCGCGCTCCTCGTCCGACATACCGACCAGCTTGTGCATCAGCGTGACCTGCTCCGCCGTGGAGTCCTGCCGCAGGATGGCCGACAGTACCGCGCGACGGCTGCGCAGCCGTGCCTCCTGCCGCGCCAGCAGGGCCAGGTGGGTGGCGGCCAGGTCGCGCAGCGTCGCCTCGCCGGCCAGCACCCGCCGGATCTCGTCCAGGCCGGCGTCGAGTTCCCGGAGCGTCCGGACCAGTTCCAGGCGGGCGATGGCCGACACGTCGTACAGGCGGTGACCGGCCGGGCTGGTGGCGGCCGGCGTGACGACACCGGCGTCCGCGTAATAACGGACGGCGCTGACGCTCAGGCCGGTCCGCCGGGCGACATCCCCGATGGCGTACAGCTCGTTCATGTCCACGACCCCCACTATGCGATCTCAAGCGGCTTGAGATGCAAGATGAATCAGGGGACGGCCAGTCGAAAGACCTGCCGGGAACCGCCTTGCGGACCGGGGTCGACGGCCTCGGCAGGGGCGAAACCAAGGCGCTCGTAGAAGACGCGTGCACCACTGACGGTGGCACCAGGGTGATCGGCCCCGAAGGTGACCACCTCAACGACGCCTGGACCGTGCACGAACCTGCGCATCGCCTCCGCCATCAGCGCACGCCCGACGCCCTTCCCCCGCGACCGCTCGGATACGACAAGCCAGTGGACGTGGTAGGTCGGGGCCTTCGCCGCGAACAACAGCCCGCCCAGGAGATCCGGCCCGAGGAGGCAGCGACGATCGCCGTGGACCGACGAATGTTCTTGCGCACAGCGTCATGGAAGCCGAGATCCTCGACCATTGGGCCGAACCAGCACTCGACCTGGGCCGCCAGGCCAAGGAAGCCATGGAAGTCCTGCGCTCCGGCAAGTCTGACGAACACCCGAACAGTCTGCCAGGAACGAGGCAAACCCGGCCCGATGCGGCACTAACGTCCGACCAGGGACATGTGGTGCTCGTTGTACCGGTTGCCCTGTACGCCGATCCGCGCCGCCAGCTCGTCGAGGTCCGCGAGTTCGTCGGCGGACAGCGGTACGGCGGTGGCGGCGGTGTTCTCCTCGACGCGTTCCAGGCGGCGGGTGCCGGGGATGGGCACGATCCACGGATGCTGGGCCAGCAGCCAGGCGAGGGCGATCTGTCCGGGTGTGGCGTCCTTCGCATGGGCCAGGCCGCTGATGTGCGCGACCAGGGCCTGGTTGGCCGTACGGTTGTCGGTGCTGAACCGGGGGATGGTCGCGCGGATGTCGCCGGCGGTGAACTCGGTCGTGGTGGTGACGGTGCCGGTGAGGAAGCCCTTGCCGAGCGGGCTGAACGGCACGAATCCGATGCCCAGCTCGGCGCAGGTGGGCAGCACCTGCGGTTCGGGATCGCGGGTCCACAGCGAGTACTCGCTCTGCACGGCGGTCACGGGGTGCACACCGTGGGCGCGGCGGATCGTGGCCGCGGCGGCTTCCGAGAGCCCGAAGTGGCGCACCTTGCCGGCCCGGACGAGCTCGCCGACAGCGCCGGCAACTTCCTCGATCGGCACCTCAGGATCGACGCGGTGCTGGTAGAACAGGTCGATTGTGTCGACCCGCAGCCGGCGCAGGGACGCGTCGGCGACCCGCCTGATCTGCTCGGGGCGGCTGTCGAGCCCCACCGGCCGGCCGTCCTCGATCCGCCATCCGAACTTGGTGGCGATCACGACCTGGTCGCGCAGTGGTGCGAGGGCCTCCCCGACGAGTTCTTCGTTGACATGGGGGCCGTAGACCTCGGCGGTGTCGAAGAAGGTGACCCCGCGCTCGACCGCACCGCGGAGCACTTCGATCATGGCGTCGCGGTCGCCGGGGTTGGGTCCGTAGCTCTGGGACATGCCCATGGCTCCCAGGCCGATGGCCGAGACCCGTAGGCCCTGGCCGAGAATCCGGTCATGCATTGATACCTCCGTGGTTACGTGCCCCTGCATGTCCGGTCCTGAGGGAGAACCTCACGAAGGACGTCAGGCGAGTTCGGGAAGCCGGTCGAGGCGGTCACGGTGGACCGGGGTCAGGTGCAGACGTTCCGCGGCCATGTTCTCCTCCAGGTGGTCGATCCTGGTGGTACCCGGGATCGGAAGGATCACCGGCGAGTGGCCGAGAAGCCAGGCAAGCGCGACCTGGGTGGGGGTGGCGCCGAGTTCGGCGGCCACGGCCGCGATCTCGTCCCTGGCTCCCGACGTTCCGGCCGCGACCGGTCGCCACGGCAGGAACGCGATCCCGGCCGCCGCGCAGGCCATGAGTACGGGCTCGTGCTCGCGGTCGAGGACGTTGTAGCGATTCTGCACACTCACGATGTCGACGATCTCGCGCGCCTGGTCCAGCTCGGAGACGGTGACCTCGGACAGCCCGATCCGGCCGATCTTGCCGGCGGTCCGCAGGTCGCGCAGCGTGCCGAGCTGATCGGCGAGGGGCGTCTCCGGGTCGATGCGATGCAACTGGAGCAGTTCGATCCGCTCGACGCGCAGTCGACGTAGTGCCTGCTCGACCTGGTCGCGCAGGACGGCCGGCCGCCCGTCGAGCTTCCACTCGCCGCCGGGCCCCGTCCGCGCGACGCCGACCTTGGTGGTGACGAGCAGTCCCTCCGGGTACGGGTAAAGGGCCTCGGCAATAAGTTCCTCGTTGGCGCCGCCGCCGTACAAGTGTGCGGTGTCGACCAGGGTGACGCCCAGTTCGACGGCACGCCGGACGACCGCGACAGAGTTCTCACGGTCGGGCCCCGGCCCGGTCGGCAGCTGCATGGCCCCGAACCCGAGCCTGCGTACGCCCAGATCCCCGCCGATAGCGAACATGGCCGAGGTCATGCCGTCTCGCTCCCCTCGATCGGCGGCCGACGGTCCGCACCGTCCACGCCGCAGCCCGACATCATCCTTCCAGTACCGCCGCCTGACACTAGTCACCGGTTGTCACCGGAGGTGAACTCTGGAAGGGTTTTCGGGGGCGAGCAGGGGGACACGTTGCCCGCGAATGGGGAGTTTCGGTTGCAGCATCCTGGGAGCGGCGGCACCGTATCCGCCCGGCGGCTGCGACTCGGTCCCGGGCTCCGGATTCTGGTCGCGGCACTGGCAGCCGCCGCGTGCGCGAGTTGCTCCTCCGGCCCGGCCAGTGTCTCGACGGCCGCGACGAGCCCCACCCTGCTGGTGCATGATGTGCGCGGCAGCAAGAGCACCGCCGGGATCACCGGCTATCTCCGCCATCTCAGCGACGCGGACTGCTTCGTCCTGGAATCCGACCTTGGAGCCGACGTCCTGGCCCGCCAGGTGGCCGTATGGCCGCCGGGCACCAGGGTCTGGCGCAGCGACGGACAGGTGGCCGGGGTCGACGTGCCCGGCGCAGGGCGGATTCCGGTCGACGGTCGGGTCGTCGGCGGCGGTGGCTACGCCAACGCAACCAACGGCTTCGCCAGGAACCTGCCCGACGTGTCACCGGAGTGCCTCTCCAGCGGCGGTGAATTCGTGTTGATCCACGAGATCGCCGAGGCCACCTGACAACACCGCGATCAGCCCCCGGCACGCCGCCGGTCCGGGGTGCCCGGATCAGTAGGACGCTCCGCCCGCCGGGGCCGGGGCGGGCAGCAGCCCGGAGCCGGCCGTGGTGGGCGGCGCCGGCCGCACGGGCAGCGCCGCACGCGTGAGCGCGGGCCGCCGTGCGAGGGTCGCCAGGTGGTCGGCGAGGATCGGACCGATCTCGGTGATCGCGTCCGGCCGCATCATCCGCTCGTGCCGGCAGGCGATGTCCCGGTTGTCGATGCGGCCGTCGACGTACGGCAGCCAGGTGTCGACGGTCTGCAGCAGTTCGGGCCGGGTCAGCGTCGCGGAGAAGAACAGCAGGTCGCCGTGGAACCGGTCGGGAGTGAAGGCGCGGACGGCCGCGAGGTTGTTGGTGGTCACCTCGAGCAGCGCGGCGATGCCCTCGTCGGACCAGTCGACCAGGGCGCCGCCGGCGGCCCGGATGATGGTCAGCACCCGGTCCAGGTCGAGCGGGCCGCCGTCGAGCAGGGCGGGGTCGTAGCCGAAGTCGGCGAGGACGACGTTGAGGATCCGGCGCCGTTCGACGTCGGCGGCGACCGGGCTGTGCAGGTGCGGGTCGGGCGGGTACGCGTCGAGCACCGCCAGCAGGTCGACCTCCTCCCCCGGTGCTGCAGTTCGGTGGCGGTGGCGTACGCCAGCAGCCCGCCGAGCGACCAGCCGAGCAGGTGGTAGGGGCCGGTGGGCTGGACGGAGCGGATGTGGTCGGCGCACTCGGCGGCCATCCGCTCGATCGTGCGGGGCGGGTCGCCGGGGCGCGCCAGTGCCGGCGACTGGATGCCGTAGACCGGGCGGTCGCCGCCGACGTGCCGCAGCAGCACAGAGTAGCACCAGCTCAGGCCGGTGATCGGGTAGAGGCAGAACAGTGGCGGCGCGGTGCCGGTGGCGCGTAGCGGCAGGACGACGTCGAGTGCGCTGTCGCCCCAGCCGGGCACCGGGCCGCTGTCACCGACCGGCGGCGGGTCTCCCCCGGCGGCGCTGACGGGGCCGGTCCCGCCGGCGCCGCGGACGGCCGGGTCGGCGGCGATCCGGGCGGCGAGGCCGGCGACGGTCGGTGTCTCGAAGACCGTGCGCAGGTCCAGCCGCACCCCGAAGACGGTGCGGATCCGGCTGGCCAGCCGGGCGGCCCGCAACGAGTGCCCGCCGAGGTCGAAGAAGCTGTCGTCGACACCGACGAGCGGCAACTCGAGCGCCTCGGCGAACAGTCCACACAGGACGACCTCGTGCCGGGTGCGGGGTGCCCGGCCGCCGGGTGTCGCCGCCGGTGCGACGTCGGGCAGTGCGTTCCGGTCGAGTTTGCCGTTGGTGGTCAGTGGCAGCGAGGCGAGCACGGTGAACACGGCCGGCACGAGGTGTCCGGGCACGGTCGCGGCGAGGCGGGCCCGGACCGCCGACGGGTCCGGGTCGCGGCCGGCGGCCGGCACCAGGTAGGCGACGAGGGTCTGGTCGCCGGTGGCGCCGGTGCGCAGGGCGACGGCCGCCTGGGCGACGTCGGGGTCGGCGGCCAGCGCCGCCTCGATCTCGCCGAGTTCGATCCGGTGCCCGCGCAGTTTCACCTGGTCGTCGGTGCGTCCGATGTAGACGAGTTCGCCGTCGGGGCGGCGCCGCACCAGATCGCCGGTGCGGTACATCCGCGCCCCCGGCGGCCCGTACGGGTCGGCGGTGAAGCGCTGCGCGCTCAGGCCGGGGCGGCGCAGGTAGCCGTCGGCGAGCTGGACCCCGGCGAGGTACAGCTCCCCCGGTACGCCGTCCGGGGCCAGCCGCAGGAACGGGTCGAGGACGTAGGCGGCGGTGTTCCACGCCGGCCAGCCGATGGAGACCGGCTCCGGGCCGGGCTCGCACCGGGCCGCGCTGACCGCGACCGACGCCTCGGTGGGGCCATACAGGTTGTGCAGTTCGGCGTCGAGGACCCGGTGGAACCGGGTCACCAGGTCGGCCGGCAGCGCCTCGCCGATGCACAGCACCCGGCGCAGGCTGCGGCAGCCGTCGACGGCCGGTTCACGCAGGAAGATCTGGAGCATCGACGGTACGAACCCGGCGGTGGTGACCTCCTCGGCGCGGATCAGGTCGACGAGGTAGCCGGGGTCGCGGTGCCCGTCGGGGCGGGCGAGTACGGCGGTGGCGCCCACCAGCAGCGGCCAGAAGAACTCCCAGACCGACACGTCGAAGCCGGCCGGGGTCTTGACCAACACCCGGTCGCGCGGGGTGAGGGCGTACCGGTCCTGCATCCAGGCCAGGTGGTTGACCAGGCCGCGGTGCGCGACGACGACGCCCTTCGGCCGGCCGGTCGAGCCGGAGGTGTAGAGGACGTACGCCGGGTCGAGGTCGTGCGGCGGCCGGGTCCGGTCGGCGACGGTCAGGCCGGTGCCGGGGTGTCCGGTCAGGGCGGCGACCGTCGCCGGGGCGTCGACGACCAGGGTCGTGGCCGGGGACGGACCGCCGACGGCCGCCGGGGCGGCGGCGAACGTGTCGTGGTGGGCGGTGTCGGTCAGCAGCAGCGTGACCCGGGCGTCGCCGAGCAGGTAGCCGATCCGGTCGGCGGGGTCGCCGGGGTCGACCGGCAGGTAGGCGGCGCCTGTCTTGAGCACGGCGAGCATCGCCACGACGAGGTCGACCGACCGGGGCAGGGCGAGGGCGACGATGCCGCCGGGGCCGGCGCCGTGGGCGAGCAGTTCGCGGGCGAGCCGGTTGGCGCGGGCGTCGAGTTCGCCGTAACGGACGGGTGCCCCGGACGCGGGGGCCAGCGCGACGGCGTCGGGGGTGGCCGCCGCCCGTGCCTCGAACAGTGCCCCGAGCGTGGTGCGCGGCACCTCGCGGGCCGGGCCGGTGCTGCGGGCCCGGACCGCGGCGTGCTCGGCGGTCGGCATCAGCCGTACGTCGCGCAACCGTAGGCCGGGTCGGGCGCAGACGACGTGCAGCACCCGCCGGAACCGGTCCTGGACGCCGGCGAGTTCGGTGTCGTCGTAGCGGTCGGGGTTGGCGACGAAGTCGATCCTCGGGTCGGCGCCGCCGGGGGTGCCGTACACGTCGATGGAGAGGTCGTCGACGGGGCCGGCGCCGAGCGTGCGGTCGAGGGTCGGGTGCGGGCCGTAGCGTGGCCGGTTGTCGAACGGCATGACGTTGACCGACGGGCCGAGCAGCCGGCCGGCGTCGCCGGTGAGTCGAAGGTCGGCGCGCAGGTCCTCGAGCCGGTACCGCTGGTGGCGCAGGACGGTCCGGATCTGGTCGGCGGCCTGCCGGGTCACCTCGTCGACGGTCATGCCACCGGCGAGCCGCAGCCGCAGCGGCAGGACGGTGGTCATCATGCCGGCGGTCTCCCGGGCGTTGCGGCCCCACCGGCCGCTCATCGGGAAGCCGAGGAGCAGGTCGGTCTCGCCGGTGGTGCGGAAGAGCTGGATGGCGGTGGCGGCGACGAACAGCGCGGGCCACGAGTCGCGGTTGGCGGCGACACGCAGCATCTCGACGTCGGCTGTGGACAGGTGCAGGGTCCGTCGGTGGGCGAGCGGCGCCGCCGGTGCCGTACGGGTGGCGAGGCTGACCGGGGCCCGCCGGCCGGCGAGGTAGTCGGCCCAGAAGTCGCGGTCCTGGGTGTGGCGGTCGGAGCCGCGGTAGGCGGCGTCCTCGTCGAGTTGGCGGACCAGCGAGCCGGCCGGGGCCGGAGCGGCGGGTGCCCCGGTGGTCCGGGCGGTGAAGAGCTCGCCGGTGCGGCGGGCGACCAGTGCGGTGCCGTAGCCGTCGAGGATCAGGTGGTGGGCCCGCTGGTAGTAGTAGAAGAATTCGTCGGCGATCCTGATCAGTGCGGTGCCGAATAGCGGGCCGCTGGTGACGTCGATCGGGCGGGCCATTTCGGCGGACATCCACGAATGCGCGGCCACCTGCGGATCAATGGTGTCGCGCACATCTACGTAGGACAGATCAATGGTCGCGCGGCCGGTAATCACCTGCCACGGTTCACCGCCGTCTTCGCCGAATTCCAGACGTAGTGCCTCGAATTCCGCGGCGGCCTGGGTGGCCGCCCACTCGAACGCCGTACGGTCGACGTGACCGCGGATCTCGAGATATCCGCCAATGTTCCAGGCCGGGCTCGACGGCGCCAACTGCTGGGCGAACCAGACGCTGGACTGGGCGACCGACAGCGGCCGACGGGGGCCCGACACGATCATCCACCTCGGTGGCACGGATTCCCGGCTGGCATGGTCGGCAACGCTATCAGCAGGCCGCCGGCTGCCGCGAGCCCCGATCGGACCGTTCCGGCGGACCGTCGGCGGCCCGGAGACAGTAACGGCGGGTTGGTGGTGGTCGATGCCACTTGTCTGCTTTTCTCCGCCGGGCCGACTTTCCAGCAACGCTGGGTGATCATCGGATCCCGGCCGGGCTGGATCACGACGCCGCGATATGAACGCTGTGTTACCCATCAACCAGTGTCTTTACCGGCAGTTGTGGCGGTGGTAGCGTCCCTATCCCGCAGGTGATATTTCGTCGGACAGCGGCAATTCCGCTCGCAAGGGCCTGATGCCATGACCATTGTTGCCAGCACCGATCCGCTCGACTTCACGGGCAAACTGTCCGCGAGCCACTCCGGCCGCCTTTTGCGCGACCGGCTCGGGCAACGGTGGCCCGAATCGTCCGACCGGCTGTCCGCGATGGTGCGGCACGCGCTGCTGCCCGCCGGAAAACTGATCCGGCCGATCATGGCGCTGGAATCGGCCAGTGCCGCCGGTGGCCGCCCGGAGCCGGTGCTGCCGGCCGCACTCGGGCTGGAATACCTGCACGTCGCGACCCTGGTGCACGACGACATCATCGACGGCGACACCACCCGGCGGGGCCGGCCGACCGTGTCGGCGGCGTACGGCACACCGGACGCGATCGTCGCCGGCGACGCCCTGATCTTCACCGCGTACACCGCGATCGTGGAGTGCCGCGCCGGCGGGGTGCCCGCCGACCGGATCGTCGCCGCCGTCGACGCGCTCTCCGAGGCGGGTTCGGACCTGTGTCGCGGCCAGGTGCTCGAGGCCGGGCTCGCCGGCGACCCGACCGGCCCGGCGACGACCTACCTGGAGATGGTCCGGCTGAAGACCGGCGCCCTGTTCCGCGCGGTGTGCCAGATCGGCGCCCTGCTCGGCGGCGCCGACGCGGAGCGGGTACGGCTGCTCGCCGGCTACGGCGAGAGCGTCGGGATCGCGTTCCAGATCCGTGACGACCTGCTCGCCTACACCTCCGACGCCGCGGCGATCGGCAAGTCGACCACCAGTGACCTGACCAACGGCCGCCCCACCCTGCCGGTGCTGCTCGCCCACCAGGTCGGCGGGCCGGCGCAGCGCCGCCAACTCGTCGAGGCACTGACCCGGGGCCACGCGGACCCGGCCGCCCTGGCCGGGGTCTGCGAGATCGTCCGGGACACCGGGGCGCTGGCCGCCGCCCGCGAGGTGGCCGCCGAGCACGCCGGCCGGGCCCACCAACGGCTCGCCACCCTGGACGAATCCGCCGCCCGGGACACGTTGGCCGCGATCGCCGGCTGGGCCGCGGTGCCCGGATGACGGCCGTCGCCGGTCGCCGGCACACCACCCTGATCGCGCACGTGCAGACCTGGCGGCCCTACACGCTGTGGTACGTCGGCCTGCTCGGCCTCGCCGGAGCCGGCCTCGGCGGCGGCGACCGGGACTGGTGGCGGCTGCTCGCCGCCTGGGCCACCCCCACCATCGGCTGGATCGGCGGCCACTACCTCGGCGACTACTTCGACCGGCGGCTCGACGCGATCAGCAAGGCACACCGGCCCATCCCGTCCGGCCGGCTGCGCCCGCAGGCGGCGCTCGGCTGCGGCGTGGCGTGCTTCGTCGGGGTCGGGGCGCTGGCGATCGCCGGCGGCATCGGCACCGGACTGGTGGCGGTCCTCGCCGCCGCCGGAATCATCGCGTACAGCCGGGGGCTGAAGGCCCGGGGCCTGTCCGGCAACCTCGCCCGCGGGGCGCTCGGCACCCTCGCCATGCTCTACGGCGCGCTCGTCGTCGCCCCGGTCGGCTGGTGGCCGCTGGTCGCCTTCGCGGTCGCGTTCTGGGCCCACGACACCGCGTCGAACCTGGTCGGCACGATCCGCGACGTCGCCGGCGACCGGGCCGGCGGCTACCGGACCGTGCCGGTACGGCACGGCGACCGGGTGGCGGCCGGCATCGCCCTGCTGTTCTACCTCGCCGCCGTGGCCGCCGCCGCGGTCGGCGGCCTGGTCCGCCCGGCCGACTCGACGCTGACCGGCGGCCAGGGCGGCTACCTGCTGCTGCTGGGCCTGACCGCCGCCGTCGGATTCGCGGCCTTCGCGACGCTGCTGCCGCGCCGGGACCACCTGCCGGTACGGACCGCGTTACGCGCCCACGAACTGCTGGTGCTGGAACGGATCGGCTTCGCCGGCGCCGCCATCGGGCTCGGCTTCGGCCTGCTGCCCGCCGTCGTGCTCGTCGTACCGGCGCTGACCGTCAGCTGGTGGACCCAGGCCCGGATGCGGGCCGGCTACGAACTCGGCCCGCCAGAGGGAACCCCGGCCGCGGCCGGCCCGTCCCCCGCCGCCCCGCCCGCCGGGCCGGCCACGTCCGATCCGTCCTGAAGGGAGCGCCGATGCCCCCCGTACCCGTGGAGCGTGTCGCCGCCGCCATCGCGGCCGGTGCCGAGGAACTCTTCGGCCACCAGCGGCCCGACGGCGCGTTCACCGACCACCCGCCGGCGTCGGTGCTCGGCACGGCGGGCGCGGTCACCGCCCTGCACGCCGCCGACCCGGCCGGGGCGGCGGAGCTGATCCGCGGCGGCGTCGCCTGGCTGCGGGCCGCGCAGGGCGCCGACGGTGGCTGGGGCGGCGTGCTCGGCGCCGACAGCGAGGTGGTCCCGACCGCCGTCGCCGCCGCCGCGCTGCGCATCGTCGCCGGCACCGGCGACGCCGCAACGGAGGCGGCGGTCGCCGCCGGCCAGCGGCGTTTGGCCGAATTCGGCGGGGTCGCCGCGGTGACCGACCGGGCGGTGGCCGTGCTGTGCCAGCAGTTCCAGGCCCTCGCCGGGTTCCCGGAGGCACCGGCCCCGCGCCGGCTGCCCCTGGAACTGGTGCTGTTCGACCGCGTACGACGCGACCGGATCTCGTTTCGCACCGCGCCGTTCATCGGCATGGCGCTGCTGCAGGGGGCGACGATGCCGACCGGCGCGGTGCGCCGGGCGACGACGAAGCTGGCCCGGCCGACCGCGCTGCGGCTGCTCGAGGCGATCCACGACCACGAGGGACGCACCGGCGCGTTCAGCGAGGACCCGTGGCCGGCCGCCCTGGTCTGCCTGGGCCTGGCCCGCTCCGGCGAGGCACCGCACCTGGTCGAGGCGATCGCCGGTTTCCTGCGCCGGGCCGTACGCCCCGACGGGGCCTGGGACGCCGTCACCAACCTGGACCTGACCAAGTCGGCGTTCGCGCTGACCGGCCTGATCGCCGCCGGGTACGCCGCCGACCCGCGACTGGCCGCGACCCGCGACCTGTTCCACCGCACCCAGCAACGCAACCCGTTCCCGGTCTTCGACTGCCCGGCGGGCGGCTGGAGCTTCTCCGGCGCCGACGGCTGGCCGGTGACCCTGGAGTCGGCCGAGATCGTCGCCGGCCTGGCCGGGCTGCCCGGCGCCGCCGACGACCCGGTGCTGCGCCGCGGCGTCGGCTGGCTGACCGGGCGGCAGGACACCCGCGGCTCGTGGAGCCTGTGGGTACGCGACACCAAACTCGCCAACGACGGACCCTGCCCGGCGATCACCGCCCAGGGTGTCGTCGCCCTGCTCGACGCCGGCCACCCCCCGGACAGCCCGCCGGTCGCCCGGGCAACCGAGTGGCTACGGACCGCACAGCGGCCGGACGGGTCGTACGAGAACCTGTGGTACCGCGACTTCACCTCCGGCACCGCGATGGTCCTCGACGCCCTCGCCCGCGCCGGCCTGGCCGACGACCCGGTCGCCGTACGGGCCCGGGACCGGCTGCTGGCCGCGCAGCGCGACGACGGGTCGTTCGGCCCCGGCGACGACCGGCCCGGCTCGGTCGAGGAGACGGGCTGGGCGGTCCACGCGCTGCTCGCCGCCGGGCTGCCCGCCGACGACGACCGGATCTCCCGCGGCGTCGGGTGGCTGCTGGACGCCCAACTGCCGGACGGCTCATGGCCGGCGACCCGGCTCTGCGTCTACATCCGGCACCACATGCACTACCCGAACTCGGTCATCACCCGTGGGCTGGCACTGCGCGCCCTGGCCGCACACCGCGCCGCCGCGACCGGCGCCCCCAGCGCGCACGGCACCCCGACCCCCGGGGCGCGGGCGTGACCACCGACGTCGTCGTCTGCGGCGCCGGCGTCGGCGGCCTGGCCAGCGCTTACGCGCTGGGCGCGCTCGGGCTGCGGGTGCTGGTCGTCGACCGGCAGGCCGGCCCCGCCGACGTGCCCAAGGGCGAGATCCTGCAACCGGAGTCGGTACGCGTCCTCGACGCGTTCGGCGCCCTGCCGGCCGTGCACGCCGGCGGCGCCGTCCCGGTGGCCCGGCTGGCGATCCGCGACCCGGCCGGCCGGGCACTTCTCAACCTCGACTACGCCGACCTGGCCGGCGACTACCGCCAGATCCTGTGCACCGGCTACCCGAACGTGCTCGACGCGCTCGCCGGCGTGCTCGGGCCGAGCGTCGAGGTACGGCGCGGGCTCACCGTCACCGGGCTGCTGCGCGACGACGCCGGCCGGATCGGCGGCATCCGCGCAGTGCGCGACGGCCGGCCGCACGACATCCCGGCACGGCTGGTCGTCGCCGCCGACGGGTTGTCGTCGAGGCTGCGCGCCGACGCCGGACTGACCGCCCGCCGTGAGGCGTACGACCACCGGCTGGTCGCCTTCGACCTCGCCGGGGTACGCGTCGACGACGAGGTGACCGCGTACGCCGGCGACCGGGGGCTGCGCCTGGTCTATCCGCTGCCCGACGGCCGGTGCCGCCTCTACGTGCAGGTCCAGCCCGACGAACTGCGCGGCGGCGGCGACCTGACCGGCTGGTCGACGGACGTGCTCACCGGCACCCCGGCCCTCGCCCCGCTCGCCGACGCGCTGCGCGCCGCGCTGCGGACCCGGCAGATCCTCGCCGTGCACCGGCTGCGCGCCCCGAAGCTGTCCACGCCCGGACTGGCCCTGGTCGGCGAGGCCGCGCACGCCGTACACCCGATGGCGGCACAGGGCATGAACAGCTCGCTGGTCGACGCCGAGACCCTCGCCCAGCGGGTCGCGGCCGGTGGGGGCACCGAACCCGCCGCCCTGGACCGGGCACTGCGCGAATACCACGCCGCCCGGCTGCCCCGGCTCGACCACACCGCCACCGTCAGCCACAACGCGTCCCGGATGCTGACCACCACGACCGGCCTGCCCCGGGTGCTCGGCCGCCGGATGATGCGGCACACGTCCGCCAACCGGCGGCTGCTGCGGATCACCACCGGCAACCTCGCCGGGGTCGGCGTCCAGCGACTGACCACACTCGACCGGCTCCACCAGTTCGGGCTGCTGCCCGACCCGAACGCCGGCGACCGTCCCCGAGAACCCGCGACCGAAGGCGAGCCCCGATGAGCAACCCCGTCGACCTGTCGATGAACGAGACGCCGTACCCGCCGCTGCCCAGCGTGCGCCGGCTGGTCGAGCAGGGGGCCGGGCAGCTCAACCGATATCCCGACCACGCGTCGAAGGCGCTGGTCGGCGCGATCGCCGCGCACCTGGACGTGCCGCCGGAACACGTGCTGGTCGGGCCGGGCTCGGCCGGGCTGTGCCAGCACGTCCTCGCCGGCCTCGACCGCACCCGTGGCGAGGTGCTGCACGCGGCGCTGTCGTTCGAGGCGTACCCGCTGCTGATCGCGAACGCCGGGGCACGGCCGGTGCCGGTGCCGTTGGACGGCTTCCGGCACGATCTGGCCGCGATCGCCGACGCGGTCACCGCCGACACCCGCGCCGTGCTGCTGTGCAACCCCAACAACCCGACCGGGGCGGTGCTGCACCGCGCCGAGGTCGAGGCGTTCCTGGACCGGATCCCGCCCGATGTCGTGGTGATCATCGACGAGGCGTACCGGGAGTTCGTCACCGACCCCGACGTACCCGACGGGATCGACCTCTACCGGGGCCGCGACAACGTCTGCGTGCTGCGTACCTTCTCCAAGGCGTACGGGCTGGCCACCCTGCGGGTCGGCTACGCCGTCGCCGGCGCGCGGGTCGGCGCGGCCAGCCGGATGGCCGGCATGGTCTTCTTCCCCGGCGGCCTCGGACAGGCCGCCGCGGTCGCCTCGCTGGCCGCCGACGCCACCGCCGAACTCGCCACCCGGCTCGCCGACCTGGCCGCCGAACGCCGCTGGCTCGCGCAGGCGCTGACCGGGTACGGGCTGCCGGTCGCCCCGAGCGAGGCGAACTTCCTGTGGCTGCCGCTCGGCGACGCCGCCACCGGATTCGCGCAGCGGCTGGGTGAGGCCGGCGTCCTGGTCCGGCCCTACCCCGGGCACGGCGTACGGATCACGGTCGGCGACCGGCCGGCGAACGAGCGGCTGCTCGCGGCCGTACGCGAGACCACGGTCAGCCCGGTGCCGTGACCACCACCCCGGAAAGGAACCCCGTGACCACCGACGACCCGCTGCTGACCGTGGTGGTGCCCGCGTACGACAACGGGCACCTGCTCGAACTGACCCTGCACTCGCTCACCCTGCAGACCCTGCCCCGGGACCGGTTCGAGGTGATCGTCGTCGACGACGGCTCGACCGTGCCCGTCGAACCGGTCGTGCGGCGCTACCTCGACCGGCTCGACCTGACGTACCTGGCCAACGAGGTGAACCGGGGCCGGTCGGTGACCCGCAACCGGGCCATCGCGGCCGGTCGGGGCGAGATCGTGCTGTTCCTCGACGCCGACCAGCCGGCGCACCCGACCACCCTGCAGCGGCACCGGGACTTCCACGTCGGCCGCGGCCTGCGCCCCACCGTGCTGCTCGGCCGCAGCCTCGCCCTGGACTGGGGGGCGATCGACGCGTTGAAGCGCGGCGAGACGCCGGACCACCGGGTGATCGGCGACTACAACGAGGACATCCGCGACTACCTGCTCTTCGCCCCGAACCGGCGCCGGGACTGGAAACGCGCCCCGTGGATCTACGGCCACACCAACAACGCGTCGGTCGACCGGGCGACGCTGGACGTGGTCGGCGGATTCGACGAGAACCTGGTCACCTGGGGTGGCGAGGACAACGAGCTGTTCTACCGGATCTTCCACCACCACGGCGACGACACCGACCTGTTCCATCTCGGCGACGAGGCGGTCACGTACGACCTGCCGCACTTCCGGGTCATGCCGATGCTGATGCTGCAGCTCAGCCAGAACGTGCGCTACCTGGCGCAGAAGCACCCCCGCTTCGACATGGAGTTCTTCGGCTACCCCGGCAACTGGGCCAACGTCGTACGCCGGATCATGCGTTTCGAGGACGCGCTGGCCGCCTGCGAGCGGCACGGCCTCGGCCGGGTCGACACCCTGCCGGCGGCGCTGCTGGCCGACCTCGAGGACCGGGACTGCCTGCTGATCGGCTACGGCGCCAGCAAGGTACGCCTCGGCGACGGCGGCCGCACGTTCGACTACGCCGCCCCGCTCGGCGAGCAGAACTGGCACCTGGCCGGGGTGGTCACCGGATTCGAGGACCAGCGGTTCGAGCGGGTGGTCAGCGTCGACCTGTGGCGGTTGTTCGCCCCGGAGGAACTCGGCGCGTTCCTGGTCGAGTCGGTGCGGGTCGGCCGCCGCGTCGACCTGGTCAGTTCGGCGCGGCCGGTGGCGCCGGCCGACCTGCTGCCGCTGCAGATCGTCGACGACCTGGAGTTCATCCGGATCACCATCGCGCCGTACTTCCGGGTCGAGGTGACCGAGGTGGAGGGCACCCGGACGGTGTCGCTGCTCGGGCCGCTCGGATAAGGCCCGGCATGCGGGTACTGATCAGCACCTGGGGCTGGCGGTCGCACTTCTTCCCGCTGGTTCCGCTCGGCTGGGCGCTGCGGGCGGCCGGACACGAGGTCCTCGTCGCCAGCCAACCGGCGATGGCCGCCGCGATCACCGCGGCCGGGCTGCCGGCCGTCGCGGTCGGCGCCGACCTCGACTTCGCCGAGGTGTTCGGCGGCCGGATCGGCCGGGTCGCCGACGAGGACGCCAAGGAGCCGGCGCCGGACACGGTCGCCCCGATGATCACCGCCGACGGCGGCGTCGTCCGCTACGCCGACGCGATGCTCGACGCCCTGGTCGCCGCCGGCCGGTCGTGGCGGCCCGACCTGGTCGTGTACGAGCCGTACAACCTGGCCGGCCCGATCGCCGCCGCCGCCCTGGACGTGCCCGGCGTACGGCACCTGTGGGGGCCGGACTCCAGCACCGGGATCGGCATCGACGAGGACGAGATCATCGCGCCCCGGGCCGCCCGGCTCGGAGCCGGACGGGTCGACCTGGCCGGGGCGCTGACCCTCGACCCGTGCCCGGCGCCGATGCAGGTGCCGCTCGCCGGTCCGGCCGCACCGATCCGGTTCGTGCCCTACAACGGGCCGGCGGTCCTGCCGGACTGGCTGCTGGCACCGCCGGACCGGCCCCGGATCTGCCTGACCTGGGGCACCATGATGGCCGGCGTCGACCTGCCCGGCACGCTCGCGTTGCGTACGGTCGCCGCGGCGCTGTGCGGGCTCGGCGCCGAGATCGTCGTCGCCGTCGACGCCGCCCAGCACGCCGACCTCGCCGGGCTGCCCGCCGACGTACGGGTCGCCGACGCCCCGCTGGCCCTGCACCTGCTGCTGCCGAGCTGCCGCGTGCTGGTGCAGCAGGGCGGCGCCGGCACCACGATGACCGGCCTCGCCCGCGGGGTGCCACAACTCGTCCTGCCACAGGTCAGCGACCAGCACTTCAACGCCGTACGGCTGGCGGAGACCGGCGCCGGCACGGTGCTCACCGACGACGCGGTCACCGCCGGACGCATCCGCGAGCGGGTCGCCGACCTGCTCGCCGCCGACCACTGGCGGGCCGCGGCCCGGGTGGCGGCCGACCGGGTGGCGGCGGCACCGAGCCCCGCCGACGTCGTCACCACCCTGCACGAACTGGTCCACCCCAGAGAGGTTGTCCCCGCATGACCGTGTCCTATCCGTTCACCGCCCCGTCGATGCACGAGCCGGCGCCGGAGTTCGGCGAACTGCGCGAGAAGTGCCCCGTCGCCGCCGTGACCCTGCCCGACGGCACGCCGGCCTGGCTGGTGACCAGGCACGAGGACGTCCGGCAGGTACTGGTCGACCCGCGGTTCAGCCGGGCCGCCGCGACCGCTCCCGGCGGCCCGCAGAGCGAACTGGGCGCGCTGACGTCGGAGTCGCTGATCGGGCTCGACCCGCCCCGGCACACCCGGCTGCGCCGGCTGGTCGCCAGCGGGTTCACGCCCCGGCGGGTCGAACAGCTCCGGCCCCGGGTGGCCGAACTCGTCGACGGGATGCTCGACACGATGGAGGGGCTGCCCCGGCCGGTCGACCTGGTCGCCAACCTGTCCATGCCGCTACCCGTACAGGTGATCTTCGAGCTGTTCGGGGTGTCGCCCGACGACCGGGACGCGTTCCTGGGCTGGTCGGCGGCCCTGATGGGCAAGTGGGACCGCGATCCGGAGCGGACCCGGGCCGCGCTCGACGGGTTCGCCGGGCTGATCGCCGCCAAGCGGGCGGCGCCCGCCGACGACCTGCTGACCGCCCTCATCACCGCCCGCGACGAACAGGACCAGCTCACCGAACGCGAACTGGTGATGCTCTGCATCGGGGTACTGATCGGCGGCCACGAGACCACCGCCAACCAGATCAACCTGTTCCTGCTCACCCTGCTGCGCGAACGGGACCGCTGGGAGCGGCTGGTCGCCGAACCCGAGGCGCTCCCCCACGCCATCGAGGAACTGCTCCGGTTCGTCCAGCTCGGCGAGAGCGGCGTCGGCCAGGTCCGGCTCACCACCGAGGAGGTGACGCTCGGCGACACGGTCATCCCGGCCGGTGCGGCGGTGCTGCCGGCGATGGTCGCCGCCAACCGCGACCCGGCCGTCTTCACCGAACCCGACCACCTCGACCTGGCCCGCGCCGACAACCCGCACCTCGCGTTCGGCGGCGGCATCCACTACTGCCTGGGCGCGCAACTGGCCCGGATGGAGTTGCAGGAGGTGCTGGGGGCGCTGCTGCGCCGGATGCCGGGGCTGCGTATCGCCGTCGCCGAGGAGGAGTTGCGGTTCAGGTTCGGCATGGCCGTACGCAGTCTGGAGACCTTGCCGGTCACCTGGTGACGGCCCGGGTTCCCCCTGGTTCTCCCGGGTGCGGTCGTCCGCACCCGGCAGTTGCCCCGAAATCGGGGGTCGCCCTCATGGCCGGTGCCGCCCCCGGGTCCATACTCTGGTCGGCATGTCCCGCCTGTCTCAACTGTCCACGTACGTAGCTTCGCTGGCCCAGGAGTCCGATCCGTCCGAGGGTGGCCTGGTCGGTTTCGTGACCGACCTCATGGAGTGGCTCGGGGCCCCCGGCGCCGGTCTCGCGGTCGCGCTGGAGAACCTGTTCCCGCCGATCCCGAGCGAGGTCATCCTGCCGCTCGCCGGGTTCACCGCCAGCCAGGGCAAGATGAACCTGTTCGCCGTGATCGTCTGGACCACGATCGGCTCGGTCGTCGGTGCGATGGCGCTGTACTACATCGGGGTCGCACTCGGGCGGGACCGGGTCCGTGCCATCGCGGCACGGCTGCCGCTGGTGAAGCTGAGCGACGTCGACCGGACGGAGGCGTGGTTCATCCGGCACGGGGCGAAAGCGGTCTTCTTCGGACGGATGATTCCGATCTTCCGGAGTCTCATCTCCATCCCGGCCGGCGTCGAACGGATGCCGATCCCCACGTTCCTGCTGTACACCACGCTGGGCAGCCTGATCTGGAACACCGTGTTCGTCATGGCCGGCTACCTGCTCGGCGAGAGCTGGCACACCGTCGAGGCGTACGCCGGGACCTTCCAGAAGATCGTCATCGTGGTCGGGGCACTCGCCGTGGCCGGGTTCGTCATCGCCCGCGTCGTCAAGGCACGTCGCGGACAGCCGGCGACCGACGGCGACGACGCGCCGCCCGACGACAACCTCGCGTGGCTTGACGGCAACCTCGCGCGGCCCGACGGTGACCTCCCGCGGAGCGACTTTGTCGAGCCGTACCTGCCGGAGGCCGCGGTCGAGCCGTACACCCAGCCGTGGGCCGGCAGCGCGGGCCACGCCACCCGCGGCACCGTCTACGGATCCGCGCGTATCCCGGCACACGGGGCCGGGACCGCCCCGCGCGGCACCCTGTACGGCACCCCACGCCAGCCGGCGGACGACCACTGACACACCGCGTCCCGGCGATCAGCCACGGGTCTGTGGTAGGCAGTCCCGGTGGATCGACAGACACTCAGCGCGTTGGCGCACTCGGACCATCCCATCGCCGCGCCGGCCAGCGAGAGCACGGTGGACCGCCTGCTCGGCCGCGCGATCCGTCGACCGGACGCCCACCTGCTGGACCTGGGCTGCGGTGAGGGGGCGTGGCTGCTGCGGGCGCTGCGGACACATCCGGGGATCACGGCGGTGGGCGTCGACATCTCCGGGCAGGGATTCGACCGGACCGTCGAGTCGGCCGCCCGCCTGGGTGTCGCGGACCGGCTCGAGCTACGCCAGGAGGACGTGACCCGGTACCGGTCCCCCCGCAGGGCCGACGTCGTGCTCAGCGTCGGTGCCGCGTACGCCTTCGGCGAACTGCTGCCCACCCTGGCCGCCGCCCGCGGGCACCTCGCCGAGGACGGCGTGGTCCTGCTCGGCGACTGTTTCTGGGAGCGGGAGCCCGAACCGGCGCTGCGCGCCGAACTGGAGGACGGCCCGCAGAAGTACGCCGATCTGCCGACCACGGTGGCCCGCGTGGTCGCCGACGGATGGACGCCGGTCTACGGGCATGTCAGCACCCTGGCGGAGTGGGACGACTACGAGTGGAACTGGACCGGCTCGCTGGCCCGGTGGGCGCTGGACCATCCTGATCACCCCGACCGGGACCAGGCCCTGGAAGTGTCCGCCGCCCACCGTCGCAGCTGGCTCGACGGCTACCGCGGGGTGCTCGGATTCGTCTTCCTGCTGCTGCGGCCCAGCCCCTGTTGACCGGGCGGATCGAGGACGTCACGCCGGAGACGGTGCGGCCCGTACGCCGGCCGTGGCTCGTGCAGAGCTGGCGGGACCTGACGTTCGTGCACTGGCCGGCCGATCCCGCCACGGTCGCCCCGCTCCTGCCACCCGGCACGACACCGGACACCCTGGACGGGGTCACGTACGTGGGTCTGGTCGCGTTCCGGATGGTCGGCCTGGGACTGTTGCGCGGGCCCGGGATCCCCTATCTGGGCACGTTCTGCGAAACCAACGTACGCCTCTACAGCGTCGACGACACCGGCCGGCGGGCGGTGGTGTTCCGCTCCCTCGACGCGGCGCGGCTGCTGCCGGTGCTGACCGCACTGGCAACGCTACGGCTGCCGTACAAATGGGCGTCCATGTGGCTGCGCCGCGAGGGCGACCTGATGACGTACACCAGCCGGCGTCGCTGGCCGGGCCACGCGGAGAGCGCGATGACGGTACGGGTCGGCGAGCCCGTCGCCGATCCGACGCCGCTGGAGCATTTCGTCACCGCCCGGTGGGGCCTGCACACCCGGGCCTTCGGCCGCACGTTGCACCTGTCGAACGAGCACCCGCGGTGGCCGCTGCACCGGGCGACACTGCTGTCGCTTTCCGACGAACTGCTGCCGGCCGCGGGGCTGGCGAAACCGACGGAGGCGCCGGTGAGCGTGCTGTACTCCCCCGGCGTGCCGGTGCGGTTCGGCGGGCCGTCGGCGGTGTGAGCCGTACGCGGGATATCGGCCCGGCAACCGACCGGATAGCGTCGGCGGGTGGACCTCCGGCAAGCCTGGATCTCGCTACGGGACGCGGAACGCGACGGTGACGAGGCCGCCATCGCACGGGCGGCGGGAGTGCTGTCCGAGCTGCCCGATGACGTCGCCGAGCGCCGGATGCTCGCCGAGATCCTGGGGTACGCGGCCGGGGCGCTGATCAAGCTCGGCCCCGGGCACCTCGACGCCGCGGTCGCGCTCGCCGATCGCGCCGTGCGGCTCGATCCGGATGCCAAGCTGGCGATGAGCCTGCCGATCGCACTCGCCCTCCGGTCGGCGGCGACGACCAGACTGGCCGATCTCGACCGGTCGATCGCCGTCGGCGGCCGGCTGTCCGCCGACGAGGCGATGCTCGCGGTCGCGACGACGGCGATGCGGGCCGCACGCGGTGGTTCGCTCGACGAACTCGACGCCGCGATCGACGTCGGCCGCCGGACGGTCGCGGGCCTGCGGCGCGGCGCCCCGGCCCGCCAGGTGCGCGCGGTGAGTCTGGGCGACGCCCTGTTCGCACGCTACCTGCGTACCGGGGACACGGCGGCGTTCACGGAGGCGGTCCGCGTCGTACGGGAGGCGACGTCGGCCCGGGACCGCGACATACGTGCCTATGCGATGCTGCGCCTCGGCGAGTTCTATCTGGCCGGCCCCACCAGCCTGCCCGGGTTCATGCTGCTGTTCCAGGCCAGGCAGGCGGAGCGGCTGAGCCGGCCGGTACGCATGCTCCGCGTCCGCGCGCTACACCTGCTCGGCCAGGTGCAGCGGCAGCGCGGCGACCACCGCCGGGCCGTCGCCGCGTTCGCGGAGGCGGCGGGGCTCACGGACGCCGAGCCCGTACAGCGGGCCGTCAACGCACGGCTGTGGGGCGACACCGCCGCCGAGGCCGGTGACCACCACGAGGCCCTTGCCGGCTACCGGGCGGCGCTCGACCTGCTGCCCTGGATCACCTCCTGGCGGGCGGACCGCACGGACCGGGAGCACACGCTTTCGGCGTTCGTGGGCCTGGCCCGCGACGCCGCGGCGGTGGCCCTTCAGATCGGGGATCCGCAGGCCGCCCTGGTGCTGCTGGAGCAGGGCCGGGGTCTCCTTCTCGAGCAGCTGATGTCGCCGCGCGCCCGGCTCGACGAACTCGAACGCGTCGCGCCGCGGCTCGCCGCACGTCTGGACACGACGATCGCGGCCATGAACGAACCGGCGACGGTCGGCGAGGACCTGACCGGCCGGGCCCGGCTGGTCCGGGATCTCGACGAGGTTTCGGCGGCCATCCGCGGCCTCGACGGCTTTACGCGCTGGGGTCTGCCGCCGCTGTTCGCCGACCTCGAGGGCGTCGCGCGGGACGGACCGGTGGTCGTGGTCAACGTCGCCGCCAGCCGGTGCGACGCACTGATCCTGACCGCCTCGGGCATGACGGCACTGCGTCTGACGGAACTGACCCTCGCCGACGCCACGGCCCAGGCGGAACGGCTACCGGACGCCGACAACGACGTACTCCGGGAGATCCTGGCCTGGTTGTGGCGCACCACCGTCGGTCCGGTCCTCGGGCACAGTGCCCTGCGGCCGCTGCTCGACGCGCCGACGCCGCCCCGGCTGTGGTGGGTGCCGACCGGTCGGCTGGCCCTGCTGCCGCTGCACGCCGCCGGCGACGCGCTCGATCTGGTGGTTCCATCGATCGCCCCGACCGTGACCGCGCTGCTGCACAGCAGGACGAGGCCGGCACCGGCCGCCGAGGCGCGGATGGCCGTGGTCGTCGTCGACCAGGTTCCGGGACTGCCCACCCTGACCGGTGCCCGCCGCGACGCGCGGATGCTCGCCGACCGGGCCACCCGTCTCGACGGGCTGACAGTGTCCGGACCCGAGGGCTACGGGGTCGTCCACTACGCCTGCCACGCCGCCACCGATCTCGGCAGCCCGTCGGAGAGCCACCTGGTCCTCGGCCCGGAGCTGCGGCTGTCGGTCACCGACCTCACCCGCTGGCACCTGCGGCACGCCGAACTCGCGTTCCTGGCCGCGTGCGGCACGATCCGCACCAGCGGCGCCCTCGCCGACGAGGCCGTACACATCGCCGGCGGCTTCCTGACCGCCGGTTACGGCCAGGTGATCGCCACGCTCTGGAGCGTCAACGACCAGCTTGCCCACCGCGTCGCCACGCACTTCTACGCCGGCGACCCGCTCGACGCCGCCCGCGCCCTGCACCACGCGGTGACCGCCATCCGGCGGCATCCGACGTACGGTGAGCACCCGACGGCGTGGGCCGCCTATGTCCATCTGGGCCGCTGACGCTTCCGCAAGCAGTGTATTCAGGAGATCTCGGACAAGAATGCCTCTATCGCCGCGCCGACGATGCCGAGGGCATCCGTATACGCTCGCAACAATCCCGGTGGTCGCAACCCGTGATCACCGCCGCTGATCGTGACCACCGTCTTGTTCGTCTCGGCAGCAACGTGGGGAATCCAGCTCTGGGTGCGGTCAGTGTGTTCGGGGCGCCCAGACCGGCTGCCGGGGCTCGTCGTTGTGCACGATGATGTCGACGTGATCGGTCGGGCGGACCGTAGCGAAGTAGAACTGTTGGGCGGGTATGTAACGCTCGCGCCAGCGTCGTTCGACGTCGGCCCGGGACGACACCCGGCGCTCCCGGATCACGGCACGATCCACTGTCTTCTCGAGCGCGGTCGACACGAAGACGCGCAGGTCCCACCGCTCGACCAGTTCCGGACGCATGAGGAAGACGCCGTCGAAGACCAGCACGGCGTCGACGGCGGCAGTCGTGACCGGCGGCGACAGCACGGTGTCCGCGGTGCGGTCGTACACCGCGGGTTGGAAGCGTCGATCGCCGCCCGGACCGAGCGGATCGAGCAGAACCCGGTGCAGCGCCTCGTGGTCGTGGGTGTCGAAATAGCAACCCTCGGCCGAGTACTCGCCGCGCGGGTAGCGCTGCGCCCGGGGGAAGAGGAAGTCGTCGATCGTCGCGCGGATGACGTCGCGGCCCTGGCTGCGCAGGACGACGGCCAACTCGTCGGCGAGCGTGGTCTTGCCGGCGGCGGGCGGCCCGTCGACGGCAACCCGCGTCGGGTGTGCGACCGTGACGGACCCGACCGCCTCAGCCAGGCGGCCGAGCAACTCGTCGCGGCTGCCTCGGTCCATGTCCTGCCCCGTCCTACCCGCCCGGCCGACACCCGTGGGAGACCCGATCACCGTCTCCCCGGCCCGCGTTCCTTCCGGAAGCCCGCGCCGAACCGCACTCAGTTGATCCTCGGTCATGACCGAACAATTGTCAGCCGTATCGCGTCGACCGGCATACCCCTGGGCGGGCTGCGCGGGCACAATGCGGCGGTGAGCATCATCGTCAGGTTCTTCGTCGCGGCCGATGACACAGCGGCCGCGAACGTCGAAGATCCTGGATCGCACAAGGCACTCGAATCCGTTGCCGAGGACTCCAAACTCCGCTGGCGACCCTATCGCGAGAACCCGGGACTGCAGGGGCAATTTTCCGAGCGGTCACCAGCCTGCTCCGCCAGCGCACGCCACGTCCTCTCATGCCGCGGTCTGCCCGTTCGGGTCTGCTGTGGAGCGCCGGCTGTTCGGCCGTCTCCAGACCAGGGACTGGGTGAGTGGGGCCGTAGGCTGGGGTGGTGGAGACACTGCCGGCGTTCGGCGTGCAGTTGATGCGGCTGGCCGAGCTGCGCGACGTTGACGTCAAGTTCCTGGCCGGCCGAGCGGCTGTCCCGGAGCCCGTGATCACGGCGGTGCTCGACGGCGACGAGCCTGACCCGTCACTGCTGCGCAGGCTCGCCCCCGCCCTCGGCCTGCATGCCAGCGACGTGTTCGTCATCGCCGGTCAACGGGTGCCCGACGACCTCGCTCCACTGGACCCGGCCGCAGCCGGCGACCCGGGTTGGCTGGCATGGCCACTGACGCACCTGCCACGGGCCGTACCGGAGCTGCACCGGTTCGTCCGGTCGATGCCTCAGCTGCCCCGCCCGCAGCGGCCGGCGGCACCAACGCCGCCGTACCTGCGGTACCCGAACGGTGCCGGCGGCCTGATACTGCGCCTGCTACACAACCGCAACCTCAGCTGGCTGGCTTCTGCCAAGTACCTGTACGGCATCGGCCGCCGCGACATCCTGTCGGCGTCGACGATCGGCGCGATCGGACACGGCAGGATGCCGCTGACATCCCACCTGCTCACCGGGTTCGCCGCCTTCCTCGACATCCCATCCCGCGACCTCAGCGCGCTGACCGGCATCGACCTGACCGGCGACCACCCGCCGACCCACCCAGACGCAGCCGAGGTCGCCCGACTGATCTGGAACGCCCGCCGCCTGACCACCGACCAACTGCAACAGGTTCACGATCGGGCGCACAGCATCCGCCACGAACGCGCCGACGAACTCCGCCCCAAGCACCGGTGCAGCTGCCCCGGACGTCCCTGAGGTCCAGCCAGTGGTGGGCCGCTGTGTCATGTCGCGATGCGCGCTCATGGCGGAGTTGAGTGGGTCTGCCATGCGGCTGTCCCTTCGGCCCGGCCGCCCCACTGGACCTTGGGTACGTACCGGCCAGGCCGAAGGCTGCTCGCCTCGCTTGCCATCGAGATGTCCCGGCCGTCTCACTCTTGCTCACGGCGTAGCGCCTCCGGCCGGTGTGCGACGTCCCTACCGGAGTCGTCGTTGCGGATCCGGTACTGCGGGTGCTCCAGTGACGCGTTGACCGGGTGCCCCCGGACCTTCACGCGTTCGGTGATCTCCTCCTTGACGGTCCCGTACGCCCGACCGGAGTGGCTGGCCCACGAAACATGGTCGCCCTTGTGGAACTTTTCGCCTTTAGCCATGTTGCTGGGTACCCGCGGCGCGCACCGCAAAACGACCGGTCGATGGGCTGGTCGCGATGTCCGGCTGCGGCCATCTCCGGGCGATGCCGCCTGGAATGTCACCCGTGCCCAGCCTCGACTGCAAGACGCTCAAGCGGGAGCTCGCGCTCGAATCCGCCCTGGAACCCGAGCGTCGATACATCGGCCTCGTCGGGGAAGGCTCAGCCGAGCCGGAGCTGCCACCCCTCGATGTACGTGGGCGCGGTCACCGTCGACGGATAGTAGCCCCACTCCTCGCACAGCGAACCTCTGGCGCGCCATTTCTCGACGTAGTAGGAGACCTGGTAGGCGTGCACCCCGTAGTCCGCGTAGACCGTCTGGTACGGCTGCACCTCGAAGCTGGTGGACACCCCGATCGCCGTGCTACGTATCTGCACGATCTGGGTGCTGACATTGATCGTGAGCTGTTCGGTGAGCTGGGTGGCCACGCCGACTGACGTGGTGACCTGGTGCGTCCGCGTCTGGGTGGCGGTCACGGTCGCCGAGACCGGATAACTCAGGCCGTTGCTCACGGCGCGACCGTCGCTGGCAAGGAAGACCGGTGTCGAGGAGACGATCCGGTAGCGGTGGGCTTCCCACTGGGAGCCGTAGCGGTTCCAGTACTGGAGGTCGGTCGGGCAGGCCACGATGGCCCCTGCGTGGGCGGCGGTGGGTGCGACCACTACCAGCGATGCGACGGCCAGGCCGACCACGGCGAAATAGGCGCCGAGTCGGGTAGGTCGCGGGGTTCTCACCCCGTCCCGTCCACGATCCTTCGGACGTCTCCTGAAGATCATTTCGACGCTCCTCACACGATAGACAGAATTGCTGTCCCTTCGCGCCGGCCGGCACGGCCGCTATGATGTCAGCACTCGACACCCTGAGACATCGGTAAAGCTACCTATATCGATCTACCTAACCGCTTCGCGGAGGCAGGAACATGTCGTCGGTGGCGGTGGCTCGGCCGAGCGCGGTGATCGGTCGTACGGAATGCGGTCGTGATCTCGAACATCTGGTGGACAACCTGCAGGCCGGCAGGGGCGGTGCCGCCGTCATCTTCGGGGAGCCGGGAATCGGCAAGACCACTCTGCTGACCGCGTCGCTCGCGTACGCGAAGGCGCGCGGCCTCTGCGTGGTGTCGGCTCCCAACAACCCGTTCGGCGATCAGCGCCCCGACGCGCCCGCACCGTTCGAGTGGTGGCGGCGCCTGCCGGACGGCCTGACAGAGTTGTCAGCCCGCACCGACGTACTCCTCGTCCTTGACAACCTGCATCGGCTGCCCCGTTTCCTTGCGCCCGTTCTCGACCGCCTACTTGAGCTCACGGTCTGCGCGCCGGTCCTGCTGATCGCCGCTTACCGTCCCCGGCAGCTTCCGCTGGAGGTGGCCGCTGTGGTCTTCCAGGCGACGTCCTCGCGAGCACTGCGGACGTACCCGATCGGCGCGCTCTCGCTCGCCGACGCCCGACGCATACTCGGCGACCGCCCCGATCTGGCCACCATCCACAGCGACGGGCACGGCAATCCGGCGTACATGCGAATGCTGGCCGCCGGATCGCCGGACACCTCCGACGCCGCCGGCGTGTTCTCCGACGAGCTCGCGCAGCTCTCGCCGACCGACCTGCGAGTAGCGCAGCTGGCGTCGGCGCTCCGCGACCCGTTCTCGCCCGACCTGCTGGTCGCGGCCGCAACGGCCACTTCGGACGATACGCTCACAGCCCTCGACACACTGGTCGCACGGGATCTGATCCGACCGACCGAGCCGGCACCACGGCTCGCCTTTCGACATCCGGTGCTCGCCGACGTGGTGTACGCCGGTATACCGGTCAGTCAGCGGCGCGCGCTACATGCGCGGATCGGGGCGGAACTGGGCAGGCGGGGTGGGCCGATGGCGGCACGCGCGTACCACGTCGCACGGGCAGCCGACCCGGCCGAGCCCGCGCACGTCGACACGTTGCTGGTGGCGGCCCATGAGGCAACAGACGCTCATCCCGACACGGCGATCGGCTGGTTGACGGTCGCGCTGACCCTGATCCCCGAGTCCGATGGCCGGTGGTACGAGGCGCACCTCCTGCTGGCCCGTGCCCGGCTGCTGGCGGGGCAGCCAAAGGCCGGCCGGGAAGTGCTGCACACGCTGCTTGCCCGGGAGCCGGCGCCGGACCGTCAGGTCACGGCGACCGCGCTGGTCCTGTCCAGCGAGGTGGAACGGCAGCTGGGAAACTTCCAGGAGGCGGACGCGCTCGCCCGTACCGCGGCGCTCACGGCGCTCCCCCACGGAGACCGGATCATGAGCCGGCTACGGCGTGAGCTGGCCGAGAACGCGCTGGAGGCGCTGCACTTCGACCGCGCGGCGCGCCAGGCGACCGCCGCCACCCGGCACGCGCGCCGCGGTGGCGATCCGGCGGGCGAGATAATCGCGTTCAGTCTGACGGCGTTGGCGCGGTACTCCGACGACAAGCCGGGCAACGCCGAGCCCGCCATCGAGCGGGCAGCGCGGCGGGCCGACGCGACGTCCGACATGGTGCTGCTGCGCGACCTTTCCTGTCTGTACGAGCTGGCACGGGTCGAGGCGATCATGGAGCGCATCCGTGACGCTGAGCGCCATCTTGAGCGCGGGGTGACGCTGTGCCGTAGCAGCGGGCAGTCGCACATCCTTCCCGCGATGCTGAAGACCCTCGGCGACATCCAGCTTCGGCTCGGGCGACTCGCGCGCGGCTTGGAGACCCTGGACGAGGCCGCGCACCTGGCCCGGATCAGCGATGACCGGCCGAGCCGGGCGCTGGTCGCCGGGCTACGTGCGAACGCCCTGGTGTGGCTACGGGCCGGTGCCGACACGGCCGAGGCGGTGGCCGCGGCGGACGAGGCCGTACGGGTCTGCGACGGGCTCGAGACCGCGTTCGCCGTGGTGGTCCGCGCTATGGCGGCCGAGGCGTTGGTGCACGCGGGCGAGCCCGAGCGTGGCATCCACCTGACGCTTCGCGCTGCGGGTGGACGGGACCTGCCGCGCCTGCCGGCATGGCGCCGCCCCCGACAGTGGGACCTGCTCGCCTACGCGGTGCACGGGACCGGCGGCGAGCCGGGCGCTGCCGACGGTTATGCACGACGCGCCGGAAGTTTCGCCCGGCGACGGCCATCCCCGCTGTGTCTGGGATACGCCGGTCGGGCCGAGGCACGCGCCCACGGCGTACATGGGAATCCCCGCGGGGCGGCGGAGACCGGTACGGCGGCCCTCGCCCAGTTCGAGGCCCGCGATGCCAAGCTCGACGCGGCCCTCACCGGCCTCGTCATCGCCAACGCCTGTCTCGGCAATCGGGTAGCTGACGGCGTTCCGGGCCACCTTGACCGCGCCGCGGGGCTGGCCGACGCGTGCGGATCGCCGCGGCTGGCGGAATACGTCGCGGTGGCCCGGCAAGGCCTCAACGCCACCCTGCCCCTGGCGACGACCGCACTGGACCAGCTCACCGCACGCGAGTCCGAGATAGCGGCGATGGTCAGCACCGGAATGACCAACAGCCAGATCGCCGCCGACCTGGGGCTGAGCGTCCGTACGGTGGACAGCCACCTGTGGCGTGTCTACCACAAGCTCGGGGTGACGAACCGGGCCAGCCTCACCCGGCTCCTGGCCCACCGAACCTGACCGGCAGCCTCGCCGAATCTTGAGCAGATCATTCGGCAAGGTGGCGTGAGGTCAACTTATCGACCCTGTCCGTCGAATCGGGTCAAGCCCAGGGCCGCCTAACGAGTTCCGTCGCCGCCGACGGCTTCATGGTGCACCGGCAACCGCGCGCCGGGGCCGACCGCGACGATGTAGCCGCTGTCTCGGACGATGATCTGTTCGGTGGTGACCGAGAGGATTCGGTAGATCGGTCGCGGCAGGGTGACGGCCCGGATGGTGCGGCCCGTCGCGATGTCCCAGATCCGCAGGACCCGGTCGGCGCAGCTGGTCGCCACGACCGGGACGCCGTCGCGCACGGCCGGCAGGACCGCCCAGACTTTGCCCGGATGTGCCAGTGCCGGCCCTGACGGCTCACCGGTGGCGATGTCGGCGCAGGTGACGGTACCGCCCACGGCGCTGACCACCGCCGCTCCAGCCACGGCCAGGGCGGTGACGGCATCCGGTCCAGGCCACCTCATCGGGTTCACCGCGTGGTCGGCCAGGCCGGTGCGCTCAGCGAACCGGCCGGGAGGCGGAAGTTCGGTCAGGTCCGCGCCGTCGAACCAGCGGATCCCGCCGTCGACGGCGCCGGTCAGCACGACGGTGCGGCCGTGCAGGTCGCCGAGCGCGACCGAGGTCGTCTCCAGTGACTCGGCTATGCGGGTCGAGGCGCGCAGTGTCAGCGTGGCCGCGTCCCAGACGGCGAGGGTGCCCCGGGCATCAACCATCGCGACGAGGCCGTCACGTGTGGCGGCGGCCGACAGAACCGGCCCGGCCATGGGCGGCCGAGGCGCTGTCCGGATATCGCCGGTGGCCGGGTCGACAACCGTCGGTACGAGGTCGGACATGGACAGGACCAGGTCTCGGCCACCGACGCTGACGGTCCGCAACCGCGGGCGCCCACCTACCGACCGGTGCTTGTTGGTACGTTCGCCGACCGACCCGAGCTCCCGCCCGTCGGCCGCGTCGTGCACCCGGTACGGGCCGTCCTCGTCGACAGCGACGACGACGGCCCGTCCGCCGATCGTGGCCGGGACCGCGTCGAGGAAGCGCGGCCGGTCCTTGGCGTCCTGCGTGAGGGGGTCGGTGAGCTCCAGCAGGTTGGTACGCCCTTCGGTGCTGTCGCCCTGGGTCGCGAAGACGAACCGGCCGCGGGCGGCGATTTTATCGACGTCGAATGTGAAGTCGGTCCGGATCGTCCCGCGAACGACCCCGTCACGCAGATCAACGATCCGCAGCGCCCGTGACTCGCCGAGCACGGCCCGGGCACCACCGGCAGCGAACGCCAGCGTTCCGCTCGGGCGCACGGTGGTGGAGAACTGTGCGACCGGCACCGCCGTCGTGGGATCCCAGACGGTCAGCAGGCCGCTCCCGGCGACGGTCACCGCACGCCGCTGACCGTCCAGCACGGTCCAGCCGCCGCAACTTGTCTCCTCGGGCGTGGCCACCTCGCCGGTGCGCCGCAGCCCGTCGAGGTCGTGGAAGCACACCGTCCCCGTCCAGCGGTCCTCGCCGCCAAAGCTCAGGACGGCTGGCGTGCCGTCGGTGCTGATCGCGACGCCGGCGACATAGCCGCCGTGTGCGGCGGTCCTCGCCAGCAGCCGGCCGTCGGCCAGATCCCACTGCAGCAGGTAGCCGCCCTCGGTGCCGGTGACCGCGACACCGGCGCCGACCGCGAGGCTGCGCAGGCCGCCCGCACGCCGGGGGACGTCGTCGGGGTCGGTGGCCAGCAGCAACTTGCCGGTGGTGAGGTCCCACACGAGCAGCCGCCCGTCCTCGACCGCGACGACGGTGCCACCGGCGAACGTGGCATCCCAGTGGAACTTGTCCCGCCCCTCCAGCCGCAGCCGGTGCACCACACCATCAGTCAGCGAGGTGCGGAACACCGTGTCCCCGGCAAGCGCCCACGCGAACGTGTCGTCCAGGCGCACCGCCTTGATCATGGAGCCGAGCTGGTGCGCCTGCCGTAGTGCCCGGCTCAGCGGTTCGCCGGCGGTCCATTGCGGCAGCCACGCCGCCGGACTCTCGGCCCGCAACTGTTCGGCGTGTTCGGTCTGTCCACGCCGCAACAGCGTCAGCATGCGCTCAAAGCGGTCCAACTTGTGTCCTCCCCGGAAATCATGAGCACGATACCCAGGAGGCGAATAACGGCCTCATCGTCAGGCCGGCCGGCTCACTCGCTTGACTTCCGTGGAACGGGCAACGGCTGTCGCGGAGCACGCCTTGATCGAACGCCCGCATCTGCCGCTGACCGTACGCGCTGACGACCCTGAGCCGTCACGGTCCGTGTCGGTCGTCCAGGCCGGCAGGCATCCTGGACAAGCCGAGAGTAGTAGCGGACTTCTATGGCACGTTGGTGGCATAGAATCTCTTGGATCTTGGGGGTCTCCTTGCGTCTGTTGCTGGCTTGCCTCGTGGCCATCGTTTCGGTCGGGCTCGTCGCGTTCGGTGGCGTGAGCGCACTCGCTGGGTTCCTGGACCAGCGCGCGGCGGATCGCGTGTACGTGGTCCAGTTCAAACGCCCCGGCGACGATTGCGGCGGCGCGCGGCAGTTGCACCTCGACGTGACCGACGGAAAGCCGCTGAGCTGCCGACCAGGGTCTGCGGGAGTCGTCGGGGGATACGCCAGAAACGACCTGCCCGGCTTCGCCGACGCGCAGAACGAGCAGGTGCTGACCTTGGCCGAAGGGCTCGGCGGCGATGGGCTGTCGAGCGCTGAGCAACGCCAGATCCAGGACCGGGTGGATCAGATCTTGGCCACGGTGCCAGCCGCCGAGCGGCCGGACCGCAGGCCGGGCTTGTGGGGCGCGCGCCAGGCCTGGCTAGGGGGTGGGCTGGCCGTGGCCGGCGTGGTCGGGTTGGTTGCCCTCCTGCTGCTCGCCATCCGCGCTACCAAGCGGGGACGCTGAGGTGGAGAGGAAACGGAACCCCCGCGGAGCAGGGCAGGGGTCGCCGATCCGCCGGCTGGGCGGATAGGCGTACGGGCCGCCCCCGGACTCAGACGGCGACGGTGATGATGAGGCTGTCACCGGTCCTCGTCGGTGAACCGCCGCCGGTCGAAGCCAGCGTCCACCTGCCACGGTCGCCGACGCGCACGCTGCGCGAGGGGACGCGGGCGTGGACGACTGGGATGATGGGCCGATGCTGCATTCGTTCCATCTCGCACTGCTTCCACCGGCCCTGACCTTGCGCACGCTGCGCCGCATGCCTCGCGCGGCTGGGCTGCGGCACGCCGAATGCCTCGCGCTCATGCGGCTCGGCTCCCCGGCGCTGTCGGTGGAACGGATGCAGCTGCGACGCCTTGCCATGTTCGCCGAATGGGACGACGAATCGGCGTTGCAACGGTTCCTCGCAGACGACGATCTGGGGCGACGGCTCGACGACGGCTGGCATGTGCGGTTGCAGTACCTGCGGCGCTACGGCGAGGTGTCCGCGCTCGCCGGCCTGCCGGAGCAGGCCGGCCGGTGGGATCCGGAGGAGCCGATCGTGGCCGTCACTCTCGCCCGGCTCAAGCTCCCCGAACTCCCCCGGTTCCTGAAATGGGGACGGCCGGTCGAACGCCTGGTCGCCCACCACCCCGGCACCACCTTCGCCACCGCGGCGGTACGCCCGCCCCACACGTTCTCCACCTTCACGATCTGGCACAGCGTCCGCGCGATGACCGACATGGTCCACGGCCGCAGCGCCGTCCCACAGGCCCATACACACACCGTCGCCATGGCTGAACAGCACCGCCGGGACTTCCACCACGAATCCGCGTTCATGCGGTTCCGCCCGCTGTCCGAACACGGAACCTGGGAAGGGCGCCGCCTTCTGCCTGACCGATTCGAGAACCACGCTTGATCAGGTGCACACACGTGCCGCTGACGACGGGCTACGGCCTGGCCGGCGACGTCTGCCGAGCCAGCGTGATGGAGCCGGTCAAGGTCGCTTCTGGAAGGCCCTCTGGGGGCAGCTGGGCGTGGTCACCACTCGAA
The DNA here is from genome assembly GCF_018324255.1 of Polymorphospora rubra. Classification (GTDB taxonomy): domain Bacteria; phylum Actinomycetota; class Actinomycetes; order Mycobacteriales; family Micromonosporaceae; genus Polymorphospora; species Polymorphospora rubra. The sequence goes on from NZ_AP023359.1 coordinate 7,169,993, forward strand.
GGTCTTCCACTCCCGCTGCGGAACGGAGCCTCCGCTGGTGTCCCAGCAGCGGTCAGCCCATGCCCTCGCCACGAGCACCGCGCGGCTCAGTACGCTGTCGCCGGCCCGCTGTACCCGTAGCACCAACCCGAGATCCGGCGAGCACGGACCGGCACACTGCGAGTGCCGAAGACTCGTCGTAATAGGCGGTTACCGCCGGCCCGGCGAACCTTGCGTCAGTGCACTGCTGAAGCCAGAAATCCGCCCTCCCCGCACCGCCCGAGCGCGCTGCGAGAACAGACAGACGCGCTTTGGACATCACCGGACGTGGACGACGCGCAGCTTGAAGTACGGGCGGAGCGGATCGGAAGCACATCGGCAGCGGGTCGAGCCTTTCTCGGGAAGCACCCGTCGCGGTGCAGTGGACGCACTGATCGCCCGCTGTGCGAGGAGGGGCCATGTCCGACGGGAAGTGGAGTCAGCTCAGCAGTTCCTTCGAGTTCGTGCACAAGAACCTCGACGGCTTCAAGATCAAAGAGAAGGTCGATTCGATGGGGATCGACGGCTACATCAACTACTGCGCGCTGCTGGCGGCCGGAAGTGGTGCCGTGGCCGGGGTCGGTGGACCGATCACGTTCGTGGTCGGTGTTCCCGCCGACGTCGCCAACACCGTCGCGCAGCAGTTCCGGGTCACGCTGGCGGTGATCTACCACCGGACCGGCCGGTATGCCGTGTCCTTCCCGGAGTTCATGAAGATCGTCGGCCTGTCCCTCGGGGTCGAGGTCGGCGTCATGGGCCTGCAGCAGGTGGTGCGGGTCGTCGCCCAGGTGATCCTGAAGAAGCTCACCGCACGCGTCGCGGGCAAGGTGATCCCGTTCGTGGGCGCGGCGGTGGGGGGTGGCCTCAACTACGCCTTCATCAAGGCGATCGGGGGGACGCTGCTCGCGTTCGAGGACAGCATCTTCAACGCCCGTCGGGAGCTGCCGCCCGGGTGACGGCCGGTACCGGCCACCCGACTACGCGGGCAGGACCGGCTCAGGGTGCGCGGCGGTAGGCGTCGAGGTCGGCGAAGTCGCCCGCGGCCAGCCAGTCCTGCCCGTGGTCGTCGACGGCGCAGCCGGCGAGCCGCAGCCGGTGGGCGAGCTTGCGCCGGAAGTCGACGGTGTCCCGCAGCTGGAGGAAGTTGCGCCCGTCCAGGTCGGCCACGGGACGGTGGGAGCCCGCCTTGACGATGACGGTCCGGTCGGGATAGGCGGCGAGCGCCATGCCGAGTTCCAGCAGTACGTTGGGGCGGGCCTGCATGCCGGTCGTCCACTCGTGTGGCTCGTCGGTGTCCAGGCGCAGGCTCGGGTGCAGTCCGACCACGTCGTCGGGGGTCAGCACCACCACGGCCGCCCGCGCGCGGGTCACCGCGTGGGCCACGACGTCGCCGAGGAACGGGGTGGCCATGCCGGTGCCCGAGACGAGGGCCTCCCACTCCAGCGGTTTGAGGTCCAGGGCGCGCAGCAGGGTGAAGATGCCGTCGCGGACCGCGGCGTCGCGGCCGTGGACGACAAACACACTGCGGGCGACGTCGTCGGCGGGCGTACCGGTGACCGGCGGCCGGTCGACGTCCGGCGACCGCGGGTCCGGTGGCGGGTCGGCGGATCTGCCCCCGGTCAGGTGGCGGGCCCGGGCCGCCGTCGTCTCCAGGTGTTCACGCTCGTCGTCGAGGTGGGTGAGGAGCCAGTCGATCAGGTCCCGGTCGTCGGCGAACAGTCCCCGGACGTCGGGTGGGGTCCTCCCCCACGCGGCCGCCATGTTGTGCTTCGCCACGCCGACGGCGTGGCGCATGGTCCGCAGATCCTCCACCGACAGGTTCGCGTCCCGCTGTACGGCGGTCAGTGCCCCGATCACCGCCGCGGAGGTGTCGCCGGCGCGGACGTCGGCGGCCAGCGCGTCCACGCGGTGGCGCAGGTCGTCCGACGGGTTGTCCCGGTGCAGTACCCGCAGCTGGAAGCGGGCCTTCGCCGCGTGGAGCAGATAGCGGGCCAGTGGCGGAATGGCCGCGCTGCCGTCGGACCACACCCACGCGCTCACCGTGGCGTCGTCGTGGGTCGGGGCGGCCAGCAGAAGCCGCCGTTCCCAGCGGGCGTCGTCGGCGTACGGCAGCTCCCAGAGCAGCGCGGAGTCTCCGAGTTGGGCGGGATCGGCCCACCGGGGCGCCTGGCCGGGCAGCTGCCCGGCCAGGGCGTGGCCCACCGCCGCCCGCCCGGCGGGTGGGATCTCGGCCGGGCCGACGTCGGACAGGCCGGTCATCCCGGCGAGATAGACGCGGACCACCCCCAGCAGTGGGGCGGTCCGGCCGACGGCGAGGGCGCTCCACTGCCGGTCCAGGTCGTGCCACCGCGGCCAGTGGGCGGGCGCGGGGTCGGTCGGCGGCGGTCCGGGGGCCAGCGCCAGCGACAGGTTGAGCAGGTCGTGGTGGCGGCGCAGCACGGCCTGGTAGTCCGCGTCGGCGCGTTCCTGGCCGGCGAGGATCCACTCGGGTCCGGTGCCGGCCGGGTCAGGCAGGTCGGCGGCGGTTTCGGGTAGCCGTGCCGGCGCGTCGAGGCCGGGGATCGCGTCGTCCAGCCGGAACAGGTGGCGGCAGGCGTCCCACAGGTCGCGCAGCGCGGCGTACGCCGTGGTGGCGTGGGGGCCGCCGGCGGGCGCGAAGACGTGGACGACCATCTGCTGGTCGACCAGGCGGGGTTCGCCCACCGCCGGCTCCGCGTGCGGCGCGGTCACCGCCTCGACGGCTTCGACGGTGCCGGTTCGGCCGGCGGGTAGGCGGCGGTCATGGCGTCGACGGTCCGGCCCACCCGTTCCCGCACGGTCTGCGGCATCGAGCGGTCCGGCGGGGCGGAGACCCGTTGGATGCGGTCCGGGCCGGCCAACTCCAGGGCGGCGACCGCCCGCGCCAGTGCGGTAAGGTCCCGGGCGGCGATGGCGGCTTCCGCATCGGTCAGCAGTTCCTCGACCGTCGACCACCGCTGGTCGGGAAGGTGCCATTCGGTCAGGTCGGCCAGGATGTCCCGCGCGTCACGGACCGCGTCGGGTTCGGGTGCCGCCGGACCGGCGGCCGGTTGTGGCGGGAGTTGGTTCTGCACCCGGCCGTCCTTTCAGGCCGATCCTTCGAGGTCAGGCTGATCCTTCGAGGTCAGACTGATCCTTAGCGGTCAGGGCAAGCCTTTGAGGAACGAGGCGACGTCCAGCATAGCGGTGCGTTGGAGGTCCTCCGGTCGGACGACGACGCGCAGTTCCCGGCTCACCGGCTGGTGTCGTGACCGTCGTACGAACGACTCGACGATCGTCGTGATGAGTGTCGCGGGCTGCGTCCCGTCGACCCGGGCCAGCCCCGCGCCCATCACGGGCACCGCCACCGGCTCCCGGCGCCCGTGCAGGTCGACCGCGTCCCAGAGGTTGTCCAGGCTGTGCCGTAGCCGGTCGAGGGAGGACCGTGCCACGAGATCGTTGCCCATGACGCTGTACGCCACGGCGAAGACCTGGCGGCTCGATCCCCGCAGCACCGCCACCGTGCCGACCGGGTAGCGGGCGAGTTTCCCGCGCCGCTTGTCGGCGCGCGACTCGACGGTGACCGGGTCGACGGTGCGCAGGGCGTTGCGCAGGTCCCGGTCCAGGCGGGTGCGGTCGCCCCCGTAGAGACGGTCGAGCACCTGCCCCTGGAGGCTGGTGCGGCTGATCACGACGTCCTGTGTGATGTCGGTGTCGAACGTGTCGCTGAACCCGACGGCCAGGTGGGCACCCTCCTGGGCGAACAGGTCGCCGCCGGTGACCACCACGGCGGTGCCGAGGGCGGCCAGGTCCCGCCGCAGCGTGCCCGCCCGCGTACGCGACCGGCCGCGCAGCTCCCCCAGCATGGCGGCCAGGCCCGGGTCGTCGGGGTGTTCGGAGTGCAGCACCTCACCGACGCGCAACGCCTCGTCGAAGAGTCCGAGCTGCTGGTACGCCTCGACCAGGGCTCGGCAGGCGGCGGCGTGCATGGGACGCAGCCGCGCGATGGTCGCCCGCGCGAACGCGTACTCCTCGACGTGGAACAGCGGACGGCCCCGCCACAACGCCACGGCCTCGGTGAGCAGTTCCACGGCTGTCGCCGCGTCGGTCTGCTGCGCCCGCGCGAGCAGGTCGCCGAACCGGTGCAGGTCGACGTGGTCGCGCCCGACGGTGAGCCGGTACGCCGAGGTGGCCGCGCCCCGGTCGGTGGGGATCAGCAGCGACTCGGCGCCGGCGCGGTCCGGTTCCAGGACCCGGCGCAGTTCCAGGATCCGCTTCTGGACGCTGATCCGGTCCTCGCGCCGCACGGTGCGGGCCGGCGTCGGCCAGACGTCCCGGAAGATCTCGTCGACGGTCACCAGGTCACCGTTGGCGATCACCAGTCGCGCCAGCACGGCGATCGTCGTCGGGGTGAGCTTGACGGCCCGTCCGTCCACCTCGACGACGGTCGGTCCCAGCAGCCCGATACGGACCCGGCTCACCTTCGGCTCCGGCCGGTCGCCATCGTCACCGGAAGCGAATCGGAAGCACGTCGGAAGCAGGAGTGCCATTTCACCGGAAGCAGACCTCCGTGTTCGCTTTCTGGTGTGTCCCCACTGTCGAAATGCCCGGCCATGCATCCCCGGATCCGCTCGACGTCCGGAGGATACCGGGCCGCGCCACGCTCCCCCGTGGACGGTCCGGAACCCGACCCCGCCGTACCGAACGGTGGGTGCCGTGACTGACCACGGGCTGTCGGACCGTACGGAACTGGACGGCCTGCTGTGCGACATGTCGGACTGGCGGCTGCCGGCCGACGCCTGGCATCGCGCCGGCGAATCCGTCGACGTGCTCGCCGACGCCGTACGCGCCGGCGACCGGACGACGGCCGCGTGGGCCGAGGCCACACTGGAACTCGTCGGCCCCGAACGCGCCAACCGACTCGGTGAGGAAGGATCCCGTGAGCCCACGCCACCGCCGCAGGACGTCCGTGACCGGATCCTCGAATTCCCGCACCGCTTCGGCGCCGCGCCGCGGCAGCACTGCTGGTCCACCGGCCCGGACGGCGCCCCGACCGGAACCGACCGATGTGGAGCTGGTCGTGCATGTCTTTCTGCCCGTGACCGGACCTGACCGGCACACGGCACTGCCGTGGGTGCACCACGTCTGGCGGCGCTGCGCCGAGGTGGCGGGCATGGACCAGGCGGTGGCGGCCCTGCCCGCCGCACCCCCGGACGCCCTCGCGGACCTGCCGACCGGCAGCCGACCCGTCGCCGCGTGCACCGGCCCGGGCCCCGGCGTGCACCAGGCCCTGCTGTACCGGGAACACGATCTGCTCTGCCTGTCGGTCGTCCTCGCCCCGGACCCACCCACCGGATGGGAGGCGTCGGAGCGGCTCTGGGAACGCCTCGTCGGAGGCGGTCCCGTCGCCGCCCCGACGATCGGCGAGGCGCGCCTGTTCCTGGCCACCGGAGAATGGCCGCCGACCCCACAGGCCGCGGTGACCCGCACCGGATTCCGGGTGTGGGAGGAGTCCGCCCTCGACGACCAGCGGCAGGTGCGCCGCCTGTTCGCCGTCGCCCCGGCCGGACACACCGTACGGCTGAGCGACTGGACCTGGACCGGCGGGCCACCGGTGCCGGCGCCGTTGACCCGCTACCTCATGTCCATGGCGACGATCCGCCACCAGCTGCGGATGTGGGCCCATGCGGACGAACTGCGGGCCGCCCGGGACGAGGCCGACACGCTCCTCGACCGGTTGCTGCCCACCCTCGACGACGACCCGGTGGCGGCGACCACGGCCGAGGAGACCGTACTCACCTGGACCCGGCACCTGGCCCGCCTGCGGTCCACCGAGGCCCGCCTGGTCACGGCCGCGACCGACCTGCGCCGGGTACGACGGACCGTCCAGATCGCCGCTGCCAACGGCGACCGGGCGATCCGGCCGGAGGTGTCCCCGGACCCGGCCGGGCCGGGACCGTTCCGCGACGACCACGCCCTGACCGAGTGGTTCACCCACCGGCTCGACGACGACGGCGAATACCTTGACGCCGCCCGGGAGCGGATCAGCACCCTCACCCCGCTCATCGAACACGCCCTCGCGCAGCGCTGGCAGGACCGGCGCGAACGGATCTCCCTGGCCCAGGCGGCCGTGGTCGGGGCACTGGTCGTGCTGCTGACGACGGCCCAGGCGGTGGCCTACGACGTACCGCTGCCGAACGCCGCCAAGTCCGGGCTGGTGGTCACCGCCGGCGCCGCCGCGCTCTACCTGCCGCTGCTGGCGTTGCGCCCCGCCGTACCGGCCCACCGGGCCCGGATCACCCGCTACGCGCATGTGGCGCTGGCCGCCGCCGGTGCCGGCGCCGTCTGGACGGTAACCGTCGCCGTGGCGCCCGGCGCGGGACCCGTGGCGACGGTGGCACCGCCCGTGGCGGCCTTCGCAGTCGTCTGGGCGGCGGCGGCGGTCACCGACCTGCTGCGGCGCAGGCGACGTCGGGGGGCGGCATGACCGCGCCGGATTCCACCGACCCGTTCACGCACGGCCTCGCCCTCAACGACGAGGGCATGGACCTGCGCGAGCGGTTCCAGGCGACCGGGTCCGACGCCGACCTCGACGCCGCGATCGAGACCGTACGCCGGGCCGAGGCGCTGATCGACGCGGGCGGCAGCGGCGGAACCGCCCACGGCACGGTGCTGTCCAACCTCGGTTCCATGCTGGCCACCAAGGCATACCGTACCGGCCGGCCGAAGCTGCTCGAGGAGGCCATCGTCCACCTGCGCCGCGCCATCACGTGCACCGCCGAGACGACCCACGACCGTGCCGCCCGATCCGCCAACCTCGGCCAGGCCCTGGCCGTCCAGGCGTCCCTGAACGGCGACCCGACCACCGTGGCCGAAGGGCTCGCGCTGCTCGAGGAGGCGCTGCGCGTCAGTGACCCCGACGACCCGGTCCGGGCCGTCGCCGCGTCGGCGTACGCGATGGGCCTGCGGGTCCGCGCCGAACTGACCGGTGCGCCCGCCCACCCGGCCGCCGAGGTCCCCGACCCGTACGCGGTGCCGGACACGCTCCCCGACGACGCCGACCCCGACCAGGTGGCGGCCGTGCTCACCAACGTCGGCCTGGCCCGGTTGCAGTCGGCCGACCCCGCCGAGCGCGACACCGCGATCGCCGAGGCCCTCGACCTCGCGGCCCGGGCGGTGGCGGCCATGACGCCGGCCCGGGCCGACAGCGCGACCACCGCCGGCCACCTGGTCACCCTCGCCCTGCGCCACTACCACCGGACGGGCCGGCTGTCCGAACTGGACCGGGCCGTCGCACTCGGTGACGCGCTGACCGACCGGCTGCCGGCGGGGCTGCGACCGATGCTGCTCGTCAACATGGCGCTGGCACTGGACCTGCGCTCCCGGCGCTCGGCGTCGTTGGCCGACGCGACACGGGCGGTCGCCCTGTGCGAACGGGCCGCCCAGGAGACGGCCGACTCCCCCCAGGTGGCCGCCACGGTCGCCCTCAACCACGCGATCTGCCTGGAGAACCGCTGGCGGCTGGCCAACGACCCCCGCGACCTGGTCCAGGCCAGGAGAATCCTGACCCGGGTGGCGGGCACCGCCCCCGCACCGGCGGTACGGGGGCACGCGGCGATGAACCTGGCCGCGTTGCACCTCGCCCGGGCCGAGCACACGGCCGAACAGGCGGCACAGGCGCGTCCGGCACCCACCGGATCCGGCATCGCCGGTCGGGTCGCCCACCGCGCCGGCAAGCTCTACCGCACCGCGCTGTCGCGACTGAGCGCGGTCGGCGACATCGACCACGCGATCGGATACGCCACCCAGGCCGCCGCCGAACTCCCGACCGACTGGGACGGGTACGGCACCGTCCTGCTCAACCTGGCCCGGGCCCACGTCGCCAGGTGGCGCCGCGACGGCCGCCCCGCCGATCTGGAACAGGCGACGGACACCTACCGCCGGCTCGTCGACCTGGACTCCGAGGCGCCGCTGCGCAGGATCATCGCCGGCCAGGAATGGGGTGACCTGGCCGCCGGCACCGGCGCCTGGCCGACGGCCCACCAGGCGTACCGACGCGCCGTCACGCTGCTGCCGATGTTCGCCACCTGGCGGGCCGACCGCCGCGACCACGAGTTCGTGCTCGCAATGGTGTCGGAGCTGGCCCGCGACGCGACCGCGGCGGCGCTGCACGCCGGCGATCCCGACGACGCGGTCGTCCTCGCCGAACTGGGACGCGGCGTCATGCTCCACCACGTCACCTCGTACTACACCGAATTCGACGAAGTGGCCCGCACCGCCCCGACGCTCGCCGGGCGGCTACGGACGACGCTGTCGGCGCTGAACGAGGACGGGGTGACCCCACCCCCACCGGACCCCGTCCCGGACGCCCGGGAAGCGGCCGAACCGGCTGATCCGCAGACGGACCTGGTGACGGCCCTCACCGGCCGGCGCCACCTGATCGACCGCCTGGCGCAGATCCTGGACGACGTCCGGGCACTGCCGGGCCTGACCCGGTTCGCCCTGCCACCGCAGCCGGCAGAGCTGCGGGCCGAGGCGGCCGAAGGCCCGGTCGTGATCGTCAACGTCAGCCGGCACCGGTGCGACGCGCTGCTGGTCGGCGCCGACGGCGTCACCCACGTACCCCTGCCGGACCTGCGACACGCCGACGTGACCGCCCGCGCCCGGCAGCTGGTCACGGCAACCGCAGACGGCGACGAGGAGACGGTTCGGACGATCCTGCGATGGCTGTGGGCGACCACCGTCGGGCCGGTACTCGCCCGGCTCGGCATGGCCGCGACGGCCGCCGGCGGCCGGCTGCCCCGGGTGTGGTGGGTTCCCACCGGCATGCTCGCCGCCATGCCGCTGCACGCCGCCACCGACGACAACCACTGCGCACTCGACCTGGTGGTCTCGTCGTTCGCGCCGACCATCCGGTCCCTCGGCCACAGCCGGCGGACCCGGACGACCAGCCTGCCGCGCCGGCTCTGCCTGGTGTTGCCGTCCCCGGACGACCGCTCCGGGCTGCCCGCGGCCCGCCGCGAGGCACACCGCCTGCGGGAACGGTTCGGCGCCGACCACACCGACCTCATCGCAGCGGAGGCGGGCGCGGCGACGGTCGCGGCGGCCCTGCCCGGCCACGCCTGGGCGCACTTCGCCTGCCACGCCCGCAGCGACCTCGCCGACCCGTCGAACAGCCGGCTGCTGCTCTCGTCGGCCGCCGACGGCGCCCTCACCGTCGAACGGCTGGTGCGCCTGCGGGCAGACGGCGGCGAACTCGCCTTCCTGTCGGCCTGCGAGACGGCGATGTCCGGACCGCACCTGGCCGACGAGGCGGTGCACCTGGCGGCGGGTTTTCTCACCGCCGGATTCGGCCAGGTCATCGCCACCCTGTGGGCGGTCAAGGACCCGGTGGCCCGCCGTACGACCGGCGAGGTCTACGCGACGCTGATCGACCAGCGCGGAGACACTGCCCCGGTCGCGGCGGCCGACGCCCTGCACCGGGCCGCGCTGGCGGCCCGGGCGCGCTACCCGGACGCCCCGACGGCGTGGACCGCCTACATCCACCTGGGGCGTTGATCGGTGGCGGGGTCGCGCACAACGGGGCGCTTGCACGGGTCAAGGCGGTCATGGGTCAGCGCGCGGCTGAATCCACCTACGGTGTGGCCGGCGACCTGCTGACACCGTGGACGAGTCCACCGCGGATTGACCAAGGGCTACGCTGACAGCGTGGAGTCGCCCAGCCCTCGGCACCTTACCGCCTTCGTGCGCAGTATCGCCATCCTGGCGCTGCAGGCCGAGACGCAGCTGGCGTGGCTGAGCCGTTTCGATGGCCGCTCTCCGACGGTTGACGAGCTCGCTCTCGAGTTTGACGACGGGTTCGGACTCGTGCCGACATTCATCGAGCGAGGCTGGCTCAGTAACGCGGCTGTGAGCGTGCTGACCCAGCTCTCCAGCCAACTCGATTCCATGAGCGGTGATCACAACGCTCACCTGTGGTGCGCAGACGCGCTCAGCGGCCGGTTGGAGTGGGATCGAATCAGAGCATCAGCAAGAGCTGCGCTGATGCTCCTGGACTGACGAGTCCAGCGTCGGGCGCATCATGCAACCGAAAGGCAACCTGGAGACCATGGCCAACACCCTCGCCATAATCCTCGCGGTGTCGTTCCTGTTCACCGGCCTGCCCATGGTCACCGGCCGGCCGAGCTCCATCGAGCACGGCAGGCACCTCGGCTTCTCCGCCCGAAACTATCGCCTGCTGGGGGCTCTGCAGATCCTGGGAGCGGCAGCCCTGGGCCTCGGCCTCGTCTGGAAGCCCATCGGGATAGCCGCAGCGATCGGTTTCTCGCTCATGATGGCCGGAGCGGTCGTCACTCACCTCCGCGCCGGTGACCCCGCGCCCAGAGTGTTGCCGGCGGCCGTCTTCGGGTTGGCCTCGATCGCGGTGGCCGTCCTCTATCTCGGCTGATCTGACGACGGACGGCAGAAGTCTGCGGACGTCGACACCGCCGACGGCGTGGGTTCGGCTGCGCTTCTGCTGAACCGGTGGGCCAGTTGGGCGAAGGCCTGCGTGAGTTCGGCGGGGCCGACGACTTCGAAGTCGGCGTCGTAGCGCGCGACGGCGGCGGCAAGGCTGGGCCAGGACCAGGAGCCGAGGGTGAGTTTGCAGCGGTCGGGGCTGATCTCCTCGACGACGCCGTCGCGGGTGTGGAGGGCGACCGTTGCCGCGGGCAGGTGGAGGATGACGCTGCCCTGGCAGGGCCAGTTGCCGGAGGCGTCGCTCGAGCCTCGGAAGGTGCTCGTGACGTAGGTGGCCACGTCGCCTCCGGGCAGTTCGCGCGGGCTGAAGCGGGGTCCGTTGGGGGTGCGCAGACGTATCCGGTCGGCGCGGAAGGTCCGCCAGTCCTGGCGGTCGAGGTCCCAGGCGACGAGATACCAGCGGGTGTCCCGGAAGATGACGTGGTGCGGCTCGACGCGGCGCGGCGGCCTGTCCATGGTTTCGGTGCCGTAGTCGAAACGCAGGATCTCGTGGGCGTGAACGGCGGCGCTGATCGCGAGCAGGACGTCGCCGTCGACGGGTACGGCCGGTTGCGTGGTGGGTCGTTCGACGGCGGTGATCCGCAGCGCGTCGATCCGGTGGCGTAGCCGGCTGGGCATGACCTGGCGGACGGTGTTCAGGGCCCGCGCGGTGGGTTCGGCGAGGCCGCTACCGGCGGTGGTGGCCGCGATCTGCAGGGCGATGGTGAGGGCAACGGCCTGCTCGTCGTCGAAAAGCAGCGGCGGGAGTTCGGTGCCGGCCCCGAGCCGGTAGCCGCCGTCGGGTCCCTTGACGGCGGCGATGGGGTAGCCGAGTTCGCGGAGCCGGTCGACGTCGCGGCGTACGGTGCGCAGGCTGACGTCCAGGCGGTCGGCGAGCGCCGTACCGGGCCAGTCTCTGCGGGTTTGCAGCAGCGACAGCAGAGCCAGCAGGCGCGCAGAGGTTTTCTGCATGAGACGGAGTCTGCCGGATATCGGTGACACAACCTGGCACCTACTGCTGCGAATCTGGCTCCGGCCGGCAGCCAAGGCAGTCCGGCGGAGCCGCCACGGCCGCTTCCTCATCCACGACACATCCCGACAGGACTCACCATGGGCATCACCACGACCGCACATCTCAACTTCCGCGGCAACGCCCGCCGGGCGCTGGAGTTCTACCAGTCGGTCTTCGGCGGCCGGCTGACGGTCATCACGTACGGCGACTTCGGCATGCCGAACGGACTGCCCGACACCGACAGGGTCGTCTGGGGCCAGGTGGAAGCCGACAACGGCTTCCGCATCATGGCCTACGACGTTCCCAGCCAGGCGGAAGCCACGACGGGCACCGCGGCGGCTTCCACCACGTGGCGCGAGAACGGCATGACGCTGACCGGACAGCCGTACTTCATGTGCATCCGCGGCGAATCCGTCGAGGAGGTCGGCGCCCTGTGGGGAACGCTCGTCGACGGGGCCACCGTGGTCGAGGCCTACGCCACGACGCAGTGGGCCCCGGCGTTCGGAATGCTGACCGACCGCTTCGGCGTCACCTGGATCCTCGACGTCGCCGCCCGGCACACCGCCGCCTGACAGCGAGGACGTACGCGTCGGTCTTCCCACCCGGTCTGCCTTCCGGGTCCTTCACGGGATCTACCGACCGTGGCCGGGAGGACCGCTCCGGTGCTCACCGGACGCGGCGGCGAGCGGGAAGGTGACGCCGGTCAGTTCCTCGGACACCGTCCACAGTCGACGGGCGAGCGCGCTGTCGCGGGCGGCTCCGGACCGGCCGACGAGCTTCGGTGCACCGCGGCTCTCCAGGAAGCCGCTGGGGCCGGCGTAGCTGCCGCCGGGGACGTCCGCCACCGCCGCGTAGACGACAGGCAGCGCGCCGGCCTCCTCGCTCTGCGCCAGGTGCCCGAGGAAATTCGTCTGGAGCCAGCGCAGCGGGGACTGCCCGTTCTCGAGGTGCCCGAGGAGGTTCGTGGCGGCCAAGCCGGGATGGGCGGCGGTCGCGATCACCGGTGAGCCCGCCTCGGTCAGGCGGTGCTGCAGTTCCAGGGTGAACAGCAGGTTGGCCAGCTTCGACTGCGCGTACGCCGGGAAAGCCCGGTAGCGCCTGCGCTGCCAGTTGAGGTCGTCGAAGTCGATCGTGCCCGTGCGGTGCCCGGTGGAGGAGACGGTGACCACCCGCCCCCGGATCCGCGGCAGGAGGAGATTCGTGAGCGCGAAGTGCCCGAGGTGGTTGGTGCCGAACTGAAGCTCGAAACCGTCGGCGGTACGACCCAGTGGCGGGATCATCAGACCCGCGTTGTTGATGAGCACGTCGATCGGCTCGGTGGACCTCTCGGCGAACGCGCGGACCGAGGCGAGATCGGCGAGGTCGAGCTGCTGTACGTCGATGTCGCCGGTCATCGTCGCGGCGGCGGCGCGACCCTTGGCGAGGTCGCGGACGGCGAGTACGACGTGGGCCCCCTTGGCGGCGAGCATGCCGGTGGCGGCGCGCCCGATGCCGCTGTTCGCGCCGGTGACGACGATGGTGCGGCCGGTCAGAGCCGGGATCTGCGCGTCCGTGAACGTTGTCATGGGAAGCAATGTATGCGGTGACAACAATGTCGTCAACAGCAACATCTTCGGCTAGGGTGGCATCGTGTCCCCGTACCATCACGGAAACCTCCGTACGACATTGCTCGCCGCCGCCGAGCGCAGCCTGCGCCAGCACGGCGCGGACCAACTCTCGCTGCGCGAACTGGCCCGCGAGGTCGGCGTCAGCCACGCCGCGCCACGCCGGCACTTCCCGGACCGTCAGTCGCTGCTGGACGCACTCGCCGAGGCCGGATTCGCCCGGTTGGACCAGGAGCTCCGCGCGGCGCTCAGCACCACCGGGACCGAGTTCGGGGCGCGCCTGCACGCCACGGCAGCGGCTTACCTGCGGTTCGCCACCGAGGACGCCGCACTGCTGGAACTGATGTTCACCCGCAAGCACCGCGAGGGCGCCGACCGGCTCCTCGCGGCCGCCGCCGCACCGTTCGGGCTGTTGCACGACCTGATCGCCGAGGGGCAGGAAGAGGGCCTACTCCAGCCCGGCGACCCGCAACGCGTGGGAATCGTGTTCTTCGCGACGCTGCAGGGAATCGCCACCCTCATCAACGGCAGCCTGGTGGCACCAGAACTGCTCGACGGGATCGTGGAGACCGCGGTCGACCAGTTCATGCGGGGATCGCGGCGGCCCTGAAGGTACGACCGGACCGCGACGGCTGAAGGACGACCGGCTCGGACGGGTGGGCGGCAGCCTCCGCGTCGATGACACCGAGCCGTTGAGGACCGGTAGGTCCGAGCCGCCACACGTAGACGGCGGGCCGGGCAGAGTCCATCCAGCGACCAGCGGCAGCTGGCCGTGACACCCGAAGCGCTCTACGAAGGAGCCATCGACAGCGTCACCCTGCGCGCCGTCATCCCCCACCACGGCGAGACCGTACGTGAAGGAGGCCCTGCGCCTTCCGCCCGCGCCGGGTTACACGGCAGTCGGCACAACGCCCAGCCAACCCTTGGTGGATGGAAGTGGCTATACCCAGCGTGACATCGCACCGAGACTCCACCGCACGCGTCACGGCAGATCCCGATACCTGATCATGGGCGTGATGCCCATTCTCGCGGCGACACGTCGGGACGGCGGAGCATCGACCACGCACGGTGCGGTCGGAACGCTGGAACTCGTCATACTGTTGCGATGGAAGCACCGTTCGACCAGGCATCGGCGGAAGCGGCCGAAGAGCGTGGCGACTGGGCTACGGCAATCGCTGTGGTCAGCGGATTCGCCGAGTGCTACAGCCGTGATCACTACCGACATCACGCGCACCTGTGGCATATGGAGTTGCTCGTGAAGGCCGGGCTCTTGCATGAGCTGGCGGAGCTCGCCGAGACCGACGTTCACGCACGGCGCCGGTTGGACAGGTTCCTGTACGAGGAAGACCGCGACGGCGAGCTACGGCGGCGTGCCGAGCACGGCGACAAGACCGCCCTGTACCTTCTCGTTCGTCTGCTTCGCGCCCGAGGAGAACAGAGGGTCGCCCAACAGGCAGTCGCCGACATCGGCGCGACCGACACTTACGCCATCGAACTGGCGAACCAGCCACTGGCGGACGGGTAAGGCTGGAAACGAACTTGTCCCGGCCGCAGGTCATGGCGCGGTCGGCGGCAGTAGCGTGCACCTGATCAGGCCTCCGGTACGGGCGCACTTTCCAGGATTCGACGCATCTGTTCGACCGGTAGTGCCGGATTGGCCGCCGCGTGTTCGGCCAGCTCCGGGTCGCCGAGCAGTGCGGTGATCCGGGCGTGCGGCAGTCGTCGGCAGGAGGCCGTCGCCTGCCGCACGGTGATGTCCGGATCGCACAACAGCTGTTCGACGAGTTCCGGGTCGGCCTGTGGGTCCCGGACGGCCAGCCGCCGTACGGCAGGGTCGGTGTGGTCGGCGAATACTGCCACTCCCGCTGTCGGGAAGCGCGCAAGCTCGGTGAGTTGCTCACGGCCGCAGCCGTGGTACTCCAGGAAGCAGCGCAACAGATGCCCCGAAGGGGCATCCGGATGATGCAGGGCGAGCAGCACCCGTACGCCAAGATCGGGGTCGTCGGCGAGACTGGTGACCAGGCTCGATGGCAGTTCGGGGTTTCGGGCCGCCCGGCGGCGTAGCAACGGGTTGACGGAACTGGCCCACCGCATCGCATCGGCGAGCGGGGGCACGCGTTCATCGACGAAGGCATGGTCGTGGTGCCGGCATCGCCGGCGGGGACCGTAGTGGCCGTCACCGCCAACCGTGGTGACATCGATGTCGATGTCGGCCCGCTGCTGCTCGGTCAGACCAGGATTAACGGAGACCGCGGTGCGGACCTCGACAACGGAATCGCAGGCGAGGAGAAGCAGTTGCTCGCGACTGAGGTCGATGCGCTCGGCGAGCCGGCGGCGAACCTCGGCGGCCGAGTGGCGCAGCAGCGCCTGCACCACGTCCGGCGGGGTGCTCGGATTCGGGCCCACGAAGTACAGCGCGGCTTCATCGCCGCTGGCGACGATCCGATCGACCAATGCCCGTGACAGCGGTCGCTGAAGCACGGCCCAGAATCCGTGGCAGTGATGATCGGGCAAATCGGCGGGCTGCATGACCCGCTGCTCCTCGGCGATGGCTGCGACGATGACCTCCCGGATCTCTGGGACCGGGTCTGCCATCAGTGCCCCGCGCGAGGAATCGTCCAGGTACCGCGGGAAAGCGGCCGCGTGCCGGCGCACGCGTGGATCGGGATGCTTCGCGGCAAGTCGGTAGAGACGCAGGTCGTATCGCATGGCCGGCCATAGCTCGGCGTACAGCTCCGGAACGGTCACGAGTGCCTCGGGAGGCACGTCCTCGATCCTCGCTAGCAGTGAGTGCAGTACGTGGTCGGAAAGAGGCTGTTGGTCCGGACTGCCGAAGGCCCGCACCACCACCCGCCAGTCGGGATCGGCCAGCAGCAGCCGGCCGCGAATCCCTGGATCGACTCCTGGATGCTCGGCCAGCACGCTACGGACATCGCGCAACGGATGCTCGACCATCACGTCCTGCAGCGGACGCGGTAGATCACGGCGGGCTTCGAGCCCCTGGCAAGCAGGCAACGGTGCGGTGCGGAGCACACCCAGCAGCACGTCGACCCGTGCCGCCGGGTTCCTGGCCAACCCGCGTAACAAACGTTCCGCTGACGTTGGTTGAGCCCTGGAGGCGTCACTGATCATTGCTTGCAGACTAGCGCTGGCCTGCACTTGTGCGACATCCGCTCGCCAAGCCGGTCACTACCAGCCGGTCGCTATCGGCGATCACGTCTGGATCGGCGGCGGCGTTACGATCATCCACGGTGTGGCCATCGGCGCGAACACGATCATCGGCTCGGGCGGCGTGGTCACCCGCCCGATCCCGGCGAACGTCGTCGCCGTCGGACCGCCGGCCCGGGTGCTGCGCGAGATCACCGACGCCGACAAGACGGGTTACCGGCTTTGATGCACGTCCGACATGCGATCGTGAAGGAGGGACGCCGATGCAGTCACGGCGCCCTGTTACCCGCACGCAGCTCGCTGCCGACCTCGAAGAGCTCGGCCTGAGCGCGGGAATGGCCGTGATGGTGCACACGTCACTGAAGTCCCTCGGCTGGGTCATCGGCGGCGAGCAGACGGTACTCGAGGCCCTTCGAGACGCCGTCGGGCCGACCGGAACGCTGGTGATGCCCACGCAGTCATGGCAGCTGTGCGACCCCGCCTACCTCAATCTGGAGCCCGCCGCGTGGTGGCCGGCCATCCGTGACAACCTGCCCGTGTACGCGCCGCAGGTCACGCCCACCCGGACCATGGGTGCAGTCGCCGAACTGTTCCGGACCGTGCCGGGCACACGGAGATCCGGGCACCCACATCGCTCGATATCCGCCAACGGACCGCAGGCGGCGGCCATCACGGCCACGCATGATCTCGACAGCCCGGTCGGGGAACGCTCGCCGCTCAGGGCCCTGTACGACCTGGACGCGTCCGTACTGCTTCTCGGCACGACACCGGCGAAGATCACCGCCCTGCACCTGGCGGAGCATCGCGCGCAATGGCCACGCAAGCACCTTGTCGGCAACGGTGCCGCCCTGATCAGAGACGGCCGCCGAACCTGGGTGAGCTGGGAAGAACTGTGGGTCGAAGACGACGACTTCGTCGATGTCGTCGATGCGTTCGTCGTCAGCGGTGGACTCCGCCGCACCGGCCCCGTCGGTGACGCACCTGCCCAGCTCCTGCCGATTCGCGCCCTTGTCGACTTCGCCGCGCCGTGGTTCAGCGCACACCGAACCCGCTGAACGCCGCTGACCGGGCCCAGCCCGCCGCGCCCCAGGGCACCGTGGCGGCCTCCACTGAGTCCTTCATGCCGTTCGCGGTTGCTGACCAGGATCGTGACCCAGCAGCTACGCCTTCACCGCCGGTCCGTGCAGACGCCCTCGGGCAGGCCGACTCGACACCTACACGCTGTTCGCGCCGAACGATCTGGGCGATCCCGTCCCGAACGACAAGGTCTACCGGTGGCCCGGTCACTGGCTGTGTGTAGTCGTAGGCTTCGTTTGCCTCGTCGGTCATGGATGTGGGGAGGGCTCAGGGATGGGCAGGTCGAGGCCGACGATCAACGATGTTGCCAGACGGGCGGGGGTTTCCCGGTCGACGGTGTCGCGGGTGCTGAACAACGAACCGGGTGCTTCGGAGCTGGTACGGGGCCGGGTTCGCGAGGTCGTGGCCGATCTGGGATACGTGCCGGACCAGGCGGCGCGGGCATTGGCGTCGGGGCGGCAGCGTGCGGTCGACGTTGTGGCGGTGACGCACGGCCCGGTCATCGGCTGGCTGGGCTCGCATCCGTACTACAGTCGGGTGTTGGCCGGCGCTGCCTCGGCGTTGGCGGGCACGGATGTTCAGGTGCGTATCCAGGCCATCACCGACCCTGATGACTTCGCGGCGATGGACGCGATCGCCGAGCGCGCCTCCGTCGGTGCGGTGCTGACGAATGTCACGTCGGCCATGGCGTCGCGGTTTCAGCAGCGGTGCCGCCGGGTGGTGCACCTGTCCCCGAGTTCGCCGACGGTGCCGGTCATCGAGGCGGACAACGTCGGGGGCGCGTACGCCGCGGTCGAGTACCTGTACGGACTGGGTCGGCGGCGTATCGCGGCGATCTACGGCCCACCCGACAGCTCGGACGCGGTTGATCGCCGGACCGGCTACCTGCGCGCGGTTCGCGAGTTCGGTCTGCCGGAGCTGAGCGACGGCGGTGACTTCCGGCGCGAGGACGGCCAGGACGCCGCCCGCCGGCTTCTGGAGGATCATTCAGATGTCGATGCGATGTTCGTGGCCTGTGACCTGATGGCGGCCGGCGCGCTGCAGGCGATCACCGCCACCGGCCGGGGCGTCCCGCAGGACATCAGCGTCGTCGGTTTCGACGACAGCATCGCCGCGGTGTGCGCCAACCCGCCGCTGACCACGATGCGCATGCCCGTCGAGGAGATGGCGGCCGCCGCGACCCGTCTGCTGATCGACGGCGCTGTCCGGCCCGGGTATCGGCAGTGCTTCCCGGTCGAACTGGTGACGCGGGCGAGCACCGTCCGATCACCCGTCAACTACCGGACGCCTGATGGTGGTGACAGGGTCGCCGGCGCGTACGCGCCGTAGGACAAGCAGGGCGACGAGTGCGGAGACCGCTTCGCCGGCGGCGAGGCCCGTCCAGATCGCGGTGACGCCGGCGTGGCTGAACGCCACGACGAGCGGCGCCTTGATCAGCACGAGCGTGCCGACGGAGATGAGGTACGACGGAGCGGTCCGGCCCAGCGCCTGGAAGTACGCCGACACGAGCGGTGGGATCCCGGCCACGGCGACCCCGACCGCGATGACGCGCAGTGCGTGCTCGGTGGGGCCGGCGATCGCGGGATCGTCGACGAAGACCGCCACCAGTGGGCCGGAGAACAGGATGAGCGAGAGGGCGGCGAGCGCGCCGTAGCCGAGGGAGGCCCGCAGGGCGAGCACGCGGGCGCGGCGGACACGGTCGTGCAGCCGCCGTCCGACGTTGTAGCCGACGATCGGCTGCACGCCCTGGCTGATACCCAACTGCGGCATCATCACGAAGGTCTGGATGCGGGCACTGACGGCGTACGCGGCAAGGGCCAGCGTGCCCGCGGCCCCGGCGAGCAGGTTGTTCACCAGGACGCCGAGCAGGGTGGCGCCGAACCCGGCAAGGAACGACGGCGTGCCGATGCCGACCAACGCCCGCAGGGTCGGGCCGTGCGGGATCAGGTCACGCCATCCGATGTCGTACGCCCGGCGATTGCGGCCGAAGAAGAACCACAGGGCCATACCCGCGGAGACCGTCTGCCCGCCCACCGTGCCCAGCGCGGCGCCACGCACGCCCAACCCGAAACCGAAGATCAGGATCGGGTCCAGGGTGATCTGTACGAGGACCGCGACGACCCAGATCATCGTGGCGTAGCGCATACGGCCCTCGGCGCGGACCAGGCTCGAGAAGCCGGTGGCCACCAGCGTCCCGCACAACAGCACCACCACGTACGCGCGGGTGTCGGCGCGGGCGTCGCCGGTCGCCCCGAGCAGCGTGAGCAGCGGTTCGATGGCGACCAGGCCGACGATGCCGAGCGCGGCGGCGGTCAGCCAGAACAGGGCCAACGCGTTGCCTGCCGCGCGGGCCGCACCGGCGGGATCACCCGCACCGAGACGCCGGGACACCAGGGAGGCACCGCCCACACCGACGGTGGTCGCCACCGCGCCGAGCACGAGCAGCACCGGGGCTGCGAGGTTGACCGCGGCCATCGCCTCGGTGCCCACCCCGCGCGCGACGAACCACGCGTTCGTCAGCGCGTAGATGCCGTAGACACCGACCGACACGGTGGTCTGGGAGCAGTTGTGCCACAGCAGCCGCCCGACCGGCCGGGTCCCCAGCGCCGCAGCGCCGACGCTCAGCGGTCCACCTTGTCGGACGCGGCCATGAGCAGGCGCAACTGCCCACGGGCCCAGTCGTACTGCGCGGTGGTGGTGTGCCCGCGGTAGTCCGTCTCGATGATCATGACGAGGATCAGGTAGATGCTGTAGAGCCAGCGGCGCCGCCGTTCGTTGGCGGTCAGTTCGCCGTAGCCGTACCCGCGGATGAATGCCGCGGGGTCGCCGAAACCGTCCGGCAGGTCGATGCCGGTGAAACCTGCCTCCATGAGCGGATCGCCGAAGAAGGCACGCTCGTGGTCGATGATGCAGACGATCTTCCCGTCCCGGACCATCGTGTTGCTGTCCCACAGGTCGATCTCGATGAAGCGCGGCTCGGTCACCTCGTCGAGAGCGTCCAGGTGCGCGTCGGTCGCCTTACCGATGACGTCGACGTCGTAACCCAGGTCGACGCCGCGACGCACGCCGTCGCCCAACACCTCCGTGAGCTTGCGGCTGAAACAGGCCCGCCAGGTCGGCTCCCCCGGTCCGGCCAGCGCACCGAACCAGTCCCCGCGGATCGTGTTCAGCTCACGGTTGGCCGCGCCCAGCGCCTCGTTGTAGGCATCCCGCTCGACCGCAGACAGCTTTCCCTCCTCCTGCAGGATGCCGAAGTTGTCCGCCTCGACGAACGGCATGAAGAAGTAGTCGGCGTCGCACAGCTCTCGGCTCCGGTCGGCGAAATCGACCGCCGGCACCGCAACGGCGCTGCGCTCGCGGATCAGACTCAGTGCCACCAGTTCGGTGGCCATCGCCCCGCGCTCATGGCTCATCACCTCGACGTGCGCCGGCGGCGCGATCTTCAGAACCACCTGCCGGCCGTCACGTAGCCGAATCCGGTACGCCACGTTGAACCAGCCGTGCTCCAGCTCGCTGACCCAGTCCCGATCGTCGCCCCGGGGAACCTGATCAGGCCCGTAGGCACGGGCGATCATCGCCCGCAACGTCGCGGGTGACTGGCGGTTCTTCGTGATGCTCTCCATGAACAGGTCCGTTTCGAGTGAAGAAGCGACGCGTACGGCAGACGGCGATATGCGGCACGGCGGTAGGCGCCGGTTGCTGGGCTCGTGGTCGATGCCCGCTCTGCGGGCGAGGACGAAACGCACGGTAGAGGCGAGAGCGCTCCCGGGAGAAGACCTCGCCTCGACGCCGTCTCCAAATCGGTGCTGCGGCCGCTACGGCGTACCAACGCAGGTAGTCGGACCTCCGCGCCGCCGCCCACAGCGGCTATGCCTGGAGGGTCAGCCCCATCCGAACCGGGCGTCGGGCAACAGCAGCCGGGCACCGGCTGCCACTCCCGCATGACCGGCCTCGCGGAACACCGACCACAGCTCGACCGGCAGCGCGAGCGACGGCCTGGACGAAACCGATGCCGTGGCGATACGGACGTCACTGGCCGATGCAGCCGAAGCCCTGCGGTTCACCGCGGGGCAGCTCGCCGCTGCTACACCCGCCGGCACCGACCTGCGCCAGCAACGGCAGCGGCCGTTCGCCGCCGATGGCTGTCACCGGTACGGGATCACGATGGGCTCCTCGCGGCCCCGCATGTCAATGACGGTGACGTGCCCGGGTCCGGCGGGGTCGACGCAGTCCGGGCCGTGCAGGTCCAGGGATGCCAGGTTCGCGGCGATGACCTGGCCCGGACCGAAGTAGGCGTTGTTCAGCTCGAAGGACACCCTCGTCCCCACCCCGGTTGGCGGATGAATGTCGCGGGGCTCCGCAATCGGGTGCAGGCCGGCGAGTTCCTGGCAGAGGCCGCGCCCGTCCCGCCACACCTCGACCACGGTGCGTGAACTGACAGCGGCGGCTGCGGCGCTGATCCACCGGACGGGACCGAGCAACGACCCGTTGTAGCCCAGCCGTACGGAGCCGGACCCGGCCAAGGCATCGGCTTGATCGTCGGTGACCACGAAGGAAAGGTCACCGGTGACCTCGGCCGTGGCCCGCAGGGTATGCGCCGCGGCAAGCCGCGCGGCCGGGTGCAGCGCATGTGCCAGCACGCCGCTGAGCACACGTGTGGCGAGGTCAGGGCTGCCTCGACCGGTGCCGAAGTACATGTCGAGCCATCTCTTCACGGACTCGTCGAACTCGAGAACCTCGATGCCGTCCGTGCTGTACCCGTTCCCCTCCACCGAACCACAGTACTTTTCGTCGCGCCACCGGCGGTCGCCGCGACCAGGCGAGAGCCAACTGGGATGGAGCGGGCCACTTGGCGGTCGATCTTGTGGATGCCTCGGCGTCACCCGGAGTTGGGCCTGCAGCGTGGCGAGCTCGGGCATGAAGGTGGCGAGTTGGTTCTCGGCTCTCAGACATCCGCACGTTGGCCGTTCGCATCTCCTCTCATCGGAGTTCGGCGCGGGTGAGGAGATCACGGATCAGTTCCTCCTGGCGGTGGAACGCCTCGAGGTGGCCGCCCTCCCACAGCCGCAACTCGACGGATGGCAGCCGGTCGGCGAGCCGCTGCACGGCCTGGAGTGGTTCGTTGGCGTCGTGGCGGGAGTGGTACCAGACGACGTGGACAGTCACTGCTTCGGGGGCGATGTCCCAGTCGGATGCCGCGAGACACTCGTCGCACCAGCCCTCCGCGCCTTGGCGTAGCGCTTCGGTCCGGTCCTGGCGCAGGATCTGCTGGAAGGTGGGGTCGCTCAGCACCGCCTGGTCTTCGGGCGGAGCATCGTGCATCGAGGTACGGATGTCGGCGAGCGGGTCGGCGAGCGCCTTCTCACGGTAGTCGCGCAGCAGTTGGTACAGCGCCTCCTGGCCACCGTCATCGAAGCGCCGGTGGGCTTCGGCGTTGTAGCCGATCAGCAGTGGGATGTCGGCATCGGTCAGCGGGGCGCCGCCAGCGATCACCGTCGCGGCACTGATCCGTGCCGGGTGCCGGGCGCCCAGCGCGAGCACGTGCGCGCCGCCGCCGCTCTGCCCGGTGACCGGCACCCGGTCCAGGCCGAGGTGGTCGAGCAGTTCGACCAGGTCGTCGGCGACCGAGGCGAGGCCGCGGCCGGGCATCCGGGTCGAGGCGCCGAAGCCGGGGCGGTCAGCCATGATGACCCGTACCCCGAGTCGCTCCCAGATCGGATGCCGGGCGAACCGGGATCCGGGTGTGCCCTGCAGCCGCAGGATCGGGATCCCGTCGGGCACACCCCATTCGTGCCAGGCGAGCGTCCGCCCGTCGCGAAGGGTCAACCGTCCGTCCACATCCGAAGCTGAATCCATGACGGACTACTCTTCCAGCCGCGGTGGAATGAGCCACGGCGGATCGGCCGCGCCGGCTCCTGCCGGCCGCCGGGCTGGTCGACGCTCGTCCCGGCGCGAAGGTTGGGTGCGGATCGGGCGATACGCCGTAGCGACGTCGCCGAATGGGTTCCCGGACGCATGGGTCGATGTCGGCTGGCATTGATCTCAGGTGTTCTCACCCGGTGGAGCGTTCGCAGGCGGTGGCCGGCTGTCGTCGTCCTCGTGCGGCCTGTCCGATCTGGTGGTGCCGATCGCCGTCACCGACGCCGATCAGAATCATTTCAGGCAAAGGCAGAAGGGGTTACCTGCAGGGTCCAGGAAGACCCTGTAGGACGCACCGGCTGGTCCGGGTGCTTGGTTCCACCGAGGTTGATCACTGCTGCCTCGGCGGCGTCAAGGTCGTCAACGAGCATGTCGAGGTGCATCTGCTTGGGTCGCTCCTGGGTCGGCCACGTCGGCGGCGTGTAATCAGCGACCCGATGGAAGGCGATGCACTGGCCGTCCTCGGGGCAGCCCGAAGCCCGGTCGGCGGAGACGTCGATCTTCCAATCCAGCATCGCGCCGTAGAACCTGGCGAGCGCACCAGGATCGGGGCAGTCGATAGCGATGAGGGGCAAGCGAGCGATGGCCATGCCAGCCAGGATATCGACCATTGCGGTTGGCGAACGGCCGGATTCCGCAGTGACGTGCCGGCGCTGTTGACCGTCGTACGTCCGCTCATAGCCACGACTCGGGGTAACCCCACCCGTATCCGGTGGTCGCCAAGCGCAAGGAGCTGACCAGACGGACCGGCCCGGCGGTACACGACGATCTGCTGCAACACCGGTTCACCGCCGGCGCGGCAAACCGGGTGCGGCTAACCGACATCACCAAGCACCCCACCACCGAGGGCAGGCTGCACCTGTACGCGGTCAAGGACGTGTCTCCGGCCGGATCGTCGGCTACTCCATCGGCTCATGGATGAAGGCATCCCTGGCCGTGGCGGCGTTGTCGAACGCCGTTCGGCAGCGGGAGGGACCCGGCCGGCACGATCGTGCACTCCATCCGCGCAGTTCCGGTCAAGAGAGTCGTGAAGGCGTTGCACCCCAACGGGTTGGTCGGCTCGATGGGCCGGGTCGGCGCAACCGGCGACAAGGCCGCGATGGAAGCGCATCGCGCCCGGCTGCAGACAGTGTTCTGGACCGGCAACGCTGACGCACCCGCCACGACCTGCGCCTGGCGATCGTGACCTGGATCGAGCGGACCTACCACCGCCGCCGGGGTCGGCCTACGCCCACCCCTGTCACGGGCCGTGGTCATGGACCACGCCGAGGCGCAGGCCGTCGCCGTCCTGCGCGGCCGGGTGCCCCGCCCGACGCGACGCTGGTCATCAACAACGTACCCTGCGACGACCCGAACCTGCCGCTGGTCTGCGAGAAGATACTGGCCAAGATCCTGCCGCCGGCAGCGACGGTGAGCCAGGCGTGTGGGGCCATGGCCAGAGTGATGTGGGCGCGCCAGGCCCGCCGGTCGCGCACCTGGTAATCGTCGAGTCCGGCTTCCTGTTTGGCCTGTTGAAGCATTCCTCGATCGCCCACCGGCTGCCGGCGGCCCGGAGCAGGTCGACCAGGCGGGTGCGGCGGGGCATAGCAGCCGTCGTAGGCGGTCTGACCCTCCCCCGATGACGCGGGAGGGCTTGGTCTCCACAGAATCCGGGACGGTTCAGTTGATCGCGGTGACCAAACCAGGCAACCTGGCTACACACTGGACTGCCCTGGAGGGACTCGCCATGACCGAAGCTCCGATTGACGCTGTCGACGCCGAAAACGACGACGCCGACCGTCAAGCTGTCGAGCATGAGCGGGCCAAGCTGCGGAATTTCGTCAAAGGGCTGAGCCCGGACGACATCAAGTCTGGTGGCTGGTTCACCAAGCTCCTCGCCCAGGCCCTGAGCTCCTACACCGCCAAGGTCGACTGGCAGTACTTTCAGCAGCGGTATGAGGGCGTACCCGCGGATGCCATTGTCGATCAGCGGATCAAAGTAGCGGCTCGGTACGCCGCGCTCGAAGGAGGGCTTTCCGCCGGCGCCTACACGGCGACCGTCGTCGCCACCCTCGGGACCTTCGGCGGTGCCTCGCCGGCGACTGTCCCGGCCGCCATCGCGACCCTCATGGTCGATGTCACGTTCATCAGCCAGCTCCAGCTCCGCTTGGCACACGATGTCGCAGTGCTCTATCGAGTTCCGCTCGACCTGTCCGACCCCGAAGACATGTGGAAGCTCATCCGAGTGGCCTTCACGATCAAGGGCGGAGAAGTCGCCCGTGAAGGTGTACTCAAGTTTGCGCCTGTCATGGCGCGACCGGTGATCAAGCGCTTCTATTCCGGAGCTGTGCTGAGCGCCGCGAAGGGGTTGCCCTTCGTCGGCAAATTTCTCCTGCAGCGCAACGTCATCAAGATCGGCATCCCCATGGTCGGCGTTCCACTTGCGGTGGTGTTGAACCGCTATACGACGCTGCTCGCCGGGCGGCACGCGCAGGCCGTCTTCCGGAACGAGGCGCGGGTGATCGAAGTCGCTGACGGTCTGAGCAAGCGCAGTCAGCACCCACAGTTGATGTTGTGGGTCGCGTGGCTCGTCATTACGGCGGACCGTAAGATCGCCGACGATGAGACGCTGTTGTTCCGACACTTGGTAAGGCTGGTCCGGGATCAGCATCAGGTGGTCGATGAGCAGCTCGCTCACGTTATTGATATCGATCGCGATGAGGTATGGCAACGTCTCGACGCCGAGCCAGGCGACCTGAGCGACATCTTGGACACGGCGAACCGGGTGGCCGCTGTGGATGGTGCCATCAACGCGCTCGAACAGGCAGTCATCTCGGAGCTTCAAGATCGCTGCCTCCGAGCCTGACGCCCGAGCCGAGACCTTCACCGATCCGGGGCCCTGCACCGCAATTGCCATCCGGAACAGCGGCTACTTCAGCGAGACCGGCACATACCCCACTGCCTCGACCGCCCCGATCCGAACGATGCGAAGCAAGGGCAGACCCAAGCTAAGACCGCAAGTACTCCAGCCACTCTTCCATCAGGTGGGGTCTCTGCTGGTAATGGCCGACCCTATGGCGGGTACGGCGGTACAAACCCCGTGTCCAGGATCAGGGGTAAGCCCCAGGATCGCCGAGAGGGTACGTGCTTCATCGCCGGTGGCGTTCGGACCCCGGCCAACCTCAGTCACGTCGGGTGCTACCGGCAGAACTGCTTGCTTGTGGTCCGGGTTCGCGGGTGGCGATGAGGACGAAGAGCGAGCAGACGACCGTCACGGTGCTCATGGCCAGAGCGACCTGGAGAAGAGTCAAGGTGTGGGTGAGGGCTCCGGCGATGAGGCCGGGGATGGCGGCCGAGGTGTAGGAGATGAGGTAGATGGTGGCGAGAACACCGGCGCGGTCTTGGGGTTCGGCGCCGGTCAGGAGCGATTGGACGGAGCCGGAGAACGCGACGCCCCAGCCGGCGCTGGCGAAGAGACTGGCGACGAGGAAAGGGACCGTCGCGCCGGTGGCGAGGCTGACCACGACTGCGACGATCGAGATGGCGAAGACGCTCATGCCGAGGCGCTGCTTGCGGGCGGGGCTGAGCCTGCCGGTGAGGAATCCGCCGAGTGGATTGAGCAGCATGATGGAGGCGAACACGGCGGCGGCGACGAGGGCGTTGGCGGTGCCGAACTGGTCATCGGACACGGCTGGGCCGAAAGCCTGGTAGAAGCTCCTCATGACCCAGGTTCCGAGGATGACTGCGGCCGCGTAGGGCAGCACGCGGCGGGAGGCTCGCGGAACGTGGATGTGAGGCCGGACGGTGCGCGATGCGCCGGGGATGCGGCGCACGGTCTCGGGGCTGAGCGCGACGAGCACGGCGCATACGGCGAGTAGCGCGACGATCACGAGGTAGATCAACTGCCGCGGTGCCGGCTCGTACTCGACGAGTGCCCCGGACAGGAGGGCGCCGGCGGGGAGGCCGACCATGGGAACGGTGCCGGTGATGACGGAGCCGAGCCAGGTGGGCTTGGCGGGTGAGGTGTCGACGATGTAGGCGGTGACAGCGCTGGAAGCCAGGCCGCCACCGAGCCCCTGCAGGGCGCGGCCGATTATCAGCGGGACTGCGTTGTGCACGTCGAGCATGAGCAGACAGCCGGCGGCGGCGAGCCCGAGCGCGGCGAAGGTGATCGGCCGGCGGCCAACGTGGTCGGAGATACGGCCGAAGAACAGCAGGGCGACAGCGACGGCCACGAAGTAGGAAGCGGCGATCACGGCGAGTTGACCGGTGTTGACGCCATCTTCGAGCCGGTAGGTCTCGTACAGGGATACCGGGGAGCCGGCGGCGGCGAAGACGGCGCCCAGGGACAGGGACACCGCCACGAAGCCGAGCCGCCGGCGGCCGTCTGTGAGCAGGTCAGGTAAGGGCAAAGCAGGGTTCTTTCGTGACGGTCACGAACCCTCGGGGCAGGCCGAAGGGGTGTCATTCGTGCTGGTGTCAGAACTGGATCAGGGCCAGCCCAAGTCGTGGTCGCGGCCGGGTCGCCGTGGTCCGGCAGCGCCGGAGCTTCCCATGGGTGTCGTTGGGGACCGTGTGGCCTGCCCCGGTCCGATCCGAAGTTCCGGACCGGGGCCAGGCGCATCGCCACTCCGCTACTGAGCGGCGGGCCCTTCAGGCCAGAGCATAGGGTCTGCGACAACCCCCGACCCCGGAAACGCGTCAGGCGCATCCAGCCTGCTGTCATGTGTAGGCGATGAAGCGACCGGCAAACACGGTCGCTGTCCACGCCAGCATCGAGACGACAGCCGCGGCATGTGCTCGTCGTGGGGTGGTGGATGCGGTGTTCCAGCTATCGACACGACGATAAACACCACGGTGGAAGAACAGCACGTTAAGGCCGGCTACGCCGATGAGCGCGAGCTTCCAGGGAAACGCCCCGGTCTGAGCGACGGCGACGGCGCTTCCGGCGAACAGCGCGATCCCGGTCAGCGCGGTGATCAAGAACCCGAATCGGGAGACCCGCAGCAAACACGTGGCAGCAGTGGTCACCCGGATCAGGCGTGAGCCGACGCCGAGAAGCCGCAGATCGAAGCATATGGCTGTCCCGACCAGTACGGCGAGACCGAGAATATGCAGACTCTCCAGCGCCGCGTACAGGTACGGGGTGCCACGCACAGCCTGTCCTAGCCCGCTGCCTTGCAGCCATTCCAGGAACTCGGTCATCTCTCGTCACTGGACGGTCGACGGCGAAGGTAGATCCAGCCACCTGCGACGGCAGCAACAATAGCCGTGCCAGTGACACTCCACGGTGCCGCTGACGTGGACGCCGACGCGTTGGTGCCGGCCTCGTTCGCTGACTCCTCGCTGGCATCGTCTGATGAATCAGCGGGGGGTGGTGTGGCCGCTTCGTCACCTGTCGCCCCGCTATTGGTGTTCTGCGGGGCGGGTTCGGGTTCCTGCGGCAGTGCCAGCAGCCGCAGGCGGATACCTTGGCCGTCTTCCAGCCAGATGGTCTCCGGACGGAGCAGTTCGTCATCGTCTTGGTGTAGGTAGCCAACGGCCTCGATCTGATCGCCGACCTGGAGGGGACGGTCCATTCCCTGACGCTGGTTGTATTCGATGGTGCCCAGAATCAGTTGCAGATGGTCGTTGCCGCCGTCGTAGGGGCGGGCCGAAAGCATGGTGGCCTGCCCGCCGATCTCCTCCAACCCGCCGGGAAGTTCGCGGTCGAGCCAGCCTTCGGAAAGGGCGACGTTGGTGATCGCAATGGTGGCGTCGACGTGTGGATTGCCCCAGTCAACCTCGGTCAGTTCTCCGGAAAGGTAGTACGCGTAGCGGGTGTCGAACTCGCTCCAGCCATGATGGGCCGAAGCCGGCGCGGCGCCCAGTACGGCCGATACGCCGACCCCGGCACCTACAATCAGCACGGTCAGTGCGGCGCGTATGTATCGCCGTCCGCGCCGCGGCTCGAAGACTGGTCGATCGTGAATGGTTTCAAGTGGCATGAATCGGTCATCGACTTTCGGCTCAGAGTGCTTGCGAAAGCACCGAGTGGGTAGGTCGCGGCCGTCGGACCTATGCTCCACTCCACCTGATGTTCGGCCGATCAAACAGGTCCTGCCGGACCGGGGTACTCGCAGAACCCGTCTGCTGCGAGTTAGCGAAAGTATCCTGGCCTCATGTCCCCGCAACGCACTGCCAGGAGCCAAGAAGTCCGTAACTTCCTGGTCACACGCCGCGCCAAGGTGACCCCGGAACAGACTGGTTTACCGCAGTACGGCGGCACCCGCCGGGTTCCCGGCCTGCGCCGCGAGGAGGTCGCCATGCTCGCCGGGGTATCGGTCGACTACTACACCCGGCTGGAGAAGGGCAACATCGCCGGCGCGTCGGAGAACATCCTGGATGCGATCTGCACCGCACTGCAGCTCGACGAGGCCGAACGGGTGTACCTGTTCGATCTGGCCCGCGCCGCCAATGCCGCCAACCCCGACACCCGCCGCAGTCGGCCCGTCGGGCGCCCAGTCCGCCTCAACGTTCGCGCTGGCGTCCAGCAGATCCTCGACGGGATGGCACAGACGCCCGCGTTCATACGCAACGGTCGTCTCGACATCGTCGCGACGAACGTTCTCGGCCGCGCCTTGTACGCACCGATATTCGACAGCCCGACCCGCACCAGCGCGAACGCGCTGCCAAACCTGGCCCGATTCCGATTCCTCGACCCCGCCGCCCGTGACTTCTACCCCGACTTCAATGCGTCCGCGGGCAGCAACGTGCAGCTGCTGCGGGCCGAAGGTGCCCGGAACCCGCACGACAAGGGCTTCACCGACCTGATCGGCGAACTGTGCACACGCAGCGAGGATTTCCGCATCCGCTGGGCCTCCCACGACGTGCGCCTGCACCACAACGGCATCAAGCTGTTCCACCACCCCATCGTCGGAGAACTCCGACTCCACTTCGAAGCCTTCGACCTGCCCGCCGACCCCGGCCTAACCCTTACCGCCCTCAGCGCTCCCGCCGACTCGCCCGCCGCCGACGGGCTCAAGCTCCTGGCCAGCTGGGCACTCAGCCAGACCGACCGGAGCACGAACGTGAAGTGACCCTGAGTGCACCGGGTCGTGGTGGCCAACGCTGCCCCAGGGCCACATGCCCGCCAGCGCCGGCCGACGCGGCTACGAGCCCAAGATTGCTGAGGGCAGACCCGGAACGAAGGGTCACGTCCACGGTGGTGGTGTATGAGCTGACGGCCACCGGTTGATCCTGGGATGAGCTTATGCGGTGGTCAGTGCGGGTTTGGGTTGCGGCACGGCGTCGGGTTGTTGGTTTTCGGGGGTTTCCTGGCGGGCTTTGGTGAGGAGTTCGGGCCCGATGTAGCGGCGTTGTTCGGTCCATTCGTCGGTCTGTTCGGCCAGGACGGCTCCGACGAGGCGGATGACGGCGGCTCTGTTGGGGAAGATCCCGACGACGTCGGTGCGGCGTCGGATTTCCTTGTTCAGCCGTTCCTGTGGGTTGTTGGACCAGATCTGGCGCCAGATCTCGTGTGGGAAGTTGGTGAAGGCGAGTAGGTCCTCGCGGGCCTGGTCGAGGTGTTCGGCGGCGGTGGGGTACTTGGCGTTGATGGTGTCGACGACGCGGGCGTACTGGGCGCGGACCTCGCCAGGGTCGGGCTGGTCGAAGATGGTGCGGACCATGGTCGCCACCCATGGTTGGGCGCTTTTGGGGACCTTGGTGAGCAGGTTGCGTAGGTAGTGGGTGCGGCAGCGTTGCCAGGACGCGCCGGGTAGGGCGGAGCCGATCGCGTCGACGAGGCCGCGGTGGGCGTCGGAGATGACCAGGCGGACGCCTTTGAGGCCGCGGGCGGTCAGGCCGCGGAGGAACGCGATCCAGCCGGCGCCGTCCTCGCTGGCGCACACGTCGAGGCCGAGGACCTCGCGGTGGCCGTCGGCGTTGACGCCGACCGCTACCAGGCAGGCGACGTTGACCGTGCGGCCGTCCTCGCGGACCTTCATCGTCAGCGCGTCCAACGCCACGAACGTGTAGTGGGCGGAGTCCAGGGGCCGGCTTCGGAACGCCTCGACCTGGGCGTCGAGGTGCTGCGCCATCTGTGACACCTGCGACTTCGACAACCTGGTGACGCCGAGCTGCTCGGCGAGTTTCTCGACCCTGCGGGTCGACACCCCGAGCAGGTACGAGGTGGCCACGACCGTCACCAGGGCCTGCTCGGCGCGGCGTCGGTGTTCCAGCAGCCAGTCCGGGAAGTACGAGCCGTGACGCAGTTTCGGCACCGCCAGCTCGACCGTTCCGGCCCGGGTGTCCCACTGTCGGGCCCGGTAGCCGTTACGCGAGTTCGTCCGCTCCGGGCTGCGCTGGCCGTAGTCGGCCCCGCAGACCGCGTCGGCGTCGGCGGACATCAACGCGTTCGCGAACGCGGTCACCATCGCCGCCAACACGTCCGGGCCACCCTCGGCCAGTTGCTGGCGTAGCAGGTCGGCAGGGTTCACACTCTCTAATGCGGTCATCGGTGCGGTCTCCTTCAAGATCTTGGTCGGTCTCTGAAGGATCAATCCGATGGCCGTTCATCTCGTTACGGGCGAGTCAAGGACCCGACCGTCGTACACCACTCCCGTGGACGTGACCGAACGAAGCCGTGCGGTGCCTCATACGACGACTGGCTGAGTTCCCCCTGCTTTGCTGGAGCGGTGGTTACCTGCACCGCCACGCCGCCGAGGCGCAGGGATCGGATTCGACGGCTGCGCCGCCTGCTACTGCTGCGGCGGCGCCGACGCCGGGACGCGCGGCTTGGTCCAGGCGCCGGTTCAGCAGCCACAGGTCCCGCCGCCGCATCCGCTGGTCGAGCCGCCCGAGGCTGCGGCCCGGTGGGCGCTGCGGCGCCGGTGCAGCCACCACATGCCCAGCGCGGCCACGGCCAGGCCGGCAGCGACGGCGAGCAGGGTCTGCTCCAGCAGGGCCGCGCCCGCGCCGGTCAGCACGCCAGCCGTGATGAGCAACGGGATGGCGCAGCACGCGGCGCAGGCGAGGGCGGCCAGCCCACCGGTGACCTTGCTGCACGTCGGCGGGGCGTTGTCCACGACCGGCGGCGTGTGCCGGTGCGCGGGCGTGGCGGACGGCGGGGTGGTGGCCGGGGTGGGCAGGCTCATGCGGTCTCTCCGTGAAGGCGCTCGGCGGTGCCGATGGTCAGGAACGGTATCGGGCAGTCAGCGCAGGTGCAGTTGGTGAGGCTGTCGCAGCGAGCGTCGACCACGTCGGTGAGCGCCGCTCGGATGGCCGTCAGGTTGGCGACCTTCGCGTCGATCTCGGCGATCTTGTCGATGGCTCGTTGCCGGAGGTCGGCGGTGGGGTGCCTGCGGCGTCCGGCGTCGAGCAGCTCGGCGACCTCATCGAGGGTGAAGCCGAGTCGCTGCGCCGCCTTGATGACGTTGAGCAGGGCGACGGTGCCGGGCGGGTAGAGCCGGTGCCCGCCCAGGGTGCGCTCCGGCTCGGCCAGCAGACCGCGGCGTTCGTAGTAGCGCAGCGTCTGCAGGTTGACCCCGGCCGCAGCGGCGACCTGGCTGCTGCGCAGCCCGCTCACGCGGTCACCGTCCCGGCCGCGCGGGCGGCGAGCGCGTCGAGGACGTCGACGTGCGCCGCCGGCACCTCGACGTCCAGCCGCAGAAGCGGGCCGTCCGCCGCGAAGGTGAAGGAGAAGAAGGAGCAGCAAAAGGTCTCCCGGCCGGTCAGGTCCCGTGCGGTCGCCTCGGCGGCCGGGTCGAGATGCCACCGCAGCGCCGTCGGCGACAGCCGCCGCTGTTCGCGGAGGGCGGTGGCGAACAGGTCGTCGAACTCGGCAAGCCGTAGCGGCCGGTCCACGGTCGGCAGCGTGCACGCCTCGGGCACCCACGCCGGGTCTTCGCTGGTCATGGCATGACGGTAAGCCTGTACCCGGGTACAGGATGCAAGTGGCACCGCTCCACCAAAGGGAGGAACTTTGCCAGGACCAGCAGCATCCAGAGCAGCCAGCACGCGGCGACCAGGCAACCACGACGAAGCCCGGGGTTGGAGGTTCGTGAATCGAGGCGACCAGGGCCTGCTGGTCAGGCAGGCGTACGACTCGCATGGCACGCCCCTTCGCGGGGCCGGGTCCCGGTCGCCGTGACGCGCAGCACCATTCGCTGAAAACTGCACCGACTGGTCGGTTAAGTTTCACTCATGACGACACCGCTGAAGGCTGCGCCGAAGCGCCGCTGGGCAGCACTCGCCGTGCTGGTCGGGGCTGTCCTGCTGCTGGCGATCGACGGGACGGTGCTGTACCTCGCCGTACCGTCGCTCACCCGCGACCTGGCTCCGACGGCCGCCCAGGTGCTGTGGATCGGCGACATCTACTCCCTGGCACTGGCCGGCCTGCTGGTCACGATGGGCACGTTGGCCGACCGGATCGGCCGCAAGAGGCTGCTGCTGGCCGGAACCACGGCGTTCGGCCTGGCGTCGCTGCTGGCCGCGTTCGCCCCGACGGCGGAGGCACTGATCGCGGCCCGCCTGCTGCTGGGCGTGGCAGGAGCGACGATCATGCCCTCGACCCTGTCGATCATCCGCAACATGTTCACCGACCAGGCCGAGCGCACCCGGGCGATCGCGGTCTGGTCGGCTGCCTCGGCCGGCGGCATCGCGCTCGGGCCACTGGTCGGCGGCGTGCTCCTGGAGCGGTTCTGGTGGGGCTCGGTGTTCCTGATCAACGTACCGATCATGATCGTGCTCCTGGTCGCGGGCGCCATCCTGCTTCCCGAGTCACGTGATCCCGCTCCCGGCCGCTTCGACCCACTGTCGGCCGGCCTGTCGATGGCGGCGATCGTGCCCTTGGTGTACGCGGTCAAACACGCCGTCGGCTCCGGGTTCGACACCGTCACCGCCACATGCCTCACGGTCGGCCTGGTTGCCGGAGCACTCTTCGTACGCCGGCAGCGACGGCTGCCCGCGCCGATGATCGACGTGGCCCTGTTCCGCAACCCGGCGTTCAGCGGGTCCGTGCTGGCGAACTTCATCTCGATCTTCGCGTTGACCGGGCTGCTGTTCTTCTTCTCCCAGTACCTCCAACTGGCCCGTGGCCTCCGCCCGCTGCTCGCCGGACTGGCCGAGATGCCCGCCACGATCGCCTCGATCGTCGTCGTCGGCCTCGTCGGAATCGCCATGTCCCGACTCGGCCGCGGGCGGGCCATCGCCCTCGGACAGGCCCTGGCCTCCGTCGGACTGGTCCTGATGGCAGTGGCCGAGGGCGCCGACAACTACCTCTGGCTCGGGCTCGCCCTGGTGCCGGTCGGCCTGGGCGTCGGGCTGGCGATGACGCTGAGCACCGACGCCGTGGTGTCGGCCGTTCCACCCCGCAAGGCCGGCTCGGCGGCATCGATCTCCGAGACCGCCTACGAACTGGGCGTCGCGCTGGGTATCGCTATCCTCGGCTCGATCGTGACCCTCGTCTACCGCAAGAACCTGACCATTCCCGACGATCTCCCGACAGACACCCGCAGCGCAGTGGAGGACTCCCTGGCCTCGGCAATGAACGTCCTCGAACCCGGGTCGGCCCTCGCCCACGCCGCACAGGAAGCGTTCGTCCACGCCATGCAGACCACCTCCGTGATCGCGGGCGTCATCACGGCACTGGCCGCAGTCGTCGCCTGGCGCACCATCCCGTCGCCGAAACAACCGGCAGACCGCGACCCCACCACGTCCACGAGTCACTAGGAAGCAGCAACGATGCCCCGCAAAGCCGGACGCCCACCCGAACAGACCCGTCGCATCCTGCTCGACGCGGCCGCCACCGTGATCCGCAACCGCGGCATCACCGCGACCCTGGACGACATCGCCCGCGAGGCCGGCGTATCCAAAGGCGGCCTCATCTACCACTTCGCCAGCAAGGACGAACTCATCCTCGCCCTGGCCACCGACCTGCTCGACGCCTTTCGCAGAGCGGTCCACGCCGCCCTGTCCCCCGACGACCAGACCGCCGGACGGCTCACCCGCGCCTACCTCCACGCCTGCCTGGACCCGACGGACGACGAGCACACCATCCGCGAAAGCCTCACCCTCACCGCCCACCTCATCACCAGCCCCGAGGTCGCCGCCCTCGCCCAGGACGACGCCCAACGGTGGCAGGCCGAACTGGGCGCCGACGGCCTGCCCGCGGACCTCGTCACCCTCGTCGTCGCCGCCGCCGACGGCGCCAGCTACACGCCGATCTGGGGCGGCAGCATCCGCACCGCCGCCCACCAGCGACTCAAACACCAACTCATCGCGCTCACCCACGACCCCTCAGCGTGGAAGCCTGTGGGTCGGTACGGGACAGCGGCAGCAGACCGCGCCGGGACACAGATGCCGGGCCACCGGCAGAATTGACAGTTATTGCCGCGTTCATGCGGTTACGGTCGAGGCGCGGGGACCGGCAATTCGTCCTGCGACAGGCCAAGTTCAGTGAGCCGCCGCTGGTAGGTGTCGAGAAGGTCAGCAGCAGTGGTGTGCTGGCCGGTGGCGGTCAGGGCTCGGGCAGCCCGGAGGTGCCGGTTGTCGGTCCGTCATCGCACCAGAAGAACGGCAACTGGTAGAACAAGGCCGTAAGCGCCACGTGCAGCTCCCGTGACCCCGCGCTCAGCCGGTGACGCGGCCCTCGGCCGTGTCCACGACGAAGCAGGCCGTGTACAGGATCTCCAGCAGGCTGGCCCGGACCAGGGAGAGCACCTCGGCGGGCAGGTCGAGGCGTACCCGGCAGTCACGCGGAAACCCCAACTTGGCCGCTGCCGCGCGGTCCAGCTCCAACGACAGCACCTGCCCGATGAGGGTCCAGGCGCACACCGCCGCGGTCGCCACCTCGCCAGCGCTGTTGATCACCTCGTCCACGTCGCCCCACCTGCCGTTATAGCGCAGGCGGATCATCATGACGTGCAGACCGCCCGCGGACAGGATCAGCGTGGAGCCGTCGTCGGTCTCCCGGACGTCGGCCCGGTCGACGCGGGCCAAGGTATCCACGACGGCGACCGTGGCAACGAGTCTCACAGCCTGGCGAGCAGATTCCGCCAACGGGAAGCGGGTCTGACCGACTCCGAGCCGGGCCGGGTAAAGCTGCCCGCAGGCGGGCCGCGCCGGCAGTCAGTCGGGGACGTCGGCGAGACAGACGTCTGGATCCCGCCGGAGAAGACGGCGAGCACACCGTCATTCAGGAACCGGCCACGCCCGGAGAGTTCTCCCGCCGCCGACAGCCGGTTGGTAGTGGGTGTTGCTGGCGGGCTGACCCCGACGGCTCGATCGGCACCACCGGTGTGGGGACCGGATACGGTGACGTCATGGGCAAACCGACCCGCTGGAGCACCGACACCGGCCCCGACCACTCCCAGTGGTACGTCGACCGGTTCCGTCAACTGGCCGCCGAGGGCGCCGACCTGGGCGGTGAGGCTCGGCTGCTCGACGCCATGGTCGCTCCCGGGTCACGGATCCTCGACGCGGGCTGCGGCACCGGGCGGG
Source organism: Polymorphospora rubra (assembly GCF_018324255.1). Classification (GTDB taxonomy): domain Bacteria; phylum Actinomycetota; class Actinomycetes; order Mycobacteriales; family Micromonosporaceae; genus Polymorphospora; species Polymorphospora rubra. The sequence goes on from NZ_AP023359.1 coordinate 7,206,746, forward strand.
TCGGTGCCGCGCTCGCCGCCCGGGGACACACCGTGCTGGGCGTGGACGCCGACCCCGTGCTGGTCGACGCGGCTCGCGCCGACCATCCCGGGCCACGCTGGCTGGTCGCCGACCTGGCCACACTGGACCTGCCGGCGTCCGGAATCACCGAACCGTTCGACGCGGCGGTGGTGGCCGGCAACGTGATGGCCTTCGTCGCGCCCGGCACCGAACGCGACGTGCTGACCAGGATGGCCGCCCACCTGCGGCCGGACGGAATCGTGGTGGTCGGCTTCGGCACCGACCGGGGATACGCCTTGACCGTCTTCGACGCCGACATCGACGCTTCCGGTCTGCGCCGGGAACACCGCTTCGCGACCTGGGACCTGCGCCCGTGGCATGCCGGGGCGGACTTCGCGGTCACCGTTCTCCGCCGCCCGGCGAAGTGAACCAGGACACCGGACCGCTGAGCGGCAGCCGCCAACCGCTCCAAGCCGGTTGCCGGTAACGGTAGCCCGGCCCGGCCGCCCTGACTGACCGGCGGCTCAGCCGAGTGAGCAGGGCGTCCCGTTGAGGGTGAACGAGGACGGGCTGCCGGTGCCACCGGTGTGGGTGGCCACGAACCCGATGGCGATCGCGCCGCCCGGCCCGATGATGACGTGGTCGTCGAGGCCACGGGCGGTGACCTTGCCACTGGACGGCGAGTACACCGCGTTCCAGCCGGTGGTGATGTGTTGGCCGGCGGGCAGCGGGAATGTCAGCACCCAGGAGGTGATCGGAGTTCCGCTGGTGTTGGTGATGGTGATGCTGCTCGTCAGGTAGGTGTCCCAGGTGTAGGCCGAGTAGCGGACGTTGCACGCGGCCCCGGTCGGCGGCGGGCTGGTCGGTGCAGCGGTGGTGGCCGGCGAAGCCGTACTGGCCGGCACGGTGGTCGGCGCGCTGGTGCCGTCCAGGGTGGCGGCCAGCGTTACGGCCGCCGCGGCGACACCGAGAAGGCTGCTCTTCAGTCTCATGGTGGCTGTGATTCCTCCGGAGATCGGCGCACGGCAGCGCGGCGGAAGGAGGGGCGCCTGTCGCCACTGATTGTCCGGTTCGCCTCGCAAGCACCAACGCTAATCGACCACCTTCGATTGTCAAGTCTGCGCCCCGCCTACCCGCGCCGACCTGCAAGATCAGGTTGAAAGGCTCACTCCATCTGCTCGGGGTCGGCGACGGCGGACCGCAGCGGATTCACCTGGCTTGCCGGTCAGGTCCAGGCGCGGTCGAGGGCCAGCGCGAGACGCCTGGCCCACTGCTCGGCGGTACCGGTGACCGTGGGGTACTCGTCGGTGAAGTTGGTCCAGTCGACCTGCCAGGACAACACCGTCTCAGCGGTGAAGGCTTCGGCTTCGGCACCGAGTTCCGGTCGTATGAGCTGGCGGCCAAGGGCTCGTTCGACGGTGGTGTATTCGGCGAGCAGGACCGCGTCGTAGAGGTCCTGGTGCGATCGCCGCCAACGACGGGCCGCCGGCGCCGGGGAGCGGTTGTCCACCGGAGAACGGCAAGCCAGGCCAGCACATCACCATCTGAGACAGACCCTTTCCGGGTCACCAACAATGCCGCTGGTGACCCGCTCAGCCACCCAGCCGCTGCCGCGCGAGAAACTTGGGCACCACCATCCGCCAGGCCTCGGTCACCAGCTCGGTCATGTAGCGGCGGTCGAGCCTCGCAAGATGGCAGCAGACCCAGTTGAAGCGCAGGTCGGAGGCGCGGGGCGGAAAGAAGAGGTCGGGCTCTCCGGCGATGAGGGCGTCCCGCTGCTCTTTGGGATAGGCGAACCCCATCGTGGTTTCGTCGCGTGAAAAGGCGACATAAACCAGTGATCCCACCCGAAACTTGACCCGATCGTGGATCACGTGCTCGCTACTGCGCGGCAGCGTACGCGCAAGCGTCCGAACGTCGACGACCGTAACCACGGCTCCGACGATAGGACAACCCGCACCGTCTCGGCGACCGGCCGCGTCGAACCCGCTGCCATGGCGTGTCGCTGCTCCAGAGAGGACCAAGCTCCCGGCAGAACAGCCGTCGACCAAGACGCACCGCACAGCACGGGAACTTCGTTGCTTGCCCATCCTGCCGGCATCCCGCTGCCCACGCGCAGCCTGACCGGCCTGGCGTCGTCGGATGGCAGCCGACTTGACCTCAGACCTGCTCCGTCATCGGTTGCCAGTCGATGTGGCCGGGGCGCTGTCGGTCGGCGGCCAGGAAGTCGCGTGCTGCCTGGCGGGCGGTTGTCGGGTGGATGCGGGGGTCCTGGCCGTCGAGTTCTCGGTCGGGGTGCCACCGCAGGTACACCCGCACCCACGACCATTCCCGAGCCGCCGAGCCCTTCCGCCTCGGCCACGACCGCCTCTGCATTCCGCATGGTGGCGGCATCGTCGACGCGGTCCTCGACGAGGTGTGGCGCCGCGCGCAGCAACAGGCCGTCGGCGTGGAGATGAGCAAGGCTTTCGTGGAGTCGACCGCCCGCATGGTGCGAGGCGACCCCGGGAATCCCTGATCCGGCCCGGTGGGTGGGATCTGGACGATGGTCTTCGCCGTCCTCGATGCCGCCGGTGTGCCCCCGTGGGATTGGCAGCCGCCGACGGCCGGGCGGCGACGCTGGCACGATACTCAAATCATTTGTATATTCAGCCGCGTGACACGGCCGATGCGCGAACCCACGTTCTGGATCCTGACCGCCCTGGTGGACCAGCCCCGACACGGATACGGGGTGATGCAGCAGGTCACGAAGCTCTCCGGCGGCGAGACCCAGCTGCTGCCCGCGACGCTCTACGCCGCGCTCGACCGGCTCGCCGCCGAGGGCCTGGTCGAAATCGACCGCGAGGAGGCGGTCGGCGGGCGGCTACGCCGCTACTATCGGCTCACCGACGGGGGTGGCGCCGCGCTGACCGCCGAGACGCAGCGACTCAGCCGCAACGTACAGACCGCGAACCGCCTGCTGAACGCCCTGCGCCCACCCGCCGGGCCGGCCACGGCGACGTTCGGATGAGCACAAGCCGCGCCGCGTCGTACCGGCGTCTCCGTCTCCTCGCTTGGACCTACCCACCGGGGCCCCGCCGGGCCGAACTGCTCGACACGATGCTCATGGCCGCCGAGGACGCGGGACGCCGCCGGCCGACCGCCCGAGAGATCTTCGACGTGCTCCGCCACGCCCCACGGGCCCGGCTGGGCCGACCGGGCAGCCGGATGGTGGTTGCCGTCGCCTTGGCCGTCGCCATCCTCTGCGGCTTCGTGACCGCGTCGCTGACCGCCCGCGTCTTCGGCGAGACCGACCGGCCACTGCCCACCGCGACGGAGATGGCCGACATCGCCGAGCTGGTCACGCCGGGCGTCGCGGTCCCGCCGCTGGAACGGCACGACCGGGTCCTCGTCAACGGCAACGGCGAGGCGCAGTTCGGCCAGGTCCGCTACGAGGTCGACCACGCCACCGCGATACCCGACCTGCGCGCGTACGACGCCGAGGTGGCCGACCGGCTGAACGCTGCCGGTTGGCGGCTCGGCCCGACCTCCTTCTCCGGCCACCCGGATCTGCGCATGGCCGAGACCCTGACCGCCACCAGGGACGGCTGGGTGCTGATCTTCGCAAACACCTACTACTCCCCCGCGCCGACCTCGGGCGGCTGGTTCGACGTCTCCGTACGCCGGGCCGAGCCGGCCGGGATGCCGGTCGGCTTCGCGGCCGGCGCACTGTTCGGCATGGTGTTCGGCTGGTTCCTCACCGGCTGGGCGAGCCGCCGATCCGAGCACCATGCGACGGCCAGCGGCTCCCTGGCCCTGCTGGCCATCGTGGCCACCGGCAACGCCGCATTCTTGATCATCTACGTCGTACGGGACTATCTCACCGTCGTCGATCAGGGATTCTCCGTCAACGAGGGACCGATATGGTCGTGGACCGTCCTCGGCGACGAAGGTCTGCTCATCCTCGCCCCGACGGTCCTCGCCGTCGTCGTCGCGGCGGTCGTCCTCGCGCTCTGCGGCCGGCCCCGCGGCACCACCGGGCGACGACCTGCCCACAGGTCCGTCCCGCCCCGCGTCGGCTGGACGGCGGTGTCCGTCACGTTCGGCCTAGCGGTGATCACCACCTGCACCGGAATGGGATACCTCGGCTGCAACCTCTTCGTCGCCGCCCTGATCATGGCGATCGTGTTGAAAATGCACCTGGCAAGGACCGGGCCGACCGCCGCACCACCACCGCTCACCCGGGACCCGGGATCCGGCACCTCGGACGATCAGCCAGGGCTGGCCACATAATGGTGCTTTGTCAGGTTGTGTTGTGGTCTAGGTGGTTGCAGGTGTGGCATGCGCCGGCCATGACGGTGAGAAGTTGTTGTATTGCCCGAGTACGGCGTAGAGGGTCAGGCCGGCGCATGTGCTTTTGAGTCGAGGCGGAGCAGGGTGCAGAAGGCCACGACCGCGCCCAGCGCATGGTCGACGGGTACGACACCGTCCTCGGACCCGAAGCCGCACTGTCCGGCGGGAAGCGCCAACGCCTCACCATCGCCCGCGCGATCCTCGCCGACACCCCGGTCCTCGTCCCCGACCGGCTCACCGGCTCGGGGAGAACCTCACCACCACCGCGCCATGCGCCCCACCCCGGCTGTCCCAGGGTTGCGGGCAAGACGTCTGGGCAGGCGCTCAATTGTCAGCTGGCGCCAGGCGGAAGACGGGCCAGCCAATCTCGGTGCGCCATCTATCGGAGTTCCTGGTGTCGCGTGGGCCGACCTGGTAAGTCTCGTGGATCGGACCGTTGACGCCCAAGGCGTGCGCGACGACCCAGGCGCCAAGACGGCCATAGGTGACGTCGATGCCGTCATGCGGCCCGGCGTGGATGGCGACGGCGAGGTCGGCTGCCGGGAGTTCGACGACCTCGATCCGGCCAGAGGTGTACGGGGCGCGGACCGGCCGGAAGACGGTCATGGCACCGGCGCCGTCGGTGAACAGTTCGTTGGCGTAGCGGCCGCCCGGGGGTCCCGTGCGTTCTGCGGGCGGAAAGGCCGTGTCCAGTTCCGCCATTGCGGAGTCGTACCAGGCGAGCACGCCGTCGAGGCTGACATGGCCGCTGACGGCGGCGACGGTGCGGGCGGGAAGGGACCGCAGCTCGACCTGGAGGTCGGTCGTATCGGGGTGGACCAGCTGGCGCAGCGACACAATGGCGGCCCGAGTACGGTCCAGCTCATCTTCGAGGCGCCGCAGGTGGCCGATGATCACGTCGGCCCGCTGCCGGGAGTCGTCGGTGGCGAGGATCGACTTGACCTCGGCCAGGGGCACCCCGAGTTGCCGGAGCCGGTAGATGACCTGCGCGGTGGGGATCTGCTCGGCCCCGTAGTAGCGATAGCCCGTGTGCGGGTCGACGGTGGCAGGCTCCAGCAGTCCGGCCTCGTGATACCGGCGCAGGGTCCGCACGCTCAGATGGGTCAGCGTGGCGAATTCGCCGATGCTCAGGCCCGTACGCATGAGACCAAGTGTGCCCGCCCTTGACCCTCTCCCTGGGAGAGACCCGACGGTGGTCGTATGAGCACAGTTGACTGGAGTGAGGGCACCGGGATCTCGCTGGAGGATCTGCCGGCCGTGATCAGGGCGTACCTCGCCGCGCACGAGGCCCGTGACGTGAAAAGCGCGATCACGGCCTACACCGCCGATGCCGTCGTGACCGACGATGGCCGCACCCACCGGGGGTTGGACGAGATCCGGACCTGGCTGGACCGTTCGGGCAGCGAGTACACGTACACGACGGAGTTCATCGGCGCCACCGGGGTGGACGAGGCCCACTTCGACGTGGTCCAGCATCTCGAGGGGGATTTCCCTGGCGGGGTGGTCGACCTGCACTTCCGGTTCACTCTGAACGGCGGGTTGATCATTCGACTGACGATCGAACCGTAAGCGTCGTTTCATTGTGTTGTGGTTGGTTTTCTTTTTGAGAAGGCAGGAATGCTAGCAAGATCCTGGTTCGTCACCGGTAGCACGCCTGGCGGCTTCGGTATGGCGTACGCCGAGGCCGCGCTGGAGATCGGCGACCGCGTGGTGCTCACGGCACGGCGACCCGACGAGTTGCACACGTGGGTGCAGGCGCACGGAGACCGTGTGCTGGTCCTGCCACTGGACGTCACCGATGCGGGACAGGTGGAGAGCGCGGTACGCGCGGCCGAGGAACACTTCGGCGGCATCGACGTACTGGTCAACAATGCCGGCCGCGGCCGGTACGGGTCAATCGAGGGCATGGCTGAGGACGACGTACGCCGGATGTTCGAGCTGAATTTTTTTCGGCGTGCTCTCGGTCATCCGGGCTGCGCTTCCCGGCATGCGGGCCAGGCGCAGCGGGTGGATCATCAACATGTCCGCCGTGGCGGGGTTGCGCGGGGTGAACGGATTCGGCTACTACAGCGCCACCAAATACGCGATCGAAGCCGTCACCGAGGTGCTCCGCGAGGAAGTGGCACCGCTGGGTATCCGGGTGATGGCGGTCGAACCGGGGGCCTTCCGCACCCGGGCCTACGCCGGCTTCGCAGACGAACCCATCCAGGAGACCATCGCGGAGTACTGGCCGATGTTGGAGGACGTCCGCGCCGCGATGGTCGACCAGGACGGCAAGCAGCCCGGCGACCCGCAACGAGGGGTCCGCACGGTGATCGCCGCCATGGCCCAGGAGTCGCCTCCGCGACGATTGGTCCTTGGCAGCGACGGGTTCGACGTGGTCGTCGCCACGCTTGAAAACACCCTGGCCGAGATCCGCGCGTCCGAACCGCTCTCCCGGGGAGCCGACTTCCCCTCTGCCTCGCAGCCGACAGCCGACGCGGTCCGGCACGAACGTCATCAGGCTCAAGTGTGAGCCTCCGCTTTCATGGAACTTCTTGATTGGTCTGATACCAGAATGCCCTCCTCGTCGATTCGCCCACCGGGCTATGAGGCCAGTGCGTTTCAGCGGCTCGCTGCACACAGTCTCAGCAACGATCCACATTGCCGAGAGCTGCACTCCAGCCCACCATGCGAAGGCGTCCGGCGCAGCATCAACCCGTCCGGATCCGAGGCACTCGTCGGTACCGGATTTCCACTTTGGATGAGTGGACGGTCAACCAAGATGAGAATCCCCGGCCTGTTCCGGTGAAGCTGCGCAGTAGGCCAGTGCTGACCTGGTGGACTACTGCCCGACGCCCGAACTCAGGGTGCCGTCCACCAGTAACGCTCGACGACGAGCTGTTGAGATTGCCCAGACGCTCGGCGAGCAGCTGGGCAGGAACGTCATCGGGGCGGGTCAGCGCAAGGCGGAGGTCGGAGGCGAGGTACGCGGCGCTTCGGACTTCACATTCGGCCCGGACAGCTTCCGGCGCGGTCGCCGTTTCGCCGCCGTCACAACTCCATGTGGTCGAGCGGCTCCGCCAGCGTCTGCCGTGCAGGCTCCGGAGGAGTCCAGTTGTGCAGGGCGTCAAGCCGCCGCACTGCCTGCATGGCCAAAAAACGTGCGGTCGCGGCGTCAACACCGGGCCAGCCCATCGCCAGGGCTGAGCCCGGCGCGCGGGCGTAGCACGCGTACCGGATCTCGCGCCCGTCCAGTTCCTCAAGCCCGTGCGCGAGCAGTGGCGCCGCAAGGCCTCCGGGCAGGAAAGGCGCCAGCGCGATCTCTCGGTTCAATCGTGGCCGCCCTACCGCTTCGATGATCTTCACGACGATGTCCGAACCGACATAGACGTGGTGGGACAGACTCTCCACGGCCGCCAAGGGGCCCGGATCGCGTCCGAGTGCCGCCATCGCGATCGCTCGAGCGGTGTGCGGCGCCCAACTCAGGTCAATCAGCAGCGGTCCCACCTATCTGTCAGGAACCTCTCCATGCCCTCCGAGCACGGTAGAACCGAATGCAGCCAGGCCGAACCGACCCAACCCGCTCCGGCCACCTGGGCGGGACTCTGCGGAAGCAGAGCCTCCAACCCCGTACCTCCCCTTCACGGACGATCACCTTTGGCCACGTAAGTCGAACCAGAGACAGAAAGCAACCCTCTTGCACTCAGGGCCTCCTGCGCCCCGGCCACCGGACGTCCGCGTCACCGGGTCGGGGACACTTCATGACAAGCAGGGTCGACTGCCAGAACTTCTCCACACCGGCCGGCCGCCCCAGCAAGATCACCGACAGCGGCCGGGAAGCGGGCCGGAGCCAGTCCCCAGGAAGCGGCGACAGCGACCAGCAGGAACCCTGGAACGCAATGACCCCGGGTCATGGTTTACCACCGGGCGAAAGGCGAGTGCGTCGCCACCGATCAAGATCAGAGACTCAAGATCAAAGCACATACGTTTTAGGCGAGCCCTTTGTAGCCACGTTTCCGCAGGTGAGGGCCCGCCCAGGACATTACACCTCAACTCATCATCGAGTGAGATAAGACATTGACGCTCACAACTTCCCTCCGAACCTTGACATGAGCCAGCTGCGAACTGTTATATGAGTGCCATGACGAGGCCGGGATGGCAAACAGGGGGCCAATGAACCACGCTCGCCGGCAGAGGTGTCGCGGCATCCCGTCGAGATGCGGACAGCAGGACCAACCCGAAACGTGTCATATTCACCTGGTCGCCATCTCCAGTTCAGGGGAGCTCCGGGGGTGCGTTCATGAAGAACGTCACCCGCACGTTCATGGCTAGCACGACTCCCACTTTCCTTTGACGTTGGCCAATTCCATGCCGGTCACGCCGGGCCATGGATGCGACTGTTCAGCAGCACCAGCATCACGCACAGATATCGGGCCTGACGATGCCATCACTAAGCGTGTCGCCAGCCCAGAAGAGCTGCTCAAACTCTTGAGCGGGAGGATCGCCGTCAATTGACACTCGGATAACGAGTTGTCGACATGTTCGCGGTTTGGAGAAAACTTGAACGTCACCTCGCTCGACGTTCCGCGGACCCCGGTTGCGCGGCAGCAGCCTGAATGGGAGGACCCGGCGCAGGTCGAGCACGTCCGGACAGTGCTGGCGGCCCTTCCCCCGCTCATCGAGGTCGGAGCGCTGAGCAGGCTGCGAGAGTTGCTCGCCGGAGTTTCCGCCGGCCAGGCGCATGTGGTGCAGGTGGGTGACTGCGCGGAGGACCCCGCGGAATGCACTGCGGGTGATGTGGAGCGGAAGGCGGGGCTCCTCAACCTGCTCGCTGGCGTCATGAGCGGTATCACGCGTCAGCCCGTGGTGCGGGTAGGCCGGATCGCAGGCCAGTACGCCAAGCCCCGGTCGGCGCGCACCGAGTGGGTCGATGGCGTCGAGATCCCGGTGTACCGAGGGCACATGGTGAACGGCCCCGAGCCGGACCCGCAAGCACGACGGCCCGATCCGCAGCGCCTGTTGGCGGGTTACCGGGCGGCGAGCCAGCTCATCGACAACCTCGCTCCGACGGCGCAGGCGCGGATCAGGCCGGCGATCTGGACCAGTCACGAGGCCCTACTGCTCGACTACGAGCTACCGATGATACGCAGAGACCGGCAGGGTCGGGCCGCGCTCACCTCCACTCATTGGCCGTGGATCGGTAACCGCACCCGCGAGGTCGAGGGAGCGCATGTCTCGCTGCTCGCGAATGTGATCAACCCCGTCGCCTGCAAGGTCGGCACGCGTATGAGGGTCGCCGAGCTGCTCGCGTTGTGTGCGCGGCTGGATTCTGAACGGCAACCGGGCCGGCTCACCTTGATCGCTCGGATGGGCGCGGACGCGACCATGGATCTGCTGCCTCCGCTGGTCCGCGCCGTGCGTGCCGCTGGACACCCGGTGATCTGGCTGGTCGACCCTATGCATGCCAACACCGTGAACAGCGCTGATGGACGCAAGACCCGCGTCGTGGAGACGATCATTCGGGAGGTCACGGCGTTCCAGTCCGCCGTTCGCACGGCCGGCGGAACACCGGGAGGGATACACCTCGAAACCACCCCCGACGACGTGACCGAATGCGTCGACGTCCACTACGACACCGACCGGATCGGTGAGAGATACACGACGTTGTGCGACCCGCGACTCAACCCTCGCCAGGCGGTAGCGGTGGTCTCGGCCTGGCAGACGTGATGATGAACCAGGCCGAGGAGAGACTGTGCCGGGCATAGCGCCGATCCCCGCCTACCCACTTCCGACGACCGGTGAGTTGCCCGTCAGCACCGCGCAGTGGACTCCCGACCCACGCCGGGCGGCACTGCTCGTGCACGACATGCAGCGCTACTTTCTCGCGCCCTTTCCCCCGGCGGTGCGTGACGCGCTGGTGCGCCACTGTGTGCAGCTGAGGGAGCGCTGTGCCGCGCTCGGGGTCCCGGTGTTCTACACCGCGCAGCCCGGTGGCATGACCGAGCAGGAACGCGGTCTGCTGAAGGACATCTGGGGCCCGGGCATGAGCGTGGATCCCCTCGACCGGTCGATCGTCGCCGAGCTCGCACCTCGACCGCCGGACCGGGTGCTGACCAAGTGGCGCTACAGCGCGTTCTTCCGCTCGGACCTGCTGGCGCAGATGCGCGAGCAGGACCGCGACCAGCTGATCGTCTGCGGGGTGTACGCGCACGTCGGTGTACTGGCGACGGCCCTCGAGGCGTTCGCCAACGACATCCAGTCGTTCCTGGTCGCCGACGCTCTCGGCGACTTCTCCGCCGAGCACCACCGGCTGGCCCTCGACTACGCGGCCACTCGCTGTTCGGTGGTTACCAGCACCGAGGAGGTCTTCGCATGAATCCGCAGCAGTTGCTCGGGCACGTGCTGAGCCCCGATTCGGACGCCTTCGCCCTGCTGCACCGCCCGGAGACCCTTGGCCCGGACCGGTTGGAGATCCTTCTGGGCCAGGTCAGCACCCCGGCCCGGCTCGCTGACATCCCGTTGACCGACCAGGCCGGGCGGCCCGGCGAGGCCCGCCAGGAGGTGCTGGTCCTGGTGCCTCACCGGCAGGTCACCGAACGCGGCTTCGCCGCCGCGGCGGACGGCTCACCGCTGGTCGCGATGTCGGTTACGGACCAGGGCCAGATCGCCACGGCCGAGGCGCTGAGATACCTGCCGGACGAGCCGATCGCCCTGACCGGTGGGCGGTTCGACACCGAGGACGACGCCTACGCCGACATCGTTCGCGCGGTGCTCGACAACGAGATAGGCACCGGCGAGGGCTCGAACTTCGTCATCAAGCGCTCGTTCGTCACCACCATCACCGGCTACTCCACGCGCAGCGCACTGAGTCTGTTCCGTCGGCTGCTCACCCGGGAGTCCGGTGCCTACTGGACCTTCCTCGTACACACCGGCACCCGGACCTTCGTCGGTGCCACACCGGAGCGCCACGTCAGCCTGCGAGACGGCGTCGCGGCGATGACCCCGATCAGCGGCACCTACCGCTACCCACCGACGGGGCCGGTCCTGTCGGAGGTCATGGATTTCCTCGCCGACGGCAAAGAGACCGACGAGTTGTACATGGTCCTGGACGAGGAACTGAAGATGATGGCCCGGGTCTGCCAGGGCGGTGGCCGGGTGGTGGGCCCGTTCCTGCGGGAGATGGCCTGGCTCGCGCACACCGAGTACGTCATCGAGGGTCGCAGCGACCTCGATCCTCGGGACATCCTGCGGGAGACAATGTTCGCGCCCACCGTGACCGGTAGTCCGCTGGAGAACGCCTGCCGGGTGATCGCCCGCTACGAACCGCGTGGCCGCGGGTACTACGGCGGCGTCGCAGCCCTCATCGGCCGTGACGCCGGCGGCGCCCGGACGTTGGACTCCGCCATTCTGATCCGCACCGCCGACATCAGCACGTCGGAGCTCGACGACAGCGCCTGCGTCGAGGTCGGGGTCGGGGCCACCCTGGTCCGGCACTCCGACCCCGCCGCCGAGGTCGCCGAGACCCGTACCAAGGCTGCCGGTCTGCTCTCGGCGTTGGGCGCCACCGAGCGCCTCACCGGGAACCCGCTGATCCGCGAAGCGTTGGGCAGGCGCAATGCGACGATTGCGCGCTTTTGGCTCAGCGACGCCGGCTCGCGAGCACAGCCGCACCCGGCGCTGAGTGGTCGCCGGGCGCTGATCGTCGATGCCGAGGACACCTTCAGCTCGATGCTGGCCCACCAGCTGCGTGCCATCGGGCTGACGGTACAACTCGCCCGCTTCGACGCGCCCCACCGCTTCGACGACCACGATCTCGTCGTTCTGGGCCCCGGTCCCGGTGACCCGAGAATTATCGACGACCCGAGGTTGGCTCACCTCACGTCGGCGATCGAGCACCTGCTGTCCCGGCGTATCCCCTTCCTTGCGGTGTGCCTGAGCCATCAGCTGCTGTGCCGGCACCTCGGGCTCGGGCTGAGGCGCCGGACGGTCCCGAACCAGGGCACCCAGCGCGAGATCGACCTGTTCGGCTCGCGGGAGCGGGTGGGCTTCTACAACTCCTACGAGGCCTTCGGGCGGGCAGAGCAGTTGGTGTGTCCTGGCGTCGGCGAGGTGAAGGCCAGCCTGGACGTCGGCACGGGCGAGGTGTATGCCCTGCGCGGGCCGCGTTTCACCTCGGTGCAGTTCCACCTTGAGTCGGTACTCACCCAGGACGGCGAACGCGTCCTGAGTGAGCTGCTGGCACCGCTGACGCAGACCGAGGAGGTAATGAACGTATGAAGGCAAGCATCTCCTGGTGGGACCTGTCCGGGTCCGGCCAGACGATCGACTCTCTGCGCGTCTATCTGCGAGAGGAGGGCGTGCAGCCGTGGGAGCAGGTCCACGGAATGCGGTTGAAGTTCTGGATCTCCGACCGGCAGGCCAACCGATGGGGTGCGGTGATGCTGTGGGAGTCCACAGCGGATCTGACGGCGCCGATGCCGCCGAACCGGGCCGCCGAACTCATCGGATATCCGCCGACTCACCGGATGACGACCGATGTCGAGGCCATCGTCGAGGGTATCCACTCCGGCGGGCTGCTCGACGGCGGTTTGGCCTTCGAACCGGTCAGGGAGTCGTAGTGAGCACCTCGACCCGGCCCCTGAGTGCCAATGAGTTCTCCATCCCGCCTGCCGAACCGATGGGCCTGCTTCGGGCCTGGTTCGACCGTGCGGTCGCGGACGACGTCCGAGAGCCGGGCGCGCTGGCGCTGGCCTCTTCAGATGCCCGCGGCCACGCCTCCAACCGGATCGTGCAGGTCCTCGAGGTCCGCGACACGGGTCTGGTGTTCGCCACGCACGCCAACAGCCGCAAGGGCCGGGACCTGGCTGCGACCGGCTGGGCCTCCGGCGTTCTCTACTGGCGCGAGGTCGGCCGCCAGGTGATCGTGACCGGCCCGACCCGCCCGTTGTCCGACGAGGAAGCCGATGCCTTGTGGGCCGCCCGGCCGGTCGGCGCGCACCCGATGTCGGTGGCTTCGCATCAGAGCGCTCCCCTGTTGGACGAGGACGCGCTGAGGAGGCGGGCCGAGCAACTGGGTCGCGCCGGCTTGCCGCTGCCTCGCCCGGCCGCGTGGCTGGGTTATCTGCTCGAGCCCGGATCGGTCGAGTTCTGGCAGTCCGACCCTGGCCGTCTACACCAGAGGCTGCTCTACGAACCCAACGGAACCGGCTGGCGTGCCGGCCGGCTGCAACCCTGACCGCGCCCTTGACCGCGTACTCGAGAGGGAAGGTGATCTTACCCGCCGGTTCCGACACTGACACCGAGTGCCGGTCGACAACCAGCACAGCAAGATACCCATTCACGAGCCGAAGGGATCCGAGATGACAATCGACGACATCCAGTCCGAGGCGTTCGCCACCGACGTCGACCTGCGAGACCGCAACCGTGCCGTCGTCGCGGACTACATGAGCCGCAAGGGCGAGAACCGCTTGACGCGGTACCTGCTCTTCACCGAGGACGGCAGCGCCGGCCTGTGGACGAGCGATACGGGCGAGCCGGTCGCCTCCCAGGGCCACGAGAAACTCAAGGCGCACGGCGAGTGGTCATTGCGGATGTTCCCCGACTGGGAATGGAAGAACGTGGAGATCTTCGACACGCAGGACCCAAACAGATTCTGGGTCGAGTGTGACGGAGAAGGACAGATCCTGTATCCGGACTACCCGCCTGGATACTACAAGAACCACTTCATCCATTCGTTCCTGCTCGAGAACGGGAAGATCAAGCAGAACCGCGAGTTCATGAACCCGTTCCAGCAGTTGCGTGCACTGGGAATCGAGGTGCCGACGATCAGGCGCGGCGGGATTCCCACCTGAAAGTACAAGGGGCGCGCCCGACCTTCGAGGAGGGAGACCTATGGGTACGTACGAGTACGTGGTGGCCGACGTCTTCACTGAGGTTCCGCTGGAAGGTAACCCGGTCGCGGTCTTCGTGGATTGCGCCACCCTGTCTCCCGAGCGTATGCAGCAGATCGCGCAGGAGATGCACCTGTCGGAGACCGTTTTCGTCCTGCCCGCGGAAGACGACGGTGATGTCCGGGTCCGGATCTTCACCCCGGTGAACGAGCTGCCGTTCGCCGGGCATCCGACCCTGGGCACTGCCATTGTGCTCGGCGAGTCGAACCCGGCGGAAAAGATCCGCATGGAGACCGCCATGGGGACCGTAACGTTCGATCTCGAACGTGCCCGCGACGGCCGGGTCGGCGCGGCCGGCATGTGGCAACCCATCCCCACGTGGGAACCGTACGACCGTGCGGAGGAGTTGCTCGCCGGCCTCGGCCTGGCAGCGTCCGGCTACACCTCGTCGGTGGACGTGTACCACAACGGTCCGCGACACGTGTTCGTCGGCCTGGACAGCGTCGCCGCGCTCTCCGCCGTGAACCCGGACCAGAGGATTCTCGCCAGGCTGCCCGACATGGCCGCCAACTGCTTCGCGGGATCGGGCACCCGATGGAGACTGCGGATGTTCTCGCCCGCCTATGGGGTGGTGGAGGACGCGGCCACCGGCTCGGCCGCCGGCTCGCTCGCGGTACACCTGGCCCGGCACGGTCTGATCCCCTTCGGGCAGTGGATCGAGATCCGCCAGGGCGTCGAGATCGGCCGCCCTTCGACGATGCGGGCCCGGGCCGTGGGAACGCCGGAACGGATCGAGTCGGTCCAGGTGGCGGGGTCCGCCGTCGTCGTCGCCCGGGGAACGCTGTGCGTGTAGTCGCGGAGACCTCGCCGTCCGGCGGCACGATGCGTACGGGAGCCGGCTCAGCGCGGCCCGTACCGCGCCAGGCGATCAGAACGGTGCGGCGGGCGTCGCCAGGTCCACCGCGAATTGACAGCTCATGAGGAAACGCTACGGCAACCGTCATCCGACCGTGCGCCCAGACAGTGTCATCAAATGTTCGCGCCCCCACAGTGGACGGTCGGATTGCCTGCCGGATCCACCTGGCGCACCGGAAGCCTTCCATCGATACTCACCCCTGAGATACAGTGACCACTGTTGATGCAATCCGGTTTGGCGGGATGAAATGACATTCAATTTGCAGGCCACTCGGGACGTGGTCGAAATCATCACCGGCGGATGGCGGGCACAGGCCCTCTACACCGCGGTCAAACTCGGACTACCAGATCATGTCGAGGCCGGCCGCACCACCCGCAGCGAACTGGCCGAATCAGCCGGGGTGAACGAAGAGGGCATTCAACGCCTGATGCGCCTCTTGGTGGCCATGGGCGTTTTCGAGGGCAACGGGTCGACCGGTTACCGGAACACCGAGGTGAGCGCGGCGCTGCTCGACGGCCCCAGTCCCTGCGCGACATGTGCCTGCTCTACGGCGAGGAGTTCTACTCCGCCTGGGGACACGCCCACCACGCCATAAGCACGGTCAGTTCGGGGTTCGAGGTCGCCTACGGCCGGCCGTTCTACGAATACCTCGGTCAGGACGCGGCCACCGCCCGACGATTCCAGCACACCTTGAACGCCGCGAGCATGTTCTTCCACCAGGTGCCCGAGGTCTTCGACTTCTCCGGCAAGACGGTCGTGGACGTGGGCGGAGGGGGCGGACAACTGCTCGCCACGATCCTCGGCGCCGCACCGGATGCCAGAGGCACGCTATTCGACCGCGAACACATGTTGCCCCAGGCGGGTGAGCACCTGGCCGCCGCTGTCGGACTCGACCGTGTCGAACTGGTCGGGGGCGACATGTTCGCCGACGTCCCGAAGGGCGGGGACGTCTACATCCTCTGCCGGGTTCTGGCCGGCTGGGACGACGAGGCGGTCGTCAAGGCCTTCGAGAACTGCCGCCGCGCCTTCGCCGACTCCTCTTCGCGACTCCTCCTCCTCGACCGCTTCGTCGACGATGAGGAGCCCACCGTGCTGCCCGCGCTGTGGGATCTGCACCTGCTGATGACCACGGGCGGCGGGCACCGCACCATTGACCGAATCACCGCACTGCTGAACCGGGCCGGCCTGGAGATCGAACGGAAAGCCGAGTTGCCCATGGAGGCGGTCGCTCTGATCGCGACGCCACGCGACTGATACGGCAGCGGCACGTGAAACGAACGGCTCTGGCGCAGAAACGGTGGTCGCTATCGGTGATCTACGAGGCGCGGCGGTGGGCGACCGCGTCGATCGGCAACGTCGCGTACCGTCGGCCGCGGCGCGGCGCGAAGTCATCCACGCTGAGCGCCGCCGGAGCCGGCCCCGCGGGCACGCCGCCACCGACTCCGGCGTCCGCGCCACCAACCTTACGACCAGACCCTGGTCAACCACCTCATCGATGACCAGCGAGGAAAGCTCAGGAAGCAGCGTCTTGAACACATTTGACAGCCCTGGTCTGCGCATCACTGTCGGTCCGGTAGGTCGGTGCGGATCAATCGCGCCGATGCCGTCCCGGTGGCGATCAGCGTCCACACCGCGAGGACGAGGACCGCGACCGTCGGTGTGACCCCGGTGGTTGTGACGGTTGTGCCGGTGAGGGCGGCGAGCGGATTGGTTCCGCTGATGTCGGGTACGAGCCCGAACGGAAGAAACAGTGTCGGATTGGATGCGCCGAAGATCAACAGTGTGATCGGGCGGACGATGCTCTCGACGATGATCATGGAGCCGAGCACGAGGATCACCGCGACCGGGCTGCGTGCGAGCAGGCCGACGGCGAACCCGACCCCGGCGTAAAGAACCAGCGTGAGAGCTCCGCGCCCCCACAGCCCGAACACGGCGGCGGTGTCAAGCAGGAACGGCTCACCCTGGACGGCGAGCCCGGCGGTGAGCATGAGCCCGCGGACGACGATGAGCACGAAGGCTGCGGCGACCACGGTCAGGGCGAGCGCGGTCAGCTTTGCGAGCAACAGCCGCGCCCGACGGGGCTCGGCGAGGGCGCTGACGGTGAGCGATCCGCGCCGTTGCTCGGTGGTGATGGTGAGAGCGCCCAGGAGCAGGGCCGCGATGGCGGGGAAGCCGATCCCGGTTCCGGAGTTGCCGAGCAGGTCGATGAGGACTTCCTGGATCGCCGGGGTGCTGAGGTTGAGCGCGTCGAGCTGGTCGGCGTCGAGCTGGTCGGCTTGGGTGGCGTTGGGAATGACGCCGTTGAGGGCGACCAGTCCGTCGATGAGCGAGGGCAGGAAGGTGAAGAGCAGCCCGATGAAGACGGTCTCGGCGATCGCCAGAACGAGAATGATTCTCGCGGCGAGGGAGAAGCGGACGCGGAGCAGTTCACTGGCGATCATGCCTGGGTCTCCTGCCTGGTGGCGGCACCGGCCGTGTGGAGCGTGGAGAGGTAGAAGGTCTCGAGGTCGACGCCGTCCGGCAGGCGGTCGAGGGCGGTGTGGGCCAGGATGCGTCCGCCGCCGATGACGACCACGTCGTCGGCGAACCGCTCCAGTTCAGCCAGGACGTGACTGGTCACCAGCACCGTGGCTCCCCGGGCGGCGTAGTCGCGTAGCAGGCCGCGCATCCAGATAATGCCTTCGGGGTCGAGGCCGCTGGCGGGTTCGTCCAGGATCAGCGTGCTCGGTTGGGGCAGCAGCGCCAGGGCGAGGCCGAGCCGTTGACGCATGCCCTGCGAGAAGGTTTTGATCTTGCGGTTCGCGACCTCGGTCAGCCCCACCTCGTCCACCACATCGGCGATCCTCGACCTCGGAGTGCCGGTTGCGGCGGCGGCGATGCGGAGCTGCTTGGTCGGGGTCAGGCCCGGATGCAGACCGGCGTTCTCCAGCAGTACGCCGACCGTTCGGCCGGGGCGTGGGATCGACCGGTAGGAGCGACCGCCGAAGGTGGCGGAGCCCGTGGTCGCGGCGGTGAGTGCGAGCAGGATACGAATCGTGGTGGTCTTACCGGTCCCGTTCGGCCCCAGGTATCCGGTCACTCGTCCCGGCCGGGCGGTGAAGGAGACGTCGTTCAGGACGTCGCGGTCGCCGAACCTCTTGCCGAGGCCGTGGATCGAGATGGGAAGACCGGTGCTACCTGGCGCGGTGTCGGCGTACGCTGTCATGCGCCCAGCGTGCGGGGGTGGGCGGTGTCCGCACATCTGTCGGAAGACAGATTCCGCCGTCCGCCAGGGAATATCTGTCGAGCGACAGAGGCAGGTTCTCGACCGCCGCGGGCATCATGAGTGCATGGCTTCGTCACCTTCCATCGGCAGCGTCGGCGCATCCCGGCAGGACGCCGCGGCTGTGCTGGCCGTCGGCGGTCTCGGAGTGATGACCGGCGCACTGTATCTATGGGCGATTCACACCCTCATCACCGCTGCGGCGGCGCCCGGTATCAGCGCCTTGTGGACGTACGCCGTCTTCGTCGTGGTGAACACGCTGACAGCCGGGCTTCTGTGGTGGCATCGCAGGCACCCATTGGTGGTGTTTGGCGGGGTGCTGCTGGTGTTCGTGGCCAGTTCTCTGATGCTTGGACACGCGGGCAACGGCGGGCTCACGCTGCCGTTATGGTTCAGCGTCTACGCGGTCGCCTCCTACGCGCCGCTGCGGACCGCTCTCGTCACCGTGTCCGCTGGATGGGTGCTCAGTGTTGCGGTCAAGCTGGGCCTCGCGATCGGTAGCGGTCAGCAGATCGCGTTGCCGGCGGTCGGGCTGGTCGCACTGGACCTCGGATTCTTCTTTGTCGCCTGCTTCGCGCTTGGTTTTGGTTTCCGCCTCCAACGACAGCGCGCCCGCGATGCCGCTGAGCGTGCCCGACTGATCGAGGAACGCTCACGGGCGCTGAACGCCGAGGCCGTCGCGAGGGAGCGCAACCGTCTCGCCCGCGACCTGCACGACCTCGCCGCGCACGAGGTCATGGACGTGCTGCTGTCCATTCGCGCGCTGCGGATGACCAGCGATGATCCGATCCTCCCCGAGGTCGAGCAGAAGACCGCCCGCGCCCTGGACAACATGCGTACCGTGGTCCGCACTCTCCGCGAGGAGGACCGCGACGGCCCGGATCGGGCGCCTCTGCAAGACGCGGCACGCGACCTCATCGACACGCTGGTCACCGAACGTGAAATCACCGTGGACGCTCACATCCGTGTCCCTGCCCACGTCGGGGACGCGGCCGCGTCGACCACGCTCAGTGTGCTGAAAGAAGCACTTCTCAACGCCGACACCCATGCGCCAGGGCGACCGGTCACGGTTGACCTCGACGCCGATGGTGGCAGCGTGCGGCTGACCGTCACGAACCCCACCGGAAACAAGGACATGGGGGATCATTCACCCCCTGCGGAACAAGCCCGGCCTCTGGGCACCGGCTACGGGCTGATCGGAGCGGCCGAGCGCGCCGGGCTCCTGGGTGGGCGCTTCAAGGCCGCTCCCGCCCCGAACGGTGACTGGCTGGTCTCGCTCCACCTGCCCAGTTCCGCACGTACCGACCAAGCTCTCGTCACCGGGGAGACGCCATGATCCGGGTCCTCATCGCCGACGACCAGCCCAGCATTCGCCGTTCGCTGCGCACGTTCCTCGAACTCGACGGCGACATCGAGGTCGTCGCCGAAGCATCCAACGGTCGCGAAGCCGTCGAGCGCGCCCTCGCGCTGCGGCCCGATGTGGTGCTCATGGATGTGCGCATGCCCGGAGGCGACGGACTCACCGCGACCGCCCAGCTCGCCGGCCCCGACACCGAGCAGCCGATTCCGATCGTGGTCATCACGACGTTCGACCTCGATGAGTATGTATTCGGCGCGCTGGAGAACGGGGCCGCCGGGTTCCTACTCAAAGACACCGACCCCGCATACCTCACTCTCGCGGTGCGCGCGGCAGCGGCCGGAGACGGGCTCGTGTCTCCCGCCGTGACCGGGCGGGTGATCCGCGAGTTCGCCCGCCGGAGACCCGCCGCCACACCGCCCACACCGATACCGGATCTCACCGCGCGAGAGGGTGATGTGCTCGCCGCCCTCGCCGGCGGGTTGAGCAACGCCGAAATCGCCGAGGCCCTGTTCGTGGAGGTCGGCACCGTAAAGACGCACGTCTCTCGCATAATCGCCAAACTCGGCGTGCGCGACCGTGTGCAGGCCGCGATCTGGGCGCACCAGAACCCCCGCTGGAACCACCGCGACGAGACGAGCACACGGTGACCCGGCCGACCCCGCCGTCCGCGGCTCGGGCGCGGTCGCGGACGGGAGCGATCATCGCCTTGATCCTCGGCGCGATTCTGACGATCAGCGGTCCCGTTCTCGGCGTGCTCGTGGGCAGTCTCGCCCTCGTCCCCAGCGCCCTCAGCTATGCGGACAGCACCACCCGCCTCGCCCCGACCGGAACCGTCGAACTCGACCCGGGAAGTTCCGTGTTCCTTCTCGCCCCGGTCGCCGACCTCGAACACGCCGACCACCAGACATGCCGGGCACACACGGGCAACGGCGTGGAGGCAACCGTCACCTACGAACCGGCCAGCACCCTCAACACCCTCGTCAGCGGAACACGCTACGAATCATTCGGCCGTGTCACCGCCACAGCACACGGCGAGTACACCATTACGTGCGAGGCAGACGTGGATGTCGTCGCCGCGCCCCCGTTTCACCTCTCCGCGGTCTTCGGCCCCCTCGCCTGGTGGACCGCAGGAGGCATCGCCCTCTCGCTGATCGGCATGATCGGCGTAATCGTCGGCATTGTCGGCCTCAGCCGCGCACGCGTACGCCAGCGCCGCCCCGTACACGTCTGGCACCGCGTCAGCAAAGAGCCCTGACTGGACGGGCGCCACCGGGTGGAGCGTGCGCACCTCCCCCTGATGAGACGACCCGTGGGGACTGTCCCGAGGTGTCTGGTGGCAGGCGCCGCCCCCGGTCGCCGCTGCCCCGCCGGGTCATTGGTGCGCGGCCAGGAAGTCGCTCTGGGCGGCGAGCAGGGCCTGCTCGTCGGCGGCCGTACCGGGGTGCCCGGTGGACAGCACGACCAGGCCGCGCGGTCCGGAAAGGGCGTTGTGGATCGCGAACTGCCCGGGCGGCGGCACCGCGGGGTCGAACCGTGCGGCGGCTACCTGGACGGGAATGGTGATGCGGGTCGCGGCGGTGGCGGCGTCGAAGTAGCGGAGCACGTCGAGCACCTCGGGGTGTGCGGCGTGGTGTCGGCGGATCGCCTCGCCGCTACCGG
This sequence comes from Polymorphospora rubra, assembly GCF_018324255.1. Lineage (GTDB taxonomy): Bacteria > Actinomycetota > Actinomycetes > Mycobacteriales > Micromonosporaceae > Polymorphospora > Polymorphospora rubra. The sequence continues at coordinate 7,228,147 of NZ_AP023359.1, forward strand.
TGCACGGCATGGTCAGCCGTAGCGGGTGGTGGCCGAAGCTGGGAAGGGTCAGGTGCGCCGCGGTGAACCGGTCGTCCCACGGCAGGGCCAGGGCGCCGATCCCGCCGCCGAAGCTGACGCCGAGGTACCCGAGCCGCCCCGCGACCGACGGAACCAGCCGCAGCAGCGCCGAGGCGGCACACCAGACGTCCGCCACGCAGCCGCGGTGCACGTACCGGTCACGCGTCTGGATGCCGTGCAGGACGTGCCGCGCCGAGACATCGGGGATGCCGTCGACGCGGCTGCGCGCGCCGAGACCCCGCGCGCAGGGGAAGATCGCCGCGGTGCCCGCCAACGGCAGCGGCAGACCGGGTGCGGTGCGGCCGCCGTACCCGTGACCGACCACGAGCCCGCGTTCCACCGGCCCGTCGGGCAGCACCAGCCAACCACCGAGACGCAGCCCGCCGAGCGTCGTGTAGCTGACGTCGAAAACGCGTGTTTCCTGGTACGTCGCCGTCAGCGCGCCGACCTGCGGCGCGACGTCGACCTCGCGGGCGCAGTCGTACGTGCGGAGCCAGAACGCGTCAAAATCGGGCGGGGCAGGCGGCGGCTGGATCGCCAGCAGCTCGCCGAGGTCGTACCCGTGCGTCGGATCGAAGGGGTGGTCGTGAGCGTGGATCCGAGACTGGTTCATCGGATTCCTTTCGTGGAGACTCCGGCCTTCAAGCAGGGGAGGAAACGGAACCCTGCGGAGCAGGGCAGGGAACCGATCCGCCGGCTGGGCGGATCGGCGTCGGGCCACCCCCGGACCGGCGCTCACCAAGATGGCTGGCACCATGTGGGCCGTGTCCAGGACGGTGAAGCGCCGCGCCGGGAACGGGTCGGCCACAACGCCACCTCGGCCCTGCTCACCGGATGGAAGAACTACAGCTCAGGGTCGATCGGTGGATTCAGGCTAAGAACGCGGTAGGACACCGACCCGCCGCGCCCAGTGCTGGTATTCGGCGGCCAGCTCCGTGACGAGTCCGGGATGCCGATGGGCCAGATCGTCTACTTCGGAGCGATCGCCGTCCATGTCGTACAGTTCCCATCGGCCGCGATACTCGCTGACCAGCTTCCACCGCCCTCGGCGTACGGCGGCGTTGCCGAGGTGTTCCCAGAAGAGTGTCGCGTCCGGCACCGGTGCTCCCCGCAGGGCTGGCAACATGCCGCGCCCTTCGGGCGGCGGCACCTCACGTCCCCGACTTTCCCTGGGATAGTCCACGTCGGCGGCGTCGAGCAGGGTGGGCAGTACGTCTGTGAGCTGGAAGGGCGTCCGGACGACGTGTCCACCGGCGAGGCCACCCGCGGGCCAGTGCACGAGGAACGGGGTCGCTATGCCGCCCTCGTGCACCCACCTCTTGTAGAGGCGGAACGGGGTGTTGGACAGGTTCGCCCACGCGACACCGTAGCTGGCATAGGTGTCCTCCGGTCCCGGGTCGATGGTCGGCTCGTTGCCGATGCGTAGGTGCGCACCGTCCCGCGTCGCCGGCGGGACGATCTCCCGCTTGGCGCGGAACTCCTCCGGAGCACCGAGGGGCAGCGTCTCGGCGCAGCCGCCGTTGTCCGACAGGAACACCACGATGGTGTCGTCGTTGATTCCGGATGCCACCAGTTGGTCCAGGATGCGGCCGATGCCGCGGTCCATCCGCTCGATCTGGGCCGCGTAGACCTGCATGCGGCGCGCCTCCCATGCCTTGTGCTGCGCCGCTTCCCACGGCGGTTGAGTGCTGTCCCGGGTGGACAGTGATGACTCCGGACCGAGCAGGCCTTCGGCACGCAGCCGCTGCAGTCTGCGGTCACGCAGCTCGTCCCAGCCCGCGTCGTAGACTCCGTCGTACCCGGCGACGTCCTCCTCGGGGGCGTGCAGTGGCCAGTGTGGCGCGGTGTAGGCGACGTAGGCGAGGAACGGACGTTGCGCGTCGGCCTGCCGGCGGATGAATCCCACCGCGTGATCGGTGATCGCGTCGGTGTAGAAGAAGGCCGGATCGCGCGCCTCGGCGCCCGCGTCGGCCTCCCCGCGACGCAGCGTCGACGGATCGTAGTAGCTGCCGCAGCCGCTGAGCGTACCGAAGAAGTCGTCGAATCCGCGCCGGGTCGGCCACGAGTTGGACGGCTTCCATACCGATGCGCTCAGATGCCACTTCCCGGACAGGCTGGTGGCGTATCCGGCGTCGGCCAGTATCTCGGCGATGGTGACGCAGCGGTCGTTGAGGTCGCCGTCGTACCCGCCGGCGCGGCCGGGGCTGGCCAGGATGCCGATGCCGGTCTGGTGCGGGTGCAGCCCGGTCAACAGGGAGGCGCGGGACGGGCTGCACCGCGCCGTGTTGTAGAACTGCGTCATCCTTGTCCCGCAGCGCCCCAGCCGGTCCAGGTTGGGCGTGCGGATCTCGCCGCCATAGCACCCGAGATCCGAGTACCCCATGTCGTCGGCGACGATCAGCACGATGTTCGGCCGGGTCATGGTGTGCCTCCTTGGGCGTCGTCGATGCTGGTGGGGCAGGAGCGTAGCGCGTCCGCGAGCAGGCCGATCCAGGTCAAGTTTGATCTCTTGACGGGGATGAAATCTCTCTGTAACGTTCCGGCCCAACCAATTCATACGTATTAAACACCCTCCCCCACCGGCGCCTTCATACGTATCAAGCAGGGAGTCTGGACATGACGCCGCAGCGACGACGACCCACACAGGTGGACATCGCGCGTCACCTCGGCCTGTCCCAGGCCACGGTGTCGCTGGTGATCAGCGGCGGGCCGGCGAGCGCGCAGGTCGCCGAGCACACCCGGCGGGCCGTGCTGGAGGCGGCCGCCGAGCTCGGCTACGCGGTGAACTCGGTGGCCCGCAGCCTCAAGGGCGGCCGTAACCGGCTGCTCGGTGTGTTCACCTTCGAGCCGGTCTTCCCGGTGAACCAACGGGACTTCTACTTCCCGTTCCTGCTCGGCGTCGAGGAGGCCACCGCCGAGTACGGCTACGACCTGCTGCTGTTCAGCTCAGCCACCGCCGGCGCCGACCGGCGCATATACGCCGGCGGGGTCAACCGGCTCAAGTTGGCCGATGGCTGCGTCCTGCTCGGGCGTCGCCTCCACCACGACGACCTGACCGAGCTACTGCGCGAGGACTTCCCCTTCGTCTTCATCGGCCGACGTGAAGTGCCCGGGCAGGAACTGTCCTACGTCGCGGCCGACTATGTCGGCGCCACACGCGCGGCGGTGGAGTCCCTGGTACGCCACGGACACCGACGTTTCGCCTACCTGAAGGGGACCGAGGACACGGAATGGCTCCGGGACCGCGAGGCGGGCTTCTGGAAGGGACTGGACGCCGCCGGCATCCCGCACGGGCACGTCGTGGTCCATCCACCGCGTCCCGACGCGGCTGGCGCCGACATCACCCGGGCCCGGCTGGAGCAGTGGCTGGCCGACGGCGTCACGGCAATCATCGTGGAGCACAGCCAGGAGGACAGCGCGATCGTCGCGGTCGAGCGGGCGGCGACCGAGGCTGGCGCGCGCATCCCGCAGGACGTTTCGGTGGTCCTGCTCGGCGATCCGCCGTTGGTCCACACGGCCAACCGCGACTGGACCCGGTTCAGCATTCCCCGGGAGCAGATGGGTCGGGAAGCCGTCCGCCTCCTGCTCGAACTACTCGACAGCGAGTCCGGCGCGCAGCGGCAGGTGTACCTGGACTGCATTCAGGTCCCGGGCGACTCGGTGTCCGAGGCGCCCGCGGGCAGGGCCGGCCGATGAGTCTCCGCGACATCTCACCTTCGCCTCTCATGCGCACCTCGACGGGAGTGACACGATGACAGAGCGCACAACGGCACCGGGGTTGTTCACCCGGCGCCAGGCAATCGCCGCCGGGATCGGCACGGCGGCCGCCGTGACCCTGGCGGCACCGGCCGCCGGCAGCGCGGGCCCGCACCGCCGGGTTGCCGACGCACACGGTTCCTGCCAGCGGACGGTGTTGTGGTCCCGGGGCGAGAACGGGTATGTCGACTTCCGGGTGCACGCCGTCGAGGCAACACCGAGGGGTACGGTGCTGGCCTTCAGCGAGGCACGGGTCGGCACCAGCGACGACGCCGGACCGAAGGACCTGGTCCTGCGGCGCAGCACGGACGGCGGCCGGACCTGGGGTCCGACGCTGTACCTCGAACATCACGACGACGGGGCCTGGGCGAACCCCACGCCGGTGACCGACCGGCGCACCGGTCGCGTCACCCTCTTCTACGCACTCAACGACCAGGGCAGCTCCTCAAGGGTGTTCCGGCGATCCTCGACCGACGACGGCCTGACGTGGAGTGACCCGGTCGAGTTGACGGACCTGTTCGCCGCGGACGGGCGCGGGTGGACGTTCCACCTGCCCGGGCCGGGCCGGGGCATCCAGCTCGCCGACGGACGGCTGCTGGTCGAGGTCTGGCATCGGCGGCCCCTGAGCCTGCCCGCCGCCGAACGCGACTATCACGCCAGTGTCGTCTACAGCGACGACGGCGGCCGCACCTGGGCGCGTGGTGGCATCGTGCCGGACCCTGCCGGGCTCGGCCTGAACGAGGCGCGGATCGCGCAGCTCGCCACGGGTGAGGTGATCGTCAACTCGAGGCTGGCCAGCGGGGTGAGCAACACGAGCCGCGCCGTCGCCGTCAGCCGCGACGGCGGCCGGACCTTCACCGCGGCCGCCGTCGAGACGAACACCGCCCCGCACGCCGGGATCGGGGCCGGCCTCGCCTCCAGGGTCGACCGGCACCGTGTCGAGCGGGTCGTTTACACGAGTCCCGTCGCGGGTACCGACCGGAACACCCTGTACGCGCGGGTCAGCCACGACGGGACGCGGTCGTGGTCGTGGGGACGCGTCGTCGACCCGGCGCGGGCCGGCTATTCCGACATCGTCTGGCTGGACGACGCCACAGCCCTCGTCCTCTACAGCAGACTCGGCGCCACCGGAGTCGCGACGCAGGACGTCGTGGCGGCCCGGTTCGACCTGACCTGGCTCACCAAGGGCCGCGACAGCGTCGGCCGCGGGCCGCTCCGGCTGCGCGAGCACCACCAGGTGGAAGGCCTGCGTGCCGAGACGACGGTCCCGCGGTCGCCGATGGTCCTGGACCCGGCGGCGGAGGGCTCGGCGGTGGCGCACGTGCCCGCGGCGGCGCACGGTGACGCGTACGCCGTGACGATCGTGCCGGCGGTCTCCGGTCGCCGCTCGCTACGGTGCCGTTTCCGTGCCGCGCAGGGCGCCGCCGGCGACGTCGTCGTCACGGTGGACGGCCACCGGCGGGGTGGCGTGATCGCCACGTCGGCCGGCAACCCGTTCCTGGACGTCGACCTCGGGCCGGTCAAGGTCCGTCCAGGACGTCCGGTGCGCGTCGAGTTCATCGCGGTCGGCGCGGGTCGCGACGGCGGGACGTACGCCTTCCAGGTCGACTCGATCAGTCTCGTCCCGCCCGGCAGGGCCTAGCAGAACGTCACCACCACCACCCGGCACATCTCACTATCGCCACGGAGGCATTGTGCAGAAGGTCATTCAGTACGAGCGCGGCCTGGAGAAGTTCAAGCCGTTGCGCAACATCGTCACCTACGACGATTTCGACAAGGGTTTCAACGGCTGGCTGGACCTGACACCCAACTTCGTCAACGCCGACTACCGGCACTATCCGTCGGAGGTGGATCTGGCGAGCTGGGCACCGTCGATGCTCAGCGCCGCGCCGATGCGGTTCGCCGCGACGCACGGGTCGATGGAGGGCACGTACTCACTCAAGCTGTCCACCAGGCCGGTGGCCGACCGGTACGAGCAGAAGCCCGCCAACGGCAGCATGGGCGTGGTGCTCAAGCGGCTGTCCGCCTTCGACCCGACCATGCGCTACATCCAGATCGAGGCGTGGTACGCCTACACGCCGCAGCAGGACCGGCTCGGGTTCGGCGAGGAGGACATCCGCGCGTTCGGGTTCTACTTCGACCTGCAGGACCCGCAGTACCGCTGGATGCCGGGCGTGCGTTACGTGAACTCCGTCAACGGCACGCTGACCAAGAAGTGGCAGTACTGGCGGGTCGCCGACGGGGTGACGAAGAAGGACTGGTGCTACGGCCGCGAGGACGGCTGGCAGCGTCCCGGGGTCGACAACCTGTGGTACGGCCGCCGCTACCCCGACGGTTCGGCCGATGCCTTCCAGTGGGTGCCCGACGGCGAGCAGGACCTGCTCTACAACGAGAGCCCGGACAAGATCAACTGGCTGTACTTCCGGCTCCTGATCGACTACCGGCGCCGCGAATACGTCGAGATGCAGAGCATGGACCGCACGTTCGATCTGCGCGGCCTGGCACCGACGCTCACCGAGCCGTACAAGAACATCAACAACCTGATCAACCCGATCTTCTTCGTGGAGACCGACACGAATCGAAGCGTGAATCTCTTCCTCGATTCCGTCGTGTACTCCACGGACTGAACACCACAGACTCACCGCCGTTCACTGGGAAAGGTCCTTCGTGCTCACATTCGCTACGTCGGTGATCGAACGCCGTGTCCCGATCACCGCCACTTTCACCACCCATCCCTACGAGGCGGGTTGGGCCGGCGAGGCGGTCTTCTTCGTCCAGGTCGAAGGAGACCACCCGGATCTGTCCGTCCAGGCGCAGATCTCGCCGGACGGCCTGCACTGGGTGAACCGGGGCGACCCTCGAAAGATCGCCGCGGACGAGGAGATCGCCGCGATCGAACTGACGAACTTCGGCGGGTGGCTGCGGTTGGCGTTCACCGGCGCGACGGAGCAACAGCCGGCGACCGTCCTGGTCCACATCGCCCTCAAGGGATGACCCGCGGGCGGCCAAGCCCTCGGGTCCGATAGCGACAGAGAGGAGGAGGGACACCGATGCTATCTCGACTGGTCCGACGACTGGGCCTCATGGTCTTCACCGTGTGGGGGACGCTGAGCCTCACCTTCGTCATCCTGCGGCTCGCCCCCGGCGACCAGGCCACCGTCCAGTTGGGGCCGGACGCCACCGCGGCAGAGGTCGAGGCACTGCGCGAGCAGCTCGGCCTCGACCGCCCGGTGTTCGTGCAGTACCTGAGCTACCTGCGCGACGCCGTCACCGGCGACTTCGGCGAGTCGTACCGATTCCAGGAGTCGGCAATGACGGTCATTCTTGACCGCTTCCCGGCGACCCTCCTCCTCACCGCGACCGCGACCGCCCTGGCGCTGCTGATCGGGCCGCTGCTGGGCGTTCTCGCCGGCCGCGCGCCGGGCGGGGGTGCCGACCGGGCGATCTCGGGAATCACGCTGGTGATGCAGGCGCTTCCGTCATTCTGGTCGGGCATCATGCTGATCCTGCTGATGGCGCTGACCCTGCGGATACTGCCCAGCGCGGGATCCGGGGAGGTGAAGCATCTCGTGCTGCCGGCGGTCACCCTGGCCATCCCGTTCATCGCGCTGGTGGCGCGGATCACCCGCAGCACCGTGGCGGAGGTCACCAGCGAGCCCTACATCCTGACCGCCCGTTCGAAGGGACTGTCCGAGCGAGCGGTGCTGGCCCGGCACGCCGTACGCAACTCGGTGATCCCGGTGGTCAGCATCGTCTCCCTGCACATCGGCACACTGATGGGCGGCGCGGTGATCGTCGAGCAGGTGTTCGCCTGGCGGGGCGTCGGGTCGCTGCTGGTCAACGCCGTCGGCAACCGCGACTACGCCATCGTGCAGGGCGCCACGGTCCTCATCGCGCTCATTGTCGTGACGCTGAACCTGCTCACCGACGTCCTCAACGCCCAACTGGATCCCCGCATCCGGGCGGCGGCGTCATGACGACGATGGAGCTGACGCACAGCCCGGTCACACCGGTGCCGGCGAAGCGTGCCCGGACCAGGCCGGGCCGGGCCCTGCAGGCCGTCCCCATCGTCGTCTTCGGCCTGTATGTACTCGTCGGCGCACTCGGCCCGCTGATCGTCGACTACGACCCCGTACGCGGCAACCTCGACGACCGGCTGCTCAGCCCCGGTTCGGTGACCAGCGACGGCACCACCGCGATCTTCGGCACCGACGCCCTCGGCCGCGACCTGCTCGGCCAGATGGTGTACGGCGCCCGCACGTCGATCACCATCGGACTGCTGGTGGTGCTCTTCAGCGGCCTCGTCGGCACGGTGGTCGGCACGTTCGCCGGCTACCGGCGCGGCATCACCGATCTGGTGGTCTCGCGCATCATCGACGTGCTGCTCGCGTTCCCGGGCATCCTGTTGGCCATTGTCATCGCCGGCGTCTTCGCCCGTAGCCTGGCCATCGTCGTCATCGCGCTCAGCGTCACCAACTGGGTCGGCTTCGCCCGGCTGTCGCGGTCGATGGCGATGAGTCTGCGCGAACGTGACTGGGTCAAGTCGGCGGTCGTGATGGGGGTACCCCGGCGCACCATCGTGGCCAGGCACATCCTGCCGTTCCTCGCCGGGCCCACCCTCGCGCTGGCCACCACCGAGTTCGCCGGCGCCATCCTCGCCGAGGCGAGCCTGAGCTTCCTCGGCATGGGTCTGCCGTCGTCGTCGGTCTCCTGGGGACAGACGATCGCCGCCGGCAAGGAATACCTCGCCAGCGCCTGGTGGATCTCCGCCATCCCCGGCATCGCCCTCGCGCTGCTCGTCATCAGTGTCGGGTTCACCGGAGACCGGTTCACCCGCCACGTCAGCCGCCGGCAGTGACGAGCCGAGGCATCCATGCCGCCACCGCACCCACCCTCACGACAAACGCAGCACAGTTAGGAGTACGACCATGAGGTCCATTCGGCGCGCCGCCCTCGCGGCGACCGCGGTTCTAACCCTGGCGACCACGGCCGCATGCGGCTCCGACGACTCCGGTGGCGGCACAGGCCAGGGCGGGCAGATCGTCGTGGCCGGCCAGTTCCCGATCGAGTCGATCGACCCGAACGGCAAGCTCGCCATCGACGGCGGCACCAGCCTCGCATCGCTGCAGCTGTACGCCCCTCTGCTGGAGACCACCGGCCCCGGAGAGTTCCGCGGGATCGCCGCCGAGAAATGGGAGTCGGACGACACCGCCACTCAGCTCACCTTCACCTTGAAGGGTGGGATCACGTTCTCCGACGGCTCCCCGCTGACCGGTAGGGACGTCGCGGCCTCGTTCACCCGCACCGTGGACGCGAAGAGCCCGTTCTCGGCGAACTTCGTCAACGTCGCGGTCGAGTCCACCGACACCACCGTGACATTCAAACCTGCCCAGCCCGACCCGGCGCTGCTGGCCAAGCTCACCGGACTGCGGATCACCCCGGCCAGCGCCACCGCGGACAGCTACCTGGACACGCCGGTGACCTCCGGCCCGTTCAAGGTCAAGTCGTTCACGCCCGGCGGAGACCTGGTCATGGTGCCCAACGACAAGTTCTGGGGTGACAAGCCGAAGCTGGACCAGGTGACCATCCGCTCCATCCCCGAGGTCGCGGCCAAGGTCACCGCTCTGCAGACCGGTGAGGCGGACATCATCTGGGGCATCCCCGACGACCAGGTGACCCAACTGCGAAGCAACTCCGACATCAAGTTCGTCGACGCCACCGGAAGCGCCGTCATCACGATGTGGATGAACGCCTCCACGCCGGCACTGAACAAGGCCGAGGTACGCCGCGCCCTGTGGCAGGCCGTCAACTTCGACAAAATCATCAAGGCGCTGTACCCGGAAAGCGGCCAACCCGCCGACTCGGTGCTCGCCCCCTCGGTGTTCGGCTACGCGCCACAGACCCCGGTCGGCTACGACCCGCAGGCGGCCAAGCAGGCCCTCACCGCCGCCGGATTCGACTTCAACACCAACCTGCGCTTCCACTTCTCCCAGGCACAGTTCAAGCAGTGGGTGGACTCGGTCGTCTCCGATCTGGCCGCCATCGGGGTGAAGGCCGAGGCGCTGCAGAAGGAGCAGGCCGTCTACACCGAGGACCTGCTGGCCCTCCGCTGGGACATCAACATCCAGCAGGTCAGCACGCTCGGGCTGGACGCGTCGTACAACCTCGGCCGGCTCTACCCGTGCGCGGCCAAGCGCACCGGATACTGCAACCCGGACCTGGACACTCTGCTGAACAAGGCCAACACCTCCACCGACCAGGAGGTACGCAAGCAGGCGTACGCCGACGCGACCGCACTGATCTGGAACGAGGCGGTCGGCATGTACCCCATGTTCGTCAAGAACGTCTACGCCACCCGGGCCGGCATCTCCGGGCTCGCCCCCACCCCGAAGGCCAGCCGTCGTTCAACACGGTCTCGGTTGATGACTGACAAGCGCCCACCGACGAGCGCGACGGCGGCGATGTCCACCCGCCTGTCCGCAGGCTCCCAGCCGGCTGGGAGCCTGCGGGTCAGGGACCTGTCGATCTGGTTGCCGGGCCCCCGCGGCACGGCCGCCGTCGTCGACGGCGTCTCGTTCGACATCGCGGCGGGACGCACCACCGGCCTGATCGGCGAGTCCGGCAGCGGTAAGTCACTCACCGCGATGGCCCTGGTCGGGCTCACACCGGACACCGCGGTACTCGACGGGCAGGTCCTGCTCGGCGACGAGAACCTGCTTCAGGCGAGCCGCACCCGCATCCGGCAGGTCCGGGGGCGCGAGATCTCCGTGGTGTTCCAGGACCCGTCGACGGCGCTGAACCCGACGATGACCATCGGCGATCAGGTCAGCGAGATCCTGTGGGGCCGAGGAGTGCCTCGCCGTCTGGCCCGCGAACGGGCGGTGGAACTGCTCGACCACGTCGGTATCCCGGACGCGGGCAACCGCGTCCGAGCCTACCCGCACGAGTTCTCCGGCGGGATGCGGCAACGCGCCATGATCGCCCTGGCCCTGGCCGGCGGGCCGAAGATCCTCCTCGCCGACGAGCCGACGACCGCGCTGGACGTCACCGTGCAGGCCCGGATCCTGAACCTGCTCGCCCGACTGCGCGACGAGGACCACCTGTCGATGCTGCTCGTCAGCCACGACCTGCGGGTGATGTCGCACGTCGCCGACGACCTCGTCGTCATGTACGCCGGCCGGGTCGCCGAGAGCGGACCGGCGAAGGCCGTGCTGCGCAAGCCGCTGCACCCCTACACCGACGCCCTGGTGCACAGCGTCCCATCGGTGCACCGGCAGACCGCGATCGCCGACCCCCTGCCGGGCAGCCCGGCCAACCCGTTCGACCGACCCGCCGGCTGCTCGTTCCACCCGCGCTGCCCCCGTGCCCAGGACCGTTGCCGGACCGAGGTGCCGGCACCGCGACAGGTGGCGCCGGGACGCCTCAGCGCCTGCCACTTCGCGGAGGACCTGCAGTGACCACCGCCACCGGCCTACGGATCAGGGATCTCACCGTGACATACCCCGGTCCGCGCAGCGGCGGCCTCGGCCGCCGTACCCCGATCACCGCGGTACGCGACGTGACCCTCGACGTCGCACCACAGGAGACGGTCGCCCTGGTGGGGGAATCCGGCTCCGGCAAGTCGACCATCGCCAAGGCCGTCGTCGGGCTCGCCGAACCAGCCTCGGGGTCCATCCACTACGACGGGAAATCCCTGCTGGAGCGGCGGACCGGCAATCGCGGAACACGGCGCGCCATCGCCATGGTCTTCCAGGATCCGCGATCCTCGCTCAACCCCCGCCTGTCCGCCGAGGCGTGCATCGCCGAGGCCTGGCAGGCACAACCGGACACCGCACCGGACGGCGTGCGCCGCAACCCCCGCCGCCGCCGCGACGCCGTCGTCGACCTGCTCGCCCAGGTCGGGCTCGACCCCGACGTCGCCGGCAAACGCCCGCCCGCGCTGTCCGGTGGGCAATGCCAGCGGGTCAGTATCGCTCGGGCACTCGCCCTCAACCCACGGCTGCTCATCTGCGACGAGGCCGTCTCCGCCCTCGACGTCTCCGTCCAGGCACAGGTGCTGCAACTGCTGGTGAAGGTCCGCCAGGCGCGATCCCTGTCGATGCTGTTCATCACCCACGACCTCGGCGTGGTCCGGCAGGTCGCCGACCGCGTCCTCGTCATGCGCCACGGCGAACTCGTCGAGAACGCCGAGGTGCAGACGCTGTTCACCGCACCCCGGCACGACTACACCCGAGAGCTCCTCGCGGCCGCCGTCGACCTCGACGCGGCCGGCTGACCCATCCCGGCACCACCGGTCCCATCCATACCAATCCCCCGAATGGAGCAGGACGCGTGACCGACCGAATCAACCGCCGCACGATGATCCGATCCGCTGTCGTCACCACCGGTGCCGCCGGCCTCGGCGCACTCGCGGTCGGCGAACCCGCACACGCGCAACCGAGCCTGGTCAACGCCGACGGATCCCCCGTACTCACCCCCAGCAGTTCGGCGCCGTCGGCGACGGTGTGGCCGACGACACCGCCGCCATCCAGGCCGCCATCAACGCAGCCCGCACCCAGCTGAACAAGATCGTCGTCCTCCCGCCCGGCAACTACAAGGTCACCTCGACCATCGTGGTCGGCGACCACGAGTACGACACTCCCGGGGCGCACCTCAACCGGTTCGTGCTACGCGGGTACGGCATGTTCGGCGAGGAGCCCTCGAAGATCACCTTCCACCAGGACGGCGTCGGCATCCGCTGGGAGGCCTCGCTGGGCGGCATCCATGGTGTGGCGTTCGACGCGCCGGTGAAGACCGCCAGGAACGTCGGCATCCACGTCATCCGCAGGGCCAACACCGACGACACCGACGTGACCATCGTGGAGTGCTCGTTCCTGCGCTTCCAGACCGCCGTCGAGAGCGTCGGGCGGGGCTTCCTGTTCACCAAGAACAAGGTCGCCGTCTGCACCAACGGGGTGGTCGTCTCCTGGCCCACCGAAGGCGTCCAGGGCAGCGGTGTGCACCTGCTCCCCTACGGCCTGCGCAAGTGGCTGATCACCGACAACCACTTCCACTCCAACTTCGACGCCATCATCTTCAACGGTGCACCGGACGGCAACTTCCGCGGTGCCATCATCAGCAACAACCTGCTCGACATCGGCCGCCGGCTGTTCCGGGGCAGCCTCACCAACTCCACGATCAGCGGCAACGTGGTCGAGAACGGCACCGGCGACGCAGTCATCCAGATCGACGCGGGCGGCCACAACCTGACGATCACCGGGAACATCATCGGCGGGTTCGACACCAACCCCGGCGCACACGAACCGCCGCGCTACGCGATCCGCTTCACCAGCGCGGTCGCGGCCCGCAACGTCACCATCTCGGCGAACTCGTTCAACTGGGTCCGCGCCTCGCCCATCCGGTTCGACCAGTCCGTGGACAAGGTCAGCATCACCGACAACTCGTTCGACAACTTCAACCACGTCAAGGTGACCGGCCACGGCGCCGTACACTTCGCCGCGGACGCCACCAGGCTCGCCTTCCTCGGCAACGTCGTGTCGGCCAACCCCAACGGGCTACCCGCCGTCAACGTCACCGGGACGCTCCGCGACTCCAACGTGGTCGGCAACACGTTCGACCAGAACGGACTCGTCGCCGCGGGAACCATCAGCCCGGACTCCTACGTGGAGTCCCAGCCGGGCCGGTTCAACAAACTCCAGGTGGCCGCCGCGAAGGACGCCGCCGTACGCGTCGTGAGCACCGCCGCCACCGGCATCGCCGGCGGTGACAGCTACGGCGGCTACCTCGTCGAGGGCGCACTGGCCGCCGGCTCCGGGCCGGGCGTCAAGGGCGGTGTCGAGGTGGTCGCCGTCAACGCCTCCGGATCGGCCGCCACCAATCTGCTCTGCTCCACCAACAGCACGAACGACGTCGTCGCCTTCCAGGCCAGTGTCGCCGGACTGATTCCCCCGGCCAACAACGCCCGCGACATCGGCAGCCAGGCGGCACACATCCGTACCGTCTACACCCACGCCACCCGGCTGCACCCGTACACCGTCAGTACCCTGCCACCCGCCGCGGGCAACGCCGGCGCACTCATCCACATCAGCAACGGCCACGGCGGCAAACCCTGCCTGGCCATGTCGGACGGCAACTCGTGGCTGCGCCTGCCACTGGGTAACGCGATCAACTAGGGGGCACGGTGGACGGCACGACAACGGCCACGTGGTGGCGCAACGCAGTGATCTACCAGGTCTACATCCAGTCCTTCGCCGACGGCAACGGCGACGGGATCGGCGACATCGACGGGCTACGCAGCAGGATCGGCTACCTGTCGGCGCTGGGCGTCGACGCCATCTGGATCACACCCTGGTTCGACTCGCCACTACGCGACGCCGGCTACGACGTCGCCGACTATCGTGCCGTCCATCCCCGCTACGGGACGGTCGAGGAAGCCCGCCAACTCATCAAGGAATGCCACGCGGCGGACATCCGGGTCATCCTCGACATCGTCCCGAACCACACCTCCAGCGAACATCCGTGGTTCCGGGCGGCCCTGCGGTCGTCCCCCGGATCGGTGGAGCGCTCCCGCTACCACTTCCGCGCCGGCCGCGACGGCGGGGAAAGCCCACCCAACGACTGGCTCAGCGTCTTCGGCGGCCCCGCCTGGACCCGGGTCGACGACCACGGCCGGCCCGGCGAGTGGTACCTGCACCTGTTCGACGCCTCCCAGCCCGACCTCAACTGGGACAACGAACAGGTGCGCGCGGAGTTCGAGGACATCCTGCGGTACTGGTTCGACCTCGGCGTCGACGGATTCCGCATCGACGTCGCCACCGCCCTGGTCAAGGCACCCGGACTACCCGACCTCGGATACCCCGACGGCGCGTTCCTCGCCGACCTCACCCGCCCCGACCATCCACACCGCGACCGTGACGAGGTCCACGACATCTACCGGGACTGGCGGCGACTGGCCGACTCCTACGATCCGCCGCGCATGTTCGCCGCCGAGGCGTGGCTCGACGACTCCGACCGGCTGTCCCGCTACGTCCGGCCCGACGAACTGCACACCACCCTCAACCTGTACTACATCAAATCGGCGTGGACCGCGGATAGCATGCGCACCGCCATCGACGCGGCGATCGCCGCCACCGCCCCGGTCGGCGCGCCCACCACCTGGGCACTGTCCAATCACGACGTCGAACGCGTCGTCACCCGGTACGGCCGGGCCGACACCCGCCGTCGCCCGGGCGTCGCCGGCCCGCAACTCGGCCCCGTCGACGAACCGTTGGGGCGCCGGCGCGCCCGCGCCGCCGCGTTGCTGACCCTCGCCCTGCCCGGCAGCGTCTACATCTACCAGGGCGACGAACTCGGACTGGCCGACGCCGACATCCCGGTACACGCACGACAGGACCCCATCTGGACCCGATCCGGGGGACGCAGGTGGGGCCGGGACGGCGCCCGGGTCCCGCTGCCGTGGACCGCCCACGGCCCGTCGTACGGATTCGGCGACAACGGAGCCTGGCTCCCCCAACCCGCTGATTGGGGCGCGCACGCGGCGACGGCGCAGGCCGGCGAGGACTCGTCGTTCCTCGAGCTCTACCGCGCGGCGTTGCGCCTGCGCCGCACTCACCCGGGCCCGGCCCGGGCAAGCGACGTACGCTGGCACGACGCTCCGCACGACGTGCTGGCGTTCACCCGCTCGCCCGGCTTCGGCTGCGTCGTCAACTTCGGATCGACGCCAGCGCCGATCCCGCTGGCCGGCCGCGTGCTGCTGGCCACGGACACTGCCGTCGCCGAGGGGCTGGTCGCTCCGCACGGCGCGGTCTGGCTGGATCTTGAGTACAACCCTGCGTGAACCACACCAAGGAAAGGAATGCGGCGCGATGAGTCGGCTTGAGATCTGGGCTGCCACACCAGCCCCGTTCGACGCACAGGGGCAGGTGGACGTGTCGGTGATCGCCGCACAGGCCGCCCACCTGGCGTCGACGGGAGTGCACGGTGCGTTCGTCAACGGCACGACCGGAGAGTTCCCGGCACTGTCCACCGCCGAGCGGATGGCGATCGCCGAGGCCTGGGCGCGGGCCCGGCCAGCTGGCTTCGGCCTGGCGCTGCACGTCGGCGGCACCGACCCGGACCAGGTACGCCAGTTGGCGGCGCAGGCGGAGGCCCTCGGGGTGGATTTCATCGCCGCGGTCGCACCGTACTTCGGGCAGGCGCCAACGGTCGATCTTGTCGTCGGGTACCTGACGATGGTCGCCGCGTCGGCGCCGACGACTCCGCTGTGCTACTACCACATTCCGAGCATGACCGGGTCGACGCACGCACCGAGCGCGATAGTGGCCGCGGCCGCGGCCGCGATCCCGACGCTGGCCAGCGTGAAGTTCACCGACGGGGACCTGATCGAGTACGACCGTGTCCGGGAGGCGGCCGACGGCCTCACCGTCTACTTCGGCCGGGACGAGCTGCTGCCCGCGGCATTGTCCTTCGGCGCGCTGGCGGTGATCGGCAGCCTGTACAACGGTCTGGCACCGATCGCGCACCAGGTCACCGACGCCCACGACCGCGGCGAGTATGAGCTTGCGTTCGACCTGCACCGCCCGTTCCGGGAGATCGCCGACGCGGCGGGTCGCCACGGTGGTGTCGGCTTCATCAAGGAACTGATGAACGAGCTGGGGCCCGATGCCGGTCGTCCCCGCACGCCGTGGGGTCCGCTGCCCCCGGCCGACCGGGCCGCCGCGGCCGACCTGGCCACGCGGCTGCGTTCCCATGAGCTACCTCCCAGCCGTACGGGGGCCGGCCGTGGTTCGCGATGAGAAGCGCCGACGTGGGGTCGGGCGGGTGAGTGCGGGTTGCAGCCCGGGCGGTGGCCGCGCGGAAGGTGCTGTCGCGGCGGCGGGGCCCGTGTCCAGGAACGTCGTCCTTGGCGGCGCGGTCTGAATGCCGCACACCATCGACATGCCCGGTCGCCGCCTCAACGTGCTCCTCCTGCACTGCCACGACCTCGGCCGCTTCCTCGGTTGCTACGGCGTGCCCACCGTGGACACGCCATGCCTCGACCAACTGGCCGCATCCGGCGTCATGTTCAGCCGCGCGTTCAGCACCGCGCCGCAGTGCAGTCCCTCGCGGGCGTCGTTGTTCACGGGTCGCTTCCCACAGCAGAACGGGGTCCTCGGTCTGACACACGCGCGTTTCGGCTGGGACCTGCTGCCCGGCGAGCGCCATCTGGCACGTCTGCTCAAGGACCATGGGTATGTCACTTCGCTCGTCGGCGTACAGCACGAGTCGCGCGTCCTTCCCGACGAGGCAGTCGCCCGTCGGCTCGGCTTCGACGGCGTACAGACCGGTGGCCGGGGCGAGATCGTGGCAGACCGGGCGATCGACCGGCTGGCCCGGTTCGCCGAGGCCGACCAGCCGTTCTACCTGCAGGTCGGCTTCCGCGAGCCGCACCGGCTGCCGGGGCACCGGGACCCCATGGGCGTCATGGGCTTCATCGGCGACCACATGTCGCCGTACGACGAACGCGGAGTCACCGTTCCCGGCTATCTCGTCGACGACGCGAGCGCGCGAGAGGAGGTCGCGGAACTGCAGGGCGCGGTGAGGTACATGGATGCCTGCGTCGGCCGTGTTCTGACCGAGCTCGACGACCTGGGCCTGACCGACAACACCATCGTGCTCTTCGTCACCGACCACGGCCTCGCGCTACCGAGAGCGAAATGCACCCTCTACGACCCGGGACTGGAGATTGCACTGTTGGCCCGGGCACCGGCGCTCGGCTGGCAGGGCGGTCGGACCGTCACCGACCTCGTCTCCGGGATCGATCTGGTGCCGACACTGCTCGACGCGCTCGGACTGCCCGTCACGGCCGATATGGCGGGCATCAGCCAGGTGCCGGCCATCAGGGGGACTGCGCACCGGCCTCACCCGGCGATCTTTGGTCAGCTCACGTACCACGACTACTACGACCCACGCCGGTGTGCGCGGACCGGTTCACGGAAACTCATTGTCAACTTCAGCTCCGCACCCTCCATAATGGACGGAAGTCAGTCGTGGCACCGGCGTTGTACGCCACGCGTGGCGCCGAGCTCGCTTGTCGCCACCCATCCACTCGCCGAACTGTACGACCTCGATACTGATCCGTACGAGATGCTCAATGTGGTGGACGACCCGCGGTATGCTGCCGACCGCGTGACACTGCTCGCCACCTTGTACGGATGGCTGGCTGAGGTCGACGATCCGCTACTCACCGGTCCGGTGCGTTCTCCCGCGCACGCTGAGGCGATGCATGCGCTCCAGCACGGGATGGATCATCCGTGACGCAGCCGCCACCCGCCGCCCTGCCCCGCCGTCGAGCGCACGCCAGCGCCGACCTTCGAGCCACTCATGGCCATACTGCGGCGGGTGGCGGTGACCTTCGGGACGGCACGAAACCGCCGCCACGCCACCACCCCTGCACCGGCGTGGTCAACACGTTCATCACGCACCAGGCGACCGCCGAGCAGCTCCTCGTAGAGCGATGAGCGCGGATCTGGAAGAAGTCACGATGACGTCGGCCGAAGCACGGCCCGGGATGGTCTGGATTCCCGGCGGGCAGTTCACCATGGGCTCGCACGACCACTATCCGGAGGAGCGGCCGGCCCACCCCGTCCACGTCGACGGCTTCCTCGCCGATGTCCACGCGGTCACCAACCGCCAGTTCGCCGAGTTCGTGGCCGACACCGGACACGTCACCGTGGCCGAACGCGCGCCGCACCCGGCGAGCTACCCCGGTGTCGACCCGGCCGACCTGTTGCCCGGAGCGCTCGTCTTCCAGGGCACGGACGGACCGGTCGACCTGACCGACTACCGCTTGTGGTGGCGGTTCGTGCCGGGCGCGTGCTGGCGGCACCCGGAGGGGCCGGGCAGTGACGTCGAGGACCGGCAGGACCACCCGGTGGTCCAGGTCGCCTACGCCGACGCGCTCGCGTACGCACGGTGGGCCGGAAAGAGCCTGCCGACCGAGGCGCAGTCGGAGTACGCGGCACGGGGCGGACTCGACGGTGCGTCCTACGCCTGGGGCGACGAGTTCACCCCGGATGGGCAGATCCTGGCCAACACCTGGCACGGGCGCTTCCCCTGGGAAACCTGGCACCCGCCGGCTTTCACGGCACAGCACCGGTGAAGTCCTTCCGCCCAACGGGTTCGGGCTGTACGAGGTGTGCGGCAACGTGTGGGAGTGGACCCGCGACCTCTACACGGCCCGCCACCCGGCGCCCACGCCGTCCTGCTGCGCGCGCCCGGACCCGCGCCGCAACCCCCGCGGCGGTGACCTCCGGAGCAGCCTCGACAGCAACACCGGACTTCCCCGCCGAGTCGTCAAGGGCGGCTCCTGGCCGTGACCATCGTCATCACAGGCGATCCAGCTGGCGCCGGCGGCCAACGGCGTCTGGCCGGAAGCCTGGCCTGGACGGAGAAGGAGAACGGCGACTGGCGGCCGTGGCGGCTGCCACCGGACGACCCGATCACCGCCCGGGCGCTCGCGGAGCACCCCGCGGACCTGATCTCGCTGTGTCTGGCCATCAACGTGTACGTGCGCGGGAGCTTCGGCCCTCGTATCCTCGGCGGCCAGGTGTCCGGTTCGTCCAGACGATCCGTGACGCCCATCCCTCGGTACCCATCGTCATGATCTCGCCGAGCCGGGAGACGCTGCCCAACCCGGCGGAGATGCCCCTCGAGGATGTCCGGAAGCCGTCACCGGCGCGGTGACCACGCTCCGGCGGCACGGGGACACGCGGCTGCACCTCGACGACGGCCCGAGATCGACTGGTCCCGGGCGGTCGTGGACTCGATCAGCGTGAGGGCGCAAGGACGGGGGCGACGAGACAGGACCAGACTCGGTCGATCGTGGCTAGTCCGGTTCGGAGATCCATAGTCTGTGTGACCACAGGGCATGCCGCTGACCGTGCTGATCTCGGCGGTGAACGGCGTCACCATTCAGGTCGACGAGACCGTCGAACCTTACAGCCACATCGAGCGGAGCTGGTGGTGGGGCGCTTCACGGCCAGCCGACCGCTGCGGCCACGGGAGATCACGGCGGACTTGACGGGCATCCCATCGCCCACGCCAGCCCGCAGGGCGTCCGCAGGGATTCGCGGTGACGGTCATGGGTGTTCCCCCCGACCGATGGACTGCCCGCTGATGGATCTCTGTTCGGTCTCGGCAGCGATGAAGCCGGCGAGCCGGGTTATACCCTCGCCGATCTCCCGAGGTGCCAGATAGCTCGTGGACAGCCGCATCATGCGCTCTCCTCCGCCGGAGGGATAGAAGTAACGCATGGGGGTCCAGATCACTCCGAAGTCCCGGGCGGCGCGGTTCAGGGCTGCCTCATCGGTCTCGAACGACACCCTCAGGTTTAAGAAATAGCCTCCGCCGGGAGTGTTCCAGGTGACGCCGAGGCGCTGCCGGCGCTCGGCTGGCAGATGCCGTTCCAGCTGCCGGAGTACGGCCTGCATCGCCTCGCCGTAGTAGCTCGCGGGCTTGGCGTTCAGCTCGGAGACACGGCCGTCGGCGGCGAGCAGCGTGCCGGCCACCACCGCCTGGCTCAACGAGGACGTGTTGACCGTGACCATGCTCTTGATCTTCGCCAGTTCGTCGGCCAGCAGGGTGGTCCGGCCACTCCCATCGACGATGCACTGATCCGCGACGACGTATCCCACCCGGGCACCGGGGAACATCACCTTCGAGTACGACCCGAGATGGACGACGACGCCGGCCCGGTCCTGCGACTTCAGGGTCGGCAACGGGGTACCGGGACTGACCAGACGATACGGACTGTCCTCGATGATGAGTAGGTCGTGGCGGGCCGCCAGGTCCAGCAGCTCGGAGCGGGCCTGCGGGCTCAGTGTCGTCCCGGACGGGTTGGAGTGGTCCGGGACCACATAGAAGGCCCGCGGGCGTCGTCCGCGCGCACGTTCCCGCACGACGGCCGCCTCGAGATCGGCGCAGGAAAAGCCTTCTTCCGGCTCTTCGACGTCGACGACGGGGATGTCCAGCAATCTGGCCGCGCCGATGATGCCGACATAGCAGGGGCTGGAGACCATCAGCACGTCGTCCGGCGCGGCGATCAGCGCCCGCAGGACGAGCAGCATCCCCTCCTGGGCACCGACCGTGACGACCAGGCTCTCCGCCGGCACGTCGATCCCCTCGTCCAGACGCAAGGAGTCGGCGATGAGCTCGCGAATCTGACCGGCGGTGGTCCCGTACTGGTACATCGCCGTGCGGATCTCCTGATCCGACCACCCCTTGGCGGCGAGGTGGTCCAGGTAACGCCGGATGTGCGCGAAGATGTCCTCGTTGTCGAAGAAGCCGTCGTACGGCCGGCCGGGGGCGAACGATATCGCCTCGGGAAACCGCATCGTCACTTCGTTGAGGAACGTCATCGTGTCCAGAACCGGATCGGACAGGCTCGCGTGCAGATCACTTCGCCGCAGCATCGCCGGAGCCGGTGGCATCGGGCCGTTGACATCGATCATGCCATTAACGGACATTATCTCTCCTCGTTATGCCCGACGCCCGCGTCACTCGCCGGACCAGGCCGGTCGGCGTCTCTCCGCGAAGGCGCGGGGTCCCTCCACGGCATCGGCGCTGCACCGGCGACGTTCTTCCCACCGGTACGACGTGGTGAAGGCCTCGGGCAACGGCAGGTCGAGCGAGCGCAGCGCGGCCTCCTTGATCGCCCGGACCGCCAGTGGTGCGACGGCGACCAGGTCGTCGACCCACCCGTCGACCCGGTCGTCCAACATGCCGGCCGGCACGACGTCGTTGATCAGGCCGTAGGAATGTGCGGTCGCTGCGTCCAACCGTCGTCCGGTGAGCAGCAGGCCCATCGCCACCTTCTGCGGAAGCTGCCGGATCAGCCGGAACACCCCTCCGGCGCCGGGCACGAGCCCGAGCTGCACTTCCGGCAGCCCGAACACCGACCGGTCGGAGGCGACGACCACGTCGCAGGCAAGGACCAATTCGAAGCCGCCGCCGAGGGCGTATCCATCCACCCGGGCGACGACCGGTTTACTGAAGTCGAACCGCTCGGTCAGCCGGGGCCAGCCGGGTTGTCCGCGGCTGCCGAAGGACGACGCCGGACCACCCGCCCTGTCCCGTAGGGCACGTTCTTTGAGGTCCTGACCTACGGAGAAGGCCCGCTCCCCCGCACCCGTCAGCACCACGACTCGGATCCGGGTGTCCCTCTCAAGGTCGTCCCAGATCTCCGCCAGCTCCTCGTGCATGCGCAGGTCCATGGCATTGAGCACGCCGGGACGGTCGAGAGTCACCCGGGCGACGTGGTCCCTCTTGTCGCAACGCACCCGGGTTCGACCGGTCATGCCACGCGCCCCGCGAAACGGCCGACCTTGTCGACCACATCGCCCGCATGCAGGCGCAGCGCCTGTTCGAGCGCGAACTCGGCGAGGTACTTCCGCAGATCGTCGAGTGGCTCCTCGGCCATATTGATCATTCGTCGATTGGCCACGACGGCATCGCCGGACAGCCGGGCCAAACTGCGCTCCACGGCCTCGTCGAGATCGTCCGGCGCCACCACCTCGTCCACCAGCAGGCGCGCATCCGGTTCGGTGGCCAGGATCCGCCGGCCGCCGAGGATGACCTGCCGCGCCAGCCGCGCCCCGGCGATCCGGCCCAGGCGCAGGTTGGCGACGCCCGGGATGATCCCCTCCTGGGCGGCGGGGAGGCTCAGGTAGGCATCCGAGGCTGCCACCACGTGATCGAACACCAGCAGGAGCTGGGCGCCACCGCCGATCGCAAACGTGTCGACGGCCGCCACCCACGGCTTCTGCACCGGCGGCTCCCAGCGATCGGGCCGCTCGTCGCCGAGGCCACGCACCAGCTTGTGCAGGTAGCCCAGCTCACGCCGAAGCAGGAAGCCTGTCAGCGAGATGCGGCCCGCGCTGACACTTTTGAGGTTGATCCCGGCGCAGAACACCCGGCGGCCCCGGTGGCGGGGATGGCTCATCACGCCACCGCGGACCAGGCCCACCCGCACGGCCGGGTCGAGCAGGGCCAGGTCCACAGCGGTCTCCATATCGTCGACCTGCTGCTCGTCCTCGGCGTTGAGGGTCTGCGTCCGGCACAACGTCAGCCGGGCCACCCCGTCTCGCCGTTCCAGCCGGACCGCTTCGGTTTCCAGCATTCCGGTGCGGCGGAACTCGTCGAGCAACCGCAGCGCTCGAGAGGTGGGCCGTAGCATCGACGCCATCAGGTAGCGGCCGGAGCGCTCGGAACGCAGGACGGCTCGCAGGAAGATGCCCTGGTCGACCTCGCGTCCCTCCTTGTCCGCCTGGGCTCCGGACCGCTCCTGAGCCAACTGTTGCGGCGTGGGCACGAGGCCGGAAAAGGCCGTTGCGGCCGTCTCCGCAAGCTCGTCCACCCGCAACTGCCGGGTATGCCCTTCGGTGATCTCGTCAACGACGTCGTCGACGTACCGCTCGAGGAAACGCTGCCGAGCCCGCCGGGCCGCGTCGTGAGCGGCGGCCGCTGCGACACGCTGGTCCGCCGTTCGCGCACGCGGAGGCGGCAGCGCCGCGATCAGCCGCTCGGTCTGCGCCGCTGCCTCGGCGAGGCGGATCCGGTCGCTGTCCAGCTGACGGGGCGGTGTGGCTGTGCTCATGCGGCGCCGGCCCGGCGTAGGGCGCGGTCGCAGGCCGCCAGGTGCGATCCGAGAGCCTCATCGAATTCCCGGCCGGCAGCCTCGAGCATCAGCTGCCGACGAATCGCCAACTCCTTGCCCGCGACGCCACCGGCCGCCGCCGCGACCTGCGCGAGAACCGAGCCGGGCTCATCGGTCACGACGTCGACGAGCCCGACCGCCACGGCCTCGCCAGCGTCGATCGGGGCGCCCAGCAGCACCGCCCGGCGTACCCCGCTCCCAATGCCGTGCCGGATGAGCCGGTACAGCGCCATGCCGGGCCAGGTGGCCTCGCAGTCGGTCGCCATCATCAGGCGTGCGCCCGGTGCGACGATCCGGACGTCCGTGGCGAGCAGCACGTCGAGTGCCGTACCGCCACAATCACCTGTCGCCACGGCGACTGTAACCAAGGCGGAGCGCTCGAGCCGGCGTACTGCCCGCTCCCACTTGGTCACCAGGCCGACATTGAGCCCCGCCGTCCATCCCGGCTCCGGTGCCCCTGAGACGTACACGGTCAGCAGGCCGGCGTGGTGCCCGTCCTCGGCCTGGTCGCAGATCCGGTGCACCGCGTCGATGTCGCCCGGCGACACCGGCCGGCTTCCGTCGATGACCAGAACCGGATCGTCGGTACTCCCCACAGTCACCACTGGACCAGCGCCGTTTCGATCGTGGAGCCAGGCCCCATGGTCATCATGATTCCGTAGTCCCCGGGCCGGGCGACGCCCTCGGCGACCAGCCGCTCGTAGGAGAAGAGAAACGACCCGCTGGAGACGTTGCCGTGATCGCGCAGGACCCCGACGGTGTGGCGGACGTCGTAGCGGCTCAGCCCCAGGTTCACCACGACGGCGTCGATCACCTTCTTTCCGCCGGAGTGCACCAGCCAGTGCCCGATGTCGCCGCGACGCAGGCCCGTGCCGGCGAGCAAGCGGTCGACGACCCGCTCGGCGTGGGCGCCCACCACGTACGGGATCCGCGGGTCGAGGTAGAAGCTGAAGCGGCCGAGTCCGTCGTCCCAGTCGTAGCGCATCGCATCGATCGCATCCGTGATCAGGAAGCCGGCGAACTTGAGGATCCGCGGTCCAGGCCGGACCTGTTCCGATGCGTCGCTGGTCAGGGCCAGCGCGGCCGCCCCGTCGCCGAACAGGCTGTTGACGACCGCGGTGCGCATGCTCCCGTCGAGGGCGTACGCCGCCGAGCACGCTTCCGCGCAAACCATCACGCCCAGCTCGCCCGGATGGGCGGCGGTCCAGCCCGCCACGACGTTCAGCGCATTGAGGCCGGCGTTGCACCCCATGCCCACCACGTCCGACCGGCTGCAGTGCGGGTCGATGCCGAGTTCTCGGATGAGCAGTGCGCTGAGACCGGGAGCAAGAAACCCTGTCGACGTCACGCAGCACAGATGGCGCACGTCGGAGAGAGCCGCGCCAGCGTTCCTGAGGCAGTCTTGCAGAGCCCGGCCGCCCATGTCGACAGCGAGGCGCTTGTGCTTGTCTAGGAGCCTGCCCTGAGGCTCGGGGACACGCCGGCCGGTGGCGTCGGGCGGCGGGAGGGTGAGGCTGCGCCGGTCGATGGCGCTATTCAGGAAGACGGACCGGATCTTCGGGTCGTCGATGCCCATGACGTCGAGCAGATCGGCCTGCGACACCACTGTTCCGGTCGTCGCCGTACCCACTCCGACCATTCTCGAAATGGCCGGGAGGCGCGTCGGCGTACGCAATTCTGCCGCACGCTCGAGGGTCACCGTCATCGGTACATCCACCCCCACGTACGCCGCTTACTGCGCACCAACTCCTTGACGGACTCAATGGTCATCGCATGCCTCCTGGAACGCCATATTGATTCGACCCGGTGACGGTAAGGAGGGGAATTACCCAGCGTCAAACGCAATGATGATGAGCGCGTTCAACCGCGGCCCGGCGCCGGTTGCACAGCTTGCGGGACCGGGGCGCCTCCGCCGGGTACCACGCTTCCCGTCGAAGATTTTCAGCACGCAGCGGCAGATCTGCGGATCCATGCCACCGGCCGGCGGAGGCGCACCGGGAGCGACTTTGGCGGACCTGCTACGCCGAGGCGTCGAGGGGCGCGGCCGGCTGCTGGCAGAGCCGGTCACGTCGCGCCCGTCCATGCCGTGACGGCCGGTCGGTGCCCCTGCCCTGCGCCGTGAGGGCCGCCGTCGGCATCAAGCCGTGCGATGGGTTCCCGTTCCGGCGCCCCGCGCCGTAGGCCTGAGCACCGTGACTACTTCCCGCGTCTCTTCGTTACGGCGTTCGAGGTCACTGGCGAGTTGCAACCACTCGTTCGCGCAGCGGCGGGCGACGTCGGCGATGAGGTAGGAGCAGTGCGGCGGAACTTTGCCGACCACGTCGAGGCGCTCGTCCGCACGCACCGCACGGGACAGGATCCACCGCAACAGGGATCGTCCGGACTCGCTGAACCGCAGGGACGGGTCACTCTGCAGGCCCTTGAGGATCGTGTTGACGGCCACCTCGTCGGCCTCCTGGCCGCCGAACCGTTCGTGAGGTGCCGGATGGTCGGCTTCACGCTGCCCGCGACCAGGCGGCACCGGGTCCTCTCCCCGCGTCATCCGTTGTTTGACGTCGCGCACCGTCGACGGTGAGATCGCTGCCTCACGCGCCACTTCCCGCAGGGACGCCTCCGGCCTCTCGCGGAGAATGGCCGACGCCCTGATCCGGCCTTCGGCATTGTCCAGCGGGCGGACGCGTCCGTCGCGCCCGATCCTCGCCACGGGCCCCTCCCCGGCGTGCAGTGAAAGCCGGATGGCCGCAACGGATCGAGTGCCGAGGCCCGCCGCCGAGGCGATCGTCCGATCGGACCAGGTGGGATACAGGGCGACCAACCGCTCCGCCGCACGGGCCCGGTCGGACCGCGACAACGGCAGCCCGTGGGTGACGTTGGCTCGCACCGCCAATACGAAGGCATCCTGCTCCGTGCCGTCGAAGAAGCGGACCTCGATTGTCTCGTCGCCACGGATCATCGCGGCACGCATTCGGTGCATGCCGTCGATGACCCGCATCGTAGCCCTGTGCACGATGATCGGCGGAAGTTCCGCGCCGGCTTCGACCAGGGTCCGGAC
The DNA here is from genome assembly GCF_018324255.1 of Polymorphospora rubra. GTDB lineage: Bacteria > Actinomycetota > Actinomycetes > Mycobacteriales > Micromonosporaceae > Polymorphospora > Polymorphospora rubra. The sequence continues at coordinate 7,254,708 of NZ_AP023359.1, forward strand.
GTGCTCGGCGTCCTCCCCATACTCCCGCGGGGAGTCGGCTGGCAGAAGCGATCGGATCGGCACCCGGCACGACTCGGCCACGTCGGGCCTTGGGGCCTCGGGCGGCCGGGAGTCTCCGGCCGTGGGCAGCAAGCTGGAGCGGTCCTGGCGCACAGTAATGTCAATCTGCTGACTCAAAACGAATCCCCCCGGACGCAATTTGTGCGCGCCAACGCCCGTGAACCGTTCTGCAATAAACCAGAACATCAATATATTGCGGCCGTCAAGCGCCAATCGCGACATTAACAGCCCTGCCACATCCAACGCAAGACAATATGTCCGAGTTAGAGCATCGCTTCATCGAACATCCCACGGTCCGAAACTTCATTAAAGATGCACATGTAAAGCACTCCTCTCATCAGTCAATGGAATATTCACATGCTGGACCCCTGGACCCGACATCGCAGGTGACGGCATTGATCAGCATCACGACACGGCAGGCCAAACTGCGCTGCGGTATACCGCGCCATTTTCATCGTGGGTAGCGGGCGTCCTCGGCGGCTTGAAGCACGAGGATGGCCTGCACGATCGCGGTGGCGCGGCGGAGGCAGCAGCAAACCTGTGCGGATCCTCCAGCTTTCGAAGGTCCCGACCGCGCGTTCGCCGAGGGATCGGATCTGGCGTGGTGGCGGTTGACGGACTTCTGGCGGCGGGACAGGCGGATGCGTCGGCGTTCGAGGTCATGTCCGCCAGGCGGCGTCCGGGAGCAAAGGGGGCGTACCCAGCCCGGCCAGGGGCAGGTGAGGCAGCTGCTCCCGCTGCGCCACCAGCGACCTGTCCACCGCCTCGAGGGAGTCGACACCGGTCAGCGCCATGGTGTCCTGCAATTCGTCGAGGAGGATCCCGAGAACGCCGGCCACACCGTCGGCACCGCCGGCCGTCAGCCCGTGGAGGACCGGGCGGCCGACCAGCACCGCGGCAGCGCCGAGAGCCAAACAGGCGAGCACGTCCACTCCTCGCCGCACACCGCCGTCGATCAGCACCGGAACGCCGCCGGCCACGGCGGCGACGATGCCGGGCAACATCTCGAGCGTCGCCGGGCTTCCGTCGAGTTGCCGGCCACCATGGTTGGAGACGACGATCGCGTCGGCCCCCGCCGCCACGGCGCGCCGGGCGTCACTCGTGCCCAGAATGCCCTTCAGCACGATCGGCAGCCCGCTGACCGAGCGCAGCCAGGACAGCACCGACCAGTCCAGAGCAGGGTCGAAGGCGACCGCGGCGTGCCCGGCCGGGGAGGCGAAGTCGTCACCGGAGATGTTCGCCGGCGCCACGCCCGGGGGGAGCCTGAAGTCGTTACGGACATCGCGCAACCGCCGTCCCAGCCGAGGCGCGTCGACGGTCAGCACAATGGCCTCGAAGCCTGCGTGCTCCGCGCGTTCGACGAGCCGCCGCGTGACGTCACGATCCCGGAAACAATAGAGCTGGAGCCACAACGGCCCGCCGGCCACCGCCGCGATGTCCTCGAGCACGGTTCCGGCGAAGGTACTCACCACGAACGGGAGCCCCGCGCGGGCCGCACCCCGCGCCGTCGCGATCTCGCCCTCGGGATGAACGAGCGTGTGGTATGCCACCGGCGCCACCCCGATCGGAGCGGGCCAGTCCCGGCCGAGCAACCGAATCCCGGTGATCGGACGGCCGGCACCCGTGAGCACCCGGGGAAGCAACCACAGCCGCTCGAACGCGGCCTCGTTCGCACGGAGCGTCCGCTCCTCACCGGCGCCACCGGCGATGAAATCCCAGATCGCGGGCGGCAGCAGGGCACGCGCGCGCCGCTCATAGTCCGCCAGGGTGAACGCCTCGTCGGGCGCGTCAGCCGGCTCCGCACCCCTCACCGGACACCCTGCCCGTACGGTTCATGAAGCCGGCTAGCCATGATGTGCTCCTCGTTGGAACGCCCGCACGGTGGCATCGGACCCGTCAGCTCGTGCCGGTGCCGGAAGCACCCCTCGACCGACGACGGGACCGGACACTCCCGGCTCGGTGGCCTTCGCCGTCCGCCACGCCCGAAGGTCAGCCGCTCGACCTCGGTCACCACCGACGAGCAGATGCCATGCCGCGTCGGGGTTCGGCCGGCAGGAGCGGGCTGCGATACGCGTGGCCATGGCACCTCCTTCAGTGCCGGACCGCCGACGACGGCCCGGCTCGACACCGATCGGTGTTCCCCAGCGGCGCGGCGATCAGTGGGACTGGTCGCCCTCGGCAGGTACCAACTGGCCGGACAGCCACTCGGTGAAGGCGGCGATGGTCGGATACTCCCAGACGGCACTGACGTCGACCTCCCGTCCGACGTGGTGCTCGATCTCGGTCAGCACGGCGACCGCGGTGAGGGAGTCGAGGCCATAGGCGGACATGGGCTGGTTCGGATCGACCGCATTGACCGGGATCCTGCCCGCGACAGCGAGCCTGCGGCACATCCAGTCCTGCAGCTCGTCGCGCACTTCGTCGATGGTGCCGGTGAGCAGCATGGGATCTCCTCGAGAAGAGTCAGATGGCTGAAGGAAGGGCCGGGGCCGGATGGGACGCGCCGACCGGATGCGGGTCACGGTAGACCGACGACAGAGCGCCCGTACGGAACAGTTCACGCATCGCGGACCGCCGGACCTTGCCGCTGGTCGTCCGGGACACCGCGCCCGGCCGGAGCAACAGCACGGTGCCGGCATGGACGCCGAACTCGCGCGCCACGGTCTGCCGGATCTCGGCCGCCAGGACCGGCAGTCGTTCGGTCGACACCTTGGTGACCTCATGCGTGACCACGATGTGGTGGTCGCCGTCCCCAGCACCGGCGAAGACCGCGCCGAGGCGGCCGAGCTCGGGGTGCTGCCGGCGCAGCTCCTGCTCGATGTCCGCGGGATGAACCTTGCGGCCGCGGACGACCAGCACATCCTTCAGCCGCCCATGCAGATGCAGTTCGCCCTCGTGCAGCACACCAAGATCACCGGTGCGGAGGAACCCGGACTCGCCGTCCGCGGTCGTGGCACCGAAGACCTGATCGTCGTTGTCCAGGCCCCAGTACCCGCCGGCGACACTGCGGCCCCGCAGCCAGATCTCCCCCACGCTGTCCTCGGGCAGCACCTCGCGCGACGAGGGATCGACCACGCGAACCTCGCACGCCTCGGTCGGCGGACCGCAACTGACGACGTCACGGCCAGGCCTGTCGGATACGGCGGCGACGAGCCTGCCGCCGGCCAGCTCCGCGCTGTCGGCCCGGCGCACGACAGGGGCGCGCCCTCGGCGGCCGCACACGTAGCCGGTGATCTCGGCCAGCCCGTACACGGGGGCGAAGGAATCCAGCCGGAAGCCGGCCGGGGCGAAACGCTCGGCGAATCGGGTGAGCACAGCGGCGTCGACGGGTTCCGAGCTGTTGCCGGCCAGGTACAGACGGGAAAGATCCAGCTGCGCGATGTCCTCGTCGGTGGACCGGCTCACGCACAGGTCGTACGCGAAGTTCGGCGCGAAGGTGACGTTGATGTCGTGCAGATCCATGAGCCGCAGCCAGCTCATCGGCCGGCGGATGAACGCCATGGGGTCCATCAACGTCAGCGAGCCGCCACGCAACAGGGCGGCGAAGATGAGCCCTTGCAGGGCCATGTCGTGGTACAGCGGCAGCCACCCACCCAGCCGCGCGGAGGCCGGCCAGCCGATGTCGCGGGTCGCCACGCCGAGGTTGAAGAGCACGTTGTCGTGGCTGACGATTACGCCCTTGGGCTCCCCGGTGGAACCCGACGTGTACTGCAGGAGCGCCGTGGCGGACCGGTCAGGCGCCCCCTGCTGCCACTGGTCCGGGTCGGCCAGCGGCAGATCCGTGGCCTGGACGAACACGCCCGTCTGCAGCCCCGCACCGGCCGCCCACGCGCGGGTGTCGCCGAGCCGCGCCGACGTGGTCAGAATACCGGCGACCTCCGCACTGTCGATGATTTTGCGTACTCGCATGCGGTGGTGTTTCTGCTGCCCTGGCTCCGGTGACGGCACGGCGACCATGCCCGCGTACACGCATCCCAGCAGGGCCGCGACGAAGTCCACACCGCTCGGGTAGAGCAGCAGCACCCGCGCTCCGGCCGGCAGCTGCCGTTGCAGCCAGGCCGCGATCGTCCGTGCCTGCCGGTCCAGGTCGGAGTAGGTCCACCGGGTCAGTCCACCGTGCAGGTCGTCGGGCCGCGTCAGGAACGCCACTGCCGGCGCGTCCGGCCGTCCGGACGCCTGCTGACGTAGCAGAGTCACCAGGTTCGGAGCATCGGTCAGATCGAAACTCATAGTGCTCCTTGAGAGGGCGGGCGGGCACACCGGAGGCACAGACCCGCGGGCTGGCACGGGACTCAGCAGGCAGCAGCACTTCGATCACGGCACCCACCCACCCACGACTGTTCAACCGATGCGGAGACGCAGTCGAACGTCTGGGGGGCCCGGTCGGCGCTTCCGGCACGGCTCTGCTCGACGGATCGTCCGTACCGCCCGGGAGCGTTGTCAAAGGTGTACACGGGTGACGCCGAGGCGACCCGGGTCGCGCGCTTGCCGCCTCCGGCGGTGCTCCCTAGCATCCTCCGCTGAGGGCTCGCCCATGGCCTCGCTGCGTCGCAGCGGAGATGTCGCTGGCCTGCCCTCGGCGGCCACCGCCGCGTCTACGGAACCGGGGACCGCCGGATGACACTGGACTTCAGCCTGCTCTACTTCGCCAATCGCGAGGCCACCGACCCGCCGAGCGAGTACGAACTTCTCCGCCGCTCGGCGAGGTTCGCGGACGACCACGGCTTCACCGCGCTGTGGGTCCCGGAAAGGCATTTCCACCCCTTCGGGGAGCCTTCCCGAACCCGGCACTCGCCGCCGCGGCCCTGGCCACCATCACGGAGCGGGTGCGGCTGCGGGCCGGCAGCATCGTCCTGCCCCTGCACGATCCGCTGACCGTCGTCGAGGACTGGTCCTTCGTCGACAATCTGTCGGGCGGCCGGGTGGACATCGCCTGCGCCACCGGGTGGAACAGCAACGACTTCGTGCTCGCCCCCGACAGGTTCGCCGACCGGCGCGAACTCACGTTGCAGGGCATCGAGACGCTGCGCGACCTGTGGGCCGGTAAGAAGCTTGCCCGACGCAACGGCGACGGCGTGCCAGTGAAGATCATGACCTACCCGCGTCCGGTCCAGCCAGAACCCGCGCTGTGGCTGACGTGCGCCGCCAATCCGCAGAACTTCGCCGAGGCCGGGGCCCGCGGGTTGAACGTGCTGACGGCGTTGCTGTTCCAGCAGATCGACGATCTCGCCCCCCGGATCGGCGCTTACCGCGAGGCACGGGCCGCAGCCGGTCTCGATCCCGCGAGCGGCGTCGTCACGGTCATGCTGCACACCTTCGTCGGCGAGTCGGACGAAGGGGTGCGCTCGGTGATCCGGGAGCCCTTCATGCGCTACCTGGAGTCCTCCATCGACCTGTGGCAGAACAAGTGGTCCGACCTCGGCACCGGGCCGCGCGACAAGCTGGTGGCGTTCGCCTTCGAGCGCTACTTCCGCACGTCGGCGATGTTCGGGTCCGTGGAACGCTGCGCCGGCTTCGCCCGCCGCCTGCATGCGGCCGGGGTGAACGAGATCGCCTGCCTCATCGACTTCGGCGTGGCCGACAACATGATCCTGGACGCGCTGCCCTGGCTGGCGAAGGTGCGCGAGGGCGCGCAGTCCTGACAGCGGCCGGCCGAGCCTAGTGGGCCTCGCCCTGCGTCGACCCGCCGCCGACCAGCCCGGTCTCGTACGCCACGATGACCGCCTGCGCCCGGTCACGCAGCCGCAGCTTGGCCAGGATTCGGGAGACGTGTGTCTTGACGGTGGCCTCGGACAGATGGAACGCGGCGGCCATCTCGGTGTTGCTCAGCCCCCGGGCAACCAGACGCAGCACCGCGACCTCGCGGGGAGTCAGCGCCGCGAGGTCGCGGTGCAGATCGGCGGTGCCGGCGTCCCGCCGGACGTAGCGCTCCACCAGACGGCGGGTGATAACAGGCGCCAGCAGGGCGTCACCGGCACGCACCGAACGGATGGCCAGGACGAGATGTTCCGGGCTGACGTCCTTGAGGAGGAAGCCGCTGGCCCCGGCGGCCAGCGCGGCGTACACGTAGTGATCCAGGTCGAAGGTGGTCAGCATGATCACCCGCGGTTCCACGGAGCCGTTCGCGAGGATCTGTCGGGTGGCCTCCAGGCCATCCATCTCGGGCATCCTGACGTCCATGAGGACTACGTCCGGGTGGGTGCGCCGGACGGTGGCGACCGCCTCGACGCCGTTGCTGGCCTCGCCGACCACCTCGATGCCGTCGGCCGCCAGGATCATGCCGAATCCCTTGCGTACCAGCACCTGGTCGTCCGCCAGCACCACTCGTAACGGCGCGTTCATCTCACCTCCAGGGGTAGCATTGCCTTCACCCGGTAACCGCCCAGGGGGCGGGGCCCGGCCTGTAGCGAGCCCCCGTACATCTCCAGCCGTCCTTTCAATCCGATCAGCCCGCGCCCGTTCCCGCTCGCCGCCGAGGGACCCGCCACGCCTCCGGTGTCGACGACCTCGACGCACAGGAGATGGTCGCCGTACTCGACGGTCACCGTCGCGGTGGCACCGGAAGCGTGCTTCACGATGTTGGTCATGGCTTCCTGGACAACCCGGTAGGCGGCCAGTCCGACGCCGTCGGGCACTTCACGAGACAGCCCGATCTCCGCCAGTTCGACCGCCACTCCGGTGGCTCGGAGGCGGTCGAGCAGAGCCGCCACCTCGCCGAGGCCCGGCTGCGGCGCCAGCTCCGCGTCGTCGTCGCTCGCTGAACTCCCCGCATCGGTCGTGAGCAGGCCCATGACGTGACGCAGCTCGTCCATCGCCGCCCGCCCGCCGGCCTCCACGGTGAGCAGCGCGTCCTCCGCGTCGTCGGGGGCCGTACGAATGATCTTCCGGGCAGCACCCGCCTGGATGACCATGACACTCACATGGTGCGTCACGATGTCGTGCAACTCGCGGGCGATGCGCAGGCGTTCCTGCTCGACCGCGTGGCGCAACTCCTCGGACCGCGCGCGCTCGAGCGCCGACAGCTCGGTCTGCGACTCGTCGACCCGCAACTTCCAGGCACGCAGGCCCATGGCCGCGACCACGAGCGGAACGGAGATCAGTAACGGCGCGTACTGGTCCGGAACGGCGGGAGTGAGCCCGTCGTTGCGCATGAAGCCGAACACGGCGACCGCGGCGGCCAGGGCGATCAGTTTCGGCATACGGCGGGAGCTGTACGCGGCAGCGCTGTAGGCCGCCAGCACCGCGGGGTAGAAGGTGATCCGAGCCGCGTTGTACGGGGTCAGCACCGCGGTGGTGATCACGACGAGAAGCACAGACAGCGGGAAACGGCGGCGCCAGGCCAGGGCGAGCGAGGAAACGATCGCCAGTGCCAGCAGCGTGGAGAGATCGGTCGACTGCACCGGGTGGCCGATCGGGTGAGCCACCGGGGGGGTGTGGAGCACCTCGAGCACATATACGGTGGAGGCAGCCGCGATGAGCACCGCGAGCACGGTGTCGAAGATCAGACTTCGCCTGGTCGGACGCGACTCGGGACCCCCGGCAGGGCCGGCAACCCATCCGACGGCGTCTTGGAGACGCTGAAGTGCCGACTGGCCGGTCATGCACCCATTGTCCGGCACGGACCAGCGCGGTGACGTCCGCACCACACCGATCCGTCTACCCCGCTCGACTACATCTCCAGGATGACCCCCCGATAGTGATCCTCCTGGAGAGGTACCGGAAATACCTCTGCTCGCCGTCGCGTCGAAGGCAAGGCTGTTCGTAGCGTTCAGCATGTCGAACGGATGCCTTCAGAGAGAAGACGTGATGACACCGGTCATTGAGCTGCAGCGGGTCACTCGCACGTACGACAGCGGGCCACCGGCCCTGGCTGACGTGTCGCTGCTCGTCCAACCCGGTGAGTCCGTCGCCATCCTGGGCCCCTCCGGCAGCGGCAAGTCCACCATGCTGAACCTCATCGCAGGTCTGGACCGGCCCGACGCCGGCACGGTGACGGTGGACGGCGTCCGGGTGGACAGGCTCAGCGAGGCCGGTGCGGCACTGTACCGGCGCAAGAAGATCGGAATGGTCTTCCAGTTCTTCAACCTGCTCGACGACCTGACCGCGATCGACAACGTCGTGCTGCCCGCTCAGCTTGCGGGAATGTCGCGCAAGGAGGCGATCAACCGGGGCATGGAGCTGCTGAGCTCCCTCGGGGTCGCCCGGCACGCGCGGGCATATCCGGGCCGGTTGTCCGGCGGTCAGCGTCAACGCGTCGCCGTTTCCCGGGCGCTCATGAACCGCCCGCCCCTGCTACTCGCCGACGAACCGACCGGCGCACTGGACACCGCGTCCGGTGAGGAGGTCGCCGAGCTGCTGCGCCAGCTGAACAGCGCCGGGCAGACCGTCGTGGTGGTCACGCACGACCTGTCGCTGGCCCGGCCCTGCACCAACCGCACGATCGAGCTGGTCGACGGCAGGATCGCGGCCGATGTCGTCAGGACGCACGCATGAGCGCCCTGGGCCGCGTCGTCCGCTCCGGCACGGGCCGCCGCCGGGTGCAGACCGTCGTGATCGCGCTGGCCACGATGATGGCGGTGACGGCCTCGGTGCTCGGTGGCTCGCTGCTGGTCGCCTCGAAGTCGCCGTTCGAGACAGCCTTCAAGAAACAGCACGGCGCCCACCTGTCCGCCCAGTTCGATGCCGCCATGGTGACCCAGCAGCAGCTGGCGGCCCTGGCGGCGACGCCGGGGGTGACCGGCAGCGCCGGCCCGTTCGGCACCACATCGATCACCCCGAAAATAAAGAACCTTTCGCTGGCGCCGCTGAGCGTCGTCGGACGGGACCGCCCGGACGGCGGTGTCGACGACGTCGCGGTGACGGAGGGCCGCTGGGTCCAGGGTCCGGGCGAGATCGTGCTGTCGGCCGACACCGGCATCCTTGCCCGGCTCGGCCTCGAAATGAACTTCCCCAGCCTGCCGGGGGCCCCGACACTGAAGGTCGTCGGCTTCGCCCGCTCGGTGAGCCGCACCGCCGACGCATGGGTGACGGCCGCCCAGGTCGCCGCTCTGACGCCGACGGGAAAGACCGACTCCTACCAGATGCTCTACCGGTTCTCGACGGCGGACACGACGGCGCAGATGGATCAGCACCGGATCGCACTCGCGTCGGCTGCCCCCGACGGTGCGCTGCAGGGTGCCCGGTCCTGGCTCTCGGTCAAGCAGGTGGCGGTACGTGACACGTCGCTGTTCATCCCGTTCCTGGTGGCCTTCGGCGTTCTCGGACTGATCATGTCGGTCCTCATCGTCGCCAATGTGGTCGCCGGCGCGGTCAGCCAGGGAACCCGACGCATCGGCATCCTCAAGTCGATCGGGTTCACCCCGTCCCAGGTGGTACGCGCGTACATCGGCCAGGCCCTGCTCCCGGCGTCCGTCGCCACGGCCCTCGGCCTCGTGCTCGGGCATCTGCTGGCCGTCCCAGTGCTGTCGGAGACGAGTGATGCGTACGGCACGGCCGGCCTCACCGTGACCCCGTGGGTCGATGCCGCCGTGGTGGGCGGCGTGCTCGCCGTCGTGGCCGTTACCGCCTGGGCGGGGGCGTGGCGGGCAGGACGCCTGCGTACCGTCGATGCTCTCGCGGTGGGCCGCACACCGGCGGCGGGACGTGGCAGCTGGGCTGCCGCCCTGACCTCCCGGCTACCACTCCCCGGGCGGTGAGCCTGGGACTGGCCCGGCCGTTCGCCCGCCCCGGCCGGACGATGGTGATGCTCATCGCTGTCCTGTTCGGCGCGGCGGCGGTGACCTTCGCCGTCGGCCTGGGCACCTCGCTCAACGCGATCATGTCGGCCCGCGACCACGATGCCGCCGATGTCACGATCGGGGTGGTCGGTCCGCAGTTCGGGCCGGGCGTCGCACCTCGGACGGGTGATGCCGCCGAGATCGAGGCGGCCATCCGGGCCCAGGCCGACACCAAGGCCTCCTATGCCATGGCGACGACCAACGCGACGATCCCCGGCAAAGCGGGCTCCACCAATGTGTACGCCTTCACAGGGGACGCGTCCTGGGGCGGTTACGTGATGGTCTCCGGCCGATGGCTGCAAGGCGTGGGCGAAGCCGTCGTGGCCACCCCGTTCCTGACCGCCACCGAGACCCACGTCGGCGACTCCGTCACGGCGCAGATCGACGGCAGGTCGGTCACCTTCCGCATCGTCGGCGAGGTCCTCAACACCCGCAACGGCGGGATGCTGATCTTCACCGACGCGGGCAGCCTGACCACGGCCGGCATCGACCTGCCCCCGACCAGCCACTACATCGCGGTGAAGCCGGGCACCGACGTCGACGCCTACACCACCGCGCTCAACTCCCAACTGCAGCCGCTCGGGGTCACCGCCGCGGCCGGCGGCACGGAGAGCGGCAGTGACATCGTCACCATCCTCAACACACTGACCGTACTGCTGACGCTGATGCTGGTGGCAGTCTCCGGCCTGGGCATCCTCAACGGCGTCGTGCTCGACGTCCGCGAACGCATCCGTGACCTGGGCGTATACAAAGCGCTCGGCATGACGCCCCGGCAGACCATCTCTCTGGTCATCACCTCGGTGATCCTCACCGGCGTAGTCGGGGGTGTCCTCGGGGTGCCACTCGGCGTGGCGGTGCAGCGCATGATCGTCCCGTCGATGGGCGACGCCGCCGGTCTGAAGCTCCCGGCCGCGGTCGTCGACATCTACCAGCCGGCGATGCTCCTGGCCCTGGCCCTGGGCGGCGTCGTGATCGCCGTCCTCGGCGCGCTGTTACCGGCCGGTTGGGCCGCACGCACCCGTACGGCCACCGCGCTGCGCACCGAGTAAGGCACGCGGGCCGGCACCCCCGAACGGCCCGCGGGCCGGGTCCGGTCCACGCCTCAGCCGAGAGCGTGGACCGGACCCGGCTTCCTTCGTCTCACCCCCGGAGAGGTCGACGCGTCGTCCCGGGATGGAAAACGGACCGGCCCCGCTCGGCGTACGCCGGTTTGTCACCGGTACGGGTCAGGCAGTACGGCCGAGCCAGGCGGCGACGGCTTCCCAGACCAGTCCCAGCATGTCCGGGCGCACGATGTCCGAGTGCGCACACGGCAGGCCGACCGTGGTGACCAGGCCGGACAGGTAGGGCTGCCAGCGGCCCTCGACGGAGAAGTCCGGCCGCTTGCCCTCGGTGGCGACGAGCAGGAGCGTGTCCCCGTCGAAGCGGCCGTAGGTGTGGCCGGCGCGCAGCGCCGCGTTGTTGCGGTAGATGGCCGCCATCCGTAGCAGCTCCTCGTCGGAGAAGCCACCGAGCAGGTCGCCGAGCTCGGCGCGGACCCGGGCGACCGTGTCCGTGTCGAGCTGCGACGCCGCTTCCAGTGCCGGGGCGGGAGCGGTTCCGTCCTCCGGCGGGTAGGCGTCCATCAGGATCAACGACACTTCTTCGCCGGCCGCGCGCAGTTGCACCGCCACCTCGTGCGCTGGTGTCCCGCCGAACGACCAGCCGACCACGTGATAGGGGCCGCCGCCGTGCACCGAGCGCATCCGCCGAATGTAGTCGGCTGCCATCTCGGGCACCGAGGCCGCCGGTTCACCGGTGCCGTCGACGCCGGTGGCTTGAAGGCCGTACAGCGGGTAGTCGCCGGGCACGTGCCGGGCCAGCGGCAGATAGCACCAACTGAGGCCGCCGGCCGGGTGGATCAGGAAGAACGGCGGCCGGTCACCGGTGGTCCGGATCGGCAGCAGGCCGCCGAGCGCGTCGCGCACCGACGCGAGGTCCAGGGCGCCGACCAGACGCGCCGGGGTGGGATTCATGACGATGGTCCGCAGGCTCACCGAGACGCCCCGGAGCCGGAGCCGTTCCATGAGCGACACCGCCAGCAGCGAGTGGCCGCCCAGCGCGAAGAAGTCGTCATCGACCCCGGCCTCGGGCAGCCCGAGCACCTCAGCGAACGCGGCGCAGATCGTGGCCTCGAGGGCACCGGCGGGACCACGAGCGGGGGTGGAACCGCCGGCACCGCCGTATTCCGGCTCGGGCAGCGCCCGGCGATCCAGTTTTCCGTTCACCGTCAGGGGAAGCGAGTCGAGCAGCACGACCGCCGCCGGCACCATGTACTGCGGCAGCCGTTGCGCGGCCGAGGCGCGTACTCCGGCAGCGGTCAGGTCCGGATCCGCGGCAGCGACATACGCGACCAGCCGTCTGTCGCCGGGCCGGTCCTCCCGGACGACCACCGCCGCCTGCCGCACGCCGGGACAGGCGGCGAGCACCGCCTCGATCTCGCCCGGTTCGATGCGGAACCCACGGATCTTCACCTGGTCGTCGGTGCGCCCCGCGAACAGCAGGTCGCCCGCGGCGGTCCAGCGCACCCGGTCGCCCGTACGGTACATCCGCTCGCCGGGACGCCCGTACGGGTCGGCGATGAAACGGGTGGCAGTCAGCCCCCGACGGCCGAGGTAACCGCGTGCCAGGCCGGTGCCCGCCACGTACAGTTCGCCCGCCACGTTCACCGGGACCGGCTGGAGATGCTCGTCGAGCACGTACACCCGGGTGTTGTGCACCGGAGAACCGATGGCGACCGCGTCGGCATCGGGGTCACAGCGCCACAGGGTGGCGTCGACGGTCGTCTCGGTCGGCCCGTACGAGTTGAACATGACGTGCCCGCGCGCCCAGCGCCTCATCACGTCCGGGGGGCAGGCCTCGCCCGCCACGATGACGACGGTGCCGGCGGCGATCGAGGTCTCGTCGAGGGTCGCGAGCACCGCGGGTGGCAGCGTCGCATGGGTGACACGTTGCTCGCCGAGGTACTCCGGCAGGGCGGAGCCGAGGCGCCGTTCGGCCGGCACGACGACCAACGTGGCGCCGGTGAGCAGCGCCATCATCCACTCCCAGCCGAAGGTGTCGAACGCGGCCGAGGCGAACTGCGCGACCCGGGAGCCCGGCCCGACACCGAAGGCCCACACGTGCCCGCCGATCAGGTCGGCCACGCCGGTGTGCGACACGAGCACGCCCTTGGGCCGCCCGGTCGAACCCGAGGTGTAGATGACGTACGCGGCCTGAGCCGGCCGCAGCGTGCCGCGTTCGGCGCTGCTCAACGGCCCCGCGGCGAACTTCGCCAGGGAGTCGCGCGTCGCCGGGTCGTCCAGGACGATCCGGGTGACCCCGGCAGGCAGCACCTCCGCCAGGGCGGCCGTCGTCACCACCGCCTCGAGCCCGGCGTCATCGACCACGTAGGCCAGCCGCTCCGGCGGGTAGTCGGGGTCCAGCGGGACGTACGCGCCACCGGCCTTGGCCACCGCCAGCAGGGCCACCTGGAGTGCGATGCCGCGGCCGAGGAAGACACCGACCCGGGCCTCGGGGCCGGACAGGGTGGTGAGCAGGCGGCGGGCCAGGCGGTTCGCGTGGACGTCGAGCTCGCCGTACGAGATCTCGGCGCCCTCCTCCACCACGGCTACCGCCTCCGGCGCGGCAGCCGCCCGGGCCTCGAAGAGTTCCGCCACGGTGCACGCCGTGACCGGCACCGCCGTGTCGTTCCAGTCGGCCAGCATCCGCCAACGGGCGGCGACATCGAGCACCGCCACCGAGGAGAGGCGCCGCTGCGCGTCCCCGTCGAGCGCGGCCGCCAGGTCGCCGAGACAGGTGTGCAGCAGCCGGCAGGCCGCGTCGGCGTCAGCCCCCGCGGCGGCCTCCACGGTCAGCCCGAAGCCGCTGCCGTTGTCGTCGACGGCCACGGCGATCGGGTAGTTGGTCGCCTGCGTGCTCTGCAGCATCCGCATGCCGGCGAAGACGTTGCCGCCGTCGCGGTCCGGCTGGTTCGCGGCCCGCTGGCTGTGGCGGTAGTTGAGGATCGAGGTGAACAGTGGCGTGCCACCCGGGACACCACTGGCCTGCTGCGCCAACGACAACGGCGCGTGCTCATGCACCAGCAGCCACGCCAGCTGGTCACGCAACGCCAGCAACGCCGCACCCACATCCGCATTCCCCACCCGCACCCGTACGGGCAACGTGTTCAGGAACAGGCCCGGCACCTGATCCGCGCCGGCACCCGCGTTCATCCGACCGAACAACACCGTGCCGAACACCACGTCGTCACGACCACTGACCGCCGCCAGCACCCGCGCCCACGCCAGATGGAACACCGTCGCCGCACTCACGCCCAGCCCGCGAGCAACCTCCCGCACCTGCCCGGCGATCTTTCCCTCCACCTCCAGGTACGCCCGCCGTACGTCACTGCCGTCACCGTGGGCGTCCATGAGCCCGTACGGGGCGGTCGTCTCCGTGACGTCGCCGAGCAGTCCGGCGAAGTACCGCTCGTGCTCCTGCCGTGGCACACCCAGCCGCGCCTGCGCCACGAACTCGCGGAACGGCACCGGCTCGGGAAGCGCATCGCCGGCGCCGCCGAGGATCGCGGCCAGTTCGCGCAGCAGCACGTCCTGGGTCGTGTGGTCCTGCGCCAGGTGATGGATGCGCAACAGCATCAGCCACTGCCCCGACCCCGGCTCGGCCGCGACATGGATATTCATCAACGGGGCCCGGCGGACATCCATCCGCTGCTCGGCCATTTCCCGCAGGTGCGCGACCGGATCACCGTCGGAGGTGAGAACGACCTCCTCCACCGGCAGGCTTGCCTCCCTGACGACCACCTGCACCGGCTCGGGCAGGCCTTCCCACACGATCGCCGTGCGATAGATGTCATGCCGCGCAATCACCTGCCGCAACGCGTCGAGGAACGCATCCAACCGCTCCCGCGACACGAACCGCACCACCCGCGGCGACGCGTACACATCCGAACCCGAACCCGCCTGCAACAGGTAATGAAAGAAAATGCCCTCCTGCAACGGCGCCAACGGATACACGTCCGCCACATTCGCCGCCCCACCCGGCACCTGCCCCACCACCACCGCCAACTGCTCGTCCGACAAGCCCGCCAGCGGCACCATCTCCGCCGAGATCCGCTCCGCGCCCACCGGAATCAGGTTCGGCGGCACCACGACCACGGGCGGACCGGTCAGCTCGGCCAACTGCGCCGGCGTGGGTGACTGGAACAACCCGCGCACGGACACCGAGACCGCGTGCCGGCGCAGCCATTCCACCAGCGCCACCGCCAGCAGCGAATGCCCGCCCAGGGCGAAGAAGTCGTCATCCACCCCGACGCTCTCCACACCCAGCACCTCCGCGAAGCCCGCGCACAGGATCTCCTCCTGCGGGTTCGCCGGCGCCCGGCCGACGGCCCGTTTCTGATCAGGCGCGGGCAAGGCGGCCCGATCGAGCTTGCCGTTGTTCGTCAAGGGAATCGCCTCGAGCAGAACCACCGCCGACGGGACCATGTGGTCCGGCAACCGGGCCGCCAGCGCCGACTTGAACCCGGCGGGATCGGCGTCCGCGTCCTCCGGCACGACATAGGCAACCAACCGCATGTCGCCCGCCGCGTCGGCCTGTGCCACGACCGCAGCCTGCGCGACCCCCGGCAGCTCGAGCAGCACGTTGCGGAGCTCGCCAGGCTCGACCCGGTGGCCACGAATCTTCACCTGCTCGTCCACCCGGCCCGCGACCACCAGCCGCCCGGCCACGGTCCACCGCGCCCGGTCCCCCGTGCGATACATTCGCCGACCGGTGTCCCAAGGACACGCCACGAACCGCTGCGCCGTCAGAACCGCGGCGTGGTAGCCCCGGGCAAGCTGCTCACCCGCGACGTACAACTCCCCGGTCACCCCGATCGGAACCGGCCGCAACGACTCGTCCAGCACGAAGAACCTGGTCCCGGCCAACGGCGTACCGACGGTGCCGTCGAGCTCGGTGGCGGCCACACCGATCGTCGTCTCCGTCGGCCCGTAATGGTTGAAGATCCGCTGACCGGCAGCCGCCTCGCGCAGCCGGGTCGCCAGCTCCGGCGGCGTCGCCTCACCACCGAGCACCAACGACCGCCGCGGCAGGACCCCGTCGACGCCGGCCGATGCCAACGCCGCGACCTGTGACGGCACCGCCTTGACATGATCGATCCGCTGCTCGCGCAGGAAACCCGCCAGCCCAGCAGCATCCGCCACCAGCTCCTCGTCGGGAATGTGCACGCTGCCACCGGTGGCCAAAGCCGCGAACAGCGTCGTGTTACCCAGGTCCGTCACCTGTGCCTGCAACAGCGCGTACCGCTCGCCCGGCACACCCCAGCCCAGGCGATCGGTCACGGCCGCCACGTAATTGCTCAGGCCGGCGTGGGTTACCGTCACCCCCTTCGGACGCCCCGTCGAACCCGACGTGTAGATCACATACGCGGCCTGACCTGCCAACGGCGCAGCACCACCCACCGGCGCCGCAGCCGCCAACCGCATCCGCGTCAACGCATCGTCGAGCACCAGCATCCGATGCCGGCCCACCGGAAGATCCTCCACGATCTCCGACGTGGACAACGTGACCACAGGACGGCTGTCGCTGATCAGGTAAGCGATCCGATCGGCCGGAAGCTTCACATCGATCGGCAGATACGCGCCGCCAGCCCGCCACACCGCCAGAATCGCCACCACCGTGTCGACCCCCCGCGGCAGACACAGAGCCACCACCGATTCCACGCCGACGCCCTCGGCGCGCAACACCGACGCCAAACGACCAACCCGCTCACCCAACTCCCCGTACGACAACGTCCCGACCGCCACCGCGTCCGGACGCTCCCGCACCACCCGCTCGAACGCCTCCATCAGCGGCGACGCCGACGCCGGTGACTCGACGCGGTTGAACCCGTGCAGCACGCGCTCGCGCTCGCCGTCGGCCAGGATGTCCAGGTCCGAGACACGTACGAGCGGATCGGCGGACACCGTCGCGAGCACCCGCAGCAGGCATCCGGCGATCATCTCGACCGTCCGTGCGTCGAACAGGTCCGCCGCGCCGCTCACCATGCCGGTGATGCCCGCCGGCGCGCCGTGCTCGTCGACCATCTCCCCGGCGAGCACGGTCAGGTCGAACTTTGCCGCGACCTGGCCCTCGGGCAGCGCGGTGATCGGCTCGCCGAGTCGCGTAGCGGCCAGCCCCGCGACGGTTCTCGTGTCCTGGAACGTGAGGATCACCTGGAACAGCGGCTGCCGGGCCATCGACCGGGACGGTGCGATCTTCTCGACAAGCCGCTCGAACGGCACGTCCTGGTGCGCGTACGCGTCGAGGCCCTTCTGCCGCACCCGCTCCAGCAACTCGCCGAAGGCGGGGTCGTCCGAGAGGTCGCTGCGGATCACCAGGGTGTTGACGAAGCATCCGATCAGGTCGTGCAGGGCCTCGTCGGTGCGTCCGGCCACGGCCGAACCGATCGGGATGTCGGTGCCCGCGCCGAGCCGGGACAACGTCGCGGCCAACGCCGCCTGGAACACCATGTAGACGGTCACGCCGCGCTCGCGGGCCAGCCGCCGCAGCCGTGCGTGCAGCTCGGGCGCGAAGTTCAGCCGGACGGCGTGGCCACGGTGGGTGGCGACCGGCGGGCGGGGCCGGTCGGTCGGCAGCGGAAGCTCTTCGGGGCCGTCCGCCAGTTCCGTACGCCAGTAGGCGATCTGCCGGGCCAGCAGGCTGTCGGGGTCGTTCTCGTCGCCGAGCAGGTCGCGCTGCCAGAGCGTGTAGTCCGCGTACTGGACCGGCAGCGGCTCCCACCGTGGTGCCTCGCCCCGCGCCCGCGCCTCGTAGGCGTGGGACAGGTCCCGGATCAGCGGCGCCATCGACCACCCGTCGCCGGCGATGTGGTGCACGACCACGACCAGCGTCAGGTCCGCGAGCAGCGCGGCGCGGATCGGCGGCTCCACCGCCAGATCGAAGCAGTGCCCGGTGACGTCGGCCGTCTCCAGCTCCCAGCGGACCTCGTCCTCTCCGATCACCCGCTGGTACGGCTCCCCGTCGGCGACCTCGAGCACCGTACGCAGCACCTCGTGCCGGCCGATGACGTCGCGCAGGGCGGCAGCCAGGGCGGCCCGGTCGACGTCCGCCGGCAGGCGCAGCACGATCGGCATGTTGTAGGTCGGGCTGGGGCCTTCGAGCTGGCTGATGAACCACATCCGGCGCTGCGCGTACGACAGCGGCACCCGCCACGGACGCGGCCGCGCCGCCAGGGCGAGCCGGGCCCCGTCCGCGCGGGTCAGGCCCGCGGCGATCCCGGCCGGGGTGGGCGCCTCGAACACCAGGCGCAGCGGAAGCTCCACGCCCAGCAGGCGCCGGACCAGGCTGGCCAAGCGCGTCGCGAGCAGGGAGTGGCCGCCCAGCGCGAAGAAGTCGTCGTCGACCCCCACCCGGTCGAGGCCGAGGACCTGGGCGAAGGCGACGCACAGCAGCTCTTCCCGCGCGGTCGCCGGTGCCCGTCCCGTCCCGTCGGTCGTCTCGGGGTCGGGCAGCGCGTTCCGGTCAAGCTTGCCGTTGACGGTCGTCGGCAGCTCGTCCAGCAGCATCGTCGCCGACGGCAGCATGTATCGCGGCAGCCGCCGGCCGAGCTCCTCACGCAGCGTCTCGGGCGTCAACCGGGGATCGTCCGCGACCACGTACGCAACCAG
This sequence comes from Polymorphospora rubra, assembly GCF_018324255.1. Taxonomy (GTDB): domain Bacteria; phylum Actinomycetota; class Actinomycetes; order Mycobacteriales; family Micromonosporaceae; genus Polymorphospora; species Polymorphospora rubra. The sequence continues at coordinate 7,273,252 of NZ_AP023359.1, forward strand.
CCGGTTCTCGCCGTTTTCGGTACGGGTGACCACGGCCGCCTGGCGCACGCCCGCACACGACGCGAGCGCCTCACGCACCTCGCCGGGCTCGATCCGGAATCCGCGGATCTTGACCTGATCGTCGGCGCGGCCCACGAAGACCAGGCGTCCGTCGGCGGTCCACCGCACGCGGTCTCCGGTGCGGTACATCCGGCGCCCGCGGTGCCAGGGGCAGGCGACGAACCGCTGCGCCGTCAATCCGGCGCGCCCCAGGTAGCCGCGTGCCAGCTGGGCGCCGGCCAGGTACAGCTCGCCGGTCACCCCCACCGGTACCGGCCGCAACCGTTCGTCCAGCACGTAGGCCCGCGTATTCGGTAGCGGCGCGCCCATCGGCGCCATGGCCCCTTCGGCGGAGGCGGCCGTGACGATCACGGTGGTCTCGGTCGGCCCGTACGAGTTGACCAGCCGTCGCCCCGCACTCCATCGGGCCGCCTGCTCCGCGGAGATCGGCTCGGCGCCCACTCGCAGCGGGGACACGCCGGCGAGGCTCTCGGGGTCGAGCGTGCTCAGCAGCGACGGCACGACGCTCGCCGTGTTCACGCCCTGCCGGGTGATCAGGTCGGTGAGCGCGGCCGGGTCGGTGCGTTGCTCGGCGTTCGCGACAACCAGGCAGGCGCCACTGGACAGCGCCACGGCGACGTCGAGGACCGAAGCGTCGAAGCTGAACGAGGCAAACTGCAAGATCCGGCTCCGCGGCCCGGCTTCCAGCAGCGGTGACGCCGCCGCCGCCAGGTTGGTCAGCGCGTCATGGGTGGCGGCGACGCCCTTGGGCCGTCCGGTTGATCCGGATGTGTAGATCACGTACGCCAGCTGCCCCGGTCGGATCGAGGCGGTTGGGGCCTCGGTGCCGCCGACGATGGTCCGCTCGTCCAGCACCAGCTTGGCGCCGCTGTCGGCCAGCATGAGCTCCAATCGCTCCGGCGGGTACTCCGCATCCAGCGGCAGGTAGGCCGCCCCGGCCTGCCACACACCGAGGATGGCCGCGATCATGTGCACGCCGCGGGGCAGGCGAATGCCGACGACGTCCTCGGCGCCGACGCCACGGGACACGAGGTAGCCCCCGATCCGTCGGGCGCGCCGGTCCAGCTCGCCGTAGCTGACGCCGTCGCCGTCGCACCACACCGCGGGGGCGTCGGGGTGTTCGCGGACCCTCCGGTCGAACTGCTGGGGCACCGTCAGCGCGGGCACGTCCGCCGTGGTGTCGTTGAACGCGTGCAGCAGCCGGTCGCGCTCGTCGTCACCGAGCAGCGGCACCGCCGACAGCCGGGTCCGGGGCGCCTCCGACAGCGCATCCAGCACGCGCGTCAGCCAGCTGGCCAGGCGCCGTGCCGTGCCGGCATCGAACAGGTCGGCCGCGGCCAGCAACGAGCCGCGCATCCCGCCGGGGACGCCTCCGGGTGCCAGGGACTCCGAGAGGGTCACCTCGAGGTCGAACTTCGCCGCGGTGACCGCCGCCGCGCCTTCGTCGTCCGCCGGGCCGGTGGGGCGCACCCCGGGCAGGTCCAGGGCCGGGCGGGCGTTGTTCTGCAGGGTCACCATCACCTGGAACAGCGGGTGCCTGGCCAGGGAGCGGGCCGGGGTGAGCACCTCGACCAGGCGCTCGAAGGGGACCTCCTGGTGCGCGTAGGCTTCGAGGCCGCGTTCGCGCACCCGCTCGAGCACGTCGCCGAAGGTCGGGTCGCCGGACAGGTCGATCCGGGTCACCAAGGTGTTGACGAAGAACCCAACCAGCCCGTCGAGGGCCTCGTCGGTGCGCCCGGCGATCGCCGAACCCAACGGGATGTCGGTGCCGGCGCCCAGCCTCGACAGCAGCGTCGCGACGGATGCCTGCAGCAGCATGTGTACGGTCACGCCGTGCTCGCGCGCCAGCTGCCGCAGCCGGTGGTGCACGTCCGGGGAGATCTCCACCGGCACGTGGTGGCCTCGGTGTGAGGCGGTGGCGGGACGCGGCCGGTCGACCGGGAGCTGAAGCTCCTCCGGCACGCCCCGCAAGGCCTCGCGCCAGTAGGCCACCTGCCGCGACAGCGCGCTGTCGGGGTCGTTCTCGTCGCCGAGCACCTCCCGCTGCCACAGCGTGTAATCCGCGTACTGCACCGGCAACGACTCCCACTCCGGCGCCTCACCCCGCACTCGGGCGGCATAGGCCGTGGACAGCTCGCGGGCCAGCGGACCCATCGACCAACCGTCGCCGGCGATGTGGTGCACCACGACCACCAACGTGTGGCCGTCGACGAGCGCGGCCCGGATCGGCAGCTCGGTGGCCAGGTCGAAACAGTGGTCGGAGACGTCAATGGCCTCCAGCTCCCAGAACACCTCGGCGTCCGGGACGACCCGCTGGTACGGCTCGCCGTCGACAGCCTCGAAGACCGTGCGCAGAACCTCGTGCCGGCCGATGACGTCGCGCAAGGCGGCGGCCAGGGCGGCCCGGTCGACGTCTTCGGACAGGCGAAGCACCGTCGGAATGTTGTACGTCGAACTCGGGCCGTCCAGCTGGGCGAGGAACCACAGGCGGCGCTGCGCGAACGACAACGGCACCCGCTGCGGACGCTTCCTGGCCGCCAGGGCCGGCCGGGCGGTATCGGCCGTCACGAGGCGGGCCGCGATGCCGGCCGGGGTCGGTGCGTCGAACACCGAGCGCAGGGGCAGCTCCGCATCGAGCACCGAGCGGATCCGGCTGACCAGGCGCGTCGCCAGCAGCGAGTGGCCGCCCAAGGCGAAGAAGTCGTCGTCCACGCCGATCTGCTCGACGCCGAGCACTTCGGCGAAGGCGGCGCAGACGAGCTCCTCCTGCACCGTCGCGGCGGCCCGGCCCGCTCCTCCCTCGAAGCGCGGGGCCGGAAGCGCCGCCCGATCGAGCTTGCCGTTCATCGACAGCGGCAGCTCTTCGAGGAGTACGAACGCGGAAGGCACCATGTACCGGGGCAGCCGCTGGGCCAATGCCTCCTGTAGTCCAGCCGCTTCGCCTACCACGTAGGCGATCAGCCGGTCCTCCCGGACCACCACGGCGGCCTGCCGCACGCCCGGCTGACCCAGCAGAACGGCCGCTATCTCGCCCGGTTCGATGCGGAACCCACGAATCTTCACCTGATCGTCCGCACGACCGGCGAAGACCAGCTGCCCTCCAGCTGTCCAGCGGGCACGGTCGCCGGTGCGATACATCCGCTGCCCGCTGTTCCAGGGACAAGCCACGAACCGCTCGGCGGTCAGCCTTGGGCGGCCCAGGTAGCCGCGGGCCAGTTGTGCACCGGCCACGTACACCTCGCCCACCACACCGACCGGAACCGGCCGCAGACGGTCGTCCAGCACGTACAGGCGACTGTTGGCCTCAGGCCCACCGATCGGCACCACCGACTGGCCCGGTGACATTTCGGCCGACGCCACGATCACCGTCGACTCCGTCGGGCCGTACGCATGCCGCAACCTACGACCCGCCGACCACTCGTCGGCCAGTCGCGCCGACAACGCCTCCGAACCAACGATCATCGCCGACACTCCGGGCCACGACCGTGCCTCCAACGTGCCCAGCAACGACGGCACCACACTGGCCGCCGTCACCCGTTGCCCCTCCACCAACGCTGTCAGCGCCTCGGCATCATCGCGCTGCTCGGACGTCGCGATCACCAGCGTGGCACCAGTGCTCAACGTCGCCGCCACGTCCAGCACCGACGCGTCGAAGCTGAACGACATGAACTGCAGGATCCGGCTCTCTGGACCCGCCTGCAACCACGGCCCCAACGCCGACACCATATTCGTCAAACCGCCCTGCGTGGCCGCCACGCCCTTCGGCCGACCCGTCGAACCCGAGGTGTAGATGACGTAGGCGAGCTGGTCCGGCCTGATCTCCACGTCCGCTGGCTCGCCGTCGACCTCGACGTCGTCGAGCACCAGACGGGCTCCGCTGTCGGCCCGCATGAAGTCCAATCGATCCTGCGGATAGCCCACATCCAGCGGAAGGTAGGCGGCACCGGCCTTCCACACACCCAGGATCGCCGTGATCATGGCGATTCCGCGCGGCAGCCGCAACCCCACGACGTCTTCGACACCCACGTCACGGTTTTGCAGATAGCCGGCTACCCGCGCGGCGCGTCGGTCCAGCTCGCCATAGCTGACCTCGACACCGTCACAGAACACCGCCGTCGCCTCCGGACGTTTCCGAGCCCACTCGGCGAACCGATCGACCATCGACGTCTGCGGCAGCTCCACCACCGTGTCGTTGAAGCCGTGCAGGATCCGGTCCTGCTCGCCGGCCGTCAGGATCGGGATCGACGACACCCGCTCATCGGGGGCCTCGGCCATCGCCTCGATCACCCGGACCAGCCGGTCGGCCAACGCTTCCACCGTCTCGGCGTCGAACAGGTCCGCCGCGCCCAGCAGACGCCCCCGCAGTCCGGCCGGAGCGCCTTCGGCGTCGAACGTCTCGGAGAGCGACACCTCCAGGTCGAACTTCGCGGCGGCCGCCCCGCCGCCCGCACCGGCCGCCACGCCGGTGGCGTCCTGCAACGTGACCATGACCTGGAACAGCGGATGCCGGCCAAGCGCGCGGGCCGGCGCCAGAATCTCGACCAGCCGCTCGAACGGCACGTCCTGATGCGCGTACCCGTCGATGCTGATCCGCCGTGTCCGGTCCAGCAGGTCCCCGATCGTCGGGTCGCCCGTCAGGTCCACCCGGGTCACCAGCGTGTTGACGAAGAAGCCGACCAGGTCGTCGACGGCTTCGTCGGTACGACCCGCGATCGCCGACCCCAGCGGAACATCGGTGCCCGCACCCAACCTCGACAACAGCACAGCCACCGACGACTGCAACAGCATGTGCAACGTCACCCCATGCTCACGCGCCAGCCGACGCAGCCCGGCATGCAACCCGGCCGGCAACACCACGCCGGCCGCGTGACCCCGATGCGTGGCCACCGCCGGACGCCGATGATCGACCGGAAGCGTCAACTCCTCCGGCACACCCCGCAAAACCTCACGCCAGTACGCCACCTGCTGAGACAGGACACTGTCCGGATCATTCTCGTCACCAAGCAACTCCCGCTGCCACAAGCTGTAATCCGCATACTGCACCGGCAACGGCACCCACTGCGGAACCTCACCCCGCGAACGAGCCTGATACGCGACCAACAGATCACGCGCCAACGGCCCCATCGACCACCCGTCACCAGCAATGTGATGCACCACCACCACCAAGGTGAGCACACCCGCGGACTCGACCAGACCCGCCCGGATCGGCACCTCGACAGCCAAGTCGAAACAATGCCCGGTGACCACCTCGACATCAGCAACGGTCTCCAACTCCCACCGCAACCCAGCCTCAGAAATCACCTCCTGATACGGCTCCCCGTCCGCAACCACGAACACCGTACGCAACACCTCATGCCGAACGATCACATCACGCAACGCCGCGGCCACCGCAGCCCGATCAGCATCCACCGGCAGACGCAACACCACCGGAATGTTGTACGTCGCGCTCGGCCCCTCCAACTGGCCAAGGAACCACAACCTGCGCTGCGCGAACGACAACGGCACCCGCTCCGGCCGAACCCCCGCGACCAACGCCGGCCGCGCCTCACCCGCACCAACCAACCCCCCGGCCACACCCGCCGGAGTCGGCGCGTCAAAGACCAACCGCAGCGGCACCTCCACCCCGAGCACACTTCGAATCCGACTCACCAACCGCGTCGCCAACAACGAATGCCCACCCAAGGCAAAGAAATCATCATCCACACCGACACGCTCAACACCCAACACCTGCGCAAACGCCACACACAACAACTCTTCCCGCACCGACACCGGCGCCCGGCCCACACCACCAGCAAACTCCGGCTCCGGCAAAGCAGCCCGATCCAGCTTGCCGTTCGCGTTCAACGGCAACTCCTCAAGCACCACCACCGTTGACGGCACCATGTACCGCGGCAACCGCTGCGCCAACGCGTCAAGTTCCAGTGACCCGACGATGTAGGCGATCAACCGCTCGTCCCGTACGACCACCGCGGCCTGGCGCACGCCCGGCTGCTGAAGCAGAACGGTTTCCACCTCACCAAGCTCGATACGGAACCCACGAATCTTCACCTGGTCGTCGGCACGTCCGGCGAACACCAACTGCCCGTCGGCGGTCCACCGCGCCCGGTCACCCGTGCGGTACATCCGCTCGCCATCACCCCACGGGCATGCCACGAACCGCTCCGCCGTCAATCCCGGCCGGCCCAGATAGCCACGAGCCACCTGAACACCGGCCACGTACAGGTCACCAGTCACACCTACCGGCAGCGGCTGCAGCGCACCGTCCAGCACATAGGCGCGCATGTTGGCCAGTGGTGCGCCCATCGCCACGACAGTGTCGTCGGCGCCCACAGGGCCGGCGGTGACCATCACCGTCGCCTCGGTCGGCCCGTACGTGTTCACCAGCACCCGGTCCCGGCTCCACGCCCGCGCCTGCGGCCCGCTAATCGCCTCGGCACCGATGACCAGCGGCGACAACCGCGCCACCTGCGCCGGGTCCAGCGTGCTCAGCAGCGACGGCACCACGCTCGTGGCGCTCACCCGTTGCTCGTTGATCAACCGGGTCAACGCGCCGGGGTCGTTGCGCTCCTCGGCCGTCGCGATCACCAGTGCGCCGCCGGTGCTCAGCGTGACCGCCACGTCCAGCACCGACGCGTCGAAGCTGAACGACGCGAACTGCAGGATCCGGCTGTCCGGCCCTGCCTCCAGCCACGATGTCAACGTCGCCACCAGATTCACCAGACCACCGTGTGTGGCCGCCACCCCCTTGGGCACACCCGTCGACCCGGATGTGTAGATCACATACGCCAGCTGATCCCTACCGGCCGAGGCGGTCACGACGCCGGCGTCCGGGAAGTCGACGTGATCCAACACCGCCGCGACACCGCTGTCGGCCGCCATGAAATCAAGGCGCGCCAGCGGAAGCTGCGGGTCGAGCGGCACGTACGCCGCTCCTGCCTGCCACACTCCCAGAATCGCCGCCACCATGTCAGCGCCACGCGGCAACCGCAGACCCACCACCTCCTCGGCACCCACACCGCAGGTCAGCAGATGGCCGGCAACCCGGCGCGCACGACGATCCAACTCCCCGTACGAGACCTCCACGCCGTCACACACGACCGCGACCGCGTCCGGACGTTCCCGCGCCCACCACTCGAACTGCTCAGCCACGGACCGGAACGGCACTGGGCGCGCCGTGGCGTTGAACCCGCGCAGCACCAACTCCCGCTCACCGGCCTCGAGCACCGATATCGAGGAGATCCGCCGGGTGACGCCGCGCAGAATCGCATCGATCACCCGGGACAAGCGCTGGCCCAGCGCCTCGACCGTCTCAGCATCGAACAGGTCTGCGGCACCCAGCAGCCGGCCGTGGAGGCCGGCGGGCGCACCGTCGGCGGCGAAGGACTCCGTCAGGGAGACCTCGAGGTCGAACTTGGCGACTGCGCCGGGCGGGTTGGCAGTCTGGTCGCCGGTGTCCTGCACCGTGACCATGACCTGGAACAGCGGGTGCCGAGCCAGCGACCGCGCCGGGGCCAACTCTTCCACCAGCCGCTCGAACGGCACGTCCTGATGCGCATACCCGCCGAGATTCGCCTCCCGAACCCGCGCCAGCACCTCGGCCACGGTCGGGTCGCCCGTCAGGTCCACCCGGGTCACCAGCGTGTTGACGAAGAAGCCGACCAGGTCGTCGACGGCTTCGTCGGTACGACCCGCGATCGCCGACCCCAGCGGAACATCGGTGCCCGCACCCAACCTCGACAACAGCACAGCCACCGACGACTGCAACAGCATGTGCAACGTCACCCCATGCTCACGCGCCAGCCGACGCAGCCCGGCATGCAACCCGGCCGGCAACACCACGCCGGCCGCGTGACCCCGATGCGTGGCCACCGCCGGACGCCGATGATCGACCGGAAGCGTCAACTCCTCCGGCACACCCCGCAAAACCTCACGCCAGTACGCCACCTGCTGAGACAGGACACTGTCCGGATCATTCTCGTCACCAAGCAACTCCCGCTGCCACAAGCTGTAATCCGCATACTGCACCGGCAACGGCACCCACTGCGGAACCTCACCCCGCGAACGAGCCTGATACGCGACCAACAGATCACGCGCCAACGGCCCCATCGACCACCCGTCACCAGCAATGTGATGCACCACCACCACCAAGGTGAGCACACCCGCGGACTCGACCAGACCCGCCCGGATCGGCACCTCGACAGCCAAGTCGAAACAATGCCCGGTGACCACCTCGACATCAGCAACGGTCTCCAACTCCCACCGCAACCCAGCCTCAGAAATCACCTCCTGATACGGCTCCCCGTCCGCAACCACGAACACCGTACGCAACACCTCATGCCGAACGATCACATCACGCAACGCCGCGGCCACCGCAGCCCGATCAGCATCCACCGGCAGACGCAACACCACCGGAATGTTGTACGTCGCGCTCGGCCCCTCCAACTGGCCAAGGAACCACAACCTGCGCTGCGCGAACGACAACGGCACCCGCTCCGGCCGAACCCCCGCGACCAACGCCGGCCGCGCCTCACCCGCACCAACCAACCCCCCGGCCACACCCGCCGGAGTCGGCGCGTCAAAGACCAACCGCAGCGGCACCTCCACCCCGAGCACACTTCGAATCCGACTCACCAACCGCGTCGCCAACAACGAATGCCCACCCAAGGCAAAGAAATCATCATCCACACCGACACGCTCAACACCCAACACCTGCGCAAACGCCACACACAACAACTCTTCCCGCACCGACACCGGCGCCCGGCCCACACCACCAGCAAACTCCGGCTCCGGCAAAGCAGCCCGATCCAGCTTGCCGCTGACCGTCACCGGCATCTCCGCGAGCACCATCACGGTGGCGGGGACCATGTACTGGGGCAGTCGGCGGGCGACCGCCTCGCGCAAGGATTGCCCCGCCGCTTCGCCGGTGATGTAGGCGACCAGCCGGTCCTGGCGAGCCACCACGACGGCCTGCCGCACGCCGTCCTGCTCGAGCAGGACGGCTTCGACCTCCCCGGGCTCCACCCGGAATCCGCGCACCTTGACCTGGTCGTCGGCGCGGCCGGCGAACACCAGCTGCCCGTCGGCGGCCCAGGCCACGCGGTCGCCGGTCCGGTACATCCGCTCCGCCGGGTTCCAGGGGCAGGCCACGAACCGCTGTGCCGTGAGCGACGGCCGGTCGAGATAGCCGCGGGCCACGCTCGGGCCGGTGATGTAGAGCTCGCCCACCGCACCGGCCGGGACCGGCCGCAGGCCACTGTCCAGCACGAAAACTCGGCTGCCGCGGACAGGACGGCCGATGGCGCCCCGGTCGCCGGGGGACAGCGGTGCCGAGAGCGTCCCGTAGACCGTGGTCTCGGTGGGCCCGTACCCGTTGAGAAAGCGCCTCCCCGGCGCCCACCGGTCGACGGTCGGCGTGGTGAGCGCCGCGCCGACCGAGATGATCGTCGAGACGGTGGCGAGGTCCCGCGGGTCCGACGCCGCCAGCACCACGGGCGGCAGGGCGGCGTGCGTTACGCCGTGCTCCGCCACCACCCGCGCGAGAGCCGGGCCGGGCAGCAGGTGGCGGGCGTCGGCCACCACGAGGGCCGCGCCACACGCCAGCGTCACCAGGATCTCGGCAAGGGCGCTGTCGAAGCTCGGCGACGAGAACTGCAGAACTCGGCTGCCGGAGTCGAGCGCGAAACCCTCGACGTGCTCCGTCACCAGGGCGGCTAGGCCCGCATGCGTGACCGCCACGCCCTTCGCCCGGCCCGTCGAACCGGACGTGTAGATGACGTATGCCAGCTGCTGCACCGAGACAGCGACGCCCGGCGCGGTGGCCGGCTGCTGCGCCAGCGTGTCGCGGACCGTCTGGTCGTCCAACCGCAGCACCCGTACGCTCGGTCCGGCCAGAGCGTCGGCCGGCGGGCCGTCCGCCAGCACGACTCGCGCACCCGCGCCGGCGACCATCTCGGCCAGCCGCGGCGTCGGATACTGCTGGTCCAGCGGCAGATAGGCGCCGCCGGCCTTCCACACCGCCAGCATCGCCGTGATGGCGTCCACCCCGCGTGGCAGGCACAACCCGACCACCGACTCGGCGTTCACGCCCAGGCCGGCCAGCACCCGGGCCAGCCGGTTCGCCCGTTCGTCCAGTTCCTGATAGGTGACCCGCAAATCGTCACCGAGCACGGCCACGGCCTCCGGGGTACGGCTCACCTGCGCCTCGAACAACGCGGCCGCCGGTGATGGGGCCACGCCGCTCGGCCGGCCGGTTCCGGTCCGTGTCAGCCGCTCGCGATCGGCGGCGTCGAGCACCTCAACCGTCGCCAGGGCGCGTCCGGCGTCCGCCCGCAGCACCGCCGTCAGCTCGGTCAGGCAGCTCCGGATCAGGCGGCACAGCTCCTGCGCGTCCACTGCGGGGACGGCGTCCACTGTCAGCCCGAAGTCCGTGCCGTCGTCTTCGACGGAGACGCTGACAGGGTAGTTGGTCGCCTCCCGCATCTCGACCGTGGAGATGCCCGCGGGCCTGTCGTGGCCTTCGGGTGCGGCCGCCCGCTGGTTGTGGCGGTAGTTGAGGATCGAGGTGAACAGTGGCGTGCCACCCGGGACACCACTGGCCTGCTGCGCCAACGACAACGGCGCGTGCTCATGCACCAGCAGCCACGCCAGCTGGTCACGCAACGCCAGCAACGCCGCACCCACACCCACATTCCCCACCCGCACCCGTACGGGCAACGTGTTCAGGAACAGGCCCGGCACCTGATCCGCGCCGGCACCCGCGTTCATCCGACCGAACAACACCGTGCCGAACACCACGTCGTCACGACCACTGACCGCCGCCAGCACCCGCGCCCACGCCAGATGGAACACCGTCGCCGCACTCACGCCCAGCCCGCGAGCAACCTCCCGCACCTGGTTCGACAGGTCGCCTTCGAGCGGAAGGCGCGTCCGGGTCACGGCGCGCCCGTCACCGTGGACGTCGGTCAGCCCGTACGGGGCGGTCGTCTCCGTGACGTCGCCGAGCAGTCCGGCGAAGTACCGCTCGTGCTCCTGCCGTGGCACACCCAGCCGCGCCTGCGCCACGAACTCGCGGAACGGCACCGGCCGGGGGAGGTCGGCGGACCGGCCGGCGAGGATCGAGCCGAGCTCGCGCAGCAGCACGTCCTGGGTCGTGTGGTCCTGCGCCAGGTGGTGGATGCGCAGCAGCATCAGCCACTGCCCCGAGCCGGGCTCGGCCGCGACGTGAATCCGCATCAGGGGTGCCGTCCGGACGTCCATGCGCTGCTCGGCCACCTCCCGCAGCTGCGCCACCGCATCATCCGTGTCGTCGAGCGTCACTTCCTCGACGGGCAGGGTCACGTCCCGCAGGACCACCTGCACCGGCTCGGGCAGGCCTTCCCACACGATCGCCGTGCGATAGATGTCATGCCGCGCAATCACCTGCCGCAACGCGTCGAGGAACGCATCCAACCGCTCCCGCGACACGAACCGCACCACCCGCGGCGACGCGTACACATCCGAACCCGAACCCGCCTGCAACAGGTAATGAAAGAAAATGCCCTCCTGCAACGGCGCCAACGGATACACGTCCGCCACATTCGCCGCCCCACCCGGCACCTGCCCCACCACCACCGCCAACTGCTCGTCCGACAAGCCCGCCAACGGCACCATCTCCGCCGAGATCCGCTCCGCGCCCACCGGAACTGCATGCGGCGGAACCTTGACTTGCGGCGGCCCGGCGACGACCGCCAGCTGTGCGGGCGTGGGTGACTGGAACAACGCGCGAGCCGGGACCGACACCCCGCGCCGGCGCAGCCAGGCGACCAATGAGATCGCCAGGAGGGAATGCCCGCCGAGGGTGAAGAAGTCGTCGTCGACACCGACGTGCGGCAGGCACAGGACGTCGGCGAAGGCGGCGCACAGAATCTCCTCCTGCGCATTCGCCGGCGCGCGGCCGGCGGTGCGCTGCTGCGCCGGCTCGGGCAGGGCGGCACGGTCCAGCTTGCCGTTGCTCGTCAGCGGGACCTCGTCGATCAGCATCAGCGCGGAGGGCAGCAGGTAATCCGGCAGCCGGCCCGCCAGGTCGTCCCTGATCGCGCCAGGATCAGCGGCCGTGCCGGCGGGCACGACATAGGCCAGCAGTCGGGTCTCGTCCTCGGTTCTCCGTGCGACGACCACAGCTTGAGCGACTTGCGGCAGGCCCAAAAGGACGTTGCGGACCTCGCCCGGCTCGACCCGGTAGCCGCGGATCTTCACCTGTTCGTCCACCCGGCCGGCGATCACCAGCCGGCCGTCGGCGGTCCACCGGCCACGGTCACCCGTGCGGTACATTCGCCGGCCCGGATCCCAGGGACACGCCACGAACCGCTGCGCTGTCGAAGCCGCGCCGCGGTAGCCGCGGGCGAGCTGCTCACCCGCGACGTAGAGCTCACCGGTCACGCCCGGCGGGACCGGCCGCAGACGCTCGTCGAGGACGAAGAACATCGTGCCGGGCGGCGGAGCGCCCAGCGTGCCGTCCCACTGGGTGGCGGCCACCCCGACAGTGGTCTCGGTCGGTCCGTAGTGGTTGTAGACCTGTTTGCCCGCGGCAGCCGCGGCTTCGAGCAGCCGGTCCGCCAGCTCCGGCGGTGTCGCCTCACCGCCCAGAACGAGCGATCGCCGCGGCAGCACCTCCTCGACGCCGGCCGATGCCAGCGCGGCCACCTGGGACGGTACGGCCTTCACATGATCGATCTCGTGCTCGCGCAGGTAGCCTGCCAGCTCGGCCGCGTCGGCGACCAGGTCCTCGTCCGGGATGTACAGGGTGCCGCCGGTCGTCAACGCGGTGAACAGCACCGTGTTGCCAAGGTCGGTCACCTGCGCCTGGAGCAGGGCGTACCGGTCCCCGGGGGCACCCCATCCCAGCCGCTCGGGCACCGTCGCGAGGTAGTGGGCCAGGCCGTCGTGAGTGACTGTCACGCCCTTGGGCCGGCCCGTGGAACCGGAGGTGTAGATCACGTACGCCGCCTGCCCCGGACGGGGTGGGGCCGCCTCGTGCGGAAGCGCCTCCGGGACCGGTGCGAGTTCGTCTCGGCCGAGGACGATCCCGGCGCGGCTGTCGCTGAGCATGTAGTCGATCCGGTCCGCCGGCAGGCTCGGGTCGATCGGCAGGTACGCCCCGCCCGCCTTCCAGACCGCCAGGATCGCCGTCACCGTCTCGAGGCCACGCGGTAGGCAGAGGCCCACCACGGACTCGGCGTCCACGCCGTGTGAGCGCAGGTTCGCGGCCAGTCGCTCCGCCCGGGCGTCGAGCTGGGCGTACGTCAGCAGCTCACCGCCTGTGACCAGCGCGGTGGCATCCGGCGTCGCTCGTACCCAGTGCAGAAAGCCGTCGAGTACGGGGACCGGCGACGGCACGGCGGGCGTGGCATTGAAGGTGTGCAGCACCCGACGGCGTTCATCAGCGCCCATGACGTCCAAAGTAGACACCGGCATCCGCGGATCGGCCGCGACCGCCTCGAGGACCCGAGCCAGGCAGTTGGTGACGGTCTGCACGGTCGCGGCGTCGAACAGATCGGCCGCGCCGGTGACAGTCAGTGCCAGCCGGGCGGGGCCGCCGTGGGCGTCGAACGACTCGGTGGCGGCCACCGCGAGGTCGAAGCGGGCCGGTGACTCACGTACCGGCAGACCCGCGATCGCCAGCCCGGGCAGGCGCAGGCTGACCGAGCCGGTGTTCTGCATGGTCAGCTGCACTTGAAAGAGCGGCTGTCGGGCCAGCGAGCGAGCCGGCGCAAGTTCTTCGACCAGGCGCTCGAACGGGACGTCCTGGTGCTCGAACGCGGCCAGTCCGGTCTCCCGCACGCGCACCAGCAGCTCGGCGAAAGTCGGGTCGTCGGTGAGATCGGTGCGCAGCACCAGCGTGTTGACGAAGCAGCCGACCAGGTCGTCGAGGGCCTTGTCGGTACGTCCGGCCACAGGCGAGCCGAGGGGGATGTCCGGGCCGGCGCCGAGCCGGTGGAGGGTCACGGCGACGGCGGCCTGCATCAGCATGAACAGGGTCACGCCGTGGCCGCGCGCCACCTCCGCCAGGGCACTATGTGTCATCGCTGGTATGTCGTGGCTGATCCGGTGACCACGGTAGGACGGCACCTCGGGCCGGGGCCGGTCGAAGGGCAGCGGCAGCTCCTCCGGGGCACCGTCGAGGGCGGCGCGCCAATAGGAGATCTGCCGATGGGCGACGCTGTCCGGGTCGTTCTCGTCGCCGAGCAGCTCGCGCTGCCACAGGCTGTAGTCCGCGTACTGGACGGGCAGCGGTTCCCATCCGGGCTCCCGGCCGTCGCGGCGAGCCTGGTAGGCCGTGGCGAGATCCCGCGCGAGCGGGCCGTTCGACCAGGCATCCCAGGCCACGTGGTGGACCAGCAGAACCAGGACGTGCTCACCCGGGCCGGCCGCGAAGAGCCACCCCCGGACCGGGATGTCGGTCGCCAGGTCGAACGTTTGCCGGGCGGCCCGCGTAACCGCCGCGTCGATGTCGCCGGGGGCCACATCCGTGTACGTGATGCGGAAGTCCGCCTCTGCCGGCGGAAGCACCTTCTGGCACGGCTCGCCGTCGACCTCCGGGAACAACGTGCGCAGCACCTCGTGCCGCGCCACCACGTCGGTGAGCGCCGCAGCGAGCGCCTCCCGGTCGAGGTCACCGGTGAGGCGCATGGCCACGGTGTTGTTGTACGTGGTGCTCGCGCCCTCCAGCTTGGTCATGAACCACAGCCGGCGCTGCGCGAAAGAAAGGGGGATCATGCGGACTCCTTCTGCTCACGCATCGGCCGCAGGGCGGGCCTGGCCTTCTGCTGGGGCTTTCCGTGGTCAGCGATCCAGGCCGCGAGTGCGGCCGGGGTGGGATGGGCGAAGATCGCCCGGATCGGGAGCTCGACGCCGAGCCCGGCCCGCAGTTCGCTGACGAGCCGCGTCGCGAGCAGGGAGTGGCCGCCGAGGGCGAAGAAGTCGGCATCCACGCCGACCTCCCCCACCCCGAGCACCGTGGCGTACGCGCTGCAAATGATTCCCTCCTGCGGGGTGCTCGGCGGCCGGCCGGCCGGGGCGGCCGATACGTCGGGCGCCGGGAGCGCCTTGCGGTCGAGCTTGCCGTTCGGTGTCTGCGGCAGCCGCTCGAGCAGGACGACCGCGGCAGGGATCATGTAGTGCGGCAGCCGGGCCGCGGCGTGCGCGCGCAACTCGGCGGCCAGATCACCGATCCCGGTAGCGGCGGCGACGATGTAGGCGACGAGGCGGACGTTGCCGGGGGTGTCCTCGCGGGCGAGCACGGCCGCCCGGACGACCGAGGGGTGCTCGGAGAGGACGGCCTGCACCTCTCCGGGCTCGATCCGGAATCCGCGGATCTTGATCTGGTCGTCGGTGCGGCCAAGGTATTCGAGCTCACCGGCCCGACTCCACCGGGCCTGGTCGCCCGTGCGGTACATCCGCTCGCCGGGCACGAAAGGAGAGGCCACGAAGCGTTCGGCGGTCAGTCCGGGCCGGCCGGCGTACCCGCGGGCCAGCTGCACCCCACCCAGGTAGAGCTCGCCGGCGGCCCCCGCGGGAACCGGTTCGAGGCGCCGGTCCAGCACGTAGGCGGAGGTGTTGGCAATTGGTCTGCCGATGGGCGGGCCGGCCGCCGGGATGTGCTCGACGCCGCCCGCGGTGGCCCAGATGGTCGCCTCGGTGGGACCGTACAGGTTGGTGACCGAGGCGGTGCGCTCCCGCAGCGCGGTGGCGAGGGCGGCCGGCAGCGCCTCGCCGCCGACCAGCGCGCGTACCGAGCGCAGCGGCTCGTCGCCGGCGTCCAGCACCGCCTGCCACAGGCCCGGCGTGGCCTGCAGGACGGTGATGCCCTGGCGGCTGACGGCGGCCAGCAGGGCGGCAGGGTCCTGGACGGTGTCGCGGTCGGCGAGCACCAACTGGGCGCCGTGCATCAGCGGCAGGAAGAGTTCGAGCCCGGCGATGTCGAAGCCGACCGTGGTGACCGCCAGGAGGCGGTCGGCGGCGTCGAGCGGGAAGCGGCGGCCCATGTCGGCCAGGAAGTTGCCGAGCGCCAGCCGGGAGATGACGACACCCTTGGGTCGTCCGGTGGAGCCGGACGTGAAGATCACGTAGGCGGCGTTGCCCGGTTGGGTTGCCACCGCCGGGGCGTCGTCGGCGCCGATCTGGTACGGCACCTGCGGCGACAGTGTCTCCACCGACTCGGGCAACACCGTGCCGGCCGCGACGGCGAGCCGGGCTCCGGAGTCCTCCAGCATCGCCGTGATCCGCTCGGCGGGCAGCGTTGGGTCGACCGGCAGGTACGCGGCGCCGGCTCTGAGCACCGCGAGCAGCGACACGACCAGATCCAGTCTCCGGGGCAGGCAGACCGCCACCACCGACTCGGTCCGGACACCCCGCTCGATCAGTACCCTTGCCAGCCGGTTCACCCGCTGCTCGAGGTCTCGGTAGGTCAGCTGCTCATCGCCGGCGACGACGGCGACCGCGCCGGGGTTCCGTCGCGCCTGCTCGGCGACGAGCGCGACGACGTCCGCGGAGGGCGGCGGCGTGGCGGTGTCGTTCCAGGCGGCCACCACCTGGTGACGCGTCCCGGGGTCCAGGACGGCGATCGAGGGCAGCGGCACGCCGGGATCGGTTTCGAGCGCGGTGACCAGATTGCCCAGGGCGGTGTGCAGCATCGTGCACAGCGCGTCGCCGTCTACCTCGGACACGGCATCGACGACCAGGGTGAACCCGTCGCCGAGGTCGTCCACGGCCACCGCCAAGGGATAGTTGCTGACATCCCGGCTGAGCAGCATCTTGACCTGGGACCGGTGCTCGCCGGCAGCGGACTTGCGGTTGTGCCGGTAGTTGAAGATCGACGTGAACAACGGAACACCACCCGGCAACCCACTCACCTGCTGAGCCACCGACAACGGCGCATGCTCATGCACCATCAACTCCGCCAGCTGATCACGCACCAACCCCACACCAGCACCAACACTCACCCCACCCACACCCACCCGCACCGGCAACGTGTTGATGAACAGACCCGGCACCCGATCCGAACCCGCACCAGCACCCAACCGCCCGAACAACACCGTCCCGAACACCACATCCTCACGACCACTGACCACCGCCAACACCCGCGCCCACGCCACATGGAAAACCGTCGCCGCACTCACCCCCGACGACCGCGCCACCTCCCGCACCCGAGCAGCCAAACCCGACTCCACCACCAAACGACTACCCACCACACCCCGACCATCACCATGCACATCCAGCAACCCGAACGGCGCCGTCGTCTCCGACACATCCCCCAACAACCCCGCGAAATACCGCTCATGCTCCGACCGCGGCACACCCAACCGCGCCTGCGCCACAAACGACCGGAACGGCAACGGCACCGGCAACGACGCCTCATCACCAGCCAACAACGCATTCAACTCAGCCCGCAACACCTCCTGCGTCGCGTGATCCTGCACCAAGTGATGCACCCGCAACACCACCAACCACGAACCACCCGGCGCCCGCCCCACATGCACATCCATCAACGGCGCCCGACCCACATCCAGCACCGAACCCGCCACCGCCACCAACTCCGCCACCGCACCCTCGTCATCACCCGACACAAGAACGACCTCGCGAACGGGCAGAGAAACACGCCGCGCCACCACCTGCACAGGCTCCGGCAGCCCCTCCCACACGAAAGCCGTCCGATAAATGTCATGGCGCTCGACGATCCGGTCGAGGGCCGCCAGGAAGGCTTCGACCTCGTCGCGGGAGGAGAGGCCGAACACCGTCGGGAAGACGTAGGCGTTGTCCCCGTCCTCCGCGAGCCGGTGGTGGAAGAGGATGCCTTCCTGCAACGGCGCCAACGGATACACATCCGCCACATTCGCCGCCCCACCCGGCACCTGCCCCACCACCACCGCCAACTGCTCATCCGACAAACCCGCCAACGGCACCATCTCCGCCGAAATAAACTCCGCACCCACCGGAATCAGATTCGGCGGCACCACCACCTCACCAGGACCCACCAACACCGCCAACCGCGCCGGCGTCGGCGACCGGAACAACGCCCGCACCGGCACCGACACACCACGCCCACGCAACCACTCCACCAACGCCACCACCAACAACGAATGACCACCCAACGCAAAAAAATCATCATCCACACCCACCCGCTCGACCCCCAACACATGAGCGAACCCCGCACACAACAACTCCTCCTGCACCGTGGCCGGCCCCCGCCCCTCCCCACCAACAAACACCGGCACCGGCAACCCAGCCCGATCCAACTTGCCATTCGCATTCAACGGCAACCCATCCACCACCATCACCACCGCCGGCACCATGTACTCCGGCAACACCCGACCAACCGACTCCCGCACCACCCCCGAATCCACCTCCCCACTCACATACGCGACCAGACGCCCATCCCGCACCACCACCACTGCCTGACGCACACCAACCTGACGCAGCAACACGGCTTCAACCTCACCGAGCTCGACCCGGAACCCACGAACCTTCACCTGGTCATCCGCGCGACCCGCGAACACCAACTGCCCGTCCACCGTCCACCGTGCCCGATCACCAGTGCGATACATCCGCTCACCCACACCCCACGGACACGCCACGAACCGCTCCGCCGTCAAACCCGGCCGACCCAGGTATCCCCGAGCCAACTGCACACCAGCCACATAAACCTCACCGACCACACCCACCGGCACCGGCTGCAACCACTCATCCAACACAAACAACCGACTATTAGCCTCAGGACCACCAATCGGCACCACCGACAAACCCGCCCGCATCTCAGCCGACGCCACGATCACCGTCGACTCCGTCGGCCCATACGCATGCCGCAAACAACGACCCGCAGACCACACCTCGGCCAACGAAGCAGACAACGACTCCGAACCCACCACCATCCACAACACACCCGCCCACCCACCCACATCCAACACACCAAGCAACGACGGCACCACACTCGCAGCCGTCACCCGCTGCTCAACCACCAACCGAGTCAACGCACCGGGATCATTACGCTGCTCACCCGTCGCCACCACCAAAGCACCACCAGTACTCAACGTCACCGCCACATCCAAGACGGAAGCGTCGAAACTGAACGACACAAACTGCAAAACCCGGCTCTCCGGACCAGCCCCCAAATACGGCGACAACGCCGCAGCCATATTCGCCACCGCCGCATGAGTCACCGCCACACCCTTAGGCACACCCGTCGACCCCGACGTATAAATCACATACGCCAACTGACCCGCAACAACCGAACGCCCCACCTCACCCACATCCGGAAAATCAACATGATCCAACACCACCACAGCACCACTATCCGCTGCCATGAAATCAAGCCGCGCCTGCGGAAGCTGCCCATCCAACGGCACATACGCCGCCCCCACCCGCCACACCCCGAGAATCGCCGCCACCATGTCAGCACCACGCGGCAACCGCAGACCAACCACATCCTCAGCACCCACACCCGACGCCCGCAGATGACCCGCGACCCGACGCGCACCCCGATCAAGCTCCCCGTACGTCACCTCGACGCCGTCACACACCACAGCAAGCGCACCAGGACGCTCCCGCACCCACCACTCAAACCGATCGACCACCGTCGACCCCGACACCACCGCAAAGGTGTCGTTGAAGCCGTGCAACACCTGATCCCGCTCACCGGCCTCCAACACGTCGACCGTGGACACCCGGGCTTCGGGCGCCTGCGCGATCGCGTCGATCACCCGCACCAGACGCTCGGCCAGCACCTGCACCGTGTCAGCGTCGAACAGATCCACGGCACCCAACAGCCGGCCCCGCAATCCCACCGGGGCACCGTCGCCGTCGACCTCCGCCAGCGATACCTCCAGGTCGAACTTGGCGGCCGAACTGGGCAGGGCCACTCCGGACGCGCCCGGCAGGTCCACCCCTTCACCACTGGCGTTCTGCAGCGTGACCATGACCTGGAACAGCGGGTGCCGGGCCAGCGACCGCGCCGGGGCCAGCTCCTCCACCAGGCGCTCGAACGGCACGTCCTGATGTGCGTACCCCCGACACCCGCCTCACGAACCCGCTCCAGCACCTCGGCAAGCGTCGGATCCCCCGTCAGGTCAACCCGCGTCACCAACGTGTTGACAAATAGTCCGACCAGCTCGTCGAGGGCTTCGTCGGTGCGACCGGCGACGGCCGAGCCCAGCGGGATGTCCGTGCCCGCGCCCAGCTTGGACAGCAGCACCGCCACGGCAACCTGCACCAGCATGTGCAGCGTGACACCATGCTCCCGCGTCAGCCGCCGCAGTTCCTGGTGCTCCGCCGCGGAGATCGACAGCGGCACCTGATGTCCTCGGGACGTGAACACCGCAGGACGGGGCCGATCGACCGGGAGCGTCAGCTCCTCCGGAGCCCCCCGCAGGGCGTCACGCCAATGGGCGACCTGTCTCGACAGGACACTGCCTGGATCGTTCTCGTCACCGAGCAACTCCCGCTGCCACAAGCTGTAATCCGCGTACTGCACCGGCAGGGGCACCCACTGCGGCACCCCGCCGCGAGACCGGGCCTCATACGCGACCGACAGGTCACGCGCTAGCCGGCCCATCGACCAACCGTCACCAGCGATGTGATGCACCACTACCACAAGGGTGAGCGCGTCGCCGGACTCCATCAACCCCGCACGGATCGGCACCTCGGAAGCCAGATCGAAATGATGCCCGGCAACCACCGCGACATCCGCAACCGTCTCCAACTCCCACCGCAGCTCAGTCTCCGGGATGATCCGCTGATACGGCTCCCCGTCCGCCACCGCGAACACCGTGCGCAACACCTCATGCCGGCCGATCACATCCCGCAACCCAGCAGCCAGCGCAGCACGATCGACATCCCCCGACAGACTCAGCACCGTGGGAATGTTGTACGTCGCACTCGGCCCCTCCAACTGACCGAGGAACCACAACCGCCGCTGCGCGTACGACAACGGCACCCGCTCCGGGCGCGACCCAGCCACCAGGGCCAGCCGTGCCTCGCCCGCACCCGCCAACCCTGCCGCGATACCCGTCGGAGTCGGCGCATCGAACACCAACCGCAGCGGCACCTCCACCCCGAGCACGCGTCGGATCCGGCTCACCAACCGCGTAGCGAGCAGCGAATGACCACCCAACGCAAAGAAGTCATCATCTACACCCACGCGCTCGACACCGAGCACATGAGCAAAGGCGGCACACAGCAGTTCCTCTTGAACCGTGGCCGGCCCCCGCCCCTCCCCACCAGCGAACACCGGCTCCGGCAGAGCAGCCCGATCGACCTTGCCGCTCGCGTTCAACGGCAATTCATCAAGCACCATCACCGCCGCGGGCACCATGTATTGCGGCAACCGCTGAGCGAGCGCCCCGGACTCCACCGAACCAACGACATAGGCGATTAGGCGTTCACCCCGCACCACCACCACTGCCTGACGTACACCCGGCTGCTCCAGTAGAACGCTCTGCACCTCACCGAGCTCGACCCGGAACCCACGAACCTTCACCTGGTCATCCGCGCGACCCGCGAACACCAACTGCCCGTCCACCGTCCACCGTGCCCGATCACCAGTGCGATACATCCGCTCACCCACACCCCACGGACACGCCACGAACCGCTCCGCCGTCAAACCCGGCCGACCCAGGTATCCCCGAGCCAACTGCACACCAGCCACATAAACCTCACCGACCACACCCACCGGCACCGGCTGCAACCACTCATCCAACACAAACAACCGACTATTAGCCTCAGGACCACCAATCGGCACCACCGACAAACCCGCCCGCATCTCAGCCGACGCCACGATCACCGTCGACTCCGTCGGCCCATACGCATGCCGCAAACAACGACCCGCAGACCACACCTCGGCCAACGAAGCAGACAACGACTCCGAACCCACCACCATCCACAACACACCCGCCCACCCACCCACATCCAACACACCAAGCAACGACGGCACCACACTCGCAGCCGTCACCCGCTGCTCAACCACCAACCGAGTCAACGCACCGGGATCATTACGCTGCTCACCCGTCGCCACCACCAAAGCACCACCAGTACTCAACGTCACCGCCACATCCAAGACGGAAGCGTCGAAACTGAACGACACAAACTGCAAAACCCGGCTCTCCGGACCAGCCCCCAAATACGGCGACAACGCCGCAGCCATATTCGCCACCGCCGCATGAGTCACCGCCACACCCTTAGGCACACCCGTCGACCCCGACGTATAAATCACATACGCCAACTGACCCGCAACAACCGAACGCCCCACCTCACCCACATCCGGAAAATCAACATGATCCAACACCACCACAGCACCACTATCCGCTGCCATGAAATCAAGCCGCGCCTGCGGAAGCTGCCCATCCAACGGCACATACGCCGCCCCCACCCGCCACACCCCGAGAATCGCCGCCACCATGTCAGCACCACGCGGCAACCGCAGACCAACCACATCCTCAGCACCCACACCCGACGCCCGCAGATGACCCGCGACCCGACGCGCACCCCGATCAAGCTCCCCGTACGTCACCTCGACGCCGTCACACACCACAGCAAGCGCACCAGGACGCTCCCGCACCCACCACTCGAACCGATCGACCACCGTCGACCCCGACACCACCGCAAAGGTGTCGTTGAAGCCGTGCAACACCTGATCCCGCTCACCGGCCTCCAACACGTCGACCGTGGACACCCGGGCTTCGGGCGCCTGCGCGATCGCGTCGATCACCCGCGCCAGGCGATCCGTCAGTGTCCGCACCGTCGCGGCGTCGAACAGGTCGGCCGTCCCCAGCAGCCAGCCCCGCAGCCCCGCGGGCACACCGCTGACGCCGAAGGACTCCGTCAGCGAGACCTCGAGGTCGAACTTGGCGACGCCGGCCGGAGCCGTCACACCAGTCGCCCGCACACCCGGCAGATCGAGCGGCCGGTCGGTCGGGTTCTGCAGCCCGACCATCACCTGGAACAGCGGATGCCGGGACGGCGAACGCCGCGGTGCGAGGTCCTCGACCAGGCGCTCGAACGGGACATCCTGGTGGGCGTAGCCGCGGATGTCCGCGTCCCGCACCCGGGTCAGCAGCTCCCCGGCACGGGGATCCCCGGTCAGGTCGATCCGGGTGACCAGCGTGTTGACGAAGAAGCCCACCAGCTCGTCCAACGCCTCGTCGGTGCGGCCCGCGATCGCCGAGCCCAGCGGAATGTCGGTGCCGGCACCGAGGCGCGACAGCAGGACCGCCACGCACGTCTGCAGGACCATGAACATCGTCGCGTTGTGGTCGCGGGCCCAAGCGCTCAGCCGCAGGTGCGTCTCGGCGGAAAGCTCCAGCTCGGCGCGGTGACCGTGCGATCCGGGTACGGCCGGCCGGCCCCGATCGGTGGGCAGCGTCAGTTCCTCCGGCATGCCCGCGAGAGCCGTACGCCAATGAGCGATCTGCCGGTGCAGCAGGCCGTCGCCGACGTCCTCCTGGAGCAGGTCACGCTGCCACAGTGCGTAATCCGCATACTGCACCGGCAGGGGTTTCCAATCGGGGGCAGTTCCGCCGATCCGGGCCTGGTAGGCGGTGGAAAGATCGCGGGCCAAGAGACCGAGCGACCAGGCGTCACTCGCGATGTGGTGAACGGTGAGCACGAGCAGGTAGGCGCCGGGACTCTCGGTGAGCAACGTGGCGCGCAACGGGATCTCCGTGCCGAGATCGAAGGGGCGGCGCGTCACGTCGAGAACCGCAACGTCCGCGGCGTCCGCGGGGACGGGCAGGATCGGCAGATGGAAGCCGGTCTCCGCGGTGGGGATGATCCGTTGGTACGGCTCGCCGTCGGGCGTCTCGGGGAAGACGGTGCGCAGCACTTCGTGGCGGTCGAGGACGTCGAGCAGCGCGAGTTCGAGGGCCTGCGGGTCCAGCTCGCCGGTGAGCCGTACGACCGACGGCTGGTTGTAGCTCGCGCTCGGTCCCTCCAGCTGGGCCAGGAACCACAGGCGACGCTGAGCGAACGAGAGCGGGATCATCGGGACTCCTCCTGCTTGCGGCGCGGGCGCAGGGCGGGCCGGACGTCCGGCCGGTGGTCGCCCTGCGCGTCGAGCACGGCGGCGAGCGCGGCCGGGGTGGGGGTGGCAAAGACCTCCTGGATCGGCAGCTCCCGGCCCAGTTCGGCGCGTACGCGACTGACCAGGCGGGTCGCCAGCAGCGAATGGCCGCCGAGAGTGAAGAAGCTGTCGTCCACCCTGACCGAGGTCAGTCCGAGCACCTGGGCGAAGGCCGCGCACATGGCCTTCTCGGTCGCGGTGACGGGCGCGCGGCCCGGCCCGGTCTCACCGGTGATGTCGGGGGCCGGAAGTGCGGCACGGTCCAGCTTGCCGCTGAGCGTAAGCGGCAGGGTGTCGAGCAGAGTGAACGCGGACGGAACCAGGTGCGCCGGCAGGCGGCTGGCGGCTGCATCCCGCAGGGACTCCGCCGTTCCGTCGCCGGCGTAGTAGGCGAGCAGCCGGTCTTCGCGGGCGATCACAGCCGCCTCGCGCACGCCGGGCTGCTCGAGCAGGACGGCCTCGATCTCGCCCGGCTCGACCCGGAACCCGCGCACCTTGACCTGGTCGTCGTCGCGGCCGGTGAAGACGAGCTGCCCGTCCGTGGTCCGGCGGACGCGGTCACCGGTACGGTACATCCGCTCACCCGGATCCCAGGGGCACGCTACGAAGCGCTGTGCCGTGAGCCCCGGCCGTCCGGCGTAGCCCCTTGCCAGCCCCGTCCCGGCGATGTAAAGCTCGCCCGCTCCGCCGTCCGGCACCGGCCGCAGCCCGGCGTCGAGCACGTACACGCGACTGTTCCGGAAGGGCGCGCCGAGCACCGGCTGATCCCCCGGCGACAGCGGCGCGGACAGCGTGACGCAGACCGTGGTCTCGGTGGGCCCGTAGCCGTTGAGGAAGCGTCGTCCGGGGGCCCAGCGGCCCAAGATCGGTGCGGTGAGGGCAGCGCCCACCGACCCGACTGTCGTGATCGGAGCCAGGTCGCTCGGATCGGCCGCGGCCAGCACCGCGGGCGGCAGCGTGGCGTGGGTGACGCCGTGCTCGGTCACCAGCCGGGTCAGTGCCGGACCCGGCAGCAGCTGATCAGCATTGGCCACCACCAGCGCCGCACCGCACGCCAGGGTCACCAGGGTCTCGGCCAGCGCGGCGTCGAAGCTCGGTGAGGAGAACTGCAGCATCCTGCTGCCGGAGCCCAGCGCGAAGCGGTCGGCCTGCTCGGCCACGAGGGCGGCGAGACCGGCATGGGTGACCGCGACGCCCTTGGCCCGACCGGTCGAGCCGGAGGTGTGGATGACGTAGGCCACCTGCAGCGGCAGGCTCGGCATGTGTGGAGCGGTGGCGGGCTGGTCTGCCAGATCCTCGTCGTCGGGACGCAGCACCTGGACACCGGGGCCGGCCAGAACGTCGGCCGACGAGCCGGTCCCCACGACCACCCGTACTCCCGTGTCGGCGACCATGTCCGCCAGCCGCTTCACCGGGTACTGCGGATCCAACGGCAGGTAGGCGCCCCCGGCCTTCCACACCGCCACCATCGCGGTCACCACGTCCACGCCACGCGGCAGGCACAATCCGACCACCGACTCGGCTCCGACCCCCCGGCCGAGCAGCAGGTGCGCCAACCGGTTCGCCCTTTCATCCAGCTCCCGATAGGTCATCCGCACCCCGTCGCCCAGCACCGCCACCGCATCCGGTGTACGCGCCACCTGCGCCTCGATCAGGGCCACCGCCGTGGTTCCGGCCGGCCGAGGCACCGGGCCGGCGCCCAGAGCCTGCTTTCGCCTCGCGCCGTCGAGCACCTCCACGGCTGCCAGCGCACCCCCGGCATCGGCCCGCAGCGCCGTCACCAATCCGCTCACGCAGGTCAGCAGCAGCTCGCAGACGTCCTTCGCCTCCACCGGAGGAACCACGTCCACCGTGAGGCGGAAACCCGCGCCGAGGTCGTCCACCGCCACGCCCACGGGATAGTTGGTGCGCTCCCGGGACAGCAGCGCCGTCACCCCGTCCAGCCCGGTCGCCGCCCGGGCGGCCGCCTGGTTGTGCCGGTAGTTGAAGATCGAGGTGAACAGGGGCGTACCGCCGGGAACCCCGCTCGCCCGTTGCGCCAGCGAGAGCGGTGCATGCTCATGGGCGAGCAGTTCGGCCAGTTGGTCGCGCAGCTCCAGCAGTGCCGTGCCGACCTTGGTGCCGTCCACACGCACCCGCACCGGCAGGGTGTTGATAAAGGGCCCGAGTGCGCGGTCGGCGCCGCTGCCAGCGTTCATCCGGCCGAACAGCACCGTGCCGAACACGACGTCCGCGCGGCCCTCGATCGCGGCCAGCACCCGGGCCCACGCCAGGTGGAAGATGGTTGCCGCGCTGACGCCCAGTGTCCGGGCCGCCTCGCGCACTCCGGCGGCCAGGTCGTCACCGAGCATCGCCTGCGCCCGGACCGCG
This sequence comes from Polymorphospora rubra, assembly GCF_018324255.1. Taxonomy (GTDB): domain Bacteria; phylum Actinomycetota; class Actinomycetes; order Mycobacteriales; family Micromonosporaceae; genus Polymorphospora; species Polymorphospora rubra. The sequence continues at coordinate 7,299,767 of NZ_AP023359.1, forward strand.
TCGCGGCCGTCGCCGTGGGCCTCCAGCAGGCCGTACGGCGCGGTCGTCGCGCTCACGTCGCCCAGCAGTCTGGCGAAGTACCGCTCGTGCTCCTCCCGCGGCACACCCAGCCGCGCTTGCGCGACGAACTCGCGGAACGGCACCGGTTCGGGCAGTGCGCTCCCGGTGGCGCCCAGGATCGCGCCGAGTTCGCGCAGCAGACCCTCCTGGGTGGTGTGGTCGCGTACCAGCTGATGGATCCGCAGGACCGCGAGCCAGCGGCCGCTGCCGGGGTCGGCCGCCACGTGGACGCGCATCAGCGGGGCCGTCCCCAGTTCGATCCAGCCGCCGCCCATGGCGACCAGCTGGGTCACCGCGTCACCGGATCCACCGAGGGTGACCCTCTCGACGGGTAGTGCCGCCTCCCGGACGACCACCTGCACGGGTTCGGGCAGTCCTTCCCACACGATCGCCGTGCGATAGATGTCATGCCGCGCGATCACCTGCCGCAGCGCGTCCAGGAAGGCGTCGAGGCGGGTGCGGGAGTCGAAGCCCAGCGCGATGGGCAGGACGTAAACGTCACGACCGGACGCCGACGCCATGAGGTGGTGGAAGAAGATGCCCTCCTGCAACGGCGCCAGCGGATAGATGTCCGCCACGTTCGCCGCAGCACCGGGCACCTGGTCCACCACCACAGCCAGCTGCTCGTCGGTCAACCCCGCCAGCGGCACCATCTCCGCCGTGATTCGCTCCGCCCCCACCGGAATCAGGTTCGGCGGCACCACCACCACCGGCGGACCGGTCAACTCCGCCAGCCGCGCCGGTGTCGGCGACTGGAACAATCCCCGCACCGACACCGACACCCCACGTCGGCGCAACCACTCCACCAACGCCACCGCCAGCAGCGAATGCCCACCCAACTCGAAGAAATCGTCATCGACACCGACGCTCTCCACACCCAGCACCTCAGCGAACGCCGCACACAGGATCTCCTCCTGCGGGCTCGCCGGTGCGCGACCGTACGACTGCTCGTGCGACGGCGCGGGCAGCGCCGCCCGATCGAGCTTGCCGTTACTGGCCAACGGAATCGCATCGAGCAGAACCACCACCGACGGCACCAGATAGTCGGGCAGCCGCTTGGCCAGCAGCGCCCGCAGAGCCGCCGGGTCGACGTCCGCATCGGCCGGCACCACATACGCGACCAGCCGCGTCTGCCCTGCAACATCGACCTGCGCCACCACCACCGCCTGCACCACCCCGGGCAGCCCGGAAAGCACCCCCTGAACCTCACCCGGCTCGACACGGTAACCACGGATCTTCACCTGCTCATCCGCACGACCCCCGAAAACCAACCGCCCATCCACAGTCCACCGAACCCGATCACCCGTGCGATACATCCGCCGCCCGACATCCCACGGACACGCCACAAACCGCTGCGCCGTCAAGACCGCAACGTTGTAACCCCGGGCCACCTGCTCCCCCGCGACATACAACTCACCCGAAACCCCCACCGGCACAGGCCGCAACCGCTCGTCCAACACAAACAAACGCGTACCAGCCAACGGCGTCCCGATCGTGCCGTCGAACTCGGTAGCCGCCACACCGATCGTCGTCTCCGTCGGCCCATAATGATTGAAAACCCGCCGACCCTCAGCCGCGGCCAACAGCCTTGCCGCCAACTCATCAGGAATCGCCTCACCGCCCAACACCAGCGACCGCCGCGGCAGAACCCCTTCAACGCCGGCCGATGCCAGCGCCGCCACCTGCGACGGCACCGCCTTCACATGATCAATCTCGTACTCGCGCAGGTAGCCTGCCAGCCCGACCGCGTCGGCAACCAGGTCCTCGTCCGGGACGTACACGGTGCCGCCGGTCGTCAACGCGGTGAACAGCGTCGTATTACCCAGGTCCGTCACCTGCGCCTGCAACAACGCATACCGATCCCCCGGCACGCCCCAACCCAGCCGCTCGGGCACCGCCGCCAGGTAGCGCGCCAAATTGCCGTGAGTAACCGTGACACCCTTCGGACGCCCCGTCGAACCCGACGTATAGATCACATACGCCGCCTGGTCAGGCAACGACAACGCGTCCCGCACCGGCTCGGCAGCCGCCAACCGCATCCGGGTCAACGCGTCATCGACCACCAACATCCGATGCCGACCAACCGGCAGGTCCTCCACAATCCGCTCGGTTGAAACCGTCACCACCGGACGACTGTCACCCAAAAGAAACGCCACCCGATCCGCCGGCAACGAACTATCGATCGGCAGATACGCACCACCCGCCTTCCACACCGCAAGAATCGCCACCACCATGTCCAACCCACGCGGCAAACACAAACCCACCACCGACTCAGCAACCACACCCTCAGCACGCAACACCGACGCCAACCGTCCCGCACGCTCATCCAACTCCACATACGACACACCACCCACCGCCAACGCACCCGGCGACTCCCCCACCCACCGACCAAAACCCTCCAACACCGAAACAACCGACGCACCAGACGACACCTCGTTGAAGGTGTGCACGACACGTTCACGCTCGTCCGCGTCGAGCAGATCGACGGTGGACAGTCGGACACCGGGGTCGGCCAGGACTACGTCGAGTACCCGGACGAGGCGGGTGGCGAAGGCCTCGGCGGCTTCCGCGTCGAACAGGTCGGCTGCCACGGTGACCGTGCCGTGGACGCCGCTGGGGGTTCCGTCGGCGTCGAACGTCTCGCCGGCCATGATGTCGAGGTCGAACTTGGCTGCCGGGCGGGCTGACGGTGAGAGTTCGACCTGTACGCCAGGTAGGCGCAGGGAAGCCTCGGCGATATCGTGCATGGTCAGCACAACCTGGAACAACGGCTGCCGCGCCAACGACCGAACCGGAGCCAACTCCTCCACCAAACGCTCGAACGGCACATCCTGATGCGCGAACGCACCCAACCCCGCCCGCCGCACCCGAGCCAACACATCAACAAACGACGGATCACCCGACAGATCAGTACGCACCACCAACGTATTGACAAAACAACCCACCAAATCGTCCAACGCCTCATCCGAACGACCCGCCACCGCCGACCCGATCGGAACATCCACCCCCGCACCCAACCGCGACAACGTCACCGCCAACACCGCATGAAACACCATGAACACCGTCACACCCTCAGCCCGCGCCACCTCCCGCAACCGCGCATGCAACCCAGCCGACACCCGCAACGGCGCCGAAAAACCACGATGCGACGCCACCACCGGCCGCAAACGATCAACCGGCAGAACAAGCTCCTCCGGACTACCCGCCAACGCCTCCCGCCAATACGCCACCTGCCGCGACAACACACTCTCCGGATCACCCTCATCACCGAGCAGATCACGCTGCCACAAGCTGTAATCCGCATACTGCACCGGCAACGGCACCCACCCCGGCGCCTGACCCCGCAACCGGGCCGCATACGCCTCCGACAAATCCCGCGCCAACGGCCCCATCGACCAACCATCGCCAGCGATGTGATGCACCACCAGCACCAACACAAACTCATCCGGACCCACCACAAACAGCCACGCCCGCACCGGCACCTCAACCGACAGATCAAACGCATAACCCGCCCCGGCGGTGACCGCGCCGGGGAGCGTGCCGGGGGTTTCCTCGGTCACGATGAGTTGCCAGTCGAGTTGGTCGGCGGGGATGACATGCTGATACGGCTCACCATCGAACGACGGGAACACCGTACGCAAAGCCTCATGACGCACCAACACATCACGCAAAGCAGCCCCAAGCGCATCACGATCAAGACCACCACTCAACCGCAACACAACCGGACTGTTGTACGTCGGACTCGGCCCCTCCAACTGACCGATGAACCACAACCGCCGCTGCGCGAACGACAACGGCAACCGCTGCGGACGCATCCGCACCGACACCGCCGGCCGCGCCACCCCCGCCTCCCGCAACCGCCCCGCCAACCCCGCCGGCGACGACGACTCGAACAACGCCCGAATCTCCACCTCCACACCCAGCAACACCCGCACCCGGCTCACCAACCGCGTCGCCAGCAGCGAATGCCCACCCAACTCGAAGAAATCGTCATCGACACCGACGCTCTCCACACCCAGCACCTCAGCGAACGCCGCACACAGGATCTCCTCCTGCGGGCTCGCCGGTGCGCGACCGTACGACTGCTCGTGCGACGGCGCGGGCAGCGCCGCCCGATCGAGCTTGCCGTTACTGGCCAACGGAATCGCATCGAGCAGAACCACCACCGACGGCACCAGATAGTCGGGCAGCCGCTTGGCCAGCAGCGCCCGCAGAGCCGCCGGGTCGACGTCCGCATCGGCCGGCACCACATACGCGACCAGCCGCGTCTGCCCTGCAACATCGACCTGCGCCACCACCACCGCCTGCACCACCCCGGGCAGCCCGGAAAGCACCCCCTGAACCTCACCCGGCTCGACACGGTAACCACGGATCTTCACCTGCTCATCCGCACGACCCCCGAAAACCAACCGCCCATCCACAGTCCACCGAACCCGATCACCCGTGCGATACATCCGCCGCCCGACATCCCACGGACACGCCACAAACCGCTGCGCCGTCAAGACCGCAACGTTGTAACCCCGGGCCACCTGCTCCCCCGCGACATACAACTCACCCGAAACCCCCACCGGCACAGGCCGCAACCGCTCGTCCAACACAAACAAACGCGTACCAGCCAACGGCGTCCCGATCGTGCCGTCGAACTCGGTAGCCGCCACACCGATCGTCGTCTCCGTCGGCCCATAATGATTGAAAACCCGCCGACCCTCAGCCGCGGCCAACAGCCTTGCCGCCAACTCATCAGGAATCGCCTCACCGCCCAACACCAGCGACCGCCGCGGCAGAACCCCTTCAACGCCGGCCGATGCCAGCGCCGCCACCTGCGACGGCACCGCCTTCACATGATCAATCTCGTACTCGCGCAGGTAGCCTGCCAGCCCGACCGCGTCGGCAACCAGGTCCTCGTCCGGGACGTACACGGTGCCGCCGGTCGTCAACGCGGTGAACAGCGTCGTATTACCCAGGTCCGTCACCTGCGCCTGCAACAACGCATACCGATCCCCCGGCACGCCCCAACCCAGCCGCTCGGGCACCGCCGCCAGGTAGCGCGCCAAATTGCCGTGAGTAACCGTGACACCCTTCGGACGCCCCGTCGAACCCGACGTATAGATCACATACGCCGCCTGGTCAGGCAGAACAGACCCGGCCGCAAGAAGCTCCGACCCGGCCAACCGCATCCGGGTCAACGCGTCATCGACCACCAACATCCGATGCCGACCAACCGGCAGGTCCTCCACAATCCGCTCGGTTGAAACCGTCACCACCGGACGACTGTCACCCAAAAGAAACGCCACCCGATCCGCCGGCAACGAACTATCGATCGGCAGATACGCACCACCCGCCTTCCACACCGCAAGAATCGCCACCACCATGTCCAACCCACGCGGCAAACACAAACCCACCACCGACTCAGCAACCACACCCTCAGCACGCAACACCGACGCCAACCGCCCCGCACGCTCATCCAACTCCACATACGACACACCACCCACCGCCAACGCACCCGGCGACTCCCCACCCACCGACCAAAACCCTCCAACACCGAAACAACCGACGCACCAGACGACACCTCGTTGAACCCACGCAACACCCGCTCACGCTCACCGGCAAGCAGCACATCCACCTCGGCGACCCGCACCGACGGATCGTCCGACACCGTGTCGAGCACTCGGACCACGCGTTTCGCAATGGCGTCGGCAGCCTCGGGGTCGAACAGGTCGGCGGCCACGGTCACCGCGCCGTGGATGCCACCGGGCCTGCCGTCGGCGTCGAACACTTCGCCGAACATCACGTCGAGATCGAACTTCGCTGCCGGGCGGCCCAGGAAGAGGTGCTCCGATCGGATGCCGGGCAGCGTCAGGCCGGGACGGGCATCCCGGTCGGCGGCGTTGAGCTTGGTGAGCACGGTTTGGAACAACGGCTGTCGCGCCAACGACCGAACCGGAGCCAACTCCTCCACCAAACGCTCGAACGGCACATCCTGATGCGCGAACGCACCCAACCCCGCCCGCCGCACCCGAGCCAACACATCAACAAACGACGGATCACCCGACAGATCAGTACGCACCACCAACGTATTGACAAAACAACCCACCAAATCGTCCAACGCCTCATCCGAACGACCCGCCACCGCCGACCCGATCGGAACATCCACCCCCGCACCCAACCGCGACAACGTCACCGCCAACACCGCATGAAACACCATGAACACCGTGACCCCCTGGGTACGGGCCAGGCGGCGCAGCTTGTCGTGTAGCTCCGCCGGGATGTCGAGACGGGCCGCATGGCCGTGGTGGGTGGCGACCGGGGGCCGGGGCCGGTCGGTGGGCAGAGCGAGCTCCTCGGGGCTATCCGCCAGCGTGTCGCGCCAGTACGCCAGCTGTCGCGACAGCACGCTGTCGGGATCACGTTCGTCGCCGAGCAGATCACGCTGCCACAAGCTGTAATCCGCATACTGCACCGGCAACGGCACCCACCCCGGCGCCTGACCCCGCAACCGGGCCGCATACGCCTCCGACAAATCCCGCGCCAACGGCCCCATCGACCAACCATCGCCAGCGATGTGATGCACCACCAGCACCAACACGAACTCATCCGGACCCACCACAAACAGCCACGCCCGCACCGGCACCTCAACCGAGAGGTCGAAGGCGTAGCCCGACACCCGGGCAACCGCTCCCGACAGCTCAGCGTCGCTGATGCCGCCGGTCGGCAGGTCGGTCATCTGCCGGTCCCAGGCGAGCGCTTCGAGCTGCGGCGTGGCACCGCTGCCGTCCGGCGCCACGTCGATGACGGCGAGTTGCCAGTCGAGTTGGTCGGCGGGGATGACATGCTGATACGGCTCACCATCGAACGACGGGAACACCGTACGCAAAGCCTCATGACGCACCAACACATCACGCAAAGCAGCCCCAAGCGCATCACGATCAAGACCACCACTCAACCGCAACACAACCGGACTGTTGTACGTCGGACTCGGCCCCTCCAACTGACCGATGAACCACAATCGCCGCTGCGCGAACGACAACGGCAACCGCTGCGGACGCATCCGCACCGACACCGCCGGCCGCGCCACCCCCGCCTCCCGCAACCGCCCCGCCAACCCCGCCGGCGACGACGACTCGAACAACGCCCGAATCTCCACCTCCACACCCAGCAACACCCGCACCCGGCTCACCAACCGCGTCGCCAGCAGCGAATGCCCACCCAACTCGAAGAAATCGTCATCGACACCGACGCTCTCCACACCCAGCACCTCAGCGAACGCCGCACACAGGATCTCCTCCTGCGGGCTCGCCGGTGCGCGACCGTACGACTGCTCGTGCGACGGCGCGGGCAGCGCCGCCCGATCGAGCTTGCCGTTACTGGCCAACGGAATCGCATCGAGCAGAACCACCACCGACGGCACCAGATAGTCGGGCAGCCGCTTGGCCAGCAGCGCCCGCAGAGCCGCCGGGTCGACGTCCGCATCGGCCGGCACCACATACGCGACCAGCCGCGTCTGCCCTGCAACATCGACCTGCGCCACCACCACCGCCTGCACCACCCCGGGCAGCCCGGAAAGCACCCCCTGAACCTCACCCGGCTCGACACGGTAACCACGGATCTTCACCTGCTCATCCGCACGACCCCCGAAAACCAACCGCCCATCCACAGTCCACCGAACCCGATCACCCGTGCGATACATCCGCCGCCCGACATCCCACGGACACGCCACAAACCGCTGCGCCGTCAAGACCGCAACGTTGTAACCCCGGGCCACCTGCTCCCCCGCGACATACAACTCACCCGAAACCCCCACCGGCACAGGCCGCAACCGCTCGTCCAACACAAACAAACGCGTACCAGCCAACGGCGTCCCGATCGTGCCGTCGAACTCGGTAGCCGCCACACCGATCGTCGTCTCCGTCGGCCCATAATGATTGAAAACCCGCCGACCCTCAGCCGCGGCCAACAGCCTTGCCGCCAACTCATCAGGAATCGCCTCACCGCCCAACACCAGCGACCGCCGCGGCAGAACCCCTTCAACGCCGGCCGATGCCAGCGCCGCCACCTGCGACGGCACCGCCTTCACATGATCAATCTCGTACTCGCGCAGGTAGCCTGCCAGCCCGACCGCGTCGGCAACCAGGTCCTCGTCCGGGACGTACACGGTGCCGCCGGTCGTCAACGCGGTGAACAGCGTCGTATTACCCAGGTCCGTCACCTGCGCCTGCAACAACGCATACCGATCCCCCGGCACGCCCCAACCCAGCCGCTCGGGCACCGCCGCCAGGTAGCGCGCCAAATTGCCGTGAGTAACCGTGACACCCTTCGGACGCCCCGTCGAACCCGACGTATAGATCACATACGCCGCCTGGTCAGGCAACGACAACGCGTCCCGCACCGGCTCGGCAGCCGCCAACCGCATCCGGGTCAACGCGTCATCGACCACCAACATCCGATGCCGACCAACCGGCAGGTCTTCCACAATCCGCTCGGTTGAAACCGTCACCACCGGACGACTGTCACCCAAAAGAAACGCCACCCGATCCGCCGGCAACGAACTATCGATCGGCAGATACGCACCACCCGCCTTCCACACCGCAAGAATCGCCACCACCATGTCCAACCCACGCGGCAAACACAAACCCACCACCGACTCAGCAACCACACCCTCAGCACGCAACACCGACGCCAACCGCCCCGCACGCTCATCCAACTCCACATACGACACACCACCCACCGCCAACGCACCCGGCGACTCCCCCACCCACCGACCAAAACCCTCCAACACCGAAACAACCGACGCACCAGACGACACCTCGTTGAACCCACGCAACACCCGCTCACGCTCACCGGCAAGCAGCACATCCACCTCGGCGACCCGCACGAAGGGATCAGCGAGCACCGCGTCCAGCACCCGTGTCAGACGGTTCGCGATCGCCTCTGCCGCCTCCGCGTCGAACAGGTCGGCCGCGACCGTCACCGTGCCCTGCACGCCACCGGGGGCACCGTCGGCGTCGAACATCTCGCCGACCATCACGTCGAGATCGAACTTCGCTGCCGGACGGGCCGAGGACACCAGGCTCACCTGCAGGCCCTCCAGGCTCACCCCGGCCGCGGCGATATCGTGCATGGTCAGCACAACCTGGAACAACGGCTGCCGCGCCAACGACCGAACCGGAGCCAACTCCTCCACCAAACGCTCGAACGGCACATCCTGATGCGCGAACGCACCCAACCCCGCCCGCCGCACCCGAGCCAACACATCAACAAACGACGGATCACCCGACAGATCAGTACGCACCACCAACGTATTGACAAAACAACCCACCAAATCGTCCAACGCCTCATCCGAACGACCCGCCACCGCCGACCCGATCGGAACATCCACCCCGCACCCAACCGCGACAACGTCACCGCCAACACCGCATGAAACACCATGAACACCGTCACACCCTCAGCCCGCGCCACCTCCCGCAACCGCGCATGCAACCCAGCCGACACCCGCAACGGCGCCGAAAAACCACGATGCGACGCCACCACCGGCCGCAAACGATCAACCGGCAGAACAAGCTCCTCCGGACTACCCGCCAACGCCTCCCGCCAATACGCCACCTGCCGCGACAACACACTCTCCGGATCACCCTCATCACCGAGCAGATCACGCTGCCACAAGCTGTAATCCGCATACTGCACCGGCAACGGCACCCACCCCGGCGCCTGACCCCGCAACCGGGCGCCATACGCCTCCGACAAATCCCGCGCCAACGGCCCCATCGACCAACCATCGCCAGCGATGTGATGCACCACCAGCACCAACACAAACTCATCCGGACCCACCACAAACAGCCACGCCCGCACCGGCACCTCAACCGACAGATCAAACGCATAACCCGCCGCGGTCAGCACCGCGTCGGACAGTTCCGCGACAGCGCCGTCCGTGCGCGGCGTAGCGGTGGAGAGGTCCTCGAGGTTGCGGAGTCGGGCATACGAGTGCTCGGTGCGCACGACGTCCACGGCCGGGACGTGCCACAACAGTTCGTCCATGCCGACGATGCGCTGGTAGGGCTCGCCGTCGCCGCCGGACGGGAACATGGTCCGCAGCGCCTCGTGGCGGTCGAGCACGTCGCGTAGCGCCTCGGTGAGCGCCTCGCGGTCGAGCGGGCCGGTGAGCCCTAGGGCCAGCGGGGCGTTGTAGGTGGGGCTGGGACCCTCCATCTGCCCGATGAACCAGAGGCGGCGCTGGGCGAACGACAGCGGGATGCGCTCGGGACGCGGGCGGGCGGTGAGGGCGGCCCGGGCCCGGACGGATCCGGCGATGCGGCCGGCCAGCCCGGCGACCGTGGGCGTCTCGAACAGCTCCTGGACGCCGACCTCCACGCCCAGCAGCGTTCGGACGCGGCTGACCAGGCGGGTTGCCAGCAGAGAGTGCCCGCCGAGGTCGAAAAAGCTGTCGTGCACCCCGACCTCGGCGAGCCCGAGAACATCGGCGAACGCCCCGCAGAGCAGTTCTTCGTGGACCGTCTCCGGGGCGGTACGGGTTCCGCCGCCGTACTCGGGGGCCGGCAGTGCCGTGCGGTCGACCTTGCCGTTCACGGTCAGCGGCAGGTTGTCGAGCACCACGATCGCCGCGGGGATCATGTACTCGGGCAGCCGCTCGGCGGCGACGCGCCGGACCGCTACGGCGAGTTCCCTGGCGTTCGTCGCGGCATCGACCGGCACCACGTAGGCGACCAGGCGGCTGTCCCCGGCGCTGTCCTCGCCGGCGACGACGACGGCCTCGGCGACCTGGGGGTGGGCGACGACGGCGGCGCGGACCTCGCCGGGCTCGATGCGGTACCCACGGATCTTCACCTGGTCGTCGTGACGACCCTCGAAGACCAACTGCCCGTCCGTGGTCCAGCGAGCCCGGTCACCGGTCCGGTACATGCGGCTGCCGTCGGTGCGGAACGGGTCGGCGACGAACGACTGGGCGGTCAGCCCGGGGCGGCCGAGGTAGCCGCGGGCCACGCCGGTGCCAGAGACGTACAGGTCACCGGCGGCTCCGTCAGGGACCGGCGACAGCGAGCCGTCGAGCACGTAGACCCGCAGGTTCGGGTTGGGTGTGCCGATCGCGGGGTCGTCACCGGCGCCCAGCGGGCCGGTCATGGTGGCGCACACGGTGGTCTCGGTCGGCCCGTACGCGTTGATGAACCGCCGCCCGGGCGCCCACCGGCTCACCTGGTCACGACCCAGCGCCTCACCGGCGGAGATCAGCGTGGACACACCCGGCAGGTCGCACGGGTTCAGGACGGACAGCACGGCGGGCGGCAGGGTCGCGTGGGTGACACCGTGCCGGGTCATGAGACCGGTGAGGCCGGGGCCGGGGAGCAGGTCCCCGGCCGGGGCCACGACCAGCCGTGCCCCGGTGCTGAGGGCCATCAGCAGTTCCCAGGTGGCCGCGTCGAAGCCGAGCGAGGCGAACTGCAACACCCGGCTGGACGACTCGACGAAGCACCGGCGTGCCTGTGCCGCCGCGAGGTTGACGGCGCCGGCGTGGGTCAGCAGCACCGCCTTCGGGACACCTGTCGATCCCGACGTGTAGATCACGTACGCGAGGCCGTCCGGATGGGTGTCCACGTCCGGCGTCGTGGAAGGGGCGCCGTGCAGGGCCGTACGGGTGGCGGCAGAGTCGACCGCGAGGGTGAGCATCCGGCTGACCGGGAGTTCGTCGAGCAGTTCCTCCGCGCCCAGCAGCATGGAGGCGCCGCTGTCGGCGAGCATGAAGGCGATCCGCTCGGCCGGGTGGGCGATGTCGAGGGGCAGGTAAGCGGCGCCGGTCTTGGCGACGGCGAGCAGTGTCACGACGAGTTCGGCGCCCCGGCGCATGGCGACCGCGATCACCTGCTCCGGGCCGGCCCCGAGGCGCATCAGGTGATGGGCGAGCCGGTTCGCACGCTCGTCGAGCTCCATGTAGGTCAGCTCGCCGGCGTCCGAGTGCACGGCCACGGCAGCGGACGCCTGCCGCACCCGCTCGGCGAAGAGCTGTGGGAAGGTCGTCCGCGGCAACGGCGTCGCGGTGTCGTTGCGATCGGCCAGGAGCAGCTTTCTCTCGGTTTCGTCGAGAAGTCCGGCGTGCCCGATCGGGTCGCCGGGGAGCGCGGTCACGAGCCATGTCAGGACGTTGCGGAAGCGGTGCAGGATCTCGCCCGCCGCCTCAGGCGCGCGGGCGTCGCAGTTGACATCGACGTCGAGCTGGATGCTGCCGCCACCCGGCCGCAGATAAACGTCGATGCGAGTGTCGTCGATGGGACCGTTGGACAGGGTGCGGCCGGTCACAGCGCAGCCGCCGAGGGACGACGGATAGCCGAAGGCCATCACATTGACAATGAGATCGCACAGCGCGTTTCCTTCGACGAGGCCGAGGTCGCGCAGGGTGTCCTCGTACCGGTAGCGCTGCCGGCGCAGGGCCGTGCCGACCTGCCGGGCGGTGCGGCGGACCAGGTCCTCGACGGTGGTGCCGGGTTCGACGCGCAGACGTACAGGCACGTTGTTGGCAGTCATGCCGGGGATACGCAGCTCCCGCAGACCGAGCCGGCCAGGCGTCGGCAGGCCGAGGACGACGTCGCGCTCGCCGGTGGTGCGGTGCCGGTAGATCGCCGCGGCCGCTACGACGAGCACGGCGGGGCTGGTGCGCAGGCGGGCGGCGGCGGCGTGGAGGCTGGCGGCCCGGTCCGCGTCGAGGTCGGCGGTGTGCCGCTCGAGGCGGTCGGGCAGCCGCCGGGCACGGTGGCTGAGGGTCAGTGAGTCGGGCAAGCTGGCGAGGTCGCCCAGCCAGTGCGCACGGTCGGCGGCACGGTCGGCCGAGGTCTGGTACGCCCGGTCGGTGTCCAGCAGCACCGACACCGGCTCGAAAGCGCCGTCTCCCGGGTCTTGGCCGGCCAGTAACGCCTCGTAGATCTTCGCGGTACGGGCCGCGAGCAGGGAGCCGCTGAGCCCGTCCAGGACAAGGTGGTGGCCGCACTGGAACCAGCGGAAGCGACCGGGTGCCAGCCGCAGGAGGGCGAAGCGGAACAGCGGCCCGACGGTCAGGTCAAAGGGCTGCCGGGTGGCCGCGAGCATCCAGGCGTTCGCCGCGGCGGCCGGATCCGGTTGGTCGCACAGGTCGACGACCTCCATGCGGTAGTCGTCGAGGTCTGCGACGTACTGGCTGGGCCGATCGTCGCCGGGAACGAAGCACAGGCGCAGCGACTCGGCCTCCCGCACCGTCCGCCCGACAGCTTCGACGAAGTCGTCGACCCGTAGGTCTCCGGTTATCTCCAGATACTCGCTGACGTTGTAGACCGGGTTCGCCGGCGCCATCCGCTGGGCCTGCCAGACACCGACCTGGCCCGCCGTCAGTTCTCGAATCTCGCGCGCGACAGTAGTCATCCCGCCTACCTCTGCCGTAGTCGACTGTCAGAAAGGCGGCGACGGCCGCCGTGGAGGGTGTTTCCCGCAGCCGAGAGCCCGGGTGGCCGCGTCGCCACCCGGGCCGACCGGTTGCTGCTACCTGCCCATGGCCTCGATGAGGCTCTTCGGCCGCAGATCGGTCCAGTTCTGCTCGATGTAGTCGAGGCACTCCTGGCGCCCGTCCTCGCCGAACACGGTCCGCCAGCCGTCCGGCACGTCGACGAAGGTGGGCCACAGAGAGTGCTGTCCCTCGTCGTTGACCAGGACCAGATAGCGGCCGTCGGGGTCCTCGAACGGATTCGTCACGACATTCCTTTCCGTCGCACTGCAAAGGTTTCCGCGCCGCGGGGCTGCCACGGCCGGACACTCACGGGGTGGTCAGCCGGTCGCGTTCGACGGCCTCGTACAGGGCCCGGATGTTGGCGCTGCCGAAGCCACGCGAGCCCTGGCGTTGGATCAGTTCGAAGAAGAGCGTGTTGCGCTCGTACGGAGAACGGGTGAACCGCTGCAGCAGGTAGCCCCACTCGTCGATGTCGGCCAGGACTTGCGCACCACGAAGCCGGTCGACATGCCCGGCCTTGGCGGGCAGCCGATCGGCCAGGGCGTCGTAGTAGCTGGCGGGCGTGGTCAGGAACTCGACGCCCCGCTGCCCGTAGTCCCCGACCGCCGTGATGATGTCGTCGACGAGAAAGGCGAGGTGCTGCACGCCAGGTCCGACGTTGCGCTCCAGGAAGCGGTCCAGTTGGCCGGGCTGCTTCGCCGGGTCCGGGGCGACCAACGTGAAGATCACCCGTCCGGAACCGCTGCGTACGACGATCGAGTCCATGCCCTGCTCGCCGACGGCCACGTACGCGGAGGAGTAACGGGTGAGACCCAGCGTGGCGGTGTAGCGGTCGGCGTACTCGTCCAGCGTGCCGCCGGGCAGGCAGATGGCGACGTGGTCGAGCAGGCGCGCGGGTCCCTCCGTGCCCGGCGCGTCCGGCGGCAGGGCGATCCAGCGGCGCCCGGCCGGACGGGCGTCCGGGGCGGTCGCGGTGGTGGGCACCAGGCTGTGCACGACCTCGCCGAAGCCGGCCATCGCGGGCACACCGAACCGCTTTGGCGCCACGGTCGCGCCGGCAGCCAGCGCCGCGGTGTACGTGGCCGTCACGTCGTCGCAGCTCAGGGCGATATCAGCGATGCCGGCGCCGTGCCGGTCCACGAAGGGGGCGACCGCGTCGCCGGAGGTGACCACGATCTTCACGTCGCCCTGGCGTAGCAGGGTGGAGGTGGAGGTGTCGTCCCGGGACTCCGCGACGGGCAGGAAGCCCAGGGCGGAGGAGAATTGATCTACTGCGCCGGCATGGTCGTCGGTGTAGAGCTCGGTGTAGGCGATGTCCTGCACGGTCATGGCGGATTCCTCCCGATCGGCGGTCACCAGCGCCACTCCTGCTGGCCGTAGAGGTGCCCCGCCGGGATGCCGCGGTCGGCGCACCAGGTGCGGAACTCCTCGATCTGCTTGATCTGATAGGTGTCCTCGTTGTAAGTGGTCGCCATGACGTGGCCGAGCCAGGGCTCCTCGCCCATGGCGTAGACGTACGCCTCGGCCGCGCCGAGCTCGGTCATGATCGCGGCGGCCTGCTCGGCGTTGGAGCCGGACAGCTTGCGGGAGTCGCTCATCTTCTTGGTGATCGGCACGGTCAGCAGCGCCTGGTAGAGCCAGCTCAGCGGGGCCCCGTCGCACTCCATGCCCAGGAAGGCGTAGTCCGCGGTGCCCAGGTGCTGTCGCACGTAGCGGTACAGCGTGGGATCGATGCCTGAGGAATCGGCCCCGATGTAGGCAGTCTTGCCGGCCAGCTCGACCCAGTATGTGGACTTCGCCCGGATGTCGAGGTCGCAGTGCTCGCCCAGGAACGGCGTGGCGGTCACCTTGCCGCCGGGGAACTCCACCTCGTCGAAGTCGTCGACCTCGACCGCGGTGAAGCCCTGGTGCCGGAGCATGAGAGCGATCGACGGGTCGCAGAGGTTGCCGCGCGAGGAGCGGGGCACCACGACGGCTCCGATGCGCCCGCGGAGTTGCAGCAGCGTCTCCAGCACGATGTGGTCCTGGTGCCCGTGGGTGATGAGCACCAAGTCGATGAAGTCCGGCAGGTCATCCAGCGTGTACCGGTCACCGGCCGAGCTGTCGGCACTGATGAAGGGATCGGAGACGATCGCCGCCTGGGGTGTCTGCAGCACCAGGCACGCGTGCCCGAAGTAGCGGATCCGTCCACCGGCCTCGATGTGCCGGTCGGGGGCCTGGCTGGGTCGGTCGGTCAGCAGACCGGCCAACTGTTTCGTCTGCGCATCGTCGAGGCTCAGTTGCTCCCGCAGGCTGGACAGCGTCACCGGGCGTACGCGGGCGCCGAAGAGGGCGTCGAGGCCCTCGTGCCGGAAGGGCAGGACGAGATCGAGGACGTCGGGCGACGGCAGCCGCGGAGTGCTGAGGATGAACGGGCGCTCGATGCCGGTCTCCAGGGACAGCTGAACCGACTGACGCGACTCCTGGTGAATGCCGCTTTTGTAGATGATCGGCTCGAGGAAGCGCAGTTGGGCCTGGTTGTCGGTGTCGTAGGCCATCTCCACCAGGCCGTTCAGCTCGACCGGCAGCTTGGGGTACAACGGGGTCAGATCAAACCCGGTGGCGTTGGAGCGCAGCACCTCCTGTCCCTCCACGATCGCATCGGCGAAACGGAGGATCTCGGCGCGATCGCGCTTGATGGCAGCGTGCAGGTCGCGCACCTCGTCGGCGCGCTCCACGGGCACGTTGATGAAGAACCCACCACGCAAATCCGGATTGTTGCTGGCTGCGACATGCACCTCGGGCGACTGCAGATAGGACTCGAGCATCGGCACCTGCAGGAACGCCAGGTTCATCGCCGACTGCACTGGGGCCATGGTGTACGGCCACGCGAAGAACCGGTCGATGAGCGGCTCCACAATCGCCTTGGACCGCAGGAACAACGGCTGGTCGGCCATCTTCACTCTCCCGTCAGGACAAGCATTTACGTGAACCGGTTTCGTCACGAGCACACGCCGACCACCGGGATCGGCGCGCGGGCCGGTTCACGGGTGGTTTGACGAGATGGACGACGACTCCAGCGAAGGCGGGGCCGGAGGATCGAGGCGCCGCGGGACGACCTCGTCGAGCAGCATGCCCCGGCTCACGGAGTGGGGCAACAGCGGCGGGGACACGGCGGAAGGCCGGCCGCCGGAACCGTAACCAACTGCCGTTCCGCATCAGTTGCACACGGTTGATCGATGCCGTGTAGCCCTGCCATCGTGGGCCGCTGGAGGCCGTTCCGAGTAGTACACATCGGATGTGAGGGTCCCCGCCACCGACGACCGATGGGAGCCCGGCGCATGCCGCTCGTCCGGACCAACGGCATCAGACTGGCGTACCGGCGGTCCGGTCACGGCGTGCCGGTGCTGCTGATCATGGGATCGTCGGCCGGAGGCCGCGTGTGGACGGTGCACCAGACGCCGGCGCTCAATCGCGCGGGCTACGAAACGATCACTTTCGACAACCGCGGTGTCGCGTCGTCTGACGCCCCCGCCGGCGACTATGCGCTGTCCGACCTGGTGGCCGACACCGCAGGACTCATCGAGGCCCTCGACCTGGGCCCGTGTCACATCGTCGGTACCTCGCTCGGCGCGATGATCGCGCAGGATCTCGCCCTGCGGCGGCAGGATCTCGTCCGGTCGCTGGTCCTGATCGCCACCCGGGCGCGGTCGGATGCGATGCGCCGGGCCCAGGACGCGGGCGACCGCGCACTGGCCGCGGCGGGAATTCGGTTGCCGGCCGCCTATCGGTCGGTCAAGACAGCGCTCGAGATGCTGTCACCGGCGACGCTGAACTCCGACACGGTGGTCGCCGAGTGGCTGGGGGTCTTCGAGATCTCCGGTGGTGACCCGGTGCCTGGACAGGGCACGGCGGTGGCCGGCATGGGCGACCGCCGTCGAGCCCTGTCCGGGATCACGGTCCCCTGCCGCGCCATCGCGTTCACCGACGACCTGATCTGCCCGCCGCATCTGGTCGCCGAGGTGGCCGACGCCATCCCGAAGTGCGACTTCGTGGAGATCAGCGACTGCGGTCACCTTGGATACCTGGAACGACCGCAGGTGGTCAACGAGGCGATCGTCGCGTTCCTGGACCGTTGCTGACCGAGGATCGTAGAACGGATTGTGGCTATGTTGGGTGGCCCCTCGATCGGCCCGCAGCCGATGCCGAGACGCCCGGGTGACGCACCCGGTTCCGCGCCCAGGATCAAGCCGGGCACGGCCCGGCGGATCCTGCCGTATGCGCGCCGGTACCGCCGGTATCTGGTGCTACTGACTCTCACGACAGCGCTCGGGGCGACCGTGGCGGCAGCAGGTCCGCTGCTGCTGCAGCGGATTGTCGACAACGGCATCCTGCCCGGCCGCTTCGACGTCGTGGTCGGGTTGTGCCTCCTGCTGGGCCTGCTGGCTCTCATGGAGGCGGCCACCATCGTCGTCCAGGCGTGGTGCTCGGGCAAGGCCGGAGAAGGGTTGGTCTACGAGCTGCGCAGCGCGGTCTTC
This sequence comes from Polymorphospora rubra, assembly GCF_018324255.1. GTDB lineage: Bacteria > Actinomycetota > Actinomycetes > Mycobacteriales > Micromonosporaceae > Polymorphospora > Polymorphospora rubra. The sequence goes on from NZ_AP023359.1 coordinate 7,317,821, forward strand.
GCCCGCGTTCAGCAGCAGTCGATGGCGTTCTTCACCCGGGCGCAGACCGGTGCACTGGTCAGCCGGCTCAACTCTGACATCATCGGCGCCCGGCAGGCGGTCACGACGATCCTGACGCAGGCGGTCTCGACGATCCTGACGCTCATCCTGGTCCTGGCCGCCATGTTCTACCTGTCCTGGCAGATCACCGTGGCCGCACTCGTGATGCTGCCGATCTTCCTTGTCCCGGCCCGGCTGCTCTCCGGGCGGTTGCAGCAGCTCACCCGGCAGACGATGCAGCTGGACGCCGAGATGAGCTCGATGATGACCGAACGGTTCAACGTCGGCGGCGCGATGCTGGCGCAGCTCTACGGACAACCGGCCGCCGAAGCGCAGCTGTTCGCCGGCAGGGCCGCCCGGGTACGCGATGTCGCCGCCCAGACACTGGTCTGGGGCCGGCTGTTGCCCGCGGTGGTCGCCCTGCTCACCGCGCTCACCACGGTGCTCGTCTACGGCCTCGGCGGCGCCCTCACCATCGACGGCACGCTCCAACTCGGCACCCTCGTCGCCATGGTGGCGCTGCTCATGCGTCTGTACGGTCCGGTGAACCAGCTCTCGGCCATGCAGGCAACCGTCATGGTCGCGCTGGTGAGTTTCGACCGGGTGTTCGAGGTGCTCGACCTGAAACCCCTGGTCACCGAGAATCCCGACGCGGTTGCCCTGCCCGCGGCCGCGGCGAGCCGGGCGACGGCCGCCCCGGACATCGCCTTCGACCGGGTCAGCTTCCGGTATCCCGGAGCGAGCGAGGTCTCGATCGCCTCACTCGAACCGGCGGCCGGACGCGGCCAAGAGACCACCGGCACGGCACTGGCCCTGCGGAACGTCAGCTTTGTCGCCCCGGGTGGCAAGCTCACAGCCCTCGTCGGGCCGTCCGGTGCCGGCAAAACGACCATCACCGGCCTAGTGCCGCGCCTCTACGACGCGGCCACCGGGACCGTACGGATCGGCTCGCACGACGTACGCGATCTGACTCTGGCCTCCCTGCGCGACGCGGTCGGCGTGGTCACCCAGGACGTGCACATGTTTCACGACACACTGCGAGCCAATCTGCTCTACGCCCGTCCGGACGCCTCCGATCAGGAACTGGTCGAGGCATGCCGGGCGGCGCTGATCTGGGACACCGTCGAAAGTCTGCCCGACGGCCTCGGCACCATGGTCGGCGAGCGCGGCTACCGGCTGTCCGGCGGCGAGAAGCAGCGCATCGCCCTGGCCCGGCTGTTGCTCAAGGCACCCCCGATCGTCGTCCTCGACGAGGCGACCGCGCACCTGGACTCCGAATCCGAGGCAGCGATCCAGCGGGCCCTGCGGACCGCTTTGGCCGGGCGCACCGCCCTGGTCATCGCCCACCGGCTCTCCACCATCCGGGAAGCAGATCAGATCCTCGTCGTCGACGCCGGCCAGATCCGCGAGAGCGGCACCCACGAGGAGCTGCTGGCGGCCGACGGGCTCTACGCGCAGCTCCACCGCACCCAGTTCGCCGAGCCGAACCTGACCGAGCCGGTGCCGGACCTGCTGAGCGCGGAACCCCTTCCGTGACGCCACACGCCACCGCGAGAGGAACCTGATGGACATCAGCGTCCAGACCGGCCGCGACTGGCGGCCGTACGAGATCACCGCGGAGCGGCCCGGCGCACCGCAGCTCGCCGACCGGCTGACCGAGTGGGGGCCGGACGGTCTCACCGAGCTGCTGCTGCGGCACAAAGCCCTGGTCTTCCGCGGGTTCGGCGTGCTGCCGGACGCGCTCGGCGGCCTGCTCGACCGGCTCCTGCCCAACCGCCTCCCGTACGTGCACGGCAACTCGCCGCGCAGCCGCGTGGGCGACAACATCTATACGTCCACCGAATACCCTCAGCAGGTCACCATCTCCATGCACAACGAGCTCAACTACGCCCGGCGCTGGCCCGACCGGCTGGCGTTCTACTGCGAGAAAGCCGCGGAGAAGGGTGGTGCCACCCCGGTGCTCGATGGTGCGCTCTGGCTCGATGTCATCGACCCGGAGGTGCGCGAGGCGTTCGCCGGCGGCATCCGCTACGTCCAGAATCTGCACGACGGTTACGGTTTCGGCAAGAGCTGGCAGGACACCTTCGAGACGACGGACCGCGCGCACGTCGAGGCGTTTCTGGCCGACGCGCACGCCGAGTGGGAATGGCACGCCGAGGGCCTGCGGGTCACGCAGCTGCGGGCCGCCACCACTGTGCACCCGGTCACCGGCACCGAGGTGTGGTTCAACCAGGCCGACCAGTGGCATCCGGCCGGACTCGGCGACCAGGCGTCAGCCGACCTCTACGACATCCTCGAACCGGACCAGTTCCCGCAGTACGTGACGTTCGCCGACGGTAGTCCGATCCCGGACGCCTATGTCGAACACGTCCGGGACCGGGGCTGGAACATGCGGTGAACGTCACCTGGCGGGCCGGTGACCTTCTCCTGATCGACAACGTGCTGACGGCACACGGCCGGCGCTCGTTCGAGGGCACCCGCCGTGTCCTGGTGGCGATGTCCGGATGAACACGCGCCATCGATAGCGTAGACCGGGACCGACGCCCGGTCACTCGGGTGAACAGCCGTGCTGAGCTGCGCATTTCGCCGCTACGCTCCAGGTTCGTGTTCGACGATCTCTGGCTGTTGCTCCCCCCGACCGCCGCCGAGGACCCGGCCGACGCACCACGGGCGTTCGATCCGCGCACGAACCTGTGGCGTGACGTACCCACCGTGGACCCGGTGCTGTGCGGTCTCGCCCACAACCCGGCCGCGCCGACCGATGTCCTACTGGGTCTGCTCGCTGCGCACGGCGACGCGGTACCGGATGCGTTCAACCGGCGCGCCGACCTGCCGCCGGTCGTGGTCGAGGCGATGCTGCGGCACCCCTCGCCGCGGATCCGGGCGGCGCTGGCCGTCAACCGGTACGTCGACCCGCTGATCCGGCTACGGCTTGTCGACGATCCGGACCATCGCGTCGTCGAAGCCCTCGGCACGGACCCGGACCTCGCACTGCCGGACCGGGCGTTCGCCCGATCGTTCGACCGGCTCGTCCAATATTTCCAGCGCACGCAGATGACGGCGGACGAGCTGCACACCGAGGCAATCGACGCGATGTCGCGCAACCGACGGTCGGTGCCGGTGGCCGCCCGGCATAACGAACCCCGCGTACGGACCGCCGCCCTGGACGCGCTCGGGATGCTCGACGAAGCGACGCGTGACGCCGTGAAGCAGGCGCTGCTGCGTGACCCCGCCCCGCAGGTCCGTGCGGCGGCGGCCCGGTACGACGCCGACCTTGTCCGGGTGCACGAGCCGGCAGACCTGCCTCGCAACGGGTACGCCTACCGTGGCCTGCTGCGCGAGCGACGACTGTCCCGGCCGCTCATCGCACACGTGCTCGCCATCGACGCCGACGACGGAATCGGCGGGGTCTCCGCCATGGCGGGCAACCGCACCCTGCCACCGGACGTGGTCGACGCGCTGTTCGACCACCCGTCGCCCGATGTCCGGTGCAGCCTGGCCGCACGTGACAACCTGAGCCACGCGCAACTGAGGCGACTCGCCACCGATTCCGACGTCGCCGTACGAACCGCGGCCTCGACCCACCCCCGGCTCACCGAGACCGAGCGGGCCGCGATCGACATCGACGCCAGCACGTCGCGGGAGCACCGGCCGCACGGGAGGATCGAGTTCTCGAACCGGCGCGACGAGTACCCGTGGATGCGGCCGGCCACGCTGCCGCCGCCGGAGCAGTCGCTGCGATGGGCCACATCGGTCAACCCCCTGCTACGCCGCCGCGCGGCAGCCGACCCCCGGCTACCCGCGGACATCGTCGCCGCACTCGCGCAGGACACCGACCTCGGCGTACGGGTGCTCCTCGCCCAGCACCACCCCGCCGCGCCACCCGCGTTACTGCTGCGCTCCTACCGCGAATACAACGGTCGAGGTCGGGCGCGGCTACTGGCCATGCCGAACTTCCCGACGACCGACCTCGCACGGCTCGCCGACGATCCCGACCCCGCCGTACGGCGACTCGCCGCCCGCGACCCCCTCGCCACACCCGCCCTCGTCGAACGCCTCACACACGACCCCGCCCTCAAGGTCCGCCGAGCGATGGCCGCCTGCCCACGCCTACCACTACCGCGCGTCGTCGCACTGCTCGACGATCCGGACCTGGCCGAACCCGCCGCCGCCAACCCCGCCCTACCCACCGACATGATGCGCCAACGACTCACCACAGCACGCCTGACACCGCACGAACCCACGCATCGCCGGCCATGAAATCCGGCTATCAGGTGGGCTCTCAGCGTGCCGAAGCACCATTTGCTCCCCGCCGCCGGATGACGCGTCGTCACGGCCGCCTGGCCGGGAGACGGAGGCCCTACGCCGTAGCCGGATGAGCCCGCCTCCGACGCGGGTTTAGCGGTGAGTGCATGATCGGATGTGTGACCAAGACGGTGCCCGTCGAGTATGGCGACGACGACGATCGATTCATCTGGGCCTATGACGTCAGCTTCGGAATCCTGCTTTTCGAGGCGATATCCGTGGCCGCGGAGCGTCCACAGTCCGAGGGCACTGCTGAGGTGCTCGACGATCTGCGTGCACACGCCGTGATCGGCGGGTCTGCCGCGTTCGCACTCGACGACCACAGGTGGTCGGAGTCGCAGCAGAACTTCGTCCACGAGATCATCGCGGAGGCGGGCCGTCAACTCCGCCGGCGTGGCCGGATGACGCGAGCCGAGGCCGAGACCCGCTACGTGACCGGCAACGAGCCGTTCGCTCTGCGCCTCGAGGAGTATGTGGACGGCGCTGTCGTCGCCGATCTGGCCGATGCGATGGACCGCCTGATCCACGACGACCTACCTCCCGTGCCAACCCTCGGACACCATTGGTTCTACGGCGTCGAGGGCGGCCCGCGAACAACCTAGCGCGTGTTCAGAATCCGTTTCTCCTGGTCGAGATGTGCCCGGTGTGATGACTTCGTGAGTTACGGAACCGCCCGGGCGAGGGCTGGCTCGACTGAGGGAAATCTGGTTGCCGGGTTGAGGACCGGCACATAGCGTGCCCGGGTGGCCGCAGAGGTGCCGTTCCGCCCGCTCGTCGTCGACCAGACGGACGTCCGTTACGCCCATGGGCCCGACTCTGTTCGCCGGGCGGGGGTGCCGATGGGTCGGACGGTCGAGTTCAGCTGGGACGGCAGCGCCGTCTACCCGGGTACGTCGCGCAGGTTCTGGGTTCACGTGCCGGCTCAGTACGACCGGTCGCGGCCCGCGTCGCTGATCGTCTTCCTGGACGGACAGTGGTACCTCGATCCGGAGGGCGAGGTCCGCGGCGCGGTCGTGCTGGACAATCTGATCCACAGCGGCGATATCCCGGTCACCGTCGGCCTGTTCGTCGACCCCGGTGTCCTCGCGGACACGCAGAATCCGAAGAACCGCAACATCGAGTACGACGCATTCGACGACCGCCTGGTCACCTTCCTACTGACCGAGATCATCCCGCAGGTCACGCAGCGCTATTCGATCACCGACGACCCCGACCGGTGGGGCATCTGTGGTGGCAGCAGCGGCGGGAACGGCGCCTTCACGGCCGCGTGGCAACGCCCGGACAAGTTCCGGCGAGCGATCTGCTTCTTGTCCAGCTTCGCGCAGATGCCCACCGGGAACCCCTACCCGGACCTGATCCCCAGCGTCCCCCGCAAGCCGCTGCGGATCTTCATGCAGGCTGGCCACCGAGATCTGCACTGGAACGAGCCCGAACGAAACTGGCTCGCCAGCAATCTGCGCGTCGCCGCTGCCCTGGCCGAGGCCGGCTACGACTTCCGGCTGGTACTCGGCGACGGAGGCCACAGCCCCAACCATGCCGGGGTCCTTCTTCCGGACGCACTGCGCTGGCTGTTTGCGCCGGCCAAGAGGTGAGCGAGGACGCCGGTATTCACCTTCATGGTGCGCCGCGTGTTGCGGTCGCCGCCGTCAGCTGAGCTGGCAGCAGAGTCACGCTGGTCGACATCGGATCCGACGCTCCGCGTCTCACCCGCATTCTGTTCGCCAGGTCGGGACCGCCCCTATCGGATGACTTCGATGTTCGCGACTTCCGGGCCCATCTGGCACGGTGGGAGCATCGGCTGGTCTGAACGGGAGCCGCCGATATCGAAGGTCGACCTGATCGCGGCGATCCGACGGACTCCCGCGCCGGCCTGTCCCTGACGTCCCAGCCGATCGGCCCGGCCACGTCGGGCGTGGTCCTGCAGGCCGGTAAGGATCTGCTGCCAGGTCCCGCTGTGCCGCCGGCGGCGGAACAGCTTGTTCCATTTCGGCCGGCGGCCCGCTTCATTCCCGGGTGTCGCCGGTCAGAAACCGCTGGACGGTCTCGGCGTACCCGGTGGGGATGTGGCCCGTGTCGGGCAGAAGGGTGACGACCGCCCCGGGGAGCAGATGACGCAGTCGGCGTGCGCTGTGGTGGGAGTCCAGTATCCGGTCCTTTTCGCCGGCGATGAACAGCAGCGGCACATCCAGTCCGCGCAACCGGTCGTCGCTGAAGACCGGCAGCCGGTCGCGCCGGGGCCGGTAGCTCTTGTGGACGAGCCACAGGTAGTCGTCGAGGGCCTTCAGGGTGGCGGCCATGGGCCCCGAGACCGGCACCCCGGCGGGGCCGAGTACGTATCGCATCCCCGCACGCTGACCACGTCTGCCGAACGGCATGAGGAACAGCGACGTGATGATCGCGCCGTACCTCTGGCGCCCGATGCCGGCGGACACGAGTAGTACGAGCTTCGTGACCCGCTCCGGTCGACGCAGGGCAAAGTCGAGCGCCAGCCATCCGCCCAGCGACGTGCCCACGACCGCCGCCCGGGTGACACCGAGCCCGTCCCACACATCATCGAGCCACGTTGCGTACGCATCGGAGTTGAGAGACGGCCGGGACGGTGCGCTCAGGCCGGGCTCGCCGATGACGTCGACGCTGTACACCCGGTGCGACCGCGCCCAGCTCTCCACATCGCCCAGCCAGGCCGCCGAGTTGAAGCCGGCGCCGTGCAGAAGGACGATCGGCGGGGCGTGTTCGTCGCCGCAGGTGACGACAAACGTGTCGCCCTGGCGGGTGGGAAGCACCGACTCCGTCGACGGCACGGGCCAGTCGTCCAGGAACACCCGGTAGCGCTCCTCGACCGCGCGGCGTGCGTCGTCGGAGCGGTAGATCGAGGTCACCACTTCACCTCCGCGAACCTGCTGACAAGGCTGACCACGGTGTTCTCGGCGCTGCCGACGGCCACGAACCCCGCGTAGCGGCGTTGGGCGTCACGAACCGTACGGAGGTGTGGGCCACGCACGGCGGCCGTGCCCCTCGGCGAGGCAAGCATCGTCATTGACATCTTCCGCAGCATGCCCTAAACGACCCTATCCCGCAACCCTAAAGGTACGATGACGATGTTTAGGGATTCCCATCACGCCCTTCCATGCCAGACGCAGAGGCGAGCGAGGCTGCCGATCGGGTCGGTGCCGACACCAACGCTCCCGCGCTGGCAACGGGTTGATCACCCTCGACAAGGCGAAAGCTGCAAAGACCCGCGGCGGCGTCGGGACACGGCCTGAGTTCGAACGCGGAGAAACGTACTATCCCCGAATGACGAACGATCCGATTGCACCCGACCTTGAAGTCACGAGGGTGTTGGCCGCATCGCCCCAACAGATCTGGTCAGCTTGGGTCGACTCGGATGCGATCGCGTACTGGTGGGGACCCGACGGCTTCACGAGCACCGTACGCGAACTCGATCTCCGAGATGGCGGCCGGTTCGACGTGGTGATGCACGGCCCGGACGGAGCCCGATACGAGAACGTGTACCTCTTTGAGGACGTGGAGGTAGACAAACGGGTTGCATACCTCCACCAGGGTTCGGAAGAGCATGGGCTGGCTCCGTCGCGCTCAACAATGATCATTGAGGAGGAGGACGCCGACGCGCCACGAACTCGCGTGACTCTGCGCTCGTTCTACGCGTCGGACGCCGATCGGAAGCGGCATCTTGAAGACTTCCAGGCGGCCGCCGGAGCGAGTCAACTGCTCGAGCGACTCGAGCGTGTTGCCATACAAGGCTGACACGGCGGTATCCGCCTCATCGGATCATGCGCGTCCACGACCGACAACAACGACCCGACACCGTCCGCCGCGCCCTACGACGCCTGGAGGGACGCCTCGCCGACCTCGGCGTTGATGCAGTGGGCCTACGGCGACACGCTGTCCGAGATCGCCGAGCAGCAGCTCGAAAGTTCCGATCGCTGGCCGGGAATCGTCGCCCCCGCCGCGGCACCAGGTCCCCGGTCGACGGCTCGTTCCAGTCCGGCCCGCCCGGCCGACCGCCTCCCCCACCTGGCGCCCCGCCCACCCCGCGAGGTGCGGGGCCCCGCCGGAGTGCAGGGGCCCCTGCGTCGTCGTTTCGGACGGGGTGCCGGTCAGCACCAGCCGTTGGTCGGGCCGTTCACCCCGGTCCACAGGTAGGCGTCGGTCACCCAGGTGCCGTCGCTCAGCCGGTTCCAGAGGCTGGTGGTGCCGTACCGCCCGGCGTGCGAGGTGCCGTTGGCGGAGCAGGAGACGGTGACCGTCGCGCCGTCGCCCACCGTTCCCCGCACGGCGTAGCCGGTGCCGGGTCCGGACCGCTTGTTCACCGTGCCCCCACCGTTGGCGTCGACCACCGCCTGGTTGAAGCCCAGCGCCCCGTAGTTGTAGACCGCACCCCCGGCGCCTCGCCAGATTGAGCCATGTCGGGCGCCGCCCTGGTAGGCGGCGGCGCCGTTCTCGAACGCCCACTTGCCGAGGCCGTGGCCGGCGATGCCCACGTACGCGCTGTTCTGCCGCAGCCCGAAGTGGACGTGCCGGCCGGACGCCGCACCGCCGCAGGTGACATCGGTGCCCGTGTAGCCCAGGTACGCGCCCTGGCCGACGGCGGCGCCGTTGACCGAGATGCTGCTCCACAGGTGGTAGTAGTCGGTGGAGTAGCCCCGGTCGTGGATCACCCGGATCCACCCCGTGCACATCGTGTACGCCGTGCCGGCCCGCGCCGCGCGGACCACCTGGTCGCCGCCGGCCAGGTCGATCGAGCTGTACGGCGTCTCGTAGCCGCCCCAGCCGTGCGGGCCGCTGGTCAGCGTCCACGTCTGGCCGACCGCGAACGGCAGGGCCATCCCGGTCCGGTAGTCACCGCCTGCCTGCATGGTGGTCGGGGTGCTCGTGAAGACCGCCTTCTCCTGTTTGTTCACCAGAGGTGACTCGGCGGCCAGCTCGCTGAAGCCGGCTTCGCCGTCGAAGTTGACCCGCCATGTCCCGGCCTCGGCACGGGCGATGAAGACCGCGCCGGTCGGGTGGATGTCCTTCTCGTGGGAAGTGACGGCCACGGCCGTACCGAAGGCCCACCGGCCGTCCTTGCGGGTGACGGTCACGCGGGTCTCGGAGCTTTCGGCGTGCTCCGCCGCGGAGCTGCCCGCGTGCTTCGCTGCCGCGGCCTCGACCTGCCCGCGCAGCTTGGCGGTCACGGCGCCCTCGACGCTCATCCGCTCCGGGGCCGATGCGGTGGCGTGCGCGGGGGTGCCCGTGACCAGGACTGCCGTCGCCAGCAGCGCTGTGGCGGCGCCGGTCCGTCGTCTGATGTGCACCATTGACGACCTCTTTCGAATCGAAGGGCATCGCTAGGTTGTGCTGACGATAGACAGGTCGACGAACATTGTCTACATGCCGACAGTCGGCGATGAAGGTATATTTCGCACACGTCTCGGGGACCGCACCCAGCCCCGGTGGAGTTCGACGGACCGGGTTCAGCGACTGAGCGACATCTCCTGCAGGATCCGCGAGAGCTTCTCGGGGTTACGGATGGTGTACATGCCGGTAACCAGTCCTTCCACGACCCGCACCGACATGACGCTGTCGATCTTCCCGTCCAGCCGGAGCAGCAGCGCCGACGAGCCGTTGACCTGGACTAACTCCGCCGACAACCGGTCGACGACGGTTGCCAGGCCGGCCGTGATCAGGCGAGCGACCTTGTCGGCGCCCATGACCGGTCGCGGCATGGCCTGTTTCACGCCGCCGCCGTCACCCAGCGCGACCACGTCGGGCGCCAGCAGGTCGACGAGGCCCTGGAGATCGCCGGTCTCGATCGCCCGCTGGAACGCCTCGAGCGCTCCCCGGGCCTCGGCCGGGGAGGCCGTGCCGCGGGGACGCCGCTCGGCGACGTGGGTCCGGGCCCGGTGCGCGATCTGTCGCACCGCGGCGGGCGTCTTGCCCACGGCCTCCGCCAGTTCGTCGTACCCGAGATCGAAGACCTCGCGCAGCACGAAGACCGCGCGCTCGGTCGGGGTGAGCGTCTCCAGCACCAGCAGCATCGCCGTCGACAGGCTGTCTGCCAGCTCGACGTCGTCGGCGACATCGGGGCTGGTCAGCAGGGGCTCCGGCAGCCACGGACCGACGTACTCCTCGCGCCGCCGGACCAGGGTCCGTAACCGGTCGAGCGCCTTGCGCGTGACGATCCGGACCAGGTAGGCCCGCGGGTCGCGCACCTCGGCCTGGTCGACGCCGTCCCACCTGAGCCAGGCCTCCTGTACGACGTCCTCGGCGTCGGCGGCCGAACCGAGCATCTCGTAGGCCACGGTGAACAGCAGGCTCCGGTGCCGCAGGAACGGGTCGCCGCTCACGTGTGTGCACCCCTGCTGGCCAGGGGCGGCAGGCCGCATGTCGTGGCGTACTCCTGCGAACGGATGCCGAGGGCGACGTTGGCGCGGGCGGTGAGATTCATGACGCCCACCCGGGCCGTCAGTTCCAGCACTCCGGCAGCGCCCAGGTCCTCGAGCAGCGCGGCGGTCATGTCGTCGGTGACCGTCACCGGGGTGTGGCACATCGCCTCGGCGTACTCCATCACCCGGCGCTCGACCGGCGTGAACATCGCGGACTCCCGCCACCTCGGGACCTCGCGTGCCTTCGCCTCGTCCAGCCCCTTGTCGTGGGTCATGAAGTAGTGGAGGTCCAGGCAGAAGCTGCAGCCCACCTCGGCGGCCGCGGCCATGGTCGCCAACGATGCCAGGCTACGGTCCATCCGGTCCCACTTCTCGGTACGGCCACCGAACCTCATCATGTCCTTGAAGACGCGCGGGTGGTGCCACATCACCTCGGCGCCTTCCGGCACGCCGCCGAGCATCTTGCGCATCGCCACCTTCAGCAGGGCGCCGTAGGGGCCGGTGATCCTGGTGCGGGGAACGCGGGTCGTACTGGTCATCGTCGTCTCCTTGTCGCCGGTGTGACATGAAGACGCCGGCCGCCGCCGCCCTGTGACACCACCCCGCTACGCCGTCGTGGTGGACCGCTCCGGGACCTGGTCGAAGAACACCCGCTGACGACCTCGCGGTAGGTCCATCACCCGGCAGAAGTCCCTCACCAGGCCGGGAGCCTGGTGAGGGACCGACTGCCGGTCTACAGGAGACGTTGCCTGGTCAGAAGCCCAGGGCGTCCTTGCCCCCGACCACCGGAAGCACCAGGGTGCTGCCGTTCAGGTAGACGGTGATCTGGCTACCGACAGCGCCCGCGTCGCGTGCCGGCCGGTTCGACGTCGGGTTCGCGTTGTAGTTGCCGGTGATGACGAGGCCGATCCGGTGCCCGGCCGGGATGACGTGCTCGGAGGGGAGCGTCGTCCACCGTACGTTGTAGTTCTTGTCGGGCGTCAGCGCCTCGCTCCGGCGGAGGTCCGAGGATTTCTTGGCATCGATGTGGCCCCAGGCCAGGACCCGCTCGGGCGTGATCGCGACGCTCGCCTCCATCGGCGCGGCGCACCCGGTCTGATTGGCCAGGTCCTCGGGCTGGCAGGATTCATGGATCACCTCGAGCGGTTCCTTGCCCGCCACGGTGACGGTCGGGCCCGCGCCGTAGTCGACGAGAAGGGCCGAGAGCAGCGCGGTCTCGCCGGTCGTCGACATCCGGACCTCGACCTTGGGCGTACCGGAGATGCGCAGGTCGTTCGCGAGCGGCGGGGTCACGAAGGCGAGCCGGCCGGACTTGGCCTGCTCGGCGTTGCCGACCTTGACGGCCTGCGACTCGATCTGGTCGACGAAGCTCTGCGTGGGGTTGCCGCCGGCGTTGTCGAACGACAGCGTTCCCGCCGCGTCCGCCGTGGCCGGGCCGAAGCGCAGGTTGACGTCCTTGGCGCTGGCGTCGGGCCAGGTCGAGTGGGTCTCCCAGGTGCCGTCGGGCCGCTGGATGTCCGCCATCGGCTCATCCATGATCCCGTTCGGGATGTCGTGCAGCCAGTGGTCCATCCACCGGTGCATGACCGACTGCCACTCGGCGAGCCGGAAGCTGGTCGGGTTGACGTGTGCGCCGCGGTGGATCCAGATCTTGCGCGGCATCTGGCGCTTCTCGACCTCGTGCCACAGCTCGGAGAAGTGCATGGTCTTGACGTTGTAGTCGGTGAGGCCGTGCACCATGAACACGGACGTGTTGGCCGTCTTGATCTTGTTCGCGTCCGGCAGGTAGCTGCGCTCCTGCCAGAACGGCGTGAAGGCGGAGGCACTGGCCACCTCGGCGTCGCCGACCGCGGTGATGACCGACTCGCAGGCCGGTGCCGATGCTGCGCCCGGCAGCACCCGGCCGACCGACACGTAGTCCGCGAGCCACTCGGTGTACCGGTGGTTGACGTTCTCGCTCCAGGTCGACCAGGCGATCCCCTGGTCGTTCACGTACTTGTACCAGCTGGAGATCGCGGCGATCGGCACCACCGTCCGCAGGCCGGGGACGCCCTGCGTGGCGACCGCGTTGGGCAGCGTGCCGACGTACGAGACACCCTGCATGCCCACGTTGCCGGTGCTCCAGTCGGCGACCGCCGGGCTTCCGTCGTGGTAGAAGGCCGGGGCGCGGCCGTTGAGCCAGTCGACCGCCGCCTTGATGCTGATCGTGTCCTCGACGCCGCCGGTGGTCGGGCAGCCGAACGACCGCGAGGTGCCCTGCATCTCGACCTGGACGACGGCATAGCCGCGGGGGACGAAGTACTCGTCCCACCAGCCGGCGAAGCCGCGCGTCTGGTCCGGCGGGGGGTTCGTCAGAGCGCGGCCATAGTACGGGCTGGCCTCCATGATGGTCGGCACCTGCAGGCCAGCCTCGGTCTCCGCCGGCCGGATCACGTCGACTGCGATCAGGTCCCGACGGCCGTCGCCGTCGCTGTCCATCGGCGCCTCGACGTAGACGACCTCCTGGATCGCGTCGCCGTGCGAGAAGACCTGTTGGGTCACACCGTTCTCGATCACGATCCCGGGTGCGTCCGCCGTGGCACCTGCCACCGCGGGCGTCCCCATGACTGTCACCCCGATGACCGTTCCAACGGCGACCATTCGCCGTACAAACCTCATATCCCTACCTCCGTCTGGCTGGCTGTGGCCAAAGTCAACAAGGGCCAGGGCCGCCGAGCGGTCAAACTTGAGCGACTTCAGAGCTTTGCGTCAGCCTGCGACTACCGAGGGCAAACCGGCGCGTAGGCGGGCCTGCACGACGCGGACGACGGAGGGTGATCGGGCCCGGAATCTCGAGCTTGCCGAGACCATTGATGTTGGACGGTTGTCGCCGTGACCATGATGTGTCCGCGAGGGACAGCCGACTCCTACTCCCCTACCACCCGGTGTGACGGAGTGCGTCCTGAGCGATGGACGGGCCGAGCGGCTCTCGCAGGCGGCTCAGGCAACCTCGGTCGGTACGACGGGATGCGTCAGCCGGTAGCCGACGCCACGCACGGTCTCGATGAGGCCGGGCACGGCGAGTTTCTGCCGCAGCGACGCGACGTGCACCTCCAGGGTGCGTCCCGCGCCTTCCCAGGCGGTGCCCCACACCCCACTCATGATCTGTTCCCGGCGGAACACCACGCCGGGCCGGCGGGCAAGCAACGCCAACAGGTCGAACTCCTTGACGGTCAGGTGGATCCGTTGACCGTCCACCATGACGACGCGCGACTCGGTGTTCAGGCTCACCGGTCCGAACACGTGCGGCCCGGCGCCGGCTGTCGAGGTCGGAGCAACGCCACCAGGCCAGGTCGCCGTGCCCGCGCGCCGGGTGACCGCATGGATCCGGGCCACCAGTTCGGCAACGTTGTACGGCTTGACGATGCAGTCGTCGGCACCAAGATTCAGCCCGTGCACACGCGAACGCCAGTCCGTCCGAGCGGTGACGACGATGATCGGCACATTCGACATTTTCCGGATCTGCGTGCACACCTTGAAACCATCTTGGTCCGGTAGGCCCAGATCGAGCAGAACGGCGTCGGGGCCGTCAGCGACGAGCTCCAACGCCTGTTCGCCGGTGCGGGCGCAGGCGACCTCCAGGCCATGCTGGACCAGAACGGCGCGCAGGGCGCCCATCACCCTGCTGTCGTCCTCAACAATCAACAGTTTCATCGGAACTCTTCACCGACAGGCGGTACCCCGTCCGCACGGTTGCGTCTCGCCGATGCCGCCGCGGCTCGCGCCGATGGTCCCGCTGATGCGGGGGCGTGCCTGTCGTTGAACACTGGTTCCCTGGCGTTGTGCCGGTCCCGCCCCCCGGGGGCAGCCACGGAAAAGTCGCGGTCCCCGATCGCGTTCGCGTTGAGACTGCTCCCACCCGCACCCGACGAAGACGCCCGGGTCGACGATGCTTCACAGTCGACACCTCATTCTTCGTCAAGATCATTAGAACGCCGATGTCTTTATACTGGAGTGCACTGCCGGTGTCCAGGGCTGGCGTGAGCTGCGCACCCGCCGCGGCAGCGGGCTCCAGGGAGTTACGATCTTGTAAACGGTAGGGCGCCGGGTTTCGGCCGGTCGGGGTGGTCGATAATCTGCGGGTGTCGGCCCGTTGGGCACGTCGTGTCTTGAGCCATCCCGCATTACCGGAATCTCCGGCAATCAGCTGAACCTGCTGCGGTCGGAGTTGTATCCACTGCGGATCGCCGGGCGTTAGGGCCGGCCGCACGCCCGACGCGGTGGGCGTCGGCAGCGTGGGGCGGGTGTGGGCCGACCGCCGGTGCCGGAAGTCGACCGGCTGGTGGTGACGCCTTCGTGTCCGGCAAGGCCCGACGGAACACGATCAGGGCGACCGTCGCCTCCGACACCGACGCTGTGGTGCGGCAGATGTCGGCCCGGACGCCTGGCTACAGCCCTCGCTATTGCACACAAGGTCGCTATAGGACGAGTTGGCGCAGCGCGGCGATATGACGGATGCACCGGGTCCACCGGCATGGCTACAACTGGCCACGACACAACCTAATCCCGCCGCGCATGAAGTAACGTGCGTGACGGTAGCGGCCGCCGGCGCCGTCACGCAGAGCCGCACGCTCATGCCGACGCACGTGCATTGGCCCAATGCCTACGGCGACTCCCGCAACGGCCAGATCTCGACGACGCCCCGCGCGACCGCGCATGGTGTTTTCGACACGAGCTGGATGGCCTCCTCCATCGTCGCGGCTTCGATGACGGCGAACCCGGCCACCGGGAGGGCAGCGGACATGAAGGCTTCGTGCGCCACGGTCACGCCTGCCCCGTCGTGGTTTCGCACCTGCACGGCCGCGCCGGCAATCCCCACATCGGCTCCCGCCGCACGCAAGCGCGCGTCGTGCGCGTGCGCCTCATCACGTACCGCCACGTCGGTGCGGTCGTAGCCGGCCTGGTCGCCGTATCCGATGGTCACGAACTTGGCCATAACGGATTCCCTTCTCTCGTCGTACGGACTGCTTGAAGGGTGTTCATGGGTCGTCTTCTTCACGGCGGGTCAGGCGGCCGGCCCACGCCAAGCGGTCGAGAGACATGACCACAGAGCAGGCCAGCTTGCTCAAGCCTTGGCCGACGCAGCCGATTGCGGATTGCAACCAGTTCGCTGAACGTAACGTAGTCTGCTTGCAGTATGCAACCAGTCTGCCGATTCGGGTTGAACGACCGGCCCCGACTACCCCTGGCGCCTGGGGACCGCGCCACGGTCATCACCACGGACGGTCGGGTCACCGAACCACTCGGGCTCGTGCGGCTCGACGCCGCGCTGCTGCAGATCGGGACGGGCCCGATCAGACCAGGCGGACGCCGGTACGGGCTTCGAGCAGGCTCATGAGCTCCTGCTGGAACGCGGGGTCCTGCGTCGCGGGATGTGGCCGTTGGGTCTCACGCTGGTGCCAGTAGCCGCCGGTCGGCGGGATGGCGTCGTGGGTGGCGAGCCAGACCTGTGTTTCGTGCCCGGCGGTCAGGTCGTCCGGCGCTGCGGCTCCACCCATCCGGGTCGGCACCCAGCCGGGATCGACCGCATGGGCGACGGTGCCCTCCCACCGGGTCGCGAATGCTGCGGCGAGGGCGGTGACGTAGAGCTTGCTGTCGGAGTAGGTCACCTGTCCGCGGTCGATCCGGCCCAGGTCGGCGGACCCTCCGCGGTGCATGGAACTGGAGAGGTAGATCAACCGGGCGGGCTTGTCCATCAGCGCCGTCAGCACGAAAGGGGCGACCGCATTCACCGCGAAGACGTCCGTCGGGCTCATCGTGCCGGCGTTGTGGATCACCGCATCGAACCCCCCGTGCGCGTCCGACTGGGTGGCGACGGCACGGGTCTGCTCCAAGTCGGAGAGGTCACCGCCGATGACCCCGGCCCACTCGCCGTCGCCTGGAACCGGTCTGGTGGCGTCGCGGACGTGGATCACGACCTGATGCCCGTCCGTGGCCAGGGCGCGGGCGACGGCGAGGCCCAGCCCGGTCGACGCCCCAGTGACCAGAATCCGCATCCGCTTCCTCCTCGCTTCCCGGGTATCCAGTCAACCCGACGACCTGACGACGAAGGGTGCCCTGCCGGTACACCCTTCGTCAGGGACTCCCACGCGCGTAGACGGCGGCTGACGCTGGACAGTGTGACCGACACTCCCGACATCCCGCGGTTCCGCTTCGCCCGGTTCCTGCCCGCGCTGCTCCTCCTGCTGACGGTGTTCGGGCCCATCTCGATGGACCTCTACCTCCCGGCCCTGCCCGCGCTGACCGAGGACCTGGCCGCGGCGACGTCGGTCGCGCAGCTCACCGTCACCGCTTGCCTGGTCGGCCTCGCCGCCGGGCAGCTCACCGCCGGCCCGCTCTCGGACCGGTTCGGACGACGCGGCATCCTCCTCATCGGCGTGGTCGCCTACGTGGTCACCTCCGCGGTGTGCGCGATCTGCCCGAACGTGGAGCTGCTGATCGCCGCCCGGCTCGTGCAGGGCCTGGCCGGCGGGGTCGGCATCGTCATCTCCCAGGCCACCGGCCGCGACATCTACTCCGGTACTTCCCTGATCCGCTTCTACGGGCGCCTGACCGTGGTCGGTGGGCTCGCTGCGATCATCGGCCCGTTGCTGGGCGGACTGTTGAACACCTTCACCGATTGGCGGGGCCTGTTCGTGTTCCTCGCCGTCATCGGCGCGGCCCTGCTCGCCATCTCCGCGTTCGCGTTCCCCGAGACCCTCCCGCCCGCGCGTCGCACCACGGGCGGGTTCGCCCAGACCGGCCGCGACTTCCGGGTGCTGCTCACCGACCGCGTGTTCCTCGGCGCCGTACTCAGCCAGGGATTCCTGTACGCCGCGCTGTTCGCCTACCTCTCCGGTGCGACGTTCGTGCTGCAAGGCATCTACGGCCTCTCCCCGCAGGGGTACGCGGCCGCGTTCGGCCTCAACTCCACCGGGTTCATGATCTTCGGATGGCTGGCCGGCCGCTCAGCCGAGCGGTGGAGCATCCGCGGAACCCTCGTCGTCGGCGTCATCGTCACCAGCATCGGCGCGCTCGGACTGCTCGCCTCGGGGCTCGCGGTCATGCCGTTGTGGATGGTGATCGTGTCGCTGTTCCTCCTCGCCGGGGGCGTCGCGATCAGCTCCCCGCCGGCCACGACCCTCGCCCTGGCCGACTACCCGCAGATCGCGGGCACCGCCTCCGCTCTGCTCGGCATGGTGCGTTTCGGGTTCGGCGGAGTCGCCGCGCCCCTGGTCGGTGTCGCCGGCGCCGCGACCATCCTCCCGCTCGGCCTGGTCACGACCGGGTCAGTGGTCCTCGCCGCCGTCGCCTACCTCGCCCTCGCCGCCCGCGGCCACCGCGGCGCGGCTGCGCTGCCCGATGCGGCACCCGTGACCGTGCCCGGCTCTTGACCACCGATCCGCCCGCTGGAAGGACCCTGCCCGTGACGCTCCACAAGAGCCTGCTCGCCGCGCCGGCGCTGATCCTGATCCTCGCCGGATGCACCGGTCCCGACCCGGCTGCGCCCACGAGCACATCGACCACCCCCTTCGCATCGCCCTCGTCGACTGCGCCTTCGGAAACCCTGTCTGCGTCGGAAGGGTCGGATGACGGGGTGATCGGCACGGTCGTGCGGTTCACCGGCGACAGCGCCAGCGTGGACGTGACGATCGACGTGGACACCCCGGCGATCCGCGACTTCCTCTCGATGCTGCCGCTGACCGTCGACCTGGAGGAGTTCAACGGTCGCGAGAAGATCGCCTACCTGCCCCGGGAGCTCGACTATGAGGGCACACCCGGCTTCGACCCGGAGGACGGTGACCTCATCTACTACACGCCCTGGGGCAACCTCGGCTTCTATTACAACACCGAAGGGATCGGCTACTCCGACTCCACGCTTCGCATCGGCAGCTACGACGCGACCCTCGATGAGCTCAACCAGCTCGAAGGACCCGGCGTGCGGATCGAGGTCGTGGATTGACCCGCCCAGCCGCATCACAGGCCGCGCCGGCGCAGGCGGAGAGAGGACGTCACCTCCGACCGATAGCACCAGCCCGCAACGTACGGTCTTTTGCTCGATTTTCGCTCCGGCCTGCTTCGCTGAGGCCTGGGCGACGCGAACAACCATGAATGCCCGGAGGAGACGAATGCGACACAGCGTGTGGACGGGATCGGCCCTGGCCGTCCTGCTGACCGTCAGTGCGGCCGCGTGCAGTAGCGGGAACGAGGCGGGTCCCGTTCCAGACGCGGGACCTGTGGCGACGGGTACGGCGAGCAGTTCTCCGTCCGCGAGACCTGACCTTGACGCAGGAGAGGAACTGGCACGTGGCATAGACGTACCGTGGGGCCTGGCGTTCCTGCCCGACGGCGACGCGCTGATCGCCGAGCGTGACACCGGCCGGATCCTGCGCCTGGACCCTGGCGGTGGTGAGCCGCAGCAGGTCGCCGAGGTGCCCGGGGTGGCCGCGGCCGGTGAGGGCGGACTGCTCGGCCTCGCCGTCTCGCCGGACTTCGCCACCGACGAGCTGGTCTACGCCTACTTCACCGCAGCCGACGACAACCGGATCGTGCGGTTCCGGCTCGGCGGCGGTGAGCCGGAGGTGGTCTTCTCCGGCATCGCCAAGGCGAGCTACCACAACGGTGGGCGGATCGCGTTCGGCCCGGACGGCATGCTGTACGTCGGCACCGGTGACGCCGGGAACACCTCCCTTTCCCAGGACCCGGCGAGCCCCGTCGGCAAGATCCTGCGGCTCACCCCGGACGGCCAGGCCGCACCCGGCAACCCCACCGCCGGTTCCCCGGTCTACAGCCTGGGCCACCGCAACGTGCAGGGCCTGGCCTGGGACGCCGACGGCCGACTGTTCGCCACGGAGTTCGGGCAGAACGACGTCGACGAGGTCAACCTGATCGAGCCCGGCCGCAACTACGGCTGGCCCGAGGTCGAGGGCGAGGGCGACACCGCGGGTGACCGCTACACCAACCCCCTGGTCACCTGGTCCACCCGCGAGGCATCCCCGTCCGGCATCGCCATCACCGCCGGTACCGCCTACGTCGCCGCGCTGCGCGGCGAACGGCTATGGGTCGTCCCGCTCGACGGTGACCGGCTCGGCGAGCCGTCTGCCGAGCTCACCGACCGGTACGGGCGGCTGCGCACCGTGCAGGTGGCCCCGGACGGCGCCCTGTGGGTCACCACCTCCAACACCGACGGACGGGGCGATCTCCGCGACGGTGACGACCGCATTCTGCGCTTCCCGGCCCGGTGAGCCCAGCCGTGACCAACCAAAGGGCCGGCCTGACAAGGCGGGAAGCGGCCTCGGTGATGGCCGCGCCGAACGGCGCCCGTAGCCGGCACCGGCCCACGCGAATAGGCCAGCACCAACGGACTACCGTTGAAATTCGTTGATGGTCACCGGGTGCTTCCGACGCCGAATCGGGCGGGAGTGCCCCCTGGAAGATATCGTGGCTCGATCAGGGAAAGGTATCGCTGCAGAGTTCTACTATCGATGGCGGCGAGGATAAGCCCCCGATCTCCTGGGCCGTTTGGGAATCCCCGAAGGCGTTGGTGGTGCCTCGGTCCCGCGACGCGGTCCACAGAGGCCGTCGCCGTCCGGATTCGCCGCCGCTGCCCCGGCCGATTCCGGACTGACTCCTGAAGTGATGGTTGACGACAGTGGACGGGGACGACCGGCCAGACATGCATTGATAGGCTGCCATGTGTGACGGTGTCGCTACGGCCCGGAACGGTGCGGACCGGGGCGGAGTTCCTCGCCCGGTTGCGTGCCGTGCGATCCATGTCTGGTTTGTCTTACCGGGCGCTCGAGCGACGGGCCAGGATGGCCGGCGACCAGTTGCCGGCCAGCACCCTCGCGAGCGCCCTCAACAGGATCTCGCTGCCGTCCGACGATCTGGTCGCGGCCCTCGTGCGAGCCTGCGGCGGCGACCCGGGCACCGTGCGGGAGTGGGTCGAGGCACGCCGCACGTTGGCCCTGCCCGACGAGACCGCATCGGTGGCGGACCGGTCCGGCCGGCCACCGGCCCCGTCGACCGGACCGGAAGCCGGGGCACCGTCAGAATCCGGCGGGCCAGACACCGAGGAGCCCGGACACCGGCTCGATCCGCCCGCGGGGCAGCCGATGGTCCCGCGGCTGCTGCCACCGGATCTTCCGTTGATCGTCGGGCGGGACGGCGAGGTGACGCAGGCTCGACGGCTGCTCGACCGGGATGCCGCAGGACCGGTGACGCTGCTGGTCACCGGCCCGGCCGGGGTCGGCAAGACCGCCCTGGCGGTACGCATCGGACACCTGTCGGTAGCCCGGTTCCCGGATGGTCAGCTCTACGCGGACCTGCAGGGCTTCGGTGACGAACCGGCCGAGCCGTACACCGTCCTGGGCGTCTTCCTGCGCGCCCTCGGCGTACGTGGCGGCGCGGTACCCCCGGACCTGACCAGCCGGGTCCACCTCTACCGGACCCTACTGGCCCAGCGCGAGATGCTGATCGTCCTGGACAACGCGGCATCCGCCCGGCAGGTCGGCGACCTGCTCCCCAGCGGCGAACGGTGCGCCGCCATCATCACCAGCCGGACCACCCTGGCGGACCTGGCCAGTCGCCGACTACCCCTGGGTGTCCTGGACTCCGCCGCCGGACTCGCGTTGCTGCGCGAGATGCTGGGCCGGGACCGGACCGTCGCGGAGGCCGAGGCGGCCCGGTTCATCGTGAGGACCTGTGGTGGCCTTCCCCTCGCGGTGTGGGTGGCCGGAGCACGACTCGCAGCCCGACCGCACTGGCCGCTGGTCAAGGTCGCCCGCGCGCTCGCGGACGAACAGCGCAGACTCGACGAACTCGCCGTCGGTGACGTCGCCGTCCGGGCCAGCCTCGAACTGACCTATCGCGGAATGGGTAAGCCCGCCCATCGGGCCCTCCAGATGCTCAGTCTGCTGCCTGGCACGGACTTCGCAGCCTGGGCCCTCGCCTCGATGCTGGGGACCAGCGTGTCGCAGGCGGAGGCGATACTCGACGACCTGGTCGAGGTCCACCTGCTGGAGATCGGATCGGTCGGCGCCACCGGCATCCGCTACCGGTTGCATGACCTCGTACGGCTACTCGGCCGGGAGCAGGCGGACCAGGAGATCACTCCACAGCGGCGGGCCGCCGCGCTCGGCCGGCTGCGCGGCGCCTGCCTGTCACTCGCCGACCGCGCCGCAACCATCCTCAGCGCCGACTTTCTGGGCATATCGCATGAGGATCTGGTGTCGTGGCGGCTCCCCACGACAGATGCCGACCAGCTCACTGCCGACCCGGTGGTCTGGTTCAACGACGAACGCCAGTTCCTGATCGCGGTGGTCGAACAGGGGCTGGACGACGCCGTGATCGCGCCCGCCGCCGGGCTGGCCACCGTGTTGACACCGTTCTTCCAGGTCGGCAGCCATTTCGACGACTGGGAACGGCTGCAAAGCCGGGCACTCGGGGTCGCGCTGTCCACCGGTGACCGGCACAGTGCGGGCAGGCTTCACCGCTGCCTCGGCGAACTCACCACCATCCTGGACCGGTACACCGAGGCGCTCGACCACTTCGAGCAGGCCCTGCGACTCACCGACGGCGACCCGGCGTACCAGGCCAGCGCCAGCGCCGGACTGGCTTACGTACATCGGCTGCTCGGCGGCTACGCCACCGCGTTCCGGCACTTCGAACGGGCCGCCGAACTGGCCCGTACCGCCGGCATCGTGAACTGCCTTATCTACGCCACCAACGGCATCGGCGTCATCGACCTGGAACAGGAGCGGGTCGAGGCCGCCACCGAACGATTCGAGGAGTGTCTGCGGCTGAGTCGATCCGCCGGCTACCGGCCCGGTGAGGCCCAGGCGTTGCGATGTCTGGGACAGAGCCATCGGGCCGTCGGCGCGTACGCGGTCGCCGCCGACTGCTTCCGGCAGGCCACCGCGATCAGCGAAGCACTCGGCGACCGGCTCTCCGCCACCCACGCCCGCTGCTGGCTGGGCGACGTCCTGGTAAGACAGGGGGCCTACGGGGAGGGCCGTCGGCTGCTTGCCCGGAGCCTGTGGACCTACCGGGAGTTCGGCAACGTGTGGGGCGAGGCGGCAACGCTCTACGCCCTCGCGGAAGCACAACTCGCGGCCGGCCGGCCAGTGCTGGCGGTCCGGCGTGCCAAAGCGGCTGTCGACCTCTGGCGGCGGGTCGGCTCCCGAACCTGGTTGGCGACCGGCCTCGACACCCTGGCCGAGGCCCACCTCCGCGCCGGGGACACCGGCACTGCGGCCTGGATCCGGGCGGAGGCCACGGCTACCCGGACGGGGCCGGACGGTGCGGGCCACGGGTAGGAACGTCCACCGAGCGAGGACCGAGCGGATCGCGCCCGCTCGTCACCGCTGGAATGGTCCGTGTCGTTCTGGATTTCCTTCGTCCTGCCTGCCCTCACGGCCCACGACACCGGCGTTGCGGTCGTGCTCACCTTCGCGCTCGGACTGCTGGGCTTCAGCACCTGCCTCCATCGTCGGGGCGTGGCCATGGCGTGAAGGTCGGCGATCGCCGACCGGACGCCGTGGTCGGCGATGCCGTCGACCAGTGGCCGGGCCAGTTCCTCCGTCGGTACGCCGAGGCGAGCCAGCGCCCGCGCC
Source organism: Polymorphospora rubra (assembly GCF_018324255.1). Taxonomy (GTDB): domain Bacteria; phylum Actinomycetota; class Actinomycetes; order Mycobacteriales; family Micromonosporaceae; genus Polymorphospora; species Polymorphospora rubra. Next base: position 7,341,183 of record NZ_AP023359.1, read on the forward strand.
GCCGCGATCCGGCTCCAGCGGTCGTCGTGATGCTGACGTGGTTGTGGTTCGAGGGTGGCCATCGCCGCCGGGTTGGCTTGCGCGAGTTCGGCTATCAGGGTCGCCGCCAGGTGCGCCGATGTGTCTCCGCCAGCGAGGACGGCGGATACGGTCGGCAGTGTGGCTATGTCGGTCTCACCTGACACCGGATGTCGGTCTCGTTCGACAGCAGCCTGGATGAGGGGTGTCAGATGTCGACGGGTCGACACCACGGGTGTTCCGCCCAGCCTCGACGGCTTCTACCAAGCCGAACGCGACGCCCGGATGCCAGTGCTGGCTTATATAAGTGGGGACTGGTATGATTCTTGTTCGTGCACGCGTTCGACATCCTCGGCGACCCCGTACGCCGGCGCATTCTGGAGCTGCTCGCCGACGGTGAGCAGACCTCTGGCGCGATCACGGACGTGATCCGGGCCGAGTTCGGACTCTCCCAACCGGCTGTCTCACAGCATCTGCGCGTATTGCGTGACAGCGGGTTCGCGTCGGTGCGGGCTGAGGGCGCTCGCCGGTTCTACGCCGTCGCGCCCGCGCCGCTGAGCGAGGTTGACGCGTGGTTGGACCGGTTTCGCCGGTTGTGGGAACAGCGCCTCGACGCTCTGGCAACCGAGCTGGCCCGGGGCAGGCGTGCAGCTCGGACTCCGGCTGGTGGGGAGCCCACCCGACCGGCCGAGTCCGGCACCGATGCGGACAAGACAGATCCATCAGCGAGGGGAACATGACATGAAAGACGTACTGGACGAACTGGCCGCCGCGCAGCGGGCAATGGGCAAGGGCAGCGTGCCCGCAGGCGACGCGTACACCATCGAGGTGCGGCGGCGATACGAAGCGCAGATCGACGACGTCTGGGACGCCGTTACCAGCCCCGAGCGGCTACGCCGCTGGTTGAAGCCGGTCACCGGGGATCTGCGGCTTGGCGGGAAGTTCGAGTTGGACGGTGGCGAGCACGGCGAGATCCTCCGGTGCGAGCCGCCGCGTCTGCTCAAGGTGTCGTGGCTCTACGGGCCGGACGCAGACGCGTGGCCCGGCACGAGCGAGGTGGAAGTGCGCCTGTTCCCGGGCCCGAACGGCGACACCGAATTCGCGCTGATCCACGCAGCGGTCGTCGAGGAGCCCCTCTTCCCGACCTACGGCCCCGGTGCCGGCGGCGTTGGCTGGGACCTGGCTCTCCTCGCCCTTGCCCGACTGTTCGCCGGTGGCGAGACCGCCGACCACGACGGGGTCCAGAAGTCGCCCGAAGGGCGCGAGTTCATCCGGCGCAGCGCCGCGGCCTGGGGCGAGGCTCACCTGGCCGCCGGCGGCGATCCGGAGCACGTCGCGGCCGCCGTGGAGGCCACCACGAAGTTCTACGCACCCGACCCGACCTGACATCCCCGCCGCGGTGGGATGTCAGGCCTCTCTCCGTCGAGGAGTAGGACGAGCAGCAACAGCATGTGGTCCCACACCTAGAAAGAATGCGCAATGAAATACACCAACTCGATCGAAATCGCCCTGCCGCGGGAGCGCGTGGCCCAACTGCTCGCCGACCCGGCACACCTACCGAAGTGGCTGCGGGGCATGGTGCTGCACGAGCCGGTGAGTGGGATACACGGGCAGCTCGGTACCAAGTCGCGGGTCGTGATGCAGTCGGGGCAGCGGACGATCGAGTGCACCGAAACGATCACACGCCGGGATCCGGCAGACCTGCACGGGATCCCGAAAGAGAGCGTCGTTCACTTCGACCGCGAGATCGTCGGCGCGGGCATGTGGAGCGTCGTGCGCGATCGGCTGACCGAGGCCAGTCCGGAGACGACGCTCTGGGAGAGCGAGAGCGAATACCGGTTCAGCGGCCTGCTGATGCGGCTGGTGGGGCTGCTGATGCCCGGCGCCTTCCACAAACAGTCGCAGCAGCACATGCAGGATTTCAAGGCGTTCGCCGAACAGGGGAAGGATGTCCGCGAAGGGAGGAACTGACCTGCCGCGATCAGCAACGAGAGTCTCCGACGGCGATCGGCCGCTGCAGGGAGCGCCCGGTTACGGAATCTTGGGGCGTGATCATCATCGAGCACTTACGTTCCCACGTTCGGGTCTCTGGTGTGCGATCCCATCCGGGCGGGACGCGTCCGGAATGCCTGATTACTCAGCCGCCAAGGCGGTTCTGACGTCATGGCTCGCGATGCACGTAATACCAGTACCCGCCGCAGGTATACGCCTCGGGACCGGTACTGGTTCGTCGTCCCTCTTGCGCCCGGACGCTGATCGAGTCAACGACCGCGCGGGACCGGTCGATCTCGCTGACGATGCCCAGGCGGTGCAGAAGCTGCTGGTATGGCCGGGTGACGGCCCGAAGTGCGGCTACCACGAGGGCCACACCCGACGGTCACCCGGCCATCCCGGAGACGGCTAGAGCCTCAACGTCCACGAGTTGAGGTAGCCGACGTCGGCCGCTGCCGCGTCACGTACCCGGAGCTTCCAGGTCCCGTTGCGCGCCTCGCTCGACAGGTTGACCGTGTAGGTCGTGTCGATGTTGTCGGCGCTCCCGCCGGTCCGGTTGTGCAGCGTGTAGAGGCTGCCGTCCGGCGCGACCAGCGTCACGACCAGGTCACCCTTGTACGTGTGCACGATGTGCACCTCGACGGTCGACGACGACGAGGCGTTGCCCGCGCAACCCGATACCGTGATGGCGCTTTCCACCGTCGACACATCAGGAATCGTCAGGTCGGTGCCGTTGGTGATCGGCCCACACCCACCGACAGGATTCACCGTCCAGGTGTAGGACGTGCTACCCGACCCACCGGCCGCGGCCGTCGCGGTCACGGTCACCGAGTACGAGCCGGCGGTCGTCGGGGTGCCCGTGACGGTGCCGGTCGTCGACGAGATCGACAGCCCGGCCGGCAGTCCCGTCGCCGTCCAGGTGTAGGGCGCCGTACCGCCCGAAGCGCTGTGCGTCGCGGAAACCGCCGTGCCCACGGTCGACGACCGCCCACCGGGGTTCGTCACCGCGACACCACCGGTGCCGGGGCCGCCACCGAGCGAGACCGCCGCGGCGAGGATGTCGGCGGCGAAGTGCTGCACCTCCGCGTAGACGCCCGGCGCGTTCGGCTGGGCGCATCCGATGCCCCACGAGGTGATGCCGACCTGCACCCACTCGTTGGCCGCGTTGCGCGTGAACATCGGGCCGCCCGAGTCGCCCTGACAGGTGTCGATGCCGCCACCGGGCAGGATGCCGGCGCAGATCTCCTCGTTGGGGATCAGGCCCGCGTAGCTTCCGCCCTGGGCCGCGCAGGTGCTGTCGTTGATGTAGGGGACGGTCGCCTTACGCAGATAGCGCGACTGTCCGCCACCCTGTGTCGTCGCACCCCACCCGGCCACGGTGAACGAACCGGCGTGCAGCGAGGTGTCGGTGGCGATCTTCAGCAGCGGGCTGTTGATCGGGCTCGACAGGCGGACCAGCGCCCAGTCCTTGCCGTCGCCGTTGTAGCCCGGCGCCCGGTAGACGTAGTTGGACGTCCGGGTGGTACGGGCCGGGTCCTGCAGGTCGACGGCGCCCCAGGTGGCGGTGATCGAACTGGTGGGACCGGTCGCACCCACACAGTGCGCGGCGGTCAACACCAGGCTCTGCGTGTACATCGCGCCGCCGCAGCCCATCGAAAGGCGAACCATCCAGGGGAACTCGCCTGGCGCGGCGAGCGTGCCGCCGACAACCAGCGGGGTCGGCGTTTCTGAGGGCGCGGCGTTCGCCGGGGCCGCGAGGGCCCCGCCGCTGACGATCATCGTCGCGGCGGTGACGATGCCCAGCATCATCCGTCGTGCTCGTGACACAGATTCCTCCCATAGAACCAGCGAAGCCCGGCGTGCATCGGGGGTTGGATGCGCCGCACTCCGCGAGTTGAACGGAAATTTAGCTCAGTCGATGCGACTTGGATAGAGGATGCGCGATTGGCCGACTCACGGCGAGCAAGGTAGGCACCCCCGGTCAACGTTTTCACCAGGAAAAGGAGGCCCTTACAAGGGGTCCTTTCCGACGACCCCGGTCACCGATAGTGAGCAGCACGGCCTGCCCCGCACCTCGAGCACGATCCCGGATCGTCACCGACGGGCCACCGCGGCTGACCCCGACCGCTTCGAGCAGGCAGCGATCGGGCAAGCCTCCGGTTCGGGACGGTGCAGCACCCCGAACCGGCCGACGGAGTCTGAATGGCCAGATGAAGTCACATCGGTGGCCGATTGTGACGCAATGGGGCCCAAGGTGCGTTGACATGGCCCGGGCCACTAGTCACAAAGACTCCCGCCGATCAACTCTCCGGTCGAAGGTCTCGGAATCGCCCCGCCGTCGTGTCGCCTGGTGGCCAGACCGCGACCCGGCCGCCGCCGACCGGCTCGCACACTCTGGATCGTCCAGGTCCGCGCAACCGATCGACCCATCTGCACTCCTTCGCCTGGAGCCTGGACCGAGACGGGGACGCCGTGAGCGCCACGCTCACGCTCCCCTACAGCAACGGCCCCACCGAAGCGACAACAGCAAGACCAAACGAATCGCACGCCAAATGCACGGACGAGCAGGCTTCACCTGCTTCGCCACCGCGCTTAACGAGTGGCTCTGCACCGCTTATGAAGCGCGCCCTAGGTAAGCCGGTCTAAACCGGATGACATGGCGTCTACGGTGCCCATAATGATGGGGTGCGGCACATCCAGTACCCGAAGATCGGCACGATTAGCACCCGCGATGTCGCCGGACCCTGGATTGCGGCCGAGAAGATCCACGGGGCGCAGCTGGTCGTGGCGACGGACGGCCGCACCACGCGGGTCGGCAAGCGTAAGGCATGGCTACGTGACGAGGACCCCTTCTTCGGATGGCAGCTGCTACGCAACCGGCTGGTAGCGGCGGCCCACGCCGCACTGCCCGGGCCGGGCGCCGCAGTGCGCCTCTACGGCGAGCTGTACGGAGGCGCCTACCCGCACCCCGATGTGCCACCGGCACCCGGGGTCACCGCCGTGCAGACCGGCGTCTGGTACAGCCCGGACCTGCGGTTCGCGCTGTTCGACGTACTCGTGCAGGACGCCGACGACGAGGAGGGTGCGTACCTGCCGTTCGCGCGGGTCCGCGAGGTGGCGGCGGTCGCGGGGCTCGATGTCGTGCCGCTGCTCGGGCGGGGCCGACGCCAGGACCTCGACACGATACCGACGAGATTCGTCACCACGATCCCGGACTCGCTCGGGCTGCCGCCCCTACCGGGGAACCTGGCAGAAGGTGTCGTACTCCGCGCTGATCGGACGCTGCCGCCCGGAAAGCGTTCGATCGTCAAGCACAAGATCGCCGAGTTCGACGAGCAACGCTTCGACGACAGTCAACCTTTCGACGCCGGCGCCCCACTCACGTTGACAGACCTGTTCGCCATCGCCGGGCGGATGGCCAACCCGATACGCCTCGCCTCCGCCCGTTCCAAAGTGGGCGTGAACCAGGCCGCCATCGCCGACGAAGCCGTGCTGGACGTGCTGATCGACCTCACCAACGCCTTCCCCACGGCAATGGCACAACTGGACCACACGGCGGACAACGCCCTACAGGAGCACGTACGACACGCCATCCGGATTGCGACGATCGACGGGCACGCCGGCAGTGCCGAGGAACCGCACCACAGGTAGCAGCGGGCAAGCTACTCCTGGCGTGACAGAACCGGTTACCTACCCAGGTCGCTGTGGTCCGCCGACCGTGCTGAGCCTTCTTGAGTGCGACGTGCGGCGGGCACGCGAGAACCTGCTGCGGCCGGCCCCTCACCCCCGCCTCCCGGTAGCGGCGCAGCCAGATGTTCACCGTCGGACGCGATACCCCGGCCAGCGGGGCACCCCCTCAGCGCTGCAGCCCTCATCGCGCCACGACACCATTGGCGCCCGTCCCGCCACGACAGCGTCCACCGACCGGTCACCGGCCATCCTGGACAGATCGACACGCTGCTGCTCGGTCAACGCCACACCGGACGGTCGAACCCCAACCAGCCCGAACCACCGCTGAGGGCCCGATTACGCGCGCTGGTCGACGGCGACGCCTTGCAGCGTCGGCCGCACCCGTGCGCCGCCGCAGTCGCGGGTGAGGTTGCCGCAGGGGCCTGCCAAACGTCAGGACGGTTCGTCCGGCGGGGGGACCCAGGAGGGCATGCTCTTGATGACCACGTCAAGCAGTACGCGTAGTCGCTGGTAGTCCTCGGTGCCCAGCGAATCGCGGATGTGGTTGTCCAGGTGCAGCATGATCCGGTCGGCTCTGGCCGTCTCGCGGCGCCCGCTGTCGGTGAGCTGCAACTCCTGGATGTTGGAGTGGCGCGGATGGGTCCGACGTTCGATCAGGCCGCGTTCGACGAGCTTCACGACCAGCGGCGTGATCGCCTGTGGCGTCACCCCGACCACGCGGGCCAGTTCGGCGCCGGTCAGGCCGGGCGTCACCCCCAGGTTGGCCAGGACGGCGTAGAGCGAGCCTGACACGCCGACCTTGCGCAGCGGCGGCTCCTTGGCGGCGAGCACGGCGAGGTCGGCCCGGCGCAGTGTCGACGCGACGCGGCCGAGCATCTCCTCGCGGTCAAAGGTCACTGCCATTTCGTCGGTCACGGCCACGGAGCCTACCGCACCTTGACCCGAGTTCACGTCTTGTGCCGCATCAAGACTTTGATACTCTCGTCACGTTCGTCGATACTCTCGCCCCGCCGACGATCCATCCGCTCAGGTGCACTGAGCACGGGAAGGGGATCATGGATATGTACTGGACGCAGAGGGCTGACCAGCCACACGGGAGATCCCGCCGGACGCTGATCGCCACGAGCCTCGCCCTCGGCCTGCTCACCGTCACGGGTGCGTGCGGCACCGATGGAAATCCGGCCGAGACAGCCGGTTCGGGCCTGACCCGACTGGTCATCGACTTCAGTCCGACCGCCAACAACGCGCAGCTCTCGCTCGGTATCGATCAGGGGATCTTCGAGCGGCACGGCTTCGAGATCGACCAGGTGCCGGGCTCCGGAGCCAGCGCCAACAGCGTGGCGCTGCTCCTCAACGGACAGATCCAGCTGGCCGTCAGTGAGATCACCGCAGTGCCGGCCGCTGTCGCCGCCGGCTTCCCGGTGGAGATCGTCACCTCACTGGTCACCGACTACGAGTCGCCGGAGGGGGACGCGTTCTCCCTGGTCGTGCCGGAGGCCAGCGGCATCCGGTCGTTCGCGGACCTGGCCGGCCGGACCGTCGCCGTCAACGGCCTGGAGAGCTTCTTCGATCTGACCGTCCTCGAAGCGGTGCGCCGGGCGGGCGGCGACCCGAGCGCGGTCCGGATCGTCGCCGTGCCGTTCGAGGACCAGGTCGCCGCGCTGCGGCAGGGCCGCGTCGACGCGATCAGCACCCTGGAGCCGTTCGCGGGCCAACTGTTGACCGGCGGGTTCCGTTCCCTCGGCAACCCGGCCACCAGCGCTCTCGGCCCGCGCAGTGTGCCGAGCATCCTGATGGGCTCCCAGCGGTTCGTGGACCGGAATCCGGACGTGATGCGCCGTTTCCTGCAGGCCTGGGGCGAGGCGACCGCCTACGCCAACGACAACCCGGAAGCGGTCCGCGCGACCATCGTACGGACCACCGGTGCGCCCGCCGAGGTGGTGGCGGAGCTCCCGCTGCCCTGGTACGTCAGCGGGATCGACCGACGCTCGGCCGAACTCGTCGCCCGGCTGATGGTCGACCACGGCCGGATCGACAGGGCTCCCGCGCTGGACGAGTTCACCTGGTCGGAGTCGCCGGACGCGCACGACCTCCAGGCGCCCCCGCGCGGCCTCCGGGTCTCGGAGTAGCCGATGAGACCCACCCTGCTACTACCCGTCCTCACCACGGCAGCGCTGCTCGGGAGCTGGGAGGCGCTGTCCGGCTCGGGCACCCTCCCGGCCGAGGTCCCGTCGGTCTCCGACATCGCCGCCTGGCTCTGGGCCAACATCGGCACCGCCGTCCTGTGGACGGCCGTGTCGCAGACCCTGGCACACTGGGCCGTCGCCCTGGCCATCGGCGTCACGGTCGGCGCGATCGTCGGCACGGCCATGGCGAGCGTCCCTGTGGTCAACGAGCTGCTGCTCGGCACGGTCGAGTTCTTCCGACCGATCCCGGTCGTGGTCTACCTACCCATCATGTTGCTGCTGCTCGGCGCCAGGCCCGTGGTGGTGGTGCTCCTGGCGGCGGTGGCGGCCCTGTGGCCCATGCTGCTCCAGGCGTTCTCCGGCGTAAAGGACGTCGACCCGGTCACCGTCGACACGGCACGGGTGTTCGGACTGACCACACCGCAGCGGTTGGTCTGGGTGACGGTTCCGAGCATGTTGCCGTACTTCTTCACCGGCCTGCGGATCGCGTCGACGATCACGCTGCTCGTGGCGATCGCGATGGAGCTCATCGGCGCCGTTCCCGGGCTCGGCAACACCCTGGCCACGTACGCGGGCAACGGCCTGTACGACGCGACGTACGGCGTCATCGTCATCGCCGGCCTGCTCGGTGTCGGCCTCAACGCCGTCTTCGAGCGGCTGGAACGGCGGGCGCTGCGCTGGCACTCCGCCTACCGGACGCAGCACGCATGGGGAGGTCAGGCGTGATGAGAACCGGCCTTCGGCTGCTCGTACCCGTGCTGCTCGTCCTGCTCTGGTGGACGACCTCGGCGGGGAGCACGTCGCCCTTCTACCCGCCGCTGCGCGAGGTGCTGGCCGCCTTTGAGGAGTCCTGGCTGTTCGCACGAGTCGGCTCGGACCTGGTCCCGAGCGTCACCCGGCTGCTCGCCGGCCTGCTGATCGCGACGGTCATCGGGATCGTCGTCGGCGCCGCGCTCGGCCGCAGCCTGCTGCTCGCGCAGGCCCTGAACCCGGCGCTGCAGTTCTGCCGTTCCCTACCCGGCACCGCACTGGTGCCGATCAGCGTCGTCCTGTTCGGCATCGGCGACGGCTCGAAGATCCTGGTCATCACGTTCGTGTGCGTGTTCCCGGTGCTGTTGAACACGGTCGACGCGGTACGCGGGATCGATCCGCAGTTGGAGGACGTGGCCCGTTCGTACCGGCTCACCCGGGCGCAGCGGCTGACCTTCGTGCTGCTGCCGGCGGCGGCACCGCAGATCTTCGCCGGCATCCGCACGGCGCTGGGGATCGCTTTCATCATGATGGTCGTCACCGAGCTGTACGCCGCGACCAACGGCGTCGGCTTCGTCACCCTCAGCGCGCGCAACTCCTTCGACGTGCCGCAGATGTGGGCCGGCACTGTGCTGCTCGGCCTGCTCGGGGTGGCGCTGAGCACCCTCTTCCTCCTCCTGCAACGACGCGTCCTGCGCTGGCACATCGGAATGACGGAAAGGACCTGACAGTGCTCTCGGTAACGAACCTGCGGAAGACGTACGGCTTTGGTGGCCAGGCTGTGGAGGCGATCCGCGACCTGACCCTGACGGTCGGCAAGGGCGAGTTCGTCTGCATCGTCGGGCCCTCCGGCGCCGGCAAGACGACCGTGCTGAGGTGCCTCTGCGGCCTGCTGAAGCCGTCGTCGGGCACGGTCACCCTCGACGGCGTCCCGGTCACCCGGCCGCCGAAGCAGATCGCCTCGGTGTTCCAGGACTACAGCCGCTCGCTGATGCCCTGGTTCACCGTGCAACGCAACGTCGGCCTGCCGCTGCGCAACCGGTACCGGTCGGCGGCCGACCGCGCCGAACGGGTCGCCACGGCGCTGGACGCGGTGGGTCTGGGTGGGTTCGGAGACCGATACCCGTGGCAGCTCTCCGGTGGCATGCAGCAGCGCGTGGCGATCGCCCGGGGGCTCGCGTACGCCCCGGAGATCCTGCTGTTGGACGAGCCGTTCGCCTCGGTGGACGCACAGACCCGCGCGGACCTCGAAGACCTGATCCTGCGGGTACGCGACGACACCGGCGTCACCATGCTGCTCGTCACGCACGACATCGACGAGGCGGTCTACCTGGCGGATCGGGTGGTGGTGATGTCCGCGCGCCCGAGCGTCGTGCTCGAAACGGTGCAGGTCGATCTCCCCCGCCCGCGTGACCAGATGGCCACCAAGCGCCTGGCCCGGTTCGCGGAGCTGCGCGCACACGTGCTGACGCTGATCCGGCGCACGGCCCTCGACGGCTCGGCGCCGACGCCTCACCATCATTCGACGATCGGGGAACGACGATGAGCACGCAGACCGTGAACAGCACCGCTCCCCGCGACGGCGCCCCGGGTGCCACCGGCGACGAGGTGATCACCCTCGACCAGAGCACGGGCCGGGAACTGGCCCGCTACCGGGCAGCCGGTCCGGAGCAGGTGGGTACGGCGGTCCAGGGCGCACGAACGGCCGCCGGGCCGTGGTGGGACCTCGGCTTCGACGGCCGGGCGGTACGACTGCGTGCCTGGCGCCGGGAGATCGCCCGGGGCGGGGAGGACCTGGCGGCACTGATCCGCGCCGAGAACGGCAAGTCCCTGGAAGACGGCCGGGCAGAGGTGCTCTCCGTTCTCGGGCATCTGACCTTCGTGCTCGACAACGTCGAACGGGTCCTCGGCCGCCGCGCGGTGCCCGCTCCAGCCGCGTCGCCGAATCAGCGGGCGTGGGTGGAATACCTTCCTTACGGGGTGGTCGGCGTGATCGGGCCGTGGAACTTCCCGCTCGGCACCCCGGGAGCGATCGTCATCCACGCCCTGGCCGCCGGCAACGCCGTCATACTCAAGCCCAGCCCGGTCACCCTGGAGTCGGCGTGTGGCTGGCCCGGTCCTGGCGGCAGGCCGTACCTGACCTGCCCGACGCCTTCCAGACCGTCGTCGGCTTCGCCGCCACCGGCCAGAACCTCACCACCGGCGTGGACAAGATCGCGTTCACCGGCAGCGTCCGCTCGGGCCGGGCGGTGGCCGCGGACTGCGCCGCGCGCCTGACCCCGATGCTGCTGGAACTCGGCGGAAACGATGCCGTCGTGGTGGCCGAGGACGCCGACCTGGACGAGGCCGCCGCCCACATCACCTGGGGCGCGCTCCAGAACGCCGGCCTGGGCTGCATCAGCCTCGAAGTGGCCTACGTCGTCGACGCCGTGCACGACGCCCTGGTGGAGAAGATAGCCGCACACGCCGGTCGGGTGCACGCCGGTAGCGACGACGACGACCAGATCGGCCCGGTCCCACTGCCCGCTCAGCTCGCGGTCATCCGCCACCACATCGCCGACGCCCTCCAGCGGGGCGCCACCGCCGTGATCGGAGCACCGGCCGACCGGACCACCGGCGACCGGTACGTCCAACCCACGATCCTCGTCGACGTCCCGCCGGACGCCCTGGCCGCGACCGAGGAAACCTTCGGGCCGGTGCTGTCGATCGTCCGGGTCGGCGACACCGAGGAGGCGATCACCCGGATCAACGCCAGCCCGTACGGCCTGGGCAGTGCCGTGTTCAGCCGCGACCGGGGCGAGGACATCGCCCGCCGCCTGCGCGTCGGCATGACCAGCGTCAACGACGCGCTCGCCTTCTCACAGAACGCCGGGCTGCCGTTCGGTGGGCGCGGAGACAGCGGTCACGGCCGCAAGCACGGCGACGAAGGACTCCTCGAGTTCGTCTACCCGCACGCCATCACCGTCAAGACCGGCCCCACCCCGGCATCCACGACCACCTTCGCCCGTCCACCCGGCGCCATGGCCAGAGCCCTCGCCGCCGCGCGTGACCGGCTGCTTGCCGAGGACGAGCGGACGGAGGGGAACTGACTCCATGGGCGACCAGATATCGCACCTGCTGGACCGGATCGCGACGGGATTCAGCCACCCGCCCCGCTCACCGGTGCTGCGCTCGCCGGACGAGGTCGGGCTCGACTTCGAGGAGGTCACCTTCCTGTCCCACGACGGGGTGCCGCTGGAAGGCTGGTTCCTGCCCGCGCCGGGCTCGGCCAAGCTGGTCATCGCGAACCACCCGATGGGCTTCACCCGCGCCGGCCTGCCCACCCACCTGGAGCCCTGGCACTCGGCCTGGGCAGCCAGCGGCAACGGCTTCGAAGTCGACTTCGTTCCCGACTACCAGATCCTGCACGACGCCGGCTACCACGTCCTCGCCTACGACCTGCGTAACCACGGCCTCAGTGGCGCCGGCAACGGCGGCATCAGCTCGAGCGGGCTCTTCGAGGCCCGCGACGTCGTCGGCGCACTCACCTATGCCCGGCACCGCCCGGACACCCGCGACGCGGCCATCGGCCTGTTCAGCCGATGCCTCGGCGCCAGCTCCACCTTCGCCGCCATGACCCAGTTCCCCGAGGCGTTCGGGGCGTACGCTGCCTTGTCGCGCCCCAGCCGGTAACCGCGCGCGTCATCATGGAACGCCGACTGGCGATGCTCGGCGCGGCGGGACGGCTCAACGACCTCGAACAGCTCATCATCCGGCACACCGGCATCGACTTCGCCCGCCGCAGCCCGCAGGAATGGGCTCGCAACGTCCGCGTCCCCACCTTCCTGTACCAGGTACGCGACGACGTCCTCACCGACCCCAGCGACGTCCAGACGATGTACGACAACATCCCCATCACCGAAAAGAAGCTGCACTGGATCGAAGGGACGACCGCGCGCTGGGACGGCTACCTGGAGTTCCAGCGTCGCCCTCAGCCCATGCTCGACTGGTTCGCAACGCATCTGTCCTGACTGGTGTTCGCGCCATCGCGACCATCGACAGATGCGGTCGAAGGGTCGGAGTCACCTGGGACGACGACGGTATGAGTCGGCCGCACCGCGCCCTGCGAGGTGGTCTCCGTCGACCTGCTCAGGTGGTGAAGGTGTGCCTCGAACGCCGCGGGCCTTCGAGGCACACCTTCCTGCCCGCCGCTATGGCTGTTCCCACTGCCACGGCCAGCCGTGCAGGGTGCGGGCTGGTGGCGGCGGGCAGGGAGAGACGGAGGTTCGAGGAATCGGCTCGTCCAGGGCGATCTGCGCCTGGTGGGTTCCACGCTGTGGCACGCGGCCACCGTACGATCTTCGGTTGTCCTTACGAACCATCGATGATCGCGCGGTGGCCGCCCTCATGTCCACGCCTTGTCCGAGGCCGAAGCCGAGTGACGTTGGAGTGTCAGCGCTGCAGTGTCAGCAGGCCCGGCCGGTAGGGCAGGCGGCCGTAGTCGCCGCCGGAGTTGGGGTCACGTCCCTGGTAGAGCAGTTGCAGATTGCAGGGATCAATGGTCATGGTTTGGTCGGCGTTGCTGCGAATCAGTTCGCCGTGGCTGATGTCGTTGGTCCAGGTGGCGCCGCTGTTGGCCTTGCCCGCGAAGGGGTTGCTCTCGGTCGCGGCCTGTGGTGTCCACGAGCCGCCGAGACTGGTGGCCGTGAACGAGCGGAAGTATCGCCCCTGTGCCCCGATCGCCTCGACGAGCATGAGGTACCGGTTCTCGTCCCGGAGCTTGTAGACCTGGACTCCTTCGAACAGGTTGTTCGTCGTGTCACTCATGACTATCGTCGAGGTGGAGCCGAAGCTTCCCGGGAAGTTCCCGATGGGCATGCTGGCCCGGTAGATCCTGCCGTTGTCTCCGGCGAAGAACAGGTACATGTTTGCGCTGTCGCCGATGAGTGCCTGATCAATGGGTCCGGTGCTGGAGTTGGAGATGCTTCCAGAGAAGAGTACCTGCTGTGACGACCATGAGTTGACATTGGTGGGGTCGTTCGATGTCCGGTAGGAGAAGGCGGTTCCACCCCACTGGTAGGCGAGCACCCAAATGTTCCTGGGGGCGAAGTAGAAGAGTGTAGGGGCAACAGCAGAGAAGGGCATCGCGTTCTGGCTGGTCGAGGCCATGTCGGACCAGTTCGCGAAAGGGCCGAAGTTCATCGAGCCCCACGTCGTACCCGTGTCGTGCGTCGTCGCGTAGACGAGATGCCTGCCGTTGTACGGGGCGTGGGTGAAGTCCTTTAGTGATACCCACCCCGACCTTGGATTCGCCAGCGATCCCGTCGAGCTCCAGCGGTATGTCGAGGGAAGAGCACAGGTGCCAGGCGGCGGCGTGGTGGGATTGGTCCCGCCGTCGACGCGGACGAGTTGCCACTGCTGGTTGTTGCCGCCCCAGTCGTCGTACTGCACGATGTTGCCACCGTCAGCGGTCGAGGCGCCCTGCACCTCCACCACCTTGTTGCTATTCCGGTTGATCAACCGAACGTAGCCACCGGCGGAGTCCGCCAGCCGGAACTGCTGATTGAACCCGTTACCGTCGCTCCACTGCACAATGCTGGCACCATTGGCCGTCGACCAGTTGTAGACGTCCAGCACCTTGCCTGACAGCCGGGACTTCAACCGGTAATAGCCACCGCCGGAGTCAACGAACTGCCACTGCTGCTGGTTGCCGTTGTTCCGGGTCCACTGCGTGATCCGCGCCCCGTCGTTCGTGGCCAGGTTGTACACGTCCAACGCCTTGCCACTGTTACGGTTCACCAGCACATACCACGCACCGGTGTCCACTGTGGCTGCGGAGGCAGCCGGCGCGCCGGCCACCACTGCGACACCGCCGCCGGCCAACGCAACCGCCGCCATCACCGCCAGCCACCGCCAGCGACGATGGACAGGCGAGACCATACCGACCTCGTTCATGTTTCTCCCTGAGTAGGGTTCGACACCGCCGACATCCGCTCCGCGGTCGGCTGGAGCGGTTACGCATGCACGGCGGACGGACGATGCCCGGATCAGGTCGCCAGGCCGGCCCAGGGCAAGGCAACCCCATGAATCGACGCTCGACACGATCCAAGTGTTAGCGATCACAACGCGCGGCAGGCGGCGCCATCCACCTGCGACAATCCGGACGCCACCAGTGCCGACCATCGAAACAAGTGGATATTACTTTAATGTTTCAGCCTCATCAAGGGCAAGAGCAGCGGAGTTGCAATATTGCCCGTGGGGTCGAGTCGACATTGAGGCGCAAACTCAGCAGCTACACCCTCGAGCACTTGCCTTCCGTACCCGCGCCACGCTGGGCACGATGTGAGCGCTCACATCGGTCTCGAGTCAGGTGCGTCAGAGTGGTAGACGGTCGGCCATACGCCGCCGACGAAGGCGTCCCTGCGTCTGGACGCGACCGAGATCCGGGTGCGCCGACCCCGCGTCGGCACACCGGGGCACGGGGCGTTCGGGTCCAGTGAGGCCCGGCAGAACACGATCACCAACTCCCGGAAGGTGACAGTACCCGCGCCCCTTCATGCGATCGCCATACGGATAGTGCTACTATCCGATAGTGCGAATATCCGAGCTGTCCAGGCGCTCCGGCGTTCCGCTGTCGGCGGTGAAGTACTACCAGCGGGAGGGCCTGCTCCCCGAAGGGGTGCGATCGGCCCCGAACCAGGTCGACTACGGCGACGCGCACGTGCATCGCGTCCGCCTGATCCGTGCCCTCCTGGAAACGGGGGGCCTCTCCGTCGCCGCGACGAAGGAAGTCATCGCCGCACTGGATGCGGAGGATGCCCCCTGGCGGAGACCTTCCGCGTCGCGCAGCACGCGATGAGCGCTCCGCGGGCGGCCGAGTCGGCACCGAGCGAGGCGGCTCGCCAACGGATCGCCATGTTGGCTCGATCGCTGGGTTGGGAGGTGACCGACGACAACCCGGGCATCGACGCCGCGGCACGCGCCCTGGACGGGCTCCGCGCGATCGGGTTCGACGCCCCGGACCCCTATCTCGACGCATATGCCGCAGCGGCGGCGACCGTCGCCGCCGCCGACCTTCGCGCCCTCTCCAGCCTCACCACGCCCGACCAGGTGGCCGAGCTGATGGTCGTCGGCACAATCCTCGGTGACCCACTGTTCGCCGGATTGCGTCGCCTCGCCCAGCAAGACGTCACCCGAACCCTCTTCCCCGACGACGCGAAACGAGCGCCATCATGACCACCAACCCCACCCACGTCATCCTCGGCGGTAACGGCGTCATCGGACGTCAGGCCGTGCGCGCCCTCATCGCCCGCGGCGAGCGTCCGGTCTCCGTCGGCCGACGGCCCGCAACGGTCGACGGAGCACGGTCGGTGACCGCCGACCTCCTCAACGCTGCCGACGTCTCCCGAGTCCTCGACGGCGCTCACGTCGCCTACCTCACCGTGGGCCTGCCGTACTCCGCCCGCGTGTGGGCGCAACAGTGGCCGACGATCCTGCGCAACACCGTTGACGCGGCCATCGAGCACGGCACCCACCTGGTCTACCTCGACAACGTCTACGCATACGGCCAGGTCGACGGCCCCATGACCGAACAGAACCCGATCAACCCCCGCAGCCAGAAGGGCGAGGTGCGGGCAGCCGCGCTCCGCACCCTCGACGACGCCGCGGCCCGCGGCCTCACCGTCACCATCGGGCGAAGCGCCGACTTCTACGGACCCGCCGCCTCAACCAGCGTCTTCAACACCTTCGCACTCGACAAGATCGCCGCCGGCAAGACCGGTACGTGGCTCTTCGACGCCGACCAGCCGCACTCCCTCACCTACACCCCCGACATCGGCGACGCCCTCGCCATCCTCGGCACCGCATCCGAAGCGCGCGGCCGCACCTGGCACCTGCCCACCGCTCCAGCCCTCACCGGCCGCCAATACATCGAGCTCGCCGCCGGCCCCGGTGCCCGAACCAACGTGATGGGTCGCACGACCGTGCGCATCGGTGCGCTGTTCAACGCGGCCGCCCGCGAAACACTCGAGATGGCCTACCAATACACCGCGCCCTACATTCTCGACTCCCAGGCGTTCGAAACAGCCTTCGGCATCACCGCGACCCCGACCGCACAGGGCATCGCGGCCTCACTCGACGCGGCACGAGCGACAACATAAGCGTGACAACGATCCTCCGGGTCCTGGCGGAGCTGGTTGGCCAAGGTCAGGGTCATCGTCTCGACCGCGCCCTCGGTCATGGCGAACGAGGTCTGGGTGGCGTTGGCCATCCTGGTCGCCACGGACGAGATGGGAGTTGACGTGATCGTCTGCGGCGCAGGCGTTCCGGGCCCGGCGCGTCGGGCGTCCGAGCCGCAGACGATCAAGCCCCCGGGTGCGCCGCCGGCAGCCGTCACCTCGGTCATGCGCCAGGCGGCGTTGATCAGGCCGACGTGGGCGAGCGTTCGGACGCGGGCCGGGCTCAGCGCACCTGTTCGGTGGAGAACTGCATCCGCGGCGTGGCGTAGAACTCCTGAGCCTGCACCAGACGGAGTTCGCGGTCGCCGGACCGGTAGGTGGTCTCAATCAGATCGAACACGCTGGAGGCCGTACGTTCCAGCGACACCGCCGCATCCTTGGTCGCGACGTAGTGGGCGGTGAACAGGGCGGCGGTCACGTCACCGGACCCGTTCGCCTTGAACGGCAGGTGCGGGGTGGTGACGAGCCAGGCGCCGGTGCCGTCCACGACGAGCATCTCGATCGTGCCCTCCTCCCGGTCCGGGCGCTCCACGCTCGTGACCAGCACGGTCGCGGGCCCCATGGCCCGGGCGAGGTCGGCCGAGGCGAGGGTCGACTCGATGCTCGCCGGCTCGGTGCCGGTCAGAAATCCCAGCTCGAACTGGTTGGGAGTGATGATGTCGGCCACCGGCACGACGCGGTCCCGCAGCAGGTGGGGAATCTCCGGCGCGGTGAAGCATCCCGACTTGGCGTTGCCCATGACCGGATCGCACGCATAGACGGCCGAGGGGTTCGCAGCCTTCACCCGGCGTACGACGTCAACGATGACGTCACCGATGCCCACGCTGCCCTGGTACCCGGACAGCACGACGTCGACCTGCGGGAACACTCCGCGCTCCTCCACACCGAGGAGAATCTCGGCCACATCCGGCGGCGGGATGAGCGGCCCTCGCCACGCACCGTAGCCCGTGTGGTTGGAGAAGTTCACCGTAGGAACCGGGACGACCTCGACACCGATGCGCTGCAGCGGGAAGACGGCCGCGGAGTTCCCCACATGGCCGTGGGCAACCGCTGACTGGATGGACAGAACCTTCATCCGCCCAGCTTAGGGGCCATCCCAGATGGTGATGTGCTGGCCCGGCCTGCCATCACTCTTTGCGTGATGGTCGATGTGGACAACTTGGTGCGGACCCGGGCCCCGGACGGCCTCTGGCAGGCTGCGCAGCCGTTGATCCCGGCCCCTGCGCTCCGGCCGCAGGGTGGCGGGAAGCGGCGGGCTGACGACCGGGCTGTCCTGGCCACGATCGTCTACCTGGCCCAGGCCGCCTGCTCCCGGCCCAAACTTCCCGCGGTGCAAATCACAGCCAGTTCAAGCACCGACCCAGACCGATGCGCGGACTCCGTACCGACCGTACCGCCCAGACGATCATCACCGGCCACGCCCTCGTCCAGAACCTACGACGCGGACACTACGGATTCGGACTCGACGGCCCGCCCGCAACGAAAAGGGCCCGCGAAGTCACGCCAGCCGGCGCGTACTTGCGATGGCGCCTGGCGCCGGACAGCCGTCGCGGGCGGCTGATGCAGGAGGAGGCCGGTCGCGGCTCTGAGATCGTCGATGGTGCTGCCGCCCCCGTCAGGACCAAGGTCGAACACCGCCAGGGCCTTGCGCAGGCTCGCGAGAGCACCCGCGTGAGGCTCGTCGCCGGCCGACCATTCGATCGTGACCACCGCCCCAGGAAGCCAGCGCATGGCCTCGCGCAGCAGTTCGGTGTGCTCGGACACCGGGCCTGGCAAGAGCCGCTCCAGCACAGGGACGCTACGGAGGTCACGGGGCCGGAACATCGCCAGCCACAGCAACGGCGTCGCATCGGTCGCGCCGGCGAGGACGTGTTCCTCTGCTTCGAAGTCGGCGTAGTGCTGCGACGGGTAGACGCTCTCGTACGGGCTGACGTCCAGGTACGCCTCCCGGCTCACGCTCCGAACGCGACCGGACGTCCGGTCCCATGCGGCCAATGACCCGACCCCGAGCGGTCGCGCCCGGCGTTGTCAGACCCTCGAGCCGGATTGACTTGTCGCAAAGCTTGACGCATTCTTCTGAGACAAGGGTTGCGACAAGGGAGTGTCATGCCGGAGGGAACCTTGCCGACCGTTGGCCCGCCGATGCGTCCGGCCGACCTTGACCGGGCCGGCACGTGGTTGGCCGGGCACGGCCTGGGCGACGTCCGGCCGACACCGTTGCTGGCGACACGTCTGGCGGTCCGGCGACGTACCCGGCTGGCCGCTTCCGTCCTGCTGGCCGCGTTCATCATGGCGGTTGCCCTCACCTACGTCGGCGGCATGGCTGACGGGTCCGGGAACCGGCGCTGGTTGCCGCTGGTGTTGACGGCGCTGGTGGTCGGGTTGGTGCTGGCCCAGTGGTCGCTGGACTGCTGGGTGCGGCGGGTCGACCGGCGCGCCGGTGCGACGTTGCCGCGACGGGCGGCTCACCCGGTTCGGCTCGGCTGGCGTACCGTGCTCGGCTGGCCGCGTGCCGCGTTCGCGGCTGCCACGTTCGCGGGCGCGATGGCGCTGGCGATCGGCGCCCTGACACTGGACGACTCCACCGCGAGGTACGCGGCGGTCATCCTGCTCATCGGGCTGTGCGGGCTCGCGGTCGGGATTGTCGTCCAGCTGCGCCATGTTCTGACGCACCCGGTCGTGGCCGACGACGAGGCCTCGCTGACCGCCGATGTCATCATGCGGGTCGAGGACGCCCGGGTCGGCGCCGTGCCGACGTCGGTGTGGTCGGTGTGGTCGCTGCCGGTGGTGTCGGTGTTCAGTACCGCATTCGGCTGGTGGAACGCTGCCTGGATCGTCTTCATCGTCCTGAGCGTCATCGCGCAGGCCCTGATCGAGGCGCGGACCGCTCGGACCGCCATGGTGGCGCGGCACGTCATGAGCGCCCCGTGAACCGAATGATCGTCATCGACACGGCCTCACCCGTCCCGCCGTTCGAGCAGCTCCGTGCTCAGCTCGCCCGGCAGATCCAGGACCACACGCTCGCCGTGGGCACCCGGCTGCCGACGATCCGTCGTCTGGCCGCAGATCTTGGCCTGGCCGTCAACACCGTCGGCCGGGCCTACCGGGAGCTGGAGGAGGCAGGGTTGATCGAGACTCGCGGATCAGCCGGCTCGTTCGTGTCCGCGGCCGGCGAGAAGGGACGCGAACGGGCGAGTCGCGCCGCCGCCGAGTACGCCGCCGTCATCGCCAGCCTCGGCATCGACGCCAACGAGGCCATCCGCATCGTCCAAGCGGCGCTGACCAGGAGCATCGCGGTATCCCCCGCCACACGCGACCCGAAAGAAGCCTGACATGGCCCTACCCCACAGCCTCCCCCAGCGCATCTTCCTGCTGGCCTACAACCCGGACAAAGGCAGGGTCGGCCTGGGCACCAACCTGGGGCCATGCTCCGCGCCGCGGCCCTCGCCGACCTTCTCCGAGGCGGTCACCTCACCGACAAACGCGGTCGCGTCGCCATCGACGTCCGACACCCCTGCCGCGATCCCGTCCTTGACGCGCTCCTCGAAGAGATCGCCGGCTCCAAGCCACACACATGGCAGTCCTGGATCGGCCACCGGCAGCGCGCCGCTGTCCGAGCGGCACACCAGCAGCTCAACGATGGCGGCTGGGTCCACCTCCAACCCCACAAAATTCTCGGGCTGTTCCCCACCAGCAGGGTGACCATCCGCGACCCCCGCGTCCGCAAGGAACTCCTCGACCGGGTCAACACCGCCCTGCACGAACCCATCGGCAGCATCGACCCCGCCGACGCCGCACTCGTGGCCATCATCGCCGCCGGCGACCTCACCCTCGTCCTCGACCGCAAGACCCAACGCGCCAACAAACAGCGCATCCAGGAACTCACCGAGCTGAGCGGACCGATCGGCCCGGCTCTGCACAAGTCGATCCAGGCCGCTGCGATCGGTGAGGTTTAAGCAGCGGGAGCCGCACGTCGTGGAGGTCGAGACCGGCTTCCGCCCGACGTGCCGCCGGTGCGACACCGCGACCGGAGTACGACCCGGTGTGGATCACGCTCAACGAGCGCCCGCCACACGGCAGCGGAGACGAACGCCTCGACCGGCACCCGGCCACGGCCACGCCAGCCACGTACCGGGCGCCCGACGCTCGGCGCTGAACGCCGCCTCACCGGAAGCAAGAAGGCAGCCGCAGAAACCCACTCGGCAGGGTAGGTACGGCTGATCTTGCAGAGGTCAAGCCGGGTCGCCGAGAGCAGAACTCCGCCCCGACCGGCCGGTACCGGCGCGATCGAGGCGGCTGTGCATCTGCTGGCCACCGCCATCGAGGAGGGCCGGGCCCGCCCTCGATGAGCGGCGTGCTGGCCGGCGCCGCCTACCGCCTGCTGCTGCCCTGGCGGCGGGGCCCCGGCCGGTGGTCAGCGCAGATGCCGGGCGAAGAACCCGGCCGCGTCCTCCCCTGCGAACTGCGGGACACCGGTATGCCCGCCCATGTTGGCGTGCAGCGACTTCTCCCTGGAGCCGAAGGCGTCGAACAGGTCCAGGGCCGCCTGCCGGTCGTTCCCTTCGTCATCCCACTGCAGCAGGACATGCAGCGGAATGGTGACCTGTCGGGCCTCCTCGAACATGGTGCGAGGCACGAAACTCCCGGCGAAGAAGCCGGCGGCCACGATGCGCGGCTCGACCACCGCAAGCCGGATGCCGACGGAGATCACTCCCCCCGAGTACCCGACCGGGCCGCCGATCTCGGGCAGTGCCAGGAGGGCATCCAGGGCGGCCTGCGATTCCGGGACCGCCTTGTCGACGAGCGGGAGGATGAGGGCGTCGACAATCTCTTCGCTGACCGGCTCGCCAGCCTCCAGCACCCGGCGCAGGTCGGCGCGGGCCTGCTCGGCGGCGGCCCAACGGGGCCGGTCACCGCTGCCGGGGAGCTCGATGGTGGCCGCAGCGAAGCCCTCCGTCGCGGCGTGCTGGGCCCGAGCCACCAGACGGGGGTACATCTTGTGCAGTCCAAGCGGGGGGTGGCCGAGCAGGATCAGCGGGACCGGTGCGGATGCGGATGCGGGCGTCCACAGGATGCCGGGGATCTCACCGAGAGTGAATTCGCGTTCGAGGACGCCGTCGTCCAGGCGCTGCTCAGTAGTGAATCGCATGGTCGTGCCTTTCGGGAGTGCTCGTGAACGGCGCTCCCGGACGACCTATCGCCCGACCGTGACCCCAGAGGGGAGCACCCATGTTGAAACGTTCACGGGTACCACCTCCTCGGTCTCTCGCACGGCCCTCAGGAAGCTAGCAGCGGCCGTCGTGATCCGCCAAACGTGTTTTCTGCGGAGGCTCCGGTACGCAGGGTCGTTGTCCCGGCCGCCTGATACTCGATCTGAACGGCTGTGCCTCGACGCTCGGGGTCGGGGCACAGCCGTTTGCCGTCTTCTCACATCGAGCTCCTCGTAGCGGGATGCATTGTCCAGAGCCGATGGGCGCAGTCGTGTCAGGGACCGGTCCGCAACCCCTGACCAGGACAAACGCATGCAGCCGCAGGTAGGGCGGAGACAATTCGCGCAGGTCAGGCCCGTGGGCGCCGTTCAGCGCCGTTGGGAGCGGCCCGCTGCTCCCGATCTGCTCCCCCGATTCCGCCTGGACCGATGTCGGTCAGGACGGGCCAGGGCCTGCCGCGGCGCGGTAATGGACCAGGGCCTGCGCGATGAGGGGCAGGTCGGCGGCGAGCCGTTGACTCAAACGGTCGAGGTCGTCGATGACCAGGGCGTCCAGGTCGGGGCGCCACCGAAGGTCCCGTGCGAGGTCGTCGGTCAGCGGTGACTGGGGCAGCGGTACGGCTATCAGGGCAGGCGGTCGTCCCGGTGCGAGGTGTGCGAGTTCGACCCGTGCCAGGTCGGTCCACGGCAGGTCATACCGGTACCGGGCATCCGGCTGGTAGGTGATCCCATCGGTGTGGACCACCAGGCGCGGGTAGGTCCGCAGGCCGACGATCAGCAGGCCGATCGCTACCAATGTCAGGAGCAAACCCGTGCCCAGCACAATGCTGCCCGCCGCGAGCAGGCCGTTGTCGCTGTCGGAGTCCAACCTGTTCAGCACGAGCAGCGTCAGGCCGGCTGCCGCGACGACGCCGGCCGGCACGGCCGCGATCGTGCCCAGGATGCTGGCGGCGGACCGGGACCGGGCGAATCCAGCTCCCTTGCGCGGCCGCCAGGTCGCGGCGCGACGGACCAGCATAACGGTGCCGGCCACGCCGGCGAGCGCCAGCGGTCGGGTGAGCATGGTGACGAGGGAGGCGGCGGTCAGCAAGGTGGTCAGCACGGCCAGCATGGCCCAGACCATCGGCGGCACCGACGATGCCCGCCGCGTGCCCACAGGTCGGTTCGGAGGCGGCGTGGCTGGAGGGTGCACAGCGGCAGGCGCGGGGCCGGGAGCGGCGGGCCAGCCGGGTCCGAGCGGCAGGTCCGGCGAGCCCCAGCCGGTCGTCGGCACCGGTACCGGGGTGACCGCTGCCGGTGCCATGCCGGGCGACACTGACGCGACCCGCGGACTCGGCAGCCTGGGCGGCACAGTGTCCGCTGTAGACCATTCGGTGTGGGCGGCGTGCAGCGCGCCCTCCGCGACTACCAGTTCGGGCTGTTCGAGGACGGTCGGTGCCACGCCGGTGACGTGGTGCAGCGTGGTCGCGGCGAGCGGGACCCGGGACGCGCCACCGACCAGGAACACGCCAGCGAGGTTGCCTGCGGTGGCGCCTGACCGGGCCATCACCTGCCTGGTCAACACCGCGGCCCGCTCCAGGTACGGGCGTGCCGCCGCTTCGAACTCCTCTCGCCCCACTGGCACCTCACGCTCGACCAGAGGTACGTGTAGCCCGGCGCTGGACTGGCGGGAGAGCATTTCCTTGGCGCCGCGCGCGTCGTCCCACAGCGTGCGGAAGTGCCGCTGGTCGGCCGGGCCGGACGGCGCCGTGAGCCGCTGCCACGCCGCCGGGTCGATATCTTCGATGGCAGCACCGACCCGCGCGACCACCAGCGCGTCCAGGTCCAGGCCGCCGAAGTCGGCCATGCCATCGACGTCGCAGACCTCAAAGCCGGTTCCGGTACGGCGCACGACGCCGACGTCGAAAGTGCCCGCACCAAGGTCGTACACCACGAGCAGATGCCCGGGACGGACCGCGTGCCCCAGCACGGCGGTGAAGTATCCGGCCGCCGCGACCGGCTCCGGCACCAGCGTCGGAGCGGGAAGGCCGGCACGGGTGGCAGCGCCCACCAGTACGTCGCGGCGCACCGCCCCCCATCCGGCCGGATAAGTCATCGTGACCCGGGCCGGCGGGAGGCCACAGGCCCGAACCGCCTCGACCGCCACCCGAACCAGCGTGGCCGCGACCGCTTCTACAAGCGGCACCGACCGGTCACCCAACAGCAGAACACCCTCATCGACGTGGCGTTTCGGATACGGCGCGAACCGGGCCGGGTCGAGCCGGGCGCTGTGCACCGCGTCCCGACCAGCGACCAGGTCCCCGTCCGAGCCCAGAAACAGCGCGGAGGGCAGCAGGGGCGATCCGTCGAACAACAGCGGCCGGCACCGGCCATCTGGCCAGCGCACCACCGCAACAGTGTGCGACGTGCCGTAGTCGATTCCCAGGTGATGTCTCGACACCGCGCCAAGTCTAACGACCTTGTGCGCAGTAGGGCGCTGGGCGCCGGTCGGTCGATGTGGTCGATGATCTGCGGATGTCGGTCTGTTGGGCGCGTCGCGTCTTCAGCCATCCCGCGTTCACCGGGATCTCCGGTCACCATCTGCACCTGCTGCGGTCGGAGTTGTATCCCTTGTGGATCGCCGGGCGTGAGGGCCGGCTGCACGCCCGGCGCGGTGGGCGCAGGCAGCGTGAGGCAGGTGTGGGCCAACTGCCGGTGTTGGCCTTCGTCGACCGGCTGGTGGTGACGCAGGCCCACCTGCGTCTCGGCATCCCGCACGAGGCCGTGGCGGTGGCGTTCGGGTGGACCGTACGACGGCGACCCGGGCGATCGGTCAGGTCTGTCCGCTGCTGGCCGGACGCGGCTGAGCGGTGTCGAACGGCGTGCGGTTGCGGACGCTGGCCGACGTGTTCGCCTACGCCGTGTTCTGCCAGGGAATCGGAAGATCATCAGACGGTGGCCTTCTCAATGTCGAGCACCGACACACCGATTCCACAAAGGATCGCCACTGCGATCGGCCGCCGAGGGTAAAGAACAAGCTGAGACGACCCGTTAACCAGCCGACCTGTCGGTCAGCAGGGAAAGGCCTTCGGCTGTTAGGTCGAGGCGGGGACGCTGGTGTCGTAGCCGGTGTCGCCACCGGCCGTGCTCGTACGCCCGGTGTCCACCTCTACCTCGACGACGATGTCGTGCCGTACCGGCGTATACGGCCGGGGCAGCGCCGGGTTCAGTTGGCCCGACCAGTTTTTCCGGGAAGTGGCTGGGGCCATGAATTCTCCTCCGGACTGATCGGCTGCAGGAGACCGGCGAGGTCGTGGCGCTGGGCGCGGTTCAGCAGATGTGTCCGGCCGAGGTAGCGCAGGCGCCCGCGGGTGTCGTAGCGGCCGACGAGAAGCTTCTCGGGGTGCCTGCCGATCCGGGGCGACCGACCGCGGCTTCCACGGTGCGATACGCCCGGATCTTGCGCCAGCCGCGCCGCCCCGGCTCGTATCGTCCGCCGCACCGCTTGACGACGACGCCCTCCACGCCGACCTCGGGCCAGGTTCGCAGCCATTCCCGGGCCTCGTGGACGTCGGTGGTCTGCGGGCAGAGGACGAGATTCGGCGGCGCGTCGATGAGCAGCCACGCCAGGCGGCTCCGCCGTTCGTGCGGCGGCCGGTCGAGCAGGGATTCGCCGCCGGGGGCGCTGAGCAGATCGAAGACGACGAAGTGTGCTGGGTGACTTCGGGCGATCTCCGCGAGCTGACGTCCGGGCGGTCACCCGGCGCCGCAGCAGCGCGAAATCGGTCCGGGCCTCGGCCCGGACAATCAGTTCCCCATCGAGCACCGTACCGGGAGCCAGCGCCAGCAGAAGTCCGGCGATGTCAAATGGTGACGTCGGTTATCGGAACTGTCCGAATGCCTGTCGTATGGCTATCTGCGCGGCTTCGGACACAAGTTGAACCTCCGGGCCTGGCACTGCAAGATCGTCGTCGGATTCGTGTCGGCGAGTTAGGAAACCACGGCGCTGTGAGGTCCAGGGCTGCTCCGCTTGCCGTCGGATGGCAAGCTCGTGTCCCATGATCGAGGATTTCGCGAAGGGCCATCTACACGGCCAGCTCAGGCGGACACGTCAGGCGCTGGTCTGGAAGCTCGAGGGCCTGTCCGAGTACGACGTCCGGCGTCCCTTGACAGCGACGGGGACCAACCTCCTTGGCCTGGTGAAGCACTTGGCAACCCTGGAGGCCTGGTATTTCGGTGAGGTCTTCGCCCGCCCATACCCGGAGCCGCTGGGGCGATGGCAGGACGCGGACGGCAGCGACCTGTGGGTGACCTCGGGCGAGACCCGCGAGCAGATCATCGACTTCTATCAGCGTGCCTGGGGACATGCGGACGCGACGCTCGACGAGCTTCCCATCGACGCGCCTGGCCACGTGCCATGGTGGCCACAGCCCGACGTCAAGCTGTTCAACATCATGGTCCACGTCCTTCTGGAGACCAGCCGGCATGCCGGACACGCCGACATCCTGCGTGAGCAGCTCGATGGCCGGACCGGGGTGAGGGCTGAGTACGAGGAGCAGATCGACACGGCGGCCCGGGAGGCGTACTGGGCGAAGATCGAGCGGGCTGCGCAGGAAGCGGCCGGCGGCTCGCATCATGCCGACCTATCCGACGCGCATCGCGCGGCGGGGACGTCCTGAGAAATCCGGATCTCGTGTAGGTTCGCCCGTAAGGGCGGTCATCGTCGCGGCAGCGGTCGCGTTCATCATGTCCCTGTTCGGCACGCCGGTGGCGATTCGCGTCTTCACCGCGCTCAAGGCCGGCCAGCCGATCCAATCCATCGGGCTCGCCAGCAAACAGGGCAAGAAGGGCACGCCCACGATGGACGGCGTCGTCTTCATCGTGGCGACCGTCTTCGCCTACGTCGCCGGGGATCTCGACGAGGCTCCGTTCGTACCGGTCATAGCGCTCGAAGCGATCCACGTCCACGGCCAGTGACGCTACGTGGATACACGCTGGCGGCTTCAGCCCGGAGCCCGGCTTCGGACACAAACGCTTGCTACCTCGCCGCTCCGAACGAGTTCCCGGATCGCCGCGGTCATGGCCGCCACGCCCGGTTCCGGAACGATTAGTTGATCAACAGCCCGGAAGTAGCTGCCGTTCGCGACTTCACCAGTCTCCTTCCACTTGGCAAGCAGACGACGGACCTCGTCGACAGTGAAGATTGTCAGCGCCCAACTGGATCCGTCAGAAAGGTCGACGAACACATCCACGTTGGCCACGGACTCCTCGGCGTCCGTGTCGGGGCCGAGAAGGAACCGGGCCACAGATGTCGAGTCCGTGATAGTCACGGAGGATCGGCACCGCCCATACGCCAATCATGCCGCATATTCGTCAGCAGCTCGGAATCGTACGCAGGATCTGCTTACGAGCCCGTCACGCGCTGCGATGCGTGGCCACAGCACTGCGGGATCGTCACAGGGGGACGATCCCTGGGCCGAGCTGGTGGATCCGGCCGCAAACTGACCACGTAGGACCTGGCCGACCTCAGCCGCTCTGCTCAGTGGACGCAGCCCGCGTGCCCGGCCAGCGCGACCATGACCGCGTCCAGGACAGGCCTACGGCGCCGGTAAGCGGTAGGTCCGCGGCCGTGAAGCGGGCGTGGTCCGTGCTATTACGCCTTGTACAAATGGAAGTAGTGGATGCGAGCGGCAAGGGTGGGATCGTGGCGGGCAAGCAGAGCAACCGACTGGTCGTCGAGCACGAGCAGGTCGTCGGAGTTGACTACTCGGTGCACAGCCCTACCGGGCTGGTCGGTGTCGGTGCCCGCTTCGAACGATGTCGCTTCGATGGACTCCGCTTCCAGAACGTGGCGTTCGGCTCCGGCATGGAGTTGTCGCAGTACGTCGAGTGCTCCTTCGACGGCGCGGTACTCACCGGCGCCGCCGGCTATTCGCGGTTCGTCGGCTGCACCTTCCGCGGTGCGGAGATCCGCGATCTGACGGCGGACTACCTGGAACTCATCGACTGCGTCTTCACCGGACGGATCAGGTCGACGACCTTCTGGGCGCCCCGGCCCCAGGCTCCGCCGAGCGTTTTACGAGCGACCTGGCATTCCTGGAGAAGCAGGGCCAACCGGAACCTCCGGGATACCGCACGCTCGCCCTGCGGAAATCCAATGAGATGCACGGCAACGACTTCTCTGGAGCCGACCTGGTCGGCGTCGCCTTCCGCTACGGCGTCGATCTGACCCGGCAGCGCCTACCTGCCCGTTCGGACTACCTGTACCTCCCGGACGCCGAGGCCGCTCTGCACCGGGCGCTGGCGCTGCTCGTCGACCGGCCGGCAGACGATCTCACTGCTCGGGTCGAACACTCCCTGCGGCGAATGCTCGACCGTGAGGTCGGCACCGGTCAACGGCAGGTGCTGTTCCGCGAGGTGGACTACTCGAGCAAGGGGGTTCTGAGGCCACCCGACCGACTCATGTTCGACGTCCTGAGGAAGGCCGCCGCCTCGTAGTCGCGAACAACGCGGTGACCACCTCTCCTGACCACCGGACAAGTCCGCAACGCGACCTCGCCTGCGCGGCCGAGCTCAGCTGACGACCGCCCGCCGGGTGCTCAGGTGCGTGGTTGGACCAGGCCGTTGTCGTACGCGAAAATGACGGCCTGGATCCGGTCCCGTGCACCGATCTTGGCCAGGACGCGTCCGACGTGCTTCTTCACCGTTGACTCGGTGAGGCTCAGGCGTTCGGCGATCTCGGTGTTGGTGGCGCCCTGCCCGATTGCCTCGAGGACCTCCCGCTCACGCTCGCTCAGCGTGGCCAGCCGGGGATCGGTGCCGGCTGTCGGTGCCGCGTCTTGCAGGTAGGCGTCCATCAGCTTGCGGGTCAGGCTGGGCGCCACCACCGAGTCTCCGCTGGCGACGGCTCGGATGCCGGCGAGCAGCTCCTCGGGGCGGGCGTCCTTGAGCAGGAAGCCGCTGGCCCCGGCTCGTAGCCCGGCGTAGACGTATTCGTCCAGGTCGAATGTGGTCAGGATCAGCACGTGGCTGCGGGAGCCGGCCGCGGTGATGCGGCGGGTGGCCTCGATGCCGTCCATGCCAGGCATGCGCACGTCCATCAGCACCACATCGGGCCGGGCCTGTTCGACCATCCGCACTGCCTCGGCGCCGGTGGCGGCCTCGCCCACCACGGTTATGCCGGGGGTGCCCTCGAGCAGCATCTTGAAGCCCATGCGCTGCAGCGGCTGGTCGTCGGCGATCAGGACGGTGGTCATGAGGGCTCCCTAAGGACGACGTCGACGAGCCAGCCGTTCCCGGCCGGGCCGGCGGTCACCACACCGCCGTACATGGCGGCGCGTTCGCGCATGCCGAGCAGGCCGTGGCTCGGTGCGGCCGGTGTGCCACGGCCGTTGTCGCGGACGCGTACCCGTACCTCTCCGTCGGAGGCGGTGAGAGTGACCGTCGCGGACGCGCTGCGCCCCGCATGTTTCAGGGTGTTGGTGAGCGCTTCCTGAACGATGCGGTAGACCGCGAGCTGCACGCCCTTGCCGAGGGTGTGCAGCTCGCCGGAGGTGGAGTAGGTGACCGGCAGCCCGGCGGCCCGTACGCTGGGCAGCAGCCGGTCGAGGTCGTCGATGCCGGGCTGGGGACTCAGATGAGGGTCGGCGTCTTCCTCGCGCAGGACGCCCAGCACGCGGCGCAGCTCGGACAGCGCCTGCCGGCCGGTGTCCCCGATCAGCCGGAGCGGCTCGGCGGTCTGCTCCCCCCGCGATGTCGCGAGGGCGGCGCCTCCGTCGGCCAGGCCCACGATCACTGACACGTGGTGGCCGACGATGTCGTGCATCTCGCGGGCCACCCGGGCCCGCTCGTCGGCGACGGCGAGGCGGGCCCGCTGGTCCCGCTCGACCTCCAGGCGGGCGGCGCGGTCCTCCAGGGCGACGAGGTACGCCCGGCGGGTGCGCACCGCTACACCGGACGCGATCGCCGCCACCGTCAGGCCGAGGGCGAGGAACAACGTGAGGGTGCGGTTCTCAGTGGCCGGTCCGAAAAGGTAGATCTGGGCTGTCAGTAGCCCGAGGGTGATCCCGGACGCCCAGGCCAGCGCCCGCCCTGAACCGCGGGAGGCCACCCCGAAGAGCATCACGAGCAGGATCACCCCGGCGCCGACACCGACGTCCAGCATTGCCTCGACTGTTTCGATGGCCGCGGTGACCAGGAACGCGGGAAACGGGTACCGCCGCCGCCAGTACAGCGCCGGCAGCAGGACCAGCGTTGCGATCGTCGCCGACAAGGGCTTCTCGATCAGGTCTGGAATGCTGAAGAGCACGATCGGTACGGCCACCAAGGTGTCCATGACCCACGGGCGGCGCCGGCCGAAGGCCCGCAGCCGTGCCTGCCGGTCCACCAGCCATCCCTGCGTGCTCATCGGCCGATTCTCCCCTCCGCGCCGTTAAGCGTCGGTCTTCTTGAGCCCGTACGCCGCCGCGGCGAGTGTCACGATCACATATCCG
The DNA here is from genome assembly GCF_018324255.1 of Polymorphospora rubra. Classification (GTDB taxonomy): domain Bacteria; phylum Actinomycetota; class Actinomycetes; order Mycobacteriales; family Micromonosporaceae; genus Polymorphospora; species Polymorphospora rubra. The sequence continues at coordinate 7,371,715 of NZ_AP023359.1, forward strand.
GCGAAGACCACGAGACCGGTCCACGGCGCCAGGGTGCCGTCCGCGGGGTCAGTGCCATCACGGCGCTGCCCGCGTTGCTCGGCAGGTACGGGGTGATGGCCTCGGAGATCGAGGCCGGCAGCAGCACGGCCAGACCGGGCACGATGAGCAGCACGCCGGCCAGGATCGTGATGGCGCCCGCGCTGGAGCGTACGAGCATGCCGAGGGCGACGCCGAGCACCGCGACCAGGGCCAGATAGAGGCCGGCGCCGAGAAGGGTGCGAAGCACGCCGTCGTCACCGAGGCCCAGGCCGCCGACCTTGTCGTTGAGCACGGCCGACCCCAGTGCGAAGGCGGCGAAGGCGGCTGCGGTCATCGTGACGAAGGCGGCTGCCCCGGCCACCAGGCTCTTCGACCACAGCACCGGCAATCGGCGTGGCACCGCGGCGAGGGTCGCCCGGATCATCCCGGTGGTGTATTCGCTCGCCCCCAGCAGCGCGCCGAGCGCGCCGACGGACAGGGCGGCCAGGATACTGCCGGACAGGGCCAGGTCGATCGGGGTCATGCCGTCGCCCGAGAAGGAAGCCGAGGCGATCATGCCGAAGGCGATCAGGAGGACGGCCGAGATGCCGGTCGTGATCCAGGTGGAGCGCAGCGAGGAGAACTTGGTCCATTCGGCGGCGACGACGCCACCAGCAGTGATCTTCATCGGGCGGCCTCGTATTCGACAGCGTCGCGGGTCAGGTCCATGAACGCCTCTTCGAGGGAGGCGTTCTGTGGGGTGAGCTCGAACAGGGGGATGCCGCGGGTGGCCGCGGCCAGCCCGATCTCGCGGGCGGAGGCGCCGGTGACGAACAGTTCCTCGGCGCCGGTCGAGGTGAAGGTGACGCCCGGGCCGGCGATCACCGCGCGCAGCGCGTCGGGGACGGCGGTGACGACCCGGACGCCTTCGGTGGTCACGAAGTTGGCTACGGTCGTATCGGCCAGCAGTTTGCCTCGGCCGACGATGACCAGGTGGTCCGCGATCAACGAGACCTCGCTCATCAGGTGCGAGGACAGCATCACGGTGCGGCCCTCGGCGGCCAGGCCGGTGAGCAGGTTGCGCACCCAGAGGACACCTTCGGGGTCGAGTCCGTTGACCGGCTCGTCGAGCATCACCACGGCCGGGTCGCCGAGCAGCGCGGCGGCGATACCGAGCCGCTGGCCCATGCCGAGGGAGAAGGCGCCGACCCGCTTGTGGGCGACGGCCGAGAGGCCGGCCAGGTCGAGCACCTCGTCGACGCGCGAGCGCGGGATGCCGTGGGTGCGGGCCAGGGCGAGCAGGTGGCTGACGGCCGTGCGGCCGGGGTGCACGGCCTTGGCTTCGAGCAGCACGCCGATCTCACGCAGCGGGGCCTTCGACGACACGTACGGCTTGCCGTTGACCAGCACGTCGCCGGAGGTCGGCGCAGTGAGGCCGACGATCATCCGCATGGTCGTCGACTTGCCGGCGCCGTTGGGGCCGAGGAACCCGGTGACCTGACCGGGCTTCGCGGTGAACGACAGGTGGTCAACGACCGTCTTCGCGCCGTACCGCTTGGTTACTTCGCGTACCTGAATCATGCTCACCACGTTAGGGTCGCGTAGCGCCACGATCGTGGTACCGCAGTGCGCTCTTCCAGGCTGCCGGTGGTACCGCGGTACCACCGGCAACCCGGTCAGATCCGGTTCTTCCCGTGCAACGAGCGGCGCCACGGAAAAGGCTGCCCGGGAATGGGTTCGGGCTTCATCTGGAGCTGGAGAGCAGCTGGTCGGCGGCGCGCGCTGGATGCTCTGGCTGCAGTAGGCCGGGTCGATGTCGTTGGGGTCGGTCCCTGCTCCTGGCAGCGTCGCGTCCGTGTGCCGCAGGGTCGCTACGCACTCTTCGACGGCTACAACGCCGCGATCTACGAACGCGAGGTCGGCAGGGACACCCCGGTTGCAGCGCTGCTCGATCAGCACCGCAACCACATCCATGCCCTTCTCGAACAGGTCGGTCTGGACCTGCAGGCACGCTCCGAACAGCCGGGCGAAGCCGAGGCCCTACTCCGTCCGTCGCCGTGCCGATCCGGTCGGTGCCGCGTTAGCCGCGGCCGCGTACCAGGGGTAGGAACACCTCGTCCACAATCTCGACCAGCACGTCGTCGGGGACCGAGGGGATGCCGCGCATCGCGTACTCGGCGCGTAGCAGCGTTATCGGTGTCGTCGCCACCCGGTGATGGGCGGCCGCCGCCGGCGCCTCGCCCCGGGCTGCGGCCCGTTCGAGCATCCCGAGCCAAGCGCGGTCCATGGTGTCTGCGCCGGACCGTTCGCGCATGAGGGTGAGTAGCTCCGGGTCGTCGGCCGCGGCGGCGAGCAGACCGCGCAGGACTGCTCCGTGCGGCGACGACCACGTCTCGTTGGCCTGTCGAAGCATCTCGAGTGCGTCGCCTCGCAGGGTGCCCGTGTCGGGGTTCGGCATGGCGGCGTCGGACAGGTGGCGATACGCCGCGATGCCCAGGGCCGCCCGATGCGGCCATCGACGATAGATAGCGTTCTTGTTGGTCCCGGCGCGGGCGGCGACCCGGTCCATGGTCATTCCCGTGTATCCGGACTCGCGTAGTTCGTCCGCTGCAGCGTGCAGGATCGCCCGTTCCAGCTCCTCGCCCCGGCGCCTCGTACTCATGCCTTGTAGGGTACCGAACGTACCCTATAGGGTACGCGGCGTACCGTAAGAGGGAGAGGAACTCTTGATGCGCGTCTTCGGCATGAACTACGACACCGGCTTCGTGAGCGCAGGGTCCACTACTCACGAGCCGTTCGACCCCGACACTGTACGGAGCGACCTGCGTGTCATCCGCGACGAACTGCACTGCGACGCGGTGCGTATCACCGGTGGTGTGCAAGACCGGCTGGAGCTCGCCGCGTGGCTGGCGGCCGAGGCCGGGCTCGAGGTGTGGTACTGCCCGTTCACCAACGGCCTGGACCGCGACGGGCTCATGGCGTTCGTGCTCGACGGTGCCGAGCGGGCCGAACGGCTGCGGCACGGCGGCGCCTCGGTCGTGTATCTCACCGGTTCCGAGATCTCGATGTTCACCGACGGTTTCCTGCCCGGCCGTGACCTGGAGGAACGGATGGCGCTGTTCACCGATCCGATGCGGATGAGGGAGGCGGTCCCGGCTGCCCGGGCCGCCGTGCGCGACTTCCTCGCCGAAGCGGTACCCGCAGTGCGCGAGCGGTTCGGTGGCCTCGTCGGATATGCCTCGATCCCGCTCGAGGACGTCGACTGGGCGCCGTTCGACATCATCGCCAGCGACGCTGGCTACCGCGACGCGACCAACTCCACGGCGTTCCCACAGACCCTGGCGGCGGCGGTGGGGCAAGGCAAACCGTACGCCGCGACCGAATTCGGCTGCTGCACATTCCGGGGCGCGGCCGATGCCGCCGGCGGGGCAGAACCGGTGACGTACGACGAGCACGGCCAGGCTGTGAAGCTGACTGCGGAGCTGGAGCGCGACGAGGAGGGACAAGCGCGCTACATCGTCGACCTGCTGCGCGATTACGAGGCCGGCGGAGTGGAGGCGGCGTTCGTGTACACCTTCGCGAATCGGCACCTACCAACCACCGGCGATCCTGAACACGACTATGACTTGGCTGCACGTGGCATTGTGCGAGTGCTGCCGGACGGCTCATGGACACCCAAGGTCGCTTTTCACGCCCTCGCCGACTACGGCCGCTCCCGCACGCTGAGCCGGTCTGCCTCCTAATTGGGCCCGTGCCGCTCGCACGGGCAGAGGCGCTCGACCATCTGACCGCCTACGCCAGGACCTGTTGCAGGACGGGCCGGTGCTCGACCGTTCAACGGTGGGCCGCCCGAACCTCGTCGACCGCCCCCACCCCGTGCAGCCGCACCATCGGCCCCGCCATCACAGGATCGTCTCGACCAGAGCCGCCCTGTCCGGCAGCCCGTACGCGTCGGCGATCAGCCGCACCCGCCCGGCGGCCGTCTCGGCGCGACCGGCAGCTCGGCGCGACGCTGCCCAGTGAGCGGATCGCGGCATCCGCGAACGTCAGCAGTCGTGCCGCGATCCCCAGTACCCGGTCGCGCGGTACATGATCACCATGAGCGACGCATGGAGTGTGCTCTCCGATGGCGAAGCATGGACGGCAGAACGATACGGTAGAGCCCAGACAATCGCTGCACAACTGACGTATAGCCCACCAACTCGCCCCCGTCATCGGGGTACGGTGCACCCGGTGACAGCGCCCACATTTGAGGTGCTTGTGCGTTTCGACCTCCTCGGCCCGATCCGCGTGTACCGCGATGGCCAGCCGGTTCCGCTGGGCTCGGTGAAGCAACGTCTCCTCTTGGCCACCCTGCTGCTGCGTCCGAACGAGATCGTCGGCACCAACGAGTTGGCCGCGATGCTGTGGGGCGACGATCAGCCGGCGTCGGCCGCGGCGAACCTGCGCACCTACGTACGTGGCCTGCGGCAGTCGCTGGGCGGCGGAGTGTCCTGGGAGGGGATAACCGCTGCCGCCGGCGGCTACCTGCTGCGGGTGGAACCCGGCGAACGGGATCTGGACCTGTTCGACGCGGCGGCGGCGCGGGGCCGCGACGCTCTCGCCGCCTCGGATGCAAACCGGGCCGAGGCCGAACTCGCCGCTGCGCTGGGACTGTGGCGTGGGGACCCGCTGTCCGACCTGCCGCTGCCTCCGGCGCTGGCCCGGCGGGTGGCGCAGGTGGAGGAGCGCCGGCTGCTCGCCGAGGAGGACCACGCCGGGGCGCTGTTGGCGCTCGGTGCGCCGGCCGACGTGATACACCGGCTGCGTGCCCTGCTCGACCGGCACCCGCTGCGGCAGCGGGCGTGGGGGCAGCTGATGGTAGGCCTCTACCGGATCGGGGACGTGGCCGGCGCACTGGATACCTTCCGGCAGGCTCGGCAGGTGCTGGCGGAGGAGACCGGCCTCGATCCCGCGCCGGAACTCACCAAGTTGTACGACGACATCCTGCATCACCGCCCGGAACTGGCAGCGTGCCAGCCACCGGGGCCGGACGGACCGGCACCGGACCCGTCACCGGGGCCGGTCATCCAGCGCCCCGAACAGCTGCCGCGTGCGGTGCCGGAGTTCGTCGGCCGCGAAGACGAACTGGCCAGCCTCGACGCTCTCCTGGACAGCCGGGCGCAGGGGCCTACGACAGTGGTCGTCGCTGTGGTGTCCGGCATGGCCGGAGTCGGCAAGACCGCCCTGGCGCTGCACTGGGCGCACCGGGTGGCCAACCGCTTCCCCGACGGTCAGCTCTACGTGAACCTTCGCGGGTACGACGAAGCCGGGGTGGTGTCGCCGCCCGACGCCCTGTCCGGCTTCCTCGAGGCGCTCGGCGTACCCCATGCCCGGATACCCTCCGACCTGGAGGCCCGGACGGGTCTCTACCGCAGCCTGCTGGCCTCCCGCCGGATGCTCGTGGTGCTCGACAACGCTCGCGACTCCGCCCAGGTTCGCGCCCTGCTGCCCGGTGCCGGCGGTTGCATGGTCATGGTCACCAGCCGCGACCGGCTCGGCGGCCTGATCGCCGCCGAGTCCGCGGCGCCGTTGACGCTTGGCGTGCTCACCGCCGAGGAGTCGACGACCCTGCTCGCCGGCCGCCTCGGCGCCGGCCGCCTCGCCTCCGAGCCGGCCGCGGTGGCCGACATCGTCGAGGCCACCGGCCGGCTCCCGCTGGCGCTGTCGATAGTGGCGGCACGCGTCGCCACCCATCCCACGTTCCCGCTCGGCGCCATCGCCGCCGAACTGCACTCGGCCGAGGCGAGGCTGGACGCGTTGGCCGACGGCGACGTACGGCGCGTCTTCTCCTGGTCGTACCTGGCCCTGGGACAGGACGCGGCCCGGCTGTTCGCCCTGCTGGGGCTCCATCCGGGCCCGGACCTGACCCCCGCCGCGGCCGCGGCGCTCGCCCAGGTGTCGGCCGCGGACGTTACGCCGCGACTGCGGGAGTTGACCCGGCTCCATCTGCTGGCCGAGCACACGCCCGGCCGGTACGCCTTCCACGATCTTCTGCGCGTCTATGCGGCCGAGCTCGCGGAGTCGCCGGAGCGCGCCGAGGAACACGAGGCGGCCCGAGCGCGCCTGTACGACCACTACCTGCACGACGCCTATCCGGCGGCCCTGCTGCTCCAGCCGCAGTGGCCCCCGATCGAGCCGGTGCCACCGCTGCCCGTACCCGCCAGGCGGCCGGTGACCGATCACGACGGCGCGCTCGCCTGGTTCACCGCGGAGCACCGGGTGCTGATCCGGGTGGTCCAGCAGGCCGCCGAGACCGGCTTCGAAGCGTACGCCTGGCAGATCGCCTGGGCGTTGAACACCTTCCTGGCACCGCGCGGCCTGTGGCAGGACCAGCTCGCCACCCAACTGGTCGCGCTGGCCGCGGCAGAGAAGATCGACGACCTCGCCGGGCAGGCCGCCGCCAACCGGCTGCTCGCCCGCGCACTGACCCGACTCGGCGACCACGACACCGCCGAGCACCGGCTGAAGCGCGCACTTGAGCTGCACGAACGCCTCGGCGATTCCACTGGTCAGGCGCAGACGCTGCACAACTACTGCGAACTCTGCTACCTGGACGGCCGGCTCGACGAGGCGCTCGCACACGGTCGCGAGGCGCTGCGGCTGTACCGGCTGGTCGGCAACCGTTCGGGGAAGCCCGGACGCTCAACGCGATCGGTTGGCTGCTGGCCACCACCGGCGACTATGTCCAGGCCATCGAGAGCTGCACCGAGGCACTCGCCCAGCAACGACGCAGCGGCGACCGCAACGGCCAGGCCGCCACGCTGGACAGCCTCGGTTTCGCCTACGACCGCCTCGGTGATCGCGACCGCGCGGCCGACTGCTACGAGCAGGCGATCCAACTCTTTCGCGATTCCGTCGACCGGTATCACGAGGCGGAAACCCTCATCCGGCTCGGGGACACCAGGGACGGGATGGGCGACCGGGCCGCTGCCTCCGCCGCCTGGCGTCAGGCCGTGCGGATTTACGAGGACGTGGGCGACCCCGCGGCCGAGGAGACACGTCGCCGCCTCGAGCGCTACGAGTCAGAGGGTTAGGGTTCGAGACCGTCGGACGCTGCGGGTGCCGGGGACCTTGTCCATGGGCGCATTGTGGGTTGCGAACGATTCCGCACCACTGGTCGACCTCGACCGGCAGGCTGCCGTCGTCCTGCAGCGGCACCGCGGCCAGTAGCCGGTCGATTACAATTCTCGGAGTGCTGGCCCTTCCGAGCAATACCAAGCCAGGCCAAGCACGCTAGGTAAAGCTATCCGGCACGCGCTGCTATATGGCACGGCTTAAGGCTCGGTGTGTACGCCACTTGTACCGAAGTTGTACGTGGATCGCCATACCCTTCTGCCGTACGGACACACCAAAGCGCAACGGCATCCGTGTCGTGTCCGATCCACCGGCCTTCGCTTGCACTACAAATGAGGGCGCGGGGCCAGCGGGCCTCGACCGGACATTGCGCGACGGATTCAGCAACGCCGCCAATCGATCCAGGAGCCCCGGTGCATACGGTCCCGTCCTCAGCCATTGATACCCGAGCGGAAACGGTTCTCAGGGTGTATGTGGCAGGAACACCGCGGCGTCGCCAGGAATCGGCGCCGGCGTGCTTTACTGCTGCCTTTCGTGGTCTTCGACGGAGCCCTCGGGTAACCGTATGACGCTGCGCTTCACGGTGCTTGGTCCGGTCGGCGCAGCTGTGGATTGCGAGCCGGTCGGCGTGGCGCGGCCCCGCCGCCGGGCGGTGCTCGCCTACCTGCTCCTGAACGCCAACCGTGTGGTGTCGGTCGACCAGCTGACCACGGCGATCTGGGAAAGCACGCCGCCGGCCACGGCGCGGGCGCAGATTCAGTCCGAGATCTCGGCGCTGCGCTGGACGTTGCGGCGAGCCGACGACGCGACGGTGCCGCTGCTCACCAAGCCCGGCGGCTACGTGCTGGACCTCGCCCCGGACGAACTCGACCTGGCGACCTACACCAGGCTCGCCGAGTTGGCCCGAGTCGAGGGCAACCGCCGTCGGCTTCCCAACGCCCGCAAGCTCATGCGCGAAGCGCTGACGCTGTGGAAAGGCCCGGCACTGACCGGTGCGGTCGCCGCGTTCGTTGCCCCGACCCGTGAAGGGCTGGAGGAGACCCGGCTGGCCGACCTGGAATGGTTGATCGACATCGAGCTCCAGCTCGGTTCGCACCGCGACCTGATCCCGGAGTTGACCCAGTATGTCGCCGAGTACCCGTTGCGGGAGCTACTACGTGCCCATCTGGTGGTGGCGCTCTACCGGAGCGACCGGCAGCCGGAGGCGCTCAGTGTGGCCCGGCAAGGCCGCCAGCTGTTGGTAGACGAGCACGGGCTCGACCCGGGTCCGCTCCTGCGCGAGTTGGAGCAGGCCGTTCTCCGGCAGGATCCGAGCCTCGCCGTCGCCGTCAATGAGCCGCCGCCCCTGCGTATCGCCGACCAGCCACGGCCAGCCCAGCTGCCGCCCGCGTCGCCGCTCTTCGTGGGGCGCCAGGCCGACCTGGCGGACCTGGTCAGGTGCCTGGGTAGCGACCCGGACCGGCCTGCGAACGCCGGTCCACGCGTCGCGCTGCTGCACGGCATGCCCGGAGTCGGCAAGTCCGCCCTGGCGCTCCAGGTCGCTCATGCCGTCGCCGCCGCATATCCAGATGGTCAGTTGTACGCCGACCTCGCTGGCAGCGGGCGGCCGCGGAACCCGGACCAGGTGCTCGAAGAGCTCCTGCGCGGGCTGGGCGTCGCCGACCTGGCGATTCCAGCCGGGCTGGCGGCACGGGCCGCGCTCCTGCGCAGCCTCTTGACGGACCGGCGCTGCCTGCTGCTGCTCGATGATGCCCGCGCGGTCGATCAGGTGCTGCCGCTGCTGCCGGCCGGGGCCGGCTGCACAGTGCTGGTCACCGCCCGCTGGCAGCTCTCCCTTCCCGGGGCGCACCGGCACCTGGTGGCGCCGATGTCGGACGCGCAGGGACTCGAAACCCTAGCCGCTCATCTCGGCCCCGATCGACTGGCGGCGGAGCCGGTCGCGGTCCGCGCGCTGTCGGTGCTCTGCGACGGCCTGCCGCTGGCCCTGTGGTTCGCCGCCTGTCGGATGTACCGGGGCCGGTGGGCCGCCGACCTGGTTGCGCTGCTGCGGGACCCGCAGCACCGGCTCGACGAGCTGAGTACCGACGCCGGGTCGATGCGAGACAATCTCGCGCCGTCGTTCCGGGCGCTCAGTGCGGCGGCGAGCCTGACGCTACGTCGGATCGCCGTACTTCCGACTGTCACCGTCCCGGACTGGGCGCCCACGGTCTGCGCGGGGCTGGCACCCCGCGAGGCTATGCAGGCACTGGACGAGTTGGTCGGCTCCCACCTGCTGACGCCGGTGCCGCGCCAGACCGTGGGCCCGCACCGCTACCTGATCCCCAACCTGGTCCGGTCCTACGCGCTCACCGCTGCGGCGGACGAATCGCCCCTCACCGCCGTATCCGCCAACCAGGTCCTGGCGCGCGCGGTCGACGGCTGGAGCGTCCTGGCGCAGGAGGCCGTCCGCCGGCTGGCGCCGTCCTGCGGACGGCGGATGGACGATCGGCATCCGCAGCCGGGCCGGTCTCCTCGGCTACTGTTCTCGCCGGCGGAGCTGGACCGGCTGCTCGCCATGCCGCGGGACTGGCTGCATGAAGAGCAGGAGAACCTGGCGACGGTGGTGGCGGTGGCCGGCGAGCAGCGCTGGACCACGCCGGCTTCGGTGATCGCCGATGCCATGAGCCGGGCCCCCACGCGCGTTCACCTCGGCGACAAGCCGAGCACGGCCCGGTACGCCCGGACGCTGTCCGCGGTGGCGCGGGACAGCAGGTCTGGTAGTGGCTGGTGAGCGCCACGCAGCGCCGTAACCACGGCGGCCAGCCAGGCCCTGACCTCGGCTGCGGTCATCCTGACCTGGTAGCCGTCGCCCCACTGCGGCGGTTCGAGGCATACTCCCCCGCCGCGGACCGCCTGCGGCAGCCCGCCGACCCGGGTGGCCACCACCGGTACGCCGTGGATCACGGCTTCGCGGGCGACCATCCCGAAGCTCTCCTGCCACAGGCTCGGTACGAGCAGCAGGTCGGTTTCGGCGTAGAGCGCGCAGATGTCGGCGCGGTATTCGACGATCTCCACTCCGGGCAGGTCGGCAGGGTCGATGCCGAGCCGGGCGAGGTGGGCCGCGGTCCATCGCCCCTCGACGAACCGGAACCGGAACGGCAGCTTCGCCGCACTGGCTGCCGCCACGAGGTGCATCACCACCCCGAGCCCCTTGGCCGGCTCCGGGTTGATGAACGTCAGCCGGTACGGCCCGCTACGGGCCGGCTCGCGGGGCGTATCCGATGGGCAGTCGCAGCCGCGCAGGCACGGCTCGATGGCCCGGGCCTGGCGGCCGGTCTGCGATCCGAACAGCCGCCGTGCGAATTCGGACGGGACCACCACCTCGTCAATCAGCCGCAGTGTCTCCGGCACCGGCTGGAGGTCCGCGGCCGGATGCTCCAGCACGGTCGGAACATCTGCCGCCGCCAGTCGCCGCACCAGCTCGGTCTCCTCGCCCAGGTGCCCCCAGAGCAGGGCGGCATCGGGCCGGTCCCGGGCCAGCAGGGTGTCCAACCGGTCGGCGAGCGACCGCAGTCCGGCCTCGTGGCCGGCACTGGGCCTGCCCGGATCCATCGGACCATCCAGGACGGTCACCCGCTCGCCGGTGGCCCGTAGCGCCCCGGTGAGCTGGCGCAGGTGGACCGCCTCGCCGGACCGTCCGGTGTGGATCCGATGGACGCTGGCGATCAGAACATGACTCATCGGTCGGCCCGGACCGCGCCGGACCGGTAGGCCGGGACGGCGAACTCGTCGCGGAGCCGGGCGACGGCGGCCACCCGACGCCGCAGCAACGCGACGCTGTCCGGGTCCTTCTTGCGATAGACGATCGGTGCCAGCCAGACCAACGCCCGGGCATCGAGCGGGCGCAGTGTCCACGGAATGTCCGCCAGCACCGGGTCCGTCCGCACTGCCCGTGCGAAGGCTGCGACAAGCGAAGGGACGAACGGCAACGCCGCTGTCTGCCATTCCAGCCCTTCCGGAAGTTGGCCGACCGCCTCCGGATGGTTCCGATCGCCGCCGAGAATGCTCAGGTCGTCGTGGCCGCCGGCAAATCGTGCCGCGAGCCGCTGCCCGTGTTGGCGGGCCAGCCGCTGCACGTCGACGACCTTGGCGCGCAGCATCCCGGCCGAACTGGCGGCGATGTACAGGTTGAGGACAAGCCCGTCGTGGCTGACGGTGATGCCCTGAGCACGGCGGCGGGCTGGCGAGATGAGGATGGTGGAGGTTACCAACTCGTCCAGGAGCAGGTCCCGCCAGCAACGCAACAGATCCTCGGTCAGTTCGGCACCGGCGAGCAGCACCGGCTCGGCCGTCTGCACGGTTGCCACCGGCAGCACGTGCGTCAACTCCACCACCACTGGTCCGTACCCGGCTGTTTGGAACAGTGACCCCTGCAGGTGCGGGCCGGGTGGATACGGCAGCGCCCGCCGAACCCGGTCGTCGGCGGCGTCCTCCCAGCCCAAACGGGTGAGTTCACCGTCGCGGTGCAGGACGAGAAAGTCGCGACAGTGGCGTTCCCGCTCGCCGAGACCGGCGAGCAGGCCTCGCTCCAGAGCGTTGCCGAGCACCGAGGTGTGCGGGCCGGAGCCCGGCGCGGGCAGATAGTAGCGGGTATCGGCCGCCTGCAACGCCTCGTTGAGCTGCGCGAAGGTCACCCCGGGTTGGACCGTGGCGAGGCCGAGTTCGACATCGAGGTCCAACCGGTCCAACCGGGCCAGGCGGACGATCAGTCCTGGCTCGCGGACCCGGGAGTCGTCGTACCCCCAGTTGCGGCCACGGGCGTCTACTCGCCAGTCCACTGCGCCGTCGTGCAGAATCCGGACCAGCGTGGTGAGCTGTGCCAACGATTCCGGCTCCACCACCCAGTCCGGAAAGAGTCCACCGGGGACGGTCGATCCGGCAGGCCGGGTCACCCCGGCACCCGTGTTCGCCAACCGATCGAGCAGCTCGGTCGAGATCATATCCGCTCCATGGCTGCGTGTAGCCGGTCCGGGGCGACACCGTATTCGTTCTGGAGCGTCCGGGTGACCGACACGTAGGCGGCGAGCAGGTGCTCGGCCGGCGCCCCTCGTTTGAGGTTCCACAGATGGCCGAAGCGGGGCGGTTCGGTCAGCCAGCGCAGCGTCCGCGGGCACCAGAGCGCGTCGAACAGGTTGACCACCTGCTGCCCGGCCACGGTGGTCAGGTGGGTGGCGAGCACCTGCTCGGCGACGGTCATGTGCAGGTGGACGTCGCGGCCGGGGGTGGTCGGGTTGCCGGCCAGGAAGCTGAGCCCGGCGTGGCTGATCCGGCGTGCCAGGTGCGCGTCGGCCGCCCGGAACAGCGAGGTGTTGCCGACCACCGGCGGCGAGTCGGGCAGATCCACCTGGGCGGGATTGCGTAGTTCCCGCAGCCGGGAGTAGAAGTCGGCGTCGCCGTGCTCCAGATGCGCGAAGACCGATCCGGTAGCCGGTAGCCGCAGCCGGCTGTACAGGTAGGCATCGGTGTCCACCAGCACCGCGTCCGGATACCGGTCCAGAGCGAGCAGCTTCGGCAGGGCGAAACAGGCGACCCGGTCGTAGCGCTGGTCGAGATCCCGGTCGTCCAACGTCTCGATCTGGTCATAGCAGCTGAGCCAGCCGAGTCGGTCGAGCCAGTCCATCGTCGGCGGGTCGGCGTAGAGCGTGATCGGCCCGGCGTATCGCTGCCACGAGCGGATGCTCAGCAGCCAGGTCACCCGGGACAACTGCTGGAAAGCCCGGGGCAGCCGGCTGGGCAGCTGCCAGTAGGCGTGGACACCACGTACTCCCTCAGGCACCGACGACCGCCGCGGCCGCCGTCGATTCGAGCCGGGATACGCCGGTGTCGTCGCGCACGATCCGTACATGCCGGCTGTCGAGGTGTTCACCGACCGGGCGATGACTGATCACGATGAGCGTCTCCACCCGCCGCCGCGCCTCGGCGAGCAGCCGCAGTTCCAGGTCCCGGTCCAGGGAGTTGGTCGCCTCGTCGAGGATCAACAGTGACGGCCGGCGCAGCAGCGCCCGGGCCAACGCGAACCGCTGCACTTCTCCCGCGCTGAAGGTCGAGCCGTTGATCCGCAGTCGGGTGCGCAACCCGAGCCGCAGGGGACGCATCACCTCGGTCAGTTCCATCACGGCGAGCAGGTCGTGGATCTCCTGGTCGGTCACGTCGGTCGCCCCGCTGGACAGGCTCTCCCGGATCGTCGTGTGCAGGAAGTCGGACCGGGGCGGGACGTAGCACACCAGCGGGCGTAGCCGATCCGGGTCCCAGTCGGTGGTCGGGACTCCGTAGACGGTCACCTGCCCCGTGGGCGCCGGGTCCAAGCCACTGATGATCTGGGCCATGGTGGACTTACCGACCCCACTCGGACCGCTGACGGTCACCGTCTCGCCGCGCTCGACCCGCAGGTCCAGCCGCAGGTCGAAATGCTCCCTCGGGCGGTGTACCCGGACCCCCTCCAGCCGCACCGCCGACGCGTCCGCTACCGGTTCGGTGCGGGCTCCCCGTTCCATCACCGGCAACGTAAACAGACTCGTCACGTAGCGCAGTTGCCGCTCCAGCGTGGCGGCGGCGGTGAGGCTCTGGGCGATCGCGGTGACCGAGAACAGCACCGTACCCCCGAGGGTGAGGAACCCGAACAGCTCTCCGGTGCTGACCAGACCTGCCGACAGGAGCACCGAGCCGACCACGAGAATCACGTACAGGCCGGCGAACCGCAGGGCGTTGCTCGGCCCGTACACCCAGGCGAGCCGGTACTCGAGCCCGCGGATCGACCGTTGCAGCCGGTCCAGCCGCTGGGAATGCTCAGCCTGCAGGTGTGAGATCGCCCCGAGCCCCCGGTAGGTGGTCAGCCCTTGGGAGATGCTGATCAACAGATCCTGGAGCTCGGCGTCGAGTTGCAGTTGTTCCTCGGTACGGCGGTTGATCGGGATCCGTCCGAGGATCGTCAGGACGATGTGCAGCGCGGCGACGCCGGCCACCACGCCGGTCAGTGGCAGCGACATCGTCGCCATGAACGCCAGCAGGATCACCACGGCGACCATGTCGGTGAACAGCGACAGCGCCAGACCGGTGCCTGCCTCCCGTACGGCGCGGGCGCTCTGCACCCGGTGCAGCACATCGCCGGAGGTCAGCTCGGTGCGTGCCGACGTACGGGTCAACCGGTCGACCAGTTCACGCAGCATGGCCCGGTCGAACGACAGCCCTAGCGAGGTGATCTGCCGATGTCGGAGCCAGAACAGTACGCTGGCCGCGACGCTGAACGCCACCAACGCGGTGACCAGGGTACCCGTGGCGACCGTGCCAGCGACGGTCACCTCGTTCAGGTAGGGCAGCAGGATCATGTTGAGCAGGGTCAGGCCGGTGTAGAGCAGCAGGCTCATCGCGAGGACCGGCACAACCTGCCGGAACCTGATCTGCCCGGAGCGCAGCATCGGCCAGAGCCAGGCGGCCCGAGTCGCGGCCCGCGGACGCCGAGGCGCGCCCGCCGCCGGAGCCGGCGTGGCCGGCGAGAGCACCCATCCACTGGCCTTCTCGTGGTACGCGGCCTCGGTCAGCCACACGTACCCGACCGAGGGGTCGAAAACCCGTACGCGCCGGCCTCGCCATCGCTCAACGGTCACGAAGTGATCGACGCGTAGGTGGATGATGGTGCCCGGAGTCAGTTCGGCGAACGGGAAGTCCCGCCGGCCGCGGTAACGCACGCCCACCACCGCGGCGCAGGTGTCCCGCAGGTCCTTGAGCGACAACGCGCCCCGGGTTGCCAGCGCATCTCGCAACTGCGGCTCGGAGAACTGGTGTCCCTGCAGGCGCAAGCTGGCGACGAGTGCCGACACGCCGCAGTCGTTGTCCTCGGTCTGTAGGCTGATCGTCATCGGCTGTTCTCCATTGCTCTGCCGCCGGCCACGGCGGCCGATCCGTCACCCAGGCTCACGCAGACCCCCCACCACGGCCGTGATGTGGTCTCGGTCTCCGCCAGCGCCAACGCCATCCCGAGGGTCCCCTCGAGCACCGACAGCAGGAACGGCGTGTCGAAGATGGCAGCCACCACCTGGTCACCGGTCTGGTCCAGGTGGCGGGCCAGGCGGGCCGCCAGCCGGGTCCGGCGGTCCGGGCCGACCAGTTCCCGCCACCCGGGAGCAAGCTTGGTGACCAGGCTCAGCCCGGCCAGTCCATGGCAGAGCGTGACGTCGGCGCCGACGTCGCCCAGCAGTTCATCCAGCCGGTCGAGGGCCGGGCCGGTGACCGCCGCATCGACGAATCCCGCCAGAACCACCGGGTCGACCTCCGGCCCCAGCGCGGTCAGCATCCCCGGCTGGCCATAGCACATGGTGACGCCGCCGATGCCCAACCAGCCACCGTCGAGCACGGCGGGGGTGAGCTGCTCCAGATGCAGGACCAGCGCGTCGACCGCCGCGGTCATCAGCCGGTCCTGGCCGTAGCGGCGGTCC
Organism: Polymorphospora rubra; assembly: GCF_018324255.1. Taxonomy (GTDB): domain Bacteria; phylum Actinomycetota; class Actinomycetes; order Mycobacteriales; family Micromonosporaceae; genus Polymorphospora; species Polymorphospora rubra. Next base: position 7,387,302 of record NZ_AP023359.1, read on the forward strand.
AGCATCCGCAGCAGCAGGATGCCTCCGCTGCGGCCATGGTAGAGACCGGGGGAATCCTGCTCCATGATGGAGCGCGCGATCCGGGTGATGGGCTGTGCCATCCTGGCGCGGGCCGGCTCGTCAGCGAGGTCCCACAGGGTCATCCCGACCCCCCCGGCACCATTGATCAGATCGACGTCACCGGTCTCGACGTAGCACCGATAAGAGGCATCGAGCACTTCGACCGCCTCCGCCCGGGTCCGGGCCAGTGTCTCGGCGTGGCCGGGGCCAGGCGGAAGGCACTCACCCACCAGCCGGTGGCGCAGCCAGCCGACCCGAAAGTCGGGCACCTGCCCGCCCCGCACGGCCAGCTCGGTCAGGGACGCCGCCAGGGCCTGCTGACCCAGCCGGGACGCGAGCAGGGCAAGGGCTGCCACCGCCTCCGGGCTCGCGTGCCCCCGCCGCCGTAGCTCGGCGACAAGCCGACGCAGCAGTCGCCGGGCGGCATCGGCCTCAGCCATCGACCGCTGCGCTTCGGGTTTCCCGTGCCTGCCGACCCTTCAACAACCGCGCCGCCGCCAGCACCAGTTCCGGCTCGCGATTTGCCGCCTGGCCGAACGGCAACCCACGGTTGACGCTCATGTGGACAAGGCTGCTCAGCGCCGTGGCATACGCGTCGCTGTCCAGGCCGGCCAGGTAGTCCAAGGCAGGCTCCGGCTCGGCGAGCGTGGCGTCGAGGGCCTGCTCCAGGTCCGCCCGAGCGGCACGGAAGGTCGCCATCCACTCCCGCTGAGCCCGCGAGCTGGGCAGCCGCGGGTCCAGCCCGCGCAGCCCGCAGAGCAGGGTCAGCGCCTGATCGTCGCCAGCGAGCTGCCGACACCAGGCGGCGATCCGGGCCACCGCCAACGTGTACCGGCCGGCCTGGTCCGGGCCGGCCGCGAGCCGCTGCGCCCACCAGGCCGAGTCGGCGCAGAACAGCCGTACGGCATCGGCCCGGTGCGCTACACCTCCGTACCGGTAGTCCTCCGGTATCCAGGTCCGCACGTCGACCTCGCAGGGCTGCTGCGGCACCATCGCGGCCAGGTGGGCACGTAGGTCGGCCAGGAGCGGCTCGGCGCCGACGCTGTGGTGCACCCGTATCCGCAGATGCGGCCGTTCGTCCTGATAGCGGATGTAGAACAGTTGCGCCCGGCGCATCAACGTCATCACTTCGGTGCGCGCCAGCCAGAGCTCCACCACCCGCTCCGGGGCGTAGACGAACCAGCTGGTCCACTCCGGGTCCTCAGCCGGCTGCCGGTCCACCAGCCGGGTCTGCGACATCGGCCTGACCGGCTGCGGATCCGGACGCAGCCACGGCAACCACACGTCGTGGATGTGCCCGCCCAGCTCCGACTCGATCAGGGGCGCCACCGGCAGGGCCTCGTGCAGAATCAGCAGGCCCTCGCGACGTAGCCGCCGAGTGAACCACCACCGCTGAGTGGCGTCGGTGAGATCCAACCGCATGGTCACATCCGGTCCCTCGCTCACCTCCACCTGCGACCCGAGCCCCACCTCCGTGAGCACGTCGCACAACTGCGCCGGGTCCTCGGCCAGAGCCAGCAGATCGGCGCGGTGCTGCGCGTCCAGGACGACGCTGCGCCGAGCCACCAGACAACGGCCGGCGGTGATGCGAGGGACCATTGCGCCCGGCGGCGCCCACAGGCTGGGGTCGGCGGCCAGCGCCGGGCCGTGGGCCTCGTCCAGCAGCAGTCCCAGCAGTTGCACCGACCACGGGTTGGCCTTGTTACTCAACGTCAACGGGCTGTCCCACCGGAGCTGCACGTGGCGTCCGTCGGACCGGTGAACCAACTGGAGCCGCCCCGCCATCATGGTCACGGCCAGATCCGCTAGTTGCAGGTCACCGGCGCGGTGCGGCAGGTTGAGGTTGAGCCGGGGCAACCCGCTCTCGGACCGGCGAACCAACGGCGCCCGCCGGTCCGGCGGTACCCAACCGATCTCCACCGCAAGCCAGCCGGGGACCGCCGGACCGAGTTCGGGCTTCGGAATCCCCAGCTGCTCACTGAGCCGGGCGCCGGGCCCACCCCAAAAGCCTGGCAGGACGAGTTTGAGCCAGGCGTCCGCTCCGGCCACCGGCTCGGCCAGCAGTGCGCCGTTGGCCATCCCGAACTGCGGCTGGGTGACCACGGCGGCGTTTGGGGGCGGCGTGCGGCGGGTCTGCCACTGATCCAGCGTGAGCGCTTCCTGCCACCACTGCACCGCGCCGCTGTCGCGACGGGCCCGCGGCACGAACAGCCGTCGCGCCGGGAGCAGGGGGTCGGCGCCCTGGACATCGGCTTCGTGCCGCCGCCAGCTGCCCAGCGGATGGTCCACCGGAGCGGTCAGCAGCCACGTCAACGGCACCGCCCCGCCGCTGTAGCCGCCGGCGACGTGGTCCCGCACCCGGTCGAGTCGCCCGGGTCGCCAGTGCGTCCGCAGAAGCTGAGCGGCCCCGTCAAGCAGCGCCGCCGCACCCGCGCCGGGCAGTCGGGCCCGGACCTCGCTGAACGCGTCCACGAACTGGTCGTCCCTGAACGGCCGCTCCGCGGCCAGCGCCGCCTTGACCGCCTCCGTCGGCGCGGCCGCCTCCGTCGGCGCGGCCGGCCCGGCCGGGTCAGTCAGTGTCGGTGGCACCTGCTCCGGCAGCAGCAACCTCTGGCGTACCCCTAGGTCGAACAGGGTGTCGCCACCGAGCACGATCGCCCATTCCTGCGCTGACCGGGGTGCGGCGGCGAGCTGCGCGGCGAAACGCTCCGCGAGCTGGCGCACGCCCGGGGCGTCCTTCATCGATGTGACCCCACCCTTGTCCGGGTGCAGATACGACCACCGGCCGTGCTCGACGGCGAGGGAGGGATTGACGAACCACCTGCCGGTCTGCTGCGGCAGGTCGAGGCGGCGCAGCCGCACATCGGTCTCGAGATCGAGCCGGGTAGCCGGCGCACCGCCGTCGTTGTCGCCGATGTCGGCGAGCAGGCTCAGGCTGAACACACCGAACGGGGTTGGCCGGTACCTCGCCCGGCTGCCGTAGACGGCCAGTCGAGTCGCCGGGTCCTGCCAGTCCCGGTGCTCCTCCCCCGCGCGCTGGAACACGGTCGCGTAATCGATGGCCAGGTCCAGCAGTTGCCGCGCCAGGCCCTCGGGTGCGGCGGCATCCGGCACCGCCGGCAGTACCGGAATCCGAAGCAGGCACCAACCCGGCGTCGACAGCAACGGACCAGAGGTCATTGAAGCCTCCCTGCCGGGGCCGGCGAACCCGCGTTGACCAACCTGGAAGGTCGCATCGCACCATGCGGTCGCATGGTCGCGATGTCGACCCGCGCCTGCTCGAGCTCCTGCCGGATCCCCGGGTCCGTCGAGTCGCACCCCTCCGCCAGCGCGACCGCGGCATCCAGCCCGATGTGATAGGCAGCGCTCAACATCAACAGGAACTCCTGCCGCAACGCCGGCGAGAACAGCGTGAGTCTCCCCGCCCGGGCCAACGTGTCGAGACTGTGCAGCATCCCGACCAGGCCGCGCCGGGCGAGAGTGTTGCGGGCGACTGCTTCGGCGTAGGTGGCCTGCCAGACACCGGGCACCGGCCCCGGGCCGAGCAGCGCCAGCAGCCGTTCGGCGAGCCCGAGCGCCACCCCGGGCATGTTCGCCAGAAACAGATCCGGATCGGCGTAGATCCCGACCGGCCGACCGGTCGGGACGTCCGTCATGTCGACCACATCCGCCGGCGAGACGCGGACACCGCTGGCCCGCAGGGTGTGACTGGCGGTAGCGAGCAACCCCGGCCCCTCCCACGGGTGCGCCACCTCGAGCCGCAGGCGGTCGACGAGGACGGTGACACGCCGTCCCGCCACCGGCTCGCATCCCATCGCCATCACGGCAGCCCGCTGAGAACCCGAGCCGAACCGCCAGCACCCGTCAAGCACCAGCCCGCCATCCATGCCGGCGCGTAGCCGGCCGACCGGGGCGACCACGCCGTACAGCTCGTTGTCGGTGGCATAGAGCCTTGACAGCAGTTCCGTCGGCGCGTACGTGGACAGGTAGTGCGCAGTGCCGTTGGCAATCATGCAAAGCCACGCGTGGCTGGCGTCCTCGTGCGCGGCGGTCCGAACGAGGTCCAGGCCCGCAACTAGGCTCTGGACCTCCTCCGGACCATTCCGCAGCCACAGCAATGGAGGGCTGAGCTGTTTCACTGGTCTTTAACCAACCTGACGGAACTCAGTAGCTGCCACCGGGCGGCGGCGGGCCGCAGTCGATCGAACCGCAGGCAGCCCGGGTGACCACCGTGATCGTCCGTACGACGCACGCCAGGGTGGTACCGCCCGCGGTCTTGTCCCAGGTGTCGACGTCAACTCCGGCGAGGTCGAGGTCGTCAAGGTCGAGGAAATACTCGGCCTGGTTGCCCGCGGTGGGATCCGCGGTCATGTTGTCGGCCATACCTGTCCTTTCTTGTTAGGGCGAGTCGTTACGCAGGGTTTCCGCGCCACGCCCTGTGGACGGCCAGTGTGATCGACTCGCTTATGCGTCGGCTACGCGTTCGCTATCGGCTCGGCCGCCTCGTCCCAGCGCGTCCCGGCCGCGGTGGGCCGACCGACTCCGCCGCCGGCCCTTCCATCGGACGCCACCGGTCGACCTCGCACCGGCCCCGATCCGGCCGCCGCCAGGCGGCGTCGCCCGTCTGGTACGCGTCGCGCGGTGAACGCGGATGGAACGCTTCCGGTTTCTGTTGCGGTGCGGCGGTCCTCGCCGGACACGTCGACTGGCGGGGCGAGCTGGGCTCTTCGCCGAGTTGTGGCGGGCCCGAGCTCGGCACCCGGATCGAGACTCTCGACCCGGTCGGGATCCGCCATCGGTACCGGATCAGCGATGCTGACGGTCGTGGCGCCCGGGTAGCGTGGGCACCGAACCTTCCTCGGATCCGGCCGGACGACACCGGATGGTCCCGGTGCATAGGCGCCCGAGCCAGCCCCGGCCGTGGTTATCGATGAGGCCTGCCCGCCATCCTCCCCACCGGAAGCCGGCTACGAGTCTGGGTCACCCGCGACGGCGGCAACACCTGGTGGCACCGGCACCGGCACCGGCACCGGCACCGGCGGAAGGATCACCCGATGACGCCACAACTACGCGACTACCACGGACACCCCTACGAACTCACCGACCCCGAGCAGGCCGGACGCCGCTTCGACGAACAGATCGAAACGATCATGCCGCACGGAGGCTGCGGACAGACGATTACCATCGGCCCACCCGACCAGCCCACCCTGCGCATCGACATCGACATCGACATCGACGCCGACCGGGCCGCCCTGCGCTGGCTACCCGACGGCAGCTACGCCACCGATCTCGACCCCGACACCCCCATCACCGTCTATGAATCCCCCGACATCGGACTATCCGACATTCCCGCCAACCTCGCCCGGCTGAATACCGCGAAAACCCGCCAAGCCGTCATCGGATACGTCACCACAGGCACCCGCCCCACTCGCGTGACCTGGAAGCACCCGGCGCACAACTGATCCCACCCGGCGACCAGGGGTTGCCGATCGGGACAGGGGAGCCGGCGGCCCGCCGCAATTTCTGTGCAAGAAATGGGATCGACCGGCTTGAACCTGGATGACGGGCCGCACCCTGGATAGGGCTCGCCCTTCGCATACGGGGAGGTAGCCATGAACGTCGCCACGAAAACCTGGGGGTTGAGCGGTCCCGAGTTCTTGTTGATCTATTGCGTCCTGGCCGTCGTGCTGGTCATGCTCGCGGTACTGCATCGGCATCACCTGCTCGCCGGTCGAGGGCGTGTCTCCGCGAACGACCTCACCGCGCAGCAGGTCGCGTACCTGAACGGTCAGGCCCGGTTGGCGGTCTACTCAGCGCTGGCCGTGCTGCGCAGTGCCGGCGCCGTCAAGGTCGGGCCGGCTCCTGACCGGTACCTGCTGACGAACGGACCACCGCCAGCCGGATCGAGCCCACTCGATCTGGTGGTGCACCGGGCAGCGGGCCAACGACTGAGCACCCGGGAACTGGCGGCCGACGGGGCGGTGGCGACGGAACTGACGCGGCTGCGCGGCACCCTGGAGCAGTTGGGACTGCTGCCCACCGCCGACGTCGTACGAGTCATGCGCGGATGGCTGCTGGCACTTGCCGGGGTGCTGATCCTCGGCCTGGTCCGGCTGTCCTGGGGGATCGCCGACGGCAAGCCGGTGCTCTACCTGGCAGGGGTCCTCATCTCGCTGTTCGTGGCCATGGTCCTCCTACACCGGCGCTGGCGTCGACCACGCCCCACCCGGTCCGGCGAACAGACCCTTGCCGTGCTGCATGGCGGGTACGCCCACCTGCAACCGGCGAACAACCCCTCGTGGGCGGTGTACGGAGCGGCGGGTGCCGCCATGGGCGTCGCACTGTTCGGTCCGTACGCGCTCTGGACTGCGGATCCCGAGTTCGCCGGGGAAGCCGGCATCGCACGTAGCCTGGCCATCGCCCAGTCGGGTGGCCTGCTCGCGGGCACGGGTCCCAGCTCGACTCATGGCGGGTACAGCAGTGGATCGTGGGGTGGTGGCTCGACTGCGGGTGCCTCCTGCGGCAGCGGCTCGGCGTCGTCCAGCGGCGGCTCGGCGTCGTCCGGCGGCGGCTGTGGCGGCTGACCGGGTGGTGGTGTCGGACCTCGACGCCGCCCGGAGCGCCGCCAACCATCCCTCGAACCGACGCCCGGCGCGTTCGACCTGGCGAGCCTGGTGGACCGTCTGTCGCACCCGAAGAACCTGCGAATGCCGCGGACCGCTGCGCCGCCAGGACAGGGACGCACACATGGAGACCGGGATTGCTACCCGTCTGTGCTACGGTCTCCTCGTTGCAGTTTTGATTTCCGTAGACGTTTCCGGCGCCTGATGGGGATATCTGAAACCCATCCAGGCGCTTTTTCGTTTGTCGTGTCGGTTCGGCGCGGGTGATCAACGCGGCGGCGTGAGAGTCCGCACACCGCGGTCTCCAACAGCCTGCGAAGGAGCAGACATGGCTACCGGTACCGTGAAGTGGTTCAACAGTGACAAGGGCTTCGGCTTCATCGCCCAGGACGGCGGCGGCGCCGACGTCTTCGCCCACTTTTCCGCGATCTCGTCGAGCGGCTTCCGCAGCCTCGATGAGAACCAGCGGGTGGAGTTCGACATCACCCAGGGTCAGAAAGGCCCGCAGGCGGAGAACATCCGCCCGCTCTGATCCCCATTCTGCGAACGGCGGCCCGACTGGTTCAGCGGGCCGCCGTTCGGCGTTCCGCGGGCGGTGGCCTGAGTGCCGACCCCGCCGAGCCGCGGAGCAGCTACCGGGCACCGCCGTCGGTGATGCCGAGGTTCGCAATGCTCAAGGAATGGGCGTACGCCGGTACCTTCTTCCTGTGGTCCGGTGCCGTCGTCTCGCACCTGATCGTCGGCGACAGCCCCGACCTGTGGGGGGTGCCGCTGATGTTCGGCGTCTGCGCCATCGCGTCGTGGGCGCTGCGACCCGCCGACCGCCGGCTTCCGCACACACAACTGCGCCGTCACCGACCCACCGACGCCGGATTCGTCGGCGCACGCTGGCGCGAGAGCTGTCCTCACGCGGTCGAGACCAGCCTGCGCGCGTGGGCCGTATCGCTCGGGCTGCTCGTCGCTCTGTATGTCTTCTCCGTCCTCACACTGCCCGTGATCGAACCCGTCATGTACGAACGGGCCGTCGAACTCGGCTGGATCAACCCGTAGATGGCCACCAGACGGGCAGCGAATCGAGCCGAGAACGTGTCGAGAACACGCCGCCCGGGAAGGAGCGGTGGGATGCTGCCTGCCCGTGCCGCCCCGCAAGCGACAGTGGATATCCGCACGTGCCCGACGCGCTGACCAGATACAGCCAAGTTGGGAGTAGTAGATCGGCCCGGGCGTGAACGTGCGCAGTCCGGTCCGTCGAGACCAGAACGGCTGCGCCGGCGCTACCACGCACCTATTGGAGAAACTCCATGAGTTGCGCGGTGAGTTCGGTCGGCTGTTCTTCGAAGATCCAGTGGCCAGAGTCTTCTATGACGCCGCCGGTTACCGTTGTGGCGTACTGCGCGACCTGGGTGGGTACCGCCTCGCCGAGGCTGGCCTGGGCGCCGAGTGCGAGAACCGGCATGGTCAGCTTCGTCTTGCCGTACTCGGTGTTGTCGACGACATCCTGGGGCAGTGCCCGGAAGTAGTCGAAACTCGCCCGCAGGTGAGCGTCGTCTTGCAGGTACCGGGCGTACTCGCGGACATCGTCATCGCCGATGCCGGCCTTCTGGACTTCCATCGAATCGGTGAACCGGTCCACCCAGAGGGCCTCACGACCGTCCACGATCTGTTCCGGCAGGCCGTTCGGGAGGCTGAAGAAGCCGAAGTTCCAGAAACCGGGTCCCTTCGGAGTCAGCGACGGGACCTGGTACAGGCTCTGGTCAGGGATAGGTGCTTCCGTGAGCACGAGCTTGCGCACCTCAGTGCGGTGAGCGGCGGCGTACGCGTACGCGACCATGGTCCCGATGTCGTGTCCGACGATGCTGACGTCGCTGTCGAGGCCGAGTTGGGTGAGCAGGCCGTACACGTCGCCGGCGAGGGTCTTCTTGTCGTACCCTCCTGCCGGGGCGTCGCTGCCGCCGGCGCCCCGAAGGTCAGGTGCGATGACCGTGAAGTGCTTGGCAAGCTCCGGCAGAACCTTGCGCCACATGTACCACGTCTGGGGATAGCCGTGCAGTAGTACCACTGTTCTGCCCCGACCGCCCCGAACATAGTTGATCTTGACGTCGCCGACCTGCGCCGTCTGCTCGGTGAAGGATCCCGGAATCCGCTCGCCGCCCATTGCCGCTCCCTCTGATGACCACGCGGTCTCGTGGGCTACCCAACCCCGGGGTCTGTACACCTCCCAAGCGCCGGTGCAGACGGATTGGCCGGCCGGGCAACGCGATACCGCGGAACCGACACGTGCGCTTGGGCAGGTGCCGACGAGGCGAGGAGTGCCCGCACTGGCATTGCTTACCCGAACCCGACCCTGCAAGGAAGCCGTGTTGTACGTCGGCCTGGACGCTCTTGTGATCGCGCTGTACGTGAAACTCGGCAACCGGATCGTCCCCGCTCGCAGGTGCGGCGCCCGAACCCTATGCGGCGACACCGGACTGCAGCGCTGCTTGTGGCTCGTTGTCAGCTGCCCGCTCGACCTGCCGGCATCGCGGTCCGGGCTCCGACTGCCTTCTTGATGAGCTGTGCCGCTTCACCGGGGTGCGACACCATCGGGACGTGGCTGGCCGGGACCTCGCTGGTGGTCGCGCCCATGCGGTTGGCGAACATGCGCTGCGCGTCCGGCGGGATCGCCTGGTCCTGCGTGGCGATCAGGTACCAGGACGGTAGCGACCGCCAGGCCCGGACCGCCCAGACGATCATCACCGGACACGCGTTCATCCAGAACCTACGACGAGGACACTGCGAACTCACCGCCGACATCGCACCCGTACCTCGGGTGGCTGCCGCGTTCACCGAACCCACCCGGGCGAGCTGACCGGTGCCACTGATGCGGCTCTGCGCATCCATCGATCCGACAACGCAACGAAGCCCGGTCAGACGCCCCGGTCGCAGAATTCGTTGCCGACGTATCGCAGGCCGGTGATGACGTTGATGACGGGCACCCACTCCTGGACCGGGGCGGAGCCGTTGAGAGTCCGCGGCTTCCATTTCACGTTGTCCAGGGTGATGCCGGTGCCCCAGAGCGAAAAGCTGTTTCCGGCGCTCATCGTGTAGAGCGGCGCGCTGGCGAACCCTGGCGCGCTGCGGACCGCCTGGCCGTCACCGGCCGCGACGACGACGACCTCGCAGATGCGCGGCGGCACCGCAGCCGACGCCGGGGCGGGGACCAGTGCGCCGGCCGCGACGACGGCCGCCACGGCGGCCACACCGAAAGACCGGCGAAAAAATGATCGATAGTTGTCCATACCCGGATGCTATCGCAGGCCTGCCCGCCCCCGCTTGACCGGTCGCGCGTCTGACAGTCGGATAACGAAGGCCAGCGCCGAGTCCGAGGTCGTAGTGCCCGCGGCGGAGGTTCTGGACGAAGGTGTGTCCGGCGATGATCGTCTGTACGGTGCAGTCGTTACGGAGGCCGCGCATCGGTTTGAGTGGCACTGTCGCATTGAGCGTTCCCGCGCCTTCGGCGGCGCAGATCTTCCCGGCGCGACGTCCGCTGGTTGTAGAACCGGGCGTCCGATACTCGACCGCCTCACCATGCAGGAACCTTACGTCCCGGTCCCGACTGTCGGGTTCGGTGACTCACTTTGATCTTGCAGAAAGTCCTGCGGTAAGCGATCTTGGCGATTGCTCAATGCAACAGCGCCGTGCAACTTCCTGGTCACCATGTACCCGACGTCAGGTCAGCCCGCGCTCCGTCGCGTCCACTGTGTTGCCCTGGTGTCGGGTGAGCCGTTCGGCGATGGCGTCGACGGAGTCGTGGACCTGGGCGTGCAGACCGCCCAGGTCGACGCCGACGAGGCGCCTGGCCCACTTGCGCACCCGGCCGGCGACCCAGACCGAGGTGATGTTGCTACGGTCGGCACCGAGCACGATGGTCCCGATCGGGTCGTGCAGCGGCATGGTGTTGAGGTCCTCGGCATCGATGACCATGAGATCCGCCTGCTTCCCCGGTGTGATGGATCCGGTGGTGTGGTCGAGCCGGAGCGTGCGGGCGCCGGAGAGTGTCGCGAAGTCGAGGACGTCCCGCGTCGTGATGCGTACCGGCTCGTCGTCGGTGCCGTAGACGGCGTGGACGGCGCGCATGCGTTGGACGGCGAGCAGGGTACGCATCTGGGTGAACATGTCCGACGCGAGCGCGACCTCCACATCCACCGACAGGCCGGGCCGGATGCCGTGTGCGAGTGCCTCGTCCACCGGGGGGACGGCGTCCTCGAGGCCGATCTGCATGTCGGAGGTCGGTGCGAGCGACACGGTGACGCCCGCGTCGCGCATCGCGGCCCAGGCGTCGGCGGACAGGGCGGTCGAGTGGATCGATTCGAGGTGCGGACCGAGCAGTCCTTCCCGCTCCCACCGGACGATGGCCTCGGATGCCGCTGCCCCGAACATGACGTCGAGGCTCACCCCGATGTCGAGGTCCGCGGCGACCCGGGCCAGGTCGTGGCCATAGGCGAGGCGTGCCCCGGCGATCTCGGGAGTGGCGAGGGCGGCGAGTCGCAGCGTGACCAGCTGGTCGTCGGTGGAGAAGTACGTCGACCGCAGCCTCGCCAGGTCACCCGGCCACTGTTGGTCCCAGTCACCGAAGTGCGGGCTCATCGACGCGTGTACGCCGCGGATGCCGGCGTCGAGCAGTGCGGTGATGGCGGCATCGGAGTGTTCCCGGGTTCGGGAGTTGTGCGAGAAGTCGAGCATGGTGGTGATCCCGCCGTCGAGCGCGGTCAACGCCGCCAGTCGGGTTCCGACGTACATGTCGTGCGGCCCGTACAGCGGCGCCACCCGCACCAGCGTGGACTGGAGATAGTCCACGAGGTCGTCGACGTCGGGGATGGTGCGCCTCATCTGGGCCTGCCACGCGTGCCGGTGCGTGTCAACGAATCCGGGCGCGACGATGGAACCCGACACGTCGACGACGATCGCGTCGGCCACGGTCAGGCCACGGCCGACTTCCGCGATCCGGTCGCCGCGCAGGAGTACGTCGGCGCGTTCGAGCGTCCCGAGCGCCGGGTCCATGGTCACCACCGTGCCGCCGGTGAGGAGGACGAGCCGGTCCGGATCATGTTCGGCGGCGGTGAGAGTCTCCAGCGTGGACGGGAGTTGACCGGTCATCGGGCGTGCCTGCGGTGCATCGTGTATCCGGCGTGGTGCAGGGTGTCCCCGTCGAATCGACCGAAGGCCCAGAACCCGAGGTCGTCGAGGTAGTCGATGCGGTCGCCGTCGATCCAGTAGCGGCCCTGGAAGGCGTGAGGGCGCCCGCCCCGGGTCTCGTCGTAGCGGCCGTCGGCGGTCAACTCCTGGTGCAGGAAGTCCTCCGTGTCGACCCAGACGCCGACCCGCTCCGGATCGACGTGGCCTGCGCCACCGCCGTCCGTACCCGTCGTTCCGCCGGGCTGCGACGCGGGGTTGAGCACCGTCCCGTCCCAGACGAGCGGCACGCCGTCACGCAGGACGGCGCGCAGCCGATCCGGCCCGGTCAGTGCGATACGCAGCGCCGCGTCCAGGTCCGGCGCGTCGGTGTCGGCCAGGACGACGAGGTGCGCCGGGGCACCCGGTCCGAGGGTGCCCGGGCCTTCTCCGCGCGGGCGGCCCGTGAGCGCGGCGCTCAGGTCGAGGATGGCGGGAACGATCGTGGTGCCCGTGGCGGAAACCACCACGGCGCCGTCGTCGTCGGCCGCTTTGACGATGCCCGGTCCGACGCCGACGACAAGCCCTCCGCCGATCAACACGTCGGCGTGTTTCATGGTCCCGATGACCGGGTCGAGGGTGTGCACGGTGGCGTCGGTCAGCAGCAGCGGGCGGCTGGTGCCCGTACGAACGGCTTGCAGGTCGGCCGCGGTGAAGGTGACAGGTACGTCGGTCATGTGCTTCAGCCTGTGGCAGGCGCAGGTACGGCGGAAGGTCGCGGCTGTCCTGGTAGCGCTGGGACCAGGCTCCCGGCGGACGGTCTGCCTAGCCTGGTCGGCATGGCGATCCCGCGACTCGGATCGAGTACGTCGACGACACCGGTTTCGGCGCGGACGGAACCTTCGACGGGGATGTCCTGCACCACGCCAACTACATCTTCTACCGCCAGGACGGCAACGCAAACCGGCAAGCGAAGGAGCAACGACGATGACGAACCACACGCCACGACACAACCGGCGCCTGCTGTTGACGGCGGGAGTCGCCGGCGGGCTGACGATGTTCACCGGGACCGCCACGGCCTCGGCGCAACCCCGTGAGGGTCTCGACAGGCCGCATCCCGGCCGGCCGGCCGGCGAGCGCCGCAACCTGGCGGCGGTGAGCCGAGCCTTCGAACGGCAGAACGCCGGCGGTGACATCTACGAGATCCTTCACGACAACGTCGAGTGGACGATCGTCAACGGCCGCACGTACACCTCCAAGGCCGACTTTCTCGCCGCGGGCGCGGCACCGATCATGGACCGGCTGGCCACGACGCTCCTGATGCGGATTCGGGACATGTGGGCCGACGGCGACACCGTGATCGTCCGCTTCGACGGCGACGCGACGGCGATCGACGGCGTCGAGTACCACAACGAGTACTGCTGGATCTGGCAGCTGCGGCGCGAACGCGTCGTCCGCTGCTACGCCTTCCTGGACCTGATCGCCGTACGCGAACTCATCGACCGCATCGAGTTGGACTGACCAGTCGGGCCAGCCCTCACGGACGGGCTGCTGCCGTGCCGCTTCGCCGACCAGCTGGTCACGGCGCTGCCCCTGCCGCTGGCCGGGCTGGCCGGGCTGGCCGGACCGGACGGCCGGTCGACGGCACCTGGTCCTGGCCGGAACGGGACGGCGCCGGCGTCACCACCTTCGACATCGCCCCGGCCGACGGTGTCGCCCGCTTCCCCGGCACCCCGCCGACGGTGCACAGCGGCTGGCTGCGGCTGCACGGCGGCGTACGCCCGCCGCAGTAGCGACGGACGCGGCGGCTCGGCGGGTTACCCGGTTCAGGTCAGCGCGGGTACGGCATTCGTGCCGTTCCATCTGCCGGTGAAGCCGAACGAGGTCGTGCCGCCGGCATCTGGAACGGCACCGTTGCACGAGGAGTTCGTCACGGTAACCGCCGGGCCGGACGCGCTCAGAGGGCGCCGTTGCATTATCGGATCGGTGGGCGTGTTGATCCCGGTGCCTGGTCTGCGGTCCGATCGCTCGGGCGAGTTCGGTGAACGCGTCGACGACCCGTCGTGCGGGTGGGTCGTCGAGTCCGAATTCGCAGTGTCCGCGGCGGAGGTTCTGGACGAACGCGTGTCCGGCGATGATCGTCTGTACGGTGCCGTCGTTGCGTCAGCCGCGCATCGGTTTCGATCGGTGTTTGAGTTGGCTGTGGTCGGCTTCGATCGGATTGTTCGCGTACCGCTCGACGTGGTGCCACGCCGACGGGACCAGGTCGTCGAGCACACCGGCGTAGACGGGAGCGGCGTCGGTAGCCACCACGACCGGCGTCACCTTCAACGTCGACAGCACCCGGCGGAAGAACCGACGGGCTGCGCCGGCGTCCCGACGGGTCGACACGAGCACGTCGATGACCTGGCCGTACTACTCAACGGCCCGATATACCTCGATCTTGCCTATGCTCAACGCAACGGACCCCTTCCAGGCCTTCGCCGACCTCGGGCTTTGGTCACACGGGCTCGGGGGCGTAGCGGCGGGTCACCGGATGCCTGCGGCGTGGAGCTGCCGCATGGCGGCGGGGTCGATGCTGGTTCTCGCCAGCGAGCCGGGCGCTGACCCCCCACCGCTGAGCGCGCCCACGATCACCGCGATGAGCAGCAATGGCATGAGCAGCGTTCTGACCAACATGGCCCAGCACGCCCTGCCACCGACCCGACCGCCGTCCTTGACCCGCACGAGCTGCGTACCGGTGAGGACCGCGCCGAGCGCACGGCCGTTGCCGTAGCACAGGCCGTACAGCAACGGCACCACGAACAACAACGAGATCGCCAGCAGGGCAACGGTCCCGTCGGGGAGGCCCGCCGCGACGGCCACCAATGACAGGACGACGAATCCCACCCCGACACCCAGGATGTACACCACGAAGTCAACGAGCCACGCCAGGAACCGCGCGCCCCCACCGGCCTCGACGTACAGGGTGCCGTTGTCGAACGCCGCGAGCCGTTTGGCGGTTCGTCGTCCGAGCACGCGTTCCGCGTGCTCCCTGGCGATTTCCAGCCGGGTCGGCGGCCGGCCCGTTCCACGGACTGTCACAGCACTCTCCTTGTCGCATCGTCGCCATAGTGTGCGCCAACTCCGGAGCGTGACCGGGAAAGGGCCCCACCGTCAGGCCCCGGCCGGCCGGGACGCACGGTCACGCCGGGCCGGGGTCAGCGTCAAGCCGCATGACGTGGTCCAGAGTGACATGAGCAGTCACGGGGACATCTGCCCTACGAGACTGCCCTCTTCGGGCGCGTCCGACAGGCACGGGGGCCAGGTTCCGGATTGTCCGCCCGCCAGGGAAGGCGTGGGGACGACGTGCCTATCGGGTGACGCGCGGATAGAGCGGCGGCGCCCCCGGGGGTCGCCGGCGGGCAACAGGGCGGCAAGGAGGAAACACCCGTGCACCGCTGGAGAACCTGGCGATCAGCCCCGGTGCGGCTTCACCTTGATCAAGGAAGCTAACGTTGTCACCGTCGACAAACAGCGCCGCGAGCTTCGGCTGATCGCGACACCTGCGGGCCAGGGCCGGTCCCGAGCGGCCCTGGCCGGCTCACCCGCTCTTCAAGGAGACATCATTGGGACGAGACGCCCTGCGGTGGCCGATGCCGGTCATCGCGCTCGTGCTGGGCCTGCCCCTGTTGACCGGCTGCGCCATCGACAAAGGCACGGCACTGGCCTCGGATTTCGAAGAAGACTGGGCCGGCACGCCAGACGTCGTGGATATCCGCACCACCGACTACAACACGCTGCCCTTCCTCGGAACGGCGACCGGTGTGGTGATCCTCAAGGACGGCACTTCGGCCGACCGCGTAGCCGAACTGGCGAATGAGCTGGGAGAGTACGTCGCCAGTAACGACAAGACCACCGGCCGGATCACGGCGGATGGCATCACCTTCACCGTTGTCGCGGACAAGACCCGCACCGGCGAAATACTGGCGCTGTGGCAGTCGCTGACCGACGACGACCGAGTGGTGAACGGCGACATCAAGGATGCACCCAGGAAAGAAACCGACCGCTGGGACATTGAGGTCACCGCGGTCGATCCCACCGGCGCAATGGCGGTGTTCAAGGACATGATGACCGATGGCGACCAGCACCGGCCACTCACGCAAGTGACCTCCCTAAAGGTCAGCACGAAGCACGGTGCGCGGCCCTCGCTCCACGTTGAGACCGACTTCCACGACGGCTTCCCTGCCGAGGCAATCGCCGCGTACGACGCGGTGGTCGCTCAATATCCAGTCGTCGGCGCGACTCTGCGACGCGATCCTACGACCGGATCGGCGGTAAGCATCGTCGTGGCGGACAGCGGGGATCTGGACCGTGCCGGCGAACTCGCCAGGACGGCGGCGCCGAACCTCGGTACCGCCGTCAAGGTCACCAGCGACAACAGCAACTGATCTGAGTGAGAACTGAGCGCCCTCGGCGCGCGCGAGGAATAGGCGCGAAGCCGTTGAGGCCGCCAGGAAATCTCCCGGTGGGATGTCGAGAACCCATGTGCGGCTCCCGTCCTCGGTGGGAACACGGCCAGAATGGGCCGTACCGCCGAGGAAATCATGATGGCCATGTATTTGCTGCTCAAGCACTGCCGGGGCGCGCCGGCGGCGGTCAACGACGTGCCCTAATCAACTGGTTTGCAAGGCCCATGGACCGTCCGGGTTGGGCAAGAGAACCCGATTGTGCAGGATCTCGACAGCCTCGGCGACGCGTCCCTGGCGAATCAGTAATGTTGCCAGGGCTGTGGCATGCACCGCATGGTGGTCCGGCGACGACAGAACCGCGACAGCCTCGTCGAGCCGTCCCGCATCGGCCAGCACGTCGGCAAGGTATCCCACCAGGTACCAGGTGTCGGCCTCACGATGGTTGCGCAGCTCCACGATCGCCTGGTCGAACCGACCACAGCAGGCAAGGAGCAAGATACGCTCGACAAACAGTTCGGTCGACATACCGCCAGCCCTTTCGGCCAGGTCATCAATGAGCGTGAGCGCCTCGTCGACCCGGCCCTGGTCGGCCAGCGGCGTCCACAACATCCGAACGAGCCATCCGTCGCCGCCCATCGACACGGCCACCGGGCGCAGCACCGCGATCGCCTCGTCGACCCGGCCATGCCGGGTCAACAACTCCGCCAGCATCGCCGCCGGGTTCGGCGAGCCGCCCGCGGTGAGCGGCCTCAGCGCCTCGACCGCCTCATCCAGCCGCCCCTGCCCTTACCTCGCCGGGTGGCACCGGTTCCCGCCCGCCGACGGCGTCCCGCCGGTGGCCCGTCCACCACGGCACCCACGATGACGGCGAAGACGGTCGGTAGCCAGGCAGGCTCTTGCCGTGACGGAGTGGACGCGTTACAGCATCGAGAACAGGGCATGCGGTTTCGCGGTATGCGTTGCCCTGGGGACCGCCGCACCGGTGCAGCTCAGGTGGACCGCGTGGCATGATCGCCACATGCCGCAGGTCCGCCACTCGTCCCGCACGGCTCAGGTGTGCCGTGACCACGAGGCGACCCTGCCGCCGACCTGATGGGCGCCCCCGGTGGCCGCCCAACCCCGCCGGTCGACGGGCGGGCGGCACCGCAACCCACGGACGCGTCGGGGCACCCCGCCCCCGCGGTGGCCGAACCGAACAGCTTCGGACAGCTGCTGCGCCGGCACCGTACCGATGCCGGCCTGACGATGGAGGAGCTCGCCACCGCGTCGCGGGTCAGCGTACGGGCGATCGGCGACATGGAACGCGGACACAGCCGGGTGCCGCAACGGCGTACGGTCGAGGCGCTGGTGCGGGCGCTGAACCTGTCGGCCGGCGCGGCCACCGCGCTGCGCGACAGCGCCCGCGCCGGCCGCCGCGTCGGCCGGCCGACGCCGGCGCTGGCACCACCGCGAACCGTCGCCGACTTCACCGGCCGTCACGGCGAACTGGCCTGGCTCGGCGAACTCGTCGCCCGCAGCGCCGAACCCGCCGACCGGCAGGGTGCTGCGGTGGTCGGGGTCGTGTCCGGGCCACCCGGCCTGGGCAAGACGGCGCTCATGGTGCAGGCCGCGGCCCGGTACACCGCGTCGTTTCCCGACGGTGTGCTCTTCGTCGACCTGCGCGGCCTGGACGCCGACCCACCACGCCCGGAGGACCTGCTGCTGCACCTGCTGATCGCGCTGGGGGTGGAGGAGAGCCGGATACCGGGCGACGGGCACGCCCGAGGCGCCCAGTACCGGGCCCTGTTGCGCGAGCGGCGCAGCCTGCTGCTGCTCGACAACGCCGCCGACGAGGCGCAGGTCCGCCCGCTGCTGCCCGGCGCCGGCAGCACGATGACGATCATCACCAGCCGGCGTGCGCTGGCCGGCCTGGAGGCGGTCGACCGGCTCACCCTGCCGGCCCTGACCGCGGGTGAGGCGGTCACCCTGCTGCAACGGATCATCGGACCGGAACGCGCCGCCGCCGAGCCGGACACCATGCTGCTCGGCCTGGCGCAGGCCTGTGGACACCTGCCGTTGGCGCTACGGATCGCCGGTAACCGCCTGCTGAGCCGACCGGGGTGGAGCATCGGGTACCTGTTGTCCCGGCTCGCCGACCAGGACGACCGGCTCGACCTGCTGGTCGCCGGCGATCTCCAGATCGCCGCGCCCTTCATGCTCTCCTACCGGCAACTGTCCGCCGCCGCCGCGGCGACCTTCCGGCGGCTGTCGGTGCTTCCCGGCCCGGACGCCGGTCTGGAACTGGCGGCGCGGGCGGCCGGGCTGAGCCCGCGGGACACCGAGGCGGCCCTGGAGGAGCTGGCCGAACTCGGGCTGCTCCAGCCGGCCACCGACGGCCGCTACCGGTTCCACGACCTCATGCGGTTGTTCGCCCGGACCCGGCTGGCGGCCGAGGAGAGCGCGGCCCAGCGGCGGCAGGTCGAGGACCGGGTGGTCACCTGGTTGCTCGACACCGCGGTCGCCGCCGGACGGTGGTTCGAGCCGGGGTACGCCCGCGCGGCCGACGGCGGACCGGCCCCGGCCGGACGCACCGGGGAACTCGGCCCTTGGACGACGGCGGAAGAGGCCGGCCGCTGGATCGAACTGGAGGGCCGCAACTGGCTCGGTGCGCTGCGGGCGGCCTTCGCCGCCGGCCGGCACGCCGAGGTGATGACCGTCGCCGACTCCATGCACTGGTTCTCCGACCGCTGGACCCACTGGGAGCACTGGCTGGAGGTGTACCAGATGTCGGCGGCCTCGGCCGAGGCGCTCGGCGACGCCCGCGGCCAGGCGGTCCACCTCAACTACGTCTCGTGGGCGTACACCGTCTGCGCCCGTCGCCCCGACCTGGCGGAGGCACCGGCCCGGGAGGCACTGCGACTGGCCGTCGCCGCCGGCGACCTCAGCCAGCAGGGCTGGGCCTGGACGTACCTGGGAGCGGCGGCCCGGCGGCGCGGTGACGCCGCACAGGCCCGGGCGGCGGCCGCGGAATCGTTGCCGTTGTTCGAGGCCGCCGGCGACTGGGACGGGTATGCGCAGGGGCTCTCCCTGCTGGCCAGCAGTCTCGCCGGCGCGGGCCGGCACCGGGAGGCGATCGCGCAGTACCGGCGGTTGGAGACCCTGCTGGCCGACCCGGCCCGGGCGCCGTCCCCGCTGATCGGTGACCTCACCGCCGGTCACCTGCATCTGAATGTCGGCCTGAGCCTGCTGGCACTGCGACGGTGGGCGGCCGCCGCGGCCAGCCTCCGGGTGGCGCTGCCGCTGCTCCAGCGAGCCGGCGTACGGCAGAGCGAGGCGCGGTGCCGGTACGGGCTGGGCGGCGCGCTGGCCCGGCTCGGCCGGCTCGACGAGGCCCGGGGCGAACTGCGCCGCGCGGTCCGGATCGCCCGCCACGTCGGGGCGGCGGATCTGGTGGACCGGGCCATGGGCCGGCTCGCCGAGCTCGGGGCGCCCGCGAACCGGCGGGTCTCCTGAACGGCGGGGGCCGGGCAGATCGTGCCCGGCCCCCGCACGTCCGTCACCGGTCTACCTGACCTCGTAGGCCCGGTAGACGGTGGTGGTGACCGTGTTCCCCGCGGCGTCGACGGCGGTGGCCCGCAGCGACACGAAGCCCGACAGCTTCCTCGGGTGCTCGACCGTGGCGGTGAACTCCCCGCGCTTCTCGGTAGTCCGCGCCGGGACCCAGGTGCGGCCGTCGTCGAACGACACCGACACCGTCGCCGACTTCACCCGGCCGGCGGTCTCCTGCTGGGTGAACGTCAGCGGGATGCTCACCTTGCGGCCCGCCCGGGCGCTGTTGTCCAGCTCGAGCGCGGGCCGGAACCCGATCGACGTGAGCGGCAACGCTCCCGCCTGCCCGGCCGAGGTGGTGAACGTCCACACCGTCTCCACGTGCCGGGACAGCCGGTACGGCTCGGGGAGGTCGAACGCGTACCGCATCCGGTACGTGGTCGGCTCGGCCGCGACCTCCCACGAGCCGTACATGTAGTCGTACCCGCCGATCAGCGTGTCGCCCCGGTGCAGGGTGAACTCGTGGTTGCCGATCGCGTACGGCAGGCCGACGTGACCGGCCCCGTCGGCGTATTCGGTGAGGCTGGCCCGGATGGTGTTGCCGTCCCGCAGCACCGCCGGCGTTCCGGGGTACGGCGCTGCCAGGGTGACGGTGAGCACCGCGCTGTTCCACCGCTCGTCGTGGCGGCGGCCGGCCCGGTAGGTGACCTCCTTCGGCGCCTCCAGTTCGAGCATCAGCAGGTCACCGGCGACGGTCCGCTCCCGGACGGTGGACAGCCAGCTCACGTCGTCGTTGTAGTACTCGGTACGCCGGGCCGGTGTCACCACCCCCGGCAGTTCGGTACTCAACACGAGCCCGCCCCCGTCGAGGTCCGGGTCGGGGGTGCTGTTGGCCCGCCACGCCGCCACACCGGTCGCGTTCTGCGCGTACTCGGCGTGGACGGTGGCCAGGTCGCGCCGCGGGACGTGCCGGACCAGACCGGTGATGAAGGAGCCCTTGACCCGCCAGCCGAGGTGGTAGACGTCCGGCGCCCGGTCCCGGCGGGCGGGGCCCTGGAAGACCGCGTGCACCTGGGTGGTCACCCCCGGCAGGCCGGTCGGACCGATGTCCGCGGTGAAGATGCCGGCGAGGTCACCCGAGACACCGGCGTACGTCACCAACGGGTCGCCGGCGCGCAGCACCATGACGGACGCGTCGTAGGGCTGCGCCCCGCGGTCGGGGACGGTGATGTCGAGCGGCTTGGCCCTGCGCGCGTCGAGGACCACCTCCCGGTCGGCGTCGGCGACGATCCGGTTGTTGGTCAGCAGCGCGATCGTCCCGTCCGGGTTCTCGATGTAGGCGGACAGCCGCCAGGAGCTGTTCAGCGGCACCCGGATCGACGCGTTGGCCGAGTAGAACGTGTGGCTGGCGTAGTTCTGCGGATCGGGGTTCACCAGCTCGATCATGACCGTGCCGGGGGTCTGGCCGGTCCGGTCGACGGCGGAGATCGCCAGGCCCGCCGCCGGCTCCTCGTGGTAGACGCTGAACGGCGTCTGCAGCTTCACGTCGCCGCCGGTGGCCACCAGCCGCCCCTTGAACAGGCCGTACGAGGTGCTTGCCCGCTCGTCCACGACGACCTGGACGGTCGCCTCACCGCCGGCGGGCACGGTCAGGGTGCTCGCGCTCAACGTCAGCAGACCCTGCGGCGCGTCGCCCTCCAGGGCCAGGTCGAGCGTCACCGGCTGGTGGCCGGGGTTGCGGTAGGTGAGGGTCCGCCCGCTGGGCTCCTCGACGTGCGGCCACTCCAGCACGCCGAGGCTCAGCGACGGCGGCGAGACGGTGACCGGCCTGCCCAACGCCCTGGCCACGTCGACGAAACCGGTGCCCTGGGCGAAGACGTCGTACGCCGGATTCGGCGCGGCGGTGGCCATCAGCGTCTCTTTGAGCTGGGTGGCCTTCCAGTCCGGGTTCGCCTCCAGCAGCAGGGCGGCGGCACCGGCCACGTGCGGGGCCGCCATCGAGGTGCCGGTGCCGGCGAAGTACGACCCGACCGGGAGGTGTCCGAGCGCGCTCGGCGACCGCGCCGCGACGATGTCGGTACCGGGTCCACCGATGTCCGGTTTGATGCCGTAGTCGCCGATCCGCGGACCGCGCAGAGACGACCAGTTCAGTTCGCCGGCCTTGTCGAAGTTGGCGACCGACAGTGCCGCGTCGGCGGTCGACGGTGAGCCGACCCGGAACTGCCAGCCGTTGTAGTTGCCGGCGGCGATGACGAACAGCGTGCCGTGTTCGGCGGTCAGGTCGTTGACCGCCTGCTCCAGCGGGTCGACGCCGTGGGCGTCCTGGCCGCCCAGGCTCATGTTGACGATGGACGCGCCGGCATCGACCGCCCACTGCATGGCGGCGAGGATGGCCGAGTCGGAGCAGTTGCCCCGGCCTTCCACGTTCCAGCACACCTTGCCGTCGAGCAGGGTCGCGCCGGGGGCCACGCCCACGTTCCTGCCGTCCGAGGCGGCGCCGCTGCCGACGATCGTCGACGACACGTGGGTGCCGTGGCCGTTGAGGTCCAGTGCGGTCTCGATCTCGGGGACGAAGTTGCGTCGCGCGACCACCTTGCCGGCCAGGTCGGGGTGGGTGTCGTCGATACCGCTGTCGAGGACCGCGACCTTCACGCCGGTGCCGTCGTAGCCGGCCGCCCAGGCGGTCGGCGCCCCGATCATCGGCACGCTGGCATCCAGCGTGGACTTGCGGACGCCGTCGGCCCAGATCTTGCCCTGGCCCGCCGACGTACGGATCGTCTGCCAGGTCTCGGCCAGATCGGCGACCGGCGCCTTCGTGGCGAAGCCGTCGACCGCCTCCAGTTCGCGTCCGGCGGCGAGGCCGCGTACGCCGGTCGCGTCGGAGACCACCAGCGGCAGGTACGACAGCTCGTCGAAGCCGAACTCGAGCAGGGCGGTGACGTTGAACAGCCGCTCGTCGAGCCGGTCGGACTTCAGCAGCGGGATGGCGTCGGACGGGATGACGAAGTCGGACCGGTCACGCTGCAGGCGTACGAAGTGGACGCCGTCGCGGGGGCGACGGTCACCTGCGTGCCGCGTACGGTGACCTGGTCGCCGGTGATCAGGGTCAGCGTCCGGGCCGGCTCCGCGTCGCCGGCCTCGGGGGCCGCCGGAGCCGATGGCGCGGCCGGGGGTTGGGCCGCCGCGGGTGGGACTCCGACCAGCAGAGTCACCAGCATGGCGCCGAGCGCGCCGTACGCCAGTAGACGGCGTTGTCGCATGGGGGTCGTCTCCGCTCAGGGGTGATCGGTGATTGTCCGATCGGATCTACAGGGGTTGCTCGGAATGAGGCCAACCGTATGTTTCGCGGCGAGGACGACCTGGTGCCGCCGCGATTTCGTGGGCGGCGGCCGCCGTGCCGGGTGGACGATGTCGTAGCAGGTCAGCGCGTTTCTGCCGTACCCCCGCTGTGACATTCACCATCCCCGATCGCACGTTTTCCGCACCGGCTTCTGCCGGTTGTTCTGCCGGGCACCGGATCCCACTCGCCAAGCTGACCGCGGCGTGCCGGTGGACCGGATCGCGTACCGGCGTCGGTCCGGCGCTGCAGATGCTCGGGGGCCTTGAGCCAGCGGACCTGTCTGAGGGCGCCGACGTCGCCCGCCGCACCGCCGAAGGCGGCGGAGTACACCGTCGATGATCAGCCCGGGCCCCGGTGCGCATGCCGGCGAGGAGATGGACGATGTCGCTGGCGTCGCGCGCCGCGCCCTTCCAGCGCACTGGCGCTTCCTGGAGACCGGGGACGAGTGCTTCCCGTACGCCTCGGGGTCCCGTGTGCCGCCGCGGGGCCGCTGGGACATCTCGGCGGTCGCCCTGTCCTCGGACGTGCTGGCCCGGGTCTACGTCGGCAACGCCGACCGGCTCCTCTCCGCTCCACAACCGGAGACCTCCGTCACCCAACAGATTCAGCCCGCGTCGTCACACCACCTCAGCCGGTCTACCTGGGCAGTGCGCCTACTTGCCACCGGCACCGTTGTGGGACTGGGACTGGTTAAACCGACGCCGCCTTGAGGATCTCGTTCGCCCGCCGCAACTCCGCGTTCTCCCGCCGGAGCCGCTTCAACTCCGCCGACTCCTCCGAGGTCACCCCGACCCGCCGTCCCGCATCGACCTCGGCCCGACGCACCCAGCTACGCAACGTCTCGGCCGTACCAATACCCAGCCGCGACGCCACCGCCGTAATCGCCGCCCACTCCGACTCGTAGTTCGGCCGCACCTCCGCGACCATCCGCACCGCCCGCTCCCGCAACTCCTGCGGATACGGCCTCGTCCCTGCCATCTCTCGATCCTTCCCAAACGGGGAAGTGATGTTCCCCGGGTTTGTCGGAGCCGTGTTGGTTGGCGTCAGGCCACGGACAGGGTGATCGGGTGGAGCCTTTCATACTCGTTCGGGGTGAGCATGCCCAGTGAGCTGTGGCGGCGTTGTCGGTTGTGGAAGATCTCCAGGTATTCGAAGATCGCGTTGGCCAGTTCGATGCGGGTGCGCCAGCGTCGTCGGTTGAGTAGCTCGGTCTGCATCCGGCCCCAGAACGACTCCATCATGCCGTTGTCGTAGCAGTCGCCGATGGTTCCCATCGACGGTGCCAGCCCGGCTTCCTGGACCCGGCGGGTGAAGGCCCATGAGGTGAACTGGGCGAGTTCAATCGGTCGTTGCAACACCGGGCTGTTGTAGTGAGCGTAGCTGCTCGGCGAAGACCTCGGCTGGGGTCTTCCAGCCAAGGATCTTGCGGGGCCGGTTGTTGACCGCGAGGGCGACGGCTTCGAGGTCCTCGTCGGACCACCTCGACAGGTCGGTGCCCTTTGGAAAGTACTGGCGCAGCAGCCCGTTCGTGTTCTCGTTCGTCGGCCGCTGCCAGGGCGAGTGCGGATCGGCGAAGAACACCTTCGTGCCGGTATCGAGGGTGAACTGCGCATGACCGGAGAGTTCCTTCCCGCGGTCCCAGGTGAGGGTCTTGCGCAGCTGCTCGGGCAACCTCGTCATTGATGCCGTAAGCGCGGTGTTCATCGCGACGGCGCCGTAGCCGCCGAGCGAGGGACCGTTCTTCACCGGTGGTTTCTCGCCCCAGCCCTCAAGCCGAGGCAGATGCACGAGGAGCGTGGAGCGGCTGCTGCGCTCGACGAGCGTGCCGATCGCGGAGCGGCCCGTCCCGATGATCAGATCCCCTTCCCAGTGCCCTGGGACCGCGCGGTCCGCGGCTTCGGCAGGACGCTCGGAGAGGACGACATCGGCAGTGACATGCCCTCGCGGCTTGTTCTGCGACCGCGCCCGAGGCTCCCGCAGCGCCCGGCCGGTGCGCAGACACGCGACCAGCTCACGCTTGAGCGCTCCACGCCCCTGAATGAACAGTGACTGGTAGATCGCCTCGTGGCTGATGCGCATGGACTCATCATCGGGGAAGTCGACACGCAGCCGGTGCGAGATCTGCTCCGGGCTCCACGCCGTCGCCCAGCGGCGGTCCTGCCGATGCGGCTTGTTCAGCCCCTTCCACGCTGGCGTCTCAGGCCCGGTGACGATCGTGCCGTCGGGTCGGCGGACACCGCCGGCAAGCCGGTTCTGTACGTACTCACGCAACCTGCCATTGCTCACGAGCTTCGCGGTCTTCGGGCGCTTCGCGGCCTGCTGCGCCTTCCACTGCGCCACCAAAGCCCGGTAGACCGGCTTACCGCCCCTGGTCGCCGCGTTACGGCGCAGCTCGCGTGAGATCGTTCCCGGGTCACGTCCGATCCTGCGGGCGATCTCGCGCACGCCGACCCCCTGGGCGCGCAGCAGCGCGATCTCCTCCCGCTCGGCGAATGACAGGTAACGGCCCGTGGGCTCGTCCAGGCTGATCGGCGGCATGCCGCCAGCGTGACGGAACCACCGGGACCCGACCGGCCACGACACACCCACCGCCTCCGCGGCCTCCACCGTCGTTACCCCCGACGCGATCCGCCGCCAGAAGTCCCGCTGCACCGCACGAGACGGCTCCGGCCGTCCCGGTGAACGCATCGGCGGTCGCAATGCCCGATCCGACGCCCACTGGCGCCGCGCACCAGCCGGCGCCTCAGATATCTGCTTCTTACCGCGCCCCATCGCAAACCTCCGTGATCAAGGTGTTGCGACGACCAGTTGAATCCGCCCTGGACTCCGTGGTCGGAGTGGATCACGGTGCCGGCGGGTTGGCGGTTACTGATGGCCATGCCCAGGGCGTTGGTGACCAGCGTGGCTGTTTGGGTGGTGTCGATGGACCAGCCGACGACCCGGCGGGAGAAGGTGTCGAGCACGACCGCGCAGTACACCTTGCCCTCCCGGGTCGGGTGCTCGGTGATGTCGGTGACCCACAACTGGTTCGCGGCCGAGCGGGTGAAGTCGCGGTTGACCAGGTCGCTCGCGGTGGGTGTCTGGTGCTTCGGTCTGGGGCGTCGGCTTCCGGGCAGTCCTCGGATGCCGGCGCGGCGCATCAGCATCTCCACTGAGCCACCCCCGCTTCCATGGAGCCTCTTGATCATGGTCTGATGGCCGTGGGGAGGAAGTCGTTCGTGGTAGCACCGAAGAAGTACCCCGACGAGCTGCGTCAGCGGGCTGTGCGCTTGTATCGCGAGTCGGACCCGAAGCCGGTGATCCGGCGTTTGGCCGAGCAGCTCGGCGTGCATCCTGAGGCGTTGCGGAACTGGATCCGGCAGGCCGAGGCCGACGCGGGTGAGCGGCACGACCGGCCCACCAGCGAGATGGTTGAGGAGAACCGCCGGCTTCGTGACGAAGTGGCCGAGCTGCGGCGGGCGAACGAGATCCTGAAGGCGGCGAGCGCGTATTTCGCGGCGGAGCTCGACCCGACCCGGCGACGGTCATGACGTTCATTGATGAACATCGTGACCAGTTCGCGGTCGCGCTCCTGCTACGGGTCCTGAACATCGGTGCCTCGACGTACTACGCGTGGGTCAAGCAGGTCGAACAGCCATGCGACCGCGACATGGTCGACCTGGGCCTGATCTCCAACTGAGTTCCCCCCGCTTTGATGGAGCGGTGGTTACCTGCTGCCGGCTGGCGCAGGGGTGGCGATAGGTGGCTCGGTTCGGTTGTGTTGGCGGGTGTGCCAGACGGTTTCGTACTCGTCGGGACTGAGGTAGCCCAGTTCCTTCTGGATGCGGTGGGTGTTGTACCAGCCGTCGATGTAGGCGAAGATCGCGTTCTCGGCCTCGTCGCGGGTCCGCCAGGAGGTGCGGTAGACGAGTTCGATCTTCAGCGTGGACCAGAAGTTCTCCATGAGCGCGTTGTCGAACGAGTCGCCGACGGATCCCATCGACGGCA
This sequence comes from Polymorphospora rubra, assembly GCF_018324255.1. Classification (GTDB taxonomy): domain Bacteria; phylum Actinomycetota; class Actinomycetes; order Mycobacteriales; family Micromonosporaceae; genus Polymorphospora; species Polymorphospora rubra. The sequence continues at coordinate 7,414,442 of NZ_AP023359.1, forward strand.
GGATCCCGTTGTCCTGTAAGCGTTCCGCGAAGCGGAAGGACGTGTAGTTCGAGCCCCTGTCGCTGTGATGTATGAGCTGGCCGTCGCGGACGTCGCGGGACCAGATGCCGTATTCGAGGGCGGCGAGGATCAGGTCGGTGTCGCAGCGGTCGGAGGTCTTCCACCCGACGATCCGGCGGGAGAAGGCGTCGCGGACCGCGGCCAGCCAGAACACGCCCTCGCCGCACGGGATACGGGTGGCGTCGGCGACCCACAGCCGGTTCGGCCCGGCAGCGGTGAACCGCCGGTTGACCAGGTCCGGCGCCGGTGTCGCCCGAGGGTCCTGCCGGGTGGAGCCGCCGCGCCAGCCCCGGCGCAGGAACGCGCCCTGCCAACCCTGGTCGGCCATCAGCCGCTCCACCCGCTTGCGGCCCACGCGGATCCCGTCACGGTGTAGCTGCCGATGCACCCGGTCCGCGCCGTAGGTATGCCCGGACGCGGTCCAGATCTCGTGGATGTTGGAGATCAGGCCCAGGTCGACCATGTCGCGGTCGCATGGCTGTTCGACCTGCTTGACCCACGCGTAGTACGTCGAGGCACCGATGTTCAGGACCCGTAGCAGGAGCGCGACCGCGAACTGGTCACGATGTTCATCAATGAACGTCATGACCGTCGCCGGGTCGGGTCGAGCTCCGCCGCGAAATACGCGCTCGCCGCCTTCAGGATCTCGTTCGCCCGCCGCAGCTCGGCCACTTCGTCACGAAGCCGGCGGTTCTCCTCAACCATCTCGCTGGTGGGCCGGTCGTGCCGCTCACCCGCGTCGGCCTCGGCCTGCCGGATCCAGTTCCGCAACGCCTCAGGATGCACGCCGAGCTGCTCGGCCAAACGCCGGATCACCGGCTTCGGGTCCGACTCGCGATACAAGCGCACAGCCCGCTGACGCAGCTCGTCGGGGTACTTCTTCGGTGCTACCACGAACGACTTCCTCCCCACGGCCATCAGACCATGATCAAGAGGCTCCATGGAAGCGGGGGTGGCTCAAACATCCACGAGATCTGGACCGCGTCCGGGCATACCTACGGCGCGGACCGGGTGCATCGGCAGCTACACCGTGACGGGATCCGCGTGGGCCGCAAGCGGGTGGAGCGGCTGATGGCCGACCAGGGTTGGCAGGGCGCGTTCCTGCGCCGGGGCTGGCGCGGCGGCTCCACCCGGCAGGACCCTCGGGCGACACCGGCGCCGGACCTGGTCAACCGGCGGTTCACCGCTGCCGGGCCGAACCGGCTGTGGGTCGCCGACGCCACCCGTATCCCGTGCGGCGAGGGCGTGTTCTGGCTGGCCGCGGTCCGCGACGCCTTCTCCCGCCGGATCGTCGGGTGGAAGACCTCCGACCGCTGCGACACCGACCTGATCCTCGCCGCCCTCGAATACGGCATCTGGTCCCGCGACGTCCGCGACGGCCAGCTCATACATCACAGCGACAGGGGCTCGAACGGCGGATTCAACTGGTCGTCGCAACACCTTGATCACGGAGGTTTGCGATGGGGCGCGGTAAGAAGCAGATATCTGAGGCGCCGGCTGGTGCGCGGCGCCAGTGGGCGTCGGATCGGGCATTGCGACCGCCGATGCGTTCACCGGGACGGCCGGAGCCGTCTCGTGCGGTGCAGCGGGACTTCTGGCGGCGGATCGCGTCGGGGGTAACGACGGTGGAGGCCGCGGAGGCGGTGGGTGTGTCGTGGCCGGTCGGGTCCCGGTGGTTCCGTCACGCTGGCGGCATGCCGCCGATCAGCCTGGACGAGCCCACGGGCCGTTACCTGTCATTCGCCGAGCGGGAGGAGATCGCGCTGCTGCGCGCCCAGGGGGTCGGCGTGCGCGAGATCGCCCGCAGGATCGGACGTGACCCGGGAACGATCTCACGCGAGCTGCGCCGTAACGCGGCGACCAGGGGCGGTAAGCCGGTCTACCGGGCTTTGGTGGCGCAGTGGAAGGCGCAGCAGGCCGCGAAGCGCCCGAAGACCGCGAAGCTCGTGAGCAATGGCAGGTTGCGTGAGTACGTACAGAACCGGCTTGCCGGCGGTGTCCGCCGACCCGACGGCACGATCGTCACCGGGCCTGAGACGCCAGCGTGGAAGGGGCTGAACAAGCCGCATCGGCAGGACCGCCGCTGGGCGACGGCGTGGAGCCCGGAGCAGATCTCGCACCGGCTGCGTGTCGACTTCCCCGATGATGAGTCCATGCGCATCAGCCACGAGGCGATCTACCAGTCACTGTTCATTCAGGGGCGTGGAGCGCTCAAGCGTGAGCTGGTCGCGTGTCTGCGCACCGGCCGGGCGCTGCGGGAGCCTCGGGCGCGGTCGCAGAACAAGCCGCGAGGGCATGTCACTGCCGATGTCGTCCTCTCCGAGCGTCCTGCCGAAGCCGCGGACCGCGCGGTCCCAGGGCACTGGGAAGGGGATCTGATCATCGGGACGGGCCGCTCCGCGATCGGCACGCTCGTCGAGCGCAGCAGCCGCTCCACGCTCCTCGTGCATCTGCCTCGGCTTGAGGGCTGGGGCGAGAAACCACCGGTGAAGAACGGTCCCTCGCTCGGCGGCTACGGCGCCGTCGCGATGAACACCGCGCTTACGGCATCAATGACGAGGTTGCCCGAGCAGCTGCGCAAGACCCTCACCTGGGACCGCGGGAAGGAACTCTCCGGTCATGCGCAGTTCACCCTCGATACCGGCACGAAGGTGTTCTTCGCCGATCCGCACTCGCCCTGGCAGCGGCCGACGAACGAGAACACGAACGGGCTGCTGCGCCAGTACTTTCCAAAGGGCACCGACCTGTCGAGGTGGTCCGACGAGGACCTCGAAGCCGTCGCCCTCGCGGTCAACAACCGGCCCCGCAAGATCCTTGGCTGGAAGACCCCAGCCGAGGTCTTCGCCGAGCAGCTACGCTCACTACAACAGCCCGGTGTTGCAACGACCGATTGAACTCGCCAACTACACGTCCTTCCGCTTCGCGGAACGCTTACAGGACAACGGGATCCTGCCGTCGATGGGATCCGTCGGCGACTCGTTCGACAACGCGCTCATGGAGAACTTCTGGTCCAGCTGAAGATCGAACTCGTCTACCGCACCTCCTGGCGGACCCGCGACGAGGCCGAGAACGCGATCTTCGCCTACATCGACGGCTGGTACAACACCCACCGCATCCAGAAGGAACTGGGCTACCTCAGTCCCGACGAGTACGAAACCGTCTGGCACACCCGCCAACACAACCGAACCGAGCCACCTATCGCCACCCCTGCGCCAGCCGGCAGCAGGTAACCACCGCTCCATCAAAGCGGGGGGAACTCACCCCACACCTGGAGGCTCGTCTTACGACTGCCCTGCAACTGGGTGCCCCGCTGCAGATCAGCGCGGTCCTGCTCGGCGAGTGGCCACACGGCGAAACGATCACCGTGACCGCGGACGGGCACACCGCGCACACCCGACTGGCCACACTCGACGGGCCGGCCACCGTCGAATTCATTCGGATGCTGTCCGAGGCCGACGCCGGCGAACCGGCCGACACCGAGCCGTCCGCCGACACGGACGACGAGAACCGGTCCACGGCCAGGCCGACGGACGCCGACCCGGTTGACGACCAGTCCGACGCCACCCCCGCCGGCAACGACACGACGGCAGCCGTGGACGACGGCAGGACGACCGCGACGCCGGCCCCCGCCGACATCGGCGCGGAACGGGGCAGCACTGACGACACCCCGACAGGAGCCGGCGCCACCAAGGTCCGAATCACGCTGCTCGGCACGCCGACCATCCTCGACCATGACGGCACGGCCGTCACCGGGCTGCGCTACCACGCCCGGCAACTGCTGGCGTACCTTGCCGTACACCGCGACGGCGCCGACCTGCCACAGATCATGGAGGCGTTCTGGCCGTCGGCGACCCTACGTCGGGCCAGCGAGCGACTGGCGACCGAGGTCAGCGACCTACGCCGACGTATCCGTGGCGCCGCCGGCAACCGCGCCGTGCAGCCGGTGGTCAACACCGGCGGCCGCTACCACCTCAACCCCGACGTCGTCGACATCGACATCTGGCGGGTCAACGACGCCCTGCAGCAGGCAGCCGCCGCCAGCGACGCCGGCATACGCCAGGCCGCTCTTCGCGCCGCGGTCCACGCCCACACCGCCCCCTGTGCCAGGCGCAGGACTACGACTGGCTCGAACAGCCCCGCGAACAGCAGCGACGCCAGGGAATCCGGGCCCGTCTCCACCTCGCCGAACTCCTGGCCGACAGCGACCCGCGGCAGGCGGCCGCACTCAGCCAGGCCGCCGCCGACCTCGCCCCGTACAGCGACGACATCGCCCAACGTGCCATGCAGGCCCTGGCACGCATCGGCGACACCGCCGCCGTCAGCGCCCGATACGGCCGGCTACGCGACGCGCTCCAGGACATCGACGAGGAGCCCTCCGCCGAAACCATCGCCCTCGCCGCGCAACTACAGCAGACGGACAGGACCGCGCCCGACTACGGCGACGTGCGCCACGGTCGACCATATGTTCACCTTCCCGACGCGTCCCGATGACCAGCAGCACCGCCATGTCGGCGTACCCGTGGCGAAGAGGCTGGGTAGAACGTGGTCGTGCCGTCCTCCGGAGAACGCCATGATTGGCTCCGTGACCAGCTTTCCTGCGCAGGCGCGCCGCGTCCGCGACAGCGGGCTCTCGCCGCAGCGCAGGCTGTACGCATTGCGAGAGTGCGCTCTGCACTGCGCCCCATACGGATTCCGCGCCACCTGGCACCACCTAGTCGTCACCACCCGTATCCCACACAGGCTCACCGACGATCTCGACACGCTCGTGCGCGCCGTTGACGAACTACAGCGGACACGTGACGTGCTCCTGCATCGTGCGCAGGAGTACGCCGCCTTGCGGCGTCGAGAGAAGGCGGCTGGCACGCGAACCCCACGGACGTCGCCGCCCTGGAACTCGTGGGGCTGGTCCCGGATCGCCTACTGCCCCAACCCTGAGCACCACCCGACGGGACCTCTCGCCACGGTCGTCCAGGCGGTCCTCGATCGCCACGATGCCGGAATCAACGCCGACAGGCACTGCCTGGCATGCGGCACCGAACGGCGCCGCCCGGGCCGTGCATGCCCGACCTGTGGCGTCCATCCGGACGGCCCTGCCGCACGCTGGCTTGCCTCCCAAGCCGAGGAACGCTGGCGACGGGTCTGGCGCCGTGAGCTCGACGACCGGCCGACGCCCCTCATCCCATGAGTTGGAGATCCATGGATCTGCCGCGATCCGCGGTTTGCCTGTCGGCCCTGAGCCTGCGTCAGACGGCGAAGGTGGTGATGAGGCTGTCACTGCTCCTCGGCGCGGAACCGCTGCCGGCCGAAGCCGGCGTCCGCCTGCCACGGTCGCGAACCCGCACGCTCGGGGAGGGGACGCGGGAGTGGACAACTGGAACGGTGGGCCGATGCTGCATCCGTTCCCTCTCGCGATGCTTCCGCCAGCCCTGGCCCTGCGCACACTGGGCGCCTTCTTGCCCGCGATCGACAGCAGTTTGCGGCGGCCGGCCTTGGCCAGTCCGGTCGGACCGCCGCACCGCGACAGCAGCTCCAGTGTCGCCTTGTGCCCGATTTTCGGGCCCAGTACCCGTTCCAGTGCGGGATGGATCTGGGTGAGTAGGCCGCGGATGCGGTTGCTCAGGCGGGTGGCCTCGCCGGCGAGGTCGTCGTCGAAGCCGACCAGGACTTCCAGCTCGGCCAGGGCCTCGTCGCCGACGTCGACGCGGCGCAGCGTGTGCGGCAGGGTGCGGGCGGCGTCGGCGATGACGTAGGCGTCGCGGGCGTCGGCTTTCGCGTTGCCCGGGTGCAGGTCAGCGATCCGGCGCATCGCCAGGCCGGGCAGGTAGGCCACCTGGTGGCCGCAGGCGCGGGCGACTGCGACCGGCAGGGCGCCGATCGAAGCGGGCTGGTCGACGACGACGAGGACCGGCCCATGTCCGGCGAGCTTGTCGAACACCTGCCGCAGCTTGGCCTCGGTGTTGACCAGGGCCGCATCGTGCAGCCTCTTGCCGGCCGGGTTCAGGGCGACGGCGTGGTGGCCGTCCTTGCCGACATCGAGACCGAGGAACACCTGATAGTTGTTGTCGCCGTGCACCGCATCGCTCCCCGCGACAGCAGCCCGCCGCCCGGTGGTCTGGCACCGACTGCCGGCAGCCACGTTACGAAGAGACCTACCCGCAACCGGCGGGTGGCCGTGTCCCTATCAGCGGTCCGTCAAGGAAACCGGGGGGATCCACACTGGATCGTCCACGTCATGCTGATGGGCGACCACCATCGTGAAGCGGGTTGACCGGCGTCGGTCCAAACCTGTGGCCGTAAGGATGGAGCCTGTGCCCATGTTCGAACCGACCGAAAACGAGCTTGTGAATGTCGTTCTCTTTCTTTTGGATGTGTTGCTGAGCTATTGGTTTTTTTGGGTGCCTTGGGTAGCAATCTGGCTGATATCTGAGGGTAGAAAGTACTTTTCCGGTCGTTCCAGCGACCGTCACGACGGGGCCAGTGGCGATGGTGGTGGCTTCGGTGCCACGGCCAGGAAAGGACGACTGGAACTGGTTCGCAGAGATGACGGCACCGGGTGCTGGTACGTCATCGATACCGAAAGCCGCGACCTAGTCGGCGAGGTGATCCCCAGCGATGTCTACCCCGGGAAGTGGCGGGCCGCAGTGCGCCACCCCACATCGGGCTACCAGTTCGTATGCGTAGCCAGTGGCCGGGAGACCCTCGTCGGGGTGACTCAGGTTGGAACCGAAACGTTCACCACCCCACAGGACGCGATGCGGGCCATCGACCGTAGCCGTATCTACTGACCTACAACGACAGCAAGGGCTCTGCTGACCTGCCGGTATCGCCTACCTCGAGCCTGGGGTGGCCTGCGGTCGACCGACGTCAACAGGGCGGTCCTTGCGGGTACCGGCCCGCACTGTCGGGTAGCCGTCGTATCCCGGGCCCGGTCCGGGCGCTCATGTTGTCGACACTGCCGACCGGGACACGAAACGAGGTACGACATCATGACCTACCCACTGACGGCTTTTCCTGCGGTGGCCACCGAGCTGTTCGTGCAGCAGGGTCCGTCCTGCTGGCTGTTCGTCGTCGAGGCCGTCGCGCACGCCCGGGTCGGCCGGACCCGCTACCTGCGGGCGGCGATGAACTCCTACCCGAGCGGCGACATGCTCGACGAGGCGATGAGGACCCAGGCGGAGCCCAAGCCGGGCCGGCGCACCCTCGCCCTCCGGCTGACCGCGCAGAACCTCGAAGCCCTGCTGACCAAACTGCTCCTGTGGGATGCCGGCCCGGGCGGGGACCACCGCCGCGGCATGATCGACAAGGCGGTTGTGGCACGGTACGCCCGCGACACGCTCGGCTCGACCGGCTCGGTCGACGTCCTGCTGCCCAACCCGGGCCCGTACGAGGTCCCGTTCGTCGTCGGCGAGTACCACAAGGCGCAGCAGCGGGCGGCGAAGCTGGTCGCGTTGGCCGCCGAGGACACCGACGAGGTCGCCGCGCTGCTCAACACCGGTCGGATCGAGATCGGTGGCGGCCAGGCGGAAAACGACGCTCACCTCGGCCTGTGCGAGGTGAGCGTGCCCGCGTACGCCAGCGTCCGCCGCCGGTTCAAGCTCCGGCCGGTCGACGCCACCGCGGTCGTGGACTTCACCGCCCGGCCCGTCGGTGAGATGGAGGCGACGACCCACGCCGTGCTGTTCCAGGCGTACGACCCGAAGGCCAGGGTCGTCACCTACAAGGATCCGAACTACGGCAACGTCGAGATCCGCGTCTCGCTCGCCCAGTTCCTCGCCATGGCCGGCAACGAGGTCGTCAAGCTGCGCCCGTTCTTCTCCGACGGGGCACGCAAGTCGCGTCTCGCCGACGTCCTCGACGACTGACACCGGCGGGCCCGCCGGCACGCAGCCGGCGGGCCGCACCGGGCGCACCCGGTGCCGACTGGCAGGACCCTGTCAGGCCGACGCAGCGCGAGTCGACCTTCCCGATCTCGACGTCATCCTGACTGTGACAAGGTGCGCCTCGGCCACCATTGCCGCCTTGGCGACCGCCTCATCCTGCCCTGGTGCGGTCACCCAAGGTGCACGGGGTGTGCTGACCAAACGATATTGCGGATCACGAATAAGACCGCTGGGAGAGGAGCGATCTGCGCTGGCAGCGAGCGGTTTGGGAAGAGCTCTTACTCTGGTCGCGGGAAGGGATGCTGACAACGGAAACCGACCCGGAGAGCCGGGAGCCGGACGATCACTTCACCTCGCAGTGGCGCTTCAAACGGCGCAAACCGCACTGGTCTAAGCACGGGTGACAGCAACGGCCGCCGGGCCAGATGACCCGGCGGCCCCCTCATTGCGGCCGCTCCGGCGCACGACTTGCTAACATCGTCCACTGTTCACCATTCAGCGGTGACGGCACACTGGACCTTCTGCCGCAACGTCAGTCTGACGTTATGTCATAGCGGTGGGAAATGAAGCGTTGCAGTACTCGAACCGATCGATCTTCGCCTCACCGCATGCCCACCAGCTACGCCATGGCCGGTCGTAACTGGTGAGGCATGCGCCAGCCTTCGGACAGCCGGGACGGATACACGTTGTCCCCGCCACCGAAAAACTCACAGAACTTCATGATCAATGGATCCCAGCGCAACGGGTCGACGTAGTGTGTCCCCGGCACGAGAAGGTCCCGCGCGACGTGCGCCCGGACCACACGCACCTGAAACGCGGTGGCCTGCGGTTCCGCTCCCCCGAACGCGTGAGCGGCGTCCACCTCACACTCCAGTTGGATCGGGCACTGCGCCACCCGCGGCGCCGCGACCAACTCCGCGGCCTGTTCGGTCAGCCCGGCGGCGGCGAACTTGTCGGGCTCGTACCGGTATCCGATCGCCGCCTTGTGGGCGGGTACGACCGGTGCCGCAGTGGTCAACGCCAGTCGGTCCACGGCGTCGACCATCGACGCCGACGGCAGGTTGAGTACGCACTGGCGCTCACGTAGCAGGTTCGCCGTCGTCTGCGCGCTGTTCCCCAGGCCCAGCATGCATCTGTCGCCCAGCCACCACGCCGACGACATGGGGGCGAGGTTGGCGCTGCCATCGGGGTTGCGCGAGCCGATGAGCACCACCGGGGTCCCGAAATACAGAACTTTCAGATCAACGGCCACATGCATGCCGATGATCCTGCCCGGCCGTCACCCCGGTTGCTCGCGGCAATCGGACGTCGCGCTGCCCCGACGCCGGCCACATCCCAACCCTCTGGTGATGCCGTAGCGTTCGACCGTGCCGACCCCACACGAGTTCACGGCTGATCAAGCTGAGGCTGCCACCGACTTCGTCGTGGCCCATGGTGCTGAGGACCGTGGGCAAACAGCCGATTCTTGGCACGGCTCCACTGGTCAGCTCGTGGTCTGCTCCCGCAGATCCCTGGTGGAACTGGCGGCGGTACTACCGGCAACCGGCAGGTTCGAGGTTGCCCGGCTTGACGGAAAGAGGATGGCGGATGCGGACCACGCCTTCTATGAGTTCTCGGACGCGCTGCTCTTTCCCGGCTACTTCGGCTGGAACTGGAACGCACTGTTCGACTGTCTCCGTGATCTGCACTGGATACCCGCAGACGGCTACCTGATCATTGTCGAGAACGCGCCCTGCTTGCTGTCGAGCAGTGCCGAGGACCAGCACACCCTGTTCCGGATCCTGTCTTGGGCTGTCGAACGCCGGGCGAACCCGCTCGGCCGGCCGGGCGGCAAAGGCGTCCCGTTCAAGGTGCTGCTGTTGTGTGACCGCGACGACGAGGCGACGGTCTTGGCGCAGGAGGTCGCCCGGGCACTCCATAGCGGGCGGCCGTTGCCCGGCCAGGCTTCGGTCGAGGCGCCGGGCCGGCGGTAGGCGGCCGGGCGGGCCCGTCGTCGTGCACCGGCGTCACCGCTCTACCCTCGATGGGTGATGCTCACTCCGCTGGCCTGGCCCGGCCCACGTAACGCCCGGGATCTCGGCGGGCTGCCCACGGTGGATGGTGGCCGGGTGCGCCACAGGGCGGTGGTGCGCGCGGACTCGCCCCACGCGCTCACCGCCGACGGGATCGCCGCGCTGCGTGCGTACGGAGTCACCCGCATCATCGACCTGCGCAGCGTCGACGAGGCGTGGACGCTGCCGAACGTGCTCGCCCACGATCCGACGTACCGCCTGGTCCCGTTCACCGACCCGGCTGACGATCCCGCCGAGGACTACGCGTACTCGTCCAGCAGGGTGCTGATGCGGGGTCGTCGAGCGCTGGCGTAGACGGCGGGCTTGCTTCGGTGACGACCCCCGACCGGCGTCACCTTCAGCGTGGCCAACACGCGGTGGAGGAACCGGCGGGCCGCGGCGGCATCCGACGTGTCGACACGAGCACGTCGATGAACCGGCCGTACTGGTCAACGGCCCGCTACACGTACGCCACACCCCGTCGGCCTTGGCGGCCCACGCCCGGATGAGGCCGCCGGTGCGGTCGCTGTCGCGGCCGCACCGGCGGGTGTGACTACCTCACGGAAAGAGTTGCCGGGGGTCGTCCGCTCACAGCCCGCCGCACTGCCCGGTCCTCGGGCCGCTGACCGTGTTGGCCTGGCCGTTGTTCACCGGCGAGGGCTCGTTGGCCGCGCAGGACAACGGTCCCTTGATCCGGTTTCCGGACACCACGGTCGGGATCGTTCCGGTGCGGCTGTTGACCACGTTGACCGGGCCGGTCACCAGGTTCCCACTGATCAGGACCTGACCGGTGGTACCGGTCACCGACAGCGGACCGTTGACCGTGCTCCCGGTCAGCTCGACCACCGCGGCCCCGTTTGTCGTGACCGGTCCGGAGACGCTGGCGTCGACTGCGATCAGCCCCGCACCCTTGTTCACGTTCACCGGCCCGAACACCGCGGCGCCCGGCGCGAGGCAGGTCACACCGGCGTCGACCCGCAGCGGGCCCCGGTGCTCACCGTCGACCACCCTGGCGCAGCTGTGGTCAGTGACCTCGAGCGTCACGGGAAGCGCGGTGAGTGGAGTCGACGGGTCGTCGCTGGTGACACAGAGCTGGGCCCGGTACGTACCCGCGGCCAGCCCGGTGCTGTCCAGGGAGATCGTGACCGTACTGGACCTGCCGGCGCCGGTGGCGTCCGACGACCGCGACGCGGACAGCCACGGCACCTCGTCCGGCGACACGCACGGCTGCAGGTCCGGGAGCCGCACGTGGCTGATGAATCGGGCCGCACCCTTGTCGTTCTCGACCTCGACCAGACGGTTCGCCCGGTCGATCTCATGAACCCCCCGCGAACTGGTGGTCAGGATGTTTCCGTTGCCGAGCGGGTGGACGCCCTGGTAGCCGGTGCCGCCGGGCGGCGCGTAGACGCCGATCAGCTTGCCGTCCCGGTCCATCTCCCAGATCCCGGCGGGCGAGCCGCTGCCCCAGCTTGCCGCGAGGATGTTGCCGTTGGGCAGTTCCACCATCTGGCCCGGCCAGCTCAGTCCGTCGTGGAAACGGGCGTTGGCGCGGGTGCCGTCCCTGCTGAAGCTGTGGATGGCGTCGCTGTCACTCGCCGAGACGAGCATGTCGTCAGCGCGGAACAGGATCCCCCACGGGCTCCTGAGCCCGTCCGCCCCGGGGGCGATGAACGTACCCAGGTAGTTGCCGTCGGCGTCGAACTCGACCACTGAATGGGCGTTGCCCTGGGCGGCGACCGTCACCAGGACGGTGCCGTTCGGGGAGAGCGCGACGCCTCGGGTGTTGCCCATGATCGCCGGGTTGCTCACCCCGTCGGCGGGGGCGAAGACCCGACGGAACCTGCCGTCCAGGCCGTACTCGGTGACCACCGAACGGACCTGGTCGGACATGAGGAAGCCGCTGCCGTCCGGCTTGGCGATGATGTGGAACGGCGTGTACAGGTTGGTGGACGGGTCGAACGGGAAGTGCGGCATGAACTGCGGATCGATCAGCTTCCCGGAGTACGGGTCGAACGCCATCACCCCACGGGTCGCGCTGCCCGAGTTGGGGATCAGCAGGACGCCGTTACGCAGGAGCTCGATCCGCTCGTCGTCCGGGCCGGCGTTCGGGTCGTCGAGCCGCCAGTCCAGTACCCCGTGCCCGGAGTTGCGTACCGTGAACGACTGCGTGGTGACCAGACCCGCCGGCTGCCGGGCCGAGAGCGACTTCGTGGCCACCTCGATCCTCGGTACCGGCACCACCGTCAGTTCCAGCGCGATCGGCGTCGCCGGCTGCGTCTGGTCGTTGCTGGCCAGACAAAGGTTGGCCTTGAACACGCCACCGTCGTCGAGACCGGTGGAGTCCAGGGTGATCTTGATTTCCTGCTCGCTGAACGCGGCCAGCGTCCCCTGCGCCGGGGTCACCTTGACCCACGACGGCCAGGAGCAGTTGCCGTCACCGGTCGCCCGCCAGGTCAGCTCGGCCCCACCGGCGTTGCCCACCGTGACGGTGTGCGTCTCGGTCTGCGCGACGTCCAGGCTGCTGCTCAGCGAGGTCGGGTCCAGGGTCAGGTCCGGGGCGGCCGGCAGGACGGCGACCGGGAAATGGGCCCGGGCGATCGGGGTGTCCGGCCCGTGGCGGCCGTCGGTGGTCAGTTCGACCGACCCGAACAGCCAGTCCTCGCGGAGCGTCCCGGTGACGTCCAGGGTGATGGTCAGCTCCTGACTGGCGCCGGGCGCCAGCGTGAACTGCGCCGGGGCGACCGTGATCCGGGCTCCGGCCGGGGCCCTGGTCGCCACCTGGTAGGTCGCATCGACCTTGGCCACACTGGACACCGTGCGGGTGAAGGTGCAGACCCTCAGGCAGTGGTGTTCGACCACGGCCGGCAGGTTCAGCGTCTGCGGGTCGCCGCCGGTCTCGGGATCGGCCGCGACGAAGTTCGCGGTGGTCTCGTCGAGCACCAGACCGGTCCGCGACGCCTGGCCCAGGTTGATCCGCCCGGAGCCGATGTCGAACGGGTCGGCCGGCGTGACACCGTCCTCCTTCAGTACCCCGTCACGGTCCGCGGTGACCGCCAGCGCGGAGCGGATCCGCGTCGGCGACCAGTCCGGGTGCAGTGCCGCCAGCAGCGCACCGGCGCCGGCGACGTGCGGCGACGCCATGGACGTGCCCTGCATGAAGGCGTACCGGACCGGGTCGCCGCCGGTGGCCATCGTGGCGGCGAGGATGTTGCGGCCCGGTGCGGCGACGGTGGGCGCGAGCATGTCGAACTGGCTGGGCCCGCGCGAGCTGAAGTCCGACACCCCGTCGGTCCACCCCGCGTCGCGCAGCACCTCGCTGGTCGCACCGACGTGCACCTCGACGGGGCCGCCGGTGGCGGCCAAGTGGTCGCGCAGCCGCTGCCCTTCACTGAGGCCGATCATCACGGCGGGGATCCTGGTGCCGGTCATCTGCCCCATGGTCAGCGGCGGGCCGGCGAACTGGTTGTGCACGACCACACCGGTCGCGCCGGCCGCGGCGGCGTTGTTCACCTTGACGGCGAAGGTGCAGCCGCCGCCCCGGGCGACGAGGGCCACCCCGCCCTGGAAGACGCCCGCCGGGAAGGGGTTGCAGCCCTGATCGTTGCCTGGCGAGACGGTGCCCGAGTATTTGATCGCCCCCTGGATGGGCGGGATCGGCGAGCCGTCGCCCAGGACGGCGGCGATTCCGGTGAGCGCGGCGGGGACCGGCGCCGGTGCCGTCACGTCGAGCCGGTGCGCGACGACCCGCTCGTGGTTGACCGAGGCGACGGCCATGTTCCACGGCGCGGTCTTCGCGACGGTGTCGGGATCCGGGCCGTCGTTGCCGGCGGAGGCGGCGACGAAGATGCCGGCCGAGTATGCCTCGAGGAACGCCTGGTCGACCAGGTCGTTCCACGGGTCGTCCCGCCCGGAGATCGAGTAGTTGAGCACATCCACGCCGTCGGCGACCGCCTGGTCCACCGCCGCGACGCTCGCCGAGGAGAGGCAGCCTATGACCATGCACACCTTGTAGGAGATGACGTTGGCCCGGGGCGCGACGCCGGAGACGGTGATCTCGTGCGTGCTGGCGCCGACGGTGACGGTCGCCTCGTGGCGGTTGCCGGCGGCGGTCGAGGCGGTGTGGCTGCCGTGACCGTTGTCGTCCCGGGCGTCGGTGCCGACCATCGACCAGGCACCGATCAGCTTGTCGTTGCATATCGCCCGGTGGTTCGGGTGGCTCGGGGCGCAGACACCGACGTAACTACCGTTGCCGTACGGGTTGGTGTGCTGGTAGCCGTCGCCGTCCACCGCTGCGAACGACGGGTGGTCGGGGTTGATACCGGTGTCCAGGATCCCGACGATGGTGCCCTCGCCGCGGGTTCCGATCTGCTCGGCGGTTTCGCCCTCCCAGACGGCGGGCGAGGAGATCAGGGCGTTGCTGGTGTCGGTGTCCAGGGTCAGCGTCTCGTCGGGTACGACAGCGGTAACACCCGGCAGACCGGCCAGGTAGGCCGCCTCCTCCGCGTTGACCGCGACCGCCATACCGTTGACGACGTTGCGGTACGTGTGGGCGACCCGTACGGACCGGCCCAGGGCGGCCTCCATCTGGTCGACCAGCTCGTCCTGTTGCCGCGCCAGTTCCTCGACATATGAGGCGCTGCCCGCGGAGCGGGGATCGACCTTGCCGCCGGCTGCCCGGGCGGCCCTCGGGGACGCCGCCAGCGACGGCTTGTCCAACCGCAGCAGCCATAGCCCGCTCTTGGGCTCCGGCTGGTCGGTCGCGGCCTTCGCGGGTGCTTCCTGACCGTCCGGCACCGGTGCCTGGGCGGGAGCCGCCGTCGCGGGGGTGGTGGCGGCGGTGAGCAGCAGGATGCCTACGGCCACCACCGATACCAGTCGGGTGGTCGAACCTGCGGATAGGGATGAGAGTCTTCGATGGCGTGGGTATGCCACTGCGGGCTCCTGAGTCTCTGTGCGGCGCGATGGTTCGTGTCCCGCTGTTACACCAGAGCCGAGGAGGTGCTCCGTGCGACCGGGGCTGATCGTGTGCCAACATAGATGATCATCAAGTCCAGCGCAACGACCTACCTCGATCCGCCCCGAGCAATAGTCAAGACTTGTGGATGATGGGGTGCGTTGACCGCGCGCCACCGGTGCTGGGCGGCTTCGATCAGCTTGAAGGCCATAGCAAGGCCGGCGGCCTTCGAGCCGGGGCCTTTGGTGACCTTGGTGCGGTGCCGGACGGTCGCGAACGTCGACTCGATCGGGTTCGTGGTGCGCAGGTGCACCCAGTGCTCGGCGGGGAAGTCGTAGAACGCGAGGAGTTCGTCGGGGTCGTCGTGATCTTCGCGACGGCTTTGGTGAACTTGGCGCCGTAGGCGAGCTTGAACGCGGCCACGGCGCGGCGGGCGTGTTCGCGGTCCTCGGCGTTCCAGATCTCGGCCAGTGCCTTCCTCGCTGCGGGATGGGCGGACTTCGGCAGCGCGGCGAGGACGTTGCCGATCTTGTGGAACCAGCAGCGTTGTTCGCGGGTCTCGGGGAACACCTCGCGCAGTGCTGACCAGACTCCCAACGCGCCGTCGCCGACCGCGAGGACGGGTGCGCGCATGCTCCGACGTTTGCAGTCGCGTAGCTGCCCGACCCGACCGGTCGGTGGCAGAAGAGTGCGCTGCGGTTGGCCTCGCTACGGGCCATCCGACAGCAGGTCGAGCATGGTTTCGATGCGTGCCGCCAGGACAGCGTCGATGTCGCCCTCCACTCGCACGCTGAGGACCGCACTGCCCACCGCCTGGGCGAGGAACACCCGCAACAGCGGCGTACCGACAAGGGGGTATTCGAACCAGGCATCTGGACTTTCGTCGTCCGTCACCTCAAGTGCACCGATGAGCGCGTCCTCGTCGGCGGCGTCGTACCGGTAACCGATGTATCCGCTGAGGTGATCAAGGAAGCGAACCGTGTTCCCCTCCCACAATGAGCCAGCTATCGACGCCACGGCAGAGAGTATGCACGAACGCCCCGACCGGTCGGCCTACACACAGACAAGTCATCTCAGCCCGCATGTCGCGCCGCACGCCAACGGCCGGGCGGTCCATCCTGGGTCGACGTACCGGCGACGGTCCAGGCAGTTGATCGGATCGAACCGCAGCGGTCGGATGCGACCCTGGGTGCTTCGGCCAGGCTTGACGTCGAAGGGAGCCTCATGATCTCGGCACTCAACCGGCTTGTCGACCTTGTCGAGAAGCATCTCACCGAAGAGTTCGACGTCAGCGGACTGGCCAGGTCGCTCGGTACGACCGAGTACCACCTGCGCCGGATGTTCTCGTCGTTGGCCGGCATGCCGTTGTCGGAGTACGTGCGGCGGCGCCGCATGACCCGCGCGGCCGCCGATGTCGTGCGCGGCGCGGACGATCTGCTGAGTATCGCCGTCCGGCACGGCTACGGCTCGACCGAGGCGTTCGGACGTGCGTTCCGGGCGGTCCACGGCGCCGGCCCCACCGACGTACGCCGCGACGGAGGCCCCCTTCGCACACAACCGCAGCTCAGGTTCCGCCTGACCGTCGAAGGGAGCATCCCCATGGACACCCGCATCGTCGACCGCCCCGCGTTCCGGCTCATCGGACACGCAGCCCGGGTACCACTGATCCACCAGGGCATCAGCCCGCACGTCCAGCAGCACGTCACGGCAATCCCGGAGCAGGAGCATCTGCGGCTGAAGGCCCTCGGCGACACCGAACCGGCCGGACTGCTGCAGGTCTGCGACGACGTCGACCCCGACGACGCCGAGGGCAGCGAACTGACGTACCTGCACGGGGTCGCCGTCACCCGGGACACGGCGGCGCCCGACGACCTCGACGCCGTCGAGGCTCCGGCCGGCATGTGGGCGGTCTTCCGCACCACCGGACCCCACCCGCAGGCGTTGCAGGAGACCTGGGCCGCGACCGCGACCGAGTGGTTCCCGTCCAACCCGTGGCGGCTGCGGCCAGGTCCGTCGGTCGTCGCGATCCTCGAACGCGCGGCCGACTTCAGCACCGCGACCTGCGAACTGTGGCTGCCCGTCGAACCGACCTGACGAACCCTACGGAAACCCCGGACAACATCGAGGATCCGGCTCGGCCGCCTTCCCGTCACCCGACCGGGGAGGCGGCCGGGCGTCGCACGCCGCCGCTCCGGCAGGGTGGCGGCGTGGCGGCGTGTTCGCCTGAACCGCAGAATCCGGTCGCATTCGGTCTCAGGTAGAGCCGACACAAATAGTCGAGGTCGACCACCTCGGTCACCATTTCTGTTTCAGGACAGTTTTCTACCGACCCATCGCCCGAACGGTCGGGCGGGGAATCACGTGAGCGCCACACGTGTCAGGCGAGAGAGTCCATGGGCACCGAGGGCCGCGTTCGAGGGCGCAGGCGACGGGCCGGACCACACACAACACCTGCGCCTCCCGCACGCTCACCTGCCCGGCCAGCGACGGCGCACGACAGCGGACACGGCGGCCGGGCGAGCGGTCCGAGCGATCGGGATGCTAATTAAATTATCAATCGTCAATGGGTTTACGGTTACGGCGGCCGATGGTTGCATGGTGGCCAGACGCACTCCTCCACCCCCACCGGGAGAACCCATGCGTAAAGCAATTCTGGCTGCCATTCTGCTGGCCGTACCCGTCGCTGTCCTGCCCGCCACGGGGGCCGGCGCCTCGCCGGCCCGGCAAGCGTCCGCCGACGCCACCGCCGGACTGGCCGCCGCCCTCCAGGGCCGGCTCGGCGACCGCAGCGCGGGCACCTACCGCAACGACGCCGGCCGGCTCGTCGTCACCGTCACCGACGCCGCGGCCGCCGAAACCGTACGCGCCGCCGGTGCCGAGGCCCGCATCGTCACCCGCAGCGCCGCCACCCTGCGGGCGGTCACCGCCCAACTCGGCCGGACCGCCGCCGTACCCGGAACGGCCTGGCACGTCGACCCCGCGACCAACCAGGTCCTCGTGCAGGCCGACAGCACCGTCACCGGCACCCGCAAGCAGCAACTGGAGAAGGCGGTACACGCCCTCGGCGACGCCGTCCGGATGGAGACCGTACCCGGCCGCATCGCCCCCGAAATCGGCGGCGGCGACGCCATCTACATGGGCGGCTCGCGCTGCTCGATGGCGTTCGCGGTGGCCGTCGGCAGCGTCCACCACTTCCTCACCGCCGGACACTGTACGAACCTCGGCACCAACTTCTACGCCAACGCGGCGCACACCACACACATCGGCGTACGGGCCGGCACCAGCTTCCCCGGCAACGACTACGGTCTCGTCCGGGCCTCGGTCCGACCCGTCGGCGACGTCAACATGTACGACGGCACCCGCCGCGACATCTCCTCGGCCCGCAACGCGGTGGTCGGCGAGACCGTCGGCCTGTCCGGCAGCACCAGCGGCCTGCGCCGCGGCCGGGTCACCGCCGTCAACGTCACCGTCAACTACCCGCAGGGCGCGGTGCACGGCCTGATCCAGACGACCATCTGCTCGGCCGGCGGCGACAGTGGCGGCGCGGTGTTCGCGAACAACTCCGCCATCGGCATCCACTCGGGCAGCACCGGCGGATGCGGCGGATCGAACCGCGCGTACCACCAGCCCGTCACCGAGGCGCTCGCGGCGTACGGCGCACGGATCTACTAAACGCCTGGTGATTCCGGCCGTCGTGGTGTTCCGGTCACCCGACGCCGATCCGACGCACGCCTGCAGAAGCAGTGCATGCAGCTTCGGTCCAGGATGCGCTTCACCGCCGGGCAGTTCGTGCCGTACCTGCGTGCCGGGATCTGATCGCGCAACGCCCCGCCGGGCCGACAACCTCGCGGCGCTGCCGCGGGACCGGCTCGGCGCGGCGCTGCCCCATGACCGCCACCCAACTCCGAAGGCGACGGCCCGGCGAATCAGCCTGACCCGTCCGGACGATCGACCGCATCGGTTGAACAGACCGCCGCACAGGATCTGAGCAACCTCGCTGGCGGAGTTGGGCAACTCGTTCCCCTCCGGGGAGCTGACCCGGGCGGTCGGTCGGCTGATCGGGCGTTACCGGCAGGACGGAGCGGCCGCAGAGCCGATTCTGCGCTCCCCCGTCGACGTTGCCGCCTCGCGACGTACCGGATGCCCGCGACGAAGGCACCTGCCGCAGGCGTGGGGTTCACGGCTTCGGAATGCCTACCTGCGTCAAGGGTGGCTTCGTGCGTGTAAACGGGGCCCAGATGTGCGTGACTTTCGGGCCCGGGTTGAGCGGTTCCCCTTGATCAATATCGGTGATCTTGGGGCCCACCTCGGCGGTGGTGGGTGTCGGCGGGCGGGTTTAGAAAGGCGGATCAGCGTCCGGGCGGGTGAGAATGGCGGTGCTGTCGGGGAGCGCCGATGTTGGGATGTCGTGGCTCATGGCGTAGGCCCAGGTGCCGATCGGTCGGCGGATCGACCTTCGACATCGGCGGCATCGGCGGCTCCCGTCCAGACCCGCCGATGTTCCCACCACCGAGGGTGGGCCCGGAACTCGCGAACATCGAATCCACCCGCTCGAGGTGGGACCCGACCTCGCGAACAAAACGCAGGTCACCGCATACGGGCCGGGTCCAACCCCTATCGCTAGACCCAATCCTGCGCTGCCTCGACGAGTTTGCAGCGGAGCGCGTCGCGGATCAACGAAGCGTCCTCGCCGAACGGGCTGCTGAGATCCCGGTACTCGTGGCTGAGCGCGTCATCCGGTTCAAGGCGGCCGATCAGGTCGGCGATCTCGTCGAGCTCGAAGTAGACGGCGGCTGTGGTGAACGCGGCGATCTGCTCGGCGGTGCAGTAGTCCAACGGCCAGGCGGCGCCATTGGCCATCGCGCCGTTGTGGAACCACATCAGGTAGGACAGATGCACCAGGCCGACCGGGCCCCCGGCGGCGCCGCCCACGGTTGCATGTCGAGGGCACGAACGAACACGTCGACACGGTCGCGGTCGAGGTAATCACCCGCGCCCCAGCGCCAGTCCAGAGAGTGCACCCAACGGTAGTCGGCGCCCGGCGCGCGCAGAATCTCCAGACCACGGGCACGGGGCAGGACGTTCGTGCCCGCCTCGACCAGGTGAAGATCCCGGCCGCGGATGCGCCGCTCAACCCGGCAGCGATCGGGGCCGCTGACCCACACCATCACCCCGTCATACTCGAAGACCGGTTTGGTCTCCGGATCGACCGCGAAGTAGACCGCCTCGAGATCGGCGGGATCGATGACCCGCTGCCGCTCACGAGCCTTGTACAACCGCAATCTGATCACGCCTCGATTGTGCAGGCATGGTCCGGCGCGGCGGTGGGTCCGGAGCTGGTGAACACAGAAAACGGCCGACACGAGGTGGGCTCCGAAATCTCCGACAGGCGGGACCAGAAGTCACCGACAAAACCAGTCAAGGGGCTGCGCGTTCGATGCTGCGCCGGACGAGACCGCGGATGCCGGGGAGGGTGACCGCCCGGACGGTCAGGTCACCCATCCACACATGGAAGCGGCTGGGTGGCGCGTACTGGAGCATTCCCCGGCGGGCGTGCGCCTGCCGTTTGACGGTTTCCGGACGTAGTCCGGCCTCCCAGGCGGCCAACGCCGCCGGGACGTCGTCGCCGTGCTGCCGCAGGACGGCGCCGAGCTGGTCGGCTCCGGCGAGTGCGAGGGCCGCGCCGTGTCCGGCGAAGAGGGTGACGCACCAGGCCGCGTCGCCGAGCAGTACGGCTCGGCCGGTGCTCCACCGCGGCATGACCACCTGGCTGACCGAGTCGAAGTAGGCGCTGTCCGGGTCCTTTCCGAGGTGGCGGATCGCGTCGGGTACGCCGCCGCCCAGGTCTGCGAACGCCGCGCCGAGCGCGTCGACCGGTCCGCGCCGCAACTCGTCGGCCGGGTCCGCGCACCGGTACGTGAAGAACGCCGATGACCGCCGCGGGCCGAGGTTGACGACGGCCGCGGTGCGGCCCGGGCCGATGTACGTGGTGCCGGACGACAGCGGCACGCCCGCCACCGGGTGGGGCAGCGGAAAGGCACCGACGACGTACGGCAGGTCGACCCGGGAGCCGGCGCCGAAGAGGGCCGTGCGGGTGGCGGAGTGCAGTCCGTCGGCACCGATCAGGAGGTCGGCGTCGTGCGTGGTGCCGTCGCTGAGCACCACCCGGACCCGTTCGGTGTCCTGGTCGAGGGCGGTGATGGTGGTGCCGAACCGGATCTCGGTACGGTCGCGTACCGCCTCGTACAGGGTGGCTTCCAGGTCGCCGCGGAACACGGTCAGCGCCCGTTTGCCGAGGGCGGCCTCGGCGATGGTGGACGGCACGGTGAACTTGGTGCTTCCGTCGGCGCGGACCAGGACGGTGGTGAACACGCCCAGGTCGTGGGCGGACAGCGTGGGAAGCAAGCCGAGGCGCTCGGCGGCGTCGTAGCCGGGGCCGAGCAGGTTCACCAGGTAGCCGCTGCTGCGTCGGGCCGGGGCGCGTTCCACCACGGTGGTGCGCCATCCGTCGCGTCCGAGTCGCAGCGCGGTGGCCAGCCCCGCTATGCCCGCGCCGACGATCACTGCATGTTCCATCCGTACTCCCGCACACCAGTATGAGCATCTGCTCACCCAGTATGAGCAGATGCTCATACTGGCGCAACACCAACCCCGGCCGGCGCCTAGACTTCGGTCATGCCCCGCGGAGTCGCCATCCCCGAACCCAGGCAGCAGCTCTTCGCCGCCCTCGAACGCGTCGTCGCAGCCGACGGGCCGGGCCGGCTCACCGGCCGGGCCGTGACCCGCGAGGCCGGCGTCGCCACCGGACTGCTCTACACGCACTTCACGAACTTCGACGACTTCCTGGCCGGCTACGCGGTCGACCGGGCGTTCCAGATCGCCAGCGGCGTGGCCGGCCTGCCGGAGCGCGCCGGATCCGGCACGGTCGCCGCAAACCTGGGCGACGCCGTCCTGGCCACCCCACTGGGCACGCTGCTGGCGCTGGCCAGGCTGATCGCCTTCCGGCCGGAACTGGCGGCCAGCATCGAAGCGGTGCTGGGCGACGGAACCGGCGGGCTGGCGGCGGTCGAGCGGTCGGCCGCCGACTACCTGACCGCCGAGCAACAACTCGGCCGGGTGCCCGCCGACGCCGACACGCAGGCACTGGCCCTGGCGGTGGTCGGGGTGCTGCACCACGTCGCACTGACCGGTGCCGACGGCCCGGCAGCCGGCACCCGGATCCGCCGCGCGATGGCCGCCCTCACCGCCGGCTTCCCGGCCGTCACCACGACCTAATCGCAGCCCCCGCCGGGTGCGGCACGGGTTTCGGTTCCGGTGGCCGACGTGGTTACCGCCTCGCACATCGTCCGACCGGCTCGGGCCTCCCGTGTCAGCGTGTCGCCTCGGTCAGATCACGCAGCAACTCCGAGGCCAAGACCGGATCGAGTTCCCCGAACGCCACGTCGTGCGGGTCACGCCACTCGTCACCGCCGGCGCGGCGTCGGCGTACCCGCGACGAGCGGTGGTGAGCCGACCAGGCTTCCCGGTGCACCAGGTCACCGCCTGCCGACCAGCAGGACCGCCGCTGCGATGTGATGCGCACCAACGGCAGCGAGGTTCAGGTGCCCGGCGGGTTCAGGGCAGTCGCTGAGTCTCGGATCACCAGTTCGGGTTCGGGGTCGGTGATGAGACCGCCCGTGCGCGGCCGTCCTGCGATCAGGTCGTAAAGCGCCTCGACGCCGGCCCAGCCGAGTTGGTACATGGGCATCCGGACCGCGGTCACGGCCGGGCGCAGGTGTTGCATCAGGTCGACGTCGTGGATGCCGATCACCGACAGCTGGTCGGGGATGGCGATGCCGAGGTCGTGTGCGGCGGCCAGGACCCCGACCGCGCTCATGATGTTGTTGACGACGATGGCGGTGGGTGCGGTTGCCGCCTGCATGGCCTGCCGGAGCCCGTCGGCGCCGGCCTGCTCGCCGAACCCGGTGGCCAGGTGTGGGGCCGGTGCCAGCCCAGCGGAGTCCATCGCCTGCTGGTAGCCCAGGTAGCGCTGCTGGGAGTTGTATCCCGATCCCCGATGAAGACGATGTGGCGGTGGCGGAGGTTGACCAGGAACCGGGTCGCGATCTCGCCTGCGCGGCGATCGTCGATGTCGATCCAGGGATGGTCCGGTGCGTGTTCCAGGATGAGGATCGGCTTTGGGTGGGAGCGGAGTTCGGCCATCACGTCGTCGTCCAGCAGCCCTTCGCCGCGGATCAGGATGCCGTCGACCGTGCCCTGGCTGAGTAGTCGGGTCAGGAACTGGCTGCCGGAGCGCATCGTCTCGGCATCGCCCAGCAGGACCGTCGCGCCGTGCTCCGCGGCCGCCTCGTAGACGCCTTGCCGCAGGGGTCCGTAGACCGGGTTTTCGAGCTTGTTGAGGATCATCGCGATCATGCCGGTGTGGTTGAGTCGAAGCGAGCGCGCCGCATGGTTCGGCTGGTAGCCCAGTTGCTGCATCGCCCGGAGCACCCGGGTGCGGGTGGACTCCCTCATCCGGGTGTGGCTCGTGCCGTTGACCACCGCCGACACCACCGCGAGCGACACCCCAGCAGCTCGTGCGACGTCACGTTGCGTTGCCACGTTGCGACCCTCCTCGGATATTGACGTAACGTCTAACCAAGTTTACTTTGAATTAACGATACGTCATCGAAGGAGCATGCATGACATCGACCCGTCACACCGTCCTCCTGCGGTCGTCCTGGGCGACGGTGAACATCGGCGACGTGGCTCACTCCCCTGGTGTCGTGCGGGCGTTCCAGCGGTTCGCCCCCGAGGTCGAGGTCATCCTCTGGCCGGTGCGGCTGGAGGAGCGCGAGCGATCCATGCTGCGACACGCGTTGCCCGATCTGCGCGTCGTTGACGGCACTCTCGACGGCGACGGGCCGAGCACCCCGGAGTTGGCCGCCGCCATCGACGACGCGGACGTCCTGATGCACGGATCGGGTGCCGACGCCTTCCAGAGCACCGAGATCGACTGGTGGCGCCGGCACGTGGGCCGCCCGTACGGGTACTTCGGGGTCACCGTGGATCCGCTGTGCCCACCGACCGTGGCGACGTTGCCGGAGCTGGCCCAGATGGTCGATCAGCTCCCACCGTCCTACCTCGACGATGACGTCAAGGACCGCTTCGACGGGGCCGACTTCGTCTACTGCCGCGAAACGTTGACCCTCGCGACCCTGCGCAGCCAGAAGATAACCAGGCCCGACCTCACCTTCGGGCCGGATGGCACGTTCGCGTTCGACCATACCGACGCCGTCGCGGCCGCCCGCCTGCTGGAGGGTCTCGGCCTGCAGCCTGGTCGGTTCGCCTGCTTTGTCCCGCGGCTGCGTTACAGCCCCTACGCGAAGATCTACGGCACGGATCCGACCCGCGAGCAGATGCGGCGCGACGCGGTCAACGCGGCGACCGTGACGCAGGACCTGGCAGTGCTGGCGGCGGCGATCGAGAGCTGGGTACGCGTCAGCGGCCTGCCGGCCATCGTGGTGCCCGAGATGAGCTACGCCGTCGAGCTGGCGCACGAGCACCTTCCCAGACTGCTCAGTCCACAGACGCTCGGGCAGGTCCGGGTCCTGGACCGGTACTGGCCGCTGGAGGAGGCGACCGGCGTCTACGCTGTCTCGTCGCTGGTGGTCAGCATGGAATGCCATTCGCCGATCCTGGCCGCACGGCACGCGATCCCGACCATCTACCTTCGACAGCCGACCGAGACGACCAAGTCCCAGATGTTCGCCGACCTCGGCGCCCCGGACCTGGTGATCGAGCTCGACCATCGCGCCGCGGCGACGGTGGTCGCGGCGGTCACCGACATCGCCACCGATCCGGCGCCCGCGGTTGCCCGGAGCAGGAGGGTCGCGGCGAACGCCGACGACGCGCTGCGGGCGGCGGTGCGGGCCTGCGTCGCGGGCCAACCCATCGGCTTGCGTACCCCGGCGCGGAGCGACGATGCATAGCCTGCGCAACCGTTGGCGGCGCGACCGGATCCTGCTGCTGCTCGCGCTTCCCGGGGTCACGGCGCTGCTGCTGTTCCACTATCTGCCGCTTGGCGGGAACATCATCGCGTTCCAGGACTTCCAGCCGTTCCTGGGAATCTGGCACAGCCCGTACGTCGGGCTGGACAACTTCGAGCCCGTGCTCACCGGCGACCCGGTGTTCCTCAACGCGCTCGTCAACACTCTGATCATCACGCTGATCCAGGTCGTCTTCGTGTTCCCGCTGCCGATCTGCCTCGCGTTGATCCTGAACGCGACGATCAGCGAACGATTCAAACGCCTCACCCAGTCGATCCTCTACATGCCGCACTTCCTGTCCTGGGTGATCGTGGTCGCCCTGTTCCAGCAGATGTTCGGCAACGGCGGGATGCTCAACGGCTGGCTGCGCTCGGCCGACCTGTCGACATTCCACATCGTCGGCGTGCCCGAGTTGTTCAAGCTCATGATCACATCACAGGTGATCTGGAAGGACACCGGCTGGTCGACGATCATCTTCCTCGCCGCACTGTCCAGAGTGGATCCGGCGCAGATAGAGGCCGCGGTGGTGGACGGCGCCTCGGCGGTTCGCCGCCTGTGGCACGTGACCCTGCCCGCCATCCGCTCGGTGATCGTCCTGCTGCTGATCCTGCGGCTCGGTGACTCGCTGTCCGTCGGGTTCGAGCAGATCATCCTGCAGCAGGCCCAGGTCGGTGCCGGTGCCAGCGAGGTGCTCGACACATACGTCTACAACCACGGGATCGTCGGCGGGGACTGGGGCACCGCGGCCGCCGTGGGGCTGATCAAAGGCATTGTCGGTGTCGCGCTCGTGCTCGGCGCGAACCGGGTGGCCCACGCGCTGGGCGAGCAGGGGGTGTATACCAAGTGACGAGCGGAACTGTGTCGCCTGCGGTGTCCGTGGCGCCCCCGCCGGCGGCGGGCGGCTGCGGCGGCCACGCTCGGGCCGTGGCCAGCGCCCGGCCTGGATGGGCGAGCCGAGCAGGCTGGGGATCGGTGCGCGGGGACTCGTGCTCGGCCTTGGCTGCCTGGCGGTGGTGGTTCCGTTCTGGGCCGTACTGATGACCAGCATCGCCTCCCCGGAGGAGATCAGCAGGGCGGGCGGCTTCGTGCTGTGGACGCGCGAACCGACGCTGGACGCCTACCGGGCCGTCCTGTCCGGCGGAATCGTCACCCGTGCCCTGATGGTGAGCGCCGGCATCACCGCGGTCGGCACGGCACTCAGCCTCGTCGCCACGATCGCTCTGGCGTACGCGCTGTCGCGGCCAGGTTCGTTGCTGCACAAGCCGATCCTGCTGATGACGGTGTTCACTTTGCTGTTCAACCCGGGCATCATCCCGATGTACCTCACGGTCAAGCAGCTGGGCCTTCTGGACAACTACCTGGCACTGATCCTGCCGGTGATGCTGAACGCGTTCAACGTCATCGTCATGCGCGCGTTCTTCCTGGGAATCCCCGGCGAGCTGTTGGAAAGCGCCTTTATGGACGGTGCCGGGGAGGTGCGCATCCTGCTGCGGATCGTGCTGCCGCTGTCGAAGGCGGTCGTCGCCGTGATCGGACTGTTCTACGCGGTGGCGTACTGGAACGCGTTCTTCTCCGCGATGTTGTACCTGCAGTCGCCGGAAAAGTGGCCGCTGCAACTGGTGCTGCGCACCTACGTCGTCAACGACACCCCGATCGGATCCGATCAGCTCAGCTCCAGCCTGGAGAGTCTGCCACCGCAGATCTCGGTGCAGATGGCGATCCTTGTCATCTCCATCCTGCCCATCCTGCTCATCTACCCGTTCATTCAGAAGCACTTCGCGAAGGGACTGATGGTCGGCGCCGTCAAGGGCTGACCGGTCGTCCACACAATGTGGAAGGAGACGTCATGGCACCTACCCTTAGCCGCCGTCGCGTCCTGGCACTCGGCGCGGCAGCGGGGCTCGGCCCGCTGCTCGGGGCGTGCGGCGACGGCGGGTCGAGCTCGTCGAACGGCTCGACCGGGCCGCTCAAGCTGCCCACCTACAAGCCCGTCACCGCGGCCACGCCCGACCTGGCGGCCGAGCCGGCCGGGGTGTCGCCGGGATACTTCACCTACCCGACCGCCTCCAGCGCCGCGTCGCAGCCGGTGCAGGGCGAGGCCGTCACGGCGCTGACGTACACGTACGACCCGATCGCCCCCGCGCTCGGCTCGAACCCCTACTGGCAGAACCTCAACGACAAACTCGGCACCGAGCTGAAGATCACGTACGTCGCGTCGGCGGACTACAAGAGCAAGGTCGCCACCACCATCGCCGGTGGCGACCTGCCGGACATGGTCGCTATCCAGGGCGTCGTCCAACAGATGCCGGCCATGCTGAAGGCGACATTCACCGATCTGACCGAGTACCTGTCCGGGGACGCGGTCCTTGCCTACCCGAACCTCGCCGGCCTGCCCACCGATGCCTGGCGCGGCGCCGTCTACGACCAACGGATCTGGGGCATCCCGGTGCCGCGGGCACGGATCGGCACCGTGCTATACACCAGGGCCGACCTGCTTGCCAAGGCCGGACTGAGCCTCCAACCCACGTCATGGGACGAGTTCAAGCAGATGGCGGCCGCGTTGACCGACGAGCGGGCCGGCCGTTGGGCGTTCGGGCAGATCCCGTTCAACACGATCCTGGAGATGAACGGGATCACCGGCAACTGGCCCGGCGGCGCCGGCGCCTGGCAGGCCAAGGACGGCGTCTTCACCCACACCGGGACCACACCGCAGTTCACGCAGGCCCTCCAGGACACCGTCGAACTGGTGAAGTCCGGGGTGATACATCCCGACCAGGCGGGCGCGCCCAACACCAAGCGCAACCAGTGGATGCTGGCCGGCACGACCTCCTTCAGCGTCGGCCTGTACGCCGGGTGGGGCAAGTTCTACGGCCAGGCCAAGGACGTGCCCGGCTTCCGCCTGACCGGCATGCTCTCGCCCACCCGGGACGGCACGGGGACGCAGGTACGCACGCCCGGTCCGACGCTGTCCAGCTTCACCGCCATCGCCAAGACCGACGACGCCGACCGGATCAAGCAGATCCTCAAGGTCCTCGACTGGTTGTGCTCACCCTTCGGCAGCAGCGAGTACCTGGCCCTGCGGTACGGCGTCGAGGGCCAGACGTTCAACCGCAACGGCTCCGACCCGACCCTCACCGAGGGCGGGCGCAGCCAGACATTCCTGCCCGTGCGATACCTCGCCGAGGCATCGCCCGCCATCTACGAGCCCGGTAACCGCCAGGCCGTGCAGGACCAGTACGACCACCAGGTCGCCGGCGTCCCCCTTGCCGTCCCGGACCCGACCCTCGGGCTGTATTCGGAGACCGCCGCCAGCAAGGCGGCCAGCGCGCAGCAGGAACTGGACTCGGTCCTGCTGGAGATCCAACTGGGCAACAAACCCGTCTCGGCGTGGCAGCCGGCCATCAAGCAGTTCATGGACCGGGTGGGCAACAAGATCAAGGCGGAGTACGAGGAGCAGGCGGGTCGCTGACGAGCCGGACACGGCGGCCGGTCCGGCGACCCCGTTCGGTTCGGCCGCCGAGCCGTGAAGTGCACCCATCCAGGTTGAGCAACACCAGCCGGGCCGCGAACTGCGCGGACTGTTTTCAGCGCTCCCGGGCGCGGTCGAAGGACTCAGCCAACACTCTCACGGGTAAGGGAGAAGACCGTAGTGAGACGAAGCTATTTTCCCTGGTACACGCATCGCCGGGCCCGTGCGGGTGCCGCTGCGGCGCTCGTGCTGGCTCTGGTGGCGACGGTCCTGTCGCCGGGCAGGGCCGCCGCGGCCGACATGTCGGATTTCGGCGAACTACTCGACCTGACGCGTCCGGAACTCGCCGCGGTGGCGGCAGAGCTCGCCGCCGGTGATGAAGCGGGCGCCGCGGGCGAGCTCAAGGTGTTCTACGCGGGCCGCACCGACGTTCATTACCTGCCTCCGAGCGCGGACGGGGGCGGCGGCGACGCGAGCGCCGATGAGCTCGCGGCGGGGATCTTCCGGTTCGGCGCCGAGACCCGCGACTTCTACAACGACGCCGCGCAGCGGATCGACGTCAACTGGCAGGACGCCTGGGGTGGGACGCAGACCACCCCGGGCGGCGCGCAGACATTGATGAGTGACCTCGCGTTCATGCCCAGACTGATCAGCGCTTACGCGTTCGAGAGTGACCCGGTAAAGCGTGCGGCGTACGCGGCGGCGTGGATGGACATCTCGCTCGACTTCTTCGCCGACGTTCAGAGCTGGCCACAGGGCCGCAACCTGTCGGCCGCCAAGCGGCTTGCGCAGCTGATCAGTGCGTTTGCAGTGTTCCGGACCGACCCGGGCATCGACGCGAATGACCTCGTGGCGTACCTGTCGGGCGTGCACGCCACGGCGAATTACCTCGTCGGCGTGATGCAGATACATGTCGGGAACAACTGGTACGTGTCCATGGCCCGCTCGGTCTACGCGGCAGCCGTGTTTCTGCCCGAGTTCTCGGCATCGCCCGGCTGGGAGTGGTTCGCGGTGCGCTCGTTCGAGCGGTTCCTGCGCGCGCACGTGAAAGGCGACGGTGTGTACCGCGAGCCGGCGTTCAACTATCAGGCATACGTGGCGGATCTGCTCAACACCGTCTTCAGACTGGCGGATGCCAACGGACGGACCCTTCCTGATTCGATCGTCCAGACGGCGGACTGGATCGCGGACGCGCTGTTCGCGACCCGTCAGCCGAATCTTGAGGTCGCGATGGTGGGCGACTCGCCGAACGCCGATGCCGGTACGGCCGCCATCGGCAGAACCGGTGCACGCAACTCCTGGCCCGACTTCACCTGGGTCGCCTCCGGTCGAACGGAGGGGACCGCCCCGAAGCTGCCGTCCACGGTGTTTCCGATCAGCTTCGCGGTACAGCGTTCCGGGTGGGACGCCGACGCGCGGTACATGCTGATCAACAACCAGAATTCCAGCTACACCGCCTCGCATCGGCATCCGGACGACCTCAGCCTGGTGATGGCGGCGTACGGCCGCCCGCTGATCGTCGACTCCGGAGTGGGGGACTACAGCGCGACTCCGACGAACGACTGGATGCGCCGCACCACCGAGGCGCACAACACCATCGAGGTCGACGGACGCGCGCAGACCGCCGGCGTCCCCCGCACGACGTCGCTGTGGCGCTCGAACGCGGGCCTCGACATCTACCGCGGTACGACGGAGGGCTACCGGCCAATCGTGCACGATCGCGCCGTCTACTTCGTCAAGCCCGGCTACTGGATCGTCTCCGACGACCTCACCGGTGCCACCGCCGCGCACGATTACCGGCAGCTCTGGCACTTCCCCGGTGATCCGGTCACCGTCAACCCGACTACGAAGGTCGCCACGGTCGGCTTCGACACCGTGCCCGGAGCCGCACCGGTTGCCGGCGTGCAGCTCGTCCCGGTCGCCCCGGCCGGCGCCGCGCTCACCCCCACCGTCCACGAGGACGGCGCCGTGCGCGTCGGCGATCAGGTACTCACGGACGTCGACTACCTGTCGTACGACTGGCGCGCCACCGGGTCGACGGGACTGGACACGGTGGTGGTTCCCGGCCGGGCCGGCGCGGCGCCCGGGGTGACGGCGAGGCGCATCGCTATGCCCGGGGTGGGTCACTCCGTGGCGACCGCGATGGAAATCGGCCTGCCGGACGCGACCGGACGCTTCTACCTCTCGCGGGAGGCGAATCCCTCGTCGAGGGCGTTCGGAACCGCCACGACCAACGCCGAGACCGCTTACCTCGAGCGTGCTTCGGGCGGCGGGCTCACCCGGTACGCGTTGACCCGCGGGTCGTCGCTGGTCGACCACGGCGCCACCGTTGTCGCCGCATCCGCGCCGGTGTCCGACGTCAGTGTGGAACTGCGAGGCGCGACCGCCCAGATCTCGCTTGGGGACCCGTTCACCGGCACGCTCTCCATCTACGCGCCCAACGTCAACGCGGTGCGGGTTAACGAGACCCCGACCGCGTTCACCCGCACGGGCGACCTCATCACCGTGTCGCTCCAGGCGTCGTTCTCCCCGACACCCGTGCTCGACGACGAGTTCACCGATGCCAGCCTGGACCGCACCGTCCACGACTTCAACGGATCCTTCGACGGCTGGACGCCGGTGCAGGGAACCTGGGCGCTGACCGGCGCCGGGCCGGACACGCAGTTGGCACAGACCTCGACCGCGGACATTATGTCGTTCGCGGCGCTGCAGGATGTACCGGATGACGTGGTCATGGCCGCGGACATCGTTCCTGGGGTACGCGGCCAGACGACGGCCCGTACCGGTCTCGCGTTCCGCTACCACGATTCCCGAAACTACTATCGGGCCAATGTACTCAACTCCTCGTCGGGTGCGACGCTGCAGCTCGTGAAGATATACAACGCGACGACCACGATTCTCGCGGAGACCGCACTGCCCGTCGGCGCCAACACCCCGCACAAGCTGGTCGTTTCCGCGATCGGGAAGCATCTGACGGCCAAGGTCGGCGACACGTCGATCTCCGCGGACGACTCACAGCTGCCGACGGGTGGTGCCGCCGCCTTCACGCATCGGCGGGCCGCGGCCTTCGACAACATCGTGATCAGGGAAGGGATCGATCAGGCCAATTGGCGAGCAATAACCGGGTCCGTGTCCGTCGCCTCGGGTCAGTTGCACCTCACGCCTCCTGCCGGCGGCAGGGCGCACGTCCTGGCCGACTCGACACTGCCGTCGCGCTTCTCCGAGGCGTGCGACTATGTCGCGGAGACCACGGTCACGATCAACGGATCCGTCGGTAACGCGGGAATCTCGCTGCGAGACACCACGGACTCGTACGGGTACCGGATCCACGTTGGCAAGACGAGCCAAGGAACCCGGTACGCGAGTATCATCCGCGAGGCGCACGCGTCGGGTCCGGTCACGGTGGGCACGGCATCGATCAGCAACCCGTTGACAGGCCCCGTTCGACTGGGTGCCGTGATTCACGGCGACCGCATCACCGTGACGTTGAACGGCGTTGAGGTCCTGAAGGCTCGCGACACCGTTGTCCGCAGCGGCGGCGTCGGGCTTTACGCATCCACGCAGAGCACCTTCGAGAACATCACTGTCGCTCAGTCCTGCCAGCGGGAACGCCTCCGGCCAAACGCGCCCGGCGCCGGCAACCGCCCGGACCGCAACGACGGAGCTGGCGGGTAGCGGCGTCGCCGGCGGCGCGACCGCTGCGGCTGGGTGAGCCGCAGCCCCGTCGCGCTCGACTCGATCGCCGGCTGTTTCTGCGCAGAAACACGAGGGTTGGTGCGCCGCTCACACATACGGCGGCGCACCAACCCGTGGTGCCGGCCCGCCGGCGATGACTCGTGTCGATACTTCCGGGTCTCTCCCCACTCGGCGTGGCCCCCGCCTGGACCGCACTCTGCTCTCCCACGCGACCAGGCTCCGTGCGGTCTTCTACGGCGGTGGATCGGTGCGGCCGATCGTCACCGACGAGTTCTGGGCCGCCGGCATCCAGATCGTGTCGGCCGCCGCCGCCAACGCGGTGCCAGTCGCCGAGTTCACATTCGCGCAGGTGACGCTGGCGCTCAAGCACGCCCACCGCTTCGAACGCGCGGTACGCCGACTCGGCCGGTTCCCCTCCCAGCCGGCGGCGCCCGGCACGTTCGGCTCGACGGTCGGCATACTGTCGCTCGGCCTGATCGGCCGCCTGGTGGCCCAACGGCTGTCCACACTCGACGTTCGAGTGCTTGCCGCCGACCCGTACTCGGTCGGCTGGTGGTAGACGAGGTCGGTCGCTTCGTCGCGGGCCAGCCGCTGCTACATCAGGTCCGCGCTGCCGATACGGCGCTTCGCGCATGACCGTTCGCCGTCGGCGTACCCGGTCGATTCCTGACGGTAGTTAACCTCCATGAGCCTGGTGGCTGCGTCGACGGTCTCCCGTCGAGTGGTTGGTGGTGGTCACGCAGCGTGTGGCGAGCGGGTGCGGGGGCGTCCGGTGCGATGCGGGATGCGGATGCCGGCCATCCGGGGTGCGAAGCCGGTCCGGTCGTGACGCCTCACCCCCATGGCCATCTGGTTATACGCATGATCAGGCCGACTTCGGTTCGTAACACTCTTGACATAGGTCCTGTCATGCCACAAGATCACTCCACCGCCTCGCCTGCCCCGATCGGCAGGCCCGAGTAGTTATACGCATAACAAGGAGCCTCATGGGAGCGGGTCGAGCAACCCAGGCCGACGTGGCACGCCTGGCCGGCGTGAGCCAGGCGACCGTCTCGCTGGTACTCAAAGGCGACGGCAACCGCGTCGGCGACGACACCCGCCGACGGGTGCTCGACGCGATCAGCAAGACGAACTACTCGGCCAACCCGGTCGCGCAGCGCCTCGCCGGCGGCCGCAACCAGATCGTCGGCGTGTTCACCTACGAACCGGTCTTCCCCCGTGGCGGCGGCGACTTCTACCACCCGTTCCTCATCGGCATCGAAGGCGAAGCCGAGCAGTGGGGATGCGACCTGCTGCTGTTCACCAGCGCCCAGGTCGAGCACGGCCGCCGCCGGCTCTCCGGCAAGGCCCGCGCCCATCTCGGCATCACCGACGGCTGCCTGCTGCTCGGCCACAGCGAGGACAAGCAGGAACTCGTCCATCTCCTCGACGACGGCCTCCCGTTCGTCTTCGTCGGCCGCCGCGAACTGCCCGGCGGCGCGGACCTGCCGTACGTCGGCGCCGACTACGTGCGGGCCACGCACGACGTCGTACGCCTGTTCCTCGACCGGGGCCACGAGCGGATCGGCTTCGTCGGCGAACTCAGCGACCGCGAGTCGATCCTCGACCGGCTCACCGGCTACCGGGCCGCGATGCGCGACGCCGGCCTGCGCCCCACCTCCTTCGACCCGGCCGACCTCACACCCGACGAGATCCTCGACGTGGTGCTCGACAACCGCCTGACCGGCCTCGTACTCGCCGAGGCACACCGCGCGGACGGCATC
The DNA here is from genome assembly GCF_018324255.1 of Polymorphospora rubra. GTDB lineage: Bacteria > Actinomycetota > Actinomycetes > Mycobacteriales > Micromonosporaceae > Polymorphospora > Polymorphospora rubra. Next base: position 7,448,343 of record NZ_AP023359.1, read on the forward strand.
CGCGCCGCCGCCGGCCGGCGCGGGCTCACCGTGCCGGCGGACCTGTCGATCGCCATCCTCGGCCAGCCCGAGGTGGCGGTCGACGGCGCCGCGAACAGCGGCCTGGACTGGTCCGGCTTCCGCATCCCGCGCGAGGAGCTGGGCGCGCGCGCACTTCGACTGCTGATCGAACTCATCGAGGGCCGCGGCGACACCGATCGCCACCGGCTGCTCCCCTGCCTCATCGCACCCGGGCAGACCGTCTCCGCCCCACCCCCGAACTGACCGCCGCGAAAGGAACCGTTGACAGTGGACAACTCTCCCCGATTGTCCCGGCGGCGCCTGGTCGCCGCCGGTGTCGGCCTCGCCGCCACGCCCCTGCTTCCCGGCATCGCCTGGGCGGACCCCGGCTCCACCGCAGCCGCCCCCACCGCCGGCTGGGACCCGACCGTGTTCGGATCCACCATCACCGCCGCCCCGCACGACCCCACCGCGGTCGTGCTCGGCTCCCCCGGATTCGAGACCCACGCCGACGGCGTCGGCGACGACACGCAGGCGGTGCAGGCCGCCATCGACGAGGCGTCGCGCCGCGGCATCGCCAACAAACTCGGCGACATCCTCGGCGGCGCGCGGAACTTCCCGCACGGCGACGGCGGCGGCGTCGTCCTCGTGCCGGAGGGCACCTACCGGCTCTCCGCCCCGGTCAACGTCTACGACTCCGTACGCGTCGTCGGCGTCGGCGCCCGGCGCCCGCTGTTCCTCCTGGGTGCACACACCCCCGGGTACGCCACCGGAGCGATCAGGGACATCTTCGCCTTCCGCCGCCGCCCGGTCGGCGGCCCGATCGCGTACGCGAACAACGACACGTTCGGCTCCGCACTGGTGAACGTCGACATCCGCATCGGGCCGGGCAACACCGACGCGATCGCCGTACGGTTCGGCGGCGCGCAACTGTGCCTGCTGCAGGACATGGACATCGACGTCGGCGACGGCCACACCGGCATCGACCACAACGCGAACATCATCCAGCGGGTCCGGGTGACCGGCGGCGAGATCGGCCTGCACGCCTACGCGGCCTCGGCCGGCTGGCAGACCACCCTGCTGGACTGCCGGTTCACCGGGCAGCGCCGCGCGGCCGTGGTGATGTTCAACGACGCCAAGCTCGTCGTGGTCCGCACCGCCTTCACCGACGCGCCCCGGGCGTTCGAGAGCGCGCAGGGGCAGTGGCAGCACCTCTACATCCAGGACTCCCACTTCCAGGACGTCCGCGACGTGGCGGTCGTCCTCAACGACAGCGGCACCATCCCCGGCGCCGACAACGACCTGATCCGGTACAGCAACCAGCTGACGCTGCTCGACTGCACCGCCGCCGGCACCCGCGACCTGCTCCTGCTCGCCCAGAGCGGCCACCGCACGAGTACGCGGTCGGCGTCGACCCGCATCCGGGAGCTGACGTACGGGCTGCGCGTGGAGCGGGCGTTGAGCCGGCACGAGAAGCGTTCCGACGACGTACACGCCGACCTCGCCGGGGCCGCGCCCGCGGCCCAGGTGCGACGCACGCTGCAGACCGACGTGCCGGCCCTGCCGCCGACCCGCACCTGGGTCAGCGTCGCCGACGTCGCCGCCGAGATGGGACGCAGCATCGGTACCGGCGCCGACGACCTCGCGGTCTTCCAGGCCGCCGTCGACCGCCACGACACCGTCTTCGTCCCGATCGGCAGCTACCTGTTCAGCGACACGCTGCAGCTGCGCCGGACGTCGAACCTGATCGGCCTGCATCCCCGGCAGACCTGGCTGCTGGCCGCCGACGGCCACCCGAACTTCGGCGACCCGGACCGGCCACGCCCCCTGGTCGCGACACCCCGCGGCGGCCGCAACATCGTGACCGGCATCGGCCTGGACACCGCACAGCAGACCGCCGGCTCGGTGAACCTGCTGTGGCAGTCCGGAACCGGCTCCTTCCTGGCCGACGTCACGACACAGTTCGTCAAGTGGCACCCGGCCGACGTCGCGTCCGGCGACCCCGGCTACACCTACCGGGGTGCGCACAAGTACGGCATCTGGGTCCGCGGCGGTGGTGGCGTGCTCGCCAACGTCTGGAGCGTCAACGGCTGGGCCGACAACGGACTCCTCGTCGAGGACACCAGGGTGCCGACCCGGGTGTACGAGGTCTCCGTCGAGCATCACGAGACCCGCGAGGTGGTGCTGCGCGACGTGTCCGGGTGGCAGTTCCTCGGCCTGCAGACCGAGGACCACCTGTACGGGTGGCGGTCGCAGGCGGTCGAGATCGAGGACTCCAGCGACCTGCTGTTCGCCAACTCGGTGCTGTTCCGGGTGGCGACCGTCCTCGGCCCGCACCCGTACGGCGTCAGCGTCCGGAACAGCAGGCGGATCGAACTGCGCGGCAACCGTGGCTACCGGGACAAGACCCCGGAGTTCACGCAGTGGGGGGTGGCGGTCACCGACCACGAAACCGGGCGTTCGGTGCCCGAACTCGAGTTCACGCTGATCGAGATCCGGTGACCGCCATGATCAGTCGTCGTGGTCTGCTCACCCTCGCCGGAGGTGCCGCCGTCGGGGCGTACGCGGGCACTGCCCGCCCGGCGGTGGCGGGGACGGCCACCCCGCTCGCCGCCGACCTCGTCCCCGCCTCCGGCGCCCACTTCGGCGCCTACGTGTACGCCGGCAACGACACCGGCGTGTCCCAGCCGGAGGCACTGGAGTCGAAGATCGGCCACGGGTTGCGGATCAACCACAGCTTCCAGCACGCGGGTACCGGGGCGCCGCTGACCCGCATCCAGCAGGACATCGCCGCCGGGCGCATCCCGATGATCTCCTGGGGCGCCGGCACCGAGGCCCGGCTGCGCCAGATCGTCGACGGCGTGCACGACGCCGAGATCGAACAGCAGGCCCAGCTTCTGGCGGGCCTCGACGCCGCCGTGTTCCTGCGCTTCACCTGGGAGTTCGACCTGCGCTACACCGACACGGCACTGTTTCGGGACACCTGGCGGTACGTGCACGGGAAGTTCGCGCAGGCGCCGAACGTGGCGTTCGTGTGGTGTCCGACGTGGCGGGCGTACCGGGAGACGTTCAAGGCCGAGCCGTTCTATCCCGGCGACGACCACGTCGACTGGATCGCCGCGGACGGCTACGCCCGACCGAAGCCCGACAAGCCCGACTACGACTACCGGCCCTTCGACCTGATGTTCGACACCGCGCACGCCTTCGCCGTCGCGCACGGCAAACCGTTCATGGTCGGCGAGACCGGTGTGCACCGCGACGACGTGGCCCCGGTCCAGGCCGCGTGGCTCGACACCACCCGGGCTGTGATCAAGAGCGACTACCCGAACCTGAAGGCGTTCCTCTATTTCCACCGCGACGGCGACGACGTCGACAACCGTTGGCGCGTCACCGTCCCCGACGGCGGACCCGCGCAGCTCGCCTTCGCCGGCTTCGCCGCCGACCCCTACTTCAACCCGCCAGGACCGTGACACCGGACCGTCGTGCCGGTGGTCACGGGTCAGCGGGTGAAGACGCCGCCAGGGTCGTAGCGGGCCACGACGCGGCGAATCCGGTCGAGGTTGTCGCCGTGGTACGCCGGGTCGAGCGGCGACCGTCCAGGTTCCGGGTAGTTCGGGTAGATGAGGCCCGACCCCGATGGATGTGCGATCTCCCAGGACCGGTTCACCCAACGCTGCGCGTCCTGCCGCACGGCATCGGTGCCACGGCGGAACACGTGGCAGGTATGCCTGAGGATGAACCGGGCCCGGCGGTGGACGAAGGCGGTCGCGTCCGGGGCGACGTGGCCGTAGGCACCGCCCCACGGGATGAACTCCAACTCCCGGGCCTGTCCGGCGACCCGGCCGGTGACCATGTGGTCGACCAGCGCCTCGACCACACCCGGCGGCAGCGATCCGGCGAAGAACTCCGACCGGGTCAGCCGTCGCCCCGGCGAGATTCCCCACGGCGGCCCGGTCACGTCGAGGTCATCGGGGCTGTCCGGGTAGTTCACCGCGGCGGCGGCGGGCGCCGGCAGATCCCGGATGTCGACGTGCTCCGGTGCGGGGGTGAACCGGTCCAGAAAGCCGGTTCCCGCGCCGACGCTGAGGCCGAACACGACGACGTACGGCGCCTCGGCCGGGTCGAACGGGGCGATCAGCCCGAGCCCGGCGTTGATCTCGTCGGGTGCCTCCGGCGCCCAGCCCAGCCAGGTGCCGATGATCTCCGCCGCGTGCCGCACCGGCCACCGGCACTCGAAGAACGTCGCCGGCACCGTCGGCCGGGTCCGCAGGACGAATTGCGTGACGACCCCGAGCAGACCGCCGCCGGCGCCCCGCAACGCCCAGAACAGGTCGGGTTCGCGGTCCGCGTCGCACCACACCGTACGGCCGTCGGCGAGCACCACCTCGGCGGCGACCAGGTGGTCGCTGCCCAGGCCGTACAGGCGGCTGAGGCTGCCGTAACCGCCGCCGAGGACCGCACCGCCGAGGGCGACGTCCGGGCACCAGCCACAGGAGACGGTCCGGCCGGTCTGGGCCAGCCGTCGCCGCAGATCGCGCATGCGCAGCCCGGGGCCGGCGGTGACCAGGTCGCCGTCGGTACGCAGGTCCCGCAGCCCACCGAGGTCCAGCAGCAGCCCGTCGGTGCTGCACCGGTCCGCGAAGCTGTGCCCGCCGCTGCGGACCGCCACGTTCAGCCCGTGTTCCCGGGCGAAGGAGAGTCCCGCCCGCACGTCCGCGGCGGTGGCCGCGCGTACCACGGCGCGTGGCAGCACCTCGTCGAGGCGGGCGAGGAACGGCAGCCGGCAGGTGACGTACTCCGGATCCTCCGGCAGCAGCAGCGAGCCGGTCAGCTCGGCGGCGAGCCGGGTCAGCGGTGCGGCAGCGAGAGCCATGGGTCCTCCGCCATCCGGGCCTGCAGGAGGGACAGTTCGGCGTACCGGCCGCCGAGCGTGAGCAGTTCGTGGTGGCTGCCCTGCTCGACGATCTCGCCCTCGTGGAGCAGGCAGATCTGGTCGCAGTTGCGGACGCTGGCCAACCGGTGCGTGATCAGGACGACCGTACGGCCCGCGGCCAGGCGGCGCAGCGCCTCGTAGACCGCGTACTCGGACCGGGCGTCCAGCGGGGCGGTCGGCTCGTCCCAGATCAACACGGGTGCGTCGCGGAACAGGCCGCGGGCCACCGCGAGCCGTTGCCACTGGCCACCGGACAGGTCCACGCCGCCGCGGAACGCGGTGGTCAACAGCGTGTCCCAGCCCTGAGGGAGGGGATCGACGACCTCGTCGGCCAGTGCCGCCCGGGCCGCCTGCCGCAGGGCCTGCTCGTCCGGGTCGGCGCGGTCGAAACGTCCCATCCGGACATTCACCCGGGCCGAGTCGGGCCAGCGGACCGGATCCTGCAGCACCATCATCACCCGGTCGGCGACGGTGTCCGGATGCAGGTCGGCCAGGTCCGTGCCGTCCCACGTCACCGATCCGGCGGTGGGACGGTACAGCCCTGCGATGATCTTCGCGAGGGTGGTCTTGCCGGAGCCGTTCTCGCCGACGAGCGCCACCGTCTGGCCCGCGTGCAGGGTCAGGTCGACGCCCCGCAGCACCAGCCGGGAACCCGGATAGTGGAAGCCGACGTCGCGTAGCTCGATCCGTTGCGGTGCGGCCGGCGCCGGCGGCCCCGTGGCCGGACGGGCGCGGGTTGTCGCGTCGGCGAGAAACGCGTGGAAGTCGGCGACGTACAGGCCCTGCTCGAAGAGTTGGTCGCCGGCACGCACCAGGCGCGCCAGCGCGGCGACGGCGGTACGGGTGGCGATCAGCGCTGTACCGGCGACGGCGAGCGGGATCCAGCCGGCGTCGAGCAGCAGCCACAGGGCCGCGAAGACGCCGCCGAGAGCGACACCGGCAAGCAGTCGGCCCCGCGCCCGGACCCTGACCTGTGCCGCCGCGACGGCGACCTCCTCGTCGCAGACCAGGTCGGCCGCCTCCCGGTACCGCGAGAGGACGCTGCCCTGGGCCTGGGTCGCGCGGACCTCCGCGGCCGGCTCCCGTTCCGTGGCAAGGTCGGTCACCATCGCCACCCTGCGGTTCAGCGCGACGAGCCGGGCATTGCTGGCATAGCCGAGCCGGGCCGCCCGCAACGCGGCCCACCCGTCCGGAAGTACGGTCACCAGGAGTACGGGCAGCAGCACCGGATGCAGCACGGTCAGGCTCACCGCGGCCGCGGTGACGGCCAGCACCGCCCCGATCGCCTCGACCAGGTTGTCGACGACGCGTTGCAGGTAGAGCAGGCCGCGGTCGCGGGCCCGGAACATGCGGTCGAGAAACCGTTGGTCGTCGAACGCGGTCAGTTCCACCGACAGGCCGGCCGCCACCAGCCGCTCGTCGGCGAGGCGGCGCACCGCCGGGGCGATCCGCGCCTGCGCCAGCGTGGCCACGATCTCCAGGCCGGCCCGGCCGGCGAAGGCGAGCACGACGAGGGCGAGGGCGGGCACGGCCGACACCAACCGGGCCCCGGTCGGCCCGGCCGCGAAGAGCCGCTCCAGCACCCCGGCCGTGGCGACGAGGCCGTACGTGGTCGCGACGCCGGCGGCGAGGTGGAGCGTGACGACCGTCCAGGCGGCGCGGGGCGCCGCCTGCCGGATCAGGCCGACGGCGGGTCCGATCGCCGCCGGCATCCCCCGGATGACCTGCCACGGACCCATCCGGTCGGTCGGTGTCTCCAGCCGCCAGTACGGCGCGGTCACGTCAGCCATCGGTGGGCCCGATCCGGTCCGGCGGGCCGGGATCGGGAAGCAGGACGGAGGGGAGGTGGCACTGCGGGTGCATGCGCAGCAGTTGGTAGCCGATGCCGCCGAGGCCGAGCAGCAGCCCCGGCCGGAACGCGTCGCGGTTCGGGCCGGCGACCGCCCCGAACTCCTCCATCCCGGTGAGCACCCGGGCGTCGAGTTCCGCACGGTCCACATCGCAGGGGGCGACGCCGGCGTCGATCGCCTCCCGCAGCAGTTCCCAGGTGCCGAGTTCGCCGTGGCAGATGGTGTGGTTGGCGCCCATGCCCGCCGGCCAGCTCGCCGCCGCGGCCCGGCGCAGCACGTCGACCCACCGGTCGCGCGTCCCCGGGTCGGGGGCGCGTCGCCATTGGTCGGCGGCGACGATGCCGATGCCGACCGCCCCGTGGCACCACGCCGCCGCGTCGGTCGGCCGCTCCGGCTTGCGCATGTCCAGCCAGCCCGGCAGACCGGGGTCGTAGAGCGACTCCTCGTACCGGAACGCCGCCGCAGCCAGATCGCCACAGCCGGCCAGATGCGACAGTGCCCAGCCGATGCCGGTGGCGCCGTGGGACACCCCGCCCAGGCCGTCGGTGGCGAACTGCCCCGGCCACCACAGGGCCTCCCCGTTCGCGTCGGCCCGGCGGGCGGCGGTCCGTAGGTGCTCGCCGAGCGCGGCGGCCGTCGCGGCCCACCGTGGGTCGCCGTCCACTTCCGACAGTCGTAGCAGCGGTACGATCGCGCCGGCCGGCCCGCGCAGCAGGTCGTACGCGTCGTCCGCCCGCACGGCGTCGGGCAACAGCGCGGCGAGGGCCTGGGCGCGGCGCAGTGCCTCGTCGCCCGCCCCGGGTTCCCCGGCGGCGGTCCGGCTCTCGTCGGCCAGGCCCGCATCGGCCAAGCCAGCATCGCCCCGGCCGAGCCGGCGCAGCAGCAGCCAGCCCCAGATCCCGGCGCCGAGTCCGACGTAGCCGCCCGAGGGTTCCGGACGGATCGGGATGCCGGAGGCCCGGTCGGCCGCAACCCGGTCCTCGGCGGCGCGCATGGTCGCCAGTACGGCTTCGAGCAGGTCGGCGGCGCCGTCGACCGGATCGGCCCGCCCCGCCCGGACCTCGTTGTCGTAGGCGGCGAGCAGGACCGCGATACCGGCGGTACCGAGGTACATGTCGCCCGTCAGCGGCTGCACCGCCCACCCGGAGCCGGCGGTGATGACCGGCGCGATCCAGGTGGCGGTACCGTCCTGCGCCCGGATTGCGGTGGCGAGCAGCGTACGAACGACGTCGGCGGCGAGCGCCCGTCGGCGGCGGTCGAGATCGTCCGAACGGACCTGCCGCGGGATCAACGGCGGACCGGCCGACGCGGGCGGAGCCTCGTTCAGATAGGCGCTGATCAGCGTCGACCGCAGGACCTGGCCGTCGAGTTCCGGATCGGCCCCGCGCCAGCGGCGCAGCGCGCCCGCGATCAGGTCCGGGTCGGCGGCCGCCGTGAACATCGGGATGTCCCCGACGAGCAGGTCGGCGACCTCGGCGGCGATGACGTCGGGATCGTCGGGTGCCTCCGCGGCGTTCCTTCCGTGGCGGGCCAGCAGGTCGGTGGCCCTGGCCCGGGCGGCCGGCTCGTCGAACAGCGACGCCGGATGCCACAGCATCCGGGCCAGTTCGGCGTACGTCTCGGTGTTGCGGCGGACGTGGCGCACCTGGCAGCCGGTGAACCCGGCCAGCAGCGGCTCGAGCCGGCCACGCCGGTCCAGGCTCCGCAGCCGGTCGGTCAACTCGTCGAAGGCGTCGCAGACGTCGCCCCAGTACCGGGCCAGGACGGGCTCGGGGCTCGGCTGGTTGGCGGCCTCGGGGGCGTCGAATTCGGCGAAGTCGACCCGGACCTGGTCGGTGCCCTCGTCGACGAGCACCGGCACCCGCACCGTCGGCTGCTCGCCCCGCAGCCCGCCGGCCCCGGACGGGTCCAGGCCACGCCACGCCAGCGCGACACCACGCCCGGGCAGCAGTCCGGTTCCCAGCACCGACGAGCTCAGGGCGCGGGCGGCCCGGTCGCTGGCCAGGCCGTACCCCGACGGCAGGAGCGGCGGCTGCGGCGTGAACAGGGTCTCGCAGTCGACGATCACCGGCACCGGTCCGGCCGCGATGAGGTTCTCCGCGTGCAGGTCGCTGCCGCCGAGCATCCGCATCACCGCGGCCCAGTGGCCGAGTCCCCGGTAGAAGGTGTGCAGTTCCTCCTCCGTACCGCAGTACCGGTGGGCGACATGGGCGGCCCAGCCGTACCCGTCACGGACCAGGACGGTGGGCACCCGGATCCGGGTGGCCGGCGGTTCGTCGGGCAGCAGACGGGCGACGAGCCCGGCCAGCGCCACGTCGACGTGCAGGGGTCGCGGCTTGTAGACGACCGGGCCGGCGGCGCACCGGACCATCGCGACCGTCTGCCCGCCACGGTGGGTGTCGCCCGAGCCGAAATCGAGGTCGAGCAGCGTCGGATCACCCGACGGCAGTACCGCGGGCAGCTCCGACCGGTCCGCGGCGAACCGGTGCGCGAACGTCGCCGCCGCGCGGCGACCGCCCGCCAGGACCCGGTCCAGCCGCTGGCGCAGGGTCGGGTAGCGGTCGTCGATCGACGGCCAGAAGCCCTCCGTGGTGGCCAGTTCCAGCCAGTGCTCCCACCGCGACCGCGGATCGGAGCCCGCCAGCCGGCCACCGGCCCGGGCGGCGTAGACCTCCAGCACCAGTGCCCGGGTCACCTTCGGTCGTACGGAGTTCCGCCACGCCCTGGTCGCGGCGGCGAGGATCACCGCCTGCCCGTCGGCGCCCAGGTCCGGAACAACCCGGAGCTGGGCCGCCAACCGTCCGGCTTCCGGCGCGATCAGGCGGTCCAGCACCGGGTCGAAACTTGCCGTCGCCCGGTTCGATACCCCCGCCGCGGGGCCCGTCGTGGGGTTCGACGCCGCCGTCGCGGTGCCGGATGCGCGGGGTGCCCGCGGGGCCGAGGTATCGGTCATGTCTGGGTCAGCAGCACTGGATGGGTCGGGAGCCGGTGCAGGAGCTGCAGTTACTGCCCGGGCACCCCAGGGTCATGGTGATCTCCTGCAGGGCGTAGTCGCCGCCGGTGAACAGCGGGCCGGCCGGGCTCTCCCAGCCGTCGACCGGTGTGTCCGTCAACCACCGGGTGATGAGGTCCTGCGTCGGCACCCGGTCGAGATCGGGCAGTGTGGTGGTCGGCATGATCGTCTCTCCTTCGCTGGTCGATCGATACATGCGATTCTTCGACCCTGTGCTTGCCGGGTTCTTCCCCCCGACTTCCCGGCCGGTTCCCGTGCCCCGACCTGGCCGTTACTTTGGGTGGCAGGTCACTTGCCGTCGGGAGTTGTATTGGAAGTACGGGTCCTGGGGCCGGTCGAGGTGGTCATCCACGGCGCTCCGGTTCGCCTCGCCAAGCGGCAGCACCGGTTGATCCTGGGTGTCCTCGCCATCGAGGCCAACCGCAACGTGTCGAGCGGGCGACTGATCGAGCTGTTGTGGGGCAACCGGCCACCCGCCCGCCCGCGGGCCGTCCTGCACAGCCGTCTGTCGGAGTTGCGGGCCGCGCTGCGGGCGGTCGGTGGCGGCACGGCCCACCGGGCGATAGCCACCGGCGACGACGGGTACGCGCTGCGGATCCCGAAACGGATGGTGGACGCCCACCGGTTCTGGGAACTGGTCTCCTCCTCCCGCAGAATCAGCTCCGACCTGCAGGTACGGGACGTGCTGCGGCAGGCGCTCGAGCTGTGGCGGGGGCCGGTCCTGGGCGGGTGGTCGCCGGCCGGACCGACGGACCCGCTGCTGGGCAGCCTCGAGTCGGCCCGGTTGACCGCCGCCGAGGACCTCTACGAGGCCGAGCTGCGACTGGGAAACCACACGTCCATCGCGGACGAGCTGATGGCACTGTCGGCCACCCACCCGACCCGGGACCGGCTGACGGTGGCGGTGATGCTCGCGTTGCACCGCGCCGGGCGCAGCGCCGAGGCGGCCGGCGTCTACCACAAGCGCCGGGTCTGGCTGTCCACCGAGTTGGGCGTCGACCCGGCGCCGGAGTTGAAGCGACTCCACGTCGCCGTGCTACGGCACGATCCCGCCCTCGACCTGACCGGCCCGGATCCGCTCGGCCGGCCAGCCTGACCCGACCACGCGGCCCGCCACCGGTCGGCCGAAACGTACGGGCGGCAGTTACCGACGGCCGAGCCGACGCTGCCCCCCGGGACTGGTCGTCCGACTTCGCTACGCGTCGGCGAAGCGCCAGACCTGGAACCCGTTCGTCGACCCGCAGACGAGGGTGGTCCGGGATGTCGAGCAACTAGAGGGGATGATCTCGTCGACCGGGCCGAGTGGCGCGCGGGCACCGTCGAGGTTCAGCCCGGTGAATCGCAGGGACCTCGACGAGCCCGGGGGTTCCCGTGAGTACAGCAGAACGTTGGCCGGGTCGAGACGTACCCCCAGGGTCCGTCTGTCGTCGTTGCCGAGCAGCTGGTTGCCGTCGCCGTCGAACAGTCCGCTGGCCGGAAAGAAGTCACCGGTCGCGAGTACGCCGTCGCCCATGCCGACCAGTGCGGTGACGCCCGGAGCCGGTTCGCGCCACAGGACCTTGGCGCGTGCGGTGTCCAGCGCCACGACGTGGGTGGAGTCGGAGTCGTCGCCGTTCTGGTCGATGTAGCAGAGTCGCTCGGGGCCGCAGGGCACCGGTGTGGTCCTGACGGCGCGTCCGGGGGCGGCCTCGGTGTGGACCACACGCTCACCGCCGGGATCGGTGAGGTCGTACTCGCGCACCTGGTACCCGTTGCCGTCTGTGCTGATCAGATGGGCCCGGTCACCCGCAGCGTAGGCGATCGGGTTCTGGCCGGCCGGGACGCCGGTGAAGGTCCGCTGGCTTCCGGTCGTCACGTCGACGACCCGCATGCCCTGCTCCACGTCGAACTGCAACAGGACGGGCCGGTCGCCGCGGATGATCCTGGTCCGGGACCCGAGGAGTCCGGGCCGGTCGATCTCGCCGCTCTGCTCGACCGGGAAGTTGCGGGTGGCGAGTGGCACGCCGTTCGTCCCCGGACGGTTGCCGAGCCGCCACTTCTCGGTCCCGGCCCCCCAGTCCAGGCCGTAAACGGCGTTGTCGTCGCCGGAGCTGAAGACGACGGCCGCCTGGTAGAAGACGACGGCGTCGTGGTAGCCGATGTCGCGGTACCACTTCAACGCCCCGTCCTTCGGGTCGAGTACGACCATCGGCTTGGGGTCGGTCGCCGTGATGTCGCCCGGGTACAGGATCACACCGTCCGGCCCGGCGTACAGGGCCCGCCAGTCCTTCGCCTCGGCGGGCGCCGGGCGCTGCCAGAGCGTGCGGTTCTCGGCGGTGTCGATCGCGGCGACGTTGACCGCGTCGCCGGTCGTCCATGCCAGGTATGTGACGTCGCCGTCGGGGTACGAGGCGGCTTTGCTGGGCACCGAGTCGGCGCCGTACGCGACGGTGAGACCGGTCGGCTGCAGTTCGGTGAAGGCGAAGGTGGAGTGCGGGTCCCTGAGGAGGAACCACCAGCCACCCACGGTGACGGCGAGGGCGAGTACAACGGCGACCGCGACCGCGGCGACGATCAGTCCGGGCCGGCGCAGCACCGGTTTCCCGGCACCGGGAGCGCCCGGGTGTCGGGAACCGGAACCAACGGGGACGGGGCCGGCGTGCTGTGCCGGAAATGGTGGGCCGGCCGTCGGGGGTGGGCCCGGCGCGGGAGTCAGTTCGGCGAGCGCGCCCTCGGCCACCGGCAGTTCCGGTTGCTCCAGCACCGTCGGTGCCACACCGAGTTCGTGGTGCAGCAGCCGGGCGACGAGGGGCAGCCGCGACGATCCGCCGACCAGGAAGAGCCCGGCCAACTCGTCCGGACGCAGGCCGCACCGACGGACGATCTCGTCGGTCTCCCGCACCGCCCGGCGCAGCAGAGGTGCGGCGACCGACTCCAGCTCGTCGCGGGTCAGATGGACGGCGGCCGCCAGCCCGGGAACGGTGACGGGTGCGACCGTGACCCGGGACAGCATCTCCTTCGCGCCGCGTACGTCGTCCCAGAACAGGCGGTTGTTCCGCCGTTGTTCCGTCGTCGCCGGGTTCGTCAGCGCGTGCCACAGCTCGGGCCGGGTGGCGGCGATCGTGCCGCCCAGATGGTTGACGAGCGCGGCATCGACGTCCAGACCGCCGAGGTCGTCCACTCCGCCGGCGCCGACCACGGTGTAGCCCGAGCCGTCGTTTCGCACCACCGCGATGTCGAGCGTCCCGCCGCCGAAGTCGAAGACCGCTAGGCAGGACCCGACCGGTACCGGCCGCCGCAGGATTCCGGTGAAGTAGTGGGCGGCGGCTATCGGCTCGGGGAGCAGACGCGGCGCCGGCCATCCGGCACGGACGGCGGCCGCCGACAGGACGTTCCGGCGGGCCGTACCCCACGCGGCGGGGAAGGTGAGTACGGCCGGGGGCAGGTGGCCGACCGCCTCGACCGCGGCCCGGCTGACGGCTCCGAGCACCGCGGCCAACAACCGCACGGTCTCGACCTCGTCGTCGCCGAGGAGCACCAGACCATCGTCGATTCGACGTTTGGGATGGGGCTCGTAGCGGGCCGGTTCGACCATTGCCAGCCGTTGCGCGTCAGGGCCGACCAGCAGCCGACCATCCTCGCCGAGGCAGACGCCGGACGGCAGCACCGGAACGCCGTCGACCAGCAACGGGCGGGTACGCCCCTCCGGCCACCGGATCACCGCCACCGTGTTCGACGTGCCCAGGTCGACACCCATCGCGAACCCGTGTGGAACCGACATACGGCTGTGCCCCTCCGTCCCGTCCCCGGCGCACCAACCGAATGATCCCCTTGGTGGGTGAGTGGGTCGTCGATGGTGGGCGGGCCGCTCGCACTCTAGGACATCCCGTGCACCGACGCCACGGAACGTACAACCGTCGCCAAAGGACAGCTCCAGGTCCGACTAGGAACGCATGCCTGGCAGGACGGCGAAGTGGCCGCGCCCACTTCGCCGGGCGCGCGCACCCGGCGTTGTCGATCGTTGTGGACCGGTCGATGTACACGGTCACCGGCAGTGCCGTGGAAACCTGGGTGGCGCCGGTGGTCCGATCGAACCCTGCTGCGGCTCGACCGGACCACCGGCGGTCAGCCCTTCACAGTCAGGATGGGCTGGAGTTCGGCAACAGGCCGGGCGACGTCCGCCCGTCGGAGGCTGTCGACGACCGGCCCGACATCCTTGTACGCCCACGGCGCTTCCTGCTTCAGGTCGCGGCGCCAGGCATCGACGATGTCCCGCCGGCCGGCGATGGCCGGATCACGGTGGTCGAGCGGGGTGACCACCCGGAACTCCCGGAGGAAATCGTCCAGTTCGGCGTCGCTGCCACGGGCCGCCGCACCGCGCGGAACCCGACGGCCGGCACCGTGGCAGGCGCTACCCAGCGCGCGGGTGTCGCCGAGCCCACGCAGCAGATAGCTGGGTGCGCCCATCGAGCCGGGCACGATGACCGGCTCGCCCCACAGCTCGGGACCCCGGTGCGCATGGTCGGTGATCCCGCCCGCCGGGGTGGCGCCCTTGCGGTGCACGACCGTGCCGTCGTCGTCAGGCCAGAGCAGGTTGTGCGGCGCGTCGTAGACCAGCCGGGAGCCGATCTCGCCGACCACGTCGGCGAGGCCGGCGCGCAGCATCATCGCCAGGAAGAACCGGTTACCGATCGCGAAGTTGGCCGCGTTCGCGAACGCGGTCAGATACCGCTCCCGCCGCGGCGCGCCGGCCTCGTCGAGCAGCATCGGCAGGATCCGGTTGTTCGGCATCGGTACGCCGTGCGGCCACCCGGCGCGGGCCTGGTCCTGGCCGGTGGCGTTCGCCTGGTGCCCCAGCGACAGGGAACCGCTGTGCACCATCAGCACCACCCGGCCGGGTGCCAGGCCCCAGGCGTGCGCGGCCGCGCCGTCGTGGATGGCCGACACGTACTGCAGCTCGGCGAAGTGGTTGCCGCCGCCGATGCTGCCGATGATGCTGTCGTAGCTCGTGCCGCCGCCACTGGTGATCCAGTCACGGAACCCCGACGCGGACCCGACCGGGAATCCGGTCGCATGGAGCCGTCCGTCGAGGTCGGTCGTGTCGTCCGGACGGACCTGCCGCCACGCACCGTCGGCGTCGGTCGGGACACCGCCGGCGAGCAGACCGGGCAGCCCGTCGCGGAGCAGCCCTTCGCGCTGCGTCGCGGTCAGGCCGATACGGCGTCCGCCCTCGAAGAACAGGTGGCGCAGCCGTCGCTCGAGGGTGTCCAGGTGCGGACGCAGCCGGTCGACGGTGAGATCGGTGGCCTCGACCCACATCCCACAGTTGATGTCGTTGCCGACCGCCTGCGGGATGAGCGCGCCGACGGTGCGCAACACGGTGCCGATCGGAATGCCGGCGCCCTTGTGGAAGTCCGGAGTGCACACCACCCGGTCGATGCGGGGTTCCACCTCGAGGCCGGGCGTGGCCCTGGCCAGCGCCCGCAACGTGTCGGCGGTCTCCAGCACAGTGAGCAGTTCGTCGATCGCCGCGGACTCGATCGGGACCTCGGGACCGGCGCAGATCTCCACCGGTACGTTCGCGGGGTTGGGCAGGGTGAGCCAGGAGTCGTCGGTCCGGACCAGACGGTGGTCCGGCCGCTGTGAGACGGGCATGTGGGGCCTTTCGAAAGCTGCTGAAGACGGGAACGGGACACCGACACGCGATCTTGCTCGCGTGGATCCGGGTCATACCGTGTGTGGTTGTGTGCCTGACGGTTCAGCAGCCGCGAGGTCGTTGATCAGCATAGGCCGCGGCGGGCGCACCCCGCGAACCCATTTCGTCGGCAGGAGCCCAGCACGATCGGCGGCTTCTCATCGGGCTGATGCGTCAGCGGCGACCCTCCCTCGGCCGACGAACGCGGCGGGAGTCGTTCCGAGGACCTTACGGAAGTGCCGCGTGAGATGTGACTGGTCGTGGAACCCCGCCTCGATGGCGGCGGCAGCGGGGGTCCGCCCGTTCAGCAGAAGCCTTCGTGCCAGGTCGACCCGGCGGCCCGTCACGTAGCGGTGCGGTGGAATGCCGTACGCCCGCGAGAAAGCTCGCATCAGGTGATTCGGGTGCACGCCGAGCGTTCGCGCGGCCTCGGCGATGGTCAGCGACTCGGTGAGTCGACCGTCGAGCAGTTCACGCAGTCGGCGGGCCAGAGGGACATCGTGCGCCGTCGACGGCAGCCGGTCGAGATGCGCTCGCGCGAGCTCGCGCAACTCATGGATGCCGTGTTCGACCGCCATGATGTCGGCGGGCGACCGCAGCGCGGCGTGCACGTGCCGGGCCGCGACGACGGCGCGCGCATCGTGCAACGTGGGGGCTGCCGCGGCAGCAGTCACGGTACGTGCCGACAACCATGCGGGGTCGAGGTAGAGCACCCGCTTGCGGAAGGACTCTCCACGAACCGCCGACCGGCCGTCATCGGAATCCTTCCGTGGATACTCCGGCCTTCAGGCCGGGGAGGAAACGGAACCTCTGCGGAGCAGGGCAGGGAAAGCCGATCCGCCGGCTGGGCGGACAGGCGCACGGGCCGCCCCCGGACCGGGACTCACATGCACGACCGGTAATGTGTGCGCCGTGGCCAGGACGGTGAAGCGGGCGTTCAAATACCGCTTCTACCCCACCCCCGAGCAGGCCGCCGAGCTTGCCCGCACGTTCGGCTGCGTCCGACTGGTCTACAACATGGCGTTGCAGGCCAGAACCGAGGCGTGGACCCTGCGCCGGGAACGGGTCAGCTACAACGCCACCTCGGCCCTGCTCACCGGATGGAAGAAAACCGAGGAGTTGGCGTTCCTCAACGATGTCTCCTGCGTGCCGTTGCAGCAGGCCCTGCGGCATCTGCAGGTCGCGTTCACGAACTTCTGGGCCAGACGCGCGCGGTATCCGTCGTTCAAGTCGAGGAAGAGGTCCCGCCGGTCGGCGGAGTACACCACCAGCGCGTTCCGGTTCCGCGACGGCAAGCTGACCCTGGCGAAGATGTCGCAGCCGTTGGAGATCGTGTGGTCCAGGCCGCTGCCGCCGGGTGCGTCGCCGTCCACGGTGACCGTGTCCCAGGACGCCGCCGGCCGCTGGTTCGTGTCCCTGCTCTGCGACGACGTGATCGCACAGGTTCCCGCCCAGGGCACGGGGGTGGTCGGGATCGACGCCGGCCTCGACAGCCTGCTGACCCTGTCGACCGGGGAGAAGATCGTCAACCCCCGCCACGAACGCGCCGACCGCCAACGGCTGGCCCGCGCCCAACGCAACCTCGCCCGAAAGGAGAAGGGCTCGGCGAACCGGGCCAAAGCCCGACTCAACGTCGCCCGAATCCATGCGCGGATCGCCGACCGGCGCCGTGACCATCTGCACAAGCTGACCACCCGACTCGTGCGTGAGAACCAAACGCTCGTGATCGAGGACCTGACCGTACGTAACATGCTCAAGAACCGGAGCCTGGCCCGCGCCATCAGTGATGCGGGCTGGCGGCAGTTCCGCACCATGCTGGAGTACAAGGCCGACTGGCACGGCCGGAACCTGGTCACCGTCGACCGCTGGTTCCCGTCGTCGAAACTGTGCTCCACCTGTGGTGCGCTCGCGGACCGGATGCCGCTGAACGTACGGTCGTGGACCTGCCGGTGCGGCACCGTCCACGACCGGGACGTGAACGCGGCCCGTAACCTTCTGGCCGCCGGACTGGCGGTGACAGCCTGCGGAGACGGTGTAAGACCCCAACGGGAAACCTCCCGGACGGGGCGGTCGTCGGCGAAACAGGAAAACCCGAGGGCGACCAAGGGAATCCCCGTCCTTTAGGACGGCGGAGGATGTCAAGAGGAACGTGCGGCGGCAGCAGCGTCACGCTCGTCGGCGCCGCCTCGTGGCTGGTGCCGTCCAGGTCGTACGCGACCGCACCGGCGTCGATGAGCAGTACGGTCCAGGAGTCGTGCGTGTGGGCCGGGTAGGAATGGTGCGCGAACGTCGCGTGCAGCACCTCCTGCACCAAGGGCACCTCCGGGTGCCACGCGCGCACCGCGTCGGCCATGCTAGGAACGTACAAGACCAGGCTGACGGAGCCGTCGGACAGTAGACGGATGCAGGACACCCTTTCCGCGCCCGGCGCGGCCACCGACCCAACCGCACCTGTCCGCTTCGATACGAAGGTTGCCGTGCTGCTGCGCGACGACCTGCTGCCCTGGCAGGAACTGAACGTCACCGCGATCCTCATGAGCGGCATCGCGACAAGCGCTCCGGACCTGACCGGGGAGCCGTATCGCGACAGCGACGGCAACGAATACCTGCCGATGCTTCGTCAGCCGGTGCTCGTCTTCACCGCGGACGCGGCAAAACTGTCCGCGGCACGGGAGAAAGCGCTCGAGCGGCGCATCCCGGTCGCTGTGTACACCCACCAGTTGTTCGCCACCGGCCACGACGCGGCCAACCGCGCGGCCGTCGCCTCCGTGCCCGCCGGCGAACTCGACCTGGTCGGAATCGCGCTCCACGGACCGCGCAACGCGGTCGACCGCATCACGAAGGGCACCCGGATGCACGAGTGACCGGCGCCGGCGATCGAGGCGGCGCGGACGCTCCTGTGGTGCGTCAACCGGCCGCCCCCGTGCCCTTCGTGGGGTGGCGGTGCGTGATGATCGTTAGTTGTTCCGCCGTTGTCCGTACGGCGTGTCGAGTTGCTGGGCAGCTGATGATCACGGGTGCCGTGGCGGTTTGCCGGGAAGGACCCCAACGGTGTTGGGGTCCACAGCGAATTCGGCGTACCCACAGCGAATCCGCTGTGGGGCGTGGCAGTGGTGTCGGGGCGGCGGGTGGACCGGGCCGGTGCGGTGGCCGAGAGCCGGGGCGGGACGCTCCTGTAGTGCGTTAGGTGGCTGGGGTGGGCTTCGACCGCGGCACGGCGGGCGATGCCTTCCACGGCCCGCCATCGTCGCGACGAATAGGTGTGTCGGCTCGGACGCTACGGCGTACGATTTCGAAGATCACGGCCCAACTACCTGGCAGCAGCCGATTCCAAGCCGGTGTGGAAGCAAGTCGGTGCGGCTGGATCTGATGGAGCACCAATGCTGGATACCTCCCTCATCGACTCACTATTTCCGGCTGACCTGCCGGAACCGGTCGAATGGGAGCACCGCTTTCCGCCCCGGGAGTTGCCGGCGGGATCTCGAGTCGTCAGATTCTGCCCCAGCCCCACCGGCCCCCTGCACATCGGTGGCATCTACGTCGCGGTGATCGACCGCAACCTGGCGACAGCCTCGGACGGGCGATACGTCCTGCGTATCGAAGACACCGATCAGTCGCGTGAGGTGCCGGGCGTCAAGGAGCAGTTCCAGCGCGCGTTCGAGTACTTCGGCCTGCTGCCCGACGAGTCCGACGTGGCCGGTGGTGACTACGGCCCCTACCTGCAGTCGGCCCGGGAGGCGATCTACCTCTCGCACGTGCGGGAGCTGATGCGCCGACGTCTCGCGTACCCGTGCTTCGCGACCCGCGAGGAGCTTGCCGAGACGACCGCTCGGCAGCAAGCCGCCAAGGTACCGACCGGCTATCACGGCGAGTGGGCGATCTGGCGGGACGCCCCGCAGGGGCAGGTCGAGGCCGCGCTGGCGGAGGGACGGCCGTACGTCGTCCGGTTCCGCACCGAGACGTCCGTCGGCGAACGGGTCTCGTTCGTGGACGCGATCCGGGGCCGGATCGAGTTCGACGCCAACCGCAACGACGTGGTCGTGCTGAAGAGCTCGGGCCAGTCTCCGAGACTGCCCACATACCACTTCGCGCACGCCGTCGACGACCACCTGATGCGGGTCAACCTCGTCCTGCGGGCCGACGAATGGCTCTCCTCGGTGCCGGTGCACCACCAGTTGTTCGACGCGCTCGGCTTCGACCGGATCGAGTACGCGCACGTCGCACCCCTGCTGAAGCAGGCTGACGGCGGCAAGCGCAAGCTGTCCAAGCGAAAGGACCCGGAGGCGTCGGTCGACTTCTACCTCCAGGAGGGCTACCCGGCGGCTCCGGTGCTGTACTTCCTGCGTGGCCTGATCAACGGCCGGCTGGCCGAAATGCCGCAGGCCGACGCGCTGGCCGCAAACATTCAGCTGGACCAGTGCGGCGTTTCCGGCGCGCTGGTCGACATGGTCAAGCTGGGCGGCATCTGCGCCGACCACATCGCCACCATGCCCGCCGCCGCAGTCCTCGCGGCGGTGACCGCCTGGGCCGAGCGATACGACGCCGAGTTGGCGAAGGTGCTGGCCGCGCAGACGGAGCTGGCGCTGCGCGCACTGGCCGTCGAGCGCGACGGTCACCCCAATCCCCGCAAGGACCTGCAGAAGTGGTCGGACTTCCGGCCGGTGTACGGGTTCTTCTTCCCGGAGCTGTTCGCGCTGGTGAACGACCCGGCGGAGACCCCGCTCGCGGAGCTTCCCGCCGACGTGGTCCGCACGTTCGCCGCCGCGTTCGTCGACACCTATCAGCCGATCATCGACCCGCAGGAATGGTTCGGCCAGATCCGAACCCTCGCGGCGTCGCACGGCTTCGCGGCCTCGCCGCGGGAGTACAAGGCCGACCCCGGCGCCTACCACGGCTCGATCCGGGAGGCGTCGCAGATCGTGCGGGTGGCCCTGACCGGGAGCACCCGCAGCCCGGAGCTCCACGCCGTCGCCATGGCGCTGGGCACCGACGAGGTGCTCCGTCGGGTCCGGGCCGTGGCCGGCGGCCTGGGCTGACCGTTCGCCCGGAATCCCACGCGTTAGCCGCCCTGGATGGCGGGTACCCACCGACACCTCGAGGTGCGCCGGGGCCAGGAAAGGAGTTGGGCATCCATGCGAAACGGAGCCCGTGCCGCAGTGACGGGAATGGCCCGCGGGACCATGGCGGCCATGGCCATGTCCGGCCTTCGGCAGGTTACTACCTCGCTCGGCCTGGTAGCTCGGGTGCCGCCGGAATCCGTCCTGTGCGAGACGGCTCCGCGGCTGATGAACGCGATCCCGGTAGCCCAACGTACCGCCCTGGTCGAGGTGATCCACTGGGGCTACGGGGCGTTCGGCGGCGTGCTGTTCGGGATGCTCCCGCGACAGCTACGCCGTCGACCATGGACCGGCCCCGCCTTCGGGACCGCCTTCTGGCTGGGCTTCGAACTGGTCGTCAAGAGAACGCTGGGGATCGCTGACGGCGAGGGCGGCGTCAGCCAGAAGCTGGCCCTCGCGGCCGACCACATCCTCTACGGGATGGTGGTGGGTGCCTCCGAGTGGCCATACCGGGACTGACACCGGATGCGGGTCTCGCTGTTCTTGAGTCGCTCTCAGTCCGGCAGGGGCGGACGATCCAGCGCCCGTTCGATCGCGAGCCCGGTGGCGCAGAGCAGGCCTTCGCCGTACATCGGGCCGACAAGTTGCAGGCTGGCGGGCACGGGAAAACCAGGCGACGGTATCGGCATGGAGATCGCGGGGACGCCGGCGAGATTGAACGGCGCGGTCAGCCGGGTGAGTGGGAAACCCGCGAAGGCGGTCAACAGCGGTGGGGACGCGACCAGCGTCGGCAGCGCCAGAACGTCGACCTCGTCAAGTGCCGCGGCTACTTCTGCCTGCCACGCCGCGCGGGCGACCATGGCCTCGGCCAACTGCTGCTCGGTGATGTAGCGGCCGGCGTCCAGGCCGCCGTTGACGATCTCACCGACTCCGTCGGCGTCGAGCAGCGTATGGTGCGCCCGCCACAACTCGCCAAGGATGATCGTGTCGAGGGCGTCGTAGGTCTGCTCCCATCCGGGCAGCCGCACCTCGCGGACGGTGAATCCAACCGCGTGTAGTGCCGCGTCGACGACATCTTCGACCGCGGGGTCGACTCCGGCTATCCGCAGCCGACCGACCACGCGAGCAGGACGCGACGCGACCGTCCAGTCCGGCTCCAACAGACGCATCCCGGTGACGACGCCGGCCACGTCGCGGGCCATCGGACCAACAGTGTCCAGACTGGGTGCCAACGGCCAGACACCTTCCGTCGGCACCCGTCCCCAGGTCGTCTTCAAACCCACGATCGCGCAACACGCGGCCGGGATGCGGACCGAGCCGCCGGTGTCGGTGCCCAACCCGATGTCCGCTTCACCGTTGGCGACCGCCACCGCGCTGCCGCTGGAAGAACCGCCCGGGATGCGATCGGGCGCCACGGGGTTGGCCGGGGTGCCGAACGTCGTGTTGTCGCCCGCCGGGCTGACGCACAGCTCGGTCAGCGTGGTCTTGCCGACGATGTGAGCGCCGGCCGAGCGCACGCCGGCAAGACAGCGCGCATCGGACGTGGCCAGGACCGCCCGATCACGTACCGCCGCGCACCCGGCGGTCGTGATCACGCCGGCCATGTCGATGGCGTCCTTGACGGCGACGCGGAGGAGCCCGCCGGGGCCGGCGGCGGGTGGATCGAAGCGGGTAACCCAGATCGACACGCAGCGAACATACGACGCGCCGACGACCGACCACCAAGCATTTTCCAGCGTGGAGCCGGCGCTACCACCGGTATTCGGCATGCAGCTCGGCGTACGGTCGGCGGCGGTCAGGGTAGCGCCGGGGTCTACCCATGCCGATCTCGGCACAGCGGGCAGCAGCGTCCTCGACGCTCTCGGGACGTGGACCTACGGCGACGTCGCCGCCCTCCAGTCGTCGGTCACACACAACTCTTCGTAGGTCCACCAACCGTCGCGTTCCCCCGCGTCCAGCAGCCGCCGTAGGGCATGAAGGTCAGCGTTCGGCGGAACGTCGATCACGGCGATTCCGAACATGCCGGCACCCGTGACGCCCAGTTTGGCAAACCTGTCCAGGATGGCACCGACCCCGGGCTCGACCGGGCCGAGCGGACTGTCAAGGGTACGCATGACACGAATGGCGCAGTAGCCCGACGCCCGCAGTTTCTCCTGGATCCACAGGGAACCGTCCGGCTCGCGCCGAACCCGGAAGACGTCGCCCTTGGCCGCGTTCACGGCGGCCAACGGCGCCCTGGGCAGACGGACCTTGTCGGGCGACAACAGCTCGGCGCCCATACCCATGCTCGTGGCCGGTCCTCCCGACATGGGAAACCACACCTGGACCCAGCCCGGTGGCAGGTTGACCGCAGAGCGACTCGACGACGACACGACTCCGTATGGTACTTGCACGGCCGAGGTGCGGGATCCGTCTGCGCCGGTGCGTTCCGGCCGTCGCGGACGAAGGGCGAGTAGACGTGGGTACCGATATCGCCGGCGGGGTGGAGATCCGGCCGAACGGCCCGGGATCGCCGTGGCTGCTGACCGACGCCGGTGTGGATGACCTGCCACGCCACTACGATGCCTTCGGTCTGCTCTTCGGTGTCCGGAACTACGCCGGGTTCGAACCCGTCTCCCCCGGCCGTGGCCTGCCGCCCGACGCCAGCACCGAACTGCTCGCTCTCCAGCTCTCCGACTACGAACACGATCACACCTGGGTGGCGTGGACGGAACTGGCCCGCATCGACTGGACGGCGCAGGCCCCCCGGGTGGACGACCGGATCCACGAGTACGAGCTGACAAGCGACGGGCCGATCCTCGTCGGTAAGGCGGGTCACCATGGGCGCGCCTGGCGCGCGGTGGCCGGCGAGGACGCCGATCCCCGGGGCAGCAGCTACCCCGAGGGAACGCAGTGGCGCGCGTTCGACAGGATGTGGCGGGTGGAGCGGCTCTGCCAGGGCGACGTCCTGCGTGGCGATCCGCCGCTGCGCGCGCTGCTGGACACCATGCGCGACCTCGCCGAGCGGCATGGCGACGACAACGTACGGCTGGTTGTCTGGTTCGACAGTTGATGCCTCGTCACGCGGCCCGGATCATTGCAGCGGCCCTACCGCCGCTTCTATGCGCCGGCGTCCTTCCGCTCCGCGGTACCACGCCATCACCACTTCGGGGCGGGCCGGATCGTAGGTCACCTGCCAGGCGTGAACGGCTACCTGCTCGTCGAGATACCAGCGATTCCACGGGCTGGAAGCCTCCAAAGCCTCGGGTACGAGGCCCCGGAACCGGTCCGAGGTGACGCCCTCCAGTCCCCAGCCGGGACCGCGACCGCCTACCGGCACCGCCTCGCTCCAGGTGCGGTCGGCGTAGACGGCCTGCCCCAGGGCACTCGACTCGATGAGGTTGTCCGCATCGTTGGCGATCCAGGTATCCGGGTCCACCACGCTGATCCGCCCCGTGGACCAGCTCAGACCAAGCGGGTATCCACCGTCGACGTCACCCACCGTGGCTGTCCACTCGTCCCCTTCGAGCTGTTCCCACCCGGACGTCAGGATGTGATCGAACCGGTACTGGTGTTCGTGCTTTCCGAGGCAGCCGGGCCGTTCGCCGCAGAACCACAGGCCGCCGTATCTGGCGATGAACGTCTCCAGCCTCTCCAGGCCGCCTTCCGGGCCGGGAACCACGTCGTTGTGCACATCCGTGCACCCGTACCATCGCCGCGGATGTTCGAGGTCCACAGGTGTTCGCTCGGCGTGCTCGTCCAGGAAAGCCCGGGCGCGCACGCTGAGCACCGCACCGTCGTCAAGCACATGGCGTCTCATCGCGGCACCATCATCGCAGCAGTACAAGGCAGACATGCACCAACACTGCCGAGGCTACGTAGACACATACGGTCAGGATGCCGGCAACCCTGCCACTGGACCGGCCGCCAGGGTGAGCCGAAGTCGGCCAACGCTCAGCCGTTTCCCACGTCGGGCGAAGACACCCACAGCCTCAGTTTCGCCGGGTTGACCACCAGGTTCAGTTCGGCGATCCGACCGTCGGCGACTTCGACGCCGATCACGCCGCACACGGCACCGTCGAGTTCGAGCACGAATCCGGGGCCGCCGGCAAGCGGCACCGGCTTCAGCCCCACCCCGGCGTACCGGCGGGCCAGCCAGGACAGCAGGGTGAGCACCCGCTCATGGCCGTACACCGGTTTGCGGGCGGCGGGCACCGCACCGCCGCCGTCGGAGCGCAACACGACCCGCGGGTCGAGCAGGTGCACCAGTTCGGACAGGTCGCCGTCGGTGCTGGCGGCGGTGAAGGCCGCGACCACTCGCTGATGCTCCTGCGCCGAGACGGGTTTGCGCGGTGGTGCCTCTTCGCGGACCCGCCGGCGCGCCCGTGACGCGAGCTGCCGGCAGGCCGCCGGGCTCCGGTCGACCACCACGGCCAGCCGCTCGAAGTCCATGCCGAACGCGTCGTGCAGGACGAAAGCGACCCGCTCCGCGGGTGACAGCGTCTCCAGTACCAGCAACACGGCGGTGCGGACGGATTCGCGCAACGCGACGGTGTCGCCCAGGTCGGTGTCGTCGTAGCCGGCCAGCGGTTCGGGCAGCCAGGTGCCGACGTACGCCTCCCGGCGGGCCCGGGCCGAGCCGAGCATGTCCAGGCAGATCCGCGACGTCACGGTGGTGAGCCACGCCCGTGGGTTCACCAGGTCGGCCGGGGCCGCGCGACGCAGCCGCAGGTACGCCTCCTGCACCGCGTCCTCGGCGTCCGAGACGCTGCCCAGCAGCCGGTAGGCGACGGCGAACAGGTAACGCCGATGCTCCTGCCAGCCGTCCATGTCACGCGATTCTGCCCTACGTCGTCACCGGTGCATGGAGAGCATCACTGTCGTCGGCGGCGGCTTCGCCGGGCTCGTCGCCGCCATCACCTGCGCCGAGGCCGGCGCCCGGGTCCACCTGCTGGAGTCGCATCAGAGGCTGGGTGGCCGGGCCCGCGCCACCGAACCGCCGTACGTCGCCCACGACGGCCCGCACGTCCTCTACTGCAACGGCCCCTGGTGGCGCTGGCTCGCCGACCGCGATCTGACCGGCGCGTACGCCACGATCCCACCGCGTGCGCTGGCCGGTGTCCGGTTCCGCTATCGCGGCCGGCTACGCCGCACACCGCCGGCGGCGCTGCTGCCCGTTGTCACGCGGCGCCGCCACGACGCGCCCGTCGACCTCGACTTCCACACCTGGGTCCGCGAGCGGCACGGCGCCGCGGCGGCGACCGCCGCGTCGAACCTGATGGGAGTCGTCACCTTCGACGCCGACCCGGGCCGGCTGGCGGCCGCGTTCGTCTGGCAACATCTGCTGCGGGTCACCGCCCCGGTCCCGGCCGTCCGGTACGTCACCGGTGGCTGGAACGGCCTCGTCGACCGGCTCGCCACCCGCGCCCGTGTCCTGGGCGTACGCATCGAAACCGGTGCCCGGGTGACCGAGTTGCCCGCCGCGCCGGTCATCGTCGCCACCTCCCTGGACGCCGCCGCCACCCTGCTCGGTACGTCGCTGCCACCCGTCGAGAGCGGCCGGTCGGTCCTGCTCGACCTGGCTGTACGGGCCGCGCGCGGTGACGCCTTCATCGTGTCCGATCTCGACGAGGCCGGTTGGCTTGAGCGGTACACGCTGCCCGACCCGAGTGTGGCACCGGCCGGGGAATCACTGATCCAGGCCCAGCTGCCGATGCGTCCCGGCGAGCCGAAGGCCGACGGGCTGGCCCGCCTGGAGGCGCTGGTCGACCAGGCTCTGCCCGGCTGGCGCGGCCGGGTCACCTGGCGGCGCGACGCGGTGGCGAACGGTCGTACCGGCGCACTGGACCTGCCCGGGCGGACCTGGCGGGACCGGCCGGCCGTCGATCGCGGTGACGGGGTCTACCTCGCCGGCGACCAGGTCGCCGCCCCGGGCCTGCTCAGCGAGGTCTCGTTCCACAGCGCGGTGACCGCGGCCCGGCTCGCGCTCGGCCGGCCCGTGTCACACCGGCCCACCCGATGATCCCGCACCGCTAGCGGGGCCGGGCACCCTCCAGGAAGAGCGTGACGACCCGGGTCGCCCCGTTCGGGGCGTTCACGAGGTCTGTCGCGCGTGCGAGGTGCAGGAACGCATTCATGAGGAACCAGGGGTCGCCGGTCACCTCGCCGGCGTCGACGGCGTGGGTGAAGAGCGCCACGACGGGATCGAGGATGTCGCGCACGTATTTCTGCGACACGGTGTTTCTGGTCTCGTCGGAGACGTGGTCGAGCGCGTCGTAGATGCGTTGCTCGAAGGAGATGGTGCGGGTGGAGTGTTCGGCGGCGGCGACCGCGAGGGACCGCAGCTTCTGTTCCGTCGGTCCTTCGGCGGCGAGCGCGGTGACCAGACGGTCGTGGAGCTGTTCGATGAATCTCAGGGCGACGGCGGCATAGAGTTCTTCCTTGCCGCCGGGAAAGTGGTGGTAGATGGACGGCTTCTGAATGCCGACGGTGCGGGCGACGCCGACGAGGGAGATGCCCGGGTAGCCCGCGGCGGCCAACTGCTCGCCGAAGGCGTCCATGATCTGTGAACGGGTGTCTGCTGCGGGTGTCATCGGTTTCTCCGGGCGTGGTTGAGGGCGAGGGCGCAGGTGGCGGTCCCGGCGGCGACGAGGACCCCGAGAACGCCGAGGGCGATCGGCAGGGCCGAGGGCGTGGCGCCGCTCTCGAGCTGGCGGGCGGCGTCGATGACGTAGGTGAGCGGGTTGAAGGTCGCGATTGCCCGCATCCAGCCGGCGAGCTCGTCCACGGGTGCGAAGACGCCGGTGAAGAACGACAGCCCGAAGACCGCGAGGGTGACGAGGTTGGTGCTCGACGCGGATGCGGTGCGGATGGCGACCGCGACGCTGAGCAGGGCGACGCCCAGCCCGAGCGTGAGCATCAGGAGGAGCATCGTGATCGCGCTCGGCCAGGTCTCCGGCCGGTAGCCGATGAGTGCCGCGCCGGCGATCGTGACGAGCATCTGGACGGTGACGGCGACGAGGGCGGCGGCGACGGCGCCCAGGACGAACGGGACCGTCGTGCCGTGGGCGAGCCGGAGTCGGTCGAGGTATCCGCTGGTGACGTCGCCCAGAACGAGCGTTCCTGCGGCTCCCGCTCCGGTGGCGACACCGGTGAGCAGGATCAGCGGGAGCAGGAAGGAGATGAAGCTGGCACCTGCGAGATAGCCGCTGCCGACGGTGCTGAGCTGTCCGGCGTAGACGAGGAGGAAGAACAGGGACTGCGCGATCGGGGCGATCAGCAGGGCCGGTGAGCGCAGCACCATGCGGGTGGAGCGCCTGGCAGCGGCGAGGGTCACCGGGACCGCGGCGCCTGGCACCGGGACGATGGAGACGGCGGGAACGGTCACGATCGTGTCCTCACATGTGGTGACGGGGGTTCGGGTCAGCGAGCGGCGAGCGCGACGAAGACGTCGTCGAGCGAGGGTTCGGTGAGGCGGAGCTCTTCGACGTCGCCCGCGACCTGGCCGATGTCATCGAGCGCGACCTTCAGCGCACCGGCCGTGCCGGGGAGCGCGAGGCGCACGGTACGCGGCTCGTCCGGCTCGGCTCGGAACGGCGCACGCGCGGAGGCGAGCAACGTCTGTGAAGCGTCCGCGTCCGTCAGCACGAGGGTCAGGGTGCGCTCCCCGACGCGCTGTTTCAGCGACTCGGGCGAGCCTTGCGCGGCAACCGTTCCGTTACGGAGCACGACGATGTCCGTGGCCAGGACGTCCGCCTCGTGCAGGTCCTGGGTGGACACCAGGAGGGTACTTCCGCTGTGGTTCAGGCGCTTCAGCTCGTCCCAGAAGTCGAGGCGGCTGAGCGGGTCGAGGCCGGTGGTCGGCTCATCCAGGATCACGACCGCAGGCTCGGCCACGAGCGCCACGGCGAGGTCGACCTTTCGGCGGGTTCCGCCGGACAGCCTGGAGATCCGCGTCCCGCGGTGCTCCGCCAGACCGAAGAGGTCAAGGAGTTCCCGCGTCCGGCGCGCGGCGTTCCGGCGGTCGAGGCCGAGCGCGGCCCCCTGGAACTCGAGCACCTCCGCCGTGGTCGCCAGGGGGTCCAGGGCGTTGGACTGCGGGGTCAGGCCGATCAGGCGCCGTGCCTCCCGGGCCTGCTTCACCGTCTCGTAGCCCTCGACGGTCACCGTGCCGGAGGTCGGTGTGCGCAGCGTGGCGATGATCTCCAGGAGCGTGGACTTGCCGGCGCCGTTGTGACCGAGCACCACCGTACGACTTCCGCGCTGGACACGAAGTGACAGCTGGTCCAGCGCGTTCCGGTCTCCGTAGGTCTTTGTCAGGCCGACGATGTCGACGGCAGGGAGCGAAGTCATGCCCGTCAGCCTACCTACCGGTAGGGCGGTATCCAAAATCGGCCTGGACATGCCCGGTCTGTCGGAAGCGCAGGTACTCCCGGTGGGCATGTTCGCGGCAGGCAAGAGGTGACGCTCTCCGGACGGGTGAAGGTCATCGCGTAGGGCACCCGGAAGCCGCATCACTGCGGTGGCCCTGGCGCACTGCGGACACCCGGCGCCGGCTTGCGAAGCCCTGTCAGGCTGGCACAGTGCGAATCGACCTTCCCGATCCCGACGTCATGATGGCCCGCTGGGGCGCGATCGCCTCGGCGATGGCCACGCTGGGCGAGGACGACCCGTACCGGCTCGAGGACGGCATCGCGCAGTTCGACGACGGCAGCGGCAACGGCGGCTGGCTGCGCCTGATCGAGGGTGGCCGGGCGGTGCTGTACGGCAGCGACGACACCGCTGACTTCGGCGAGAGCGTCGACGAGATCGATCTGCTTGCCGGGGCACCCGACTGGTTGCCCCTGCCGGACCTGATCAGGTGCACGGAGGAGGGCCGGGTCACCTTCGTCTACTGGTACGACGGTGGCTGGTCGCGGGTGCCGTACCCGGACGGGACCGAGGACGGCCTGCGGATGGCCCTCAATGGGATCCTGACCGCCGAGTCGGCCCGCCGCGAACTGCTCGAGGTCGTCTTCTGTGAGGGGCAGCACGAGCCCCAGGACGACCCGGAGAAGTCGGCGGTCTCCGCCGCCGCCGACCGGTTGCTCGCCGCCGCAGACAGTCGGAGCGTCGACCGGGCCGCCCTGCACGGGCTGCTCGGCCGGGTCCAGGCCGGCCCGGTCGACATCTGCGAAGGCCTGCTGGTGGCCGCCGCCTTCGGCCTGACAGCTGCCAGCACCCCACCCGTCGCCGTACCAAGGCAGGCCGGGCCGCCGCCCGACCGGATCCAGGTGCTCAGGGACAGGCAGGTCGACGAACTGCTGTGGAACGTCGTGCAGGAGGCAGCCGAACTCTCCCGCCCGATGCCCGCGCCCGGTCCCGAACTCGCCGAACTGGTCGAGTGGGTCCGCAAGCGGGCTGGGGCCGACGGCCGGTGCTCGCGACTGTTCCGGGTTCTGGACGGGGAGGTGAAGCAGCGCCCCGACGAGATGCCGCAGCTTGGTCCCCTCGAGGACAGCCCCGCCTCGAACCCGTCGGAGGAGGCCATTCGACTCGTACGGAGGCTCTGGGCGGCCGAGGCCGACCCGGTGTACGGACACTGGCTCTACATCCGGGTGGAAGTCGACGCCGACGGATTCACCGTCGACCGCTGGTACGACTCGTCGCCGGACTGGGTCGGGCCGGTTTCCTGGGCCCGCGGCCTGTGGCGCGAGAGGCTGCGGACCGAGATGGCGCGCCGGGCACCGGAGTACCGGCCACCATGGACGGTGCTGCTCGATCCGGACGTGCTCTACGCCGGTGTGCCCGAGCCGTTCGCGGCGCCGGTGGCCGGCTGACGATCCGGCGTCCCCGCCCGGAGCTCGCCGGTGGAGTCGCCCCGAACATGCCCGGAACCTGCTTGAGTCAACTGTCGAGTCCGCGCACGACCGTGGAGGAGATGGCCACCAGTCTGGGCCTCGCGGGCAGGAGCAGCGTGGTGATGCCGAGGTCCTCGTTCATGGACGCCAGGTGGCACTCGTGACTCATGTCGGCTCGGTTGCGCACCCCGCGGATGATCACGCCGGCGCCATGCTGGCGGCAGAACGCGACGGTCAACCCGCGCCACGCGGTGACCGAGACGTCGTCCCAGTGCGCGGGAAGTTTCCGGCGCAGCTGGGTCGCACGTTCCGCCTCGGTGCCGGCCGGATGCTTGTCACCGTTGACAGCCACGAGCACGGTGATCCGCGCGAAGAGGTGTCGGGCCCGCTCGACGATGTCGAGATGCCCCGGCGTGAAGGGATCGAAGGTACCGGGATAGACCGCATGTTCGCCCAGCCGGCTTCCGCCGGTCGTATCGGACATCGTCTCAGATTAGTCGAATGTCGACTCAGATCGGTGACGTCGGGCGCCGACCAGAGCCCGCGACGCGGGTCAGCGGAGTGCGGGAACGCCTGCCCCGCTCAGCCGGAGAACCTTTTCGCGAGGTCCCGCAGCCGTTGCGCACCCTCGGCCACCTGGTCGCCGGTGAAGTTCATTCCGGGCATGAAGCCCAGGTGCTCGATCTGGTCGGCGAAGCGCAGGCATTCCCGGTGGGCATGCTCGCGGCAGGCGAGACAGGTGACGCTTTCCGGACGGGTGGAGGTCATCGCGTAGGGCACCTGGACGCCGCAGCCGGTGGTGACGACGGTCGGCGCGTCCGCCGCGCGGCCGAGCATCGACACGACGAGGTTGCGGGTGTCGGCGTCGGCCTTCGGCACCTTGCGCGCGACATGGATGTGCGGATCCGGGTCGCTCGTCTGCATCTGCGCCCTCCGTGTCGTTCCGGGTCAGGTTACCGCCCGACGCCGCGACCCGGTGCGGGTTGATCCCGCTCCGCCCCGACCGCCGCCGCCGGCACGAACCTGCCGGCGGCGGTCGGTGCCCGAGGTCAGTCGCGTTCGATGAGGTGGCCGACGACGCCGGGGCCAAGCATCACCGGGGTGCCGGAGCCGTCGCGGCGCTGGTCGACCGGCGGCAACTCGACCGGCTCCCCGGTCTCGGTCGCGCCGGCCGGCCGTGGGCCGATCCAGGCCACGGCCAGTTCCTGCTCGCCCTTGAGGAACCGCTGGGCGCGGACCCCACCGGTCGCGCGGCCCTTGGCCGGGTACGCCTCGAACGGGGTGACCTTCACGCCGGCGCCCGTGGAGGTGACGACCATCGGCTCGCCGTGCTCGGCGTCGTCGGTGCGTACGGCGCCGAAGAAGACGACCCGGGCGTCGGCGGCGAGGTTGATGCCGGCCATGCCGCCGCCCTTGATCCCCTGTGGCCGGACCAGGTTGGCGCCGAACCGCAGCAGCGAGGCGTCGGAGGAGACGAACGCGAGCGTCTCGGTGCCGTCGGTGAGCCAGGTCGCGCCGACGATCTCGTCACCTTCGCGCAGGGTGATGACCTCGAACTCGTCGGAGCGGACCGGCCACTCGGGGGCGGTCACCTTGACCACGCCGGCGCGGGTGCCGATCGCCAGGCCGGGAGAGTCGGCGCCCTGTTCGCCGAGCGGGGCAAGGCCGACGACCCGCTCCCCCGGTTCGAGGGGCAGCAGTTCGCTGGCGGACATGCCGCCGCTGAGCGAGACGGTGCCGGCCTGCTCGGGCAGGACCGGCAGCGGGAGTACGTCGGTCTTGAAGGCCCGCCCGGTGTTGGTGACGAGAAGGATCTGACCGCGGGCGGTGGAGTGTACGAGGGCGCGTACGGTGTCGTGCCTGACCCGGCCGTTGCGGCGCCGGCCCTCGGTCGCCTCCTCGGACTCGGCGGCGGTCCGGGCGACGAGGCCGGACGTGGACAGGATGACCTGGCAGGGGTCGTCGGCCACCTCGAGCGGGCCGGCCGGCGCGGATGCGGCGAGGACCTCCTTGAGGTCGCCGTCGATCAGCGTGGTGCGCCGGGGGGCGGAGAATTCCTTGGCGACGGCGGCCAGTTCGTCGGAGACGACCTTCTTCAGGACCGACTCGTCGTCGAGGATCTTCGACAGTTCGGCGATCTCGCCACGCAGCCGTTCCTGCTCGGTTTCGAGTTCGATGCGGTCGAAGCGGGTCAGTCGGCGCAGCGGGGTGTCGAGGATGTAGGTGGCCTGGACCTCGGTGAGCGAGAACTCGCTGATCAGGGCCTCTTTGGCGGCCTGGACGTTGTCGCTGCCGCGGATCAGGGCCACCACCCGGTCGATGTCGATCAGGGCGATGAGCAGGCCGTCGACCAGGTGTAGGCGTTCCTGCCGCTTGCGGCGCCGGAAGCTGCTGCGCCGGGTCACCACGTCGTACCGGTGGGCGAGGAACACCTCGAGCAGTGGCTTGAGGCCCAGGGTGCGCGGCTGGCCGTCGACGAGGACGAGGTTGTTGACGCCGAACGACTGCTCCAGCGGGGTGAGCCGGTAGAGGTCGGCGAGCAGGGCCTGCGGGTTGACGCCGACCTTGCACTCGATGACGAGCCGGGTGCCGTTCTCCCGGTCGGTGAGGTCCTTGACGTCGGCGACGCCCTGCAGGCGGGCCGCCTGCCGCTGGCCGCGACGCGGGCCGGAGGTGATCGGCTTGCCGCGTACCTCGTCGGTGACCGCCTCGATGACCTTCTCGGCGCCGACGCCGTACGGCAGCTCGACGACGGTGATCGCCTGCCGGCCGCGGCTGCCCTCGATCGGGCCGATCTCGACCTTGGCCCGCATCCGGACGACGCCGCGTCCGGTCTCGTACGCCCGGCGGACCTCGTCGAGGCCGAGCAGGCTGCCGCCGGTGGGCAGGTCGGGGCCGGGTACGAACTCCATGAGCTTGTCGAGGGTGGCGTCGGGGTGCCTGATCAGCCAGCGGGCGGCGGCGACGACCTCGCCGAGGTTGTGCGGGATCATGTTGGTCGCCATCCCGACCGCGATCCCGGAGGTGCCGTTGACCAGCAGGTTGGGGAACGCGGCCGGCAGGACCGTCGGCTCCTCCAGCGAGCCGTCGTAGTTGGCCTTGAAGTCGACGGTGTCCTCGCCGAGTTCGCCGACGAGCAGCATCGCCTCGCGCGACATCCGGGCCTCGGTGTAGCGGGAGGCGGCCGGGCCGTCGTCGGGCGAGCCGAAGTTGCCGTGACCGTCGATCAGCGGGGTGTTGAGGGAGAAGTCCTGGGCCAGCCGGACCATCGCGTCGTAGATCGCGGTGTCGCCGTGCGGGTGGTACTTACCCATGGTGTCACCGACGACGCGGGCCGACTTCACGTGCGGGCGGTCGGGGCGGTAGCCCTGCTCGCTCATCGAGAACAGGATGCGCCGGTGCACCGGCTTGAGGCCGTCGCGGGCGTCGGGCAGCGCCCGGGAGTGGATGACCGAGTAGGCGTACTCCAGGTAGGAGTCCTCGACCTCGGTGGTGAGCGGATTGTCGATGATCCGCGCACCGGCCTGGTCGAACGCGGACAGGTCTACCTTGGGTTGGTTGCCCTTGCGGCGTGCCATTGTTCAGCCTTCTGTGTCGACGTACCGGGGTTTGGGTGACGCCGGTCAGGCGTCGATCGTCTCCTGGTCGACCCGGTCGGCCGACTCGATGAGCCAGTTCTTGCGGGGCTCGACCTTCTCCCCCATCAGCAGTTCGAGGACCCGTTCGGCGGCCTCGACGTCGTCCAGCGTGATCCGTCGTACGGCGCGGGTGGCCGGGTTCATCGTGGTGTCCCACAGCTCGTCGGCGTTCATCTCGCCCAGACCCTTGAACCGCGGGATGGGGGTGACGACCTGCTTGCCGGCCTTCTCCAGTCGGGCGACGGTGCCCGCCATCTCGGCCTGGGTGTAGGTGTAGATCGTCTGGGTGTTGCGCCCCTTGGTGGTGATCTTGTGCAGGGGCGGCATCGCCGCGTAGAGCCGGCCGGCCTCGATCACCGGCCGCATGTACTTGGCGAACAGGGTGATCAGCAGGGTACGGATGTGCGAGCCGTCGACGTCGGCGTCGGCCATGATCAGCACCCGGCCGTAGCGCAGCGACTCCAGGTCGAAGGTGCGGCCGGAGCCGGCGCCGAGGACCTGGACGATCGCCGAGCACTCGGCGTTGTCGAGAACCTGCTGGAGGTTGGCCTTCTGGACGTTGAGAATCTTGCCCCGGATCGGGAGCAGCGCCTGGTATTCCGACGAGCGGGCCAGCCGGGCGGTGCCGAGCGCGCTGTCACCCTCGACGATGAACAGTTCGCTGCGGCCGATCCCGGTCGAGCGGCAGTCGACCAGTTTCGGCGGCATCGACGCGCCCTCCAGGGCGGTCTTGCGCCGGGCGGCGTCCTTCTGCTGTTTCTGGGTGAGCCGGACCCGGGACGCGTCGACGATCTTCTGCAGTACGGTGCGGACCTCGGCCCGGCTGCGCCGGTCGTCCAGCCAGGACCGCAGCTGCCGTTCGACGACGGTCTGGATGACCCGGGTGATCCCGGCGGTGGACAGTTCGTCCTTGGTCTGCGAGGTGAACTGCGGCTCGGGGATGCGGACGTGGATCACGGCCGTCATGCCTTCGAGCACGTCGTCGAGGACCGGCGGATCCTCCTTGGCCTTCAGCAGGCCACGGGCGTTCTTGACGGCGTCGGCCAGGGTGCGCTGGGTGGCGCGTTCGAAGCCCTTGCGGTGGGTGCCGCCGTGGGCGTTGCGGATCGTGTTGGTGAAGGACTCCACGGTGCGCTCGTAGCCGGTCCCCCAGCGCAGCGCGACCTCGATCTCGGCCCGCCGCTCGACGCCGGCCTGCATCACGCCGCTCTCGTCGGCGGCGTTCTCCTTGTAGACGCCCTCGCCGGTGATGACCAGGGTGCCGGAGACGGCCTTCTCACCGGTCGGGGCGAGGAACTCCACCATGTCGGTCAGCCCGTTGGGGAAGTGGAAGATCTCCTCGGTCGGACCGTCGCCCTGCGACGCGTCGCCGGTCAGGTCGCGCAGGACGTAGGTGACGCCGGGCACGAGGAACGCGGTGTTGCGCAGCTTGGCGCGTACGGCGGTCACGTCGAGCGCGGCCCCGGACTCGAAGTAGCGGGCGTCGTGCCAGTAGCGGATGGAGGTGCCGGTCGACTCGCCGCGCTTCATCTTGCGGGCGACCCGCAGCCCGGACTCGGGGGTGTGGGACGCGTCGGGATCGGCGCCGTCGAAGACCCCGGGTACGCCGTGCCGGAATGACATCTCATGGACCTGTCCGCCCCGGCGGACAGTGACGTCGAAGCGGCGGGACAGGGCGTTGACCGCGGAGGCGCCGACGCCGTGCAGGCCGCCGGAGGTCTTGTAGCCGGAGCCGCCGAACTTGCCGCCGGCGTGCAGCCGGGTGAGCACCAGCTCGACGCCGGACAGCCCGGACTTGGCGTGCCGGTCGGTGGGGATGCCGCGGCCGTCGTCGTCGACCTGCACCGACCCGTCGGCGTGCAGGGTCACCTCGACGCGGGTGGCGTGGCCGGCGACGCCCTCGTCGGTGGAGTTGTCGAGGATCTCGTTGACGAGGTGCCCGACACCGCGGCTGTCGGTGGACCCGATGTACATGCCGGGCCGCTTGCGGACGGCGTCCAGACCCTCGAGGTGGGTGAGGTCGTCAGCCCCGTAGAGGGCCTCGGGCTGTGCGGTCAACTCGTCGTACTCCCAGCTCTGTGCAGGTGGGCGCACCCGCTTCCGGCTTGCTTCGTGCAGGTGGGCGCACCCGCTTCCGGCTTGCTCGTTCCGGCGGCGTCCGGTGGGACGCCGCCCGTGAGCCTAACCGGCCGGTCGGACATCGGTCGGCGACCGGCCGGTCGGCCGAATACGGATTACCCGGAGATTTCGATCTAGTTACATGTGACGCTTGCCGCACGCAGTCAGCAGCCTCTATGGTGTGAAAGCGCTTACGAAAGCGCTTACGCAAGCACTCTCTGGTTAATACAACGGATTGGTGGCTTACCTTGTCGAAGCCCAGATGGCTGCAGAAACGGCATCGGACCATCGCCCTGGCCGCCGCCGCGGCGCTGGTGGCCACGCTGCCCGCGACCCCGGCCAGCGCCGGCCCCACCAACGCACCGAACTCCAGCAACGCCCCGATCACCGACCCGATTCCCGAGGACCCGACCCCGGCCACCCTCGGCCTGGTCGTCGAGGAGTTCGCGACGTTCCCGAAGTCGGAACCGGTCCCGGCGCCGACCGACCAGCGCCTCGTCCGGCACGCGCGGATCAACTACCTCGGTGAGGTCCCGGACGGGTCGGGCCGGCTCTACGTGCCCGACCTCAACGGCAAGCTCTACCTGGTCGAGGACGGCGTCAACCACGACTACCTCGACGTCGGCGCCACCTTCGCCCCCGATTTCTGGTCCGGACGTGGCCTGGGCAGCGGTTTCGGTTTCGTCACGTTCCACCCGAAATTTGCCGAGAACGGCAAGTTCTACACCACGCACACCGAGGCCGGCGCGGCGCTCACCTCGAAGACCCCCGACTTCACCACCCAGCCGAACACCGTCGTCCACAGCGTGATCACCGAGTGGACCGCCACCGACCCGGCCGCCGACACGTTCAGCGGCACCCGGCGCGAGGTCATGCGGATCGGCTTCGCCACCTACATCCACGCCATCCAGCAGATCGACTTCAACCCGACGGCCAAGCCCCGCGACGACGACTACGGCCTGCTCTACATCGCCGTCGGCGACGGCGGCATCGGCGTGAACACCGACGAGCCGCAGAACCTCGGCACCCCGCAGGGCAAGATCCTGCGCGTCGACCCGCTCGGCACCAACAGCACCACCGGCCGCTGGGGCATCCCGAAGAAGAACCCGTTCGTCAAGAAGGCCGGCGCCCTCGACGAGATCTACGCGTACGGGATGCGCGACCCGCACCGGTTCAGCTGGGACCCCGGCACGAACAACCGGATGTTCCTCGGCCACATCGGCGAGCACGCCATCGAGGCCGTGTACGAGGTCCGCGCCGGCGACAACCTCGGCTGGAGCGTCCGCGAAGGCGCGTTCGTCTTCGACAAGAACGACCGCTGCAACCTCTACCCGCTGCCGAAGAACGACCGCGGCTACGTGTACCCGGTCGCCGCCTACGACCACGACCCGCCCGCCGGCTGGCCGTGCACCAGCGACAGCGGACACGCGATCAGCGGCGGCTTCGTCTACCGCGGCAACCTGCCGGCCCTGCGCGGCAAGTACGTCTTCGGCGACCTGGTCGAGGGCCGGGTCTTCTACACCGAGGCGAACCAGATGCGCCGCAACAAGGAGAAGCTCGCCAAGCTCCACCAGCTGCACATCTTCGACCAGGCCGGGAACCGGGTGAACACCCAGGACCTGGCCGGTGACGGCCGCGTCGACCTGCGCTTCGGCACCGACACCGACGGCGAGCTCTACCTGCTGTCGAAGGCCAACGGCAAGATCTGGAAGGTCACCGACACCCGCCGGGTCAAGGCCAACCCCGACGTGCACCCCAGCATCGAGCGGAGCCTGGCCGCCTACTACGACTTCGAGACGATCTTCCCGCCGGACCGCGGACTCGAGCTCGACAAGGGCTACTCCGGGACCAACATCCGCCTCGTCAACGGCGGCCCGGAGATGCGGGTCAAGGACGGCGCCTACCCGGGCAGCAACACCTCGATCCAGACCAAGCAGGTCAACCCGACCGTCGCCGGCAACGACGACTGGAAGGCCGGGATCTTCAACGAGAACGGCGTACCGACGCTGAACGCCTTCAACCGGACCAAGGGCACCACGGTGATGGGCTGGTTCAAGCTGACCGGGCCGCACAGCCCGGCACTGAACTCCAACACCGCCAACCCCGACGACCGCTACAACGCCATCGGCCTGGCCGGCATCCTGACCGGCGACTCCGACGGCCACGGCGTCCGCGCCCTGCTGGAGCTGATCAACGTCAACGGTGAACTGCGCCTGGTGGCGCTCGGCCGCCGGCTCGACGGCGGGGCGTCGCAGACGTTCGCCGCCAGCGAGGACTGGCGCACCCTGATGCCGCAGAACGAATGGGTGCACCTGACCGCCACGTTCGACTTCGACAAGGGCACCATGGCGCTGTACCGCAACGGCGAGAAGATCGACGGCTTCTACACCGCGAGCGGCGACCCGTGGCAGGTCGCCGGCGAGGGACCGCACTACACCACGGCGACCGACCCGCGCGGCATCAAGATCGGCGGCTCCTACCCGCAGGACACCCGGGAACAGAATCCGTGCGACTGCCGGATGGACGCCCTGATGTTCCTCGACCGCGTGGTCACCCCGTCCGAGGTACGGGCCCAGTACCGCCTCGTCACCACCGGAAGCTGACCGGTAGGTGAGAGCCGGGGTACGGCGGGTAGTCCCGACCCGCCGTACCCCGGTTTGCGTCTGTCCCCCGCGGGCCGGCGACGCTCACGGCCGCCGGCCGGCCCGCTGGTGCAGGCGGTCGCGGGCCTGGTCCCACGCGGCCTCGATCAGGGACAGGCGGGACTCCCTCAGGGGTCCGTCCGGCAGCTCGTGGTGCAGCCGCAGCTCGCGGGTCAGCACGGCGACGAGGTTGACGACGAAGGCGTCTTCGCCCCCGCTCTCGACGACGAACTCGTCGATGCGCCTCTTGATCACCGGGGTGTACGCGCCGAGCTGGGTGTGCAGCATCGCACCGGCACACGCTGGACCCACCAACCGGGCATCACCCTCATCGGTGACGCCGCGCACCTCATGCCGCCCGTCGGCGAGGGCGCCAACCAAGCCATGCTCGACGCCGCCGAACTCGCCACCAACCCCGCTGACCCCGACCCGGCGATCCGGACGTACGAGGAGGCGATGTTCACCAGAATCCACCCGATCGCCGAAATGTCCGCACGAGTCCAGGCAATGATGCTGTCCCCCACCGCAGCCGACGACATCATCCGCTTCTTCACACCGCAGCCCATCGAGCCGGCACCAGCGTCCGGACGTGTCGATGAGGGAGCACGTCGTTCCGCCCGCCCGCCGGGAAAACCCATTGCGGGTGGCCGGCGCCGGATGTCTGGTTGATCGGCCATCAACCACAGAAGAGAGCATGACGCCGATGTCGCTGCCCACCCCCACGCTGCGCACCACTCGCCTCAGCCTGCGTCCCTTCGACGACGCGGATGCGGACGACCTCTTCGCACTGCACAGCAACGCCTACGCGCTGCGCTACTGGGACGCGCCACCGTGGAGCGAACGCGCACGCGCCGAGCGGTTCATCACGGCTTGCCGGCAGATGGCAGAGCAGGGCACCGGGTCGCGCTTGGCCGTGGATCGTGACTCCGACGGGGCGTTCATCGGCTGGTGCAGCCTGAACCGGTGGAACCCGGACTACCGCAGCGCAGCGCTGGGCTACTGCTTCGACGAGGCTGCGTGGGGCCACGGCTACGCGACGGAGGCCGCGCGCGCTCTGCTGCGATGGGCGTTCGACACGCTGGACCTGAATCGCGTCCAGGCCGAGACCGATACCCGCAACGTGGCATCTGCCCGCGTGCTGGAGAAGCTCGGATTCGTGCGTGAAGGGACGTTGCGGGAAGACTGCGTCGTGAACGGCGAGGTCTCCGACTCGTGGGTCTACGGGCTGATCAGGCGACAGTGGCGGCCGTCGCCCGAGCCGGTGCCCGCCCGCTGAGTCCTCGCTGCCTCGTGCAACGTCGCCCGGCAGGCGGGAGCTTCGCTTCGCCTACGTCCTGGAAAGGTATGTCACAGGGGCGGATACCGGGTGCGGCCCAGCGCACCGCTACGCGCCGCGAGCGCTCTGGCCGATCATCCGAGCGGCCAGAGCCGGGTGACGACACGGCCGGTGACATCGCTGTCGGGGACGGGTCCGTACGCCCGCGAGTCCCGCGATATCGCGCGATCGTCGCCCATCACGTAGACGGTGTCCTTGGGCACCGTCACGGGCTCGCAGTCGGTGGCAGATTCGGCCCCGGCTCGCAGATACCGCTCCTCTGCCGGGGCACCGTTGCGGTGCAGCCGCCCACCGGCGCAGGAGAGCAGATCCCCGGGCAGCCCCACCACCCGCTGCAGCGCCGTCACCTCGCCGGGCTGCCGGAACAGCACCACGTCGCCATAGTCGAGACGGGACAGGCGGAACCCGAGGCGGTCGACCAGGACGCGGTCGCTGACCCGCAGGCTCGGCTCCATCGAGGTGGACACCACCGGCACCAGGCCAAGGACGAACTGGTTGATGAGCACTCCGGCCACGGTCGCCGTCAGGGCCGCCGCGATCACCCGCCGGGAGAGCGGTCGCCGTGCCCGCTGGCCGCGCCCGCGTCGCTCCCGCAGCACCACGCGCAGCCCGCTCGCCGTCCAGCGCACCGCCTCCCACGCTCCGCGGGTCTCGGGGAACTCGCGGAGCATCGCCTCGCCCCACTCCGCGCCGTGTCCGTCGCGGCCGCGAACTGCTCTGGTCAGCAGGGCGAGCGCGGCACGCCTGATCCGACGCTCGGCCCAGGCGGCGTTCACGAGCTGGCGCCCAGGAACAGCGCGGAGTACGCCTGTTTCGCCTGGCGGATCCGCTTGCCGGCGCCCGCCCGGGCCGCTGCCGCGTCCCGCGCGGCCACGCGCTGGGCGGCGAGGACGGCGCCGTCCGCGGTCAGCCGGTAGGTGTGCCGCGGCGGAAGCCCTGGTCGGCTGGCCGGCTCCCACCTCGTCTCGAGCAGTTCGCGCTCGGCCAGTCGCATGAGAATCGGGTACAGCGTGCCGGAGGCCAGAGCGGTCTCCTTGCTCAGTTCGTACCCGTAACGCCAGGCCTGCGGATTGCTCAACAGGGCGTCGAAGACGCGCAGTGTCTGGGGTGAGGTATCCGGGATGCGCGGCATGATGAAACTCTACATACTCTGCCTTTACCGTGTCCACGATGGCGTCACAGCTCCCTTCCGCGGCGGTGGCCACGCTTCACGCGGGCCAGCACCTCTCACCGGTCGGCCATCCACGCTGCCGTACGAGCCGCCGTCGACCGTCAGGTGGAACGACAGCGCCCGGCCGCAACGGGCGATCGGCAGGCTGACCTGCATGACCACGTCGGCCGGCCGCCGGAACGGGATCATCTGCCCTTGCCGCACAGGGCCCGCGCCGATCCGGCCCGCGCCAAGGCTGCCGCTCGGCGGGACAGCCGGGGCGACGTCCCACATGATCGATCCTTATCGCACTCCGCAGGTCAGGGATCCCGGGCGAAATTTTTCCCGACGGGGCGTCGGTATAGTTGCCGACGCACTGTCGGAAAAACGGGGGATGATCTCAAGGAGGACGGATGTTCCTGGCACTGCGCGAGCTCCGCTTCGCGCGTTGGCGGTTCACGCTCATGGGCAGCGTCGTCGCCCTGATCGCGGTACTGATGGTGCTGCTTTCCGGATTGTCTTCGGGCCTGGTCAACGACGGGGTTTCCGGTCTTCAGCGGCTCCCGGTAACCGCCTTCGCCTTCGACCGGGACACCAAGCTCGACTCGGCCTTCTCCCGTAGCGTCGTGAACACCCGGCAGGTCGACCAGTGGCGCCAGCAGCCCGGCGTGCGCGAGGCGGCTCTCTTCGGAAACATGCTGGTCAACGCCCGCAGCAACCGAGGCGTCCCCATCGACCTTGCCCTCTTCGGCGTCGAGCCCGGCTCCTTCCTGGCGCCCACACCAGCCGAGGGCACCGGGCTGGACAGCTCGGACGGCATCGTAGTGTCCCAGACAGCCGTCAAGGCCGGCCTGCAGCTCGGGGACACCATCATCATCGACCGGATCGGCATCAGCCTGACGGTGGTAGGCGCCACGGCAGACCAGCACACCTACGGCCACGTCGACGTCGCCTACCTGCCGCTCGCGGCCTGGCAGCGACTGCATTCCGGCGTCGGTCCCGGCGAGGAGCTCCGGGCTGCGGCAGCCACCGAAGCCACGGCGGTCGCCATCCAGGCGGACGAGAGTGTCGATCTCGCCACTGGTGACGCCGCCGCCGGCACGACGAGTTTCCGCAAAGCGGAGTCGTTCGGGGCCTCACCCGGCTACACCGCAGAGACCTCGACCCTCTCCCTCATCCAGGTCTTTCTCTACGCCATCTCGGCGCTCGTGGTCGGCGCGTTCTTCACGGTCTGGACGATCAACCGCAAACACGAACTTGCGGTGTTGCGTGCGATGGGCGCCGCCCAGTCCTACCTGCTGCGCGACGGCCTGATGCAGGCGTTGTTGATCCTGGCGGCCTCGATCGGCGTGGGAGTGGCTGTGGGCGTCGGCCTCGGCGGCCTGGTCAGCGGTGGCGAAGTGCCGTTCACCATCGAAGCGCCCGCGGTGACCGTCGCCGGCCTCCTGCTGGTCCTGCTCGGCCTTCTCGGTGCGGCTGCGGCCATCGTCCGCGTCGCGGCCATCGACCCCCTTGCCGCGCTGGGAGGGCAGCGATGAGCACCAGGGACCGCACCGGTCTCACGCTGTCCGGCGTGACCGTACGCCTCGGTGACGGTGACGCGGTGGTCACCGCGCTGGACGACGTGAGTCTGACGGTCGCCCCCGGTGAACTGGTCGCCGTGGTCGGCCCCTCGGGCGCCGGAAAGTCGAGTCTGCTCGCGGTCGCCGGCGCGTTGACCATCCCCGACGAGGGAACGGTCAGCATCGACGGCCATGACATCGCCGCCATGAGTGCCAGGGACCGCGCGGCTTACCGGCGCGACCACGTCGGCTTCGTGTTCCAGACCGGCAACCTGCTGCCGGCCCTCACCGCTCTGGAGCAACTCCGCTTGGTCACCAAGCTGAGCCACCATCGGACCGACGTCCGCTCCCCGGCCAGGCTGCTCGCGGACGTGGGGATGGCGCACAAGGCCGACCGCCGGCCACACCAACTCTCCGGCGGCGAACGTCAACGGGTCGGAATCGCCCGCGCCCTGGTCGGACGGCCCTCGCTGTTGCTGGTGGACGAACCCACGGCCGCTCTGGACCGGGCGCGCAGCCACGAAGTGGTGCAGCTCCTCGCCCGGGAGACGAAACAGTCCGCGGTCGCTACCGTTATGGTGACCCACGACCAGGACGTGTTGGAACACTGCGACCGGGTGATTGAGATGATCGACGGGCGGCTGTCCGCCGGCTGACGGATGCGAAGGGGAGGGCCCGTGCCGCGCATCGACGCACCGACCGTCGCTCAGCACCGGGCACAGCGCCGACGAGCCCTCCTCGACGCCGCACGCGCCCTGCTGGCCGAGAACCCCCACCAAGCGCCGACGCTCGCCGCGGTGGCGGTCCGGACGGGGCTGCCCCGCTCGTCGGTGTACGAGTACTTCCGCTCACGCGACGACCTCCTGTTGGAGCTGGTGCAGGAGGTACTACCGAACTGGTCCCGGCGGGTCACCGACGCGATGGCCGCTGCCGACAGCCCGGGCGAACAGGTCCTGGCGTACGCCGCGGCAAACCTACGCCTGGTCGCCGAAGGCGAACACGCCCTCGCCACCGCCCTGATCGAGTCGGTGCCGGGCGAGCAGGTCAACGCCAGCACCAAACGGATGCACGAGCAGATGAGCCAGCCGCTGTCGGCCGCCCTCAGCGCCCTGGGCCTTCCCGACCCGGCCGCCACCGCCGGGCTGATCAGCTCGGTGGTCTACACCGCCAGCCGCATGATCGAGACAGGATCGGACGCGACCGCCATCGAGGAACGGGTCCGCGAACTGCTCGCCCCTTTCCTGCTCGGTCGCGCGGCATAGCTCATAGCTCCGAGGCGCGAGACCCGCACTCAAGACATCCATCGTGCGTACCGGCTCAGGGATGCCACCTGTTGGCATCGAGACCACCGTTTTCGATTTGACTCACCCGACCGGGTGTGCCGCCATCAGCTCGGCCACAGGTCGCTGGGCAAGACCGAGACGCTTCCGCTCCTCCGCGAGGTAAAACGCACTGACCCACACCTCGGAAGGCACGCTCAACATAGACCGTGTGGTCGTCTCCATGGGTGTAGGCAGCCTGTCGGACAAGAG
The DNA here is from genome assembly GCF_018324255.1 of Polymorphospora rubra. GTDB lineage: Bacteria > Actinomycetota > Actinomycetes > Mycobacteriales > Micromonosporaceae > Polymorphospora > Polymorphospora rubra. The sequence continues at coordinate 7,492,666 of NZ_AP023359.1, forward strand.
TCGCCGATTGTGGAATCGGTCCACCAACCGGCGACCAGCGCCGATGACCCACTGCCGCTACGTTTGCACGAGTCAAGTCGATGAGCACGAATAGGTCGCCGCCTCCGCAGGAGATGAAGGAGATCCACTACCCACTCGATGACGTCGCACCGTCGGTCAAGCAGCTCGCCGATGCCGAGAAGATCAGCCACTGCCGGTCCTCATCGACCTGCACGACATCGCACTGCCACGCTGGTCGAATCGGCGTCCGGGCGGCGTCCTGACTGAGCAGGCGTTCGTCACAACGGCTTCGGCCCGCCGGACATGTCGGCGCCATGTTGGTCCGCTCTGCGTTGGGTCCGGCTGCAAGTCTGGCGGACATCGTCGAGGCGACCGGACCAGAAACGGACAAGGTACTCCGCTCGTGGAGACAACGGGTGAGGGGGCATCACCCGGGTCTACCAGGGTCACGCCGACCGGCCCGCTACTGGCCGCACCGCGACCGGCAGACCGCCCACATCACCCGGATCACCCTTCGGCTCCACTTCCACTACCCACGCCGCATCGGCGACGCGTGACCGCAGGTGGTACTCACCAGTCCCAGCCGTGCTTGCTGAGGCGTACCGCTTGTGATGCCGGCCAGGCTGAGCGGCTGACATTGATGAATATCAGTTGGGAATGGAATTCGGCACCTCGTCGATGGTCGCGATACTCGCGCCCCGGACAGACAAGGCCGCTGCCGTCCGGAGTGTTCGCCAGCCCGGGCACCGACCCGCTGCTCAGGCGGCGGATGCCGAACGCACCGCGTCGGACCACCCCGCAGGCTTTGGGGCCAGCCCGAAACGGCGTATCGACTAGTCGTCCGAACGGAACTGTCTGCCCACTAATCGACTACCGGCACGCAGCCAATGAACTACACATCACTTGCCTTGGTCAACGTCAACTAGATCGCCAAGAGTTCCAACAGTACCGTCGCGCAGGTGCTCCTTCAGAAGCCGCACACCTTTGTTCATTAGGACTTCCACAGCGCGGTAGGGCTCCGCCTGAACTTCCGGGTAGGCGTAGTAGACCTTTACCGTGGCGGCCATAAGGCCTTCATTGTCGAGACCTCCGCTGTCATAGTTACTTCCACCGCGGGTGCCAAGGTCACGATTTAGATCGGCATCCTGCTGCACAGCATACGCAAATCCGAGCCGAATGGTATCCATTTGCTCACTGATACCGAATGACTTGCCTAGTTCGTTGACGATTTGGGCCGCTTCAACCGTCAGGGCAATGTTCTTTAGATCGGCCATCAGATGGTCCTTCGAGTCTGGATGCGGGTGTGCTTGATTGTAATGCGCTCCAGCTCGTACTCCGCGACCAGGTTGGAGCCGAGCGCTCGGAGCGCTTCGGTGCGGTCGAACTCGCCATCGAACGAAAGTAGGATTACCTGTCGGGCCATGCGCGGGAGGGCAGCGACGACGCGCGCGGTGTTGGTAGCATCGAGACGGCCGAATGGATAGTCCATAACGACCGGCCCACGGACGGCGGCGCTATCTTGGAGCGCGGCGATGAGCGAGAGAGCGACGAGGTGTTCGTAGCCAGCCGACCGCCGTACGACTTCGCCATCGGAGTCGATGATCTCCAGACCGTAGCGATCAGTGATCCGCAGCCCGACATAGTCGGTTTCGGAGGCTAGTTCCCGGAAAATTTCGGAGGCGCGGGCCTCGACCCGTCCTCGTAGCTTGTGCCGATAAGCGTCGATCGAACTGGCGAAGAGGCGCATCAGTGCTTCGGTGATCTCCTCCTTGAGCTCGATGCTCGGGTCGGGCTGAACCTGCTGTTCCTTGCGTAGCCGCCGCTTGAGCTCATCGATCACTAGATTCTGGTCGTGTAGCTCCCGATCGCACTCCTGTAGGCGGTCACGCTCGCGACCAAGCTGGGTTTGTCGTTCGAGTCGTTGCGTGGTGAGGTCACGCAACTCGGCTTCCTTACCCAATTCGGATAGCTCTTGCTCTAAGCCGGTGATATCACCGGCGACTTCCTGCTGCTCAAAGCGGACAGTCCGCAAGGCCTTATCACGGTCGGCAACGAGCCTGGCGTCCTCGCTGGCGAGCGCTTGCAATACCTTGCGCCGTCCCCGTGCTTCGGCAAGGCGCGCCTCCACGACGCCGTGGTGAGCGGTCGATGCAGCGGCCTGCAACTCAGCGATGAGCTGACGGCGCAGCTCTTCGGGGACGTCGCGGTGGCATACCGGACAGTCGGCAACGGTATGAAGGTGCGCCAGGTCCCGGACAGCAGCCGATGCGTCACGGAGCTCGGCCTCAGCGGTTTCGACCTCCTCCTCGACGGCGACGAGCCGACGAGCGGCGGAGCGAGAGAGAACCGCCTTCCATAGGCTGCCGGTGAGCTCAGCGAGAGCATCCAGGGCATCCTGCTCGCGGAGCCTAAGCGTGGCCTGCTGCTGACGCAGGTTGTCGAGTGTGCCCAAAATGCGCTCGGACTTCTCTTGTTCACGAAGCTGCAGCTCAAGATTGGAGATCTCGCTTTGAATGTCGGTGATGCGCCTGGACACTTCGTCCCGGTCCGCCTGCAGGCGATTGGCGACGTCCTGCGCTTCCTTAAGGGATAGGGCCGTGCGTTTGGTCTTGTCGGAGGCCGCGTATTGCTCGGTGAGCAGCCGATCGGCGCTCTTGTGCAGTTCGGTGACGTCAGTCCTTGCGTTCCCCACAATAGGGATACCCAGTACGCGCTCGATGGACTTTTCCAGAGCCTCGCCCTCTTTGCTGTCCTTGTCGAGGAGATTCTCGTACTGGCGCAACAGTTCGCCGTCGAAGAGAAAGAACTGGCTAACGGAGCGCGGGGCAATAATCTGGAGCGTCTTCTCCATGTCGTCCTGTGCCAGAGGAACGCGGTCTCGTTCTAGAAGCGCCAGCTCGCGCGGCTGTTCACGCTCGTCGTAGCGGCGAGTCAGCCGGTACGAAATGCCGTCGTGCTCGAAGTCGAGAATGGTCTCGAACGAGCCGTAGCCGGCCTGCTTCTTGGCCTCAGTGTTGGCCAAGTCGCCAGGCTCCTCGGCGCGACGGCGACCCAGGATCTCGCCGTACAGTGCGTAGCGGAAGGCGTTGTGCAGGGTGGTCTTTCCCCGGCCGTTCGGTCCATAGATGATAAAGACGCCGTGATCACGGGAGAAGGCTATCTCTTGCCGGCCGCGATACGGGCCGAAGTCTCGAACGGTCAGGAGCTTAAGCGTCAGCATCAGTGAGACGCCCCGGATCCCAGATGCCTGGCGGCCCATCGGTTGATAATCTGGTCTGTCCGCTTGCGGGCTTCGGCACGGTCCTCGGCGAACTGGTGCTGCGTAGCGAGGATTTCGCTCACCAACTTTGGGTCGATGTCGGCGAAATCACGCGCCCGGATCTCTTCGACGGTCGCGAGCAGGTCGGCCGTCTCCTCTCCCGGCTTAGTCACTGCTGGGATCTCCTTCGTCATCGTCGTCAGTTTCCACACCTGCGGTTCGCAATTCGTCGATCTGTGCAAGCGACAAGCCCATCGACACCCACTTGTCCTCCAGCCGCGAGGTAGCGGCCTGACCGATTCCCCAGTTCGCGAACTGGAGTGCCCGCGCGAGCTCTCCGATTGCCAGGGACCACTTTGGATCATTCTGGTCAAGCGTTTCGGGTAGCACAAGGACATCGAGCAGCGTGGCCACGGTCTTGTGCGGAGAGCGCCGCAGCACGCGACCGCGCCGCTGGATGAACTCCCGCGGGTTACGAGAACTGGCCAGGATGAGAGCGTGTGTCGCGGAGGGAATGTCCACGCCTTCGTCCAGGCACTTGATGGCGACGACAATGCCACCAGAGACGTCGAAGAGCTTTAGCGTGGTATCCGCGTCACCGCGCATTTGGCGGTGATACTCCCAGGAGCGAATACCGCGACGGTCGAGGGCCTGGCGGACGTCGGCGAGTTGAGCCTGGTTGTCGCAGTACACCAACCATTTCTGGCCAGGATGGTAGTGCTGGGTGATGAGGTCGGCAGCGGCGGGAACCTTATTGGCCGCACCCTTGGCGAGCCGGGCGCGCTCGATGAGCTTCATGCGTAGCTGCTCTGCAGTGTGCGCCTTGGCTCCGGGAGCCTTGGCGATAGCGAAGCGCCGCCGGATTTCGGTGGTGAGAGCATCCCAGCGCTGCTGCTCCGCTTCGATGAGGCTGACCCAGGACGGATGGTACACGTAGGGCGCGAGAACGCCATCATCTAGAGCATCCTTGAGAGTGTAGCGGTGAACTATTCCGCCGAAGTAGTCGACGATGGCCGCAGTGCCTTCAGCATCTCCGGCCCGCTCCGGCGTAGCGCTGAGGCCGAGGCGCCAGGGTGCATCGAGCCAGTCGAGAATGGTGCGGAACTCTGGACTGCCGAACCGGTGCGCCTCGTCGGCGATGGCGAAGAGCTTGCCGGACATAGGGCGGACTTGCGACCGGAACGCTGGGCCGGCGGCGGTATTTGCGACGGCCACGACCGCGTAGGGCCGTTCGACGCGGGCCGATTCGATGGCGGCGCGCAGGACGCCGCCTCGCGACCACTCGTGGTGCCCACCACCGGCCAGCACGACCCGGGCGCCGAGCAGCTCCCGAACCTGGTTACCCCATTGCTCTAACAAGAGCTGCGACGGCACCAGGATCAGCGGCACCTGTCCGGCTGCGAGAGCGGTCTGCGCACAATAAAGGCCGGTGACGGTCTTTCCGGAGCCGGTGGCATGGGCGAGTAAGCCACGGTGGCCTTCGGCGACCCATCTCTCAAAGGCATTGATCTGGTGTCGCCTCAGCTCAATGCCACCGACAGCGGGCGGCCCGACAACGGGTTCGGCCGGTGTTTGCTTCGCCAGGTGACGCAAGAGAGCCTCAAGGTCGGCATCGACCGCGACCCGTTCCAACTCACGGCGGATGTCGTCGGGCAGCCCAACCACGCTAACGCCTGGAACCTCCCCCTCCCACAGCCGCGCAAACCGGCTGACCGCATTGTGGGCGCGCTGGGCGTCTCGGCCGCCTTCCCAGGACGGCCATACGTCTACCGACTCGATGTTGCCGTTGGCCGAAAGGCCGAGATAACTCTCATTGAGTGAGCCGCGGAAGCCCACGACGTCGCCCGCACTATCCGTGAACACGCCCACCTTGTCATGGAACATCCGCTTGTCGGCTTCTGAAACACTGGCTGCGACCCGCGCCAGCTTGATCTCAAGCCGACCGGACGCGACAAGGGCCGCGAGAAGCCTTGTCCCTACAGCGTGGGCGGAGTCCAGCATCTCAGCCAACTCGGCGCGGAGCGTCTCGGCCAAGATAGCGTTCGAGCGCGCGGCGTAGCCAAAGAGCAGGCTGTCGGCGTCCGGCGCGCTGAGCCGGGGGGAGCACAACAGCCGCATCCTCCCATCATTCTCGGTGAAGAAAACGGCAAGCGCCGAATGAACAAGATGGAAGACGGTGGAGCTGAAGAATCCAGTAATTCGGTCGTAGGTTACGGACTTCCGCAGGCAGGGATCGTAGAAATCCTCAGCGATGTCGTCTGTGTCACTGGCGTATTCGGTGGCGAAGGTGCCTAGATTCTTCAGCATCAAAAGAGCCCGTCGCATAGGGCCGCGTTGCTCAGTCGGATGCGCACCTGCAGCGCTTTGGCGAGCTGGCGAGGACGGGCAGCCACGATGGACTCGGTGACAGGTGGCCGTTTGAGACGACGAGTATCCTGGGCCAGACCGCGGGCGACGGCGTGCCATACCAGGTCAGGCGGCGCCTGCACATTCTTGGAGTACGGGAATCCGTCGGCGACGTCGTGCAAGTCGGCGTCCCAGAGGATGAAGAGCTTTTGGTCAGGCTGATAGCCCGCAAGGATCGGCCGGATGTCGTCTGAACGGTCGAAGTACAGGTTCTTCGAGTTGGCGGGCTGACCGTCCCGAGGGACACCAACGGTCAGCTGGATTTTAAAGGTACCCTGTTGCCGCTCTGAGGGATGCTGCGTCGCGCCATAGAGGTAGATACGAAGCCGGGATGGCAGCGGCAGCGCCAAGTCGACAACAAGAGGCTTGGCGCGGAGCGCCTCGTTCGACGGGAGCTTCGTGACGGCCGGACCTAGCGCGCGAATTAGGACACGATGTAGGTAGCTGCTGGTCGGATTTCCCGCCGGTCGGTAGCGATCGTGGAATTCCCCATCCGGCATCTCCAGCCAGTCAGGCGGCGCTTCCGCCATAGCTACGACCTCCTCCTTAGACATGCTCGAACGCAGTGAGCCTCCAACGAGGAGAGCGTCTCAGATGCCACCAACAACCTTCGACCCGCGACTGTCGGTAACATCCTGGCGCCAGGACCGGCGGCGAACCTAGGATCTCCTATGAGATCATCTGCCCACCGGGGAGGGTCCTCCACCCGGCTGGGATCGCCAGGTAAGGTGCCCAAGACGGCTAGGCGGGAGGAGGACGATGCAAGATCTTTTGGGTCACCTGAGGTCTGGCCAGGTGTGTTATTCAACGCCGCAAGGCGCGATGATCAGCGGAGACAGTCTGGAGCTGCTAGCCCAGCTGCCTGCAAACAGCGTTGACCTGTTCGTCACAAGTCCCCCCTTCCCACTACTTCGACAAAAGGCCTACGGCAACGAAGATCAACAGCGCTACGTGGCATGGTTGACAGAGTTTGCCAAGTTGGCCAAGGACGCACTCAAACCGACCGGCAGCCTCGTGATTGACATCGGCGGGGCCTACCAGCGTGGGCTACCGGTGCGATCTCTCCATCAGTACCGGGCCCTGCTGGCCTTCGTCGACGACGTGGGATACCGGCTGGCCGAGGAGTTCTATTGGTACAATCCCTCGAAGCTACCGTCACCCATCGAGTGGGTGAACAAGCGCAAGATCCGCGCCAAAGATGCCGTCAACACTGTGTGGTGGCTGTCGAAGACAGATGATCCCAAGGCCGACGTTGGCAAGGTGCGCGTACCCTATTCAAAGTCCATGGAGCGGCTGCTGCAAGACCCGCAGCGCTACTACACCCCCAAGGATCGGCCGTCGCAGCACAGCATCGGCGAGGCCTTCGGCCGCGATAACGGCGGCGCGCTCCCGTCCAACCTGCTCTCAATCCCGAACAGCCAGTCCAACGACGCGTACCTGCGAGCATGCAAAGCGCTCGGCCTGTCAGGTCACCCGGCACGCTTTCCGATCAAGCTGCCTTCTTTCTTCATCGAGATGTGCACCGATCCTGGTGACCTAGTCGTGGACTTCTTCGGCGGGTCGAACACCACGGGGCGAGCGGCCGAGGATCTACGTCGGCGATGGCTGTCTTTTGAGTTGGACCGCGCTTACGCCGCCGAGTCAGTAGTGAGGTTCATCGGTGACCAAGCGCCGGCGAAGGTGCTCAAACACATCGAGCAGATGACGAACGGCCAAGTCCTAGCCATCGATGACTCAGCCTGACGGCCAGCAACCACGGGTGCTTGGGGCAGTTTTGCTCAACCCACCCCTTACTGCCGGGACTGCCACCATGCGACACCTACGCGTCGCTGCCGAGATCCTTGGCTGTAGCGACGTGCAGGTGGGAAATCTATTTGCAGTCCCGACCACCAGTGTCACCGAGATCAATGACGCGGGCCGAGACGCGGCGGGCTGGGAGGCCGCCCGCTGGAATTTGAACCAAGTCCTAACCTCATCGGCCGAACTGGTACTCGGATGGGGAGTGAGCGGCCTTCATGGCTTGGCCTTGGCGCATCGCCACGCACAGATCGCATGGCTTGTCGACCGTCTCGGAGCGTTGAAGATCTCGGGCGTCTGGACCCTAAATGGCGAAGCTCGGCACCCTTCGCGCTGGCATCAATATGTAAGCGACAGACACCGCCGCGCCGTCGGCGGCACGTTCCCACAGCGTCTAGCTTCGGTTCTACACAGAGTTGATCTCAATTCTCCCCTGTGATGCAGCAGTGATAAATGCTGCAGGTGGAGAATTCCCATCCATCTGCCATAGACACGGCCGCCCTCAACATCGTTTCCTTCAAGTCGGACATCTGTGGGCCAGGCCGGACTCGAACCGATCTTCCTGGTAGGGCGTGGACCGCGTGGAGCGACGGTAGGACGGTCGCCACCAGCGGGCCAGCGACCTACCGGTCGCCGGGGAACCGGCCCGACGCCAGTCCCCCGGCGTGGCGGGCCTGGTCACGCAGCCGGGGCGGGACCAGGTCGAGAAGCTGGTCGGGGCGCAGCGGCAGGTCGAGCAGGCTCAGCTTGACCCGGCTGCGCTGGGCGTGGGCGGTCGGGTCGAGCCGTACGACGTTGACGCTGCCCGCCCGTACGGTGACCGACAGGGTGCCGCCGGGTGGCAGCCGGCCGGCGTCGGTCCCGTCGACGGTGATCCGCAGTGTGGTCTGTGCCGGATTGTGCAGGCCGATGGTGTCGGTGGCGCCGAAGACCACGGCCCGGTTGATGCCGGACATCGGCGCGACCGGGGTCACCGCGACGGTGGCCGCCGACGGCGACAACACCGGCCCGCCGGCGGCGTAGTTGTAGGCCGTCGAGCCGGTGGGGGTGCAGGCCACGACCGCGTCGCAGCGGTAGTAGCCGTAGCGGGCGTCGTTGACGAGCAGGTCGACGACGGTGGCGCCGGGCGGGCCGGCGGGGTTCAGGACGACGTCGTTGAACGCGACATGGCTGCTCACGTCCGATCCGCTGGTGACGGCGACGTCGAGGTTGCTGTGCGGCTCGAGGGTGAAGTCGCCGGCGACGAGGCGGTCCACCGCGCCGGCGAGGTCGGGCGGGGCGATCTCGACGAGGAAGCCGAGGTGACCGTGGTTGACGCCGAGGACGGGAACGTCCCGCCCGACGAGCAGTCGCATGGCGCCGAGCATGGTGCCGTCGCCGCCGAGGCTGACCACGATGCCGACCCGGTCGAGAAAGGCGGCCCGGTCGAGGAAGGTGACGCGGTCGTCCGCGATCCGGCCGGTGTCGGTGTCGCGGGCCACGACGGTGGCGTCGAGCCGTGCGGCGGCGTCGAGCAGGGTCCGTACCGAGTCGGCGACCGGCCGGGTCGGATGCACCACCAGCCCGATCACCCGGCGGTCCGCCGGCTGGTCGTCCATGATCCTCCCGTTCTCCCGCCGATCCGGCTACGATCGCACGTCCGGCGGACCCACCGCCCGCGATCGCGGCACCCTCAGGCCGGGCCGAGCAGGTCCCACCGGTTGCCGGCGATGTCGAGGAAAACCACGACCCGGCCGTACGGCTGCTCGCGCGGCTCGGTCACGAACCGCACGCCGGCGTCGACCATCCGCCGGTACGTGGCGTCGAAGTCGTCGACCCGCAGGAAGAACCCGACCCGGCCGGCGGCCTGGTCTCCGACCGCCGCACGCTGCCGTTCCCCGTCGGCGCGGGCGAGCAGGATCCCGGTCTCGGCGCCCGGTGGACGTACGACGACCCACCGTTTCGGCCGGCCGTCGTTGGTCAGCGACGGCGAGTCCTCGACGAGTTCGAAGCCCAGTACGTCGGTGAAGAACGCGATGGCCGGGTCGTACTCCTCGACGACGATGGTGATCTGCTCGAGCCGCATCCGGCGAGCATAGGCGGTGCTAGCCGGGTGCCGACCGGCCCGGCCGTCGGACGAGTACGGCGGCGACGAGTACGGCCGCCACGGCGGTGAGGAACGCGGCCACACCGGCGTACGTCTGCAACCCGTTGATGACGGCGTCGCGCACCGGACCGAGCAGGGCGGGGAACTCGTCGGCCACGGCGATCCCCTCGTGGACGCTGGCTCCGGCCGCCCGTACGGCTGTTTCCGGCGCCTCGGCCGACCCCGTGCCGGGCAGCGAGCCGCGGTAGACGAGCAGACCCACCGCACCGCCGGCGGCCACCCCGAGCGCGGTTCCGAGTTCGCCGCCCACCTCCTGGGCGGCGGCCGCCGAACCGGTCTGCCCGGCCGGGGCACCGGCGATGATCAGGTCACTGATGAGCGCCGTCGCCGCACCCTGCCCGAGGGCGACGACGCAGATCGTGACGACGAGCGGTACGAGCGGGGTCGCCGTACCGGCGGCCAGGACGAGCAGGGCCGCCCCGAGCGCGGTGACGGCGAGCCCGGCCGCGACGACGGTCGCGGGGCCGAGCCGGGCGGCGAGGGCGGGCGCGAGCATCGCCCCGGCGATGTTCACCACGATGTACGGCAGCGTCCACAGGCCGGCCTGCAACGGCGAGAGGCCGGCGACCCACTGGAGGTACTGGGTGAACAGGTAGAACGTGCCGACGACACCCACGCCGACGAGCAGCAGGGTGGCCAGCGCGGTGCCCGTCCGGCGGTCGGCGAGCAGGGCGAGGTCGAACAGCGGGTCACGCAGCCGGCGTTGCCGGCGTACGAAGGCGGCCAGGACGGCGGCGCCGGCCGCGACGACGGCCAGGTCCGGCCAGACCGATCCGGCGTCGCCTTCCTGTGCGGCGGCGAGTTCCTGGAGCCCGTAGACAACGGCGAGCATCCCGACCACGGACAGTACGACGCTCGTCGGGTCGAGCCGCACGTCGGTCCGTCCGGGCTGTTCGGGGAGCAGTCTGGTGCCGGCGAGCAGCAGCAGGAGCATCGGCGGAACGTTGATGAGGAAGACCGATCCCCACCAGAAGTACTCCAGCAGCGCGCCACCGAGCAGCGGGCCGACCGCACCGCCGGTGGAGAACGCGCTGAACATGATCGCGATGGCGAGGCGACGTTGCCCGTCGTCGTGGAACATGATGCGCAGCAGCGAGAACAGCGACGGCATCAGGGTGGCGCCGGCGATTCCGAGCAGGGCACGGGCCACGATCAGCATCTCGGCACTGACCGAGAACGCCGCGCCGGCGGACAGGGCGGCGAACGCGGTGGAGCCGATCAGCAGCAGCCGCCGGGGACCGACCCGGTCGCTGAGCCGGCCCATGGTGACCAGGAAGCCGGCGATCAGGAATCCGTAGACGTGCACGATCCACAGCACCTGGGTGGCGCTGGGATCGAGGTCGGCGCTGAGCGTCGGCAGCGCGAAGAACAGCACGGTCAGGTCGGTCGACAGCATCAGCATGGGCAGCACCAGCAGGGCGAGTCCCGCCCACTGCCGCCCGGTGGCGCGGGCCGGCGCCGGGCCGGACCCGTCAGGGCGTACCTCGGTCTCGTCGGGCCTGGTCAAGGGTCGTCACTCCTCCCACTTACGTTACATGACGCCTCGTAACGCTAATGGAGGACGAGTGCCCCGTCCACCCCCGCCCCGGGTCGACCCCGGGCAGTCAGGCCACCCGGCCCCGCCAGTAGGCGATGTTGCCGCGGACGGCCAGGGTCTGCGGGTGGTCGGGGCCGTGGATCCGCAGTACGTCGGTGAGCAGATCGGCGAAGGCGGCAGCGGCGTCGGCCGGGGCCCCGTCCTCGCCCAGCCAGTAGGCGAGGATGCCCCGGTTGGCCAGGGTGTCGGGGTGGTCCGGGCCCAGGATCCGCACCCGGTCGGCGAGCAGCTGGGTCAGCGCGTCCGTGGCCCCGGCCGGATCGCCGGCCGCCCGGCGCGACGCGGCCAGGTTGCTGCGCGAGGTGAGCGTGTCGGGGTGCTCGGCTCCCTGGATCCGCAGGCGGTCGGCGAGCAGATCGGCGAAGGCGGTGACGGCACCGTCGGCGTCCCCGGCCTCACGTCGCCAGAACGCGAGGTTGTTGCGGGTGGTCAGGGTGTGGGGATGGTCCGGCCCGTGGATCCGCAGCATGTCGACGAGCAACTCGGCGAACGCCGCCGCGGCGCCGGCCGCATCGCCCGCCTCCCCCTGCGAGCGGGCAAGGTTGTTGCGGGTGAGCAGCGAATCGGGGTGATCGGCGCCGACGGTCCGCAGGCGGTCGGCGAGCACGTCGGCGAACGCGGTCGCGGCACCCGCCGGGTCACCGGCCTTGCCCCGCCAGAAGGCGATGTGGGTACGGATCACCAGCGTGTCCCGGTGGTCGGGCCCGTGCACCCGTACCATGTCCACCAGCAACTCGGCGAACGCCGCCGCGGCACCGGCCGCATCCCCGGCCTCGCCCCGCCAGGCGGCGACGCTGCCGCGCACGGCCAGGGCGTCCCGATCGTCGGGCCCGTGCACCCGCACCATGTCCACCAGCAACTCGGCGAACGCCGCCGCGGCACCGGCCGCATCCCCGACCTCGCCCCGCCACCGGGCGAGGTTGCCGCGGGTGGCCAGCGTGTCGGGGTGGTCGGGGCCGAGCACCTGTTGCCGGTCGGCGAGCAGGTCGGCGAAAGCGGCAACGGCACCGGCCGCGTTCCCGGCCGTCCCCCGCCAGCGGGCGAGCCTGCTGCGAACGGTCAGCGTGTCGCGGTGGGCGGGGCCGAGACACTGTTCGGCGACGGAACACAACCTGTCGAAATACTCCGCCGCGGCGGCCGCCAGTCCCGCCCTGCCGAGGCTGCCGCCGGCGGTGAACAGCACCCGGTACGCGCGGCGGTCCGGATTCCACAACAGTGGTCCGGCACCGGCCTGCAGTGCGGCCGCGTTGGACCGCAGGATCTGCCCGATCTCGCGATCCCGCTCGACGGCGGGCCACCGCTGGGCCAGGGCGTCGGCGGCGGTCGCGGCGACCGTGGCGGCGCGGTCGGCGGGCGTGGCTTCGCGGATGGCGCGCTGCACCAGCGCGTGCACCCGTACGGCATGGCCGGGTCGGTCGACGGTGACCAGACTGAGGCGGTCCAGGCAGTACAGGGCGTCGCTGGCGTCGTCGACGTCGACCGGCACACCGCCGCCACGGCGCTCGGTCAGGTACGCCAGCGCGACGTCGGTGGTGAACAGGTCGATCGGGATGCCGTTCGGGTCGAGCAGGGCCGCCAACTCCAGGACGGGACGGGCCAGCCCGGCCGGGTCGAGACGGTCGGCGAGGTCGACCGACAGCGACCAGGTCACGGCGATCGTGCCCCAATGCCCGTCGGGCAACGCATTCGGAGCCAGCCGCACCAGATCACGGCCCCGGTCGGACAGCCGGCGAAGATACGCGGCGCAGGTCAGTCCCCGATCGAGGATGTAGGCGGCGGCCTGTGCCAGGGCCAGCGGCAGCTGCCCGAGAGCGTCGGCCAGGTCCCCTGCCCCGTCGAGGCGTACCGGATCGTCGTCGAGCTTGTCGCGCAGGTAACTGGCCGACACGGCGGGGGCGAACAGCCCCACGTCAACCACCTGCCGGCCGGCGGTCAGAGCGGCGTCGCGGCGACGGGTGGTGACCACCGTTCGACCCGCCACGGCCGTCGGCGGCCACAGCCCCCGCAGGTCGTCGGGTTCGGTCAGGTCGTCCAGGACGACCAGCCACCGCCGCCGCGTCTCGGCGAGCCAGGCCAGGAACCGGTCGGCGGCCTGTTCCGGATCCGGGTCGTCGGTCGCGCTGACGTCAACGGCAGCCTGGGCGTACCTGGTCACGATGCTGGAGCGGGAGGTCGCCGACACCCACACGAGCAGGTCGATCTCCCGACGCTCCCACATCCGGTGCGCCAGACCGACGGCGAGTTGGGTCTTGCCGATGCCACCCAGGCCGGTCAGCACCTGGCACGGCATCGCCGCGCCACCACCGGGAGCGTCGAGGTCACGGTCGACGGGACGGTCCTGGCGGCAGTCGGCGAGCGGCGGCACCGCCCCGACCCGGCGCGGCCAGCTGACCGGTGGCCGGCCGACGATGCTGACCGGGCCGTGGAAGTTGCCGACCGCGCCGTAGTTGGTGCCGACGCTGGTCGAGGTGTCAGGACGCTCCCCTGACGCTGTCACGGCCCGTCCGGCGGCGTCGGCGGCTGCCCGTAGGTGAACGTGACCGGGGCGTGGAACTCGCCCACCGCCCCGTAGTTGTTCGTCACCTGGTTGAGCCCGCCCCGCGTACCGGCCGGACCGGCGACCGCCAGCAGTCGACGTGCCGCCGCCAGCACCTCCAGGTCGGCGTCGGCTCCAGACGCGGCCAGGTCGTCGCCGAGGCGGGCCTGCCACACACCCGGCTCGACCTCGTCGGCGGCCAGGGCCTGAACCGCCTGTTCACGGCCGGACAGGCGACGGACCAGCTGTCCCTTCAACCAGGCATAGGCATCCTGGACTCCGCTGGTGACCCCCGCTGACGCCCCCGCGGCCAACGCCGCCACGATCAACTCGACTCCGGTCACCGAACACCTCTCTCCGCCGCCACGCGATCCATTGTGGCAATCGGTCGCCCACCGGTCACTACCGGCGGTTTCGGCCGGCGAGCGTCGCAGGACGTCGATTGTGGACGGTGCATGGGCTCGGGCGCCGTACCCGTCGTGGAGCCGCCACCACCGGTACGGCGCGCTCCGCGGCCGCCGTTCCCCGCCGGCTCCACGAGATCCGGCTCCATCACCCGGCGCCCGACACCGGTCTGGCCCGCGCCTACGGCGGCGGAATCCGGATAACCGCCGACAACGACCACGGCACCTGCACGGCTGTCGCACCGGACGGCGTCGTGCTCGCCGAGATCCTGGACCCCACGTTCAGCGATTTCGCCGCCTAGCGGGGCCCTTTGCTCCGGCCGGTCCGGGACCGCTAACATTCCAGGCATGATCATCGCATTCATGCGCCTGCGTTCCGCCTGAGGCGGCGCGCCGCGCCGGTCGTCCACCGACCGGCCCCAGGTCGACCCGGCTGAGCCCTCGCACCGCGCGAGGCCCCGGGTCGTGTCGCCGCCGGATGGCATCTTTCCTCCGACTCGACAGGACCTTTTCGCATGCGTGAATCAACTCATATCGCCATGGTCGGCTCCACCGCCCCGAGCCACATCTACCCGTCACTGGGCCTGATCCGGGAACTGGTCGACCGGGGCCACCGGGTGGCCTACGCGGTCGGTGAACCACTGACCGGCCTGATCGCGCCGACCGGAGCCGAGCCGGTCGCCCACCCGTCCATCCTTCCGCAGGGCGACACCGCCTGGCCGGAAGACCCGGGTGCGGCGATGCGGGTGTTCCTCGACGAGGGCATCGCGGTGCTGCCGCGCCTGACCGCCCGCTACGACACCGACCGTCCGGACCTGGTGCTCTACGACATCGGTGGGCTGCCCGGCCCGCTGCTGGGCGCCCGGTACGGTGTGCCGGCGGTGCAGTTGTCGCCGGCCATGGTCGCCTGGGACGGCTACGAGGAGGACATGGCGGAGGTTCTCACCGCCCTGTACGAGTCGCCGTCCGGGCGCGACTACTACGCCACCCTCGGCAGCTGGCTGGCCGACAACGGGATCCGGCGGGACCCACGACGGTATCTGGCCCGTCCGGACCAGGTGCTGTCGCTCATCCCAAGGGTGATGCAGCCGAACGCCGACCGGGTGCCGGATCAGCGGGTGCGGTTCGTCGGCCCGTGTCTCGACCCGGCCCGGCTCACCGACACGAGTTGGGAACCGCCCGTCACCGGGCGCCGGGTTCTGCTGGTCTCCTTCGGCACGGCCTACAACGACCAGCTGCCGGTCTACCGGGCCTGCCTGGACGGGTTCGCCGACTCGCCGTGGCACGTCGTCCTGGCCATCGGCGACAAGGTGGATCCGGCCGACCTGGGGTCGCTGCCGGACAACGTCGAGGTGCACCGCAGCGTGCCGCAGTTGGCGGTCCTGGCCCACGCGTCGGCCTTCGTCACCCACGCGGGCATGGGCAGTTGCAGCGAAGCGCTCTGGTTCGGCGTACCCACCGTCGCCATCCCGCAGGCGGTGGACCAGTTCGGCAACGCCGACCGGTTGGTCGACGCCGGCGTCGGCCGGCTGCTGCCCGCCGGGGAGGTCACCGCCGCGACGCTGCGGGCGGCCGTGGACGCGGTCGCCGACGATCCGCGGCTGCGGCACCGCCTGACCGAGGTTCGGACCGAGGTACGCGCGAACGGCGGGCTGCGGTACGCGGCGGACGCGGTGGAGTCGTTCCTCGCCGGTCGCTGATCGCGGACCTGGGGGCCGCCCGACCGGATGCGTTCCGGTCGGGCGGCCCACCACATGGTCGTGGCCGCACTCAGCGCCCACCGGGATTCAGCAGTTCCAGCGCCAGGCGCTGGAGTTCCGGACCGGCCTTGTCGGGGCTTCCGGTGTCGAAGGGCGGCCGGGGGTCGTACTCCACGGTCAACTGCAGCGCCTGCGCGATCCGGTCGTCGGCGAGCTTCGCGGCGAGGTGCAGGGCCATGTCGATTCCCGCGGACATGCCGGCGGCAGTGATGATCCGGCCGGCCTCGACGAAGCGGTCCGGCACATAGGCCGCGCCGAACTGGGCGAGTTGGGCATGGAGCCCCCAGTACGTGGTCGCCGGCAGCCCCCGCAGCAGGCCGGCGGCGCCCAGAACGAGGGCACCGGTGCAGACCGAGACGGTCCACGTCGTTCCCCTGTGGATCTGCTGGATCCACCGGATCGTCGCGGGGTCGGCCTGGACGCCGCGAACATTTCCGCCCGGCACCAGCAGCACGTCGGCCCGGCGTACCTCGCGAAGGGTGTGGTCGACGCCGAGGGCGAGCACCCCGGTGTCCGAGCGCACCGGCCCGGTCCGCTTGCCGACGGTGAGCACCGAAGCGCCCGGCACCCGGCACAGCACCTCGTACGGGCCGATCGCGTCGATCGGCGTGACCCCGTCGAAGAGCAGAATCGCGATGCGGAGCCCGGTGGCCGGCCCGTCCGTACCGGTGCGCAGATCAGCCGCGGCGGGAGCGGCCACGCCGGTGGCGGTCAGCCCCGCACCGATCCCAGCGGCGGCCGCGGCCCGCAGTGCCGTCCGCCGGTTGACGTCCACAGTGAACATCGAGTACCTCCTGCTGCTCGGGATCCGATGACCTGGTGGTCACCCGGCCCGCCGTTCTGGTTCCCCGGACCGGTCGGCCGGTCCGGATCCGGGGGAATCCGGTCCGCATCGGGTGTGTGCCGCCGCGTCGCGACGTCGACCGGACCTCGCCGTGGGAACCAGACCGGCCACCTCGGCAGACCTGTATGGCATGGCGGTAGACAATCGACGTGACGTCGTCCTCGTCGTGTACGACGGCACCGTCTTCCTGGATGTGGCGGGACCGCTTCAGGTCCTCAACGGCGCCGACGGCTACCGGACCCGGCTCGCGTCACCCGACGGCCGGTCGGTGCACACCGACGTCGGAGTGCGGATGGACGTCGACGCGGCACTGCCGGATGTCGATGGTCCGGTCGACACCCTGCTGGTCGCCGGCCATCCGACAGCGGCCGGTAGCCGCCCACCCGCCGGCCTTGCCGAGCAGGTACGGCGCATCGGCGGTCGGGCCCGGCGGGTGGCGTCGGTCTGCACAGGCGCGTTGGTGCTGGCCGAAGCCGGCCTGCTGGAGGGCCGTCGGGCCACCACCCACTGGGCGGCCTGCGACGACCTGGCCGCCCGCTTTCCCCGGGTTTCGGTGCAACCCGACGCCATCTGCGTCCGGGACGGTCCGGTGCTGACCTCGGCCGGGGTGACGGCGGGCATCGACCTCGCGCTCGCCCTCGTGGCCGAGGACCTCGGCGTCGACCGGGCGCGGACGGTCGCCAAATACCTGGTCGTCTTTCTCCGGCGGCCCGGTGGTCAGGCGCAGTTCGACAGCGCCGGTGTCCGACCGGCGACACGTGACCCGGTCCTGCGCCGGGTACTCGACGCGGTCGCGGCACGGCCGTCGGACGAACACAGCCTCGCCACCATGGCGGCCCGCGCCGCGGTCAGCGAGCGTCACCTGACCCGCCTGTTCCGCCGTGAGACCGGCACCACCCCAGCCCGGTACGTCGAGCAGGTCCGGGTACACACGGCCCAGACTCTGCTCGACGCCGGCAGCGGCGGCCTCACGTCCATCGCTCGCACCTGCGGGTTCGGCTCGGCCGAGACCATGCGCCGCGCCTTCCTGAGAGTCGCCGGTGTCACCCCGGCCACCTACCGCCGTCGGTTCGGTACCCACGAACTGCCCGGAACCGCTGGTTGAGCACGTCGGCCGCTAGGCTATGGGATTGGCGTTTTGAGCGAGGTTGTAGAAGTTCGACGTGGCCAGTCCGTAGTACGGCGAGTACGTGTACTGGGGCAGATGGTCGTAGCCGAAGCTGTTGTGCCCGTTGACCACACCGTGCTCGCCGTCGAAATTGGTGAGCCAGTAACCGCCGGTCATGGAGTTCTCCATGTAGTTGACAGCCTCCGCCGCCCTGAAGTGAAGGACGGGAGTTCCCTTGGTCACCCTCGGGTTTCCTGTTTCGCCGACGACCGCCCCGTCCGGGAGGATTCCCGTTGAGGTCTTACACCGTCTCCGCAGGCTGTCACCGCCAGTCCGGCGGCCAGGATGTTACGGGCCGCGTTCACGTCCCGGTCATGGACGCTGCCGCAACGGCAGGTCCACGACCGCACGTTAAGCGGCATCCGGTCAGCGAGCGCACCACAGGTGGAGCACAGTTTCGACGACGGGAACCAGCGATCAACGGTGATCAGGTTCCGGCCGTGCCAGTCGGCCTTGTACTCCAGCATGGTGCGGAACTGCCGCCAGCCCGCATCACTGATCGCGCGGGCCAGGCTCCGGTTCTTGACCATGTTGCTTACGGTCAGGTCCTCGATCACGAGCGTTTGGTTCTCACGCACGAGTCGGGTGGTCAGCTTGTGCAGATGGTCACGGCGCCGGTCGGCGATCCGGGCATGGACGCGGGCAGCCTTCAGCCGGGCCTTGGCTCGGTTCGCCGAGCCCTTCTCCTTACGAGCCAGGTCCCGCTGGGCACGGGCCAGCCGCTGGCGGTCGGCCCGCTCGTGGCGGGGGTTGGTGACCTTTTCCCCGGTCGACAGGGTCAGCAGGTGGGTCAGGCCGGCATCGATCCCGACCGTGCCCGGGGCGGGGACCGGTGTGATCGTGTCATTGCAGAGGAGGGACACGAACCAGCGTCCGGCGGCGTCCTGGGACACGGTCACCGTGGACGGCGACGCGCCCGCCGGCAGCGGCCTGGACCATACGATGTTCAACGGCTGCGACATCTTCGCCAGGGTCAGCTCGCCGTCGCGGAACCGGAACGCGCTGGTGGTGTACTCCGCCGACCGGCGGGACCTCTTCTTCGACTTGAACGACGGATACCCGGCGCGTTTGGCCCAGAAGTTCGTGAACGCGACTTGCAGATGTCGCAGGGCCTGCTGCAACGGCACGCAGGAGACCTCGTTGAGGAACGCCAGCTCCTCGGTTTTCTTCCACCCGGTTAGCAGGGCCGAGGTGGCGTTGTAGCCGACCCCTTCCCGACGCAGCGTCCACGCCTCGGTCCTGGCGTGCAGCGCCATGTTGTAGACCAGTCGGACGCACCCGAACGTGCGGGCAAGCTCAGCAGCCTGCTCGAGGGTGGGGTAGAAGCGGTACTTGAACGCCCGCTTCACCGTCCTGGACACGGCCCACATGCTAGCGGGCTGACGAGTGAGTCTCACAAACGGGCGGGTGAACCAGCTCGCAGATCACGCGCACGATTGCGCCTATTTCATCGCTGATTGACACCTGACTTTATCGTGGTGTCCGGAATACCGGTATCCCCCGCCAATCGGTCAGCCGGCGGCGTTCCGGTCCGCCGCGGGAAACGAGACCTGGACCCGCAGGCCGTCGTGGCCGGTGGACGACGCCGCGATGATGCCCTCGTGGGCCCGGGTGATCGAGCGGGCGATCGCCAGCCCGAGGCCGGCGCCGCCGCTGTGGTCGACCCGGGCGCCGGACCGGCGCCGGAACGGTTCGAACAGGGCGGGGACCTCGTCGGGCGGTACGTCGTCGCCGGTGTTCACGACGACCAGGGCGGGATCCTCGCCGACCCGTACGTCGATGGTGCCGTCCGGCCGGTTGTACTTCAGCGCGTTCTGCACGAGGTTGGTGACCAGACGCTCCAGCAGGACCTGCTCGCCGATCACCACCCGCGGACGCAGCTGGCTGGTGATCGTGATCCCGGCCTCGGCGGCCCGTGCCCGGTAGGCGTCGAGCACCGTCGCGGTGATGTGGTCGAGCCGCAGCGGGGTCCGCGACAGCAGCCCGCGGTCGCTCTCGCTGAGCACCAGCAGGCCCTCGATCAGGCGCTCGTTGCGTTCGTTGGTCGCCAGCAACTGCGCGGTGAGCAGGGCGACCTGGTCCGCGGTCAGGGGGCGGGCCAGGCCGACCTCGATCAGCGTCCGCTGGACCGCGAGCGGGGTACGCAGTTCGTGCGACGCGTCCGCGGCGAACCGGCGCTGCGCCTCGTATCCGACGGCGATGCGGTCCATCATCTCGTCGATGGCACGGCCGAGTACGGCCAGCTCGTCGCGGCCGCGGCCGGGCCGCAGACGGTGGCCCAGATTCTGCGGTCCGACGTTGGCGATCACGGGCACCAGGTCCCGGACCGGACGCAGGCACCACCGGACCGCCGGATAGCAGGCGGCCAGCAGCACCAGAAGCACCAGCACCGTCGCGATGACCGTCGGGATGCTGGGTCGCCGGAACAGCTGGGCACAGACGAACGGGGTGTCAGCCTCCGGTGCCCGCAGGCGCGGCACGGCGCACCAGGAAGGCCCGAACTCCCACCACAGCGCCAGCAACTGCTCGGCGACCAGCGGCACGAACGGGGCCGCGACGAGAAGGATGCCGCAGAGCAGGAACATCCGCCGGGCCGGCGACCGGGCGCTCACCGGCCGAGCCGGTACCCGGTGCGGGGCACGGTCTGGATCACCGGTGGGTCGCCGAGCTTGCGGCGCAGTGTCATGACGGTCATCCGGACCGTGTTGGTGAACGGGTCGGCGTGCTCGTCCCAGGCCTGTTCCAGCAGATCCTCGGCGCTGACGACCCGGCCGCCGGCGCGCATCAGCACGTGCAGGACGGCGAACTCCTTCGGCGACAGGGACAGCACCCGTCCGTCGCGGGTGGCGGTGTGCCGCGCGACGTCGAGCACCATCCCGTCCTGTTCCAGCACCGGGGGCAGCGCCGGACCCGAGCGCCGGGACAGCGCCTGCAACCGGGCGACGAGTTCGGCGAACGCGAACGGCTTGGTCAGGTAGTCGTCGGCGCCGAGGCCGAGCCCCTCGACGCGGTCGCGGATCCCGGCCGCGGCGGTCAGCAGCAGCACCCGGGTGTCGGCGCCGGAGCCGGTGATCCACCGGCACACCTCGTCGCCGGTGTGCCCGGGCATGTCGCGGTCGAGGACGGCGACGTCGTAGCGGTTGACGCCGAGCCGTTCCAGGGCGCTGTCGCCGTCGTACACCACATCGACGGCCATCGACAGCCGGCGCAGCCCTTCGGCCATCGTGTCGGCCAGTACCCGCTCGTCCTCCGCCACCAGCACCCGCACGCCGCTTCCCTCCGTTCGTCCCGTCCCGTGGGCGCCCGCCAGGCTCGCACAGCACGGATAAAGGATTCATAAGGGCGCCGCTGACGCTCGCCTGACGGCCGGGTCAGCAGCATGGTCATTCACTGCTTCCCTTACGTACCGGTGGTGCCCTTTGCTCCGAATGTTGATGAATTCTGCCATGGCTCTCCTGGTGGGCGCGGCTGTCGTCGGCCTGGGCGCCCGGCCCGCGGCGGCGATCGCGTACGGCGAGGACGCGACCGACGGCCAGTACCGCTTCTCGGTCCTGCTCACCATGACCGGTCTGCCCGACACCGACGGCGGCAGCAGCCGGAACGGCTCGTGTTCCGGCGCGCTGATCGCACCCCGCTGGGTGATCACCGCGGGACACTGCTTCCGGGACCGCGACGGCCGACAGGTCAGCCGTACCGTGGCCCACCGCACCACCGCCACGGTCGGGCGCACCGACCTCGCCGGCCACGACGGGCACGAGGTCGAGGTCGTCGCGGTACACCAGGCGGGTACCACCGACGTGGCCCTGGCCGAACTCGGGACCGCGGTCACCGACATCGCGCCGCTGCGGATCGGCACCGAGCCGCCGAGGGTGGGCGAGGTGGTCCGGCTGACCGGCTACGGCCGGACCGCGCACAGCGGACCCGAGACGGCGTCGTGGTTGCAGACCGGGCAGTTCACTGTCGACCGGGTCGGCGACACCCTGTTGGAGACCTCCGGCCACGCCCCGCGACCGAACACCAGCCCGTGCCCGCAGGACTCCGGCGGGCCGTACTTCCGGGAGCGGCCGGACGGAACGGCCGTCCTGGTGGCGGTGGTGAGCACCGGGCCGGGCTGCCCCCACGCCGGCGCCGACTTCAGCGCCCGCACCGACAATCTCGGCGACTGGATCGCCGGCACGATCGCGGCGGACCCGGCTTCGCTCCACCGGAATCCGGTCGTCGTCGGCGGCGGGGTTCTGCTCTCGCTGACGGCCGTGTCGCTGATGGTGTTCGCCCGCCTGCGGGGGCACCGGCGTCGTTCGGCAGCGGCACACCGGGCGCCCCTGCGATGAGCCCCGCGAGACAAGCTTTCCAACCTGGCAAGCTTGCCGGATTGGAAAGCAAGAACTAATCTTGCCAACATGGAAAGTAAGGAAGAGATCAGCGCCCACCTGCGAGTCGCGGAACGCGCGGCCGCCGCCCCGTACGTCGACTATCCGAAGGACCCGTGGTGGTCCGTGCCGGCCATCGGCCTGCTCGCCGTGCTCTTCGTACTCGGGACGCACGTCCAACTGCGGACCGACCTGCCGAGCCTGGTCGGGGTGCTGCTCAACCTGAGCGTCGGCGGATCCGGGATCGCCTACTACTGGTGGCAGCGCCGGCGGCGGGGCACGATGCCGCAGGGCGACGCGCCACGCGAGGTCAGCCGCGTGATGTGGGCATTCATCGTCGGCGCGGTACTCGTCTGCGCCGTACTGCTCCTGCTCGCCGCCGTCGCCCCGTTGTGGCTCGCCCTGCCCGCCGCGTTCCTGCTCGTCAGCGCGAGCATGCTCTGGTACGGCCGGGCGTACGAAGAGGCGGCGGCACAAGTCCGGAACCGACTGGCATGAGGCAGGGCCTGGACCCGGTCATCCACCCACCCAAACGGCTGGCGGCGATGGCCATCCTCGCGCACGCGCAGGACGCCGACTTCTCGTTCCTGCGCAAGCACCTGGAGATCAGCGACTCCGACCTGTCCAAGCAGATGAGCGCCCTCGTCGAGGCCGGCTACGTCTCGGTGACCAAGCACGGCCGTGGACGCGCCAGCGTCACCACGTACCGGATCACGAAACCGGGACGGGCGGCCTACGTGTCCCACCGCCAGGCACTCGAACGGATCCTGGCCGGAGCGACCGCCGACGCCGACGAGCGACCGGAAACCTCCGCCCCTATGTGAAGACGACGGCGTGCCCGGAGGCGACACTCACCCGGCACGCCTCGTGCAGGGTCAGCCACACCATCTGCTCGATCTCGAACGGGTCGTCGCGGTCGTCGAACAGGCGGGCCGCCTCGGCATCCGAAAGCGTGCCGTCGGCTTCCAGCCGGATCCCGACCAGCGGTGCGGTCACGGCCAACTCCCCCAGCAGGCCGTGGCTCGAACCGACCATTCCCGCCCCGGAAATCGCGTCCGACAGGAACAGCGGATCGCCCGACGGCACCGGAACGTAGAAGCCGGCCGCGTCGGAGTGGCACAGCAGGTGCGAACCGAGCATCAGGGTGGCCTCCTCGACGAACTCCTGAGCGTCTTCGAGGTCGTCCGGTCCGGTCACCGGGGTCACCGGTTGCCGCTCGTGGTGCAGGGCGTACACCCGACGCAGGCGGTGCAGGTAGCCGTACGGAAAGCTCCCCACGTACGGGCGGGCGGTGCCGGCCGGTGCCGGACCGTCCGGCGCGGACCAGTCGTGACCGTGCTCGGCCAGCTCACGCCGCAACCGGGCGAACTGCTCCCGGTAGTGCTCCTCGCCCTCCGGATCCAGGCCGAGACACGGATTGCCGATGCTGATCCCCAATCCCATGACCGCGCAGCATAGGTGCCGCAGGCAAGGCGAGGCCGACCCGACCCGAGCTGTAACCTTCGGCGGCCGGCGGACACAAGTGGGTTCATGAGGGACGTCAAGGATCGGGGGCCGGACTGGTTCCGCGGGGTCTACGCGGAGCACTATCCGGACGTCGTCCGTTACGGTCTGCGCCGGCTCGACGGCATGGCCGCGGCCGAGGAACTCGCCCAGGAGGTGTTCCTGGTGGCGTGGCGCCGGCGCTGGGAGGTGCCGGCGCGAACGTTGCCGTGGCTGTACGCGGTCGCCCGGCGGCTGCTGGCGAACCACTGGCGGGCCCGGCGGGCGGCGTCGCCGGCGGTGGAACTGACCGAGGCTGTCGGGCCGGACCGGCAGGACGGCATCGTGCGGCTGATCGACGTGCGTACGGCGCTCGCCCGGCTGTCCGACGACGACCAGGAGATCCTGCGGCTGGTGGGCTGGGAGCAACTTTCGCTCGGCGAGGCGGCACTGGTGCTCGGCTGCGGGCTGGCGGCCGCCAAGGTACGGCTGCACCGCGCGCGGCGGCGGCTCGCCGAACTGTTACGGGACCGGCCGGAGCAGACGCCCTCGGTCAGTGGTCAGTTGGGAGGGGTGCGATGAGCAGGCGGGTACGCACACTGTTGGAACCGGTCGACCCGGCGCGCGGGGTGCACGTGGGTCACGGTGACGTCGAGGCGCTGCTCGACCGGGCCCGCGGGGACGTCACCTCGTACGCTCCCCCGGCCCCGGCCCCGGCCCCGGCACGGCAGCGCACGTCGCTGCTCATTCCGGTCGCCACCTTCGCCGTCGTCATGGTCGCGGGAGCGGCGATCGCCGTCGTGCAGGCCGTCTCCGGTTCCACCGGGCCGCCGGTGCCGTACGTCCTGCCGGGCGCCACGGCGGCCGCCTGCCTGGAGCAGATCGCCGGCCGGTTGCAGCCCACGTCGTACGACGGGCAGAGCGGGCGGTACGAACTCCTGCGGGTGTCGCAGGACAGCGGAATGTCGACGCAGATGCCGGACGGCACCGGCATGGCGACCGTGGTCTACAGCCAGGACTGGACGCGGTGGCTCGCGGAAGACGGGTCGGGACGCCAACGCATCGTCCGTGGCGCGCCGGAGTATCCGGACGAGGCATCGCGGAACTTCTACGCGCGACATCCGGACCACCTGCCGACCGCGGGAACCGAGACGAGAGAACTGGGACGCCGAGGGCTGCCCGTCGCGCCGTTGCCCGCCCCGGATCCGGCCACGATGGACCGGGAGCTCTACCAGCCCCGGGAGAACGGCCCGTCGCAGGCGCTCGTCGGCGTCGCGGACCTGAACCGCGGGAGGGTCCTGCCCGCCGCGCACCGGGTCGCCGTGCTGCGGTTCCTCGCGACGACCGACGGTGTGGTGTGCCGTGGCGAGCTGACCGATCCCACCGGGCGTACCGGCGTCGCGGTCTCCGCCGACCGGGGCCGCGGCCCACGGCCCTCCCCCGGTGACCACGGCCGTGAGCTCCTGCTCTTCGACGCCCGCACCGGGGAACTGCTGGCCAGCAGCGGGGGCGCCACTCCCGACGGCGACGTGGTGTGGTCGGTGGTCTACCTGGAACGGGGCTACACCGACCGGCCCGGCTGACGAAGCGGCTGGCCCGCGCGTCGGGTCGCCCGTACGGTGCACCCATGACGTTCTCGATCGTGGCGCGGTCGGCGGACGGTGACGCTCTCGGCGTCGCCGTGGCGAGCAAGTTCCTGGCCGCCGGCGCGGCGGTGCCGGCCGCCGAGGCGGACGTCGGCGCGGTCGCCACCCAGTCGTACGCGAACCTGGCCTACAAGGCGCAGGCGCTCGCCCTGCTGCGTAGCGGGGTCACCGCGACCGACGCCGTCGCCGGCCTGATCGCGGCCGATTCGGGGCCGCGCGGGCAGCGCCAGGTCGGGGTGGTCGGGGTCAGCGGTGACGGCGCGACGTTCACCGGCGACGACTGCCACGGATGGGCCGGCGGGACGGCCGGCGACGGCTACGCCGTCCAGGGCAACATGCTCGCCGGGCCGGACGTCGTGGCGGCGATGGCCGACGCCTGGGAGTCCACGATGGACGAGCCACGGTTGGCGTACCGGCTGCTGGCCGCGTTGGCGGCCGGCGACGACGCCGGCGGCGACCGGCGTGGCCGGCAGAGCGCCGCCCTGCTGGTCGTGGCCAGGGGCCAGGGGTACGGCGGCACCAGCGACGTGCTGGTGGATCTGCGGGTCGACGACCACGTCGCGCCGGTGGCCGAGTTGGCCCGGCTTCTCGACCAGCACACGTTCCTGTTCGGGCGGCCCGATCCGGCGACGCTGATCGACCTCAGCGGCGAGGTGGCGGCCGAGGTCGGCCGGCTGCTGGCGGCCGCCGGGCATCCGCCGGCCGGCCCGGCGGGCGCCGACCTCGACGCGGCGCTCGCGTCCTGGGCCGGGGTGGAGAACCTGGAGGAGCGGATCGTCGTCGGCCGCATCGATCCCCTGGTCCTGGCGCATCTGCGCGGACACTGACCGCCGGCCGCCGCACCGCGATTCGGCGTACGCACGGTTGACCTGAAGTCGAGTTCAGGTTTTACCCTCGTGACGTCGACCGATGATCGGCGAGGGAGGCTCGTGTCCAGCAGTGTCGAGACTGACATCGGCGGGCGGTTCAAGGCCGCCTTCCGCCGGTACCCGGCGGGCGTCTCGGTCATCTCCGCGGCCGGGCCGGACGGGCCGGTGGGACTGACCGCCTCCAGTGTGGCGTCGGTGTCGGTCACGCCGCCGGCGTTGTCCTTCTCGGTGACGGGTTCGGGATCCGCACGGGCGATCGTCGGGGCAGCCGGCTTTGTCGTCAACCTGCTGGGCCCCGGTCACCTCGGCCTGGCGCGGGACTTCTCCCGCTCCGGCGGGCCGCGCTTCACGCCCGAACAGGGCTGGCGCACGCTGCCGACCGGCGAGCCGGTGCTGCCCGGCGCCGTGGCGTCGTTGCGGTGCACGCCGCTGCACCTGGTTCCGGTCGGCGACGCCACCGTCGTCGTCGCCACGGTGTGCGAGGTGTTCCTCGGCCCGACGGCCGGGCGGCTCGTCTACCACGACCGGGAGTTCATCGCCTCGGCGCCGCTTCCCCTACCACGCGAAGGAAAACTCTGATGCGACTGTTCCGCCTCTTCGTGCCGCGTACCACGGTGAGTGCCCACTGCGATCTGCCGTGCGGCGTCTACGACCCGGCCCAGGCCAGGATCGAAGCCGAGTCGATCAAGGCCATCTGTGAGAAGTACCAGGCGAACGAGGATCCGGAGTTCCGCACCCGTTCACTGATCATCAAGGAGCAGCGGGCCGAGCTGGTCAAGCACCACCTCTGGGTGCTGTGGACCGACTACTTCAAGGCGCCGCACTTCGAGAAGTATCCGCACCTGCACGGCCTCTTCAACGAGGCGACCAAGCTGGCCGGCGCGGGCGGCGCGAAGGGCTCCGCGGACCCGGAGGTCGCGGGCCGGCTCCTGGCGAAGATCAATGAGATCTCGGAGATCTTCTGGGAGACGAAGCAGGCCTGATCGACGTGGTGCCGGCCGGCACCACGCCTCCCGGTGCGACGGCGGCCCGACCGACACGGTCGGGCCGCCGTCGACCACATCCGGAGCCTACGGCTGCCGTCCGGGCTCCGCCGGCGCCGCGGACGCGACATCGCGCACCGGCAGGCCGAGCCGCTCGACGGCCGCGACGATCAGTTCGTCGGTGGAGAGCCGCAGATCGAGCACGACGCCCTGCTCGTCCGGCCAGAGCGCCTCCAGGGTCGCGGTCTGCGAGTCGAGCAGGCTGGCCGGCATGTAGTGGCCGGCGCGGACCGACATCCGCTCCCGGATGACCTCGGTCGGCCCGTCCAGGTGCAGGAAGTCCACCCGGGGCGGCCCCTGCCGCAGCACGTCGCGGTAGGAACGCCGCAGCGCCGAGCAGGCCAGCACGGTCGACACCCCCTCGCGGTGGCGGGCCGCCATCCAGTCGGCCAGGGCGCGCAGCCACGGCCAGCGGGCGTCGTCGTCCAGCGGCACCCCGGCCCGCATCCGGCTCACGTTGGCCTCGGAGTGGAACTCGTCGGCCTCGGCGAAGGCCAGCCCGGTCAGCGCGGCCACCCCCTGGGCGACGGTCGTCTTGCCCGCGCCGGACACGCCCATCACCACGACGTGCCGCGTCGGCCGGTCACCAGTCATGGACGGTGCCGTCCTTGAGCCGGTTGAACGGCAGGTACGCCGGCTGGTACGGGAAGCGGGCGGCCGCCTCCTCGTCCAACTCCACCCCGATGCCGGGCTGGTTGCCGGGGTGCAGGTAGCCGTCGACGAAGCTGAACGACTGGCGGAACACCTGGTTGGTGAGTTCGCCGTGCCGCATGTACTCCTGGATGCCGAAGTTGTGGATGGCCAGGTCCAGGTGCAGCGCGGCGGCCATGCCGACCGGCGAGATGTCGGTCGGGCCGTGGATGCCCGACTTGATCTGGTACTGGGCGGCGAAGTCGAGCAGCTTGCGCATCGCGGTGATGCCGCCGGTGTGGGTGACCGCCGACCGCACGTAGTCGATCAGCTGTTCGCGGATGAGGGTCTGGTAGTCCCAGACGGTGTTGAAGACCTCGCCGATGGCCAGCGGCGTGGTGGTGTGCTGGCGGACCAGCCGCAGCGCCTCCTGGTTCTCCGCCGGGGTGCAGTCCTCCAGCCAGAACAGGTCGTACGGTTCGAGGGCCTTGCCGAGCTTGGCGGCCTGGATCGGGGTCATCCGGTGGTGGCCGTCGTGCAGCAGCGGCAGTTCCGGGCCGAACTCGTTCCGGACCGCCTCGAACACCCCGGGCAGGTGCCGCAGGTAGGCGCGGGTGTCCCAGTCTTCCTCCGCCGGCAGCGGGATGCGCTGGGCCGGCTCGTAGTCGTACCGCTTGCCGTCGATGCTCGGCTGGGCGGCGACGCCGTAGACGGCGTTGATGCCGGGTACGGAGGTCTGCACCCGGATCGCCCGGAAGCCGAGGTCGAGGTGGGCGCGGATCGAGTCGAACAGTTCCGGCAGGTCGCGGCCGGAGGCGTGGCCGTACGCCATGGCGCCGGTGCGCGAGGCGCCGCCGAGCAGCTGGTAGAGCGGCATGCCGGCGGCCTTGGCCTTGATGTCCCACAACGCGACGTCGACCGCCGCGATGGCGGCCATGGTGACCGGGCCGCGCCGCCAGTACGCCGAGCGGTAGAGGAACTGCCAGGCGTCCTCGATGTTGTGCGCGTCCCGCCCGAGCAGCAGCGGCACCACATGGTCCCGCAGGTACGAGGCGACGGAGAGTTCGCGGCCGTTGAGTGTGCCGTCGCCCAGCCCGGTGATGCCGTCCTCGGTTGTGATCTTCAATGTGACGAAGTTACGGTCCGGGCTGGAGACGATGACGTCGGCGGCGACGATCTTCACGAGGGTGCCTTTCTCGGGTTGGTGCTCAGCGAAGGGTGGTGCCGGCGACGCTGCCGGTGATGAGGGACAACTCGTCGCGACGGGGCAGGCCCTCCCAGTCGCCGTGGGCGGCGACCGCGAAGGCGCCCAGCGCCACCGCGCGCTGGAGCCGGTCGGCGAGGTCGAGTCCGTCGAGGTGTCCGGAGAGGTAGCCGGCGGTGAACGCGTCACCGGCACCGACGGTGTCCACGGCGGTGACGGGCACCGCCGCGGCGTGGACGACACCGTCCCGGGTGTGGGCGCGGGCGCCGTCGGCGCCGAGCTTCACCAGCACCGTGTGCACGCCCCGGCGGAGCAGGCCGGCGACCGCGGTGTCCTCGTCGGCACCGGGTTCGGCGACCAGGTCCAGTTCGTCGGCGGAGGCGACGACGACCGACGCGTACCCGGCCAGCGGGGTCAGGGCCGCGCGGGCGGCCTCCCGCGACCAGAGCCGGGTCCGGTAGTTGACGTCGAGGGACACGGTGGTGCCGGCGGACGCCGCCTCCCGCGCCGCCCACGTCACCGCCGCCCGGGCGCTGTCGGACAGCGCCGGGGTGATCCCGGTCAGATGCACCAGACGGGGCCCGGCCGCGAGCGGCCCGCGCAGGTCGTCGACGTCCAGCGCCGATCCGGCCGAACCCGCCCGCCGGTAGACCACCCGGGTCAGGTCGGCGGTGCGCCGCTCCAGGAACATCAGGCCGGCCGGCCGGTCCGGGTCACGGCGGACGCCGTCGGTGTCGACCCCTTCGGCCCGCAGCTCGCGCAGCACGAACTCGCCCAGTTCGTCGTCGCTGACCCGGCCGGCCAGGGCGGCCCGGTGCCCGAGCCGGGACAGCCCGACCGCGACGTTCGACTCCGCCCCGACCATGTGCATGGTCAACGGCCCGCCGAGGTGCAGCGGGCCGGTCGACCGCAGCGACACCAGCACCTCGCCGAAGGTCAACAAATCCACGCCGCTCATGCCGACCCTCCACAATGTTGCGTGCCGGCGGGCGGCACCATCGTACTGAATCCGGTGGATCTCCGACTCATGGACGCGGGATGCCCCCGGTCGCCGCGACGTAGGCCCGGGCCCGCTCGCGCAGCGCGTCGAGGTCACCGCCGGAGGCGGCGTCACCCACCAGCGGGCCGCCGACCCCGACCGCGATCGCCCCGACCGCCAGGTAGGCGGGCAGCTCGGCCAGGCCGACCCCGCCGACCGCGACGAACGGGATGTCCGGGAACGGGTCACGCACCGCCTTGAGGTACGCCGGCCCGCCCACCGACGCCGGGAAGAGCTTGACCACGCCGGCGCCCTGCCGCACCGCCGCGTACGCCTCGGTCGGGGTGAGCGCGCCGGCGGCGACCGGCAGGCCACGGCGGGCCGCCTCGCCGATCGACTCGACCACGGCCGGGGTGACCACGAACTGGGCGCCGGCGGCGGCCACGTCGGCGACGTCGGCGACGGTCAGCACCGTGCCGGCGCCGACCAG
The DNA here is from genome assembly GCF_018324255.1 of Polymorphospora rubra. Lineage (GTDB taxonomy): Bacteria > Actinomycetota > Actinomycetes > Mycobacteriales > Micromonosporaceae > Polymorphospora > Polymorphospora rubra. The sequence goes on from NZ_AP023359.1 coordinate 7,523,296, forward strand.
GCTGCCCTGCGGGGCGGCCTGCCGGATGGCGGCGATGGCGTCGCAGGCGCCGGGGGTGGTCAGCGCCACCTCGACGATCGAGACGCCCTCGGCCAGCAGTGCGGTGCCGGCCGCGATCGCGGCGGCGGTGTCGGTGCCACGGATGATCGCCAGCAGGCGGGTCGCGGCGAGTTCGGCGGTGAGGTCGACAGTCATGGTCACCATTCCGCGTAGGAGCCGTCGGGGTGCCGGAACGTGGGGCTGCGCCAGGCGTGCCCGCGCTTGTCCGCCGCCCGTACCGCCTGCTCGTCGATCTCGATGCCGAGTCCGGGTGCGGTGAGCCGCTGGACGTACCCGTCGACGAAGGTCAGCGGCTCCTGGTCGACGCAGTAGTCGAGCACCTCGGCGCCGAGGTTGTAATGGATGCCGATGCTCTGCTCCTGGATCAGGTAGTTCGGCGTGGCGAAGCCGACCTGGAGGCAGGCGGCCAGGGCGATCGGGCCGAGCGGGCAGTGCGGGGCGAGTTGTACGTCGTAGACCTCCGCCAGTGCGGCGATCTTGCGTACCTCGGTGATTCCGCCGGCGTGCGAGAGGTCCGGCTGCGCCACGGCGATGCCGGCCTGGAGCACGGGCAGGAACTCCTGGCGGTTGTAGAGCCGCTCCCCGGTCGACACCGGGGTGGTGGTGGAGCGGACGAACTCGCCGATCAGGTGCGAGTTCTCCGGCACCACCGGCTCCTCGAGGAACAGCGGCCGGTACGGCTCCAGCAGCGGCGCGACCCGGCGGGCGTTGGCGAGGGTGAACCGGCCGTGGAAGTCGACGGCGACGTCACGTTCGTCGCCGAGGACCTCGCGGGCGGCGGCGACCCGGGCCACCACCTCGTCGAGTTCGGCGACGGAGGCGATCGGGCTCATCCGCCCGGAGGCGTTCATCTTCACGGCGGTCAGCCCCGCCTCCACCCGGGCGGCGATGTGGTCGCGGACCTCGCTGGGTTCGTCACCGCCGACCCAGCCGTAGACCCGGATCCGGTCCCGGACGGGTCCGCCGAGAAGCTGGTGCACCGGTGCGCCGTACCGCTTGCCGGCGATGTCCCACAGCGCCTGGTCCAGCCCGGCGACCGCGCTGGCCAGGATCGGACCGCCCCGGTAGAAGGAGCCCTTGGTCATCACCTGCCAGTGGTCCTCGATCCGCAGCGCGTCCTGGCCGATGAGCACCTCGCTGAGCTGTTCGACGGCGGTGCGTACGGTCTCGGAGCGGCCCTCGCAGGTCGCTTCGCCCCAGCCGACGAGTCCGTCGGTGGTTTCCACCCGGACGAACAGCCAGCGGGGTGCGACGAGGAAGGTCTCGACGCGGGCGATGGTCGTCATGTCGGTCAGCCCTTCGTCGCGCCGGCGGTGAGGCCGGAGACGATGTATTTCTGCACGAACAGGGCGATGACCATGATCGGCAGAGTGACCACGGTGGTCGCCGCCATCAGGCCGCCCCAGTCGATGCTGGCGTACCCGACGAAGTCGAAGATCGCCACGGGCAGGGTCTTGGTGTCCGCGCCGGAGAGCACCAGGGCGAACATGAAGTTGTTCCAGGAGAAGATGAAGGACAGGATGCCGGCGGTGGCAATGCCCGGGACGGACAGCGGCAGGGTGATCCGGCGGAACGCGCCGATCGGGGTCAGGCCGTCGACCTGGGCCGCCTCTTCCAGTTCGTCGGGCAGGCCGTCGAAGAAGCCCATCATGATGTAGACGATCAACGGCAGCGACACGAACATGTGGCTCAGGATCAGCACGCTGAAGCCGCCGACCAGGCGCATGTTGGAGAAGACGTAGTACCAGGGCACCAGCAGCGACACGCCGGGGATGACCCGGGCCATGAGCACCACGAGCGCCGACTTCTTCATGTTGAACCGGCTCATCGCGTACGCGGCCGGCACGCCGAGCAGCAGCGACAGCGCGGTCGCCGCGAAGGCGACCCAGAGGCTGTTGAAGATGAACTGGACGTAGTTGGCCTGCTGGAGGACCGTGCCGTAGTTGTCCAGGGTCGGCGAGAAGATCAGCGCCTTGCTGGAGTCGTAGATGTCGACGTTGGTCTTGAACGACGCGGCGACCATCCACAGCAGCGGTGCCACCAGCGAGAGCACCACGAGGACCAGCGCCACCGCGCGGAAGGCCTTGAACCCGGTACGTGACTTCATCGGCGGGCCTCCTTCTTCCGGCGGGAGGTGAGCGCCCACATCGAGCCGATGATGATCAGGAAGAACAGGATCAGCACGGTCGAGGAGAGGCCGTACTCGTTGTAGTCGAAGCTCAGCCCGTAGGCGTACACGTTGAGGGTCTCCACCTCGTTGAACGAACCGCCGCCGCGGCCCTTGGTGGCGTAGAGGATGTCGAAGGTCTTCAGCGCGTCGATGCCGCGCAGCAGGACCGCGACGATCACGGTGGGCATCAGCAGCGGCAGGGTGACGTGCCGGAAGCGCTGCCAGGGGCTGGCGCCGTCGATCATGGCCGCTTCCTGCGGCTCTTCCGACAGCGAGGTCAGCCCGGCGAGCAGGATCAGTACGACCATCGGCGTCCACTGCCAGATGTCGATGAAGATCGTGGTGGGCAGCGCGGTGTGCTGCCCGGCCAGCCACGGCTGCGGGCCGATGCCGATCCAGCCGAGCGCCTGGTTGGCCAGTCCGATGTTGGGGTCGAAGATGAGCCGCCACATCATGCCGACGGCGACCGGGGTGGCGACCAGCGGCAGGAGGATGGCGACCCGGACCCACTTCTCGCCCTTGAACGGCCGCCAGAGCAGCAGGGCGATGGCCATGCCGAGGACGACCTCGAAGAGCAGTGCGACGCCGGTGAATGCCGCGGTCCGCCCGACGGCGGGCCAGAACCGGTCGGTGTCGGTGAGGACGTCGATGTAGTTCCGGAAACCGATGAACTCCGACTCGGCGCGGACCGAGCCCGACGAGTCGGTGAGGCTGAGGTAGATCGTCCAGCCGAGCGGGAAGATGATCAGCGCGGCGACGAAGGCCATGGCCGGGGCCGCGAAGAGCCACTTGCGATGGTCGTTGGCCCAGCGCGCCCAGCCGGGCGTGTCGGGCATGACGTTGGCGCGGCTTGGCGCCTTGTCGGGGGCGATAACAGCTGACATCAGTTCTCCGTGGTGGGCGGCCGGGCGCGGGGGTGGCGAAACGTCCACCACCCCCGCGCCCGGTTCTCGCTAGCGGGCCTCGTCGTCCAGGAACTTCTGGAACGCCTCGTTGGCGGTCTCGGCCGAGGCCGCGGCGTCGCCACCGGTGATGGCGTCGACGATCGGCTGCCCGACGATCTCGCGGGCCTGCGCGACCCGCTCGACCACCGGCCGGTCGTGACCAACGCCGTTGGCGAGGCTCACCGTGATCGCGTCGGCCATGTCGGCCGGGTAGGTCGAGATGCCCTCCGGGTTCTCCCAGACGGAGGTCCGGGCACCGGGGACGCCGGCCTTCTGCTGCTCCAGCGTCTGCGCCTTGCCGGCCGCCCACTCGATGAACTTCCAGGCGTTGTCCTGGTTCTCCGAGGATTCGTTGACGGCCAGGCCCCAGGACGGGATGTTGTACGGCTTCGAGCCGGCCGGGCCGGCGGGCATCGGCGCGAACCCGACGGTCTCGGAGACCTTCGACTTGGCCGGGTCGGTGGCGTTCTTGTAGAGCGAGTTGGCCTCCGGGTAGAAGGCGGCCTGGCCCTGGGTGAAGATCGCCATCGCCTCCGACCAGCTCATGTCGGTGCTGACGTTGGCCGGCCCGTTCTCGCGCAGCAGTCCGCCGTAGAAGGCGTACGCCTGCTTGGCGGCGGGGGTGTTGACCGCGGCCTTGCCCGACGCGTCGACGAAGTCGCCGCCGAAGCTGTACAGGAAGCTGGAGAACTGGGTGACGGCGGCGGCCTTACCGGTGCGGGCCACGAAGCCGGCCACGCCCGGGTTGTCCGCCTGGATCTTCGTCGCCTGGGCCTTGAGCTCGTCGAGCGTGGCCGGCGGGGCGGTGAAGCCGGACTTCTCCAGCAGGTCCTTGCGGTAGTAGAGGACCTGCTGCTCGGTGATGATCGGAACGCCGACCAGCTTGTCCTCGTGGCTGGTCGCCCCGACCGGGGTCTCCTGGAAGTCGGCGAAGTCGAAGTCGGCGCTGCCCTCGGCCTTGTCGGTCAGGTCGGCGAGGTACCCGTTCTCGGCGAACAGCCGCCCCTCCTGCAGCGGCCGGTACATCATCACGTCGATGTCCCGGGAGCCGGCGTTGAGCTTGACGTTGTACTGGTCCGAGAGCTGGTCCTCGCCAAGCTGGGTGACCTCGACCTTCAGGCCGGTCTCCTGCTCGAACTGCGGGATCACCTTCCGGATGTTCTCGGTCCACACGTGGTTGACCAGCGTCACCCGCACGGTGTCCGAAGCGCCGCTGTCTCCGCCGCCGCCACAGGCCGACAGCGTCATGGCGGCAACCACCGCCAGAGATGTCCCAATTATCGATCGACGTCCCACGTCCGTCTCTCCTTCTGTCGCCACCCTCGGGGATGGGCACGTGCTGTGTGCTGGCCGTCACCTCGGGGGACGGGACGACCTCGGCGTTTTACATCCGCTTAACGTCGGGATGCTAGGCCGAAAAAGCAGACTTATACAAGGGGTAGACGCAACTGATATGATCCCAAGCGTGAATTCGCCCTCCCCCGGGGTCGCACCCGCCCAAACCGCCCCCGCCGAGGCCGGGCTGCACGGACGCGTCCTCGACCACCTCGGCACCGCCATCTGCGGTGGCGAACTGACGCCCGGGGCAGTGCTCAACATCGATGACCTGGTCGACCGCTACACGGTGTCCCGCTCGGTGATCCGCGAGGTGCTCCGGGTGCTCGCGTCGATGGGCTTCATCGAGACCCGTCGGCGCGTCGGCGTCATGATCCGCCCGGCCGGCCACTGGAACGTCTTCGATCCCCAGGTGATCCGCTGGCGGCTGGCCTCGGCCGGACGCATCGCCCAACTCCGCTCGATCACCGAACTGCGTACCGCGGTGGAACCACACGCCGCCTGGCTCGCCGCCCACCGCGTCGACCACGACGAGGCCAGCGAACTGGTCGGCCTCGCCGCCAAGATGTGGGCCGCCGGCAAGGCCGGCGACGAGGACCGCTTCCTCGGCCTCGACATCGAGTTCCACCAGCGGGTGCTACGCGCCTCCGGCAACGAGATGTTCGTCAAGCTGCAGGACCTCGTCGCCGAGGTCCTCACCGGCCGCCACCTGCACCACCTCATGCCGCACCACCCGCACGAGCAGGCACTCCAACTGCACGCCGACGTCGCCCAGTCGATCCAGCGCCGCGACGGCGACAGCGCCCGCCGGGCGATGGTCCAGATCATGGAGCACGCGTTCGACGAGATGGCCGCGATGTGGGAACAGGAGAGCACCACCGAGCCCCAGCCTGCGTCGTAGGGGCCGCCGGGTTACCTTCCTGTCACGCCGGGCCGACCCCGCCGGCGGCCCCGACCGGAGGAATCCCGCCGCGATGACCACGCCCCTGCCCTACCTCACCGCCGAGCAGGTCACCGCCCTGCTCTCCCCGCGCGAGGCGGTCGAGGCGATCGAGGCCGCCCTGCGCGACGGGTTCGATCCGGCCACCGACCCCGCCCGCACCCAGGTCGAGTTGCGGCACGGGCACTTCCTGCTCATGCCCAGCGACATCGGCGCCGGCACCGGGATCAAGATCGCCACCGTCCGCCCCGGAACCCCGAGCGCGGCCTGCCCCGCATCCAGGGCGTCTACGTCCTGTTCGACGCGGACACCCTGACACCCACCGCGCTGGTCGACGCGGGCGCGCTGACCGCGCTGCGTACCCCGGCGGTCTCCGTCGCGGCCGTCAGACCCGCGCTCCTGCGCGACCCGGCACCGCTGCGGATCGTCGTGTACGGCGGCGGCCCCCAGGCCGCCGGACACGCCACCACCCTGCGGTCCGTCCTCGACGGGCACCGCGAGATCTCCGACCTCACACACGTGGTACGACGCACGGACGCGGACCTGCCCTCCGTTCGCGACCGCGGGGCTTCTCGCGCTCACGTCCACACGGCACTGTCCGGTGCCGACGTCCGGGTCGTCGGCACCGGCACCCCCGAGGCGGAGCGGGCCGTACGGGCCGCGCACGTCGTCGTGTGCGCCACCACCGCCCGTACCCCGCTCTTCGCCCCCGACCTGGTACGCGACGACGCCGTCGTGATCGCGGTCGGCTCCCACGAGCCCGACGCCCGGGAACTCGACGCCGCCCTGCTCGGCCGCGCGCAGGTCGTGGTCGAGGACGTCGCCACCGCGCTGCGGGAGTGCGGCGACGTGATCATGGCCGTCCGGGAGGGCGCGATCGACGTCGGGGAACTGACCACGGTGCGCTCGGTGGTGACCGGCGAGACCACGCTGCCGGCCGACCGCCCGGTGGTCCACAAAGGCTCCGGCATGTCCTGGCAGGACCTCGTGATCGCCACCGCGGTCGTCGCCCGGGCCGGCCGCCCGCACTGAGCCCGGAAGGCCCGGCACGGTACGGAAACTAGCGCACCCAGACGCTGTTCGCCCGGAACGAGCCGAGGTCCGCGATGCCGCTGCCGCCCGCCACCTGGTAGGGGCCGCCGACACAGCCGTCGTTGGCGAACAGCGCGGCGGCGGAGGTGCTGGCGTTGAGCACCGATCGGGCCTGGCCGCCGAAGCCGTGGGCGACCAGACTGACGCACGTGCCGCCCGGCGTGGTCGAGGAAACGGTGAACCGCGTGCCGTTGTAGCCGGTCTCGTCGAACAGGCACAGGGCGCTCACGAACGGGCAGTCACCCGCCGCCGCGCCGGCCCGTTCCGCCGGCCCCGAGGTCGCGCCCGGTGTGGCCGCGACGCCCACCATCGTGGCGGCGAGAGCCACCACGGCCAGGACATGCCTTCCACCTCTGCGCACCGACATCCCGCTCCCCCATCATGCCGACCGGTAATCGGAGATAGATTAACATCGATCAGACGGGATCGTCGGTGGAACGGCGCCTCGCCAACCGCAGCACCTCCGGTCCTAGATTGAGACGACGATCTTCTTCCCGGCGTGCAGCCCCTTCTCGAGGTGGCGGTGTGCCTCGACGACGTCGTCGAGGGCGAACACCTTGTCGATGGCGGGCCGCAGTGCACCGAGGCGTACACCGGCGTTCAGGAACGCCGCCATGCGCTTCACCACGACGGCGTCGAGGGTGTGCTCGAAGCTCCGGTAGCTGAAGATCGTGAGTGGCGCGCCCGGGAAGGGTGTGGGCCGAGGGTCCAGGAAGCCCGCGGCGACCAGCGTTGCGCCGGGGCGGGCCGCCTTCAGGAGATCCTGCTGGCTCGGACCCATGACAAGGTCGAGGACAATGTCGGCGCCGGTCCCTCCAGTGTGGTGGCGGACAGCTTCGACCACGTCCACGAGGTCGGTGGTGATGACCGCGGCGGCGCCGGCGGCAAGCAGTTCGTCCTTCTTCGCGGTCTGCCGAGTGACGGCGATCGGCACGGCGCCGATCTGGTTGGCGATCTGCATCGCCGCCCGCCCGACGCCGCCGGACGCGGCGGTGATGAGGACGTGGTCGCCGGGCCGCATCCCCGCCTTCTCGACGAGCGCGCCGTAGGCGGTGGCGTACGCGACCCAGATCGCCGCCGCCTCCGTGATGCCGAGCCCGGCCGGGCGGGCGACGACCCGGCTGGCGGGGACCGTGGTGTACTCGGCGTAGCTGCCTCTCACGCTCGCGTCGGGAATGGCCGTGAGGATGACCGGATCACCGATCTTCAGCCCGGTGATCCCGGGGCCCAGCGCGTCGACGACTCCGGTGCCTTCCACGCCGAGACGAGCGTGTGGCAGGGGAACGGTTGCGGGCGAAATGCCCGAACGCATCATCTGGTCGAGCGGGTTGACGGCGAACGCCTCGATTCTGATCCGTACCTCGCCGACTGCGGGCTCGACGACCGGCTCCTCGACGATGTGCATGACGTCCGGCCCGCCGAACTCGTCGAACACGACGACTCGTGGCATGGTGACTCCTCCGCATCTGGTACTGGTCGCACTGCTCGCGGAAGACGTTACGAAGCCGTGGGTTACCTCCTGGTACCTTCGGTTTCCATGCAGAACGCGGCCGGACCAGCCTTCCTCGCCGACTGCCCCACCCGCCTGGCGGTCGAGATCATCTCCGACAAATGGGCGGTGCTTGTACTCTTCGGGCTCAGCCATCAGCCTCGCCGGCACGGTGAACTCGTCGACCTCATCGGCGGCATCTCGCGCAAGGTCCTCACCCAGACGTTGCGTCGGCTCCAGCAGTACGGTCTGGTCGAACGCCATGCCGAAGCACCACGGCGGGTCGAATACAGCCTCACCGACCTCGGCCGGACTCTCGTGGAGCCCATCGAGGTCCTGACGAACTGGGCAAGGGACTACGGCGGGGCCGTCGCCGACTTCCAGGAGGCGGCGGAAGCGGCTCAGCACAAGCATCTGGGATGAGCCCTCGGGGCCACGCGTCTCGTGGACCGGGTCACGGCAGGCCGGCGAGCCGGGCGAGATGGGCCTCGCGCAGTCGTGGCGACAGGCCACGTACCTGGAGAAACAGTGCGGCCCGGGCCCAGACCTGGACCGGGTCGTCGGCAAGCAGGCCGGCCCCGCCCGGGCGACGACCGCGGCGTTCGCGGCGCGTACGGCGAGGTTCACCGAACGGCTGCGCCAGTAGAAGACGTCGTGGCCGGGCTCGCGGGCCTCGGCCGCGTTACCCGGCCCCGACGCCAGTGTGCGGAGCAGCGCGATCTCGTCGGCGAGGTGCCGCAGGTCCGGGTTGTCCGGGAAGCGGTCGAGGGCGTAGCCGGCGGCGGCACGGGCCAGCCCCATCGACCCGGGATAGACCGGCGGCCCGTCGAGCCCGTCGCGGGCCTTCCACTCGTCGACGCCGACGACCTGTGCCACCCGCTCGTCGGGCACCGTGAGGCCGTCGAGTTCGAGGGCGACGGTCCGCGCGCCGTCGATCGCCGCCAACCGCAGCGGTACGGCCCGTACGGTGGCCGGCTGCGGCAGGTCGACGACGGCGAAGACGATCGCCTGGTCCCGCTCGTCGACCCCGGCGAGCAGGACCAGGTCGACGAGCCCGTGGCCGGAGAACCAGGGGGCGACCCCGTCGAACCGCCAGCCGCCGGGTTCCCGGCGTACCCGCACCGTGGTGCGCCCCGGCCAGGTGCGGACGTGGCCGAACGCGGCGCCGCCGATCCGCCGGCCGGCGACCAGGTCGGGCAGCAGGTCGTGCAGGGCCGGCTGTCCGGAGCGGCCGATCCACTGGGCCGGGGTGGCGTGCTGGGAGGTGATCAGGTGGGTCGAGGGGCAGGCGCCGGCGATCAGTTCCTGCGCCTCGGCGGCGACGGCGGCCGGCACCCGGGTACCGCCGGGAAGGTTGAGTCCGAACAGCCCGGTGCCGGTCAGGGCGGTCAGGTGGTCGCGGGGCACACCCCGTGCGTCGGTCGCCGGGGCCACCGGCGCGATCGTCGATCGGACGACCTCACCGACCCGGTCGAGCACCGGGTGGTCGGGCACCGGGCCGAACCGGCTGGGCAGGGTCGCCCCGTCCGGTCCGGCCGGACCGTGGTCGCGGACAGCCACGTTCACGGTGCGCCTCAGGCCGACGCGGTGAGCGCGGCGGGGTCGCGGGTGAGCAGGGCGGCGGCGTTCCCGCCCCGGATCAGTGCCTGGTCGGCCCGGGACAGGCCGGCCTTGTCGAGGGCGTTGGCGACCCGGTCGCGGGTGGCGTCGACCTGGTGCGGGAAGTCGCTGCCGAGCAGCACCCGGTCGGCGCCGAGCACGGAGACCAGGTAGGCCACGTTCTGCGGGTCGAAGCCCATCGTGTCGAAGTGGACCTGCCAGCGGCCGTCGTCGGCGGCCAGTCCGCCGCGGGCCCGCCAGGTGCCGGCGATGCCGAGCGAGCCGATGCCCAGCGTGGTGAAGACGATCCGCAGCCCGGCGATCCGGTCGAGCAGCCCACGGTGGATCAGCGACAGCAGGGCGACGCCGTTGGCCAGCCCTCGGCCGTACGACGAGCCGAGCTGCCCGGCCTGCGCGATCAGGGCCGGGGTGAGGCTGGTCCCCGTCGGGTGGACGAAGACCGGTACGTCGAGCCGGGCCGCCTCCTCCAGCGTCGGAACCGTTTCCGGGGCGCCGAGGAAGACGTCGGCCTTGGCCGAGTCGACGACGATGCCAGACAGGTGCAGTTCATCGACGGCGCGGCGGACCTCGGCGGCGCCGTCCTCGCCGGCGAACGCGTCGACGGTGGCCAGGCCGAGCAGCCGGCCGGGGTGGTCGCGTACGCCGCCGGCCAGGTAGTCGTTGAGGTCGCGGATCGCCTGGAGCTGGGGCGGGGCGGTGTCGAAGTCGGTGAACCGGCTGGCGGCGGGCAGGCTGAGGACCCGGGTGTCGACCCCGGCGGCGTCGGAGACCTCGATGATCCGGTCGAAGCTGGCCAGGATCTCGGCGTGTTCGATCTGCTGGCGGCGGCGCTCGTCGGAGACCCAGGCGGGCGGTGGCGGGGCCGGCTGGTCGGGCTGGCGGAAGTGGGCGTGGATGTCGATGACGGGCTGGGTCACGGTCATACTCCTCGGGTGTGCGCCGGCGTCCCGGCCGGGACGGTCAGGTGCCGGCGGGCCGGCGGCGGCGGGCGGGGTCGGTCAGCGACGGCGGCTGGTAGCCGGCGTCGGCGGGGTTGATGGTCACGCCGGGCGGCACGATCTCGTCGATCCGGTCGAGTACGTCGTCTGCGAGGACGACCTTCTCCGCACCGAGCTGGCTCGCCAGGTGTTCCAGGGTGCGCGGGCCGATGATCGCCGAGCTGACGGCCGGGTGCCGCAGCACGAAGGCGAGCGACAGGTGAATCAGCGACAGGCCGGCCTCCTCGGCCAGTTCGGTGAGCTGCTCGACGGCAACCCGTTTGGTCCGGTTGGCGGGCAGGTCCGGGTCGTGCCGGCCCGGCTGGCGGCGGTGCCGGGCCGACGGCGCCGGGTCTGGCCGGTCCTTGCGGTAGCGGCCGGAGAGCCAGCCGCCGGCGAGCGGGCTCCACGGCAGGACGCCGAGGCCGTAGCGTTGCGCCAACGGCAGGACGGCGCGTTCGGCGCCGCGGGCCAGGATCGAGTACGGCGGCTGCTCGGTGACCGGGCGCTCCCGGCCCCGCTCGCGGGCCGTCCACTGTGCCTCGACGATCTCGTGCGGTTCGAAGGTGGAGGTGCCGAAGTAGCGGATCTTGCCCTGGTGGACCAGGTCGGACAGGGCACCGAGGGTGTCGTCGAGGTCGGTGTCCGGTTCGGGGCGGTGCACCTGGTAGAGGTCGATGTGGTCGGTGCCGAGCCGGCGCAGGCTGTCCTCGACCGCCCGGTGGATCCAGCGGCGCGAGTTGCCGCGGTGGTTGATCCCGTCGCCGATCGCGCCGTGGAACTTGGTGGCCAGCACCACGTCGTCGCGGCGCCCGCCGGCCAGGGCCTTGCCGACGATCGTCTCGGACTCGCCCTGGGAGTAGACGTCGGCGGTGTCGATGACGTTGATGCCGGCGTCGAGCGCGGCGTGGATGATCCGTACGCCGTCGGCGTGGTCGGGGTTGCCGCCGGCGCCGAAGTTCATCGCGCCGAGGGTGAGCGGGCTGACCTGGACGCCGGTCCGGCCCAGTGGACGGTGGGTCATCGTGCTCCTTGGCATCAGAAGAGTCCGGTGCGGGGTGGTTCGGTGCCGTTGAGCCGGTAGTCGCCGACGACGGCCGCCTTGTGGTGGCGCGGGTTGTGGTTGGCGACGGTGCGCGCGTTGCGCCAGTGCCGGTCGAGGTTGTGCTCGCGGGCGGTGGTCGAGCCGCCCCCGACGTCGAAGATCAGCTCGGCGGCCTTCAGCGCCGACTCCACGGCGAGAAACTGCGCCTGGGCGACCTCGACCGACGCCTGCACGAGCAGGACGGCGGGGGCGCCCGGGGCCAGCGCCCGGTCGATGGCGCCGGCGGCGCGCAACACGACCGCCTCGGCGGCGTACGCCCGGGCGGCGATCTCCCCCACCGAGTGCCGCACGTACGGGTCGTCGACCGACTGTTTCGCCGAGCTGTGTTTGATCGGCCGGGCCCGGTCCCGGGTGAACGCGACGGCGTCGGTGAGCGCGTTGCGGGCGATGCCAGCCTCGACGGCGGCGAGCAGCAGCTGCTGGAACGCCGTGGTGTGGCTGCGCGGCCCATCGGCGGGGACGTCCCGGTCGACGATCTCCTCGGCGGCCACCCACACGTCGTCGAAGTTCGTGGTGCCGCTGGCGGTGAGCCGCTGGCCGGCGCCGTCCCAGTCGTCGACGAGGGTGATCCCGGCCCGGTCGGCGGGGACGACGAACGAGACCCGGTCCCCGGCATCGTCGACGGCGGAGACGCTGAGCCAGTCGGCGAACAGGCAGCCGGTGCTGTAGTACTTGCTGCCGTTGACCCGGAACCCGGCGCCGTCGCGGATGATCCGGGTGCGGATCACCCCGTTCGGGGCGCCGATCTCGCCGTTGGCCAGGCCGACCAGGTCGCCGTCGAGCAGCCGGGGAAACCACCGCTCGCGTTCCCGCTCCGCGGGCGAGCGCAGCAGGCTCTCGACGAAGCCGAAGTGGGGGCGCAGCGCCTGGGCGATGTTGGAGTCGGCGGCGGCCAGGTCGATCAGAAAGCCGAAGACCTCGCGCACGCTGGCACCGGGTCCGCCGTACTCGCGGGGGATCCGCCAGGTGCCGAGCCGGGCCGTGGCCAGCTCACGGACCAGGGCGTACGGCAGTTCGCGCAGCCGTTCCCGGTCGGCGGCGCCGGGCGCCACCGCACGCAGGTAGTCGTCGGCGCGGGCGGTCAGCTCGGCGACGCCGTGCCGCCGGGTCGCGGTCACCGCCGTCCTCCGACGCCCGTCGCCGGCCGGCCGTCGCCGGCCGGGCCGGCCGCGGCGCCGGTGACGTCGTCGTCCGCGGTACCGTCGCCCGCGGCGTCGGCGGCGAAGCGCGGGATGACGCCCTCGCCGAACCGGTGTGCCTCCTCCAGCAACGGCGCGCCGGAGACGATGAAGTGGCTGATGCCGACGTCGACGTACTCACGGATCCGATCGGCGACCTCGGCGTGGCTGCCGACCAGCGCGGTGCTGCCCCCGCCGCCACCGACCAGGCCGAGCCCGGACCAGATCGTCGGGTACGGCCGCAGCGCGTCACGGTCGATGACGCCGGGGTTCAGCGACTGCACCCGCCGCTGCCCGACCGACTGCCGGGTGGCCAGCTCCCGCTGCCGTCGCGCAACGACCTCCGGTGTGAGGCGGGCCAGGATCCGGTCCGTCTCGGCCCACGCCTCGTCGGCGGTGTCGCGGGTGATGACCTGGATGCGGATGCCGAACTCGACCTCGCGGCCGTGCCGGGCCGCGAGCTTGGAAATCCGTTCGACGTGCTCGGCGGCCATCGGCGGCGTCTCGCCGTACATCAGTTGGACGTCGGCGTACGCGGCGCCGACCTCGGCCGCCTCCTCCGACAGGCCGCCGAAGAAGATGGTCGGTCGCCGGGACACCGGTCGGGGCCGGCCGCCGCCCCGGACCCGGTAGTGGTCGCCGGCGAAGTCGAACCGCCGGCCGGCCAGCTCGCTGTCTAGAATGGACAGGAACTCCGCGGTACGCCGGTAGCGTTCGTCCTTGGCGATGTCGTCGCCGTACGCCTGCTGCTCCGGGCCGTCGCTGCCGGTGACGATGTTGACGTCGAGCCGGTCGGCGAACAACTGCTGGAACGTGTCGACCATCTGCGCGGTCAGGGTCGGCAGCGTGTAGCCGGCGCGGAAGGCGACGATGAACCGGATCGTCTCGGTCGCGGCGGCCGCCGCCGCCCCGACCAGCCAGGTGTCCCGGGTGCCGTGGCCGGTGGCCAGCAGCAGCGACTCGAAGCCGTTGACCTCCGCCGCGCGGGCGACGTCGCGCAGGTAGTCCGGGGTGGCCGGCCGGGGCGCGGGGTCGCCCCCGTAGTACCGGGCGTCGCCGTGCATGGGAAGGAACCAGTGGAAGCGCGGCCGGTCGGTCACGACCCCTCCTCGTCGGGTGCGGTGGCCTGCGTACGGGCGGTGAGCAGGCGCCGGGCGTTGCCGCCGGCGACCAGGGCCTGTTCGGTCGGGGACAGCCCGGCGGCCCCCAGCGCGGCGAGGATCCCGGAACGGCGGCCGTCGAGCCGGATCGGCCAGTCGCTGCCGACCACGACCCGCTCCGCGCCGAGGACGTCGACCAGGTAGCGCAGCGTCGGCGGATGGAACCGCAACGTGTCGAAGTAGACGTTCAGCGTGCCGCCACCCGCATATTCGGCGATCCGGTCGGCGGCGAACAGCAGCGATCCGGCACCCAGGGCGGTGAAGACCAGGTGCAGGTCGGGCAGGAGTTCGGGCAGCCCGGCGTGCAGCACCGACAGGAAGCTGGTGCCGTTGGTCAGGCCACGGCCGAACGAGTTGCCGTCCCGGCCGGCGGCGGCGACCAGCGGCCCGGCATGCGGCGCGAAGACCGGGTGCACGAACACCGGCACCCGGTGCGCGGCGGCCACCTCCAGCGTCGGCCGCACCTGCGGCGAGCCGACGTACAGGTCGTGGCGGGACGAGTCGAGCACCAGCCCGTGCAGGCCGAGTTCCTCGATGGCGTACCGGGCCTGTTCGGCACCGGCGTCACCGGCGTACGCGTCGACGGTGGCCAGGCCGACGAACCGGCCGGCGTGGTCGTCGACGATCTGCCGCAGGTGTTCGTTGACCCGCCGGACCGCCGACGTGGGCACGTCGGCACCGGGTCCGAACAGCAACTCGACCGGTGCGCTCAGGGCGCGCAGCGCGATCCCGCCGGCGTCGGTCTCCCGGGTCAGGTCGTCGATGTCGTCGAGCTTGGCGTAGTCGAGGCCGGGACCGGTGCCGGCCGCCAGCCGGCGGCCGAGTCCGGACTCGTCCCACCAGTGTGGACGGTAGTGGGTGTGCAGGTCGACGATCTCGACGTCGACGGGTGCCGGCAGGGTGCTCATGGTGTTCCCATCAGGGTTCGGGCGGTCACAGCGGCACGTCGCCGGTCGACTCCAGCAGCGAGCGCAGTACCGGCGGCAGGGTGCCGTTGAGGTGGTAGTCGCCGACGTAGTGGCGCCGCCAGCGGACCGGGTCGTGCAGTGAGTGGGTGCGCGCGTTGCGCCAGTAGCGGTCGAAGCCACGGTCGGCATCGGTGTCGGCCGGGCCGGCAAACGCGGCCAGCCCGTCGGCGGCGACCGGCCCCAGGTCGTACGCGACGCACTTGGCCTCGTCGACGGCGAGACCGACGGCCAGCGCGGACGCGGGTGTCGGGCCGGCGGAGACGACCTCGTCGACAAGGTCGGCGGCCCGGTCGACGAGCGCCTCGGCGGCGGACGTCTCCAGGAGCAGGTCCTCGCGCCAGGCGGCGAACCGGTGCGCGACGCCGGCCGGCAGCCCGGCCCGGTCGAGGCGCCCGGCGTGGGCCAGGACCGCGTGGGCGACGCCGATCTGGATGGCGGCGTGCGTCAGCTGGCTGCGCGCGTAGCGGAACGCCGCCTGTGGTTTGGGCCGGCCGGACTGGTCGAACACGTGCCGGCGGGCGACCCACGCATCGGTCAGCACGGCGCTGCCGCTGACGGTGGCCCGCTGCCCGAAGGCGTCCCAGTCCTCGCGGATGTCGAGGCCGGGGTGCCCCGGGGCACGAACGCGGTGGCGATCCAGCCGTCGGGATGGCTGGCGCTGACCGGCACCCAGTCGGCGGTCAGCGCCCCGGTGCAGAACGACTTGACGCCGTTGATCCGGTAACCGTCGCCGTCGTCGACCAGTGTCGTCTTAGGGTGGCTGCGGCCGCTGCGCCCGCGCTCGTGGCCGGCGTTGCCGAACCGGGCGCCGCGCAACGTCTCGGCGAAGAAGAACGCCTTGCGCTCGTCGTCTTCGGCCTCGAGTCCGAAGACGGCGCCGAAGTGGTTCTGCGGCACCTGGGCCAGGGCGGTGTCGGCGGCGGACAGGATGGCGAAGATCCGGGTCAGGGTGCCGGCCCGCACGCCGGGTCCGCCGTACGCGCGGGGCACGGTGACCGCGAGCAGCCCGGACCGCGACAGCAGTTCCAGTTCCGCGTACGGCACGGCGCGGTCCCGGTCGCGTTCCGGCCCGAGTTCACGCCACCGGATCGCCAGCGCGTGGGCGGCGGCGATCGCCTCGGCGTCGTCGCGTGGCCGGGCCACGCCGTCCCGGCCGGAACCCGCGGCAACGGCCAGGTCGTGGGCCGGATCGGTGGTGGTGGTCATCGGTTGGCCTCCCCTGTGGTGGTGAGCGCGTAGCGGCTGCGCGGGCGGGGCAGCCCGTAGTGGTCGCGCAGCGTGGTGCCGGCGTACTCGCGGCGGAACAGGCCCCGGCGTTGCAGTTCGGGGACGACGTGGTCGACGAAGTCGGCCAGGCCGCCCGGGTAGACGTCGCACTGGAGGTTGAAGCCGTCGGCGGCGCGCCCGAGGAACCAGCGCTCGATGTCGTCGGCGATCTGCTCCGGCGCGCCGACGACGACCCGGTGCGCGGCGATCCCCCGGTCGATCAGGTCACGGACCGTCAGGTGCCCGGCGGCGGAGATCAGGTCGCGGGCCGCGTCGTCGAACCCCTGCGAGCCGTACGTGTCGCCGGTCGGCCGCAGCAGGTGGGCGGGGAGCGGCCGGTCCAGGTCGAGTTCGGCGGGATCGATACCGAACCGGGCGGCGAAGCCGGCGAGCAGGCGGTCGTCACCGAGGAGCGCGTTCAGTTCGCGTTGCCGGCGTCGGGCCTCGTCCTCGGTGCTGCCGACGACCGGGTTGAGGCCGGGCAGAACGCTGATCGTGTCGGGGTCGCGGCCGTACGCCCGGGCCCGGCTCTTGATGTCGGCGTAGTACGTGCGGGCCGAGGCGAGGAGCTGTTGCGGGCTGAAGACCGCGTCGGCGTAGCGGGCGGCGAGGTCGCGGCCGGTGTCCGAGCCGCCGGCCTGCACCAGCGGGGGCCGGCCCTGCGGCGATCGCGGGATCTGCAACGGCCCCTGCACGGAGTGGAACGGTCCGATGTGGTCGATCCGGTGGATCAGGTCGGTCCGCGCCCACACCCCGCTGGCCGGGTCGGCGACGAGGGCCTCGTCCTCCCAGCTGTCCCACAGCGCGGTGACCGCCTCGATCGACTCGGCGGCGCGGGCGTACCGCTGCGCCCGGGGCGGCAGTTCGGCCAGTCCGTAGTTGCGGCCGGCACCCGGGTCGCGGGTGGTCACCACGTTCCAGGCGACCCGGCCGGCACTGGCGTGGTCGAGCGAGGAGAAGATGCGGGCGATGTGGTACGGGCTGTTGAAGGTGGTCGAGACGGTGGCGATGAAGCCGATGCGGTCGGTGGCCAGCGCCATCGCGGTCACCACGACGGCCGGGTCGAGGGCGGTGATCGGCGGGCCGGCGGCGACGTTGCCGCGCAGCAGGACCCCGTCGGAGAGGAACACCGCGTCGAGCAGGCCACGCTCGGCCTCCCGCGCGACCCGCTGGTAGTGGCCGATGTCGACGACGGCGGTGGGATGGCCGCCGGGTGACCGCCAGGCGGCCGGGTGGGCGCCGGACGCCAGGATGTTGACGTTGAGGTGCAGCTGCCGCCCGGTCACCGGTCCACCCCCTCGGCGGGCCCGGCGTCGCCGGGCCGGTCGAGGTCGGCCAAAGTCCAGTACGGCGGTTGCCGCAGGGCGTGGGTGCGGAAGTCGCGCCAGTAGCGGTCGAGGGCGAACCGGCCGGCGGTGCCGCTGGCGCCGAGCACCCCGATGACCGCCGAGACGACCTGGCCGATCCGGTGGTGGGCGTACCAGCGGGCCAGCACCGCCGCGCGCGGCGGGCCGGGCTCGGCTGCGGTGTCCGGCCGTGCGGTGCTGTCGGCGGTCGGCCAGGCCGCGGTGGGCGGGGTGCCGGCGGCCGGGTCGAGGGCGTGGATCGCCGCCGCCACGAGCCGGTCGAGGGCCTGCCGCTGCGCGTACGCGTGCCCGAAGACGGCGATCGCGTGCGGATCCCGGGACGCGGTGTCGGTGCCCGACTCGTGCCAGGGCCGGGCGTGGTGCAGCAGGAAGTCGCGGGCGGCGGTCAGGAAGCCGTCGAGCACCCCGAGGTCGAGCGCGGCGTGCAGCGTCTCGTCGTACGCCCGCCAGGTCCGGTCGGCGGCGCCGGGGCGGGTCCGGTCGACGGGGACCAGCACGCCGTCAAGATCGGCGGTGGCCGGTGCCGCCCACCGCTGCCCGAACGCGGCCGCGCCGGACCGGACCGCGGCGGCGTCGACGACCGCGACGACCGGCCGGCCGTCGGCGGGCGTGACCGCCTCGACGACCAGCCGGTCGCGGCCGCGGCCGGGGGGCACCGGGGCGGTGCCGGACAGCAACAGCCCGTCCGCACGCCAGGTGCCGCGTACGGCGGGGTGGCGGGGGACCGCGGTGTGCGTGTACCAGGTGGCCGGGTGACCGCCGCCGGCCAGTTCCGGACCGGCGAGGGCGCGGGCGGCGTGGTGGGCGGCCACGAGCTGGGCGGCGGAGGCGTCGACCCGGGCCAGGGCGCGGACCTGGCGGGCGGACCCGGCGCGGCCGGCCGGGGTGTCGACGTCCACCGACCCGGTCAGCACCGCCAGGGCGGCGAGGTCCGCGGGTTCGGGTTCGGCGGTCCGGTCCCGCCGGATCGCGCCGGACGCCAGGGCGGCCGGTACGTCCTCGGGACGGGTCGGTACGGCGGTCGGGGTCATCGGGGGCCTTTCTGTGCGGTGGTGCGGGTGCCGGCGAAGCCCCGACCGGGGATCGCGTCGAGCAGCGTCCGGGTGTATGCGTGCCGGGGCCGTTCGAAGACGTCGTCGGCGGTGCCGAGTTCGACCAGCCGTCCGGCGCGCATCACGCCGACCCGGTCGGCGACCTGCCGGATGACGGCCAGGTCGTGCGAGATGAACAGCAGGCCGACGCCGAGTTCGTCGCGCAGCCCGGTGAGCAGGTCGAGGATCTGCGCCTGGATCGACACGTCCAGCGCCGACACCGGTTCGTCGCAGACCAGCAGGTCGGGCGCTGGCGCGAGGGCGCGGGCGATGGCGACCCGCTGCCGCTGGCCGCCGGAGAGTTCGGCGGGCCGGCGCTGGTCGATGCCGGGGTCGAGGCCGACCTGGTCGAGCAGGGCCCGGACCCGGTCCCGGCGCGACGCCCGCTCGCCGATCCGGAAGCCGTGCAGCGGTTCGGCGACGATGTCGTGGATGGACAGTCGGGGGTCGAGGGAGCCGTACGGGTTCTGGTAGATCAGTTGGGACCTGGAGCGCAGTCGCCGGGTGCCGGCCCGGTCGAGGCCGGCGAGGTCGGCACCGTCGAAGCTGATCCGGCCGGCGGACGGCCGGGTCAGGCCGAGGACCATCCGGGCCAGGGTCGACTTTCCGGAGCCGGATTCACCGACCAGGCCGAGGCTTTCGCCCCGGGCCACGGTCAGCGACACGTCGTCGACCGCGCGGAACCAGCGCCGGTCGCCGGCCCCGCCGGGCAGGGGGAACTCCTTGACCACCCCGGTCACCTCGACGAGCGGCCCCGGTTGTCCCGTCCCGGCCGCCGGCGCCCGGTCCGGCCGGGGGCGGTGCCGGCCGGCGGCACCTTGGCCGGGCCGGCCGGCGTCGGCCGGGGCGGGGCGGCGCCAGGCCGGGCGCGCTGCGCAGCAGGAGTTGGGTGTACGGGTGCGCGGGCCGGCGCAGCACGTCGTCGGGTGGTCCGTACTCGACGATCCGGCCCTTGCGCAGCACCGCGATGGAGTCGGCCCGGTCCCCCGCGACCGCCAGGTCGTGCGTGATGATCAGGACGGCGATGCCGCCGGCGCGGGCCAGTGCGGCGAGGTCGTCGAGGATCACCTTCTGCACGGTGACGTCGAGCGCCGTCGTCGGTTCGTCGGCGATCAGCAGTTTGGGGCCGCCGGTCAGCGCGGCGGCGATCAGCGTCCGCTGGCGCATCCCGCCGGAGAGTTCGTGCGGGAACTGCCGGGCCCGGATTCCGGCGTCGGGCAGCCCGACGCGTTCCAGCAGTGCGACGGCGCGCCGGTCGGCCTCCCGGCGCGGGACCGGCCGGTGGATGCGGATCGGCTCGGCGACCTGCCGTCCGACGCGGTGCAGCGGGTTGAGGCTGACCATCGGGTCCTGCGGGATGAAGCCGAGCGCCCGGCCGCGTACCCGGTTGAAGCGGCGCTCGGACAGCCGGGTGAGGTCCTGGCCGTCGAAGTCGATTCGGCCGCCGAGGATCGCGGCGCCGCGCGGCAGCGCGCCGAGTACGGCGTGCGCGAGGGTGCTCTTGCCGGAGCCGGACTCGCCGACCAGGGCGACGATCTCCCCCGCCCGTACGGTCAGGTCGACGCCGTCGACGGCGCGGACCCGTCGGCCGGCGATGCGGTACTCCACGGTCAGGTGCTCGACGGAGAGCAGCGTCGCCGGCTGCTCGGCTGGGGTTGGCACGGGCCGCTCCTTCCGGGTCGGTGGTCGGGTCAGAAGTTGACGTGGCGCCGGCGGTTGACCGACCGGGCGATCCGGTTGGCCGACAGCACGGTGGCGGCGATGACGAAGCCGGGGACGCTGGCCATCCACCAGGCGGCCATCAGGTAGTCGCGGCCGGCGGCCACGAGGCTGCCCCACTCCGGTGCCGGTGGCGGGGTGCCGAAGCCGAGGAAGCTCAGCGCCGACACGCTCAGTAGGGCCAGGCCGAGTTCGAGGGTGGCCAGCACCAGCACGGGGCCGGCGGTGTTCGGCAGCACGTGGCGGACCAGCAGCCGGATCCGGCCGATGCCGGCGAAGGTGGTCGCCTCGATGAAGTCGGTGCCCTTGATCCGCAGGGTCTCGGCCCGCATCACGCGGGCAAACGCGGCGACGTTGCCGATCCCGACCGCGATCGCGATGTTCATCGTGCCGAAGCCGAGCGCGGCGATGATCGCCAGTGCGATCAGCAGCGCGGGTACGGCGAGCAGCACGTCGACGACCCGCATCAGCACGTCGTCGATCCAGCCGCCGGCGTATCCGGCGAGCAGGCCGATGAGCGAGCCGACGAGCAGGCCGACCAGGACCGCGATGATGACGGCCTGCACGGACTGGCCGGTGCCGTGGACGACTCGGGCGAACAGGTCGCGGCCGAGGTTGTCGGTGCCGAAGAGGTGGTCGGCGCTGGGCGGGGCGAGCCGCGGGCCGACCGGTCGCAGCGGGTCGTGGTCGGTGAACAGGCCGGGGGCCACGGCGGCGAGCGCGACCGCGCCGAGGACCAGCCAGGCCAGTACCAGGCCGGGTTGGCGCAGGACCGCCCACAGCCGGCCGGCCCGCCACGCGGGCCGGCCGGCGGCCGGGGCGGGTGCCGCCGGTGCCGGGTCCGGCGGGGTGCCGGCCGGCGCGGCGGCGGGGATGACGGTGTCGGTCAGGCTCACGTCGCCACCTTCGTCCGCAGTTGTTCGGGTCGCCCCGGCGCGCGTAACTGGATCCGCGGGTCGATGACGGGATAGAGCAGGTCGACGGCGAGGTTGACGGTGACGAAGACCGCCGCCGCGAAGACGACCGCGACGAGTACGACCGGGGTGTCCTGGAAGTCGACGGCCCGTACGGTGATGGCGCCGACGCCGGAGCGGGAGAAAACCGACTCCATGATCACCGAGCCGCCGATGAGGTGACCGGCGGTCATGCCCAGCGCGGTGATCACCGGGATGATCGAGTTCCGCAGGGCGTGCCGGACCAGCACCCGCGCCCGCGACGCGCCACGGGACCGCACCGTGGCGATGTACGGGGCGTCGAGCGTCGCCTCCAGGCTGCGCGCCAGGATCTGCGCGGTCGTCGAGGCGGTGGGGATGGCCAGCACGACCGCCGGCAGCACCAGGCTCTCCACACCGTCGTTGCCGATGGCGGGCAGCAGCCCCCACCGGAACGAGACGAACTGGATCAGCAGCAGGCCGATCCAGAACGTCGGCAGCGACACCCCGGCGGCGGGCAGCGCGAGCAGTGCCTGGCGCAGCCACCGCCACCGGGTGTACGTCGCCAGCAGCGCCCAGGCCACGCCGAGGACGAGACCGAGCAGCAGGGCGGCACCGGCGAGCTTGAGGGTCTCCGGGATCGCGTCGACATACATGTCGAGCGCGGTCTGTCCGGTCTGGATCGAGGTGCCGAAGTCGCCGCGCAGGGCGTTCCACAGCGCCTGGCCGTACTGGATCAGGGCCGGCCGGTCGGTGCCGAGTTCGGCGCGCAACTCCTCGATCTGGGCGGCGCTGAGCTGGGTGCCGTCACGGCCGACCCCGGCCTTGCTCAGCGTCGAGTCGCCGGGCAGCACGTAGAGCAGGAAGAAGGTGGCCGTGAACGTCGCCCAGAGTACGAGCAGGGCGTGCAGGGACCGTGTCGTGGCGTACCGGAGCATGGGCGTCACCTCCCGGTGGGCGGACGGTGGTCGGGGTCGGTCGGCGGGGGCCGCGGGTGGGCCGCGACCCCCGCTCGTGGCTAGCCGGCGGCGAGCTGGGCGTCGTAGAGGATCAGCGCGCTGTCGTCGAACCCGACGCCGGTGAGATCGCTCGTGGCGCCCCAGAGGTTGACCATGTCGAAGACCGGGATCTGGTACGCCCGCTCGACGAGGATCTTCTGGATCTGTTCCAGCACCTGGCGCCGCTGCGCGGGGTCACCGATCGCGGTCTGCTGCTGGAGCAACGGTTCGAGGTCGTTGCCGGGGGTCAGCCGGGACTTGTTGAGGGTCTCGGTGGAGAAAAGGATGCGCAGCACATCGCCGTCGACCAGGGCCCCGCTCCACCGGTGTACGTCGTAGTCACCGGCGACCAGCGCCTTGTCGAACTCGCCGGTGGGCAGTGGACGCAGCTGGAAGTCGATGCCGACCTCGCGTACCTGCTGCTGGATGACCTCCAGGAAGGTCTGGTTGTCGGGGTTGGCGACGAACGAGGCGGTGATCACCAGCCGTTGGCCGTTCCTGGCCCGGATGCCGTCCGCGCCGGTGACCCAGCCGGCCTGGTCGAGCAGTTGGCGGGACCGGTCGGGGTCGTAGCGGAGCGCGTCGAGTTGGTCGATGTGGAACGGCGAGGCCGCGGTCAGCGATCCGGTGGCCGGCAGGGTGTAGCCGTTGTGCGCGGTCTCGGTCAGCGTCTTACGGTCGATGGCGTGGGTCAGCGCGACCCGTACCGCCTGCTCGGACAGGATCGGCCGGGAGGTGTTGACCTCCAGCGACACCGCCGGCACCTTGTTGACCGCCTTCACCAGTTGGAGGCCGTCGCGTTCCAGGGCCGGGCCGTCCTGCCACGAGATGCCCTGGGCCAGGTCGAGCTGGCCGCTGGTGACCGCGCCGGTGCGTACGGCCGCCTCCGGCACGATCCGGAAGACCAGCTTCCCGATCTTCGCCGGACCGGTGCCGGCCGCCGCCCCGGACGGCCAGTTGTAGTCGGCGCGACGAACGAGGGTGGTCTGCTCGTTGAAGACGACCTCGTCGACGACGTACGGCCCGGAGCCGATCACACCCTCGCTGCACCGCTGCTCGGGGGTCTTCGCCACCGTCGCCGGGGCCACGATCCCCAGTTGCCACGAGGAGGTGGCCTGGAGGAATGCGGCGTTGGGCTGGGCGAACCGGATGGTGACCGTGGCCGGATCCGGTGTCGTGATCTCCGCTATGCCCTGTACGAACGCCGCTCCGGTCGCCGCCTTGATCTTCGACAGCGCCTCGAAGTTGGCCTTCACGACGGCGGAGTCGAACCCACTGCCGTCGCTGAAGGTGACGTCGGTGCGCAGTTTGAAGGTGTAGGTCGAGGCGTCCGGGCTGACCTCCCAGGACCGGGCCAGCCACGGTTCGATCTTCGTCAGGTCGGACTTGTCGCGCTGGGTCAGCGAGTCGGTGATCTGCCGGCCGATGGTGCTGCCGTACCCGTAGTTGTCCTGCTGCGGGTCCTTGCACTCGCTCTCGCTGCTCAGCCCGATCGTCAACGTGCCGCCGTCCGTCGTGCCGGCGGCGTCGGCATCGCCGGACGAGCAACCGGCGGCGGCCAGTACGGCGGCCAGCGCGACGGCGGCGCCCACCCGGCCGGGGCGTACGGTGGTCCTGCTCATGTGCGTGTCTCCCGTGCGGTTCAGGCGGCGAGTCGGGCGGAATCGGCGGCGTCGACGGCGCGCGTCGCCAGCCGCAGCGGCTCCGGATCGGCCCAGGCGTGTACGTCGAAGTCGGTGTGGATGAAGCCGTGGCGCAGCAGGAAGTCCTTCTGCCGGCGGTAGAGCCCGAGCAGCTCGTCGGTGAGCCGGGGCCGCAGGTCGGTGTCGGCGTGCGGACCGTAGATGGCCCGTACGGCGGACGGTGAGGCGCCGCTCTGCGCCACGATCGAGGCGACGAGGCCGGCGTTGTCGGCCCGGGCCCGGTCGGCCGCCCGCAGCAGCCGGGTCAGGTAGTCGACGACGAGCTGCGGATACTCGTCCAGGGTGGACTGATCGACGGTCAGGGCGCGCGGGCTGCCGAGGTTGACCCGGGTGGTCCGGTCCGGATACGCGTCGAGATCGATGACGGTGGCCAGGCCGAGCCGCGCGGCGTAGTCGACGGCGACCGGCCCGACCGCGTACGCGATGTCGGCGCGGCCGTCGGCGACGGCGTCGATCGCCGGGTGCGCCGGGGCGCCCCGGCCGCGCCAGAACGCGTCGACCGGGGCCTCCCCCGAGCCGACCTCGACCAGTTCGACCGCGTCGAGGGCCAGGCCGGCCAGGGCCAGCGCGCCGGTCAGGCCGTGCAGCGCGACCGGGCGTTGCAGTTGCGGCTGGCGTACCCGGGCGGCCGGGACGGCGGCGCGCAGCCCGCGCAGGTCGGCCGGGCCGGTGATTCCGGAGTCCGGACGGGCCAGGATCACCTGCCCCTCCTCGATCCAGGTCAGGCCGATGAGCCGGGTCGCCGCGCCCCGGGACCGGGTCCACAGTGGCGGGATGTTGCCGCCCTCGCGGAAGAGCGCGACGTCGTGGTGCTGGTGGTGGTGTTCGGCGTGTTCGGGTTCGAGGTCCCGCAGGTGGCGCAGGGACACGCCGGTCGTCGCGGCGAGGTCGTCGAGCAGGTGGGCGTGCTGCGCGGTGGCCGTGGCGGTCGGCACCCGGCAACTGGTGAACCAGACGGCCGGTAGGTTGCCGGGGTGCGTCATGGCGGACTCCTTGCGGGTACGGGGCACCCACCCGGCGCGCGACGGCGCGCCGGGCCGGGTCGGGATACGGGGCGGCGGCGCCGGTCCCGGTGGGATGCGGCGCGGCGGAGTGGGGAGAAGGGGTCGGCGGCCGACGCAGCGGTGCGCCTACCGGTGTGATTCGCACGCACGGTGCGATGTGTCCCCGTGATGTCGTGGAAGGGCCGCGGTCTCGGGCCGGCCGGCCGGCGCGGGTGGTCGGTCAGTCCCGCGCCCGGGTCAACGACACAGTCCGCTGGCGACGCGCATCAGGTCGATCGCGCGCCGCACCGTGAGGATCCTGACGGGCCGCATAGCCCGATATTCCTATCGGATCAGTAGGAGTTCAAGATGCCGCCCACGTACTGAGATCATCGGACCGTCTGCGGGGCACGGCACACGACAGCACCACCGCCGCCCCGATCGACGCCACCGGCCGGGCCTGTCCACTCCGGGGCCGACAGCGCGTTCAGTCGCCGCCTCCGCAACCGCCGCCACATCCACCGCCGCCGCAGCCCGAGGAACCCTCACCGCCGGCCCCCGCGCCGCCGCTGCCGGCGCTCCACTTGTCCCCACCGCTCGAACCACTGTCATCGAGTTCGGCGAACAGCCAGAATCCGCCGATGACCAGTCCCAGACAGAACATCGCCTCGATGCCGTCCACGCCACCGACGAGGCCGCCGGCGACGATGGCCCAGAACCAGATCTGCAAGGCTTTCTTCACCACGCATATATTGAAGCTCGCCGTTGGCCGGGAGGTAAGAGTGATCGCGCTGCGCCGCAGGATCCGCATCGACCGGATGACCCGGGTCGTCGACGACCTGGAGCTGCCCGACGCTGTCTTCAAGACATGTCCCTACCAGCCCCGCGAACTCGTCGAGACCGGCCTGCGGCAGTGGCTGCGCTGCTGCGGCGCGGCGCTGCGCGACAACCGGATCATCGGCATGCCCTCGCACGCCGTCGACGAGGCATGGCACGGCCTCATCCTGTGCACCGCGCGGTACACGGCGTTCTGCACCGCCGCATACGGCCGCTATCTGCACCACCATCCCGAGGGTGGCGGCCTGCCGGGCCGGGGCGCCGAAGCGGGATCGATGCACGACCAACTGGGCCGCACCGTCGTCGCCTGGTCGATGGTGGCCCGGCCCGGCGAACGGTGTGTGCTGTGGGACCTGGACGCGCGGGTCGGTGTACCCGAACCGTGGGGCATCCCGACCGAGCGGGTCACCGCGATCGAGGCGCGGCTCTAGGGCTTTCCCGCTGCGGGCCGGCCGGCTCGCCAGGATCCGCGCTACCGCTCCCCGGCACCTGCTCCCGCCGGCCCCAGATGGGTGCGCTCGCCGTCGTGGTCGAGGATGCACAGGATCTCGGCCGGGCCGCCCTCCGCGCCGAACGCGTGCGGCACCATCGTGGAGAACTCGGCCGCCTCACCGGCCTCGACCCGGATGGTGCGTTCGCCGAGCCGCAGCACCACGGTCCCCGACAGCACGGTGAACCAGTCGCGGCCCGGGTGGACCCGCAGGTCGGCGGGGACCGGCCGGGTCACCCGCAGCTTGGCGACCGTCACCCCGTACGGCGCGCCCTCGCGGGACAGCAGCCACGTGGTGGTGCCCCGCGCCTCGTCGCGGTGTGGGCGGATGACGACGTCGTCGTCGTTGTCCGACTCGACCAGCTGGTCGAGCGTGATGCCCAGCGCCCGGGCGATCGGGGTCAACTGGTCGAGCGCGATCCGCCGGTGGCCGGTTTCGATCCGGCTCAGCGTCGACGGGCTCAGATAGCTGCGGGCCGCCAGCTCGTCCAGTGACCAGCCACGGGCGGTCCGCAGCCCGCGGATCCGCTGCCGGACGAGGGCGTCCAACTCACCGTCTTGCTTCATACGCAAGATAGTATGCCAGGGGCGCAAGACACGGGTACGGTCGACGCATGGGACATTCGCACCAGGCCGAAATGCTCGATCTCGACACCGAAGTTCTGCACGAATACCACCGCGAGGTGATCACCTGGGTCGGTGCGTCGACGCCCGACCGACCGCGCATCCTCGACCTGGGCGCCGGCACCGGCACCGGCTCGTTGGCCCTGGCCCGGCACCTGCCCGACGCGCACGTCACCGCGGTGGACGTCGACGAGCCGATGCTCGAACACCTGCGACACAAGGCCACGACGCTCGGCGTCGACGACCGGATCCACACCGTCCAGGCCGACCTGGACCAGCCCTGGCCCCCGCTGGGCCCGGTCGACCTGGTGTGGGCGTCCGCCTCCCTGCACCACCTCGCCGACCCGGTCCGGGCCCTCACCCGGGCCCGCGACGTGCTGCGGCCCGGCGGCGCGATCATGGTCACCGAACTGGACTCGTTCCCCCGGTTCCTTCCCGACCCGGCCGGCGAGGCACTGGAGGAACGCTGCCACGCCGTGCTCGCCGAACGGCGGGCCGAGGCCGGACTGCACATGGACGACGCCTGGGGCGCCCGACTCACCGAGGCGGGCTTCACCGTCGAGACGGAACGCCGCTTCGACATCGTGCTGCGGCCACCGCTACCCGCCGCAGCCAACCGCTACGCCCACCTGGCCCTGCAACGGATGCGGCACGGCCTGGCCGACCGGCTCGGCGCCGCCGACCTCGCCGCCCTCGACACGATCACGGCCGGGGTGCTCGACCGCGACGACCTCGTGGTTCGCGCCACCCGTACCGTCTGGTTGGGGCGACGACCCGCGTAGCGCCCAGCGTGGCCGGCACCGGCGTACTCCTCCCGGCCCTGCTGTGAACCACCCGCTGGAACCGGCCGTGACGGCGCCCTCGGCACCGGGCCGATGAGCACCGCCGCGACGCTCGGACGTCACGCCGGGGCGTACGTCCGCACACCCAGCTGCCGCCAGCCCAGCACGCCGTACCAGATCATGATCGGCAGGTGGAGGAGGTAGCCGAGTTGCTCCAGCATCGGCGACGGCCCACCCGTCCCGGTGGTCCAGGGCAGGACGACCGCGGCGAGACCGAACAGTGCGGCGACCGCACCGGCGCGGCGAAGTCCGGCAGGCGTCGTGGTGCAGAACGCGGCGGCCGCGGTGGCGGCGACCCAGAGCAGCCCGGCCAGGTTGACACCCCACTTGGCGGTGAGCATGACCGCCCCGGCAACGGTGACGGTCGTGGGGTCGGTGGGGTCGGCGGCGAGCTGGGTCAGCGCCAGGTTTCCGGCGTCGTGCAGCAGGCCGGCCAGCCCGGCGGCGGTCAGCAGCCCGGCGGCCAGGACCGCGAGGGGTGAGCCGGCCTGTGACGCGCGGGCGGCCATCAGGAGGCCGGCCGCGGTCAACGCGAGCCAGCCGACCACGTCGAGGCCCAACTCGAACAGGTGCAACCCGACCCGGGCGTTCACCGCGGTCAGCGTGCCGGCCGGATCGGCCGGGTTCAGGGTCAGTCCGGATGGCACGACGATGGCGGCGGCGGCGACCATGGTGGTCAGCGAGGTCAACAGCAGGACACCCGTCAGGCGGGCCGGCGGTGCACCGTCAAAGGTGGAGGTCATGGCCGCTGACGGTAGAACCTTGACGTAGGGCGAGGGTCAAGCCGCGAGGAGGACGACGTGTGGCGCATCGGGCAGTTGGCGCGCATGACGGGGGTTTCCGACCGCACCCTGCGTCACTACGACAAGATCGGCCTGTTGGCTCCGGCCGCCGTGGACCGGGTCACCGGCTACCGGTGGTACGGCGTGGCGGAGTTGACCCGGCTGGAGCGCATCCGTGGGCTGCAACGCCTCGGTCTGTCGTTGCGCCAGATTACCGACGTGCTGGACGCGCCCGACGCGCAGCTGCGGCAGGCGTTGACCGAGACGGTCGCCGCCCTTCGTCGTGACATCGCGAGCATGTCGCAGGCCGTGGTCGCGGCCGAGGACCGGCTCGCCACCGACACCTCGATCCTGCCCCAGCTGTCCCATGTGGGCCCACGCCGCCTGCACGTCCGCCGGCTGTCGGTGGGGCACCCGGCCGAGCTGGCCGACTGGTGCGTCGCACCCTCGACGGTCCTGCTGACCTGGCTGACCGGACACCCGGTCGGGGGTTTCCGGGCGGCCGTGGGAACCGGTCGCGGGGGTGAGACTCTCACCCTGCCCGGCCGTGACGTCGTACGCGTGGTCGTACCACCGGCCCGCGGGGTGGTGGGTGCCGGGCAGGAGTTGTTCGACTGGCTGGACCGAAACCGCCTGGCTCTCACCGGCCCCACTCTGGAGGAGCGCCTGGTCGACGCCGACGGCGTCGGCGCCACCGTCCTGGAGGTGCCGGTACGGTCCACGACGGCCCCGCACGCCGGACAGCCGTACGTGGGATGAGCGGTCCCGCCGCCGCCGGTCGTTCTCAGAGCCTGGCGAGGATGAAGTCCTTCGCGGCGGTCTGGACGGCCGACGTCTGGTACCGGGTGCCGTGGACGTCGCCCGGGTCGCTGATGTTCTGGCACCAGCGGTCGTTGGCGTAGCAGTACGAGCGGAGGCGGCTGTTGAACTCGCTCAGGACGCCGACGGCTCTGGGCCAGGTGCCGTTTCTCGTGCCGCCACCGGCGTTGAAGGGTTCGCCCACGCGGTAGGTGGGGTCGCCGAAGAAGACGACGGCCGCGATGCGGTTCCGGTAGGTCGCGGCGATCCGGTTGCCGGAGTCGCTGGCCAGGGCGTCGCCGATGACGTGCGCGCCCTGCGAGTATCCGACGAGGACGAATCTGGTGCTCGACGAGCAGGTGGTGCCGAGTGAGGTGACCAGGTTCTTCAGGTTGGTCGTGCCCTGCCCCTGGCTGATCGGGTAGATGGGCGCGATGGCCTTCGCCGGATACTTCAGCCCGGTTCGGCGGGCGGTCAGCGGGGTTCCGGTGACGACGGTGGAGGTCAGGTTGAGCCGGCCGCCGAAGCCGCCGGTGGCGTAGTCGTACGAGCCGCCGCCCGAGCCGGCTGCCTCGTCGGTGCCCCGGACCCCGATGACGATGACCCGTGGACAGGTCGCCGACGAGCTCACGGCGTGGGCCGGCGTGGCGATGGCCGTGCCCGCGGCCGCCATGACCACGGCCAGCTGTGCCGCTGTCGCCGCCCGGCGCAGCCTGGTCGTGGACAGCCGGGAGCGGTCCGTCCGACGTGATTGGCGCATCGACAGCCTCCCATGGATGATGTTGGCCGCCATGATCGCATGACACCGCGAAGCCCCACCAGACTTGACTTCCGCCGGACCGGAAGGCGGCACCGTCCACAATCCTTCGCCCGACGTACTCCCGCCGGCCACCATGGACGCATAAATTCAGGAGCATCTATGGCATCCGGAACTGGAGGCGCACATGATCGACCGTGGCCGGACCGTACGCAGGCCGTGGACGGCAGCCGCCCTGGTGGTGACGCTGGCCGCGGCCGTACTCACCGTGCCCACGCCGGCCCGGGCGGCGGTCAGCCGGGCCGACCTGGCCCTACGCTGGGCACCGATCCACCACCAGGACGTCGACGTGACCGGCAGCCACGCCCTGGCCGGCCGCTCCGACTACATCACCAGCGTCGACTTCGACGGCGACCTCAACGGCCGCAACAACTGGGACCGTGCCGCCGCCCCGGACGTGTCGTTCGCCGCCCACGCCTACTACTCGGTCCTGGAGACGGCCACCCACTGGTACCTGACGTACTTCTTCTTCCACCCGCGCGACTGGACCGACCATCCGTTCTTCGAGACTGAACACGAGAACGACGGCGAGGGCGTGCTGTTCGTCGTGGAACGTGACGGCTCCACGTACGGCACGCTGCGCGCCGCGGTGACCGTCGCGCACAGCGACTTCTACTCCTACACCCCGGCCGGCAGCACCTGGACCAGCGGCCGGGAGAGCATCGACGGAACCCTGAACTTCCAGACCTCGCCACACGACCCGCACCGGCATCCGGTGACCGGCCAGGAGGCCAAGGGCCACGGCCTCAAGGCCCATCCGCAGTACGGCATCGTCGGCGACGGCATCGTCTACTATCCGTCGACGGTGGCCGAGACACCGGAGCACGCCGACGACCGCGACGTCCGCTACCGGCTCGTCGACATCTTCGCCCCGGGCGGCCTGTGGGCACAGCGCGCGAACCCGAACTTGTTCGCGCACCTCGGCGCCTTCGCCGGCGACACCTCCGGCGGCTGCGGCACCGGCACCTGGGCCTGCTCGGTCAACTCGGCCAACGCCCCCTGGGGCTGGGACGACGGCGACGACCTCCCGGCCCGCGGCGAGATCGCCACCGACCCGGCCAAGCTGTCCACCGAGTACTTCGCGATCCCCGGCGGACTGTCCCGCACCTACACCCACAACCCGTACGCCAGCGAGGCGGCGGCCCTGGCCGAGGCGGCCCGGACCGCGCCACCGGTGGTCGACTGACAGGGCGTGGGACGACGGCCGCCCGGCGATTTCGGTCGGGAACGTATGCTCCGGCCGTGCTGCGGGGACTCGACGAGGTCGACTGGGATGAGCTGTTCCACGCGTACGGCAAGGCGGTCGACACCGCGAACCTGTTGCGGCAGGCGGCCTCGCCGGACGCGGACACCGCGCAGGAGGCGGTCTCGGAACTGCACGGCAGCATCTTCCACCAGGGCACCGTCTACCCGGCCACGGTGGCGGCCGTGCCGTTCCTGGCCGAACTGGCGACGGCGGCACCGCACGGCCGCGCCGACCTCGTCTGGATGCTCGGGATGCTGGCCGACCCGCACCACGCGTACGGCGACGAAGTCCTGGACGTGCGGGCCGCGGTCGCCGCGCAACTACCGGTGCTCCAGACCCTGCTGGCCGACGGTGACCAGAACGTACGCGAAGCCGCGGCCTACACGGCCGCCCAGGCCGGAACGGACGCCGAATCGCTCCGGAAACGCTGGCGGACCGAAACCGCCGAGCCGGTCCGGGCGTCGCTCGCGCTCGCCCTCGGCCTGATCGACCCGGCCGCCACGGGCCCGGAGCTGACCGACCTGGTTCTGGGTGCGGCGCCGCCGGTACGGGTGGCCGCGGCGGTGGCACTGCTGCGGGCCGGGCTGCCCTGGCCGGACGGTGCCGTCACCGCCGTGGTCGCCGCGATCGACGACGGCGCCATCGTCGAGTACTGCTGGGCGCACGGCGGCGAATGGTCCGCGGAACTGGTGGTGGCAACGTCCGCGCCGGTCGCGCGGGAACTGCTCGACCAGCTACTGAAGGCCGACAAGCCGAAGACCCGCGAACTCGGCCTGTATGCGGCATCCGAACGGTGCGACGTCAGCCGTTCGGCGCCGCCGCAGCTCGTTCCCCTGGTCGCGGCCGCGGTGAACGACCCGGATCCGGACGTGCGGCAGGGGGCGGTCAGCGCGCTCAGCCGGGCCGGTGCGGCGGCCGGGCGGTACGCGGACCTGCTGGCCGGCCTCGCCGCCGGTTTCCCCGACGTGGCCGGGGCGCGTGGTTTCACCTCCGAATACCAGGCGGTCAACGCCCTGGCCCGGCTCGGCGATCCCCGTTGGATCGACCCGGTGTGCGCGGCAGCGGCCGCCGGCCACCGGACCCCATGGTCAGTTCGCGGTGCCCGCCTCGAGCCCGCGGTGCTGGCCGCCGTACGTCAGCGGCTGGCCGACGAACCGGCCCGGGCCGACGTGCTGGCGTTCGTGCTCGGCACCTGGCGTGCCCCGGAGGCGGTGCCGGAACTGCTCGCCGCCCTGCCGCACGAGGGGCCGGAGGCGGCGGGGGCGCTGCTGGCGATCGGACACGACGACCCGGCCGCCGTGCCGCACCTGCGGGCCCGGGTGACGCGGACCGGCGACCCGGCGGCGGCCCTCGCCGTCCGGCGGATCACCGGCGACGCACGGCCCCTGCTCGACCTCCTCGACACGGTCCTGTCCGGGAAAGGGGAGCTGCCGCGTGGCCCGCAGACGTTCGTCGACGGGCTGGGCGAGACGCTGTACCCACTGCTGCCGGCGGCCCGTGAACAGCTCACCGGCGCGGCGGCCCGGACGCACCCGCAGCGGGAGGTCCAGATCCTCGCCGCCCGGATCGTCGCCGCCGTCGACGGCGTACCGCCCGTCCTGGCAACCGTGCGCGCGGTACTCGCGGGCGGGTGGGGGCCGGCCGCGAGTACCGCCGCGGGCCTCATCGCGGACCTGGCCCCCGACCACCGCGACACCCTGGCAGCCCTCGAGCCGCTACTGCGTGGGCGGCTCGGCGACCGGTTGAGCCGGGTGTCGGCGGCCCGTGCCCTCGCCCGGCTCGGCGTGCCGGTCACGGAGCTGACCGAACCACTCGTCCACGGCGTCGCCGACCACGCCGGCTTGGCCACGATCCTCGAACTACGTGCGGTCGAGACGATCCCCGGTCTGGTGGAACTCACCGCCCGGGACAGCCGCATTCACCTCGGCGGGGGTGACGACGCCATGTGGAACGACGAACTGCTGGTCGAGCGCATCCACACGACGATCGCCGCCCTGCGCGCCGGCTGACCGCAGACCCGGACGCGCGGCGGTCCGCCAACCGGCTACCCGTCGACGGACCCTCGACCGGGACCGGGGAACGGACGCGGGTCGCCCGGCAGCGGCTCGCGGCGGCGCAGCCAGGCCGCCGGGATTCCGTTCGGTCCGGTCCCGGTGTACGCCCCGACGATGCCGCCCACGATCGCCGAGGTGGTGTCGACGTCGCCGCCGGCCTCGATGCACGCGTGGATCGCCGCGCGATAGTCGGCAAGCCGGGTGGCGGCCACCCACAGCGCGAACGGCACCGTGTCGTGGGCCAGTATCAGTGCGCCGTTGCCGAGTTCGTAGGCGGCCTCGGCGACACTCGCACCCAGCAGCCGGCCGGCCCGGACGATCCCGCTCCTCACCCGGCAGTCGATGAGATGGGCCAGCACCACGTCGAGCAGTTCGTCGGGCTCCGGCCGGTGGTGGGTCAGCCGGGCCCACCCGGCTTCCGCGGCGGCGACCGCGACCGCGACGGCACCGAGAATCGCGTCCGGGTGCGTGTGGGTGACCTCCGCCGAACGCATCGCCTCCAGCGCGGCGGTACGGCTGTCCCCGGCGTGGAACGCGCCGAGCGGGGCGACCCGCATCGCCGCACCGTTACCCATCGAACCCCGGCCGCCGAACGCCGCTCCGGCCGCCTCCCGCCAGCCGACGCCCTCCCGGATCTGGCGCAGCAGGACCGCGGTTCCGCCGCCGTAGCCGCGGTAGGGATCGAACTGTTCGGCGAACCGCGCGGCCAGGCGGTCCTGGTCGATGTCGGTGTGCAGCCGTAGTTCGTCGACGATCGAGCAGGCCATCTCGGTGTCGTCGGTCCACGGCCACGGCGCGGCCGGCAGGCGCCCGTCGAGCAGGTCGGGAAGGTCGTGGCCGGATACGAGGAACCGGGCGCCCAGAGCGTCGCCCGCCGACAGTCCGTCCAGGCTGTCGTAACACAGGTCAAGCATGGTCATGTTGCGGCCGATCCTGCCAGACGCGGAAACCACCCGCCACGGCCCACCGATGCGCATCGAGGCACGACACGCACGTCCGCCGCCCTCCTTACAACCGGTCAGGACGGCGGCGTGCGCCGGGATGGGCGACACTCACGGTCGTGACGGATCAAGCCGCGGACGAGCCGGAGCACCCCCTGCCGGGCGGATTCGTGAACACCGTCGTACGCGTCGGTGACACCGTACGGCGGCCGGCCACGGCGGCGAGCGGATTCGTACGGAATCTGTTGCGGCACCTCGAACGGTGCCGATGGACGGGCGCGCCACGCCACCTCGGGTTCGACGACCGGGGGCGCGAGATCCTCACCTTCATCGAGGGGCACGTGGCCTGGGAGGAGTACCACTTGGCAGTACGCCGGTCTGGGACCCCGGGCGGACGTCGACGAGGCGGCCCACCGGGTACGGCTGATCGCCGACGCGTACGAGCTCGCGGACCGGGCTGTGCTGGTCGAGACGATCCTGTGGTGGCAGGACCGCTGCTGACGGGGAATCGCGGCCGGGGCGGACGCCGGTGAGCCGGCGATGGTGCGGCTGCGTGCGTCGGGTGCGGTCGACGAAATACGGGCGGCCCACCGGTGGACGGCCGAACACCGGCCCGTCCTGCAACGGGTCCTGGTGTAGGCGGTTCCGGCGGGAGTGCCCGAACCCCGGCATGTCCGGTTGACGTCGACCGGGGTTCAGGTGTTTCGCTGCAAACCGTGAACCTTGACGGACTACGGGTCGCCGTCACCGGCGCCGCACGTGACACGGGACTACTGCTCGCCGGGGCGTTCGCCGAGCGGGGTGCCCAGGTCTATCTCTCGGCCCGGAACCTGGCGGCGGCCGAACACTGCGCGGAGGTGATCAGCCGGCGCGGGCCGGGGCGGGCGGACGCGTTTCGCTGCGACCTGGCCGAGCCGGACTCGGTGCGCACGTTCGCGGCGGCCGTCGCCGACCGGACCGACCACCTCGACGTGCTGGTCAACAACGGTGCCGCCTACCTCGAGGGCGACGACCTGACGGACGCCCCGGACGACGGGATCGAGGACATGCTGGCCGCGGGCGGCACCGGTACCGTGCTGTTGACCAGGCATCTGCTGCCGCTGCTGCGGGCCTCGTCGCGCCCCGACATCGTCAACATGATCTCCGCCTGTGGCGAGGTCGGGCACCGCCGGTCCGGCGCGCATCCCGCGTTCTACGCCGCCAAGCACGCCCAGGCCGGGCTCGCCGAGATCCTGTCGCACCGGCTCCGGCCGGAGGGCATCCGGGTGATCTCGCTGTTCCCGCCGGACTTCGTGCAGGACGGGCCACGGCAGTCCCACAGCGACCTGACCGCCCGGTCGGTCGTCGACTGCGTCCTGTTCGCGGTCGGTCAGCCACGGGACTGCTTCATCCGGGAGTTCCGCTTCGAACAGGTCCAGCCGATGATCGACAGATGAGTCTGTGGGACGACCTGGGTGCCGAGGAACGCACCATCATGCAGAACGCGATCGAAGAGGCGTGGCTCTGCCACGTCATCGGTGACTACCTCGGTCATGCCTCGGCCGGCGGTGCGGTCTGGACGTTCGGCACCGACGAGGACGCCATCAGGGCGCTGATCCCCCGTTTCGCCGCGATCACCAAGGACCTGGTCGTCCGGAATCTGATCGAACTCATCCCGACCGAGCGCTACGACGACTGGCCGGAACACGTGCCGATGACCGAGGCGGAAATCGACGCGGCCCTCGCCGATCCCGGCACCTGGGTGTCCGTTCACGCCACGGGTCCGATAATGCTGATGACCACCGACCACGCGGACCGCCTCCTCGGCAGATGACAGGATGGCGTGGTGGGGACCGTCGAGACCGCCGCGATCCGATGGGTCGAATCGGTCTGGCGACGTCGGATCACCGCCACGCGGCGCCTCACCGGTGGATGGACCTCGACCGTCCTGCGCCTCACCGCGGCTGACGGCGGGGACGCCGTACTCCGGATGATGACGAAGGAGCCGTGGCGCCGTCACGCGGCCGGGCTGCTGACCCGGGAGGCGAACGTCCAGGAGCAGCTCGGTCGGTCGCCGATTCCCGTACCCCGCAGTCTCGCGCTGGATCCGTCAGGAGCCGAGGCAGGGGTTCCGGCCCACCTGATGTCGTGCCTTCCCGGCCAACTGCGCCTGGACCGTGTCTCGGCTCAGGTCATCGACACGTTGGCGGACCTTCTCGTGGCTGTCCACCGCTTCGATCCCGGGCCGGCGAAACCTCGGGACTTTCAGTCCTGGGCCGGTCCCGAAAAGCGTGTCGTGCCGCGCTGGGCCCGACGGCCCGACCTGTGGGGGCGGGCGTTCGAGGAACTCGACCAGCCGGCACCGGCCCATGTCGGCACTTTCCTGCACCGCGACTTCCACCTGGGAAACGTGCTGTGGACAGGGGAACGGATCAGCGGCGTCGTGGACTGGGTGGAGACGTCATGGGGTCCCGCACACCTGGACGTGGCACATGCCGCCACATATCTGGCCATGCTCCACGGCGCCGCACCCGCGGCCGCCTTCACCGACGCCTACTGCCGCCGGGCCGGCGACCGACCCGCCGACGACGAGTTGCGGTACT
This sequence comes from Polymorphospora rubra, assembly GCF_018324255.1. Classification (GTDB taxonomy): domain Bacteria; phylum Actinomycetota; class Actinomycetes; order Mycobacteriales; family Micromonosporaceae; genus Polymorphospora; species Polymorphospora rubra. Next base: position 7,560,406 of record NZ_AP023359.1, read on the forward strand.
GGAACGTCCTGGACATCGTCGGTTACCTGCCGGATCCCGCCAAGGTGGTCCAGCCGTGGCGGGACCGCGGGCTGACGATCGGTGACGACCTGGCCCGGATACGACTCGAACAACGGCTGGAAGCGGTCCTCGCGCACACCATCCGGCGTCCGTAGGCCTGCGCGCGGAGCGTCCGAACACGACGGTCGCACCGCCGGTTCGCCGGAACGGGAACCCTTGACGGGGACCGAGTCGGATGCCCTAGGATCCAAGATCCCGGGGCCCATTGAAACTCGTCGTTCCATCGCCGGAGGGGCAGCCGACCGTATGCAAGCAGCCGATGAAACACCCCTGGAAGCCGGATCGTCGGGACTCGACCGTCGACACCTGCTCGGCCTGATCACCGCGACGCTCGCCGCCGGCATCATTCCCGAGGCATGGCTCGCCGAGGCGGCGTACGGCGCCACCCCGAGATGGAACCGGCCGTTCGACAGGTGGGTTCCGATCACGTCGTCGTTCGGACCACGGCGAGACCCCATCACCGGCGAGACCAGACAGCACAACGGCACCGACTACAGCTTCTCCGGAATCCTCGGCTATCCGATCCGTTCGATCGCGGCCGGCACCGTGACCAGCGTCGGCTACAACGCGGCCGGGCTCGGCCACAACGTCACCATCACCCACGCCGACGGCTGGCGGAGCGTCTACGGACACATGCGCGCGGCCCCGGTGGTCGGGACGGGTACGCAGGTCGCCGCCGGGCAGCACGTCGGCAACGTCGGCTCGACCGGCCGTTCGACCGGCCCGCACCTGCACCTCGAGATCTTCCACCCCAACGGCGGGCGGGTCGATCCCGAGTCGATTCTCACCGGCGCCCCGTACGCCGGTGCGCCCGGCACGCCCCCCGCGATTCTCACCAAGGACGGACTCATGTATCTCATCTGGAGCACCGGCGGCACCGGCTACCTGGTCACCCCGAACCGTGTCATCGGACTGAGGTCGATGGCGCACTACAACCTGTTCAAGCGGATCATCAACTCCAACCAGGCCGCCGACCAGCCGGAGGTCTTCAACGCGTTGGAGATCGACCAGATCAAGGCGTACCTGGCCGGCACCGTGCCCGCCTGACACCGCACCGCGCGGGCGTCGTACTTTGGGCCGATCCGCCGTCGTGACCCGCCTTCGTACGATGGACCCGTGCACGGTCTACTGCGCTCCGTGTGGGACGAGCCGCGCCCGTCCGGTGCGCCCCGGCGGGTGTGGCGGGACTGGCTGCTCGTCGTCGTGCTCCTGCCGGCGGCGCTCCTCGAGGGACTCCTGCGACCGGAACTCAGGTGGCCGGCCGTCGCGGTGACCGTGGCGGTCGGGCTCCTGCCCACCCTGCTGTGGCGACGGACCCGGCCCCTGCTGATGGTCACGATCGCCTTCGGCACCTGCGGTGTGGTCCCGCTGCTGACCGGCCGGGACACCCTGGACCTGACCGTCCTGTCCTACGTCCTGCTGCTGGCGTACGCGCTGCTGCGGTGGGGGTCCGGGCGGGAGATCGCCGTCGGGTCGGCGGTCATCGTCGGCAAGCTCGGTCTCGGCGCCGCCATCGGGGAGCACGACCTCGCCGACCTGGTCGCCGGGTTCGTCGTCCTGTTCGCGGTGATGGCCCTGGGCGCCGCGATCCGCTACCGGGCCGGGTCCCGGCAGCGTGAACTCGACCAGGTCAAGCTCCTGGAACGGGAACGGCTCGCCCGCGACCTGCACGACACCGTCGCCCACCACGTCTCGGCGATAGCGGTCCGCGCCCAGGCCGGGCTGGCCGTGGCGGCGGCCCGGCCGGAAGCGGCGACCGAGGCGCTGCGGGTGATCGAGGCCGAGGCGTCCCGGGCGCTCGCCGAGATGCGCGGCATCGTCCGGGTCCTGCGCGACGGTGACCCGCCGGAACTGGTTCCCGCCCCACGGGTGGTGGACCTGGACCGGCTCGCCGACGATTCCCGGGACGAGCCGCCGGTGGAGGTGGAGGTCGTCGGCGACGCCGGCCGGCTGACGCCGGCGGTCAGCAGCGCCGTCTACCGGCTCGCCCAGGAGTCGGTCACCAACGCCCGGCGCCACGCCCGGCGCCCGACCAGGATCCAGGTCCGCGTCGTGGTCGACGACACGACCGTACGGCTGCGGGTGGCCGACGACGGCGAGCCCGCCACGGTCCGGCCGGGCCGACCGACCGGGTACGGGCTCGCCGGGATGGCCGAGCGCGCCGGCCTGCTCGGCGGCACCTGCGAAGCCGGCCCCGGCCCGGAGCAGGGCTGGATCGTCACCGCGGTCCTGCCCCGGGCCGGGGCGGCGGTGTGATCGGGGCCGGGTCGGTTCCGGCTCCCCGCGACGGGGCGGCGGGTCCCGATCCGATCCGGGTGATCGTCGCCGACGACCAGGAGATCGTCCGGACCGGACTGGCGATGATCCTCGACGCCCAGCCGGGCATCGAGGTCGTCGGCCAGGCCGCCGACGGGCGGCACGCCGTCGAACTGGCCCGGCGGCTGCGCCCCGACGTGTGCCTGTTCGACATCAGGATGCCCGGCATGGACGGCATCGAGGCCACCCGGCTGCTCGCCGGGCCGGCCGTCGCCGACCCGCTCGCCGTCGTCGTCATCACCACCTTCGACCTCGACGAGTACGTCTACGCCGCGCTGCGCGCCGGCGCCCGCGGTTTCCTGCTCAAGGACGCCGGCTCGGTGCTGCTGGCCCAGGCGGTGCACGCCGCGGCGAGCGGGGACGCGCTCATCGCGCCCAGTGTCACCACCCGGCTGTTGCGGGCCTTCGCCGACACCGGCCCGACCGCACCGCCACGGCAGCCCGTCGATCCGCTCACCGACCGGGAGGAACAGGTTGTGGCGGCGGTGGCCCGGGGGCGGACCAACAGCGAGATCGCGGGCGAGTTCCACATCAGCCTCAGCACCGTGAAGACGCACATCGCCAGCCTGATGGGCAAGCTCGGGGCCCGGAACCGGGTCGAGATCGCCATCTGGGCGTACGAGACACAGCGGGTCCGCGTCGGGGACGGGCGGCGCCCGACCGGCCGGTGAGCGGCGGGCTCCGACCAAAGTACTACCGCGGCGCCGAACCTTCGGCCGGTCCGACCCGGGCCCGCGGGCCGATGAACCGGGGCCGTCGTGGTCGCAGGATCGAGCCATGTCCGTGAATCGCTCGGGCCGGCGTGAGTGGCTGATACCCACCGGCCTGGTCCTGCTCAGTCTCGTTCCCGTGGTCGCCGGCGCGGTCCGGGTCACCGAACTCTCGGCCGGTGCGGTCGCGACACCGGACAACGCGCGCTTCGTCGCCGACCCCCTGCCGGTGGTCGTACACATCGTCAGCGCGACCGTGTACTGCCTGCTGGGTGCCTTCCAGTTCGCGCCCGGGTTCCGCCGCCGGCGGCCAGGATGGCACCGGGCGGCGGGGCGGCTGCTGGTGCCGGCCGGGATCGCCACCGGGCTCTCCGGGGTGTGGATGGCGGTGTTCTATCCGCTTCTGCCGATCGACGGCGGGCTGCTCATCGGCCTGCGGATCGGCTTCGGTGCCGCGATGGCCGGCTGCGTCGTCCTCGGTTTCGTCGCGATCCGGCGACGCGACATCACCCGGCACCGGGCCTGGATGATCCGCGGGTACGCCCTCGGCCAGGGCGCCGGCTCCCAGTTCGTGACCCACATGGTCTGGATCCTGATCGTCGGTCCGCCGGGAGAGTTGGCCCGGGCGCTGCTGCACGCCGCCGGCTGGCTGATCAACCTCGCGGTCGCCGAATGGGTGATCCGCCGACCGGCCCGGCCGGTCCGGTCCTCCCCCGCCCCGTCCGGTGTCGACCGGTCACCGGTCCAGCCCGGCTGAACCCTGGTCAGTCCAAAGTGGCACCGATCGCGCCGGAACGATGCCTTGCTCCATCGTTGTCCGTCGGTCGATTGACGTCGACGGTCGGCCCCCGCCGCTGAGAAGGTCGACCGATACGAGGTCACGCCAGACGATGTTGTTGTTGCGCCGGACATTGGTCTGGATGTCGGGGGTCAGCGGCAACAGCGGGTCGGTCGGCGACTGCCACACGGCGATCAGGGAGAAGTGACCGGGGCCGGGCACGCCGATCCAGGGAACGCTCACGGTGGTGACACCGGGCGGGACGGTGAGGCTCACCGAGGTCACGAACGTCCAGGCGGTCGGCCAGACCAGGCTGGCGCCCGGGGACGAGCGATAGAACATCAGCGTTCCGCTGTCGGTGCCCTCGCTGTACGGTCCGGGGTTTCGCAGTGTGGTGATGATGTGGTTGGTCCCGCCGACCACCGGGGGAACGCTGCTGGCGCACCCCGCCGCCGTCGGGCAGACCTTCAGGTCCGGACTGGCCCAGATCGGGCTGCCCCAGTGCGGTTGGAGGCCGGCATCGCTGACGAGGTCTCTCATCCACACGTCGGTGACGGTCATGAGCCGGTCCGGTGTGGCGTCCGGCGGTGCGGCGGCAGTGGCAGTGGCACCCGGCAGGCCGGCCAGGGCCACGCCGGTGAGCAGGGCCGTCGCCGCCCGTCGGACTCGGCTACCCGAAATCGCCATGACAGTTGTCTCCCGTCGACGGGGGCACCGGCGTGGGGTTCCACGTCGGTGAGGTCATCGATTCAGGAGCCGGTCGACGGGACGGAGATACCATGATCCAGCGCTGACATCTGTCAGATGACGCCAGGCCCGGTCAAATCAGGCGCCGCGGGTGCCGTCGACCGGTTCGGGGGCCGGCCGGTCGAGATCCGCCGATCACCGGATGTGCCCGCGCGGTGGCGGCCGGTAGGTTCTGGTCATGCGACGGTGGCGGCTGATGAACAGGGGCAGGAAGGCCGTCGCGGGGGTCGCGACCGGTGTCTTCCTGGTCCTCGCCACGATCCGCACGTTCGTCCTCGACCCGGACGCCACGAACTGGCAGATTTCCCTGTGGGCGCTACAGGCCGCGGCGATGCTGGTGGCGTATCTCGTCTGGTGGCGGCCGACCGGCCCGCCGCGCGAATACCGCGGCGTCGACCTGAACGCCAAACGTCTGCACTGGTGAAAGACCGGTGCCCGGGAACGGCGTCGCCATCCCCGGGCACCGGTCGCGCGGTCAGCCGCCGGGTAGTTCGACCCGGCGCCCCTCGTTCGACGACCGCAGGGCGGCGTCGACCAGCCGCAGGCCGCGTACGCCGGCGGCGAAGTCGTACCGGTGCGGGCGGCCGGCGTCGACGTCGAGCAGGAACTGCTCCCACTGGGCCCGGAACCCGTTGACGAACTCCTGGTTGTCCGGGATCTGCTCCCACTGCCCACGGAAGTCCTGGTCGGTCGGCAGGTCCGGGTTCCAGACCGGCTTCGGGGTCCGGACCCGGGGTTGGATCTTGCAGCCGAACAGGCCGGCGACCGCCGAGCCGTGGGTGCCGTCGACCTGGAACTCGACCAGTTCGCCCCGGTCGACGCGGACCGCCCACGACGAGTTGATCTGCGCCAGGATGTCGCCCTCGAGTTCGAGGATGCCGTACGCGGCGTCGTCGGCGGTGGCGTCGTACCGGTTGCCCTGCTCGTCCCAGCGCTCCGGGATGTGGGTGACCGCCTTGGCGGTCACCGCCCGGACCTTGCCGAACAGGTTCTCCAGTACGTAGTTCCAGTGGCAGTACATGTCCAGGACGATGCCGCCGCCGTCCTCGGCGCGGTAGTTCCAGCTCGGTCGCTGGGCCGGCTGGAGGTCGCCCTCGAAGACCCAGTAACCGAACTCGCCGCGTACGGACAGGATGCGGCCGAAGAAGCCGGCGTCGATGAGCCGCTTGAGCTTCAGCAGCCCCGGCAGGTAGAGCTTGTCGTGCACGACGCCGTTGATGGTGCCGGCGGAGGCGGCGGCCTCGACGAGTTCGAGCGCGTCGGCGACCGTCTCCCCCACCGGCTTCTCGGTGTAGATGTGCCGGCCGGCGGCGATCGCCTTGAGGATCGCCTTCTTGCGACCGCTGGTGGTCTGGGTGTCGAAGTAGACCGTGGCGGTGTCGTCGGCCAGTGCCCCGTCCAGGTCGGTGGTGAACTCGGCGATGTCGTGGTCGGCGGCGATCTTGGCCAGCTTGTCGCGGTTGCGACCGACCAGGATCGGCTCGACCTGGATCCGGTCACCGTCGGGGGTGACCACGCCGCCGTCGGCGCGGATGGCCAGCACCGAGCGCAGCAGGTGCTGCCGGTAGCCCATCCGGCCGGTGACGCCGTTCATCACCACCCTGATCAGGCGCTCAGCCATCGACGGTCACCTCCTTGCCGGCCGGCGCCTTGTCCGCGGCCGGACCGGCCGGCCGGCCGCCGAGGTACAGCTCACCCAGTTGCGGGTCGGCGAGCAGTTCCGGCGCCGGGCCGGTGATGTGCACCTTGCCGAGGTCGAGGACACACCCGATGTCCGCGGTCTCCAGCGCCCGGCGGGCGTTCTGCTCCACCAGCAGTACGGCGACACCGGCGTCACGCATCCGGACCACCTGCTCGAACACGGTGCTGGTGGTCTTCGGGTCGAGCCCCATCGACGGCTCGTCGAGGAGCACGACCTTGGGGCTGACCATCAGCGACCGGGCGAACTCGACCTGCTTCTGCTGGCCGCCGGAGAGCAGCCCGGCGAGCGCCTTCCAGCGGTCGGCGACGACCGGGAACAGTTCCTTGACGAACTCGATCCGCTCGTTGATGACCGCCTTGTCACGCAGCGTGTACGCACCGAGGTTGACGTTCTCGGCCACCGTCATCTCGCGGAACACGCTGTGTCCCTGCAGCACGTGGGCCAGCCCGGAGCGCAGCATCTGCTGCGGCCCCTGGCCGGTGACGTCCTTGCCGTCGACCTTGATCGTTCCGGACCGGGGCTTCAGCAGCCCGCTGGCGACCTTGAGCACGGTGGACTTGCCCGCGCCGTTCGGGCCGACGAGGCAGACCACGGTGCCCGGCGGCACCTTGACGGTCAGCCCGCGCAGCACGAGGGCGGCCCGGCCGTAGCCCGCCTCGATGTTGTTCAGCTCGAGGAGAAACTCAGACGCCAAGGTAGGCCTCCAGCACTCGGGGGTCGGTCTTGATCACCGACGGCGGGCCGTCGGCGATGGGCCGGCCACGGTCGAACACCACGACGTGGTCGCTGAGGCTCATGACCATGTCCATGTTGTGCTCGACGATGAGGAACGTCTTGCCCTCGGCGTTGAGTTCCTGCACGAGGGTGCCGATCCGGCCGATGAGGGCCGGGTTGACGCCGCCGGCCGGCTCGTCGAGCATGATCGTCTCCGGGTCGCCCATCAGCACGCCGGCCAGCTCGAGCAGCTTCTGCTGCCCGTACGACAGGTTGCGGGCCTCGGCGTGCTCCAGATGGTCGATGCCGACCCGGTTGAGCAGCCCACGGGCCCGCTCGATGTCGCCGGAGTGCCGGGAGCTGGCCAGCTGCGCCCGCAGGTTGGTGCTGCGGACCGCGACGAGCATGTTCTCCAGCACGGTCATCCGCGGGAACACCCGGCACAGCTGGAAGCTGCGCCCGATGCCGGCCCGCGCGATCTTGTGCGGCGCCTTGCCGGTGATGTCCTGTCCCCGGTAGGTGGCCTGGCCGGAGTCGGGCTTGATCATTCCGGTGACGCAGTTGAAGAACGTGGTCTTGCCCGAGCCGTTGGGGCCGATGAGGGCGTTGACCTTGCCGTGGTGGAAGCTGACCGTCGCCTTGTTGACGGCGGTCACGCCGCCGAAGGACTTGGTCAGCTCGACGGTCTCCAGGCTGCGGATCCCGGCCGGGCTCTTCGTCGGGGCCGTCATCGCTTCACCTCCGCCTTTGTGTCGGACGCCGCGTCGGCGTCGGTGGCCGGCGGTGCCGGCTGGCCGGCGGCCGCCGCCCTGGCCCGGTTCTGTTCGAGCAGTTCGGCGGCGGTGACCTCCCGGATGGAGCTCTCCGTGGGCCGGAACCGTTTCACCAGGTTGCCGACCGCCGGGATGATGCCGTCCGGCATGAACAGCACCACCACGGCCAGCAGCACACCGGCCGCGACCAGGTGCAGCTGGGTGCTGCCGAACTCCAGCTTGAAGATCTCCAGCGCGGTGCCGACGATGAACGCGCCGAGCAGCGGACCGAACAGGTGCCGGATGCCGCCGAGCAGCGCCATCAGCACCATGTAGGAGCCGGTCAGGATGGAGAACTGGAAGATCGGGTCGAGGTCGCCGAACCACAGCGCGTAGAGGCCGCCGCCGAGCGCGGTGAACAGCGCCGACACGACGTACGCGATGAGCTTGAAGGTGAAGGTCGGCGTACCGAGCGACTGGGCCTTGTCCTCGTCCTCACGGATCGCCTTCAGGCCCATGCCGAACCGGGACCGGTCGATCGCCCACCAGGCCAGCAGCGCGATCGCGATCAGGCCGGCGTACAGGTAGAAGAACACCATGTGGTGCTCGGGACGCAGCAGGTCCGGGAACGGCCGGGGTACGACGAGACCGTTCGAGCCGCCGGTGAACGCCCCCCAGCTCTGGAAGACCAGCAGCAGGATCAGCACCAGGGCGATCGACACGATCACGAAGGACGCGCCGCGGACCCGCAGCGCGGCGATGCCGATCGGCACGGCCAGTGCGGCGACGACCACGCCGGCCAGGATCAGCGCGACGAAACTCGGTACGCCCGCCTTGGTGATCAGCAGGCCGGTCGCGTACCCGCCGAGGCCGGAGTACGCGGCGTGGCCGAGCGAGATGTAGCCGGTGAAGCCGCCGACGAAGTTCCACGCGGTCGACAGGATCGCGTAGTTCAGCACGACGACGCCGGCCGACAGGATGTAGGGGTTCGGCGCCACCAGCGGGAACGACAGCACCAGCGCCGCACCGACGACGAGGGCGATCAGCCGTACGGGTGTGCCGAGCCGGGCGGGCAGCAGGCCGCCCGCCGGCGCGGTCGTTTCAGAACCTCTGGGCAAGGCGACCTCCGAAGAATCCCTGCGGCCGGAAGGCCAACGTGCCGAACAGCGCGACGTAGAAGACGGTTTGCGCCCAGGTCGTGCCGAGCGGCAGTTGCAGCAGGCTCTGGCCGAGGCCGAGCACCATGGCGGCGATCGCGGCGCCGGGCACGCTGCCGAGCCCGCCGACCACGATGATCGCCATCAGCGGGCCGATCCAGTGCCAGTGCAGCGAGGGGTAGATGGTCGAGTCCAGCGACAGCGCGGTGCCGCCGATCGCGGCCGAGGCCAGGCCCAGTCCGAAACCGAAGCCGGCGATCCGGTCGGTGTCGATGCCGGTGAGCTGCGCGGCCTCCTTGTGCTGGATGGTGGCCCGCAGCGCCTGCCCGAACCGGCTCTTCTTCAGCAGCAGGTAGAGGGCGGCCAGCGACACGGCGGCCAGACCGAACGCGATCAGCTTGACCACCGCGACGCGGGCGCCGAAGAGGTCCAGGCTCGCGCCGCTGTAGCTCAGGTTGATCCGGCGCTGGGTGCCGGTGAAGACGTACCCGAGCATGCCTTCGATGATCAGGGCGATCGCGAAGGTGAGCAGCACGGACATCATCGTCAGGGTGGCCGGCCGCAGCCGGGTGATGAGCAGCCGCTGCATCACCACCCCGACGAGGAAGAACAGCGGGACGGTCACGAACAGGGACAGCAACGGGTCGAGCCCGGTCTGCTGGTTGAAGTACCAGGCGAGATAGGCCGCGAGGATGAGGAACGCCGAGTGCGCGATCATCACCACCCGCATGACGCCGAAGTAGAGCGTCAGACCCGCGGCGAGCAGGGCGTAGAGACCGCCCAGCAGGATGCCGAGGACGATGCTCTGGAAGATCAGGGTGCCGGACACGAAATGATCACCAGCTCGGCTTGGGGTAGACGATGTCGGCTTCCTTGGTGTCGCCCGGCAGCACGATCTGGATCTCGCCGTTGACGTACTGCTGGATCATGTGGGCGCCCTGCGGGCGGCCCTGGGCGTCCCAGGAGAGCGGGCCGACGACCGTCTCGACGGTGTTGCCGCGCAGCCAGTCGACCAGCTTCTGCTGGCAGTCGCCCTGCTCGGCGCAGCCGACCGCCTCGACGGCGGCGGCGACGACCTGGCCGGTGGTGTACGCGTTGGCCTCGTCCTCACCCGGCGGGTTGCCGAACTGCGCGGTGTACGCCTGCACGAACTCGACGTTGCTGGGGTACGTGGCCTTCTCGGTGTAGCCGGTCGGGGCGAGGATGCCCTCGGTCTTGGCCCCGATCGCCTTGCTGAACTCGGGGTTGGTCGGCGCGGTCGAGAACGCCGCCAGCTTCGGCTGGTAGTTGAGCTGCTGGAGGGCGACGATCAGGTTGACCGCGTCCTGGTACTGGGTGCCGCCGACGACCATGTCCGCGCGCGACGACGCGATCTTCGCGGCGATGCTGTTGAAGTCGGTGGTGTTCGGCGGGTAGACCTCGTCGACCACGGTGCGGACGCCGCCGGCCTCGAGCTTCGCCTTGAGGCCGTACGCGGTGCCCTGGGCGAACGGGTCGTCCATGGCCGCGTACGCGGCGGTCTGCGGACGCTGGTCGGCGGGCAGCGCGAGGATGTACTCGGCCAGGTAGTTGTAGTGGTCGTTGGCGACCGCGGGGCGGCGTAGAACAGGTTCTTGAAGCCCTGCTCGAAGATCTCGGGAGCCGCGCCGGCCGGCTCGACGTAGAGCATGCCGTACTCCTCGGCGACGCGGGCCGAGGGCACCACGAGCCGGGTGGAGAACGGGCCGAAGACCAGGTCGACGTTGTCACGGCCGATGAGCTGCTCGTAGTCGGCGACGACCCGGTCCGCGCTGGACTGGTCGTCGAGGATCTTCAACTCGACCTGGCGGCCGAGCAGGCCGCCCTTGTCGTTCACGACCTTGGCCCAGGCCTCGTAGCCCCGCTGGACACCCTTGCCGGGCTCGGAGAAGTCGCCAGTTAACGGAAGGGATATGCCGATCACGATAGGATCGCCCGCTGAATCGCCGGAGCCGCCCGCGGCGGAGCAGCCGGAGAGGGCCAGCGCCGCGACCGCGGCTCCAGCGATCACACCCCGCCGGGCTCGAGCCGTTGCCTTCATGAGTAACTCCTCGCATCCGTGTTACGGAAGCGCTTTCGTAAAGCGCTTCCGTAACATAGCTACGGCACCCGTGGGGTGGCAAGCGTCACAAGGAGATTTCGGTCCCGAGTCACCGGTGTGAAGGGGCGACAACATGCCTAGATCTCGATCAGCCTTGAGGCTCGCCGACGTGGCGGAACTCGCCGGCGTCTCGCTGGCCACAGCCTCGCGTGCGCTCGCCGGTCGCGACGGCGTCAGCGACAAGGTGGCCGAGCATGTCCGCCAGGTCGCGAACCAGCTCGGGTACGTCGCCAACATGCACGCGCGCACCCTCGCCGGCGGCTCGACCTCCACCGTCGGGCTGATCGTCCACGAGATCGGCGACCCGTACTTCTCCGAGATCGCCAGCGGGGTCATCCGGGTGGCCGGCGAGCGGGACCTGATGGTCCAGATCTGCCACTCCGGCCGCGATCCGGAGAAGGAGTTCCGGCAGATCCAGACGATCATCGCGCACCGGGCCGGCATCATCATCGTCGCCGGCTCCGGATACTGCGACCCGCGCCTGCAGGCCCGCTCGAAGGCGGCACTGTCGGCGTTCCAGGCCAGCGGCGGCCGGGTCTCGGTGATCGGCCGCCACCACCTCACCGCCGACGCGGTGCTGCCCGACAACGAGGCCGCCGGCCGCTCCGCCGCCGAGCACCTGCTCTCCCTCGGCCACCGCCGGATCGCCGTGGTGTCCGGACCGGACAGCCTGACCACCGTCGAGGACCGGCTCGCCGGCATCGCGGGAGCCATCCAGCGCGGCGGACTGACCTGGTCGGACATCCCAGTCATACCCACCCATTTTACGCGGGACAGTGGACTGCTGGCGACGGAACAGATCCTGCGTGACCATCCCGAGACCACCGCGATCATCGCGCTCACCGACGCGATGGCCATCGGCGTGCTGTCCGCGCTACGGGCGCACGGGATCGCCGTACCCGACCAGATCTCGGTCGTCGGCCTCGACGACGTGTCCGTCGCCGCCGACCTCGCCCCGAGCCTGACGACCGTACGACTGCCGATGGCCGCCATGGGCGAACTCGCCCTGGCCATGGCGCTCAAGCCGCCGTCGCAGCGCCCCCGGCGCAAGTCGACCGGACACCAACTCGTCGTACGCGACTCCACCGGCCCGGTCCCCGCCGGCTTGAGCCCCGGACCCGCCCCGGTCGACCGAGCCCGGGTCAGCGGGGCGTCTGCTGGTGGAAGGTGAGCCGCCAGCCGTCCTCCCGGCGGACATAGCCGCTGCTGACCAGCGCCGAGTACACCGGCGCGCCCGCCCGCACCGCGACCACCCCGTACGCGACCAGCGCCGTGTCCGGGGTGGGCCGCAGGACCCGCACCTCCTCGAGCCGGTACGACGACCACGGCTGCCCCGACATCGCCTCGATGGCCGCCGCCCGGTCGTCGATCACCAGCCCACCGGGCAGCAGCATGACCACCTCACGGTCGAGGACCCGTTCGTAGAAACCGGCCGCGTCCTGCGGCGTGGCCGACAGCGCCTGCCAGCCCCGCTCCTCCAGCGCGAACAGTTCGTCGTGGGACACCCGTCCGCTCCCTCCCGGTCGATCCGCCGTCCACCGACGCTAACCGGCCCCCGGGCGGTCCGCGACTCAGTGCACCGGCGAACCGGCGGCGGGCTCCGCCGCCGGATCCACGGCGGGGTCCGCGGCCGGGTCGGCGGTGGTCGGGCGCAGGCTGCCCGCCAGCAGCACGGCCACCAGACAGAACAGCAGCGGCGCGAGCAGCGCCACGTTCAGCGAGGTGAACTCGGCGATCCAGCCGACCAGGGCCGGCCCGGCCAGCAGGCCGAGGTAGCCCATGCCGACCACCCGCGACATGTTGACGCCCTGCGTACCCTCCCGCAGGTTGCCGGCCGCGGTGAACAGCTGCGGCACGCTGCCGGACAACCCCAGCCCGAGCACCGCCCAGCCGGCGAGGGTCAGCCACAGCCAGTCCGACGCGGTGACCAGGACCAGACCGCAGGCGCCGATCAGCGAGCCGTACCGGACGACGGCGACCGGACCGACCCGCATGACGATCCGGTCGGTCACCAGCCGGCCCAGGGTCATCGTCACCGCGAACGCGCCGTAGCCGAGCGCGGCCACCGACGCCGGCTCACCGAGGTGTTCGGTGATCTGCAGCGCGCTCCAGTCGTTGGCGACCCCCTCGGCCAGCATCAGCAGGAACGCGGTGGCGCCGAGCAGCCACACCGTACGCGGGATGCCGACCCGGCGGCCGGTGCGCGACCCGGCGGCGGCCGGGTCGGTGGGGGTGTCCTCGTCGGCGCGCGGCAAAAGACCGGGTACGCAGGCCGCCATGACGACCACGCCGGCGAGCGCCGACGCCAGCAGGATCGCCGATACCGACCAGCCGGCGGCGATCAGCCCGGCACCGAGCAGGGCGCCGGCGGCGCCACCGATCGAGAACAGTGCGTGGAACGCGGACATGATCGGTCGCCGGTAGGCGCGTTCGACGACGACGGCCTGGGCGTTCATCGCCACGTCCAGGGCGCCGTTGGCGAACCCGAAGACGAACAACGCGAACCCGAGCGTCGCCGCGTCGTACGCCAGGCCGGGCAGGTTGACGGTCAGGCAGAGCAGCGCCGCACCGGCGAGGGTGGTGGTCCGGGTGCCGATCCGGTCGGCGAGCGGACCGCTGATCTGCATCCCGGCGAACGCGCCGGCCCCGATGAGGAGCAGCAGCAGCCCCAGGGTCGCGTGCGACACCCCGGTCCGCTCCTGTACGGCGGGAATGTTGACGACCCACATCGCCAGCAGCAGCCCGCCGACGCCGAAGGTGCCGAACACCGAGACCCGGGCCCGCCGCAGCCGTCCCGGATCGATCGTCGGGCTCTTCGCCGTGGTCATACGGTCACCACCTCCACACCGGTGCGCTCGAAGAAGGCCGATTCGGCCGGGGTGAACCGGTGGTCGGTGACCACCAGGTCGAACGTCTTCAGATCGGCGACCCATGCGAACGTCGACTTCTCCCACTTGGAGCTGTCGAAGACCAGGATCACCCGCTCGGCGCAGTCGATGGCGGCCGTCTTGACCGCCGCGTCACCGAGGTCGTACGCGGTGACGCCGCCCGCGACCGACGCGCCGCAACCGGAGACGACGGCGGTGTCGAAGCGCAGCCGGCGGATGCCCGCCTCGGCGAGCGGCCCGACGAAAGCCAACTCACCGGCCCGTACCTCGCCACCGGGGCAGATGAGCCGGACGTTCGGGAAGGCGGCGAGCACGTTCGCGGCGGTCAGCGACAGCGGCATGACCCGCAGCGACCGGTCGCCGACGGCGCGGGCGATCTCCACACAGGTGGTGCCGCTGTCGAGCAGCACCGACTCGTCGGCGCCGAGCCGGCCGGCGACGGCCGCCGCGATGCGGGCCTTGACGTCGACGTTGGCCGTGGCCCGGCTGGCGTACGACAGTTCGGCGCCGCGCAGGGCGAGCCGGCGGGCGCCGCCGTGCACCCGGCGCAGCACCCCCCTGCTGTCGAGTTCGATCAGGTCGCGGCGGATCGTCGCCTCCGACGTCGCGAGCCGGGTGGCGAGGTCGGCGACGGTGACGTTCTCCTCGGCCGCGACGGTCTGCTCGATCCGGCGTTGCCGCTCCTGCACGTCCATGCCGGAAAGATACGCATCACTGCAAGAACGCACAAGAACCATGTTCATATGAACAGCCCGGATGGACGTGCGCTGGCCGCGACGTGACCTAAAAGGTGTCTGTCAGCCGGCCGGGTCGACCAGGCGTACGCCGGGCGGGGTGGGACCGTCCATCGCGGCCAACGCGGCCGGCGCCTCGGCGAGGCCCAACGTGCCGGTGACCAGGTCCGCCGGACGCAGCCGCCCGGCCGTGATCAGGCCGAGCAGCCCGGGGTAGGCGTGGGCGGCCATGCCGTGGCTGCCCAGCACCGCCAACTCGTACGCGATGACCAGTTCCATCGGCACCGCCGGCCGCCCGAGCGCGGGCGGAAGCAGGCCCACCTGCACGTGCCGGCCCCGGCGGCGCAGCCCGGCGATCGACGCCACGCAGGTGTCGACGCTGCCCAGCGCGTCCAGGGACAGGTGCGCGCCACCACCGGTGCGGTCCCGTACGGCCGCCGCCACCTCGTCCGGTCCGGCGAGCCCGGCGGCGGACACCACCTCGGCCGCGCCCACCGCACGGGCCAGGTCCAGGGCGGCCGGGGCGACGTCGACGGCCACCACCCGGGCACCGGCGGCCGCCGCGATCATGACTGCGGACAGGCCGACGCCGCCGCAACCGAGCACCGCCACCCACTCCCCCGCCGCGACCCGGCCCTGCTGCACCACAGCCCGGAACGAGGTGGCGAACCGGCAGCCGAGCGCGGCCGCCGCCCCGAAGTCGATCCCGTCGGGCAGCCCGACGAGGTTGACGTCCGCGTCACGGACCACGACGTACTCGGCGAAGGAACCCCAGTGGGTGAAGCCCGGCTGCGTCTGCCGTTCACAGACCTGCTGGTCACCGGCGAGGCAGGCCGGGCAGCGGCCACAGGCGCAGACGAACGGGGCGGTGACCCGGGCACCGGGCCGCCAGCCGGTCACCCCCGCACCGACCGCCTCGACGACACCGGCGAACTCGTGGCCGGGCACGTGCGGCGGCGAGATGTCCGGATCGTGACCGCGCCAACCGTGCCAGTCGCTGCGGCACAGGCCGGTGGCAGACACCCGTACGACGGCACCGTCCGGCGGCGGCGCCGGGTCGGAAACCGTCCGCACCTCGGGCCGTACGCCGAACTCGTCGAACACCATCGCACGCACGCAGCGACCCTACCGGTCGCCGTACCTGCCCTGGTAGATGCGCCGCCGGGTGCCCCCCACGGCGACCGGACCGCGAGCCGCGAGCCGCTACCATCCCGACCGTGACGTTCTGGGTCCACTACGTCGTCCCGCCCGGCGCGGCCGGCGACCGCATGTCCCTGCCCACCGGGGACGAGGTCATCGGGTTCGCGCAGACGCTCGACGTCGACCGGGGTGAGCGGATGGTGGAGTTCTCGATTCTCGCGGTCGGCGACGGACACCAGATCGCCACGGACATCGACTGCACGGCACTGTTGCGCGGACGCGCCGAGGAGGTCGCCGCCGCCCGGGCCGCGGACGCCTGGGTGCTCGACTTCGCACCCCGCGCCGTCCGGATCCACGAACTGCTGCTGCACCGGTGGTACGAGGTCTGTTCGGAGTCCCACCGGTCGTCGGTCGAGGCGATGGAACGCTGGCTGACCGCTCACGACCCGGCGCGGGACTACTGGGCGCCGCTCGGCGCGGCGACTACGCCGCTCAAGGGACGTGGCTAGCGCAGCGGTCGGTTCACGTCGGTATGGAAGGATCATCCCGATGTCCGGCGCCGACGAGTTGACCGAGGCACGGCGACGCTTCCCGCGTGGTGACCGTGTTCGTGGCCGGGTCAGTGCCGTGCCCTGGGGACCGGGGCGCACTGGCCTCTTCGTGGATCTGGGCGCGGAACCCGACGGTTTCGTCGACGTCCTGCACCTGCCCGAAGATGCGAACCAGTGGCCTCCGGTCGGACGCGAGGGCGTTTTCGAGGTTCTGCACCACCGGCCGGGACAGGTCCGCCTCTTCCCGTTGGACGCGGGGATGCGCGCGAAGCGATACCGCGTGTCGAACTGGTCGGGTGAGGAGTGGGCGGCCGCCACAGCGCGCTATCCCGTCGGTTCGCTGGTCACGGGTGTCGTGACCGGCGTCTTCCCGAGCGATCGGTCCTACGGCGTGCGGTTCGACGACGTCACGTCGTCGGTGGAGTACGACGGAGCGCCGCCCGTGGTCGGCCACGTGGGCAGCTACACGGTCACCCGGCACCTGGAATGGACCCGGCAGCTCCTGGTGCGACCCTCGTCCTGAGCCGCGGTTGCGGATGGCGACCGGGCTCAGTTGAATACCCCGGTGGAACGGGTGGAGATCCGCAACGGCAGCGTGACACTGTCCTGTCTCGACAGCGGCGCGGGCGGCGACCCGGTCGTCTTCCTGCACGGCCTGGCCGGCAGCGCCCGGGAGTTGTGGCCGTCCGCCACCGCGCTGCTGCCGGACCATCGCGTCGTCGCCGTCGACCAGCGCGGGCACGGCCGTTCCACCCGCCGCCCCGACGACCTGTCCCGCCGGGCGTACGTCAGCGACGTGGTCAGCGTGATCGGTGCGCTGGGCATCGACCCGCCGGTGACGCTCGTGGGCCAGTCGATGGGCGGACACACCGCCATGCTGACCGCGGCGTGGCATCCCGAACTGGTGCGCCGACTGGTGATGGTCGAGGCCGGCGTCGGCGGCCCCGCCGGCGAGGACCTGCCGGCGAAACTCGGCGCCTGGTTCGCCTCCTGGCCGGCGCCGTTCCGCGACGCGCGGGCGGCGGCCGAGTTCCTGGGCGCGACCCCGATGGCGCAGGCATGGATCCGGGACCTGGAGCAGCGGGCCGACGGTCTGTGGCCCCGGTTCGACGCCGACGTCATGCGGAACGCCATCGCGGGGGTCGTCGAGACCGCCCGTTGGCGGGAGTGGCAGCGGGTGACGGCCGAGACGTTGCTCGTGTCCGGCGGGAGCGGCACCATCCAGCAGGCCGAGCTGGCCCGGATGCGCGCGACGCGCACCGACGTCACGCACGTCGTCGTTCCGGATGCCGGTCACGACGTACACCTCGAGCAACACCAGGCATGGGTCGACGTACTGCGGGCCTTCGTCAGCTGACGCCGCGGCACCAGCCGCGCGTACCGACGCGGTAATTCGATGGCAGCGAAAACGGACCCCTGCCTACGGTGCTCGCTCACGCAGTGCTGAAAGGCGAGGTACGAATGACACTGGCAACCAAGGGTTCCCGACGGATCACCGTCGACGGCGTCGCCTTCCGTTGGTCGGTTCGGCGCCGACCGACCTACCACCAGGGCAGTGGCTGGTCGCCACTGACCTTCGTCGTCGAACAGGCGGAACAGCCGGGCGCCCTGTTGGTCGCGGCGCTGCCCTGCGCCCATCCCGGCAACTGGTTCGGACTGCCGAGCCAACCGGTGTTGCCCGGGACGGTGGCCGCGGGCGTCCGCCAGGCGCTGACGGCCGGCTGGCAGCCTGCGCAGCCGGGCCCCGCCTTCAAGCTGGACCTGAGCGACCCGGCCGTAGCTTGGGGCTCAGCCGTATGCCTTGCCGGGTGTTGGTGGTCATGAGGCTCCCCGCGAGACGTCGAACGTCGGGTACTGGATCTGCCAGCGCTGCGGGCAGGAGATCACGGCCCTGCTCACCCTGCGCCCCCAGAGCACGCAAGATCGTTTTTCGTACGATCGGGTGCGGCTCGGTCGACAGCGCCTGCGCCAAGACGTCGAGAAGCGACGCGCTCGGCCCGGGATAGGTTATGAACGTGTAGGCGGCAGCGTTGCGTCGCGTTGCGAATGCGTCGTTGACAAGCGTGTCCACGAGCTCCGGTTCGTCGCCGGCCATCTGGTGCGGGAACCAGGTCAGATCACGATGTCCGGCCAGGGTGAAGTCCAGCCAACGTTCGTACCAGGCCAGGAAGTCCGCGTCGGTGTGGAAGTAAGGCTCGACGTCGCTGCCGGCGATGACCTCGACCAGACGACCGCGGCCGGATCCGGTGACGACAAGCAGGGTGTACTGGGTGCATCCGCCCCAGACGACTGTGATCGCACCGGGGAAAGGAAGCGTCGGCCCATCTTCACTGCCAAACCAGGCCGAGACGTACGAGTCAGGTACGAAGGCAAACGGCTCGGCGAGCTTTCCGTGGAATTCCATGCGCGGGGTATCCACCTGTCCATGGGCAGGAGCCCGTAGGTCGGGCCGTAACCGCCATGGCCGATACGAGTAACGAACTGCCTGAATTCCTCGGGCAGTCGGATACCGTGCTGGTCCTCGAAGCCCAGGACCTGCTGCTCGGTGAGTACGGGGTCGAGAACGGCCCCTTCAGTCGAGGGCAAGGCCGCAAGTTTGGCCTGAATCCGGGCGAGCCTGTCGTCCATCAGTGCTTCTTCACGCGTCAGAGGTGACTCGGGCGCAAGCATAGTCGTGCACCGACCGGCATCAGCCGGCCGGGAGTCATCGGCCGGCGCGAGCGGATGAAGAGGGTCGGGTCAGCCTGGGGCAAGAAGGCAGAACTCGTTACCTTCCGGGTCGGCGAGGACCGTCCACCGGTCGTGGTCCAGGTCGATGGCGGTGGCGCCGAGCGACCGCAGTCTGGCCGCCTCGGCCTCGAGGTCGTCACCCGGGTACGGACGGACGTCGAGATGGACGTGGTTCCACACGGTTTTCACGTCAGGCGTGCGGAGGAACTGCAGGTATGGACCGACGCCCTTGGCGGAACGCAGTAACGCGTTGTCGTCGGTCACCTGGTGCGGGGTCCAGTCCATGGCCTCGCCCCAAAAGCGGGCCATGGCTCGCGGATCCGCGCAGTCGACCACTACCGCGGCGATCGGTCCGGTGTCTCGGTAGAGCGGTCGGGGGTCCAGCACGCAGAACTCGTTGCCCTCCGGGTCGGCCATGACCGTCCATGGGGCGTCGTCCGGGCCTACGTCGGCGGTTGTCGCGCCGAGATCCTTCAGGCGCGCGACCATCTCCGCCTGACGGGCCGCCGAGGTGGTGGCGAGGTCGACGTGCACACGGTTCTTCACCGTCTTGGGTTCCTGGGAGGTGACGAGGTCGAGGCAGACGGCGACGGGGTCAGGGTAGACAAAGCCCTCGGGTTCGAGGTTGGTCACGCCGGGTTCCTCGCTGGAGGCTCCCCAGCCGAGCGCCTCCGCCCAGAAACCGCCCAGCGCGGAGTGGTCCCGAGCCTTCATGTTGATCTGAACAAGGCGCGTTGCCATCCCGACGA
Organism: Polymorphospora rubra; assembly: GCF_018324255.1. GTDB lineage: Bacteria > Actinomycetota > Actinomycetes > Mycobacteriales > Micromonosporaceae > Polymorphospora > Polymorphospora rubra. The sequence continues at coordinate 7,580,253 of NZ_AP023359.1, forward strand.
TGCTAGCGGCGGTTTGGCACACCAAGATCAGCGGGTACGTCGACCTGTCACGGAAGTTTGCTCGGCCATGCTAATTTTTGCTTGTGCAGGCAAACAAGAAACAGCAGACCGTGACCAGTGCGGCCCGCCGTCAGCAGATCGTCGACGCCGCGGTCACGGTCCTGGCACGCGACGGGCTGTCCCAGACCTCGCTCGGCCGCATCGCCACCGAGGCGGGCCTGTCCAGCACCGGGCTGATCACCTACCACTTCGCCGACAAGGACGAGGTCCTGATCACCGTGGTGGACCACCTGATCAGCCGGTGCACCGGGGCGCTGCGGACCGCCGTCGACAGCGCCGCCGGTCCGGCCGACGCGCTCGCCGCCTACATCGAGGCGTTCGTACGGTTCCAGGACGACAACCGCGACGGCGTACGTGCCCTGTGGCGGCTCGCCGCCGGCTGGAAGGCACCGGGGCGGGCGTTCGCCTTCGACGACGAGCCCCTCGTCGCTCCCGTACGCGGGGTTCTCGACGACGGTCAGCGCGGCGGCGCCTTCCGCGACCTGGACAGCTCGGTCGTGGCGCAGAGCATCGTGTGCGCGGTGGAGGGCTTCCACGAACTGTTCACCGCCGACCCCGACATCGACACCACGGCCTTCATCCGCGAGTTGCAGGTTCTCTATCGACGTGGGACGGAATACGACGGCCGTGGCTGAGGGCTTCGAGGCGTACCGGGCCGCCAAGTCGGCGGCGATCGGCGGGCTGCGCGGCACCGTCCTGGAGATCGGCGCCGGTCGCGGCAGCAATTTCGGCCTGCTGCACTCGAGCGTGACGTGGATCGGCTGCGAGCCGGACCGCAGGCGCCGTGTCGAACTGGCCCGCAACGCGCACCGCTCCGGGCATCCGCGCGAGCCCCTGGCAGCGGCGGCGGAGTCCGTACCGCTGCCCGACGGGAGCGTCGACGCGGTCCTGGCCACCGTGGTGCTGTGCTCGGTCCGCGACCAGGCCCGCGTCCTCGCCGAGATCGCGCGCCTGCTGCGGCCCGGCGGGCAGTTCGTCTTCGCCGAGCACGTCGGGGCGCCGGAACGGACCTGGAAACGCGTGGTGCAACGGGTGATCGCGCCGGCGACGCGGATATTCGACCACGGCTGCGACCCGGCCCGGGAAACCGAAGCGTCCCTGCGTCGCTCGCCGCTGGACGTCGTCCACATCGAACACTTCGAACTGCCGGCCCTCGGTGCGGTCACCGTGCCGTACATCGTCGGACGGGCGGTACTCCCCGAGGCCTGACGGCCTCCGGCGCCCCCGGTGGACCGGCCGTCACCGCGCGTCCCGGTCGAGGGTGTACGCGGCCCGCGCCGCCTCGCCCGGAACCGTCAGTTCGCGTGGTCGTACGAGGTACGGGCCTCGTCGATCTCGTCCATGTGCTCCAACGCCCAGGTCATCAACGTCCAGGCGGTGTCGAGCAGGGTGCGGCCGAGCGGGGTCAGTTCGTAGTCGACCCGGGGCGGCACGACGGGGTGAACTGTGCGCCGCACCAGTCCGTCGCGTTCCAGGCCCCGCAGCGTGGCTGTCAGCACGCGTTGGCTGATGCCCGGGACCGCGTTCTTCAGCTCGGTGAAGCGGCGGGATTCCTGCCCGAGTTCGCTGATCACGGTCAACGACCACTTGTCGCCGACCCGGTCCAGGATCTCCCGGATCCGGCAGGTGGCCTCGTCGCGGGCCCTGAGTACGTCCGCACCGTTCGCCGCCATGGTGACCTCCAGGTAACTGAGGCAGAAGAAAGTGCCGTCTTCCAGGCCCTCTCATGGTTACCCACAATGAATCCGGCTGCCAGGCAATACCGATGGGAAAGATAGGAGATGGTAATCGTGACGGTCGACGAGTCTTTCGCCGCCCCGGCGGGCGCGGTGCAACTGGACCAAGCAGCGAAGGCACTGCGCGACAACGGATACACCGTTCATGTGGTGGAGACCCCCGAGGAGGCCCGAAAGCTGGTCACCGATCTGGTGCCCCGGGACCAGAGCGTGTTCACCGCCTCCAGCGAGACGTTGCGACTGTCCGGGATCACCGCCGAACTCGACGAGTCCGGCAACTTCCGGTCGGTCCGCGCGAACGCCGGCGAGCCCTCCGACGACGTCTACGACCAGATCCGGCTCGGCGCCCTGCCGGACGTCGTGGTCGGCAGCGTGCATGCGGTCACCGAAGAGGGCCACCTCGTCGTCGGCTCGGCCAGCGGCAGCCAGTTCGCGCCGTACGCGTCCGGTGCCCGGCGGGCGATCTGGGTGGTCGGCGCCCAGAAGGTGGTCCCGGATCTCGAAACCGGGCTACGCCGCATCCGCACCCACAGCCTGCCCCGGGAGCACCAGCGCCTCCAGCAGTCGTACGGGCAGTCGTCGTTCCTCGGCCGGGTTCTCATCCTCGAGCGGGAAGCCTTCCCGGACCGGGGCACCGTGGTGCTGATCCGCGAAGCCATCGGCTTCTAGCTCGTGCGCTGTCCATCAGTTCACCGGGTTGGTGACACGCAGGGGGCAAGCACTCTAGATCGTTCCGAGCGCCAGCGCGGTGAAGAGCACGGCGAGTGAGCCCCATCCCGGGACGATGACGGCGCGCTGGATGAGACCGAGGCGCGGTGACACGTCCTCCCACGCCTTGCCGAACCGGCCGAATCCGAGGAACAGGGCGGCGGCGAGACAGCCCGAGATGATCCGCCAGGGCGTCGCGGGCAGTGCGAAGGCACCGATGGCCGCAGCGAGGGGCAGGGACAGGAAGACGACCGCGCCAGCATGATCGTGGAGTCGGTGCTGGAGGCTGTTGTCCTTGGGTATCCCCGCTGGAGCGCCCGGCGGATATCCGAGCATCGGATCCATCCGGAACACCCCGGATGCGACGAGAGCAAGGCCGAAGATGGTCAGGACCACGCCCATCAGGATGCTCGACCCCTCGAAGACCATGCCGAGCGCCCCTACCGTGATCGCGGCGCCGGAGACGATGAAGTTGGCGGTCTGGACCCAGCCCCGCCGGCCGAGCGCCAACGCGCTGACCGGGTGGCGTACGGGCGAGTAGTTCGGCCGGGTCCCGCCGTCGACGAGGAACACCAGCACGAAGAGGACCGCTCCGGCGGCGCCCGCCCAGAAAACCACGTGATCCTTCTTCCTGCCGCAGGCCGGACTTTCCGGCGGCCTCAGTAAATCGGCCGAACCACCGGCCGGCACAGTGCCGATGGTCATGGGAGCCCTCGACCGGGCCGGACCTGTGCGACAGCCAGAATGTCGCAGCCGGGCGATAGCGTCCCCGCCATGGATGACACCGCGACGACCCGCCGGGCCGCGATCGATTACGTCGATCGCCTGGAGAACCGCGACTGGCCCGGGTGGACCGCCCTGCTCACCGACAATGTCGTCTACGAGATGCCGCAGACCCGCGAGCGGGTCCGCGGCAGGGACGCGTTCCTGCGGTTCAACACCGAGTATCCCGGCGACTGGCACCTACGGGTGCGTCGGGTGGTCGCCGACGGCCGGACCGCCGCGCTGTGGCTCGACTTCCGGGTCGGTGCCGAGCAGCAGGATGCGTGCGTCTGGCTGGAGATGTCCGAGCACGGGCTGATCAGCCGGGTCGTCGACTACTGGCCCGAGCCGTACGATCCGCCGCCGGGCCGGGAACATCTCGTGGAGCGGTGGTGACCGGCTGCCGGCCGTACCGGTCCCGCTCTTGACCTCGACCGAACTTGAGGTTCTACGTTGTCTCCACCAGCCACCAGCCACCAGCCACCTGTCGCCGGAGGCAACATGGGGACACAGCACCTTTCCGACGCCGAGTTGGCGGCTCAACCCGCCGCCTACTGGACCGGCGTGGCGTACGAGGCCCTCATCGCCTTCACCCGCGCCCGGCAGGCCGAGTTCGGCTTCACCCAGCCTCAGTTCTGGCTGCTACGCAACCTGTCGAAGAACGACATCTCACCCGACGGCCACGGCATGACCGTCCCCGAACTCGAGCGGGCGATGAGCACCTACCTGCGTCCCGAGGACGATCTCCGGGCCGAGGCGGAGATTCTGCGGAAACGCGGCTGGCTCACCCGGGACGCCGAAGAGCGGTGGTGGATCACCGAAGCGGGGGAGGACGCTCGCGCCGGTCTCAAGAAGTACGCTCCGGCGATCCGCGATCAGATCCACCGGGGCATCGATGACGTCGACTACGTCACGACGCTCAAGGTGCTCCGGCAGATGATCCGGAACACCGGTGGCCCCACCGTCTGACCTGCCACTCCGGGGGTGGCGGCCGGCTGGCGGCGCGGCGTCATGCCCCGCCGTCACCCCGCGTTCCTGGTCGATGCCGGGCACCGGATCGCCTGATCCACGATGACCGGCTCATCCCTGCGGCGGGTCGGCGACGATGCGTGCGAGGGTACGTCGACCCATCCGGCTCATGGGCGGGTTGGTCCGGTCGTAGTACCAGACCGCTCCCATCGCCTGCACGAACGCCCACGCCCTGCCCCGCTCCCATTCGGAATCGTCGCAGCCGAGCTGCCGCCGGAGCGTCTGCCGTGGCCCGGGTTCCAGCAGGTGCCAGGCACTCACGAGGTCGAGGGCAGGGTCGGCCGGCCCCAGCCCACCGACGTCGAGGACCCCGGCCAACCGTCCGTCGGCGACCACGACGTTGCCCGCGATGAGATCGCCGTGGGTCATCCGGTCCGCGGAGCCGCCGCGCGGCAGCTCCCGCATCGTGGCCCAGAACCGGCGCAGCTGCGGGACGTCCAGCAGCGTTTCGCTGTGCCGGAAGCAGGTCTCCAGCCACCCGTCGTGCGCCTTCAGTTCGCCGCCACGTCCCTGGTCCGCGAAGGTGCGTCCCCGCAGGTCGATGGTTCGTACGCCGTCGATGAACTCGGCCAGGTCGGCCGCGAACGCATGCGAGCCACCCGGGTCCCGGTCGGCGGCCACCACGCCGGGCACCCAGGTCTGCACCGACCACGGCATCGGGTAGCCGGCGCCGGGTTCGCCGATCTCGACCGGCTCGGGGGTGGGAAACCGGGTACGGCCCGACAGTTCGCGGGCCGCCTCCGCTTCACCTACCAGCCAGGTCCGCGCCGCGTCGGCCGCACGGGGTTGGAGCGGGAACCGGGCTGTGAGCCGTTCCCCGAGCCGGAAGATGGCGTTGACCGTTCCCTGCGACGCGATGCGCCTGACCGGCAGGCGTCGCCACCGGGGAAACTGGGCGTCCACCAGCGCACGCACCGTCTGGTCGGCGACGCCGAGCTGGTCCTCGTGCATCCGCACGTCTGGCAGCGTGCGCGGTCCGGCGGCCGGCCGCAACCGGATTCCGGCTCGCTCCCGCCGACGGGCTCGAGAAGGCCCGGCAGAACTGGCTCGACGGCGCGCGCCGTCGACTGACGCCGCCACACTCCCCGCGATCTTGCACTTGTCGCCCGGCAAAAGCCGCGAAAGGAGGAGACAAGTGCAAGATCGCGGGAAACGCCTCGCGGGGAGAGCGGGTCAGGGGGTCAGGGGATCGCAGACGTTTTCGCGGTTGCCGATCCCGACCGCGAGCCGGCGGATGCCGTCGGCGTCGAACGAGATGACGTGCAGCCCGTCAAGGATGTAGTAGCCCTTCGGCAGGCCGTCGCCGGCCCGGAAACCGAAGCCCGCCGGGCCGACGATCGTGTACCGCGCGTAGCTGCCGTCGGGCCGGTACTCGGCCACCCCGGAGCCGCCCGCGTCGCGGCGTACCGACGCTCCGGTGTCCACGTTGACGAAGTCCACCGTCAGCGGGCCGGCGAACTCCTCCAGCCTGGCGGCGCCGCCGGGGTGGCGGGCGAGCACCCGGACCCGGATGTCCTGGGAGACCACGCGTACGCCGAGCGGGAACGAGCAGTACCGGCCCGCCGGCGCGATCCACTCCTCCTGAATCCACGGCCGCCACGGCTCCGGCTGGTAGCCGGTCCACCCGGTGACCTGCGTGGCGGCCACAACGGCGGGGCGGGCGGGGCAACGGCAACCGGGGCAGCGGCGGCCGGGGCAGCGGGAACGACGGCGAGGGTGGACACGACGAGGGCACCGACCAGTGCGGGACGTTCGAGAGCCATACAATCACCTAACCAGTAGATATCCAATAACCGGTGTTTGGCAGACTACTGGTTAGGCGCCGATCGTCAAGGCATAATGACGGCGTGCACTGGGTCGAGGTCGACGGCTACCCGATGCCCGTCCTGCTCGGCGGGCACCCCGCCCTGGACTTCTGCAACACCTGGGCCGGCTGGGAAACACGCCCACCGCCCGAAACTCCCCCGCGGCCCGGCACTCCCCCACCCGCCGACCTGCCCGACCAGGACTGGCTCGGCGACTTCGACCGGCTCGCGGTGTGGACCGGCCACGCCGGCGTCCTCACCCCCGACACCGTGCGCCGACTGCGGGACGCCGGACACCGGGAACCGGCCGCCGCCGACCGGACCGTCGACGACGCCCGACGGTTGCGTTCGGCGCTGCACGACGTACTGCTCGATCCGGCCGACGACGCGGCGTTCCGGCACGTCGCCGCGCAGGCCGAACGGGCCGCCGCGCACACCGTGCTGGCGAACGGCCCGGACGGGATCGCCCGGTGGATCCTGCCCGCGGACGCCGGCCTCGCCCTGCCGGTGCTCGCCGCCGCCCGCGCCGGTGCCGACCTGCTGACCTCGCCGGACCGGACCCGGGTCCGGGCCTGCCCCGGCGAGATGTGCGGCTGGCTGTTCCTCGACCCGCGCGGCCGGCGGCGCTGGTGCAGCATGGCCGTCTGCGGCAACCGGGCCAAGGTACGCGCGTACGCCAGCCGGCACCGGCCGGACTGAACCCGGACCGGCACCGGCCGGCGGAACGGCGGCGCGGGTCAGCTGGAGCGACGCATGGCGCGGGTGCCGACGGCCAGCCCGAACGCGGCGACCGCGCCGGCCGCGAGCAGCCCCCACAGCACGGTCAGCGAGGCGACCTCACCGGCGAACAGCGCCCGTTCGGCGTCCACGACGTACGTCAGCGGGTTGAACCGGGACAGGGTCGAAAGCCACCCGGGGCCGGAGTCGACCGGCAGCAGCATCCCGGCCAGCAGCAGCAACGGAAACAGCAGGGTCTGCTGCACCGTCCAGAACAGCCACTCCTGGTTCTTCGACGCCAGGGCCAGCGTGTACGACAGCGCGCCGAGCCCGACGCAGAACACCGCGAGGATCAGCAGGCCGATCAGTGCACCGACCGGGTGCAGGTCGAACCCGAACGGTACGGTCACCGCGACGATGATCAGCGCCTGGACGAGCACCGGCACGATCTCCTTCAGGGCCCGGCCGATGAGCAGCGCCGGACGGCGCAGCGGCGCGACCAGCATCCGCTCGTGCGAGCCGGTCTGGATCTCGAAGAGCAGGTTGGAGCCGGTCATCGAGGTGCCGAAGAGGCAGCACATCACGATGATGCCGGGCACGAACCACTGCAGCGCCGAACCCTGACCGGCGCCGACGGCATCCGGCAACAGCGGGGCGAACAGGCCGAGGAAGACCAGCGGCTGGATCATGCCGACGATCGCGGAGAACGGGTCGCGCAGCACCGGGCGCAGTTCCCGACTGAAGACGGTCACGGTGTCGGTGACCAGGCTGGCGTTCAACGGTTGATCTCCTGTTCGGTGCCGGTGGTGCCGCCCTCGCGCAGGCTGCGGCCGGTCAGGTTGAGGAAGACGTCGTCGAGGGTCGGGCGGTCCACGTCGGCGCGGACCACGTCGACACCGTCGCCGGCGAGGGCCCGCAGCAGTCCGGGCAGCGTCCCGGGGCCGTCCGGCACCCGGGCCGTGACCGTGTCGCCGACCTGCTCGACCACGGCACCGGCCGGTCCGGCGAGGGCCGCCCGGCCCGCCGGTCCACCGGCACGGGTCACGAAGTCGCGGGCCCGTACGGCGGCCCGCCGCGCCGCGTCCGGGTCGGCGCAGACCAGCGTGATCCGGTCCCCGGCCAGGTCGGCCTTCAGCCGGGCCGGGGTGTCGTCGGCGATCACCCGGCCGTTGTCGACCACGATGACGCGCTCGGCCATCGAGTCGGCCTCGTCGAGGTAGTGCGTCGTCAGCACCACCGTCGTGCCGTGCTCGGCGCGCAGCTTGCGGACGTGGTCCTGGAGGTTGGCCCGGTTCTGCGGGTCGAGCCCGGTCGACGGCTCGTCGAGGAAGAGCAGTTCCGGCGCGTGGATCAGCCCCATCGCGATGTCCAGCCGGCGGCGCTGGCCGCCGGACAGTGACGATACGACCCGGTCGGCGACCCCGGCCAGGTCGAGGCTAGAGATCAGTTCGTCGGCCCGCGCCCGGGCGTCGGCCCGGGTCAGCCCGTAGCAGCGGCCCTGGCTGATCAGCTCGTCCCGGCCGCGCTGGCTGTGGCCGGCGCCGTTGCCCTGGCCGACGTACCCGATCCGGCGGCGAACCCCGCGCGGGTCGGTGGTGATGTCGTGGCCGGCGACCCGGGCCGTGCCGGACGTCGGCGGAATCAGGGTGGTGAGCATCCGCAGGGTGGTCGACTTGCCGGCGCCGTTGGGGCCGAGCAGGGCCACCAGTTCGCCGGTGCCGACCGTCAGGTCGATGCCGCGTACGGCTTCGACGGTCGCCTTCCTCACGGTGAAGTGCCTGGTCAGGCCCTTCGCCTCGATCATCGTCGTGGTCATGTCCACCACGCTAGAATCGATTCCGGCCAGAACCTGACCTCAATCGGCGGGAACCTCGATCCATGGCGAACACCAGCACCCGGATGCTGCAACTGCTGTCGCTGTTGCAGACCCACCGCTACTGGCCCGGCAGCGAACTCGCCGACCGGCTCTCGGTCAGCGAACGCACCCTGCGCCGCGACATCGACCGGCTGCGCGAACTCGGCTATCCCGTCGACGCCACCCGGGGCGTCGCCGGCGGATACCAACTCCAGGCCGGCGCCGCACTGCCTCCGCTGCTGCTCGACGACGAGGAGGCGGTCGCCATCGCGGTCGGGCTGCGCACCGCGGCCGGCGGCGCCGTCGAGGGCATCGCCGAAACCTCGGTACGGGCCCTCGCCAAGGTCGTACAGGTGCTGCCGTCCCGGCTACGGCGCCGGGTCGACGCGCTGCACACGTACACCGAACCGGCCGTACCCGGTGGTGGCCCGACGGTCGACGCCGCCACCCTGACCCTGATCGCCCAGGCCTGCCGCGACGACGAACGGCTCGCGTTCGACTACACCGGCCGCGGCGGCGACCCGTCGACCCGGCTGGTCGAGCCGCACCGGCTCGTCCCGTACGGCCGGCGCTGGTACCTGGTCGCCTTCGACGTCGAACGCCACGACTGGCGTACGTTCCGGGTCGACCGGCTGTCGGCGGCCCGCCGCACCGGCGCCCGGTTCAGGCCCCGCGACCTGCCGGCCACCGACGCCGCCGAGTTCGTCCGCGCCGGCCTGTCGTCGATCCCGACCCGGCACCGGGTACGGGTCCGCGTCCGGGCGGGAACCGACCACGTGGCCCGCGTCGTCGGCCGGTGGGCGGAGGTAGAGGCCGACGGCGAGGGCTGCGTGCTGACCATGCACGTCGACGAGTTCGACTGGCCGGTGCTGCTGCTCGCCGCGATCGGCGCCGAGTTCGAGGTGCTCGAACCCGCCGAGTTCCGTGACCATCTCGGGCGGGTCGGCCGGCTGTTCATCGGGGCCGCTGGCGACGCATAGCCAGGGCCCCGCCGCCCGCGCTACCCGTGCAGAAGCGCGCCGAGCAGGCAGCCGAAGGCGGCGACCGACGCGACCGTACGGACCAGGTTCCACCGAACCCACCGCGCCTCGAACGCGGCCCGGACCGGGCCGGGATCGGCCGGCCCGCCGGCCGCGTCGAGCCGGTTGTTCAGCGGCACGTTGACCGCACCGGTGACCCCGAGCGTCACCGCGTGGCAGGCGACCGCCGCCACCGTCCACCACAGCGTCGGCCCGCCGGCACCCCAGTGCAGGACGACGGCGACGAGCGCGAGCAGCGGCGCGCCGCCGAAGCTGAGCGCGAACCAGCCGTTCAGGATCGCCACGTTGATGTGCCGCATCGCCTCGACGAAGGTGCGGTCGTCGGTACGGCGCAGCCCCGGCATGACCGAGCAGGCGTACGCGTAGAACAGGCCGGCGAGCAGCCCGGCCGTCCCGGTCGCCGCCACGAGTACGGCCGTACGCAGTGTCCCCATCGCCCCTCCCCCGTCCAGGCGCCCCGGCGGGGCTGGCCCGCCCCGGGAATTGTCGTTGATCTGGGCGTCAGCCACCCTACCGACCGGCCGTAGGGTGGCTGACGCCCAGATCAACTCCGCTGTACGGGGAAACCGTTCACTGTGGGAGGGCCAGGCGCGCCTGCCACCTCGTACCGTCGCCGGTGATGCTCGCACCGTCCTGGTCGACTATCCAGACGCGGCCCGAAATGCCGCCGAGCGTGCCGGGCTCCACCGCCGGCCCCCGCACGAAGTGCCGTCCGCCGTCGTCACTCGCCCACACGTACCCGTCCTGCAGGTCGGCGTCGGCAATCAGCAGGGTCCCGCCGTCACCGACCGTGAACGGGCGTACGACCGGTGACGCCGGCAGGTCCGTGAGCACCTCCGTCCACGTGGCACCGCCATCGGAGGTTCGGAAGATCAGCGCGTACCGGCCGACGCCGTCTCTCGGCGCGGCCAGCAGATAGGCAACCTCGCCGCTCTCCGCCGCCAGTCCCAGCAGGGTGGGCGGCGTGTCGCCGGTGAACGGCTCCGGCAGGGTCGCCGGCCGCCAGGTCGCCCCCCGGTCGACGCTGCGCGCCACCACCGACGGCCTGTCGATGTCTCCCGGCCAGTAGGCGGTCCACAGCGCTCCGTCCGTGCTCTCGTACAGGTTGCGAAGCCGGAACGGCGACGGCGACTCGCCCCGCAGACGGAAGACCCCTTCGGTTCCCGGATCCACCGCCAGTGGTTCGGGCAGCCCGAAACAGCCCACCTGGCAGTCCACCGGATCCGCACCCGGCGGGAAAGCGTCGACTGCGGTGATCGCCGAGTCGGCGTCCTGCCAGGTCCGTCCCGCGTCCGTCGACAGATAGGACCGGTCGTCCACGCTGACCAGGTAGGTCCGCACACCGAGCGGCTGGTACCTGAGGTCGGCGGTGTGCCGCCCCTCGGCGGCCCCCCGACACGGCTGTTCGTACGCCAGCGGGCGGAACTCGGACCAGGTGACGCCCAGGTCCTGCGTGTACCCGAACTCGACGGAGCAGTCCGCCGTCTCCCTGACCCCGACCGCCGACGTCCCGTCAAGCACGAACAACTGGGTGACCCCCGGCGGCGAAGTCTGCTCCTCGATGCCGGGCCGGCCGCCGGCCTGCCCCCCGATCATCGGTCCGCCCGCCACCGCCCCCAGTACGGCGACCAGGGCGAGGGCCGTACCCGACAGGCGGCGCTTCCGGCGCCGGACCACCACCCGGTACAACTCGTCCAGCGGCGGCTGCCGGACGGCTTCCTTCACCGCATCGGCGTCGAACCCGGAAAACTCACGATCGGACATCGGCACTCCCGGCATAGACGGATTCACCAAGGTCGAGAGCGAGGGCGCGCCGCCCCCTGGACAGCCGCGACTTGACCGTGCCGACGGAGACACCGAGAGTGTCGGCGACCTCCTCGATCGGCAGATCGACCAGATAGTGCAGGGCGAGCGCATCCCGCTGCCCCCGCGGCAGGCGACGCATCGCCGCCATGAGCGCGACATGGTCCGGTCCGACGTCGGCGACGACCGGCGGCGGGCCGATCCGGCGCAGAAGGCCGTCGAGGACGCGCCGCCGGCGGTGCCGGCTACGGGCAACATTGACCGCCACCCGGCGCAGCCACGCCTCCGGGTTGTCCAGCCGCGCGAACCGCCCCGGCGCGGCCAGCGCCCGGACGAACGCCTCCTGCACCGCCTCCTGCGCCTCGGTCAGATCACCGGTCACGGCGTAGAGCTGCACGACCAGACGCCGGAAACACCCGGCATAGACCTCGCCGACCACGTCCACGGGCACCGACGCCTCCCCTCTCCACCAGTCCCACCAACGGGAGCGGCGAAAGGTTCCATCCGTCGCGGATCGGCCGCGTCACCGCCGAGCGTGAACCGGCCGACACTCGCAGCAAACTGCCAGCTTCGACTGTCATCATTACGACGGATGGCCACCAAACAACCGGCCACCTGACCACCGGAGCAGCAGATGTCGATCGTCCAGAAGATCCGCACGTTCCTGTCCAGCTCGCAGGGCCGGAAGCTGACCTCCCAGGCTCAGCAGCAGCTCTCCAAGCCGGAAAACCAGCAGAAGCTGCGCGACCTCGCCAGCCGCTTCAAGCGGCGCTGAGTTTGCTGGCCTCGCCTCCGGCTCGGCTGGCTCGCTCCGCTTCGCGCCGCCCCATGCACCGTCTTCGCCCTGCGGGCATGACGGCTTCGCCGCATGTCCTCGGGCTCCAGACGGTGCGGCGGCGCTCGGTCGACTCGCGGCTCTGGTCGCGGTTGACCTCGGTCCGGTGACCGCTGCGGCGGGTGGTTGCGGTTGATCGGGGAAGTGTCCCGGTCGAGGTGCGCGGGTCAGTGGGCGGTGGCGGGGGCCACCGCCGGGACCTCGGTGACCAGGCTGGCGGGGCGAACGATCAGCAGCAGGGCGGCCAGCGCCAGCACCATGCTGGCGGCGACCACGGCCGCCATGGCGGCGCCGCCGGTGCCGATCGCGCCGACCAGGGGCGCGGCGACCGCGCCGACACCGAACTGGGCAGAGCCGAGCAGCGCGGCGGCGGTGCCGGCCGCCTCGCCGTGCCGGCCCATCGCCAGGGCCGCCGCGTTGGGATTGATCAGCGCGACGGTGGCCAGCACACCCCACAACGGCACCAGGATGGCGGGCAGGCCACCGAAGCCGGTGACCGCGAACAGCAGCAGGGCAAGGGCGCACAGCGCCCCGGCCGCCACGGAGGCGATCATGATCCGCGCCGGCCGGAAGTAGCGCAGCAGCACCACGTTGAGCTGGCTGGCGGCGACCAGCCCGATCGCGCCCAGGCCGAAGACGACGGCGAAGCCCTGTTCGCTCATTCCGTACTGCTCCTGGAAGACGAACGACGACCCGGCGACGTACGCGAACACGGCCGCCATCGCCAGGCCGGTGACCAGGACCAGGCCGACGAAGGGCCGGTCGCGCAGCAACCAGCCGTACGCGCGGGCGGTGCCGGCGAGCCCGCCGTGGCGGCGACGCTCGGGCGGCAGCGTCTCCGGCAGCCCGAACGCGGTGATCGCCAGCAGGATGACGCTGATGCCGGCCAGTGCGACGAACACGCCCCGCCAGTCGGTCCACCGCAGCACCTCGCCGCCGAGGGTCGGGGCGAGAACCGGGGCGACGCCCATGACGAGCATCAGGCGGGACAGCACCCGGGCCACCCCGAGGCCGCTGAACAGGTCCCGTACGACGGCCATGGCGACGACGGCGGCGGCCGACACGGCCAGCCCCTGCACCACCCGCAGCGCGCCGAGGACCGCGACGTTCGGCGCCAGCGCGCAGAGCAGGGACGCGATCACGTGCACGATCGCGCCGGCGAGCAGCGGGCGCCGCCGGCCGACGGCGTCGGAGAGCGGGCCGATGAGCAGTTGGCCGAGCGCGACGCCGGCGAGGGTTCCGGTCAGGGTGAGCTGGACCGCGGCGGCGTTGGTGAGCAGGTCGTCGGTGATGGCGGGCAGCGCCGGCAGGTACATGTCGATGGTGAGCGGACCCACCGCGATCAGCGAGCCGAGCACCAGCACCATCTTCACGCGCTGCCACGGCGTCATCAGGTCGCCCGGCATCGCCGGTGCTGGGGGCGCCAATTGGCTGTCGACCGAGGTCATAGCTGTCTTCCGTCCGAGCTGGCAGTGGTGTGGGAGCAGCTCCCACCGTCCACCAAGAGACGCCTCCGGTGGATCATTCCCGTCCGGCGCAACGGTGGGCCGGCTCACACCGGGCGACGCGTGGCGGCGGGTGACGACGGCTCGACGCCGTGGGTATCGACGGGCTCGAGCCGGATATCACTGTCGCGGGTGACAGCGAAGTCGCTGTGGTTACGCCGAATTCGCTGTGCCGCGTGGCAGCAGCATACGCCCCGGGTCCGCAGGCTCACCGGAGACGCCCGCGAGCCGGCGCCCACCCCGGCATCCGCCCGGGCGCGCGGGCCCGGGGCCGGGCTCCGACGAGCAGCGGTACGGGCTCAGCGGGCGGCGAGCGTACGGGCGGCGCCCATGATCGCGTCGACGCCGATTCCGGCGGCGTCCATGAGCTGTGCGGTCGTACCCGAGGTGGGCAGGCCACGGACGGCGAGGTGGCTCATCCGGACCGGTTCACCGAGGTCGGCGAGGGCCTCCAGGACGGCCGCGCCGATACCGCCCTGCGGGTAGTGGTCTTCGACCACCACGAGCCGGCCGCCGGTGATGCGTACCGCCTCGACCAGGGCGTCCCGGTCGACGGGCTTGACGGAGTACAGGTCGATGACCCGGGCGTCGATGCCGTCGGCGGCGAGCCGGTCGGCGGCGGCGAGGCAGTTGTGCACGGTGACGCCGGCACCGATCAGCGCGACCCGGTCGCCGGGGCCGCCGCGCAACTGCCTGCTGCCGCCGATCGGGAAGGTGTCGCCGTTGTCGTACAGGACCGGGTAGGAGCCGCGGGTGGTCCGCACGTAGCTGACGCCGGACAGGTCCAGGGTCTGCGCGACGAGTGCGGCGCAGGAGACCGCGTCGCTGGGATAGAGCACGGTCGAGCCGTACACGGCCCGCATCGCGGCGAGGTCCTCCAGCGCCATCTGCGAGGGGCCGTCGGCGCCGATCTCGACTCCGGCGTGTGAACCGGCGAGCTTGATGGCGGCGCCGGAGATGCCGGCCATCCGGATGAAGTCGTACGCCCGGGACAGGAACGCGGCGAAGGTGGCCGCGAAGGGGCGGTAGCCGCGGACCTGGAGGCCGACGGCGGCGCCGACGAGCTGCTGCTCGGCGATGTAGATCTCGAAGAACCGGTCCGGGAAGGCGTCGGCGAACGCCTCGGTACGGGTGGAGTCGCTGACCTCGCCGTCGAGTACGACGACGTCGGGGCGGGCGGCCAGCGCCAGCAGCGCCTCCCCGTACGCCTTGCGGGTGGCGACCTTGGCGCCGCGCTCGTAGCGGGGCAGGTCGGGGGCGGGGCCGGGGGCGGGGGTCGGCACGGCGGGCTGGCCGGGTGCCGGCATCGGCGCGGCGACGGTGATCGACCGTACGCCGCCGAGGGCGGTGACGGCACGGTCGGCGATGTCGGCCGGCAGGGCCTTGCCGTGCCAGCCGGGCTTGTCCTCGACGTCGGGTACGCCCCGGCCCTTGATCGTGCGGGCGAGCAGGACGGTCGGCCCGGTCGCCGTGCGGGCGGTACGCAGGGCGTCGTCGATCGAGGTCAGGTCGTGGCCGTCGACGACCATCGCACGGCAGCCGAACGCCTCGACCCGACGGCGGTAGGTGTCGAGGTCCCATTCGAGTTCGGTGGTCCCCCGCTGGCCGTACCGGTTGACGTCGACAATGGCGGTCAGGTTGCGCAGCCCGTAGTGACCGGCCTTGTCCAGCGCCTCCCAGATCGACCCCTCGGCGGTCTCGCTGTCGCCGCAGAGCACCCAGACGTGGTACGGCAGTTTGTCGAGGTAGCGGCCGGCGAGCGCGATCCCGACGCCGGCCGGCAGGCCCTGGCCCAGCGAGCCGGTGGCCACATCGACCCAGGGCAGTGCCGGGGTCGGGTGCCCCTGGAGCCGCGACCCGAACTTGCGGTACGTCCCGACCAGTTCGTCGTCGCTGATCACGCCGGCGGCCTTGAAGACGGCGTACAGCAGTGGCGAGGCGTGCCCCTTGGAGAAGATCAGATGGTCGTTGGTGGGGGCCTTGGGGTCGGACCAGTCGTAGCGCAGATGCCGGGCGAGCAGTACGGCGAGCAGGTCGGCCGCCGACAGGCTGGACGTGGGGTGGCCGGAGCCGGCCGCGCCGCTGGCCCGGATCGAGTCGACCCGTAGCTGGGCGGCGAGGTCGCGCAGGGCGACGAGGTCGCTGTCGGGCAGGATCCGGGTCTTCTGGGTGGTCATCGGATTCCTTCCGCCGGTCGCCGAGTACCGGGACTCCCCACCGAACCGGCCGGCAAACCCGCACGACGCGGTCGGCGCGGCCGGCCCGTCGCCTCTGGTGGCGGCGGAACACCCGCTGATACGATGACGTCCATCGATTGGTTGCGGACATGATCGATCGCGGACATGATCTATCGCGGACATGATCTATCGCGGACATGATCTATCGCGGACATGGTCGATCGTGAACATGGTTGATTGCGAACATGGTCCGGCAGCGACGAGCATCGGAGCCCGCACGCGCCCCCGTGTTGCCCTCCAGGCAGGAAGGCAGCCCATGATGCTACGAAGAGCGCTTCTGGTGTCGGCCACGATCTGCGGACTCCTCGTCGCCAGCGCGGCACCCGCCCAGGCCTCCGTCACCGGCTGGAAGATCACCCGCGGCCCGGCGACGGCGGTGTGCGGCACGACGGTGGTCTCCTCCTACGCCAACAACACCCAGGGCCCGGTCGAGTACACCCGGACGACGACCACGACCTCGAAGGTCACGGTCAGCGCCTCGATCAGTGGCGGTGCGGGGGCGATCGAGGCCGAGATCGGCTATTCGAACGAGCAGAGCGTCGCCCTCAGCGAGCAGATCAGTCTGACGATCCCGGCGCGCACCGTTCTCAATCTCAGGGTCCGGTACACGCAGACGCCCTGGACCCTGTCCTACTCCGGATGGTTCGGGACCACCCACGGAACCGGCGTCAGCCGGGTCCCGGTGGGACTGTGCATCAGCACGACCACGGGCCCCACGCCGCCTCCGCCGTGATCCGGCCGGGCCGCCCGCCGCGCCACCGGCCGGGCGGGCCGGCGGTCGGGCGGCCGCTCACAGTTCGAACAGGTCCCGCATGGCCTCGCCGAGCCGGGCCATGCTGGCGCCGGTCACCATGCCGAGCCGTTCGGCGCCGGCGGCGATCGGCATCCGACGCATCCGGTTGACGACCACGACCCCCGACAGCGGGTCGCTCTCGGCCAGCGGCACCACGAACGGGGGAAGCTCGGTCGAGCCGCGCTGGCGGACGATCGGCGCGCAGTACGGCGCCGCGCTCGGTCGGTCGTTGTGTGCGTCTCCGGACAGTACGACGACCCGGTACCGCAGGTCGCCGCGGCCGCTGCCGATGGTCCAGATCTCGCCGCGGTTCACGCCGCCTCAGACAGGTCGGTCCAGCCGGAACCGGTCCGACCGGCCTCGATCCGATCGGCGAGCCGGTCGAAGCCGTCGAGTTCCTCGCGGATGCCGGGGTTGGCGGCCATCCAGTCGTCCTGCCGGCGGGCGGCGTCGCGGAGCGCCTCCCGGCGGGCCGCCCGGTCCATCCAGGCGGACAGGCTCAGCCCGGCGTGCCGGGCGGCGGCGCGGGCGCGGGTCAGGGTGTCGGCGTTGAGGCTGAGCGTGACCTTCTCTGCCATACCAGCGATGGTACGCCCGGTGGTACCAGGCGCGGTACGGTCACCGGGCGGACGCGCGGTCGTGGCGACCGGCGGGGTCGGCGGGTGCCGCGACGCCGAACCGGCGGGCAGGGGAGGATGTCAGGGGCGCCGCCGAGCGATGTGGTGGCCGCCGCCGCGAAGCAATGGGAAAGGGAACACATGGACGACGCGACCGGCTTCGCCGAACTGGGACTGCGGCCGGAACTGGTGCGCGCGATCTCCGCTCTCGGCTACGAGGAACCCACCCCGATCCAGCGGGAGGCGATCCCGCCGCTGGTCGACGGCCGTGACCTGCTCGGACAGGCGGCGACCGGCACCGGTAAGACGGCGGCGTTCGCGCTGCCGCTGCTGCACCGGATGCGGGGCGACGGTGGCGGCCCGGGGCCGGACGCGTTGGTCCTGGTGCCCACCCGGGAACTGGCCATCCAGGTCTGCGAGGCGGTGCACCGCTACGGCCGCGACCTCGGCGCGCGGGTGCTGCCCATCTACGGCGGACAGCCGATCGTACGGCAGTTGCGGGCCCTCGAACGCGGTGTGGACGTGGTCGTGGCCACACCCGGCCGGGCACTCGACCACATCGGGCGCGGCACCCTGGACCTGTCCGGGATCCGGACGGTGGTGCTCGACGAGGCCGACGAGATGCTCGACATGGGATTCGCCGAGGACATCGAGGCGATCCTCCAGGACGTTCCGGAGCAGCGGCAGACGGTGCTCTTCTCGGCCACGATGCCGCCCCGGATCGACGCGCTGGCCCGCAGTCACCTGCGCGACGAGGTCCGGATCCAGATCGGACGCGAGCCGGCGCCGGCCGGGGAGACGCCGAAGGTGCGGCAGGCCGCCTACCTGGTCGCCCGGGCCCACAAGCCGGCCGCGCTGGGCCGGGTTCTCGACGTCGAGGCGCCGACCGCGGCGATCGTGTTCTGCCGGCGCCGCGACGAGGTCGACGAGCTGACCGAGACCCTCAACGGGCGCGGCTACCGGGCCGAGGCGCTGCACGGCGGGATGAGCCAGGAGCAGCGTGACCGGGTGATGACCCGGCTGCGCAACGGCACCGCCGACCTGCTGGTGGCGACCGACGTCGCGGCCCGCGGCCTGGACATCGAGCAGCTCACCCACGTGGTCAACTACGACGTGCCGTCGGCGCCGGAGTCGTACGTGCACCGGATCGGCCGGGTGGGCCGGGCCGGTCGTGAGGGGGTGGCGATCACCCTGGCCGAGCCGCGTGAGCACGGCATGCTGCGCACCATCGAGCGGGTGACCCGGCAGCGGATCATGATGGAGAAGGTGCCGTCGACCGCGGACCTGCGGGCGCGGCGGCTGGAGCTGACCCGGGCGGCGCTGCACGAGAGCATCCTGGAGGACGACCTCAGCCGGTTCCGGGTCGTCGTCGAGTCGCTGACCGACGAGTTCGACATCATGGACGTGGCGCTGGCGGCGGTGAAGCTGGCGCACGAGGCGAGCGGTGCCGCGGCCGACGAGGAGGAGATCCCGGAGGTCGCGGTCCAGGCCCGGCCGGCCGGTCGGGGCCGGCCGCGTCCCGGCGGCCGGGAGGAGCGGCGGGGTCGGGCGCCCGCGGAGGGCATGACCCGGCTGTTCGTCAGTGCCGGCCGGAGCGCGGGATCCGCCCGCAGGACCTGGTCGGGGCGATCGCCGGGGAGTCGCAGTTGTCCGGCCGCGACATCGGCGCGATCGAGATCGCCGACCGGTTCTCGCTGGTCGAGGTGCCGGAGTCGGCGGCGCGCGACGTGATCGCCGCGCTGCGCGGCACGACCGTCAAGGGCAAGCGGGTCACCGTACGTCGGGAGCGCGCGGACGCGTCCCGCTGACGTCGTCACCGGACCGCCGGCGTGCCGGCCGGTCGCGTGGGTACCGCCGAACCGGACCCGACCGCCGAAGGTGTGGCCCCCTCGCCCGCCTGCGGTCGGTTGGGATCCGGTCGATCCGGCTCGGGGGCAGCCGAGAGCCGGGTAACCCGGTCGGGCGACCACGGCATGGGCCGCCCGGTTCGGGTAGTGCGCCGACGAAACCCTTCATGTGATCGTCGTCACAGGGACAGTGTGCACCCGACCTCGCGCGCTTACTGACAGTAACCCGACAGTCGACACATCGACGAAATGTTTCTTCCGCTTGACACGTAGGCCAACAGATATGTCCACTTGTGACACCAAGGGAACCCGACCGTCCTGGTCGGCCCCGGCGTGATCCGCGCCGACGCCGGCCACCCAAACGGGGAGGCACGATGGCAGCTCCACCCGGACCGCTCGCCGACGCCCGACTCGCCCGGCGTACCCTGCTCGGACTCGGCCTCGCCGCCGGCGCCGCACCACTGCTGACCGCCTGCGGCGGCTCCTCCACCAGCGGAGCCGACGGCGGCGAGGGCGCGGTCAACTTCCTGTCCACACAGTTCACCCCGGTCGAGGAACGCCAGCGCTTCGAGACGATCCTCAGCGAACGCGTCAAGGCCGCCCCGGTGGCGTACAACCCGGTGGCACCCGGCGTCTTCGCCTCGACGCTGACCTCGCAGGCCGACGCCGGCAACATGCAGATCAGCCTCGTCGGCGGGGTACACGGCGACCTCGCCCCGCACGCCCAGCGCTTCGAGAACCTCGACGACCTGGCCTCGAAACTCACCGACCGGCGGTTCCCCGACGAGATCGCCGAACTCGGCCGGCTCGGCGGCGCCGGCACCATGTACATCCCGTGGATGCAGGCGTCGTACGTGCTCGCCGTACACAAGCGGGCGCTGGAGTGGCTGCCGGCCGGCGCCGACGTGCAGAACCTGACGTACGACCAGTTCCTGACCTGGATGCGCGACGCGCAACGGGGCAACGGCGGCAAGCCGGTCCTCGGCCTGCCCTGCGGCCCGAAGGGCCTGGTCCACCGGTTCTTCCAGGGCTACCTGCTGCCGAGCTACACCGGCGGGCAGATCACCACGTTCCGCAACCCGGACGCGGTCACCGCCTGGCAGTACATGAAGGAACTGTGGGCGCTGACCGCACCCGCGTCGACGAACTTCGACAACATGCAGGAGCCGCTGGCCCGCGGCGAGGTGCTGGTCGCCTGGGACCACGTGGCCCGGCTGGTCAACGCGCCGGCGGCGAGTCCCGGCGACTGGGTGATGGCGCCCGCGCCGCGCGGCCCGAAGGGCCTGGGCTACATGCTGATCGTCGCCGGCCTCGCCATCCCCCGCGGCGCGCCCGAGTTGGACCTCGCCAAGTCGGTGATCGAGGCACTGACCACCCCGGACGTGCAGACCGAGGTGCTGCGCCGCAACGCCTTCTTCCCGGTCGTCGACGCGCCACCGGCCACCGACCTGCCGCCGGCGATCGCGCTCGAGGCCGAGGCCGTACGCCGGCAGCAGGACGCCGACGGCACCATCGTCGCGCTGCCCCCGGTCGGGATCGGCGCCCGCGACGGCGAGGTGTCGCAGGTCTTCCTCAACACCTTCAAGGAGATCTGCCTCGACGGACGCGGCGTGCAGCAGGTCCTCGACGCCCAGGCGACCCAGCTCAACACCATCCTCGACGAGGTGAAGGTGCCGTGCTGGCGGCCCGACCCGGTCGGCGCGGAGCAGACGTGCCGGGTGGCGTGACCGGCGAACCGGGCGGCGCCGCCGGGGGCGCCGCGCCGGCGACGGTGCCTAGACCGCCCGGCCGCACACCCGCCGGGCCGGACCACCCGGCCCGGCCGGCCGGGCGCCGGCAGCGGCCCCAGGTACCGGTGCCGGTGCCGGTGCTGCTCATCGCCCCGTCGGTGGTCTTCCTGGCCGCGCTGTTCCTGTGGCCGGTGATCGTCGGTGTCAGCCAGGCGTTCACCGGCACCGACGGCGTCACCCTCGCCCACCTGCGCCGGATGCTCGACGACCCGTACTTCTGGCCGGCGGTCCGCAACACCGCCCTGCTCATCGTCGTGCTGATCCCGTTGCAGTTCGCGTTCGCGCTGGCCATGGCGCTGCTGCTGCGCAGCCGGCCCCGCCTGTCGTCGTTCTACTTCTACGTCTGGTGCGTACCGCTGGCGGTCAGCGACCTGGCCGCCGGCCTGATCTGGCTGTCGATCCTCACCGACCGGGGCTACCTCAACTCGGTGCTGGCCCACCTCGGCCTCGGCGACGGCTTCGCCTGGCTGTCCTACCAGAACCCGACCACGATGTTCATCGCGGTCCTGCTCGCCGAACTGTGGCGGGCGACCTCGCTGGTGCTGGTCATCGTCGTCGCCGGGTTGCAGAACATCCCGCGCGACTACGACGAGGCCGCCGCCGTGTTCGGTGCCGGCTACTGGCAGCGGCTGCGGCACGTCATCCTGCCCCAGCTGCGGCCCAGTCTCCAGGTCGCGCTGATCCTGCGGACCATTCTCGGCCTGCAGACGTTCGCCGTCGCCCAGGCCCTCACCGGGCGCAACTTCCCGCTGCTGGTCGGCGAGACCTACCAGTGGTACGTCGGGCTCCAGAACGAACGCGTCGCCGCGGCGATCGCGCTGGTCATCCTCGCCGTGTCGATCGGCACCGCGATGGTCTACCTGCGTGTGCTGCGCGACCCGAGCATCCAGGGGCGACGATGACCGGCCCCGCGACCACGGCCACCCCGGCTCCCGCCCCCCGGGGCGAGGCGAAGACGGCCACGGCGACGACGGCCGCGGCCCGACGGCGGCGGGCCCGACGGCGTACGGTGCTGGTGCAGACCGCGTGCATCGCCATCACCCTGTTCATGGGCGTGCCGATCTACCTGGTGGCGCTGGCCGCCCTGTCCAGCCGCGAGGCCCTCAACGAGTTCCCGCTCGCGCTGCTGCCCACCGACCCGTCGTTCGAGACGATGCGGGTCTTCCTGACCTCCACCGGGGTCACCGGGGCATTCGTCAACTCGATCGAGGTCGGCCTGCTCAGCCTCGTCCTGTCCCTGGCGCTCGGCGTTCCCGCCGGCTACGCCGTCGCCCGCTACGCGTTCCGCGGCCGGGAGCCGTACCAGCTGTTCCTGCTGATGACCCGGGCCCTGCCGATCGTGGTGCTGTCGGTGCCGCTGGCCCGGGTCTTCCTCGGCACCGGCCTGTACGACACGACGTACGCGGTCGCCCTGCTGCACACCGCCCTGGCCCTGCCCACCACCGTGCTGATCACCTCGGCGATCTTCGTGGCCGTACCGGCCGAACACGAGGAGGCGGCGATGGTCTTCGGCGCCACGCCGGCCCGGGCCTTCACCCGGGTGGTCCTCCCCCAGGCGCTGCCCGGCATCGCCGCCGCCGCCATCTTCACCTTCGTCACCAGCTGGAACGAGGTGCTGGGCGCGGCGATCCTCACCTTCAACCGACGGACCCTGCCGGCCCAGGTGCTGTCCACCCTGTCCGACTCGCCGCTGGCGTACCGGTTCGCGGGCGGGTTCGCGCTCGTCGTACCGGCGCTGGTCTTCATCGCCTTCATGCGGCGCTACCTGCTCAACATGTGGGGCACCACCATCCGGTGACCGGTGCGCGGGGGTGCCCCGCCGAGGCCAGAGAGGACGAGCGTTGGCCGAGATCGTGATGACCAACCTGGTCAAGACCTACCCGGGTACGAAGAACCGGGCGACCGACGACATCAGCCTGCACGTCGACGACGGCGAGTTCCTGGTGCTGGTCGGCCCCAGCGGCTGCGGCAAGACCACCCTGCTGCGCATGATCGCCGGCCTGGAGAGCCCGGACGTCGGCTCGGTCCACATCGGCGGCCGCGACGTCACCGACCTGCCCGCCCGGCAGCGCGACCTGTCGATGGTCTTCCAGTCGTACGCGATCTTCCCGCACATGCGGGTCCGACAGAACATCGCCTTCGGCCTGACGATGCGCAAGACCCCGAAGGCCGAGATCGAGCGGCGGGTCGCCGAGGCCGCCGAGATGCTGCACCTGACCGACTACCTCGACCGCTACCCGGCGCAGCTGTCCGGCGGGCAACGGCAGCGGGTCGCGGTCGCCCGGGCCATCGTCGTCGACACCGGCGTGCTGCTGATGGACGAGCCGCTGTCCAACCTGGACGCCCTGCTGCGGATGCAGTTCCGCACCGAACTGAAGCGGATCGTCGCCAAGCTCGGCACCACCACCGTCTACGTCACCCACGACCAGGCCGAGGCGCTGTCGCTCGGCGACCGGGTCGCGGTCATGCGCGACGGCCGGATCGCGCAGATCGGTCCGCCGCTGGACGTCTACGACGCGCCCGCCGACGAGTTCGTCGGCGGCTTCCTCGGCGCGCCACCGATGAACTTCCTGCCGGCCCACGTCGACCGGACCGGCGACCGGGTCGAACTCGTGCTCGGCGACCAGCGGCTGCCGGCCCCGGACACGCTGGGCGGGCACGCCGGCGGCACGGTGACCGTCGGCGTACGCGCCGAGAACGTCGAGGTCGCCGACGGCGAGGCGCCGGACCGGGTGGCGGCCCGGGTGGAGGTCGTCGAGCCGACCGGGTCGGCGATCCTGCTGACCGTCGACCTCGCCGGCCGGCCGGTGAAGGTGCAGACCCCGCCGACGCAGCGGGTCGGCGCCGGCGACACCGTCTGGCTGGCCGTCGACCCGAACCGGATGCACTTCTACGACCCGGCGACCGGCGCCGCGCTGCGTCCGGCCGGTACGGCGGGGGTGCCGGCGCCCCGCGACGCCGGCTGACCCCGCCGCGTCTGCCGTGCCCGGCCCGGTCACCGCAGGGCCGGGGGTCACCGCGCCGCGCGAACCTCGCTACTCGACCCGGACGAGCCCGAGGTCCTGTGGGTCAGGGGTGAAAATCGCCTCGATGGGAACGCCGAACACCGCCGACAAGCGCATCGCGATCTTCAACGTGGGCTCGTACCGGCCGTTCTCCAGTGATACGACCGTCTGACGCGACACGTTGATCCGGTCCGCCAGCTCGGCCTGACTCCAGCGGCGCTCCGCGCGCAACACCGGAAGCCGGTTCCTGATCACTCGTCCCCACCGGCCAGCCGGCCCCACGCGAACGCGATGGTCCACACCAGAGCGGCAGCCGCAGCCGGCACTGCGGCTGTCACCCGTGGAGCCCCGACGAACGCCTCCAACAGCGCATACCCGAACCCTGCGACCACGATCACCAGCACCGTGACCATCGACGCCCGCGTAGCATCCTGACGTTCCACGCCCTCGGTGTCACCACGCAGCAGCGCCTTCACCGTCGCCGCGACCAGCAGCACCAGACCAAGGTTCGCGGCGCCCACCAGCGCCCATCCCGCCCACGGCGGCAGCGCGTCGAGCGCATGCAACACGCCCGCCACCACCGCGCCCGCGAAGAACATCACCGTCCCGGCGACCACCGCGACCCGCTCACGCACACTCAGACTCGCCATACCCGAGAAAGTACAGCTAGCTTGACTATATGACAAGCACGCTTATCACCCGACGTCATGGCACCCGGCCCGGGGCATGCCGGTGGAACGCGGCGGCGGCCGAAGCACCGCAGCGTGCCCCCGCCGCCGCGCCGGCCGGTCAGGACCGGGCGAGGGCGCGGGAGATGACGACCCGCTGGATCTGGTTGGTGCCCTCGACGATCTGCAGCACCTTCGCCTCGCGCATGTAGCGCTCGACCGGGTAGTCGGCGACGTAGCCGTAGCCGCCGAGGACCTGGACGGCGTCGGTGGTGACCCGCATCGCCATGTCGGTGGCGAACAACTTGGCCTTGGCCGCCTCGATCGAGTACGGCCGGCCGGCGTCGCGCAGCCGGGCGGCCGCCAGGGTCAGCGCGCGGGCCGCCGACACCTGGGTGGCCATGTCGGCGAGCATGAAGCCGAGCCCCTGGAAGTCGATGATCGGCTTGCCGAACTGGGTCCGTTCCTTCGCGTACGAGGTGGCGAAGTCGAGCGCCGACTGGGCCAGCCCGACGGCGCAGGCGGCGATGCCGAGCCGTCCGGAGTCGAGTGCGGTCATCGCGATGGTGAAGCCGCCGCCCTCGGCGCCGACGAGCCGGTCGCCGGGCACCCGTACGCCGTCGAACGCGATCTGGGCGACCGGCGAGCCGCGCATGCCCATCGTCCGCTCCGCGGCCAGCGGCTCGATGCCGGCGGTGCCCCGGTCGGCGAGCAGGCAGGAGATGCCGGACGCGCCGGGGCCGCCGGTGCGGCAGAAGATGTTGTAGAAGTCGGCGGAGTGGGCGTGGGTGATCCACGCCTTGGTGCCGTCGACCACCCAGTCCTCGCCGTCGCGGACGGCGCGGGTGGTCAGTGCGGCGGCGTCGGAGCCGCCCTGCGGCTCGGACAGGCAGTAGGCGCCGAGCAGTTCCCCGCCGAGCATGTCGGGCAGCAGGGCCTTGCGCAGTTCCTCGCTGCCGTACGCGGCGACCGGGTAGCAGGACAGCGTGTGTACGCTGATCGCCTCGGCGACGGTCACCCAGCGGCTGGCGAGCACCTCGAGGACCTGGAGGTAGACCTCGTACGGCTGGCCGGCACCGCCGTACTCCTCGGGGTAGGGCAGGCCGAGCAGCCCGGAGCGGCCGAGGGTGCGCAGGACCTCGCGGGGGAACTCGCCGCGGTTCTCGAAGTCGTCGGCACGGCCGGCGAGTTCCCGGTCGGCGAGTTCGGTGGCGAGGTCGATCAGGTCGTACGCCTCGGGGGTGGGCAGTATCCGGTCGACTGTCATGGCGCGCCTGCTCCGTGGGGTGTCGGGCTTCCGGCACCGTCCGGGATGTGAACGGCGCCGACGTCCCGCAAGCTTAACGTTCGTTCGGGCGGACAGGGAGATACGTCACGTTCCGGCATGGTGACGTCCGCGCCGGGCGGTGGGTCGGGGCGGGGCCGGCCGGGTCGGCTGTGCCAGGCTGTCCGGGTGAACGACAGACGCCCCCTGCTGCTGGTCGACTCGCCGAGCCTGTACTTCCGCGCCTACTTCGGCATCCCCGAGTCCGCCGCGAAGGCCGCCGACGGCACCCCGGTCAACGCCGTACGGGGCTTCCTGGACATGCTGGCGACGCTGATCCGCACCCGGCGGCCGGACCGGGTGGTGTGCGCGCTCGACCACGACTGGCGGCCGGCGTGGCGGGTGGCGCTGCTGCCGACGTACAAGGAGCACCGGGTGGCGCCGGCCGGCGGCGAGGTGGTTCCGGACACCCTGGTCCCCCAGGTGCCGCTGATCCTCGACATCCTGTCGGCGGTCGGCATCCCGGCCGTGGGCGCGGACGGCTACGAGGCCGACGACGTGCTGGGCACGCTCGCCACCGGCCAGCCGGCGCCGGTCGAGGTGGTCTCCGGCGACCGCGACCTGATCCAGCTCGTCGACGACACCCGGGGCGTGCGGGTGCTCTACTGCGGCCGGGGCGTGGCGAAGCTGGAGGATCTCGACGACGC
Source organism: Polymorphospora rubra (assembly GCF_018324255.1). Lineage (GTDB taxonomy): Bacteria > Actinomycetota > Actinomycetes > Mycobacteriales > Micromonosporaceae > Polymorphospora > Polymorphospora rubra. Next base: position 7,607,036 of record NZ_AP023359.1, read on the forward strand.
GGCCGTACGCGCCAAGTACGGCGTGCCGGCGGCCGGGTACGCCGACTTCGCCGCGCTGCGCGGCGACCCGAGCGACGGCCTGCCCGGGGTGCCCGGCGTCGGCGAGAAGACGGCCGCCCGCCTCGTGGAGCGGTACGGCGGGCTGGACGGCATCCTCGCCGCGCTGGACGACCCGGCGTCGGGTTTCGCGCCCGGGCTGCGTGCCAAGCTGGTCGCCGCCCGCGACTACCTGGCGGTGGCGCCGAAGGTGGTCCGGGTGGCCCTCGACGTGCCGCTGCCGGACCTGGTCACCGACCTGCCACGCGGGCCGGTGGATCCGGACCGGTTGCTGGCCACCGCGCAGCGGTGGAACCTCGCCGGCCCGTGCCGGCGGCTGGTCGACGCGATCGCGGAGCGCTGACCGGCCCCGACGACGCCCGTCAACGGACGGCACCGGCCGCCGCCGGGCCGCTCACCGGCCTCGGGTCGGCGGCCGGTCGGCCCGGTGGCGACCGGTGGGTCCGCGCCGCCCCGGGTGGCCGGCACCGGGGGGTCGGCGCCGGCCACCGGGGTCAGCGCGGACGGTTGAACCGGCCGGCGTCGGTGACCCGCGGGCCGGTGTTCACCGGTGCCGGTGCGACGTTGCGGTCGGCGACCTGCGCCTCGAGGAAGGCCAGGCCGGCCCGGTCCTCGTCGGTCGACGCGGCGACCAGCGCGTACGCCAGAGCGAAGGCCACCACGATCACGGCGAGGACGATCGGCACGATCAACGTCGCACCGGTGACGCCCTCCAGGCGGCTGGGCGTGCTGTGCAGGTGTGCCGACATGGAGAACATGCCGGTGAAGTGCATCCCGTTCACCGCGAGCCCCATGACCAGCGCGGACAGCACGATCGTCACCGGCCGGCGGACGCCGACCGCCATCCACAGCGCCACCGTGGCCGCCGCGATCGCGATCCCGACCGACACGCCGACCAGGACGGGGTCGTAGTCGATGCGGCCGTTGAGCCGCATCGCCGCCATCCCGGTGTAGTGCATCGCGGCCACCCCCAGGCCGGTCAGCACCCCACCGATGAGGATCTTGACGATCGACGGGCGGCCGAGCCCGACGATGAACAGGCCGATCGCGACGAAGACGATGGCCAGGACGGCGCTCGCCACGGTCAGCCCCAGGTCGTAGCGGATCTGGGTGCCGGAGACCCGGAAGCCCAGCATCGCCATGAAGTGCATGGTCCAGATCGACGTACCGCCGATTCCCCAGGCTGCCAGGACCAGCCACCAGACCCGCCGACCGGTCGTCGACGCGTCGCGCAGCCGGACCGTGCAGACCAGTCCGAGCATCGCCCCCATCACTGAAAGTGCATAGCTGAGTACGGGTGTCACCCACCCGTAGCCGAAATGATCTATCTCCCCCACCACTGGCCCCCTCGGTCCCACGGACAGGACTATCCGCAGTTCACGAAGGGATAATCCGGAATACGAGCGGTGCTCACAATGAGACGACAGGGCGGTTTTCACCCCGGACGGCCAGGCCGGCATGCCGCCCCGGCCGAGGCCGAAGCGGTCACGCTACGTAATCCGCGGCTGAATCAGCCGGTCGGCAGATAGCCGAGGATGCCTCGGTTGATCGCGGTGATGGCCTGCCTGGCGGTGGAACGGACCCGGGCCGAGGCGCCGCCGGCCGTCGAGAGCTGGCCCAGCAGATCGACGACCTGCCGCGCCCACCGGACGAAGTCGCCGGCCGGCATCTCGCCCTCCAGATTGCCGCTGGCCAGCACCTTCGCCAGCGCCTCGCCGCGCGCCCACCGGTAGATCGGCCAGGCGAACCCCAGATCCGGGTCGCGGGTCGCCTCCAGGCCGCGGGCGACCTCGTCGGCCTCCAGTTCGGCCCACATCTTCAGCGTCGCGTCGACGGCGTCAGTGACCGCACCCCGGGGCAGCGCGGCCCGCTCGTCGAAGTCCCGACGGGCCTCGTACACCACGACGGACACCGCCGCGGCCAGCTCGGCCGGGTCGAGGTCCTCCCACACCCCACGGCGCAGGCACTCGGCCACCAGCAGATCGGCCTCGGTCCAGATCCGGGCCAGCATCCGCCCGGCGTCGGTCATCTCCCCCTCGGGGGTCAGGTAGCCGCGCGCGGTCAGCATGCCGACCACCCGGTCGAACGTACGCGCCAACGAGCCGGTCCGGCCGGCGACCCGCTGCCGCAGCTCGTCGGTGTCGCCCTGCAGCCGACGCCGGCGTTCCGCCCAGCGGGCATGCTCCTCGCGCTCCTCGCAGGCGTGGCACGGATGCCGCCGCAGCTGCGCGCGCAACTGGGTGAGCTGGTGGTCCTCGCCGCTGGCCCGGGACCGACCGCCCCGCCGGCCGGCGTGCCGGTCCAGCCCGGTGCCGCTGACCGCCGCCGCCAGGTCCCGGCGGGCGGCCGGCGAACGGTGGTTGAAGTGCTTGGGCACCCGGACCCGGGCCAGCACCTCCGCCGGTGCGGTGAAGTCGCCGACGGTCACCCGGCCGGCCCACCGGTCCTGGGTCAGCACCAGCGGCCGGGGTTCACCGAACCCGCCGGTCCCGGGTTCGAGTACGACGGCGAGCCCGGCGCGGCGCCCGGACGGGATCCGGATCACGTCGCCGACCCGCAGCCGCTCCAGGGACGCGACGGCCGCCGCCTTGCGCTGGTTCTGCCCCTGCCGGGCCAGCGCCCGTTCCCGCTCCCCGATCGCCATCCGCAGCGCGAAGTACTCGTCGAAGTCGCCGTGCTCGCACTGGACCTCGACGCCGTACGCGTCCATGGTCTCGACGTTGCGCTGCACCTGCCGGGCCAGGCCGACCACCGAACGGTCCGCCTGGAACTGCGCGAACGACGACTCCAGCAGCGCCCGGGCCGGCGCGGCACCCACCGAGCCGACCAGGTTCACCGCCATGTTGTACGACGGCCGGAAGCTGGACCGCAACGGATACGTACGCGTCGACGCCAGCCCCGCCACGTGCCGCGGGTCGACCTCCGGCGACCAGACGACGACGGCATGCCCCTCGATGTCGATGCCGCGCCGGCCGGCCCGCCCGGTGAGCTGGGTGTACTCCCCCGGCGTCAGCTCGACGTGCGCCTCGCCGTTGAACTTGACCAGTCGTTCCAGGACGACGCACCGGGCCGGCATGTTGATGCCCAACGCCAGGGTCTCGGTGGCGAAGACCGCCTTGACCAGGCCCCGGACGAAGAGCTCCTCGACGACCTCCTTGAACGCCGGCAGCATCCCGGCGTGGTGGGCGGCCAGGCCGCGCTCCAACCCGTCGAGCCACTCCCAGTAGCCGAGCACCGACAGGTCCTCGCCCGGGATCGCGGTGATCCGCTCCTCGACGACCTGGCGGATCTCGGCCCGCTCGTCGGGCGTGGTCAGCCGCAGCCCGGCGGCCAGGCACTGCTGTACGGCGGCGTCGCAGCCGGCCCGGCTGAAGATGAACAGGATCGCCGGGAGCAGACCCTCACGGTCGAGCCGTTCGACGACCTCGGAACGCAGCGGGCCACGCCAGCGCGGTCCCCGCCCTCCGGAGCGCCCCCAGCCGGGCCCGTGGGTACGGCCGTCGCCCATCTCCAGCCGCCGCATCTGCTCGCGGCTGTAGCGCAGCAGTTCGGGGTGCACGTCGTGTTTGCGGGCCGCGTCGGCGTCGTGGAACAGGTCGAACATCCGCCGCCCGACCAGCATGTGCTGCCACAGCGGCACCGGTCGGTGCTCGCTGACCACCACCTCGGTCTCGCCGCGTACGGTGACCAGCCAGTCGGCGAACTCCTCGGCGTTGGAGACGGTGGCCGACAGCGACACCAGGGTCACCGAGTCCGGCAGGTGGATGATCACCTCTTCCCAGACCGCGCCGCGGAACCGGTCGGCGAGGTAGTGCACCTCGTCCATGACCACGTACGCCAGCCCTTCGAGGGTGCTGGAGCCGGCGTAGAGCATGTTGCGCAGCACCTCGGTGGTCATCACCACCACCGGCGCGTCGCCGTTGATCGCGTTGTCGCCGGTCAGCAGGCCGACCCGCTCGGCGCCGTACCGGTCGACCAGGTCGTGGTACTTCTGGTTCGACAGCGCCTTGATCGGCGTGGTGTAGAAGCACTTGCGCGGCACCGGCTGCCCGGGCGGGCCCTGCCCGACGGGGGCGGCGCCCGGGGCGGCCTCACCGCCCGTCAGCTTCCCGACAGCCGAGGGCGGTACGACGGGCGCGGCCGGACCGGCGGCCGGTGGCCGGCCGGTGCCGGCGCGCAGCGCCAGGTGCACCGCGAACTCGCCGACGACGGTCTTGCCGGCGCCGGTCGGCGCGCACACGAGCACCCCGCTGCCACGCTCCAGCGCCTCACACGCCTCGCGCTGGAACTCGTCCAGGTCGAAGCCGAGTTCCGGGACGAATTCCTCCAGGGCGGGGTATGCGCTGGCCTGCGCGGCCCGGCGGCGCGCCGCGGCGTACCGCTCGGCGGGGCTAGACATACCGCCAAGATTAGTGCGTCGGGCCCCGACACTCGCGGTGGGCCGCCGACCACGCCCGGTGTGACCGGGTAGGTAAGGTGCACGGCGTGCCGGACCATCCCCAACCGCCCAGTCCCCGCAGCGCCAGCGGACCCGCGACGGCCGCCCCGGCGACACCCCCGCGCCGCCCGATCGAGGCGGTGCTGTTCGACTTCCACGGAACCCTCGCCCAGGTCGAGGATCCGGTGGCCTGGGTACGGGCCGGCGCGCAGCAGTGCGGCGTCGACCTCGACCGGGGCCGGGCGACCGTGCTCGCCGACCGGCTGGTGACGGCCGGGCGGGCCGGCGGCCCGCTGCCGCACCGGGTGCCGCCGCACCTGGCCGAGGTGTGGGCCGACCGCGACCTCTACGAACACGCCCACCGGGCCGCGTACACCGGGCTGGCCGCCACCGTGGCCGCCGGGGTGGACGGGCTCGCCGACGCGCTGTACGACCGGCTGCTGCGCCCCGAGGGCTGGCAGTTGTACGCCGACACCGCGGCGACGCTGCACGCGCTGCGGGCGGCCGGGGTGCCGGTGGCGCTGGTGAGCAACATCGGGTTCGACGTCCGGCCGCTGTTCGAGGCATGGGGACTGGCCGACCTGATCGACGCCTTCGTGCTGTCGTACGAGGTGGGCCGCTGCAAACCCGATCCGGCGATCTTCCACCGGGCGTGCGGGATGCTGCGGGTCGACCCGGAGCGGGCGCTGATGGTCGGCGACACGCCGGCCGACGCCGGGGCGGTGCGGGCCGGCTGCGCGGTCCTGGTGCTGCCGGCCGCCGATCCGGGCCGGGCGAACGGGCTGGCCGCCGTCCTCGACCTGGCGGCCGTCGACCGCTGACCCGCCCACCGGCGGAGAGTTTTCGCTGCTGCCGGCCGGGGTAGGCCCTTACCGGGAGATCGGGAAGGGTGGTGGACGATGATGCGGGACAGGTCGGCGATCCGACGTGCCGGCGAACCCGGCGGCGGGCGGCGACGAGCCGCCGCGCGTCCGGAGGCGACGTGAGCGACGGATTCCCGCCCATCGACTCGTACGCCTTCCTTTCCGACACCCACACCGCGGCCCTGGTCGCGCCGGACGGCGCCGTCGAGTGGTTCTGCGTGCCCCGGTTCGACGGCGACGCCGTCTTCGCCCGGCTGCTGGACCGCCGGGTCGGCGGCGCATTCGCGCTGCGGGTCGACGGCGACGGCTCCCCCGCCCGCCGCTACCTGCCGGACACCCTCGTCCTGCAGACCCGGTACGCCCCGGCCGGCGGCACCGCCGTCGGCCACGACTTCCTCGCCGTCGCGGCCGGCGACCCGGCCCACCCGATCCGCGCCGGCCAGGTGCTGGTCCGCCGGATCACGGTGGACAGCGGTACGGTGCGGCTCCGGGTCCGCCTCGACGTACGGGCCGACCACGGCGCGCACCCGACCGGCTGGGACCGCCCCGACGGCCCCGACGGCCACTGGCGGGCGCAGGGCACGCCGCTGCTGCTGCGCACCGACCTGCCGCTGGCGGCCGACGGCACCGCGCTTCACGCCGACCTGGAACTGACCGCCGGTGACACGGTGACGCTGCTGCTCGGCTACGACGCCGACCCGCCGGCCCCGCCGGCCGCCACCGGTCTGCTGGCCGACACCACCGCCACCTGGCGGAACTGGTCGGCCCGCGGCGACTACACCGGCTACGGCGCCGACCTGGTCCGGCACAGCGCCCTGGTGCTGCGCGGGCTGTCGTTCGACCGGACCGGGGCGCTGCTGGCCGCGCCGACCACCTCGCTGCCGGAGGAGATCGGCGGGGTACGCAACTGGGACTACCGCTACACCTGGCACCGCGACGCCGCGCTGCTGCTGCTCGCCCTGTTCCGGCTCGGCCACCACGAGGAGGGTGGCCGCTACCTGCGTTTCCTGATCGACGTCTGCCAGGCGCCGGCCGGCACGCTGCACCCGCTGGTCGGCATCGGCGGCGAGACGGCCAGCGACCACGAACGGATCCTCACCCACCTCGCCGGGTACGCCGGATCCCGGCCGGTCCGCACCGGCAACGGCGCCGCCGAGCAGGTGCAGTTCGACACGTACGGCCACGTGCTGGACGCGGCGCTGGCCTTCCACGAGCTGACCGGCGAACTCGCCGCCGACCAGTGGGGTTCGCTGCGCCGGCACGTGGAGACGATCGCGCGACGGTGGCGGGAACCCGACCACGGCGTCTGGGAGATCCGGGCACCGCGCCAGCACTACGTCAACTCCAAGGTGATGTCCTGGGTCTGCCTGGACCGCGGCATCCGGCTGGCCGGGCTGCTCGGCGACGCGACCGCTCCCGTCGAGGCATGGCGGCGGGAGGCCGCCGAACTACACACCGAGGTCCTCGACCGCGGCTACGACTCCGACGTCGGCGCCTTCGTGCTGGCGTACGGCTCGACCGAACTGGACGCCTCACTGCTGCGCGTTCCGCTGGTCGGCTTCCTGCCCGGCGACGACCCGCGGATGGTGTCCACGATCGACCGGATCCAGGAGCGGCTGGCCATCGGGCCGGGGCTGGTCCGGCGCTACACCGCCGACGACGGACTGCCCGGCGAGGAGGGCGCGTTCCTGCTCTGCTGCTTCGAACTCGTCTCGGCGCTGGTGCTGGCCCGCCGCCACGACGCCGCCCGGGAGATCTTCGAACGGCTCGTCGGACACGCCGGTCCGCTCGGCCTGTACGCCGAACAGCTCGCCGCCGACGGCACCGCCCTGGGCAACTATCCGCAGGCGTTCACCCACCTGGCTCTCATCGAGGCGGCCCTGAACCTGGACGGCGCACGGGACCGGGACGCCCTGCACGCCTGGGCCGAACGCGGCGGCCGGGAACGGTGACGCCGGCGGCCCGGCGGGCGGCGGGCGGTGGGCGGTGGGCGGTCACCGCAGCAGCCGGGCCGCGGCCGGGACCGCGGTCACCGTCACCGGCAGCGGGCCGGCGCGCTCACCGTCGGCGTACCCGACGATGCCGTCGGCGGCCAGCTCGACGGTCGCCGCCCGGTGGGTACGCACCATCGGGTGGGTGACGTGGGTGCCGCTGTAGAGCCGGGGTTTGACCCGGACCAGGGTGGTCCGGCTGACCGGGCCGACCACGACGACGTCGAGCAGCCCGTCGGTCGGGTCGGCGGCCGGGCACATCCGCATCCCGCCGCCGTAGCTGGCACAGTTGCCGACCGCCACCAGGACCGCGTCGACGTACCGCTCGGTGCCGTCGAGGACGAGCCGGTAGCGGCGGGGCCGTAACCGGGCCAGCTCGATCATGATGGCGATGTCGTACCGGCGCGGGCCGCGCGGCCAGCGCATCCGGTTGGCGCGCTCGTTGACGACGGCGTCGAACCCGGCGGCGAGGACCGCGCCGAACCAGCGGACGTTGCTGTCGGCGGTCGTCATCCTGGCCAGGTCGACCGGGCTGGTCCGGCCGTCGCGCAGGGCGGCGGCGATGGTGTCGGCCGCGGCGAGCGGGTCGGTCGGGAAGCCGGTGTCGGCGGCGAAGTCGTTGCCGGTGCCGGCCGGTACCGGCCCGAACGGCACGCCGGTGCCGGCGACCGCCTGGAGCGCCTGGTGGACGGTGCCGTCGCCGCCGACGGCGACGAGCCCGGCGATGCCGTCGGCGACCGCGGCGCGGCACCGGGCCAGGGCCTGTTCGGGGGTAGCGGCGTCGAGCAGCCGCAGCGGCCGGCCGGCGGTCGCCAACCGGTCGAGTACGTCGGGCAGCCGCCCGCTGTGCCGGGCCCGTCCCGCCGTCGGGTTGACCAGGACCGCCAGCGGACGGTCGGGGTCGGCGGACGGTGGACCGGCGGGCCCGGCGCCGGAGGGTAGATCGTCAGCGGTCACGGCGAGCACCGTACCGCCCCGCCCCCGGCGGCGGACCCGTCAGGTCATGTCGTCGTAGCGGCTCTGGATCGGCTTGGGTGACTCGACCGGGGCGACGGTCTCGATCCGGCTACCGGCCTCCACCGGGTCCGGGTCGTGGGACAGCGGCGACACCTCGTCGTCGGCGAGCCCGGCGTAGACCTCCTTGCCACGGCCCTTGCGCTTGTCGTTGAGGAACGCGACACCGACCGCCATGAAGTACAACGCGCACAGGCAGATCGCCAGGGCGGTCATGCCGAACGGGTCGGGGGTCGGCGTGACGATCGCGGAGAACAGGAAGAACACGAACACCGCGACCCGCCACCAGCTCAGCAGCCGCTTCGCGCTGGCGACCCCGACGAAGTTGAGCATCAGGACCAGCAGCGGGAACTCGAACGCCACCCCGAAGATCAGGATCATGTTGGTGACGAACGCGATGTAGCGGGTGACCTCGAGCTGGGTGTCCAGCCCGGTGACGCCGGACTCGAGCAGGAACGCCAGTCCCTTGTCGACGACGAAGTACGCCAGCCCGGCGCCGGCGGCGAACAGCGGCGCGGCGATCGCCGCGAACGCGTACGCGTAGCGACGCTCGTGCTTGTGCAGACCGGGCGCGATGAACGCCCAGAGCTGGTAGAGCCACACCGGGGCGGCGACGATCAGGCCGACCCACAACGCGATCTTCAGCTTGAGCAGGAACCCGTCGGCCGGACCGAGCTGGGTCATCGGGCAGCTGCCGTCGGCCTTGGTGATCCCCGGCAGGTTGCAGTAGGGCTCTTTGAGCAGGTCGAAGACCGGGTCGGCGAGCCAGAACCCGACGATGAAGCCGAGCAGGATCGCGATCGAGGCGCGGAACAGCCGGTCCCGCAGCTCGCGGACGTGGTCGACGAGCGTCATCGAGCCGTCCGCGGCCTGCTCGAACTTGCTCGGGCCGCGGCGACGGCGAGGCAGTGCTAGGCGCACGGCGGTCGGACTAGATGGTGTCGCGGTGCCGCTGCACCGGGTCCACGACCTGGCCCTGCTGCGCGACCGGCGGCTGCTGGGCCGCGTTCGGCGGCAGCGGCTGGCGGGCGGCCTGCGCGTCGGCCTTCTCGGCGAGGTCCTTGTCGTCGTCGGCGAGCTGCTTCGTCTCGGCCTTCATGATCCGCAGCGACCGGCCGAGCGAACGGGCCGCGTCGGGAAGTCGCTTGGCACCGAAGAGCAGGATCAGCACCACCACGAGTACAGCGATATGCCACGGCTTGAGGGCGCCCATGGAAACTCCAGTTGGTTCTGTCGGTCTTCGGCTGGTCGAGCCCCATCGTACGTCCGTAGACGGCAGTCGCCACCCGCCAGGTCTATTACGGTTCTGCCTGGTCGGTGAAGTTTCGACCAACGACTCGGGCCGCGTCAACCCGTCGACGAGCTTAATCGTGCGCGCCGGACCGACCCGACGTGCGCAAACGGTCGGCCGGCCGCCCGCGAGGGCCGCCGACCGCGCCGGTCAGCTGCCGCGTCGGGCCTGGATGACCGCCATCCGTCGCTGGGTGACCTCGAGCTTCTCCTGAAGTTTCTCGATCCGGTCCTGCAGGTCGACCGCGGTGTCCTGCAGGGACGCGACCTCGGCCTGCCGGGTCTGCAACGTCAGCGCCGCCCGCTGCAGCCCCGGCAGCCGGCGCAACAGGGGACGTACCGCGAGAAACAGGACGAGCAGCGCGAACAGCACCACCCCGAGCACGATCCACTTCACCACGCCGGTCAGCCTAGTGGGTCGCGGCCGCCGTCGCCGGGCGCGGCACGACCCGCGGCGCGCCGTCCGACGCGAACCCGGCGGCGGTGTCCGGTACGGAATAGGCGTCCAACGCAGACTGGGCCACGTCACGGACCTGCTCGACCAGTTCCGGCGGGCTGACCACGGTCGCCTCCGGCCCGAGTCCGAGCACGAACCGGCGCGCCCAGCCCAGGTCGCTGACCCGCAACGACACCAGCCACTCGTCGCCGTCACCGGGCCGGACCTGCTCGCACGGGTAATACTCGGTGATCCAGCGGCCGGCCCGACCGACCCGTACGGTCACCAGCGGCAGTTCCGGGGTCGGCTGGAACACCCCGGCGCTGAGGTCGTGCGGCTGCGCCTGCGGCGGCGCCACCGCCGGTTCGTCGAGTTCGGTCAACGCGTCGATGCGATCGGCCCGGAACAGCCGTACGGCCTCGGCCCGCCGGCACCACGCCTCGAGATAGGCGCGGCCGCCGACCATCAACATCCGCATCGGGTCGACGACCCGCTCCGACGTCTCGTCACGGGTCGCCGTGTAATAGGTGATCCGCAGCGCCCGGCCCCGCTCCACCGCACCGCGCAGCGTGTCGGCCCGGTCGCCGTCACCGGGCATGCGTACGGCCACCGGGGCACCGCCGAGGTCACCGGCCGCGTTCTCGATCTTCGCCAGGGCCCGCTCGATCGCGTCGCGGTTGGCCATCCCGGGCGTCTCGGCGAGCATCCGCAACGCCACCACCAGGGCCAGCGCCTCGTCGGGGGTGAGCCGCAGCGGCCGGTCGATGCCGGCGTCGTAGGTAATGGTGACCCGGTCGCCGTCGAACGCCATGTCGATCAGGTCGCCGGGCCCGTAGCCGGGCAGCCCGCACACCCAGAGCAGTTCCAGGTCCTCACGCAGCTGCCGCTCGGTGACGCCGAGGTCGGCGGCCGCCTCGGCGACCTCGATGCCGGGGCGGGCCAGCAGGTAGGGCACCAGGTTGAGCAGCCGGGCGAGCCGGTCGGCCGACGGCCGGGGCCCGCTGGAACGGGCCGGTGAGGAGGTGGTCATCGAAGCGCTCCCGCCGTCGCCGCCTCGTGCCGGGCGGCGATCTCCTTGAGTCGTTGCACAACGGCCTCGCGTACCTCGGGCGGTTCCAGGACCCGTACGTCGGCACCGTAGCCGACCAGCGCGCCGGCGAGCCGGTCCGGATCGGCGTACGACAGCACGAGCACGTCGCCGGCCGGGCCGGGCGTGGTCTCCTCGGCCCACCGGCGCAGCCCGGCGGCCCGGCCCGGGCGGGCCAGCACGGTCGCCCGACCGGTCCGCTCGACCGGCCCGGACCAGCGGGCCACGTGGCTGATCAGGTCAACCCCGGTCGGCGGCGTGAACGCGCCCGGCCGACCGGTGGCCTTCACCGCGCCGACGATGCGTGACAGCCGGAAGCAGCGGGTCGCGTCGCGGTCGACGTCGTGGCCGACCACGTACCACCGGCCACGCCAGCAGACCACGCCCCACGGCTGGAGCCTGCGGGTGCTGGCCGCGTCGTTCTCCGGGATCCGGTAGTCGAAGGTGACCGTACGTCGGTCGCGGGCGGCGGCGGTCAGCGGCGCGAACGTCGGGTCGACGGTGACGACGGGCTCGACGCCGAGGGTGGCCTGCGGATCGACGTCGATGCCGGCGGCCCGCAGCTTCGCCAGCCCGGACGACGCCGCGGCGGCCAGGCCGGCGTGCTGCCACAGCCGGGCGGCGATGCCGACGGCGGCGGCCTCGTCGGGTTCGAGCGGGATCTCCGGCAGCGCGTACTCGCGTTGCGCGATCCGGTAGCCGGGCTCGGTGTCGAAGGCGCTGGCGGTGCCGGTCTCCAGCGGTACGCCCAGGTCACGCAGTTCGGCCTTGTCCCGTTCGAACTTGCGCTGGAACGCCTCGTGGTCGCGGGCGTCCTCGGGGTCGTGCTCGTATCCGGGCACGGTGGCGGCGATCTGGGCGGCCGTCAGGAACCGGCGCGTCGACAGCAGGCAGATGACCAGGTTGACCAGGCGTTCGGTGCGGGTCCGGGACACGCCCCAGACGCTAGCAGTGTCCGTACGCCTGTGCGTACACCCCGCCGGGGCGTCCCGCCGCGTCGTCCGGATAGCGTGGTACCCCATGGTGCGATGGCGGTCGGGAACGGTCGTGGCCGTACGTCGGCGGTGGCACGGGGCGGCCGAGGTCGACGTGGCCCTGCCCGACGGGGCGACCCTGCGGGCTCTCGCCTATCCCGAACTGGTCGGTGACCCGGAGCCCGGCGACCGGGTGCTGCTCAACGTCGGCGCGCTGGTGATGGGGCTCGGCACCGGCGGATACGCGCTGGTCGTCGCGCTGCCGGACCGGCTGCCCGCCGACCCGCCGCAGGACGGCACCACCCGCGACGCCGGCCACCTGGTCAAGGCCCGCTACACCCCGTTGCAGCCGATCGTGCTCGGCGCCGACGAGGACGCGTCCCCGCACCGGGCGGTCCTCGCCGACGCGCACGACGTGGCCGGGATGCCGGTCGTCACCGCCGACCTGCACTCGGCGCTGCCGGCGGTGGTCGCCGGCGTCCACGCCGACCGGCCCGACGCCCGGGTGGCGTACGTGATGACCGACGGCGGCGCGCTGCCGGCCTGGTTCTCCCGGACCCTGGACGGGCTGCGCGGCACGCTGGCCGGCACGGTCACCGTCGGGCAGGCGTTCGGCGGCGACCTGGAGGCCACCAACGTGCACAGTGGCCTGCTCGCCGCCCGGCACGCGCTGCGCGCCGACGTCGCGGTCGTCGCCCAGGGGCCGGGCAACCTCGGCACCGGCACCCGCTGGGGCTTCTCCGGCGTGGCCGTCGGCGAGGCGGTCAACGCCGTCGCGGCGCTCGGCGGGCGACCGGTCGGGTCGCTGCGGATCTCGGCCGCCGACCCGCGCCCCCGGCACCGCGGCCTGTCGCACCACAGCGTGACGGCGTACGGCCGGGTCGCGCTGGCGCCGGCGGACCTGGTGGTGCCGGACGGGCTCGACGCCGACCTGGCCGCCGAGGTCGACGCGGCCCTGCAACCCCTGTTGGCCCGGCACCGGGTGGTTCGGGTCGATCCGGCCGGGCTGGACGCGGCACTGCGGGCCGCACCGGTGGGCCTGTCGACGATGGGACGCGGGCTGGACGCCGACCACGGCTACTTCCTCGCGGCGGCGGCGGCCGGCCGGCACGCGGCGACGCTGCTGGGCTGAGGTCGGCCGGGTCCCGGGACGGGCCGGTCAGCTCAGGATGACCAGGAGCGCCCAGGCGGCGATGATCGCCAGCAGGATGGTGGCGAGCACCCAGGTCGGCACCTTGTAGTCGCCCCGCCGGTTGCGCGCGATCTCCGCGGCGATCTTCTCCCGCCGCCGGTTCACCCAGCCCTGACGGACCTTCTCCGGGCTGTCCTCAAGGCGTTCGTCGTTCGGCTCGGCCATAGGCAGGAAAGCCTACCGTGCGGCCCCGCGCCGCCGCGGCCGGCCGCCCGACCAGGGGCCGGACGGCCGGTGCCGGGTGGCGTCACATGCTGGCGATCAGCCGTTCCACCCGTTCGTCGTAGGCCCGGAACGGGTCCTTGCACAGCACGGTGCGCTGGGCCTGGTCGTTGAGCTTCAGGTGCACCCAGTCGACGGTGAAGTCGCGGCGCTTCTCCTGCGCGTGCCGGATGAACTCGCCCCGCAGCCGGGCCCGGGTGGTCTGCGGCGGCGTCTCCTTGGCCTGGAAGACGTCCAGGTCGCTGACCACCCGGTCGACCTGGCCACGGCGTTCGAGCAGGCCGTGCAGCCCCCGCCCGCGCCGGATGTCGTGGTAGGCCAGGTCCATCTGGGCGATCCGCGGATGGGACAGCGGCAGATCGTGCTTGCTCTGGTAGCGCTCCAGCAGCTTCAGCTTGGTGACCCAGTCGATCTCCCGGGCGACCGGGTCCAGGTCGCCGGTCTCGACCGCCCGCAGCACCCGGCCCCACAGTTCGACGACCCGCTTGGCGGTCTCGTCGCCGCCGCGCCGCTCGACGAACTCGGTCGCCTTGGCCAGGTATTCCTGCTGGATCTCCAGGGCGCTGATCTCCTTGTTGGAGGCCAGCCGGACCTTGCGGCGCCCGGTGATGTCGTGCGACACCTCGCGGATCGCCCGGATCGGGTTCTCCAGCGACATGTCCCGCATGACGACGCCGGCCTCGATCATCTTGAGCACGATGTCGGCGCTGCCGAACTTCAGCAGCGTGGTGACCTCGTTCATGTTCGAGTCGCCGACGATCACGTGCAGCCGCCGGTAGCGTTCGGCGTCCGCGTGCGGCTCGTCGCGGGTGTTGATGATCGGGCGGGAGCGGGTGGTCGCCGACGAGACGCCCTCCCAGATGTGCTCGGCCCGCTGGGACAGGCAGTAGACGGCGCCGCGCGGGGTCTGGAGCACCTTGCCGGCTCCGCAGATGAGCTGACGGGTGACCAGGAACGGGATCAGTACGTCGGCGAGCCGGCCGAACTCGCCGTGCCGCGACACCAGGTAGTTCTCGTGGCAGCCGTAGGAGTTGCCGGCCGAGTCGGTGTTGTTCTTGAACAGGTAGATCTCGCCGGCGATGCCCTCGTCGTGCAGCCGCTTCTCGGCGTCGACGAGCAGTCCCTCGAGAATCCGTTCACCGGCCCGGTCGTGGGCGACCAGGTCGACGATCGAGTCGCATTCCGGGGTGGCGTATTCGGGGTGGGAGCCGACGTCGAGGTAGAGGCGGGCGCCGTTGCGGAGGAAGACGTTGCTCGACCGGCCCCAGGAGACCACCCGGCGGAAGAGGTAGCGGGCCACCTCGTCGGGGGAAAGTCGCCGTTGGCCGCGGTAGGTACAGGTGACGCCGTACTCGGTCTCGATGCCGAAGATTCGCCGTTCCATGAACAGACATTAGCCGGCCGGAGCCGCCGGTGGTCACCGTCACGACCGCCACGCCGCACCGACCCGCCGGCAAAAATTCCGGGTACGACCCGGCCCCGCCGATCAGTCGAGCAGTTCCAGCAGGTAGTCGCCGTATCCACTCTTGGTCAACGGCGCGGCGAGCGCCCGCAACTGATCATCGTCGATGAGCCCGGCCCGCCAGGCGGCCTCCTCGACACACCCGATCTTCAGCCCCTGACGTTCCTCGATGACCCGTACGAACTCGGCCGCCTGCACCAGCGAGCTGAAGGTGCCGGTGTCGAGCCAGGCGGTCCCCCGGTCCAGGACCGTCACGGAGAGCTCACCGGCCTCGCGGTAGGTCTCGTTGACCGTGGTGATCTCCAGTTCGCCGCGGGCGCTCGGGGTCAGGCCGCGGGCGATCTCGACCACCCGGTTGTCGTAGAAGTACAGGCCGGGTACGGCGTACCGGGACTTCGGCTTCTCCGGCTTCTCCTCGATCGACAGCACCCGGCCGTCGGCGTCGAAGTCGACCACGCCGTACGCCTCGGGGTTGGCCACCTGGTAGGCGAAGACCCGCCCGCCGACGAGCCCGCCGTTCTCGGCGAGCTGCCGGCCGAGCCCGACGCCGTGGAAGATGTTGTCGCCCAGGATCAGCGCCACCGACCGGTCGCCGATGAAGTCGGCGCCGAGCACGAACGCCTGTGCGATGCCCTCCGGCCGGGGCTGGGCCACGTATTCCAGCCGCAGTCCCCACTGGCTGCCGTCGCCGAGCAGCCGCTGGAACTGCGACTGGTCGTCCGGGGTGGTGATGACCAGGATCTCGGAGATCCCCGCCGCCACCAGGGTGGACAGCGGGTAGTAGATCATCGGCTTGTCGAAGACCGGCATGAGCTGCTTGGACACGGCCCGGGTGATCGGCCACAGCCGGGAGCCGGTACCGCCGGCCAGGAGGATTCCACGCACGGCCGGAGCGTACCGGTCGCGGGCCACCGGCGGCCGTGCGCTGTCGGCAGCCCGACGGACGCCCGGCCTGTTCGGACCACGGCTCCGTCACCGGGGTCCCGTAGACTCCCGAACTCGTGAGCGAGCGCAGCGAGCGAACCAACAGGCCCAGTGGTGCTCACGGCGGCGCCGAGCGGAGCGAGGTGACCGTGAGCGAGCGCAGCGAGCGAACCAACAGGCCCAGTGGTGTTCACGGCGGCGCCGAGCGGAGCGAGGTGACGCCGTGACCCGGTGGTTGGTGACGGGTGCGGGCGGGATGCTCGGGAGCGACCTGCTGGCGGTTCTCGGCGGGCAGGCCGGGGCGCGGGTCACCGTGACCACCCGGGCCGATCTGGATGTCACCGACGCCGCCGCGGTCAAGGCCGCGGTCGCCGGCCACGACCTGGTCGTCAACGCCGCCGGTTGGACCGACGTGGACCGCGCGGAAGCCTGCGAGGCCGAGGCTGCGGAGGTCAACGGGACCGCCGTCGCCAACCTGGCGACGGCATGCGCCGCGACCGGTGCCCGACTGCTGCACGTCTCCACCGACTACGTGTTCGCCGGCGACGGCCGCGAGCCGTACCCGGAGGACCATCCGACGGCGCCGGTGAACGCGTACGGGCGCGGCAAGCTGGCCGGCGAGCAGGCGGTGGCCCGGCTGCTGCCCGGCGACGGCTACGTGGTGCGGACCGCGTGGCTGTACGGGGAGCACGGCAGGAACTTCGTCACCACCATGCTGCGGTTGGCGGCCGAGCGGGACACCCTCGAGGTGGTCGACGACCAGCACGGCCAGCCGACGTGGTCGTACGCGCTGGCCGGCCGACTGGTCGCGCTCGGCGACGCGGCCCTCGCGGGACGCGCGCCGGCCGGGATCTACCACGGCACCGCGTCCGGCCGAACGACCTGGTACGGCCTGGCCCGGGCGGTGTTCGGGCTGCGTGGGCTGGACCCGGACCGGATCCGGCCGACGACCAGCGAGCGGTTCGTCCGCCCGGCGGCGCGGCCGGCGTTCAGTGTGCTCCGGCACGACCGGTGGCGGTTGGCGGGGCTGCCGCCGATGGCGGACTGGCACGAGCAGTTGACCGAGGCGTTGTCCGGCGACTGGCCGGCACCGCACTGAGCCGTCCCCGTACCCCGCCGACCCGCGTCCCCTCGAGGGCCGGGCGGGTGATCGTCTGCTGCTGAGGCGGTCGACACGCCGGGTCGGCGCCGTCTGAACAGCAGACGATCACCGCACGGCCGGGGGCCGCGGTGCCCGGCAGGGCCGGACACCGCAACCCGGGCTCACTTGTCGGCGTCGGGCTCCTGCTCCGGCTTGCCCTCGAGGTCCGCCGACGCGGCCGACACCGTCGGCTTGTCCGGGCCGACGGCGGGCGTCCTCGGCCCGTCCTCGGCGGCCGGTTCGGCGGACTTGGCGCCGCCGGTGCCGTCGAGCAGCGCGGTCAGCGCCGCCCCGGTGATCCGCCGGAAGGTACGGCCGACGCGGCGCCGGTCGAGGATGGCGACCTCGAGCTGGTTGGCGGCGATCGTCCGGGCCGCCCCGCCCTCGCCGCCGACGCTGCTGAGCGCCTTGACGGCGAGCTTGGCGGCGTCGGCGAGCGACAGGTCGGCCCGCCAGTCGCTGCGCAGCGCGGTGGCGATCGCCTCGGACTGGCCACCCATCGCCATCAGGCCGGGCTCGTCGTTGACGGACCCGTCGTAGGTCAGCCGGTAGATCTCGTCGTCGTCCGGGGTGTTGCCCACCTCGGCGACGCAGATCTCGACCTCGAACGGCTTGGACTGCTCGGTGAAGATCGCGCCGAGGGTCTGCGCGTAGGCGTTGGCGAGAGCGCGGCCGGTGACGTCGCGACGGTCGTAGCTGAAGCCGTTGAAGTCGGCCATCCGTACGCCGGCGCGGCGCAGGTTCTCGAACTCGTTGTAGCGGCCGACGGCGGCGAAGCCGATCCGGTCGTAGATCTCGCTGACCTTGTGCAGGGCACTGGACAGGTTTTCCGCGACGAAGAGCACCCCGCCCTCGTAGCTGAGGACCACCGCGCTGCGCCCGCGGGCGATGCCCTTGCGGGCCAGCTCGGAGCGGTCCCGCATGATCTGCTCGGGCGAGGCGTAGAACTGCATGGCCACGAAGCGGCTCTCCTTCGACCTGGTGACGACGGGTTGATGCGGCGGGGCGGGATCGGCTCGGCGGGGTCAGCCGCCCGGGTTCTCCATCCGGCCGGCGACGACGGCCTCGGCGACCGTGGCCGTCTCGGCGTCGGTGAGCCGGTGGGTGCCCTCGGCGGTCGCGGTCATCACCACCGGGTAGATCCGGCGGGTGAGGTCGGGGCCGCCGGTGGCGGTGTCGTCGTCGGCGGCGTCGTAGAGCGCTTCGACGGCGAGTCGTACGGCCTCGTCGGCGGACAGCCCGGCCCGGAACCGCTTCTTCAGCGCGGAGCGGGCGAACAGCGAGCCGGAGCCGATCGCGTCGTAGCCGGTCTCCTCGTAGGGGCCGCCGGTGACGTCGAAGCTGAAGATGCGGCCGGCCTTGGCCGGGTCGGTGGCGGAGAGGTCGTATCCGGCGAAGAGTGGGATGACGGCGAGGCCCTGCATCGCGGCGCCGAGGTTGCCGCGGATCATCGCGGCGAGCCGGTTGGCCTTGCCGTCGAGGGACAGCATCGCGCCCTCGATCTTCTCGTAGTGCTCCAGCTCGACCTGGAACAGCCGCATCAGCTCGATGCCGATGCCGGCGGTCCCGGCGATGCCGACCAGCGAGTACGGGTCGGCCGGGTGCACCTTCTCGATGTCGCGCTGGGCGATCAGGTTGCCCATCGTGGCCCGCCGGTCGCCGGCCATGACCACGCCGGTGGCGCAGGTGATGGCGACGATCGTCGTCGCGTGCGGGGCCAGGTCGGCGGCCGGGCCCGGCGGCAACGGCCGGCGGCCGGGCAGCAGCTCGGGGGCGGCCAGGCTCAGGAACTGTGTGAACGAGGACGTCCCCACGTTGGTGAACGCACTGGGAAGCCGCCCGGATGGATCAAAACCCGCTGCCACGTGGTTCCTCTCAGGTTGGTTCGCCTTGGCCACGGCCGTCCGGTCGTCGACGGGACGCCCAGGGCCGCCGGTGCAGTTGAAGCAGGGTATCTCGCCGGTCCGGCCGACGCGATCATCACGTCGGACATGTCGACGCCGGCTGCGGCCGTGCCGGTGGACGGCGGCCGGCGTACCACCGCCGCCCACCGGGACGACTCAGTCCTAACTGGACCGGACGGCTACTGGCCGCCCTTCTGGACGTAGCCGCGGACGAACTCCTCGGCGTTCTCCTCGAGCACCGAGTCGATCTCGTCGAGCAGGTCGTCGACGTCCTCGGTGATCTCGGCGTGCCGTTCGGCGACCTCGGGATTCGCCTCGGCCGTTACCTCGTCGACCTCTTCGTCACGACGGGCCTTTCCGGACTGCGACTGACCGCCGGTGTCACGAGTAGCCATCTGCGTGCCTCCCTCAACATCGCCTGGGGAAAATCTACCCCGCCCGGGCGGCGAATCCGCCTGCCGCGCGACACGTTTCGCGTTACGCGAAGCGAGCGGCCGGCGGCACCCGTCAGTTGGTGATGACCTCCAGCAGGTCCTTGGCGCTGGCACACCGGTCGAACAGCGCGCCGACGTGCTTCTTCGTGCCCCGCTCCGGCTCCATCATCGGCACCCGCACCAGCGACTCCCGGCCGACGTCGAAGATCACCGAGTCCCAGCTCGCGGCGACGACCTCGGAGGCGTACTGGGCCAGGCAGCGGCCCCGGAAGTAGGCCCGGGTGTCCTCCGGCGGCTGCACCATCGCCGAGCGGGTCAGCTCGTCGGACAGCAGCGTGGCCATCGAGCCGCGGGCCACCAACCGGTGGTAGAGGCCCTTCTCCGGCCGTACGTCGGAGTACTGCAGATCGACCAGCTGCAGCTTGTGTGAGGCCCAGGCGAGCTTCTCCCGTTCCCGGTAGCCCTCCAGCAGCCGCAGCTTGGCCACCCAGTCCAGTTCGCCGGCACACAACATCGCGTCGCGGCCGAGCCGGTCGAGCACGCTCTCCCAGCGGGCCAGTACGTCCGCGGTCGCCTCGTCGACGTCGGCACCGTAGCGGTCCTCGACGAACGCGCTGGCCCGCTCGAAATACGCCCACTGCAGGTCCAGGGCGGTGAGCCGGCGCCCGTCCCGCAGCCGCATCAGGTGGGTCAGCCCCGGATCGTGGCTGACCGCCCGCAGTTCGCTGACCGGGTCGGCGATGCCGAAGTCGGGCGTCATCACCTTTTCCTCGATCATGGTCAGCACCAGCGCGGTCGTGCCGAACTTGAGGTAGCTCGAGATCTCCGACAGGTTGGCGTCGCCGATGATGACGTGCAGCCGGCGGTATTTGTCGGCGTCGGAGTGCGGCTCGTCGCGGGTGTTGATGATCGGCCGCTTCAACGTCGTCTCCAGGCCGACCTCGACCTCGAAGAAGTCGGCCCGCTGGGAGATCTGGAAGCCCGGCTGCGAACCGTCCTGGCCGATGCCGACCCGGCCGGCGCCGCAGACGACCTGCCGGGTCACGAAGAACGGCGTCAGGTAGGCGACGATGTCGGCGAACGGGGTCTGCCGACGCATCAGGTAGTTCTCGTGGGCACCGTAGCTGGCGCCCTTGTTGTCGGTGTTGTTCTTGTAGAGGTGGATCGGGTGGGTGCCCGGGATCGTGGCGGCCCGGCGCGACGCCTCGGCCATCACCCGCTCCCCCGCCTTGTCCCAGCGGACCAGGTCCAGCGGGTTGGTCACCTCCGGAGTCGAGTACTCCGGGTGCGCGTGGTCGACGTACAGCCGGGCACCGTTGGTCAGGATGACGTTGGCCAGGCCGAGATCGTCGTCGGCGAGCGCCTCGGCCGGATCGTACGCCGAACCGGAATAGGTGAACCCGCGGGCGTCGCGCAGCGGCGACTCCTCCTCGTAGTCCCACCGCGCGCGGCCACCCCGGTTCAACTCCGGGCGCGCGCCGTAGGCGTTGACCACCTGTGACGAGGTGACCATCGGATTGGCTCCGGGCTGGCCCGGCACCGAGATTCCGTACTCGACCTCGCTGCCCATGATCCGCCGTACGCTCACGACGCCTCCTCGCTGCGCTCGGACCCGTCGTGGGGAGAACTGGGCCAGCCGACTCGCTCGCTACGCTCGCTCATGCCGCCTCCTCGCCGCGCTCGGACCCGTCATGAGAAACACTGAGCCAGCCCGTTCGCTCGCTACGCTCGCTCACGCCGCCTCCCCGCTCTCCACACCCATACCCCGAGGGTAGTCGGAGCGGGTGCCACCGCGCCGGCCACGTCGTGGCGCGGCGGGACCCGTTTCCGGATACGACGAAGGGGCGGCGTCCCGCCGCCCCTTCGTCGTGGCTCCGTTACAGGTACTGGCCGGTGTTGCTGGCGGTCTCGATCGACCGGCCCGCCTCGGCGCCCTTGCCACCGGAAACCAGGGTACGGATGTAGACGATCCGCTCGCCCTTCTTGCCGGAGATCCGGGCCCAGTCGTCGGGGTTGGTCGTGTTGGGCAGGTCCTCGTTCTCGCGGAACTCGTCGACGCAGGCGTCGAGCAGGTGCTGCAGGCGCAGCCCCTTGCGACCCGAGGAGAGGAACTCCTTGATCGCCATCTTCTTGCCCCGGTCGACGATGTTCTGGATCATCGCGCCGGAGTTGAAGTCCTTGAAGTAGAGGACCTCCTTGTCACCGTTGGCGTAGGTGACCTCGAGGAACTTGTTCTCCTCGGTCTCGGAGTACATCCGCAGGACGACCGACTCGATCATCGCGCCGACCGTGGCCTGCGGATCCTGGCCGTGCTCGGCCAGGTCGTCGGGGTGCAGCGGCAGCCCGGTGAGGATGTACTTCGAGAAGATGTCCTTCGCCGCCTCGGCGTCCGGACGCTCGATCTTGATCTTCACGTCGAGCCGGCCGGGCCGCAGGATCGCCGGGTCGATCATGTCTTCCCGGTTGGAGGCGCCGATGACGATGACGTTCTCCAGGCCCTCGACACCGTCGATCTCGCTGAGCAGCTGCGGAACGATGGTGTTCTCGACGTCGGAGGAGACACCGGAACCGCGGGTGCGGAAGACGGAGTCCATCTCGTCGAAGAACACGATGACCGGGGTGCCCTCGCCGGCCTTCTCCCGGGCCCGCTGGAAGATCAGCCGGATGTGCCGCTCGGTCTCGCCGACGTACTTGTTGAGCAGCTCGGGGCCCTTGATGTTGAGGAAGAAGCTGGTGTGCTTCTCCTCGCCCCGCCGCTCGGCGATCTTCTTCGCCAGCGAGTTGGCGACCGCCTTGGCGATCAGCGTCTTGCCGCAGCCGGGCGGGCCGTAGAGCAGGATGCCCTTCGGCGGGCGCAGCTGGTGCTCGCGGAACAGGTCGGCGTGCAGGAACGGCAGCTCCACCGCGTCGCGGATCTGCTCGATCTGGGCCTGCAGGCCACCGATGTCGGTGTAGTCGACGTCGGGGACCTCCTCGAGGACCAGCTCCTCGACCTCGCTCTTCGGGATGCGCTCGTAGGCGTACGCCGAACGGGGTTCGACCATCAGCGAGTCACCGGCGCGCAGCGCCGCGCCGATCAGCGTCTCGGCGAGGTGGACGATCCGCTCCTCGTCGGCGTGGGAGATCACCAGCGCCCGGTCACCCGGTCCGCCGCTGGGATTGTCCAGGATCTCCTTGAGCATCACGACCTCGCCGACCCGCTCGAAGCCGAACGCGTCGACGACGTTGAGCGCGTCGTTGAGCAGGACCTCCTGGCCACGGCGCAGCTCGTCGACCTCGAGCGACGGCGACACCGCCACCCGCAGCTTGCGGCCGCCGGTGAAGACGTCGACCGTGCCGTCGTCGTGTCGGGTCAGGAAGACGCCGTAACCGCTCGGCGGCTGCGCCAGGCGGTCGATCTCTTCCTTGAGTGTGACGATCTGGGACCGCGCTTCCTTGAGCGTGGTCACGAGGCGTTCGTTGTTCTCGGTCAGCCGGGCCAGCTGCGCCTGCGTTGCCGCGAGCCGTTCCTCGAGCTGCCGGACGTGTCGGGGGCTTTCGGTCAACTTCCGCCGCACCAAGGCCAGTTCCTCCTGGAGGAACGCGACCTGGGTGGAGAGATCGTTGGCCTCCTTCTCCCACCGTGCGGCGCGCGAGTCCGCGTCGTCACTGCGTGCCACGTCCCACCTCCCCGGGGCTCGAACGTTCTGCCATAACCCTAACCGGTTTGCGGCCGATTCGAACCCATGCAACGCGCTCGTCACTGAACCTTGATCGCCAGGGGTGGTCCGTTGGGGACCGGACCACCGGTTCGGGTACCGTCGGCCCCGTGCGTGCCCGCCCGACGGGATCCGCGGCGACCCCGCGGCCGGGCCCGGCGCACCGAGGATCGCGGGAGGTACGTGGTGACGCAGACCGGCACGGAGACCGACGAGCTACGGGTCTGGGTGGACCAGGACCTGTGCACCGGCGACGGCCTGTGCGTGCAGTACGCGCCGGAGGTCTTCGAGTTCGACGTCGACGGGCTGGCCTACGTCAAGGACGGCGACGGCGACCTCAAACTGGCCCCCGGCAGCCGGGTCGACGTGCCCACCCACCTGCGCCTGGACGTCATCGACGCCGCCCGGGAGTGCCCCGGCGACTGCATCCACGTGCTGCGCCGCACCGACGACGTGGAGATCGCCGGTCCCGACGCGGAGTGAACCCGGGCCGGCCGGCACCACGCCGGCCGCCGGACCCACCACGCCGGCCGCCCAGACTCAGAGCAGCGGCCGCCCGACCATCGAGGCGACCTGCCGCGCGAACTCCTCCAGCCGGGCGATCTGCCCCGGGCCGCCGTCGTCGACGGTCTTGCCGAACCGCAACGCGTCGTGGCGCGGGCCGATGTGGTGCTCGTCACTCGAACCGGCCTCGTCCAGCGACCGCAGCAGCAGATAGACGTCGATGCTGTCGACCTGGATCTGCCCGCCCGGCGTACGGGTCACCCGCCGCCGGCAGCCGACCTCGGTGACCGTCGACAGCGGCACGACCCGCAGCGACGACGTCATCGCCCCGGACGGGCCGTCACCGGGCGGCACGTCCTCGCCGTGCCACAGCACCAGCCGGCTGCCGTCACAGACCACGACCTCCTGCCACACCCCGTTGACCTCGTTGACGAAGCGCTCGAGGGTGAAGCACATGACCCGGCCGCCACGCAGCACCCCGGCGAGCGCGTCCAACGCCACGTCGGGGTCCCGCAGGTAGGCCCGCGCCGCCGAGTCCAGGTCCTGGTACGGCGACCAGTCCGGGAACACCGCGGGCAGGTCACCGCCGCCGGGCGACGGCCTACTCATCCGGTCCACTGCGGTTCACGTCGCGGCTCCCTCCCCGGTGTCGGTCCCGGTCGCCGTGGCGGCCCGGGCCGCGGCACGACGCAACGCGTACGCCTCCGCGCCCTTGCTGGGCTTGCGCCGGCGCGGCGGCGCGGTCACGCCGGGGGCGAGCCGGCGCGACGAGACCAGGAACGCGGTGTGGGCGATCATCCGGTGGTCGGGACGCACGGCCAGCCCGTCGACGTGCCAGTCGCGGACCAGCGACTCCCAGGCCCGCGGCTCGGTGAACCCGCCCCGCTCCCGCAACGCCTCGACCAGCTCGGACATCTGCGGCGTGGTCGCCACGTAGCCGATGAACACCCCGCCGGGGACCAGGGTCCGCTCGACCAGGTCGAGCGCCTCCCACGGCGTCAGCATGTCCAGGATGATCCGGTCGAACCCGGTCTGCTCGCAGCCGGCCACGTCACCGACGTGCAGGTGCCAGGCCGGATGCGGCCCGCCGAAGAACGCCTCCACGTTACGGCGGGCGATCTGGGCGAAGTCGTCCCGCAGCTCGTAGGAGTGCACCTCACCGGTGGCGCCGACCGCGCGTAGCAGCGAGCAGGTCAGCGCGCCGGAGCCGGCACCGGCCTCCAGCACCCGCGCACCGGGGAAGACGTCGCCCATCGCGACGATCTGGGCGGCGTCCTTCGGGTAGATCACCTGCGCGCCACGCGGCATCGACAGCACGTAGTCCGACAGCAGCGGCCGCAGCGCCAGGTAGGTGGTGCCACCGGTGGAGGTCACCACGCTCCCGTCCGGCTGGCCGATCAGCGCGTCGTGGTCCAGCGCCCCGCGGTGGGTGTGGAACGCCTTGCCCGGCTCCAGCACGACCGTGTGCATGCGGCCCTTGGGGTCGGTGAGCTGCACCCGGTCGCCGGGACGGAACGGGCCGCGGTGGGCGGGCACCGGCGCGCCGTCGCCGCCGTCGGCGGCCGGTACGGCACGAAGCTCGGTGGTGGTGCCCGCGTTGTGCTGCGTCACGTGACAATCTTCCGTTTCGGTTCGAGGAGCCGCGCCAGATCGGCGACGTGCAGTACGCCGACGACATCTTCGCCTGCCGTCACGAGGTACTGCACGGCCGGGTGGGCCTGAACGGTGTGGACCACCCGTTCACCGTCGAGGTCCCGGGAGATGCGGGGTACGCCGTCGAGGCCACGGGCGACCGTGTCGACCGACACCCAGGGCCGGCGCTCGGCGGGCACCGCCTCGGCGGCGACCGGGTCGACCAGCGCCACCAGCCGCCCCGACGAGTCGGTGACGCCGAGCGCCGCCGGCCGGTCCTTCGCCGCACCGTCCTCGCCGGCCCGGCGCTGCGCCTCGGCCAGCGGCATGCCCGTCGGTACGGCGAACACCGGCCGGGCCAGCCGGCCCAGGTCGACCAGCGCGAAGCGGCGGCTGATCCGGGCGACCCGGATCGACTGGCCGGCACCCTGCCACAGGGTGAACGCGACCAGCAGCATGAACAGCAGCCCGAACGTGGTCAGCACGCCGACGGCCGTCAGCCAGACGACGACCGCCGCGGTGGCCAGCGCGACCGACCGGCCGACCCAGCCGGCGACCTCGGTGCCCAGGTGCCGGTCCCGGCTGGCGGCCCACACCGCGGCGCGCAGCGCCCGGCCACCGTCGAGCGGCAGCCCGGGCAGGCTGTTGAAGACCGCGACCAGCAGGTTGCTGACCGCCACCTGGAAGGCGAGCTGGTCGAGCAGGGTGCCGTTCGGCAGGGCGACGGTGACTCCGACGGCGGCGAACCCGAGCAGGAACGAGACCGCCGGCCCGGCCAGCGAGACGTACAGGTCGACGCGTGGGCTGGGCGCGTCGCGCTCCATCTCGGTGTAGCCGCCGAGCAGTTCCAGGGTGATGCCGCGTACGCCGATGCCGTAGCGGCGGGCGGTCAGGGCGTGGCCGAGTTCGTGCAGCAGCACCGAAAGCAGCAGCAGCACGACGAACCCGAACCCGACCGCGTAACCGGCGGCCGGTGACAGATCGAGCCGCTCCCGGACGAACGAGCCGTACAGCACCGTCACCAGGACGGCGAGCAGCAGCATGGAGGCGTTGAGGTGGACCGGCACCCCGAACACCCGCCCGATCGTGAGGCCGGACCGGCGTTCGGCGGGGCGCTTGCGCGGTGAGGTGTCCTCCATCATGTCGATGCTACGGGGAGATCGGCACACGGCTCCGGCGACCGTCGTACCCCTCGAATAGCCTTTCGTGCATGACGGCGGAGACGGTGGCAACAGCAACGGCGGAAACAGCGACGGCGGCCGGGGTGGTGCCGGCGCAACCGTCGCTGTCACCGTCGCGGGCGGCGGACTTCAAGACCTGCCCGCTGCTGTTCCGGTTCCGCAGCATCGACCGGCTCCCCGAGCGGCCCACCGCCGACCAGGCCCGCGGCACGCTGGTCCACGCCGTACTGGAGCGGTTGTTCGACCTGCCCGCCGACGAGCGCACCCCGGCCGCGGCCGGCGACCTGGTCACGCCGCAGTGGCAGCGGCTGGTCGCCGAGCAGCCGGACCTCGCCGGGCTGTTCGCCCCCGACGACGCCGACGGGCCGGCGGCCTTCCTCGCCTCGGCCCACGGACTGCTCGACGGCTACTTCCGGATGGAGGACCCGCGCCGGCTGGAGCCGGCGGAGCGGGAGACGCTGATCTCGACCGTGGTCGACGACCAGTTGCTGATCCGCGGCTACGTCGACCGGCTCGACGTGTCACCCACCGGCGACCTGCGGGTGGTCGACTACAAGACCGGCGGGGCGCCGCGCGAGGCGTTCGAGGCGCGGGCACTGTTCCAGCTCAAGTTCTACGCCCTGGTGCTGTGGCGCACCCGCGGCGTGGTGCCGAGGGTGCTGCGCCTGATCTACCTCAAGGACACCGAGGTCTGCGACTACACGCCCGACGCCGACGAACTGGCCCGGTTCGAACGGACCCTGGTGGCCCTGTGGCGGGCCATCGAACAGGCGACCGCCGCCCAGGACTTCCGGCCCAAGCCGAGCCGGCTCTGCGACTGGTGCAACCACCAGGCCCACTGCCCCAGCTTCGGCGGCACTCCCCCGCCGTTTCCCGAACACCCGGTCGCCGGCGGCGGCCGGCCCGGCGACCCCGGCACCGCCCTGCCGCCCGGCGCGGACGAGTGAGCATCCTCCGCGAGGAGGAGACCCAGGTCCGCAGCGGTGACGATCGGCACGGCCCCGCCAGCCGATAGCGTCGCGGTCATGACCGTGGCCACCGCACCGAGCGCCGGCCCGCCGTCGACGCGCCGGTGGAGCAACCGGTCGCCGTGGCGGGGGCTGCCGTTCGACCTGCTGCTGGCCGCCGGGGCCGTCACGGTGGAGCTGGTGCTGCGCGCCACCGGCCCGGCCGAGCTGCGTACGCAACCATGGCCGGCGACCGTGTGCTGGAGCCTGCTGTCGGCGGTGCCGATCGCGCTGCGCACCGTCGGGCTCTGGCCGGCCATCGCGCTGTGCGCGGTCCTCGTGCTCGTCCCGCTGGTCACCGGCTACCAGGCGCTGACCGTGGTCTTCGCGCTGGTCCTGCTCACCTACCAGGGCGCGGCCCGGCTCCGGCTGCGGCCGGCGATCGCCGGCACCGTTGTGCTGTGGGGCCCGGTGCTGGTGGCGAACGCGGTCGTCACGCCCACCGTCGACACCGTGCCTTACCGGACCTACGCACTGCTGAACATCGTCCTCGTGGCGCTGGTGGCGTTCTTCGCGGGCCGTACCGTGCACGGCCGGCAGACCCGCCACCGGGCGCTGGAGGACCGGGCCCGGGCCGCCGAGGAGAACCAGCGGTCGCTGGCCGAGCAGGCCGTCACCGACGAGCGGCGGCGCATCGCCCGCGAACTGCACGACGTCGTCGCCCACCACGTGAGCGTGATGGGCGTGCTGGCCACCGGGGCGCGGCGGGTGCTGCGCCGCAGCCCGGAGACCGCCGACGAGGCGCTGGGCACGATCGAGGAGACCAGCCGTACGACGCTGCGCGAGATGCGCCGCCTGCTCGACGTGCTGCGCACCGACGAACCGGTCGCCGACCTCAGCCCACAGCCGGGTCTGGCCGGCATCGAGGCCCTGCTCGAGCAGGTACGCGACGCCGGCCTGCCGGTGGCGCTGCGGGTCGACGGGGCGCCGGTGGAGCTCGATCCCGGGGTCGCGTTGACGGTCTTCCGGATCGTGCAGGAGGCGCTGACCAACACCCTGAAGCATGCCGGTGCCGCCACCGCCCAGGTACGGCTGAGCTTCGGCATCGACTGGCTCGTCGTCGAGGTCTTCGACACCGGCCGCGGGCCGGCCCTGACCCCGGCCCGGCTCGGCCACGGCCTGGTCGGCATGCGCGAGCGGGTCGCCCTGTACGGCGGCTCGCTGCGCACCGGCCCCCGACCCGGCGGCGGTTTCCGGGTGTACGCGAAGATCCCGATGGAGCATCTGGGCGCACCGACCAGCGAGGGGGCAGCGTGACCGAGCGCAGCGAGGGGGCAGCGTGACCGAGCGCAGCGAGGGAACCAACGGACCCGGTCGCAGTCACGCGACCGCCGAGCGCAGCGAGGTGGACGCGTGACCGAGCGCAGCGAGGGAACGGGTACGGCGGGGGCGGCCGAGCGGCCGGTACGGATCCTGCTCGTCGACGACCAGCCGCTGCTGCGCACCGGCTTCCGGATGGTGCTCGGCGCCGAGGACGACCTCGACATCGTCGGCGAGGCCGGCGACGGTGTCGAGGCGGTCGACCTCGCCCGCCGGCTGCTGCCCGACGTGGTGCTGATGGATATCCGGATGCCGCGGATGGACGGGGTCGCCGCGACCCGCGCCATCGTCGACGCCCGGCTGCCGGTCCGGGTGCTCATCCTGACCACCTTCGACCTCGACGAGTACGTCGTCGGCGCGCTGCGGGCCGGGGCGAGCGGCTTCCTGGCCAAGGACGTACCCGCCGACGACCTGGTCAGCGCGATCCGTACGGTCGCCGCGGGCGAGGCGGTCGTGGCGCCCCGGATCCTCAAGCGCCTGCTCGACCAGTTCGCCGACACGCTGCCCGACCCGTCGGCGGCGCCGCCGCGCGGCCTGGACGTACTGACCGAACGCGAACGGGAGGTCCTGGTGCACGTGGCCCGCGGACTGTCCAATGCGGAGATCGCCCGGACCCTGACGGTCAGCGAGACGACGATCAAGACGCACGTCGGGCACGTGCTCACCAAGCTGGGCCTGCGCGACCGGGTGCAGGCGGTCGTCCTGGCGTACGAGACGGGCCTGGTCCGCCCCGGCTCCTGACCCGGCCCCCGCCCCGCACCCGGACCGGCGCCGCACCACCGGGCCCGGCACGCCCGCCCCCGGGCCCGGCACGCCCGCCCCTGAGTCCGGCACGCCCGCCCCTGAGCCGGCCGCCGCACACCGGCACGGCCACGGGACGGTCGACGGACGCCTCGAGGAGGAGGCCCGACCGCGTGCCGTACTCCGCGGGTCGTAGCCGAACACCACGTACGACGTACCGAAGGACCGTTCGCGCGCACGACGGCCCGGCCACCGACGGCGCATAGCGTGTTCGTAACGGCGCTCAGGGGCAACCCTGAGCACCGCTCGGGGCCGACCCGCACCGGGAAATCCGCGACCGGTCCGCCCCAGGTCGGACGTACCGGCCGCCGGCCGCCGTGAGGATGGAAGCTGCCGGCCGGGCCGACGGTCCGGCCGGTCCAGAGCATTCGACGACCGCGCCACACGAACGTGACGATGGAGGAGCAATGACGCCGACCGACCCCCGCCGCCCCCAGGTGGCAGCCCGGGCGAGCGACGTATGGAGGGTGTACGGCACCGGTGAGGCCCAGGTCGTCGCGCTGCGCGGGGTGACCGCCGAATTCGAACGCGGCGCCTTCACCGCCATCATGGGACCGTCCGGTTCGGGCAAGTCGACCCTGATGCACTGCCTCGCCGGCCTCGACACCGTCACCCGCGGCGAGGTCTTCGTCGGTGACACGAAGGTCACCGGCCTGAACGACAGCGGCCTGACCAAGCTGCGCCGCGACAAGATCGGCTTCATCTTCCAGCAGTTCAACCTGCTGCCGACGCTCAGCGCCCAGGAGAACATCCTGCTGCCGCTGTCGATCGCCGGCCGCAAGCCCGACCCGGCCTGGTACGACACCGTCATCGACACCGTCGGCCTGCGCGACCGCCTCAGCCACCGCCCCGCCCAACTCTCCGGCGGACAGCAGCAGCGGGTCGCCTGCGCCCGGGCCCTGGTCGCCCGGCCCGAGGTCATCTTCGCCGACGAACCCACCGGAAACCTCGACTCCCGCGCCGGCGCCGAGGTCCTCAACTTCCTGCGCAACTCCGTACGCGAACACGGCCAGACCATCGTCATGGTCACCCACGACCCGGTCGCCGCCTCGCACGCCGACCGCGTCGTCTTCCTCGCCGACGGGCAGTTGGTCTCCGAACTGTTCGACCCGACCCCGGAAACCGTGCTCGACACCATGAAGCGCCTGGACGTGCTCGTCGAGGCGGCCCGCTGATGCTGCGCGCGACCCTGAAGAGCCTGCTCGCCCGCAAGGTGCGGCTGGTCCTCTCCGGCCTGGCCGTGGTGCTGGGCGTGATGTTCGTGTCGGGGGCGTTCGTGCTCACCGACACCCTCAGCCGCTCCTTCGACTCGGTGTTCGCCGACGCGTACGCCGGCGTCGACGTCAACGTCGCCGGCAAGCCCAAGGTCTCCGCCGGCGAGTTCGGTGGCGAGCCGGTCACGCCACCACTGCCCGCCGACACCGTCGAGCAGGTCCGCGCCGTCTCCGGCGTCGCCGCCGCCACCGGCGTCGTAGCCGCCGACGGCGCCCGCCTCATCGGCGCCAACGGCAAGGTCGTCGCCTCGTTCGGGCCGCCGCAACTCGGCGAGAACTGGCTCGGCGAGACCGACCTCGTCAAGCTGCGCGACGGACGCGGACCACAGGCCGACGACGAGATCGTCGTCAACGCCGGCCTCGCCGAGGCCGGCAAGGTCGCCGTCGGCGACCGGGTCGGCGTCCTCACCCTCGAACCCCGCCGCGACTTCACCGTCGTCGGCGTCTTCGAATACAGCGGCGGCCGCGACAGCATCGGCGGCGCACACGAGATCTTCTTCACCGAACCCGTCGCCCAACAGCTCATGCTCGGCGAAACCGGCGTCTACAACAGCATCACCGTCACCACCGCCGACGGCGTCACCGCCCCGGAACTGCGGGACCGGCTCGCCGCCACCCTCGGCGCCGACTACGACGTCAAGACCGGCGAACAGCTCTCCGCCGACAGCGCCGCCGGCCTCAAGGAGGGTCTGTCGTTCTTCAACCAGATCCTGCTCGGCTTCGCCGGCGTCGCCCTGCTGGTCGGCACCTTCCTGATCCTCAACACCTTCTCGATCATCGTCGCGCAACGAACCCGGGAACTGGCCCTGATGCGGGCCATCGGCGCCAGCGGCGGACAGGTCATCCGGTCCGTACTGGTCGAGGCGCTGGCCGTCGGCCTGATCGCGTCCGTCCTCGGCCTCGCCGCCGGCGTCGGCGTCGGCGCCCTGCTGGCGTACATCGCCGGCCAGTTCATCGGCGGCCTCACCCTGGCCAGCGTCGCCGTACCGGTCAGCGCGGTCGTCAGCTCCTTCGCGGTCGGCATGCTGATCACCGTCGTCGCCGCCCTCCTCCCGGCGCTGCGGGCCGCCCGGATCCCACCGATCGCCGCGATGCAGGACGTCGCCACCCCGGACCGGCCGCTGACCCGGATCACCGTCGCGGGCGGCATCGTCACCACCATCGGCGCCGCCCTGCTCGCGGCCGGCCTCACCGACAACGCCGGCGGCAACACCCTGGCCGCCGTCTTCGGCGGGGTGCTCGCCTCGTTCGTCGGCGTCGCCCTGCTGACCCCGGTGATCAGCCGGCCGGTCGTGTCACTGCTCGGCCGGCTGTTCGCCTGGTCGGTACCGGGCAAGCTCGGCCGGCTCAACTCCGGCCGCAACCCGCGCCGGACCGCCATCACCGCCGCCGCCCTGATGATCGGCATCGCGCTCGTCACCGGCGTCACCGTCATCCTCGACTCGGCCAAGACCAGCCTCTCCGCCCAGGCCGAGGACACCATCAACGCCGAACTGGTCGTGTCCGGGATCCAGACCGGCCCCCGCCCGCCGACCTTCGACCCGGCGGTCGTC
Source organism: Polymorphospora rubra (assembly GCF_018324255.1). Lineage (GTDB taxonomy): Bacteria > Actinomycetota > Actinomycetes > Mycobacteriales > Micromonosporaceae > Polymorphospora > Polymorphospora rubra. Next base: position 7,639,435 of record NZ_AP023359.1, read on the forward strand.
GACCGGGCCGCGGCCCTGCCCGGCGTCGCCGGCGCCGTGGGCCTCTACAACGACGCCGCCATCGTCGACGGCGAACAGACCTGGGTCCTCGCCGCCACCGACATGGCCGTGGTGCGTGACATCTACAGCGCCACGCCGGACTCCGGCACCCTGGACACGCTGCGCCCCGACCAGGTCGTGCTCAGCGCGCCGGCCGCCACCGAACGCGGCCTGTCGGTCGGCGACCAGATGACGGTGCAGCTGTCGCGCGGCGAACCGCACACCTACACGGTCGCCGCGATCGTCCCGCAGGGCCGGCTCCCCAGCTCGATCGTGCTGCCCCGCGAGGCGGCGGCGGACTTCGCGATCCCGCAGCCGGTCATGGCGTTCGTACGGCTCGACGAGGGCGCCTCCGTCGAATCGGTCCAGCCGGCCCTGGAGGCGCTCGTCGCCGACAGCCCCGAGGTGACGGTCGCCGACCGCAGCGCATTCATCGCACAGCAGGCCAGCCAGTTCGACGTCATCCTGCAGATGATCCAGATCCTGCTGGCGCTGGCGATCGTGATCGCGGTGCTCGGCATCGTCAACACGCTCGCGCTGTCCATGCTGGAACGTACCCGGGAACTGGGCCTGCTGCGGGCGATCGGGCTGCGCCGCCCGCAACTGGTCCGGATGGTCACCGTCGAGGCCGTGGTCATCTCGGTCTTCGGAGCACTGCTCGGCGTCGTCGTCGGGCTCGGCCTCGGCTCCGCCGTCACGTACGCGCTGCGCGACGAGGGCATCACCGACCTGGTGCTGCCGTGGGGCCAGATGGCGGTGTTCCTCGCGCTGGCGGCCGTCATCGGCGTGGTCGCGGCCGCGCTGCCGGCGCTGCGGGCGGCCCGGATCAACGTGCTGGGCGCGATCGCGCACGACTGATCCGGCGCGGACCCTCCCGGAGCACGGCGGGGGTCGGGAGGACGGGGCGGCGTTCCGGTGGGGGGGACGCCGCCCCGCGTCGTGCCAGGGTGCCCGGCCCGCCGGGCGGGCCGGGCACCCTGCCGGCGCGGGTTCAGCGGGGCAGTTCCAGCGGGGTCAGCAGGCTGGTGAGCAGGTCCAGGTCCGCCGCGGTCAGCGTCTCCAGCAGCCGTACGCCGAGCGCCGGGTCCAGCGGCGCCTCGCCCCGTACGGCCAGCACCGCCGCGCCTGCGGCCAGCGCGCTGGCCACCCCGCTCGGCGAGTCCTCGATCGCGACACACCGGTCCACCGGTACGCCGAGCATCCGCGCCGCGGTCAGGTAGGGCTCCGGGTCGGGCTTGGCGGCGGCCACCTCGTCACCGCAGACCACCGCGTCGAAGCTGTCGCGGCCCAGGGTGTCGAGCGCCACCTCGACCAGCTGCCGGGCGGTCGAGGTGACCAGGGCGGTGGGAATCCCGGCGGCGCGTACGGCACGCAGGAGGGCGAGCGCGCCCGGCCGCCACTCCAGCCCGTCGACGAACAGTTCGGCGACCCGCCGGTGCAGGAACGCGGCACCCAGCGCCGGGTCCCGCCAGGGCTGGCCGAGGTCGTCGTGCAGGATCCGCATCGAGGTCGCCATCGCGCTGCCGACCATCGCCATCCGGGCCTGCCGCGACAGCACCCCGCCGTACTCGGCCGCCAGCTCGGTCATGGCCGTGTCCCACAGCTTCTCGCTGTCGACGAGGGTGCCGTCCATGTCGAACAGGACGGCGGCGACACTTCTCGTGGTCACGTCGGGGCTCCTCGCGCGTGGTGGCCGGCCGGGTGCGGTCCAGTGTCGCCCGGACCGGCCCGTAGCCGACCCCTCCCGCCGCCCGGGGTGACGGGCCTCACCCGGCCGGCGGCGCCCGCCGATCCGCCCGTCCGGACACCGTCGCGGGCCCCGGCCGCGTGCGATGGTGCGGCCCTCCGGGGACGCCGGCCCGGGCCGGCCGGGGGCACGGCACGGTGCGGAGCCGGGCCGTCCAGGGGTCGGGAGCGACGGTCCGGTGATCGGGACGGCGCGGCCGTCGGGCCGCAGGCCGGCGCGGCACGTAGGCTGACGGTTGTGCGGGACGAAAGGTGCGCTCAGTGACCGGGCCGGACGTGACGGACCGGGAGCGGGCCACCGTCCGGCCCCGACCGACGACCGAACGCAGCAAGGAGATGCCGTGAGCGAGTTCGATGGGCTGCCGGTGCTGCGGTCGCCCGTGGCGATCGCGGCCTTCGAGGGCTGGAACGACGCCGCCGACGCCTCGACGGCGGCGGTCGAGCACCTCGAACAGGTGTGGCAGGCACGCCAGGTGACCGAGCTGGATCCGGAGGACTTCTACGACTTCCAGGTCAGCCGCCCGACGATCGTCCGGCCCGAGGGCGAGAACCCCCGGGTGGAGTGGCCGACGACCCGGTTCATGGTCGCCAGCCCCGAGGGCACCGACCGGGACGTGGTGCTGATCCGCGGAATCGAGCCGAGCATGCGCTGGCGGACGTTCTGCGAGCAGGTGCTCGAGGTCTGCCACAGCCTCGAGGTCAACCGGGTGGTGCTGCTCGGCGCGCTGCTGGCCGACGTGCCGTACACCCGGCCGCTGCCGATCAGCGGCAGCGCGTCGGACAAGGACGTCGCCGAGCGGTTCCAGCTCGTGCCGACCCGCTACGACGGGCCGACCGGGATCGTCGGGGTGCTCCAGGACGCGTGCAACCGGGCCGAGGTCGACGCGATGACGTTCTGGGTCCACGTGCCGCACTACGCCAACAACCCGCCGTGTCCGAAGGCGACGCTGGCGCTGCTGCACCGGGTCGAGGACGTGCTCGACCTGCCGGTGCCGATGGCCGACCTGGCGGAGGAGGCGGCCGAGTGGGAGCAGCGGGTCCGCACGGCCGCCGAGCAGGACGCCGAACTGGGCGAATACGTCCGCGAGTTGGAGGAGCGGGTCGGTGACGCCGGGATCCAGCCGTTGACCGGGGATGAGATCGCCCAGGAGTTCGAGAAGTACCTGCGTCGCCGGGGCGGTTCGGCCGGCCCGACGGCGGGGTCCTGGTGATTCACTCAAAGCAACTGTCAAATAGCTGACAGTTCCCGTCACTGAACGCATCGAAGTGTTCACATGTCCGTATGATCACTCCTACTCCCCTGATGCGTCTCGTGACCGGTTTCTGGAGTTTCAAGACGTTCGCCACCGCGGTCGAACTCGACCTGTTCACCCGGCTGGCGGACGGCCGGACGGTCACCGTGCAGGAGACAGCCGACGAACTCGGCATCGCCGAACGCCCCGCCGACCTGCTGCTCACCGCCTGCGCGTCGCTGGGCCTGCTGGAGCGCTCCGGCGACGGCTACCGGAACACCGAACTGGCCGAGGAGTTCCTGGTCGTCGGACGGCCCTACTACTTCGGCGGGCAGGTCCGGTACTGCAACGAGCGGACGTACCTGCCCTGGCACCGGGTCGACCAGGCACTGCGCGACAACAAGCCGGTCACCTGGGACCCGCAGGCACAGGAGTCGCTGTTCACCACCGCCGACCCGGTCATGCTGGAACTGTTCTGGGAGGCGATGTACTCCACGTCGCGGTTCACCGCCCGGGCCCTGGCGACCGCCTACGACTTCAGCCCGTACCAGGCACTGCTCGACCTCGGCGGCGGCTCCGGCGCCTTCCCCATCGAACTCTGCGGCCGGCACCCGAAGCTGCGCGCGACCATCCTCGACCTGCCGCACGTGTGCACCCTCGCCGACGCCCAGGTCGCCGACGCGCGCCTGAGCGACAACATCACCACGGTCGCCGGCGACTTCCTCACCGACGCGCCGCTGCCGCCCGGACACGACGTGATCCTGCTGAGCATGATCCTGCATGACTGGGACGAAGCCACCAACGTCGCCATCCTCGGCCGATGCTTCGACGCCCTACCCTCCGGCGGCGCCGTGGTGATCTGCGAACTGCTGCTCAACGACGACCGCACCGGGCCGGCGGACGCCGCCCTGATGGGCATGAACATGCTGGTGGAGACCGAGGGCGGCCGGAACTACTCCGGCGCCGAGTACCGCGACTGGCTGGCCCGGAGCGGGTTCACCGACGTCCGCGTCGTCCCGTTCGACGCCCCCGGCGCCAACGGCGCGGTGATCGGCCACCGCCCCTAGCGACGTTCCCGGTACCAGCCCTCAGGAATCCCAACCGGGGCCGGGGACGATCTCGAAGTCGCTGACCGCCCCCCAGGGCAGGATCAGGAACTCGAGGAACTCGACCGGTTGCGCCCGCTCCCAGAAGCCCGCCAGCTCCGGCTCGGGCAGCACCCGGGTCAGACAGCCGACGACGTCCGTGGCACACGCACCACCACCGTGAACGTTCGCGATGGCGAAGTAGACCTGCGCCAACTTCTCCATCGTCGCCGCCAACAGTCCCCGCGTGGATTCCTCCCGACCACCACCTCCGATCACGTCCGCCGCCCGGTACGCCTCCTCGAGGTGCCCCGGGACCGCCGCCAGCCAGACGTCCCGGTGCTCCTGCGGCACCAGGGCGAGCACGGCCGGATCCTTCAGCAGGCGCTTGGCCCAGCCCAGGATCCGATCGCCGTACGCGAGGGTCATCACCCAGTCGTCGCCCGCGGTGGCGGTGGCGCTGGCCGCGACCGCGGCCCGCCACCGCGGGCCGCCGACGATGTCGGCGGGCATGACGCATTCCAGGCAGTAGATGGTCGATCGCAGTGACCCCGCGGCATCGGGAGCCTGCCTGGAATTGTTCATCGCTTCTCCCGATTCGTGGTCTGCCGAGCGGATCCGGCCATTGTCGGTCCCCCGGGCAACCTCCCCCGTGGCCGTTGGCGCCCCCGCCCGAACCCGGGTGGCGGCCGCGGGCCGGGCGGGTCCCCGGTGATTCGGCGTGTCGGGTGCGCCGCCGCACACCCCGTAGGGCATCCTAGGAACCTAGTTGCCCATCCCCGGACCGGACGGACGATGACGATGAGCATGTCGATCAACCCGGGTGCCGCCGAGTTCCCCCACCGGCAGATATCCGCGCACCTGCGGGCCCAGATCAGGCGCGGCGACTGGGCACCCGGCGAACGACTTCCGTCGATCCCGGCCATCGCCGAGTCGTTCGGGGTCGCCAAGCAGACCGTGCAGCGCGCCATCGACCAGCTCCGCGTCGAAGGCATCCTGATCACCAAGCCGGGTTCGGGGACGTACGTGCGCGGCACCCGGCGCCGGCTCAACCGGCTCTCCCGGGGCCGGTACGGCGGCCACCGCGGCTACCACGCCGACCTGGCGGCCCGGTACCGGCAGCACCTCACCGAGGTCGGCCGGGCCCCCGCCCCGCCCGAGGTCGCCGACGCGTTCGGGGTCAGCGACGGCACCGAACTCCTCGTCCGGCGACACATCGTGCGCACCGACGACGTACCGGTCGAGGTCGGCGCGTCGTGGTTCCGACCCGACGACACCGCCGGCACCTCGCTGGAGCGCAAGGAGGCGTTCGGCCGCCCGCTCTACCAGGAGGCCGAAGAGGAGATCGGCCGCCGGTACGCCTCCGCCACCGACCAGATCAGCGCCCGGCAGCCGAGCCGGGAGGAGGCCGAACTCCTCCAGATCCGGCCCGACACGCCGGTCCTGCACCTGCTGCACGTCGCGTACGACGAGAAGCGACGGCCGATCGAGGTGGCCCAGGCGACGTGGCCGGGTCCGATGACCACGCTCACCGAGCAGTACGCCATCCCCGGCCCCACCCCCGACGCGGATCCCGACCCCGGCCTGGTCCTCGGCTGAGGCACCGCCGGCCGGGCCGCCGGGACGCTCCCATGGTGCGTCAACCGGCCGTCACCCCCGCGCCCTTCGTGACGTGGCGGTGCGTGGTGATCGTTAGCTGTTCCGCCGTTACAGGTACGGCGTGTCGAACTGCTGGGCAGCAGACGATCACGGGTGCCGTGGCGGGCTGCGGGCGGGATGCTCCTATGTGCGTTCTTTTCACCGTGGGGGGCGCGAGGGGCCGGTCCGGTGCACAGCTGGCAGGACTGTGCTCAGACACGCCAGCGGCTAACTGACGGTCAAGCTCCTGATCAGGCCAAACGTCTCCCGCCGGGCCGGCGCCGGCCCGGCGGGAACGGGCGGACAAGTCCCGCCTAACGCGCGAAGCCAATCGGAGCAAGGGTCACGCCCACACCACCAGCTCACCACTGGTGAACCGACCCCGCCATGCTCACCGTCAGAGCCGGATGCCGAGCAGCGCGTCCACGGTCGCCGACACCAGAGCCGGGGCGGCCGGGTCCGCACCGGTGCCGGCCAGCGTCGCCGCCGCCCACGCGTCGACGACGGCCAGCGCCCCGGGGGTGTCGAGGTCGTCGGCGAGCCGGCCGCGTACGGCGGCCAGCAGTTCGTCGCCGGACGGCCCGGCCGGCGCGGCGGCGGCCCGGCGCCACCGGTCCAGCCGGTCGAGGGCGGCCTTGAGCGAGTCGTCGGTCCACTGCCGGTCGCTGCGGTAGTGGTCGGCGATCAGGCCCAGCCGCAGCGCCATCGGGTCGACCCGGTCGGCCCGCATTCGTGAGACGAAGACCAGGTTGCCCTTTGACTTCGACATCTTCTCGCCGTCGAGGCCGATCATGCCGGCGTGTACGTAGTGGCCGGCGAACGGTGCCCGGCCGGTGAGCCGCTCGGCGTGCGCGGCCGAGCACTCGTGGTGCGGGAAGAGCAGGTCGTTGCCGCCGCCCTGGACGTCGATGGTGTCGCCGAGCAGGCCGAGCGCGATCACCGCGCACTCGATGTGCCAGCCGGGCCGGCCGGGGCCGAGCGTGTCGCCGGGCCACGCCGGCTCGTCGGGGCGGGCACCCCGCCACAGCAGCGGGTCGAGCGGGTTGCGCTTGCCGGCCCGGTCGGGGTCGCCGCCGCGCTCGGCGAAGAGTTCCAGCATCTCGTCGCGGGAGAGGTTGGACTCGTAGCCGAAGTCGGGGGCGGTGGTGATGTCGAAGTAGATGTCGCCGGTGCCGTCGTCGAGGCGGTAGGCGGCGCCGTCGGCGAGCAGTGCCGCGACCTTCTCGACGATCGTCGGAATGGACTCGACCGCACCGACGTAGTGGGCCGGCGGGATCATCCGCAGCGCCTCCATGTCCTCGCGGAACAGGGCGGTCTCGCGCATCGCCAGGACGACCCAGTCCTCGCCGTCGCGGGTGGCGCGTTCCAGCAGCGGGTCGTCGATGTCGGTGACGTTCTGCACGTAGCGGACCTCGTGGCCGGCGTCGCGCCACATCCGCTGCACCAGGTCAAAGGTGATCATGGTGGCGGCGTGGCCGAGGTGGGTGGCGTCGTACGGGGTGATGCCGCAGACGTACATGGTGGCTGCGCCGGTGGGACGGGTCGGGAAGACCCCCCGGCGTGCCGAGTCGTACAACGCGAGCGGCTGCGCCTGTCCCGGCAGCCGCGGCACCTCGTGGCCGATCCAAGAGTCCATGTCCGCAAGCGTAACCAGCCGGACACGCCGCCGTTTCCCGGGCGGATGATCAAGCAGTCGGGGTCACCGGATCACATCGGCGGCCAGGGCACCGCGGGCCAGTCCTGCGGCGGTGGCGGGAACCGGCCGGTGTCACGCAACCGGCGCACCCGCTCGGCCGTCCGGGTGACCTCGGTGATCGTCAGGTGTTCGGCCAGGTCGTCGGCGAGCGGCCCGGCGAGCGCCGCGGCGAGATGGTCGAGCATCCCGACCGCCTCGGCCGGCAGCCGCCGGCCGCTCCAGCCCCACAGCACCGTACGCAGCTTGTCCTCGACGTGGAACGAGATCCCGTGATCGACGCCGTAGATCCGCCCGTCCGGCCCGACCAGGATGTGCCCGCCCTTGCGGTCGGCGTTGTTGATGACCGCGTCGAGTACGGCGAGCCGGGCCAGGCGCGGGTCGTCGGCGTGCGCCAGCGCGTAGGCGTTGCCCTCGTCGTCGCGGGCCGCGGCGACCCGGAACCAGTCGGCCGGCAGTTCGAAGGCCGGCACGAAGCCGACCGGCGGGCTGCCGTCGGCGGGCTCGTCGATCCACAACTGGCAGGCACCCGGGCCGAGCGGACCGTCGCGCAGCACCGTCGGCGGCACCAGGTCCCAGCCGGTGGCCCTCGACACCAGGTAGGCGGCGACCTCCCGGCCGGCGAGGGTGCCGTCGGGGAAGTCCCACAGCGGCCGCTCGCCCCGGATCGGCTTGTAGACGCACCGGGCGGTGACCCCGTCGAGGGTCACGAAGCCGCGCAGCGTGGTGTTGGAGGCGTCGACCAGCCGGCCCTCCAACTCGAACGCGCCGGCCCGCAGCAACGGCAGCGCGTCGGCCTCGGCGAGCACCGCCGGACCGCTGCCGCCGGCACCGGCATCGGCGTCGGTTCCGGTGTCGCCGCCGGGCCCGGGCGGGGTGGTGGCCCCGGGCGCCGGGTCGGCCGCCGGCCGGGGCTCGCACAGCGCCGCCGGCTCGGTGGCCGCGGCGACCCGGGTCTCAGGTTCGGCGGAACCCGTGGATTCGGCGGACATGCCCGGGACTCACCGGTGGTAGCCGTTGTGCCGCGGGCACAGGTGGCCCTGCGGGTCGAGCGGCTGGCCGCACAGCGGACACGGCGGCCGGCCGGCCGAGAGCACCCGCCGCGCCCGGTCGATGAACTCGCGCGCCGCCTGCGGACTCAGCCGGACGCGGAGCCGGTCGAGGTCGTCGTCGGGCTCGTCGTCGATGTCGTCGTCCTCGTCGTCGTCGGGCAGGTCGAGGCCGACCTCCGACTCACCGGCGGCGATCGCCTCGATCACCACGGTGGCGCTGTCGACGTCGAACGCCAGACCGAGCGTGCCGACCCGGAACTCCTCGTCGACGGGATTCTCGAGCGGCTCGTTGTCCGACGGCGCGGCCGGCGTCTCGGGAAGTTCCACGCCGAAGCGGCGGTGGGCCTCGGTCAGCAACTCCTCGAGCTTCTCGGCGAGCAGGGAAACCTGCACCTTCTCCAGCGCGACGCTGACCAGCCGGCCACCGCCCCGAGCCTGAAGGAAGAACGTGCGGTCCCCCGGCTCGCCCACGGTCCCCGCGACGAACCGCTCCGGCGGCTCGAAGGCATGCACCTGGTGCGTCATGCCTGAAACCCTATCCGGCGCGGCGGGGCGCCGCGCGGCGCACCGGCCCCGAGCCGACCGCGGTCGCCGACGGGCCGCCCACGACCGCACCGTCCGGGGGCGAATGCGCAGGTCACGGCGTACCCTCGGCGGCCGTGACAGCACCGCCGCCGGCGCCGCCGCCGACCGCGGCGTCGGACTCGGCGGCCCGGGAGCGACGCCCGCGGCGCCGCTTCGGCGGCACCGGGACGGCGAGCCGCTGCCCGGTGTCGTTCAGCCGGAGCAGGAACGGCCGGGTCGGGGTGTAGCGGATCGCGGTGATCGACGCCGGGTCGACCACGATCCGCTGGAAAAGGTCGAGGTGTACGCCGAGCGCGTCGGCGACGATGGCCTTGATGACATCGCCGTGGCTGCACGCCAGCCAGACCGCCTCCGGGCCGTGCTCGGCGGTGATCCGGGCGTCGAGCCGGCGTACGGCGGCGACCGAGCGGGCCGCCATCGCCGCCATCGCCTCACCGCCGGGGAAGACGGCCGCGCTCGGGTGCTGTTGCACCACCGGCCACAGTGGGTCCTTGGCGAGCTTCTTCAGCGGCTGCCCCTCCCAGTCGCCGTAGCCGCACTCGACCAGCCCGTCCTCGGTCACCGCGGCCACTCCCGGCAGCGCCAGGTCGAGGGTCTGCCGGCAGCGGATCAGCGGGCTGGTCACCACGGCGGCCAGTGGCAGGTCGCGCAGCCGCTCGCCGGCCGCCGCCGCCTGGGCCCGGCCGGTGTCGTCGAGTTCGACCGGCAGCCGTCCGGCCAGCCCGCCGTCGGCGTTCGCGGTGGTGCGGCCGTGCCGCAGGAGCAGGAGGGTCGCCACGATCCACAGCCTAGCCAGAAGCCCAGGTGGACGAGGTCCGGCACCGGGTGACGGCGGTCGGGCGGGGCACCGGCCCGGGTACGGCGGGTGGCCGTACCCGGTGCACGTCGCCGGCAGGGGGCCGCCGGTCACCGACGAACCGGCCCGGCGGCGCCCCGGCCCGGACCGCGGCCGTCAGGTGGCGGAGATCGTGCCGGTGGTCAGCAGCACCAGCACCAGGCTGCCCAGCGCCACCCGGTAGAGCACGAAGACGTACAGGGTGTGGTGGGCGACGAAACGCAGCAGCCAGGCGATCGCGGCGTAGCCGACCGCGAAGGCGAGCACGGTGGCCACCACCATCTGCGCCGGCGACGGGATCAGCCCCTCGCCGCTGGTGTCGAAGACGTCCGGCAGGCTGAACACCCCGGACATCACCACCGCCGGGATGGCGAGCAGGAACGAGTAGCGGGCCGCCGCCTCCCGGCTCAGGTTGAGGAACAGGCCGGCGGTCAGCGTCGCCCCCGACCGGGACACGCCCGGGATCAGCGCCAGCGCCTGGGCGAAGCCCATGACCACGCCGTCGCGCATCTTGAAGTTCTCCAGGGTCCGGTGCTTGCGACCCCAGTACTCGGCGAAGGCGAGCACGAACGCGAACGCGATGAGCACGATGGCCACGACGTAGAGGTTGCGGGCCACGCCGCGGATCTGGTCCTTGAACAGGAACCCGAGTATGCCGATCGGGATCGAGCCGACGATGACGTACCAGCCCATCCGGTAGTCCAGGCTCGGCCGTACCGACTTGTCCCAGATGCCGACGACCCAGGTACGGCTGATCCGCCAGATGTCCTTGGCGAAATAGAGCAGGACCGCCGCCTCGGTGCCGAGCTGGGTCACCGCGGTGAACGACGCGCCGGCGTCCTCCTCGAAGAAGATCGCCGAGGTGATCCGCAGGTGCCCCGACGAACTCACCGGCAGGAACTCGGTGAGGCCCTGGACGATGCCCAGAACGATCGCCTCAAGCCAGCTCACGCCACACCCTCGCTCCGCTCGGTGGCCGCGGACCCGCGACCAGGCAAACCGATTCCCCCGACCGGCACGCTCATTCGCCCACCCCGGCGAGTTCCAGGGCCTCGGCGGCGGTACGCAGGGCGGCGACCCCGGACTCCGGGTCGGCGACGAACAGGCTCACCGACAGCGTCGTCACCCCGGCCGCGGCGAACTCGCGCATCCGGTCGGCGATCCGCTCCTTCGGCCCGATCAGCGAGGTCCGGTCGATGAACTCGCGCGGAACGGCCGCCGCCGCGTCCCGGTGCCGCTTGTCGAGGTAGAGGTCCTGTACCTCGCGCGCCGCGTCGCCGTACCCCATCCGGACCGCGAGGTCGTTGTAGAAGTTCTGCTTCCGGCTGCCCATCCCGCCGACGTACAGCGCGGCGTACCAGCGGACCAGGTCGGCACACGCGTCGACGTCGTCGCCGACGACCAGCGGCACGCTGGGCACCACGTCGAACCCGGCCAGGTCGCGGCCGGCGGTCGCCCGCCCGGCGCGTACGGCGGCGAGCTGGTCGGCCGCGAACTCGGGCGCGAGGAAGACGGCGAGCCAGCCGTCGGCGATCTCACCGGCGAGTTCGAGGTTCTTCGGTCCGACCGCGGCGAGATAGATCGGGATGTGCTCGCGCGGCGGGTGGAAGCCGAGCCGCAGCGCCTTGCCGGGGCCGTCGGGCAACGGCAGCCGGTAGTGCTCGCCGGCGTACTCGACCTGCTTGCGGGCCACCGCCAGCTTGACGATGTCGACGTACTCCCGGGTGCGGGCCAACGGCTTGGCGAACCGCACCCCGTGCCAGCCCTCGGAGACCTGCGGTCCGGAGACACCCAGGCCGAGGTGGAACCGGCCGCCGGAGACGGCGTCGAGGGTGGTGGCGGTCATCGCGGTGGCGGCCGGGGTCCGGGCCGGGATCTGCATCACGGCCGAGCCGAGCCCGATCCGTTCGGTCTGCCCGGCGAGCCAGGCCAGGATGCTCGGCGAGTCCGAACCGTACGCCTCGGCCGCCCACACCACCGAGTAACCGAGCCGGTCGGCCTCGCGCGCCAGCGCCAGATGGTGCGCGGGGGTGCTCCACGCTGTCTGGTATCCGAGGTTGAGCCCGAGTCGCACGCAATCCTCCCCGTTTCGCGGCGGCACGACGCGACGCCCCGACGGGACGTCCCGGCCGCACGCAAGTCGCATCAGATTACGCAACCGGGACGGGCCGACCGTCCACCGGCCGGCGGTTGGCACCGCGCCGCACCAACCGCCGGGTATGCGACGCAAGCAAGGATGTTGGTGAGGCGATGTTCTGAATAAGGTTCAACCATGCAACAGCGACCGCTCGGCCGAAGCGGGCTGGCGGTTTCGCGGCTCGCGCTCGGCACCATGACCTGGGGTCGGGACACCGACGCCGACGACGCGGCCGCCCAGTTGAAGAGTTATCTGGAGGTTGGCGGCAATCTGGTCGACACCGCCGACGTGTACGGCGACGGCGACGCCGAGTCGGTGATCGGTTCGCTGCTCGACGCCCTGGTGCCCCGCGACGAACTGCTCATCGCCACCAAGGCCGGCCTGCGCCCCGGCACCGGACGGCGGCGGGACGGGTCACGCGGCCATCTGCTGCGCACCCTCGACGCGTCGCTGCGCCGGCTCGGCACCGACCACGTCGACCTGTGGCAGATCCACGGCTACGACCCGGACACCCCGCTCGAGGAGACCCTCGCGGCGATGGACCACGCGGTGGCCAGCGGCCGGGTGCGCTACGTCGGGGTGTCGAACTTCTCCGGCTGGCAGACGGCCCGGGCGGCGACCTGGCAGGCGGCGTTCCCCGGCCGGGCCCCGGTCGTCGCCGCGCAGACGGAGTACTCGCTGCTCGAACGCGGCATCGAGCGCGAGGTGCTGCCGGCGTGCACCGAACTCGGTCTCGGCGTACTGCCGTGGTCGCCGCTCGGCCGCGGCGTGCTGACCGGGAAGTACCGGCACGGCCGGCCGGCGGACTCGCGCGCCGCGTCGGCACACCTGGAACGGTTCGTCGCCACCTACCTGGAGCCGCGCTGCTCCAGCATCGTCGAGGCGGTCGCCACCGCCGCCGGCGGCCTGGGGGTGTCGCCGGCCGAGGTGGCCCTGGCCTGGGTACGCGACCGGCCCGGCGTGGTGGCGCCGATCCTGGGCGCCCGTACGGTCGGACAACTGCTCGGGGCGTTGCAGGTGGAGCAGATGACACTGCCGGTGGAGATCGCGGCGGCGCTCGACGACGTGTCGGCGGTCCCGGTCGGCTATCCCGAGCGCGACGGCTGACCCCGGCCGCCACCGTGCCCGCCGGCGCGGGCCGCCGTTTCCCGTCGCCGAGCACACATTCGCGGGACTGGTCAGCGGCAATTCCGCTCGGCAGGATGGAACACATGGACTACGAATACGCGCCGCTGCGGTTACCGCCGAATGTCGATCGGGTGACCGCCGCGGCGCAGCTGGCGATCCAGGCCGAGTACTCCGGCTGGGAACTGGCCCGGGTGCGACTCTTCCGCGACGGGACGCGGCAGGTGGTGCTGCGTCGCCGGGTGGTGAACAAGTCGCAACCGGGCCTGTCCTACTGACGACCCCGATGTCGGGGCCCACGAACCGTCAGCGGCCCGGCCGGGGCGCCGGGTGCGGGTGGTCGTGGTCGTGTTCGTCGAGTTCGTCGGTCAGCATCGGGTGCTCGTCGAGCCGGCCGACCAGCACGTCGGTGGGCCCCCCCTGGAAGAGCTGCGAGCTGTCGTCGTCGCTGAACGACTCCACGTCCAGCGGCGCGTCGATCTCGCTGACCAGCACGACCCCGTCGAGCGGTTCGAGCTCGGGCACGTCGAGCCCGGCGAGCGACCCGTCGCCGCTCTGCAGCAGCTCCAGCACCGCCTCCCCGACGCTCTCCACCGGTTCCGGCTCGACGTCGTCGGGGGTTCCGGCCCGCCGGGCCGCGTCGGCGACCCGCAGCAGGGCGGCGGTGCTCGGCACCCGGTAGTCACGGCGCTGGCGTACCGACACCACGCGGGGGTGCGGGTCGCCCGGTTCTGCGCCCGCCGCCCCGCCGGTGGCGAACCGCTCGTCGACCTCGTCCGGGTCGATCAGATCGACGTCCCAGGGTGTCACCTCGCCGAACGCGTCGAGCAGCAGCTCGTCGTACGCGTAGGAGGCGTTGTTGAGGGCGACGTACGCCTGCCAGACGTTGTCGTCGTCGATGCGGCCCTGGGCGGCCTTCACGGCGGCGAGATGGCCCCGGGCGGCCTCGACAACCCGTTCCAGGGCGGAGTCGAGCTCCGCGTACTGGTCGGTCATGGTGTTGACTGTCCCTTCGAGTGGGTTTGAGCGGGTGGGGCGGGAATCAGCTTGCCCGCAGGAACCGGTCGAGCACCCGCACGCCGAACTGTAGTCCGTCGACCGGTACGCGCTCGTCGATGCCGTGGAAGAGCGCGGAGAAGTTGAGGTCGGCCGGCAGGCGCAGCGGCGCGAAGCCGAAGCAGCGGATCCCGAGCCGGGTGAACGCCTTGGCGTCGGTGCCGCCGGAGAGCATGTACGGCACCGCGCGGGCACCCGGGTCCTCGGCGCGCAGGGCGGCGGCCATCGCGTCGACGAGCGCACCGTCGAACGTGGTCTCCAGCGCCGGCTGCCGTTGGATGTGCTCGATCTCCAGGTCGGGGCCGATCACCTCGCGCAGCTGGGCGATGAACTCGTCGGCGTCACCGGGCAGCGTGCGGCAGTCGATGGTGGCGGTGGCCCGACCGGGGATCACGTTGTCCTTGTAGCCGGCCTCGAGCCGGGTCGGGTTGGCGGTGTGCCGGATCGTGGCGCCGATGATGTTGGCGATCGGGCCGAGCTTGGCGATCGCGGTCTCCGGGTCGTCCGGGTCCAGTTCGACCCCGAGCGCCGCCGAGACCTCCTCGAGGAACGCCCGTACGGTCGGGGTGACGACCATCGGGAAGCGGTGCCGGCCGACCCGGGCGACCGCCGCGGCCAGCTCGGTCACCGCGTTGTCGTCGTGGATCATCGAGCCGTGGCCGGGCCGGCCGCGGGCATGCAGGCGGAGCCACTCGATGCCCTTCTCGGCGGTCTCGACCAGATAGAGGCGCAGGTCGTCGTTGACGGTGTAGGAGAAGCCGCCGACCTCACCGACCGCCTCGGTGCAGCCCTCGAACAGCTCCGGGTGCTGTTCGACGAGGAAGTGCGCGCCGAGGTCGCTGCCGGCCTCCTCGTCGGCGGTGAAGGCGAGCACGATGTCGCGGGGCGGGCGTACGCCGGTGCGCTGCCAGTCGCGGACCACCGCGAGCGTCATCGCGTCGAAGTCCTTCATGTCGATCGCACCGCGGCCCCACACGTAGCCGTCGTGGACCTCGCCGGAGAACGGGTGCACCGACCACTCGTCGGGGTCGGCCGGCACCACGTCGAGGTGGCCGTGCACGAGCAGGGCGTCGCGTCCGGGGTCGGTGCCGGCGATCCGGGCGACGACGTTGGTGCGGCCGCGTTCCGTCTCCAGGATGGTGGGTTCGATGCCGACCTCGGCCAGCTTGCCGGCGACGTATTCGGCGGCCTGCCGCTCCCCCGCGCTGGTCCGGGTGTCGCCGGTGTTGGTGCTGTCGATGCGCAACAGGTCACGGCACAGCTCGACGACCTCGTCGGTCGGCGCGGGATGGCGGAGGCTCATGCGCTCTTCTTACCAGTCGGCGGCGGTGACCGTCGTCGCCGGGATCACGGGACGGGGCCGGGCGGCGCCCCGCCGGTGCGGGTCCGGGGCCCGGGTTTCGGTGGTCGCGGGCGGGGGTATCGCGGGGCCGTCATCGGCCGGCACCGCCGGCCGACCAACCCGGGAGGGTACGCATGACCGAGCAACAAGAGGTGGGGGAATGACCCTGCCGCCGCTGCCGCACACCGGCGACGACGCGGCGCACGATCCGGGTGGCCGCAGCATCGTCGACGTACTCACCGAGGAACACGAGCGGATCACCGCGCTGTGCCGCGAGCTGGCCGGCGGTACGGTGTCGTCCACGGGCGCGCCACACCGGCGGCGTGACCTGGTCGAGGTGCTGACCGCCACGCTGAGCCGGCATCTGTCGGCGGAGGAGCAGTACCTCTATCCGAGCGTGCGGGCCGCGCTCGGCGACGGCGACCAGCTCGCCGAGCGCGAGGTCGCCGCCGATGTCGAACTGCTGACCGCGCTGCGGGTGCTGGAGGGCGCCGCCGACGACGATCCGCGGTTCGCGGAGCTGACCGGCGCCGTCACGGCCGGGCTCGACCGGCACGTCCGGGCGGCCGACGGCACGCTGTTCCCCAGACTGCGTGAGGTGTCCACGATGGAGGACCTGATCAGGCTGGGCAACCGGGTCGAGATCGCCGAGGAGGCGGCGCCGACCCGGCCGCATCCGGGTGCCCCGCACACGCCGCCGTGGAACAAGGTCGTCGAGCCGGCGCTCGGCGTCGTCGACAAGGTTCGGGACGCGGCCGGTGGGCGGACGACGTACCCGGAGGACCTGACCTAGCCGGCGCCGGCGGCGCGGATGTCACCCGAACGGGTGTCGATCCGACAGATTTTTTTCGCCGCCACCGGACACCCCGCAGGATCCACTGACGCGCGGTGACCGCGCCGGACGGTATCCACAAATGCTCCAGTGTTACAGCCTCCGGCGCGAAATATTCATCACTGTCACACGATGCCGGCTGGACGTTTTCGACCATGCTCGACATCGATCCGTCACCGTGTGTATGCAATACCCCACGCTGCGAGCTTCCGTAGTGTCCGTTCGGTTACTTTTCACTTTTCGTTTGGGGGATCTTTCACTGGCCGAAGGTCTTCCCGCCGATCCCATGAAGGTCCTACCGTCACGATATGAACCTGGAGCTGCGTCACCTGAAGGTGGTCTGCGCGATCGCGGAGACGGGCAGCGTCACGAAGGCCGCCTCCATGCTCGGGCTGGCCCAGCCGGCCCTCACCGCACAACTGCAACGCATCGAACGGACGCTCGGCGGGCCGCTGTTCGAACGCGACCGCCGGGGCGCCCGCCCGACCGCCCTCGGCGAACTGGTGCTCGCCCGGTCCCGGGTACTGCTGCCCGCGATGAAGGGACTCCAGGACGAGGCCGCCCGGCTCGCCGGCACCGGCACCGCCATGAGTTACCGGTTCGGCGGGGTCAACAGCCCCATCCTCGGCGGCATCCTGCACCGGCTCGGCGCCGACCAGCCACACGCCCAGCTCAGCACGTACGCGTCCTGGTACGTCGACGAACTCGCGCAGATGGTCCTCGGCGGACGGTTGGACTACGCGCTGGCCGGCGTCTGCGGCGACGCGACACCGTCCACCGAATACGCCCTGACCTGGCGGACGGTCTCCGTCGACCCGGTCTTCGTGATGCTCCCGGAGGCCCACCCGCTCGCCGCCGCCACCGAGGTTCCCCTCGACGCGCTCGCCGACGAGCACTGGGCCGCCGCCCCCGGCGACGGCTGCTTCAGCGAGTGTTTCGCCACCGCCTGCGCCCGCGCCGGCTTCACCCCCCGCAAGATCTACGAGACCGACATCCGCAGCTGCATCGACCTGGTCGACGCCGGTGAGGCGGTGGCGCTGTGCCAGGCCACCTTCCGGCCCGTCAGCGGCCTGGTGGTCCGCCCGATGGCGGGCGCCCCGCTGCGCTGGCGGCTGCTGCTGGGCTGGCACCCCGACGCCCCCGCGGCCCGGATCGCCGACCAGGTGCTCGGACACGCGATGAGCGCGTACAACGATTCACTGGACCGCAACTCGCTCTACCGCACCTGGTTGGAGCAGAACCCGAACTTCGGCGTACAGCAGATGGCGGCCGCCTGACCCCGGCACGGCGGTAGCTCCACACCGCGGGCCGGCCCCCGGGCGCGACCTGCCCCGCTCCCGCGCGGCCGTCCGCGCCCGGCCGGCCGGACGCCCGTTCTCCACCGCGCGGGCCCGCCCCGCTTCGCGGCACGGCTCCGGCCGTCCTCCGCGGGTGCCCGAGGGCCGGCAGCCCGGACGGCGGTCATCGGCGATATGAGCCAGGTGATATATACCCGCACCGTTTAACCGCCGTTAAGTTGACGTTGCCCGCCTTGATCGACCGACATCGAACGGACGGCCGTAACCCCCACGGCCGCCCACCGGGGACGGCCGTAACCCCCACGGTCGTCCACCCCGGACGGCCGCCACCCCGACGGCCGTCCATCCCCGGACGGCCGCCACCCCGACGGCCGTGCGGAACAGGCCGCGGCAGACCCCGACGGCGGGCCCCGGCCATCCACGCACCCGCTCCCCGAGGCGGGTGCGTTCCCGGCTTCGCCGGAATCCCCCACGCCTCCACTGGTTGGAGAAGGAGACACGGATGAACCGACACCTAGCCGCGGCGGCAGCGGTACTCCTGCTGCCCGTCGGCGTACTCGCGGCCACGGCCACCCCGGCCGCCGCCGCCCCCGCTCCCCACGCCGCCCCCGCACCGGCGGCCGCCGACGCCGCCTCGCCGGAGATGTTCGCCGCGATGCAGCGCGACCTCGGCCTCACCGCCGAGCAGGCCCGCACCCGGCTCGCCAGGGACGCCGCGGCCAGCCGTACCGAGGCCGACCTGCGCAAGACGCTCGGCGGCGCCTTCGGCGGCGCCTGGCTGACCGCGGACGCCTCCTCGTTCGTCGTCGGCGTCACCGACGCGAAGCAGGCCGCCACGGTCCGCGCCGCCGGCGCCGAGGCCCGGATCGTCAGCCGCAGCGCCGCCCAGCTCGACGCGGCCAAGGCGAAGCTGGACGGCAGCGCCGCCAAGACCTCCGCCACCTCGGTCGCCGGCTGGTACGTCGACGTCGCCACCAACACCGTCGTCGTCCTCGCCCGCGGCGGCACCGCGGCCGCCACGGACTTCGTCAGGGCCAGCGGTGTCGACGCGGCCGCCGTCCGGGTCGTCGCCTCGACCGAGGCCCCGAAGACGCTGTACGACGTACGCGGCGGGGACGCCTACTACATGGGCGGCCGCTGCTCGGTCGGCTTCTCGGTCACCGGCGGTTTCGTCACCGCCGGCCACTGCGGCACCGTCGGCACCCCCACCCAGGGCTACAACAACGTCTCCCAGGGCACCTTCCGCGGCTCGTCGTTCCCCGGCAACGACTACGCCTGGGTGCAGACGAACTCCAACTGGACCCCGCAGCCGTGGGTCAACAACTACGCCGGCGGCAACGTGATCGTCGCCGGTAACACCGAGGCCGCGGTCGGCGCGTCGGTCTGCCGGTCCGGTTCCACCACCGGCTGGCGGTGCGGCACCGTCCAGGCCAAGAACTCCACCGTCTACTACGCCGAGGGCACGGTCAGCGGCCTGACCCGGACCACCGCGTGCGCCGAGCCCGGCGACTCCGGCGGCTCGTGGCTCGCCGGCCAGCAGGCGCAGGGCGTCACCTCCGGCGGCTCCGGCAACTGCAGCGTCGGCGGTACGACGTACTTCCAGCCGCTGAACGAGATCCTGTCGGCGTACGGCCTGACCCTGCGTACCTCGGGCGGCGGCGACCCGAACCCGCCGACCGGCTGCAGCGGCCACGAGTTCACGTACACCGGCTCGCTGAGCAGCGGCGGCAACGCCTACCAGCCGGGCGGCACGTACTACTACTCGTCGACCTCCGGCCAGCACCGCGGCTGCCTGGACGGGCCGAACGGCACCGACTTCGACCTGTACCTGCAGAAGTGGAACGGCGCCAGCTGGGTGAACGTGGCCAGCGGCACCTCGACCGGCCCGGACGAGTCGGTCACCTACTCCGGCACCGCCGGCTACTACCGCTACCGGGTGCACGCGTACAGCGGCTCCGGCAGCTACACCCTGGGCCTGACCAACCCGTAAGGTGCCCGGGCCGGCGGTGCCGGCCCGGCGCCCCAAAGATCCGCGTGATCAGGGAGCAAGTCGTGCGTGTCGTCGGCGTGTCGACCGCTACGGTCCCTGATCACGCGGATCTTGCCGTTCTCCGGCGCGGGCCGGGGCGGGCCGGGGCGGGGCGGGCCGGGGCGGGGCGGGCCGGGGCGAGCCGGGGCGGGGCGGGGCGGGGCGGGGCCAGGCGGCGGGTGCGAACCGGCGCTGACGGGGTAGGCCCGGACATGACGCAGACAGAGTCGCCCGACGCCGGCCGTCTGGAAACCGCGCGACGCATGGCCGCCGCGCACACCGCCGCCGCCCGCGACGTGGAGGCGTTCCTGCGCCGGCTGCCGGCCGTGCCGGAGCCGACGCACATCACCGAGTACGCGACGCTCGTCGCCCGTGAAGAGGAACTCCGCGCCGAACGGACCGCCGCCCTGGACGCGCTCGGCCTGGAACTGCCCAGCCTCGGCCCGGCCTGAACATCCGCGGTACGGGCGACGCGGTTTCCGCCGCCGGCGACCGGGCCGCCCGGACACGGTCACGGCTCAGGAACCGGCGCCGCCGGCCGCCCTCTCCAGATCGGCCCGGCGCAGCAGCGCCCGTAGCCCGATCTCCTCGGCCGCCAGCGCCTCGGCCCCACCCTCCTGGCGATCGATCACGCACAGCGCGGCGTCGATCCGGGCGCCGAGTTCGCGCAGCCGCCGCGTCGAGACCGCCACCTGCCCGCCGGAGGTCACCACGTCCTCGACGACCAGTACCCGGCGACCGGCGACGTCCGCGCCCTCGGCCAGCCGGGCCGTGCCGTAGGGCTTCGCCGCCTTGCGGACGAACGCACACGGCAGCCCGGTGTGCCGTCCCAACGCGGTCACCACGGCGATGCCGCCCATCTCCAGGCCGGCCAGCACCTCGGTGTCGGCCGGCACCAGCGCGGCCAGTTCCCCGGCCAACGCATCCAGCAGCACCGGATCGGCCTCGAACTGGTACTTGTCGAAGTAATCGTCGGTCACCCGGCCGGAACGCAACTCGAACCGGCCGGTGAGCCGTGCGGTGGCATGGACCCGGCGCGCAAGATCGTCAAGATTCACGAGCAGTCATTCTGACACCGGCTCGCGTCGATCGAGGAGAAACCGGGCCCGCCATGTGGTGGTTCGTCGCCCAACTTCTCCTTGATCAACGCACGCCGACGCGCACCTGCGCGCGACGAGGCGCGTCCGGGCGTCTGGGCAGGGCGGGTGGGAGACGCGGTCAGGTGGCGCGCAGCGGGTCGTGGCCGAGGTCGAGGAGGGCGTGGCGCCACCGGTCGTCGGTGGCGCCGTTGGCCGGCCGGTCGGCGAGCAGGTCCTGGATCTGGTCCACCGTCGTACGCATCACGTCCAGGTCGCCGTCGGTCAGGTCGACCTTGCGCCGGCCGAGGATGTCGAGGATCGCCCCGCCCGGCTGCGGCATCGTCTGCTCCGGCGGGCCGGGAAAGCCGTCCTCGTTGGAGGCGCGGACCAGCAACCAGTTCCGCAACTGCCCCGAGTCGACGTTGACGTACGCGTGGAAGTCGTCCCAGAGCTCGTTGACCTCCGGGTCGGTGCGGTCCGGTGTGGGCATGACACTCCTGTCGTCGGGCCCGCCCTCCCGCGATCTTGCACTTGTCGCCCGACAAACCAGCACAGACGGGGGAGACAACTGCAAGATCGGCGAAAGAAGGGCGGGCGGTGGGGTACGGGGTCAGCGGCCGGAGATGGAGGCGGGTTCGGGATGTCGGCCGGCCGCCTCGGTGCCCGAGACGTCGAAGACCAGGTCGCCGTCGCGGGCGTCGACGCGTACCCGCTGACCGGCCGACAGGGTCCCGTCGAGCAGCATCCGGGACAGCCGGTTGTCGACCTCGCGCTGGATCGTACGGCGCATCGGCCGGGCGCCGAAGCGCGGTTCGTGGCCGTGCTCGGCGATCCAGTCGACGGCGGCGGTGGTGAGGTCGACGGTGATGTTCTGGGCGTGCAGCCGCCGCCGGGTCTCCTCGAGCATCAGTTCGGTGATCTGACGCAGCTGCTGCTCCTCCAGCCGACGGAAGATGATCACCTCGTCGATCCGGTTGAGGAACTCCGGCCGGAACGACTCCTGGAGCAGGCGCATCAGCCGCTCCCGCAGGTCGCGGTCCTCTCCCCCGCCCTCGCCCTCGGTGCCGAAGCCGACGCTGCGCCGGCTGCCGGTGATCAGGTCGGAACCGAGGTTGCTGGTCATGATCATGACGGTGTTGCGGAAGTTGACCGTCCGCCCCTGACTGTCGGTCAGTCGTCCCTCGTCGAGCACCTGGAGCAGGATGTTGAAGATGTCCGGATGCGCCTTCTCGATCTCGTCGAAGAGCACGACGGCGTACGGGCGGCGGCGCACCGCCTCGGTGAGCTGCCCGGCCTCCTCGTACCCGACGTAGCCCGGCGGCGCGCCGACCAGCCGGCTGACGGTGTGTTTCTCCTGGAACTCGCTCATGTCGAAGCGCACCATCCGCTCCGACTCGCCGAACAGCGCCTCGGCCAGCGCCCGCGCCAACTCGGTCTTGCCGACGCCGGTCGGGCCGAGGAACAGGAAGCTGCCCATCGGCCGGTCCGGGTCGGCCAGGCCGGTACGCGAGCGGCGGACCGCCTCGGCGACCGCGCTGACCGCGTCGTCCTGCCCGACGACCCGCTCGTGCAGGTGGGTCTCCAGCCGCAGCAGCCGGTCGCGTTCCTCCTCGGTGAGCTGGTTGACCGGGATGCCGGTGGCCCGTGACACCACCTCGGCGATCTCCTGGGTGCGTACCTGCGGCACCCGGCCGTCGCCGCCGCCACGGGCGGTCTCGAACCGGTCCCGGGCCTCGCGCAGCCGGTCCCGCAGCGACGACGCCCGCTCGTACTGCTCGTCGGCGACCGCCTGGTCCTTGTCCCGTTTGAGCTGCTCCACCTGCCGTTCGAGGTCGCGTACGTCGGCGGCCGGGGTACGGGTCTGCAGCCGTACCCGGGCACCGGCCTGGTCGATGAGGTCGATGGCCTTGTCGGGCAGGAAGCGGTCGGTGACGTAGCGGTCGGACAGTTCGGCGGCGGCGACCAGCGCCTCGTCGGTGAACCGCACCTGGTGGTGGGCCTCGTACCGGTCGCGCAGCCCGCGCAGGATGGCGACGGTGTCCTCGACGCTCGGCTCCGGGATCAGGACCGCCTGGAAGCGGCGGGCCAGCGCCGCGTCCTTCTCGATGTGCCGGCGGTACTCGTCGAGCGTGGTCGCCCCGACCACCCGCAGCTGGCCACGGGCGAGCGCCGGCTTGAGCATGTTGCTGGCGTCCATCCCGCCCTCGGCCCCGCTGCCGCCGGCACCGACCAGGGTGTGCAACTCGTCGAGGAAGACGATCAGTTCCTCGCCGTGCTCGCGGATCTCGTCGATGACCTTCTTGAGCCGCTCCTCGAAGTCGCCGCGGTAGCGGGTGCCGGCGACCAGCCCGGCCAGGTCGAGCTGGACGACCCGCATGCCGACAAGGGTCTGCGGGACCTCCCCGTCGACGATCCGCTGGGCGAGCCCCTCGACGATCGCGGTCTTGCCGACCCCGGCCTCGCCGATGAGCACCGGGTTGTTCTTCGTACGCCGGGACAGGATCTCCACGGCCTGTTCGATCTCGTCGGCACGGCCGATGACCGGGTCGATCTGCCCTTCGCGGGCCAGTTCGGTGAGGTCCTGGGCGTACTGGTCGAGGGTGGGGGTGCCGTGCCCGTTGCGGGCGCCGGCGCGTTCGGCGCTGGCGGCCTGCAACGACTCGGGCTGCACCCGGCCGGCGGCGAGCATCCGGCCGGCCGGCGACTCCGGGTTGAGCGGCAGGGCCATCAGGATGTGCTCGGGTCCGATGTAGGTGACGCCGATCGCCCGGGAAAGCTGGTGGGCGTCGAGCAGGGCCCGCTTGGCGGCCGGGGTGAGCGACATGTTCGACGGGATGTCGCCGCGGGGCGCCTCGCCGGGACCGTCGAGCGAGGCGAGCAGGGGGTCGGGGTCGGCGCCGGCGCGCCGGACCAGGTCACGCAGCGGCTGCCGTTGCAGGGCCGCCCACAGCAGATGGTCGGTGTCGAGGTCGGCGCTGCCGGACTGGGCGGCCCGGCGGGCGGCGTCGGTCAGCAGCTCCCGGGCGTCCGCGCTCATCAACCGGGTGATGTCGACGCGGTTGCTCGGGCGACGGGGTTCACCGCGGCCGAAGTACCGGGACAGGAACTCGTCCCACGGGTCGCTGCCGGGCTCGCCGGGTCCCAACGGTCCACTGCTCATTCGCCCGTCCCTCGTCACGGGCGCGGCCCCGCCGTGACCGCGCCGCCGGTGTTGCGCCGGGCTACCCGGCTTCGCCGACCGCAAACGTCCCGTCCCGGCGTGCCGCCCCGGCACGCCGGACTGCACGGGCGGCGGGACGGCACGGGGGCGGGACGGCGCGGGCGGGGCGGGCGGCGGCGGGGGCGACCGAGCGACGGGGCGGCACGGGCAGTCGGGCGGCGGGGGCGGGCGGCGGGGCGCGGTGCGGGCCGTGCCGGGGTGCGGGAGGCTGGTCGGCATGGAGACGCGGGTGCTGCTGGTCGTGGACGCCGCCAACGTGGTCGGGTCCCGGCCGGACGGCTGGTGGCGGGACCGGCCGGGTGCGACGGCACGGCTGCGCGACCGGCTGGTCGGGGTCGGCGCGCGGGGTCTGGCGGACCTGCCGCCGCCGGTCGACGTCGTGCTGGTGGTGGAGGGCGCGGCGCGCGGCGTACCGGCGGTCGACGGGGTCGCCGTGGTGTCCGCGCCGGGCTCGGGCGACGACTCGATCGTCGAGCTGGTGCGTACCGCGGGCCGACCCTGCGTGGTGGTGACCGCCGACCGGGGCCTGC
This sequence comes from Polymorphospora rubra, assembly GCF_018324255.1. Lineage (GTDB taxonomy): Bacteria > Actinomycetota > Actinomycetes > Mycobacteriales > Micromonosporaceae > Polymorphospora > Polymorphospora rubra. Next base: position 7,663,988 of record NZ_AP023359.1, read on the forward strand.
GGGAGCGGGTGACCGCGCTGGGCGCGGCGGTACGCGGCCCGCGCGCCCTCGACTGACCGGCGCCCGGGCCCGAGCGTCGGGGCACCTGTGATCATCAGTTGCCCAGCAGCCCGACACGCCGTACCGATAACGGCGGAACAGCTGACGATCAGCACGCACCGCCATGTCACGAAGGGCGCGGGCGCGGCGGCCGTCCGAATGCGACGGACGGTCGCGCCGGCGCGCGCCGCGCCGGCCGGACCTGCCGGTACGCGACCCGCGGCCGGTTGAACCGGACGCCCTGGCAGGAAACGGATAGGGTTGTGGGGACAGTCCTCCCCGCCCCCAGGAGGTTTCGTGGCGAGCGTTGCTGAGCTGAAATCCGCGATCGAGGCGGCCCTCCAGCAGATCAGTGACGCCCAGGCGGCGGTGCAGGGCGCCAGCGAGCGGCTCAACGAGGCGCAGCTGACGCTGGCCGGGGCGCTGGAGGGCAGCGGCCACGAGACGGTCACCGCCGCACAGGCGTCGCTGTCGCAGGCGAACCAGGAGCTGGAGGACTGCCTGTCGGCGACCCTGGCCGCGGTCGAGCAGGCACAACTCTACGTCGCGACGCTGTGACCCACCATGTCGATCATCGAGGACATCGGCGCGCTGGTCCGCGCCGCGGCTGACGACCTGCCCGCCGACCAGGTCGCCCGGGCCCTGGACCACCTGCAGAAGGCCGGCGACCGGCTGCGCTGGGTACGGCAGGAGTCGGCGAACCCGATGGGGGTGCCGGAGCTGTCGGCGGCCACCGAACACGCCGAGAGCGCCGGCTACGCGCTGCGGCTGGCCCAGGAGCAGCTGGCCGAATACCTGGCCGCGATCGGTCTGGGCCAGGACGGCGGCCGCCCGCCGGCGCCGGTCCCGTCCGGCGAGCGGCGACGCCCCGAGGCCGGGCCGGAACAACGCGGGCCGCAGAAGAGCGCGCCGGCCGGGCCGGCGGCGGTGCACCGGTGGTGGTCCGAACGCGTCGGTGAGCTGACCGACCGCGCCGACGAGTCCGATCCCGGCACCGACAAGGGCGCCACCGACGCCGGCGACCTGCTGCGCCGGGTGGCGGCCGGGGTACGGTCCGGTGACAAGGAGCGGCTGCACCGCGAGTTGCGCGGCGTGGACGCCTCGGTGGGGCTGGGGCTGGCGGCGTCCGCACCCCCGGTGCTGCGTGACCTGGCCACCGACCTGCTCGGGCATCCGCCCCGGGCGCAGGACCTGGACCGGCTACGGAACGCGTTCGACGGCCCGCTGCGGGCCCTGCTGCCGAACCTGCCCAAGCCGGTCCTGGAGACGGTGCTGACCCGGGTGTGCCGGATGCCGCCGCCGCGCACCGACAAGGACGCGCCGCCGACGAACCCGGCCGACCCTGCGGTGGCGGCCGGCGTACTGACCGGGCTGCTGCTGCAGCGCCTCGGCCGCGACCCCGAGTCGGTGCTGCCGAAGGACGCCCCGCCACCGGGGCAGGCCACCCCGACGAAACCCGCCCCGCCACCGCCGAAACCCACCGCGACGAAGCCCGCCCCGAAGAAGCCCGGCCCGCCCCGCCGGCGAAGGAGGGTCCGCGGGCATGGTCGGCCGGCGGTGCCGGCGACGGCCCGGACGGGGGCTCGGGTGGCTGACGTACGGACCCAGCTCGCCACCCGGGTGCGTGAGCTGCTCGCCGACGCGCTCGGGTCGGCCCGGGAGCGGGTCGAGGACGCCATGGCCGGGCTCGAGGAGGCCGAGGACCGGCTGGCGCGTACCCGGGCGGCGGCGGCCCGGGTCCGACCCCGGGTCGGCGCCGAACGCGACGAGCGGCTGGCGGATATCGACGACCGGCACGGCGAGCGGATCGGCGTACTGGCCGCCCGGGCCGCCGACGCCGCGGCCCGCGAGGCGCCCGGGGCGGCCGGCGCGCCGTGGGAGGCGTGGCAGGCCACCCCCGCGCCGTACGACGAGCCGCCGGGCGCGGTACGCGTCGGCGCGGTACGGCTGCCGGGCGTCGACCCCGTCCCGGCGCTGGTGCCGCTGCTCGACCGCGGACACGTGCACCTGACCGGGGCGGACCGGGGCGGGGCCGACGCCGTCGTCGCCGCGCTGCTGTTGCGGGCGCTCGGCGGCGCCGTACCCGGGTCGGTGCGGCTGGCCGGCTACGACCCGGAGCATCTCGGCGGTGGGCTGGCCGGCTTCGCCCCGCTGGCACCGGCCGGGCTGCTGACGTTCGTCGGGCCGGGCGGGCTGACCGGGCTGCTCGACGACCTCGTCGACCAGATCCGGCGGATCAACGAGAAGGTGCTGGCCGGCGAGCACGCCTCGCTGCGCCGGCTGGCCCTGGCGACCGGGCGGCGGCCCGAGCCGTGGCGGGTCGCGGTGCTGCTCGGCGGCGACGAGCTGTCCCGGCACGAGCGCGCCCAACTGGAGCGGGTGGTCCGCACCGGTCCCGCCTGCGGCGTGCACCTGGTCGTACGCGGCATCGCGCTGCCCGACGACCCGTCGGTCATGCGGGTCGCCGTCGACGCGGACGGCGCCCGGCTCGGCACCGCCCGGGACGGGTCCGGCGGCCTGCCGGTACGTCTCGACCCCGCGCCGCCGCAGGTCCTCGTCACCGAGACCTGCCGGCAGGTGGCCGCGCACGTGGCGGCCGGCCCGCCGCCGGCGCCGTTCACCGCCCTGCTGCCCCCCGACGACGAGATGTGGCGGGAGGAGTCGGCGGCGGGCCTGACCGCCCCGATCGGCGACGGCCCGCTCGGCCGGCCGGTGCTGCTGACGCTGGGCGACTACCCGCCGCACGCGCTGATCGGCGGGCCGTCCGGCACCGGCAAGACCAACCTGATCTACGCCTGGATCGGGTCGCTGGCCGCCCGCTACTCCCCCGACGAGCTGGAGTTCTATCTGCTCGACTTCAAGGAGGGGGTGTCGTTCGCCCGGTTCGCGCAGGGCAAGCGCGACCCGAGCTGGCTGCCGCACATGCGGCTGGTCGGCATCAACGTCAACACCGACCGGGAGTTCGGGCTGGCGTTGCTGCGGTTCCTCGCCGAGGAGCTGCGCCGGCGCGCCGACGCGGCCAAGAAACACGAGGTGACCAAGCTCGGCGAACTGCGCGCGGTCGACCCGGACGGCCGCTGGCCGCGGATCGTCGCGGTGGTCGACGAGTTCCAGATGCTGCTCGCCGGCCGGGACGCGGTCGCCCGCGAGGCCGCCGACCTGCTGGAGGACCTGGCCCGGCGGGGCCGCTCGCAGGGCATCCACCTGGTGCTGGCCTCGCAGGACGTGCGCGGCATCGAGGCGCTCTGGGGCCGGCCGGCGCTGGTCGCGCAGTTCACGTTGCGGATCGCGCTGCCGAAGGCGCTGCGGATCCTCGCCGAACGCAACGACGCGGCCCAGTCGCTGCCCCGCCACCACGCGGTGATCAACGCCGAGTCGGGGCTGGTCGAGGGCAACGAGGTGGCCAGGATCCCCGGTGCCAGCGACTGGGGTACGTGGAGCGAGTTGCAGAACAAGCTGTGGAAGATGCGTCCGCCGCACGCCGCGCCGGCCCGCCTCTTCGACGGCGACGCGGTGCCGCGGCTCGCCGACGCGCCGGACTTCGCCGCCCTCGCCCCGCCGGCCGACGGCGGTACGCCGGCCCCGGGACGGGGGCCGGTCGCGCTGCTGGGCGAGATCATCGACGTACAGGCGCGGTCGGCCGGGCTGCGGCTGCCCCGCGCGCCGGGCCGCAACCTGGCCGTCCTCGGGACCCGGGTCGACGAGGCGTGCGCGGTGCTCGACGCCGCCGGCCGGTCGCTGGCCCGCCAGCACCGCCCCGGTACGGCCCGGTTCTCGATCGCCTGCCTCGACCCGGAGGCCGACCTGGCGGCCCGGGGCCTGTTCGAGGCGTTGTCCCCGGACGCCAACTGGTACGACGAGGACAGCGTGGCCGAACTGATGGCCGAGACGGCGGCCGGGCTGCGGACCGGGGGCGCCGCCGAGCCGCACTACCTGCTGCTGTACGCCGTCGACGCCGCCACCGGCCAGTTGTCGGCGCAGGTGGACGGTGCGACCGGGCTGGCCCATCTGCGGCACGTCCTGCATCACGGGCCGGAGCGGCGTACCCATGTGCTGGCCTGGTGGCGCGGGGTGGCACGGATGCGCGACGACCTGGGCGGGCCGGCGTCGCGTACCGACCAGATCGGGGCGTGGGTGGCGCTCGACGTGCAGGGTGCCGAGCTGACCTCGGCCCTCTACCCGGCCGGTTCCGGTGGTCCGGACTGGTATCCCCGGCCGTGGCGGGGGCTGTTCTTCGACCGGGCGGTGCACCGCACCGCCCAGGTCCTGATCCCCTACGGGCTCTCGTGACCGGGCGCAGCGGAGGGATGCCGTGACCGAGCGCAGCGAGGGAACCATCCGGCTCAGGTGCAGGCACGGCGTCCCGGAGCGCAGCGGAGGGATGCCGTGACCGAGCGGGGCGAGGGAAGCGGGCAGCTCTGGTTGAAGCGCGGGACTCCGGAGCGCGGTGGAGGGGGCGCCGTGCCGGACTCGTATCCGCAGTTGCTGCGGCGGCTGGCCGAGGTGACCGCGCGGGTCGACGGGCAGCGGGCCGAGGCGCAGCAGTGGTACGAGCGGCAGTGCGCGGCCGCCGACCGGGCGGTGCGGGCCGCGCAGGACGAGGTGGAGCAGGCCCGGGCCGAGGTCGAGCGGGCGCGGCAGGAGGCCCAGGAGACCGAGTCCCGGGCGATGGTGCTGTGGCAGGAGCTGCGGGAGCGGCTCGGCCCGGCGGCGGCCCGGCTGGCCGCGGGGGCACCGGCACCGGCGCGTTCCGGCGGCGGTGATCCGCAGACGCAGTTGCGGCGGGTCCGCGACCTGCTCGAGGTGGCCCGGCAGCACCGGGAGTTGCCGCGGTCGACGTACCCGCTGCTGGCGATCCTGGGGGTGTTCGGGGCGGCGGCGGCGTACGCGCTCGGCCTGGCGGCGCGGGCGGCCGGCGCCGGTTACGGCGGTGACGTGGCGGTCGGGATGCCGTTCCTGGCGTTGGTGCTGACGCTGCTCGGGCCGCTGGTCGGGCTGGCGCCGGCGCGGGTGGTCGCCGACCGGCGGCACGCCTCGCTGGATGTGCGGGCGGGGCTGGTCGTGGTGGTCGCCGGGGCGGTCACCACGCTGATGCTGCTGGTGGCGTTGCGCTGAGTTCCGGTTCGCGGTCGGCGGTCCCGGCGGGCCGGGCCGCGGGTGCCGGGGCGGGTACGGCGACCGCTTCGCGCAGCAGCCGGCGGGCCAGGACGAGCCGGTCGGCGTCGTCGTCGAGGCCGGGCAGGTCGCCGACCCGGCATCCGCCGGCGGCCAGCGCGGCCCGCAGGGCCGGCACGCACCACCGGGGCAGGCTGATCGTCCGGTCGGGCAGGCGCAGTGCGACGCGGTCGGTGCCGTCGTCCTCGAGCCGCCAGCGCAGCCCGGGGCGGGCCGCGATCCGGCTGTCGGGGCGCAGGTCGTCGATCGCGGCGGCCTGGGCGAGGGGCCGGATCGGTGCGGGGCGGCTGGCCGGCCAGGCCCGGTCCCGCAGCCGGGCGGCGACCCGGGCCGGGTCGGCGGTGCGCAGCCAGTCGCGGAGCGCGTCGACGGTTTCGTTGAGCACGGGGCCGAGTTGCCCGGGGTCGGCGACGTCGAGGCCGAACGGCAGGGTGGCGCGCAGCCGCCGGTCGGTGGCGGCGAGGCCGAGCAGTTCCTCGACGAGGGCGTAGCGGGTCAGGGCGCGGACCCCGACGGTGAGGTGCAGCGAACTGTCCGCCTGGGCGCGGGCGCTGTGCAGGTAGCCGCGGGGCAGGTAGAGGGCGTCGCCGGGTTCGAGTACGACGTCGAGTACCGGTGGGCCCTGCGCGACGGCGGAGACCTCGTCGGCGTGGCCGCCCCACGGTTGGCGGTCCAGCGGCTCGGGCAGCACCGGCTCGTGGACGCGCCAGTGTTTACGTCCGTCGACCTGGAGGACGAACACGTCGTGGGTGTCGTAGTGGGTGGCGAAGCCCTGGCTGCCGGGCGGGGTGAGGTAGGCGTTGACCTGGAGCGGCTGCCCGAGGTCGAGGCCGAGTTCGCGGGTGAAGTCGATCAGGGGTGGCCAGTTGCGGTGCAGGCCCTGGAGGACGAGGGTGGCGCCGCCGGCGTACAGGTCGAGGACCCGTTCGTCGAGGACCTGGTCGGTGATCTCGGCCCCGGCCCCGCCGCCGCCGGTGTAGCGGGCGGCCGGCAGCACCCGGCCGTCGCCGGCCACCCGCAGGAAGGGCGTACGCAGCCCGCGCCGGCTGAGCAGTTCGTCGGCGTCAGTGGGGGTGAGCAGGTCGGTGAACCCGTCCGGGCCGGCGAGGTCGGCGGCCCGGGACAGCAGCGGCGATCGTCCCCAGTGGATGGTCGCGAACCGGTCGGGCGGTACGGCGGCACACCTGGCGAGGGCCGGCCGGCGTCGACCGGCCGGCCCCGCGCCGGTCAGCGTCGGGCTCCGCCGTCGGCGCCGCCGTCCTGCTGGCCCGGGGTGGCACCGCCGTCGGCCGGCCCCTCCGCGCTGCCGTCGGCGCCGCCGTCGTGCTGACCGACGGTCGCTCCGCCGTCGGCGGGGCCCTCGGCGGCACCGTCGGCGCCGCCGTCCTGTCGGCCGGGTGTGGCACCGCCGTCGGCCGGTCCCTCCGGGGCGCCGGAACCGCTGGTACGGATGTCGTCGTCGTCGAGTCTCATCGGTTGGCCCTCTCGGGTCGTCGTACGCCCCCGCGGCGCGACGGCTCGGAGCCGCCTACCCCCGATCAAGCCCACCAAACCGGGCATATCATCCAGACTGCTCCGCGGTGGCCACGTCACGTCAGCGGTTACCATTACCCGCGGTGTGCCGGGAAGTCTGGTCGGCAAGGCCCGAGTGCCCTCATGCCCCGCCCCCGCCACCAGGAGCCCCGCCGGATGACCAGCACACCGCCCCCCGCCCGTAACCGCCTCTTCAGCCGGCCGACCTGGCCCCGGGCGCAGGCCGTGGGCCAGGCGCTGCGCAGCGAGACGATCGGCGGCCTGCTGCTGATCGTCGGCGCCGCCGTCGCGATGCTCTGGGCGAACTCGCCGTGGCGTGCCGGCTACGACCGACTGACGGATTTCGAGTTCGGCCCGGCGGCCCTGCACCTGCACCTGTCGGTCGCCGACTGGGCGGCCGACGGCCTGCTCGCGATCTTCTTCTTCGTGGTCGGCCTGGAACTGAAACGCGAGTTCGTCGAGGGCGAGCTGCGCTCGCCGCGCCGGGCGGCGCTGCCGATCGTCGCGGCGGTCGGCGGCATGGTCGCCCCGGCCCTGATCTACACCGTGGTCAACCTGAGCCGGGCCGGTGGCTCGCCGCAGGGCTGGGCGGTGCCGACCGCGACCGACATCGCGTTCGCGGTGGCCGTACTGGCGATCATCAGCACCCACCTGCCGGCGGCGCTGCGGTCGTTCCTGCTCACCCTCGCCGTCGTCGACGACCTGCTGGCGGTCACCGTCATCGCGGTCTTCTTCACCTCCGAACTCCACCCGCTGCCGCTGCTCGGCGCGCTCGCGGTCGTCGCCGTCTTCGCGCTGCTGACCAGGCGCGGCGTCACCCGCTGGTGGCTGCTGATCCCGTTGGGGGTCACCGCCTGGGCGCTGATGCACGCCTCCGGCGTACACGCCACGATCGCCGGGGTGCTGCTCGGCTTCGCCGTGCCGGCGGTCGCGCGGGCCGGGCAGCGGCAGAGCCTGTCCGCCCGCTTCGAGCACCGGTGGCGACCACTGTCGGCGGGGGTGGCCGTGCCCCTGTTCGCGCTGACCGCCGCCGGCGTCACCCTGGGTGGCGGTGGGCTGACGGCCGCGCTGTCCGATCCGGCCGGCCTGGGCATCGCGCTCGGGCTCGTGGTCGGCAAGGTCGTCGGCATCCTGGGCGCGACCTTCCTGCTCGCCCGCTTCACCCGGGCGGTGCTGGACGAGAGTCTGTCCTGGTGGGACGTGTTCGGCCTGTCGCTGCTCGCCGGCATCGGTTTCACCGTCTCGCTGCTGATCGCCGACCTGGCGTTCGCGCCGGGCAGCGCGACCGCCGACCACGCCAAGACCGCGGTCCTGACCGGTTCGGTGTGCGCCGCCCTGCTCGCGACCGGGGTGCTGCGCTGGCGCAACCGGGTCTACCGCCGACTGCACGAGCAGGAGACCGTCGACGCCGACCACGACGGCATACCCGACATCTACCAGCGCCCCTGACCGGTCCGCCGTCCGGACGGTAGGTACAACCGGCATTTGCCGTATGTCGGTGCGGTGGGAAAGTGCCAATCGTGGATTCGACGGCCCCGGTACGCGCGTTCGGGCCACGCGCGGGCGGCGGGCCGGGAACACTGATGCAACCATGAGGAGCGTACTGGCGGTCACCGTCGCCGGCGTCACCGCGATCGGACTCGCGTCAGCGGTCGTCGCACGCCTGTACCGCACCGAACCGACCACCCGCGCGCAGCAACGGATCGCCGTGCCGGCGTACTGGACCCCGGCGGTCCCTGCCGGCCGGGCGATGTTCGACGGGCTCGCCGCCACCGCCCCGGCCACCGGGATCGTGGTGGTCAACGGCTCGCGCAGCGCGCCCGAGGTGCCGCGGCACCCGGCCTGGTCGCAGACCGTGCGCACCCTGCGCGACGGCGGCACGCTGCCCCTGGGCTACGTCGACACCGGCTACTTCGGAATCGACTTCGGACCCGGGGCACACACCACCCGCCCGGACGGTGCGGGCGGCGGCGGATCGCACCTCGCCGCGTGGCGGGCCCAGATCGACCGGGACGTCGACGACTGGTACGCACTGTACGGGTCGGACGGGCTCGGCGGGATCTTCTTCGACCAGACCGCCGCCCTGTGCGGGCCGGACGGCGCGTACGTCGAACTGCACCGGGCGATCGTCGAGCGGGTCCGGACCCGCTACCCGGGGGCGTACGTGGTGATGAACCCGGGGCGGTCGACGGAGCGCTGCTACGCGGGGATCGCCGACACGCTGGTCACCTTCGAGGGGTCCTATCTGGAGTACCTGGCGCACCGGCCGGCGCCGTGGGAACACCGGGTGCCCGCCGCCCGGCTCTGGCACCTGGTCTACGACGCGCCGGACCCGGCGAGCATGCACCGCGCGGTCACCCTCAGCAAGCGGCGCAACGCCGGCTTCGTGTACGTCACCAGCGAGGTCCTGACCCCGGACGGTCGGCGGCACCCGTGGGACCGGCTACCCGACGACGGGTACTGGCGGGCCGAGCTGACGGCGGCGTACGGCCGTCCGGTGGTGCCGCCGGCCGTTCCCGTCACCGCGGCCGGGCCGCGCTGACGCACCTCCGGCGCGCCAACCGGCCCGCGTTTCCGGCGAACCGGTCATCGATGATCAGGCGAGCCGCCCTCACCGGTTCGGCGGAGGCGGGTCCGCTGACCGGACTGCTTAACACTTTCTTTGGATTACTTTAAGTGATCATGCTGGGACCGTTGGTAGCTTCCCCTCGTTCGGTGCCGGTGCACACGACCGGCCGGCCCGGATCGCCGTCCCCTCCGGCGACACCCAACTCACCCGTCTCACGGTCGGAGGTTCCCCCATGGTTCCTACCCGTCGCGCCAGACGGCTGGCGGTGGGCTGCGTCGCCCTCCTCACCAGCACGGCGCTACTCTCCGTAACACCCGCACAGGCGCACAACCCCGTACGACCCGGCGGCGACCCGCCCGTCGGGGCCACGAAGCCGAAGCCCAACCGGCCCCCGGTCGGCGTCGGCGAGCGGCCCGAGGTGGCCCGACCCACCCCGACCCCGCCGGCACCGCTGCCCAAGGTCAGCGGGTCGGTGCCGATCGACAAGGGCCTGCGGATCGCTCCCGGCCCCGGGACCCGGCAGGCGTCGCCGGACGGCCGGGCCGCCACCAACGCCGTCACCGACAAGGTCGGCGTCCGCGCCCTGGTCATCGCGCTCGACAGCGCCGACTTCGGGCTGGCCACCTGGAAGAAGACGCTCGACCGGGTCGGCGCCGCCTACGACGTGTTGCTGGCCGGCAGCACGCCGCTGACCGCGGCCAACCTGATCAACCCGGACGGCACCGGCCGCTACTCGGCGATCCTGCTGAGCAGCGCCAGCCTGCTCTACTCCGACAACGGCAACTGGACCAGTGCGTTCGACGGCACCGAGTGGAACACCCTGTGGGCGTACGAGCGGGACTACGCGGTGCGCCAGGCGGTCCTCTACGCCAGCTACGGCACCTACCCGGAGGACTACTGCCTGCAGGGCGTCAGCGAGGGCGGGGTCGGCGCCACCCCGCTGGTCAGCCAGCTCACCACCGCCGGCTCGCAGATCTTCGACTACCTGAAGACCAACGCCCAGGTCCCGATCACCGATTCGTACGTCTACCGCAACAGCGTGCGCGCCGGCTGCACGGCGACACCGGTGCTCACCGGTGGCGGCAACACCCTCGGCGTGCTCAGCCCGTCGACCGACGGCCGCCAGCGGCTGGCGCTGTCGTTCACCTCCAACGAATACCTGCTCCAGGCCGACCTGCTGGTCTACGGCCTCTTCCGGTGGGCCAGCCGGGGGCTGTTCCTGGGTGACCAGCGGCACTACCTCAACGTCGACGTCGACGACTGGTTCAACTCGGCCGACCACTACCAGGCGAACGGCACCGTCGTCCCCGACGGCTTCTCGATGTCGGCGCACGACGCCTACAACACCTACCTACGGCAGACCGCGCTGCGGTCGCGCTACCCGCTGGCGAACAACTTCACCATCAACATGGCCTACAACGGTGGCGACGCCGACCTGACCGCACCCAGCACGTGCTACCCCAACGGCACCGTCGCCCAGCTCACCGCGACCACCCGGTGCCTGTCGCCGCGGTTCCGGTGGCTCAACCACACCCTCACCCACCCGGAGATGAACCACACCAACTACGCCACCAGCTACGCCGAGGTCAACAACAACGTCACCGTCGGCGGCACGCTGGGGCTGACGGTCGACCGGACCGTGCTCAAGACCGGTGAGTATTCCGGCCTGGGCGTCTACCACCCGGACCCGGACAACGACGTCGACCCGCCGACCGACTACGGCCTGGAGGCGTCGAACCCGGCGTTCCTGCTGGCCTCCCGCAACGCGGGCGTCAAGTACCTGCACGGCAACATGTCGTTCCCCAGCCACCAGCCGTCCTGCTTCAACTGCGCGATCGCGCATCCGCTGGAGCCATCGCTGTGGGTGGTGCCCGACTGGCCGACGAACATCGCCTACCACACCACGACACCGGCCGAGCAGACCCACTTCTACAACTCGTTCTACGGACCGAACGGCAAGTTCCCGTTCTGGCCCACCGACCGGACGTACGCGCAGATGCTGTCGTACGAGACGGACGTGGCACTGAGCCACATGACCAGCGGCTCGCTCTACACGCACACGTTCCACATCGCCAACCTGCGCAACTACGGCAGCGGCAAGACCCTGCTCGACGACTGGCTGGACAGCCTGCTGGCCAAGTACAGCAACTACTACAAGGTCCCGGTGCTCAACCCCGACTGGGGCACGCTCGGGGCGCTCTCCGCCGCCCGCACCAACCACTTCGCCCGGCTGGCCGGCGGCGCGAACGCGGTGTGGGACCGGGCGACGAACCAGGTCACCGTCACCTCGCCGACGGCCGGCACGGTCACCGTCAGCGGTGCCCGCACGACCGGGTTCAGCACCTACGGCACGGACGTGTCGGCGCCTGTCACGCTGACCGCGGGTGGGACCGTCACCTTCACCCCGAGCCTGCGCCCGTGAGGATCGCTCTGGTGTCCGAGGGCACCTACCCGTATGTGACGGGCGGGGTCAGCGTCTGGTGCGACCAGCTCATCCGTGGTCTGCCCGAACACCGCTGGGAGATGGTGGCGTTGTCGGTCGACGGGTCGGAACGACCCCTGTGGCCGGCACCGCCCAACCTCGACCGGCTCACCCCGCTCCCGCTGTGGGGGGCGCGCCCGGCCATTCGGCCGGGCGCGCCCGGGGCGGACTTCCGGGCGGCGTACGCGGCGTTCCTCAGCGCCGTGCTGAGCCCGCGCGAACCGCGGCCGGTCCAGGCCGAGGCCAGACGCAACCGGTTCCTGCTCTCCCTGCGGCAGATGCACGAGTACGCCGCCAGCGGCGGTGACCTGACCGGTGCCCTGCTGTCGAACACCGCACTGACGATGACCCTGGACGCCTGGCACGGGCTGCACATCGACTCCGAGGAACGCATCACCCTCGCCGACGCCGTCGGGGCGCTGTGGCTGCTCGAGCACATGCTGCGCCCGCTGTCGGCCCCACCGGTGCGCGCCGACCTGGTCCACGCCGCCATGAACGGCCTGAGCATGCTGGTCGCGATGACCGCCCGGTGGCGGTACGGCACCCCGTCGGTGATGTCGGAGCACGGCATGTACCTGCGCGAACGCTATCTCGGCTTCCTCGACGAGGACGCGCCGCACGCGGTGAAGGTGCTGCTGCTGAGCTTCTTCCGGGAGCTGACCGGGGCCGGCTATCTGATGGTCGACACGCTCGCGCCGCACTCCATCTACAACCGCCGGTGGCAGTTGCACAACGGTGCCGACCCGGACCGGATGTCGACCGTCTACAACGGAATCGACCCCGATGTCTTCCGGCCCGCCGCGACCGAGCCGGCCAACCCGACCATCGCCTTCCTCGGCCGGATCGACCCGCTGAAGGACCTGCACACCCTCATCCGGGCGTTCTCCATCGTCCGCGCGAAGATCCCGGACGCCCGGCTGCGGATGTTCGGCGAGGCGCCGGCCGACGGCCTCGAATACCTCGACAGCTGCCGGAAGCTGATCGCCGAACTCGGCCTGACCGGCGCGGCGACCCTGGAGGGCCGCGCCGGCGACCCCGTGCAGGCGTACGCCGACGGCAGCATCGTCGCGCTGACCAGCATCTCCGAGGGCTTCCCCTACACCGTGGTCGAGGCGATGGCCTGCGGGCGACCGGTGGTGGCCACCAACGTCGGCGGGGTCGCCGAGGCGATCGGCAACACCGGCATGGTGGTGCCGCCGCGCGACGCCGCCGCGGTCGCCCGGGCCTGCGTACACCTGCTGCGTGACCACCGGCTGCGGGCCCAGCTCGGCGCGCAGGCCCGGACCCGGGTGCTGGAGCACTTCACCGTCGACCAGTCGCTCGACGCCTACCGGCGCATCTACCGCGACACGCTGCTGGCGGCGGGCCGATGACCGACACGATGGAGATGTCGTACGACCCGGTCGACCTGCTGGTCGAGCGGATGCGGCCCCGGCTCGGCCGCCCCGTCGACGCCATGCAGGTCGCCGTCGCGCTGGAGGCCGACGGGATCACCGACCGGTCGGCGCAGACCGACTACGGCCGGCCGGACGTGTTCGTGCTCGCCGACGACGTGTGGCGCCGGCTCGGCCCGGTCCCGGCCCAACGGTCGGCGCAGACGGCCCGCCACGGCGAGGGACGCGCGCTGCGCGACATCTCCCACGGCCTGCTCTACCTGTCGCCCAGCGCGCTCTTCCCGGTGGCGCTGGCGCTCGTCGGCGGCCGGACCATGGTGGTCGCGCTGCTCGCCGTCGGCGGACTCGGCTGGGTCTGGGCGTCGTGCTCGGCGTGGCTGGCCTACCGGCTGCTCGGACGCGGCCTGGACCGCAACGCCGGCCGGCTGCTGCGCGGCGCGGCGCTGGTCGGCCCGCCCGTCGCCGCCGGCACCGGGCTCGTCGCCTCCCCGGCCGGCGGCTGGCCGCTCGTGCTGCTGGCCGTCGGGATCCTCTCCTACCAGATGGCGGCCACCGTGGCGCTGTTCCACCGCCGCGAGGGCGCGCTGCTCGCGGTGATGGCACCGGGGGTGCTGGCCGGGCTCGGCTACGTCGCCGACGTCGTACCCACCGGGCCGGCGGTGACGGTCGGCGGCACGTCCGTCGTCACGGCGCTGGTGTTCGCGGTGCACTGGACCACCCGGCCGGCCCCCGGCCGGCCAGCCGCCACGAAGCGGCCCGAACCGTCGCTGGCCCGGGCCGTCCGCCCGGAACTGACCCGGCTGCCCGTCGTGCTGATCTACGCCGGCCTGTCCGCCGCCTTCCTGCTGCACGCGAACGCGCCGTACCTGTCCGGGGCGGCCGACCTCGCCGTCGCGGCCGCGCCGCTGATCGCCGGCATGGGGCTGGTCGAGTGGCGGGCGCACAGCTTCGGCGTGCACGCCCGCGGACTGTTGCACCGCACCGGCTACCCCCGTCAGTTCGGCGCCGCGATCTGGCGCCGGCTGATCGCCGAGGTCGTCATCGTCACCGGGCTGCTGTCCGGCCTGGCGATGGTGCTGCTCGCGCTGCTGTCCGCGGCCGGTCAGCTGACCGACGCCGGGGCGGTGCTGGCCACCGCCCACGTCGCCGTCGGCGCCGCGTACTTCCTCGTCTTCGTCGTCGCCAACCACGCCCGCTACGCGCGGGTGTGCACGGCGCTCGCGGTGGCCCTCGCCGCGCACTTCACGGCACGGCAGATCGGAACGGGTACCGCCGACCCGCTCCAGGACGCGGTGCTATTCCTCGGCAGCGCGGTGCTGCTGCAGGTGTCACTGATCGCCGCACTGGGCGGGATCCTCGCCCAGGCCTGGCGATACCGATGATCACGATGGCGGAGGCAACACACATGCACGCAGTAATCCTGGCCGGCGGCAAGGGCGTACGGCTGCGGCCGTACACGACCGCCCTGCCCAAACCGCTGGTCCCGATCGGCGATGACCACGCCGTACTGGAAATCGTCCTGCATCAGCTCTCCGCCTGCGGGTTCACCTCGGTGACCCTGGCGATCAACCACCTGGGGCCGCTGATCAAGGCGTTCGTCGGTGACGGGTCCCGCTGGGGACTGCACGTCGACTACACCGAGGAACGCGTTCCACTGTCCACCGTGGGGCCGCTGTTCGCCCTGCGCGACCGGCTGCCCGAGCACTTCGTGGTGATGAACGGCGACGTCCTGACCGACCTCGACTTCGCCGACCTGCTGCACACCCACACACTGTCCGGCGGCGCACTGACGGTGGCGACGGCGGCGCGCAGCGTCGGGATCGAATTCGGCGTGCTCGACCTGCACGACGGCCGGATCGTCGGGTTCACCGAGAAGCCCACCTTCCGCTACCGGGTGAGCATGGGCGTCTACGGCATGTCGCGGCGCACGCTGGCCCCGTACCCCGACGGTCTGCCCCTCGGCTTCGACCAGCTCGTGCTCGACCTGCTGGCCCGCGACGAGCAGCCGACCAGCTACGACTTCACCGGCTACTGGGTCGACATCGGACAGCCCGAGGACTACGACGAGGCCAACCGCAACTTCGCCGAACTGCGGCCGATCCTGCTGCGCCACCGGCAGGAGGAGAAGGTATGAGCGGGCGCATCGTCGTCTTCGGCGGGTCGGGGTTCATCGGGCGGCAGGTGTGCCGGGTGCTGGCCGCCGACCCGCGGGTCGGCGTCGTCGTCCGGCCCGGCCGCGACCGCCTCGACCTGCTCGACGGTACGGTCGACGCGCTGGCCGAACTGCTGCGCGAGATCCGGCCGGACGCGGTCGTCAACTGCACCGGCGCACTGTCCGGCAGCGGCCACGACCTGATCCGGGCCAACACCGCGGTGACCGCGAAGCTGGTCGAGGCGATCGCGATCGCGGCACCCGGCATCCGGTTCGTCCGGCTCGGCTCCGCCGGCGAGTACGGCCGGGTGCCGTCGGACACCTCGGTCGCCGAGGACGACCCGACCGACCCGGTCAGCGAGTACGGCGTCAGCCACCTCGCGGCGACCCGGCTGCTGGAGCTGGCCAGCGCCACCGGGCAGGTCGACGGAATCACGGTACGGGTGTTCAACCCGATCGGACCCGGGCTGCACGAGGAGAACATGCTCGGCCGGGCGGCCCGGCTGATCCACGACGCGCGGCGGTCCGGCGCCGGGTCGATCTGCCTGGGACCGCTGTCGGCGTACCGGGACTTCGTCGACGTACGCGACGTGGCCGGCGGCGTCGTCGCCGCGCTGCTCGCCCCCGAGCCGGGCGCGCGGGTGTTCAACCTGGCCAGCGGCCGGGCGGTCCAGTCCCGCGACCTGGTCCGGCTGCTCGCCGCCGAGGCCGGCTTCACCGGCGGCATCCAGGAGCGGGCGGCGGCACCGGGCCGGTCGGCGGCCGTCGACTGGATGTGCGGCGACGGCTCGCGGGCGGCCCGGCTGCTGGGCTGGACGCCGGCGTACGAACTGCCCGACTCGGTCAAGGCCGTCTGGGCCGGGGTGGACGAGCGTTGACCCGTACCCGACGGTGGCGGCGGGCGGCGGCGGTGCTGGCCGCCGCCGCCCTGGCCGCGGGCGGATGCACCGGACCGGACCGCACCCCCGGTCCGGTGCCCCCGTCCGGCCCGGTCGACAGCTGGGTCTACCAGCTGCAGGGCTATCCGGGCGGCCGGCTGACCGAACTGGCCCGCGCCCCGCACCGGCTGGCCGTCATCGACCTGGCCCGCGACGGCCGGGACGACTACTTCACCGCCGACGAGGTGGCGGCGCTGCGCGCCTCCGGCAAGGTCGTGCTGGCGTACTTCGAGATCGGTGCCATCGAGACCTACCGGCCGGAGTACGCCGGCCTGCGCGCCGACGCCGGCGACCTGATCCTCAACCGGTGGCCGGACTGGCCGGAGGAGTTCTTCGTCCGCTACTGGGACCAGCGCTGGTGGGACCGGGTGGTCCGGCCCCGGATCGACCAGGCGGCCGACGCCGGGTTCGACGGGATCTACCTGGACACCCCGCTGGCGTACGAGGAACTGGACCTGGCGCTGGTGCCCGACCGGACCCGCGAGGACCTGGCCCGGGCCATGGTCGACCTGATCGTGCGGATCGGCGACCACGCCCGGTCGCGGCGGCCGGGAACGCTCGTGTTCCCGCAGAACTCCCCGGAGCTGCGCGAGTACGACGGCTACCTGCCGGCGATCGACGGTGTCGGCATGGAGGAGTTGTTCTTCCGTGCCGCGGACGAACCCTGCGACGCCGGCTTCTGCGCCACGAACCTCGACCACGCCGCGGCGCTGCGCGCGGCCGGCAAGACCGTGCTCGCGGTCGACTACGCCGGCCGCGCCGACAACATCCGGGCCGCCTGCGCGCGGTACCGGCAGACCGGGTTCGCGGGTTACGTCACCAGCCGCGACCTCGACCGGATCAGCGCACCCTGCGCCTGACCGGCCCACCGTCCACCAGAAGGAGAACACGAGTGCCAAGCACCATCGGAGTCGTCGGCATGGGATACGTCGGCCTCACCCTGACCGCCGCGCTGGCCCGCAAGGGCTTCACCGTCCACGGCGCCGACACCGCGCCGGCGGTGGTCGAGTCGCTGTCCAACGGCCGGCCGCACATCTTCGAGCCGGGCGTGCAGGACGTGCTCGCGCAGACCGTCGGCCGGACCGTCCTGGTCGACACCGAGCTTCCCGAGGGCACCGTCGACGTCGCGGTGATCTGCGTGTCGACGCCGGTCGACGAGCGGACGCACCGTCCCGACCTGACCAACCTGGCCGCGGCGGCGGAGCAGGTGGCCCGGTCGTGCGGCCCGGAAACCCTGGTCGTGGTCCGCAGCACGGTGCCGGTCGGCACCAGCCGGGCGGTCGTGCTGCCGGTGCTGCTGCGGGCGTGGGGACGGGCCCGGCTGGTGATGGCGCCGGAACGCACCATCCAGGGCCAGGCGCTGCGCGAACTGGTCGAACTGCCGCAGGTCGTCGGCGGGCTCGACGACGACAGCCTGCGCGCCGGCCTGGACTTCTTCGGCGGCCTGGCGGCCCGGCTGGTCCCGGTGTCCAGCCTGGAGGCGGCCGAACTGGTGAAGCTGTCGAACAACTGCCACACCGACCTGATCTACGCGTACGGCAACGAGATCGCGCTGATCGCCGAACGGCACGGCCTCGATCCGCTGGAGGTGATCCGGGCGGCGAACGTCGACTACCCCCGCCCCGACCTGGCCCGGCCCGGGTACGTCGGCGGCGGCTGCCTCTCCAAGGACCCGTACATCATGATCGAAAGCGCCGGTGACCGGGCGCCGTACCTGGTCGGCCGGGCCCGGGAACTCAACGAGCATCTGCCGGTCCACGTCGCCGAACGGGTCGTCGACCTGATCCGTGAGCGGGCCGGCGCGACCGAGGGCGCCCGGCTGGCGGTGCTCGGCTGGGCGTACAAGGGCTGGCCGGCCACCGACGACATGCGGGGCACCCCGATCGCCACGATGATGCCGGTCTTCGCGGCGGCCGGGCTCACCGTCCTCGGCCACGACCCGCTGGTCACCCCGGAGGTGATCCGCCGGTACGGCGGCGAGCCGGTCAGCCTCGACAAGGCGTTCAGCGACTCCGACGCCGTACTCGTGGTCAACGACCACCCGGACTACCGGGCCATCCAGGTCGACTCGGTGCTCGGCGCCGGCCGACCCAAGCTGATCTACGACTCGTGGCGGATCCTCGACGAGGAGGCGATCACCGCCGCCGGGGTCGGCTACGCCGGGCTCGGCTACCGGTCGGCGGTCGTCCGGTGAGGGCGCTGCTGCTCGGCGGTGCCGGGTTCATCGGCCTGCACCTGGCCCGTCGGCTGGTCCACGACGGCCACCGGGTGACCATCGTCGACGACTTCTCCCGGGGCCGCGACGACAGCGACCTCGCCGGCCTGCGGGACCGGCCGAACGTCGAGATCATCTCCGGCGACCTGACCCACCCGGCGACCTGGGCGGCGCTGCCGCGCGGCTTCGACCAGACCTACCTGCTCGCCGCCGTCGTCGGGGTACGCAACGTCGAGTCCGACCCGGCCCGGGTGGTCCGCGTCAACAGCCTCGCCGCCCTGCACCTGCTCGACTGGATCGACGCCGACACCCGGCTGTTCTTCGCCTCGACCAGCGAGGTGTACGCCGGCGGCGTCGACCTCGGCATCGTGCCGGTGCCGACCGCCGAGGACGTACCGGTGGTGGTCGCCGACCCGCGCGCGCCCCGGTTCAGCTACGCGATCAGCAAGCTGCTCGGCGAGGCCGCCGTGGTGCACACCGCCCGCGCCAAGGGCTTCCCGGCGGTCGTCGGCCGGTTCCACAACGTGTACGGCCCCCGGATGGGCGCCGACCACGTCATCCCGGAGCTGTCCCTGCGGGCGTTGCGCGGCGAGGACCCGTTCCGGGTGTACGGCGCCGACCAGCACCGCGCGTTCTGCCACGTCGACGACGCCGTCGAGGCGATGGTGCGGCTGATGGCCGTACCGCCGACCGGCGAGACGGAGATCGTCCACATCGGCAACGACGCCGAGGAGACCAACATCGGCGACCTCGCCAAGCTGGTGCTGCGTACGGCCGGGGTGGATCCGCGGCTCGACCCGGCGCCGGCGCCGGCGGGCGCGGTGGCCCGCCGCTGCCCCGACCTGTCCCGGCTGCGGGCGCTGACCGGCTACGAGCCCGCCGTGACCCTGGAGGAGGGGGTGCGGCGGACCTTCGACTGGTACCGGGAGTTCTGGCCGCGTTGACCGGGGGGCCGCTCGCGGTCTACTACGGCGCGGCGGCGGGGTGGGAACGGCTGGCCCGCTACGAACGGGTGGTACTGCAGCCCGGCTCCTACCCCGCCGAGGAACTCGGGCGGCTGCGGCGGTACGGCACGCAGCCGCTCGGGCACCTGTCGCTGTCGGAGGACCACGGGCCGCCGGCGCCCTGGCACCGGCACGACCGCAACCCGGAGTGGGGCGGCCGGTACGTCCACGTCGGACATCCGGGCTGGATGCAGCACGTCGTCGACCAGGCACGGGCGATGATGGCCGGCGGGTTCGGCGGGCTGTTCCTCAACTCGCTCAACGTCGAGCTGACGTTCCCCGAGGACCTGCCGCACATGCTGACCCTGATCGCGGCGGTGCGCGAGGAGGCGCGGCCGGAGTACCTGCTGGCGAACCGGGGCTTCGCGCTGCTGTCCCGGCTGGCCGACCTGGTCGACGGGGTGCTGTTCGAGTCGTTCTCGGTGGCCTGGGTCACCTCCGGGTACGCGCCGTGGCCGCCGGCGACGCTGGAGGCACACGCCCGGATCGCCGAGCGGCTGCTCGGCTTCGACCTCGACCTGTTCGCCCTCGACTACTGCGAGGACGAGGAACTGGCGGAGTTCGCCCGGCGCCGGGCGCGGCGGTTCGGGCTGCACAGTTTCGTCAGCGACCGGGCCCTGACGCGGCTGTGACCCGCCGCCGCCCGGTCCCGGCCGACGGTGGCTCCGGCCGACGGTGATCCCTTGGCGGCGGTGGCCCCGGGCCGGGGCGGCCGTCAGGGCCGGCAGACGACGGCGGTGGCGTCGTCGTGCCGCTTGTAGCGCGGCCACACCGTCCGGTCCGGATCGCGTGACTCCAGCTCGCGGGTGGCGGCGACGACCGCCTCGGGCCCGCCGGCGTACCCGAGGTCGAGCAGTTCCCGCCAGCTCAGCGCGTCGAAGTCGGTCACCGCCAGCGCGGCGCCGTCGCTGAGCAGCAGCGCGCCGCGGCCGGGCGGGACCGTGCCGGTGACCGCGTGGGCCGCGGCGGCCGGGTCGACCTGGGCGATCCAGTAGCCGCCCGGCCGGTTGCGGATGAGCTGCTGGGCCTGGACCAGCTCGGTGATCGACCCACCGTCCGCGGCCGCGGCCGCGGACAACTCGGCGAGATGGTGGTCGGCACGCCGGTCGGTGACCACGGTCGGTTCCGCCCCGCCGTCCACGACCAGTACGGCGTCGGACAGCACGAGGTACTCCCAGGCGGCGGTGGTGGCCCGGAGCACCGCCACGGTCGCGCCCGGGGTGCCCGGATGGGTCAGATCGCAGTCGGGGTGCAGTCCGGCGACGTCGGTGACCGCGTCGGCGAGCGCGTCGGCCAGCGGCCGGCCGGCCACACCGGCGTGGCCGAGCAGCCGGGCGCCGAGCTGGTGCACGTACCAGGGTGTACCGTGCCGGCAGCCGGTCCCGCCGGCCTCGGACAGTCCGTCGAGCACCACCGCGACGCCGGACGGCGTGGCGGCGGCCCAGTCCTCGTTGCGGCCGTCGGGCCGGCCGGACTCGCTGGCGACGCTGGCGCGCACGGGCTCTCCCCCGGTCGGCTGCTCGGGTCGGTGCCGGCCGCCGGTGCCGGGAACGGTCGTCAGGCGGCCTGGAACGACCGCTTCGACAGTCCCATGAAATAGCCGTCGATGGTGGTGGTAACCGGTTTGTCGGGTTGTTCGGCCGCGCCGAGGGTGACGAACAACGGCGTGTAGTGCTCGACCGTCGGATGGGCGTACGGCATCCCGGGCGCCTTGTGCGCGTAGTCGGCCAGCGTCTCGACATCGCCGCGGGCCAGCGCGTCGGCGGCCCACGCGTCGAAGTCCCGCGACCAGCCCGGCGGCTGCGCGGTGCCCTGGACGTCCTCGCGGCGCAGGAACGGCAGCCCGTGCGTCATGAAACCCGAGCCGACGACGAGCACACCCTCGTGGCGCAGCGGCCGCAGCCGCCGGCCGAGTTCGAGCAGCCGGTGCGGGTCGTGGGTGGGCAGGCTCATCTGGAGTACGGGCACGTCGCCGGCCGGATACATCACCTTGAGCGGCACCCACGCCCCGTGGTCGAGTCCCCGGCCGCGGTGCTCGTGCACCGGCTCGGTGTCCGGCATGGCGGCGGCCACCCGTCGGGCCAGCGCGCCCGCGTCCGGGGTGGCGTACGTCATCTCGTAGTAGCGGCGGGCGAAGCCGCCGAAGTCGTAGACGAGCGGGGTGCCGGCGGCGGAGCCGGACAGGCTCAGCGGGGCCGACTCCCAGTGCGCGCTGACGACGAGGATCGCCTTCGGCTTCGGCAGCCCGTGCGCCCAGTCGAAGAGCTGCGTCATCCACCCGGTGTCCTCGAACAGCGGCGGGGCGCCGTGGCTGAGGTAGAGCGCGGGCAGCGGACCGTCGTCGGGGGTCCAGGAGCGCCGGGTACGGCTGGCCGGGACGGCGGCGGCCAGGTGCCGGTCGAGCGGATAGGTGACCACCCGCCCACGATAGCCCGCTCTAGTTGAACCCTCAACCACCCCATGATCCGCGTGATCAGGGACCACGTCGCGCGTGTCGCCGGCGCGCCGGGGCGCAGACTCCCTGATCACCGGGATCTTGCGCAGGACGCCAGGGGCGGTCGGGGCACGCCGGCCCCGTCGATCCGCAGCGGGCCGGCCGCGCACCGCCGGCCCCGGCGCGCACCGCCGGCCCGCCGCGCACCGCCGGCCCGGTGCGCACCGCCGGCCCGGTGCGTCAGCCGGAGTCCGCCGCCGCGCAGCCGGCTGACCCGTGTACACCTCCGCCGGGGCGGGTAGTCGAGCCCCATGACCGCCGATCTGTCCGCCGCGCGCCCGTACCTCAAGGGGCTTGACTTTCCGGCCAGCCGCCAGGCGATGATCCGCCACGCCCTGCGCAACGGGGCCGACCGACCGGTCCTCGACCTGCTGCGCACGCTCCCGGACACGGACTACAAGACCTCCGGCGAGTTCACCGACCTGCCCGACCGCCCGTGACCGTCGCGTTCGCCTGCCCGGGCCTGGTGGTTGCCGGTGTCCCATCGCCGTGATCGTCTGCGGTGCGGACACTTCCGGTACGGGTGGTGAGCGCCTGGACCGCTGACGATCGACGTTACCGGCGGAGGGTGGCGCACCCTGGCAGGTCGCCCGTCTGGCAAGGGGGACGTTGATCTGGGCGGGAGAGACCCTACCCGCCCCGGGTAAGGTCTCTCCCGCCCAGATCAACAGGAGCGGCTGGCTGCGTTTCCGGCAAAACCCGTCCGTGATCGGCTGCGTTGCCATGTTTTGCCGGGTGAGGGTGGGCGGTCCGATGTTGACGAGCTTCCGTCTCGGCGGGCAGCTGTCCTGACGTGTTCGTCGCGCTCGCCGTGATCGAGGAGGAGCCGTGTTCGTTTCGGGCGGTTTGCGACTCAACTGGTCCTTGATCGACGGTGAGGGGCGGGCCGGGGGTGGGGTCAGGGGTGGGTGGCCTGTTCGGCCAGTGCTACGGCGTTGCGGAAGAGCATGGCGACGGTCGTGGGGCCGACTCCGCCGACCCGGGGTGTGATCGCGCCGGCTACCGTCTCGCACGCCTCGTCGACGTCGGGGAGCAGGCGGCGGCCTTCGTAGCGGACGCCGCCGCCGACGACGGTGGCGCCGGGTCGGATGTGTTCCGGCCGTAGGATGCCGGGTACGCCGACCGCCGCGATCACGATGTCGGCCCGTCGGGTGTGTCGTGCCCAGTTCGGTATGCCGCTGTGTACGACGGTGACGGCCGCGTCGGCGGTGGCTCGTTTCTGGGCCAGCAGCATCGCCAGCGGCCGGCCGAGGGTGGTGCCCCGGCCGAGCACGACAACGTCGCGGCCGGCGACGGGCACATTGTGGAAGGCGAGCAGTGCCTCGATGCCGGCGGGCGTGCACGGCACCGGGCTGGGCAGTCCGGCGGCGAGCCGCCCGAGGCTGGTCGGGTGCAGGCCGTCGACGTCCTTGGCGGGGTCGATGCGCAGCAGCGCCTCGGCGTAGTCGAGGTGGGCCGGGATCGGATGCTGCACCAGGATCGCGTGTACGGCCGGGTCGCCGTTGAGCGAGTCGATGGCGGCGGCCAGGTCGTGCCGGGTGGCGTCGGCGGGCAGGTGCACGTGCGGTGACGCGAAGCCGAGCTCGGCGGCGCGTTGCTGCTTCATCCGGATGTAGCCGGCGCTCGCCGGGTCGTCGCCGACCAGGACGGTGGCCAGCGCGGGCACCGTACCGGCGGCCCGCAGGGCGGCGACCCGGTCGGTGACCTCGGCGAAGACGGCTTCGGCGACTGGTGCGCCGGGCAGCGGGCGGGCGGTGGTGGCGGTCTCGGGCACGGGCGGGGACCTCTCGACGCGGATGGTCCCCGGTGCCCAGGCGTACGGCGCGCGGAGTGGTTCGGCGCGGCCGCTCCCCCGTGGTGATCCACCCCGGCTCCCGGTCGGGCGCCGTCGCCAGTCACGGTCCGCCCATCCACCCTAGTCTCCCCTTCGCGGGGCCACCGGGGCGGCAGACGGTCGTCCGCGGTCACGGCACCCGACACGCCGTTCCCGCCGACGCGTGAACCGCGGACGGGCACCGGACGCCCGACCGCCCGCAGGCGCCCCGCGAGGACCCCATCGGCGCCCGGGAACGCCCGCCCCGGTCAGGGGATGATGGCCGCGAGTTCGGTGGGCAGGTCGCTCTTCACGTCCTGCCACTCGCCCTCGGTGACGTGCCGGTGCAGTGCCTGGAGCGTGGTCTGCACCAGCAGTTCGACGCCGCCCGGCAGGTCGCGGCGGAAGTCCTGGCGGACCCGGTCGAGGAACTCCTCGCGGCCCATCTTCATCGGCACCGCGGCCGGGTCCCAGCCCTCGTAGTACAGGCCCCGGACGATCAGCGGCAGCTGGGCGGCGAACTCGGCGCTCTCCTGCACGGGGAGCCGGTCGCGCAGGACGTGCAGGACCGACCGGAGCGCGGCGTACGACTGTGCCCGACGTTCCTTCGGCCACCCGTACGCCTCTTCGATCTCCTTGAGGATGAGGTTGAGCTTGTCCATCGAGGTGTCGATGGCGGCTTGCGGCGTCTTGCTCATCGCGGCACTCCTCTCTCCGGCGACGGCGACCCGGGTGCCACCGGCCGTCCCGAGCGTCCCCCGCCATCGGGTGAGCCGACCTCACCCCGGCCGGACGAACCGGGCCGCACGAACCGCCCCCGGATGACGCGGGCCGCGGTCAGTCGGTAAGGAGTTCGGTGAGGGTCTGCGCGTTGCGCTGGGCGTAGTCGCGGTAGCAGTTGTTCATCAGCACGTGGGTCCGGTCGGCGGAGTCGGCGAGTTCACGCAGCTTCGGCGCCCAGTCGCGCAGTTCCCGGTCGGAGTAGTCGTAGCCGAACTTCTCGTGGATGTCGCGGCTGGTCCACTTGTCGCTGTGGCCGTGGAACCGTACGACGGCGAGGTCGGCGGTGGCGGCGAGCACCGGTGGCACCGACGACCGGTGGCCCTGCGGCATGTCGACGGCGACGTACGGCAGGTGGTGTTCACGCAGGAAGTCCAGCGTCTCGTCGCGGTTGGGACCCTTGAACCAGGATTCGTGCCGGAACTCGAAGACCGCCCGGAGCGGGCGGCAGCGGTCGCGTACCTCGACCAGGTAGTCCTTGTGGACGCGGGAGATGGCGTACCAGGGTGGGAACTGGAAGAGGACGGCGCCGAGCTTGCCGGCGTCGACCAGCGGGTCGAGCGCGGACAGGAACCGGGTCCAGATCTCCTCGTACGTCTGCCGGTCCAGGTCGTCGGGATAGACGTTGCGCTTGTCGGTCTCCGGCCGCAGGTCCTTGTAGATCGCCGACACCCTGGTCGGGTGGCCGGTGAGCAGGCTGAACGCCTTCACGTTGAACGTGAACGCCGCCGGGGTGCGGGCAGCCCACAACTGTGCTGTCCGCTCCGCCGGCGGCGAATAGTAGGTCGCGTCCACCTCGACGATCGGGAACCGGCCGGCGTAGTGCGCCAGCCGTTTCTCAGGCGTGTCCGCCGAGGAGGGGTACCAGCCCGACTCGAGCAGTGTCCGGTCGGTCCACGAGGCCGTGCCGACGAGGAGGTCCCCCACGGCGGCGGCGTACGTCAGGCGGCCCGCCGTTCGCGGGTCTGCTTGCACGACACGCAGGTGGTCGCCGACGGGTAGATCTCCAGCCGTTCGACCGGGATGGGTTCGGTGCAGCCTTCGCAGCGTCCGTACGTGCCCTCGGCCAGGCGGTTCAGGGCATGCTCGTACTGGGCCCGACGGTCCAGGATGGTCCGCAACAGGGACTGTGCGGTGTCCCGTTCGGCGGTCTTGGTGCCGCTGTCGGCCTGGTCGTCGCCGGCCGTGTCGCCGACCTCGACCAGTCGGAGCACCTGGCTCTGCTCGACCGCGTCATCGTATTCGCTGGACAGCTCGTCGTAGCGAGCTTGCAGCGAGAGTCGGATCTGGTCGACGTCGACCTGGCGCGTGCCGACCGCTTCGTTGACGAGCATGCGCTGCCTGGCCTTTCGGGAGAAGGGACGGTGGCCGGCCGGGTGTGTGCCCCGTTGACCACCTTGAGCCGGCGGGATACCCCGGCCCGCGCTCCGCCAAACCATCCCGGCGGAAGATCCACCCGGTCAGGTGGACTCGACCAGGGCCGGGTGCCGCGGGTCGTCCATCCGTACGACGACGTCGGCGAACGACTCCGGTGCCACCTCGTCGGCGTACCGGGCGTACGCCGGCAGTGTCCACGCCTCGTCGTCGCCAGTGCGCCGGGCGAGCGCGGCCGCCGACAGGACCAGGTGGACGGAGAGGTCGAAGGGCAGGCCGCCGCCGAGCAGCAGGCCGCCACTGACGATCACGACGCCGCCGGGTGGCAAAGTCACGTAGTCGGCGCGGCTGGCCCGGTCGGTCGCGGCGTTCCAGAGCGAGGGCAGCACCCGGCCGGTGCCGTCGGCACCGGTCGGGTCGAGCACCTCGCGGCGCAGCCCGGCCTCGTCGAGCCAGCCCCAGTAGAACGAGTCCGGGTTGGTGCGCCCCTGCTCGTAGCGCAGCGAGGCGGGGCGCAGGAAGTCGCCGGCGGCCACCCGCAGGGCCGGCCGCCCCCGGGTCCGCAGCGGGTCGACGAGGGCGTCGGCGAGCCGGTCGGGCGCGGCGGCGGGCGCACCGTCCACGGCGACGCGCAGCCAGCGGTCGGGACGCGCGTCGGCGAGCCGGTCGACGAGTTCCTCGACGAGCCGCGCCGGCGCGATGGGGCGTACGTTCAGCGTGGTCAGCCGTTGTGGTCGACGGTGATCGGGGCGTCGTCGGCGAGGCGGTAGCCGACGCCGTAGACGGTCGTGACCAGCGGCACCCGCTCGCCGATCTTCACCCGCAGCCGTCGGATGTGGACGTCGACGGTGCGCTCGCCGGTCTGCGCGTAGCCCCACACCGCGTCGAGCAGCTGCTGCCGGGTGAAGACCCGTCGGGGGTGCGCGACGAGGTGGTGCAGGAGGTCGAACTCCAGTTTGGTCAGCGGCAGCGCCTCGCCGTCGAGCAGGACCGTGCGCGACGCGAGCATCAGGTGCAGACCGGGGCCCGGGGCCGGGCTGGGCGGGGCCGGCCGGACGGGCCGGCGTGGCGCGACGATGTCCACCCGCGGCTCGCCGGCGACCACGACGTTGACCGCGCCGTCGCCGGTGGCGAGCAGCTCCCGGGCGGCCTCGAGCAGCCGGCGGGCGGGCGGGGTCAGCGACTCCTCGTTGGCGAGCGGGATCGACAGCGTGACGGTCAACGCCGGATTGCCAGGCCCGCCCGGGCCGCCGGGACCGCCGGCCGGCGGGCTGCCGGTGTTCGCCGAGCCGGTGGGCCGGCGGGACGCCGCCGGTGGCCGGCCCGGACCTGCCGGTTGCGGCATGTGCCATCCGGCACGCGATGGTGCGGGGCTGACCGACATGGTCCTCCTTGCGGGTCCGAACGTCGGGTGCGCCGCAGGGACCTCCCCCAAGGCACGAACCGATGCTTCCGGCCACCGGAGCAGCGGTCAAGGGTCTTCGGCGTTGCAGGAATGTGACAAACAACCGACGTACGGGAATCGATTGCTCGCTCTGCGTACCGAGGACGGGGAAATAGTAGCGGGCCGGGAAGATGGTCCGATGCCTGGGGTACTAACCGGATTCGCGACCATCTGGGCGGTCACCGCCCTTGGATACCTCGTCGGGCGGTGGGGTCTGCTCGGCCCGCAGAGCGCCGAGGTGCTGGCCCGACTCGCCTTCTACGTGGCGACGCCGGCGCTGCTGTTCGTCACGCTGGCCGGCGCCTCGCCGGGTGACGTGCTCACCCCCGCGCTCGCGGCGTTCGTGGCCAGTACGGTCGCCGTCGCCGCGGCGTACGCGCTGGTCGCCCGGCTGTGGTGGCGACGCGACGCCGGGCAGGTGACGGTCGGCACACTGTCCGCGTCGTACGTCAACGCCGGCAACCTCGGCATCCCGATCGCCGCGTACGTGCTCGGTGACGTGTCGTTCATCGCACCCGTACTGCTCTTCCAGGTGCTCCTGGCCGCCCCGGTCGCGCTCGCCGTGCTCGACATCACCACCACCGGGCGGCGCCCGTCGCCCCGGCGGCTCCTGCTGCTGCCGCTGCGCAACCCGGTGATGCTCGCCTCCGCGCTCGGGCTGCTCGTCTCGGCGGTGGGCTGGCGGCCACCCGCCGCCCTGCTGGCCCCGGTCGAGCTTGTCGGCTCGGCGGCCGTGCCGCTGGCCCTGATCGCACTGGGGGTGTCGCTGCCGGGCAGCAAGCCCTTCGCGCCCGCCGACGACACCCGCGACCGCTACCTGGCGGTCGCGCTGAAGGTCGTGGTCCAGCCGCTGTTGGCGTATCTCGTCGGCCGGTTCGCCCTCGGCCTTTCCGGGCCGGCGCTGCTGGCGGCGGTCGTCACCTCCGCCCTGCCGACCGCGCAGAACGTCTTCGTGTTCGCGACCCGCTACCGGCAGGCGACGGCACTGGCCCGCGACACCGTGGTGCTGTCGACGATCGTGGCCGCGGTCACGATGGCGCTGGTCGCCGCCTGGCTGGCGTGAGCCCGCGCCGGCGCGGCGGGGCCCGGTGGGAGACCGGGTTCACCCGCCGTGCTGGATGTGCACCCGGGCCTCGTCGGCGAGGCGGTAGCCCACCCCGTAGACGGTCGTCACCAGCGGCACCCGCTCGCCGATCTTGGCGCGCAGCCGGCGGACGTGCACGTCGACGGTACGGGCCACGGCATGGTCGTAGCCCCACACGCTGTTGAGCAGCTGGAGCCGGGTGAAGACCCGGCGCGGGTGCTCGGCGAGGAACAGCAGCAGGTCGAACTCGAGCCGGGTCAGCGGCACCTCCGCACCGGCCCGGGTCACCACCCGCGACGAGGCGAAGACCCGCAGCACCTCCGGGTCGTCGTCGGCGGGCTCCGGCGCGGCGGCGGCCGCGACCTCGTCCTCGGGGCGGGCCACCGGGTACGGCAGGAGGGCGCCGGCCGGCCCGTCCTGCGGGTACGGCGACACGGTCACCGTGCCGCCGCCGCGCTCGACCAGGTCCCGGACCATCTCCAGCAGTTGGGTCGCCTCCGGTGAGGGCCCGCCGGTGCCGAGACTGATGTCGACCGTCACGGTCAGTGCCGCCGAGGTGCCCCGGTCCCGGTACGACGGCGCGTCCGGCGGTGCCGACGGGCGGCGCCGGGACAGCGCGGAACGGGGATGGCCGGGCAGCTGGGTTCCGCGTGGGGAGATCGCGGTGACCGTCATGGGTCCTCCTCGGTGCTGGTGACCGCTCGCGGGATCGCGCGGCAGGTCAGGTGTTCACCCGTGCGGCGGTCGCCGTGGGTGCGACGGTTAAGTGGGCGTAGATGTCGGTGGGGCCGAAGGCCGGCAGTCCGGCGAGCCGCCAGGCGGCGAACCCGCCGGCGATGTCGGTGGCCAGGTGCAGCCCGAGGTCCTGAAGGGAGGCGGCGGCCAGTGAGGACGTGTAGCCCTCCTGACAGAAGATCACCACCGGCAGGTCGTAGCGGTCGGCGACCGGCAGCCGGGCGCCGCTGCGCGGATCGAAGCGCCACTCCAGGACGTTGCGCTCGACGAGGAGCGCGCCGGGGATCGTGCCGTTGGCGGCCCGTTGGGCGGCCGGCCGGATGTCGACGAGGACCGCACCGCCGCGGTGGGCGAGGTGGGCGGTCTCCGGGTCCATCCGGTGCAACCGGGTCCGGGCCTGTTCGAGGATCTGGTCGATGCCGCGGGCACCGGCCGGCGGCCGGGCCGGACAGCTCAGGTCGGGGGTCTTCTGCCGGACGCTCACTGTGTCTGAACCTTTCTCGCGGGCTGTCGTCACCGTCACCAGGAGACGCCGGCCGTCTCCACCTCGGCCACCCGCAGCCGGCCGCCGTCGAGCCGGTAGCGGGTCATGGTGCGCAGGGCCGGCCCGTACACGTGCAGGCTGACGGCCGGCTCGTCGTCGCGGTTGGCGACCCGGTGCACGTGGTGCGCGCCGAACCGGCGGCCCGTACCCGTTCGCAGACTGGCGGGCCGCAGCCGGCCGCCGGCGACGACCTCCTCGGTCAGGGTGCCCGACACCACGACGAAGGCGCCTGACGAGCCGCCGTGGTCGTGCAGGTCGGTGTGCTGCCCGGGAAGCCAGGTCAGCAACCAGACCTCGTGGTCGTCGGCGACGGCGAGCCGGCTGTACCAGCGGTCGACCGGGTCGAAGTGGGGTCGTACCGGCCAGGACGCCGGGTCGGCCGCGTAACGCCGGGCGACCGCGTGCAGGTCGCCCCGGGCCGGGGAGGTGAGAGTCATGGGTCCTCGCGGTTCTCGTGCCTTGCAACCGCACACCAGACTAGCCCAGAAAACCTATAGGTTTGATAGGTAATTCCACAGGATGGGACGCAAGAGGGTGGCCGCCGGACGGCGGCCACCCTCGTTCGGTACGGGCCGGCTAGGAGCCGCCCTCCTGCAGCGTCACCGTCAGCGGCTGGAAGCCGGCGCCGGTCACGTCGACCCCGTCCGCCCGCACCGCGTCGAGCGCCCGGCGCACGTAGTCGTTGGTGTACGCCAGTCCCTCGGGCTGCTTCGTCAGCACCGTCTGGCCATCCTGGTTGCGGGTGGTCAGCGACAGGTCGACGGTCGCGTTCCAGGCCGCCTCGTCGATGACACCGATGCCGTTCGGTGCCGGCCACACCAGCTTGTTGACCTCGTTCGTCTGCCACAGCTGGTGGCTCGCGCCCAGCTTGGCGCCCTTGGCCACGACCATGTCCCGGCACTGCTCCGGGTTGTCCCGGCAGTACGCCCAGCCCTTGATCGTCGCGCTGAGGAACCGGACCGCGACGTCCTGGTAGGACGCGTCCTCCAGCCGGGCCGTATTCGCCCACAGCGCGTCCTGGAGCATCGCCGTACCGACCACGTTCCAGTCCAGCACCGTGAACGCCGACGGCTGGTAGAGCTGCCCGGTAGCCGGATCCTTCGCCTCCAGCAACTGGGCGTACTCGTTGTAGCTCATCGCCTGTGCGGCGTCGATGTCGCCGCGCAGCAGCGCCTGCATGTCGAACTGCTGCTGCACCAGCGTGACGTCCCGGCCCGGGTCGAGCCCGGCCTTGGTCATGCCGGCGAACAGCTCGAACTCGTTGCCGAAGCCCCAGTTGCCGACCTTCTTGCCCTTCAGGTCGGCCGGCGTACGGATGTTCCGGTCGGCGAAGCTGACCTGGTAGGTGCCGGACCGCTGGAAGATCTGGCCGATGTTGGTGATGCCGGCACCCTGCTCGCGCGAGGCCAGCGCCTTGGGCACCCAGGCCACCGCGAAGTCGGCGTTGCCCTGGGCGAGGACGGTCTGCGGCACGATGTCGACACCGCCCTCGAGGATCTCGACGTCGAGCCCCTCCTCGGTGTAGAAGCCGCGGTCGACGGCGGCGATGTAACCGGCGAACTGGGCCTGCACGAACCACTGCAACTGGAGCCTGACCTTGGTCACGCCACCGCTCGTGGTGGGTGCCGCGGTGCCGTTGTCGGCCGTACCGCAACCGGCCAGTACGGCGCACATCAGTAGACCGGCGACCAGGCGCCGGGTGTTGGTTCTCATCGGTCCTCCGACTGTTGGGGGGTCGACCGCCGGCCGCCGGGGGTGGCCGGCCGGGCGGACAGGTGCGGAGCGGGTCCGCTCAACCGGACCGCCGCGCGCGCCACGGCGTCGCGAGACGTTCCAGGCCGAGTGCGACGAGATAGAAGACGAGCCCGAGTACGCACGCACCGACCACGAAGGCCCAGGCACGCGGGTACGCGGTGAACGACGCCGCCGAGGTGATCCGGGAACCGAGGCCGTCCTGGAGACCGCCGAAGTACTCCGCGACCACCGCCGCGATGACCGCCAGGGAGGAAGCCTGGCGCAGTCCGGTGAAGACGAACGGCAGCGCGCCGGGCAGCCGGACCAGCCGGGTGAAGGTCCAGCCACGCACGGCGTAGCTGTCCATCAGCTCCCGGTGGGTCGGGTCGACGACCCGCAGCCCGCGCGACGTGTTCACGAACACGGGGAAGAACACCACGATCGCGACCACCAGCCGCCGGGGGATGCTGCTGGTGGACTCGAACATGTTGTTGAGGATCGGGGCGAGCGCGATGATCGGCAGCGCGTTGAGGGCGGCCGCCACCGGCACCGACACCTCGCCCAGGAAACGGAACCGGCTGGCCAGCATCGCGGCGAGGATGCCGACCGCAGCGCCGGCGAGCAGGCCGACCAGGGCGTTCGTGCCACTGGCCAGACCGGCCTGCCAGATGACGGCAAGGTTGGTCCAGAACTCCTTTCCGATCGCCGACGGTGCCGGCAGGATGAACGGCGCCACCCGGCCGACCACGACGATCAACTCCCAGAGCAGCAGCCCGCCGACGCCGAACACCAGCGGCGGCAGGACCGTGGCCGGCAGGCCGCGACCGGACCGCCGGCGCCGGGACGCGGCGACCGGCGCGGCCGGATCGGCGGCCACCACCGGGTCGACGGTGCCGGTCACCGCTCCCCCACCGGGCTCGCCGGCGCGGCCGCGGCGGGTACGCCACCCTTTGCCGGGCCACCGCGCAGCGCCCGGCGGACCCGGGTGATGCCGGCGAAGAACTCCTCGGACTGCCGGGTCGCCTCCCCGCGCGGGCCGAGGTCGACGTCGACCACCTCGGTGATCCGCCCCGGCCGGGCCGACATCACCACCACCCGGTCGGACAGGTAGACCGCCTCCGGGATCGAGTGGGTCACGAAGATGGTGCTGGTGCCGGTGCTGGCGCAGATCCGCAGCAGCTCGTCCTGGAGCCGCTCCCGGGTCATCTCGTCCAGCGCGCCGAACGGCTCGTCCATCAGCAGCAGCGGCGGATGCACGGCGAGGGCCCGCGCGATCGCGACCCGCTGCTGCATACCGCCGGACAACTGGGCCGGATAGTGGTCGGCGAAGTCGGCCAGACCCACCAGGTCGAGCATCTCGCGGGCCCGCGCGCGCCGCTCGCGGCGGCCGGTGCCGCGCAGCTCCAGCGGCAGTTCCACGTTGCGGGCCACGGTCCGCCACTCGAAGAGCCCGGCCTGCTGGAACGCGATGCCGTACTCCTGGTCCAGGCGGGCCGCCCGGGCCGGCTTGCCGGCCACCGTCACCGTCCCGGTCGTCGGCGCGACCAGGTCGGCGACCAGCCGCAACAGGGTCGACTTGCCGCAGCCGGACGGGCCGATCAGCGAGACGAAGGAGCCCCGCCCGACGGTGAGGTCGACGCCGGTCAGGGCGGTCACCTCGTCCGGCCGGCCGGCGTTGAACACCTTCGTCACGCCGGTCAGCGCGACAGCGGTTCCCTCGCTGCGCTCGGTCACGGGTAAGCCTTCCGCTGTCGGGACAACAGGAACTCCAGTACGCCGACGACGGCCGCGACCACCAGGCCGAGCAGCGCCGCGCCGATCATCGCGGTGTACACCTTCGCCGGGTCGGAGGTCGCCTCCCGGGAGTACTCGATCACCAGCCGGCCGATGCCACCCCGGGTGCCGGTCGAGATCTCGCCGACCACGGCACCGACGACCGCGGCGGCGCCGGCCAGCCGCAGCGCCGGGAACAGGTACGGCATCGACGCCGGCAGCCGGAGCTTGACCAGGGTCCGCCACCAGCCGGCGGCGTAGCTGTGCATCAGCTC
The DNA here is from genome assembly GCF_018324255.1 of Polymorphospora rubra. Lineage (GTDB taxonomy): Bacteria > Actinomycetota > Actinomycetes > Mycobacteriales > Micromonosporaceae > Polymorphospora > Polymorphospora rubra. The sequence continues at coordinate 7,697,539 of NZ_AP023359.1, forward strand.
CTCGGCGATCGGCGCCGGCGACTGGAGCCCGCGCAGCATGCCCACGGCGACCGGGAAGAACGCCAGGTACGAGGCGATCGTGGCGACCGACATCCACGGCTGCCACGGGTACGGGCCCAGCGACAGCCCGCCGCCCCAGCCGGCGATGACCGGGGCGAGCGCGATCAGCGGCACGGTCTGCGACAGCACCACGTACGGCAGCAGGCCCCGCTCGACCACCCGCAGCCGCTGCATCAGCACCGCGAGCAGCAGCCCGACGGCGGCGCCGAGACCGAACCCGACCGCCACCGACCGCAGCGTGAACAGGCACGCCGACAGCACGACCAGGCCGATCGGGTCGCCGCCGGCCAGCTCCGGGTCGGCGAACCGGCCGAGGATGTCGGCGACGTGCGGCATCGCCGAGTCGTCGGCCCGCGGCAGGATCCGTACCCCGGCCACGACGGTGCCGTCCGGGTCACCGACCGCCTTGTAGCCCTCCCAGAGCAGGACTCCGACCGCCAGCGCCCCGACCGCGCCGAGCGCCACCCGCGCCCGACGCCGCCAGGCTTCTCCCAGGCTCACGCGGGCACCTCGCCACGCTCGCTCACGCGGCCGCCGGAGTGGGCTTCGGCGTCGCGTCGCGCAGGGCCGGGATGATGTGCTCGCCGTACGCGGCGAGGGTGTGCTCCTTGTCGTCGTGCTGCAGGTAGACCGCGAACTGGTCGACGCCGAGTTCGCGCAACGCGGTCAGCTTCTCCAGGTGCGCCTCGACCGGCCCCAGGACGCAGAACCGGTCGACGATCTCGTCCGGCACGAAGTCGGCGTGGGTGTTGCCGGCCCGGCCGTGCTCGGCGTAGTCGTAGCCCTGCCGGCCCCGGATGTAGTCGGTGAGTGCCGGCGGCACCGCGCCGTCGGCGCCGTACCGGGCGACGATGTCGGCGACGTGGTTGCCGACCATGCCGCCGAACCAGCGGGTCTGGTCGCGCTGGTGGGCCAGGTCGGCGCCGACGTACGCGGGCGCCGCCACGCAGAACTTGATCGCGGCCGGGTCGCGGCCGGCCTTCTCCGCCGCCGCCCGCACCGAGGCGATCATCCAGGCGGCGATGTCCGGGTCGGCGAGCTGGAGGATGTAGCCGTCCCCGACCTCACCGGTCAGGGCCAGCGCCCGGGGTCCGTACGCCGCGACCCACACCTCCAGCTCACCGCCGGCCGCCCACGGGAAGTGCACCTCGGCGCCCCGGTAGGTGGCGGTACGCCCGTTGGCGAGGTCGCGGATGACGTTGACGCTGTCGCGCAGCTCGGCGATGGTCGTCGGCTGGTAGCCCAGCGTCCGCAGCGCGGAGTCGCCCCGGCCGATGCCGCAGATCGTGCGGTTGCCGTACATCTCGTTGAGGGTGGCGAACAGCGAGGCGGTCACCGTCACGTCCCGGGTGCCGGGGTTGGTGACCATCGGTCCGACCACGACCCGGGAGGTCTCGGCCAGGATCTGCGAGTAGATGACGAACGGCTCCTGCCACAGCAGGTGCGAGTCGAACGTCCACACGTGACTGAAGCCGGCCGCCTCGGCCTCCCGGGCCAGCCGGACGACCTCGCGGGCGGGCGGGTCGCACTGGAAGACGACGCCGATGTCCATGGTGCTCACTCCCCCAAGCTCAGACGAGGTACGACGACAGGCCGCGGGGCAGGTAGCGGCCGTGGCCCCTGCGGCCGTGGTAGGCGCCGTCGGCGACGACGACGGTGCCCCGGGAGATCACGGTGTCGACCTTGCCGGCGATCTCGTACCCCTCGTACGCCGAGTGGTCCATGTTCATGTGGTGGGTCTCGACGCTGATCCGGGTGCGGCCGGCCGGGTCGTAGAGGACGATGTCGGCGTCGGAGCCGGGGGCGATGACGCCCTTGCGCGGGTAGAGGCCGAACATCCGGGCCGGGGTGGTGGAGATCGTCTCGACCCAGCGTTCCAGCGACAGCTTGCCGTCGACGACGCCCTGGTAGACCAGGTCGACCCGGTGCTCGACGCCGCCGATCCCGTTGGGGATCTTGGAGAAGTCGCCGAGGCCCAGCTCCTTCTGGTCTTTGAAGCAGAACGGGCAGTGGTCGGTGGAGACGATCGCCAGGTCGTTGCTGCGCAGGCCCTTCCACAGGTCGCGGTGGTGGTGTTCCCGCCCGCTGCGCAGCGGGGTGGAGCAGACCCACTTGGCGCCCTCGAAGCCGGGCGCGCCGAGCTGGTCCTCCAGCGTCAGGTAGAGGTACTGCGGGCAGGTCTCGGCGAAGACGTTGCGGCCGGCGTCGCGGGCCGCGGCGACCTGTTCGAGGGCCTGGCTGGCCGACAGGTGCACGATGTAGAGCGGGCAGTCCTGGGCCACCTCGGCGAGCCGGATGGCCCGGTGGGTCGCCTCGGCCTCCAGCGCCTGCGGCCGGGTCAGTCCGTGGTGGATCGGGTCGGTCTCGCCGCGGGCCAGGGCCTGCTGGACGAGCACGTCGATCGCGATGCCGTTCTCCGCGTGCATCATGATCATGGCGCCGTTGTCGCGGGCCTTCTGCATCGCCCGCAGGATCTGGCCGTCGTCGGAGTAGAACACCCCCGGGTACGCCATGAACAGCTTGAAGCTGGAGATGCCCTCGTCGGCGACGAGCTGGTCCATGGCCTTGAGCGAGTCGTCGTCGACGCCGCCGAGGATCATGTGGAAGGCGTAGTCGACGTGGCAGTTGCCCTCGGCCTTGGCGTGCCAGGCGGCCAGCCCGTCCTGCACCACCTCGCCGGTGCGCTGCACCGCGAAGTCGATGATGGTGGTGGTGCCGCCGAAGGCCGCCGCCCGGGTGCCGGTGTCGAAGGTGTCGGAGGCGTTGGTGCCGCCGAACGGCAGCTCCATGTGGGTGTGCGCGTCGATCCCGCCCGGGATGACGTACCTGCCGGTGGCGTCGATGGTCTCGACGCCGTCGGGGCCGCCGCCGGGGGCGAACAGCGCGGCGATCTTCTCGCCCTCGACGAGGACGTCGGCGGGGTACGTGCCGCTCGGGCCGACGACGGTGCCGCCGGTGATCAGCAGGGTCATGGTGGCGGGCTCCCTTACGGCTTGACGAGGCTGTCGTAGGCGTCCGGACGGCGGTCGCGGTAGAACGCCCACCGGTCGCGCACCTCGTCGAGCAGCCCCATGTCGAGGTCGCGCACGATCAGCTCCGGGTTGTGGTCGTCGCCGACGTCGCCGACGAACTTGCCCTCCGGGTCCACGAAGTACGACGTGCCGTAGAAGTCGTTGTCGCCGAGTTCCTCGACGCCGGTGCGGTTGATCGCGCCGATGAAGTACTCGTTGGCGACCGCGCTGGCCGGCTGCTCCAGTTTCCACAGGTAGGCCGACAGGCCGCGGCTGGTCGCCGACGGATTGAACACGATCTTGGCGCCGGCCAGGCCGAGGGCGCGCCAGCCCTCGGGGAAGTGCCGGTCGTAGCAGATGTAGACGCCGATGCGGCCGACCGCGGTGTCGAAGGTGGGGTATCCGAGGTTGCCGGGACGGAAGTAGAACTTCTCCCAGAAGCCTTTGACCTGCGGAATGTGGGTCTTCCGGTATTTACCGAGGTAGCTGCCGTCGGCGTCGACCACGGCCGCGGTGTTGTAGAGGACACCGGGCTGTTCCTGCTCGTACATCGGCAGCACCATGACCATGCCCAGCTCGGCGGCGAGAGCCTGGAACCGCTCGGTGGTCGGGCCGGGCACCGACTCGGCGTACGAGTAGAACTCCTTGTCCTGCACCTGGCAGAAGTACGGGCCGTAGAAGAGTTCCTGGAAGCAGATGACCTTGGCACCCTGGGCGGCCGCCTGGCGGGCGTACTCCTCGTGGGCCTTGATCATCGATTCCTTGTCGCCGGTCCAGTTCGTCTGCACGATCGCGGCACGGACGATGTCCGCCATGGCCAATCCCTCCTCGTCGCCGCGTCGTCGCGGCGCTCGTCGGCGTGGAGCTTTTTTCGGACCTTGTGGTTTTCCGGACGGATGGCGTAGGACTTTAGTGACACAAGTCCGGGTGGACAATAACCAATTCGTTACGGCGGATTGCGGAGAAGTAACATGCTGCAGCTCATCGCCGAAGCGGTCAACGACCGTACCGCCCGTGGGATCGCCGCGGCGGTGAGCCGTCTGGTGCGCGACGGCACGCTGCCCGCCGGCACCCGCCTGCCGACCGTCCGCGTCGTCGCCCGCGAACTCGGGATCAGCCCCACCACGGTCAGCGAGGCGTGGCGCTCGCTGGCCGGCGCCGGCGCGATCCAGACCCGGGGCCGCTCCGGCACCTTCGTCCTCGCCCCGATCCGGCCCCGGCACCGGATGCGGTACGCCCGGCTGACCGCCAGCCCGGCGACCCTGCCGCACGACCTGTCCACCGGGGTGCCCGACCACGACCTGCTGCCCGACCTCGCCCCCGCGCTGCGCCGCATCGGCGACACCCGGCTCACCCCCAGCTACCTCGAGGAACCGGTGCTGCCCCGGCTCGAGGAGGTGCTGCGCGAACGGTGGCCGTACCCGCCGGAGCGCCTCACCGTCGTCGACGGTGCGCTGGACGCGCTGGACCGGATCGTGGCCCGTACCGTCCACTTCGGCGACCACGTCCTGGTCGAGAACCCGACCTTCCCGCCGATGCTCGACCTGCTCGAGTCGGTCGGCGCGGTGCCCGTACCGGTGCCGCTGGACGACGAGGGCCTGGACCCGACGGCACTGGCCGCCGCCCTGACCCACGAGCCGACCGCGCTGGTCCTGCAACCACGGGCGCAGAACCCGACCGGGATCTCGATGTCGGCGGCGCGGGCCGCCGCACTGGCCACCGTCCTGCGTGCCCACCCGGGACTCACCGTCATCGAGGACGACCACGCCGGTGACATCGCCTCGGCACCGGCGCTGTCGCTCGGCGAATGGCTGCCCGACCGGGTCGTGCACGTCCGCAGCTTCTCCAAGTCGCACGGCCCCGACCTGCGGCTCGCCGCGATCGGCGGCCCGGCACAGGTGGTGACCGCGGTCGCCGACCGCCGGCTGCTCGGGCCGGGCTGGTCCAGCCGGGTGCTCCAGGGCGTACTGCTCGACCTGCTCACCGATCCGGACGCGGTCCGGGCGGTCGCCGCCGCCCGCGCCGAGTACGCCCGCCGCCGCGTCCGGCTGCTCACCGCCCTGGCCGGGTACGGGGTGCGGGCGTCGGCCGCCGACGGCATCAACATGTGGCTGCCCGTGCACGACCAGCAGGTGGCGATGCTCGCCCTGGCCGGTCACGGGATCGCGGTCGCCCCCGGTACGCCGTTCGAGGTCGGGCCGCTCGGCGGCGACCACGTACGGGTCACCGCCGGTCTGGTCCGCGACGGCTTCGACGAGCTGGCGGCCGTACTCGCGGCCGCCGCCGGGGCACCCCGGCGGGCCAGCGGCCGGCGCACCCGGGCGCTGCGCCGCGGCGGCCGGTAGGGTCGGCCGCCATGGCGGACGACGGGCAGCGCAGGGTCCACGAATGGATGATCGAGGATCGGGAGTACGCCCGGCAGGAGGCGCGGCGCGGTCGGCGGCACGCGTTCGGCCACCTCGATCCACACCGGACGGCACTCGTGGTCGTCGACATGGTGCCGTTCTTCGTGACGGAGAACGAGTACTGCCGGGGCGTGGTGCCCAACATCGGCCGGATCGCCGACACCCTGCGGCGGGCCGGCGGAACGGTGGCCTGGGTGCTGCCCGGAGCGGACGGGCAGCCGGCGGTGGCCGTGGAGTTCTACGGGCCGCGGGTCGCCGAGATGTTCCGCCGCTCGGGCGGCACCGGCCCGCTGCGGGACCGGCTGTGGCACGAGTTCGAGATCCACGACGGCGACCTGCTGGTCGAGAAGACCGCGGCGAGCGCCTTCTTCCCGGGCCGGTCCCCGCTGCCCGACCTGCTCGCCGCTCGGGGTGTCGACACGGTCCTGATCACCGGCACGGTCACCAACGTCTGCTGCGAATCGTCCGCGCGGGACGCCAGCACCCTGGGATACCGGGTCATCATGGTCGCCGACGCCAACGCGGCGGTGCGGGACCGGGATCACAACGCCACGCTCCACACGATCTACCGCACGTTCGGCGACGTACGGCCCACCGTCGACGTCGTCGCGATGATCGGGGCCGCCTGAGTGTGGTGCGGCCGTTCGGGTACGGCGTGCGCGAGCACCAGTTTCAGGGTCAGGACGGCCGGCAGCCACCAGAAGCCGTCCGGGCCCGGCACCGCCGGCGCGGCGAGGACCACGACGGTCACCACCAGCAGGGCGGCCGGGCGGGCCAGGTGGGCGGGCAGCCGGTTCACCAGTACGGTGCCGGCGAGCGCGACGGCCCACCAGAGGGTCCCCCACCACCACACCCCGCCGGCGAAGAGCAGTCCGATGGCGACCGGCTGGACGTGCACGGCCGCGAAGCCGACCGGGTGGTGCAGGAACCGGCCGGTCGCCCGCAGGTGGGCCGGGGGCGGACCGTGGTAGAAGCGCTTGGCGGAGTCGAGGCCGTTGGCGACCACGCCGCCGGCCAGGTCCACGACGAGGACGGCGGCGACCAGCATCCGCCACCACGACCAGTCCAGGTCGAGGGCGGCGACGCCGACGGCGGCCAGGCCGGCCGCGGCGGCCAGCCAGGCGAACACCTGCTCGGCCGGGGTCGCGCCGGGGCCGAAGAGCCAGCCCCCGGCGCCGGGCCGGCCGGTCGCGCCGGTCGCGGGCGGGGTCGCCGCGGCCGGCTCGGCGGTCCCGGCCCGGGCGGTCGCGGCGGCCGGGGTCGCCGGATACTCAGTCATCGGCGGCCGTCAGCAGCGCGGCGAGGGTGGCGACGGCGCCGTCGGTCGCCAGGTCGGGGTCGAGCATCCGGTGCAGCAGCAGGCCGTCGAGGGCGGCGGTGAGCAGTGTCGCGGTGGCGGCGCGGCGGGCCGGCGTCCAGTGTGGGCGCAGGTCGCCGAGCCAGTCGGCGACCCGGCGCCGGGCGTCGGCGAACGCCTCGCGGAGCACCTGGCCGACCTCGGGTTCGCGGATGGCCGCGGCGGTGATCTCGACGGTGAGCCGGGCCGCCCGGTCGTCGCCGGGCCGGCCGGCCGCGGCCCGGATCAGGTCGACGGCGGCCCCGGTGTCGGGGCAGCCGACCAGTTCGTCGACGACCGGCCGGATGAGCAGATCGGTGGCGCGGCGGGCGATCTCGACCCGGAGCCGGGGCATCCCGCCGAAGTGGTAGTGGACGAGTCCGACGTTGGCGCCGGCGCGGGTGGCGACGAGCCGGCTGGTCACCGCCGGCCAGCCGGATTCGGCGAGCAGGGCGAGGCCGGCGTCGACGAGGTCGGCCCGTCGCCGGTCGCCACGCTCACTTGGTCGGTCGACTAACTTGGTCACCCGACCAAGTTAGCACGGAGGAAAGGCCCCTCCCGCGCCTGACCGCGGAAGGGGCCCCGCTACCGGATCAGCCGCGCCGCCACTTCTGGTTGGCGCCGCCGAGGCACTCCCACAGGACCAGCCGGGCCCCGTTGTTGGAGTTCCAGCCGCTCACGTCGACACACTTGTTGGCCTGCGGGTTGACCAGGTCACCCGCGCCGCTGAGGACGAACTGCTGGGCCGGGTTGCCGCTGCACTGGGCCAACTGGATCACCGCACCGTTGGCGGTCGACCCCCAGGCGACGTCCATGCACAGGCCGAAGGCGCGGATCGTGCCGTCACCGGGGAACGTCCAGTTCTGCGCGTTGGTCCCGTTGCACGTCCACAGGTGCAGGTACTGGCCGTCCGTTCCGTTGGAGTTCGGCACGTCGATGCACTTGTCCGCGTACCCGATGATCCGGCTGGTGCTGCCGCCGCCGGTGGTCACCAGGGTGAGCCCGTACGCGCCGAGGATCTCGTTGACCGGCTGGAAGTACATCGTGCCGCCGGTCGTGCAGTTGCCCGAGCCGCCGGAGGTCACACCCTGCGCCTGGTTGCCGGAGATCCACGCCCCGCCGGAGTCGCCACCCTGGGCGCAGGCGTTGCTGCGGGTCATCCCGTACACCGCGCCCTGGGCGTAGTTGACCGTGACGTTCTTGGCCTGGATCACACCGCAGCGCCAGCCGGTCGTCCGGCCCGAACGGCACACCGAGGCGTTGATCGCCGCCTCCTGGGAGCCGGCCACGCTCACGTTGCCGCCGGCGTAGTTGTTGACCCACGGGCGCGGGGTCCAGTTGGCGTTCGTCTGCACCCAGCCGTAGTCGTTGCCGGGGAACGACGAGCCACGTACCGTCCCCTGCGCGACGTTGTTGTATCCGGCGGTGCCGCTGCCGACACCCCCGCAGTGCCCGGCGGTCACGAACCCGCCGACCACCGAGAACCCGACCGAACACAGCGTGTTGCCGTTGATCAGGTACTGGTCGCCGCCCCGGATGTCGTACATCGTGCGGGGCGCCCCGGTCGAGGCGACGACCCGTACCCGGTCGGCGTCGACGCCCGTGGCCCGGACGAACGAGTCGGCCACCCCGGCCCCCTCGGCGACCACGACGACGCTGTTGCTGGCCGGGTCGACGTACCAGGCGTGTACGGCGGCACCGGCCTTGCGCGCGTTGGCGTCCAGCGTCGCCCGGGTCGCGTCGAGCTGCTTCTCGGTACGGGCCACCACCCGCGGTTCGGCGCCCGCGGCACGTACGGCGGCGGCGTGCGCGGCCGACGTCACGCCGACCACGAGGCGGGTGCCGGCGCCCTCCAGCCACGCACCGCCGTACGACGTACCCAGCCTGGCGCGCAGCCGCTGCTCGAGAGCCGGCGCGGCGGCCTCGGCCGCCAGCCTGGCTCTGGCCTGTTCGGCGGTGAGTTTGAGGTCGCGCTGCATGGCGGCGAGCATCGGGGCGGGTACGTCGACGGGGGCGACGACGACCGGGGCGACGTCCGGGGCGGGGGCGACGACGGGCGCGGCGGCGGCGGGGGCGGCGGGAATCGCCACCAACGCGGCGGCGACCGTGGCCGCGGACGCGAACGCACTCAGGGTCCGTCTCATGCGGACTCCCTTCGGGGGTACGGCGTATTGACGAGGACGTGAGAGCGCTCTCTGTAAGGAGTCTTCACTGTTTCGCCGCAGCGTGTCAATACATGTAAACCCGCCGATGCGCTGGGGTTCCCGCCCCCGCCGTCAGCGGCCGGACGGCTCCCAGACCGCGCCGTCGTGCGCGAAGAGCACCCGCCGCGGATCGAACTCCAGCAGCCGGTCGACCCACGGCCGGTAGTCCGGCAGCGGCGCCGCCACGCCCTCGCGCGCGGCCCGGCTCGCCAACTCGTCCGACCCGAACTGCGACGCGAAGTCGTGCGCCTGCCCGGCCAGCACCACCGTGCCGTCCGGCTGACGGACCACCAGCGACTGGTGCCCGGCCGTGTGCCCGGGAGTCGGGATCAGCCACACCCCCGGCCAGACCTCGACCTCGCCGTCGACCTCCCGGTAGCTGGCTCCGGCAAAGTCCACCAGTTCCGGGAACGTGTAGCCGCCGGCCCGGGCGGCGGCGAGTTCGGTCGCCCGCACGAGAATGGGCCGCCCGGCGAAGAGCGGGTTGCCGCCACAGTGGTCGAAGTGCAGGTGACAGTTGACGACCAGCGACACGTCGTCGACGGCCGCCCCGGCGACCGCCAGCGCCCCGGCCAGCGGGCGCCGGTGGGGCCGGTAGTGCGCCTCGGTCTCCGGGTCGGCGGCCCCGATGCCGGTGTCGAAGAGCAGCAGTCCCTCCGGCCGACGGACCAGGTATGCCAGCACCGGCTCCACCCTGGGTTGCGGACCACCGACCTCGTCGGCCGGACGGACGAAATATCCCAGGTCAAGCCTGGAGACGACGGCACCCACCATGGCACCATCCTCACCCGTTGTGGATCACACCGCCACCCCGCCCGCGCCGGAGCGTTGAGATCATCGACGACAGCTGATTGAATACGGCGGGAGCACCGGGCCGTCAGTCATCACTCTCCACCACGTGACAGGAGACGGTTCCCCATGCTCCGAAGGCCCACCCGCCGGACCATCCCGGCCGCGGTCGCCACCGCGCTCGGCCTCCTCGCCGCCACCGTGACCGCCGCCCTGCCCGCCGTCGCGGGCACCGCCGACCCCCGTTCCGCACCCGGCACCGCCGCCCTCGCGGCCGCCGCGACACCGACGCGCGTCATGCCCCTCGGCGACTCCATCACCGGTTCGCCCGGCTGCTGGCGCGCCATGCTGTGGAACTCGTTGCAGAGCACCGGCCACACCGACGTCGACTTCGTCGGCACGCTCGGCCCCCAGGGCTGTGGCGTGCCGTACGACGGCGACAACGAGGGACACGGGGGTGCGCTGGTCACCACGGTCGCCAACCAGAACCAACTGCCCAACTGGCTGTCGGCCACCCGCCCGGACATCGTGCTGATGCACTTCGGCACCAACGACGCCTGGAGCAACGTGTCGCCGGCGACCATCGTCGCCGCGTACGACAAGCTCGTCGACCAGATGCGGGCCAGCAACCCGGCGATGACCGTCCTCGTCGCGCAGATCATCCCGATGGCGCCGCCCACCTGCGGCGAGTGCGGGCAGCGGGTGGTCGCCCTGAACGCGGCGATCCCGGCCTGGGCCGCGGCGAAGAGCACGGCCGGGTCGCCGGTCGTGGTCGTCGACCAGTGGACCGGGTTCAACACGGCCACCGACACCTACGACGGGGTGCACCCCAACGCCGCCGGCGACCGGCGGATCGCCGACCGGTGGCTCCCGGCCCTGACCGCCGCCCTCGACGGCGTCACCCCGACGCCGCCTCCGACCACCCCGCCGCCGACGACGCCACCTCCGACCACGCCACCGCCCACCACGCCGCCGCCGACCACCCCGCCGCCGGTCGGCGGATGCACGGCCACCCACCGCATCGTCAACCAGTGGCAGGGCGGATTCCAGGCCGAGGTGACCGTACGCAACGCCGGCACGACACCGACCAACGGCTGGACGGTGCGGTTCGGCTACTCCGGCACCGAACAGGTCACCCAGGCCTGGAACGCGACCGTCACCCAGACCGGCCCGACGGTGACCGCCCGGAACGTCGCCTGGAACGGTTCACTCACGGCGGGTACGTCGGTGACGTTCGGCTACCTGGGCGCCGGCACCCCGGCCGCGACCCCGGCGGCCACCTGCACCAGCCCCTGACCTGAGTACCACCGGGGCGCCGGGGCGCCGGAGCGCCGGGGCGCGCCGCGGGTGTTCCCCGCGATCAAGGAGTAGTCGTGCCCGCTTCGTCCGGTTCGGGCCACGACTACTCCTTGATCAACGCTCGTCCCTGATCGACGCTTGCCCGGGGCGCGTGGTGCCGCCCAGGGCCCGCCGCCACGACGGAACGGCCCGGCTCCCTTGTGTCGGGGAGCCGGGCCGTTCGGCGGTCCGGGCCGGTGGGTCAGAAGTCCCAGTAGCCGGGCTGGGTCTGGACGTTGAGCTCCGGGAACCAGTGGAGCTTGGCGGTCCAGGTCCGCCAGTCGTTGATCTCCAGTACGTCCAGTCCCTTCTGGATGTCGCTGGAGAAGATGTAGCCGTTGTAGTAGTACGTCGACCAGGCGCCGCCGGTCACGATGCGGGTCGCGTCGACCGGGCCACGCTCCCAGTAGCCGATCTCGAACGGCCGGCTGGAGTCGGTGAAGTCCCACACCGAGATGCCGCCCTGATACCAGGCCTGGACCATGATGTCGCGGCCGAGAACGGGGATCAGGGAGCCGTTGTGCGCCACGCAGTTCTCGGTCGGGCCGTTGGTCCGCGGGATCTTCCAGTAGTTCTTGAAGACCAGCTTGCGGTTGTCGCCGCGCCCCTCGAGGTGGTAGATCGCGTTGGCGCCACGGGTCGGGCCGATGGTCGGGTTGCAGGTCGGCGCGCCGCCGCCACCGAGTTCGTCGGTGAAGACCACCTTGCTGCCGTCGTTGGTGAACGTCGCCGAGTGCCAGAACGCGAAGTTGGTGGTGTCGCGGACGGTGTGGATCACCCGCGGCGCCTCGCGGTTGGAGATGTCGAAGAGCACGCCGTCGCCCATGCAGGCACCCGCGGCGAGGTCCTTCTTCGGGAAGACCGTGATGTCGTGGCAGCCGCTGGTGGTCGAGCTGCCGTTGCCGCCCGGGTTACCGCCGTCCGGGAAGAGCACCGGGGCCGACAGGACGTGGGCGTCGGTCGGGGTCCGCACCGGCACCTTGACGATCGAGATCAGGTCGTGCGGCGGCTGGCAGTCGGGGAACGACGCGTTCGGGCCGTACGACGAGACGTACAGGTAGACGTCGCGGTTGTTCTTGCCCGGCACCAGCGTGTGGGTGTGCGAACCGCACTTGGTCTCGACGGACTTGATGTAGCGCGGGTTGCGCTTGTCCTTGACGTCGAAGATCTTGATGCCTTCCCAGGACGCCGCGTTGCTCGCGGTCTGGGAGACGCTGGAGCAGGAGTCGTCGCTCCGGGACGCGTCGGTCGACAGGAAGAGCAGGTCGCCGTAGACCGAGACGTCGTTCTGCGCGCCGGGGCAGAGCACCTGTGAGGTGATCTTCGGCGAGCGCGGGTTCTTGATGTCGTAGATGACGAACCCGTCGTAGTTCCCGACGAACGCGTAGCGGCCCTGGAACGCGATGTCGGTCCCCAGTGCGGACTGCGTGTTGAACGGCGCCTGCTTCGGGATGTTGGCGATCTGCCGCATGTTGCGGCTGTTGGCGATCTCGTCGACGCCGAGGTCGGCGTCGGTCGTGTCCATCGCCGTGAGCTCTTCCTCGGTCAGACACAGTTCCGCGAAGTCGTCACCCGATCCGACGAGGGGTGCGCACTGGTCGACCGGCGCCTGCGCGTTGCCCGGTACGGCGGCCGCGAGGTTGACGAACAGGAGGGCCGCGGCCCCCACCGCGAAGAACTTGATCTGCCGCGCCCCTGGTAACGAAGGTTTGTTCATAGCGGCACCCTTCATCAGGGATAAGGGATAGATGATGCTGGACACCTTACCGACCACAAGCGACAGTTGATGTGACGTGGGTCACATCGATGACCTTTCGGGAACCAATACACTCCGGGCGATCCCCGACCCGCACCGGAGGTGCCCGTGAGGTCGACGCACCGGCGCGCCGTCGCCGCCACCGCGGGCGCCGCCGTACTGGTCGTCGGCATCATCACGGCCGGCTTCCTGCGTGACGGCGACGACGGTGAACCCCGCGCCGACCGGCCCACCGCGACCGCGCCACCCACCCCGACCGAACCGGCCGTGCCGGTCGTGGTGCCGGGTCGGCCGGGCGAGTCCGCCGCCGTCGTCGCACCCGACCAGCTGCCGACCCGGCCGGGGCAGACCTACAACACGATGGACACCTGGTTCCTGCGGATGATGATCCCGCACCACACCCAGGCGCTCCAGATGGCGGCGCTGGCCCCCGACCGGGCCGAGCACCCGGGCCTCGCCGCGCTCGCCGACCGCATCCGGTCCAGCCAGGCCCCGGAGATCCTGGTGATGCGCGCCTGGCTCGAGGCGCGTGGCATCGACGCCGACGCCGGCGGGCACGATCACCGGACGGAGGGCATGCTCGGCATGCACACCCCCGAGGCGATGCGTGACCTCGCCGCCACCCGGGGCGCCGACTTCGACCGGAAGTTCGTCGCGATGATGATCAGCCACCATGAGGGCGCGATCAGGATGGCCACCGACGTCCTGAAGACCGGCATCGACGTCGAGGTCGAGAAGATCGCCAACGACGTGGCCGCCGAACAGGCCGCCGAGATCACCCGCATGCGCGCCCTCGTCTCCAACTGACCCACGGCCCGCGTACCGGCCCCAAATCCGCGATCGAGGAGAAGTCGTGGATGGTTTGGGGCGTTTTGTCGGGCAAGTTCACCTTGATCGAGGCGACGTGGTGGTGTTGCGGGCGAAGCAGGACCTACCCTGTGACGCATGGGAGTCGTCACGGGTCAGCAGCCGGGGGGCGCGGTCCACGCGGCCCGGCCCGGTCGTGCCGCGCGGGTGATCGGCGACCTCGCCGAGCTGCGCGGTCCGGTCCGCGGCGCCGTCGAGCTGCCCGTCCGGCTGTTCTGGGCCCCGGACCGCACCTTCGACCTGGACGACCCCGTCGAGCTGCGCTGGATGTACGAGAACGTGCTGCGCGAGGCGATCCGGGGTGACGAGCTGCGGCGCTGGCTCGACGGCAATACCCTGGTGCGGCTGTGGCCGACCCTCAACCTGCCCCGCGGCGTCCGCCGGGCCTGGGAGAGCCGGCACGCCCAGCTGCGCCGCGCGACGTGACCGTCGCTCCGCCGCTGGATCCGATCTTCGCCGACGTCGCCCGGATCGCCCTGGGCGTCGCCCGCCGGCACGGCTTCGCCCTCGGCGGCGGCCTCGCCCTGGTCCTGCACGGTGTCGTCGACCGTCCGACCGAGGACATCGACCTGTTCAGCGACGTCGACGCCCCGGTCGGCGCGGCCCGCGACGAGGTACGGGCCGCGCTCGCCGCCGCCGGTTTCGACGTCCGGGTCGAGGATCCGGACAACGAGTTGGGCGAACTGTTCCACGGCTTCGACCACGACCTGGCCGACCTGGTCGTCAGCCGGGAGGGCCGGGACCTGCGGCTGACGCTGGGCCGGCTCGACCGGCACCGGGCTCCGGTGGTGATGGACCTCGGCCCGGTCATGCACATCGACGACCTGGTGGCCGGCAAGGTCGCGGCGCTGGTCAACCGGCGTGAGGTACGCGACTACATCGACGCGGCCGCGGCACTGCAACGCTACGAACTGGCCGAACTGCTGGCGCTGGGGCACCGGGCCGATCCAGCCCTCGATCCGGAGGACGTCGCCCGGGTCGGCGCCCACCTCGACGGAATGGACGACCGGCTCTTCGGCCGGTACGGCCTCACCCCGGCCGCGATCGCCGAACTGCGGTCCCGGCTGGCCGACTGGCCCCGCCCCCACCGCGCCTGAGCCGACGCCCGGCCGCGCGGTGGCCGGCTGGCCCCGCCCCCACCGCCGCTGAGCCGACGTCCGGCCGCGGGGGACGCCGCACCCCCGACCCGACCGGTCAGCGGGCGGTGGCGCGGTAGATCGTGCCGGCGCTGATCTCGGCGGTCGGCTGGAGCGCGTCGAAGGTGGTGGCGTCGTCGGCCGCCTCGTCGAACCTGTGCATCAGGACGGCCCCCAGCCGTACGCCGAACGCGCCGACGGCGAGGGCGAGCAGCTCCACGGCGACGAGCCCGCCGTTGGCGCCCCGGTCGGCGGTACCGGCCCGCATCAGGCACACCAGTACGAACAGCGCGGCCATGCCGGCGTTGACGAGGTTGAACGTGACGACCGTACGGCGGGTCGGGCCGGCGGGAACGTCCCACAGGTCGATCATGCCGGCGACGGCGGTGAGGGCCGCGGCGACCAGCCCGGCCACCGTGATCCAGTAGCTGACCTCGCCGAGGAACGCCGGTCCACCGCCGAGGTCGGCGATGTCGAAAAGGGTCGCGCACACGAACAGGCCGAGCGGGAACGTCACCAGCATCGGCTGGATCGGGTGTCCCGACACCTTCAGACGACTATCCACCGTGACCACTCCCCCAGGTCCGTCAGCAGTGCCGTTGCCATCGGTACCCCTGCCAGGGTGGCAGAAACCACCCGCGACGGGACAGGCATGCCCGGAGCGTGTATTCGGGCATCACCCGGCCGGATGACGGACGTGCGTCGGGCCCCTCCCCGCACGGCGGCGGGAAGGGGCCCGGCGGGTGGGTGCGGTCAGCGACCGCCGGAGGTGAGCCGGCGGCCGACGGCGGCGATGAGCCGGTCGAGTTCGGATCCGAACGGGTTGTCGTGGACCAGGTAGGTCCAGGTGGCGCTGGGACGGGTCAGCTCGGACTCGTCGGGCTCCCAGTCGTCGCCGAACTCGGTCTCCTCGAACGTCTCCACGGTGCGTTCCTCGATCGCCGGCATCAGCGCGTTGAACGCCGGTACCGCCGCCCGGTGGAACTCGTCGAGCGGGTCGAGGCGGCCGAGCGCCCGCAGGTGTACGCCCTCGCGTACCTCGGACAGCTCGGCGAGGTGTTCGGCCCACAGCCGGTCGAGGTGGTAGAGCGCGATCGACCGGCCCGCCCGGGACAGGATGTCCTCGTCGAGGTCGCCGGCCTTGTCCGGGCACCGGTCGAGCAGCATCAGCGCGGCCACCTCGCTGGTGAGCAGCCGCTCGCGCCGCTCGGCGAGAGCCTTGCGCTGCTGCTCGATCACCACGCTGTAGCGCCAGGTGTTGCGGTGGATCTCGTGGTTGACGCCCTCGGCGATCCGCTGGGCGTGCTCGACGGCGAAGTCGACCTGGTCGTCGGTGACCAGGCCGTCGGCGTTCATCCGGGGCGAGGCCGGTACGGCGTCCGGGGCATGCCGTACGACGAGGTCGTCCTCGAGACTGACGAAGAAGACCGAGGCGCCCGGGTCGCCCTGCCGGCCGGCCCGGCCGCGCAGCTGGTCGTCGACGCGGCGGCTGTCGTGCCGGCCGCTGCCCATCACGTAGAGGCCGCCGAGTTCGGCGACCCGCTCCCGGTCGGACTGGTCGCTGCCGCCGAGCCGGATGTCGACGCCCCGGCCGGCCATCTGGGTGGAGACGGTGACCGCGCCGTACGCGCCGGCCTCGGCGATGATCGCCGCCTCCTCGTCGTCGTTCTTGGCGTTCAGGACCACACACTGCACACCGGCGGCTTCCAGGCCCTTCGCCAGCGCCTCGGACTCCTTGACGTCGAGGGTGCCGACCAGCACCGGCCGGCCCTCCTGGTGGCAGCGGGCGATCTCGTCGATCAGCGCCTCGTCCTTCTCCGCCCGGGTGGCGTAGATGCGGTCCGGCTCGTCGACGCGGATGCACGGGGTGTTCGGCGGGATGACCGCCACCTCGAGTTTGAAGAACTCGCGGAGCTGGTCACCGACGAGGACGGCGGTCGCGGTCATGCCGCAGACGGTCGGGTAGAGCGCGATGTAGCCCTGGACGGTGATGGTGCCCAGCACCTCGCCCTCGGCGGTGGCGTTCAGCCCCTCCTTGGCCTCGACGGCGGCCTGGAGGCCGTCCGGCCAGCGGCGCCGCTGGGCGACCCGGCCACGCATCTCGTCGACCAGCTCGACGCCGCCGTTGCGGACGATGTAGTCGACGTCACGGTGCAGCAGGGCGTGGGCGTGCAGGGCGACGTTGACCGCCGACAGCTGGGCCACGTTCTCGTCGGCGTACAGGTTGATGTCGTCGAGCTTGGCCTCGACGGTGGCCAGGCCCTCGCTGGTGAACGCGACGCTGCGGCCGTCCTCGGCCACCTCGTAGTGCTTGCCGGAACGCAGGCCCTTGACCAGCTCGGCGGCGGAGTGCACCGGGTCCTGCTCGCCGGGGACGGAACCGGCGAGCACCATCGGCACCCGGGCCTCGTCGATCAGGATCGAGTCGGCCTCGTCGACGATGGCGGTCGCCAGCGGCGGCCGGACCTTGTCGTCGATGTCGGTGACGAGCTGGTCGCGCAGGAAGTCGAAGCCGGCCTCGCTGACCGACACGTAGGTGACGTCCCTGGCGTACGCCTCCTTGCGCTCCTCCGGCGTGGACGCCTCGGTGACCCAGCCGACGGACAGGCCGAGCAGGGTGTAGACCGGCTCCATCCACTGCGCGTCACGGCGGGCCAGGTAGTCGTTGACGGTCAGCACGTGCACCGGGCCGTTGCCGCGCCGGACGTGGCCGTACGCGGCGATGGTGGCGGTCAGGGTCTTGCCCTCACCGGTGGCCATCTCGGCGACCTTGCCGGCGAGCAGCGACATCGCGCCGAGCAGCTGCACGTCGTACGGCCGCTGGTCGAGGCCGCGCTTGGCGGCCTCGCGCCCGACCGCGCAGATGTCGGTGAAGCTCTCGGCCTTCCCGGCCGCCTCGGTCAGCTCGGCGTCGTCGAGCGCGGCCAGCTCGTCCTCGCGCTTCTCGATCGCCGGCAGGAGCTTCTCCAGCGGTGCCAGATCGACCGTGGTGCCCGGGCGCTGGAGGAAACGCCGGACCCTGTTCTTCAACCGTTGCGACACACCCATGAGCGGAAACGGTACGCGAAACTCCGCCGGGTTCCAGTCCCCACCTCCACCGGATCGGCGTCGATCAGGAAACGAGGAGTTGGTGGGTGGCCAGTTCGCGGTAGAGGTCGCTGGATTCGGTCAGTTCGCGGTGGGTGCCGGTGGCGACCACGCGGCCGCGGTCGAGCACCACGATCTGGTCGGCGTCGACCACCGTCGACAGCCGGTGGGCGACGATCAGCAGCGTCCGGCGTACGGCGACCGCGTCGATCGCCCGCCGCAACGCCGCCTCGTTGCGCGCGTCGAGATTGCTGGTCGGCTCGTCGAGCAGCAGGATCGGCGGGCCGGCGAGCAGGGTACGGGCGATCGCCAGCCGCTGCCGCTCGCCGCCGGACAGCAGCACGCCGCCCTCGCCGACCTGGACGTCGAGCCCCTCCGGGGAGCGGTCGGCGATGCCGCGCAGGTTGACCTCGTCGAGTACGGCGTACAGCTGGGCGTCGGTCGCCCCGGGCGCGGTCAGCCGCAGGTTCTCGCGCAGCGTGCCGGCGAGCACCGGTGCCTCCTGCTCGACGTAGCCGAGCTGGGCGCGCAGCGCGGCGCGGGGCAGGTCACGGATGTCGCGCCCGGCCAGCCGTACGGTGCCGGTGCCCACCTCGTAGAACCGCTCGACGAGGCTGAGCAGCGTCGACTTGCCGGCGCCGGACGGGCCGACGAGCGCGGTACGGGTGCCCGGCGGCACGGCGAAGGTGACGTCGTGCAGGATCGGCGGCCCGCCGGCGTACCCGAAACCGACCCGGTCGAACTCGAGCGCGGGGGCGCCGGTCGCCCCGGTCCCGGCCGGTGCCACGGCCGGGGCGACGCCCGCGGCGGGGGCGGCCGCGGCGGCGGGGCGGTCGGTGGCGCCCTCGACCGGCAGCTCGAACACCTCCTCGATGCGTTCCAGCGCGCCGAGGCCGCTCTGCAACTGCATGTACGCGCGCAGCGCCTGGCCGAGCGGCAGGACGAGGAAGAACAGGAACATGATGAAGGCGACCAGGTCGCCGACGCTGATCGCACCGTTCGCCACCCGGGCGCCACCGACGCCGAGCACGAGCAGGAACGAGCCCTGGACGGCGGTGGTGCTGGCCGGGCCGATCAGCGCCTGGAGCCGGGCCACCCGCAGCCCCGCGTCGTACGCCTCGGTGGCGCTGCCGGTGACCCCGGCGGTCTCCCGCTCCTCGGCGCGGGAGGCGCGGATGGTGCGGGCGGCGGTGATGGCCCGCTCGATGGTCGAGGTCATCTCGCCGATCCGGGTCTGCGCCTCCCGCGACAGGCCACGGATCCGACGGGCGAAGACGAGGCCGATGACCAGCCCGGCGGCCACCCCGACGGCGGTGACGGCGAAGAGCAGCGGATCGAGCAGCAGCATCGCGACGGTCGCGCCGACAACCATGATCGAGCCGGTGACCAGCTCGAACACGCCCGAGGTGACGACGGCCCGCAGCAGGGTGGTGTCGGCGCCGACCCGGGAGAGCAGATCGCCGGTACGGCGCTGGTCGTACTCGGTGATCGGCAGCCGGAGCAGGTGGCCGGCGAGCCGGCGGCGGGTGTCCAGGACGACGCCCTCGGCGGTGCGCTGCAGCAGGTAGTCGCGCAGCCCCGACAGGGCCGCGCCGGCCACCAGCAGCACGACGAGCAGGCCGACGACGCCGGCGACCGACCGGCCGGCGCCGATGCCGTCGAGCACGGCCCGGGTCAGCAGCGGCTGGGCCAGTGACGCCCCGGCGCCGACCAGGGAGAGCACGGCGACGACCGCGAGGATGCCCCGGTGGTCGCGCAGGTACGGCACCAGGGCCGGCAACCCGACCCGCTTACGGGCGTCGGCCCGCCCGCTCCGCTCGGCAGCCGCCTGACTCAAGCTGAACCCCCGATCTCCCCGCTCCGCTGGGTCATGCGGCGGCCTCGCTCCGCTCGGCAGCCGCATGACCGGACCCGAGCCATCCGATGCCCTCGCTCCGCTCCGTCATGTCGATACGGTATCCGCCCGCGCCGGCGTCCCGTCCCCCGCGCCACCCTTGCCACCACTCTCCCCGTTTGCCCTTTTTCCCCCGCAGCCGGGACAAGATCGCGGCAGCCGGCCGTTTGTGGCCGGGGCCGACGGGAACGCGTGACCGGATCACGTCGATGGAGGTGAAGCGACATGGTGAGCAGAAGCGGTGCCCCGACTGCCCGGGCCACGATGGCCCGCAGCACGACGGGACGACCGTTGGCCCGTACGTTCGCGGCCACGGCCGGCACCATCTTCCTGATTATCGGGATCCTCGGCTTCATACCGGGCATCACCACGGACTACTACGCCCTGCAGTTCGCCGGGCACCACTCCGACGCGAAGCTGCTGGGCATCTTCCAGACCTCGGTGCTGCACAACATCGTGCACCTGGCCTTCGGCGTCGCCGGGCTGGCGATGTCGCGCACGGCGGCCGCCGCCCGGACGTTCCTGATCGGCGGTGGTGCGATCTACCTGGTCCTGTGGCTCTACGGGCTCGCCGTCGGCTACGACAGCCCGGCGAACTTCATTCCGATGAACACCGCCGACAACTGGCTGCACCTCGGCCTCGGTATCGGGCTGATCGCCCTGGGCCTGGCCTCGACCCGCGGCGCCGGACAGCGTCCCCGCACGCCGTCCGGCCGCTGACCGCGACCGGCCGCCCGGCCCGAACCCCGCCGCCTCCCGCCCGTCGGGAGGCGGCGGTCGCCTGCCGGCATGGGTTTTGAGGCGACTGGGTACGGTGGTCGCCGCAACGGTCGCAGCGGAGGGTGGGAATGTATGGCGCTCGACGTACGGACCGAATCCGTCGGCGACGGCAGCGTGGTCGTCCGGGTACGCGGCTACGTCGACCTCGAGACCGAGGAGCGACTCGGTCAGGAGCTGACCGCCGCGCTGTCCCGGTCCGGGGTCACCGAGGTGACCGTCGACCTGACCGAGGTGCCGTTCCTCGACTCGAGCGGGGTACGCGTCCTGCTCGACGGCCGCTCGACCGCCCTGGCCCGCGGCGCCGTCCTCGCCGTACGCGACCCGCAGCCCGTCGTCGACCGGGTGCTGCGGATCACCGGCGTCGCCGAACTGCTCGGCCTGCCACCCGACGGCGACGGCCTGGCGGCCCGGGTGGATCCCGCCTGACTTTTCCCCGCCCCGCTGTTTCAACGCCCCGCAAAGGGGTAGGCACGGCCGACTTTTCGCGCGGTCGTGGACGGGGTGAGGGCAGATGGCCAGGCAGGTGGCGCCGACCGAGGAGCGTAGCCCGACACCGATCATAGTGGCGCCCGGCCGGATCACCGGCTATCCCGGCCCGGTCCGGCGCAGCCCGCGCGGCTCGGCGCTGGCCAGGCTGCTCGGCACCACCGACGCCAAACAGATCGGGATGCTCTACCTGATCACGTCGTTCGGGTTCTTCCTGATCGCCGGCATCATGGCGCTGCTGATGCGTGCCGAACTGGGCCAGCCCGGGATGCAGTTCCTCTCCCTCGAGCAGTACAACCAGATGTTCACCATGCACGGCACGATCATGATGTTCCTGTTCGCCACCCCGCTGGTGTTCGGGTTCGGCAACTACGTCGTACCGCTGCAGGTCGGCGCCCCGGACGTGGCGTTCCCGCGGCTCAACGCGCTGGCGTACTGGCTCTATCTGCTCGGTGGGCTGCTCGTGATCGGTGGCCTGGTCACCCCCGGCGGTACGCCGGACTTCGGCTGGACCGCGTACCCGCCGCTCAGCGACGCCGCCAACACCCCGGGCGTCGGTGCCGGCATGTGGATCATCGGGCTGGTCCTCTCCGGCCTCGGCACCATCCTCGGCTCGGTCAACCTCATCACCACCATCGTCATCCTGCGCGCCCCGGGCATGACGATGTTCCGGATGCCGCTGTTCACCTGGAGCATCCTGATCACCGCGCTCATGGCGATCGTGGTCTTCCCGCTGCTGGCCGCGACACTGCTCGCCCTGTTCGCCGACCGCCAGCTCGGCGCCCACGTGTACGACCCGTCGCACGGCGGACCGGTGCTCTACCAGCACCTCTTCTGGTTCTTCGGCCACCCCGAGGTCTACATCGTCGCGCTGCCGTTCTTCGGCATCATCAGCGAGATCATCCCGGTGTTCGCCCGTAAGCCGCTGTTCGGCTACAAGGGCATGGTCTTCGCCATCATCGCGATCTTCGCGTACTCCATGGTCGTCTGGGCGCACCACATGTTCGCCACCGGGGTGGTACTGCTGCCGTTCTTCGCCGGCGCCACCTTCATCATCGCCGTACCCACCGGAATCAAGTTCTTCAACTGGATCGGCACGATGTGGAAAGGACAGCTGACGTTCGAGACCCCCATGCTGTTCGCGGCCGGCTTCCTGGTCACCTTCCTGCTCGGCGGGCTCTCCGGCGTACTGCTCGCCAGCCCGCCCGTCGACTTCCACATCCACGACAGCTACTTCGTCGTCGCGCACTTCCACTACGTGCTCTTCGGCACGATCGTCTTCGCCGCGTTCGGCGGCATCTACTTCTGGTTCCCCAAGATGACCGGACGCATGCTCGACGAGCGGCTCGGGAAAATCCACTTCTGGACCATGTTCGTCGGCTTCCACATCACCTTCCTCATCCAGCACTGGCTCGGCGCCCGCGGCATGCCCCGCCGGTACGCCGACTACCTGCCCACCGACGGCTTCACCACCTGGCACGCCATCTCCACCGTCGGCTCCTTCATCCTCGGCGTGTCCACCCTGTTCTTCATCTGGAACGTCTGGAAGTCGTACCGGTTCGGCCGCGCCATCGACGTCGACGACCCGTGGGGATTCGGCAACTCGCTGGAGTGGGCGACCAGCTCCCCACCACCGCTGCGCAACTTCGACAAAATGCCCCGCATCCGGTCCGAACGCCCGGCCTTCGACGCCAAGTACGGCCCACTCGTCGCCGACCTCGGCCGCGACCTGCCGCAACGCTCCACCAAACCACCGCAGGAACTGGCCGAGGAACTCCACCACGCCCGGCCCACCCCGGCCGACCTCGCCCCCAGCGCCGAGGGCGCCCACGGCGCCCACGCCGCCCGCGACTGGCACCCCGACCCGCACTCCGGCGCCCGCCCGGTCACGGTTCCGGAACCCGACGAGGTACGCCGCGAACACTTCGAGCCCAGCGAGCCCGACGAGCGCCTCCACGGCGAGGATCGGGGCGGCAGGACGACCAACGAACGCTGGCGCACCGGCCAACACTCCAAAGAGGAGGACGAGGGGTGAGCTTGCCGAGTGTGCTGGCCCTCGCTCCGCGAGGGCTGGCACACTCCGCTTCGCGCTGAGTTTGCTGAGTTTGCTGGCCTCGCCTTCGGCTCGGCTGGCTCGCTCCGCTTCGCGCCGCCCTATGCACCGTCTTCGCCCTGCGGGCCGCGACCGCTTCGCGGCGCGGTCCTCGGGCTCCAGACGGTGCGGCGGCGCTCGGTCGACTCGCGCCGTGGGTCGCGGTCAACCCGGTCCGCCGGTTGCTTCGCCGGTCGGGTTCGGTCGGTGGTCGTCACGGCCGACGGGCGGCCGGACGCTTCGGAAGTCCTTTGCGGGCGGCGGTCAGGAGTGCCTGACGCCGGGGGCGGGGTCCGGTCTTGCCGGAGTGCCGTTGGTGGTCCTTCGTTGATCTGGGCGGGAGAGACCCTACCCACGCTCGATAAGGTCTCTCCCGCCCAGATCAACGCGTCACCGTGCACCCTGCCCCCGGGGCACGCGAGACATTGGGCGCATATCGCCCCGGTGGCGGGGCGCTGGATGAAGATTCCGGTGACGAACTGAGCGTGGGAGGGGTTATCCGGACGCCGGATAACCCCTCCCACGCTCAGTTCGTGCAGCCCGGCCCGGTCCGGGGCGCGCGCAGGGCTGGGCGGGCACAAAACCCGACAACGGTCCACCGTCACGGCCCCGCCGCTGCAGGCTCGGACAGCCCCTTGCCCGCACCCCCGTCCCAACCCGGCACGGATCGGCGAACCAATCGGCGGACCGCCCTTGCCCGCAACCCCGTCCCAACCCGACACGGATCGGCGAAGCAAACGGCGGACCGCAGTTGACCGCGACTCACGACGCGAGTCGACCGAGCGCCGCCGCACCGTCTGGAGCCCGAGGACCGCGCCGCGAAGCGGTCGCGGCCCGCAGTGCGAAGACGGTGCATGGGGCGGCGCGAAGCGGAGCGAGCCGTCCGAGCGGAGCGAGGACCAGCCAACTCAGTCCATCAACCTGGCCAGGCCGGCGACGTTCAGGGCGTGGCGGACGTACGGCTGGGCGCCGGTGAGCCGCAGTTGTACCCCGGTGCTGCGGGCGGCTTCCTGGCCGGCGAGGAGTGCCGCGATCCCGGTGGCGTCGAGCAGCGGTACGTCGCCGAGGCCGACGACGACCTCGGTGGGCCGGCCGGTGGTGACGGCCTCGACGACGGTCTGCCGGAGCCGGTGCGAGTTGTCGCGGTCGATTTCGCCGCCGAGTTCGACGAGGACGTGGTCGCCGGTGCGGCGGGTGGTGACCCGCAGGTCGCGCGGGTCGGCGTCGGTGGGGCTGGTGTGCCAGGGCGGCGGGGCCTCGTTGAGCATCGCCTGGCGCAGCCAGGTGAGGGCGCGGGACAGCAGCCGGGAGACGTGCATCTGGGAGATGCCGAACCGGGCGGCGATCTCGGCCTGTGTCTGGTTGCCGTAGAAGCGCATGGCGAGGATGCGCCGTTCGCGCCACGGTAGCCGGTGCAGCAGGCCGCTGACGGTGACCCGGTCGTCGACGGATTCGAGGTCGTTGTCCCATTCGCCGACGAGGTCGCCGAATTCGGCGGAGCTTTCGCCGCCGACGGGTGCGTTGAGTGAGGCGGGGCTGTAGCCGGCGGCGGACTCGAGCGCGGCGAGGATCTCCTCCTGCGGGGTGTCGAGCCGTCCGGCGACCTCGGCGATCGTCGGCGCCCGGGACAGTTCGCTGGTGAGGGCGGCGGTGGTCTGGCCGACCTCGAGGATGAGGTCGCGTAGCCGGCGGGGTACGTGTACGCCCCAGGTGCGGTCGCGGAAGTGTCGTTTGATCTCGCCGACGATGGTGATGGCGGCGTAGGCGGTGAACGAGCCGCGTTCGGGGTCGTACCGGTCGACGGCGTTGACGAGGCCGAGCCGGGCGACCTGTTCGAGGTCCTCGAGCGGTTCGCCGCGGCCGCGGTAGCGGCGGGCGAGGCGGCCGGCGAACGGGAGCGCGAAGCGCACCAGGTCGTCGCGGGCGGCCTGGCGTCCGCTGGGCGGTTGGTCGGCGATGCGGGCCGCGTACGCGAGTGCGGCGCTGTCGAGGTCTTCCAGCACCCGCTCGTTCGGTGGCGGTGCGGTTGTCGTGGTGGTGCCCGCGGTGCCGGTGCCACCCTTGACGGTGCTGGTCGTCGCGGTCGGTCCGAACATTCGCGCCCCCCTGGAAGGTGCCCGCCCAGCGTGGATCCGCCTGCGGTCGGCAGAACGCGACAGCCGGGCTGGTAGCGAAGTTGGTGTCGGGTGAACGTCGAGCACCGGCCCGTGGCCGTCGTGCTCCACCCATGAAGCACGCTACTTCCCGATCCGGGGCGCCGTATTCGGGCCGCGATAAGTTTCGCCAGTCAGAAAATCCCCCAGGAACCGCCTCAAGCGGCGACAAGTCAGCATATGAGAAGACCCTGTTGGGTACCGCTGTCCCGCAGGCCGGTCAGCGCGTCGACGATCCGCAGCGGCTTGGGCGCCGGTAGGTCGTACGGCTGGTTGCGGAGCACTTCGGTGGCGTGTCCGGTCGGCACCGCCGAGGTGGGGTAGCCCCGGGCGGCGAGCCGGTCGACGGCGCCGCGGCGGCGGCCGAACGACGCCGCGGCCCGCCACTGCGGCAGTCCGGCGAGCACCGGTGACGCCATGCCGGGCGGGTCGGGCAGTACGTCGACGGAGCTGAACGCCGAGCTGCCGGCCAGCCACAGTTCGGCGCCGGCGACGCTGCGCCGGGTGGCGCTCTCGCACCAGTACGGCACCAGGCCGGCCCGGACCACCTGCCAGGGGTCGAGCTGCCGCCCGCACTCGACGACGGCGCGGTCGCCGGTCTTGCCTGCGGCGCGCAGCCATTCGCGGTAGACGTCGGCGGTGGCCGCGCTCAGCGCCTCGGGCCGGGTGAACAGCACCCGGTGCAGGGGCGGCCGGCGCCGGCGAGCCAGTCGCGCAGGCTGGTCTCCAGGCCGGGGTCGATGCCGTGTTCGGCGTACGCGTCGGGGCAGGACGGGGTGGGGGCGTCCCAGCGTGTCCCGTCGCCGCCGACGGCGCGCAGTACCCGGTCGAACAGGTCACTGTCGCAGCGCAGCTCACCGGCGTCCAGGCCGCTGCCGGGCGAGCCGATCTGGAAGGTGTGCCCGCCGCCGGCGTCGAGCACCGGCCAGGTCCGCGCGTCGCGCAGCAGCAGGACCGGGGTGCCGGGGGCGAGCCGGTCGCGCAGAAAGGCCCGGTACGCGTCGGGTAGCCGCGCCCACCGTACGACGAGGGTGATGGTGGCGCCGGCGAGCACGCCGCGGCCGGCGGGGTCGTGCACCTGGCGTACGACGACGGCGGCGGGGTTGGCGGCGAGCAGGCCGGGCGCGACCCGGGAGCCGTGGGCGAGGGCGCGGGCGGGTTCGTCGACGGCGCCGCCGGGCCACTGTACGGCGATCTCGAACGCGGCGGGCAGCCACGGCACGCCGAGCGCGGTCGCGAGGTGCACGGCCGCGCCGTGGGGTGAGCCGATGACGACGCCGGGGTAGTCGTGCCGCGGGTAGTGGTCGACGATCCAGCGGCCGACGGCCTCGACGTCGACCTCGGCGACCTCCGACGGGGCCAGCGCGGAGCGGGCGCCGGCGCGGGCGATCGCGGCCCGGCGCACCGGTTCGGGGGCGCCGCGGAAGCGGGTCAGCAGCGGCAGGTACGTCAGGTCGGCGCAGTCCCGGCCGCCCAGGGCACGGGCGGCGACGGTGAGCAGCACCCGGCTGGTGCTGTCGGGTGCCACCACCCGTTCCGGTTCCGGTGGGCCGCCGGTGACCAGCCAGTCCTGCATCTCCCGCACCGGGTGCCCGCCTCTCCTCGCGCTTTCGTCGCGGCGCGGCTTCCCACCGGACCGGACTTCAAACGTTCCGGGTCCGGTTCGGCACGTTCCGGCACTCGCGGTGCACGCCGGCGGCGGGTGGGCCGGCGGGCGGGTGGGCCGGCGCCGTCGTCAGGGCCGCTGGTAGGCGGTCGAGGTGCTGGCGTCGAGGTAGCGCAGCACGGCGCCGAGCCCCTCGTCGAGGGGTGCCTCGTCGGGGTCGACCAGCACCAGGTCGGCGTCGGTGCCGGCGAGGGCGCGCAGCAGGGCCGCGTCGGCGCGCACCTCGACGGGGTCGGCGACGGCCATCTGCCGGAGCCGGTCGGCTTCGGTGGCGATGTGGGTCGGTTCGGGGCCGATCCACAGCCGGGCGGTCGACGACGGGTCGTCGACCAGCAGCAGGGTGTCGACCTGGGCCCGCTGGAGGGCGTCGACGACGGCGGGCAGGCCGGTGACGGCCTCCTGCTGTACGCCGTACCGGTCGAGGGCGTCGGTGGTGTGCCGTTCGGCGATGTCGGCGACGGCCTGGATGGTGATGTCGTCGAGGTGGCCGCGTTCGCCGCCGGGTGCGCGGGAGCCGATGTCGGTCTCCACGACGCGTTCGCGCCAGTAGGCCGGGAGCTGGTCGACGAGCATCCGGCGGGCCTGCGAATCCCCGCCGACGACGACGACCTCGGCGCCGACGGTGCCGGCCAGTTCGGCGGTGGCGGCGGCGCTGTCGCCGGCGTTGCGCTTCCAGACGGTGGCCGCCTCGCGCTGGAACCGGGACTGGGCCCAGCCACCGGGTTTGACCCTGCGGATGGGGTAGCTCTCGCTACCGCGGATCTGGGCCCGACGGGCCAGCGCGCCGCTGTGTACGCCGTCGATGCTGGCGCCGGTGCGGTCGGCGATCACCCGTAGCCAGGCGACCTCCTCGCCGCGGCCGGCGACGGCGGGCATGGCGTGCGGCAGCGGCGCGTACGCGGCGACGTCGACGCGCGGCGGGGCGGGCAGGTACTGCACGAGGGTGACCTCGCCGTCGGCGGCGAACGCCGCGATGCCGTACGAGCCGCTCCGGGGCGAATGTCCGAGTACCGCGCGTTCGAGGGCGCGGACGGTGTCGGCCGGGGCTCCGGCGGCCTCGAGTTGCTCGCGTTGGCCGCGCCAGCGCAGTTCGAAGCTGATCGCGCCGTCCTCGGTGTCACGGGAGGCGTCCAGGTAGACCGACGCCCACGGCCCGGGGCGGGCGTAGATCGGTTGCAGGAAGGACAGGTCCATGGTCAACCCCTCTCCGGCTTCGCCGGCGGCATACCCGCGACAGGTGCCCTTGTCACCGGAACATGAGGGGAATTCACTCATTCCATTCATCCGCAGCAATCGATACAATCCGTAAGGGATCGCGGACGCTGGGTATTGCCTGGTGGGGTCGCTGATTCGGAACTGGTCGCCGACCGGACGCCACGACCGGTCGCAGGCTCGGGGGGCGCGGGATGGACAGGGAACTCTTTCCCGAACGTGTGGTGCACCCCCGCGCCCGGATCGTCACCGGCCGGGTCAGCCGGCTCAATCCCGGCTACGCCCGAGAGATCAAGGTCGGCCAGCCGGTACTGATGGCCGTCCTCGCCGCCGCCGGCGTCGCCCAGATGACGGCTCTGCTGGTCAAGTCGGTGCTCCAGGCCGGCACCGGCCGGGCCAGCACCCGGCGCCGCTGGAAGCAACTGCGCAAGGGGCCGGAGTTCCTGGTCACGCCGCTACGGATGCGGGACGGCGACGGCGTCCTGCACGAGATCGAGATCCACGGCCACCTGCCGCAGAGCGCCCTGGAGCCCGCCGACCACATCCAGGTGACCGTACGCCGGCAGAAGGACAGCGACCTGCCGCCCCGGGTGGAACGGATCGTCAACCTCACCACCGGCCAGCTCCTGACCCCACGGATCCCGACCGTCTGGTCGCACCTCGGGCCGGCGCTGGTGCTCCAGGCCATCCTCGGGCTGCTGCTGGTCGGCGGGGTCGCCGCCTGCACCATCACCATCGGCTGACCCGGGACCACGCCGGGCCGGACCGGACAGCCCCGGACCGGGCCTGGTCAGCCCGCGGCGGCGGCCGCTGCGGGCTCGGGTTCGGGTTCGACGCGAAGCATCCCGCGCCGCTGCGCCCACCGCTCGAACACCAGCGTGGCGAACGGCGGAACGGCGCACGCCAGCGCCACGAGCGTGGCCAGCCAACTCCACCGGTTCAGCCGCGCGACCACCAGCACCAGCACGACGTAGACCATGAACAGGCCGCCGTGGATCGGGCCGAAGATCTGCACGCCGAGTTCGTTCTGCGGCGGGCCGTACTTGACCGCCATCCCGGCGAGCAGGGCCAGCCAGGAGATCGCCTCGGCGATCGCCGCGACCACGAACAGCGTCATCGCCGTACGGCGCATGGGTCCTCCCGAAGTCGTCGACCCGGAATCCTAGGCGGCCGCCCGCGCCGGGCGGCAGCCGCTCGGCACCGGCGAGAGCCCGGTCACCCAGGAACCGCTCAGCCTGACGTGGAACCGCTCAGCCTGAGGTAGGAGACGCCGCGACGGCGTACGACAGCCGGCGTACGCCGACAGCCACCGGGCGGTGGACGCGGACGACCCGACCAGGGGGAATCATTGGTTCCATGATCCGCCTCCAGGCCAGCCGACCGTGACCATCGCGCCGGCGCCCGGCGACCTGCCGACACCCGGCGGACCACTGTCCGCCGCCCCGCTGCCCGTCGGCGACCTGCCGGAAGGGGCCCTGCTCATCTCGATCGCGCTGGCCGTGGCGTCGGCGGGCGCGTACGCGCTGGGCGCCGTGCTCCAGCAGCGGCTGGCCGCCGGCCCGGCGCCGCTGCTGCGGCTGATGACCCGGCGGGGCTGGTGGTATTCGGTGGCGCTCAACGGGACCGGCGGCCTGCTGCACGTCGGTGCCCTCGCCTACGGCCCGCTGTCGGTGGTCCAGCCGCTGGGCGTACTCACCCTGGTCCTGGCCCTGCCGATCGGCGCGTTCCTGGTCGGCCGGCGGGTCGCGGCCACGCACTGGCGGGGCGCGCTGGCGACGGTGGCCGGCCTGGTCGTCCTGCTGCTGCTGATCGCCCCGGCGAGCGGCGGCGGGTCGCTCGGCACCGGCGGGGCGTGGACGGTGGTGGCGGTCGCCACGGCGTCGGTCGTCGCGCTGTGCGTCCTCGCCGGCGGCACCGCCCGGCCGGCGGTCCGCGCCGTGCTGTACGCGACCGCGTCCGGGGTGTCGTTCGCGGTCGCGTCGGCGCTGACCCAGACCGTCACCCGGCGGTTCACCGAGGACGGCCCCGCCGGGCTGCTGTCACCGCTGTCGGTGGCGCTGGCCGCGATGGCGACCGCCGGCCTGCTGCTGTCGCAGATCGCGTACCGCGGGTCCGGGCTGGGCGCGCCGCTGGCCGTGGTCACCCTGTCCAACCCGGTCGCGTCGGCGGTGATCGGGGTGACCATGCTCGGCGAAGGCTCCGTCGCCGGCATGGCCGGTGCCATGGTCGCGTTGGCCGCGGCGGCGCTGGCCGCCCACGGCGTGGTGCTGCTGTCGCGCCCCGACCCGGCTCCGGTGGCCTTACCTTCCGACCCGGCTCCGGCGGCGTCACCGTTCGACCCGGCTACGGCGGCCTTACCGTCCGACCCGGCTCCGGCGGCCTTACCGTCCGATCCGGTCCCGGCCGCCGCCGGCGGATCCGCCCGCCCGGGCGGTGTCACCGGCCCGGCAACGATCGTCGCCCCGGTCGCGGCCGGCCCGGTCGCCGCCGAGCCGGTGGAGGCGGCCGGTCCGGCGGGCGGCTGACCGGCACGGCCGGCGGCACGGCCGGAAGGAACCGGCGGCGGTTCAGGAGGCGGCGACGACCACCGCCGACTCCGGCGGCAGTTCGACCACGTCGCGCATGACCGTGACACCGGTACGGCTGGCCAGCAGCACCGACCGCACCAGGCCGGGCAGGGTGATCCGCCGGGCGCGCGGCGCCAGGTTCGCGGCGACCACCGTACGGCCGCGCCGCACCACGATGAACTGGTCGCCGTGGCGTACCTCGACCCGGTCCAGCCGGGGGTCGGTCAGGTCGGGCCGGCCCTTGCGCAACGCGATCAGCCGGCGGTGGAAGTCGTACAGTTCGCGGTGTTCGGGCTTGTCGAGTTCGGCCCAGTCCAGCCGGGACCGGGCGAACGTGCCCGGGTCCTGCGGGTCCGGCACGTCGCCCTCGGGCCAGCCGTGCGCGGCGAACTCGCGGCGCCGGCCGTCGGCGACCGCGGCGGCCAGTTCCGGCTCCGGATGGCTGGTGAAGAACTGCCAGGGGGTGGTGGCGCCCCACTCCTCCCCCATGAACAGCATCGGGGTGAACGGGGCGGTCATCAGCAGCGTCGCGCCGACCCGCAGCAGGTGCGGCGACAGGGTCGCCGAGATCCGGTCGCCGGCGGCCCGGTTGCCGATCTGGTCGTGGTTCTGCAGGTAGGCGACGAACCGGTGGCCGGCGGTGCGGCCGCGGTCGACCGGTCGGCCGTGTACCCGGCCGCGGAAGCTGGACCAGGTGCCGGCGTGGAAGAACGCGCCGGTGAGCACGTCGGACAGGCACTGCAGCGAGCCGAAGTCGCCGTAGTAGCCCTGCCGCTCGCCGGTCAGCAGGCTGTGCAGGGCGTGGTGCGCGTCGTCGTTCCACTGGGCGTGCAGGCCGTGGCCGCCGGCCTCGCGCGGGGTGATCAGCTTCGGGTCGTTGAGGTCGGACTCGGCGATCAGCGACAGCGGCCGGCCGACGTGCGTCGACAGCGCCTCGACCTCGGCGGCGAGTTCCTCGAGCAGGTGCACGGCGCCGTGGTCGCTCAGTGCGTGCACGGCGTCCAGGCGCAGCCCGTCGACGTGGTAGTCGCGCAGCCACATCAGCACGCTGTCGACGATGTAGCGGCGTACCTCGCCGGAGTGCGGGCCGTCGAGGTTGACCGTACGTCCCCAGGTGTTGCCGCCGTTCTCGGCCAGGTACGGACCGAACATCGGCGCGTACGCCCCGGAGGGCCCGAAATGGTTGTAGACGACGTCGAGGACCACCCCCAGGCCCCGCCGGTGGCAGGCGTCGACGAAGCGTTTGAGCCCGTCCGGGCCGCCGTACGTCTCCTGCGGGGCGAACCAGCAGACGCCGTCGTATCCCCAGTTGTGGTCGCCGTTGAAGGCGTTGACCGGCAGCAGCTCGACCAGGTCGACGCCGAGTTCGACGAGGTGGTCGAGGCGCTCGATCGCCGCGTCGAAGGTGCCGTCCGGGGTGAACGTGCCGATGTGCAGCTCGTACAGGACGCTGCCGGGCAGTTGCCGGCCGGTCCAGCCCCGGTCGCCCCACTCGTGGGCGGTGTGGTCGTAGACCCGGCTCGGCCCGTGCACGCCGGCCGGCTGCCAGGCCGAGCGGGGGTCGGGCAGGGCCTGCCCGGTGTCGTCGAGGAGGTAGGCGTAGTCGGTGCCGGGCCCGGCCCCGGGTACGTCGAGCGTCCACCAGCCACCGTCACCGGCAGTGAGGTCGCGGTCGGGTTCTCCGGTGATCCGCAGGCGCACCCGGGACGCGTCCGGCGCCCACACTCTGAAAACGGTCATGGCCTCACCAGTGGACGAGCAGGGGTTTCGGCGGGCGTGAGCAGGGCGACGGGATACCGGTCGAGCAGTTCGGCAACGGCTATCCGAGTCTCACTGTAGACCCGTCCTGTGAACGTATCGACAACGGACCGTGATGAGGGAAGGAATGTGGCATTCCATCCGCCGCGGCGGGTCAGGCCGTACGGCAGCCGGGTGGCGACGGCGACCGCGCCGCCCCGGTCGTACGCGACGAGGTGTCCGGCCGCCGGCCCCTGCGCGGTGACCGGGCGGTAGCCGGTGAACAGCTCCGGCCGGTCCCGGCGCAGCCGCAGCGTACGGGCGACGACCAGCAGTTTCGCGGCGCCGGTGTCGTCTACGTCGGGCTGCCGGCCGGCGTCGACGCGGGCGAGCAGGGCACGGCGCGCCGCGAAGTCGACCGGACGCCGGTTGTCGGGGTCGACGAGGCTGTTCTGCCACAGCTCGGTGCCCTGGTAGACGTCGGGTACGCCGGGCATCGTGAGCTGCACGAGCTTCTGGCCCAGCGCGTTCGACCATCCGGCGGGGCTGATCGTCGCGACGAGGTCGGCCACGTCGTCACGCAGCTCCGGGTCGTCGTAGATCCGGTCGACGACGGCGTGCAGGGTCCGTTCGAAGTCGGCGTCGGGGCTGGTCCAGGTCGTCGAGGTGGCCGCCTCGCGGGCGGCCTTCTCGACGTACGCGTGCAGCCGGTCGCGTTCGATCGGCCAGGCGCCGACGACGGTCTGCCACAGCAGATGGGCGAAGGCGGGGTCGGGCAGCGGCGCGGCGGCGGCCCACCGGTCGACGGCGGCGGCCCAGGTCCCGGGGATCTCGGCGAGGACGGCGAGCCGGGCCCGGACGTCCTCGCCGCGTTTGGTGTCGTGGGTGGAGAGCGTGGTCATGCCGAGCGGGAAGCGGTCCTGCCGGCGGGCGGCGGCGGTGTGGAAGTCGGCGACGGTGCCGCCGAAGCGGGCCGGGTCGCCGCCGACCTCGTTCAGGGCGACGAACCGGGTCCACCGGTAGTAGGCGGTGTCCTCGACACCCTTGGCCATGACGGCGCCGGAGAACTGCGGGAACCGGGCGGCGAGTTCGTCGCCGGGGTCGCGCAGCCGGGCGGTCAGCGCGTCGAGGGTGGCGGCGAGGTCGGGCCGGCGGCGGCCGGCCTCGGCACGGGCGACGGCGAGGTGCCGCAGCCCGTCCGGCGGATACGACCGGTAGACGGGGTAGTTGGCGGCGAGTTCGGCGAGCGCCGGTGCGGCGTCGGGCAGGTCGGGGGCGAGCCTGGCCAGCCGGCCGAGTTCGGCGGCGAGCAGCCGGGTCGCGGCGGCCAGCCGGGTGGCGTGGGTCAGTTCCGGCCACGACGTGGCCCGCCCGGTCAGCCGGGTGTCCAGGGTGGTGAACGGTGTCTCGCCGGTCGGGTCGACGAACAGGTCGGTCACCTCGGCGAGCGCGTCGTAGCCGGTGGTGCCGTCGACCGGCCAGCGTGGCAGTTCCTCGCCCGGTTCGAGGATCTTCTCGACGAGCAGCCAGGCGTGCGGGGCGGCGGCGCGCAGCCGGGCGAGGTAGCCGGCCGGGTCGCGCAGCCCGTCGGGGTGGTCGACGCGGATCCCGTCGACGTCGCCGGCCGCGACCCAGCGCAGGATCTCGGCGTGGGTGGCGTCGAAGACGGCCGGGTCCTCGACCCGCAGCCCGGCCAGTTCGGACACGGCGAAGAACCGCCGGTACGTCAGTTCGGCGTCGCCGCGCCGCCAGGAGACCAGCTCGTAGTGCTGCCGGTCGTGGACCTGCCGGGCGGCGCCCGGGCGGTCGGCGTCGCCGTCGGGGCCGGTGCCGTCGGCGATCGGGAAGCGGTGTTCGTGGTACCGCAACTCCCCGTCGACGATCTTGAGGTCGTCGAGGGCGTCGGGCTGGTCGGCGAGCACCGGGACCAGCAGCCGGCCGCGGGACCAGTCGATGTCGAACCAGTCGGCGTACGCCGATCCGCGGCCGGCCCGCAGCACGTCCCACCAGGCCGGGTTGGCCACCGGTACGGCGACGCCGGCGTGGTTGGGGACGATGTCGACGAGCAGCCGCAGGCCGTGGTCGCGCAGCGCGGCGGCAAGGTGACGGCGGCCGGCCTCCCCGCCGATCTCCGGGCCGACCCCCCGGTGGTCGACGACGTCGTAGCAGTGGGCGGAGCCGGGGGCGGCGGTCAGCAGCGGTGACGTGTAGAGGTGGCTGACGCCGAGGTCGGCGAGGTAGCCGGCGAGGGCGGCGGTCTCGACGAGGTCGAGGCCGGGCCGCACCTGCACCCGGTACGTCGCCGTCGGCGGCCCGCCCGGCGCGGTGCCGGTGCCGGGCCGGGGGTCGTCGGCGGCCATGTCAGATGGCCCGGTCCAGCACGACGAGGCAGCGGTCGGGTACGACGATGGTGCCGCCGGCCTCGACCACCTTCGGTTCGGCCGGGTCCGGTTCGGCGGTGGTGATCACCCGTTCCCACTTCTGGCCGTAGTCGCCGCCGGGTACGACGAAGTCCAGCGGGGCGTCGTGGGCGTTGAACAGCAGCAGGAAGGAGCTGTCGACGTGGCGCTGGCCGTACGGGCCGCGTTCCTTGATCCCCTCGCCGTTGACGAAGAGCATGACGGCGCGCCCGAAGTCGTTGCCCCAGTCCTCGCCGGTCATCTCGCGTCCGCCGGGGGTGAACCAGGCCAGGTCGGGCAGGGGCGCCCCGGCGCTGCGGGTCTTCACCGGCAGGCCGGTGAAGAAGCGGCGGCGCCGGAAGACCTGGTGCCGGGCCCGGAACGCGGTCAGCTCGCGGGTGAACGCCATCAGCTGCTCGTCGACGTTCTCCCAGTCGATCCAGGCCAGCTCGCTGTCCTGGCAGTAGGCGTTGTTGTTGCCGTGCTGGGTGCGGCCGAGTTCGTCGCCGTGTCCGATCATCGGCACGCCCTGCGACAGCATGAGGGTGGCCAGGAAGTTGCGCCGCTGCCGGGCCCGTAGCGCGAGCACGCCGGGATCGTCGGTGGGGCCCTCGACCCCGCAGTTCCACGACCGGTTGTGGCTCTCGCCGTCGCGGTTGTCCTCGCCGTTGGCCTGGTTGTGCTTCTCGTTGTAGGACACCAGGTCGGCCAGGGTGAACCCGTCGTGGCAGGTGACGAAGTTGATGCTGGCCACCGGGCGGCGCCCGTCGTCCTGGTAGAGGTCGGCGGAACCGGAGATCCGGGAGGCGAACTCCGCCAGCGTGTTCGGTTCGCCGCGCCAGAAGTCGCGTACGGTGTCGCGGTACTTGCCGTTCCACTCGGTCCACACCGGCGGGAAGTTGCCGACCTGGTAGCCGCCGGGGCCGATGTCCCACGGTTCGGCGATCAGCTTGACCTGGCTGATCACCGGGTCCTGCTGGATGACCTCGAAGAACGTCGACAGCCGGTCGACGTCGTAGAACTCGCGGGCGAGGGTGGCCGCCAGGTCGAACCGGAACCCGTCGACGTGCATCTCCTGCACCCAGTACCGCAGCGAGTCCATGATCAGTTGCAGGGAGCTCGGGCTGCGTACGTTGAGGCTGTTGCCGGTGCCGGTGTAGTCGACGTAGTGCTCCGGCGACTCCTCGGAGAGCCGGTAGTAGGAGCGGTTGTCGACGCCCTTGAAGCCGAGCGTCGGGCCGAGGTGGTTGCCCTCGGCGGTGTGGTTGTAGACGACGTCGAGGATGACCTCGATCCCGGCGGCGTGCAGCGCCCGGACCATGCCCCGGAACTCCTGCACCTGCTGGCCGACGTTACCCAGGGCGGAATAGCCGTGGTACGGGGCGAAGAAGCTGACCGTGTTGTAGCCCCAGTAGTTGCGCATGCCCAGGTCGGCCAGGCGGTGGTCGTGGACGAACTGGTGCACCGGCATCAGCTCGATCGCGGTCACGCCGAGCTGGGTCAGGTGTCTGATCATGTCGGGGTGGGCGATGCCCGCGTAGGTGCCGCGCAGCTCCGGCGGGATGCCGGGATGGCGCATGGTCAGCCCGCGGACGTGGGCCTCGTAGATCACCGAGCGGTGGTACGGGATCTTCGGCAACCGGTCGTTGCCCCAGTCGAAGTACGGGTTCACCACGACCGACTTCGGCACGTACGGCGCCGAGTCGGCCTGCGACATCCGGCCGGGGTCGTCCAGCTCGTAGCCGTAGACCGCCGGGTGCCAGTGGACGTCGCCGTCGACCGCCTTGGCGTACGGGTCGATCAGCAGCTTGTTCGGGTTGCACCGCAGCCCCTGCCCGGGGTCGTACGGGCCGTGGATCCGGTAGCCGTACCGCTGTCCGGGCTGCACGCCGGGCAGGTAGGCGTGCCAGACGTACGCGTCGACCTCGTACAGCTTGACCCGGCGCTCGTTACCCAGTCCCCACTCGTCGAACAGGCACAGCTCGACCGAGTCGGCGACCTCGGAGAAGATCGCGAAGTTGGTGCCGGTGCCGTCGTACGTGGCGCCCAACGGATACCGCTGACCCGGCCAGACCTGCATGGTGCTCCTTGTTTACGTGGGGTCGCCAAGCGCTATTTACGCGGGGTCGCCAAGCGCGCCGGTGACGCAGGCCACCGACGCGCGGGAGGACATATGCCCAGTCGACGGTAGCCTCAATCCAGCCGTTCGACCGATTGCGACAGGCCGACGATTGCACAATGACAATCGATCGGGTGTCATCGGTCACCATCCGGGCGTTTCGGGATGCGAATCGCTGCGGAGTGCCGTTTCCTTGTAGCGGGAACGAGCGACGCACCGCGGCGGCGCCGGCCCCACCCCGGCCGTTCGGCCACCCTTCCACCGCACACCTGGCCTGTTCGGCCGCCCTCTAACCCTGCACGCGCCGTCAGTGGTGCCGGCGTACACACGCGCCAATTTATGGATGGAGATCGATGTGACGACCCTGCGGGTCGGCGCCGACAACGCCCCGGTCACGACGGACGGCCAGTGCCGCCCGAACCTCACCTCCCGCACGCACCACGCCGCCCCCGCCACCGGTCTGCCGACCGCGGGTGGGATGGCTCCCGACAGCCGCCGCCGCATCCTGATGCTGTCCTGGGAATACCCGCCGGTACTCGTCGGCGGGCTGGGTCGTCACGTGCACGCGCTCTCCGTGGCCCTGGCCGCCGCCGGCCACGAGGTCACCGTCGTCACCCGGCACGCCGAGGGCGCGCCGCTGGAGGAGTACGCCGACGGTGTCCGCATCGTCCGGGCCCCCGAGGACCCGGTGACCTTCCCGCTGGCCACCTCCCACCTGTTGGCCTGGACCATGGCGTTCAACCACACCCTGACCCGGGCCGCCCTGCGCGCCAGCGAGTCCGGCGAGTACGACGTCATCCACGCCCACGACTGGCTGGTGGCGCACACCGCCGTCAGCCTCTCCGAGCACCTCGACCTGCCGCTGGTCACCACCATCCACGCCACCGAGGCGGGCCGGCACCAGGGCTGGCTGCCCGAGGAGATGAACCGGTCCATCCACTCGATGGAGTGGTGGCTGTCGCAGGAGTCCGACCGCGTCATCGTCTGCTCCGGCTACATGCGCGACGAGGTCACCAGCCTGTTCGACGTACCGGCCGGGCGGGTCGACGTCGTCCCCAACGGCGTCGAGACACACCGCTGGCAGGTCCCGGCCAGCGCCGTCACCGCGGCCCGCCAGCGCTTCGCCGGCGACGGCCCGCTGGTCACCTTCGCCGGCCGGCTGGTCTACGAGAAGGGCGTCCAGCACCTGATCGCCGGCCTGCCCAAGCTGAAGGAACAGCACCCCGGCCTGCGCGTCGTCATCGCCGGCGACGGGCCCTACCGGCAGGAGCTGGAGAACGACATCGACCGCCTCGGGCTGCGCGACACGGTCAGCTTCCCCGGCTTCCTCGGCGGGGTCGAACTGCCCGCGATGATGGCCGCCTCGGACTGCTTCGCGGTGCCCAGCATCTACGAGCCGTTCGGCATGGTCGCGCTGGAGGGCGCCGCCGCCGGCGTACCGCTGGCCGTCGCCGCCACCGGCGGGCTCGCCGAGATCATCGAGCCCGGCGTCAACGGCATGACCTTCGCCCCCAAGGACCCGCACGGGCTGGCCGACGCGGTCAGCTCCCTGCTCTCCGACGGCGACCGGGCCCGCCGGCTCGCCCGGGAGGCCCGCACCATGGTCCACGACCGGTACGGCTGGTCGTCGATCGCCCACCGCACCGCCGCCACGTACTCCGCCGCCATCGCCCACGCCCCGGCGTTCGCCGCCGAGCAGGCCGAGGCCCGGATGGCGCAGGGCCGCCCCCAGCTCAAGATCCGCGAGGGCAACCTGCTCGCGTCGGTCGGCGGCCGATGACCGACCTGTTCGACGTGACCCGGCCCGCCACGGCGTACCCCGCCGCGGCGGGCCGGCCCGCGAATACCGCATCGGGGACCGACGTGCCGCACGCGACACCGGCCCCAGTGGCCAATACTGTTCCGATGATCGGCGAACTCGACCTGTACCTGTTCGCGCAGGGACGCCACGAACGACTCTGGCAGATGCTCGGCGCCCACCCCGGCGACGGCGGCACCCGCTTCTCGGTATGGGCGCCGAACGCCCGCGAGGTACGGGTCGTCGGCGACGCCACCGGCTGGGGCCCGTACGACGGCGCGGTGATGGAACGCGTCGGCGACAGCGGCGTCTGGTCGGTCTTCGTCCCCGGCGCCGAACCCGGCCAGCGCTACAAGCTGCGGGTACACGGCGCCGACGGGCAGTGGGTCGACCGCGCCGACCCGATGGCCCGGGCCACCGAACGCCCCCCGTTCAACTCGTCGGTCGTCACGACGTCGCGGTACGAGTGGGGCGACGCCGACTGGCTCGCCGAACGCCGGGTCGCCGCCAACCACCACGCCCGGCCGATGTCGGTCTACGAGGTGCACCTCGGCTCCTGGCGCCCCGGCCTCGACTACCGCGAACTCGCCGACCAGCTGACCGCGTACGTCACCGACCTCGGCTTCACCCACGTCGAGCTGATGCCGGTCATGGAACACCCGTACGGGGGCTCCTGGGGCTACCAGGTCACCGGCTACTACGCGCCGACCGCCCGCTTCGGCTCCCCCGACGACTTCCGCTACCTCGTCGACCGGCTGCACGGGGCCGGCATCGGCGTGCTGCTCGACTGGGTGCCGGCCCACTTCCCCCGCGACTCGTGGGCGCTGGCCCGCTTCGACGGCACCCCGCTGTACGAGCACCCCGACCCGCGCCGCGGCGAACACCCCGACTGGGGCAGCCTCGTGTTCGACTACGGCCGGCCCGAGGTCCGCAACTTCCTGATCGCCAACGCGCTGTACTGGCTGGAGGAGTTCCACATCGACGGCCTGCGGGTCGACGCCGTCGCCTCCATGCTCTACCTCGACTACTCCCGCGGGTACGGCCAGTGGCTGCCCAACGCCGAGGGCGGCAACGCGCACACCGAGGCGATCACCCTGCTGCGCGACCTCAACTCCACCGTCTACCGGCTGCACCCCGGCGTCGTCATGATCGCCGAGGAGTCCACCGCCTGGCCCAAGGTCTCCCGCCCCGTCGACTGGGACGGCCTCGGCTTCGGCCTGAAGTGGAACATGGGCTGGATGCACGACACCCTGCACTACCTGTCGCGCGACCCGCTCTACCGCTCCTACCACCACGGCGAACTGACCTTCCCCGGCATCTACGCCTTCGACGAGCAGTTCCTGCTCCCGATCAGCCACGACGAGGTCGTACACGGCAAGGGCTCGCTGACCGCGAAGTTCCCCGGCGACCGCTGGCAGCGGCTCGCCGGCCTGCGCGGCTTCCTCGGCTACATGTGGTCGTTTCCTGGCAAGCAACTGCTGTTCATGGGCAGCGAACTCGCCGACGAGCGGGAGTGGAGCGAGCACCGCGGACTCGACTGGGGCCTGCTCACCGACCCCGGCGCCCGCGGCGTCAGCGACCTGCTGCGCGACCTCAACCGGATCTACCGCGACGGCCCCGAACTCTGGTCGCAGGACACCGTCCCGGCCGGCTTCCGGCTGATCGCCGGCGACGACGCCACCAACAGCGTGCTCAGCTACCTGCGGTACGGCGCCGACGGCTCGGTGCTCGCCTGCGTGGTCAACTTCTCCGGGGTG
Source organism: Polymorphospora rubra (assembly GCF_018324255.1). GTDB lineage: Bacteria > Actinomycetota > Actinomycetes > Mycobacteriales > Micromonosporaceae > Polymorphospora > Polymorphospora rubra. The sequence goes on from NZ_AP023359.1 coordinate 7,738,188, forward strand.
CCGCGCAACGACTACCGGCTCGGGTTGCCGGTCGAGGGTCGCTGGGACGAGGTCCTCAACACCGACGCGAGCCCGTACGGCGGCTCCGGGGTCGGCAACTTCGGCGCGGTCGACGCCGACGGGCCGGCCATGCACGGCCTGCGCACGTCGGCGACGATCCAACTCGGCCCGTACGCCGCTGTCTGGCTCCGCCCGTCGACGACCGGCACGGAGTGACCACCTCCCGGTGACCGCCGGACGGCGCCGGCCCTCGCGGCCGGCGCCGGGTCGGTCCCGCTCCGCGGTGCTCCATGCCCCGCCCGTACGTTTCCCGGCCCGCCGCGTGCCCTCGGCCCGGCGCGCGTGCCCGCCCGGCGCGCGCGCCCTCGCCGCGTGCCCCCGGCCCGGCGCGTCGGCCCGCCGCGCGCGTGTGCCCTGCCCGCGAGCGTTGATCAAGGGGAAATCGGGGGCAGCGCGGGGTGATTTGGTCGATACATCCCCTCGATCGACGGGAAGGAGCGCTCCCAAGCCCGCGCACACGGCCGCCACCCGCGCCTGCCGTCCGCTGCCCACGCCTGCCGCCCGCCACCCGCGCCTGCCGTCCGCTGCCCGCGCCTGTCGCCCGCCGCCTGTCGCCCGGATCGGCACCCGCTGAACGCCGACGAAGCGCCCATCCGCGGCGACCCGGTCTCAGGGGCGCGATCTAGAACGTTTGTGGTCGCCCTGGCAGCAACAGACGTTCTAGATCCACGGTCCCAGCCGATCAAGGAGAAGTCGTGGGCCGCACCGGACGTTTCGCCGGATACATCCCCTTGATCGACGAGGAAGGCCACCCCGAGCTCGGCGGCCGCACACGACCGGCGCCCGCACACACGACCGACGCCCGCACACGACCGCCGCCCGCGCTGATCAAGGAGGAATCGTGGGTCGCGCGAGGCGACCTGTCCGATACATCCCCTTGATCGGCGCGGGCGGCGGGACGTGCGTGCCGGGTCGGGCTGACCGCCGGGTCAGCCCGTGGTGGCCAGCCGTGGCGGTCAGCCCGTGGCGGTCAGCGCTTCTCGATCGGGACGAACTCGCGTTCCGGCGAACCGACGTAGAGCTGACGCGGGCGACCGATCTTGGTCTCCGGGTCGTTGATCATCTCCCGCCACTGCGCGATCCAGCCGGGGAGCCGGCCGAGCGCGAACAGCACGGTGAACATCTTCGTCGGGAAACCCATCGCCTTGTAGATCAGGCCGGTGTAGAAGTCGACGTTCGGGTAGAGCTTGCGGGACACGAAGAAGTCGTCGGCGAGCGCGATCTCCTCCAGCTTCATCGCGATGTCCAGCAGCGGGTCCGGCTTCGCCATCCGGGACAGCACGTCCTGCGCGGCCTGCTTCACGATCGCGGCCCGCGGGTCGTAGTTCTTGTAGACCCGGTGCCCGAAGCCCATGAGCTTGACGCCCTGCTCCTTGGCCTTGACCCGGCGTACGAACGACGCCGCGTCGCCGCCGTCGGCCTGGATGGCGCCGAGCATCTGCAGCACGGCCTCGTTCGCGCCGCCGTGCAGCGGTCCGGACAGGGCGTGCACCCCGGCCGAGACGGAGGCGAACAGGTTCGCCTGACCGGAGCCGACCAGCCGGACGGTCGACGTCGAGCAGTTCTGCTCGTGGTCGGCGTGCAGCACCAACAGCGTGTCGAGGACCTTGGCGAAGGCCGGGTCGACGTCGTACGACGCGGCCGGCACGCCGAACGTCATCCGCAGGAAGTTGTCGACGTAGCTGCGCGTGTTGTCCGGGTAGAGCAGCGGCTGGCCGATCGACGTCTTGTAGGCGTACGAGGCGATGGTCGGCACCTTCGCCATCAGCCGTACCGTGGAGATCTCGACCTGGTCGGAGTCGAACGGGTCGAGGCTGTCCTGGTAGAAGGTCGACAGCGCGGAGACCGCCGACGACAGCACCGGCATCGGGTGCGCGTCGCGCGGGAAGCCGTCGAAGAACCGCTTGAAGTCCTCGTGCAGCATCGTGTGCAGCTGGACCTTCTCGGTGAAGGCCGCGAGCTGGTCGGTGGTCGGCAGCTCGCCGTAGATCAGAAGGTACGACGTCTCCAGGAACGACGCCTTGCCGGCCAGCTCGTCGATCGGGTAGCCCCGGTAACGCAAAATCCCGGCGTCGCCGTCAATGTATGTGATCTTCGACGAACAGGCGGCCGTGTTGACGAAGCCGGGGTCGTATGTGACGTGCCCCGTCTCCGCCAGGAGTTTACCGACGCCGATCCCCGCGGGACCTTCGACGGCCGGGTTCACCGGCATCGAAAGCTGTCCGCCAGGGTGTTCGAGCTTGACATCTGTCATGTGGTCCCTCGCTTCGCCGGCAGATCTTCGTTGAAAGCCCATGTTTACGGTAAACGCGCGTGACGGAAACCCGACAGCGATGGTTTGCGGGTGAGGTCTGCGTCACGCATGTTGCGAGCCGGTTCCGAAATCGGGTACCCGGGCAGGTCACGCGGCACACCGGTCCGATTCCTTCAAGACCGACCAGCCGAACGGCCGATAGCGTGGCCCGCATGGCAGCCAAATTCGACTTTATCGGACTTCTCGTCGCAGACATGGGCCGATCGCTGGCCTTCTACCGGCGCCTCGGGCTCGACATCCCCGCCGCGGCCGACACCGAGCCGCACGTCGAGGTCATCCTCGACGGCGGCTTCCGCCTCGCCTGGGACACCGAGGAGGTGGCCCGCCAGATCGACCCCGACTTCACCCCGCCACCGGCCAGGGCGGGCCGGATCAGCCTGGCCTTCCGCTGCGACAGCCCCGCCGACGTCGACCGGGTCCACGCCGACCTGACCGCCGCCGGCCACGAGAGCCACCGGGAGCCGTGGGACGCCTTCTGGGGCCAGCGGTACGCGGTCGTCTACGACCCGGACGGCAACTCCGTCGACCTCTACGCCGCGCTGGTGGGCTGACCCGACCGCCGCCCGGGCCGGGACCACCGCAACCGCGGCCGGATCACGCACCCGCGGCCGGGATCACCGCACCGGCGGCCGGGGTCGCAGCACGCCGAGCGGCACCCCGGCCAGCGCCCTGACCTCCCGGGACAGGTGCGCCTGGTCTGCGTACCCGCTGGTCGCGGCGACCTCGGCCGCCGGCCGGCCGGCGTCGACCAGCGCCAGCGCCCGCTGCATCCGCAGGATCCGGGCCAGCGTCTTCGGGCCGTACCCGAACAGGGTCCGGCTGCGGCGGTGCAGGAGCCGCTCGCCGAGGCCGACCGCGGCGGCGGTCGCGGCCACCGACTCGCCGGCCCGCAGCCGGGCGGCGACCTCGCCGGCGACCGGGTCCGCGCCCGGCCCGGCCCGCAGCCGGTCCAGCGCCGCCGCCTCCAGGACCCGACCCGGGTACGGCGAACGGGCCGCGAGCCCGGCCAGCCGGCGGACGTCCGCGGCCGGCCACAGGTCGGACAGCGGCACCCGGCGGTCGCGTAGTTCGTGGGCGGGCAGGCCGAACACGGCCGGCCCGGTGCCGGGCGGGAACCGCAATCCGATCGTGGTCTCGCCGTCGCGCCGGGTCGCGAGGTGCGCGACGGTGTCGGGGCCGGCGACCAGCAGCCCGCCACGGTCGGACCAGATCAGGTCCATGCAGCCGTCCGGCAGTACCCGCACGTCGTGGTCGGGACCGGAGCCGGTGCCGCGCCAGCGGACCGTGCCGGGGACGGCGGAGGCCTGTTCGCCGTACACGGTGTTCTCAGGGCCGGTCGGGATCGGTGGCGCCCTGGTCGGCGTCGGTGCCACCGTCCCGGCCGCCGCCGGCGCCGACGGCGACCCCGAACGCCGCGCCGAGGGCGACGCCTATCCCCAGCCCGATCGCCAGGTTGTCCATGGCGAAGCCGATCATGGCGCCCATCACGATGCCGAACACCATTCCGGTGGCGAGCGAACCGCCCTTGCCTTCCACGAGCCCTCCCTGGTCCGGTTGAGGACATCATTCCCTGCCACGCCCGCCACCGAACCGCAGGTCGGCGCTGTGGATCTACACACTTCGGCGACAGCGTTCCGGTCAAGTCCTTCACCGTCATCGTCGGCCCCAACGCCTGCGGCAAGTCCACGCTGCTCCGCGCCCTGTCCCGGATGCTGCGCCCCGCGCCGGCGGCGTCCACCTCGACGGCCGGCTCATCACCTCGTACCCGTCCAGAGAGGTCGCCCGCCGCCTCGGCCTGCTCCCCCAGACCTCCATCGCCCCAGACGGCATCACTGTCGCCGACCTCGTCGGCCGCGGCCGCTTCCCGCACCAGAACCTGCTGCGGCAGTGGTCCCGCGAAGACGAACGCGTCGTCGGCGAATCGATGGCCACCACCGGCGTCGCCGACCTCGTCGGCGAGGTCTTCGGCCTGCCCTGCCGCGTCATCCCCGACCCGGAGACCGGCAGCCCGATCGTCGTACCCGCGGCCCGCCGCCGCCTCGCCACGGCCTGAACACCGTCCACACCGCCGCCCCGTCGCGCGTCGCCACCGCCCCGCTCCTCGAGCCTGATCCGACGCGCGGTCAGACCCGGTCGGGCAGAGCCGACAGCCCTTGGCGTAGACACTCGGCCAGCCGTACGGCGATTCGTCCGTCGGGGTCGAGGCGGGGGTTGAAGATGGTCACGTCGAGACCGACCGCTAGACCGCTCGACATCGCCGTCCGCAGTAAGGTCCCCAGCTCGGCCCAGGTCAACCCGTCAGGCAGGCGGTAGTCGACGGCGGGCATGACGGCGTCGTCGAGGACGTCGACGTCGAGATGGACCCAGTAGCCGGAGCCGGGACCGGCACGAAGCCAGTCGACGGCCTGCCGCGCCGTCATCGCCGCGCCGGCTTCGCGTACACCCCCGAGATCGATCGTGCGCAGCGCCGGCGGCAGCGGCTGCATCCCGGCCCGCGCCGACTCCGCGCTGTCACGGAAGCCGAGGGCCACGACGTCCTCGTCGCGCACCAGTGGCCCGCGACCCTCGATGTCACTGAGCACCCGTGGCCCACGGCCCGTCGCGAGCGCGAGATCCATCGAGGCCGCCTCGCCGGTCGGCTCGGCGGCCGGCTGGTAGAAGTCGGTGTGCCCGTCCACGAAGAGCAGGCCGTGGCGCCCCCGGCGGCGCAGGGCGAGCAGGTTGCCGAGCAGGATGGTGCAGTCACCGCCGAGGACCACGGGGAAGTGACCGCGGGCGATGGCCGCGCCGACCACGTCGGCCAGCGCGACGCTGTACCGCGCGATCCCGCCGCCGTTGAGAATCCCCGTTTCGGGATCCCGCCCCGGGTCGTACGCCGGCGCCTCGACCCGGCCGCCCGGCACCGCCCCTGGAAGGTCCCGCAGACCGGCGTCGAGCAGCGCCGCCGGCAGGTCCGCCACGCCACCGGGCCGCAGCCCCAACACCGAGGGCGCCTCGATGATCGCCAGCTCCGGCACCGTCGACCCCCTCCCACGGGACGCACAGACCCGCCCGCGCACCTGACCTGAACGCTAACGGGGAACTCCGTGGCCGGGCCGGTCTTCCACCGAACACCCGACCGTGCCGAGGAGAGGTACTCAGGCGCACCAGCACGGATACGACATTCGGCGGTCCGCACAGGTGGTACACAGAAATCACCCAGTGCCGGCACAGCGGGCGCGGCCAGGATGAGGGACATGGTGACCATGGATGCCCGATCGGCCGGTGCCGCCCGATCCACCAAGCACGTCGAGTTGCGGCGCCCGGACGGCAACCCCGTTCGGGTGCTGGTCGTCGACGACGAGCCGACGTTGGCCGACCTGCTGTCGATGGCGCTGCGCTACGAGGGCTGGGAGGTGCGCAGTGCACCGGACGGCATGGCGGCGCTGCGGACGGCGAAGCAGTTCGAGCCGGACGCGGTCGTCCTCGACGTGATGTTGCCGGACCTGGACGGGTTCGAGGTGTTGCGGCGGCTGCGGGGGCAGGCGCCGTCGGTGCCGGTGCTGTTCCTGACGGCGAAGGACGCGGTCGAGGACCGGGTGGCGGGGTTGACGGTCGGGGGCGACGACTACGTGACCAAGCCGTTCAGCCTGGAGGAGGTCGTGGCGCGGCTGCGGGCGTTGATGCGCCGCTCGGGGGTGGGCGTGACGGCCCGGGACGAGGCGGTGCTGGTCGTCGGCGACCTGAGCATGGACGAGGACAGCCACGAGGTACGCCGCTCCGGGGACCTGATCACGCTGACGGCGACGGAGTTCGAGCTGCTGCGCTATCTGATGCGTAATCCGCGCCGGGTGTTGAGCAAGGCGCAGATCCTGGACCGGGTGTGGAGCTACGACTTCGGTGGTCAGGCCAACGTCGTCGAGCTCTACATCTCGTACCTGCGGAAGAAGATCGACGCGGGCCGCCAGCCGATGATCCACACGCTGCGCGGCGCCGGGTATGTCCTCAAGCCCGCCGGCTGACCGTCCGGCCGGGGCCGGGCGTCGGCGGTCGGCCGGTGGGGGTGGCGGCCGCTGGCGGGGTGGTCGCTGCGGGCGAAGCTCCTGGCCGCCGTCATCGGGCTGCTCGCCGCCGTCTGTCTGGGCGTCGGGATGGTGACCACGGTCGCGTTGCGGCACACCCTGGTCGACCAGGTCGACCGGCAGTTGGCGGCCACCGAGCGGCGGGGCGGGATGCCGCCGCCGCCCCGTGACCTGCGCCCGGTCTTCGACGTGCGCCGGCAGCTCGTCGGCCAGCCACCGGGCACGCTCGCCGCGGTCGTCCAGGACGGCGAGGTGCTGGTGGCGGGCGTACGTGACATCGACAGCACCAGCGGTGTGTCGGACGTGCCGGCGGACGCCCTGCCGGCGCTGGCGGCGCTGCCTTCCGACGGTGCGCCGCAGAGCCGCGACCTGGGCGCGCTCGGCAGCTACCGGCTGCTGGCGCGGGAGCTGCCGAACGGTGGCGTGATGGTGACCGGGCTACCGCTGTCGGGCGTCGAGGACACCCTGCTGGGGATGGTGGCGGCGGAGGCCGCGATCGCCGGGGTCGGGCTGCTGCTGGCCGGGGGTGCCGGGGTGCTGATCATCGGGCGGGCGTTGCGGCCGCTGCGCCGGGTCGCGGCGACCGCCGGCCGGGTCGCCGAGTTGCCGCTCGACCGGGGCGAGGTGGCGTTGTCGGTCCGGGTGCCGGCGGCCGACACCGATCCACGGACCGAGGTCGGTCAGGTCGGGGCGGCACTCAACCGGATGCTGGGGCACGTCGGCGCGGCGCTCGCCGCCCGGCAGGCCAGCGAGACCCGGGTACGTCAGTTCGTCGCCGACGCCAGCCACGAGCTGCGTACGCCGCTGGCGGCGATCCGCGGCTACGCCGAGGTGACGCGGCGGGGCCGCGACACGGTGCCGCCGGACGTGGCGCACGCGCTGCGCCGGGTCGAGTCGGAGAGTCTGCGGATGACGGCGCTCGTCGACGACCTGCTGCTGCTGGCCCGGCTCGACACCGGCCGGCCGCTGGCGAGCGGGCCGGTCGACCTGTCGGCGCTGGTCGTCGACGCGGTCAGTGACGCGCACGTGGCCGGTCCGGATCACCGGTGGAACCTGGAGCTGCCCGAGGAGGCGGTGACCGTGCCCGGTGACCGGGCGCGGCTGCACCAGGTGTTGGCGAACCTGCTGGCGAACGCGCGTACGCACACTCCGGCCGGGACGACGGTGACGGTGTCGCTGGCGGCGGATCCGGCCGGTGGTGCGGTGGTGACGGTGGCCGACGACGGGCCGGGCGTTCCGGCGGAGCTGCAGCCGGAGGTGTTCGAGCGGTTCGCGCGCGGCGACACGTCGCGGTCGCGGGCGGCGGGCAGCACCGGGCTCGGGCTGGCGATCGTGGCGGCGGTGGTGGAGGCGCACGCCGGGCAGGTGACGGTCGAGAGCCGGCCGGGGCGGACGGTCTTCACCGTACGGCTGCCGGCCGGCTGAGCGGTCCACCGCCCGCGCCGGCGGTCCACAGCCCACGCACAGGTCGTTCATCGGATCGGCCTAGCCGGACCGTCGAGTGTCGACCGCATGAGTCGACCTGACATGTTGCTGGGTGCCCCGCCGGTCGTGACGGTGGCCGACCCCACTGTTCCCGTACCCGAGGGTGGGTCCGGTCGGGCGCCGCGCTGGGTGCGTCCCACGCTGGTCGCCCTGCTGCTCGGCACCGCCGTCCTGTATCTGTGGGGGTTGTCGGCGTCGGGGTGGGCGAACTCGTTCTATTCGGCGGCGGCGCAGGCCGGTTCGCAGAGCTGGAAGGCGTGGTTCTTCGGTTCGTCGGACGCCGGGAACGCGATCACCGTCGACAAGCCGCCGGCGTCGCTGTGGGTGATGGCGGTGTCGGTACGCGTCTTCGGGCTCAGCTCGTGGTCGATCCTGGTGCCGCAGGCGCTGATGGGCGTCGCCTCGGTCGGGGTGCTGTTCGCGGCGGTCCGCCGCTGGTACGGCCCGGCGGCCGGGCTGGTGGCCGGGGCGGTGCTGGCGGTCACCCCGGTCGCGACGCTGATGTTCCGGTTCAACAACCCGGACGCGCTGCTGGTGCTGTTGATGGTCCTCGGGGCGTACGCGACGGTGCGGGCGGTGGAGGTCGCGTCGACCCGGTGGCTGGTGCTGGCCGGGGTGTTCGTCGGATTCGCGTTCCTGACCAAGATGTTGCAGGCGTTCCTGGTGGTGCCGGCGTTCGCGGTGGCGTACCTGGTGGCGGCGCCGGCCGGGCTCGGCCGCCGGATCCGGCAACTGCTGCTCGCCGGGGTGGCGGTGGTCGTCTCGGCCGGCTGGTGGATCGCGGTCGTGGAGCTGGTGCCGGAGCGGCTGCGGCCGTACGTCGGCGGGTCGCAGACGAACAGCGTCCTGGAGCTGGCGTTGGGATACAACGGGCTGGGCCGGATCACCGGTGAGCAGGTCGGCAGTGTCGGCGGCGGGGGCGGCAACGGTGGCGGCTGGGGGCAGACCGGCTGGCTGCGGATCTTCGGCGCGGACCTGGGTGGTCAGGTCGCGTGGCTGGTGCCGGCGGCGCTGGTCCTGCTGGTGGCCGGGCTCGCGGTGGCGGGCCGGGCGGCGCGGACCGACCGGGGCCGGGCGGGTTTCCTGCTCTGGGGCGGCTGGCTGCTGGTGACCGGGCTGGTCTTCAGCCTCATGCAGGGGATCTTCCACGCGTACTACGCGGTGGCGCTGGCGCCGGCCGTCGCCGCGCTGGTCGGCATGGGTGGGGCGGTGCTGTGGCGGCTGCGGGACCGGCCGGTCGCCCGCCTGGTGCTGGCCGGCACGGTGGCGGTGACGGCGTGGTGGTCGTGGACGCTGCTCGGCCGCAGCCCGGACTGGTATCCGTGGCTGCGTACCGGCGTGCTGGTGGCCGGGCTGGCCGGGGCGGTGCTGCTGGTCGCGGCCCGGCTGCGGCCGGTACGTCCGCTGCGGCTCGGCGTGGTGGGGCTGGTCGTCGGGGCGGTGGCGGCGTTCGCGGGTCCGGCGGCGTACGCGGTGCAGACCGCGGCGACGTCGCACACCGGCGCGATCCCGTCGGCCGGCCCGAACGTGACGGGTGCCGGGTTCGGTGGGCCGGGCGGTCACCCGGACGGGGCCGGCGGCCCGCCGGGCGCCGGTCGTGCCCGTGGCGGCTTCCCGGGCGGCACGGCACCGGGTGGTACGCCTCCCGGCGCGACGGCTCAGGATGGGACCGCCCCCGGCGGGACGGCACCGGGTGGCATGCCCCGGGTGGCATGGCACCGGGTGGCATGGCACCGGGTGGTGCCGCTCCGGGCGGTTGGACTCCGGGCGCCGCGCCCGGCGGATGGGGGCCGGGCGACGGGTCCACGGGGCGGACCGGCCCCGGTGGCGGCATGGGTGGGCTGCTGGACGCCCGTACGCCCGACGCCGAACTCGTCGCCCTGCTGACGGCGGACGCCGCCGACCACACCTGGGTCGGCGCGACCGTCGGCTCCAACAACGCCGCCGGCTACCAGCTCGCCACCGAGCTGCCGGTGATGGCGATCGGCGGCTTCAACGGCAGCGACCCGGCGCCGACCCTGGCCCGGTTCCAGGAGTACGTCCGGGCCGGCGAGATCCACTACTTCCTCGGCGGTGGCGGCTTCCGCGCCAACGGTGGCAGTCAGGCCGCCCAGGAGATCGCCGCCTGGGTCGCCGAGAACTTCACCGCCCGCACCGTCGGCGGCACCACGGTGTACGACCTGACCGAGCCGGCCGGGGGTGCCCGGTGACGAAGTATCCCACGACCGGGGCCGGCGCCGGCGGGGCCGGACGGCCGGACGGGGCACCGGCCACCGCCGTGCTCGACGTGGTCGTCCCGGTCCACAACGAACAGACCGATCTCGAACCCTGCGTACGGCGGCTGCACGCGTACCTGGTGGACGAGTTCCCGTACCCGTTCCGGATCACGATCGCCGACAATGCCAGCGACGACGGCACGCTCGCCGTGGCCAACTCCCTGGCCGCCGAGTTGCCGGCGGTGTCCGTACTGCGGTTGGCGGAAAAGGGGCGCGGCCGGGCGTTGCGGGCGGCCTGGGGCGGGTCGGACGCCGCTGTCCTGGCCTACATGGACGTCGACCTGTCGACCGACCTGGCGGCGCTGCCGCCACTGGTCGCGCCGCTGATCAGCGGTCATTCCGACCTGGCGATCGGGAGCCGGCTGTCGCGGGGTTCGCGGGTGGTGCGCGGGGCCAAGCGGGAGGTCATCTCCCGGGGTTACAACCTGCTGTTGAAGGGGACGCTCGCGGCCCGGTTCTCCGACGCGCAGTGCGGGTTCAAGGCGATCCGCGCCGACGTCGCCGCCCGGCTGCTGCCGCTGGTACGCGACACCGGCTGGTTCTTCGACACCGAACTGCTGGTGCTCGCCGAGCGGGCCGGGCTGCGTATCCACGAGGTGCCGGTCGACTGGATCGACGATCCGGACAGCCGGGTCGACATCGTGTCGACCGCCGTCGCCGACCTCAGGGGCATCTGGCGGCTCGGTCGTGGGCTGGCCGCCGGCACGCTGCCGCTGGCCGAACTGCGGGCCGGGTTCGGTCGCGGGCCGCTGCCGGCACCGTCGGCGGGGGTGCCGGTCGGGCTGCCCCGGCAACTGGTCCGGTTCGCGGCCGTCGGGGTGGCGAGCACGCTGGCGTACGCGGTGCTGTTCGCGCTGCTGCGCGGCGGGCTCGGGGCGCAGGCCGCGAACCTCGTCGCGCTGCTGGTCACGGCGGTCGCGAACACGGCGGCGAACCGGCGGCTCACCTTCGGGGTCACCGGGCGCCGGCACGCCGGCCGCCACCACGTGCAGGGGCTGCTCGCGTTCGGGCTCGGGCTGGCACTGACCAGCGGGTCGCTGGCCGTCCTGCACGCGGTGACCGGGACGCCGCCGCGCCTGGTCGAACTCGGGGTGTTGACGGCGGCGAACCTGGCCGCGACGGTGTCGCGCTTCGTGCTGCTGCGGGTGGCGATGGTGCACGGCAACCAGCGGCCGGACCGGGTCGCACCACCGGACCGGGAGGCACGGGCGGGCCGGGCGGATCGGGAGGCACGGGCGGACCGGGAGGCGCGGGCGGACCGGGAGGCGCGGGCGGACCGGGCCGACGGCGGGTCACAGGGTGCGCACAGCGTCGGCAAAGCCGTCCGGTAGGCGGCGGGTCCACGGTGGATGGCATGACGAACCCGAGGCGGTCGATGCCGCAGCCCCAGCCGTCCGAACCCCCGTCCGGGGAGCCGACCGCCGTCGGCCGCGCCCCGGTCCCCGGCACCGCGTGGCCGCCGGTCCGGCCCGGTGGTCGCCTGCCGGCCGGGCCGGCATGGTCCGGCGATCAGGTACCGGACCAGTCGGTGGAGTCCGACGGTCGGGCGCCGGCCGGCCCGGCATGGTCCGGCGATCGGGTGCCTGACCGGTCGGTGGAGTCCGACGGTCGGGCGGCGGCCGGCGCGGTCGGATCCGGCGGCGGGGTGCCGCCCGTACCGCCGGGTGCCGGCGCGGCGCCGCGACCGGGCCGGCGGCGGACCGTCGTCGGCGCGGTCGCGCTGGCCCTCGCCCTCGTCGGCGGGGCGGGTGGCGGCGCGCTCGCCGTCCGGCTCGCCGAGCCGCGTACGGCGACGTCGGTGGTCACCGCCAGCACCGTCGCCACCGGCGGTACGGCGGATCTCGCCGCCGTCGCGGCGGCGGTCGCGCCGAGCGTGGTCACGATCGAGGTCGCGGCCGGGGGTGGGACGGCCACCGGCTCGGGCGTGGTCCTGAGCGCCGACGGCCGGATCCTGACGAACAACCACGTGGTGGAGGACGCCTCGGGCGCGGTCACCGTGCGGCTGGCGGACGGGCGTACGACGCGGGCCGGGATCGTCGGGACCGATCCGGCCAGCGACCTGGCCGTGCTGCAGGCCCAGGGGGTCGACGACCTGACGCCGGCGGTGTTCGGGGACAGTTCGGCGGTGCGGGTCGGTGACACGGTCCTGGCGGTGGGCAGTCCGCTGGGCCTGGCGGGGACGGTGACGGCCGGGATCGTGTCGGCCGTCGACCGTACCGCCGACACGCTGACCGGTCTGATCCAGACCGACGCGCCGGTCAACGCCGGCAGCTCCGGCGGGGCGGTGGTCGACACCGCCGGGCGGGTCGTCGGGATCACCGTGGCGATCGCGACCACCGGTACGGAGACGGGAAACATCGGCGTCGGTTTCGCGATCCCGTCCGACACGGCCGAATCGGTCGTGACCCGGCTGGTGGCGCAGGCGGGTGGTGCCGGGAGGTGATCGTGGTCAGGCGGTGGAGGTCTCCGCGGCGGCGGTCTCCGTCTCGGTGGGCTCGGGATACATCGCGCGCCCGATCACCGTCAGCAGGAAGAACATGATCGCGCCGAAGAAGATGGCGATGTCCGCGACGTTGCCGATGAACCAGTCGAAGTAGGCGATGAAGTCGACGACGTGCCCCTGCCCGAACGACGGCTCGCGCAGCAGGCGGTCGAGCAGGTGGGTGGTCGCGCCGCCGAGCACCAGGCCGAGGCAGACCGCCCACACCCGGGACCGCACCCGCCAGGCGTACCAGGCCGCCGCGGCCACCCCCACCGCGGTGAGGATGGTGAAGATCCACGTCGCGCCCGACCCGATCGAGAAGGCCGCGCCCGGGTTGTAGGTGAGTTGGATGCCCAGCGCGTCGCCCACCAACGGGGTGCGTTCGCCACGGGTCAGGCTGTCTTCCGCCCACACCTTGGAGAGCTGGTCGGTGGTGATCACCGTGACCGCGATGAGGGCCGCTATCCAGGGAGCGTGGCGGGTCCACCGCTGCACGCGGGTCGCGGTGGCGCCGGCGCCGGCGGCCGTACCGGCCTCGTCGGCGGCGGGGGCACTCCCGGTCGCGGGGGCGGCGTCGTCGGTCTTCGGCTGCTCGTCCGTCACCCGACGATCCTCTCACTGTCGTTCACCGGGCCGTACGGACCGGCGCCCGGCACGGCGATCGAGGACCAACCGTGCCCGGTTCGCGGCCTTCGTCGCACGACAACTCCATGATCGCCGGACCGGTCCTTGATCGGCGGGGCGGGGGCGGGCGGAGCGGGCCGGGCGGGACGGGCGGGTCCTTGATCGGCGAACGGGGCGGGGCGGTGCGCGGAGCGGGCGGGCGGCGTGTCGTTTTCCGGCGCGCTGGACGGGTAGCCCGGGTGCCGGAGAACCGGGAGGTCGTGACCATGGCGCAAAAGGAGTCGACCGGGGACGGGTCGGAATACGAGGCGGGCGCGACAGCCGAGGGCGGCCGAATCCGTACCGACGACGGGGCGCTGTCGACGGCACTCGCGTCGCCGCTGGCGGAGCACTGCACCGGCCTGACGCCGGAGCAGCTGCTGGCCGCCGCGTTCGCGTCCTGCCTGCACCACGCGGCGGTGGAGGCGGCGACGGGCGTCACCGACGAGTCGCACACGGTGCAGGTGAAGGCGCGGGCCCGGCTGGCCCGGGACCCGGACGGGCGCTACCGGGCCGAGGTACGGGCGACGGTCGGCTCGGTCGGGCTGACCCGGCAGCAGTTGACCGATCTGGCGCGGGGCGCGGACCGGCTGTGGCCGTTCCCGAGCACCGGCGAGCCGCGGCACACGCTGACCGTCGTACCGGCGTCGGCCGTCACCGCCTGAGCGGGCCGGGCGGTCAGAAGCGGAAGCCGGCGGTCACCGCGCGGTGGTCGCTGCCGGGGGTACGTACGACGTCGGCGGTCGCGGCGGTGAGGCCGCGGTAGAGCACGTGGTCGGGGCGGGTCACCGGCAGCACCGAGGGCCAGGTGAACCCCATGCCCCAGCCGGCGTCGGCCTGCGCGTCGGAGAGCTGGTCGGTCAGCGGGGTGATCACCCGGTCGCTGGCCGCGGTGTTGAGGTCGCCGAGGATGACGAGCCGTTCGGCGTCGTCGCCGCGCAGCTGCCCGGCGAGGGTGGCGATGGTGTGGTCGCGGACGCTGGTGTCGCCGATCCGGGCCGAGCCGAGGTGCACGACGTAGACGACGACGTCGCCCTGCGGCGCGGCGACAACGGCCCGCAGGGCCCGGGTCCAGTCGAGCCCGGTGTCGACGCCGACGTATTCGCGGATCGGGAAGCGGCTCCACAGCGCGACGGTCGAGACGTACGCCTGGTGCGGGTAGCGGCCGGTGAGGGTCTCGGCGATGGTGCCGCGGATGCCGCCGGAGACCTCCTGGAGGCCGATGACGTCGGCGTCGATGTCGATGAGGGCGCGGACGGCCCCGTCCGGCTCGGGGTTGCCGGCCTGGAGGTTCTGGCTGACGACCCGGAGCTCGACCGGGCCGCCGCCGCCGAACGGCAGCCAGGCGGCGCCGAACAGGCCGGCCCAGAGCAGACCGGGTACGAGGACGGCGATCAGGGCGAGACGGGCCCGGCGCAGCAGGGCGATCAGGGCCAGGACCGGTACGGCGATGCCGAGGAACGGGGCGACGCTGTCGAGCATGCTGCCCAGGCCCCGCACGTTGGGCACGAAGCGGTAGCCGGCGAGCACCAGGGCCAGGAGCAGGGCGGCTGTGATGACCAGAGCTCCCCGGCGGGTCGGGGTGGGTGCCGGCGACCGACGGGCCGAGTTGTTGATCTTGCTCTGGACCACGGCAGGATCGTACCCGGCAAGAGGGTGAGCAACACCGTCGCCCACGCGCCCGATCCAACGGTTGACCATTCGGCGGATCGGGCATCGGCCGGACGGCCCAGGTGGGCGGAGAAGATCAACCGGCCCGACCGGGCCGACGGGAATCACCACACTCGACCAGCTAAGCCGGACATGCCAGATTTGATGGACTCGCTACTTTGACACGGATTTGAAGCTATTATTGGCATGCGTCGGCTGAAAATTGTGGGAAGGGCCATAGCGGGCACGGTTTTCGCGGCTGGAGATCGTGCCTAGTTTCGGCGGGTGCACCCCGACGACGCGCCTGACCAGCAGCCCTCCCCCGCCCCCTGGCATACCCGTTCGGTGGAGCCGGGGTCCGACGGACGTCGCCGCGGCCGACACCGGGCCGCGCGGCACCGCCGACGCTCCTCCACACCGGTCCGGGTGTGCCTCGCCGCCGGCCTGACCTGCTGCCTCGGCGTCGTCGCGGTCACCCAGTTGCGCGGCGCGGACCCGACCGTCGACGACGTACGCGCCGACCGGGCCGCCGTGGCCGACCGGGCCGCCGCCGCGGGCGACGACGCCGCCTCCCGGTCGTACGACCGCTCGGCCGCGCCCAGCCCGTCGGCCAGCGCCTCCGCCGCCCCGGCGCCGAGCACCTCCACGCCGCCCGCCCCGCCGAAGCCGGTCGCCGGGCTCAACCAGGTGCAGATGGACAACGCGCACACCATCGTCAAGGTCGGCCGCGACCTCGACATCCCCACCGACGGCCTGGTCATCGCGGTCGCCACCGCCATGCAGGAGACCAACCTGCGCAACCTCGCCAGCGACGTCGTACCGGAGTCGAAGAAGTATCCGCACGAGGGCACCGGCTCCGACCACGACTCCGTCGGCCTGTTCCAGCAGCGGCCGAGCACCGGCTGGGGCAGCGTCCGCGACCTGATGGACCCCGAGTACGCCGCCCGCCGCTTCTACGAGGCGCTGAAGAAGGTCGACGGCTGGCAGCGGCTCAGCCTCACCGCCGCCGCCCAGGCCGTCCAGAAGTCCGCCTACCCCGGCGCGTACGCCAAGCACGAGAGCCGGGCGACGACGATCGTCAAGGCGCTGACCTGACCGGCGCGCCCGACGGCACCGTCTCCCCCGCCCGGTAGACGTCCTCCTCGTCGGCGACCAGCCGCACCTCGCCGACCGGCTCCGGGAAGCCGTCGATCATCCGCAGGATCCGGTCCGTCTCACGCTCCCGGCACCGGCGGGCGTGCAGGGCGGACTCGAAGTCGCGGCGGGCCTGCACCGCCTCCTCGTACACCCGCTCGCGCAGTTCGATCGCCGCCCGCTGGGCCTCGGCGAGTTCGTCGTACGCCTGCGACACGATCTCGGCGGCCTCCTCCTCGGCCATCGTCAGCATCTGCTGGATGCGTTGCGAGCCCTGATAGACGGCCGGCCGGCCGTGCAGCATGGCGCGCAGCCGGCGGATCTCCGCGCGGGCGTCACCCAGTTCGCCGTACGCCGCCTCGACCTGCTCGGTCTGGGCACTGAGCCGGGCCAACTGCCGCCCCAGATCGGCCAGGCAGCAGTTCACCTGCTCCGGGTCGTAGCCCCCGTCCACGACCGCGAACTCCATGCCCTGTTCCCGTACACCGCCAGACATCGTCCCCTCCTGGCATCGCTGCTTCACCGGTCCGCGCGGCATTCCCGGAAAACGCGAGCAGTAGAGCCCGCAGAGTGGGAATCCGGGGCCGTTTTCCGGCCGCCGCGGGCCGGCATCATCCGCCCCGGAACGGGTATCCGCCGCCGTCGGCCCACGGGGTACGGCCGGCTGCATCTGTCAGGGGGAGAGTCATGCGCGCCGTACGGTTGACCGGGCCGGGAAAGCTGGAACTGATGGACGTACCGGTGCCCGAGCCGGGGCCCGGTGAGGTGCGCATCGCGGTCGGGGCGACCGGCGCCTGCCACTCCGACCTGCACATCCTCGACGCGCCGGCCGGGATCTACCCGGTACCGATGACGCTCGGCCACGAGATCGCCGGCACCGTCGACCGGCCCGGCGACGGGGTCACCGCCTGGCAGCCGGGCGACCGGGCCGCGATCTACGGCATCCAGGGCTGCGGGCACTGCCGGGGCTGCCTGACCGGACGGGAGAACCAGTGCCGCGAGGTACCCGTCGGCGGCATCGGCCTCAGCCGCGACGGCGGGCTCGCCGAGTACGTCGTCGTGCCCGCGTCCCGGCTGCTGCCGACCGGTGACCTCGAACTGACCCAGGCCGCGCCGCTGACCGACGCCGGACTGACCCCGTACCACGCCGTCGAACTGGCCCGGCCGGCACTGCGGCCCGGCACCTTCTGCGTCGTCATCGGCATCGGCGGCCTCGGCCACCTGGCCGTGCAGATCCTCGCCGCCACCACCGCGGTCACCGTCATCGCCGTCGACACCAGCGACGCCGCGCTCGAGCTGGCGAAGCGGGTCGGCGCCCACCACACCGTCCGCTCCGACGCCGCCGCAGACCGGATCCGCGGTCTGGTCGGCGGCCCGCCCGACGGCGCCGACGTCGTGCTCGACTTCGTCGGCGTCGACGCCACGACCCGGCTCGGCCGGACGGTCGTCGCCACCGGCGGGCACCTGCTACTGGTCGGGCTCGGCGGCGGCCAGCTCACCCTCAAGCCGACCGCGGAGGAGCCGCCGCCGGTGCCGCTGGAGGTGACCGCCCGGATCCCGTTCTGGGGCACCCGCGCCGAACTGCGGGAGGTCATCGCGCTGGCCCGGCAGGGCCGGGTGCACACCGAGGTCGAGACGTTCCCGCTCGAGGAGGCGGTACGCGCGTACGAACGCCTGCGGGCCGGCGACATCCGCGGCCGCGCGGTCATCGTGCCCTGAGCGGGCCGCCCGGCCGGGGCGGCCCGCCCGTCAGCGGAGCATCGACAGGGCGGCCCGGACCGGACGACGCTGCACCAGCCGGTCGAAGCCCGGTTCGCCGCGGCAGAACCGGGTGAACACCTGCCAGCCCGGCGGGGTGCCGAGCAGGGTGTGGAACACACCGGGCCGGCGGCTGAACGCGGCGAGCAGGTCCCGGCCGGCCTGCATCGACGGCATCAACTGCTCGTGTACGGCGGTGACGTAGCCGTCGAGGTCACCACCGGCGGCGGCCGCACCGGCCAGCGCACCGGACCGCAGCGCGAAGCTGATCCCCTCCCGGGTCCACGGTTCGAGCAGTCCGGCGGCGTCGCCGGCGACGATCACCCGGCCGTTCCGTAGCGGCGACGCGTCGGTGCGGCAACGGGTGAGGTGACCGGAGTCGTGGACGGGTTCGATGCCGGACAGCCCCAGCCGGTCCACGAAACGCCGCAGGTAGGCCCGGGTGTCGTCGCCGCGGGACCTGTCTTCGTTCGCGACTGCGGGGCTCCGCTGCGCTGCACTCCTCGCGCTCACCGAACCACGGGCGGCGATCACACCGACCGTGAACACGTCACCCTTGGGAAACAGCCAGCCGTACGAGCCGGGGATCGGGCCCCAGTCGATGAGCAGCCGGCCGCGCCAGCGGCCCTGCATGTCGCGTGGCACCGGCAGTTCGACCTCCAGGCCGAGGTCGACCTGGCCGTACTCGACGCCGACGTGGCGGGCCGTGATGCCGGACGAGCCGTCGGCGCCGACGACGACCGCGGCGGCCACCTCGGAACCGTCGGCCAGGCGGACCCGTACCCGGTCGGTCTCCTGCTCGAGGGCACGGACGGTGACGCGCTGGCGGATCTCGGCGCCGGCGGCGGCCGCGGCGGCGCGCAGCCGGTCGTCGAACTCCTCGCGGCGGACCATGGAGACCAGGGTGCGGCCGGGGTCGCGACGGGTGAACTCGCGGCGGCCGTCGTGGGTGAAGGTGACGGCGTCGATGTGGTCGTGGGCGGGGACCTCGATCCGGTCGCCGAGCGCGGCGAGGGACAGTCCGATCAGGCCACCCCCGCATGTCTTGTAGCGCGGGTGTTCGGCCCGTTCGAGGACGATCACGTTCGCCCCGGCGCGGGCGGCCGTGTGGGCGGCGGAAAGGCCGGCGGGTCCGGCGCCGACGACGGCTACGTCATACGCGGTCACGCGGGCAGCGTAAGGCACCTGGCTGCGCGGGCAAGATCAGGCCGGCGGATCCGGTGGTGCGGGCCGCGAGCGGGGTGCGCGGGCGGGAAACGGCGCCGGGAATTCGATTTGCAGGATTGTTGCATAACGTTGACACCGGTCAAAGCGGAAGTTACGTTCTGATTTCAGGAATGCGCTTTCCCTGCCTCTTCACGCCATTCGGACGGTCGGTCCGAATCTCCCCTCGGAGGAAGGTCCACTATGGACAAGCGTGGTTCACTGCGCCCTCGATCAAGACGGAACGTACCCATTGTCGCCGGCACGATCGGCGCGCTGACCGCCGCCGCGGTCGTCTTCTCCCCGGTCGCCAGCGCCGCCACCGAATTCAGCGCGGACTTCGAGGACCGCAGCATCAGCAGCTGGGCCAAGTCCGGCGGCACCTGGGCGGTGACGGCGGACGGGTCGCAGGTCGCCCGGCAGTCCAAGGCCGACAGTGAGAACGCCCGCCTGTTCAACGCCTCCACCAGCCTCACCAACTACACCGTCCAGGCCCGGGTCAAGCCGGTCAGCCTGGGCTCGAACGGATTCGTCGGCCTGCTGTCCCGGGCGTCCGGGTCGACCACCTTCTACCGGCTGGCGCTGCTGCCGGGCCGGGCCGAACTCCAGGCGGTCCGGGGCAGCTCGGTGACCGTACTCGGCAGTTCGTCGCGCACCGTCGCGAACGGCACCTGGTACACCCTGTCGATCACCACGAACGGCACCACGGTCAGCGGGTCGGTCAACGGCGCACAGTTCGCCTCCGGCACCAGCTCGGTGTCGTCCGCCGGCCGGATCGGCCTGCAGACCTCGTACTCCTCGGCCTCGTTCGACGACGTCGTGGTGACCACCGGCGGCACGGCGCCGCCGACCACCCCGCCCCCGACGACCCCACCGCCCACGACGCCGCCGACCACTCCCCCGCCCACGACCCCGCCGCCGACCACACCCCCGCCGACCGGCCAGCCCGGCAACGTCGCCGGCCTGATCGGCTTCGCCACCCTCAGCGGGTACGGCCGCACCGGCACCACCGGCGGCGCCGGCGGGCCCACCGTGACCGTCACCAACTACGCGCAGCTCGCCGCGGCGGTCGCCGACGACGCGCCACGGATCGTCCGGGTCTCCGGCACCATCACCGGATCCGGCGCCGACATGCTCGACATCGGCTCCAACAAGACCATCATCGGCGTCGGAACGAACGCGACGATCAGCGGCTTCGGTCTCGACATCAACGGCTGGGGCCCCGACGAGGTGGCCTGGGGCGGCGACCTCTGCGACCCCGCCGAACGCGACCAGTTCACCCACGTCCAGAACGTGATCGTCCGCAACCTGTCGTTCCGCAACTCGCCCGACGACTCGGTCAACGTCCAGTGCTACTCGCACCACGTGTGGATCGACCACAACACGTTCTACCCGTCCAACGACGGCTCGCTGGACGTCAAGCGCGGCTCCGACCTGGTCACCGCCTCGTACAACCGGTTCGTCGGCACCGACAAGTCGATGCTGCTCGGCCACAGCGACAACAACGGCGCCCAGGACCGGGGCTACCTGCGGGTCACGTACCACCACAACTGGATGGACGGCTCCAACACCCGGCACCCGCGGGTCCGGTTCGGCTACGCGCACCTGTTCGCCAACTACGTCGAGGTCGACGACTACTTCATCGGCCTCGGCGTCGGTGGCCAGGTCTACGCCGACGCCAACTACGTCAAGAGTGCCAAGACGATCACCGAGGACTTCGGTGACACCCGGCTGACCTGGACGGACAACAACTTCTACGACCCGGCCACGATCACCCGGGCCAACGACAGCGGCAAGGAGAAGGACGACTGGCTGCGCGAGGACGACACCGTCGCCCGGCCGCCGTACACCTACCCCGCCGGCAACGCGTCGGCCACTCCCCCAGCGGCCGGCGCCGGCGTCCCGGGCGCCGACCAACTCCCCTGACCAACCCCCACTGATCCGCGTGATCAGGGAGTACGTCGAGCGTGCCGTCGGCGCGGCGCGGTTCGAACTCCCTGATCACGCGGATCTTGACGCCACCAGCGGGGCGGTCCGCCAAGATCGCCGTGATCAGGGAGTATGGACGCCGACACGCCGGCGACGCACTCGACGTACTCCCTGATCACGCGGATCAGCGGCGGATCAGCGGCGGCGGATCAGTGGCGGCGGGTCGGGGTGTGCAGCAGGCGGAACAGGGCCAGCCACTGTTCGGGCCACACGTCGGCGACGACCGTGGCCCGGTCCAGCCGGAGCGCCCGGAACGCGGCGTCGAGCCGACCGGTCGGATGGTGCCGGCGCAGCGACGCGTACAGCGAGCCACCCACGCCGGTGAACCCGATTTCGACCAGCCGCTCGTACGCCGGCAGCGCCGGTGCCGCCAGCAACGGCCGGGTACGACGTTCCAGCCGCAGCACGCCGGCGTCGACGCGGGGCACCGGGCGGAACGCCGTACGGTGCACCCGCCCGGCGAGCCGCCACTCGAACGACGGCCAGGTGAGCACGGTCAGCCGGCTCCACCGGCCGTAGCCGCCGGTGCGTTTGCGGGCGTACTCCCACTGGGTGAGCAGGGTCGCCGCCGTCAGCGTCGGCGCGGCGAGGCACCAGTCGACGACCGCGGCGGTCATCGCCCACGGAATGTTGCCCGCCAGCGCGAACGGCCGGCGGGGCGGCCGGGCCTGCAGGAAGTCCTCGATCCGGCAGGTCACGTTGGCAAGCGGCCGGCACGCCACGGCCAGGTCGGCGGCGAGGCCTGGATCGACCTCGTACGCGACGACCCGGCCGGCGACGGCGGCCAGCGCCCGGGTCAGGTCACCCCGCCCGGCGCCGACCTCGACGACCAGGTCGTCCGGGCCGGGCCGGGCGGCCCGGACGATGTTCCCGACGGCGGCCGGATCGGCCAGGAAGTTCTGCGACAACACCCGCCGCGACCGGTCCCGGCCGGTGCGGTACGGCGGCCTGCGCCGCGGGCCGCCGTCCGGCGGAACGGGCCGCGGTGCGGGGTCGGGCGCAGCGGGTCGCCGCGCGGGGTCGGGCAGGGGATCCACGGGATCGGGCCGGTGATTCGCGAGGTCGTGCCGGTGATTCGCGGGGTCACGCCCGGGATCCGCAGAGTCGCGCCGGGAGTTCGTGGGGTCGGGCCGGCGATTCGCGGGGTCGGGCGGGGTATGGCGGTACGGAGCGTGGGATGCCACAGCCGGTGTCCTGTCTGCCGGCCGGCGGGGCGCCGGGCGGCGGGCGTGGACAGGCAGCGCGAAGCGGGGCCTGTCCGAGCGGATCTGGACTCGGGTGGCCCTGGGCGTGCGCGTTGACGCGCGGAAAGCGGTCGAGGTCAGTCAGTCGCCGACGCGTCCTGGCAGGCCAGGGCGGGCCGGATCCGGCGGCGCGAGACGAGCAGCGAACCGTACCGGACCGGCGCGGCGCTGTTGATCAGGGCGTGCGTGGCTGACATGGCGGCCAGGCTAGCCACCCCCGCCCCCCCACACAAACCGATTTTCGGTACCGCCCGTGAGCGCGGACCGCCCGTGAGCGCGGACCGCCCGACCGGCGCGATCGAGGAGATAGCGTGGGCGTTCTGCCGGGATTGTCGCCCCGTCGCCGGCCGCGACGTTGTCGTGCTCGGCCGGGGCACCACCCTCGGCCGGCCGCTGGCGATGCTGCTGACCCAGAAACGAGCCACCGCCGACGCGGCCGTCACCGTCGTACACAGCGGCATACCGAACTGGGCACGACACACCCGACGGGCCGACATCGTGATCGCGGCGGTCGGCGTACCCGGCATCCTACGGCCGGAACACATCCGACCCGGCGCCGTCATCGTCGGCGGCGGCGTCCGCTACGAAGGCCGCCGCCTACTCCCCGACGTCGACGAGGCATGCGAGACGGTAGCCGGCGCGATCACACCCCGGGTCGGCGGAGTCGGCCCCACGACCGTCGCCATGCTCTTCCGCAACGCCGTAGCACTGGCCGAACAGGCCACCCACCCCTGACCCCACCCCCGGCCCGCCCCTCACCGTCGATCAAGGACCAGTTGAGTCGCAAACCGCCCGAAACGAACACGGCTCCTCCTCGATCACGGCGAGCGCGACGAACACGTCAGGACAACTGCCCGCCGGGACGGAAGCTCGTCAACATCGGACCGCCCACCCTCACCCGGCAAAACATGGCAACGCAGCCGATCACGGACGGGTTTTGCCGGAAACGCAGCCAGCCGCTCCTGTCGATCTGGGCGGGAGAGACCTTACCCGGGGCGGGTAGGGTCTCTCCCGCCCAGATCAACGTCCCCCTTGCCAGACGGGCGACCTGCCAGGGTGCGCCACCCTCCGCCGGTAACGTCGATCGTCAGCGGTCCAGGCGCTCACCACCCGTACCGGAAGTGTCCGCACCGCAGACGATCACGGCGATGGGACACCGGCAACCACCAGGCCCGGGCAGGCGCAACTTCTCCATGATCGACGCAGGACCGCGCGACGCAGGACCGCGCGACGCAGGACCGCGCGACGCAGGACCGCGCGACGCAGGACCGCGCGACGCGTGCGCGGGGCGGACGCGGGGCGGGGACCGGAACCGGCGACCCGGGTACGGGCGAAATCCCACGACGGGGCCGACGCCTGAATACCCTCGGCAACGTGACAGTGACAGCGCAACCGCGTGAGGTGCACGAGGTCGGGTGGGCCACGACGGTCCCGTGGGCGGTACTGCCGAACGTCAGCGGCGGGGGTCAGGTGCCGGGCGCCGACCAGGTGCCGGAACCGGCGCCGGTGCCGGGCGAGACCACCGGCGGTGACGTCGACGACGACGGCTGGGAGCCCGATCTCGACCAGCTTCCGCAGACCGACCGTCTCCGGCTTCCGCAGACCGACCGTCTCCGGGCCTGACGTACCGTCCGGCAGCGGCGTGCTGGTCGCGGCGGTGGGGGGAGGCCGGTTTCCGGCGCCACCAGCGAGGCCGTAAAGTCGCCCGGTGGCTGACATACGGGTAGATGTGGACCTATCCCACCCCGCTACCCGTGTGTGGCGTGCGCTGACCGAGCCCCGCCTGATCGGGCAGTGGTTCGGGGAGACGGACATGGTTCCGCGGATCGGCTCGCAGTTCCAGCTGCGCCCGACCGACATGCCCGGTTTCAACGGCCCGGTCACGGCGAAACTTCTCGAGTACGGCGAGCCGCGCCGGTTGGCCATGGAATGGCGGCTGGACCGGGTGCAGACCCTGGTCATCTACGAGGTGCAGCCGACCGACGCCGGTTCCCGGCTGACCCTGCACCAGTCGTGTTTCGTCAACCAGTGGTACGACGAACACCGCGAGCAGCTCGAGGAGACGTACGAGCACGTCCTGACCGGCCGGCTGCCGGCGGTGCTCGACTGGCTGGCGTTCTCCGAGGTCGACCTCGCCGCCCCGGCCGAGCCGGACGGCACCGGTTCCGACGCCGACCGCGGCGGGACGGATGCCGTACCCCGGCGGGGTGGCGCCCGTCGGGCGCTGCCTTCCGGCCCGCTGGCGGCGT
Organism: Polymorphospora rubra; assembly: GCF_018324255.1. Lineage (GTDB taxonomy): Bacteria > Actinomycetota > Actinomycetes > Mycobacteriales > Micromonosporaceae > Polymorphospora > Polymorphospora rubra. The sequence continues at coordinate 7,762,756 of NZ_AP023359.1, forward strand.
TGTGGGGCGACCGGCGCGTCGCGGTGCTCGCCGGCGTGGTCGCCGTCGTCCTGCTCACCGTCGGGTTGGTCGCGCTCTTCGCGGCGGGCGGCGACGACGCCCCGGACGGGGCGGCGCCGACCTCCGGATCGGTGCCGAACCTGCCGGCGCCACAGGCGACCACGGACGCGACGAGGACGTCCCCGACGCCCCCGCCCCGGGCGGTACCGCCCGCACCCACGGGCTCGCCGTCGGCAAGCCCGAGCGGCTCGCCGTCGCCCGGTGGGACCGGGTCGCCGGCCGCCGCGGCCGCCGTGCCGCTGGAGGCCGAGTTCAACCGGTTGTCGACGTCGGCCTTCGGCTACCGCGGCGAGGTCACCGTCGACAATCCGGGGGGCGCTTCCGCCCGGTGGTCGGTGACGATCACGCTGACCGACTCGGGCACGGTGACGGGGGCGTCCGGGGCGCAGTACAACCAGGACGGTCAGACGGTGACGTTCACCGGGGCGGCGGTGCCGGCCAACGGGTCGGCCCGGTTCCGGTTTGATGTCGGCGGCGAATCGATGTTCGGCCCGAAACGTCCGTCGGCCTGCACGATCGACGGCCGCCCGTGCAGCGGGCTGTGACGACCGGTTCTCAGTTGGCGACGACCACGTCCGGCACGTGTTCGCCGAGGGCCGCCAGCGCGTCGGCCGGGGTGCCGGGATCGGTGACCACGGTGTGCGCCCGGTCCAGGGCCGCGATCGACGAGATCCCGACGGTGCCCCACTTGGTGTGGTCGGCGAGGACCACCAGCCGGTCGGCCGCCGCGACCAGGGCCCGGTCGGTGTCGGCCTCCATCAGGTTCGGGGTGGTGTAGCCGGCCCGCACGCTCATCCCGTGCACGCCGAGGAACAGCAGGTCCAGGTGCAGCGACCGGATCGCGGCGACGGCGACCGGCCCGACCAGGGCGTCGGACGGGGTGCGTACGCCGCCGGTCAGCACCACCGTGTGATCGGGCCGGGCGGCCCGGTGCAGGACGTCGGCCGCCGGGACCGAGTTCGTCACGACCGTCAACCCGGGTACGTCGACCAGGTGCCGGGCGAGTTCGGCGGTGGTGGTGCCGGCGGACAGGGCCACCGCCATGCCGGGCCGGACCAGGTGGGCGGCCCGGGCGGCGATCGCCGCCTTCTCGGCACGCTGGCGGACCGACTTGGCCGCGAAGCCGGGCTCGTCGGTGGCACCGGGGTGCACCGTGGTCGCCCCGCCGTGCACCTTGGCGAGCAGGCCACGGTCGGCGAGCACCTCCAGGTCACGGCGGATCGTCATGTCGGACACGCCGAACTCGGTGGCGAGGTCGGTGACGCGTACGCCGCCGGTGAGCCGGACCCGGTCCAGGATCACCGCCTGGCGCTGCTGGGCGAGCATCTCAGGAGCGTACGGCGACGCGGCCGGCGCGCAGGAACCGGTGGGCGCGCGGGAAGTCGTGCAGCATGTCGGCGTACACCTCGAGGATGCGGTCGACGGTGTGGGCCGGCACCTGCCGGCTGTCGAGGACCTCGACCATCCAGGTGATGAACGAGGTGAAGAGCGTGGCGTCGTCGACGTAGACGGCGGCGGTCAGGAAGTCGACGATGTGGCCGAGGTCGTCGACCGTCGCGTCGAGCTGGGCCGGGGTGTAGTCGGCCATCGCCGGCACCAGGGCGGTGAGGTCGCGCAGGCCGGTGTCGATGAGTTCGGCGCGGCGGTTGACCAGGCCGGGGTATTCGTCGTCGGCGAGGTGGTCGAGGTCTTCCGGCGGCGGCCGGTGCAGGGTCCGTTCGTCGGTGAGGACGTCGGCGGCGGACGACGCGTCGCCGGCCCAGTGGACGCCGAGCCGGCGGGCCCAGCGGCCGTCGGGGCCGAAGCCGCGGCCGCCGACGAGGATCGGTACGTCGGCACGGCGGCACGCCTCGATCATGCGGTGGGCGTGCGGCAGCCGCATCGGCAGGGCGCAGGCCAGCGCGACCGCGTGCGCGTCGTCGCGGTGCAGATAGGAGACCAGGTGGGCGGCGGGGACGCTGGCGCCGAGGAACGCGACGTCCCAGCCGCGCAGCCGGAGCACCTCGGCGACCAGGCGGGCCGGCAGGGCGTGCCATTCACCGTCCATGCAGGACACGACGATCCGGCCGAGGTGTGGACGTACCCGGGTCTGGGCGGCGACGGCGGCGACGACCCGCTCGCTGATGTGGGTGGCGGCGTGTTCCTGCGCGACCGACCAGACGTTGCGCTGCCACCAGCGGCCGAC